>CAWGTM010000020.1:0-930462 GCA_963825445.1 uncultured Actinomycetota bacterium
CGTCGGCGAGCCGAAGCGGCATCGAGACCCCGTCGAGCCCAAAGGCGTCAGCGCGGCGGTGGGCGCCGGTCGGCGGCCCGTCGCGGGATTCTTCACGCGCAAGGGCGCCTTCCTCGTGCCGCTCTTCATCCTCCCTCCACAAGATCGGGGACACGCTCGGGCAAGCTGGTGCTGAGGCTTCTGCTCGACGACATGGGCTACAGCAATGACGAGATCGCGCTCTACGATGTCGGCGTCGGCTTCCTGGGCCTATCTGATCGGCATTTTCATCGGCGGTGTGGCCGACGCGCAGATCGGAATGAAGCGGTCGGTGCTGATCAGCCTGATCCTGATGGGTTGTCTCCAATGGGCGAGTTTCGCATTGCTGGCGATGGCGGGGCATACCAATCTGGGCCTCGCCGTGATGCTATGCTGTTTCGAGAATATGGCGAGCGGCATCGGCGGGGTGGTCGTGGTCGCCTATTTCTCTGCGCCTGACGGACCTGCGCTTCACCGCTTCCCAATATGCGGTGCTCATCGGCCGCGGCGAGCATCGTCGGCCGGTTCCTGACCGGCACCAGCGCCGGCGCCATCGTCGAAGCGATGTCGGGTTCGTGAACTTCTATTGGCTGACCACCCTGGCGGCGTTGCCCGGCATCCTCCTCTTCTGGTGGATGATGCCGCGCGGGCCTGGTCGACTCCTCGATCGGCACCGCCGCAAGGAGGGCGAAGGCGACGCCCGGGCCGAGATCTGCCTGCCGGGGAGCCGCCGATGCCTTTCATCGCCCCTCCGTCCTGATCCAGATCGTCTGCGCGGTGCATTGCGTGCGCGGCGGGCGCAACTCGATGTGGCTGATGGTGATCGTCTTCCTCTTCGATCCCCAGGGGCCTTGCTTATTTCTTCTTCGAGATCCTTCCTCGACCTCACCGGCCGGCGGGAGGTTCGCGCGGTCAAGGCGGGCGGCGGTGAAGGCGCTCGATCCCGAGCGCGAGGTGCGCGCTCGCCCGCGACGCTCTGGAGACGGGCCGAGACCGCCGCCAACCACAGCCGCGCTCGCCGATGCGCTGGACGGCGCAGGGGCAGATGGGGACGAAGCGATCCGGCATTACGAGCAAGCGGAGAGCGAAGGCGCCGCGCGTGATCGACCGAAACGATCCGGATGAAGCTCGCCAAGACCTGCTTCGAGGCCGGGCAAATCCAAGAAGGCGCGTGAGCTTCTCGAATCGCTGCCTCCTCGGGCTCGCAGAGCGAGAACGACCGTGGAAACCTGCTACTCGGTACGCCTGCTCCAGGAGGATGGCGAGACGGCGCGGGCGCTGCGCCATCCTCACGCCGATGTCGGGGGAGCGGCTGCCGGGGGCCGAGGCGCAATGCCTGCAGGGGGAGCTCGCCGATATGGCCGAGGGGCGCCGCGCCGAGGCTTTGCCTTTGCTCGTCGAGGCCGAACGGCGGGCAAAGCCGCATGGACCGCCATGAGCGGGCGAAGGACGCCGACATGTACGACTGGGCCGCCCAGAGCCTGGCCGAGTTGCGCTCCGGGAGGCGGTCAATCCGGAAGCTGACCGTTCGCCTTCAGGACCTCGCCCGCGAGGTAAAGCGAGCCCTCGATGATCAGCACGACCGCGCGCGGATTGCGGATTCGGCGCACGGTTTCGTCCACGACTCGATCCCCGCGGGAAAGCAGGCCATCACCGAACTCGGCGAGGAGCACGGCTTCGACGTCACGATCACCGACGACGCCGCCGTGTTCACCGACCAGGGCCTTGAGCCGTTCGACGCCGTGGTCTTCAACAACACGAACAGCCGCGACGGCGCCGTCCTCGACGCGAACCAGCGCGCCGCGTTCGAGCGCTACATCCAGGCGGGCGGCGGCTACACGGGCATCCACTCGGCGAGCGGCACCGAGTACGACTGGCCCTGGTACGGCGACCTCATAGCGCCTCTTCAAGTCCCACCCGGCCGTCCAGCCCGTCGGCATCCAGGTCGACGACCAGGCACATCCCTCGACGAGAGGCCTGCCGCAGCTGTGGCAGCGCACCGAGGAGCCCTACGACTTCCGGGCCAACCCGCGTGGCAACGTCCACGTGCTGGCGAGCCTCGACACCCGCAGCTACACCGGTCACACCATGGGCGCGGACCACCCGATCTCCTGGTGCCAGGACTTCGACGGCGGCCGCTCCTGGTACACCGGCCTCGGCCACGACCCGGCGGCCTACGCCGAACCCCTGTTCCGCGGCCACATCCTGGGCGGCATCGAGTGGGCGGCCGGCGCGGCGGCCGGCGACTGCGGTCCACGGAGAACGACCGCTGGCAGAAGGAGATCCTGGAGCCCGACACCGACGACCCGCTGGTCATGGAGATCGACGACCGCGGCCGGGTGTTCTACATCCAGCGCGGCGGCGCGCTGAAGGTGTACGACCCGCAGGTCGGCTACAGCCACGAGGCCGGTCAGTTCGACACGGTCATGACGCTGTCCACCGGCATGCACGGCATGGTCCTCGACCCGAACTTCGACCAGAACGGCTTCATCTACGCCTTCTACTCGGCGCGAGGCGAAGACGTGAGCCGGGTGACCAGGGTCCGGTTCGACGAGGCCACGAACACCCTCGACATGGCGAGCGAGGTCCAGCTGTTCGAGTTCTTCTCGCAGCGCCAGATCAACGGCCACGAGGGCGGCGGCATGGCGTTCGACAGCGCCGGCAACCTCTACGTCGCCACGGGCGACAACGCCGAACCCTGCTGCGACGGCTACGCCCCGATCGACGAGCGGCCCGGACGGGTCATCCAGGACGCCCAGGCCACCTCGGCCAACACGAACGACATGCGCGGCAAGATCCTGCGGATCCACCCGGAGGACGACGGCACCTACACGATCCCCGAGGGCAACCTGTTCCCGCCGGGCACCGCGAAGACGCTGCCCGAGATCTACGTGATGGGCCTGCGCAACCCCTACCGGATCCACATCGACCCGGAGACCGACTGGCTGTACTGGGGTGAGGTCGGCCCCGACGCGCGGGAGGACAACCCGGCGCGCGGCCCGAAGGGCCACGACGAGTTCAACCTGGCGAAGCAGGCCGGCAACTTCGGCTGGCCGCTGTGCATCGCCGACAACAAGCCGTATGTGGAGTCTCGACTTCGCCACCGGTCAGTCGGCCGCACCGTACGACTGTGCCGGCGGCCCCACGAACAACTCGCCGAACAACACGGGTCTCACCCAACTCCCGCCGGTGCGGCCGGCGCGGATCGGCTACCCGTACGACGCGTCGCCCGAGTGGCCCGAACTGGGCACCGGCGGCCGGCTCGCCATCGGCGGTCCCCGCTACCACTACGACGCCGACCTCGACTCCGAGGTGAAGCTGCCGGAGTACTTCGACGGCACCGACTTCATCGCCGACTGGACCCGCAACGCGATCTACGAGGTGAAGGCCGACGAGGCCGGAAAGCCGTTGTCGCTCAACAGGTTCCTGCCCCAGCTGCCGCTGCTTCGGCCGATGGACATGGAAGTGGGCCCCGACGGTTCGCTCTACCTCATCGAGTGGGGCTCCAACTACGGCGGCTCCGGGCGCGGCGATCCCAACTGGGACTCGGCCATCGTGAAGCTGAACTACCTGCGGCCGGGCGAACGCGCGCCGATCGTCGAGGCCTCGGCGACACCGACGTCCGGGCAGGCACCCTGGAGGTCCGGTTCACGGGCGACCGGTCGGACGATCCCGATGAAGGCCAGGAACTGAGCTATGCCTGGGACTTCGACGGTGACGGCATCACCGACGCCACGGACGGCAACCCGAGCCATACGTACACAGAGGACGGTTCCTTCGAGGCCACGCTCACGGTCGAGGACCCGACCGGCCGCTCGGCCACCACGGAAATCCCGATCACCGTGGGGAACACGGCACCGACCGTCGAGCTGACCAAGCCGCTGAACGGTCAGATCTTCGACTGGGGCGCGCCGATCGACTACGCGGCAACGGTCACCGACCCGGAGGACGGCACCGTCGACTGTGGACAGGTGACGCACCACCGGCGGACTCGGACACAACCGTCAGGTCCACGTGCTCGAGGAGGTCCAGGGCTGCGAGGGAAGGATCACCCCGGGCACCGACGGAACCCACACCCAGGCCGACGATCTGACCTACGTGATCGAGACGAGCTACACCGACGAGGGCGGGCTCACCGACCGCCAGTCGGCCACGCTTCAGCCGCGCCGCAAGGAGGCCGAGCACCACGACGGCACCTCGGGCACCCGCAACGTCCTGAACTCCAGCGGTCCGAGCCTCGGCCTGGTCGGCGGGATCTCCACCAACGACTGGGTGAAGGTCGAGCCGGTCAACCTGGCCGGCGTGCCGACCATGAGTTTCCGGGTGGCGAGCGCGGCGAACGGCGGCACCCTCGAAATCCGCCAGGACGCGCCGGACGGGCCACTGCTCGGCAGCGTGGCCGTGCCGGTCACCGGCGGCGGGCAGAACTGGACCGAGGTCACGGCCGCGGTCACCGACCCGGGCGGCGCCCACGCACTGTTCCTCGTGGCGAAGAACCCGGGCGTCACGGGCGACCTGTTCAACCTCGACTGGGTGGAGTTCGGCGCACCCGTGTCGATCGCCAACCTGTCCCTGCCGGCGCCGATCAACGCTGGCGACCGAGCACATGCGACGGTCGACCTGATCAACCAGTCGAACAGGACGGTGCGGGCCACGGTCGGGCTGACCGTGCCGGCCGGGTGGACCATGCGCACGGTGGACGTGGTGGTCGAACCCGGTCGCACCACGGCCGTGCGGATTCCGTTCACCTCACCCGAACCGGGTGCGGTGACCGGGCCGCTGATCGAGGGCCGGCTCACGGCGTACGCGAACACCCGGCAGGGTGCCCGGATCTCGGGAACCCCGGCCGCGACCACGTACCTGATGCCGTCCACGCAACGGACGGTGTTCGCACTCGACGCCGGGTCGCCCACCAGTCCGTTGCAGTCCAGGTACCAGCGGCTCGACCCGACCGTGCGGTACTCGGAGGAGACGGGGTTCGGCTGGGTGAACACGACCGGGCTGGAGTTCCGGGACCGTGGCGCACCCGACGGCCTGCGCGGCGACATGGTCACCTCGCAGGGGCCGGCGACACTGCGCTTGCGGATTCCCGCGGGATCCCACACTGTCTCGTTGTTGCGTGGTGACGCACAGTTCGCCGCGCAGCCAGTCGTGGTCACCGTCGACGGCCAGCGCGTCGTCAACGGTGGCGTACAGCTCGCCACCAACCGGTGGGGCTGGGATCAGTTCACTGTGGACGGTGGAGCGAGTGGTCGCACGGTTGATGTCACGTTCAGCATCGACATCGCCCAGTACTGGCGAGTCAACGCGATCATGGTGGAAAAGGTGGCGACGTAGGTGTCAAGCATGATGACGACCGACCCGAAGGCGGGTGCCGCGCCGGACTCCGGCCCGGCGCCCGACCGAGGGCCCCGGCTGGACCTGGGTGGTCGGCTGCTGAAGCTGCTCGACGCGGTGTGGCGGCCGGCGATCCTGCTGGCCATCCTGTTCTTCGGCTGGTGGCTGGTCACCGCCAACGAATGGGTGGCGAACTACCTGGTGCCCACGCCGGGACAGGTGTGGGACTTACACCGTCGACAACTGGTCGTCGCTGATGTACCACTCGTACGTCACGCTGTACGAGACGGTGGTCGGCTTCCTGATCGCGAGCGTGCTCGGCCTCGCGACGGCCGTGCTGATCGTGTATTCGCGGACGATGGAGAAGACGCTCTACCCGATCGTCCTGTTCGCACAGGTGATCCCGAAGATCGCCATCGGCCCGCTGATCGTGGTGTGGTTCGGCAACGACCTCGCCCCGAAGATCATCCTCGCGGTGCTGATCGCGTTCTTCCCGGTGGTCGTGTCCGGCGTGGCCGGGTTGCGCGCCATCGACCCGGAGTTGCTGGAGCTGTCGGACACCATGGGTGCCAGCAGGTGGCAGACGTTCCGCAAGATCCGGTTCCCCAACGCGTTGCCGCACATCATGGCCGGCGAGAAGGTGGCGGTGACGCTGGCCGTGGTCGGTGCGGTGGTCGGCGAGTTCGTCGGCGCCAGCGAGGGCCTCGGCTACCAGTTGCAGATCGCCAACGGCAACCTGGATTCGCCGCAGCTGTTCTCCGTGCTGTTCCTCCTGTCGTTCATCGGCATCCTGCTGTTCGTGGTCGTCGAGGTGCTGGAGGCGCTGCTGATCCCGTGGCACGCCAGCCGTCGCTCGGCCACCCCACTGACGACCTCCTGAAAGGGCTTACCAATGACTGCTAAGCGGGTTCTCATCGGTCTCGCGGCCACCACGCTGGCGCTCGCCGCGTGTGCGCCGAACAGGGACGACAACAACAACGCGGGCGAGGCACCGGCGGACGCCGAGCAGGTGACGCTCACCCTCAACTGGGTGCCCTACGGCGAGCACGCCCCGTTCTACTACGGCCTCCAGGAGGGCTTCTACGCCGACGAGGGCATCGACCTGGAGATCAAGCCGGGCAACGGTTCCGGCACCACCATCCAGGCCGTTGCCCAGGGGCAGACGGACTTCGGCTGGGCCGACACGCCGCCGCTGCTCAAGGGGATCAGCTCGGGCATGCCCGTGAAGAGCGCCGGGGTGTTCCTGCAGAAGGGCCCGGCGTCCATCGAGTTCCTGTCCGACCAGAACATCAAGTCCATTCAGGACCTGAAGGGCAAGACGGTCGGCGGCACTCCCGGTGACGCCATGTACGCCACGTTCCCCGCGCTGCTCAAGGCGAACGGGATGGCGGAGACCGACGTCCAGGTGGTGAACATGGACGCGGCCAACAAGATCGCGCAGCTGGCCGAGGGTCAGGTCGACGCGATCATGGGCTTCTTCCACGACCAGGGCCCGACCATCGAGGCGCGGACCGGCAAGACGGTCGACCACCTGCTGTTCGCCGACTCGGGCCTGAACATGCTGGGCACGGGCATCGTGGCGAACGACGAGATGCTCTCGAACAACCCGGAGCTGGTGGCGAAGTTCGTGCGGGCCACGCAGAAGTCGTGGGCCGAGTCGGTCAAGGACGTCGCCGGCGCGGCCAAGGCCATGATGGACCTGGCGGAGAACGAGCCGCCGGAGGAGGTCCTGGTCCAGCAGCTCGAGCTGGCGGAACCGCTGCTGCAGCTGGACACCGCGGGCCAGCCGGGCGTGAACACCGAGGAGCAGTGGCAGGGGACGATCGACCTGATGTCCCAGTACGCGGCACTCGAGGACGCCGGCGACCCGGCCGCCTACTGGGACGGCTCACACGCAAGCGGCGAGGGCTCATGACTGTCCTTACGGGAACAGCCGTCGACGTTCAGAACCTGAGCGTCCGGTTCCAGTCCAAAAGGTCCACCACCCTGGCGCTCGACGACGTCACCATGAGCGTGGAGGCCGGCGAGTTCATCTCCATCGTCGGCCCCTCCGGGTGCGGTAAGTCCACTTTGCTCAAAGTGGTCGCCGGACTCGTGAAGCCGTCGTCCGGCTCGGCCAGCCTGTTCGGCAACGCGATCACCAAGCCGCAGCAGAACATCGGGTTCGCGTTCCAGCGGGCCGCGCTGCTCGAATGGCGCGGGGTACGCAAGAACATCCTGCTGCAGGCCGAGATGCGGGGCATGGACCGCGCGAAGGCCGGGCGTCGGGCCGACGAGCTGATCGAGCTGACCGGCCTCAAAGGATTCGAGCGGTCGCTGCCGCACGAGCTGTCCGGGGGCATGCAGCAGCGGGTGGCGTTGTGCCGCGCGCTGCTGCACGAACCACCCGTGCTGTTGATGGACGAACCGTTCGGGGCGCTCGACGCCCTCACACGGGAACAGCTCAACGCCGAGCTGAACCGGATCTGGCAGGAGACCGGTACCACCATCCTCCTGGTGACCCACTCGATCGCCGAGGCGGTCTTCCTGGGCACCCGGGTGGAGGTGATGAGCCCGCGCCCTGGCCGGCTGATGCGGACCCTCGAGGTGGATCTGCCCCGCGCCAGGGACTACGCGCAGGTGATGACCCACCCGAACTTCGGGTCACTCACCCGCGAGATCCGCCAGTTGCTCGGCTCACACGAGAGCCACTGAGGTAAAGGGAAAAGTATGCATGAGCCAGGTGGCAATCAACCGCACCTAAGGGGAACGGGAAGCAAGCCAGCCACTCGCGCGCCAGGGGCTCATGAAACCAGCCCAACGCAACCACGCGGGAAAAATCCGGGGAGGCGGGTGGGTATCGTGTTGAACGGTGTCACCGGGCGCATGGGCTACCGCCAGCACCTGGTGCGGTCGCTGCTCGCCATCCGGGAGGACGGCGGCCTGCCGTTGCGCGACGGCACCGTGCTCTGGCCGGAGCCGGTGCTCGTCGGCCGCAACGAGCGCAAGCTCGCGGAGATCGCCGAGCGACACGGGTTGACCGACTGGACCACCGACCTGCACGAGGCGCTGGCCCGCCCCGACGTGGAGATCTACTTCGACGCGCTCACCACACAACGGCGCGAGAAGGCGATCGCCACGGCCATCGAGGCGGGCAAGCACATCTACACGGAGAAGCCCCTCGCAATGGACCTGGACGGGGCGCTGCAACTGTCCCGTCTGGCCACGGCGGCCGGTGTCCGCAACGGGGTCGTCGCGGACAAGATCTTCCTGCCGGGTCTGCGCAAGCTGAAGCGGTTGGTGGACGGCGGTTTCTTCGGCCGCGTGCTGTCGGTCCGGTGCGAGTTCGGGTACTGGGTCTTCGAGGGCGACTGGCAGCGCGCGCAGCGGCCGTCGTGGAACTACCGCAAGCAGGACGGCGGCGGCGTGGTGCTGGACATGTTCCCGCACTGGCACTACGTCCTCGAGCACCTGTTCGGCCCGGTACGTTCGGTGCAGGCCACGATCGCCACGCACATCCCGGAGCGGTGGGACGAGAACGACGAGCGCTACGCCGCCACGGCCGACGACGCGGCGTATGCGATCTTCGAACTGGACAACGGGTTGATCGCCCAGTTCAACTCGTCGTGGTGCGTGCGGGTGGCCCGCGACGAACTCGTGGAGTTCCAGGTGGACGGTACACATGGGAGCGCCGTCGCCGGTCTGCGGAACTGCCGCGCCCAGTCGCGGGAGGCCACGCCCATGCCCGTGTGGGACCCGGACCTGCCGCCGAACGTGAACGCGCGCGGCGACTGGTCGCAGGTGCCGGACAACGAGGTGTTCGACAACGGGTTCCGCGTCCAGTGGGAGCAGTTCCTGCGCCACGTGGTCGAGGGCGCGGACTTCCCGTGGGACTTCGCGGCGGCCGCGCGGGGCGTTCAGTTGGCGGAGCTGGGGATGCAGGCCGCCACCGAGGGCCGACGCATCTCGATCCCGGAGTTGGCCGATGGGTCCTGAAGTCAAGCTGCCCGGTGGGCAGCTGATCCGGCTGCGTGGCGGGGCGTCCTTCGAGACGATCACCGACCCGCCACGCAGTCGGATCGCCTACGCCGCGGCACATGTGGTGGCCTCGCCGCTGGCCGAGAACATCCCGGGCGCTCCCGCCGTGGTGGACTGGGACGCGACTTTGGCGTTCCGTCACCACCTGTGGCGACTCGGGCTCGGCGTGGCCGAGGCCATGGACACCGCGCAGCGCGGCATGGGTCTCGACTACCCGGCCGTGCGTGAGCTGATCCGGCGCAGCGCGGCCGAAGCGGGCGGCCGGATCGTGGCGGGCGTGGCGACCGACCAGCTCCCACCGGGCCCGGCGACGCTGACGCAGATCCGTTCTGCCTACGCCGAACAGCTGGCCGACGTCCTCGAAGCGGGCGCGGTGCCGGTGCTGATGTGCAGCCGACACCTGGCCGCGGCGGCGACAAGCGCCGAGGACTACCTGTCGGTGTACTCGTCGTTGCTGTCCGATGTGGACTCCCCGGTCCTGCTGCACTGGCTGGGTGACATGTTCGACCCGGCTCTGGCGGGCTACTGGGGCTCCTCGAACCCCGCTGACGCAGCCGAAACCGTGCTCGCGTTGCTGAAGGACCACGCGTCGGTGGTGGACGGCATGAAGATGTCGTTGCTGGACGCCGACTTCGAGGTGTCGGTTCGCCGCCGCCTGCCCGATGGCGTCCGGATGTACACGGGCGACGACTTCAACTACCCGTCGCTCATCGAGGGCGACGACCAGGGCTACTCGGACGCGCTGCTCGGCGCGTTCGCGGCCATCGCCCCCGCCGTCGGCCCGGCGCTGCGCGCGCTGGACGCCGGCGACAAGGCGGGCTTCCGCGCGATCCTCGACCCGACCGTCCCGCTGGCCAGGCACCTGTTCGCCGCGCCCACCCAGTTCTACAAGACGGGCATCGTGTTCCTGGCGTGGCTTTCCGGCCACCAGGACCACTTCACCATGGTCGGCGGCCTGCAGTCCGGCCGCTCACCCGTACACCTGGCCCGCCTGCTGGTCCTGGCCGACGAGGCCGGCCTGCTCCCGGACGCCGACCTGGCCGCCGCGCGGGCCCGCGCCTACTTCACGGTGGCGGGAGTCGCCCAGTGAGCCGGTTCTCGTTCAACCAGGCGACCGCCAAGTACTGGCCGCTGGCCGAGGTAGTGGCGGGCTGCGCGGAGGCCGGCGTCACTCAGGTCGGGCTCTGGCGCGAACCCGTTGCCGAGTACGGCCTGGCACGCTCGGCGAAACTGGTCCACGAGGCCGGCCTGTCGGTGACGTCGCTCTGCCGCGGCGGCTTCTTCGGCGCCGACAACTGGCTGGACGACAACCGCGCAGCGCTCGACGAAGCGGCCGAACTGGGCGCCCCCGCACTCGTGTTGGTGTGCGGCGGCCTGTTCGGCCGCCCACTGGCCGAGGCGCGGGACCGGGTAGCCCGCGGCCTGGAGGCGCTGGCCCCGCACGCGCTGGACGTGGGCGTGACGTTAGCCGTCGAACCCATGCACCCGATGTTCTGCGCGGACCGCAGCGTGGTCGCGTCACTGCACGGCGCCCTGGAACTGTGCGCACCGTTCCCGGCCGCCGCCGTCGGCATCGCGCTCGACACCTACCACGTGTGGTGGGACGAACGGGTCTTCGAACTGATCGCCGGTGCCGGCGACCGCATCGCGTGCTTCCAACTGGCCGACTGGGTGGTCCCCCTACCGGCGGACGTCCTCGTGGGCCGCGGCCTGCCCGGCACCGGCCACGTGGAGTTCGGCAAGTTCCTGCGCGCGGTCGACGACGCCGGCTACACAGGCCCCATCGAGATCGAGGTCTTCAACGCCGAACTGTGGGCCCGCCCGGGAGAAGAAATCCTGCGCGACACCATCGCCGCATACGAGCAGGTCACCAACTAGGCTTCGACCTCGTGGGGGATCTGCCGCGTGAGTTTCGGATTACCGGCGGCTTCGGTCGCGTCGTGTGGTCATACAAATCCATCCTGGTGGCGCTGTTCGTCATCTTCGGGGTGGTCAGCGTGGATGCCGTTGGGTGGTGGGGCGCCGTCGCGGCCGGCGGGGCGGTCGACGGTTTGTTCGTGGGCAAGCTGTTCAGCAACTTCCGGCGGATGCAGGCAAACACGGTGGCGACGTTCTCGGAGCAGGGCGTCGAGTGGCGGGACAAGATAGGGCTCCGCGTGCGGTTGAGGTGGCCGGACGTGACCCGAATCGATGAGGTCGAATTCCGGCAGTCCCCACCCCACGAGGACCGCCGCGGGATGATCCGCATGAAGTCCAATGACGGTGTGATCAAGTTGCAGGGTCTCGTCGGCTGGGGCGAACGGATCATGCCGCTGGACGTCCCCGGGTGGGTGCTCGAGCGGCTGGCCGCGGAGCCCAGGAACCCGGCGGACGGGCGGCCAGGGGTGATCATCCCACTTGGTCTCATCGACCCGGACTGGCAGCGGACCGACATGGGGGAGCTGGTCCGCCGCCACCGTCCGGACCTGTTCGACGACGACGCCACGTAGGCTCCGACCTCGTGGGGTACCCGAATCAGATGCAGTTGCCGCGCGAGTTTCGCATGTCCGGGGGCTTCGGGCGCGTCGCGCTGCCGTACGTGTTCGTGCTGATCTTCTTCTTCGCCATCATGCTGTTGCTCGGCTCGATCTTCGCCGGTCTGCTGGGCGGCATCGGGATCGCGGTCGTCGCCACCGGCGCGCTCGTGGGTGTGCTGTTCGCCAAGTTCAAGAAGATGTCGACCGGCACGGTCGTGCGGTTCTCCGAGTGGGGCGTCGAGCTGAGCGACCAAATGGGGTTCCGGATCCGCCTGCTGTGGCCGGACATCACCCGGATCGGCCAGGTCGACACCCGCATGTCCGGCGCCGGCCAGATCGGCGAGGACGGCGGCGTCCAGGTCGGCGTCGGGTCGATCAAGTCGCAGGGGCTCATCGGCTGGGGCGAGCGGCTCACGCCGCCGAACATCCCCGCCTGGATGCGTGAGCAGTTGGCCGCCACGCCCGTGAACCCGGTCGACGGGCGGCGCGAGGTGGCCATCCCGCTCGGCGGCATCGACCCGAACTGGGTGCAGACCGCCATGGGGGCGTGGGTCCGCCTCTACCGCCCGGACCTGTTCGGCGGATACCAACAGCCCTACCAGCAGCCATATCAACAGCCGTACTACCCGCCACCCGGCTACCCGCCCCACCGGTGAGCATCAAGGCGGTCGGCCTGGGCGTGCGGGCCGGCGACGAGTGGCTGTTCCACGACCTCGACCTGGCCGTGGGCGAAGGCGAGTGCCTGGCGCTGACCGGCACGAACGGCAGCGGCAAGTCGACCCTCCTGAACTGCCTGTACGGCACGAGAGCGCCGACCGAGGGCACGGTCACCGTCCTCGACCAGCAGCCGAACGAACGCGACGTCACGTTCCGCCGCCGCGTCTCGGTCCTGCTCGACGACTCCGACTTCTTCGCCGAGCTGTCCACCCGCCAACACCTGGAACTGCTGCTCGAAACCCACGGCGGCGACCCGGCCGACGCCCTCACCTGGCTGGCGGAGGCGGGCCTGGCCGAACGCGCCGACGTCCACGCCTACCACCTGTCGGCCGGCCAACGCCGCCGTCTGCTGGTCCTGGGCGCCGTGGCCCGCCCCCACGAGGTCCTCCTCCTGGACGAGCCCGAGCGCGCCCTCGACGTCCAGGGCAAGAAGTGGCTCGCCGACCTCGTGACGGCCGAGCGGGAACGTGGCGTCACCGTGGTCATGGCCACCCACCACCCGCCCCTGCTGACCGTCGCCGACCACGAGGTCCACCTGGGATGACCCGCTGGTTCAGCGGGGACGAGCGCACTCTCGGACTGGTGCTCGGCGGCGGCCTGGCGACCTTCGCGTTCTTCCGGCTCGACACGCTGCGCGACAAACTGGGCATTCCCGCCGAGACCGCGACCCCACTCGCCCTGGTGGCGGTCGTCACGGCCGTGGCCTGGTGGTCGATGCTGCCGCGCGGCTTCGTCTGGCTCGAACCGGCGGACCTCACCTGGCGTGACGTCGACCGCAACCGCCTGATCACCCAGAGAATCCTCGGCGGCTGGCTCCTGCGCCTGGTCGCGCTCGGCTACCTGCTCGCTCTCCTCGCCGCCGTCGCGACCATCCCGCGTGACTGGATCCTGGCCGGCACCGCCCTCCTGCTCGGCACCGCCCTCGCCGCGCTGAGCACCATCCGACGACCACGGACGAGCCGCACGGCCGAGACGCTGATCGTGCTCGCGCCGGCCGCGGCCATGACGTTCACAACGCCCGGCCAGGCCGTGCTCATCGCCCTGGCTGCCGCCGCGACCCTCGCCGCCGCCGTCCTCGCCGCGCGCCCCAGGCCACACAACCCGGGCCGCACCGAACTGGTCGACGGCTGGCACGACCGGCTCCTGCGCGAGACGGGCCTGCACTTCCTCGACCTCGCGATGCTCCTGCCCGCCGCCCGCCCCGGCCGTCCCCGACGCCTCGGCCGGCCCGTCGCGCTGCGCCTGGCCTGGCTCGGCGTCGTCGGCCGCGTCCGCCTCGTGCCGACGGCCGCCCTCCTGGCCCTCACCACGATCACCGCGCTGCGCACGTTCCCCGCCCTCCCGGACGTCCTGGTGATCACGGTCATCGGCTACCTGTCGGTCCTCCCGTTCGGCGCGGCCCTCGGCGACCTGTGGGCGTCCCCGGGCAAACGCCGCTGGGTCGGCCTGTCGAACCTGGAGTTGCGAACCGCCAACCTCGTGGTCCTGGCCGGCGTGGCGGCCGTCTGGGTGGTACCCGTCTCCGGACTGGACGCCCTGTACGCCATCCCGATCATCGCGGCCGGCGTCGTGCGCACGGTCACGAGAAAACCCCCGAACTTCGACACCCTCGGCGAGGTGGCCACCCCGTTCGGCACGATCCCGGCCGCGCTGATCGTCCAGGTACTACGCGGCCCCGACCTGGTCCTCCTGTCCCTGATCTACCCCCCGATCACGGTCCCTCTAGCCCTGGTGTGGGCACTCCTACGCTGAACCCGGCGAGTCCCACGTTCAAGCCCGGCGAGTCCCCCTCCCAGGACATCCGAGCTGGCGTTTCAAGCCCCGCGAGTCTCCGTCGCGGGGCAGGCGAGTTGGCGGTTCATGACCACGGCGTTCGGTTGCGAACCGCCAACTCGCGGGTCTGCGGAGGGAGACTCGCGGGTGTTGAACGTGGGACTCGCCCGGTCTGAACGTGGGACTCGCTAGCCGGCGGCGATCAGCAGTCGCCACGCCTCGCCGAACAGCCGACGCAGCTCCAGGCAGACGGCGATCTCCTCGGCCGGCGGCGGATCCGGATACGCGGCCACGGCGGCCGCCCCGTCCAGCCTCCGAGTGTTCGCCAGACAAGCGAGGTCCCACGCCAGCGGCCCGTGCCAGGCGTCCTCGAAGTCGTTCCACACCAGTCCACGCGGCGTGACCAGCAGGTTTCCCGGATGCGCGTCCCCATGCAGGGGCCGGGAGGGCATTGCCGCCACGGCTGAAGCCAGGGGAGCCACCCGCGCTCGCAACTCGGACACGTCCACCGACCCCTCGAGGTAGTCCAGCGTGTTGACCAGGTCGTCCACCGGCCCGGCCGCCGGCAGCGGACCCGCATAAGAAGCGAGAGCCGCATGCAGCGAGGCCAGCGCCAAGCCCACGGCGGAAGGCGGAGGCACGTCGGTCGAGTGTGGCTCGAACCGCCACAGCGCGACCGACCCCGCCATCCCGAGCGGCACCGTCGCCGCCACCCCCCGAGCCGCCACATGACGAGCCACGTCGACATCCCGCTGAAGCCACGCCGAGACCCCCGGCCGGATGAGCGCCGTGCGACCCGCCACCTTCGCGATCACCGGCGACGGCCGCAGGTGAACGACCACATTGCTACCCGAGTGCAGCACCACCGGGTCGGTGCAGCGGATCCCCAGGTCGGCGGCCATCGCCACCGCCGCCCGCACACTGATCGACATCCAGAGATCGTGTCACCCGCCCAAACGCACTGGCCAACCCGGAGCGGGCTACGATCGCCACGAACTAGCGAGGAGCCACAGGAGGCATGGAGTGACGGCAGTAGCCCCGAAGCCGATCGCCACGCGCCCGTACCCGGCGCGTCCGGCAGCCAAGGGTTCTTACCTCCTGCAGCTGTTCCGGGAGACGGATCCCAAGAAGATCGGGATCATGTACCTGGTCACGGCGTTCGCCTTCTTCATGATCGGCGGCGCGATGGCCATGCTCATCCGCTCTGAGCTGGCGTTCCCCGGTCAACAGTTCCTGTCCCAGGAGCAGTACAACCAGCTGTTCACGATGCACGGCACGATCATGTTGCTGCTCTACGCGACACCGATCCTGTTCGGCTTCGCGAACTTCATCCTGCCGCTCCAGATCGGCGCGCCCGACGTGGCGTTCCCCCGACTGAACGCCTTCTCGTACTGGCTGTTCCTGTTCGGCGGCATCATCGTGCTCTCCGGCTTCCTGACCCCGGGAGGCGCCGCCGACTTCGGCTGGTTCGCCTACACCCCGCTGTCGGACAAGATCCACTCGCCCGGAGTGGGCGGTGACCTGTGGATCGTCGGCCTGATCCTGTCCGGTCTCGGCACGATCCTCGGTGGCGTGAACATGCTGACCACCGTGGTCTGCCTGCGTGCCCCCGGCATGACCATGTTCCGGATGCCGATCTTCACCTGGAACATCCTGATCACGGCCATCCTGATCCTGATCGCCTTCCCGATCCTGACCGCGGCCCTGTTCGGCCTGCTGGCGGACCGGTTGTTCGGGGCGCACGTGTTCGACCCGGCCAACGGCGGCGTGATCCTCTGGCAGCACCTCTTCTGGTTCTTCGGCCATCCGGAGGTCTACATCGTCGCGTTGCCGTTCTTCGGCATCGTTTCGGAGATCTTCCCGGTGTTCAGCCGCAAGCCGCTGTTCGGCTACCGCGGCCTGATCTACGCGACGCTCGGCATCGCGGCGCTGTCCGTGGCCGTGTGGGCCCACCACATGTACGCCACCGGCGCGGTGCTCCTGCCGTTCTTCGCCTTCATGACGTTCCTCATCGCGGTACCGACCGGTGTGAAGTTCTTCAACTGGATCGGCACCATGTGGAAGGGGCAACTGACCTTCGAGACGCCGATGTTGTTCTCCATCGGCTTCCTGGTCACGTTCCTCTTCGGCGGTCTCACGGGCATCCTGCTGGCCGCCCCGGCCATCGACTTCCACGTGTCCGACACGTACTTCGTGGTGGCCCACTTCCACTACGTGCTCTACGGCACGATCGCGTTCGCCACCTTCGCGGGCATCTACTTCTGGTTCCCGAAGATCACTGGTCGCTACCTCGACGAGTCGCTCGGCAAGCTCCACTTCTGGACCACGTTCCTGGGCTTCCACGGCACGTTCCTGGTCCAGCACTGGCTGGGCAACGAGGGCATGCCGCGTCGCTACGCCGACTACCTGGCCTCCGACGGGTTCACCACGCTGAACACGATCTCCACGATCGGCGCGTACATCCTCGGTGCGTCCACGCTGCCGTTCATCTGGAACGTCTTCAAGTCGTACCGCTACGGCGAGACCACCACGGCCGACGACCCGTGGGGCTACGGCAACTCGCTCGAATGGGCCACCAGCAGCCCGCCGCCGCGCCACAACTTCACCGAGCTGCCCCGCATCCGGTCCGAGCGTCCCGCGTTCGACCTGCACTACCCGCATGTGGTGGAGCAGGCCAACCGCGACAAGTACATCGGCCCGTTCAGCGGCAAGCACGGCGAAAGCGGCCATGCGGCGCCGTCGGAGGTCCTCGCCGAGAAGATGAATCCGGACGAGATCTCCAAGGGCGACCCCCAGAAGTCGAACTGATTCGGTAGGTCTCCTCCCGTGGCCCAGCCCAGTACACCGGTCCTGATCACCGTTACCGGGCCGGACAAGCCGGGCGTGTCCTCGGTGCTGTTCGCGGTGCTGACCAGGCACGGCGTCGACATCCTCGACGTCGAGCAGGTCACCATCCGCGGCCAGCTCGTGCTGGGTGTGCTCGTCGGCACCGACCACGACCCGGAGGGCCTCCAGGAGGCCGTCGAGCAGGCCATGGCCACGGTCGGCGTGCAGGTCACCGTCGAGGTGGGCGCCGACCCGCTGTCCCCGTCGCGGCTCGGCTCCAGCCACGTGCTCGTGGTGCTCGGCCGCCCGGTCACCGCGCGCGCGTTCGCCGAGGTCGCGAGGCGTCTCGCGGCGCTGGACATCAACATCGACGCCATCCGCCGCGTGGCCGACTACCCGGTCACCGGCCTGGAGCTGCGGGTTTCCGTGGCGCAGGACGACGGCCAGTCCGATGCGGCGCTGCGGGCCGCATTGGCCGAGGTGTCGGCACGTGTCGGCCTGGACGTCGCTGTCGAGCGCGAAGGGCTGACCAGGCGGGCCAAACGCCTGGTGGTGTTCGACGTCGACTCCACGCTCATCCAGGGCGAGGTCATCGAGATGCTCGCGGCGAAGGCCGGCCGCGAGGCCGAGGTCCGCGAGGTCACGGAGGCCGCCATGCGCGGCGAGCTGGACTTCGCCCAGTCCCTCGAACGACGCGTCTCCGCGCTGGCCGGCCTGCCCGAGTCGGTCCTCGACGAGGTGGCCGACTCGTTGACCTTCATGCCGGGCGCACGCACCACCATCCGCACGCTCAAGCGCTTGGGCTTCCGCTGCGGGGTGGTGTCCGGCGGGTTCACCCCGATCATCGACCGCCTGGCCGTTGACCTCGGCCTCGACTTCAGCATGGCCAACGACCTGGAGATCGAGGACGGCAAGCTCACCGGCCGCGTCCTCGGCGAGATCGTCGACCGCCCGGGCAAGGCCCAGGCCCTGCGCCGCTTCGCCGCCGAGTTCGACGTGCCGCTGGCCCAGTGCGTGGCCATCGGCGACGGCGCGAACGACATCGACATGCTCTCCACCGCCGGCCTCGGGGTCGCCTTCAACGCGAAGCCCGCCCTGCGCGAGGTGGCCGACACCGCGCTGTCCCACCCGTACCTGGACGTCGTGCTGTTCGTGCTGGGCGTGACCAGGGCCGAGGTGGAGGCCGCCGACGCCGCCGACGGCCTGGACTCGCTACGCCAGTGATCCTCGACCCGCTCGCCGCGCGATACGCGCACTGGCTGGGCCTCCCGGCCACGGAGACCGGCGACACGGCCGACGAGGACCCGGAGCTGGTCCGCGCGATGCCGGTGATCCTGCGCATCGAGCGCTCCTCCCCACCTTCCCGGACGTCGGTCCTGGAGGCGGCAGCGGCCGCGGCCGTGGCGGTCTGCCTGGCCGACGAACCGTCCTGGGAAGACCCGCTGCAGGCCTGGATCGACGGCCGAATCCGCAAGGTCTCCCGCCGAGCCCGCGGCGCCCACTGGGATGCCGTCCAAGCTCTACCGGGCGTCACGGTGTCGGTGGACGGCGCCGAGGCCCGTGCCCTGGTCCCGGGCCTGGTGGTGGAAACCCCTCGCGAGGTCACCCGCCTCCAGATCTCCGGCAGCGAACTCCCGACGGACGACCCAGGCCCGCCCCCACCCGGCGTCCCCGTCCTGTGGCTGAACCCGACAGTGGAGATGACGGCCGGCAAGGCCGCCGCCCAGGTCGGCCACGCGTCAATGCTGCTGGCCGCGCTCATCCGCGACCCGGAGTACTTCGCGAGTTGGAAGGACTACCGCTGCGCCGTCCGCACCCCCACCCGCGCGCGCTGGCAGGAGCTGCACCCTGGCGACGATCCGGCCGGCGCCTGGCGTTCCCGGGGCGTGGTGGCCGTACGAGACGCGGGCTTCACGGAAGTAGCGCCGGGAACGGTGACCGTGATCGCGCAAGATGTCGCGTGACGCCTTAACCGACCTGGCCGAGTCAGCACGACGACTCGGCCGGGACACCCCAGCGGAAATCCGCGCTCTGGCCAGAACCGTAGCGCTGGCAAGGTACTTCGACCACAACGTCACTCGCGGCGGCTTCGCCCAACTGATCTACAACCTCGAAGGTGAACTCCTCCGGGACCTGGAAGCCATGCTGACGGCCGTAGGAGCCCCGGTGGCGCGGGAACACTACGTGCGGGCCATCTCGCTGTGCCTCCAAGATCTGGAGGCGTACCAGCGCTTCCTCAAGTCCCCGTTCCCCACGGTGACCACGACGAAGGACGCCCTACACCGCGCGAGCCTGGACTACTTCGCCCAGGGCGTGGAGTTCCCCACGGAACTGGCGCCGTGGCTAGGCCCCACCCGCGCCCGCCTGACGCCCTACTTCGCGTAGCCCAGCCCAGGCCGGACCCGACAGCACGAGGACCGGCCCAGCGGAGTTCTTGGAGTCCCGCAACGCAGCCGCCGCCCCGACGAGCGCCACCTCGACGCAGTTGTCGTTATCGCTACCACTACCGCCGCTGAAGCTGCTCTTGCGCCACACGAGGTCCACAGTGGACATCAAGTTCGCCTCTTCTCAGCTCGACCACAGATCGTCGGCCACCTGCTCGATCAGCGCCACTGATTCATCTGGTTTCAGCGCGAGCGAACGCAGGTGGGCGAACCGCAGTCTAGCCGGTTCCACCAGCTCGGACTTGTCCTGCCGATCGTCGCCGAGCGCGTGGGTTGCACAGCTGATGCTTGGCTGACCGCCAGGGAAGTCCAGGACGGTGAAGCCCCCAGCCATCGCCTCGTTGGACACCACGGTGCTTGCCAAGATCCGCACAGTCACGGTCGGCAGCTCGTTGATCAGCGCGAGGTGTCGCAGCTGGTTGCGCATCACCGCCGCGCCGCCCACCGGAGTCCGCAGTGCGAACTCATGAACAACGGCCTCAAGCTCGATGGGGTGTTCGTCGTCGGTGAGTCGTTCCTGGCGGTTCAGGCGCACCGCGAGGCGATTGTTGATCCAATCCTGGTTCCGCATCTCGCGACCCGACTTGAACACCGCTCGGGCGTAGTCAGCGGTCTGGAGCAGTCCAGGCACGAACGCGAGTTCGTAGTTGCTGCTTCGAACCGCACCGGTCTCCAAGGCGACAAATGCCTTGTCGGAAACTCCGTACTGCTTCCACCACCCCTTGGCGCGGGCCTGGCGGACCATCTCCTGAACGTCGTCCATGCGCTGGTCGTAGATGTCCATCATGGATCGCACGATGTGAACCGAGACGGTGCCCTCACCGGTCTCGTAGCGGTTCAGCACACTCCGGGAAATCTCCAGCCGAGCGGCGGCCTCGACGATGGTCAGCCCGGCTTCGTGCCGAGCAAGACGTATTCGACGGCCAATTTCCTGCCGCAGAACGACCGGACTGATATGGGATGCCACGCCACCATATTCTTCCCGCGAACTCCCAAAACTGGGATCCCACCACCCGATTGGGCTACTTCGTGTAGAGGTCGTAGGTCTCAAACCCGTAGCGCGCGACCTCCGTGGCCCACCTCTGGTAGGTAGCCAACTCACGATGGATCGAGGTGTCCGCTTCGAGCAGGTCAGCCAGCCGGCACCCAAGTTCGTTGGCGCGCAACACCTTCAGCAGATCATCCTCAGCAGCAGCGATGTCGACCAACAGCGCACGCGTCCGAGAGGGATCCCCGGCCAACGCGGCGAGCAGGAGCGCAGCGGCCTGAAACCGCCCGTCAAGAAACGCGGTCAACTGGTCACGCGGCACCGACAGCCGCAACAACCGGTAAAGGTTGGCAAGCTTCTTGATCGCCCGCGGCGTGGTGAGCAACGGCGTGAGCCGACCGAGGAACTCCCGCTCGGGCCCAGGTCATCCGCAACCCTTCGGTGGCGTCACGGGCCGTCGCCGGCGCGGGTGCGGGGGCCGGAACCACAACCTCAGGCACTTCCGACGGCACGGTGCGCTCGGCCCGAACAGGCTGCTGCCGACACAGGCTGCTCCGGCTCCAACTCAGGCTCAGGCGGCAACAGCGAGTGCAGATACCCAACTGCGTGGCTACCCATGGGCCGCAACGCAAAGGGAATGTGAAAAATCTTGTCAAGGTAAGTGACGGGCCCAGCGTCGGCGAAGGTGTCACGGTGGTGACTCTCCAACGACCGCAACAACCACCGCGGATCCACGGCCACCACCACCATGAACAAATCCATGGTGAGCAGGAGATTGACGGCCTGGAGAACGTCAACCACCCGCTCCGGCGTACACCGATCAAGGTCATCCACGTAAAGCACGATCCGCTGCAAGGGCGGCGGCCCACTCCGACCCCGCGCGGCGGCAAGATCGTCGGACAACCGCCGCAGGTCGTGATGAATCCGCCCGGTCAACCCACGAAACCCGGCGTACCGCTCCTCGTCGGTGATCTCGTCGAGCAACCGATCAAGCCGCCGAGCGGGATCAAGCCGATCAAGCTTCTCAGAAATAGCCCGGATGTCCTGATCCAGCACAACCTTGCGCGCGATGAGCTGCGAACGAGCAACGTCCACATAAGACCCAAGTCCACTGAGCCCGGCAAGAATCGGCCCAAGGACAGCGACAATCCCCCCAACCCAGGGCAACCCAAGAACGACAACAGCCACCCCGGCGAGCACAGCGGCGAGCGACACCCACAACCGCCACCCACCCCGCCGCAACTCCTGCCACCCAGCCCGCAACACGGCGAGGCTCCCCAACACCCCGAAGAGGGTGTGCCGGCCAGCAGCGTCCAACTCCCGCTCAAGCTGGTCCCGCTCGGCTTCCTCACTCTGGAGCTTGGCCTGCAACCCAGCAGTGTCCGAGGAGGGCTCAGTCCGCAACGACCGAAAAAGATGCTCAACGATCCCCACCCACAAGTGATCGTCGCTGTAGTGCCAGGCATTGAAGGAAACCTGCCGAATATTCCCGGCAAACACATCCCCACCGGTGCCCGCGAGAACGTCCATCCGATCCCGCAACTGCCGCATGAAACTCGACTTGCCAGCACCCCAGTCACCCATCAACGCAACGGACAACGGCGGCTTGGTGGACAACGCGGCAAGGATGGCGGCGACGGTGTGCACGTCCGCCCCGATGTTGAGCGCGTCCTCGGCGCACTCTCGAGATCACTGACCACCTCGGCCAACTGCTCAACCGACCGCACCGTCCCGGTGATCGGTGCACCCGTGTGGGCATCCCACCGCCGCAACACCCCGTCCGCGCCACCAGAGATGATCTGCTGTCCATCAGGCGTCACGGCCACGGCGAACACGTCCGCCTCCGGCCCGCCCATGGGCCCGCCGATCGGCTCGCCGGTGGTGAGCGAGAGCCGTTGCAGGTCACCGGAGCCGCCGAAGACGATCTGTGACCCGTGGACCGCGACCGTCCGAACCCGATACGTGGTCTCGATGGCCCGGACGAGATGCAGATCAGGCAGCCCCCACACCCGAATGGTGCCGTCGCCGCCGCCGGAGACGAGCATGGAGTCCGTGAAGGCGAGAGCACGAACACTCCTGCCGTTGCCGCTGATCGAATCGACCTCCTCGCCCGACGGCAGGTGCCACCGCCGAATCCGGCCGGACGAGCCGCCGGTGACGACCTGCGTTCCGTCGCGCGAGACGGCGAGGGCGTAGACGGCTCCGGACGACGACACCGTCCACTGGCGCACCAGCACGTTCGCCTCCGCATCCCAGACGGCGAGGTTGCCATCGGCCGTGCCGGCCAGCACGTATCGGCCGTCCGGAGTGAACGCGATCGCCCCGATGCTGATGCCGGGGATCTCGAACTTGCGGTCGTGGACGCTGCCGAACCAGCGATGGAGTCCACCGTCCCGATCGCCCGCGACGATATACAGGCCGTCGGGCGTGATTCCGATGGCCGTCACCTCGGCCGTTGGCCCGGCCAGCAGACCGGCATGGGCTCCGGTCGCCGCGTCGAACCAGCGCACGAACCCGTCGCTGTGACCGGTGAACACCGATTTGCCACCCGCGGTGATGACCAGGCAGGTGATGGGGCTCGGCCGGAACCGTTGCGTCCGCCGCCACCCCACAAACCCGGTATCGGCGAAGAACTTCTGGTAACCGTCGAGCAGGCGTTGTGGCGGTTCCAGCCCCCTGACGAACCCCTCCGTGAGCACGGGTTGGTACTGGCCCTCGTCGTCGAAGTCGACGTCGTCCAGGTCGAAGAGCGTGGCCGGATCGCCCACGTGCATGACGATGCGCAGCCTCGGCAGCTGCGGGGACAGGAAGTTCGTCAGCGTCGTGGGGAACTCGTCGAGAAGTTTGGTGTGGGCCGGCACCGTGGCCTGCTTGCCGTCGTGCCTATTCGTGACTTCGAAAACCGGCACACCGACATGGGCGAACGCGGCCTGGATGGTCGGCCAGATCAGGTCCCAGTCCAGGGGATCCGGGCTCGTGAAGAGGACGTACGCCGGCACCTCGTCCATGGCCGACAGTGTGTCTTACTTCTGCTTCTGCCAGATGACGAAAAGCCCGTCCTCGATGGTGGTCATCGCTTCGATGAAGGCGTCGTTGTCGAAGTCGGGGAGGGACTGGAGGCGGTTCATCAGGTCGTCGGCGCTCGGGTGGCCGGCCGGGACCGCGCACCCGCCGCCGCCGGCCGCCACGAGCAGGAAGAACACGTCTTCCTTCCACGGGCCCTCCGGTGTGGTCCTGATGGCCACCTCGGCGAGGTTCTCCCAGGTCACCGACTCTTCGGAGCCGTCGGCGAGCTGCCGGCGGACGCCGTCGTCGTCGACGGTGATGCCAGCGTCACCGGGTTGTGTGGACACGCGGTCTCCCTACGGATGGAACTGGGTCGGACATATTTGATCAGTTGGCCGCGGCGAGCCGGCGGAGGGCTGCTCTCACGACCTCCGGGTCGTGTGTGGTCCAGTACGCCGGCAGCGACGCCCGCAGGAACCCGCCGTAGCGCGCGGTGGCCAAGCGAGGGTCGAGGATGGCCACGACGCCCTTGTCGTCCATGCTGCGCAGCAGTCGGCCGGTGCCCTGCGCGAGCAGCAGCGCGGCGTGGGTGGCCGCGACCGACAGGAAACCGTTGCCGCCCCGCGCTTCCACCGCTCGTTGCCGCGCCGACGCCAGCGGGTCGTCGGGCCGGGGGAACGGGATGCGGTCGACCACGACCAACTGCAGCGATCGGCCGGGCACGTCGACGCCCTGCCACAGCGAGAGCGTGCCGAACAGGCAGGTGGCCTCGTCCTCGGCGAACTTGCGCACGAGCAACGACGTGGAGTCCTCGCCCTGGCACAGGATCGGCAGGTCGGTGCGCTTGCGCAGCTCCTCGCTGGCCTGCTTGGCGGCACGCATCGACGAGAACAGCCCGAGCGTGCGACCGCCGGACGCCTCCATCAGCTCAACCAGCTCGGACAGGTACGACGGTTGCAGGCCGTCGCGGCCCGGCGGCGGCAGGTGCTTGGCGACGTAGAGGATGCCGCTGCGGGCGTGGTCGAACGGCGAGCCCACGTCGAGGCCCGTCCATGACGGGCCGTCGATGGACTTGTCGGTGGCCGCGCCCTCGGTCTTCTTGCTCTCGCCCTGCTCGGACGGCAGCCCCCACGACCGGGCCATGGTGTCGAACGTGCCGCCGAGGGTGAGCGTGGCCGACGTGAGCACCGTGGTGTTCACGTTGAACAGCCGCTCGCGCAGCAGCCCGGAGACCGCGAGCGGTGCGATCTTGATGGCCGGCGGACGCGGCGGGCCGACACCCGAGTCGCCGGTGCGCCAGACGACGTCGCGCTTGTGGGCGTCGTCGGGGTCGAACGCGTCGAGCAGGCGCACGGCCGTGTCGTGGACCTCCTCGAGCATCGACCGGGCGAGCTTGCGGTGCGTGGCCATCTCGATGTCGGCCGTGTCCGACCCGCGCTCGGGGCCGAGCGAGCTGATGCACGCGTGGGCGGCGTCGCGGAGTGCGTGGAGGGTGCCTTCGAGCGCGGTGGGCATGGCGTCGAGTCGGCCGGTCGGGAGGTCCTCGAGCACGAGCGTGAACCCGTCACCCGCCTCGAGCAGCCGGTCGGCCACCTCCTGGTCGATGGCCCGGCCGGCGCGTCGTGCGGCGGCCGTGACGGCCATGGAGGTGAGTTCGGCCGTGGCGACCGACGTGACGCGGTCGACCAGGTCGTGGGCCTCGTCGACGATCACCAGCTCGTGTTCGGGGAGTACCTGGTAGCCCTGCATGGCGTCGATGGCCAGCAGCGCGTGGTTGGTGACGATCAGGTCGGCGCGGCCGGCCTCGGCGCGCGCCTTCTCGGCGAAGCAGTCGGTGCCGATGGGACAGCGCGCCGCGCCGAGGCACTCGCGGGCCGTGACCGACACCTGGCGCCAGGCCTGCTCGGACACGCCGGGCACGACCTCGTCGCGGTCGCCGGTCTCGGTGTCCGACGACCACTCGCGCAGCCGGGTGACCTCGCGGCCCATCCGGGAGACGGCGAACGGGTCGAACAGCACGTCCTCTTCCGGCTCGTCCTGGAAGCCGCTGTCGATCTTGTGGAGGCACAGGTAGTTGCGGCGGCCCTTGAGGATGGCGAACGTGGGCTTGCGGCCGAGCGGTCCGGCCAGGGCCTTCTCGAGGCGGGGCAGGTCGCGGTCGACCAGCTGGCGCTGGAGCGCGATGGTGGCCGTGGAGACGACGACCGTGCCCTCGGTGGCCACCGCGTGGCGCAGGGCGGGGACCAGGTACGCGAGCGACTTGCCGGTGCCGGTGCCGGCCTGGACGGCCAGGTGGTCGCCCGTGCGGATGGACCGCGCGACCGCCTCGGCCATCGCGACCTGACCTGGGCGTTCGGCGCCTCCGACGGCCTCGACCGCAGCGGCCAACAGCTCGGTCGTCCCAGGGAGATCGGTGGAGGTTTGCGGCACAGGCAGACGGTACCTCCGAGCACCGACACAACCGCGCACCCACCCGGTCGGGTTGTCTTGGTGTCACTACCGGGTGGCGGGGCTGGCGGGTCGCGGGGTCGGCGAGGTCGACTCGACTCATGACCCGTCGACGCGCGTTCTCTGCCATCGCCGCTGCCCTGTTCACGATCGCTCTCGCCGCCGTTCCCGCCCAGGCCAGCCTGGGTGACGCGCTCGCCAAGGGCTCGGTCGGCACGGTGTCCGCGACGGTCGCCGGCGAGGCGGTCACGGTCGACGCGATCGCCCCGTGCGACACGGTGGGCCCGCCGCAGGGCAGCAGCGGCGAGGTGGCGGTCGACGGGTTCGTGACGTTCACCAGCGGCACCAGCACGTGCACGGTCAACGACGCGGGCGAGATCGCATCGGTGGAGGTCGTCGGGGGCCGGCTGCGGATCGACGCGCTGCGCGACCACGGCGGCCCGCGGATCCGGCTGTCGAGTTACGAGGCGCGGTGCCACACCACGTTGACCGGCAGCAGCTCGTGGGTGCAGTTCTCCGGGGCCAGCGGGTTCGACGTGCCGGAGGACCTGCCGGCCAACCACGTCGTCACGATCCCCGGCGCCTCCGGAGAGCCGCCGCTGGCCACGATCACGCTGAACGAGACGATCGTGCCGTCGCCCGCGGACGGCAGCATGACCGTGAACCTCATGCACATCAGGCTGTTCCCGCAGGGTGGGCCGGACAGCGGCGACATCGTGGTGGGCTCGGTGCACTGCGCGCCGGTGGACTAGTGGTGGAATCAGGGGCATGACCACACTGGGTGTCGTGTTCCGTCCGCAGCTGCCGCCAGAGCGGTTGCGATCCGTGGTGGCCGCGGCCGAGGAGTCCGGCCTCGAGGAGCTGTGGCTCTGGGAGGACTGCTTCTTCGAGAGCGGTATCGCCAGCATGGCGGCGGCTCTGGCCTGGACGTCACGCCTGCGCGTCGGAGTAGGCGTGCTCCCGGTCCCGATGCGCAACGTGGCGATGACGACCATGGAGGTCGCCACCCTGCACCGCCTCTTCCCCGGACGGGTGACGATCGGCGTGGGTCACGGTAACCAACCGTGGATGGCTCAGTCGGGCGTCCGCGCAGCTTCCCCTCTCACTTTGATGCGCGAGCATTTGGTGGCGATGAAGTCGTTGCTGCGTGGAGAACGCGTGACCTCCACAGGCAGGTACGTAACCCTGGACGACGTAGCTCTGGAGTGGCCACCGTCCGTTGTCCCTCCTCTGTATGTGGGCGCCACAGGCCCAAAGTCAATGCGCCTCTCAGGCGAACTGGCCGACGGCACGATCATCGACGCAGGCAACCCGGCGGCTGCGGTCCGCCGCATGCGGGACCAGATCGAGGAGGGCCGCGCGGCAGCAGGTCGCACCGACCCCCACCAGGTAGTGGTCTACCTGACGGTGACAACGGGCCCAGACGCCGTCACCCGCCTACGCGCGGAAAAGGACCAGTGGGGCACGTCCTCAATTCCGGACCTGGGCGCAGCAGGCGACGCAGCCACGGTGGCAGAAGCGGTAGCGGCCTTGGTAGACGCAGGCGCGAACACGGTAATCGCCGTCCCAACAGGCGACGAACCCGACATAGAGGCCCTAACCCACTTCATAGCAACAGAAGTCCGCCCCCTAGTCCCCTGATCCCCGCGCTTGCCCCACCGGCGCCCGATATCCCCACGCCCGCGAGATCGCGCTTCCCGACCGTGAGTTCGCACTTCCGGCACGCGAGTTCGCGGTTCCCGACCACGAGTTCGCGGTTCCGGCACCGGAGATCGCGGTTCCCGACCACGAGATCTCGGTTCCCGCACCCGAGATCGCGATTCCGGACCCGAGATCGCGGTTGCTGCGGAGAGGCGGGTGGGAGCGCGAGGTGCGTTCTCGCGTCGTGAGGGCAGGGACCCGCTGGCAAGGTAGCGGCAAGCACCGACAAATAGCGTCGGGGGCCCCTGGCATTAATCGTAGTGGTTGGCACCGACAGTTTCGGTCGGTGTGGATCTTGCCTGTGGACAGGACGCCGGTGACTGGGAACTCGTGCGCGGGGAACCGCGATCTCGCCTGCGGGAAGCGCGATCTCGTGGTCGGGAACCGCGATCCGGTCGTGGTCGGGACATGGCGACATGCGGGCTCGTGTGCGGGGCTGGGGAGACGCGCGTCACGTCACACTTTGGCGGGCTATCTGGTCGGTATTTGTGTAACCACCGACAGAGGGAGTTCACCAATGGACGCGCGTCTGAATCTGTTCGAGAGCCCCATCGCGGGCAAGTCGCTCAAGCACCTCGTCGCGGCTGGCCGCGTCGTCGGTGACTCGACGCTGCCCCTCGCGACCCAGGAGCTGATGCGGCTCCGCGCGAGTCAGATCAACGGGTGCGGCTTCTGCACGGACATGCACACCAAGGAGGCCGAGGCCGCCGGCGAGACCCACCAGCGGCTGCACCTGGTGGCGACCTGGCGCGAGGCCACCGTCTTCACCGACGCCGAGCGCGCCGCCCTCGAGCTGACCGAGGAGAGCACCCGCATCGCGGACGCGGCCGGTGGCGTGCCCGACGAGGTGTGGGCCAACGCCGCCAAGCACTACGACGACGAGCAGCTCGGCGCCATGGTGGCGCTGATCGCGGTCATCAACGCCTTCAACCGCTTCAACGTCATCGTGGCGCAGCCCGCCGGCGACTACCGGGTCGGCCAGTTCGGCTGACGCGCACGGGTGGGTCAGTGATCCACGGTCACGGCGCGTTCCGTGTTCCGCCTGGTCTTGACCCACCCGTTTCGCTTGCGCACCAACCGGTACAGCGCACGCCACGACGTGATGTAGAACGTGTAGATGTAGACGGCGTACGCGAAGCCGTAGCCGATCGACCGCAGCCGGCCCACCGACGGCTCGCACTTCGCCCGGTAGATCGGCCCCCAGATCAGGAACGGCAGCAGGCCGAACGCTCCATAGACCGCGAACAGGATCCAGGCGCCGTCGGAGAACCACGACCACACCTCGTTCGGATCGCCCATGGCTCGCATGCCCAGCAACAGGAACGGGATCGGGTACACGAGCGTGCCGAGCAGCTGCAACCACGGCTGCGCCAGGTAGTACAGCATCTCGGCCGCACCGAGCGTCGACAGGTGCGTCGAGTCCCAGATGCGCCGCACGTACCGCGCGCACTGCATCGTGCCCTGGCCCCATCGCGTGCGCTGCGACAGGAACCGCCGCAGGCTGTACAGACCTTCCTGCGCCACATGGGTGTCGCGCGTGAACCCGGTGCGCCAGCCGGCGGTCAGCAGGTGCACGCCCAACTCGAAGTCCTCGAGCAGCGCGCCGCGCCACGGACCGTTCTCGTCGGCGATCGCCTCGAGTGCGGTGAGCCGGGTGAACTGGCCGTTGCCGCCCATGGAGATCGTGCCGGTCAATCCGCGCGACGTCTGGATGGCGGCGATCGCCGTGCGGAACTCCAGGTCCTGCATGCGAACCAGCCCGGCGCCGAACCGCTTTCCCAGCCGGCTGCTGCCCGGCTGGAGCGTGCCGCGGTTGGACATCCACACGTCGATCTGCACGGCGCCCATGGTCTCGTCGCCGAACAGATGCGAAGCCGCACAGACCTCGAGGCAGTTGGGCGCCGGCCGGCCGTCCGCGTCGACCACCACCACGATGGTCCGCGCACCGTCCACATCGGAGCCGAGCGTCGAGCGCAGCTCCCGGTAGGCGGCGTTGAGCGCGTCGCCCTTGCCGGTGCGGGCGTTCGGCCGGTGCCGGCGCACCAGGTGGACCCGCGACTCGTCGGAGGCGATGTCGTCGACCACGGCCGCCGTGGTGTCCTCGGAGTCGTCGTCGATCACCCAGATGTGCGCGCGGGGGAACGAGTCGAGCAGGTACCGCACGGTGCCGCCGACCACCGTCTCCTCGTCGCGGCACGGCACCAGGAAGTGCCAGTCGAAGTCGTCGGGATCGCCGGGGGTGTCCGGGGTGTGGCGCAGGTAGGGCACCACGATCAGGCAGACGTAGGTGAGGAACGCGACGCTCATGGTGAGCGCCAGGGCCTGGGTGAGGCCCAGGAGTACCGGCAGGCTCATGCCTTCTCTTTCACCTTCCGTTGCCGCGTGGCGAGCCACACGAACAGTACGAGTGCCGCCGCGCCGCCGAGGACGCTGATGAGCGAGCCGAACATGGTGTGGCCGAGGTAGTAGCCCTGGTCGGTGCCGAGCCAGTCGATGAGCCCGACCAGCATGAGTAGCCGGATCTGGTTGACCAGCACGAGGACCACCATGGAGATGCCGAGCGCCACCAGCACCTGGCGCGCGATCCGCGGCCGCAGCGCGATCATCGCCGCACCCACCAGTAGCAGCGGCAGCAGCAGGAACGCGGACGTGCACTCCGGCGACATCCGCAGGCCGAACGGGGTGTCCGAGCCAAGTCCGAAGTAGACGGTCTGGCGCTGGCTGGCCACGTACACACCGTCCGAAGTGAACAGTGAGATCAGCCCACCCGCCAGCATCATCTCGACCGTCCGGTACGCGCGCTGCCACACGATCACGGCGGCCGCGGCGACGAGCAGCAGGACGGCCAGTGCCTTCGGCCAGGTGAAGGTTCGGGGCACGGCGCCGAGAACGGCCACCAGGACTCCTCTCGGGACGGGGACCAGCAACCGATCATCGGTCCAAACACAGTGGCACCGAAATCCCCGTATCGGGTGATTGCAGGACGTCGATGATCGCGATGGGTAGGGGCCCGAGACCTGTGATCAACACGTTCGTGATCACGCCACACGTTCCGGTTGTCAACAGTGAATCTTGTTATCCCTTTCGCCTCCGAACGCGATACGCAGGCGCACGGCACGGCCGTGTCTCAATAGGACAATCGGAGGAACTCACTATGCGCATGCGATTGGTTCGCCGCGGCGGGGCGCTAGCCACCGTCGTGGCGGCATCGCTCGTACTCGGTGCCATGCCGGCTTCGGCGGCACCGGGAGACGGCTCGGCATATGTGGCAAAGGTCGCGGTGTCGCTGCTCGGCGCTTCCGCGGTGAATGTCGGTCCGCTCGCGCCGTCGAACTCCGGCGGCCAGACGAAGGCCGAACTGGCGAACCTGAACGTCGCCGGGCTGGTCACAGCCGGCGTCGTCACCAGCGAAGCCACCTTGAACGAGGAGACCGGCGTCGTGCACGCCCAGGCCGACCTCGCGAATGTCGGTATCGCCCTTGGCGGGCTCGGCGGCAAGATCGGCGCCATCAACGCCACGTGCGACGCGACGCAGGCAGGGACCACGGGCAGCAGCTCCATCGCCAACGTGTCCCTGCCCGGTGTTTCGATCCCGGTGAACCCGGCGCCGAACACCACCATCAAGCTGCCGTTGGTGACCATCGTCTTCAACGAGCAGATCTCCGGTGACGACGGCAGTCTGACGGTCAACGCCGTCCACGTGAAGCTGAACGCGCTGGTCGGTAAGGGCGACATCGTGCTGGCACAGGCGAAGTGCGGTCCGGCCGCGCCGCCGGTGCCGATGGCCTCGGGTGCCGGGCTCTGGCTCGGCCTGGGACTGCTCGGTCTTGCCGCCATCCCGATCGGCGGCATGGTGCTGCGCAAGCGTCGCGCCACGACCATCTGAGGAGTCGACTGTGTACCGAGCACCGACCGGAGGTGCCATCGGCGGCGCCGGTGGGCTCGCTTTCACCGGTAGCGATGTCGGCTGGTGGATCGCGCTCGGGATCGTTCTGCTGGTCTCCGGCTTGCTGTTGACGCATTCGGCACGGCGTAAGCGGCGGGCGACCGCGGACTGAGGTCCCAGTTTGGCGGCGGCTCCGGGTTTTCCGGGGCCGCCGTCCAACCTTTCCTGGTGTCTCCTACGTCTTAGGAAGTAATGGCAGCGATTCTGTTGTTCGTGGGGACGCGCCCGGAGGCCGTGAAGGCCGCACCGGTGGCGCTGGCCCTCGCCGACCACCCGACGCTACGACCGGCGATCGTGCACAGCGGCCAGCACGCGGACATGGTCGAACAGGCGTTGTCCCCGTTCGGTCTGGCACCGGATGAGATCGTGCGGTTGTCTCGGAGAACCGGCGGCCAGGCGGAACTGTTCGCGGGCCTGTTGCCAGCTCTGGATTCCGTGATCGCTCAGCGCGCCCCGTCGGCCGTCCTGGTGCAGGGCGACACGTCCACAGCGCTCGCTGGCGCGATGGCCGCGTTCTGGCGCGGGGTCCCGGTGGTGCACCTGGAAGCGGGTCTGCGCACGGGCGACCTGACCGCGCCGTTCCCGGAGGAGGCCAACCGCCAACTGGTGGCCCGCATCGCCGCGCTGCACCTGGCCCCGACGCAGGCGGCAGCGTCAGCCCTTCATGCCGAGGCCCTGTCCGGCATCGTGGTCACGGGCAACACGGTGGTGGACGCGGCTCTGCTGACGGCTTCCCTCGACGCACCAGCGGTCAACCCGGACCTGCGGGCGGTGGAGCAGGCAGGCGGCCGACTGGTCCTGGTGACCGCCCACCGCCGCGAGTCCTGGGGTGCCCCGTTGGACTCGGTCCTGAGCGCCGTGGCGACTTTGGTGGAGCAACATGCGGATGTGCGGGTCCTGCTGCCGGTGCACCCGAATCCGGCGGTGCAGGCGCAGGTGTCCCGCGCGCTGGGCAGGATCCCGCGGGTCACGCTGACCTCACCGCTGGCGTATCCCGACCTGATCCGAGTCCTACGACGGGCAGCTCTGGTGCTGACGGATTCAGGCGGCATCCAGGAAGAGGCGCCGTCGTTCGGAGTGCCGGTCCTGGTGCTGCGAGAGGTAACGGAACGCATGGAAGCCGTGGCGGCCGGCTGCGCCTGGCTGGTGGGCACCGACCGAGTACGGATTCTCGTTGCGGCGGAACGAGTCCTCCGGGAACGCCTACGAGTCCCGTTGCACAACAACCCCTTCGGCGACGGTCGGGCAGCGGAACGCGTGGTCGCCGCGATCGCGGACCTGGTTGCCACACGCACGGCGATACCGTTGTCCTCCGCATCCTGACTGTGGACAACCGACCCACCTGTGGACAACTCGCCAGGAGTGGATCTTCACGCACGCCGCTGTCGGTGGGTACCGATAGACTGGAACAGGGCCGCCCCCGGGATGGGTGGGGGTCTGTTCTCTGTAGAGCGGCGTGGATCTGAGCAGGACTGCTCGGCGTTGCCCGGACCGGCTCGAGGTGCCTGCGCGGCATGAATCAGGACGCGAGTTCGCCCCGTGCGAGGACGCCCGGTGCGCCCGAACCGAGAACATGCGGTCGGGAACCGCGATTTCGCGGTCGGGAACCGCGATTCGCGGCGGATTTCGCGGTCGGGAACCGCGATCTCGCGTGCGGGAACCGCGATTTCGCGGGCTTTAGCAGTCCGGATGGCTCGGGCCGCTGGGGATTTTGAGTGCCGGCCCGTTCAGTGGGCCAGCGCGATCAGGCGACGCGTGGGGTTCCGGTCAGTGTGACGCCCGCGGCCGCGAGTTGAGCCAGAGCCGCGTCCACCGTCGGCTGGGCCACGCCCGCCGTCAGGTCCAGCAGTACCTGAGTCGAGAAGCCCGCCGCTGCCGCGTCCAGGGCCGTGGCACGCACGCAGTGGTCCGTCGCGATGCCTACCACGTCCACTGAGGACACCGATCGGTCCCGGAGCCAGGCGGCCAGCGGAGAGCCGTCGAACGTGAAGCCCTCGAAGCCCGAGTAGGCCGCCGCCCGCAGGCCCTTCGAGAAGACCTCCGCCACGCCCGCGACATCCAGTTCCGGGTGGAAGGAAGCGCCCGGAGTCCCCACTCGGCAGTGCGGCGGCCACGTGTCCACGTAATCGGGCGTCTCGCTGAAATGGGCGCCCGGGTCCAGGTGGTAGTCCCGGGTGGCCACCACGTGAGCGTATGCCCCCGAATGCATCAACGCCGTGATATCGGAAGCCACCGCCGCACCACCAGAAACGGCCAGAGACCCGCCCTCGCAGAAGTCGTTCTGCACGTCCACCACGATCAAGGCCTTCATCACTTCTCCAAGTACACTGTCGGGATCGCCGGCTCGCCCTGCGACAACTTCAGCCCCTCCCAGGGCAACGACACCAAGCCGTCGCGCACCCGCTGCCGCGCCTCGTCCAATGTGGACAATGTAGACGCAGCGACCGGCGAACCCGAGCGAACCAGAGGAGTCTGCAACTCCCGGTCGTGCGGATCCGACGCCGGAACCCCGTCGGCCACCACGTACACGACCTCCTCCAGCGCCGTTCCCGTCGGCTTGTGCCGCCGCAGCGCCGCCTTGCGCCCGGCCCGCGACTCCTTGTGCGAGCTGCGTTTCGCCACCGGCCGCCCGTCGACCTCCACCAGCTTGTAGACCATGCCGGCCGTCGGCGAACCGGACCCGGTGACCAACGACGTCCCCACCCCGTACGCGTCCACCGGCTCGGCCCGCAGCGCGGCGATCGCGTACTCGTCGAGGTCGCCGGAGACCACGATCCGCGTGTTGCGCGCCCCGAGCGCGTCGAGCTGCGCGCGGGCCTGCCTGGCCAGCACGCCGACGTCACCCGAGTCGATCCGGATGGCGCCCAAACCCGGGCCCGCCACCTCGATGGCCGTCGCGATCCCCGCGGTGATGTCGTACGTGTCGACCAGCAACGTCGTGTCGACCCCGAGCGCGGCGACCTGCGCGGTGAACGCCGCGTGCTCGCTGTCGTGGAGCAGGGTGAACGCGTGTGCGCAGGTCCCGGCCGTGGGAATCCGGTAGGTCCGGCCGGCCTCCAGGTTGGACGTCGTCGCGAACCCCGCCAGATAGGCCGCGCGAGCCGAAGCGACCGCCGCCTCCTCGTGCGTGCGCCGCCCGCCCATCTCGATGATCGGCCGCCCGTTCGCCGCGCTCACCATCCGCGCGCCTGCCGACACGATCGCGCTGTCGTGGTTCATGATCGACAGGACGAGGGTCTCCAACAACACCGCCTCGGCGAACGTGCCCCGCACGGTCAGCAGCGGCGAGCCCGGGAAGTACAGCTCGCCCTCGGCATAGCCGTCGACATCGCCCGTGAACCGGTAGTTCGCCAGCCAGTCGAGCGTCGCGGCATCGACCACGTTCCGCGACGACAGCTCCGACAGCTCGGAGTCACCGAACGTGAACCGGGTGATCGCCTCGACCACCCTGGCGGTGCCGCCGACGATCCCGTAGCGCCGCCCGCCGGGCAGCCGTCTGGCGAACGTCTCGAACACGCAGTCGCGGTCGGCCGTGCCGCCGGCGAGCGCCGCGGCCACCATGGTCAGCTCGTAGTGGTCCGTGAGCAGCGCGGTGCTGGTACCGGTCATGAAGCAACAGCCTAGACATGCCACCATGGCGTTATGTCGGTTCACATGTCGACACCGGTCGAGCAGGAGAAGTCCCAGCCAGAGTCGATCGGCTCGGAGTTGTTCGCCGAGGACAAGCCGTGGCAGACCATCGTGTGGAACGACCCGGTCAACCTCATGTCCTACGTGACCTACGTGTTCCAGAAGCTGTTCGGGTACTCGAGGGAGCAGGCCACCAAGCTCATGCTGGACGTCCACCACAAGGGCAGAGCCATCGTCTCCTCCGGCTCCAAGGACAAGTGCGAGGCCGACGTCGCGAAACTGCACGCGGCGGGCCTCTGGGCGACCATGCAGCACGAGTCGTGATCCCCTGGGAACGCGTGGGCGACTCGGTCACCACGAAGATGGACCGCCAGGAAGCGACAGTCCTGCGTGGACTGATCGGCCAGATCGGCGAGATGCTGAAGTCGCGTCAGGACGCCAGCCCCCAGGACGAGCTGGCCGAGCTGACCGGCATCCGCACCGGCCCCACCACCGCCCCGGACGACCCGATCCTGTCGCGCCTGCTGCCCGACTTCCACCGGCTCGACGGCGACGAGCCGGTCTCCGACGCCGACCAGGACTCGGCCGCCGCGCTGCGGTCGCTGCACGAGCCCGACCTGGTCGACCTGAAGACCGGCGTCGCGGCGGTCGTCCTCGACACCTGCCCCGCGAACGGCGGGCTGGTGAAGCTGTCGGTCGAGCAGGCCGACGCCTGGCTCTCCGCGGTCAACGACGTCCGGCTGGCACTCGGCACCACCCTCGGGGTCACCGAGGACATGCCCGACGAGCTGCCCGACGACGACCCGCGCGCCCGCAGTCTCGGCGTCTACCACTGGCTCACCTGGCTGCAGGAGAGCCTGATCGCGGCATTGGCCGGCGATGAGCTTTAACGCGATCACCGACGTCGCCGGCGTCGAGGTCGGCCACCACCAGCGCATCGGCGACGGCTGGGCCACCGGCACCACGGTCGTGCTGCTGCCCGACGGTTCCACGGGCGCGGTCGACGGCCGGGGCGGCGCCCCTGGCACCCGCGAGACCGACCTGCTGCTGCCCGAGAACCTGGTCCAGCGCGTCGACGCCGTCTGTCTGTCCGGCGGCTCCGCCTACGGCCTGGCCACGGCCGACGGCGTCATGCGCTGGCTGTCCGAACGCCACCGCGGCCTGCGCATCGGCGAGCACGAGCACGAGGTCGTGCCGATCGTGCCGGCCGCCGTGGTGTTCGACCTGCCCCGAAGCGACTGGGGCAACCGGCCGACCGCCGACTTCGGCCACCTGGCCTGCGAGGTCGCGGCCACCGGACCGGTCGCGCAGGGCTGTGTCGGCGCCGGCACGGGCGCGAAGGTCGGCTCGCTGAAGGGCGGCATCGGCACGGCCAGCGCCCAGGTCGACGGGTTCACGGTCGGCGCGCTGGCCTCGGTGAACGCCGCCGGTGAGGCCGTCTCGTTCGACACGGGCGTCCCGTTCGCCGCCGACCTGACTCTCGCGGGCGAGTTCGGCGACTGGCCGAACCGGCCGGGCGAGCGACCCGCGGCGACGGCCACCGACCTCAACACCACCATCGGCGTGCTGGCCGTGGACGCCGAGCTGACGAAGGCCGAGTGCCGACGGCTGGCGGTCGCCGCCCAGGACGGCCTCGCCCGAGCGGTCCGTCCGGCCCACACCATGTTCGACGGCGACACGGTGTTCGCGGTCGCCACCCAGGAGAAACCCCTGGTGACGGGCGACCCGCTCGCCCGCGCCGTGGCGCTCGACCGGTTGTGCACGGCGGCGGCCGACGTGTTCTCGCGGGCCATGGTGCACGGCGTGCTGGCGGCCACCTCACTCGCCGGGCTGACCGCCTACCGGGACGTGTGGAGATAGGCACATGGCCTGGGTCGTGTACATCCACAACGACAACGTGAACTCCTACGACGGAGTCATCTACGCGTTGTACCGGATCGTCGGCCTGCAGGTCGGGGATGCCCTGCACACGACCACGTTCGTCCACGAGCACGGCGCCGCCGAGGTCGGCCGCTTCGCCGAGCTGGCCGACGCCGAGCTGCTCACCGCCCGGCTGCAGGTGTTCGGCCTGCACGCGTCGGTGGCGGCGGCCTGACATGGACGACTTCTTCCACATCCACTCAGGACTCCCGCTCCAGGTGGTGATGTCCGACAACGCGGCCGTCACCCTTCACTCGATCTTCCAGACCTTCGCCGACCGCTGCCGCCGGTTCGACACGACGCTGCGCGAGCGCATGTTCCCGGACGCGGCGGCCGACGCGAAGGCCTTTCGTGAACGGCACGAGGCCGGCATGCACCAGGCGGTCACCGAGGCGGTCGAACGCGTGCTCGCCGGCTGGGCCGGCCACCCCCATCTGACGCTCGACCAGACGGCGGTCGACGACTGGTTCGTGGTCCTCGCGCACGCCCGCTGGCTCTTCGTGCGGCGTGACGCCGACGACATCGACCAGTGGGCCGAGCGGGGCGCGGACTGGGCGGTGAAGGTCAGCTGGCTACAGTTCGCGCAGGCCACGCTGGTGGAAGCCGTGGTGACCGAGCTGTCCGGCTAGCGTTCTCACGAACTGGGAACGGCATGCCCACCCAGTAGGATCGGAACGTGCTTCGGATACGCCGTGACCTCGTCGACGCGATGGTCGCCCACGCCCGCCGGGACCACCCGGACGAGGCGTGCGGCATCGTCGCCGGTCCGGAGGGCTCCGACCGCCCGGAGCGGTTCATCGAGATGCTGAACTCCGAGCGATCGCCCACCGGCTACCGGTTCGACCCCACGGAGTGGGCCAAGGTCTACCGCACCATGGCGGCGGCCGACGAGGAGCCGGTGGTGATCTACCACTCGCACACGGCCACCGAGGCCTACCCGTCGCGCACCGACGTCCGCACGGCCGGTGAGTACGCGCAGATGCTGCCGTCGCCGCACTACGTGTTGATCTCCACCCGCGACCCCGCCGAGCACGAACTGCGCTCGTTCCGGATCGTCGACGGTGAGATCACCGAGGAGCCGGTCGACGTTGTAGTCGACAACTGAGAAGTCCATCCACAGCGGAGGTAACACCCACATGGCCGTGACCGTCTCCATCCCGACCATCCTGCGCACCCACACGGGCGGCGAGAAGTCCGTCTCGGCGAGCGGTGCCACCCTGGCCGAGGTGATCGACGACCTCGAGGCCAACCACGGCGGCCTGAAGTCCCGCCTGGTCAAGGAGGGCTCGCTGCACCGGTTCGTGAACGTGTACGTGAACGACGAGGACGTGCGGTTCTCCGGCGGTCTCGAGGCGAGCATCGCCGACGGCGACAACGTGACGATCCTCCCAGCCGTCGCCGGCGGCTGAGTCGTGGCCCGGTTCGACTCCCTGCTCGACGCGCTGGGCGACACCCCGCTCATCGGCCTGCCCACGCTGTCGCCGTCGGCCGACGTGCGGCTGTGGGCCAAGCTCGAGGACCGCAACCCCACGGGGTCCATCAAGGACCGGGTGGCGCTGCGGATGATCGAGGTGGCCGAGCAGGAGGGGGTGCTGCGGCCGGGCTGCACGATTCTCGAGCCGACGTCGGGCAACACCGGCATCGCGCTCGCCATGGTCGCCAAGCTCAAGGGCTACGGCCTGGTCTGCGTGATGCCGGAGAACACCTCCGAGGAACGCCGCCAGCTGCTGGCTGCCTACGGCGCGCGGATCGTACCTTCGCCCGCGGCCGGGGGCTCGAACGAGGCCGTCCGCCGGGCCAAGGAGCTGGCCAAGGAGAACCCCGACTGGGTCATGCTCTACCAGTACGGCAACCCGAACAACGCGGGCGCGCACTACCACGGCACCGGCCCGGAGATCCTGCGTGACCTGCCTTCGGTGACCCACTTCGTGGCGGGCCTCGGCACCACGGGCACGCTGGTCGGCGCCGGGCGCTACCTGCGGGAACAGAAGCCGGACATCCAGATCGTGGCGGCCGAGCCGCGCTACGGCGAGCTGGTGTACGGCCTGCGCAACCTCGACGAGGGCTTCGTGCCGGAGCTGTACGACCCGGAGGTGCTGACCGGGCGTTACTCGGTCGGCTCGTACGACGCGCTGCGCCGCACCCGCCAGCTGCTGGAGTCGGAGGGCATCTTCGCGGGCATCTCCACCGGTGCGATCCTGCACGCCGCCCTGGCCGTGGCGGCCAAGGCGGTCGAGGCGGGGGAGCGCGCGGACGTGGTGTTCGTGGTGGCGGACGGCGGCTGGAAGTACCTGTCGACCGGCGCGTACAGCGGCACCATCGACCAGGCGGCCGAACGCCTCGACGGACACCTCTGGGCCTAGCCGCAGAGCGCGATGTCCATGGCGCGGCGCATGTCGTTGACGCCCGAGCCGCCGGTCAGCGCGGTGATGTAGACGGTCGCCGCGCGGCCGGACGCGTCCTGGCCGCTGACGTTCGCGACGCCACCGCCCGCCAGGTCGCCCCCGTGCACCCAGGCATAGCCGTCGCACGACAGCGGCAGTCGGATCAGGCCGAGGCCGTATTCCGCGTCGGGTCCCAGACCCGGCGCCGGCACGGTCTTCCGCATCTCGGCCAGCGCCCACCTCGGCAGCAGCCGGCCGCCGAGCAACTCCTGCCAGAACCGGTTGAGGTCCGACGGCGTCGACACCATCGCCCCGCCCGCGCCGGCCCAGGACGGCTCGACCTCCGTGACGTCGACCAGCGACCCGGCCTCGTCCACCGTGTAGTTGCGCGCGTGCGGCCCGCGGATCCACCGCTCGCCGGCCCGCGGCCAGTACGTGTCACCCAGCCGCGCGGGACGGATCACCAGGTCGGTCACGGCCGTGCCGATGTCCTGGCGCGTCACCCGTTCCACGATCATCCCGGCGAGCACGAAGCCGGTGTTGGAGTACTGCCAGCCGTCGCCGGGGTCGAAGTCCGGCTTGTTGGCCAGCGCGATGCGCACCAGCTCCGCCGCCTCGACCGGCCGGCTCTGCTCGGCGGGATCCACGAACCGTACGTAGTCCGGCAGCCCGCTGGTGTGCTGCAACAGTTGGCGCACCGTGATGTTCCGGCCGTGTATCTCGCGTCCCTCGCCGGTGCCGCGTACCACCCCGGGCAGGTAGGTCTCGACGGACGCGTCGAGCCGAATGCGGTGGAGTGCGACAAGTTGCAGCACGGCGGCGGCGGTGAACGGCTTGGTGACGCTCGCGATCCGGAACCGGCCGTCGCCGTCGACCATCGGCCGGTCGGTGCCCACCTCGGCCGTGCCGGACGTGATGGTGACCGACCGGCCACGCCGGTCGCGGACCTCGGCCAGCGCCCCGGGCACCCGGTCGGCGCCGGTGATCAGGTCGAGTTGGGCCTGGACGGCCGCGACGTCGGTGATCGGACCAGGCGCGCCGGCGGTCGCCGCGACAGCCGCGACCGCGACGACGGCCACCATGAACTGTTTGATTGGCATTGATCAAGACTGTCGCCCGGGCCGGCAGGCGGGAATGGAGCCAGCCGCCGTACCCACGGTGGGGCTGGCCCCACCCATGGGTACGACTAGGTTCAGTCCCCATGCGCATCATCGGGTTGCTGGGCGGGATGAGCTGGGAATCGTCGGTCGAGTACTACCGGATCGTGAACGAGCAGGTCCGGGAGCGGCTCGGCGGGCTGCACTCGGCGCACTGCGTGCTCTACTCGGTCGACTTCGCGGAGATCGAGCGCCTGCAGGTGGCCGGGCAGTGGGACGAGGCGGGCAAGCGCCTGCTGGCCGCCGCGACCGCCCTCGAAAAAGCCGGCGCCGAGGTGCTCGTCCTCTGCACGAACACCATGCACAAGGTGGTCGACGTGCTGATCCAAGGCCTCGACATCCCCGTGCTGCACCTGGCCGACACCACGGCCGCCGCCGTCCGCGCGGCCGGCCTCGAGCGGGTCGGGCTGCTCGGCACGGCGTTCACCATGGAGCAGGACTTCTACACCGGCCGCCTCACCGAACACGGCCTCGACGTGCTGGTTCCCGAGGCCGATGAGCGCGCCGACGTCCACCGGATCATCTACGAGGAGCTGGTGGTCGGCATCGTCACCGAGCCGTCGCGCCAGCGCTACCGCGAGGTCATCGACGCCCTCGTCGCCCGGGGTGCGCAGGGCGTGATCCTCGGCTGCACGGAGATCGAACTGCTGGTCGGGCCGGCCGACAGCCCCGTGCCCGTGTTCCCCACCACCCGCCTGCACGCGGAGGCGGCCGTCGACCACGCGCTCTCAGGGTTTTCACCGGAGGCCGGAGCCGCGAACCCCACGTAACCTCGATGGTGTGAGCACACTGCCAGCACCCTCGGAGAAATCCACCGGGAAGCCGAAGAACCCGCTGAACCGGATCCTGCCGCCCAACCCCGTGCAGGCGCTGATCGTCATCGGCTCGTTCACCGCGCTGCTGTACCTCATCGAGGTGGTCGACGCTGCCCTGTCCGGCCGGCTCGACGGTTTCGGCATCCAGCCGCGCACACTCGGCGGGCTCGACGGCGTGCTGTGGGCGCCGCTGCTGCACCACGGCTGGTCCCACCTGTTCGCGAACACGTTGCCGGTGCTGTTGTTCGGCTTCCTCGCCATGTCCAACGGCATCGGCCAGTGGGTGGCTGTGACGCTCACCATCTGGCTGTTCAGCGGCCTGGGCGTGTGGCTGGTCGGCGGCGACGGCACCACCGTCGGCGCGTCCGGGCTCGCGTTCGGCTGGCTCGCGTTCCTGCTGGTCCGCGGCCTGTTCAACCGGGCGATCGGCCAGATCCTGGTGGCCGTCGTGCTGTTCCTGTACTGGGGTTCGACGCTGCTCGGCGTGCTGCCGGGCGACCCGGGCGTCTCGTGGCAGGGCCACCTGTTCGGGGCGATCGCCGGCATACTCGCGGCATGGCTGGTGTCGGTGGCGAACAAGAAGGCCCGATCGGAATCCTCGACTCCGGCGTCGGCGGTCTGACGGTCGCTCGCGCGATCGCCGACCAGCTGCCGAACGAGCGGCTGCGGTACGTCGGCGACACGGCCCACAGCCCGTACGGGCCGCTGCCGATCGCCGACGTGCGGCGCCACGCGCTGGCCATCGCCGACGACCTGGTGGCCGGCGGGGTGAAACTGCTGGTTCTGGCGTGCAACACGGCGTCGGCCGCCTGCCTGCGTGACGCGCGGGAGCGCTACGACATCCCGGTGGTCGAGGTGGTGGTGCCGGCCGTCCGCCGGGCGGTGGCCACCACGCGCAACGGCCGGGTCGGCATGATCGGCACCGTCGGCACCGTGCGGTCCCGCGCCTACGACGACGCGTTCGCCGCCGCCCCGGCCATCACCCTCACCAGCGCGGCGTGCCCACGGTTCGTCGACTTCGTGGAGCGGGGGATCACGTCGGGTCGCCAGGTGCTCGGTCTCGCGCAGGCGTACCTGGAGCCGTTGCAGCAGGCCGATGTGGACACGGTCGTGCTCGGTTGCACGCACTATCCGCTGCTCACCGGGGTTCTGCAGATCGTCATGGGTCCGTCGGTGACGCTCGTGTCGAGCGCCGAGGAGACGGCCAAGGACGTGGTGCGGGTGCTGACCGAGCTGGACCTGTTCGCCTCTGGGGAGGGCGCGCGGCACGAACTGTTGGCCACGGGTCCGGTCGAACCCTTTGCCCGGTTGGCCCGAAGATTTCTCGGCCAGGACCTGGGTGCGTTCACGCCGGTGCCATCACGGTGATCGTCGATATGTAAAGCTGCTCGGTGTGCTGCTGACGGTGCTCGGTTGTTCCGGCAGCGCGCCCGGCCCGGGCGCGCCGGCCTCCGGCTATCTGTTGGAAGCCGACGGCTTCCGGCTCGGTCTGGAGCTGGGCAACGGCACGCTGGCCGAGCTGCCCGACCCGTTCTCGCTCGACGCGTTGCTGTTCTCCCACCTGCACCCCGATCACTGCGCGGACTTCAGCGCGTTGACCGTGTTGCGCCGCTATCACCCGTCGGCGCCCACCGACCGGCTGCCGGTGTACGCGCCGACCGAGGCGCCGACCCGGTTCGCGGCCGCTTACAGCCCTGACGAGGCGGACCGGTTGGACGCCGATCTGTCCGATGTGTACTCGTTCTCCGCCGTGGCGCTCGGCACCTGGCGACTGGGCCCGTTCGAGGTGCGCGCGGCCACGGCCGCGCATCCGTGCGAGGCGTACTGCTTCCGCATCTCCCACGGCGGCCGGACGCTCGTGTACACGGGGGACACGGGGGCGTTCGCCGGCCTGGCCCCGTTCGCGGCGGGCGCGGACGTGCTGCTGGCGGAGGCCTCGTGGACCACGGCCGCCGACCGGCCGGTGGACCTGCACCTGTCGGGCACGGAGGCCGGCACCCTCGCTTCCGCCGCGGGCGTGGGTCGGCTGCTGGTCACGCACGTCCCACCGTGGACGGACAAGGCGGCGGTTTTCGCGGAGGCGCAGGCGGCTTTCGACGGCCCCGCTGAGCTGGTCAAACGCGGCGTGACCTACCCGATCTGAGCCTCGCCGCGGGCCAGGAACTGTCGGTGGTCGCGACTATAATTAATGCCAGGGGACCCTGGACCGGTTTTGTCGGTGCGAGCAGATACATTCGCCCCGAACCCCTGTCCTCAGCTCCTCAGCGGGTGGCGACGGCCAGCACGCGTCGGAGCCGGGGCATCTGTGGCAGCCCGCTCCTGCCCTCCGCCTGCATTCGGGTCAGCCCGGGATCATCGGACGGCCCGACCGCGAGCGCCGCCTCGTACGCGGCGCGCCTGCGCTCCTCCCACTCCGGCCGTTCCACCACCTCGACGTCCACGAATCCCGCGTCCCGCAACACCTCGCCGCAGCGCAGGGAAGCGAACCGCGCCGACACGCCGGCGTCGCCCTCCCAACAGGTCAACGCGACGCGACCGCCGGGCCGCAGCACGCGCCGCAACTCGCGCGCGACCAGCGCCCGGTCGGCGGCGAACTGAAACGCGTCGACACACGTCACGCCATCGGCGACACCGGATACCAGCCCCGTGGCTGCCAGATCCCCGACCACGAACCACGTACGGGACCCGAACGCCCGCCGCCGGGCCCCCGCGACCGCGACCTTCGAACCGTCCACACCGCACAACCCGGCGCCCACCCGCCGCGCCACCCACATCCCCGGCCCACCCCGCCCGCAGGCGACGTCCACCAGCAGCCCACCGGCATCCATCCGCAGCGCCACCGCGATCTCCTCGAGCCCCGCCAACGGCACGAAGGAGTACGGCTCCACCTCGGACGGCAGCCCGACGACAGTGGGAAACACCTCACGCAGCCACGGCGACCGCTCGGCCGCCCGGAAGGCCTTGTCGAAGCTCACCCCATGAGTTTCCGGGGCCCGGCGACGGCGAATCCGCCGGGCCCCGGAGGCCCTGGACCGCCTGGAGAAGTGGGGGTGGTGGCGGCCCAGGAGTACTTCCGAGAGTAGCCGCGATTGGACAGTCGTCAAGAGTTGCTTGGACGACTGTCAAGGACTCGCTGGTGCGGGCTAAACTGATCTCGGCTCGCACGGTGCGGGCGGGGCCCGAAAGCGGAGGACCAGGCGTGTCCCAGTCCCGGGATCGGATATCCCGACGGCAGGTCGACAAGTTCGCCGCGCGCCGTTCACAGCTGGCGGAGTCCGCGCTGCTCACCCTGTCCGAGCTGGGCTATGCCCGCACGAGCCTGCGTGAGATCGCGCAGAACTCCGAGTTCTCCCACGGGGTCCTGCACTACTACTTCCGCGACAAGGTCGACCTGATCACGTTCTGCGTGCGGCTCTACAAGGCCGAGTGCGTGACCCGCTACGACCAGGTGGTGGCCGGCTCGAACACGGCGACCGAACTGCGCGAGGGCTTCGGCGCCGCGATGGCGGGCACCCTGCGCGAGGACGCCTCCATGCACCGGCTCTGGTACGACCTGCGCAACCAGAGCCTGTTCGAGGAGTCCTTCCGCGACGACGTGGGCGACATCGACCAGAGCCTCGAGCGGATGGTCTGGCGGATCGTGTCCAAGTACGCGGAGCTGACGGAGCTACCGCTCGCGGTGCCGTCGCGGCTGGCCTACGCCCTGTTCGACGGCGTGTTCCAGCAGGCGCTGCTCGGTCATCTGCATGGTGACACCGGCGCGGCCCACGAACTGGCGGTCAACGTCGCCCGGGTCCTCGATGGCTTCGTGGTCACCGGGTCGTGACCGTGGCTCGTGCCGCAGCACCAGCCAGCCGACCAGGCCCACCGGGATGATCAACCAGCACGACAGCAGCCGGTACACGAGCACGGCCGCGGCCGCCTCGGCGTTGCCGGCGCCCGCGGAGATGAGTCCGGCCAGCAGGCTCAGCTCGATCACGCCGATGCCGCCGGGCGTGAGCGGGATCTGCCGGACGATCTGCACGGTCAGGTACACGGCCGCGATGGCCATGACGTCCACCGGCAGGTCGAACGCCCGCGTGACCGCGTAGAGGCAGAGCAGGTCGGTCAGCCAGTTGGTGAGCGCGGCCGCCAGCGCCAGGGTCCAGTGCCGGCCGCCGACCGCGCGGGAGCTGCTCAACGCGTCCGCCACCGGCTGGAGCAGCGCGGTCAGCCGAGGCCAGCGCGGGGCGAGCGCGGCGAGTGAACGGTGCCGGCGCGGATAGGTCGGGTGGATGGCGCTGTGCGCCTGCCACGCGAACAGGCCCGTGAGCCCCACGAGGATCAGGGTGATGCCCACGGACACCCGCGTGACGGCGGGCTCGTCGCCCCAGGCGTTGCCCAGGTGGACGGCCGCCGCGGCCAGCGTCCCGGTCACGTAGAGCAGGGCGAGCGCGCCGATGGAGAGCAGCCCGGACAGCACCATGACGGTGGCGGCCGTGCGCCGGCTGGCGCCACCCGTGCGGAACTGGCGGAACGCGAAGGCCGCGGAGATGGCCGACCCGGCGGGCAGGCTGATGGCGATGGCCGACCGGCTGTAGGCGAGGGCGAGAGCGCGGTGGCGTGACATGCGCACGCCGAACGCCGTGAGCAGGCGGCGCTGCTGGCGGGCGAACATGCCCATCGACAGGAACTCGGCGCCCGCGGCGACGGCCAGCCAGCTGTGGTCGGCGTCGGTGAGTGCCGTCGTGACGTCGCCGAGGTTGGGCAACTTGTCGTGCAGGGTGACGAAGGCGATGATCAGAAGTGCGACCACAGCGGTGATCCGCAGCGTGACGACCAGCGGCCGCGACCTGCGCACTTCCCCCATCGAGGACATGGCCCCTCCGATTTCATCGTACGATGAATACTCCTCTCTGCCGGCCGGTAGGTCAATCGGGATACCGGCCGAACGCGGGTGTCATCCGCCACAGTCGTAGGGTTGGCGCGTGGCTCGCAGCGATGGCAGGAACGACGACCAGCTCAGGGACATCAAGCTCACCCGCGGATTCCAGGTCTGGCCGGCCGGGTCCGTGCTGGTCGAGTTCGGGATGACCAGGGTGTTGTGTGCGGCGAGCGTCACGGAGGGCGTGCCGAGATGGCGCAAGGGATCCGGCCTCGGCTGGGTCACCGCCGAGTACGCGATGCTGCCTTCGGCCACCAACACGCGAGGCGACCGTGAGTCGGTGAAGGGCCGCATCGGCGGCCGCACCCACGAGATCAGCAGGCTCATCGGCCGCTCGCTGCGCGCGTGCATCGACCTGGCGGCGCTCGGCGAGAACACGATCGTCATCGACTGCGACGTCATCCAGGCCGACGGCGGCACCCGCACGGCCGCGATCTCCGGCGCGTACGTCGCGCTGGTCGACGCGATCACGTGGCTGGGCGCGGCCGGCCGGCTGGCCGACCCGCAGCCGCTGTCGTGTGCCGTGCAGGCGATCAGCGTGGGCGTGGTCGACGGCCGCGTGCGGCTGGACCTTCCCTACGAGGAGGACGCGCGCGCCGAGGTCGACATGAACGTGGTCGCCACCGACGCGGGCACGATCATCGAGGTCCAGGGAACGGGCGAGGGCGCCACGTTCACGAGGTCCACACTGGACAGCATGCTCGACCTGGCACTCGCCGGCTGCGCGGAGATCAACGCGCTGCAGCAGGCGGTCCTGGCCGAGCCGTACCCGGGCACGCTGCCCGAACCCAAGCCCGCGAAGGCGGTCCGATCATGACGAAGCTGCTGGTGGCGAGCCGCAACCCGAAGAAGCTCGAGGAGATGCGGCGAATCCTGCAGGGTGCGGGGATCGAGGGCATCGACGTCATCGGAATGGACGAGGTCGACCCGTTCGACGAGGCCCCGGAAACGGGCGCCACGTTCGAGGACAACGCGGTGGAGAAGGCCAGGGACGCGGTAGCCGCGACCGGCCTCCCCACGGTGGCCGACGACTCGGGCCTGGAGGTGGACGCACTCAACGGCATGCCGGGCGTCCTGTCCGCCAGGTGGGCCGGCAGCCAGAAGGACGACCAGGCCAACGTCGACCTGGTGCTGGACCAGCTGACGGACGTCCCGGACGAACGCCTGGGCGCGGCCTTCGTCTGCGCGACGGCCCTGGTCCTGACGGACGGCACGGAGATCGTCGTCCGCGGCGTCTGGCCGGGCACCGTGGTCCGCAAACCCCGAGGCACCAACGGCTTCGGCTACGACCCGATCTTCGTCCCGGACGGCGAGACCCGCACCTCAGCGGAACTGCTGACCGCCGAGAAGGACGCGATCTCCCACCGAGGCCGCGCGCTGGGCCTGCTGCTCCCACACCTGCGCAGCCTCACCGCCCGCTGACTGGGAACCCGTTTGCGTCGCCGTTCGATCGCGATTGAATGGCGCCCATGACCACACGACGCACCGCCATCGTCAGCATCACCGCCGCACTCCTGCTCGGCCTCACCTCGGCCGGCATCGCGAGTTCCGACACCCCGCGTCCGCCCGGTGAGCCCTACAAGCGCACCGAGCTGTACTTCGGCGGCAACCTCCAGGACGGCACCCCGATCACCCCGGCGGAGTTCGAACTGTTCCTCGACAAGGAGGTCACGCCGGCGTTCCCCGACGGCCTCACCTGGCTCGAGGCGCACGGCCAGTGGATGGGCGGCAAGGAGGACTCGTACCTCCTGATCCTCCTGTACCCCCACTCCGACCGCGACGCCAACCGCGAGATCGAGGAGATCCGCACCGACTACAAGGCCCAGTTCGACCAGGAGTCGGTGCTGCGTGCGGACAGCTCCGACCGCGTCTCCTTCTAGACCCCGAGGTCGCGGCGCAGCTTCGCCACGTGGCCGGTCGCCTTGACGTTGTACATGGCCTTCGCGATGCGGCCCTCCGGGTCGACGATGAAGGTCGACCGGATCACGCCCATGACCGTGCGGCCGTAGTTCTTCTTCTCGCCGAACGTGCCCCACTCGGTCAGCACCGCGCGGCTCTCGTCGGACAGCAGCGGGAACGTCAGGCCCTCGTCGGCCACGAACTTCGCGAGCTTGGCCTGCTTGTCCGGCGAGATGCCGAGCACCGTGAAACCGGCGTCGTTCAGCTCGGCCAGGTTGTCGCGGAAGTCGCAGGCCTGCGTCGTGCAGCCGGGGGTCGCGGCGGCCGGGTAGAAGTAGACGACCACGTTCTTGCCGCGGAAGTCGGACAACGAGACCTCGTTGCCGTCGCTGTCGGGAAGCCGGAAGTCGGGGGCCTGGTCGCCCTCGGCGAGACGCTGCTGCTCGGTCATGGGACCGACGGTAGCGGGCTACGTGGTCCCGTCGTAGATGGGGATCGCGTCGGTGCGCACCGTGTCCGGGCGGACCTCCACCTGGACCAGCGACGGCTCGACCGGGACCCCGAACGCGACCGCGAACCGCAGCTCCTGGTTGGGCAGCACCTCGTCGATCGCGCCGACCACGCCCGTGTAGCCCTGCGTGGAGTCGATCACCTGCTCGGCCTCCGCACCGTCGACCATGGCGACGAACGACAGCTGAGCCGGCCGGTACACGGTGTTCCCGCCGTTCTCGATGACCATGTCGAACACGACGGCCCGCTCGGCCCGCGGGTAGGCGGTGTCGGTGGGGGTGAACGACCGTGGTGCGGACACCATCAGCGTGACGCCGCTACCCAGCGGAGTGCCGGCCTGCTCCTCCGAGCGGTAGTCGGACCGCTCGGCCGCGGCCGTCGGGCTGGCCGTGCGCAGCGACAACGACACGTCGTCGGTGGCCGCGGATCCGGCCCCGCAAGCGGTCACGACCAGCAGGACGCATGCCGCGACCGCAAGTCTGACCACCAACACGGGGGATGCCCCTTCCAGGGGAGGTTGTACGTCCGTATGCACTATTCCGGTGCCGCTCCTGGCGCAGGGCCGTTGAGTCGCACCTGGTGTCGTGCCGTAGCCGAGCTGTGACCACAACGGCACCGCGCGTGATCGGCACCACTCACGCGGCGAGCGCGAAGAACAGGACGAAAACGGCGACCGCCACCAGCCAGGTGGCGATCAGCCAGCCGAAGTCCCGCCACGGCGAGATGGCCTTGTTGTCCTCGCCGGGCACGTAGACCCCGCGCGCCTCGAACCGATCGACGAGCCGCAGAACGGCGCTGATCGGCCGAGGGAGACGCATCGGGTGAGTCTAGCTGGGCGGCGGGATGGGCCCGGTGCCGAAGTAGGCCTTGCAGACCGTTCCGTCCAGGTCAGTGGTGATCTGGAGAACGGACCCACCGTCCGGCGACGCGAGCAGCGTGGGGCTGAAGTTGCGGCAGCCGGAGTTGTTCACCCCCGGCACCTCCACCGGCGCCGGAATCTCCCGCCACGGCCCCACACCCCGCCGCTCGTTGACGAGGATCGTCCGCCCGTTGCCTTCGGCGTGCGACCCGTCGGCGTTGACCAGCATCTCGGGCACCATGAGGATCGCACCCTGCGGCGTGACGGTGATGGTGGGCGTGTGCCGCGGGTACTTACCGTCCGCCGTGCGGATACCGGTCCCGAGGTCGAACGGATCGCCCCAGTCCCACCCGTCGGCCGAGGTCCGGAAGTAGACCGAGCACAGCGGCTCGTCGAGGTTGCAGACCTCGTAGACCATGAAGTAGGTCCCGTCCGGCAGCTGCCGCACCCCAGGCATCCCAGGCCGAACGAAGAAGTCGGTGTTCTTGATGGTGTCCACCGGCGCCGACCAGTTCACCCCGTCGGCAGACCGAGCCCGAACGATCTTCTGGTCGTGATTCGGCTTGTCCGACTCGTCGGCCCAGTGCACCACCAGCTGCCCGTCGAGAGCCATGCTCAACTCAGGCTCCCAGGCGTTGTACTGGTTGGGAGAACTCCCCATGTCGGCAAGAAACGACCAGGTCCGCCCAAGGTCGGTGCTACGCCAGAGCCGCTGCTTGACGGTGCGTTCCGCCTCAGGAACCTCCCACCCGACAGTGGTGGCCCAGAGCAAGGTGCCTTCCGGCATGGCCCCCAGCGCCCGCGGCAACTCGAAGAGGGTCCCGCAACACATCCCGCGCCCGGCAACCCCTTCCGGATCAGCGATGGTCCCCACCTTCTGGAAAGAGACGCCGCCATCGGTGCTCTCCAGAATGAGCCCCACGCCGTTCCCGGCAACCTTGCTGCCAATACTGGCGAACACCCGCCCGTTGGCAGCCCCGGAGTGCTCCAGCCGGATCACCCGCGGATACGCCGCGCCCGTGTCCAGGAGCAACTCCCGACGCGGCGCCGCAGCCGCGTTCACCGTGCTGACCAGCAGCGCCACGAGCGCCGCCAGAACCCCAACCTGCCGCAACCGCATCCCAACCACACCCCGACTAGTGTTTGAGTGCTCACTGTAGGTGAGATCCTAACCAACTGCGTACCAGATGTCGTGATTTGGCCAGTACCCACTACGGATACGCTGTCCCCCGAGCACCAGGGGGCCGTAGCCCAACAGGCAGAGGCACTGGATTTAGGTTCCAGCCAGTGAGGGTTCGACTCCCTTCGGCCCCACCGACTCTGACCTGCGCAAATGCGCTTGTTCAAGATCACTTAAGTCGATCTTTGGGTGCGAGTTGTCGTATGACTGTCACCGGCAACCCGGACACTCGTCGACTGGCGCAAGGGAGGCATCTTCCGTGTCATCTTGCCTCATGGACCAGCCTGTTCTTTGGTGGCGGACTGCACTGGCCGGGCGCAGCGCGAGATCCTTCAAGTCCGGCCAGATCTGCATGTGTGTGCGTGCCGACCACATCTACGGGCCGGCGGCTATAACGCGGACTACATCACCTAGGATCGCGTCCAGCGGTCGGTCCGTGAGGGATGCGGAGTGCATTCTGGGCGAGCGTCTATCGGCTACTGCGGCGAGCACTATTTCGTTCTGATTGAGTTAGCGTGTCACCGACAAGCATGCCAAGTGCGATTGATTTCCTATTCGTAAAACTACGGACAATTTGTTGGTGCACTAGCTGTGTTGACGTTCCAGTGGTGCCGATCATTCCGGTCTCCACCAATCTGGTAAATGTAGTGTTGTCCAAATAATTTGGTACCGTGCGATAGCTAAATACTGTGCCACCGTTCGGTCCCTTAAGAGCGTCGTCGTTGCGTAGTAGTTCGAAATGTTCTCGCGCCAGGTACATGCCGTGGATCATGTCCGTACTGTTGGGCACGTATGGCAACGGATGGCAAAGCTTTATCCAACTTGGACTAGGCAATAGGCGGAAGTCGTCGCTTTCCTTGCGAATATGGGTGACGTAGCGATCCAGAGATCGCATCCGGCGAAGTTCCTTATTCAGGCTGGAGTCTCTGCTTGGATAGTAACGACCGTTCTGCGTGGCGTCGAGCTTTTTGTACTGTACGAGCACGAGGCTCTGTCGATTGACATTGTAGTAGATTAGGTCGACTCCCAATGCGCGCTCTGCTGGCTCACGATTGGCGTTGACTATGAATAGTTGTCGACCATGACTGTGGAACAATCGCCAGTTTACGTGACTGGTGGGATTGCTGACCATGTCGAGCATGGAGCGCATGTCTTGATTAACTAGCTGATCTTCCAGGGCGAGTTCGCCGTGTACGCCACTCAGGAAAGTTGGTGGTATCTGGCTGTCGGATAGGGGGTCAGGCGGCGGGCTGCCATGATCCGAGATCCACCAAATTAAAGCCAGCCATACGACTGATTCCGATGCTCGCGTCTCTCTGTTGAGCAAGTATTTGAGCCGAGGCGGTCGTGCCTATAGGATGCCGACTGCTGAGGGCTTGGATCCTATCGGCGATTGGACGCCAGTCGGGGCGTTCGAAAAACATCGCCTCCAGCAGCGCCCTTCCTGTGCCGTCGGTCTGCTGGCCGTCCTGGCGAAGGTGCTGCATGTTCTTGTTGGGGATAGCACTGAACAGTTGAGAAATCGGAAGCATCGGTTCGACTGTGTAGATGCGAGAAACCTCGAGCTTCTGATTGAGGTCGTCGATCTGTCGCACCCTCTTCGCCCACGCAAGGTGGCTGATTTCGGGATTGCCACGACTCGACCCGGTGACGATCAAGGTCAAGTGTGCGCCGCTGGTCCAGAGACGTCGTGGACGGTTAGTCCACCAGGTCCACTCCGGAAAGTCCATGCCTAGCACGCGTTGGTAGAACTCTACGTGCTCTTCCTCGTCCGGCGAGCAATGAATGATGGCCACCATGAGCCCATTGTCCTGGTTCGGGGTCGTAGGCACAGCGGCTACCGGCGGCGAGTTGGTCACCGGGCGTCTATGGGCGTTCGCTTCGGTAGTGGGAGCTACCCTGGCTGCGCCATGTCGGAACTTCGCTCAGTGACTTGGTTAACGATGTGCGGGTCACCACCGATACCGGATCATGGGTGCGCAGCGTGCTCAGCCGACGGCGACATGCCGTATCCAGCAGCGTGAGGAGTTCCGTGAAGGCCAGTGAGACCACCCTGCGCAACTTGCTACAGGGAGAGCGACAGTACGTCGTACCGCTCTACCAGCGGCCGTACAGCTGGGAACGCAAGGACCTGGATCAGCTGTGGCAGGATCTCATCGGCGTCGTGGACAGCGAGGGAACCGGGTCTCATTTCCTCGGCTCGGTGGTGCTCGCTCCGAGTCCAGGGAACACACCGGCCGGTGTCCAGGTGTGGCTGGTGGTGGATGGTCAGCAGCGGCTGACGACATTGTCGATCTTGTTGTGTGCCATTCGCGATCACGTGCGCGGGGAGGATGCGCGGCTGGCCGAAAAGATCGACGACCTATATCTGTTCAACAGGTTCGCCGACGGTCAGGAGCGTTACACGCTGTTGCCGACACAGGCAGATCGACCGTCGTGGATCAAGCTGCTGGAACGTGCGCCGGACGCTGGGGGCACCGATCGGATCGGTGAGGCTTACCGTGTTCTTCCGCAAGGAGCTGGTGGCTGTTGACGACCCTGAAGACCCGCACGACATTGCTCGCATCGAGCAGGCGATCGCCGGCCAACTGAGCATCGTGGAGATCGCTGCCCATCCAGACGACAATGTGCACCGCATCTTCGAGTCGCTGAACCACACCGGCCAGCCCCTCACCCAGGCTGACCTGCTGCGCAATTACTTGTTCATGCGCCTCCCGAACCGTGCCGAACACGTCTACAGCCCACCAATGGTTGCCACTCCAGCAGGGGTTGACGACGAAGCAGCTCGAAGAGTTAGTGTGGCTTGACCTGGTGCTACGTGGTGACGATCGCGCTACCCAGGACGCCGTATACCAGTCCCAGCAGCATCACCTGGGCAATTTGTCAACTGAAGCCGAGATCGAGGTGTGGATCACCGAATTGCACCACAAAGCGCGACTCTTCCGCCGCGTGTTGGTGCCTGACACTGAACCGGATCCGGTGCTTCAACGAGCGCTTGACCGGCTCAAGAGGTGGGCGGCACAGGTAGTGCACCCTATCGCGCTATTGGTGATGATGGCTCACGATTCCGGGCGCCTGGACGTGCGGGCGGCCGCACGCGCGTTGCGTGTCGTGGAGAGTTTCTTGGTCCGCAGAATGATCGTCGGCATCGCGACTACTGGAACCAACCGAATCCTGATGACTTTGGTCAAGGAGCTGGGCGATGCGGCGCCGACGGCTGAAGGCGGTTACCCGCGTGTTGTCGGGTCAGCGTAAGAAGTTCCCAGCTGACCAGCACGTGCGTGAAGCAGTGCTGGTGAACAACTTCTACTGGATCGGCCGTGGTCCACAGCGCACCTTTGTGCTGCGCTGCATGGAGGAGGATTACCACCATGGCGAGCCTATCGACTTCACCAGATCCACACTGACGATTGAGCATGTCCTGCCACAATCCATGACACAGGAGTGGCGCGACATGCTCACCCCTGAGCTGACCGGTGACGAGACAGTCGAAGAGCTGCACGCCAAACTCGTACACACACTCGGCAACCTCAGTCTGACCGCCTACAACGGGAAACTCGCCAACGACGGCTTCGCCGCCAAGCAACAGATCCTCGCCGACAGTGGCCTTGCCATGAACCGCGAAATCGCCGACTCCCCGCGCTGGGGCGCCAAGGAAATCCATGACCGCGGCCGCGCCCTGGCAGAACGAGCGCTACAGATCTGGCCTGGACCCGACAGCAGCGCAGACACCACGCCCGTCGAGATCCGATGGTGGCGGATGAACCAGATTCTCGCCTGCATCCCCGCCGGACGCTGGACCAGCTACTCCGAGGTAGCCGAGGTGATCGGCAGCCACCATATGCCGGTAGGCGCACGACTGGGTAGCGCGACCGTCCCCAACGGCCATCGCGTGCTCAGGTTCAGCGGCGAGATCTCCCCGGACTTCCGCTGGCCCGACCCCGATCGCACCGACGACCCTCTAGCGGTCTTGCAGGCCGAGGGCGTCAGGTTCGACTCCAAAGGGCCGAGCATCGGCCGACCAGCGGCTGACTGCGGTGGAACTGGCGGCCTTCGCAGATCTCGACGTCGACGTTCCGGAGGCGCAACACCATATCGATGTCTGACTCAACATCGCGCCCGATGGCTGACATACGAGAACAGACGGACGTGGGTGCGAGATTGGGTGCGAACAGTTGCCCTCTCGTGCCTCAGGCACCTCAATCGACTCCTCGGTGGTAGCCGTTCTCCCAGGTCACCACAGGTACTACGGCATGTAGTCGATTTAGGTTCCAGCCAGTGAGGGTTCGACTCCCTTCGGCCCCACCACCTCTGACCAGCAGGAACAGGCGGCACAAGATCCCAGGACTTGGACCGTCGGCTCACGCCGTTGACGGCACCTGCTTCGGCGAGGTCGATCTCGTCGTGGGCCTTGCTGATCACTGGGTGCGAGTGCCGACGATGTGGGCGCTCTTTGGCACGGAGTGCGTGGCGTTCACTATTGCTGCTTCCAGCGTGGAGACGTCAGTAGCGCAGTCTGTCCGATTGGCGGCAAAGCTGCGTCAAGCGGACGCATGGCACCATAGAGCGTTTTCATAGTTTCCTGGTCGGGGATTTCGTGGGCTTCCAATTGCTCGTAGGAGGACCGCCTCGGTGTTCCAGACCTGGATACTGCCTCGTTGTGGCGACAAGCGGGCAAACCGGGCAGCTCCTTCTTTGCTAATTCGGTTCCTGCGCGCTCCTCTATCAAGATCGTCACTCGACGTCCAGTATCGGCGATTACGGATGCGTGCGCGATTACCATCACTTCGCCGAGGTCCTTGCTCTGCGACAGCCGTTGAGTCATCGGCATGTTGCAGAGCCGTTGGACGGCGACAGACAGCTCTTTCGTCTCGTCATCTGAGAGCACCTGGATCCGCCGACTGTTCTCCAGGGTTTTCCACTTGTTGCCCGCCGCCTGCAGTACGCGCTTCTGGGTACTCTTGCGTAGTACTTCGTTGCGGACAGCCTCCGGCGATGCGAACCCTGGATAGGCACTCAACCCACGGAGCCCCTGAAAGAGCACCTTGGTCGTATCTTTCCTCGCTAGGAAGGTGAGTGCCGGACCGGCATCGACGATGATATCGAAATCCTGCGTCACTCGTCGTCCAACCAGGAAAGATCAATGAAGTCACCTGGCTCATCACTAACGAGTCGTGTTGGTGGTGTGGTGTCGGCGAATGGCTCAGGCGTTAGACCTGCGTCCTTCAGTTCGGTGGCAATCTCAGTCGCAGTGATTCCTCGTATGCTGGCCAGGGTTTCAAGGCTCACGACACCTTTGAGATAGCCGGAGATCGCTCGCGCCAGCAGTCGTTGAGGAGATCGACGCCTGCTAGATGATGCCTGTAGTGCGCGGTAGTGATCGGTCCAGCCAAACTGTGCCGCTAGCCGCGGCGTGTCGATCGTCGAAAATTGTTCGTAGCGGTCTGCGTCGATATGGCCGCCGTCATGGAGTTGGATAGCGGCAATGGCGGGCGATACTTCGAAGCGCTGTACCAGATCCGACAACGCGGCCAAGTCGAGGGTCTCAGTGCGTGCGACGAACTGGGTGACGGCCGCTTCGGGAAGTAGTAGATGGCGAGCGAACGCACGGGCGCGCTCCTCTGCTGGCGTCTTCTCGGTCAGCGACGCAGGCTCACCGGTATCATGGTCATGGAACACGAGGTGTCCCAATTCATGTGCCAGGTTGCTGCGCCAACGCATCGGCTTCTGAGAGGCGGCAACCGCCACGATCGTGGCGTTGCGGCTTGGGTCGACCATGGTGAGGCCGTGTTCGTCGTCGTCCGCGACTGCCAGGACGGTGACATCGACGCGCTCGACCTGTTCGATCAGTGCGACGAGATCAGCGATCGGCGCCATGCCGAGACCGTTGCTCTCGCGGAACTGCTCGGCGGCGGTTGCCGCCTCCTCTTCGTTCACGGCTGCGGGATGCCCTGTTCCTCCAAGTACGCGTCCAGCTCTAGAAAGTGCACCAAGTCGCGGCGAAGTCCGGCCATATCGCTGTCGTTCTCCGCGCGGGCATAGCAGATCACGCGGTCGCGCACCAGAGAGTGCTCCGAGATCTCTGACAGAGAAACTCCCAGCGCCTGGGCGAGCGAGATCATCTCAGGCATTTTTGGTGCGCGTGCGTTCTGCTCGATGCGGTGAAGCGTAGGTTGGCTCAGTCCGGCTCGGTCGGCCAGAGCGCGCTGACTCAGCTTGGTTCGATCCCGTGCCGCCTTGATCCGGTCCCCCGAAGTCGGTCCTCGACTGATCAACTGAATCACTCTCCCCTCTGATGATTCAGTCTACGCGTCGAGGGGGCTCCAGGCAACGGCTGGGCTGGGGTCAGGTGTGATGCTGACTGCGTCGGGCGAGTGAGGAGGCTGGGGCTTGTTGTCGTGGTGTCGGTGTCGGTGTCGAGGCGTGGCAGGCAGCCGCAACTCCGGCATAGTGACAGTCACGACAGTTACCATGCGTTACCACCTGCGCAAGTAGTTGCGGCGTCCTGTGATGAGCTGCTGGGTGCGAGTGTGGGTGCGAACCTCTCGCTTCCGGCGCCTTTGGATCCACAGTCTGGCCCTCAGGATGCTTGGTTTGCCCAGGCCACTGATGGTGCCACGGCATGTAGTCGATTTAGGTTCCAGCCAGTGAGGGTTCGACTCCCTTCGGCCCCACCACCTCAGGCCGACCCTGCTCGGTTGCTTCGCAACTCGCCGGGTCGGCCGTCGTATGTTGGGGCCGAGCCCTCCCACTCCCCACTGTGCGGTTGGTTCCTGAACCAGCGTGGTTGCTTCGGCTTGCCGCTCTACTGGTCGCGAAGCATGGGGAAGTGGGGGCCGCGCTCGTCGGGCAGCGGGCTCGGATCATCGTCACCACGCTGCGGATCCGCGTGCCGTACCAGCGACAAGTGGGCGCGCATGGTCTTCCTGGATTTGAGCAATCGCTGTTTGCGACTACTCGCGGGGGAACATGTTGAGCCACAGCTGGGTTAGGTGGGCGACGGCTGCGAGGTACGGCGGGATTTCTATGCCGTGGCTGGCAGCAAGTCGCTGGTAGCGGTCCGGCCACGACTCCGGCAGCTGCGGAAGGTCGTCCGGCGGTTCGGTGTTGTTGCGTTCCAACCACACGGATCGGACCGCGGCTGCCGTTTGCTTGGGTACGAGCAGGCCGTGTTCGAGCAGGATGGTGAGGTCGACGAGGTCGCGGACCCGCGAGTTCTCGCGTTCCCCGAAGTCGCGGAGCATGCCGTGGAATTTCTCTGCCGCATGTCGGTGGATGTCGACCGCTTCGACCTCAACTGCTGGGATACCGGCGAACGCCAAGGAGCTGGGTATGGCGAGCGTGTCGGTGGCATGAAGTTCATGAGTCCTGGGGGACACGTCGAGTTGGATGCGTCCGAAAAGTTTGTCGGCCAGTTGCGCGCTAACTTTGGCGCGCCAGGTGGGAACTCCGCCGCTGTCATCACGTAGCCGTTCCGGCGGGCCGGTGGTGAAGATGAAGTGGTCATGGTCGAGGTCGGTGGCGAGGATGTCGATGAGTCGCTCGTGGAGGTCTGGCGCGCTGTTGACGTCATCGCGCAGGCCGAGATCGACATCTTTGGTCAGGCGGGCATCGTCGCGTAGACGAACCTCGAGTGCCATGCCACCTTTGAGTACCCATTGGCCTGGCTCTGCCGCTTGGATGCGGGCGATGATGCGTTCGAACATCACCCGTCGGCGTAGCCGGTCCAGGCTGGCTCCGGTCTCGGTGGATCGAGCCAGCAGCCGGCGTTCCAATGCGGTGCGGAGTGCCTGCGCCGATTGGTAGGTCATGGTGTCTCCGCTTGTTGGATCGCGCGTTCGATGTAGAGCGCGGCGCGGGGGTCAAGAGTCTCGGCGCGGGAGCGGAGGCGGCGAGTGGTGACGAGGCCGGCGCGCCGCGCGTCGTCGATGGCGCGGGCAAGCTGGTCCTCATCGGTAGCGTTCGCGGCGACATCGATGAGCGTTCGCAGTGGAGTGGTCACCCGGTATCCCGAGCGTTGGGAGAGGTCATCGGTGGGAAGCTCGGCGTAGTGAAGCGCTACGGCGTCGTGGCGCATGGTGAATCCGGGTGGAACCGTCAGATGGACATACCGTGATTCGAACTCGCCGATGCCATGCACGGCCATGGCCGACTCATGTGACACGATCGCTCGTCCTCGTGACCACAGGGTCCAGCGAGCGAGTTCATCATGTACGCCCGGAACCCACTCAACGAGGCGGAACAGGCCGCGATCAACGCGCCACCAGTTACCGGCTCGAACGTGATGGGCCTGCGCCTGGTGGGAGTAGCCAAGCGACTTCGCCTGCGCGGCCGTGAAGTAGCCGCTCTGCTGGGCAGCGAGTTCGAAGAGCCGCCGACGGAGGTCACGTCGATCAACGGGCACCCTTCCATCCTACAGTAGAACTTTAGTTCCAGCCTCACTCGGCCGATGGGAATCAAGTTATGGTTGAGTATCTGAGCGAGGGCCGCAACGACGGAGGCGTCATCGGTGACATCGAGCTGGACGACACGGGCGCCGAGTTCCGCCGCGGTCGCACGGCCGCGGGCCTCGTCGCGGGCGCCGATGCACGCGGTATGCCCGACGGCGATGAGCTGGCGGGCGGCAACTCGATCTGGCGAGGTTCACCGTGGGCCCGCCGGTTGACCGTGTCGATGTCGGTGGTGACCGAGCCGACGGCCTGTGCGGTCGTGCCGTTCGTGGACCGCTCGGTCAGGGCCCTCGCGGCCGGCGGGATTCGGCCGGCTACTCGTCGGCGAGCGGCTGGGCGGCCGCCGGGTGCTCGACGAGCGCGAGAACCTTGCTGGCCATAAACCGCGCGGTACGCACCGGGACGCCGGTGCGGGTGACTTCCACGACCTCCACCACACCGCGACCGATGCTGACCTCCACCCGCCGCCCGGCTCGGGTCGCCACCACCTCGTAGGCGCGCGTCGTGTCACCGGCGTCCACCACGATCTCGACCCGGTCGCCTCGCATTCTCCCAGTTTATCAAACTTTTGTTCGATACAGTGCACTCCTGGGTGCGGGACGCCCTGGCATCTCGCCCGTTGCCCGTGCCGTCCGGAGTGTCCGCCGGCTGACACTCCGGCAGCGATGGACCGCCGAAGGCGGCGATCCTCATGCGGTGATCCCGTGACGCCGGAGGTGACGATGTGACGGCACGTGTGATGTGGACGCGGCCGGGTGAGGCGGTCAGCCAGATCCTGCGGGGCCGCGGACCGCCCGGACCGATCGCGGCCCATCGTGGGCACAGTGCGCTCGGCGGTCAAACAGGGTGAGTGATCCTCACCGGCCAGGCGACCGGCGTGACCTGGGTGTGGATCGTCATCAACTACCTCGTGCCATTCACCCGACCAGCGTCGGCGCAGTTCTCTTATGCGCCGGCCCAACGGGCCGGTGCCCCGGGCGACTTCGGGGTGGGTCGACGTCGGCTCCGACGGGTGCGAGTTTGGGTGCGAGCATCCTCCCCCTGGCGCCTCGGATGCAGTGATCCGCTCCTCACCGTTCACTACTTGCCAAGGCCACCGGCGATGCCGCGCTCTGTAGCCGATTTAGGTTCCAGCCAGTGAGGGTTCGACTCCCTTCGGCCCCACCACTTCTGACTCAGCGCAATGCGTCGTTGGGGCCTCTGGCGGGTCCGCTGATGTGGCAGGCTTCCTGCCCGGGTGGGGCTTACCGCGGGAGGTCGTAGTGAGGTCGCTCGGGGACATGGACCCGAGGCGGGTCGGGGCGTATCGCCTGGTTGGCCGGCTTGAGGCTGACGAGCTGGGGCCGGTGCTGCTCGGGGCCGCGGCTGATGGGCGGCTGCTGGCGGTGAAGCTCGTCAGTTCGCGGTTGGTCCTTGGGGACGGGTTGGACGCGTTGTGGCAGGTCACCGGGCCCTACGTCGCTCGCGTGGTTGATGCTGGGCCGACTGAGGCCTCGCCGTGGGTGGCTGCCGAGTTCGTGCCCGGGGTGTCCCTGAGGCAGGTGGTCGAGCGTGGTCTTCTGCTTGGCGAGGCTGACGTGCTGCGGTTGGCAGCGGGGCTGGTCGACGCGCTGACCGAACTGCGCCGTGTCGGGCTGGTGCACCGGGATCTGACGTCGGTGAACGTGTGGCTCGTCGACGGCGGGGTGCGCGTGTTCGACTTCGGTGTCGAGCAGGCTCCGGTGACCCCTGCGGACAACGTGCACTCGCTCGGCGCGTTGCTGCACCTGGCCGCCACGGGTCGTTCGGCGCAGTCCGAGCTGTCCCCGTCGTTGCCGTCCCGGGTTCGGCAGCTCCTGGCCGCCTGTCTTGCCCCGGATCCGCTCCGCCGGCCGACGTTGGATCAGTTGCGGGTCCTGGTCGGACCTACTCCGCCCGGCCCCTGGCCCTCGTTGGTGCGGTTGATGATCGACGAGCAGCGGACCGAGGTCGGCGTGGGTGCGCCCACCGTGCGGATCGCGCGGCCACGGAAGAAACCCACGCCCGCTCCCAAGCGCTGGAAACCCGACAAGTGGGCGATTTTCTCCGCCGCGGCGATCGTGGTGACCATCGTGTTCGCCTTCGTCATGTTCAACGCGCTCACCCCGGACGGGCCGGTGCGGGCATCCCCGACACCGACGGACGAGACCGTGGTGCCGACGACCATCACCACGACGACCACCACCATGACCACCACTACGACCGAGCCGCAGCCCCCGTACGGCGAGATCACCGGGCTGGCCGGCAAGTGCATGGACATCGCGGGCGCCAGCACCGGCAACGGCACACCCGTCCAGCTCCACGAGTGCAATGGCACCAGCGCCCAGGAATGGGAACTTGCCCTGGACGGCACCCTGCAGGGGCTCGGCAAGTGCCTCGACGTGACGGGCGGCGCGACCAACGACGGCGCGACCGTCCAGATCTACGACTGCAACGGCACCGGTGCCCAGCAGTGGGGTGTCACCCCCGACGGCTCGATCATCAACGCCCAGTCCGGCAAGTGCCTCGACGTTCCCTCCAAGGCGACCGCCGACGGCACCCAGTTGATCATCTGGACGTGTCACGGCGAGGAAAACCAGCGCTGGACCCCGCCCGCCTGAGGAATTCCGCGAGGGACTGCTCCTATTTCGACCTGTTCTTGAGTAACACGGTGAACCATCGCGAGTTGTTTCCGTTGAACGACAGGAGTGCCTCTTGCGAACCAGATTGATCATATCCGTGCTCGCGGTTCTCGCTTCTCTTCTTGTTGTTGCGCCTTTTGCGCAGGCGGCGGCGGAATGCGGGGCAACAGAGGAGCAATGGATCGGTGGCTTCGACGGAAGTCACGTCGACCGTCCGGGTCCACTTCCGCTGTCGATCGAAGTCACGCGGAACGCCGAGGGCACCCTTGGTGTGGAGACCGAGGTCAACGGGGCGATCTATCCCACGACTTACGTGGAGATCGTGTTGAAGCGGCTGACCTGGACCGTCCTGCTGCCGCCCAACCCACTCTTTCCCTCGAGGCATTACGCCCCCGATTTCGGGGAAGTTACCTGTTCCGGCGGCATCGTGACGAGTTTCACCGGCTACGCCCTGGACTACATGCTCGGTTACGGCGAGGTGTGGTTCAGCGATATCGAACTCGTCAGAGTTAACTGAGCGCCGGTGCCCGGCCGTGGTCCCCCGAACGGGTGCGCCAGGGCCGGGCATGGCGTCGTCGGGTGGCAGGTACCGTGCTCGCGAGCGGATGCGAAACACGATCGGGGGCACCACAGATGATCATTCGACGTAGCGTTCCGGTAGTGGTCGGCCTCGTGCTGATCATGAGCGGTTGCTCCGACGGCGACTCTCCCGAGTCGGCCGGGCAGCCCACCGCCGACAAGCCCAGTGTCACGACCATCGACCTGACGTTGAACGACCAGTCGGTCGACCTGGGCGACGCGGTGGTGAAGTGTTATGACTACGAAGACCACCTGATGGTCGAGGCGCACAACCCCGACGACTTCGAGGCCACGGGCTTCCTGATGGACTACTACGAGAACAACGTGAACCTCAGCATTGGTGTTCGAGGTGGGGATCCGGACCAGTTCCGGTACGAAGAGGGCGCCGACGGGCAGACCGCTGAGGTGACGCGGGACGGCGCCGAGGTGACGATCACCGGAAAGATCGGCGCGGCTGGTGGCTCGGACGCGCCTCAGCGGTTCGAGATTTCCGCCAACTGCGCGGAGTTCCACAACACTCCGCCGGACAGCAGCAAGGTCGACCCGTCGGATATGCCCAGCATTCCGTCGACTTGCCCGCCGGGTCAGGCCGTGTGCATTCCAGAGGGTAACTAGCTCGTATCTCCAACTGGTTTCGATCCGGGCGGTGAATCGTCGCCAGGTCCGTTCCGTTGGAATGACAGGAGCACCTTCGCGAACCAGATTGATCATATCCATGGTTGCTGCCGTCGCGTCTCTTCTCCTGGTCGCGCCGACTCTCGCGCAGGCAACTCCGGAATGCGGAGCCACGGCCGAACAGTGGGTCGGTAGCTTCGACGGCAACCACGTCTTCACCTGGGGGGATCCCCTTCCGCTGTCCATCGAGGTCACCCGGAAACGCCGCAGGGAAATATCCGCGTGACGACCGACGTCAACGGGACGGTCTATCCCGAGAGCGGCGGAACCATCACACTGAACCGGCTGTCCTGCGGCATCTTGTACCCGAAGGCTCATTCGTTCCCCGGTCGCTTTACGACGCCGGATACCAGGGAGTCACCTGTTCCGGTGGTGTCGTGACGGACTTCACCGGCTACGTATCGGACTACTTTCCCGGAACCGGCTACGTGGCATACAGCGATTTCGAACTCGCGAGAGTCAATTAGGGAGTCCACGGGAGGATGTTGCCGTAGCGGACCAGTTCTCCGTAGTGCGTCGGGTTGACCGGGGTCAGTGCCAGGTCCAGGAGTGAGACGGCGGCCTGGGCCGGGGTGGGGGCGGTGCTGACGTCCCACCACAGGGCGGACGTAGGGGTGTTGATCATGCCGGGGCAGGCCGCTGCCAGCAGGATGCCGAGTTCGGTGTCCTGCTCGCGGCGGTGGTTGGCCAGCGCGCGGACGGCGGCCACCTGGCCGATCTTCGACGGGATGTTGACGAAGCCCGGCCACGCGCCGGCCTGGGCGCTGCCGATCTTCACCGCGTCGCGCCACGAGTGCGATCTGCTTGTCCACCTCGTCCATGGAGGACGGGTCGGCGAAGCGGTCGTGCAGCACGGGTGCCAGGTAGTGCAGCGTGCCCAGCGTGCTGGCCACCACGATCAGCCGGCCGTTGTCGCGCACCAGGGGTGCGAAGGCCCGCAGCACCCGGGTGGTGCCGAAGTTGTTGACCTCCGTGTACGCATCCATGATCGTTGCGGGGTCGTCGGTCGGGCCGATGCGCATCACCGCGTTGTTGAACACGATGTCCACGCCGCCGTGGCGCTCGGCCAGTTGGGCGGCAAGGCGGTCGGCCGCGTCGGGATCGGCGACGTCCAGGAGTTCGCCGCGTACCTGGGCGCCGGGGATGGTCGCCGCGGCCGCCGTGACGCGGTCGAGGTCGCGGCCCGTCAGGTACACGATGTCTGTCGGTGCCAGGCGTTGCGCGAGGCCCTCGACCAGCGCCAGGCCCAGGCCCTGGGTGGCGCCGGTGACCAGGGCGACCTTCGGTGACGTGCTCATGTCGGTCACGTTAGGTCGCCGTAGGCCATGCCACCAGCGACAGAAGCTCAACCGTGGTATGCGTATGTGTCATGGCCTTCACCGACGCGTCCCTCACCGCTCTGCGGGTGTTCCGGGAGGTGGCCGAGCGCGGCACCCTCACCGCCGCGGCCTCGGCGCTCGGCTACACCCAGTCCGCCGTCTCCCGGCAGATCGCCTCGCTGGAGCGGGCCGCGGGCACGCCACTGTTGGAGCGGCGCTACGACGGCGTACGGCTCACCCCGGCCGGACGGATCGTGGTGCGCCGGGCGGCCGGGGTGATCGACCAGGTCGACGCCACCGCGCGCGAGTTGGCGGGGCTGCCCGAGGAACACAGCACCGTCCGGCTCGGCTGGTTCGCCAGCGCCGGGACCTGGCTCGTGCCCCGGGCGCTGGCGGCGCTGCGCCGGACCCACCCGGCCATCACGGTGGTCACCCGGGAGGGCAGCACCCCGGCGCTGGCGCGGTCGTTGCGCGCCGGCACGCTCGACCTCGCTTTGCTGGCGTCGATGCCGCCGTTTCGCCCGCCCGACACGGAAACGCCCGCGTTGGAACTGCGGACGCTCACCGAACGCAGCTTGTGCGTCGCCGTGTCCGACACGCATCCGTTGGCCCGCAACGACTTCATCGACATCGCCGACCTGCGCGGCCAACGCTGGATCGCCGCGCCCGGCGGCGACGAGCGGGTGATGGGCGTGTGGCCGGGCCTGGACGAGAGGCCGCGGATCGCGCACACCGCCCGCGACTGGCTGGCCAAACTGCACCTGGTCGCCGCCGGCCTTGGCATCACCACCGTGCCAGCGGGGTTCGCGTCCGCCGCGCTGCCGGGCGTGCGAGTTCTCCAGGTGCGCGGCGGACCGGCCGAACAGCGCCGGATGATGCTCGCGCGTGTTCCTCAGCCGTTGCCGGAACCCGTCGCCCGCGTCGCCGACGCACTGCGGGCGGCCGCCGTGGACGTGCCCGCGTAGTGGTCGGCTATCTCGTCGCTCGTGGTCAGCCAGACGTCGGGTTGTGCGGCGAGGTGGGCGAGTGCCTGGTCCAGGTACTTGTGGCGGAACGCCTGGCCGATGACGAACGGGTGCAGCGCCAGTGCCATCACTCGGCCGCCCTCCGTGCTCAGTTGGTCGTACTGGTCCTTCACCATCTGGACGAACTCCGGGCCTGTGATGCCCCTGCTGAACAGCAACAGGTCGTTCAGTTCCACCGAGTACGGGACGCTCAGCATGCCCGGCACGTTCAGACGGTAGGGCTGGTCGTCGTTCGTCCAGTCCAATGTGTACGTCAGGCCCAGCTCGGCCAGCAGGGCCGGAGTGTTGAACGTTTCCGTCAGGCCCGGGCCCATCCAGCCGTTCGGTCGTCGGCCGGTCGCCGTCGTGATGGTGGCCACGATGTCGGACAGGACCTGGCGTTCCTCCTCCAGCGACAGGTTCGCGTGCAGGGTCGAGTTGGTCTCGCCGTGTGCCAGCCAGGCCCAGTCGCGGGCCAGGCCCGCTTCGATGATCTGCGGGTAGTGCTCGGCCACCGCCGAGTTCAGCAGGACGCTCGCCCGGATGCCGTGCCTGTCCAGACTTTCCATGGTGCGCCAGATTCCCACCCGGGCGCCGTAGTCGCGCCAGCCGTGGTTCAGGGCGTCGGGAACCAGGTCGGCCGTGCCCGGCCAGATGCTGGTGGACGGGCGGTCGACCAGGAAGTGTTCCACGTTCAGACCTATGTAGACGGCCACGCGGGCGCCGTCGGGCCAGTGGATCGGGGGACGTTCGGTGATGGGGCTGTAGTCGTAGAGTTCCATGACCTCACGATAAGAGCTAACATCGATGTCAGGTTCAAGTCGGAGGTCGGCATGCGGATCGGTGAACTCGCCCGGCGCACGGGGGTCAGCGAGCGGTCGCTGCGGTACTACGAGCAGCAGGGGTTGCTGGCCGCCGACCGCACGCCCGGCGGCCAGCGCGACTATCCCGAGCAGGCGGTCGACCGGGTCGTGCGCATCCAGGAGCTGTTCGCGGCGGGCCTGCACAGCAAGAAGATCGCCCGGTTGCTGCCGTGCATGCGGGACACGGACGGGCGGCCGACCGAGATCGCCACTCCGGCGCTGGTGACAGAGCTGCTCGCCGAGCGGGACCGCATCGACCGGATGATCAAGGACCTGGCTACCTCGCGCGCCGTGCTGGACGACGTGATCGACTCGGCCCAGCGGACGCGCTGAAAGCGAACCGTAAGCGGGATGAGGCAGGGTGCGGGCATCCACGTGGAGGGAGCAAGATCATTCGTAAGCTCATCGAGTCGACGTTCGTCTCGCTGGACGGGATCATCGACGACACCGTGCCGGGCTCCGTCGAGCGCGCCCAGCCGCACTTCTGGGGTCAGCCCTACTGGGACGAGGACCACGGCGGCTACGCCGGCAAACTGGGATCCGAGGCCGACGCGCTCCTGCTCGGTCGCGTCACCTACGAGGGGTTCGCCGTCGCCTGGGGGTCGATGGAAGGACCCGCGGCCGACGCCATGAACGCCATGCCCAAGTACGTGGCCTCCCGGACGCTCACCGAGACCACCTGGAACGCCTCGGTCATCCAGGGTGACGTGGCCGAGGAGGTCGCGAAGCTCAAGGAGCAGCCGGGCAAGAACATCCTCAAGTACGGCACCGGCGAGCTGGACAAGACCCTGGTGGAACACGGCCTGGTCGACGAGTTCCACTTCTGGTACTTCCCGGTCATCGTCGGGCGCCGGGCGGCACCTGTTCGAGGGCGCCGGGTTCGACACCACCCACCTGAAACTGGCCGAGGTCAACCAGTTCGGCTCGGGCATCGTGGTGCACGTCTACGTGCCCAAGTAGGCCTCTGCCGGCGTCAGCCCGGCGCCATGAGCGAACCGGGTGTCGAAGTCCGGTGTGGACGCCCGCACGGCGGCGGTGATGCGGCGCAGCTCCTCCTTGTCCGAAATGGACATCGGGCGCGCCGATCGCCGCCGTGCGGAGTCGGCCGCGCCCAACAGTTCCGCGGCGTGGCCGTCGGGCACCAGCGCGGCGGCCATTCCCTCGAGCGTCCACGCCATGCCGTGGTCGGACTCCTGGTCCCGGAACATGCCGAACGCCTCGCCGAACCGGGTCAGCGCCGTCGCCTGGTCGCCCCGCTGTTCGGCCAGCAGGCCCAGTTCGACCACCACCATCGACAGGTACGGCGGAGTGCCCTCTCCCGCAGTGGCCAGCAGCCAGCGCAGGTGTTCCTCCGCCAGGTCGAGCTTGCCGTCGCGGCGCGCGGCAAACGCCAGCGCGAGCGTCGCGAACGTCTCGTTCGCCTGCTGCCCCTGCTCGGCCGCCAGCCGCTTCGCCTGCTCCCCGTACTCCAGGGCCCGCGGATGATCCCCGGCCTGCATGGACAACCACGCCAGCCAACTCAGCCGACCGGCCACATCGGACCACAGGCCCAGGTCCTCGGCGACCCGCAGACCGGACCGTCCCATTCGGACTGCCTCCGCATGGTCGCCCGTCAGGTCCGCCCACCCGATCAGCCAGTCGGTGGCCTGCAGGACACCCCACTCGTCGCCCAACTCGCCGAACAGCTCGGCACTGCGCCGGGCGTCGTGTTCCAGCGCGGGCAGGTCGTGGCGCAGATGCCCGAGCATGGCCCGGGTGGCGAGCACCGCGGCCTCACCCCAGCGGTCGCCGGTGGCATGGAACTCCTCCAGGGCGTGGGCCAGCAGCTTCTCCGCCGCCTCCGCGTCGCCGGTCTCGATGAACGCGGCCGCCAGGAACCACTCGACCAGCGGATCCGAGTAGTCGCGCAGCACCTCGGCCGCCCGCTCCGCACCACCCTGCCCCCGCCGGATCTCCAGACCCGCGTGCCAGGCCCGCGCGGCCCGGCGAAGCTTCGACGCTCCACCTGGGACGGCGAGCGCATCGACCAGCATCCGACGTGCGTCGTCGAGCCGGCCGCGCAGGAACCGGTGCCACACCAGGGAAATGGCCAACCGCAGCGCGTGTTCGGCCGCACCGGAGCGGCGGAACGTGTCGAGCGCCGACCGCGTGTTCGCGGCCTCGGCGTCGAGCCGGCGCAGCCACTCCCGTTGGCCCGGCCCGCGCAGCTCGGCCCGCTCGGCCACCGTCAGGTAGTGCTCGGCGTGCCGGCGCCGCAACTCCGGCTCCTCCCCGGCCAGACGCAACTGGTCGACGCAGTACGCGGCCACCGACTCGAGCAGCCGGAACCGCGACCCGTCGCGCACCACCAGGGACTTGTCGACCAGACCGGCCATCACATCCAGGACATCGTCTCCACAAACGGCCTCGACACCGTCGAGTGTGGACCCTCCAGAGTGGACGGACAACCTGCGCAACACCGTCCGTTCGGCCGACGTCAGGAGCTGCCAACTCCAGTCGATCACCGCGGTGAGCGTGCGTTGCCGAGCGGGTGCGTCGCGCGGTCCGGTGCCCAGTAGGCGGAACCGGTCCTGCGGCACCTGCAGGCGCCTGGCCAGCTCGGCGACACCGAGCGCCGGGACCCGGGACGCGGCCAGCTCCAGCGCCAGCGGGATGCCGTCGAGCCGCCGGCACACCTCGGCCGCCACGGTGGCGCTCTCCGGCCCGAGACCGGCCCTGGACAGGAACAACTGGACGGCCGACGAGCGCGCCAGCCGATCGGGCTCGTCGGTGTCGGGCACGTCGAGCGGCGGCAGGTCGAAGCGGGCCTCGCCACGAAGACGCAGCGGTTCGCGGCTGGTGGCGAGCACCCGCAGACCGGGAGCGGCGGGCAGCAACGAGCCGACGAGTGACGCCACCGGTTCGATCACGTGCTCGCAGTTGTCCAGCACCAGCAACGTCCGCCGCCCGCGCAGGGCGGTGATCAGACGCGCGGTGGCCGACCCTTCGGAGGTGTCCGGGATGGACAGTGCGGACAGCATCAGCTCGGCCGGCGCACCGGACCCCGTCAGGTCGATCAGCCACACCCCGTCCGGGTACGCCTCGACCAGGGCACGGGCCACCGTGACGGCCACGCTCGTCTTGCCGACGCCGCCCGAACCGGTGACCGTGACGAGTCGGCCCGTGGTGAGCAGCTCGCGGACCCGCCGGAGCGCGTGGTCGCGGCCGACCAGGTCGGTCACGGGCGCGGGCAGGGTGGTGGTCGGCCCGATCGGCCGGGGTCCGGGCGCCGGTGGGTCCTCGGCCGGGTCGCCGGCCAGGATCGCCTGGTGCAGCGCCGTCAACTCCGGGCCGGGATCCAGACCCAGCTCGTCGGCCAGCCGGCGCCGCAGGTCCTGGAAGCTGTCGAGCGCCTCGCCCGTCCGGCCGCTCCGGTGCAGGGCACGCAGGTGCGCGGCCCGCAGCCGCTCGCGGAACGGATGCCGGGTCACCGCCTCGCCCAGCTCGGCCACCAGCTCGCCGTGGCGCCCGAGGTCGAGCCGCGCCTCGGCGTGCGCCTCGACCGCGGTCAGCCGCTGCTCCTCCCACCTGGTCACGGCCGCCCTGGCGAACTCCTCGTCCGCGAAGTCGGCGAGCGCCGGGCCGCGCCACAGGTCGAGCGCCTCGGCCAGCAGCACGGCGCGGGTGTGCGGCTCGCTCGTGGCGGCCTGCTCGACCAGGGTGGTGAAGCGCCCGGCATCGGTCTCCGCCCGCAGCGCGTAGCCGGGTGCCTGGGAGGTCACCAGGTCGCGGCCACCCGGCTCGGCACTCTCGAGCGCGCGACGCAGTTGCGAGACGCGGACGTGCAGCGCGCCCGTGGGATCGGCCGGTGCGTCCGTGCCCCAGACGTCCTCCACCAGCACACCCACCGACACCGGCCGGCCCTCGTTGACCAGCAGGTCGGCGAGCAGGGCGCGGACCTTGCGACCGGGCACGGCGACGGGCTCGCCGTGCTCCGTCCACACAGCGAGCGGTCCCAGCAGCCCGAATCGCACCGGGCCAGGTTACGTGGGCGCTGTTCGCGCTGCTCAGGCCGCCAACGCGCGTAATGTGGGCACCATGATCGAGCTGATCCGCTCCAACGACCCGGTGCTGATGTCGTTCGCGACGTCGCTGCTCAAGGACGCGAAGATCCCGCACTCCGTGGCCGACTCCCACATGAGCACGATCGACGGCACGATCAACGCCGTGGAGAACCGGATCCTGGTGGCGGAGGACCGGCTGGCGGAGGCGAAGGAACTGCTGACGGACGCGGGTCTGTCGGTCTAGTACGGCTTCTGGCCGACGCCGGCCCACACGGCCGCGTGTGCGGGCGTCGGGAATGCCACGGTCGGCGCGCTGGGCCCGGTCTCCTCCGGCAGCCACTCGGTGACCCACTGCCAGCCCGGCCCGACCACGTCCAGGTCGTCGAGCAGGGCCTCGATCTTCGCGTGGGAGCGCCAGTTCACGCTGATGCAGGTCGGCGCGTACAGGTGACGCAGGTCGAGCAGCCGGTCGCTCACCTCGCCCGGCACGCCGTCGTTCGTCATGTGTGACACGGCTACGTAGGACCCGGCCGGCAGGCGCTCGTACAGCTTGGCCACGGACTCGGGGCCGACGTCGATGCCGCTGGCGTCCGGCTGCTCGATGTGCAGGAGCGCGACGAGCAGTAACGCCACGGGTTGGTTCGGGTCGAGCAGGCCGGTGTCGACCGCCTGCTCCCACAGGTCGCCCGGGTTGCGCAGGTCGGCCTCGATGACGGAATGCCGGTCCTGGTCGCCCTCCTGGTCGAGGATCAGCTGGGCATGGGCGACCGCCACCGGGTCGTTGTCCACGTAGACGACCCGGGTGTCCGGCTCGCGACCGTGGTATCTGGCCAGTTCGTCGGCTATTCGGTGCGTGCAGCCGGCGCCGGGGACGCCCGCGCCGACGTCCAGGAACTGGCGGATCCCACGTTTGGTCAGAAACCGGACAACCCGGTCGAGGAAAAGCCGGTTCGCTCTGGCCACTTTTCTCATCTGCGGGAACGTGTCGAGCACGTGGTCACCGAAGTCGCGGTCGACGACCCAGTTGGTGGTACCGCCGAGGTAGTAGTCGTAAACCCGGGCGACGCTCGGTCGTGCCAGCGCGGATAACACAGTGAGCCTCCCGGTCCAGACGACACCGGGATGCTACTCGTTATCCGGCCAGATATAAGATCAATGTGCCAGATCGTTAAGGTACTTGAGACTTTCTTCCTCGTTCAGCGCCGCGTCGTACAAGGTCGTCCAGATGTTCTCGAACTCGGCCACCTCGGCCTTGTCGCGGAACATTTTTCCGTAGCGGAAATAGGGGACGTATACGACGGGGTTGGGGCCGTCAAGGTCGAACTTCAACATGGTCATGTCGGTGTCGACGTGCGAGACCACCGCGTCGAACGACAATATCCGCAGGGACAGGTTCTCGTGCTCGGAGAGCAGGCCGAGCAGGCAGGCCGCCTGCTCGCGGCGGATCACCTCGGCGCCGCCGGGAGCCCTGAGCAGGGAGGACTCGCTCAGCACGACCTGATAACGCGGTGCGTTGATCCGCGAAAGGATTGCCCGGCGGGCGTTGCGCTCGTCGAGAATCTTGATCGGCGGCGTCCGGTCGACGGCCAGCGCGTACATCTGAAGAATGTACTGGTCGGACTGCAGCGGCACGGGAATTGCCTCGCGGTGGAACGCGAGAACCTCGGTGCAGTCGTCCCGCTTTTCCATCTCCTTGAGGGCGAGGAAGTGGCCGCACGGCGTGACGCCGGCGGGCGTGCCCGGCGCGGCGAGCGCACGCAGGCCGGCGATCTCGCGCCGAATATCCTCGGTGGCCCCGTAGTGCGTCAGCAGTGTCTCCAGGTCGTCGTCCGTGAGCCGCTGACCGGCTTCGATCTTCTGCATCTTGCTCTGGCTCCAGAGCACCACCGCGCCGACCTGTGCCTGGGTGAGTCCGACCGACCGGCGGATGCGTTTCAGCGCCTTGCCCAGCGCCTGTTCACCCTCTGTGGATTTCATGGGCACTTGATCTCCCGGGACGTCACCTATATGGGTACTACGTCGGGAGAGCCTACGACAGGAGTAGACGTTTTGCGTCATCTGGGTGCGCAAAAGTGTCGCGCTAACTCCACGGGGGAGTGAGCGCGACGACTTTCAAGATCAGCTTAGTGTGTCGCAGTAGATCAAGAAAGAGGTCCAGGAGACCCGGTGGAAGTGCAGTTCAGGGCCGATTTTCGGTTTGGAGTCACGAACGTCGACGTCGTTCGTGGCCACCCGAACCTCGACGCACTGGTTGGCGGGTCCGCACGCGCGGGCTCGCCGCCAGCGACTTGCGCGTGTCGGGACGTGGACCGCAGGTCCCATGATCTTCTCGCTTTCCCCGAGCCACCATGACGCGATTAATCGTGCGCCACTCCTAATCGTGAATCAAGGACAGAAAGTGCACAGTTGTGGGACGGAATCTGGCTAACTGGACAAGTGAGCGGTGTGGCGATATCCCACTCTCGGATACCCGACAATCAGGTATCAAAACAGGGCAGAAAAGCACCTTCTAATCCACTCGTGGCCCACCGTCCTGCCGCTTCCTCGTGGTGATCACCGGGACGGCCGCCGCCGTGGGTCGGCCAGCTCGTGCTCGCGGGCTCCAGGCGGACCTGTTGTCGATCAAGAGTTGGGTATAACATGTTCTCATTCCTTCAAGAGTGAGGAAGCTTCTATGACTGACTACACCCTGCACAGCAAGGAATTCAGACCAGTCTCCCGTCGCCGGTTCATAACAGGAACTGGTTCTATTTTGGGAGCCGCTGTTCTGGCCGGGAACATCGCTCCGAGCCAGGCGGCCGCGGCGCCGAGGGCAGACATCGTCGACGGCGCACAGGTATCGGCTCTCGTGATCGGCACCGGCTACGGCGGCTCGGTCACCGCACTGCGGCTCGCTCAGGCGGGCGTCACCGTTCACATGATCGAAATGGGCATGGCCTGGGAAACCCCTGGTACGGACGGCAAGATCTTCGCCAACACCACCACACCGGACTACCGTTCGTTCTGGCTGCGCACCCGCACCAAGCAGCCGGTCAGCAATTTCCTGGGTTTCCCGATCGACAAGAACGTCCCGCTGTACACGGGCATCCTGGACGCCGAGGACTTCAGCGGCATCACCGTTTACCAGGGCCGCGGCGTCGGCGGCGGCTCGCTCGTCAACGGCGGCATGGCGGTCACCCCGCGGCGCGAGCACTTCGGTGAGGTGCTCCCGTCGGTGAACCCCGACGAGATGTACAACACCTACTACCCGCGCGCCAATGCCGGACTCGGCGTCAACCAGGTCGACCAGGCGTGGTGGGAAACGGTGAACTGCTACCAGTACGGCCGGGTCGGGCGCAAACACGCCCAGCGGTCCAACTTCTCGTTCATGTTCGTGCCCAACGTCTACGACATGAACTACATGAAGCAGGAAGCCGCCGGCTCGGTCCCGAAGTCCGCGGTGGCCGGCGAACTGTTGTACGGCAACAACTACGGCAAGAAGTCGCTGCCGAAGACCTACCTCGCCCAGGCGCGGGCGACCGGGCGGGTGAACATCTCGCCACAGCACCGGGTCACGTCGGTGGCCCCGGCGTCGGGCGGTCGCTACACGGTGGTCATCGAGCAGCTCAACACCACGGGTGGGGTCACGACCACGAAGACCGTGACGGCCGACCGGGTGTTCTTCGCGGCCGGCAGTGTCGGCACCAGCAAGCTGCTGACCAAGCTGAAGGCGACCGGCAAGCTGCCGGGGCTGAACGGCGAGATCGGCAAGGGTTGGGGCGACAACGGCAACGTGATGTGTGGGCGTGCCAACCACTTGTGGGATCCGACGGGTTCGGTGCAGGCGTCGATTCCCACGGCCGGCATCGACAACTGGGCGGCCGGCGGAGCGTTCGCCGAGGTCGCCCCGCTGCCCACGGGGATCGAGACGTGGGCGTCGTTCTACCTGTCGATCACCAGGACCCCGCACCGCGCCCAGTTCTCCTGGAACGCGGGCACGGGAAAGGTCGACCTGAACTGGCAGACCGCGTGGAAGCAGTCATCCATCAACTCCGCCAAGACGATCTTCGACAAGATCAACGCGAAGGAGGGCACGATCTACCGCACGGATCTGTTCGGTGTGAACAAGATCTGGGGCGACCACCTCACGTACCACCCGCTCGGCGGTGCGGTACTCAACAAGGCCACCGACAACTATGGGCGCCTGCACGGATATCCCGGCCTGTACGTGATGGACGGTGCGCTCGTTCCCGGCAATACCAGCGTGAACCCGTTCGTCACGATCACCGCGCTCGCCGAACGCAACATCGAGCGCATCATCGCCACTGATCTGTGAGAACGCACCTGCTGGGTGAGTGCGCGCTCACCCAGCGGTGCCCGGCACCGACGCGCTCTGGAGCACGCACACCGCGTCGATGCCCAGTACGTGATTGAGCCGGCCGAACACGAGCCACGCGCCGATGCTCATGCTCAACTCCACGATCTCCCGCTGGCTGAAGTGCGCCTTCATTCGCGACCAGAACTCGTCGTCGATGCCATGGTGGTCCAGCGCGTACCGCTCGGCGTACTCGGCGGCCAGGCGAGTGCGATCGTCGAACGCGTCGGTGGTGCGCCACTCGGTCACCGCGTCGGCGAACGTGTCCTCGACCTTCTGCCCGTCGCGGTCGGTCCGCCAGTCGAGGCAGAACAGGCACCCGTTGATCTGCGCGATCCGCAGCCGCGCGGCCTCGAACTCCCGCAGCCCCAACGTGGTGTGCTGGTATACGGCCAGCGAGAGCTGCGCGGCGGCCGGGCCGATCCCCGGGACGATCTCGCCCCACACGTAGCCGATCGGGTCCTTGCCGTCGGGGATGTCGATGATCATGCGAGCGTCCTTCCGAGCTTGCCGGGCCGCAGGGGCACGTCGAGCGCGTCGTAGAGGCCGGGTTCCGCGTCGGTCAGCCAGTCGATGGCGTTGACCAGTCGGCCGACGGCCGTGGCGTTCCCGCCGGCCGACCGGTTCTCGTCCTCGTCGGTGGCCTCGACCGTGACCTCGATGCGTGGTCGGCCCTCGATGATCACGCGGTGCGCGCCGGCGCCGTCGGGTGGCGTCGGCCAGTCCGGCGCGCAGGAGGCGTGGATGCGGGTCACGTGCTCGATGACGATGCGGGGCTCGCCGTCGACGATGCCCTGCACCTCGAACCGGATGGCACCCTGGGTGCCCGCCTCGAACTCACCCATCGTCCTGGTGCTGACGGTGGCGTCGAGCGCGCGGCGGTCGAGGGTCTCGCGGATCTCGTCGATCTTCACGTCCAGGGCGCGGGCCATGAGCCGGATCTGCCCGCCCCACACCATGCTCGGGACGCCGGTCGCGATCATCGGCGGCTGGTGGTCCATGGGCTGGCCCATGCCGACCAGGTAACGCACGGAGTCGGGCTGCTCGTAGGTCGAGTAGTCGAAGATCTCCTGGCAGCGGATGACGTCCACTCTGGACCCGAGCCCGCTGATCAGCAGCGGCAGCACGTCGTTGCCCCAGCCGGGATCCACACCGGACACGAACAGCGAACCGCCGCCCTCGGCGATGGCCGCGAGGATCGGGTCGCGTAGTTCGGGTGGGGCGTTGCGTTGGTCGTAGAGCACGTAGACCGACGGCGTGACCACCACGGCGCCGACGCGGATGGCCCTGGCGATGTCGTCGAGGGCTTCCATGGGCCGGACCTCGCCGGACGCGGCGTAGACCACGGCGCGGGGCCTCTTCGCGAGGACGGCCTCGACGTCGTCGGTCGCGAGAACGCCGAGTTCGTCGATTCCGGCGATGGTCCCCGCGTCGAGTCCCACCTTGTCGGGGTTGTGGACGATGACGGCCGACAGCGTGAGCGCGGGATGGGCCGCCACGGCACGAACGGCCGCGCGGCCGACATTGCCGGTGCCCCAGACAACCGTGGGAATCACGTTCCGAGCGTAGGCACGGCGGTGACCGGCGCCTAGCGGCCCGTTCCGGGTACCGGAACAGTTGCTTGACCTTGACGCAGGGTCAACCCTCGATCCTTCGGCCATGGCAATTCACGTGCAGGGCCTCACGAAGTCGTACGGGAAGCTCGAAGTGTTGCGTGGTGTGGACTTCGACGTGGCGCGGGGCAGCATCTTCGCCCTGCTCGGCGCCAACGGGTCGGGCAAGACCACGACCGTGCGGATCCTCGCCACGCTGCTGAAGGCCGACGCGGGAACGGCCCGTGTCAACGAATTCGACGTCGCCACGCACCCGGCGAACGTGCGGGAGTCCATCAGCCTCACCGGCCAGTTCGCGGCCGTGGACGAGATCCTCACCGGTCGGGAGAACCTCGTACTGGTCGCCAGGTTGCGACATCTCGACAACCCGGGCGCGGTCGCGGACGAGTTGCTGGAACGGTTCTCGCTGACCGACGCGGCCACCCGCCGGGTGTCGACGTACTCGGGTGGCATGCGCCGTCGTCTGGACATCGCCATGAGCCTCATCGGGGACTCGCCGGTGATCTTCCTGGACGAGCCGACCGCCGGGCTCGACCCCGAGGCACGGCTCGAGGTGTGGCAGACGGTCAGGGATCTCGCAGGCTCGGGCACGACGGTGCTGCTCACCACGCAGTACCTGGACGAGGCCGAGCAGTTGGCCGACCGGATCGCGATCCTCCACGAGGGCCGGATCATCGCGAACGGCACCCTCGCCGAACTCAAGCAGCTCTTCCCGCCGGCCAACGTCTCCTACGTCGAGAAGCAACCGACCCTCGAGGAGATCTTCCTCGCGATCACCAGGGAAAAGGCATGACCACGTACTTCTTCGCCGACACCACTGTCCTCACGGGACGGACCCTGCGTCATGTCACCCGCAGCGTGGACACCATCATCACGACCGTCATCACGCCGGTCGCCATGATGCTGATGTTCGTCTACGTGTTCGGCGGCGCGATCGACATCGGCCCGGGGCGGTACATCGACTACATGCTGCCCGGCATCCTGATCGTCACGATCGCGTCCGGCATCTCCTACACGGCGTTCCGGTTGTTCATGGACATGAAGAGCGGGATCTTCGAACGGTTCCAGTCCATGCCGATCGCGCGGTCGGGCGTGCTGTGGGCTCACGTGCTGACCTCGTTGGTGGCCAACCTGATCTCGCTCGTGATCGTGGTGGGTGTCGCGCTGCTCATGGGTTTCCGGTCGGGGGCGGGTGTGCTGGCGTGGCTCGCGGTCGCCGGTGTCCTGACGCTGCTCACCCTGGCGCTGACGTGGATCGCCGTGATCCCAGGGCTCTCGGCGTCGTCGGTGGAGGGCGCGGGCGCGTTCGCCTACCCGCTGATCTTCCTGCCGTTCCTCAGCTCGGCGTTCGTGCCGACGGCGACCATGCCCGGCCCGGTGCGTTGGTTCGCCGAGAACCAGCCGGTGACGTCGATCGTCAACACGATCCGCGCGCTGTTCGCGCAGGAGCCGATCGGGAACTGGTGGACCGCGGTCGCATGGTGTGCCGGCATCCTCGTGGTGGCGTACTTCTGCGCGATGGTCGTCTATCGTCGGAAGATCGCCTGAGGAGAACCATGCTCACCATCAGCCAGCTGGCGACGCACGCCGGGGTGACGGTGCGCGCGGTCCGCCACTACCACAAGATCGGGCTGCTGGCGGAGCCCGAGCGCGACCGCTCCGGCTACCGGACGTACAACGCGGCCGCCGTGGTGCGACTGATCCGCATCCGCACCCTGGCCGACGCCGGCGTACCGCTGGCCCGCGTGCAGGAACTCCTCGACGCGGGTGCCGCCGAGTTCGCCGACGGCGTCCAGGAGATCGACCGGGAGCTGCGCGCCGAGGTCCGGCGGCTGCAGGGCACGCGCAAGCGGCTCGCCCGGCTCGCCGCCGGTGAGCACCTGGCGCTCCCGCCGAGCGTCGTCGGCTACCTCGACCGGCTGCGCGGGCTCGGTGTCGAGGAGTGGTACATCGAGATGGAACGGGACGCCTGGATCATGGTCGCCGCGCAGGTGCCGCACCTGATCGACTTCGTGATCGCCCAGAAGCACGAGGATCTGGAAGATCCGGACATGGTGAAGCTCTACGGCCTGGTCAGCGGGGGACCGGACTGGCCGGCCGACGACCCGCGGATCGTGGAGGTGGCCGACATCCTGGAGCGTCTCGCACTCCGGGCCGAGGAGGCGGGCGAGGTGGGTGCCGACGGTTTCGACGACCGGTTCGTGGCGCTGATGGACGCGACCCTGGCCGAGTCGGCTCCGGGTGCCGCGCGGGTGTTGGCGATCCTGGAGTCGCGGGGCTGGAAGGGCTGGACTCGTATTGAGCGCGTGGCTCCCTCGGAGTGAGCGCGGCCTCCGGCCCCCGGAATCCAGTTTACTGCGCGGGTCGGACAGGTCCGCTCGTCGAAGATCGACATCGGCCGGGTTGTCCACAGGCGAGGGCTCTGTCCACAGGCGAACTTCCGGCGCCCAGAACTGTCGGTTGGTTGCGGTAGCGTGGATCTTGAGGGGCGGCCCCGCGCGCGAGAGGGCGACGTGTAAAAACGGCCGGTGAGGTGGCGGGGATTGTCGGTTCCGGCGGCTACGGTGAGCCCGTGAACCGACAGAACGTGTCCTCCGGCAATCCGTACGAGGATGTCTACGGCTACTGCCGCGCGGTGCGGGTGGGCGACCAGATCCACGTGGCCGGCACCACCGCGCCCGGCGACGACACCTACACCCAGGCCCGCGCCGCACTGCGGATCATCGAGCAGGCGCTGTCCGACGTGGGGTCGAGCGTGGCGGCCGTGGTGCGCACGGTCACCTACGTCACCGACATGGCCGACGCCGACCAGGTGGCGAAGGCGCACTCGGAGGTGTTCGGCGACATCCGGCCGGCGGCGACCATGGTCGAGGTCTCGGCGCTGCTGAATCCGGACCTCAGGGTCGAGATCGAGGCCTACGCCGTGGAGGCGTGATGCGCAGCCGCTGGTCGATGGTCGCGGCGTTCGCGCTGCTCGGCACCGTCACGCAGGTGTTGTGGGTGACGTTCGCGCCGGTCACCGACGCGGCGGCCGACCACTACGGGGTGTCGGTCGGCGCCATTGGTTGGCTGGCCAACGTGTTCCCGCTGCTCTACGTGCTGCTCGCGATCCCGGCCGGGGTGGTGCTCGACCGGTGGTTCCGCGCGGGCCTCGGGGCGGGTGCGGTGCTCGTGGCGCTCGGCGGGCTGCTGCGGATCGTCGGCGACACGTATGTCTGGGCGTTCGCCGGCCAGGTGGTCGTGGCGGTCGGCCAGCCGCTCGTGCTGAACGCGATCACCGGCGTCGCCGCGCGGTACCTGACCGAACCCGACCGGCCGAAGGGCATCGCCATCGGGTCGGCCAGCACGTTCGCCGGGCTGATCGTCGGGTTCGGCCTCGGCACGGTGCTCGACGTGCGGCCGCTCCTCGAAGTCCAGGCCGCACTCGCCGTGGCCGCCGCGGTGGTGGTGTTCGCCGCGCTGCGCATCCCCGGCGGCGATGCCCGCCGTGCGCCCGCGGGGTTCGGCGCGCTGCGGATCGCCTGGGGTGACAGCTATCTGAGGTGGCTGTGCGGGTTGGTGTTCGTGCCGTTCGGGGTGTTCGTGGCCTTGACGACGTTCGCCCAGCCGCTGCTCGAACCGGCGGGTGTCTCGGCGTCGACCGCCGGCCTGATCCTCATGGCGAACGTGGTGGCCGGCGTGATCGGCTGCGCGGTGGTGCCGATCTGGGCGACGCGCCGCGAGGTCCCGGTCATGGCGGTCGCGTTGCTGGTCACGGCCGGCGCGTGCGTGACGCTGGCCGTGGTCCCCGGCGTGGTGACCGGCTACGCGGCGCTCACGTTGCTCGGCTTCGCGCTGCTCCCGGCGCTGCCGATCGTGCTCGGCCTGACCGAGCGCCGGGCCGGCGAGGCGGAAGGCACGGCGGCCGGTCTGATCTGGCTGGCCGGCAACCTCGGCGGACTGGTGGTGGCCGCGGTGATCGGGCTACTGGTGGACCAGCCGGCGATGGCGTTCGCGCTGCTCGGGGTGCTGAGCGTGCTCACTCTGGGAGTGCTGCGGCAGTTCGCGCGGCGTACGTCGTCGCCAACCGAGCCACCGCCTCGGTGATCTCCGCACGCAGTTCCGGCGGGCTCAGGACCTCGACGTCCGAGCCGAAGCCCAGGAACAGCCGGCGGGCGTGGGGCACGTTCTCGATGGGCACGGCGGCGCGCACCCAGCCGTCCGCGTCCGGCTCGCTCGCTGTGGCCGCCACGGCGTCCCGAATGGACGGTTCCACGAGCACCGGCAGGTTCTCCCGCAACCACGGCGACAGGCGGATGGTCGCGGTGTCCGTGTGGCGACGGTCGGCGAAGTCGTCCACATAGGTCTGCCAGTACGCGCCGAGGTCGAAACCTGTCGGGCGGGTGAACGGCTCGTCCAGCACCTCGAGCGCCAGGATGGCCGACACCCGGTAGGTGCTCACCCGGTGACTCGCGCCCACCAGATACCAGCGGCCCGACTTCAGGACCAGGCCGTAGGGGTCGAGCGTGCGGTCCACCTCGGTCGGCGCCCGCCAGCGGCGGTACCTGATCCGGATCCGCCGCTCGCGCCACACGGCGTCGGCTGCCGCCGCCAGGGCCGGCGTGTCGTCCGGCTCGTGGTACCAGGCGGGCGCGTCCAGGTGGAACCGCTCACGGATGCGGGTCGCGCGGTCCCGTAGTTCCGGCGGCAGCGACGCCGTCAGCTTCAGCCACGCGGCCGCCACCTCCGAGCCGAGGCCCAGGTCACGGGCCGCGCCGGGGATGCCCGTGAGGAACAGCGAGTCCGCCTCCGGCTCCGTCAGGCCGGTCAACTTCGTCCGGTAGCCGTCGATCAGCTGGTAGCCGCCCGCGTGCCCGGCCTCGCCGTACAGCGGCACCCCGGCCGCGTGCAGGGCGTCGACGTCGCGGTACACGGTCCGGACCGAGACCTCCAGTTCGGTCGCCAGCTGCGCGGCCGTCAGCCGTCCCCTGGTCTGCAGCAGGAGCAGCAGTTGGACGATCCGGGAAGCGCGCATGAGAAACCCTAAATCAACTGACATTGGATGTCAGTGGATCGGCCATAACGTTCCCCACATGAACAACTTCGACTTCCTCGTCGGCACCTGGGACTCCGTCCAGCGCCGCCTCGTCAAGCCGCTCGCCGGGAGCGACGAATGGTACGAGTTCGCTGGCACGACCCGGTGCTACAGCATGTTCGGCGGCGCCGCCAACGTCGACGAGGTCAGCTTCCCCGAGAAGGGCTTCCACGGCCTGTCGGTCCGCCTTCTCAATCCCGAGACCGACGAGTGGTCGATCTACTGGGCGAACTCCCGCAACGGCATCCTCGCCCTGCCGCCGGTGGTCGGCAGGTTCACCGACGGCGTCGGTGAGTTCTTCAGCGAGGAGGACTGGGAGGGCCAGCCGATCGTCGTGCGCTACCGGTGGTCCGACATCACGGAGACGAGCGCCCGTTGGACCCAGGCCTTCTCCACCGACAAGGGGGAGACCTGGGAGACCAACTGGGAGGCCGAGTTCACGCGGACCGGCCAGTAGGGCTGGCCCTACCGCGAACCGGGCGGCGGGCCGGATGGTGTGTCCACCTTGGATCAATGAGGGTTTTCCTTGTTGATCCAAGGGGAGGACGAACATGCGAGTGCTGGTCGGGTTGATGTGCGCGTTGGCGCTGTTGACGGTGCACACACCACCGTCGGCCGCCGCGACCCCGGCGTTGCGGAACGCGTTGCGGGGACTGGTGGACGGGGGATTCCCGGCCGCCATCGGTTACGTGCGCGATGGTCGGCGCGTCGAGCGGGAGGCGGTGGGGGTCGCCTCCCTCGAGACGGGCGAGCCGGCCACGCCGGCACACCGGTTCCGGATCGCCAGCAACACCAAGGCGTTCACGTCGACCGTGCTGTTGCAGTTGGTCGGCGAGGGCCGCCTGTCGCTGGACGATCCGGTGTCGCGCTGGCTGCCGGGCGTGATCACGGGCAACGGCAACGACGGCACCCGCATCACCGTGCGTCAGCTGCTCAACCACACGGCGGGCCTGTACGACCCGACGACCGAGGAGCCGTTCTGGAAGCCGTACTTCGACGGGGACATGGGCTTCGTGTACCGGCCGCGCGACGTGGTGGCGATGGCCATGCGGCACCCGCCGACGGGGCCGGGGTACTCCTACTCGAACACCAACTACCTGGTGGTCGGCCTCATCATCGAGAAGGTCACCGGGCGGAGCGCGGTGTCCCAGGTGTACCGCCGGATTCTCGTGCCGCTGCACATGGTGCGGACGCGGTTCCCGACGATCGACCCCTACCTGCACGGCCGGCACCTGCGTGGTTACGACTTCCGGAAGGACGACGCGACGGTGTGGAGCCCGTCGTACGACTGGACGGCCGGCGCCATCGTGTCCACAGTGGATGAACTGGCACGGTTCTACACCGCGTTGTTCGACGGCACGTTGCTCAAGCCCGCGCAGTTGGCGGAGCTGAAGACGACCGTGCCCACCGATCCGGACGACCCGATGGCCGGCCACGGACTCGGTGTGGAGCGGCAGGGGTTGCGGTGTCCGGACGGGACGGTGCGTCCGGTGTGGGGGAACTCCGGTGGTGGCCCGGGTTACAACAGTCTCGCACTGTCCACGGAGGACAACGCACGGCAGATGGTGCTCGCCACGAACATGTACGACATCAGAGCCGACCTGGCGGGCAAGTCGCCGGTGCCGCTGGTGAATCCCACGCCCCTGCTGGGACACGCGTTCTGCTAGAGGTCGTTGAACGGCCCGGCGTACACGAACTCGCCGCGGAGTGACGGATCGTAGGTGGACAACGTGCGGGCCTGGAAGGCGTCGCCCCACGCCCCGTCCGTCGGGATGATCCCCAACTTCGCGGCGCGTTCGAACCCGAACTTCGGGTAGTAGTCCGTGTGACCGAGCAGCACCACCACCGGTTCACCGAGCGCGTCGGCCGCGCCGAGCACCGCGTGCATGAGCGCTGTCCCGACACCACCGCGCTGCAGGTCGGGCAGCACGCCGAGCGGCCCGAGCCCGAGCGCGGGCTTGCCGGCCAGGTGCGCGCGGGTGCACACGACGTGCCCGACGATTCGGTCGCCGTCGATCGCCACCAGCGACAACTCCGGCAGCCAGGCGTCGCTCGCCCGCAGCGCGTCGACCAGCCCGACCTCGACGGGCTCGTCCCCTTCGAACGCGGCGCGGTGGACTTCCGCGATCTTCTCGGCGTCCCCGGTGTTCTCACGTCTGATAATCACGGCCGCCACTGTGCCACGCCCGACGGGCCAGAAGCTCGGGATTTACGACGGTGACGGCGCCGGGTTCGATGGTGATGAGCCCGTCCTCCGCGAGCGTCCGCAGTGCGCGGTTGACGGTGACGCGGGTGGCGCCGATCGACTCGGCCAGCCCTTGCTGCGCGCCGGGTAGCAGGACGCGGGTGCTGGCCGCGCGGACCAGCCAGGCGGCGACCCTGGTCGGCACGTCGGCGTAACTGGTCGCCACGAGATCGTCCTGCTGGTCGCGAATCCGGGCGGCCAGGTGGTTCAGGATGTGGCGGCGCGCGGCGGGCACGTCGATCAGTGCCAGCAGTTCGGCGGCCGGGACCAGCCGCAGTCGCGACCGCGCGGTGGCCAGCCAGGTGGCCGTGTGGCCGCCGCCGTCGAGTACGGCGGCCTTGTCGATGGCGCAGGGTGCGGGGAACTCGCCGAGCCGCCGCCGCTGCCCGTTCGCCGTCTCGTGGACGGCCGTGAGCCCACCGGTCTCGACGATGATCAGCGAGGTGGCGGGATCTCCTCTCGAGACCACCGTGTCACCGGCCTCGACCGTGCGGACGTTCGCCGTGGCGAGCAGCCGCTCCCGCCGGTCGGGGTCGAGTGTCGTGAGAAGCGGGACCATGGTTTCGAGTATCGCGCGATACAGCTTCCGGCGGTGGGTGGAGACTACCGTCCAGGCCATGATCGTTCTGGAACTGGCCTTCGATGATTCCCCCGCGCGCCTGGCCGCTCGCCCCGCGCACCGCGACCTTCTCGCGACCCTGCACGCCGCCGGAAAACTGGTGATGGCCGGCCCGCTGGCCGACGACTCGGGCGCTCTGCTGGTGTTCCGCGGCTCTCGCACGGAGGTGGACCAGCTGATGGCGGCCGATCCGTACTACACGACTCCGGGTGTGGCGGTGGTCTCGCTGCGGGAGTGGCTGCCGGTCGTCGCGTAGCGGCTAGTCGACGCGCGCGTCGTTGATCAGTGACAACAGCGTGGTCGTCAACAGGTGCTGGACCTGTGCGCGGGAAAGCTCGCCGCGAACCAGCCACTCCCGCGCCGCCGCCTTCACCATCCCGCCGTACGCGCGGATCATCGCCCGGTGGGCCACGGTCGAGGCCAGGCCGGCGGCCTCGAGCACCCGATCGGCGGCGGCCTCGTCCGCCTCCGCCAGGATCTTCTCCACCTCCGGGTCGCGGCCCACGCCCTCGACACCCAACGCGGCCAGCCACGTCCTACTGTGCCGCTCCACCCCGTCGAGGAACCACGAAACCGACACCCGGATGCGCTCCGAAAGCGGCCCCTCCGGCAGTCGGTCCACCGCCACCTGCGGGATGGTCACCATCCGGCGCACCACCTCGAGGTACAGCTCGCGTTTGGTGCCGAAATAGTGGTTGATCAGACCACGGGCGACACCGGCGCGGCGGGCCAACTCCGTGGTGGACACGGCCGCGTACGGACGCTCCCCGAACAAAGCTATGGCACACACCAGAATCTGCTCGCGCCGCTCGTCGGGCTCCAGCCGCCGCCACCTCGGCTCCGGCGCACTCATCGCGGGTCCCCGACGAGGTAGTCCCTGAGGTCGAGTGTCCTGGTGCGACTGTCGTACTCGGACACCAGACCCGGCCAGTTCGTGGTCACCCGCCCGGAGGAGGTGCGATACCAGCTGCGACAACCGGTCCACGCCGACCTGGCCAGCCGAGACTGTACCTCGGCGTCGAACCGGGAGGCCACCTCCGAGCGTACCTCCACAGTGGACCACCCGGCCAGAACGGCGACCGCTTGGCGGATGTATCGAGCCTGGCGCTCCAGCATGTACACAATGGACCCCGAGCCCAGGTTCGTGTTGGGCCCGTACATGAGGAAGAGGTTCGGGAAGTCGGGCACCGTCATGCCCAGATACGCCTGCGCACCAGCCTTCCACGCCTTGCTGAGCGGCAGCCCGTTCCGGCCGCGGATCTCCATGGGCGCGAGGAAGTCGGTGGCTGTGAAGCCCGTGCCGTAGATCAGCACGTCGAAGTCGGACGTCCCGGCTGTCGAAGACACGCCGCGCGGGGTGATCTCGACGAGATCCGCCGTCTCGACGTGGGTGTTCGGCCGGGCCAGCGCGGGGTAGTAGTCGTTGGAGAACAGCACCCGCTTGCAGCCGATCTGGTAGTCCGGCGTCAGTTTCGCCCGCAGCCGGGGATCGGGCACCTGCTTGCGGAGATGCCGCAACGCGATCCGCTCCACCGTCGTGTTGACGAGGCCGTTGCCCAGGAGGCCCAAGGTGCCCAGCTCGCCGGTGCCCCAGAAGACACCCCGTTCCAGCCGCTGCGACCACAGGTGGCGCTGCCATCCGCGGTAGCGCACGTCCGGCTTCGGAACGACGTACGGCGGGGTGCGCTGGAACACGGTCAGCGACGCCGCCCGCGCGGCCACGTGCGGCACGAACTGCGCGGCGCTCGCGCCCGTGCCGATCACCGCCACGCGCTTACCGGTCAGGTCCACGGAATGGTCCCAGCGGGCCGAGTGGAACGCCGGCCCGTCGAACGTGCCCGGCAGGTCGGGCATGGCCGGGCGGGACAGTTGGCCCACGGCAGGGATCAGGACGTCGGCCACCAGCGTCTCGCCAGCAGCGGTCGTGACCTGCCACCGTCCGTCGACGAAGGAGGCTGACGTGACCTCCACGCCGTAGCGCGGCACCACCCCGTGGAGAGCGGCCGTGCGTTCCAGGTAGGCCTTGATGTCGGCCTGCAGCGAGAACCGCATGGGCCAGGTCGAACTCGGCGCGTAGGAGAACGAGTAGTAGGGCGACGGGACGTCGCAGCCGGCGCCGGGGTAGGTGTTCTCCCGCCAGACGCCGCCGAGTTCCGTGGCCTTCTCGACCACCGTGACGTCGGTGAACCCGGAGCGCCGCAGTTCGATGGCCATGCCGATGCCGCCGAACCCGGCTCCGATGATCAGCACCGACGGCATGGTGTGCCCCGATCTATTGGCGAACGGTCAATAGCCAGGGTAGTCCAGTCGGGTGAAGGTGGCGGCCGCGTCGGCCAGCTCGGCCTCCGTCAGCAGGGTGGGCGTGCCGAGGGTGGCGGCCTGGCGATACACCTCGGCCAGCCACTCGACCAGCTCGAGCCGGTCACACGCCTGCCCGATGTCGGTGCCGGTCGCCACGCTGCCGTGGTTGCGCAGCAGCGCGGCGTGGCGACCGTCGAGTGCCGACCGGACATGGGACGCCAGCTGAGTCGAGCCGAATGTCGCGTAGTCGGCCACGCGCACCACCCCGCCGAGCAGCACGGTCAGGTAGTGGATGGGCGGCAGCACGTCGTTCGTGGCGCCGACCGCCACCGACGCCATCGCGTGGGCGTGGGCGATGGCCGTCACCTCCGTGGACCGGTAGACGGCCAGGTGCAGCGGCAGCTCGGAGGTCGGCCGGGGTCCGTCGAGCACCGTCCCGTCCAGGTCAACGAGCGACAGTCGCTCGGCCGTGAGGTCGCCGAGCGTGGTCCCGGATCCGGTGGCCAGGACGTGGTCGCCGACGCGGACGGACAGGTTGCCGGCCGTGCCGGTCACCAACCCACCCTCGGCGAGCCGGCGTCCGGCGGCGATGAGTGCTCCGGCGGCCGCGCGGCGGCCGGGGACGAGATCGGTCACGACCGCACCATCGCACGGAGCTGGGAGAGCAGTTCGCTGCGGCTGGTGGCGCCGAGTCGCTGGCGCATCCGGGCCATGTGGTGCTCGACCGTCTTCGCGGAGATGAACAGCCGGTCGCCCACGTCCTTGTACGTCATGCCCGACACCACCAGCTCGGCCACCTGCAGCTCGCGCTCGCTCAGGCTCACCTCGGCCACCAGCTCCGCCACGGGATCGGTCGGGACGTCGACCGCGCGCCGGGCGGTCACCGGTTTGCCCTGCAGGATCCGCGCGCAGTCCAGCAGCCGGACCATGGCCTTGCGGTCCGACGTGCGGGTGGCCGCGCGCCCGGCGAGACGGGCACCGTCCCAGCCGAACCCGGCGCCGTGCAGGGCGCGGGCGGCGTCCTCGACGGCGTCCGAGTCGACCTTGCCGGCCATCAGGTCCAGCCAGCACCGGGCGGCGTCGGCCACCACACCGAACTGCTCGTCACGCGACGCGGCCGCGATCATCGCCTCGGTGTGTGCCTCGGCGTCGGCAGGCCGGTTGGCGATGACCGCCGCGTGCAACCCGTTCCACCACAGGGGAATCGCCCACAGCGGGGGGTCGCCGAGCGCGGTGAGGATGGCGCGGGCCTGGTCGAGATGGGCGGCCAGCCGGGCCTCGTCACCCAGCCGGGCGGCGGCCACCGTCAGCTCGCCGAGCGGCAGGAACGTGAACAGGTCCATGGGGTGGCGCAGCAACGCCTCCCCGGCCTGCAGCCAGGCGCGGCCGAGGGTGGCGGTGTCACCCGCGCGGCGCGCGAGCCCCAGCTCGATGGCGACCGCGAACAGCCAGTCGCGTGGTTCGAGCCGCGGGTAGGACTTGCGGATGTCCGCCAGTTCCCGTTCCGTCTCAGGCAGCGAGCCGCGCACCATGGTGATCCACGTGCGCAGCAGTCGGTGCCGTGGCGCGAGCGGGATGCCACCCGTGCCGGCCGCGACCGCGCGCTCCAGCAGGGAAGTCGCGGTGGTCAGCTCGCCGTAGTGCAGGGCGAGCAGCGCGCCGAGCGCGGCGGGCGAGTCGGGCAGCAGCACGCCACGGCCGACCGGCTCGAGCATGCCGGCCGCGCGGACCATCATGGACAACGCGGTGGTGGGCGTGCCGGTGACCGACTCGTGCAGCCCCTGTGTCATCAGGGCGATCGCGCTGGCCAGCGACGTCGGCGGACCGTCCGAGGTGGACGTCTCACGCAGTTCCCTGGCCTCGGTCAGCGCGCCGACGCCCACCAGGCCGAGCGCGGCGAACCGGGCGCCGTCCTCGGTGCCCGACCAGCGGTAGAGCTGGGCGCTGCGGGCCAGCTGCCCGCGGTGCGCGAGCGCGGCGGCCGCCACCCCGGCCGCGTGGCGGCGCAGGGGAGCGGACTCCGTGGTGATCACCTGGTCGGCCAGCCGCAGCGCGCCGTCGAGGTCGCCGGCCAGGGCGAGGGCCTCGGCCCGGCGGGCGCCGACGTCCAACGGTGGACGGCCGGCGGTGACCGCGCCCTCGTACATCTTCGCGGCGAGCGCCGGGTCGGTCGGCAGTGCCTCGACGGCCGCCGCCTCGAACGCGGTGGCCGCCGAAGCGCCGCCGATGCCGGTGCCGACGAGTGGTCGCATGAGCGCGAGCACCTGCCCGCCGCGGGCCAGTTGGAGTTCGGCCAGTCGCTGGCGCATCCAGGCGCGGCGTTCGACCGGGACGAGGACGCGGATGGCGCGGCGCGCGATCGGCAGCAGCGCGCCTGCCGTGCCGACCAGCCCGGTCGACCGCGCGGCGGCCACGATGTCGCCGACGGCCACCGAGTCGCGGTCGAGCAGGTCGACCAGCAGGTCCAGGTGCAGGCCGACACCCGCGTCGGCCGCGATGACGAACCGCAGCACGTCGTCGTCGAGCCGGCCGAACTCCGCGCGGAACTCGGCGAGGGCGGCGGCCGGCACGTCCAGCTCGCCGGGGTTCCCGGAGGTCATCGTGCGGACCAGCAGCTCCACGAACCCGGGCACGCCACCCGTCTGGGTGTGCACGAACTCGGCGAGCTTGTCGGAACGCCGGGCGGGCGGGAGGCAGGCCCGGACCTGCGCCGGTGTGAACGGCGCCGGCAGTACGTGGTCGGTCAGGAGGTCGAGCAGTTCGGTGAGCGCGGCGGACCGGGGCCACGGCCGGGCGGCGACGATCAGCCGGGTGTCGGTGGCCAGCTCGCGGAGGTGGCGCAGGTCGGCGTCGTCGAGCAGGTGCGCGTCGTCGACCAGCAGGACCTCGCCGCCGGGCTCGGGCGTGGTGCGGACGTCGACGCCGGCCGCGCGCATGCGTTCGCCCAGGTGGTCGAGCAGCGTGGTCTTGCCGTACGCGCCGGGCGCGACGATGCCGACGTGCGCGCCCGGCCGGGTGTCGGCGGCCACCGCGTCGAGGTGGCGGGCGGCGACCTCGTCGAGGAGCAGTTGGCCTGGCCTCATCGGTCGTCCTCGGTGGCTTCTGCGTAGTCGCGGCGACGGCGGGGGCGGATCTGGGAGTCCTGCGAGTCGTCATCCTCGAAGTCCCAGGCCCGGTCCTGGTCTCTCGGGCGGTGATCCGGTTGGCCCCTGCGGGTCATTTTCGCCATGCCCCGGGGTGGTGGTTCCAGCGGCTGGATCTCCACCGGGGGGCGCGGCGGGGGCGGGCCGATGTCGGCCACCTCGCCCAGGTCGGGGAGGTCGTCCTCGAAATCCGCCTCGTCCATGCGCATGAGGTCGGTGTGCTGGGTGACCGACTGCTGGGTGACCGATGACGTCGGCGTCACCGCGAGGGCGGGGGCCCGGACCGTCGGTTTCGCCACCTTCGCGGCCGCCAGCGCGGCACCTCGGGCGATCGCCGTACCCGGGTCGGCCGCCGCCACCACCCTCGCTCGCACGGCGGCCGCCACGAGTTCGGCCACCAGCGGGATCCGCGCGCTGCCGCCCACCAGGACCACGGCGCGCAGTTCCGCGTCCTTCGACTCGGCCGCCTTGATCGTGCGGACCAACAGGTCGACCGTGCTCTCCACGGCCGGTCGGACCAGCTGCTCGAACGCGCTGCGGCTCACAGCCACCGACGCGCGGCGGGTGCCCGGCGGCGCGGGGATGGTCACCGCGATCTCCGTGGACAGCCGTTCCTTCGCCTCGACACACGCGCCGCGCAGGCCGGCCAGCGACGCCCCGGCCACGTCACCCAGCTCGGCGAGCACGTGGTCGGCCAGCAGGTCGTCGAACAGCGCGCCGCCGAGCATCTCGACGCTGTCCGCGTGCCCGCACAGCTCGAACCCGAAAGCGCCGCGCCGCAGCACGGCCGCCTCGAACCGGCCGGCGCCCAGCGAGTACACGGCCAACTGCTCGCCGACCTCGACGCGGTCACCGGCCGCGTGCGCCTCGGCGGCCGCCACGGGCCTGGGCAGCAGGGTCAGCTCGGGCAGGTTCACGTCACGCAGCGCACCGAGCAGAGCCGCTCGCCGGTGCGTACCCCAGCCCACCGGATGGGTGACAACCAGTTGGGTTGCGGGCATGACCTCGATTTCCTCGGCGCGGTCGACCACCCAGCCGACGAGCGCGGCCATGAGCATCTCCGCCGGATAGTGCCGGCCGCCGAGCGCCAGGGGGATCTCGTCGCCGATGCGGTCCAGGAAGAACCGGGCCGCGCGGTCCGGGCGCATGGCCGCGTGCCGCAACGCCTCGGAGCCGACCTCGACCGCGTGGTGGTCGGTCAGGTGCAGCACGGAGGCGACTCCCGCCCGCTCGCCGTCGAGCGGCACGACCTGCGGTTCCTGCCAGCCTTCCTGGTCGTTGCGGCTGATCGCCGCGGTGGTCCGGGCGGTCCCCAGGTCGATGCCGAGGGCATAGGGCATGCGGGCGTTTCCTCCGTCCGTGACCGCCGTCCGTAACCGGTTCGTGACCGGTTCCGGGTAGTTAGTACCAGCATCCGCCCCCCTTGGGGCAACCCCCCGTAGTCGTTGCGGGCGATCCCCTAACCCCCTAACGGATTAGTGATTCTTCGCCCTATGAGTCCACCAGACAACTGTGGGTGATCCCCGATGTACCCCGTCTGGAGTATCCCTACCTTCATCACCCACAGCGCAAGGCGCTTGATCGCCGGCGTGTTCGACCCCCACGAATCGAAGATCCGCGAGGAGAAATTCGTTGTCTTACTCGTTCGAGACCCTGCAGGACTTCGTGTTGAACCTGGTCAACGACCAGGCCGCGAAGGCCGCGTACGACGCTGACCCGCTCGGCGCGCTCGCCGACGCCGGTCTCGGTGACCTCACCGAGGCCGACGTGGCCGAGGTCTTCCCGCTCGTGACCGACAGCCTGCCCGCCGTGCCGGGCTTCGACGCCGGTGCGGGCGCTGATGCCAGCGCTGACGCCAGCGCTGACGCCGGCGCGGGCTCGGACGCGCTGCCGGGCCTGGACGCGCTGCCGGGCCTGGACGGGCTGCCGGGCCTGGACGCCCTGCCGGTCGGGCTTCCCCTCGACGGCCTGCCCAGCCTGCCGGAGCTTCCCGGTCTGGGTGACCTGCCGCTGCCGGTCGACGGGCTGCCGGGCCTGGACGCCCTGCCGGTCGGGCTTCCCCTCGACGGCCTGCCCAGCCTGCCGGAGCTTCCCGGTCTGGGTGACCTGCCGCTGCCGGTCGACGGGCTGCCCGGCCTGGACGCCCTGCCCGGCCTGGACGCCCTGCCCGGCGTGGGTGACCTGCCGCTGCCGGTCGACGGGCTGCCCGGCCTGGACGCCCTGCCGATCCCCGGTCTCGACGGCCTCCCGGCTCTCGGCGACGGCTCGGGCGAAGGTCTCCCCCTCGACCACCTGCCCGGCGTCCCGGAGCTGCCCGAGATGGCGGCCGGCCTCCCGAACCTGCCGCACCTCCCCGAGGTCCCCGGCCTGCCGGGGCTGCCCACCGGCCCGCTCGACGACCTGACCGGCAAGGTGGACGACACCCTCCACACGGTCATCCCCCCGCTGCCCGAGCTGCCGACCCTCCCGGTCGACCTGCCGAGCATCCCGGACCTGCCCGAGCTCGAGGTCCCGGGCGCCACCGTCGCCGGCGAGGCCGAGTTCTCCATGGACGAGTTCGCCGCCACGGTTTCCGGCACTACCGAGTTCGGTGAGGCCGGTGCCGGCGTCGTCGGCGAGGAGGACAGCCTGTCCGCCTGGGGCGGCATCGAGACCGACGCCGGCGAGCTGTCCGGTGGCCTGTACCTCGACGAGGACGTCCTCGCCGTCGGTGCGGAGACCCCGGCCGGCACGTTCGGCATCGACACCACGATCGACTACACCTTCGAGCCGGCCAACCCGGCCGACCTACTCGACTCGGACGCCCTCGGCAGCGCCGGTGACGCGGTCACCGGCACCGTCGCGAGCTACGCCACTCCCGCCGCGCTGGCCGGCGTCATCGCCGACGGCTCGGACTCGCTGGCTGACCTGCTGACCGGCACCGCCGGCACGGTCGCCGACGCGGTCAGCACCGGTGGTCACGCGGTGGCCGACGAGGTGGCCGACGCGCCCGTCCCGGCCGCCGAGCTGCCGGCCATGCTCGAGGTTCCGGCTCTGCCGGCGCTGCCCGAGGTTCCGGTCGTGGACGACCTGCCCGTGGGCCTCGACAACCTGCCGGTCGGCCTGGACAACCTGCCGCTCGACCTCCCGTCGCTGCCGGTGGACCTGCCGATCGACCTGCCGACGCTCCCCGCCAACCCGGTGGTGGACGTCGTCGGCGCGAGCCCGGTCGGCGGCGTGGCCGACTCGGCGCTCAGCCCGGTCACCGACCTGACCGACGACCTGGGTCTGGACCTTCTCTGATCCAGCACTGAGGGGTATGCCCCACCCCATGGGCCGGGGTCCGTTGAACCACACACGGACCCCGGCCCCCTTTCGCCCGAATGGGTTAGCGGGCACACTCTTCCGGGTGAGGAATCCGCCTTGGCTCACCGTTCTAGACGACACCATCGCGGCCTGCATTGCTCACCACCGGTCTGACCTGGCCGGAAAGTTGGAGCGCAGGCGGTCGTTGCTTCTCGACCCCAAGTTGCGGGTGCCGGTGATCGGCGAGCTGAACCAGGGCAAGAGCCAGTTGGTCAACGCTCTCGTGAACGCCGAAGTGTGTGCGGTGGGCGACGATGTGACCACGATCACGACAACTTCCGTGGAGCATTCCGAGGCCCCGGCCGCGGCTCTCGTGGCCGACGCTCCCACGGTCGGACGCCGCGCGATCGGCCCGGCCGGTGCGTCCGCCCGGGTGCCGATCCCGGTCGACGAGGTGGCGAAACGCGCGCTCGTCAGCCAGCGCAGCGACGTCCACGCCGAGGTCGGCCTGCCCCGCGACCTGCTGGCCAACGGTCTCGTCCTCATCGACACCCCCGGCCTCGGCGGGGTCGGCACCCTGCGCCGGGCCAGCACGTTCGAGGCGCTGGCCACGGCCGACGCCGTTCTGATGATCTCCGACGCCACCTGCGAGCTGTGTGCGTCCGAGTTGGACCTGCTCAAGGAGGTGGCCGCCGTGTGTCCGGTGGTCACCGTGGTCCTCACCAAGATCGACATGGTGCCGCGTTGGCGCCGGGTGGCCGAGCGCAACCGCGCCCGCCTCGCGGCGGCCGGCCTGCGGGTGAAGGTGATCCCCGTGTCCGCGTCCGTCCGGCTGGCCGCCGCGCGTGCGGGCGACAAACAGCTGAACGCCGAGTCCGGCTTCGTCGACCTGGTCCGCAGCCTGCGCCAGGACGTGATCGACAACGGTGAGGCGTTGGCTTTGGGCACGACCGCCGCCATGACCGCGAAGGTCACCCAGCAGCTGCTCACTCCGCTGCACACCGCGCTCACCGAGCACCAGAACGACAAGCAGGGTCGCGCGCAGCTCCAGTGGCGGGCCGCGCAGCGCCGGATCGAGGTCCTGCGCAAGCGGACCACCCGCTGGCAGACGATGCTGAACGACGAGGTTGCCGACCTCATCTCCGACGTCGAGTACGACCTGCGCGACCGGACCAGGAAGATCAACCGCATCGCCGACGAGTACTTCGACTCGGCTGACCCGTCCAAGACCTGGGACGACTTCGAGGACTGGCTGCGCGACACGCTCATCGAGACGGCCGACATCAACTTCGCGTGGCTGGTCGAGCGGTTCGTCCACGTGGCTGACAAGATCGCCAGGCAGGTGGCGCTCGACGAGGCGATCCCCGACGCGCTCGCCACCGACGGCCTGCTCGACCACGTCGGCGACCTCGAACCGCCCCGGCTGGAGAAGTTCACGGTCAGCCAGCAGCTGTTCGTGGGCCTGCGCGGCTCCTACGGCGGCCTGCTGATGTTCGGTCTGGCCACCACGATCGCCGGGATGTCGCTCATCAACCCGATCTCCATCGGCGCGGGCGTGGCGTTCGGTGCGAAGAGTGTGTGGGACGAACGCGGCAGCCGGCTCAAGCGCCGTCAGGCCCTGGCCAAGTCGACCGCGCAGCGCCACGTCGACGACTTCTTCCTGTCCTACAACAAGGCCAGCCGCGACACGGCACGCATGTTCCAGCGCAACCTGCGTGATCACTTCACGGCCGTGGTGGAGAAACTCCAGGCGGGCATCAACGAGCGGGCGGCCACGGCCAAGCGCGCGGCCGAGGTGGACCTGGCCGACCGAACCCGCCGCAGTCAGGAGATCACCCGGGAGATGGAGCGCCTCGTGGGGCTGCACAAGAGAATCCAGGCCCTGGTCGGATCGGGAGGCGAAGTGCGGAGTCTCACCGCGTGAGGGCCGGCAGCGATCTCGCCGATCGGGCGCGCGTGATGCTGCTGGACGCCCTGGAGCTCTACCGGGACAGTCCGCGTGCCACGAACTGGCTGCGCCGCCACGTCGACCGGATCAACGAGCCACTGCGTGTCGCCGTCGCCGGGCTGCCGGGGGTCGGCAAGTCCACGCTCGTGAACTCCCTGGTGGGCGAGGAGATCGCGCCGCTGCTCGTGGAGGAGGAGCGGCAGGTGATGGCCTGGTATCGCGGCGGTGCCGTGCCGCGCGCGCAGGCCTATCCCACGCAGGCGCCGCCCCGCGACGTTCCGGTGGCTCGCCTCGACGGTCGGCTGCACATCGACCTCGAGGAGTGGAAGGCCGAGGACCTCGACCGGATGGTGGTGGACTGGCCGGCGCGGTCGCTGCGTGGGCTCACACTCATCGACACCCCGCCGATCGGCGGCGACTCGGCCGGCGACGTCGGCTCCCGGATCTCGCTGGACGCCGACGCCGTGCTGTACCTGATGCGCCACCTGCACAGCGCGGACGTCGGGTTCCTCCAGTCCATCCAGGACCACCCGATCGCACGCGAGGCACCCGTCAACTCGATCGTGGTGCTGTGCCGCGCCGACGAGGTGGGTGGTGGCCGGATCGACGCGCTCACCTCGGCCAAGCGGCTGGCCCGTTCGTATCGCACGGACATCGGGCTGCGTGGGCTGTGCCAGAGCGCGATCGCCGTGTCCGGGCTGCTCGCGCACGCCGGCCGCACGCTCACGGCGTCCGAGCTGGAGGCGTTGACCGTGCTGGCCGCCGCCGCGCGCCGTGAGCTGGAGACGTGTCTGGTCTCGGTGGACCGGTTCGTGGGCGACGGGGTGCCGGTGCGGGTGGACAGCCGCACCCGCAAGGCCTTGCTCGAGCGGTTCGGCCTGTTCGGTGTGCGGTTGGTGACCACGCTCATCAGGCAGGGCTTCGACACGCTGCCCGTGCTGTCGGCCGAGCTGGTGAAGCGCAGCGGGCTGGAGGAACTGCGCGAGTCGATCCGGCAGTGCTTCACCGACCGGTACGACGTGCTGAAGGCCCGCTCGGCGCTGCTGGCGCTGGAGGTGGTGCTGCGCATGGAACCCCGGCCCGCGGGGCGACGCCTGGTGTCCGCGTTGGAGCAGCTGGTGGTGAGCGCGCACGAGTTCCGCGAGCTGCGCCTGCTGGCGGCGCTGCACGGCGGTCGCACGGCACTGCCCGACCCGCTGGCCGACGAGGCGAAACGCCTGGTGGGCGGCGTGGGAACCACCATGACCGCCCGGCTGGGCTTCGAGCACGAGGCCACCGGCCACGAACTGCACGACGCGGTGGCCGACGCCCTGCGGCGCTGGCAGGAGCAGGCGGAGAACCTCACCCTGGGCGCCGGCCAACGCCAGGCCGCTCGCGTGGTGGTGCGCAGCTGCGAGGGCATGGTCGCCCGCCTGGCCCGCCGATAACCGGCGGGTCGGTGGGCCCGTGATGGGCGCGTGATCTAAGTTTGGCTGGAGCAATCGGCTCCAGGAGGACACGTGGCGCGCGACCCCGACACCATTCAGCGTGAGATCGAGCAGGCGCGGGACGCGCTCGCCTCGACCCTCGATCAGCTCGGCACCAAGGCCAGCCCGAAGAAGCTGGCGGGCGATGCCAAGGAGAGCGTGACGAACACGCTCGCCAGCCCCAAGGTGAAGTACCCCCTGATCGGGCTCGGCGCGCTGATCGTGCTGCTGATCCTGCGCAAGATCTTCAGCTAGACCCCGAGGAGACGCCGCCTTCGCCACGCGCTGAAGGCGGCGTTTCGGCTGCTCAGGGGCTGGCCGGCTCCTCGGCCTTCGCCGGCTGCGGTGCCGGTTGTGGGGCCTGCTGTGATGTCGACTGCGGGGACGATGGTGCTGGCACCGGCGGCGGTGTGGGTCGCGGTGTCGGCGACGGCTTGGCCGGCTCCGCGGCCTGCGCCTTCACCGGCTCCTCGGCCGGTGCCTCCGCCACGGCCACCGGCTCCGGCTTGGCCAGCCGCGCGGTGAGGTAGGCGGTGGTGAACTCCACGGCGTCGCCGTTGAGCGTGTGCACGACCGTGCGGTGCTTCTCGTCCGGCGCGAGCTTCTCCACCATCTGGTCGGCGCGGTCGCGCGCCGCGATCAGCCCGGGTGCGCGGCCGGTCAGCGTCTGGCCCCGGCCTTTCGCCGTGACCGTCCAGTCATCTCCGTCGGGGATGTAGTTCACTTCGATCGGATCGCCCATTGTTGCTCCGCCCCTCGCTCCCCTGCTGCACCCATTGTGCGTGGTAATGGCTATGGCCGCAGGCCTTGCCACACCAACCGCATGATCAGTTCCGCCGCCTCCGCCGCGGACACGTCGTCGCGTTGCACGTACCAGAGTGACAGTCGCTCACACGCCCCCACGAGAATTTCGGCGAACGCCTCCAGTTCTCGGTGCGACAGTCCCGGTACGAACGTGGCGAACATGGTCATGTTCACGGTCGTCTGCTGCTGACGAACCCGCTCGATCTCGTCGGCCGCGGCCGCTCCCGCGATCGCCGCCTCCTGGCGCAGCAGCTTCCACGAGCGCCGGTGCGAGTCGATGAACTCGAAGAACGCCACCAACCCGGCGCGCAGCGCTCCCTCGGCCGTCTCGCCGTGCATGCCGGCGTTCATGGTGGCGCTGGACAGCTCGGACCTGGCCTGGCTGATGCACGCGACGAGCAGGCCCTCCTTCGACCCGAAATACTCGTAGAGCATCGGTTTGGACACGCCGACCCGCTCGGCGATGTCGTCCATCGACGTGGCCGCATAGCCGCGCTCGGCGAAGATCTCCTCCGCCACGGCCATCATCTGCCGCTCCCGCTCCGCCCTCGGCATGCGCCGCCGCCGGGGCTCCCTGGTCTCCACGACGCAACTCTACCGGAAGTAACCTACCGGCAGTAACCTACTTCGGGTAAGATAGCCGTCAACCGAGGACACGGAGGGCGTCACCATGGGGTCGACCAGGCATTTCCACACGGTCGTGATCGGCACGGGGTTCGCCGGACTCGGCATGGCCATCCAGCTCAAGCGCGACGGCCGCCAGGATTTCGTGGTGCTCGAGAAGGCCGAGGGCGTCGGCGGCACCTGGCGCGACAACAGCTATCCGGGCTGCGCGTGCGACATCCAGTCCCACATGTACTCGTTCTCGTTCGCGCAGAACCCCGACTGGTCGCGGTCGTTCTCCTACCAGCCCGAGATCCGCGAGTACCTCGAGAAGGTCACCGACGACTACGACGTGCGCCGCCACATCACGTTCGGTGTGGAGGTCACGGGGGCCCGCTGGGACGCCGACGAGAACCGCTGGCACATCTCCACCGGATCGGGTGACACCTACGTCGCGAGGTTCCTGGTGTCGGGCATCGGCGGCCTGCACATCCCGAGCGTCCCCACGCTGCCGGGCATCGAGAACTTCGCCGGCCCGGCGTTCCACTCGGCGCGCTGGAACCACGACGTCGACCTGGCGGGCAAGCGGGTGGCCGTGGTGGGCACGGGGGCCAGCGCCATCCAGTTCATCCCGCGGATCGCGCCCGAAGTGGCCGAGTTGACCGTGTTCCAGCGCACGCCGCCGTGGATCATGCCCAAGCCCGACCACGCGATGCCCGGGTGGGCCAAGCGGATGTTCCGCGTGGTGCCCGGCGCGCAGCGCGCCTACCGCAACCTCCTCTACTGGCTGCTCGAGGCGCGGGCCATCGGGTTCAACGGCAAGCCGCGACTCATGAAGCTCGCCCAGCGGATCGCGTTGCGCCACATGCACAAGAGTGTCGCCGACCCGGCACTGCGCGCCAAGCTCACGCCCGACTACGTGATGGGCTGCAAGCGGGTCCTGATCGCCAACGACTACTACCCGGCGCTCAACCGCGACAACGTCGACGTGGTCACCGACGGCATCGCCGAGGTGCGACCCGAGGGCGTCGTCGACACCAACGGGGTGCTGCACCCGGCCGACGTGATCATCTACGGCACCGGCTTCCACGTGACCGACGCGTTCGACTACCTCGACATCGCGGGCGTCGGCGGCCGCGACCTGGCCAAGGACTGGCGCACCAACGGCATCCGCACCCATCTCGGCATCACGGTCGCCGGCTACCCCAACCTGTTCTTCCTGCTCGGCCCCAACACCGCGCTCGGCCACAACTCGGTGGTCTTCATGATCGAGTCGCAGATCCGGTACGTGGCGGCGGCCATGGCCTTGGTCGACCGGGAGGGTGCCGAGGCGCTGGACACCAGGCCGGCCGCCCAGGCCCGGTTCCAGACCGAGATCCAGCGCAAGCTCATCGAGGGCATCTGGACCCAGGGCGGCTGCAAGAGCTGGTACCTCGACTCCCACGGCGTCAACCGCACGATCTGGCCAGGCTTCACCTGGCGCTACTGGCTACGGACCCGCCGAGTCGACCCGGAGACGTTCGAGTTGGTCAGCTGACCGAGTTCGGTACGCCGAGTTGGCCACTCCGGTACGCCGAGTTGGCCACTGGGCGACGCCGGGTCGGCCGCTCGGGTACGCCGGGTCGGCCACTGAGCGATTTCGGGTCGGCGGCTCGGGTTGGCGGAACGCGAGTGGCCAACTCGGCGTTCTTGAGCGGCCAATTCGGCGTGTCCGAGTGGCGGATTCGGCGTGTGTGGGTGGCTGATTCAGGAGGGTGGATCGGTGCCTTGCCAGCGGGAACCCGGCTCGGCCGACGTACGCAAGCACGTCCAGCGGGGGACACTGATCGGTCTACCCCGTAGGCTCTCAGGGCTGCTGTTGCGGCCGTGAGAGCGGGGCGGTGAGTGGACTTCCGGGTACTCGGACCGGTCGAGGTCTCCGACGACGGGCTGCCTCGCGTGGTCGGCGGTGGCCGCGAGCGTTTCGTGCTCGCCATGCTCCTGCTCGGCGCGGGCCGGTCCACGTCGGCGGCCCGGCTGATCGACGCCCTGTGGGACTCCCCGCCGAGTTCGGCCAAGGCCCAGCTGCACAACATGATCAGCCGCCTGCGCCGAGCGTTGGCCGGGCGCGACGGGCTGATCGTCACGAACACCGCGGGCTACGAGCTGCGGCTCGGCGCCGACACGCTCGACCTGCTGGAGTTCCGCCGTCTGGTCGCCCAGGGCCTGCGGTCCCGGGCCGAGGGCGACGCGGCGCTCACGGTCGCGCTGCTCGGCGAGGCCCTCGCCCTGTGGCGGGGTCCCGCGCTCGCCGACATCCCCGACGAGCTGGCGGCCGCCGCCCGCCAGGCGCTGCACGAGGAGAAGCTGGCGGCCGCCGAGGCGCGGCTCGACGCGGAACTCGCACTGGGCCGCAACCTCGAGGTCATCGAGGCGGTCACCGAGCTGCTGGCCGAGCACCCGTACCGCGAGAACCTGTACCAGACGAAGATGCTCGCGCTGCTCGGCGCGGGCCGCGCGGAGGAGGCACTCGAGACCTACCGCCAGGCCGACAGCAGCCTGGTCGACGGGCTGGGCATCGAGCCGGGGCCGGCGCTTCGGGAACTGGAGCGGCGCATCCTGGCCGACCGCGACGTGCCGGTGCGCGAGGCCCCGGTGGTCGTGCGTCAGCTGCCACCCACCACGGCCGTGCTCACCGGCCGCGACCAGCTGGTGGCGGAGATCGACGCCGTCCTGACCAGGCCGCGGCCGGTGGTCGCCGTGCTCGTCGGGCCGGGCGGCGTCGGCAAGACCACCCTCGCGCTGGCCGCGGCCGCCGAGGCGGCCGACGCGTTCCCCGGCGGCCAGCTGTACGCCGACCTGCGTGGCAGCCAGGACAACCCGGCCGACCCCCACGCGGTGGTCGGGCGGTTCCTGTCCGCGCTGGGGGTGCGTCAGTCGAAGCTGCCGCGTGATCCCGACGAGCGGCTGGCCATGTACCGGGGGCTGGTGGCCGGCGCCCGCATGCTGGTGGTGCTCGACGACGCGGCCGACGAGGAACAGGTCCGGCCACTGCAGCCCGACTGCGGTGGCTGCGCCACGCTCGTGACGTCCCGCCGCCACCTCGGCGAGCTGGCCGGCGCCACCAGGTGGACCGTGCCGGAGCTGGCGCCCGCCGACGCGATCGACCTGCTCGGTCGGCTCATCGGTCGGGAACGGACGGAGGCCGAGCCCGAGGCGGCCGCGGCGCTGGCGGCGGTGTGCGGGCAGCTGCCGCTCGCCGTGTCGATCGTCGCCGCCCGCCTGGCCGTCCGTCCTGACTGGACCCTCGAGGAGTTCAGCCAGCGCCTGGCCCGTGAGCGTGACCGGCTCGACGAACTGGCGGTCGGGGACCTGGACGTGCGCGCGAGCATCGCGTTGAGCTACCACGCGCTGAGCGATCGGGGTCGCCGGCTGCTCCGGCTCCTGGCGCTGGTCGCCGCGCCGGACTGGCCGGAGTGGGTGCCGAGGGTGCTGCTCGGCGACGCGGCCGACGACGCGCCCGCGGCACTCGCCGAGCTGGTGGACGTCCACCTGGTGGCGCGGGTCGGCACCCGGTACCGGCTGCACGACCTGGTGCGTGTCTTCGCGAAGGAGCTGCTTCCGGACGAGGAGCCGGCGGCGCACCGGCTGCTGGAGGGATGGCTGGCGCTGGCCGTGGCGGCCGACGAGCAGGTGCCGCACGGCGAGACGTTCGCGCTGCCCGTGGCCGTCGGGGAGCCGCCGGTGCCGGTGCCCGACGCGTACGAGTGGTTCGACGAGGAGCGGCCGAGCCTGCTGGTGGCCGTGGCGGAGGCGGCCCGGCTCGGCCGGCCGGACCTGGCGGGGCACCTGGCGTTGCGCATGTCCGGGTACCTGGAGCTGCGGTGCTGGTACGACGACTGGCTGGCGGCGCTGGACCTGGCCCTGGGTGCGGTCCGCGAGTCCGGACTGGACGAGCTGCTGATCCGGCTGCTGAGCGCGTTGTTCGCGGCGCACACCCTGGCCGACCGGTACGCCGAACAGCCGGCGGTCGCCGAGGAGGAGCTGGCCGCCGCACGCAGGATGGGCGACCGGACGGCCGAGGTGACGGCCCTGTGCCACGCGAGCAGGGCGCTGCGCGATCTCGGCCGGTTCCGGGAGGCGGTTCGGCTGCTGGACGAGGCGATGGAACTGGCCCCGGAGGCGGTCGAACCGGTCATGGGCGCGGCGGCGCTGCGGATCAAGACGGGCGAACCGGAGCTGGCACTCGACCTGCTGGCGAAGGTGCGGGTGGACGACGGCTCGGCCCGTTCGGTGCTGTACCGCTACCAGGAAGCCCTGGCGCTGGTGGACGTGGATCGCCTTCCGGAGGCCGCCGCCACGGCCGGGCAGGCTCTCGAACTGGCGACCCACATCGGCGACGACGTGGGCGTCGCGTACCTGATGTGGGTCCAGGCCAGTGTGGACATACGCGCAGGGAGATGGCGCTCGGCGGGCGACCGCCTGGAACGCGCACTGCGCGCCGCGGAGAAACTGGGCGCGTTCGACGTCCTGGCGGAAACGCTACGGGCCCTGGGCGACCTGGCCGCCGCGCAGGGCCGCAACACGGCGGCCATCGGCGCCCTGCACCGGGCGATGGAGATCTGGCGAAGACTGGGCGTGGACGTCCAGGTGGCCCGCACCCTGGCCCGCCTGGAACGAGTACTACGCGCGGCGGGTGACAGCGCGGCGGCCACCGCCTGCCAACGTGAGTGGCGCACGGTCCTGACCGAACTGGAACTGGACGAACGCTGCCTACGCCTACCGCCATTCCTCTTGCGCTGACTTTTTGAGACTCCACCATTCACAGGCTGAGTTATCCACAGGCACCCTGAAACCAAGATCAACTGTCGGCCCCCTCGGGTAGACTGGACTCAGGGCCGCCCCCGGGACGGGGTGGGGGTTTGCATCGCGCGCGAGCGGGCCCGCGCGATCGGTTGCTGGCCACGGTCGGTGCGGATGGCCCGCCGGCGGGGTCAGCCTCCTCAGCGCCCGAGATCGCGGTTCCCGCGCCCGAGTTCGTGGTTCCCGCGCCCGAGTTCGTGGTTCCCGCGCCCACGCGAGTTCGTGGTTCTCGCACGCGAGTTCGCGGTTCTCGGTCGGAACGCGGGGATCGGTGCAACCGCAGCCGTCAGCGCGACGTGACGGCACCTTGCCGGATGGGCAGTGGCTGCCCACCGCGCGCGAGCTTTTCTTGCAGCAGGGAACGGTCCGGGAACGTCGAACAGTCTTGCTCGGATCACGCCTCACCAGCTACACCCGACTTTGACGGAACCCTGGAGATGGGGTGGGGTTGCATCACGCGCGAGGGCTGCCGTCGGTGGCCCGACCGATGGCTTCTTCGACCGAAAGGGACCGTGCCGTGGCGATTCTGACGCTCGGACTGCATCCGAGTGCCGTTGACTACAGCCGTTACCCGGGGCTCGACGAGGCGACCTTGACCGCCCGTATCGAGGCCGGCGAGGCCACCCTGCGCGACGCCGGGTTCGACATCGTGCCCTGTCAGGTGTCCGCCGATCCCGACGTGGCGGAGGCGACCATCCGTGAACGCGTGGCCGCCAACCCCGTTGAGGTGGTGATGATCGGCGCCGGCGTGCGGATGGCGCCCGAGCACACCCTGTTGTTCGAGCGCGTGGTGAACCTGTTGAACGAACTGGTCCCCGGCATCGTGTTCTGTTTCAACACCTCGCCGGAGACCACTGTGGACGCGTTGCGCCGGTGGGTGCGCCCGGGCTGAGCGCACCCACCGCGCGCGTCAGTGTGCTGGTTCCAGGGCCACCTTCGGCAGGCCGCGCTCCAGCCATCGGGGGAGCCACCACGCCCGGGTGCCCAGCAGGCGCATCACGGCCGGCACCACCAGGCAGCGGATGAGCAGCGCGTCGATGAGCACGGCCACCGCCAGGCCCAGGCCGAACTGACGCAGCATTCGGTCCGGGCTCAGCAGGAACGCTCCGAACACCACGATCATGATGGCGCCCGCCGCGGTGATCACGCCGCCCGTGGTGGCCAGTCCCTCGCGCACGGCGGCCGCCGCGTCGCGGGTGCGGCCCCACTCCTCGTGCATGCGGGACACCAGGAACACCTCGTAGTCCATGGACAGGCCGAACACGATCGCGAAGATCATCACCGGCACGAACGCCTCGATCGGTCCTGTTTGGACACCGAACCAGCCGTTCTGGAACACCAGCGTGATCACGCCCAGCGCCGCGCCGATCGACAGCAGGTTCAGCAGCGCCGCCTTCAGGGGGATGAGCACCGAGCGGAACACGGCCATCAACAGCAGCGCCGACAGGCCGACCACCACCAGGATGAACAACGGCAACCGGTCGCTCACGGCCGTCGCGAAGTCGTCCGCCGCGGCCGTCGCGCCGCCCACCAGATAGGTGGCGCCCGTGCGATCTTCCAGCGGCGGCAGCACGTCCGACCGCAGGTGCGTGACGAGCGCGTTGGTCGCCTCGTCCTGCGGCGCGGTCGTGGGGAACACCAGCACCATGCCCAGCGAACCACTCAGCTGCTGCGGCGGGCTCACCCCGGCCACCCCGCGGGCATCGGCCAACGCGTCGGCAAGAGCGGCCGTGGCGCCATCGTCCCCTTCGGACACCACGACCAGCGGCCCGTTGAAGCCGGGCCCGAAACCGTCGGCCAGCAGGTCGTAGGCCTGGCGGCTGGTGGTGGTCTCGTCCTCCGTGCCGGCGTCGGCGAACCCCAGGTGCATGCCGAGCGCGGGCGCGGACAACGCGAGCAGCACGGCCAGCGACGCCACGAGCACCGGCACCGGCCGTCGGGCGATCACGTCGGCCCAGCGCCGCCAACGGTGGCCGTCGCCGCGGTTCGGTCGCTTCAGGACGGCCTTCTCGACGCGCCTGCCGAACACCGTGAGCAACGCGGGCAGCAACGTGATCGACGCGATCATGGTGAGCAGCACGGTCAGCGTCACGGCCAGCGCGACACCCTGCAGCGAGCCGAGTCCGAGCGCGAGCAAACCCAGCAGCGCGATCATCACGGTGCAGCCGGCGAACAGCACCGACCGCCCGGCCGTGCGCAGCGCGGTGGACGCCGCCTCCTCGCGCGGGAGCCCACGGCGCAGTTCGCCGCGGTACCGGGCGAAGATCAGCAGCGCGTAGTCGATCCCCACGCCCAGGCCGACGAGCATCATGAGCGGCGGCGCGTAGCTGGGGATGTCGAACACGTTGCTGGCCAACATGATCACGCCGAGCGTGCTGCCCACCGCGAACACCGCGGTGACCAACGGCAGGGCGGCCGCCAGGAACGAGCCGAACATGAGGACGAGGATCACGAGCGCGGCGAGCAGCCCGGCGCCCTCGGCCGCGCCGCCGGAGGACTCCTCGGCCGCGCGCACTGGTTCACCGCCGAGTTCGACCCGCAGGCCGCCGCCCTCGCCCGCCTGCGCGGTGTCGATGATCCGGCGGATGTCCTCGGCCGGGATGTCGAGCGACCGCGCGTCGAGCGCCACGGTCGCGTAGCCGACCGTGCCGTCCCGGGCCAGTGCCGCCGGGTTGTCGTAGGGGCTCTGGACGTTCGCGACGTGCGGCAGTCCGGCGACGTCGGCCAGCAGGTCCTCGACCGCCGGCCGCTCGGCGGCCAGCCCGTCGGTGTCCTGCAGGACGATCTGCAGGGTGTCGCCGGCCTGCGCGGGCGCGTGTTCGGCGAAGGCTTCGTTGACCTGCTGGGACTCGGTGCCCGGCAGGGTGTGGTCGTCGTTGTAGGAGGCGCTGACCGCCTGCGCGGCGACGGTGATGCCGGCCAGCAGGACCAGCCACAGCGCGAGCGCGAGCCAGTGATGGCGTTGGGCCCAGGTGGTTGTGTTCACGAGGATGAGCCTCGGGCCGCGGTACGCACCGGATCGTCATGCCGGAGTGGGCACTTCGGCCACAACCGCAGTCGCACCCTAGGGGCGATCCCGTACGCCCGGAGTTGCTAGTTCAGCCAGCGCGGCGTGATCATGGCCGACTCGTAGGCGAGGATCACCAGCTGCGTGCGGTCGCGGACCGCGAGCTTGGTCATGATGCGGCTGACGTGGGTCTTGGCGGTCGCGGGGCTCAGGACCAGGCGAGCGGCGATCTCGTCGTTCGACAGGCCCTCGGCCACGAGCGTCATCACCTCGCGTTCGCGGTCGGTGAGCGCGTTCAGCCGCGGGCTGGGGTCGGGCTGACGCGCGCGACCGGCGAACTCCGCGATCAGCCGGCGGGTGACGGTCGGCGCGAGCAGTGCGTCGCCGCGGGCGACCACGCGGACGCCGTGGATCAGTTCCGCCGGTTCCGTGTCCTTCACGAGGAAGCCACTCGCACCCGCCCGCAGCGCGCCGTAGACGTAGTCGTCCAGGTCGAACGTCGTCAGGATGACCACCCGGACGTCGGCCAGCCGGGGATTGCCCACGATCTGCCGGGTGGCCGCCAGCCCGTCCAGTTCGGGCATGCGCACGTCCATCAGCACCACCGCCGGCCGCAGCTCGCCAGCCAGCCGGACGGCCTCCGTGCCGTTGCCCGCCTCACCGACCACGGAGATGTCCGGTTCACCGTCCAGAATGGACCGGAAGCCCGCGCGGACGAGGTTCTGGTCGTCGGCCAGCAGCACGTCGATCACGGGCGCTCTCCCAGCGGCAGTCGGGCCCGGACGCGGAAGCCGCCTTCCGGGCGGGTGCCGGCGTCCAACTCGCCGCCGAGTGCTCGGGCCCGTTCACGCATGCCGCGGATGCCGGTACCACCCCTCGTCGAGCCGCCCTGACCGTCGTCGTCCACCTGCACGCACACATCCTCGTCCCGGTAGCCGATCCGTACGACCGCGGTGCCCGCGCCGGCGTGGCGGGCGACGTTCGTCAGCGCCTCCTGCACGATCCGGTACGCCGCCAGGTCCACCTCCGGCGGCACCGGCCGCGGCTCGCCCGCCACCTCACCGCGCACCGCCAGACCCGTCGAGCGGGCGCGGTCGAGCAACGCGTCCAGCCCGCTGAGGCTGGCCGCCGGCTCGAGCGGCGCGTCCTCGTCGACCTGACGCAGCACACCGAGCGTGGCACGCAGCTCCCGCAGCGCCTGCTTGCTGGTGTCCTTGATGGCGGTCAGCGCCTCCACCGGATCGTCGCCGGGGTCCTTCGTCAGCCGGTGCAGCGCGGCGCTCGCCTGCACGTTGATCAGTGAGATGTTGTGGCCGAGCACGTCGTGCAGCTCGCGGGCCATGCGCAGCCGCTCGTCCGTGCCCCGCTGCCGGGCTTCCTCGGCCGCGCGGCGTTCGGTCTCGCGCAGGTAGGCCTTGCGGGTGCGCGCCCCGATCCCCATGGCGATGACCGCCACCGCCCAGCCGGCCAGCAGGAACAGCGAGACGCTGTCGAGGTGCTCGATGGGGCTGGTCAGCTCGCCGACCGCCGTCCCGGCGCCCGCCACCACCACGGCCGCCACGGCGGCCACCAGGTGTCCGGCGGCGGCCGCGCTGAACAACGCGATCATGAACGTCAGCACGATCGGGCTGCCCGCGCCGACCAGTGGGTAGTAGAAACCGCAGGCCAGCAGCGTGTAGGCGAGGACGGTCACCGGGAAGTGGCGGCGCAGGTAGAGCGCCGAGCACGAGGTGACGAGCAGGACCCAGCCGAGCGCGTTGAGGGTGCCGTCCCCGACGGTCGCCGACCACACGGTCGTGCCGATCACCACCACCCCGGTCGCCGCCGCGACCAGCGCGTCCGCGACCCGGCCGTGTGGGAGCCACGTCTCCATGACCGCAGCTTAGGGACGGTGGACGCCTCCGCTCGTCGGCGTGGAGATGTATCTCGCCCAATCGCTCGTCACCTCGGAGATGTATCCCCGGCGTGCAGCCCACCTGCCCACGAGTGCACCGACGCTGGTCGGCCCGGCCACCACGGGACACGCTCGGGACATGACCAAGCTGACGCCCGAACAGATCGCCGAGCACGCCCACGCGGCCGGCTTCCGCGGCGAGAACCTGACGACGGCGGTCGCGGTCGCGCTGGCGGAGTCCGGTGGAAAGACGGACAGCCACAACACCGACGGGCTGGACGACTCCTACGGTCTCTGGCAGATCAACATGTACGGCACCCTCGGCCCGGACCGCCGTCAGAAGAACGACCTGGACGCCGACCGCGAGCTGTTCGACCCGTCGACCAACGCGGACGCCGCCCACCGGGTGTTCCGCGAGGACGGCGGCAGCTTCGAGCCGTGGGGCGCCTACACGAACGGCTCCTACCGCCAGTTCCTGGACGAGGCCCGCAGGGCAGTGCGTGCTCAAAAGGACAGGAAGAGCCCGGCCAAGAAGGACACCGCGCAGGACGGCTTCCAGGTCGACCCCGAGGCGCTGTCCGGTTACGTCCGGATCGCCGGCGCCATGGCCGACGACCTGGCCTCCCTCAGCACCCGGCAGCTGCGCGGCGTCCGTGGTCTCGCCGACGACAGTTTCGGCCGGATCGGCAAGGAGACCGGGTTCGCCGCGGCGCTCGACCGGTTCGGCGAGTCGCTGCAGCGACAGGTGAAGGGAATCGGGTCGAACGCGGACAAGCTGGCCAAATCGGTCTCGGGCAACGCCAGGCACTATCGTGAACAGGATTCGGAGATCGCCGACGACCTGATGCGGCTGCTCCGAGAGCGCTGAAACCGACCGGCCACGCTGCGCAAGGACTACTACTACTCCACCAGGTGGCCCACCCGACCTGCGGAAACGTCGAAAGTAGTAGACCAATCGGGCGACAACTGGTATCTGGGAACAGTGCCGGAGCAACCACCGGCACCTCCCGTTCCCGCCGGTGCCGGTACTCTGAGCTACGTTGCGATGACGCATGGGACATCGCCGTGAGGGCATAAAGTAGCTGGCCAGGCACCGCGAGTGTCGGGAGCGGTTGGGCGGGAGCGAGGCTCTCGTCAACCCAGTCAGATCCACCGACGAGGTCGACACGGGGGTTGACGTTGAGCCAACGGGCACCGGGCATGTCCGCCGTTCTGGCGGTCCCCGAGTTCCGTGCGCTCTGGTTCGCCGAGGCCCAGTCGGTGTTCGGCGACCAGTTGGCCAAGGTCGCGCTCACCATCCTGGTCTACGACCGCACAGGCTCCGCACTGCTGGCGGCCATCGTCTACGCGCTCACCTACCTGTCGGCCCTGGTCGGCGGCCTCGGGCTGTCCCAGCTGGCCGACCGGTTCCCGCGCCGCAAGCTGATGGTGGTGTGCACGGCCGCGCAGGCGGTGCTGGTGGGCGTCATGGCCATCCCGGGCATGCCGATCCTCGTGCTGTGCGCGCTGGTGCTCGCCGTCGGGCTCGCGCAGGCACCCGCGCTGGCCGCCCAGAACGCGGTCACGCGCGAGATCTTCACCGACGACGAGCTGTACCTGCGCAGCCAGGACCTGCGCGGCATCACCACGAACACGCTCATGCTGCTCGGCCTGGGCATCGGTGGCCTGCTGGTGGTCGGCATCGGCACCACCTGGGCGCTGTCCATCAACGCGGTGACGTTCGTGATCAGCTCGTTCCTCGTGCACCGGTTCATCAAGGACCGCCAGGTGGCCGGCAGCAAGGACGACGGCTGGTTCGGCGCGGCCAGGTGGGTGTTCGGCAACAGTCGGATGCGGGTCCTGATCACGCTGTCCTGGCTGGTCGGCTTCGTGGTCATCCCCGAGGGCCTGGTGGCGCCGCTGGCCGACGAGCTGAACGCGCCGTCGGCCGCCATCGGCTGGATGCTGGCCGCCGACCCGCTGGGGTTCGTGGTCGGCACCTACGTGCTGTCCCGGTTCGTGGGCGCGCAGCACCGCGTCAAGGTCATGGGTGTGCTCGCCACGCTCTCGTGCGCCGCGCTGATCGCGTTCGCACTCGAGCCCGGTGTGGGGTGGGCACTCGCGCTGCTCGCGCTGGCAGGTGCCTTCGGCGCCTACCAGATCACCGTCAGCGCCACTTTCAACACGCTCGTACCCAACGAGATCCGGGGCGGCGCGTTCGGAGTGATCCGTACGGGCCTGCGGGTCTCGCAGGGCATCGGCGTGGCGGTGGGTGGCGCTGTCGCCCAGGGCATCGGTTCGGCCAGCAAGACCATCGCATTGGCCGGCGTCCTCGGTGTCGCGATCGCCATCCCCGCGACCGTGGCGTGGGCTCGACTCAATCGAACGGAGTCAAGCCCCCAGAGGGTTGCCGATCTCAATACTCAGCCTTCGTGACCCAGATCACCGTTACGCTTGGCCGACAGTGGACGAGCAACTACGTGCAGGGGTTCACAGCTCACGGTCTGACATCGCGCTTCACCTCCCGCGGGGGAACGGGACAGGTACCTGAGGGGTTGGGAGACACACCGAACGACGTGCCGTGGCATGCTACCCGCTCACCACGTGTCTTGGTTTTCGGCACATTCGGGGCACACTTGCGTGTGACACGGATGGAGGACGCTTGCCCATGAGTTTCACCGCTCACGATGGGCCTGGGCAAGTGTCGCCTGCCGAAAACGGTGACGAGAGCACCGGAAGCCGGCAGAACGGTCCTGCCCAGGGCCGAATACCTGCTACTTCATCCACAAGTGTGAATGATCAGGACGATTCGCGACAGCGCAGTGGCCTTTTCGTAGTACACCCCCGGCTGTGGGCGCTGTGGCGGCAACGGACCCGGCTGATCGTCTACATGCTGGCGTGCGACTTCGCGGCGATCACCTGCATCGTCCTCACCATCGTCACCTCGGCGGTCCCGCTCGCGTCCGACTGGTACCGCACCGGGGCGCTCGCGCTGTGCTCGGCCGTCCACCTCCAGCTGTCCCGGCGCCAGGAGGAGCGGGTCCGAAGCCGCAAGCCGACCCTCCACATCGACCTCGTCGGTATCTGGTCGTTCGCGGCGGTCGTGGTGCTGCCCATCCAGCTGGCGCTGCTCAGCATCGTGTTGAGCAAGACGCAGCGGTGGTTCGTGGCGCGGCGGCCCCTGAACGTGTTCGTGTTCTCCACGGCGAGCGTGCTGCTGGCCGGCATGGCCACCCACGAGCTGCTCGCGTGGTTCGGCACCCGCAGCTGGTCCCAGGTGGACGTGCCGAGTTCGGTCACCGAGTTCGGCATCCTGATCGTCGCGGGGGTCGTGTACTTCAGCGCGCAGGCCGTGGTCATCGGTATCGGCGCCATCCTGCTCAGTACCACTCGGCCGACCCTGCGCACGGTGCTCGGGTCCAAGGAGGACAACGAGCTGGAGGCCGTCACCATCGCCCTCGGCACGGTCGCGGCGATCCTGCTGGTCAACCTGCCGGCGGCACTTGTGATCGTCGTGGTGATCAGTGTCATCGGCAACCGAATAGCCGAGGTCCGCCAACTCCAGGTGGACGTGCGCACCGACTCCAAGACCGGTCTGCTCAACATGCGTGGCTGGCGGGAGGTGGCCGAGCGGGAGATCAACCGGGCGGGGCGCGACACCGTGTCGTGCGCCCTGCTGATGGTCGACCTCGACCACTTCAAGTCGATCAACGACACGTGGGGCCACCCGGCCGGCGACGACGTGCTCGAGTACGTGGCGCACGCGTTGCGCAGCGCCACCCGGCCGAGCGACGTGATCGGCCGGTTCGGCGGCGAGGAGTTCGTGCTGCTGCTGCCGGACGCCGACCTGACCGAGGCGAAGGCGGCGGGCGAACGCATCCGGGCGACGATCTCCGGCCTGCACGTCCCCACCACCGACAAGCGCGGCGGCCCGGTGGCCATCGCCAACCGGACCACGTCGGTGGGGGTGGCGGTGTACCCGGAGCACGCCCACGAGCTGGACGACCTGCTGCAGGCAGCGGACGCGGCCGTGTACGAGGCCAAGGAGAACGGCCGAGACCAGGTGTGTCTAGCCGGCTGAGCCCGCCCGGAGACGGCTGGCCTGCTTCCGACCTCGTGCCATTCGCACCCGGCACCGCGCGCTGAACCTGCGCTCTCGTGTGCCGGTACCGGGAACATGCGGTCGAGACATGGGGACATGCGTGCGGGAACCGCGATTTCGCGGTCGGGAACCGCGATCTCGCGGTCGGGAACCGCGATTTCGCGTGTGGGGGCATAGCGGTCGAGAACAGGTGTGTCTAGCCGGCTGAGCGTTTCTGTGGACAACGCGGTGCGCTGTGGACAGCTCGGCCGTTGTGGATCTTCGCGCCCGAATTCGTCGGTACTGCCCGATACGATGGAAGCACGGGGTGCCCCCGGAGTGGGTGGGGGCTGCGTCGCGCGCGTGGCTGTCGATCTTGGTTGGCAGTGTTTGCGCTGGTCAGCTGGTCAGCAGGGTTCTGATCTCGTCGGCCTCTGTCGTGCCGCACGCCGCCAGCAGGATCGCCGCCTGATTCCAGTGCTCGGCCGCCGCCGCGTGGTCGCCGTCATGCGACGTGGACGTGGCCAAGCATGCGATGCGCGCGGCCCTCCGCCAGACGTTGACCCCGCTCCCGCGCCAGGGCCAGCGCCGACGACGCCTGCGTCAGTGCCTCCGCCGGCTGGTCCAGCGCGAGCAGCGCCGCCGCCAGCTCCACCAGCGCCGCGCACTCCAGCAGCCGCATGCCCGACGCCTCCAGCACGCCCAGCGCCTCGCGGCACAGGGAGATCGCGTCCGCGGGCTGGTTCACCGCCCGCCGGGCGGCCGCCAGTCCGATGAGGACGGACGCCTCGCCGTAGCCGAAGCTGATGGTCCTGGCCAGCTTCAGCGCCTGCGTGTAGTAGCGGATGGCGGCCTCCGGCGACCCGGTCCGCAGGCTGACCGTCCCGAGGATCTCCAGGCCACCCACGTCGTGGCGGCGCTCGCCCAGCTCGCGGCTGATCTGCTGGCCGATGCGGGCCTGGGTGGTCGCCTCGGCGTAGTCACCGGCGTCGCAGCAGGCCTCGGCCAGCGTGATCCGGGTGGCGGCGATGGCGTGCAGCCAGCCGTTGTCCGCACACAGCTGCAGGATCTCCGCGTGGATCTCCCTGGCGACCGCCAGGTTGCCGGCCGCCCAGTTGGCCAGCGCGGTCGCGTGCAGTGCCCGCAGCCGGATGTCGTCGTTCGCCAGTTCGCGGGCCAGCGCCAGCGCCTGCCCGCAGTACCGCAGCGACCGGTCGATCCGGCCCAGCGACAGCGCCGTGACGCCCACGTAGTTCAGCGCGAGCGCCTCGCCGCGGGTGTTGCCGATCCGGCGGTTGATCTCCAGCGCCTGCTCGTGGTGCTCGCTGGCCGTCGCCGGGTGCCCCAGCTGGGAGTACACCCGACCGAGGCTGTGCAGCGCGTGTGCCTCGCCCTGCTGGTCACCACTGTGCTGGTGCAGCGCCAGCGCGCGTTCGTAGTGGGTGACGGCGTCGGCGTAGCTCGACAGGTTGTAGTGGATCTGGCCGAGCACGTCGTGGACGGCCGCCTGCGCCGGCTTGTTCGCCACGCGGGTGGCGGCCACCAGTGCGGCGTGACAGATGGTCAGCCCGTCGGGGCCGTGGCCGCGTTTCGCGAAATACCCGCGCAGCACGTCGGCCAGCCGCCACGAGTAGTCCTGCATTCGCCGGTCGGCACTCGTGGCGTACGCGACCAGGTTGGCCCGCTCGGCGTCCAACCACGCCACGGCCGCCGGCTCCGTGTCGATCGGGTCGCCCGCCACGGGCGGAGCCTCGGTCAGCGGGAAGTTGCGCGGCGCACCCTCGAACACCTGCTCGCTGGCCGCACCGGCCGTCCACAGCATCTGGTCGAAGCACCGCTTGAGCGCCGCGTACCGGTCGTCGACGTGCTCCTCGGCCGCCGCCCGACCCGCCGCGTACTCCCGCAGCAGGTCGTGGAACTGGTACCGGCCGGACGCGTGCTCGTGCAGCAGGCTTCCCCGCACCAGCCGCGCCAGCACGGCCCGCGCGTCACCGGTCGGGATGTCGAGCAGCGCGGCCGCCACGACCGCCGTGAAGTCACCGCCGGGCACGAGCCCGAGCAGCCGGAACATCCGCTGCTCGGTGGCGTCGAGCCGGGAGTAGGACAGGTCGAACGCGCCACGCACGGCCGCCCGCCGGTCGCCGTCGACCGCCAGCTCGTTCAGCCGGCCCCGCTCTCGCAGCGCCTGGGTGTAGGCGGCGACGCTGGTACCGGGCGACGTGCTCAGGTTGGCGGCCGCGATCCGCAGCGCGAGCGGCAGGTAGGCACAGGCCTTGGCCAGTTCGTCGACCGCCTCGCGTTCCAGGTGCACCCGGTCGGTGCCGAGCAGGCCGGCGAGCAGGGTCCGCGCCTCACCCGCGTTCAGCACGTCGATGCTCAGCAGCTGCGCCCCCTCGGTGGCCATCAGCCCGGCCAGCCGGTCGCGGCTGGTGACCAGCGCGAGACAGCTCGAGCTGCCCGGCAGCAGCCGCCGCACCTGGTCGGCGTCGGCCGCGTTGTCCAGCACCACGAGCACCCGGCGTTCGGCCAGCAGCGTGCGGTACAGCCCGGCGGCCTCGTCCTCGTCGGTCGGCACCCGCTCCGGCGGGACGCCGAGCGCGCGCAGGAACCGCGACAGCGCCTCCATGGGACGCATGGGCGGCGTGGGCGCGTACCCACGCAGGTTGACGTAGAGCTGGCCGTCCGGGAACCGCTCGCGGATCCGGTGCGCCCAGTGCACGGCCAGCGTGGTCTTGCCGACACCGGCCGTGCCGCTGATCGCGGAGATCACCACCGGCCCGTGGTTGTCCCGGCCCTCACCGACGATGGCGTCCAGCTCCGCCAGGTGCGCCACCCGCCCGGCGAAGCCGTGGATGTCGGTGGGCAGCTGCGCCGGCACCGGATGTTCGCTGCCGTGGTCGGCGACCGGCTCCGGCGTCTGCTCCGCACCGGGCACGTCCTGGCGCAACACCCGCAGGTGGGCGGCGTTCAGCTCGGTGCCCGGCTCGATGCCCAGCTCGTCCACCAGGCGGGTGCGCAGCGTGGTGAACAGCCGCAACGCGGCCGCCTGCTGCCCGGACGCGGCCATGGCCAGCATGATCCGCGCGTGCAGGCCCTCGTGGAGCGGCTCGGTGTGGCCGACCGCCCGCAGCAGCTCCACGGCCGGCTCCGGCCGACCCTGCCGCACGGCCGCGTCCCCGTAGGCGAGCGCGGCCGCCAGCCGACGGCCGCCCGCGGCGACGGCCACCGGGTGCTGGCGCAGCCCGTCGGGCAGGTCGGCGAGCACCGGCCCGCGCCACAGCCGCAGCGCCTCCTCCAGCGCCGCCGGTTCCCGCCGGTCGACCAGCCGGTCGAAGCGCAGCAGGTCCAGCTGGTCGGTGGCGACGGTCAGCAGATAGCCGCCACGCTCGGAGGAGACGGGACCGGCGCCGAGCATCTTGCGCAGCCGCGAGACATAGGTGTGCACGAGGTTGTGGCAGCTGGCCGGCGGGTTCTCGCCCCACAGGACGTCGACGATCTCCTCACGCGACACCACCTCGTTCGGGCGCAGCGCGAGCAGGGCGAGCAGGCACCGCTGCTTGAGCGGGCCCACCTCGATGAGCCGGTCGGCGCGACGCACCTCGAAGCGTCCGAGCACGGCGATGTGCAGCGTGTCGCCGCGCTCGTCGGCGCGCTCGACCATCCGGCGAGCACGCGGTACCTCGTCGAACGGAGTCATTCCCCAGTCCACAGTGGCGGATTGTTTCCTAAGTTGACTGGCTTGGGAAACTTTCTCGGGAGTTCCAGGTTTGCTCCAGCCTGGCGGCAGGTCTCCGGCAATAGCGTTGCGCCGTCGGTGGTCGCGCCGCGCTGGGGGTGCGGTGCGGCCACCTTCCACCCACGTACCGACCCTGAGAAACCCCTCAGGGACAATCCGGATGGCCAAGGTGATCTCGGCGGGTAGCCTACTCTGACATGGGGATCCGCGACTTTTTCTGCCGATGATCAGGGGACACGTGCGGGGGCGGCGGGGGTCGTCCCGGGCACCGAAGGCGAGCGCGCTCGTCGCGATCGTCCTCGCGGCGGCGGGGTTCGCGGTGGTGGCGTCACGACCGGATCCGCCCGACACGCACAAGCCGACCGGTGACGTGGCGAAGGTGGCCGAGGCGCTCGAGGCGCAACTGGACCCGGAGTCCGGCCGCGATCCGATCACCCTGCTGCCCGCCGACTTCGCGAAGGTCACCGGCAGCGAACCGGAGCGCCTGCGCGCGCCGGACGGCACGCTGCGGGCCGTGCACCCGACGGGCGGCTGCTCGTCGCCGTGGGGGGACACCCGCTGGGACTACAGCGTCGGCTGCCGGGCCCACGACCTCGGCTACAACATGCTCCGCTACGCCGAGTCCAAGGGACAGCCGCTGTCCCCGGACCTGCGTGAGCGGCTCGACGACCGTCTCTCCATGGACATGCACGCCCAGTGCGTCTACAACCCGAGGGACTCGGCCGGGCCGTGTGACCTGGTGGCCTCGCTGTACACGGTGGGCCTGGTGGTCAACTCGTGGCACCAGCGCTGGGGACCGCCACGCAACGAGCCGGTCGGACCGTGGTCGGTGGCCATGGTGGTGATCATGCTGCTGGTGGCCGTGCGCGCACCGGCCATGGCCCGTCGGGGCGCGCTGCGGTACAAGCCCCGCGAGGTGCCGGCCACCCCTCCGCTCGGTGACACCGAGACCGCTCAGGCCCATTACCTGAGCTTCCTGCGCATCCTCAGCCTCACGGGCATCGTGCTGGCCGAGTCGGTGCTGGCGTTCACCATGCGCGGCAACGCCGAGGCCGGCTGGGTCTGGCCGCTGACCTGGCTGCTGCAACTGGTGCCGCTGTTCTTCCTGGCGGGCGGGCACTCGAACCTGCTGGCCTGGCGGGCGGCCAGGGCCACGGGTGACGGCTACGGCACCTACCTGGTCGGCCAGATCGGCTGGCTGATCCGCCCGGTGCTGGCGTTCGTCATCGCCTGGCTGATCATCCCGCTGTCGCTGGAGATGCTCCAGGCGCCGGACGAGGCGGTCACCGCGTTCTCCCGGCTGATCGTGCAGCCGCTGTGGCTGCTCGGCCTCTACCTGGTGGTGGTGGCCGTGACGCCCGTGATGCACGGGCTGCACCAGCGGCTCCCGGCCGTCACGCCGCTCGTGCTGCTGGCCGGTGTGGTCGGGCTGAGCCTGGTGGGCGGTTCGATCGCCGCCCACGCCGGCGGGGTGCTGGTGGCGCTGCTGTTCGGTCAGCTGGCGTTCCACTACGCCGACGGCACGCTGTGGCGGCTGCCCCGGTGGATGCTGTTCGCCGGTGCCGGCACGGCGTTCGCCGGGCTGGTGCTGGTCACCACACTCGGCAACCAGCCGCTGCTGCAGCTGGCCGAGCCCACCGGCTACGCGGCGTTCGCGCCGTCGCTCGCCGGGGTGCTGCTCATCGGGATCGTGCAGCTCTGCCTGGTCTCGCTGCCGCGTGAGCCCGGCCTGCGGGCCATCGCCACCAGCGGGCCCGCGCGGGCGGTGGCCGTGGTGCGTGCCGCGCCCATGACCGTCTACCTGGTGTACCTGTGCGCCATGCTCGTGGTCGAAGGGGTGGCCGGGGTGGCGAGCGCCGGCGGCGGCCTGGGCTGGCTGGCCGAACCACGCACGGTGTTCGCGCTGGGGCTGATCGCCCTGCCGACGCTGCTCGCGTTCCTGTGGTTCGAGCGGCGCCGGTCCCCGTCCGTTGCCTCCGTGCCCAGCTCGGACACCGAGGACCTGATCGAGGAGCCGTCGCCCCGTTCGTGGGCGAACACGCTGGCCGCGTCGCTCGGAGTGATCTACGGCGCGCTCGGGGTGCTCGGCTTCGCGGTCACCGGCCTCACGGGCTGGACCGAGACGTCCACGCTGCTCGGACTGCCGATCGATCCGATGGCGAACCTCATCCACCTGCTGGTCGGCTGGTACCTGGTGCACTGCGTCCACCTGCGCACCGCGTCGCGGCCGGGACCGTGGGTGGTCACGGCCATCGCGTGCGTGCCGCCCATGCTCACCACGGTGAGTGGTCTCGGCACGGCCGTCCACGTGCTGGCCATGGTGGGTGCGCTGGCCGTGGCGGTGGCCGTGGCCCAGCCGGTCCGGATCCGACCGTCCGCCGAGCAACCGGTACCGGTGGGCGGTGGATCCGCCCGCTGAGCGACCCGTTGGGGCACGCTCCGAGCGCCGGTGCGGTCACGGTGAGCGACGTATGTCACGCTACGAGGACAACCTCGTGGCACCCTGGCGCGTCTTCTTCCTGAGGACGGGGTACCCGGGTTGTGGGGAACCCACACGGACGGGAGCCGTCGGGAGGAGTCGGGGTGAGCTATCGGACGCCGAGGTCAGAGGGCCACGGCGCGGGTCGCGGGCGGCCTGCGTCGGCACGGTCCGCCGGGCGGACCCCGCCGGCCAACGCCGGCCGGGTGACCGCCAGTCGCGGCTACGACTCTCCCGGGACAGAGCCAGGTCAGAGCCAGCGCCCCGCACCCCGCACCTCCGACGCCCGCTGGCAGCCGCTGCCGGACGACCCGCCGAGGCCCCGCCAGCGCCCCGAGCGTCGTGAACGTCCCCGCCGCACCGGTCCCAAGGTCTTCGTGGCCCTGCTGTCCGCGCTCGTGCTCGTGACCACCGGCTACTACTGGTCCCAGCTCGACAAGTGGAGCGACGGGATGACCACGGCCGACGTCATCAACACCGAGCCCACCGAGAAGCCGGCCGACGGCGCCATCGACATCCTCATGGTCGGCATGGACAGCCGCACCGATGCGCAGGGCAACCCGCTGTCGGAGGAGCAGTTGGCCATGCTCAGCGCGGGCGAGAGCGACGGCGCGCTGAACACCGACACGCTCATCATGATCAGGATCCCGAACGACGGCGGTCGCGCGGTCGGGGTGTCCATGCCGCGCGACTCGTTCGTCACCATCCCCGGCTACGGCAAACACAAGATCAACTCCGCGTACCTGCGTGCCCGCAACGAGGAGTGGAACAAGCTCAAGAACGAACAGGGCGTCACCGACGAGGCCGAGCTGAACGTGCGTTCCAACCAGGAGGGCGCGCGGAACCTCATCGCGACGGTCGAGGAGCTGACGGGCGCCGGGATCGACCACTACGCCGAGGTCAACCTGCTCGGCTTCTACGACATCACGAACGCGATCGGCGGCATCGACGTCTGCCTGAAGGCGCCGGTCGACGACTACCGCTCCGGCGCGAACTTCCCGGCCGGCCCCCAGACGCTCGCCGGCACCAACGCGCTCGCGTTCGTCCGCCAGCGCCACGGGCTGCCCAACGGCGACCTGGACCGGATCGTCCGTCAGCAGGTCTTCATGTCCGGCATGGCCAAGAAGGTCTTCTCCCAGGACATGCTCACGCCCGGCTCGGACACGCTCGAGAACCTGCGACTGGCCATTCAGAAGTCCGTGGTCCTCGACCAGGACTGGAACGTCATCCAGTTCGCCCAGCAGATGATGGGCTTCACCGGCGGGAAGATGGAGTTCCAGACCATCCCGGTGGGCAGCATCAGCCTCGAGACACCCGAGGACGGCGACGCCGTGGAGGTCGACCCGGACGCGGTGAAGGAGTTCGTCCAGGGTCTCCTCGGCGAGGCCGCGCCTCCGGAGGGCGATCAGGGCGGTGGCGAATCCGAGTCGGTCGACAACGGCGACATCCACGTGAACGTCCGTAACGCGTCCGGCCAGGCCGGTCTCGCGGCATCCGTGGCCTCCTCGCTGACCGAACAGGGCTTCGGTGAGGGCGAGGTCGGCAACGCGGAAGGCCGAGAGTCCACTGTGGTCCGGTTCGCGGCCGACGAGCAGGATTCCGGCGACCGGGTGGCGGCGGCCATCGGTGGAAACCCGCTGGTGGAGGAGGATGAGAACCTCCCGACGGGTACGGTCACCGTCCTGCTCGGCCGCGACTACGACAGTCCCTCCGGTGACAGCGCCGAGTCCGAAGGGGACGGCGGGGGTCAGTCGGGTGACAGCCTCGCGGGAGACCGCCCGCTGGTCCTGTCTGGACAGCCCAACGCGAATGCCCGCGGTGCACAGCCCGACGGCGCCGGTTGCGTCAACTGACGGCAGTCCATGCCACCGTTCGGCAGGTATCGTTAGCCCATTCGGGGTAATCCCGAAAGCAAATTCTGAAAACTCGCGTAATCACTAGCCAGTTCGTCGCTTCCTCATATGTCGGCATCCCGGTCAAGCACCGGCTGCCATAGTGAGAGGGGCGATCGTGCAGCTGGACACAGCGACCTACCAGCGAGTTCTCGGCGACGAACTCCGCAGGCTGCGCAAGCAGCGGGGTTGGACGCGTCGTGACCTGAACCGCCGGCTGCAGAGCGACATCTCCCTGCAGACGCTCGCCACCTACGAGTTGGGCACGCGGCAGTGCTCGGTCGTGCGGCTGGTGGAGATCTGCATCGCCCTCGACGAGGTTCCCCACGAGCTGCTCGGCCGCGTGCATCAACGGGTGTTCAGCGACTCCCCGGTCGGCCGCATCCGGCTCGACCTCCGCAAGATCGTCCGCGACGAGCAGCCGGAGCTGGGACCCCTGCGTCGGTGGGCGAAGGGCAAACTCGCGGAGAGCAACGGCCACCCTCCCGACGTGAGCCTCGACATTGCGGCGCTGGAGCAGATGGCCGAACTGTGCGGCGTGGACACCCTCGACCTGATCGGCCGGCTGCGCAGGATCACCGGCACTCCCGCCGATACCGAATAGACGCCCGTGTTTCCCGGCCGGGCACCCGGGTACGCCTTCTCCTGAGCACGACCCAGGAGCTTCTCAGCGGGGTATGCCCGCGGCGCCGGTGTGTCAGAGCCCGGCGCCGCGGCGCGCCAAGTTTCCTGCCGCGCCGACCCTCACCGCGCCAGCTCTTTCACTGCTTCGAGTAGACGGTCCACATCGGACTCGTCGGTGTACGGGGCGATGCCCGCCCGTACGGCTCCCGCGTCACCGAGACCGAGCGCCCGCGCGCATTCCAGCGCGTAGAAGCTGCCGGCCGGTGCGTTCACGCCACGCGCGGCGAGTTCCCGGAACACCTCGGCCGGCGCGCGGTCCGGCAGCCCGAACAGCACGGTCGGCGTGCGGTGCCGGTCGGGGGCGCCGTAACGGATCACGCCCGACAGGCCGCTGTCCAGGCGGTCCAGCATCGCGAGTTCGTGCTTCTCCAGCGCGGTCATCGACGCCACCAGCCGTTCGCGCCGCGATCCCGTGCCGGGGGCCAGTCCGGCCAGGAAGTCGATGGCGGCCGTGGTGCCGGCCAGCACCTCGTAGGGCAGCGTGCCCAGCTCGAACCGTTCCGGCACGGCGTCGGTGGCCGGCAGCAGCTTGTCCGGGTGCAGCGACTCCAGCAGCGCCGGGGCGGCCGCCAGCAACCCCAGGTGCGGGCCGAGGAACTTGTACGGCGAGCACACGAAGAAGTCGGCGCCGAGCGCGGCGACGTCCACCACCGCGTGTGGCGCCAGGTGCACACCGTCCACATAGACCAGTGCGCCGACCTCGTGCGCGGTGGCCGCGATGGTCGGCACGTCCGGTCGGGTGCCGAGCAGGTTCGACGCGGCTGTGACCGCCACCAGCCGGGTCCGCGGCGACAGCATCCGCGCCACGGCGTCCGGGCCGAGGATCCCGGTCCTGCGGTCGAACTCGGCGACCCGGACGGTCGCGCCGGCCGCCCGCGCTGCCTGCACCCACGGGCGGATGTTGGCGTCGTGGTCGAGCCGCGAGACCACCACCTCGTCGCCCGGTCCCCAGTCCTTGGCGAGCGTGCGTGCGAAGTCGTAGGTCAGCTGGGTCATGCTGCGGCCGATCACGATGCCCTCCGGCACCCCGGCCACGAGGTCGGCGCCCGCCTGCCGGGCCGCCAGCACGATCTCCTCGGCCCGCCGCTCGGCGGCCGTCACCGAGCCACGGTTCGCCACGGCGGATCGCAGGGCCGTGGCCACGGCGTCCGCCACCACGTCGGGCACCTGCGAGCCACCCGGCCCGTCGAAGTGCGCGGCCCCCTCCGCCAGCGCGGGAAACCGGGCTCGGACCGCACTGACGTCATAGGTCATGGACCCAGCCTAGAGGTCCAGTTCCACCACCACGGCCGCGTGATCGGAGGCCTGGTGGTCGCCGCTCGTCAGCTCGTCGTAGGTGGCCCAGTCGACCGGCTTGGTCCTGCGGCTGCCCCACAGGCCCTTGCGGAACAGGTGACCCCGGCGGAACCGGGACTGCAGGCTCTTCGACATGAGCACGTAGTCGAGCCGGTTGGAGATGGTGCACGAGTCGAACGTGCCCGGCCGCTTCGGTGTCTTCTCGAACCCGGGCAGGTCGTAGCAGGAGCGCAGCGGACCCGCGGGCTCGAACAGCGACTTCAGGTTCGGCGGCGGCTCGGTCTCGCTCGGCTGGCCCTCGTTCAGGTCGCCGAGCACCACCACGTGCTTGTCCTGCGCCACCAACGTGTCGGCGATCTCGCGGACCTTGTCGGCCTGCTCCCGGCGCCGGTCGCCACCGCCGCCGGACTGCGACTTGAAGTGGTTGACCAGCACGTGCACCAGTTCGCCGGAGGGGGTGCGGATCTCGTACTGCGGGCAGTCCCTGCTGAACACCGGATTCTTCCCGTTCTTCACGTCCACGTTGGACTTGATGGACTCGATCTCGAAGCCCCGCTTGGTCATGATCCCCACGTCGATGCCGCGGTCGTCGTTGCCGTCCACGAGCATCACGTGCTCGTAGCGGTCGTCGAGCAGTTCGCCGTTCAGCCGGACGAGCGCCGGTCGGTCCTCGGCCTCGACGATCGCGATGATGTCCGCGTCGATGTCGCCGATGACCCTGGCGGTCATGCGGGTGCCGACCTCGTCGGTCGCCTCGGTCGCCAGCTCCACCCAGCCGATCCAGTCGCCGCGGCCGGTCGCCTTGATCTCCACGGGCCGGGACCGGTCCTGCGGCTCGCTGTCGAAGCTGCCCCGGTTCTTGCGCAGCCACGCCCACTTCGGCGTCTGGGTCTGCTTGCGACGGATGACGCCGCTGTCGTTCTTGCCGTAGATGTCGAGCGTCACCAGCAGGTCGCGCATCCGGGCACGATCGTCGTCGGTGTAGTCGCTCTTCGCGATCAGCGCGTTGAACTCGTGATAGGCGGCGAGCACGGGCTCACCGGCGGTCCAGTCGGCCGTGTCGAACGCCTTGGGCCGGCTGAACAGGTTCTCGACGTTGTACGACGCCACCACCACATTCGCCATACCCGAGAGGAGGGGCGGCGGTACCGGGCGGATACCGGGTCAGGGATGTCTGCCCAGAAAGGCGACCAGACGGTCGCCGGGCGTTGCCCCATTGGGCGCAGCGACGGCCGTGGCGAACCGTGCCGGGCGGTCGGCGGGGGTCACGAGCAGGTCGGCCAGGTCGAGCATCTCCTCGGCCAGTCCCGCGGGGATCGGCCGGGTCCGGCCGCACGCGGCCGCCACGTCCCAGCCGTGCACGGCCACCTCGAACGCGCCCGCGGTGGTCAGCACGGCGGCCGTCAGCTCCAGCTCGCCGACGGAGACCTCGCGGCGCGGCCGCGGCGCGGTCCACGCGCCGACCAGCCGGCTCGCCCGGTCCCGCAGCAGCGCCACCGGATCGACGCCCTGGGTCTGCGCCCAGTCGCCGGCGTCCGGGTACACCCGGCCGATGCTGGCGGCCTCGTGCAGGGCGAGCAGCGAGTCGTTCAGGTGGTCGAGCAGCGCCCGCAGGTCCCACTCGGCACACGGTGTCGGGTACGCCAGGTGCGCGGGCGTGACGTCGTCGAGGCTGCCGAGGGCGTAGTCGACGGCACGCTCCAGCAGGCCGACCCCGCCGAGCAGCGGCGTCACAGCGTGTCCGGCAGGCCGAAGGTGCCGAACAGGCGCAGGTCGAAGAACGAGACGATGTGGGAGAACGTGTCACCGCGCGCGGTGAACACCTGGACGCAGAACGGCCGGAAGACGCCGTCGTCGCCGCGCAGGTACATCCCGGCCGCGGGCTCGCCGTTCGCCTCGGTCTCCACGAACCGGAAGTCACCGGGGCCGCCGGGGCACTGCCCGGCCAGGTGCCGCGCCACCTGCACGGGACCCTGGAACCAGGTGGAGAACGGCGGCATCTCCCACACGGCGTCCTCGGCGAGCAGCGCGACGATCGCGTCGACGTCCTTGTTCGCGAACGCCGCCATGTAGCGCTCCAGCAGGGCGCGCTTGGTCTCGTCGGTCGGCTCGACCACGTCGTCCTGCGTGGGTGCCACCTCGTCGAGCTGGGCGCGGGCCCGCTGCAGCGCGCTGTTCACGGCGGCCGTCGTGGTGTCGAGCAGCTCGGCCACCTCGGCGGCCTTCCACGCGAGGACGTCGCGGAAGATCAGCACGGCCCGCTGCTTGGGGGCCAGGTGCTGCAGGGCGGCGATGAACGCGAGCCGCATGCTCTCCCGGGACGCCACGATGGCCGCCGGGTCCTCCGCGTCGCTCGGCATCGGTTCGAGCCAGGGCACCTCGTCGCGGATCTCGAGCGGTTGCCCGCCGCCTTCGCTCGGCCCGCCGAGCCCGGTGGGCAGCGGACGTCGGCCGCGCCCCTCGATGGCCGTGAGGCAGGCGCTGGTGGCGATGCGGTACAGCCAGGTTCGCAGGGTCGAGCGGCCCTCGAACCGGTCGAACGCGCGCCAGGCCCGCAGGTAGGTCTCCTGCACCAGGTCCTCGGCGTCGTGCACCGAGCCGAGCATGCGGTAGCAGTGCGCGAGCAGCTCACGTCGGTACGGGTCGGCCTGGGAGAGAAAGTCAGGCTCCACCGGCCGGTCGGCGACGGTCACGTCGGTTTCCCCTCTCGCGGTTACCAGTACAGACCCGTTGGCGGACCGAAACTCATCGGTACCCCGCGAGCTTTCCATTTGCGAGCAGCATGGTGGTTCGGGTTGGGTGGCCGGGTGACCGACACCCCGATCTCGCCGACGGTGAAGACCGTGTGCCACGGCTGTCGCCAGTTGACGCAGGTCCGCGCCGACGACGGCGACATTCGCCCCATGATCATCCCCGGCTCGGGATCCGTGTGGTCCGACAAGTCGCCGGGCGGCATGGTCGAGGTCCCGTGCCCGGTCTGCGGCGAGGGCGAGGACCCCGGCTGGCTCCCGGGCTTCGTACCACCGGTCTAGTCAGCGAGTCGTACGTTACGAACAGCGAGTCGTAAGAAACCGGGTCGGCGCACTCATGTCCGGACGGTACGACTCAGTGTCGAAACGGTACGACTCGCGGGCCGGTCAGGCGGCGCGGCGGGCGGCGAACATGCTGGCCGTGCACGCGGAGACCAGTTGCGCGTCGGTGCGGCTGCGGGGGCCGCGGTGGCAGCCGGGGCAGTGCAGCGTGACCGTGGCGGTGACCTCGTCCGTCACCACCGCCAGGTCGCGCCGGCAGGGACGGCACCGGCGGAAGCCCGCGTGCACCGCGCTGTGCAGGCACTCGTGGATCCAGCGGCGGTGCTCCGAGCAGGTCATCCGGTCCAGCGTGTCCAGCCAGCCGGTGTCCTCGGCGTGGTCCTCGGCGACGAGCGCGTCGGCCAGGGCGGACATCCGATGGGTGGTGAGTGTGGTGGTCAGTGAGGTTGTCATGGTGTCCGTCCCCTCGTTGCTTGCTCGACATGGATACGTCGAACCAGGGACGGTCGGTTCGACACATCGGCGAAAAACTTCAGCGGGCCTTGCCCTCGCGTAGCAGGGCCACCGACTTGTCGATTCGCCGCTGCCGGGTCTCGGCCGTCTTCGCGCCCTCGACGTTGAGCACGTGCCAGCGCTTGTTGCTGTAGGAGATGCTGTCGAAGAACGTGCGGGCCGCGCCGTCCGCGTCGAGTGCGGCGGCCAGGTCGGCCGGCACCTCCACCTCACGAATCTCGGTGTCCAGCTCCACCGTCACGTCGACCTCGTCGCCGGCCGCCACGCCGGCAGCCGTCCGGTGCTCCGCGCTCAGCGGTACCAGGAACCGGCCGTCCCTGGTGGCCACCGTGGTGCGGTAGGTGTGCGCACCGACCGTGATCTTCACCGTCGGCTTCTTCCCGGAGCCGAGCTGCTCGACGACGTCGGCGGGAACCTCGATGCCGGTGGCGGTCCTGCCACCCAGCTCGACGGTGCCGCGGAACTTCACGACGGCCTCCCCAGGTCAGGTCAGCGGGAGCATAAACCTGACCTGGGGGCCGGCGCCTCACCGATGTCGTGACGCGCGTGCCGCCACCGCGCCCGCGCCCAGGATCAGGAGCAGCGCGGTCAGGCCCCAGCGTCTCTTCTCGTCCGTCGCGTCCTGGGTGGAGCCCGCACCCGTCACCACCATCGGCTCCCGGTCCCGGCCGCCGGTCGTGGTGGCCGACGGTGCCTGCGGAGGCGGCGGCGCGACCGAGGTGGCGGTGGTGGTGGTGGTGGTGGGTGGCGGCTGCGCGCGGGTGGGGAGCGGGTCCGGCGCCGGGGCGGCCGCCGCCGGCGGCGGGTCCTCGGCCCGTGGGGGCGCCTCCCGTTCCGGCACGGGCGGGACCGTGGTGGGAGCGGGAGGTGGCGGCGGGTCGGTCGTGGGGGGAGGCGGTGGCGGCGGCTGTGTCGTGGTGGGCGGGGGCGCCGGCGGTGGCCCACACGTGCACTTCGCGGCATCGAGGATCGGCACCGAGATCGCTACACAGATGCTGATCAGCAAGGTCAGCTTGATCCGGACCAGACATCTGATCATCGCAACCGCTCCAGCGCCGACTCGAACGCCGTCGGTTCCACCCGCACCCCACCGGAGTACGGGTTCTGCAGCTCCGAGGTCGCGTACAGGAGCAGCGTCATGGTGGCCGTCAGGATCGACACGATGAGGATGTGGGTCGCCGGCCGGGGTCCACCGAACAGCACCGGCAGCGCGATCGCCATCACGGCCCCCGCCAGCATGGCGAACCACACGACCGAGCTGACCCCGGCGCTGGACGCGGTGTTCAGCCGGTCCTGCCGCTCCTGGTACACCTGCCACAGGTGGTTGGCCGCTTCGATCTTGCGGTCGGTGGACCACGCGTCGGTGGTGGCCGACGTCGCCACCACGCGCCGCAGGTCCTCCAGCCGGTTCCAGCCGTCACCGCCGATCGCCGTTCCGTCCCGCATGTGCGGCCACTCGTCGGAGATCACGGTCTCCGCATACTCCCGCGCCAGCGGCACGATCTCCGTCCGCACCGGCTCGGGCAGCGACTCGGCCGCCCACACTGCCGCCACCAGGTTGTCCGCCTCCGAGTACGAGCCGTCCTCCGCCGCCCCCGCCTGGTCGAACAGGGAGATCAGCACGAACGCCACGAGCACCGCCTGCAGACCGCCGACCAGCGTGAAGACCTGGCCGGCGGCGTCGTTGTTCTCCACGGTGCCATCGGTGGCGCCGATACGGCGCACCAGATAGGCGACCAGCGCCGCGATGAGCGCGGCGCCGGCGACCCATAACAGGCCGTTGACATAAATGCTCATGTGGTTCTCTATTCGGTCGGGTCGGTCCAGTCCCTCTTGAGCGCTTCCTCGAGCAGCGTTTCCACGATCCGGCTCTCCGGCACCGTCCGGATCACCTTGCCCCGCACGAAGATCTGCCCCTTGCCGTTCCCCGACGACACCCCGAGGTCGGCCTCACGCGCCTCACCCGGCCCGTTCACCACGCACCCCATGACCGCGATCCGAAGCGGTGTCTCGAATCCGTCGAACGCGGCGGTCACCTGTTCGGCGAGCTTGTAGACGTCGACCTGTGCGCGCCCGCACGACGGGCACGACACGATCTCCAGCCGGCGCGGGCGAAGGCCGAGCGACTCGAGGATGGCGGCGCCGACCTTCACCTCCTCGACGGGCGGCGCGGACAGCGAAACCCTGATGGTGTCGCCGATCCCGTCGGCCAGCAGCACCCCGAACGCGACGGCCGACTTGATGGTGCCCTGGAACCGGGGCCCGGCCTCGGTGACGCCGAGGTGCAGCGGGTAGTCGCACTGCTCGGCCAACTGCCGGTAGGCGGCGATCATCACCACCGGGTCGTGGTGTTTCACCGACAGCTTCAGGTCGGTGAACCCGTGTTCGGCGAACAGCGAGCACTCCCACAGCGCCGACTCGACCAGCGCCTCGGGCGTCGCCTTGCCGTACTTGGCGAGCAGCCGCGCGTCGAGCGAACCCGCGTTCACGCCGATCCGGATGGACACGCCCGCATCGCCGGCCGCACGGGCGATCTCCGCCACCTTGTCGTCGAACTTCTTGATGTTGCCGGGATTCACGCGCACGGCCGCGCACCCGGCGTCGATCGCCGCGAACACGTACTTCGGCTGGAAGTGGATGTCGGCGATCACGGGAATGGGTGACTTCCTCGCGATGGCGGGCAGTGCCTCGGCGTCGTCGGCCGACGGCACGGCCACCCGTACGATCTGGCACCCGGCGGCGGTCAGCTCGGCGATCTGCTGGAGCGTGGCGTCCACATCGGACGTGAGCGTGGTGGTCATCGACTGCACGGTCACCGGCGCGTCCCCGCCGACCGGCACGCTGCCGACCATCACCTGCCGCGAACGCCGCCGTTTGCGTGCCGGCGCGGGAAGTCCGAGGTTGATGGTGGTCATCCCGCCACCTCCACGCCGAGCTTCGCGAGTCGCTTGAGGACGGTCGTGGCGATGCCGCTCGGGTCGAGCCCGTGGGCGCGCAGGATCTCGTCCCGCGTGGCGTGCGGCAGGAAGGCGTTGGGCAGTGCGAAGGTCGCGGCACAGGTCCGTTCCCCGGTGGCGGCCAATGCCTGGGCCAGCCGCCCGCCGAGCGCGCCGGGCGCCGTGGTGTCCTCCACGCAGAGCACCAGCCGGTGCGACGCGGCCAGCTTCACGAGACCGGCGTCCAGCGGTGTCGTCCACTGTGGATCCACGACCGTGACGGGCACGCCGTGACGGGACAGTTCGCTCGCCGCCGCGAGACACGCGCCCACCAGCGGGCCGACGCCGACCAGCAACACGTCCGCCAGGGCGTGTTCGTGCAGCACGTCGTAGCCGATGGTTCTGCGCAGCGCCGGCAGATCCGGCCCGGCCGTCGCCTTCGGATAGCGGATCACGGTCGGGCCGTCGTGGGTGTTCACGGCCGTGCGCAACAGTTCCCGCAGCGTGGCCGGGTCGCGGGGAGCGGCGATCCGGATGCCCGGCACGGTCGGCAGCACCGAGGCGTCCCACATGCCGTGGTGGCTCGGGCCGTCCGGCCCGGTCACCCCGGCGCGGTCGAGGACGAACGTCACGGGCAGCCGGTGCAGCGCCACGTCCATGAGAACCTGGTCGTAGGCGCGGGACAGGAACGTGGCGTAGATGGCGACCACCGGGTGCATCCCGCCCATGGCGAGCCCCGCGGCCGACGTGACCGCGTGCTGCTCGGCGATCCCCACGTCGAACGTCCGCTCGGGGAACCGGGCGGCGAACCGGCCGAGCCCGGCGGGCAACGTCATGGCCGCCGTCAGGCACACCACGTCGGACCGCTCGGCGCCGATCTCCTCGATGGTCCGCTCGAAAACCGACGTCCAACTCGGTCCACCGCCAGAGGAAGCCGGCCCGACGGCGTGCATGCGGTCGGCCTCGTCCTGTTCGGCCGGGAGGTGACCCTTGCCCTTGACAGTGCGGCAGTGGATCACCACCGGCCGGTTCAGCGCGACCGCCTCACGCAGGGTTGCTTCCACCGCGACGATGTCGTGCCCGTCGATCGGACCGAGATACGCGAGCCCGAGTAACTCGAACACCGTCGGCCCACCATTCTCGGTGAGGTGGGCGGCGATGCCCCCGACCGTCGGCGCGTACGAACGCGTGTTGTCGTTCAGCACGATGATCACCGGCCGGTCGGGCGCGGCCGCCAGGTTGTTGAGCGCCTCCCAACACATGCCGCCGGTGAGCGCGCCGTCCCCGACCACCGCCACCACCCGCCGGTCCTCGCCACGCAACTGGCACGCCTTGGCCAGACCGTCGGCATAGGACAGTGCGGTGGACGCGTGCGAGTTCTCCACCAGGTCATGGGGAGACTCCGTACGCGACGGATATCCCGACACCCCACCGGACTGGCGCAGGCCGTCGAAAGCGCCCGCGCGCCCGGTGAGTATCTTGTGGACATACGTCTGGTGCCCGGTGTCGAACAGCAACACGTCGCGTGGCGAGTCGAAGACCCGGTGCAGCGCGATGGTCAGCTCCACCACACCCAGGTTCGGCCCGAGATGGCCGCCCGTGCGGGAGACCTTCTCGATGAGGAACTCCCGGATCTCGGCGGCCAGGTCCTCGAGTTCCACTGTGGACAGCTCGGAGAGCGCGGTGGGTGGGATCATGACGGCCGCACCGCGAGTGGGAGTGTGAAGTGGATGGTCTCGGTGGCCGTTCGCCGCTCCACCAAGGTGTCCGGGGCAAGCATGGCCAACACGTCGTCCACCAGCCGGGGCGGGGCCGACGCTCCTGCTGTCAGCCCCACCACCTGTGCCCCGACCAGCCATTCCGGTCTGATGTCACCGGCGTCGTCGATCAGGTACGCCGGCGTGCCACCACGTCTGGACAACTCCACCAGCCGGACCGAGTTCGACGAGTTCGTGGAGCCCACCACCAGGACCACGTCCGCCTCGGCCGCGATGGCGGTCAGCGCGTGCTGTCGGTTGGTGGTGGCGTAACAGATGTCGTCGGACGTCGGCCCGCGCAGGGCGGGGAACCGGGCCCGCAGCACGTCGAGGATGTCCCGCGTCTCGTCCATGGCGAGCGTCGTCTGGGTCAGATAGGACAGTCGCGTGGGGTCGGGCACCTCGACCACCCGGGCGAACTCCACGTCCGGCACGAGGATCGTGTGCGACGGCGCCTCACCCATGGTGCCCTCCACCTCCTCGTGCCCCTCGTGCCCGACGAGCAGCACCGTGTCGCCCCGGCCGGCGAACCGCCGTGCTTCCGCGTGGACCTTCGTGACCAGCGGGCAGGTCGCGTCGATCACCCGCAGCTCCCGGCGCTGTGCCTCGGTCCGCACGGCCGGTGAGACACCGTGCGCGGAGAACACCACGGTGGCGCCGGTTGGCACCTCGGTCAGCTCGTCCACGAACACCGCGCCGCGCTCCTCCAGGTCCGCGACCACGTGCGCGTTGTGCACGATCTGCTTGCGCACGTAGACCGGCCGGCCGCGCTGGACCAACGCGTGCTCGACGATCTCGATGGCCCGCTCGACGCCCGCGCAGAACGAACGCGGCGCGGCGAGCAGGACGGTACGGGGATCCGGGGAGGGCATGCGGGTGCTCCTGTGCTCGTCCGGTCGGGGGATCGGGCGGGGCGTATCTCAGTGATCGCGACGGGTGACCAGCCGGGCCAGACCGACCAGCTCGGCCGCGGCCGGGGTGCTGCCGACGGAATCCAGCAGCCGCACCGCGTCCGTGTACAACCCGTCGGCCTGTGTCTGGCTGCGGGCCCGGCCACCCGCCCGCTCGACCAGTTCGGCCGCGCGGGCGAGTTCGCCTTCGAGCAGTGGACCCTCCCGAGCGAACAGCTCGGCCAGTTCCCGACCGGCCGGGGTGCCCGAGGTCAACGCGGCCACCACCGGCAGGGACTTCTTGCGGTTGCGCAGATCCGAGTACACCGGCTTGCCGGTGGTCGCCGGATCTCCCCAGATGCCCAGCAGATCGTCCACGTGCTGGTAGGCGAGCCCGAGATGTTCGCCGAACGCCCGCATCCGAGCCACCCGGTCCTGGTCGGCGCCACCGAAGAACGCGCCGAGCGCACACGCGCATCCCATGAGGGCCGCGGTCTTCGCGGCCGCCATGCCCTCGCATTCCGCGAGGTCCACCGTGGACCGTTGCTCGAACGCCACGTCCGCGCACTGCCCGTCGACCAGTTCCTGCACGGACGCGCTGAGCATCCGCATGCCCGGCCCGGCGCCCGGGTGCCCGCTGGCGGCGAGCACGTCGAGCGCGAGCGTCAGCAGCGAGTCACCCGCCAGGATGGCCGCGCCGACCCCGAACAGGGTCCACGCGGTCGGCCGGTGCCGCCGGGTGGCGTCGCCGTCCATCACGTCGTCGTGCAGCAGCGAGAAGTTGTGCACCAGCTCCACCGCGCATGCTGCCGAGATCGCCTGGTGCGGTGAGCCCCCCGCGGCTCCCGCGCTCAGCATTGTCAGTGCCGGCCGTACGGCCTTACCGGCTCCGTTCTGGATCCCGCGTCCGCCGTGCTGGTCCCACCAGCCGAGGTGGTAGCCGGCGATGCGCCGCATGGACGCGGGCAGCGTGTCGACCGCCGCGCGCAGCGCCGGATCGACGAGATCCCTGCTCCACGCCAGGCTTTCGCGCGCCGTTCGGTGTTCGGTCATGTCGGGGGCGGCCATGTCAGCGTCCGATCTCGACGTTCTCCAGGACGCCGAGCGCGTCCGGAACCATTACGGCGGCAGAGAAGTACACGCTGACCAGATAGGACAGGATCGCCTTGTCGTCGATGCCCATGAACCGGACGTTCAGGCTCGGCGACACCTCGTCGTCGATGTCGAGCGAGTGCAGCCCGATGACACCCTGGTCGTCCTCGCCCGTGCGCATCACGAGGATGGAACTCAGGTGCCCGTCGACGATGGGGATCTTGTCGCACGGCAGCATCGGCACCCCGCGCCACGTCTGCACCGTCGACCCCTCGAGCACCACGTTGTCCGGGTAGATCGAGCGACGGGTGCACTCCCGGCGGAACGCGGCGATCGTGCGCGGGTGCGCCAGGAAGAACTTCGACTTGCGCCGCCGAGAGAGGATCTCGTCGAGATCGTCCGGAGTGGGCGGTCCCGTGCGGGTGAACACCCGCTGCGACAGGTCGGCGTTGTGCAGCAACCCGAAGCTCGGGTTGTTCACCAGCTCGTACTCCTGGCGTTCGCGCAGCGCCTCGATGGTCAGCCGGAGTTGTTCCTCCGTCTGGTTCATCGGGTCGTTGTAGAGGTCGGCCACCCGGCTGTGGACCTTGAGCAGCGTCTGCGCCACGTCTAGCTGGTACTCGCGGGGCGACTGCTCGTAGTCGACGAACGTGCTGGGCAGCATCGCTTCGCCCGCGTGCCCGGAGGACATGTCGATGGCCGCCTCACCGGCCTTGTTCTGTGGCAGCACGGGACGCGCGATGGCCTGGGCGATGTGCTCGCGCAGCGCGTCGGACCGGCCGTTCATCTGCTGGAACGACTGGCCGGGCAGCACGAGCACGGTGCACGGCGTGATCGCCTTGACCGTGAAGTCCCACGCGTCCTCGCGACCGGTGAGCACCTCGCTGCCGAAGTGGTCACCGTCGGCCAGGACGTCGAGGATCTGGTCGTCGCCGAACTGACCGGACCGCAGCTTGTTCGCCTTGCCGTGGGCCAACAGGAACAACTCACTGCGCTGGTGTCCCGATTGGACGATCAGGTCACCCGCCTCGTACTGGCGCTGCTCGAACCGGGTGGCCAGCTCGTCCAGCGCCGCGTCGTCGGTGAACTCCCGCAGCAGCGGCAGCTCCCGCAGTTCTGCCGGCACGACCCGGATCTCCGTGCCCTCGCTGACGAACGACAGCCGGCCGTCGCCGACCGCGTAGGTGAGTCGACGGTTCACCCGGTACGTGCCGCCCGCGACATCCACCCACGGCAGCATCTTCAGCAGCCAGCGCGCCGTGATGCCACGCATCTGCGGTTTGGACTTGGTGGTGGTGCTGAGGTTGCGCGCGGCCCTGGTGCTCAGGCTCTGACGCACGGTCGTCTCGATCCGCGTCTCCACTGTGGTCACCGGATCAGCCCTCCCGTCCGATCTCGACGTTCTCCAGTACGCCGAGCGCGTCCGGTACGAGGACCGCGGCCGAGTAGTAGGCACTCACCAGGTAGGACACGATGGCCTTCTCGCTGATGCCCATGAACCGCACGGAAAGGCTCGGCTGGTACTCGTCGGGAATGCCCGTCTGGTGCAGGCCGATCACGCCCTGCTGCTGCTCGCCCGTCCGCATGAGCATGATCGAGCTGGTCCGGTGCTCGGACACGGCGATCTTGTTGCACGGGAAGATCGGGACACCGCGCCAGGCGGGCACCCGGTTGCCGTTCACGTCCACCGACTCCGGGTAGATGCCGCGCCTGCTGCACTCCCGGCCGAACGCGGCGATCGTGCGTGGGTGGGCCAGGAAGAAGCCGGGGTTCTTCCAGATCACCGCCAGCAGCTCGTCGAGGTCGTCGGGGGTCGGCGGGCCGGAGCGGGTGTGGATGCGGTGCCCGAGGTCGGCGTTGGTGAGCAGCCCGAACTCCGCGTTGTTCACCAACTCGTGCTCCTGGCGTTCGCGCAGCGCCTCGATGGTCAGGCGCAGCTGTTGCTCCACCTGGTCCATCGGCTGGTTGTAAAGGTCGGACACCCTGCTGTGGACGCGCAGCACCGTCTGGGCCACGGACAGCTCGAACTCCCGGGGTGCGAGTTCGTAGTCCACGAACGTGCCGGGCAGTTCTGCCTCGCCGCTGTGCCCGGAGGCCAGTTCGATGTTGGCTTCACCGTCGGGATTTCGTGGCGCGGCCTTGCCCGAGACGAACCGGTCGATCTGGTCGCGCAGCGACTCCGAGCGGCCCTTCAGCTCGTCGAACGCCTGCTGGGGGAGCATGAGGACGGTCGTGGGCGTGGCCGCGCGGACCGTGTACTCCCACATGCTCTGGTCGTCGACCAGCGTCTCGTCACCGAAGTGGTCGCCGTTCGCGAGGGTGCCGAGCACGGTCTCGTCGCCATACCGGCCGGGGCCGACCTTGTTGACCTTTCCGTGGGCCACGAGAAATACCTCGTTGGACTCGTGGCCGAACTCCACGATGACCTCGCCCGGCTGGAACTCCCGCTGCTCGAAGCGGCCGGCCAGCGCGTCCAGGACCTCGGTGTCCTCGTACCCGCGCAGCAGCGGCAGCTCACACAGCTCCGCCGGAATCACCCGAATTTCGGCCCCGGTGCCGACGAAGGTGACACGCCCGTCACCGACCGAATAACTCAGCCGGCGGTTGACCCGGTACGCACCGCCGGACACCTGTACCCAGGGCAGCATCTTCAGCAGCCAGCGCGACGACACACCCTGCATCTGCGGGACGGACTTCTTCGTCGTCGCAAGGTTTCGGGCAGCCGCCGTGGCCAGGCTCTGCTGTTGCTGATCACCGTTGGCCGCGACCTCGGGTGCTTCCGGATCCGTCACCGTCACAACTGACACCACCAATCACACATGATCGTTCGACACGGAATTCGGGTTTTTTTCGGGCAGGCTTAATAGGCCCGACTGGATGGGGCGATATTCATGGAGCGGGGAGAAGCGAATTTCTTTGCCGTTTGGAAAGCTAGCACCGGCTCCCACCAGGCACAGTCGCCCAAGAGGGTGACTGCTCCACTTGGGCTATAAATCCAAAAACGTGGATTTCCTCACCCAAATTGGCTGTAACACTTTGGGATATCCGTTTTCCGACACCCGTGGTTACTCCAAGCGGGCTAACCACTCCGACAAGCAGGTGGTCGGATCTCTGGCGCGGCCGCGCGAGGTCCTTGGTGCCGTCACCGCAACGGACTAGTGACACTGTCAACAGCGCTACCGTCGGTCCGATGGTTGCGGTTCGGCAACAACCGCTCTGACCTGCTTGTCCTGGCCGGGTCGATCACCACTCGGGGGTCACCGGCTACAGTCGGGGTGCTGGTGGTTCGTGCCGTCCTCGGACGGGACGAGGCAAGAGGGAACCCGGTGTGAATCCGGGACTGCCCCGCAGCGGTGAGCGGGAACGAACGCCGTCACAAGCACTGGGCACGAGTGCCTGGGAAGCGACGGCCAGTAGGTCCGCCGGCCTCGGCCGGTTCGCCCGCGAGTCCGAAGACCTGCCACCAGTACGCGCACCGCCGGTGCGCGTTCGGTCCGGGACCTCGTGGGAAGGTTCGCGCGATGCGGTCGCTCCTTGCCGTGCGCTGGTCCCGTTCCGGTCATGCACGCTCGCGAGGAGAGAGTCGTGAACGACTTGTCCACCACTGTTCTTGGATATCCCAGAATCGGTCCGCGCCGGGAGTTGAAGCGCGCCCTGGAGTCGTACTGGGCCGGTCGCGTCGGCGCCGACGAGTTGGCCGCCACCGCCGCCGAGTTGCGCGCGGACACCTGGCGTGAACTGGCCGCCGCCGGCGTGGATTCGGTGCCGGGCAACACTTTCTCGTACTACGACCAGATGCTCGATACGGCCGTGTTGTTCGACGCGGTGCCCACCCGGTTCAGCGATCTCGATCTGTCCACACTGGACACCTACTTCGCCATGGCCCGCGGCCGCGACGGGGTGGCGGCACTCGAGCTGACCAAGTGGTTCGACACGAACTACCACTACCTGGTGCCGGAATTGGGGCCGGACACCGTGTTCCGGCTGGTGGGTGACAAGCCGCTGACCGAGCTGGCCGAGGCGGCCGAGCTGGGTGTGACCACGCGGCCGGTCCTCATCGGTCCGCTGACGTTCCTGCTGCTCGCCAAGGCCGCACCGGGCGCACCCCAGGGGTTCGTTCCGCTCGACCTGCTCGAGTCGCTGGTGGACCGGTACGCGGAACTGCTGGCGAAGCTCGCGGCGGCCGGCGCCGAGTGGGTGCAGCTCGACGAGCCCGCGTTCGTGGCCGACCGCTCCGATGCGGAACTGGCGGCGCTCGGCGCGGTGTACTCCCGGTTGGCGGCGCTGACCGACCGGCCGAAACTGTTGGTTGCCGGGTACTTCGGCGGTTTCGGTGCCGCACTGCCGGTGCTCGCCGAGACCGCGGTCGAGGCGATCGCGATCGACGCGGTGTACGGCGAGGACGTCGCGGAGCTGCCCGGCATTTCCGGGCTGCGCAACAAGACCCTGGTGCTGGGCGTGGTCGACGGCCGCAACGTGTGGCGCACCGACCTCACGGCGGCGCTTGCGCTGTGCCGTTCGGTGCGGGACTCGGTCGGACACCTGTCGGTCGGCACGTCCTGCTCGCTGCTCCACGTGCCCTACGACCTCGACGCCGAGACCGCGCTGGAGCAGGCGGTGCGCGCCAGGTTGGCGTTCGCCAAGCAGAAGGTGGCCGAGGTCGTGACGCTCGGGAAGGCGCTGGTCGACCCGACCGCGACGCTGCCCGCCCACGACGGCGGCGAGCCGCTGCGCAACGACGAGGTGCGGGCCAGGATCGCGGCGCTCGCCCCGGACAGTGCCCGCCGCGCGCCCTACTCGGTGCGCGTGGCGGCCCAGCGGGAACGCCTGGCCCTGCCGCCACTCGCGACCACCACCATCGGTTCGTTCCCGCAGACCACCGACGTCCGCAAGGCCAGGGCCGACCTGCGTACCGGCGCGATCGACGAGGACGGGTACAACGCCAGGATGCGCGCGGAGATCGAGCGCGTGATCCGCGATCAGGAGCGGCTGGGTCTCGACGTACTGGTGCACGGCGAACCCGAGCGCAACGACATGGTGCAGTACTTCGCCGAGCACCTCGACGGGTTCGCCTCCACGGAACTCGCGTGGGTGCAGTCGTACGGGTCGCGGTGTGTGCGGCCGCCGATCCTGCACGGCGACGTGTCCCGGCCGGCGCCGATGACCGTGCCCTGGTCGACGTACGCGCAGTCGCTCACCGACAAGCCGGTGAAGGGCATGCTGACCGGCCCCGTGACGATCCTCGCGTGGTCGTTCGTCCGCGACGACCAGCCGCTGGCCGACACGGCGACCCAGGTGGCGCTCGCGCTGCGCGACGAGATCGCCGACCTGGAGGCGGCGGGCATCGGTGTCGTCCAGGTGGACGAGCCGGCGCTGCGGGAACTGTTGCCGCTCCGTGCGGTCGCGCGGAAGTCCTACCTCGACTGGGCGGTGACGTCGTTCCGTCTGGCGACCGCCGGGGCGTCCGACGGAACGCAGGTCCACACGCACCTGTGCTATTCGGAGTTCGGTGAGGTGATCGAGGCGATCGACGGCCTGGACGCGGACGTCACCACCATCGAGGCCGCCCGGTCGCGCATGGAGGTGCTGGACGACCTCGGCGCCATCGGCTTCGGCCGCGAGGTCGGGCCGGGGGTGTACGACATCCACTCGCCGAACGTGCCGTCCGTGGAGCAGTTGAAGACACTGCTGCGGGAAGCTCTGCGTGCGGTCCCGGCCGACCGGCTGTGGGTGAACCCGGACTGCGGCCTGAAGACCCGCGGCTACGCGGAGGTCGACGTCGCGCTCGCCAACCTGGTGACCGCGGCCCGCGAGGTCCGCGCCCTGCTGTAACCGCCCCCGGAGTGGTCACCATGCGGTAGCGCATGATGACCACTCCGGTAGCGCATGATGACCGGTTCAGGCGCCCGCGGTGTCCAGACGGGTCAGTTGCTCGTCGGTCAGCTTGATGTCCAGAGCCGACATGGCGGCCTCGTACTGCTCGAACGTGCGCGGACCGACCAGGGCGACGGGTGTCGGGTCGGTCTGGTGCAGCAGCCACGCGAGGACCAACTGGTTGGGGCGCACGTCCAGCTCCCCGGCCAGGTCGTTGAGCACGGCCAGTCGGGCCTCGACGTCGTCTCCCTCGTAGTCGGCCATCGACTGGTGGCCGGCGCGCTTGGCCGGGTCGTCGTAGATGCCCTTCAACATGGGGGAGTACGCCACCAGGTTCACGCTCGGGTTGTGCCGCAGGTGGTCCAGCTGCTCATCGTCCACAATGGTCAGAGTGTTGGCGCCCGCCTTGGGACGCAGGTAGGAGTGTTGCTGCTGCAGCGCGACCGGCGCCGGCCAGCCGTGACGCTCACACAGCCCGAGAATCCGTTCCAGGCGCCAGGTCCGCACGTTCGACCATCCGATGTACCGGATCTTCCCGGCGGCCACCAGATCGGACAGCGCCGACAGGGTTTCCTCCAGCGGCGTGGCCAGGTCGTCGACGTGCACGTAGTACAGGTCCACGTGGTCGATGCCCAGCCGCCGCAGGCTGCCGTCCAGGGCGTGGCGCAAGGTGTCGCCGCCCGCGCCGACATATTGTGGCCGTCCCGACGCGCGCCCCGCGTCGGGGTCCGCCACCCACGCACTGCCCTTTGTGGACAGAAAGACCCGGTCCCGTCGCCCACCGCGCGCGAACCACCGGCCGAGCGTGGTTTCGCTCTCGCCGCCGGTGAGGCCCGGGGTGGGCCACCAGGCGTAGCAGTCGGCGGTGTCGACGAAGTCACCGCCGGCGTCGAGATAGGCGTCGAGGATCCGGAACGAGGTCGGTTCGTCGGTAGAGGTCCCCATCAACATCGCGCCGAGGGCGAGCTGGCTGACCTGCTGGCCGGTGCGGCCGAGTTCCGTTGTTCGCATGGATCCGACGGTAGGGAGCGACCAGTTGATACGTCCAATGCAAATAGTCGACAGAGTTGATGCACCTGACGCATCATGTGAGTCATGGAGCTACGGCAGGTCCGCGCGTTCGTGCTGACGGCGGACGAACTACACGTCGGGCGCGCGGCCGAGCTGTTGCACGTCACGCAGCCGACGCTGTCCCGCCAGATCGCCGCCCTCGAGCGCGTGCTCGGGGTTCCGCTGTTCGACCGGGTGCGCCGCCGCATCGTCCTCACCCCGGCCGGCGAGGTGTTCCTGGCCGGCGCGCGCGACCTGGTGCGCCGCGCCGACGAACTGGCCGACGAGACCCGCCGCGCGCATCGCGGCGAGTTGGGCGTGCTGCGGATCGGATTCGTCCAGTCGGCGACGTTCGAGGCGTTGCCGCGACTGCTGCGGACGTTCCGTACGGCCTATCCGGACGTGACGGTGGAGGTGACCGCCATGACCACACTCGACCAGCTCGACGCGTTCCGCGACGGCCGGATCGACGCCGGCCTGCTCCGCCCGCCGATCAACGAGCCGACGCTGGCCACCCGCACGGTGTCGCGAGACCGTCTGGTGGCCGCGCTGCCGGCGAACCACCGGCTGGCCGACCGCTCACACTTGTCGCTCGTGGACCTGGCGGACGAGGCTTTCGTGCTGTACCAGCGGACCGCGGGACCGTCCGTGCACGACACGATCGTGGGCCACTGCATGAACGCCGGGTTCCGCCCGCGGATCGTCCAGGAGGCGGTGGACGTGCAGACGATCGTGGCCCTGGTCGCCGCGAACCTCGGTGTGTCACTGCTGATCGCGCCGACCCCGCACTCCGACGAGGCCGCCGTGGTCTACCGGCCCCTGGTGGAGGATCTGCCCCCGTGGGAGATGGCGCTGGCCTGGTCGCGGCAGCGGCGCACGCCGGTGTTGGACCGGCTGCTGACGACTACTCCGGCAGCTCTCGGGTGACCGGCGTCCACGCCTCGCCCAGAGCGAGCATGCGCTTCAACTCCAGCAGGCCACCGCGCCAGCCGGCCTCGTGCTGGGCCGCGTTGTCCAACTCGTCGGCCTCGAAGCCACTCTGGACGAACGTCAACGTGGTGGTGCCGTCCGTTTCGGACAGTTCCCACCGGGTGGTCATGCCCTCCTCGTCGTAGGAGAAGACCTTGCCAGGCTCCCACTCGGAGATCCGGCCCTCCGCGCCGAACGTGATCGCCCCACCGACGCGCGGCTCGATCTCGGGCGCGTAGCCCCACCACCGCTCGACCACGTCCGGCGACGTGATGGCCGCGAACACCCGGTCGGCCGGCGCGGTCAGGGTCACCTCGACCCTGATCTCCCGTCCGCGCGTGGGGCTGAAGTCGCAGCCGGCGATGCCGGGGCGCCCGGCCAGGTACTCGGACAGGTTGCCGATGGCCATGGGCCAGAACGTGTGCATGGTGTGCCGGCCGTCGCGGCGGCCGGTGGGTGCCATCAGCTCGTCGAGCGTGGGCATGGGCTCGTGGCGCAGGGTCAACTCGGTGGCGTCGTCACCGGACAGTTCGATGTCCACAGTGGTCTTGACGCCGTCGAGTGTCCACAGGAAACGCACGCGCCGACCGGGTTCGACCGCCAGCAGCCGCTGGCGGTCGCGGTCGCTCTGCGGGGTGGTGGCGCCCCAGAACTCGTAGTGCTCGTCGGGAATCGAGACCTCGGCGTGGTCGGCCAGCCAGCTCCGCAGCTCCTGGGCCTCGGTCAGCGCGCGGTAGACCCGCCCGGGTGCCGCGGGGATGTCCGCCCGCAGGCTGAACATCTCACTCATCGTCGTCCCCCTTGGGGTAGCAGGCGATCGCGAGCTGGAACGCGTCGCCCTCCTTGCCGCCGTAGCGGGTGAACATGTCCTGCAGCGTGGAACGCAGCTCGTCGAAGAACTCCTTGCGGCGATCGGCCGGCAGGCGGATCTGGCCGTTGACCCCGAGGGTGGGCAACTCGGGCCGGGAGCGGTCGAGCGAACCGAGGTCGGACTGCACGGTCTCCACCAGTTCGATCAGGTAGCCGAGGCTCAGCTCGTCGCGGACCTGGCGGCCCCCGATCGTGCCGACCAGCTTCGGTGACAGCCAGTACGACCGCGCGCTCGCCTGGTAGATGCCCTCGATGATGCCGCGGACCTTGCGCTCCGAGACCTGCGTCACGAGACCGGCGTCGACCAGCCGTTTCACGTGGTAGTAGACCCGCTGGGGGGTCTGGTCGAGCTTCGCGCCGACCTCGGTGCACGAGTGTGGCTCGGCCAGGTGACGCAGCACTTCGACGCGCTGCGGCTTGAGCAGCGCCTCGGCCTGCTCGAAACCCTCGACGTACAAGAGATCTTTCATAGTGCCTCCCAGTGTTTACATAAAACGAGTGTTTGTCAATATGGGGAAACCTATGCTGGCGCCGATGAGCCACACACCGAGCCGGGTCCTGGTCACCGGGGCGGCGGGCCGGCTCGGCAGTGCGGTGCTCCGCGTGTTCGCGGCGCACGGCGTTGACGTAGTCGGCCTCGACCGCCAGGATCCAGGTCATGAAACGCCGTTCCACGCGGGTAGCGCCGCCGACGTCGAGCTGGTCCGCGCGGCCATGGCGGGCGTCGACACGGTGATCCACCTCGCCGCCACCCCCTCGCCGCTGCTGGGCACCCCCGTCGACGTGTTCGTCGGCAACGCCGCGGCGACCTTCGTGGTGCTCGACGAGGCGGCCCGCCAGGGCGTGCGACGCGCGGTGATCGCCAGCAGCCTGTCGATCACCGGCCTGCCCTTCGCGCCACGGCCGACGGCACCCGACTGGGTGCCGATCGACGAGTCCATGCCGCTGCGGGTGGCCGACCCCTACGCACTGTCCAAACAGGCCGACGAGGCCACGGCCGCCATGGTCGCCCGCCGCGACGGCATGGCGGTCGTCGCGCTGCGGTTCCCAAAACTCGGGACACCGGAGTTCCTGACGGAGTTCGCGGCGCGGTACCGCGCCGAGCCGGGAGCGGGCGCCCACGAGCTGTGGGGTTATCTCGACATGCGGGACGCGGCCGAGGCCTGCTGGCTCGCCGCGACCGCGTCGGTCACGGGCGCGCACCCGCTCTACCTGGCCGCCCCCGAGACCCTCTCGCCGTACCCGACCGAGGTGCTGCTCGACCGCTACCTGCCCGACGTCCCGCGTCGGTCGCCGCTGCCCGGTCGCCAGGTGCCCATCGACACGTCCGCCGCCGCTTCGCTCATCGGTTTCACGCCGCAGTACCTGTACGACATCGAACCGGGGTTCCTATGACCTACTACGACGACCACGTGCCGCACTCGGGACTCCGGGCGCCACGCGCGGCGTTGCGATCCGACGCGCCGACGCTGGATCTCGCGGGGGACTGGCGGTTCCGGTTGTCGCCGGTGGCCGACGTGCCCACCGACTTCGCGGCCGCCGACTTCGACGACTCGTCGTGGGACACGCTGCCCGTCCCCGCGCACTGGGCGCTGCACGGACACGGGAAACCCTGGTACACCAACGTGGTCTACCCGTTCCCCGTCGACCCGCCGCACCCGCCGGAGCAGAACCCCACGGGCGACCACCGGGTGGCGTTCGACGTGCCGGCCGACTGGGTGGGCGCCGAGGTGGTGCTGCGCTTCGACGGCGTCGAGTCGTGCGCGCGGGCCTGGCTCAACGGCACGGAACTGGGCTTCTGGACGGGCAGCCGGCTGCCGGCCGAGTTCGACGTGGGGCCGCTGCTCACGCCGGGCCGCAACGTGCTCGCCGTCCGCGTGCACCAGTGGTCGGCCGCGAGCTACCTCGAGGACCAGGACATGTGGTGGCTGCCGGGGATCTTCCGCGGCGTGACGCTGTCCCGCCGGCCGGGGGCGCGATCGACGACGTGTTCGTGCACGCGTTCTACCTGGACGGTCAGGGAACGCTGCGGGTCGACGCGTCGGTGCCGGCGACCGTGTCCGTGCCGGCACTCGGCATCCACGACCTGGCCACGGGGTCCACGGTCACCGTGCCCGTGGCGCCGTGGAGCGCCGAGTCACCGACGCTGTACGACGCCACCGTGTCCACCTCGGGCGAGACCGTCGCGTTGCGGATCGGCTTCCGCACGGTGTCCATCGTGGACGGTGTGCTGCTGGTGAACGGCTCGCCGCTGGCGCTGCGGGGAGTCAACCGCCACGAGTTCCACCCGGACACCGGGCGGGCCGTGAGCTACGAGACCATGCGCGAGGACGTGCTGCTCATGAAGCAGCACAACATCAACGCCGTGCGCACCAGCCACTACCCGCCGGACGCCCGGTTCCTCGACCTGTGCGACGAGCTGGGCCTGTGGGTGATCGACGAGTGCGACCTCGAGACCCACGGGTTCTACTTCACCGGCTGGGACAAGAACCCGTCGGACGTGCCGGAGTGGCGGGAGGCCTATCTGGACCGCATGCGCCGCACGGTCGAGCGGGATAAGAACCACCCGAGCATCGTGTTGTGGTCGCTGGGCAACGAGAGCCACACGGGCGCCAACCTCGCGGCCATGGCGGCGTGGACTCGCGACCGCGACCCGTCGCGGCCGATCCACTACGAGGGTGATCTGGCGTGTGAGTACGTCGACGTGTACAGCCGGATGTACGCCTCGCACGAGGAAACGCTGGCGATCGGGCAGCAGGACGAGAAGCCCCTCGACGACGCCGACCAGGACGCTCGCCGCCGCGCGATGCCGTTCGTGCAGTGCGAGTACGCACACGCCATGGGCAACGGCCCCGGTGGGCTCGCCGAGTACGTCGAGCTGTTCGACAGGTACCCGCGGTGCGCCGGGGGTTTCGTGTGGGAGTGGATCGACCACGGCCTGCGGCACCCGGAGTTCGAGTACGCGTACGGCGGCGACTACGGCGAACCGATCCACGACGACAACTTCGTGATCGACGGGCTGCTGTTCCCCGACCGCACACCGTCACCCGGCTTGCTGGACCTGAAGAAGGTGTACGAGCCGCTGCGCATGTCGTTCGAGGACGGCAAACTGACGGTGACACCACTGCGTCCGCTGCCAGCTTTGCGTTACGAGTGGACGGCCGGTTCTGCGTCGGGCTCCTTAAATGTGCCGGCGGACGGCGGTGTGGTGGCCTTGCCGGCGGTGACCGACGTCCTGACGGTCAGCGCCGTCCTGGCGTCCGACGAACCGTGGGCACCGGCCGGTCATGAGGTGGCTTGGGCTCAGCACCAGGTGACGTCCCCGCCAGCGCTACCGGCGCAGACGGCGGACCGTCCACAGCAGACTTCTGATGGGTTCTCCCTGGGCCCGGCGGAGTTCGACCGAACCGGCCGCCTGCGGTCCCTGGGTGGGTTGCCGTTGGGTGCACCACGACTGGAACTGTGGCGCGCCCCGACGGACAACGACCGCGGTCCGAGCGCGAAGCTCGACCAGACGTGGCAGGCGACTGGGACTGCATCGCCTGACCCAGCGCGTGGATTCGGTGACGGCCGACGCGGGTCTCGTGGTGCGCACGCGAGTCGCGGCCGCGGCCACCGCACTCGGCGCGTACGTGACGTACACCTGGTCCGCTGCCGGCGACGGCCTGGACCTGGTGGTGGACATCGCCCCGGACGGCGCGTGGACCGACCGGGTCGCGAAACTGGGCGTGGTACTGACCCTGCCGGCCACGCTGGACCGGGTCACCTGGTGGGGTCGTGGCCCCGGAGAGTCCTATCCGGACACCGGGATGGCCGCCAGGTACGGCGAGTACACGGCGACCGTGGCCGAACTGCAGACCCCGTACATCCGTCCACAGGAGAACGGCCGCCGAGCGGACGTCCGGTGGGCCACCCTCACCGATTCCTCGGGCAGCGGCGTACGCGTCAGCGGGACGGGCTTCGGCCTGACCGCCCGCCCCTGGACCGACGCGGCCCTGGCCGCGGCCAAGCACCGCAACGAACTCGTGCCGGGCGAGGAGATCGAGCTGATCATCGACGCGGGCCACCAGGGCATCGGCACGGGCTCGTGCGGCCCGGGCACCCTGCCGGAGTACGACCTGTATCTGACGGAGACGAGCCTGCACCTGCACCTGGCACCGGTGCGCTAGGGCGACTCGAGGCCGCCGTCCGGGCGACGGACCCGGGCGGCCCAGCGCTCGTGCTGCACCCGTCTCCGGCACGAACTTCGCCGCCAGCTTCTCGTCGAGGTCGACGCCCCACCCCGGTGCGTCGGACGGATACAGGTACCCGTCGACCGCCACCGGCGTGCCCGGGAACACCTCCAGCGTCGCGTCGTTGTACACGTGGCCTTCCTGCACTCCGAACGCCGAAGTCGTCACGTCCAGTGCCACGTTCGCCGCCACTCCCACCGGCGACACGTCACCCGGTCCGTGCCAAGCCGTTCGTACCCCGGTGAACTCGCACAACGCCACCAGTTTGCGGCACGCCGACAGCCCGCCGACCGTGGACACGTGGACCCGCAACAGATCCACGCCACCGGTCTGCACCAGTCGCGCCGCGTCGGCCAGTGACGACAGCTGCTCCCCGCACGCGATCGGCACGGGCGACGCGGCCGTGACCGACGGCAGCTTGTCGTAGTGTTCCGGCGCGATCGGGTCCTCCAGGAAGTACAACCGGTACGGCTCCAGCGAACGCGCCAGCACGATCGCCTGCTTCGGTGTCAGCCGCGAGTGCACGTCGTGCAGCAGCTCAACCTCGTCGCCCAGTGCCGTCCGCGCCTCGGCGAACAGCCGCGGCGTCACCGCCAGGTACCGGTTGACGTCCCACCCGTCGGGATACGGCGCCCGCGGGTACCCACCCGGCGTGCCCGGCGCCCCGTACGTGCCGAGGCCCGGCCCGCCGGTCTGCAGCCGCACGTGCCGATATCCCTCGGCCACCAGCGAACGCGCGTGGTCGATCGTCTCCTCGACCGTGGCACCCGACGCGTGCAGATACGTGTCGGCCGCCGCGCGGACCCGCCCGCCGAGCAGCTCGTACACCGGCATCCCCGCGCGCTTGCCCGCGATGTCCCACAGCGCCTGGTCCACTCCGGACAGTGCGTTGTTCAGCACGGGACCGTTGCGCCAGTACGACGAAAGGTGCACCAGCCGGTTGATGTCCTCGATGTCGGCCGGGTGCCGCCCGATCAGCAGCGGTGCCACGTGCTGGTCGACGGCCGCGACCACCGCGTGGAAGCGCTGGGTGAACGTGGCGCAGCCCAACCCGAACAGCCCGGGCTCGGATGTGTCCACCCGCACGACCACCAGCGGGATGCCCTCCGGCGCGGTCACGATCGCCCGCACCCCGGTGATCCGCAGCCGGTCACGGCCCGGCCAGGGCGCCTGCGTCTCGGGCATAACGGTCACGGGCTGCCTCCAAGAAGAACGGCGGCCCCCGGGAGTGAGGGGCCGCCGTCCAGCCTAGGCGATCACGCGGCCGGTGCCGTCCACTTCTGGTTGGCGGCCCCGGTACAGCTCCAGATCTGCAGACGAGTGCCGTTGGCCGAGGTGTTGCCCGTGGCGTCGAGGCACTTGTTCGCCCCCACGTTCACGATGTCCCCGTTCGCCACCCGGAAGTTCTGCGCCCCGGATCCCGTGCAGTCCCACAGTTGTAGCTGCGCTCCGTTCGCTGTGGACATTCCCGTGACGTCCAGGCACTTGCCGAGCGCCCGGAACGTGCCGTCGGTGCCGCGGGTCCACTGCTGGGCCGCGGATCCGTTGCAGTCCCACAGGTGCACGGCCGTGCCGTTGGCCGGGTTCGCGCCGGCAACGTCCACGCACTTGCCGCCCAGCCCGGTGATCGGACCGGTGGCACCACCCGGCGGGTTGCTCGGCGTGCCGGCCCACGTGAACGTCGCCGAGGTCTGCGCCGGCAGCCCGTAGGTGAACGACTGGCCACCCCAGTTGACCCGGACACTCTGCGTGGAACCCGTGGTGTTGTACGCGATCAGCGCCTTCGACCCGTCCGGGTTGCGCCACGCCACGTTCCGGACCGAACCGTTGTCGTTCGTGTCGATCCGCCGCGCACCCGGCTTCACGAACTTCGTCAGGTGACCCATCGTGTAGTACTCGGTGGTGAAGTCGACCTGACCGTGGCGACCATCCCCGTTGTGGACGGTGATGAGCCCGTTGCAGGTGCCGCAGCCACCGTTGTGCGGGTTGTGGTTCTGGTCGATGGCCAGGCTCCACTTGGTGACCGTGCGGGCGAAGTTACGCGTGGTGTTGATGATGTAGTTCATGTCGTCGGTGTGCTGGTTGCCCACCCAGGTGCCGCCGGACATCTCCGTGCCGTACTGCGGAATGCCGGGGTACTGGTTCTGTACGGCCGTCTGCTGGGACACGTTGCCGCCGTAGCCGTGCCACGCCACGCCACCGAAGTTCGGGTGGTTGCGGATGGCCGCGTCGTTCACGGCCGGCGCGCCGTAGGCCGCGTACTGGTCCCAGTTCCAGTCCAGTGCCAGTACCTTTGTGGACAGTCCGGCGTTCTGCAACGCGGGCAGCAGGTTGGTCTTCGTGAAGAACTGCAGCCCCGCACCGTTCCACATGGTCGACGGGTAACTCGCACAGCACGTCGGCTCGTTGTTCACCGACAGGAAGTTGATGGGAATCCCTTGCGCGGCATAGGCCTGCACGTACTTCACGAAGTACTGCGCGAGCGCGGCGTAGTACTGCGACTCCACCCAGCCGAGCAGATAGCTGTCGTTGTCCTTCATCCACGGCGGCGCGGACCACGGCGAGCCCATCACCTTGATCTGTGGGTTGAGCTGAAGTGCCTGCCTGGTCAACGGAACCACGTCGGTCAGGTCGTGGGCGACGGAGAACCGCGTGAGGTTCGGATCCGTCTGCCCGGCCGGCAGGTCGTTGTAGGTGTAGCTGAACCGCGCGAGGTCCGAGCCGCCCATCGGGTTGCGGATGAACGAGAGCCCGATGCCGGTGTTCGGATCGAACAGTCGGCGCATGGTGTCGTTGCGGGTGGCGGCGGACAGGACGTTGCTGGAGTTCATCAGCCACGCGGCCGAGTCGGTGAACGACGCGCCGCCGCCCTCGAACGGCTGGTACTGGGTGTTCTCGTTGACGTTGACGGTGACCTGGCCGGAACCGGTGCCCGGCTGGAAGGTCACGGGCGTCTGCTGCTGCAGGCCGCGGGTGACGTTCAGGCCGTCGGCGTCGTTCGTGGTGGTCAGGAAGATGTTGACCTGTTCACCGGCCGCCAGTGCGGGGCTGGTGGGAATGGTGAGGCCGGCGGCCGTGAGCAACACTGTGCCGGCGCCGATGAGCGTTCGTCGAAGGGACATGGTGCTCCTCGAATGCAGGGGGTCGAGGTGAGACGGTGACGATGCCGCCGTGCGGGCGGCGGCATCGTCACCGGATGGTGGGTCCCGTTACGGGACGGTCCACTTCTGGTTGGCGGCACCGGTACAGGTCCAGAGTTGGAGTCTGGCGCCGTTCGCCGAACTGCTGCCGGTGACGTCGACGCACTTGTCCGCCGCGACGTTCACGATGTCCCTGGCCGCGCTCACCGCGAAGTTCTGCGCGCCGGATCCGTTGCAGTCCCACAGTTGCAGCACCGCACCGTTGGCCGTGGACCCACCGCTGACGTCCAGGCACTTGCCCAGTGCGCGCAGCGAGCCGTTGGCGCCGCGGGTCCACTGCTGGGCCGCGGTTCCGTTGCAGTCCCACAGTTGGACGGGGGTGCCGTTGGCACTGTTGGCGCCGGCCACGTCGATGCACTTGCCGCCGAGCCCGGTGATGCCGCCACCGCCGCCGCCACCCGAGTCGTTCGTCACGCGGACGTAGTCGATGGTCAGCGTGTTCGGGAACGGGGTGCTGCCGTTGGGGTCACCCGGCCAGTAGCCGCCGACCGCCAGGTTGAGGATCATGAAGAACGGGTGGTCGAAGACCCACCGTCGGCCGCCGAGGTCGGCGGGCGTCCTGGTCTGGAAGACGTTGCCGTCCACCGACCAGACCAGCCGGTTCGGGGACCAGACGACCTTGAACGTGTGGAACCCGTCGGCGAACGGGCTGCCGATCGAGTACCCCGCGCCGATGCCGCCCGATCCCGAGTAGCCGGGGCCGTGGATGGTGCCGTGCACGGTGTTCGGCTCGAAGCCGACGTTCTCCATGATGTCGATCTCGCCGGCGTCGGGCCAGCCGCCGCCCGTGCCGAGCATCCAGAACGCCGGCCACATGCCTTGCCCGCGGGACATCTTGATGCGGGCCTCGTAGGTGCCGTAGGTCTGGGTGAACTTGCCGGCCGTGTTGAGCCTGGCGGAGGTGTACTCGCACCGGCCGTACCAGCACTGGTAGTTGTTGGGGTTCTCCCGCCGCGCGGTGATCACCAGGTTGCCCTGGCCGTCGTGCGCGGCGTTGCGGGTGGAGTTGGTGTAGTACTGCCGCTCGTGGTTGTTGACGTTGTCGCCGGTCTCCAACTGCCATTTGGAGCCGTCGACCGGTGCGCCGGCCGCTGCGTTGAACTCGTCCGCGAACGTGACCGCGTTGATCCCGACATCCGGAACGGGAGCAGCCGTTCCGGCGGCCGGAGCGACCACCGTGAGACCGAGGAGCGCCGACGCCATCGCGGTTAGCAGGGCGATGGATCTGGAACGGGAAAGGAGCCGCGTGGACTTCATTGTCACCACCGACGTCGTGTTTTGTTGTCCCTGGCAACAAAGAGTGCCATGGTCCAGACCACCGGGACAAGAGGTCAGACGTATTTTCTGTAACCGGTTCCGGAACCGGGTCCGGCCTGCTCGACCTCGACGGCGGACAGACCAGTGCCCTGGCGGTGAAAACGCCAGGGCACTGGTCTGTGAAAGCTCAGAGGATCGGGGTCAGTCCCACGAGCAGTGTGCGGCCGAGTTCGGCGTTGCGCGGCTTGCAGAGCACGTCGTAGCGCCGCGCCACCAGCTGGCTGTGCGACACGAAGTCGCGCTTGCCCCTGGTCGCGCCGTACCGCATCGCGGCCGCGGCCATGGCGAACGCGATACCGGACACCAGGCCGATGAGCAGCGGATACAGGCCTGCGCCGACCGTGAACAAGGTCAACAGCAGGCCCACGAACATGCCGAGCCAGGCACCGGACGCGGCGGCCGCGCCGAGCACCCGACCCCAGGTCAGCCGGGCCGCGACCCGCTCGACGAGCATCGGTTCCACGCCGACGATCGTGACGTCCTGCACGGGGAACTCGCTGTCCGCCAGATGGTCGACGGCCCTCTGGGCCTGCTCGTAGGTGTCGTATGAGCCGATCGGCCAGCCTTCCGGCAGGGTCGGCAGGTTGGTCGGCTGGGGCGGGCTGAACGCTGTCGTCATGTCGGTCACCTCCATCGGGGGTTCTGCTACCCGGTACAACGCGCCGATATGCCCCGCTGTGCCCCGAACGCCGAGTTCACAGCCACTTCTCAGCCTGCGTACAGCGTCGGCGTACGTCCGATCGCGTACGTCGAGCGCCGCTCCTCGTCTGACGATGCGGACCATCCGCCGGGTGCATGTCCACACGTGACGGTCAGTTGTCGACCGTCAGGCCCGCCCTGATCGCGTACACCACCAACTGGGCTCGGGAGCGGGCCCGGAGCTTGGCCATGGCCCGGCTGACGTGCGTGCGCACGGTGGCCGGGCTGAGGTACAGCTCCTTCGCGATCTCGTCGTTCGACCGGCCGGTGGCCACCCACGCGACCAGTTCGCGCTCCCGCCCGGTCAACTGGTCGAGGCCTTCGACCGGCCCGGCGGCCGGCTGCCTGGCGAACATCGACATCACCCGGCGGGTGACCGATGGTGACAGCAGCGCGTCGCCCGCGGCGACCGCGCGGACCGCCCGCACCAACTCCTCGGGCGCGGAGTCCTTGAGGATGAAGCCGTTCGCGCCCGCCTGCAACGCCTCGAACACGTACTGGTCGACCTCGAACGTGGTCACCACGATCACCCGGGTTCCGGCGAGATCCGCGTCGGCAGCCAGGTGGCGCAACGTCTCCAGGCCGTCCATGCCGGGCATCCGGACGTCCAGCAGCAACACGTCCGGCCGCTCACGCCGCACCAGCTCCAGCGCGGCGCGGCCGCTGTCCGCCTCGCCGACCACCGTCAGGTCGGGCTCGCGGTCGATCAGCACCCGCAGTCCCATGCGGACCAGTTCCTGGTCGTCCGCCACCGCGACGCGGGTCACCGGCTTGTCCCGTCGAGCGGAAGCGTTGCCACCACTTGGAAACCGCCACCATCGCGGCGGCCGGACTCGAACCTGCCGCCCGCTGCCTCGACCCGTTTGCGCATCCCCGTCAGCCCCCTGCCCTCGTCGTTGCCGGCCGGTCCGCGACCCCGGTCGCACACCTGTAGCCGCAAGTCGTTGCCCTGCCTGGCGATCCGTACCTCGGCGCTCGTCGGTCCGGCGTGGCGCACCACGTTCGTGAGCGACTCCTGCACCACCCGGTAGGCGATCGCGCCCCTGTCGTGGTCGAGCGCGTCGAGGTCGGCGGTCAGCTCCACGGACAGCCCGCCGGCGCGGACCCGGTCGACCAGGTCCGGGATGTCCTTCTCGGACTGTCCGGAATGGACGTCGTCCAGCATGCGGCGCAGCTCGGCGAGTGACTCGGCGCTCGTGGTGCGGATGGCCTCGAGGGACCGGCGGGCCTGGTCGGGTTGCTCGTCGAACACCAGCAGCGCGACGCCGGCCTGCATGGCGACCACCGCGAGCCCGTGGCCGACGACGTCGTGCACCTCGCCCGCGATCCGCATGCGTTCCTCGAGCGCGGCCCTGGCCATCAGGTCGCGCCGGGCCCGATCGCGCGCGGCGACCGCGACGTGCACGAGCGCGCCGAGCGACCACGGCAGCACCAGCCACGCGGTCCAGGCCAGCCCGAACAGGACCGGCGACTCCGCGTCGCCGAGCGCGCGGGAGATGATCGAGGCGGTGGCCACGACCGTGGCGATTCCGCACGCCGGCAGGGAGATCCGCAGCGGCCGCTGTCTGGCCAGCTCGAACATGCCGATCACCATGCACAGCTGGATCGGGCCGAACGGGTAGTCGAGTTGGAGGTAGGAGAAGACCGTGACCATGGCGATGGCCAGCGCCCAGCCCGGCGCCGCCCGCCGCAGCCCGAGGGTGCCGAGCCCGGCGACCACGATCAGCGCGTAGCCGCCGGCCGTGACCGTGGTTTCCTGTTCGGTGGCCGCCGGCGTGGACCCGATCGCGATGGCGGCCGTGAACCCCACGGCGATCGCCAGATCGGCGGCTCTCCCCATGGCGTCAGGGTACGAGATTCGGCGCTGGAAACGCTGAGGATGCTCTCAGCGGTACGGTGCCAGGCATGCATCCACGCCCGCAGTTGACGCGCGAGAACTGGCAGGATCTGAGCGGTACGTGGGGGTTCGCCCACGACGACGGTGACGTCGGTGTGCTCGAACGCTGGTGGGAGCGCGTTTTCGCTGGATCCATCGTCGTTCCGTTCCCGCCGGAGTCGCGGGCGAGCGGCGTGCACGACCCGGCGCCGCACCCGATCGTCTGGTACCGCAAGGAGTTCACGGCACCGGTTGGCGACCGGGTGATCCTGCACTTCGGCGCGGTCGACTATCGGGCGACCGTGTGGGTGAACGGCCATCAGGTGGCCACCCACACGGGCGGACACGTTCCGTTCCAAGTGGACATCACGGCCGTTCTCGGGGATGGGCCGCAGGTGGTCGTGGTGCGCGCGGAGGACCGGCTCGACGACCTGACCCAGCCGCGCGGCAAACAGTTCTGGAAGCCCGAACCCGAGGCGATCTGGTACCACCGCACCACGGGGATCTGGCAGCCGGTGTGGCTGGAAGCCGTCCCCGCCACCCACATCGAGGCGCTGGCGTGGACCCCGGACTGGGCGGCCGGATCGGTTGGGCTCCGCCTGGAGGTGGCGGGTCCGGCCGGCGTGGAGGTGCGGCTGCGACTAAGCGCGGGCGACCGCGAACTGACGGACGACCGATACCGCTACGACGGCGGGCCCCTGGAGCGCCAGGTCACGTTGCCGGGCGCGCGCGACGATCTGCAGTGGAGCCCCGACAACCCCGTACTGATCGACGCGACCCTGGACCTGCTCCGCGAGGGCGCCGTGGTCGACACGGTCACCAGCTACTTCGGACTACGCGACGCGGGCGTGCGCGACGGCCGGTTCGTGCTGAACGGCGACCGGGTGTTCCTGCGCATGGTGCTGGCGCAGGGCTACTGGCCGGAATCTCACCTGGCGGCCCCGAGCGAGGACGCGCTGCGACGTGAGGTTTCCCTGATCAAGGAGCTGGGCTTCAACGGCGTCCGGATCCACCAGAAGGTCGAGGACCCGCGGTTCCTGTACTGGTGCGACCGCCTGGGCCTGCTGGTGTGGGGCGAGATGGCGAGCGCGTACGAGTACTCGGCGGACGGCGTGGCCCGCTTCACGGCGGAGTGGCTCGCGGTGGTGCGCCGCGACTACAGCCACCCGTCGGTGGTCACGTGGGTGACGGCGAACGAGAGCTGGGGCGTGCCGGCGCTGGACCGCGACCCGCGGCAGCGCCACTTCCTCGAGAGCCTGTACCACCTCACGCACGCGGTGGACGCCACCCGCCCGGTGATCTCCAACGACGGCTGGGAACACGCGACGAGCGATATCTGGGGCGTGCACGACTACAGCCCGGACGCGGGCGGTCTGACCGCGCGCTACGGCACGGCGGAGGCGGTGGCACGCACGCTGGGCCCCGACTGGCCGGGTCCCCGCCGGATCCACCTCGGCGACCCGTCCCGCGAGGGTCAGCCCCTGATGATCAGCGAGTTCGGGGGCCTGAGCTACGTCCCGTCGGCCGGCGAGCGCTGGTTCGGCTACCGGACGGTCCCCGACGGCGACGCGCTGGTCACGATCTACGGCGAGCTGGTGGCGGCCATGTTGGCCAGTGAGCAGGTGGCCGGCTACTGCTACACGCAGCTCACCGACACCGAGCAGGAGGTGAACGGCCTACTCACGGAGGCCCGCGAGCACAAGGTCGACCCGGCCCGCATCCGCGAGATCAACCAGGCACCCGCGGCGAGTGTGCCGCCGGAGCAGCTGCATCTCCTCATCGCGGAGGCGCACCGCCGGGCGAAGGGCGACACCTGACCAGCGCTCCCGACTGCGCATGGCGGGCCGTCCCAGAGAGGGGCTGGTGGGGAAGCCACCATCTAACGGGTTCACGTCGGGCTCCTGCGGGTGTTTGGCGTGTCGGCTTCGGCGTCAGCTCCGACAGCTTCACTACGCTGAGGGCTCCAAACCCCGTTTTGTTGACACTTGTCACTCGTTAGGGTGACGGCGTCGCGGAGTGAGACGGACGCCCGGAAGGCCCGGCGCCGGGATCCTATCACCGCCGTGACCTGCGACGATGCCGAATCGGGAAGTGTCCGAAGCCTCCCAGGCGGTGCGAGCCGACACTATTTCCTCGTGGGACCGTCCGACAAAGTTCCACCACATGACCAGGTCGTCGGGAAATGGCTCACCACCCAGCAGAAATGCTCGGCCTGACCCTCGTAAGGACAGCTCCGTTCGGCCTGTGCCCAGGTAGAGCAGGGACCCAGCGGGGACCGCCGTACCGGCCACCTCGAGGGGAGCGTCCACCGCCAGCACCGCGTGCTCGAAGGACGCCTGCAGAGGCACCGTCGCCTCGCCTCCCACCGCCAGGTCGGCACCCAGCAGCGGGGTGTACGCGGTCGCCGGGGAGGTCAGGTCGCCCAGAGAGCCGATCAGCACCGTCGCTTCCAACGAAGAAGACACCAGACGAGGCAGCGTCACGTGTTGCTCGAAAGCCGGCTCCACGAGAGCGTGCGACGACGGCAGCGCCACCCAGAGTTGCAGCCCGTGCAACAGCGAGTCCGCGCTGATCTCCGAATGGACGACCCCCCGGCCGGCGGTCATGAGGTTCAGCTGACCCGGCCGCACGATGACGTCGCTGCCCACGCTGTCCCGGTGCCGGATCTCCCCGGCCAGCGGCCACGTCACCGTCTGCAGACCGATGTGCGGATGCGGCAGCACCCGCATCCGCTCCTCGTGCGGGCCGAAATGATCGAGGAAGCACCACGCGCCGACCGTGGGCAGCGCCCGCTGCGGCATCAGCCGATCCACCTGGATCCCGCGCAGACCGCCCAACGGCACGGGGCGCGGCGTATACAGCTGCGCCACCGCGTGGTCATCGGCAGCCGGATGACACAGCGTCACGTCGGGCGTGGTGTCCAGGTTGCTCATCGCGCCTGGGCCTGCACGTGCCCCTCGTACCTGTCCATGTTCTTCTTCAGGTACCCCGCGATGAACTCGCACTGCGGCACGATCACCTTGCCGCCCGCCACCACGTCGTCCAGCGCCTCTGCCGCCAGGATCTTGCCGAGCCCCTGCCCGCCGAACGCGTCGTCGATCTCGGTGTGGGTGAACACCACCCGGTCACCCGACCGGTAGTACTGGGTGAACCCGGCGAGCTTGTCGTCCGAGTACACCTCGTAACGCAGCTTCTCCTCGTTGTGGACCACCTTGCGGTCCGGGGTCTCCTCGCCCAACGCGCACCTCTTTCCGTTGCCCTATTGATAGTCCCAGAATCTGTCGCATACTGCTTGTATGAGGCGGATCCTGGGGCTGTTCCTCGCGACACTGTTCCTGCTCGTCGTCACCGGCACCGCAAGAGCCGACACCGGCGGCTTCGTCTACCTGAAGGCCACCGAGGGCACCGGCTACGTCAACCCTGACTTCGCGGCCGAGCGGGATGCCGCGCTCGCCGCCGGGCTGCTCGTCGGCGCGTACCACTTCGCGCTTCCGGACCGATCCAGTGGCGCCGCGCAGGCCGCCCAGCTCCTGGCGAACGGCGGCGACTGGACACCCGACGGCCGGACTCTGCCCGCCACCGTGGATCTCGAACACAACCCGTACGGCGCCACCTGCTACGGGCTCCGGCCGGCCGCCATGGTCGCCTGGATCCGCGACTTCTCCGACGCCTACACGGCCGCCACCGGCCGCGTGCCCGTGATCTACACGCCCGCCGGCTGGTGGAACCAGTGCACGGGCGGCAATGCCGGCTTCGGTGAGCATCCACTGTGGACCACCGGGACACTCCCGCCGGGATGGACCACCCACACGTTCCGCCACACGCCCGACGGTGACGTCTTCAACGGCACCCGCGAGGAACTGCTGGCGTTCGCGGCCGACGCTTAGCCTCCCACGCAACCCGCAGCTCGGTCGCACGTCTCTAGAACGACAGACCCTTCACGGAAGGGGAGTCGAAAATGTTACGTCGAGTCGTTCTCGTGGCCGCGCTGACAGCGGCCCTGTTACCGGCAACGTCAGCACAGGCCGCGGCCCCGTACTGCGGAATCACCTGGGGTTCAACGGAAAAGACGGCCAATCCGGTGGCCGAGGGAGACCTGGTCGCGCTGCGGGCGGGCCGCCACGAATGCTTCGACCGGTTGGTGTTCGACGTCCGCGGGGTGCCCAGCGGCTACTGGGTGTCCTATGTGAACACCATGACCGAGGACCCCACGGGCAACGTGGTTCCGTTGCGTGGCGGGGCAAAGCTGTCGGTCACCGTGCAGGCACCGTCCTATGATGACGCCGGCCGGGCCACCTACTCGCCGGCCAACCGGCGCGAACTCGTCAATGTCACCGGCTACAGCACGTTCCGCCAGGTGGCGTGGGCCGGCTCGTTCGAGGGATCCACGACCGTCGGACTGGGCGTGCGGGCCCGCCTGCCGTTCCGGGTGTTCACCATGCCGGGCCGGTTCATCGTCGACGTGGCCCACAAGTGGTGACTTCTAACGACCGCTGCGTAACTGGGTGACCCGCGCGTCGAGATTGCGGAAATGCTCCGTCATCGCCTTCTCGGCACGCGGGACATCCCGTTTACGCAGCGCGGTCACGATCGCGCGGTGACGCCGCGCCGTCTGCCGCGGATTCGGGTCGGTCACACCCAGCCGGTCGTTCACCCGGTGGAACACGTCCCAGAACGCCCGCAGCAGCTGCGTCACCAACGCGTTGTCCAGCGATCGGTACAGCAGGTCGTGGAACTCGCGGTCCTCGTCGGCGAACGTCTCGTCCGCCTTGGCGCGCTCGGTCATCCGCCGGGTCACGTCGTCGAGGGCCGCCAGATCCTCGTCGGGGATGACCACGGCCGCCCGGCGGATGAGGGCGCTCTCCAGGGCCTCCCGCACCTCGAGGATCTCCTCCAGCGAGCGCAGGTCGCTGCCCAGCCCGTGCAGCACCCGGAACGTGAGACCGTCGGCCAGGGGATCGAGCGACAGTCGGCCGACGTAGGTGCCGTGGCCGTGGCGGATCTCCACGATGTCCAGCGCCTGCAACGCCTTCAGCGCCTCACGGACCGAGTTGCGGCTCACCCCGAGCGCCTCGACCAACTCGGTCTCCGTGGGCAGCGGGTCACCGGAGCTGAGGCCGCGCTCGAGAATGAGACCCATGATCTCGTCGCGGATCGCCCGGCCCATCCGGGTGGCCAGACGCGCCGGCGGGTGCGGTTCCGTCAACCTACGACCTCCCTCGTTGCTGGCCAGACACTAGAGCATGCCGATCACTCGTGTAATGAACACGAAGACATCCTACGTCCGATGTCCAACGTATGATTGAATGCCCACATGACCTCGTTGGTGCGGGCCAGGGTCGGACGATTCGCGTTCGGCGCCGACTACAACCCCGAGCAGTGGCCGGAGTCCGTCCGCGACGAGGACATGGCGCTCATGAAACGGGCCGGGGTGAGCATGGTGACGGCCGGCATCTTCAGCTGGGCGGCTGTCGAACCACGACCGGGCGAGTACGACTTCGGCTGGTTCGACCGGGTGCTGGACCGGTTGTCCGCCAACGGGATCTCCGTCTGCCTGGCCACCATGACCGCCTCGCCGCCGCCGTGGCTGGCCGCGCGTCACCCCGAGTCGCTGCCGAGACGCGCCGACGGCGTCGTCCTCTCGCCGGGCTCGCGCCAGCACTACTGTCCGTCCAGTCCGGACTACCTGGAGTTGGCCGGTGGGCTGGTCGAACGCCTGGCCCAGCGCTACGCCGACCACCCGGCGCTCGCCCTGTGGCACATCGGCAACGAGTACGGCTGCCACGTGCCCGAGTGCTACTGCGACACCTCGGCAGCGGCGTTCCGCACCTGGCTCACCGAGCGGTACGGCACGGTCGACGCGCTCAACGACGCCTGGTCGACCACGTTCTGGTCCCAGCGCTACGCCGACTTCGCCGAGGTCCTGCCGCCGCGCGTCGCCCCGACGTTCCCCAACCCCGCGCAGCGCCTGGACTTCAAACGGTTCTGCTCCGACGCGCTGCTCGGCTGCTACCTCATGGAGAAGGACATCCTGCGCCGGATCACCCCGGACATCCCGGTCACCACCAACTTCGTGGGAGCCTGGCACCGGGTGGACGTCGCGTCGTGGGCGCCGCACCTGGACGTCATGTCCTACGACTCCTACCCCGACCCGAACGAGCCGGACACCGTGGTGGCAGCGGCGTTCGCCTACGACCAGATGCGCGCGCTGCACCACGGCGCGCCGTGGCTTCTGCTCGAACAGGCGCCGAGTGCGGTGAACTGGCGGGAACGCAACGCTCCCAAGGCGCCGGGCCAGATGCGGCTGTGGAGCTATCAGGCGGTGGCCCGAGGTGCCGACGCCATCATGTACTTCCAGTGGCGCCAGTCCCGCGGCGGCGCCGAACGGTTCCACTCGGCCATGGTCCCGCACGGCGGCCCGGACACCCGGGTGTTCCGCGAGGTGTCCGAACTGGGCGCGGAACTCGGCCTGCTCGACGACGTCCTCGGGTCCACGGTGGACGCTCGGGTCGCGCTGGTCACCGACTGGTCGAGCGGCTGGGCCATGGAGGGCAACGCGCTGCCGACGGCCGACCTGAAGTTCGAGGAGACGAACCTCGCGCACTACCGGCCACTGTGGACCGCGAACATCGCCACCGACGTGGTGCCGGCCACCGCCGACCTGTCCGGATACCGGCTGGTGGTGGTGCCGAACCTGTACGCGGTCGACGAGGCGACGGCCGCGGCACTCGTGGCGTACGTACACCAAGGCGGCCACCTGGTCATGTCGTTCTTCTCCGGCATCGTCGACGGCAACGACCGGGTCCACCTCGGCGGCTACCCGGCGCCGTTCCGGGAGCTGCTCGGCCTGCACATCGAGGAGTTCTGGCCGCAGGCGGCCGGCGGTTCGCTCGAGTTGAGCCCGGCCGGCACGAGCACCCGGTGGTCGGAGTGGATCACTCTGGAGGGCGCCGAGGCCACGCGCACCTTCGGCGAAGGTGACCTGGCCGGGCGACCGGCCATCACCCGCCACGCGTTCGGCAACGGCGTCGCCCACTACCTCGCCACCCGGCCCGATCGAGGCCACAATGGACACCCTGATCACCAGGGCGGCGGCCGAAGCAGGCGTGACGCCGGTCCTGCCGGATCTGCCGGCCGGGGTCGAGGCGTCCATCAGGGGACAGTGGCTGTTCCTGTTGAACCACAACGAGTCCGCCGTGACCGTGCCGGTGCCGGCCGCTACGGACGTGCTGACCGGCGAACGCCTGGCCGAGCGGGTGACCATCGAGCGGCGCGGTGTGGTGGTCGCTCAGTTGGCGTAGGAGTGCAGCCCGGCGACCACCAGGTTCACGAAGAACAGGTTGAACAGCACCACGACCAGCCCGGCCACGTTGATCCACGCGGCACGACGACCGCGCCAGCCACCCGTCGCCCGGGCGTGCAGGTAGGCGGCGTAACAGACCCAGGTGACGAACGCGGCCGTCTCCTTGGGATCCCAGCCCCAGTACCGGCCCCAGGCCGACTCCGGTCGAGGAACTCCGGTGCCGGCATCCGGTCGGTCCGTTGTGGACGATCGGATCGGTACTCGGCGAACACATGCAGTGCGCTGGTCACCCCGGAGACCAGGAACACCCCGCTCGCCAGCACGGCGGCCGTCACGTGGATGGTGATCCAGTACGACCGCAGGGCGGGCTGCAACGCGGCCGCCTCGCTGTAGAGCAGGTTGCCCGCCACGAAGAGCAACAAAGCCACCGGCAGCAGCACGAACACCGCAACTCGGCGCACGTCGTGGGTGCGCAGCGCAGCACCACCGAACCGAGGTGCAACGCCGCGCCGAGCACGGTCACCGCCACGCCCAGCCGGCCGAACCGGTCGGCCGGGAACCGGCTGCCGGGACATCACGTACTCCAGCGCGCACAACAACGCCGCCAGCATGTAGACGCCCACCGCGCTGGTGAACAGCCAGTCGCTGAGCACCGCCGGGACCGGCACTACTTCTCCCGGGTGGTGCGCAGCCACCACAGGCCGAGCAGCGGCAGCACGGCCGGCACGTAGCCGTAGCCCTGGCCGTAGTCCGACCACACGGTGGCGTCCGGGAACGCCTGCGGGTCAACGAGACTGAGCGTACCGACCGCCAGCACGCCCACCAGTTCGACCACAATGGACACCGTGGCCACCGCGCGGGAAGTGCGGTTGCCGCGCGCCAGACACACGGTCGCCACCACGTACACCACCGCCGCGAACGCGGACAGCAGGTAGGCCAGCGGTGCCTCGGTGAAGCGAGTGCCGAGCTGCACGGCCGAGCGCGCGGTGGCGGCCAGCGCGAACACCGCGTACACGGCGATCAGCAGCCGGCCGGGGCCGGAGCGGGTACGAACGGCGAGTTCAGACATGCGCTTCCCAGACCTGTCGCAACCGGACGATCAACACCGGCACCGTCAGGCACCCGATCAGCAGCACGCCGGGGCCCCAGCGGGTGCGTTCGGCCAGCGACCAGAACGCGGCGAGCGGCAGGATCAGCAGTGGTGCCAACAGATAGCCGACGAACGAGAACCCGTCGACCTCCCGGTCGGTCCCGATGAGATTCACGATCCCGCCGACCGCCTGGACGAGCAGGCCCAGTTCGAGCAGCGCCACGAGTCCGAGCAGCCAGAGACCGTGCCACTTGCGGACCAGCAGCGGGCGGCCGACGATCATCAGCAGCGCCGCCCAGGCGGCGGCACCCAGGGCGACGAAGGTGAGCGTCGTCGCCAGAACCTCGATCACGGTGCCCCCTCTTCTACTACGGACTGTAGTAGATCGTACGGGTCAGATCATCAGGAAACTCAGCGGGGTGGAGACCAGCACCGCGCCGGCCGCCAGGACCAGCCAGCGAAACCCACGGGACAGCGGTTCGCCGCTGGTCAGCCGGTACAGCCGCGCGGCGACCGCCCGGTCGGCGACCGCCAGCGCACCGGCCGGCGGGCGACCGGCGCCGAACCGCCGCAGGGCGGTGGCCAACTCGGCCGCCCGCCCGGCCCGGCAGGCGCCGTCGTCCGCACGCATCTCCACGAGCAGCGCCACGGCCTGCGGCCGCCACCCGGCCCGCGACGCAGCGCGCCCGAGCTGAGGACCACAGTGGACCGTCGGCCGGGCAGGCAGTACGCCACGGTCACCGGGTGGTCGAGGATCAGCGCGCCCGGTGCGGCCGGGTCCTCGCGGCCCACGATGGCGAGCACCCGGCGGTGTCGCCGCCGGGTCCCCAGAACGGCGAGCCACGACAGGACGACCATCTCCACGAGGACGATCGTCACCAGGGCGGCGACCATGAGCGCGGTCACCCGGTCCGGTCCCAGTGGGACGGGCACGCCGGCGAGCAGCCGGCCGAGCGCGGTCGGCACGTCGCGGTCGTACGGCGCCAGCCCGTGGGTGAGTGCCGCGCCGACCGCACACAACAGGAACGTCAGCCCGAGTAGTTGCCACAGCAGGATTCCCGTGCGCGGCGAGCGCCACACCCAGCGGGCCGCGGCCAGCGGGCGCACCACCAGCGCGCACAGGACCATGGTCACCACCAGGTGCAGCGTGGCGTTCACGTCTCGGTGTCCCGGGTCTCGGCCAGTGCCTGGGTGAGGGTCTCGGCGTCCGGAGTGGACACTGCCTGGGCGAACCGGGTGAGTGCCGCGTCGCGGTCGCCGGTCAGCGCCAGCGCGTCGAGCATGAGCTGGGTGACGTACTCCTCGCGGCTGTTGGCCGGCTCGTAGCGCCAGGCCCGCCCGTCGCGGCTGCGGCGCGCGAAACCCTTCTTCGCCAGCCGGTCGAGCACGGTCATGACGGTCGTGTAGGCGAGGTCGCGCCCGGTGAGCGCGGCCGCGACGTCGCGCACGGCCACGGGTTCGGCGCGGTCCCAGAGGACCTCCATGACCGCGCGTTCCAGCTCACCCACGCCGTGGATCCTAGGCTAGGCCGAGCGGCGGACCACGAGGCTGGGCTGGAAGACGACGGCGGTCGCCGGCGTCTCCGGGTGCGCGATCTGGCGCAGCAGCAGCCGGGCCATCTCGGCCGCCATGTCCTCCGTGGGCTGGCGCACGGTGGTGAGCGGCGGGTCGCAGTTCAGCGCGGCGCTGCTGTCGTCGAAGCCGACGATCGCCACGTCCTCCGGCACCCGCAGACCCGCGCGCCGCAGTACGGGGAGCGCGCCCTGGGCCATGAGGTCCGAGCCGATGAACACGGCGTCGGTGTCCGGGTGTTCGGCGAGCAGCCGCGTCATGCCCTCGGCGCCGCCGCGCAGGGTGAAGTCGGCGGACACCCAGCCGGCGAACGCGCTGCCGCACTCCGCACGGAACCCCGCCAGCCGGTCCTGGCCGGCGGGCGTGTCCTGCGGACCGGCCAGCGAAGTCAGCCTGCGACGGCCGAGCGCGAGCAGGTGGCGGGCGGCCAGCGCCGCCCCCCGGTGCTGGTCGACGTCCACGTAGGTGATCGACACGGGTTCGGTGGGCCGCGCGGACAGCACCACCGGGAAGTGCCCGTCGACCAGCAGCCCGGGCAGCGGGTCGTGCGGGTCGGTGTGGATGAGGATCACCCCGTCGAGCCGGCCGCGCCGCAGGTCGGACGTGACCTGCTGGCGGATCTCGGCGCCGGTGGTCATCAGCACCAGGTGCAGTCCGTTGGGGTTGGTCACGGTCATCACGCCGCGCACCACCCGCCCGAAGAACGGGTCGCCCAGCATCCGGCCCTCGTCGGGCAGCACGATCGCCACGGCGTCGGCCCGCCGGGTGACCAGCGAGCGCGCCGCGGTGTTCGGGAGGTAGCCGGTGTCGGAGATGGCGATCTCGACGGCCGCGCGGATGGATTCGTCCACACTGGTCACCCCGTTGACCACGCGGGACACGGTCGCCCGTGAGACTCCGGCGGCCTTCGCGACCTCCTCCAGGGTGACGCGGTCGGACGGTCGGCGGGGCACGGTGTCTTTATACCGGTCGCCCCTGATCAGCACGATCAACTCAGCCGGGCCAGCGCGGCGGCCCGTTCCTCGGCCATCCGCTCCGCCGCCGCCTTCGTCTCCGGGTGTTCGACCGACTCGGCCGCCGACTTCGCCACCACCGCGGACTCCTCGAGGTGCGCGCGCACGAGCCGGGCGAACTCCGCGTCGAAGCCCGCCGCCGCTTCCGTGAGTGTGGTCAGCTCGGTGTCCGTTGGCATGCCGGGCATGTCGTGGCCCACGTGGTTGTTCACGAACGGGGCACCGGCCGCCTCGAGCAGCGTGTGCAGCTCGTGCATCTCCGTGCGCCGCACGGCCGCCAGTTCGCCGGCCAGCGCACGCAGCGCCGGGTCGACCGCGCGTTCCACCCCGGCGTCGAGCAGCTTCACGGCCTGCTCGTCGGTGGCGATGGCCAGCTCGACGAACGCCCTCGCGGTGTCACCGAAATCGGTGGCCGCCTCGGTGGTTTCGGGGATCGGAGGGGGTGCCGCGGGGGCCTGCTGGCCGCACGCCGCGAGGGCGAGGGCCAGCAGGACCACCACGAGCACTCTCACAGGGGGTTGCCGTCGTGACCGCATTTGACGACCACGTTGAGGCAGTTGCGTACTCGCCGCTCCATCTCGGCCGCCGGCCACACGTTGAAGAAGTCGGCATGCATGGTGCGCCCGTCACCGGAGGCCAACCGCAGACCCGCGGTCGACCCGGAAACGGGATAGCGCAACACCATGCGCAGCTTCGGCACCGACACCGGGTGCGACGACGGGCAGTTGCCCGCGACCGGGTAGGCCATGTGGCTCTTGTGGTCCGCCGAGTCGAGACTCGTGCCGTTCCAACACTGCGGGAAGTCCAGATAGGTCTCCAGCATGGTGCCGGACGGGCAGGTCACGAAGTTCTTCGACGGCGGCACGTGTCCGGCGTGCAGACAGGACCACCTGGCGATGCTGTCGGAGTCGCCGGTCGCCTTCGCGTTGCCGGCCACGATCTTCAGCCCGACGGGCGTCGGCTTGATCGCACCCGGGTTGTTCACGCCTTCACCCAGGTAGTAGAAGGTGATACCGGTCGGTGGGACAGCCGTGTTGTTGCGGTAGAGCGTGGGGGCCCAGTAGGACGAGATGTCCGTGGCCGGGTTGCAGTTGCCGGTGGCGCCGGCAAGATCCGCGTAGTCGGAGTGGGCGTCGGTCGCGTGGTTTCCGAAGAAGTCGTGCGAGTGCGACGCGCCGGGCAGGCCGGGCAGCACGATCGGGTCGTCCGGCAGTCGGTGGCTCAGCTGACAGTCGGCCGGGAACTCGGCCACGCGGATCACCGCGTCGGCCTCCTTCGGGGTTCCGGTCAGCCCGCCACCCACCAGGGCGCTGGTGACGAGCGCGCACACGAAGGCGACCTGGCCCAGTGCGCGCCATCTCTTTCTGTTCTTCGCCATTGAAGACTTACTCCCTCGACGATTCCTTGCAGGGGACCGAGAGAGCGCTCTCACGACTGAGCATGACGTGGGTCACACGGACGGTCAATGCTTTTGTTCTGCACAGGAACAAACAGCGGCCATCTGGCGGTAAACGCTGGGCCGTACAGCGCAAACTCTTGACAGAGTCACGTCCGACTCGCCACTCTCTGTCCGGAGAGAGCGCTCTCACGCTTGCCTCTCATCCCCCTTTGACCTTGTCGCGCAGACGGCTGGCTCCTGCCCCGTCGCGTGCAAAGGAGCACGCATGAGATCCCGCAGAAAACCGCTGGTGTGGGTGATGGCCGCCGCGCTCGCGGTCACCCTGTTCCAGGCCGTCACCCCGGCCACCGCCGCCGGCACCCTCTTGTCCCAGAACCGCCCGGTCACCGCGTCCTCGACCGAGTCGGGCGCCTTCCCGGCGACCGCGGCCGTGGACGGCAACACCGGCACGCGCTGGTCGAGCGCGTTCGCCGATCCACAGTGGATCCAGGTTGATCTCGGCGTCACCGCCACGGTCGACGAGGTCCGCCTGAACTGGGAAGCCGCCTTCGGGCGGGCGTTCACCGTGCAGATCTCGGCGAACGCCCAGGCCTGGTCCACTCTGTACACCACGACCACGGGAACCGGTGGCGCACAAGTGCTTCCGGTCACCGGCACCGGCCGCTACGTGCGGGTGAACCTCACCGCGCGGGCTACCCAGTACGGCTATTCGCTCTGGGAGTTCCAGGTCTTCGGCACCACGGGTACCGCGCCGGCCGACGGGCTCTTGTCCTACCAGAAACCGGCCACCGCCTCGACGTTCCAGGACGACGGCGCGTGCTCCGGCTGCGTGCCGGCGCGGGTGACCGACCTCGACCCGGCCACCCGCTGGGCAACCAGCCCCACCAACGGCTGGGTGGATCCCGGCTGGGTCACCGTCGACCTCGGTGCCACGGCCACCATCAACAAGGTCGTGCTGCAGTGGGATCCGGCTTTCGCCACGGCGTACCAGATCCAGGTGTCGGCCAACAACACCACGTGGCAGACGATCTACACGACCGCGCAGGGCCGCGGTTTCAAGGAAACGCTGACCGTGTCCGGCACCGGCCGCTACGTCCGGATGTACGGCACCGCGCGGTCCAACGGATACGGCTACTCGCTGTGGGAGTTCCAGGTCTACGGCACGGGCGGGAACCCGACGCAGCCACCGCCCGCACCGCCCGCGCCGAACTTCACGCGGCTCGCGTGGAGCGACGAGTTCAACGGTGCCAACGGGTCCACTCCGGACCCTGCCAAGTGGACACCCGAGGTCGGCCCCGGCGTGAACAACGAGCTGCAGTACTACACGAACAACAACAACGCGCGGATGGACGGCGCCGGCAACCTGGTGATCCAGGCACGCCGGGAGGTCACGCCGGGCTCCGCGTGCCCGCCCGACCCGAACAGCGGCGGGTCGACCACGTGTCAGTACACGTCCGGGAGGCTCCACACGGCCGGCAAGTTCGAGTTCGCCTACGGCCGCGCCGAGGCCCGCGTCCGGGTGTCCAGCACGCAGGGGCTCTGGCCGGCGTTCTGGATGCTGGGTGCGAACTTCTTCCAGGGTCGGCCGTGGCCGGCGAGCGGTGAGATCGACATCCTGGAGCACATCGGGCGCGAGCCGAACCTGGTCTACTCGACGCTGCACGCGCCCGGGTACTACGGTGCCGGCGGCTTCGGCGCTCCGTTGAACCTGGGCGCCCCGGCGAACGCGGCGTTCCACGTGTTCGCCGTCGAGTGGGACGCGACCCAGATGCGGTTCTTCGTGGACGGCAACAACTTCTTCACCGTCAACCGGGAGGTTCTGGAGCGGACCAGGGGTCCGTGGGTGTACGACCATCCGTTCTTCATGATCATCAACAACGCGGTGGGCGGTGACTGGCCGGGTCCGCCCGGCGCGGGCACGCAGCTGCCGCAGAACATGACGATCGACTACATCCGGGTCTACCGGTAGGAACCGGGGTCGTGGGAACACCGGCGTTCCCACGACCCCACCCTGCGGGATGCTGTCCACATGAGTGAGTCACTTACGGTCGAGTCGGCGGACGGCACCATCATCGGGTTCGAACGGCTCGGTGCGGGACCGCCGATGGTCCTGGTGCACGGCACCACGGCCGACCACCACCGCTGGGCGCCGGTGCTGTCCGCGCTCGCCGAGCACTTCACGCTGCACGTGGTCGACCGCCGGGGCCGGGGAATGAGCACGGCCGAAGCGGACGGCGAGTACGACATCCGGTCGGAGGGGGCGGACGTCGCGGCCGTCGTGGCGGCGGCCGGCCGGGACGTGTACCTGGTCGGACATTCCTACGGCGCGCTGTGCTCGCTCGAGGCCGCGCTGGTCAGCGACGCGATCGGCCGGATCCTGCTGTACGAGCCGCCGGCGGCGACCGAGGGGCACACCGTCCTCCCGTCCGCGGTGATCGACAGCTTCCGGGCGGACCTCGCTCGCGGCGACCGCGACGCCGTGCTGACGACCTTCTACCGCGACGTCCTCCACGAGAGCGAGACGAACATCGCGGCCATGCGGCCCACTCCCATGTGGGTGTCGCGACTGGCCGCCGCACACACGATGGTGCGGGAGTCGGAGACCGTGGAGACGTTCGACATCTCGGCGCGGCTGTCGGCCATCGGTGTGCCGGTGCGGCTGCTGCTCGGCACCGAGAGCCCCGCGTACTTCCGCCCGGCGGCCGAGGCCATCGCCGCGCACCTCCCTCGGGTGGACATCGTGCCGCTACCGGGGCAGGCGCACCGAGCCATCGACCTCGACCCGGACCTGTTCGTCCGAATGGTGCTCGACTGGTTGGATCCTGGCGGAAACCGGCGTTAGATGGGTAACCATGGACATCACGCGGCGGACGATGTTGCAGGGACTGGGCCTCGCGGGAGGGGCGGCGCTGGCGCTACCCGGGTTGGCCGTGGCTGACCCGCTGGACCTGGCCTTCCGGGTCCGGCACAAGTACCGGCCGTTCGACCTGATCGCGCCGCGGTTCGTGCAGTACGACACGGCGATCGCGCCTTCTGTCCGGAACACCCTGGTAGACACGGGTGTGCGGCCGCGCGCCCCGTACGGCACGGTCGAGGTGGAGGTCCGCTCGCTGGCCGGCACGGTGGTCGCGGGCATCGGGACGGTGCTGGGCACGTACTCGTCGACCGGCCAGGTGACCATCGAGGTGAACGGCACGGTGGTCGCTTCCGGGGCGGCCGCGCTGCCGGGTGCGTTCCGCTTCGCCGTGGTGGTGAACGAGAACGCGGTGACCGTGCTGGCCGACGCCACCGGCACGGGCACCGGCTGGCAGCCGTTGCTCACCGAGCGGGACGGCGTGCGGGCGCTGATCGATCTGCGGGATCCGCAGGTGCTGGGGACCATGAACTACGTCTACGGCGGCCGAGATTCGGTGCTGCTCGGGCGGGTGCGCGCGGGGTACTTCGGCCAGGCCGGGGTGCGTGACCCGCATGTGGTCCAACACGCCGACGGCCGGCCGTACATCCGCGACGGGAAGCTGTACCTGACGTTCACGAACGCCGGGCTGGGTTTCTTCCAGCAGGCGCACTGGGGGGTGTGGACCCTCGATCTGGCCGATCCCTCCCGCCTCGAGCAAGTCGCGACGCTGTTCTTCGCGCGCGACGGCGTGGTGGTGGGTGACCACGCGGGCCAGATCGTGGTGGACGGCGATCGGTACATCCTGGCCATGAGTTCGTGGGGTGACTTCGCATTCGCCGGGGTCCACATTCGTCACGTGTCGACCACGGCCAACGTTCTGTCGGGCGTGCATGTGCTGGCCAGTTCGCGGTTGCCGCTGCCGACTTCGGTCAGCTCCTGGGATCCCGCGCTGACTCGTATTGGTTCTCGTTGGCACGTGGCGTTCGTGGAGAGTCCTTCTCAGTCGCCTGCGTTCGTGTTCCATCCGGCCCTCGCTGTCGGGCCTCGTGGTGGTTCGTACTTCTCGGATCTGGCGCTGGTGGGCGCGGACCTGTCGGTGGACCAGACGGAGGGGACGATCCTGCAGAAGATCGACGGTTCGTGGTGGGTGTTGGCCAGTGACGGCGACGCTCGTGAGTACGTCGTGTACGACCTGCGGATGCGGCGGCATGGAACTCTGGATGCGCCGTATGGGACGAACATTCCGCATCCTCAGCTCGTGCGGGCTCGGGATCGGTGGTGGATGCTCACGTTCGACGGGACTCAGTACGCGGAGCCTGTGCTGGGGTACGGCGGGCATGGGGACTTCATCGTCATGACGGCTTGACGGTGGTGTTGCTGGGACGATCGCGTGCTTCGGTGGCTGTGCATGGGGTTGGGGCGATCGGGGCAGTGTCTCGCCGGTTCGTGGGTGTGGTGTGTTTGGGTGCGGCGAGCCACTGAGGTGATCTCACCAACTTTCAGTTGAGTCGGCCGTGTTCGAAATGGGTGAGGACGAGGGCGGCTTTGACGATGTCGCCGATCTTGCTGGGGCTGGCGGTGGTGTGGTGGAGGGTGCGTCAGCGGCCGGTGAGGACGGCGAAGCCGCGTTCGCCCAGGCAGCGCAGTCCGCGCAGGAGGGCGTTGTAGGTGCGGTTGTCCACGTCGAGGACCTGGTCACCAGGGGGGTTGTTTGATCGGGGTGTGCATGCTGATTCCCGCGCCTTCGTAGCCGCCGTCGGACAGCGTCGGTAGGTCGGGGTGGGACGCGGCCCAGTACAGGGCGCCGAGCACATGTTCGCGCGCGACGGTCAGGTCGTGGATCGAGCCGGGTTCTGCGTCGGCCACCCACAGCGGGAAGCCGTCCGGTCCGGAGAGCGCTTGGATGTTGCCGCCGTGTTCGTGGGCTTTCCCGGGGTACCACAGGTCGATCTGTTTTTCTTTGACACTCAGGGTTTTCTCGCTGCAGCGGTCGGCGGAGAAGATCTTCCCGTCGAGGATGACGTAGGCCAGGTCTTGTTTCTTGGCGTGTTCCAGGGCTTCGTGCAGGTCCGGAGCCTGAGTGGCGAGCACATCGATGACTTCGTCGAGGTAGCGGTACCCCGTGGCACGCGAGACTCCGTGGTCACGCGCCAAGGCGGTCACGTCGGCGTCCTGGCGGAACCAGCGCAACCCCAGCACTGCTTGGTTGAAGCAGGTCAACGCCCTGCTGTTCTTGCGGGTACCACGCTGACGACGCTCGGCGCCCAGCAGCCGGGACAGGTACTGGGCAAGTTCACGGGAGACGTCGAGCATGGCACGATAGGCATCACGGGGAGCCCCTGACCTAGGATTTGATCTTCGCAAATCCAGTCCTAGCAGGAGCTCTCCGCCCACATCTCACCGGCCTCCACAGCCGGAACCCAGCCACACCAACGACTCGCTCTCACACCAGGCACACACCCAAGACGATCTTGCTGAGATCACCTCACTGCAGCGGTTCATGGTGAGCTTCGTGCGCGGGGCTGGTTTTGTAATTCCTTTTTCACGGTTCACTGTGCGCTTTGTGGATCTTGATTTAGCTTCATTCTTTCGAGCGATGAAAATATGGGTGGCGGGCGTAGGATTGGGTTATGTCCAGCTCTCGTGTGGTGGGGCTAATCCAGAAACTGGATTCCTCTGCTGCCGCTTTCCGTGAAGTGTATGCATCTCTGGTGTCGGTGATATCGGAAATGCGGGATGCTGATGTCGCGCATCTGGCGGGGTATAGGCGACTGAGTCTGCTCGTCTCAGATGTGACGCGGCTCAATCCCCGGTTTGCCACGCGGTTGATCACCCATGCTGAGGTGATCGCGGAGGTGGTGACTCCGACGGGGCATGTGACGCCGGCGCGGTTGCCGGTGGTGCGCGAAGCTCTGCTGGCCGGTGACTTGGATGCTGAGCAGGTGGATGCGGTTGTGCGGACGGTGAAGAAGATCCCGGACTGGGCTCCGGGTGACACCGCCGAGGTGGTGGAGAAGCATCTGGTGGCGATGGCTCGGACCGGCCCCGCCCATGTGCTGGCCAAGCACGGCGAAACTTTGTTGGCGCGGATCGATCCGGATGGTGATCAGCCGGCGGAGGTGTTGGCGGCGCCGAAGAACGTGTTCCGGTACCGGCGGGACGAGGCGGGGTGGATGCACTTCACGGGCATCATCGACCCGGAGTCCGCCGAGGAACTGGACTCGATGCTGGGTGCGCTGGCCAAGCCCGGTGGTCCGGAGGATGAGCGGCACCCGACCCAGCGGCTGGGGGACGCGTTCTGTGATGTGGTCCACCACGCGCTGACCAGCGACAAGTTGCCGGTGCGGGGTGGGGTGAAGCCGCACCTGAATGCGACCGTGGACCTGGAGGTGCTGCGTAAGGGTGTGGGCACCGCGACCTTGGAAGGTGGTGCGCTGCTGGGTGCGGCGGCGGCGCGGCGGCTCGCCTGCGACGCGGGGGTCATGCCGATGGTGATGAGCGGTGCGTCGGTGCCGTTGGATGTGGGCCGCACGCACCGCCTGGTCACCCCCGCTCAGCGGGCAGCGTTGAACGCTCGGGATGGTGGGTGTGCGTTCCCGAACTGCGATCGTCCGGCGCGGTGGGCGGATGCGCATCACATTCGCCACTGGCTCGACGGCGGCGCCACCGACCTCGCGAACATGGTGCTCCTCTGCCGAAGACATCACCGGATCATTCACCATTCCGAGTGGGAAGTGCGGATGAGCGCGGTGGGGATCCCGGAATTCATTCCGCCTCGGTGGATTGATTCTGGGCAGGTTCCGCGAAGAAACCACCTTCACGCCGTGAGATAACTCGGGTAAGGAAACACGCAGGGTGTAACCATCAACCCGCGCTCCGCTGGTAGGTGAGAACACGCTGGGACTGGCACTGCTCACCGCAACCCCGTAGCCGCTCAGCCATTCGGTCGTTGCAGTGACTCGCCACGCCCACGCACACCATGCCCAGCCTCTGGCGAGACACTGCCCCGATCGCCCCAACCCCGCGCCCACGAACCGAAGTGCGCGATCGTCCCCGCAACACCCCCGACACCACCGCACCCAAGCCCGCGCGGAACCAGCAGACTCAGCGCCAGCGGCCGGAGAGACGAGCGAGCTTCAGACTCAGATGCAGCATGAGCCTCTCCGATCCACTACGCAGATCCGTCCCAGCCAAACTCTCCAAGCGCTGCAACCGGTAGTACAACGACGTCCGATGGAGACGCAACTGCTTGGCCGTCTCCGCCACGTTCCCCGCCAGGTCCAGATAGACCTCGAGCGTCTCGACCAACGGCCGGTGCTGCGGTGAGTCCAGCAGGAGCGAAAGCCCAGGATGCAACTCACCCGGCGGAATCTCCGCCAACATCCGGTACACCCCAAGCCCGGACCACGAAGCCGACGGACCGTAACCGGGCACCATGGCCGCCACCGTCGCAGCGTGTCGCGCCTCCCGGTACGAACCGGCCGCGTCCGCCAAGGAGGGACGGGTACGACCAAGACCCACCACGACCGGCACGGACACCGCGGCGTGCACCTCCGCCGGGTCCGGCACCCGTCCGGCACACAGCAGCACCCCGTGGTCGTACCGGACCAGATGCCGCCCGGTGAACCGGACCCGCGCCGCCAGCAAAGCTTGCTCCAGATGCGTTCGGTCCGGTTCAAGAACCGGGCGGATCACCAGAGCGGTCACCGGGTCGGCCTGCGGGAAGCCGCCCTCCTCGATGAGCAGTCGGGCACCGGTCAGAGCGCGGTCATGATCGCCGAGCAGCACGCCCGTCAGCGCTTCCTGCTCGCGGCGCACGGTCAGGCCGGCGGCCAGGCTCTCGTGCAGCAGCGTCAACGCGAGTCCCGGCGCGGCCTTCGCGGCCATGGCGACATCCTCGTCCGACAGGGGTGGGCCCTCGTCGATCAGCCAGAGGAACCCGAGCAGTCGGTCGCGGTGTCGGGCCGGCACGCAGACCCTGGCCAGGACGCCAGAAGTACCAGGAATCCGCAAGGGCCCGGCCGACTCGAAGATCCCGGCCGACCGGAACCGGCGCCGCACGTCCTGGGTGGTCTGGCGGCGCAGGATCGAGTCGCGGCGGATGTCGTCCATGGGCTCGGTCTGCTCGCTGTAGGCCACCACACGCTGGCCGTGGTCCTCGAGCAGCACCGGCCGCCCGAGCCGCACGGCCAGATCCTCGACGATCTGCTGCAGGTTCTCAGTCATGGGACCAGGCCGTTTCGTCATCTGTCGGAACGTTGTGCAACACGTTCCCTACAGCGGACCGGTGATGTCGGTCAAGAGCGGAGCTAGCGTCAGTCCGTGACCCGCCCTGCAAAGCTGGTGACTGCCCTGCTCTCGGCCGCGACACTCGCGGCCGGTGTGGCGGTCAGCCCGGCCTCCGCCGCCCCCGCCCCGCCCGAGAACCCCTGGCAGTTCGACCACTGGCCGCAGCAGCAGCCGTGGCAGCAGCAGGCCGGCAACGCCCGAGTCATGGGTCAGCCCGGCTTCCCCGTTCCCATCGACGCCCAGAACTGGGTCAACCCGGACCACATGACCTGGGACGACTACCAGCCGATCCCGAACACCAACTGGGCCGACCCGTCGGTGAAGGGCTCGCAGCGCAACTTCCGTGGCGCGCTCGTCCTCACCGACTACCCGAACCAGCCGTTCGTGGTGACCCAGCCCCAGAACTCCACGGTGTTCGCCAACCCGAGCGCTGAGGCACACGATATCCCGCGCGAGGAAGTCGCGCAGTTCTACCAGGACTTCCTGAACACCCCGGGCGACCTGAACCGCGGCCACACCATCCACGAGTACTGGATGGAGGACTCCGGCGGCCGCTTCGGCGTCGAGCTGGAGGCATTCGGGCCGTACGAGATGCCGGGCAAGTCCCACGAGTACGCCATGGAGATGCAGGACGGCAACGGCTGCCCGGCCGGCGACTCCTGTGACAAGGACCTGCGGACCGACGGCCGGGCCGCGTGGGTGGCCGACGTCGGTGTCGAGGTGCCCGCCGGCTTCGACTTCGTCTTCTTCCTCTCCGCCGGCCAGGACGAGTCGTCGACCTGGCAGGAGTTCGGGTCCATGAGGTTCCCGAACAAGGAGGACGTGACCGACGAGTTCGGCCCGCCGGACCCCGCGCTCACGAACTGGGTCGACACCCGTTACGTCGACTGGACCTCCTGGGCGTCCGGTTCGACCATCTGGCCCAACGCCGGCGGCGGATCGTCCACACAGGCCGAAAGCTCCGGCATGTCCGTCTACGCCCACGAGTTCAGCCACATCCTGGGCATCGGCGACAACTACAACAACCCGTTCGGTGTCCCACCGAGACGGTCCTACAGCGGCATCTGGGAGATGCTGTCGCGCGGCACGTTCAACGGGCCGGGCGGCCCGCACAGCCGCTGGATGATCCCGGCGACCGGCGGCGCGTCCATGGGCGCGCAACACATGCTGCGCAACAAGATCGACCTCGGGATCGTCGACGAGCAGAACGTGCTGCGGCTGTCCCGCGAGGCACTCGCCCAGTCGGGCATGGTGATCGCGAAGGTGACCGCTCGGGCCGTCCAACCAGGACAGAACGGGTTGGCGGGCATCAACGTCCAGATGGACTCCGGTGACCTGAGCCCGCGCTGCGACGTGAACACCGATCCGTTCTGTGACGGCGGTGGCTACAACAACTACACGGTCGAGGTCGTGGACCGGATGGGCACCGACTCGTTCACCCCGGACGCCGGTGTGTTGCTCGCGAAGACGAAGAACGTGGACCGCGCGCCGTTCGAGTGGGTGATCGACGCCAACCCGCAGGACATCGGGATGACCGACTACGTCCTGCCGGACGGCACCGAGGTGCCCATCACGATCGGCGACTACCGGCAGCTGTCGGACGCGTTGTTCCATGCCGGCACCAACTCCGGCAGTGAGTACGAGTTCGTGGACGAGGCCAACCGGCTGCATTTCTACGTGCTGAACGTGCACCGCGACGCCCACGGCCAGCTGTCGTACACGGTGGCCATCCGTTCGCTCGACGGTGCCGGTCCGCAGCGGCGCGGCGTGCTCGCCGTGCCGACGGCCGCCGGTGCCGGCAAGGACGGCGTGGCCACCTGCAAGTTCCCCGTGCTCAACACCGGCTGGAAGGCGAACCCGCAGGGACAGCACCCGGAGGACGTGCGGAAGTACCTGAACGGCGACGTCTACCGCGTCTCGGCCACCGTGCAGGGTCGCGGATGGACAGTGGACGTGCCGAACGCCCTTGCCACGGCGGACTTCGGCAAGACCGTCCAGGTGCCGGTCCACGCGAAGAAGAACGGCAGCGGTTCGCTGGTCGCGCAGGTGAAGCTGACCGCCACGTCGGAGAGCGATCCGTCGAAGCGGTCCACCGCCACCTGCACCGTGGTCGGCCGCTGATGCGCCGGGCGCTGGCCACGGTCGGCCTTCTGATAGCGGCGGCCGTGGCCGCGCCCGGAGTGGCGGTCGCACAGGAAGACGCGACGGTCGTCCCCATCCAGGTGACGGGCGACCCGGCGAAGCGGTTCAACATGGTGGTGCTCGGCGACGGCTACACGGCCGCCGAACTGCCGAAGTTCCGTGAGCACGTGGACAAACACCTGAACGTGCTGTGGACCATCGAACCGTTCAAGTCCTACCGCAGCTACGTGAACGTGTACGCCGTGGAGATCCCGTCGCCCGAGTCCGGTGTGGACTGCGATCCGAACCTGGACTCACCGCGTCGGGACACCCCGCTGAACATGGGGTTCTGGGGTGGCTGCAACGCGAACAGCGTGCAGCGCCTGCTGACCGTCGACGGCGCGGTGGCCAACGAGTACGCAGACCTGGTGCCCGGGACCACGCGCGCCAACCGGCAGTTGCTGGCGCTGGGCAACAGCGACACCTACGGCGGCGCGGGTGGCGCGAACGCGACGGCGTCGGGCGGCAACGCTTTGTCCGCGCTGATCACCCCGCACGAGCTGGGTCACTCGCTCGGCGAGCTGCAGGACGAGTACGACTACCTCGCCCGAGGGGTGCGTGGTGAGCCGTACACGGGTGGTGAACCCTCGTCGTCGCACCACACGCTGCTCACCGAGGAACAGATGGCCACCCAGCAACGGAAGTGGTGGCGCTGGCTCGGCGAGGAGAGCGAGGCCGGCGGGCCGATCGCCCGCTACGAAGGCGGGATGTACGCCGGATCCGGGATCTGGCGGCCGGCCGCGCACTCCATGATGAAGACGCTCGGTTACTACTTCGACGAGATCAGCCGTGAGCAGATGGTGCACCGGATCTCGGCGAAGACGTTGATCCTGCAGGACGCCACCCCGGACACCGTGCTCGGCGCGGACCGGGTGGTGTGGGTGGAGACCGCGTACCCGGTGAGCCACCAGCTGGACGTGACGTGGACGCTCGACGGGTCGGTGCTGGCGCGGGGTGATCGCAGTATCGACCTGTCCACACTGGACCTCACCGGCACGCACACCCTCGAGGTCACGGTCGTCGATCCCACGGAGTTCGTGCGGGACCCGGCGATCCGCGGCTCGACCGCGCTCACCCAACGTCGCACGTGGACGGTCGACGCGTCGGTGACCACTCCGATGGACCCGGTGCCGGCGGAGTTCACCGGCTCCACACCCACCGGAAACCCGGTCGGCGCCGAGGACGTGGTCTACGTCGAGACCACCAATCCCGTGGACGAGCGGCTCCCGGTCACGTGGACGCTCGACGGCACCCCGCTGACGGGAGATCGCGCGGTCGACCTGTCCACGCTGGACCTGGCGGGCACGCACTCTCTGTCTGCCACCGTCGGCACGGAAACCCTGACCTGGACGGTCGACGCCACCGATCCGTCGGTGGGGTACGAGATCGAGGGCGCGCTGCTGAAGGCGGGGGACGAGTACATCGTCAACGGTCCCTTCACCATGGCCCTCGACGGCGCCGACGACACCCCGGGTTACGTGGTGCGCGAGTTCCGCACGGACGGCGACGGCTGGTTCAACTACTTCGGTTGGCCGACCGACCCGGACGCGCCGTTCCTGTTCACCCCACAGGGAACGAAGATCGACAACCTCGTGTACGGCAAGCTCGGCGTGCCCAGGCTGTCGCCGTGGGACGAGGTGCCGACCAGCTACGGCCGGCACACGGTGGAGTACCGGTCGATCGACCCGAGCGGCAACATCGGTGCGGCGGACGAGTTCGCCGTGACCCTGATCCCCGCGCCACCCGCGTGCACCACCACGATCACCGGGCGCCACAACGGTCCGCTGGCGGTACGCGAAGGCGTCACGTGCCTGACGGGCGCGACGGTCTCCGGCCCGGTGACCGTCCACAGTGGTGCGAACCTGGTGGCCACGGGCGCGGTGATCAACGGTCCGGTGTCGGCCACGCGGGCGGCGTCGGTGTCGTTGCTGAACAGCAGGATCGCCGGCCCGGTGAAGCTGACCGGCGGCACGGCCACAGTGGTGGGCGGCACGGTCAGCGGCCCGGTCACCCTGACGTCGACCCGGTCTCCGGTACTGGCCGGCACGACGATCAACGGTCCGCTGTCCTGCCGCTCGAACACCCCGGCACCAACGGATCTGGGCGTGCCCAACGCGGTAAACGGTCCCACGACAGGAGACTGCTAGAGGTGGACCCGGTCGCGGCCGCCGTGCTTCGCCGCGTACAGCGCGGTGTCCGCTGTGGACAGTAGGCCGTTGACCGTGTCCTGGTCGGCGGCCGGGTAGAGGGCCACACCGATGGAGACCGAAAGACCGCTGATCAAACCGCCGTCCCCGTCGGGCAACTGGACCTCGTGCATGTGCTCGCGGATGCGTTCGGCCACCACCAGCGCCTCCGCGCGGTCGACCTCGGGCAGCAGCGCGGCGAACTCGTCGCCACCGAAGCGGCCGACCGAGTCGCCCCGGCGGACCGACTTGGCGAGCACGTCGGCGAACCGGCGCAGCACGGCGTCACCCGCCAGGTGGCCGTGCTTGTTGTTGATCTCCGAGAACAGGTCGAGGTCGATCATCAGCAGGGCGAACGTCAGGCCGCGCTGACGGGCCCGCTCCAACTCGTCCACCACGTGCTGCTGCCACGTGGACGCGTTCAGCAGCCCCGTCTTGTCGTCGGTCTTCGCCGCTTCCTGCAACTGGTTCAGCAGCACCGTCCGGTGCAGCGCCACCGCCGGCACGATCATGAGCGGTGCGAAACCCGGCCACGCGGCCATGGCGAGCCCCACGAACCCGCCGAGCGCCAACTGACCGGCCTCCAGGAGGTTGTCCTGTCCGCTGCCGATGACCGACCAGAACCGCGGCGGGCGGGAGGTCAACAGGATCACGGCGGCCACGAGCACCGTATTGACGGTCCACAGCACCACCATGGCGAGCGCCAGCAGCAGCACGTCACGCAGACCGAGTGAAGCGCCGGTCAACAGCCGCTCCCGCAGCCCGCTCGCCTGGACGACACCGATGGCCGACATGCTCGCCAGCGTCATCATGGAGATGTTGAAGATCATCCGGTGTGGCGGGCGGCTCTCGTCCGACCGTCCGACCGGCAGCCAGCGGTGCGCGTACAGGGACAGGACCAACACGGTGACGGGCAGCGCGGGCAGCAGCACGGCGCCGGCGAGAAGCCAGACGCTGAACAGGTCAACGTACGGGCTGCGCGGCCGGTCGCGCCCGGCACGTTCGATGGTGTGGCTCAGCTGCAGGTGAACGGCCGCCGTGACCGCGAGAACCCCGAACAGCACCCAGTCGTGGCCGGTCGTCGGATTGTTGCGGGACGCGAGAACCACGACCACGACCGCGAGAACTTCCACGAGCAGGATGAAGCCGATCGCGGGGCGCGGCAGAGCCCACAGTTTCCAGCCGCGCGGTCGAGCGACCATGTCATCCCCAGAAAGCAATACGCGATCAAACGTAGTGACCCTGAGGAGAATAGTCAGCGCGCGACACCGGTGGGAGCCGGGCGGGGTGCGGCGCTCGTGCCGCGCTGACGCAGTTCGACCGTGAGGTACCGCGGTTCGCTGTCGAGGGAGCCGGACATCCTGGCCTGCAACATTTCGGCGGCCTCCCGGCCGAGCCGTTCCCGCGACACGGCCACCGTGGAGATCGTGGACGTGGCGAACTGGTCGAGCATGATGTCGTCGAAGCCGATGACCGAGAGATCCTGCGGCACCGTGACCCCCAGCTCGGCGAGTCGCGTGATCGCACCACGCGCGATGAGGTCGTTGTAGGTGACGAGCGCGGTGGCGTCGGTGTCGAGGACCTCGGGCGCCTTGTCGTAGCCGGCGCGGCTGGTGGCCCCGCAGGGGATGACCGTCACGTCCAGCCCGAAAGCCTTGGCCGCCGGGAAGGCGCGGATGCGTTCGGTGTTGGCCCACGACTTCTCCGGCCCCGCCAGGTACGCCACGCGGCGGTGTCCGAGCTGGGCGAGGTGCCCGCAGATCAGGGTCATGCCGCCGAAGAAGTCGACGGTGATCGACGGGACGTCGAGGCCTGGCGCGATCCGGTTCACCAGCACCATCGGCAGGTTGCGGTCCACCAGGTCGACCAGCTCGGCGCGGTCCATGCGAGGTGAGCACAGCAGGATCCCGTCGCACGACCGCATGAGGTCGTCGACGATCGCGTGCTCGATGTCGGGGTCCTCGTCGGATTCCATGACCATGACGCGGCGGTCGTTCGCCCGGGCCACGGCGGAGATCGCCTTGAGCACGTCGGGGAAGTAGGGGTTGGCGAGGTCGGGCATGAGCACGCCGATCGTGCCGGACTCGCCGCGCGCCAGGCCCTGTGCGGCGGCGTTGGGCCGGTAGCCGAGGTCGCGCACGGTGGCGAGCACTCGCTCGGCCAGCGCCGGATCCACCTTGGCCGTGCCGTTCAGCACCCGGGAGACGGTGGCCGCGGAGACGCCGGCGGCCGCGCTCACGTCGGTGATGGTCACCCGCCTGCGCACGGAACCCCTCCCTCCATCGACCGCTTCACGAGCGATGGTACGGCCTCGATCCGAGCATTCAGAAATCGCTTTCCCGGAGGCTGCGCAGGTGTTCCAGTTCGGTACGCAGCGTGGCCACGGGATCGGTGGTCGGGTAGTGGACGTGGAGGGAGAGCGGCCCGGTGAAGCCGCGCTCGGCGAGCCCGGCGAGGATCTCGCGCCACGAGATCGTGCCGTCGGCCAGGGGCACCCAGTCGCACTTGTCGCCGCGCCACGCGGAGTTCTTCACGCCCATGCACGCGAGCCGGTCGCCGAGGAGGTCCAGGTTCAGCCGCCAGTCCTCGCTGCCCTCCTTCGTCTGGTTGCCGGGGTCGGCGTAGACGGCGACATCCGTTCCGTCGAGAACCATGAGCGCGTGGGCGGCGGAGGCGTGCACGGTGCCGTGGTGCAGTTGCAGCGCGAGCCGAACTCCTTGCCGTGCGGCCAGTTCCGCCAGCCCGCCGAGTCCCCGCCGCGCGTCCTCCAGGCACCGGCGGTGACCGAGCGTCGGGTCGTAGCGGTAGAAGCCGGCGCGGACGAGCCCGACGTTCGCCTCGGCGCACGCCCCGAAGATCCGCTCAGCCGTCGGGTCGGGCGCGAGGAGGTCGGTGGTGACCACTTCCAGGCGCAGGCCGTGGCGCGCGAGTGCGTCGGCGAAGGCCACGATTCCGTTCGGCCGCGCGGGATCCACGGCCTGACCCTCGCGGACCACGAGGTCGGCACCCGCGACATCCAACGACGCCAGTCGGTCGGCCAGTAGACCCGGTGCGACCGGGCCGAACGGCTTGGTGAAGGCGATCACGCGCACGTCTGCTCCTCGAGATAGCGCTTGCACGATCGTCGATAAAGTACCAGTCAGCAGGACGGTAGCGCGTGAAAACGCTTTCTTGGGTCTTGAAGTGTGAGCTGCGTCCCGCTAACCTCAGCACTGACCTCGGGTAAGCGCTTTCCTTACGGTGTCGCGCGCCCCGTCTGCCCAAAGGAGGGCGAGATGATGAAGAAACGGCGCGGCGTGGTCGCGCTGGCCGCCTTGGCACTGGTCGCGCCGCTGGTCGCGTGTGGCACCGACGGTGGCAGCGGTGACCAGGTGACGCTGAACATCTGGGACTTCTCCGCCGAACAGGTGGAGTTCCACAAGGTGGTGGGCGACCAGTTCACCAAAGAACACCCGAACATCAGGATCGAGTGGCGTTCGATCACCCAGGACGAGTACAAGAAGACGCTGCCGCTCGCGTTCCAGAGCCGGCAGGCACCGGACATCTTCTACTGGAGCGACGGCGGGCCGATGAACATGGCCCAGATGCTGTCCCAGGGGTGGGTCAGCCCGCTGCACCCCGACGGCGAACTGCCGCAGGAGGTCCAGGATCGCTGGCCGGACGGGTCGTTCGTGGAGGGCATCAACGTCTCCGACGGCGAGACCTACAGCTTCCCGTTCTCCGAGAACCTGTACTGGGGCCCGGGTTACATGTACCTGAACAACGCGGTGTTCGCGCAGGCCGGGCTCGACCCGGCGAACCCGCCGAAGACGTGGACCGAGCTGAAACAGGCCTGTGCGGCGATCACCTCGAGCACCGAGGCGGAGTGCATCGCGTCGCCCAGCAAGGGCCGGGATCTGCAGCGCATCTGGTACGCGCTGGCCGCCGGCGCGAAGACCGACCTGTTCTTCGACTTCCAGAAGGGCAGGTTCTCCCTCGACGACCCGGCGCTGCTCGAGACCTTCTCCTATGTCCAGGAGTTGAACCAGGCCGGCTATCTCGCGCCGGGCACGAACGACAAGGACTTCTCGCGCCAGCAGTTCGCCGCGGACCAGGCGGCGATCTACCTGGACGGCACCTGGATGCCGAGCGTGTGGGCGAGTCAGGGTTACACGGCCGACAGGTTCACCGTGGCCGGTCACCCGATCCCCGACGACGGAGCCACCGGTGCGCTCGCCCGCCAGCACGACGGCAACAAGTACTGGGTCTCCTCGCAGACCGAGAACCACGAGGCCGCCTGGACCTTCCTGGAGTGGATGACCCAGCCGGACGGGTTCTTCGTGCAGGAGTACTTCAAGGCGGGCTTCGGCACGTTGGCCTACACGGACAACACGAAGTACGTCACCGATCCGGCGATCAAGCAGATCATGGAGATCGCCGACGAACCGGGCTTCCGGGTGCACGTTCCCGTGCCGGTGCTGAAGTGTCCGGACATCGCGAAGTCAGAGGCCTATCTGGACGCGATCTCCCAACGGCCCGACTGGGAGTTCGAGGCGATGGTCGAGGCGTTGGTGGACAACAAACCCCTGGAGCCGTTGGCGCAGGAGTTGGTGGCGCAGCGGCAGAGCACCCTCGAGGCGAAGCTGGCCGAGGAGAAGGAGTCCGGTCTGGACGTCTCCATCGACTGCTACACCTTCGAGGACTGGGAGTACACAGAGGACTTCGGCCTGGATCGCTACTGAGGCCGATGCGGCGCCGCCGGAGACCTGCCGCTCCGGCGGCGTCACCCACCTGTGAGGGACCAGCATGAGCATCGAGACAGTGGCGCCGCCCAGGCGGAGGCGCCGCCGCGCACCGGAGGACGGCAACGTCCGTGAGCGGGCCAAGGGGTTCGACAAGATCTGGATCCTGGTCTTCCTGGCCCCGTTCCTGTTGCTGTACCTGGGTTTCACGCTGTGGCCGCTGGTGGCGACCGTGTGGTACTCGTTCTTCGACTGGTCGGGGTTCGGGCCGCTCGACGAGTGGGTGGGCACGGAGAACTACGTCTCGGTGCTGAACGACGACCTGTTCTGGTTCGCCGTGCTGAACACCGTGATCTTCGCGGTGCTGAACACGGCCATCAAGCTGCCGCTCTCGCTGTTCGTGGCGGTGCTGCTCACCCGCAAGTGGTTGCGTGGCAAGAAAGTCTTCCGCACGGTGTTCTTCGCGCCGCTGATCATCCCGGTGGCCATGGCCGGGCTGGTGTTCACCTACCTGCTCAACCCGTCCAACGGCGCGCTCAACTCGCTGCTGCGTGACCTCGGCATCATCGAGGAGTCGGTGGACGTGTTCGCCGGCCGGTGGAGCGCGCTGATCGTGCTGGTGCTGGTGTCGATCTGGCAGATCTTCGGCCAGTACATGATCTACTGGATGGCCGCGTTGCAGAACGTGCCGGAGGAACTGTACGAGGCGGCCGACATCGACGGCGCCAGCGCGTGGCAGAAGCTCACGATGATCACCCTGCCGATGATCAGACCGGTCGCCGTGATCATCGTGTTGCTGGCGCTCATCAACGCCATGCACGTGTTCGGTCTGGTGGTCACGCTCACCGGCGGTGGCCCGGGCACCAGCACGTACGTGGTGTCGTACTTCATCTACCAGGAAGCGTTCGGCACGGTGCCGTTCGAGTACGGCTACGCCTCGGCCGCCGCACTCCTGTTCTCGGTGATCGCGTTCATCATGGTCACCAGCCAGGGCGCGTTCGTGCGGAAGGCGAACCGGCTGCGCAAGGAGTACGGCGTCTGATGAGGATCTCCAAGGGCAATCTCATCGCCATCCCGGTGCTCGTGGTGGTCGGTCTACTGTGGATCTACCCGTTCCTGTGGACGATCTCCGCGGCGTTCAAGACACAGGGCGGGTTGTTCTCCGGCGGCGCGAGCCTGGTGCCCGACCAGCTGAACTTCGACAACTTCGTCCGTGCCTGGGTGAACGCCGGGTTCTCGCAGTACTTCGTGAACACCGTGATCTACGCGGTGGCGTCCACGGTGATCGAGCTGGTGAAGTCGGCGCTGTGCGGCTATGTCCTGGCCAGGTACGACTTCCCGGGGCGGACGTTCCTGCACCGGATGATCATCGCGACGCTGTTCATCCCGGTCGCGTCGATCATCATCCCGCAGTTCGTGCTGGTGGACCAGCTGGGTCTGCTGAACACGCGGGCCGGCGTCATCCTCGCCATGTCGGGTGCGGCGGGCGCGCTGTACGTGTTGCTGTTCATCGGGTTCTTCTCCGGCGTGCCGTCCGACCTGTTCGACGCGGCCAAACTGGACGGTGCCGGGTTCCTGCGCACGTTCTGGCTGATTCTCCCGCTCGCCAAACCGGTGATCGCCGTGGTGGTGATCTTCCAGTTCGTCAGCAACTGGAACGAGTTCAACATCCCGTTGGTGTTCACGCTCGGCCAACCGGAGCTGCAGAACCTGGCGGTCGGCATGCTGTCGTTCCGCGGTGAGCACTCGGTGGACTGGACGGGTTTCGCGGCCGGCATGACCATCTCGTTCGCGCCGATGCTGCTGGTGTTCCTGTTCTTCCAGAGCTACTTCGTGCGCGGCCTGGCCGGCGCCGTCAAGGGCTGAGGCCGGTGACCAGACACGGCACGTTCGCCTACACCTGGGACCTGGTGGGGGATCCGGCGGCCGCCGACCGCATCGCCGGGCTGGGTGTGGACACGGTCACCCTGCAGGCCGCCTACCACTCGGTGCGGGCGGTGACGCCGTTCCACCCGGCGCACCGCGTGGTGCAAGCCGAGCACGCGGCCGCCTACTTCCCCGTTCGGGAGGAACGGTGGGCCGGGCAGCGGCTGCGGCCCCGCACCCCCGACTGGGGTGTGCCGGACGACGACCGGTTCGGCACGGCCGCCGCCGCGTTGACCGGCGCCGGTCTGCGGGTCGAGGCGTGGCTGGTGCTCACCCACTCCTCGGCCGTCGGTGCCACCGCCCCGGAACTGACCGTCCACAATGCCTTCGGCGAGCGGTACCCGTACGCGCTCTGCCCGGCCCACCCGGCCGTGCGGGAGTACGCGCTCACACTGGTCGACGAGGTGTGCGCGCACTACGACGTGCCGGCGTTGATGCTGGAGGCGTGTGGCTGGCTGGGGTTCGACCACGGCAGCCACCACGAGAAGACCTCGGGTGCCGACCTGTCGGACACCGGCCGGGCACTGCTGTCCGTGTGTCTGTGCCTGGCCTGCCGCACCGGGCTGGTCGACCACGGCGTGGACCCGACGCGGCTGGCGGCCGACATCCGGCTGGCGGTCGACCGTGAGCTGCGGGACGGCCGGGCGGCCGGTGACACGCTGGCCGACGCGATCGGCGCGGACCGTGCGTGGGCGCTGTACCAGCACCGGACCGACACGATCGCCGGGCTGCTCCGGAGTGCGACCGCGTTGGCCGGCGAGCGGGAGGTGCTGCTGATGGTGGCGGACGACCCGCAGGTGACCGGCCCGGACGTCGGCGTGGACCTCGCCACGTTCTCCGCACCGGCCGACGCGTTCGTGCTGAAGTGCTGGGGTGCGGAGGATGCGGCGGTGTCCCAGGTGAAGGCGGCGGCCGAGCGGACGACCGCACCGGTGGTGGCCAACGTGACGGCGTTGGAGGATCACCCGGACACCCTCGCCACCCGGGTGAGCAGGCTGCTCGCCGCGGGGGCCCGACAGATTCGGTACTACCACGCGGGGCTCGCGTCCCCCGCCCGACTCGAAGCCGTGCGCGATGCCGTGCACGGGGAGGAGCCCTGAGTGCGCAACGGTCTGTACGTCATGCAGCTGCCCCGGTTCGACAACGTCTACGGACCCGACGAGCGGGCGGCCATCGAGCGGCACCTGCGGATCCCGGCGCCCCCCATGGAGGCGGCCGAGCTGACCCCCGAGCTGCTGTCCGATGTGGAGGTTCTGGTCACCAGTTGGGGCGCGCCCCGGTTGGACGCCGAGCTGCTGGCGGCCGCGCCGAACCTCGCGCTCGTGCTCTACGGCGCCGGGTCGGTGAAGTCCGCGGTGACCCCCGAGTCGTGGGCCAGGGGAGTGCGGATCACGGCCGCGGCGCCCGCCAACGCGATCGCGGTGGCGGAGTTCACGGTGTCCCAGATCATCTACGCGCTCAAGCACGGCTGGCGGTACGTGTTGCGGTCCCGGGAACTGGTGGCGGCCGCGTCCCGCGTTCCCGAGCCGGGTGCGTACGGCACGGTGGTGGGGTTGACCTCGCTCGGCGCCACCGGCCGGGCGACCGCGCGGTTGCTGGCCAACCACGACGTGGTGGTCCAGGCCTACGACCCGCACGCGGCCGAGACGCCCGGCGTTCGCCTGGTGGGCCTGGAGGAACTGTTCGCGACGTCCGATGTGGTCAGTCTGCACACACCGCTGCTGCCGGAGACCCGGCACCTGGTCGGCACCGTGCTGCTGGAGTCGATGAGGCCGGACGCGACGCTCATCAACACCGCGCGCGGCGGTCTGGTGGACGAGACCGCGCTGGTGGACGTGCTGAGCAGGCGCACCGACCTGTTCGCCGTGCTCGACGTGACCGATCCGGAGCCGCCGGTCGACGGTTCGCCGTTGTTCCGGCTGCCGAACGTGGTGATCACGCCGCACCTGGCGGGCGCGCTGGGCAACGAACGCCGCCGGCTCGGTGCGCTGATGGCCGAGGAGCTGGGTCGCTGGGTTGCGGGCGAGCCGCTGCACCACGAGATCACCGAGGCCGTCCTCGCGAGGCTGGCATGAGCTTCACCCTGGTACTGCTGGCCGATCCCGAGTGGCGCGACCGGCTCGTCGAGGCGGTGCCGGGAATCCGGGTGCTCACGCCGACTTCGGAGGAGGCGCCGGCCGCACTGTCCGATGCGGACGCCGTGTACGGGGCGCTGCCACCGGACCTGTTGCGCCACGCGGAGAACCTGCTGTGGCTGCAGGCGCCGCAGGCCGGGCCGCCACCGGGCTTCTACCACCAGGAGCTGATCGACCACCCGGTCCAGGTCACGAACATGCGCGACACCTACACCGATCACGTGGCCACGCACACGCTCGCGTTGGTCCTCGCGCTCGCGCGGGGGCTGCCGAGGTACGTGCGCGAGCAGGCACGCGGGAACTGGGCGCCCGACTGGGATCCGGGCTCGGTGGTGCCGCTGGCCGAGCGTCGCGCGCTGGTGGTCGGTGCCGGCGCCCTCGGCGCGGAGATCGGCCGGTTGCTGGCCGCGTTCGGCACCGAGGTGTCCGGTGTGGACGCCCGCCGAACCGACATCCCGCCGGGCTTCACGGCCGTTCATCCCGCCGCGGCCCTGGACGCGCTGCTTCCCGAGGCCGACCTGGTGATCGTCACGGTTCCGCACACGCCGAGCACCGAGGGGTTGTTCGGCGCCGAGCGGTTCGCGCTGTGCAAGCCCGGGGCGTACTTCGTGAACATCGGGAGGGGACCGACCGTGCGGCTCGACGAGCTGGTCGACGCGCTCGACGCGGGACGGCTGGCCGGAGCCGCGCTCGACGTGTACGAGACCGAGCCGCTGCCCACCGGTCATCCTCTGTGGACCCGCGAGGACGTGGTGCTCACCCCGCACGTGGCCGGCGCCGGACCACACGCCGACGAGCGGCGACTCGCGGTGCTCGTGGACAACGCCGTGCGGTTCGCCGAGGGACGCGAGCTGATCAACGTGGTCGACAAGGCGCAGTGGTTCTGATGGCGACCATCCAGCGCGTCGAGGTGCACACGGTCGGGTTGCCGACGCTGCGGGACTTCTCGGTGTCGGGTGGCAGCGTGGTGGTCAGCGGGCGCCCGGCCGTGCGGGTGCTGGTGAAGGTGACCACTTCGGACGGTGCGGTCGGCTGGGGTGAGGCGACGCCGATCCCGTCGTGGACCTACGAGACGACCGAGTCCATTGTGTCCACGATCGCCGGCTACCTCGCCCCGGCGGCGATCGGCCGGCCGGTGTGGGACCTCGACGGACTGTGCCGCGTGTTCGACCGCACCATCAACCGGGGCTTCTCCATCGGCATGCCGCTCGCCAGGGCGGCGGTGGACGTGGCGTGCCACGACGCGTACGCGCGGTCGCTCGGGGTGTCACTCGGTGAACTGTGGGGCCGGCGCCGGCGCGAGCACATCGAGCTGGCCTGGATCGTCGGTGGTGGGACGCCGGTGGAGGCCGTCGAATCGGTGGCCGAAGGCCGCACGCAGGGCTACCGCCACGTGAAGGTGAAACTCGGGCTGGGCAGCGAGAAGGCCGATGTGGCGATGGTCGCGGCCATCCGGGACGCCGCACCGGACGCGATCATCTGGGTGGACGCCAACCAGGCGTACACGGTCGACGCCGCGCTGCGCGTGGCCCGCCGATTGTCCGAACTGGACATCACGGTGTTCGAGCAACCGTTGCCGTCCAACGACATCGTGGGGATGCGGCGGCTGCGGGAGAAGTGCCCGCTGCCGCTGGCGGTGGACGAGAGCCTGCGCCACCCGACCGATCTCGCCACGTTCGTCCGGCTGGACGCCATCGACATCGCGGTCGCCAAGGTGCAGCGCTGCGGTGGCCTGACGCTCGCGTTGCGACAGTGCCAGTTGGCCGAGGACTGTGGGGTGCCGATCATGGGTTCGGGCCTGACCGAGTCCGACATCGGCCTGGCGGCGTCACTCCACCTGTTCGCGGCGTTCGGTGTGGACACCCCGGTGGACCTGAACGGCAGGCAGTTCCTGACCAGTCCGTACGCGAGCCCGCCGGCGATGGCCGTCGTCGACGGGCTCGTTGCCGTGCCCCAGGGTCCTGGCCTGGGCATCGGCATCGACGAGGAGGTGATACGCGAGCTTTCCCTCGACCGCCACGACATCACGGAGTGAAGAAATGCATCGTCGCATCTTTTTCGTACTGCTCCTGCTCGCCGGCCTGATCGTACCCACGGCCGCCTCGGCGCAAGGCTGCGTCCCGGCCGACACCATCGACCTGGCCAGACACTGGCGTCTCCAGCTGCCCGTCGACAACCCGAACCAGTCGGGCAACCAGCCACTCGAGATCTCCCAACCACAACTGGACGGCTACACCCACAACCCGTGGTACGTGGCCAACTCCTCGTGCGACGGCATCCGGTTCCGCGCGGCCGTCAACGCGGTGACCACGCCGAACAGCACCTACGGCCGGTCGGAACTGCGGGAGACCCGCTCCGACGGGACGGGCGGCGCGAGCTGGTCGTCCACCTCCGGCACCCACACGATGATCATCAATCAGGCGTTCACCCGCCTGCCGGCCACCAAGCCACACGTGGTGGCGGGCCAGATCCACGACGGCAACGATCGGTCGACGTTCCGGCTCGAAGGCCGGAACCTGTACGTCACCAGGGACAACGACGCCCGCTACCACCTGGTGACCAGCAACTACACGCTCGGCACCCGGTTCGAGGCGAAGTTCGTGGTGAGCGGCGGGAACATCCGCGCGTACTACAACGGTGTCCTCCAGACCACCATCCCCGTCAGCTTCACCACCGGGTACTTCAAGGCCGGCGTGTACACGCTCGCCAACTGCACGAACTCATCGCCCTGCACCACCAGCAACTACGGCGAGGTCGTGATCTACGGCCTGTCCGTCAGGCACAGCTAGCTGTTGCGACAGGAACGCCGACGGCCCCCCGGGGCCGCTCGGCCCTTCCCGTGCACCCGCACTTCACGAGATGTCGCGCCGGTGCGACCGGGTTACGGTTTCGGTGTCGCCGCTGCTGTTCACGCAGCGCGGTGACGCCGAATGCCTCTGTCCATCGATACGGGTATGGGGTATAAATTCGCCATGACTTCCACCGCCAAACGCCGGTTCGCACTGCACTATGTCGAGATGTTGGCCGCGATGGGCCTGGGCATGCTCATCTTCCATCCGCTGTTCGGCCTGGTCGCCGACTCCACGGGGTGGGCGGGGACCTATGCCCGCGACGATGTCTCCGCCATGGTGATGGCCACCAGCATGGTCGTCGGCATGTCGTTGTGGATGTGGTTCCGTACCTGTTCGCGTGCCGCGATCCTGGAGATGGCCGCCGCCATGTACCTGCCGTTCGCGGTGCTGCTGGTGCCGCTCTGGATGGGCGCGATCGGCCGCGGCTTCCTCATGCTCGTGGGGCACCTGCTGATGCTCGTCACCATGTTCCTGGCCATGCTCTACCGGCGCTCCGAGTACGAAATGCACCATTCCACCCGCCTGCCGCGTCGCGGAACCACCGCCGAAGCCAGCTGACCAGCACTTTCCTGCTCCCGCCGCTAGGGTCGGGAGCATGGCGGAAGAACGGTCGGAGAGCACGCTCACCGTCCTGGTGGCTCTGGGGGCCAACTTCGCCATCGCCGTGCTCAAGCTGTTCGCCGGGCTCGTCACCGGCTCGGCCGCCATGTTGTCGGAGGCGGCGCACTCGGTGGCCGACACGTTCACCGAGGCCCTGCTGCTCACGGCACTGCGCCGCTCCAGCCGCCCGGCCGACCGCCGCCACCCGTTCGGCTACGGGAAAGAGCGGTACTTCTGGTCGCTCATGGCCGCGGTCTCGATCTTCACCTCGGGTGCGGTGTTCGCGTTCTACGAGGGCTTCCGCACGGTCTTCGGCGACGACCACGAGCAGACCAGCCCGTGGGTCGGCTACCTCGTGCTGGCGTTGGCGTTCGTGCTCGAGGGCATCTCCTGGCTGCGCGCGGTGAAGCAGGTCCGCGCGGAGGCGGCCGAGGAGAACCGGGGGCTGCGGGAGTACCTGAACCTGTCGGACGACCCGACCGTGAAGACCGTGTTCTTCGAGGACAGCGCCGCGCTGGTCGGGCTGGTCATCGCGTTCGCCGGGCTGGCGCTGCACGACCTCACCGGCTCGGCCGTGTGGGACGGCCTCGCGTCGATCATGATCGGCGTGCTCCTGGCGTTCGTCGCCTACCTGCTGGGCCGCACCAACCAGGGGCTGCTGATCGGGCGTCAGGCCGACCCGGTGATGGTCCGCCGAATCCGCGGTTTCCTCGCGGGGGAGCCCGAGGTGGACGTGGTGGTCGACGTGCTCACCATGGTGACCGGTACCGACCGGGTCCTGCTGTGCGCGCGCATCGACTTCGCCGACGGCCTGTCCTCGAGCGACCTGGAACACGCGTGCGTGCGCATCGCGGCCGAGCTGACGGCCGAGTTCCCCGAACTGGACGAGATCTTCCTCGAGCCGGTCCCACGCGCCGATCCCGAACTACGCGCCCGGGTACTGGCGAGGTACGGCCGAACGTGAGAAGGACCCGCCGGCAAGCTGCCGGCGGGCCCTGTCTCGGTCTAGCTCACAGGCGGGCGCACTGGCCGCTCGCCGGGCCCCGAACCGTGTTCTTCCGGTCCTCGTTCACCGGTGCCGGGTTGTTGCCCGAGCAGGACAGCGGACCGGTGACCGTGTTGCCCGCCACCACCGCCTCGCCGCCCGTGTTGTTCGTCAGCGACACCGGGCCGGTCACCGTGGCGCCGTCCAGGCGGACGCCGCCCTTGTTGCCGGACAACGTCACCGGACCCGTCACCCGGGTGTCGGTGAGCGACACCGCGCCGGTCGCACCGGTGATCGAGATCGGCCCCGTCACCCGCGTTCCGGTGAACGACACCGAGTCCGGCCGCGAAGCCGACACCGGGCCGGCGATCGAGCCGCCGGTCACCTGCAGCGAGGCACCCGGCCGCACGGTCACCGGACCGACGATCGTCGCGTCCTCCACACACGTCAGTCCACTCGAGATGGTCAGCGGACCGACACGCCGGCCGGTGATCGTCTCGTCGCACGTGGGTGCCGGCGACCCGATGGACGACCGCGGCGCCGGGTCGGCCGTGACCGGCGAGTTGGCCGCGAAGTAGTCGGTCAACATGGTCAGGTCGTTGTCGCCGGGCGTCGTGCGGTTCGTGCCCTGCGGCAGGGTGAAGAAGTTGTCCCCACCCGCCGCGAGGAACGAGTTCACGGTCACCCGGTACGTGGCCGCCGGGTCGATGGCCGTCCCGTTCAGCGTCATCCCCGTGATCCGCTGCCCCGCCGGGTTGTCCGGCAGGTACTGGTACGCGAATCCCTTGGACACACCCAGGTGCAGCTTCGGCCGCGAAGCGCCGGCCGGCTGCCACTGCTCCTCCAACACCTGCTTGATCTGCGCACCCGTGTAGGTGAGCGTCGCGACGTCGTTGGAGAACGGCTGCACGGAGAACGCCTCGGCGTAGGTGATCACGCCGTCCGTCCCGTACAGCAGGTCGGCCCGCAACCCGCCCGGGTTCATGAACGCGATCTGCGCGCCACCCCGCCCGGGTGCCGCCGTGCCCGCGAGCTGCACGTCGGCGATGAAGTTACCGAGCACCGACTCGCTGCCGCGGTCCTCGGTACCCGCCGGCGTGGTGGCCCGCTTGGCGTCCGCGGTGATCGAGCCGAGCGGACGCTGGCCGAGCACGTCGGCGTTCGCCTTGGCGGCGGCCACCAACGCGGCGACCTCCGGGTCGACGGGAGCGCCGACCACGTCGAGCAGCGCGGCCCCGGTGTCCACGATGGACCCGCTGGCCGGGTCGAACGACAGCGTCGCCTGGCCGAGCTTGCGGCCGTACTCCTGCGCCTGGACGACCGGCCGCAGCCGGTCGGTGCCCGGGATCGGCGCCTCGAACGCGTACGGCTGGTGCGTGTGTCCACTGAAGATCGCGTCGACGTTGGCGCTCAGGGACATGAACTCGCCGAACACCGCGTCGTTCTGCAGGTCCTCGATCGAGCCGATGTTCTCGGTGGCCGCACCCTCGTGGGCGAGCAGCACCACGACGTCGGCCTCACCGTTGGCGTCGTTGCCGTCCTTCAGTTCGGCGGCCACCAGTTCGGCCTCGGCCACCGGGTCGCGGAACGTGATGCCCGCGATCCCGTCCGGACTGACCAGCGACGCCGTCTGCTCGGTCACCACACCGACGATGCCCACCTGGACCCCGTCGACCGTCTGCACGTCGTAGGCCGGCAGCGCCCGGTCGTCACCCCGGTACACGTTCGCGCCGAGCAGCGGGAAGTCCGATCGTGGCACCACCCGGTCGGTCAGATCGGTCATGCCCCTGTCGAACTCGTGGTTGCCGACGGCGGAAGCGTCGAGCCCCATGAGGTTCAGCGCGTCGAGCGTCGGGTTGTCCTGGTCGATCGCGGAGATGAACGTCGACGCGCCGATGTTGTCGCCGGCCGACAGGAACAGCGTGTTCGGGTTCTCGCCGCGCAGCTGGTCCACCAGGCCCGCGAGCTGGGCGGCCCCACCGATCGGCCGGCCGTCGGGCGCGTTGCCCGGCGACTCGAGGCGACCGTGGAAGTCGTTGATGCCCAACAGTTGCAGCTCCACCGGGCCTTCGGCCTGTGTGGACAGTCCGACGACGATCGGGTTGTGGTCGCTCGCCCGGTACGGGTCCGGCGCGAAGAAACTCGCCAGGCCGTCGTACTGGAACGCGTACGACTCGTGGGAGTTGATCTGCCACACGTCGACCCCGGTCACCCGCGACGCGAGCGACGGCGAGGCGATGGCGTGGTCGAGCGAACCGGACTCGCCACCGAACACGTAGCTGGCCTCGCCGGTCTCGTTCAGATCCACATAGGACGCGTCGTAGAGGACCTGCATCGGGTCCTCGTGGGTGTAGGCGTTGAAGTCGCCGAGCAGCAACACGTCCTCGCTGCCGCTGTCGGTCTTCAGCTGCGCCACGAACGCGGCGAGCGAGTTGGCCTGCCGCACCCGGTCGCCGTTGAACGCGCCCTGCCCGTCGCCCGCGTCGGCGTTGTCGCCGGTCGCGGAGTCCGAGCTGCTCTTGGACTTCAGGTGGTTCACGACCACCGAGAACGTCGCGTCGCCGGCCGTGAACGTCTGCGCGATCGGCTCGCGTGCGTTGAACCAGACGGTCTCGTCGTTGATGGTGCGCGACTCACCGGACGGTGTCACGGCACCCGGCTTGAAGATGATGGCCGTGGTGATGAAGTCCTGCTGCGCGGCCGGCGGAAGCGCGGCCGGCGAGCGAACATAGTCCCACGTGCCGGCACCGTCCTCGGCGTTCAGCGCGGCGACCAGCCGCTTGAGCGCCATCTGCGGGTCGTTGCTCTCGAACCGGACGGAGTTCTCGATCTCCTCGAGCGCCACCACGTCCGCGTCGAGCGCCGAGATCGCCGAGACGATCTTGGCCTCCTGGCGGCCGAGTGCCTCCTCGTTCTCCGCGCCACGGGCGTCGCCGCCGAAGTGGACGAAGTAGTTGAGCACGTTGAAGCTGGCCAGTCGGACGTCACCGCCGACCGCCTCAGGGGCGGCCGTGCGCGGGTTGGTCGGCTTGAACGTGGCCCGCTCCAGCGCCGGCGTGGTCGCCGTGACCTGCTTGGCCGGCTGCAGGCGCCACTCGTCGAAGCCGTAGGACAGCACGGTCGCGCCGAACGTCTCCACCTGGTCGCCCACGCGCAGCGGCGCGTCCGGGTAGACGTAGGGCGGCGGGGTGTTCGTGGTCGACAGGTTCACCGACGCGCCGTCGTCGAGCAGGATCCGCCCGGCCTTGTTGGCCGCCGCCAGGTCCAGTGCCTCCTGGCTGCCCGGCCGGAACCGGTCGGTGGGGATCCGCGCGGCCTCGTCACCGCCGGCCAGCACGACCTCGCCGAACCGGTTGGTGTTGTAGACCTCGGAGACCGTGTAGTCGCCGACCGGGGCGACCGACATCGACTCGACCGACTCGCGGGCGGCCGCGTCGAGCGGCAGCTCCAGCGCGACCGGCGCCGGCAGCGCCGCGTCGTGCGCGCAGACCTGCAGGTCGGAGCGGGCGCCGGTGGACAGCTCGGTGAGGCCGAAGTACTCGCTGATCGTGCCGCGCACCCGGACCTGGTCACCGATCGCGACGTCCGGGTGGTTCGCGGGGTTCGTGCCGAAGAAGACGAAGATGCCGTCGGACGCGACTCCGGTCGCCGGTGCGCGGTTGCCGGAGCCGGCGGTCTGCACGTAGGCACCGTTGTAGCCGCCCACGCGGTGGTCGGCCGTCACGACGCCCTCCACCACCACCTTGCTGCCGACCAGCGGCGAGACGTCACCGGTGCCCTGGACCTCGGCGATCGTGCGGTCGACCGTCAGGTCGTCGCAGTCGGCGGGCTCGGGGTCGGGATCCGGGTCGCCGCCGGAGTTGCGCACGCCGAAGGTGTGGGGCGCGGGACCCTGCCAGACGCCGTCGATCTTCTGCAGGGACGAGCCGACCGGCGCGCTGGCGGGCTCGCTGACACCGATGTCGACACCGGCCACACCGCTCGCCGGGCCGTTCCCGGCGGTCATGGCGCCCTCGTAGGTGAGGAACTCGGCGACCGTGTTGTCGGGGCGCACGAGCGCGACGCCGTCGGGCGAGCCGTTCTGCAGGCCGTCGGTCGGGTAGGAGGCGACCACGACGCCCGCCTCGGGCACCGTGCCGCTCAGCGTGCGGGCAGTCCCGTAGGAGTTGTTGTTGCTGCCGTTGTAGAGAACGATCTGCCAGCCGGTGAGGTCGAAGCCCACGGGAGCTTCGATCTCCAGGGCCTCCCCGGTGTCCGCCCCGACGTTGTCGTAGTGGATCTCACTGAGGAACGGTGCGGTCGGCTCGGCGGTGGCGGTGGAGCCACTCACCATCGCGATCGCGGCGAACGCGGTCAGCGCTCCCACGACCTGGACCGAACGGACACGTCTGCGACTTGGCATCTGGCGGGCCTCCATCGGGGCGGATCGAACCTGCCGGAGCCTAAGTTGAACAGGTGTCGAGAAATATGCGTGGAGGTGTACGTGACGCGATCGTTAAGTGCGCCGGTAAACGTTCCGGAGTCACTCGACAACGGTTGGTGACTGTATCAATTTTGATGTGCCGAACGGCCCAATCCGTTCGGGGGTACGGTGATCGGTGTCATAGCGCGTGCCCGCCGGATAAAGATGTTCGAGAGATCCGGCGCGGCATTGTTGACGATCGTTAACGGCTCCGAATTGCTAGCCGAACCGTCCGACGCCGGGTAGCAACCGGCCGACGCGACGGCCGTAGTCGCGGTACGCATCGCCGTGCGCCCGCAACAGGTACGGCTCCTCGACCACCCGCACCTGGAGCAGAATCGCGGCCAGCAGCGTGGCGAGCCCCACGATCGCGACCACGTTGGGGGCCAACCACGTCAGCCCGGCGGCAGCGACGGTCATGGCCGTGAAGATCGGGTTGCGCATGACCGCGAACGGGCCGCCGGTGACCAGCGCGGTGGTCTCCGCCGGATCGACGCCCACCCGCCACGAGTCGCCCATGGTGCCCTGCGCGAACAGGGCCACCAGCCCGATGAGGACCGCCACCACGAACAGCGCGCCCGCGAGCTTCTCGACGATCCCCGCGTCGGGCCGCAGGCCGCGGAACCCCGTGGAGCCGGTCCGCCGCCGTTGCACGATCGCGCGCACGCCGAAGGCCAACACCATGAACAGCAGGTAGGCGCTCAACGCGACGCCGGCCATCAGGCGAGCACCTTCGCCAGCGTGGGCAGCGCGATGTTGCGGCCGGAGATCACGGCCACCGCCTGGCCGGTCACCTCGACCTTGCCCGCGAGCAGCGCGGCCACGGCCGCCGCGCCGGCGCCCTCGGCCACCACGCCGCGCTGGGAGACCAGGTACCGGATGCCCGCGTACAGCTCGTCCTCCGTGACCGTGACCAGCGAGTCCACGTGCTCGGCCAGGATCCCCACGGTCACCGAGCCGCGCTCGAGGTTGCCGAGGATCCCGTCGGCGATGCTGTCGCCGATCTCGATCTCCACGTCCCCGCCCGCCCGAACGGACGCCGACAGCGCGGTGGACACGGCCGCCTCGACGCCCACCACCCGCACGTCATCGCGGGTGGACGCCCACAGCGCGAGCCCGGCCGCGAGCCCGCCGCCGCCGACCGCGCAGACGACCGTCAGCGGGCCGTCGGTCTGGGCGGCCAGCTCGTGGCCGATGGTGCCCTGCCCGGCGATCACGTCCGGGTCGTTGTACGGCGACAGGAAGTACGCGCCCTCCTCGGCCAGCCGGAGAGCGTGGGCCTCGGCCTCGTCGTAGGAGGTGCCGACCTCCACCAGTTCGACGCCGTAGCCACGCAACGCCGACACCTTGGCGGCCGACGCGTTGCCGGGCACCACGACCGTGGCGTGACGACCGAGCAGACGGGCGGCGTAGGCGACGCCCAGCCCGTGATTGCCGGCCGACGCGGTGACGATGTCGACGCCCGCCGGCGCCAACGACATGGCGGTGAGCGCGCCGCGCACCTTGAACGAGCCGACCGGCTGGGCCGACTCGAGCTTCAGTGCGGGTGTCGCGTTGACGTCGAGCGGGGTCGGCCGCAGGTGGGCCGACACGATCTCCCAGGCCTTGGCGACCTCCGCCGCGACCGGCGTCCGAACCTCACGTGTGCGCATCGCTACATTGTTCCCCTGATTCCCGGCGCGAAGGGCCACAGTGGACGATCGACACCGCGACTCCTCGACCGTGTTCGCCGCCGTCGCCGCGTTGCCCGGGTTGGTCAGCACGGTGTTCGTGCTGGTGCTCGCGGGTGGGCTGGTGCTGCCCGGCGCGTGGGCCTGGCTGGTGCCGGCCGTCTGGATCGCGGCGGGCGCGGTGTTGTTCGTGGCGCCGGTCGAACTCGCGCTGGTCCGGCTGGTGTTCGGGTTCCGCAGGCCGAACCCGGTCGAGGCGAACCGTCTCGCGCCGGCGTGGGAGTCGGTGTGCGGGGCCGCCGGCGTCGACCCCGCGGGGTACATGCTGCTGGTGCAGGAATCCACGCATCTCAACGCCTACGCCGCCGGCGGTCGGGTGGTGGCCGTGACCACGGCCGCGCTGGAGTTGCGGCCGGCGCGCCTGGAAGCCGTGCTGGCACACGAGTTGGCCCACCATCTGGCGGCGCACACGACCGTGTCGATGCTCGCGTGGTGGTTCGCGCTGCCGGCCCGCGGGGTGGCGTGGCTGGTGCGTCAGGCGTTGCGGCTGGTGATGCGGATCGCGCGCAGCGGTGACCTGGTGGGGGTGCTCGGCGCGATCCTGTTGGCGTTGGCGCTGTTGACCGGGCTCGCGTACCTGAGTCTCTGGTTGATCCTCATGCCGTTCGTGTCGCCGCTGCTCGCGTGGTCGGCGCGGGTCGGGGAGTACCGGGCGGACGCGATCGCCGCGCGGTTGGGGTACGGGCCGGAGCTGGTCGCGGTGCTGCGGACGTGGGTGTCGCTGGAGGGGGAGCGGACGCTGTGGCAGCGGTTCCTGGCCACGCATCCGCCGCACCTGCGCCGGATCGCGCGGCTGTCCTAGGTTTGTTCGCGCAGCCAGGCGAGGGCGTCGGCGCCGAGGTCGAGGACCGTGATGTGGCCGCCGTCGGGGGCGCGGCGTAGTTCGGCCTTGGGGCAGCGGTTCGCGAGCCACCGGCCGTGGCCCGGCGGCACCACGCGGTCCTGGTCGCCGTACAGGAACAGGACGGGCGCGGTGACGCTCGCCGGGTCGAAGCCCCACGGGGCGACGAAGGCGAGTTCGTCGTCGACCATCGCGGCCGGGCCGTTCGCGAGCGCCGGCTCCACCACCGAACCGAACCACGACCACCGGCCCTCCAGCGCGGCCCAGTCGTTCGCGGTGAAGTCGGGCAGGTCCCGGTTGGTCTCGGCGAACCGCGTCATCTCCGCCCGCCCGGCGATGGCCGCGCCGACGGTGGCCCGACCGGCGTCACCCATGCCCTCCCACCAGCCCTCGGCGTCGCGGGGCGCCAGACCGGCGGCGCTCACCACGGCCAGGACCCGGTCGGGCAGGAGTGCGGCGGTGGCCAGCGCGTGGGGACCGCCTCCGGAGTGCCCCATGACCGCGAACTTCCCGATCCCGAGCGCGTCGGCGATGGCCGCCACGTCCTCGGCGGCGGACCCGACCGTGCGCCCGGGCCGGGGCGTGGAGGTGCCGTAACCGGGTCGGTCGTAGCCGACCCACCGAATGCGGTGCCTCTCGGCCGCGTCGGCCAACGGCGCGGGCGGCGTCCCGATGTTCGGCGTGCCGTGGAACCAGAAGACCACGAGCGCGTCGTCGGCGCCGTTCGTGGTGTCCACGTCGTGGACGCGCAGCACACGGCCGTCGGTGAGGGTCAGGTCGTTCACGGCGCGAAACCTAGCACTTGAGCAGTCGCTCAACTCTGCTCTATGGTGCCGTTTGAGCGAGTGCTCAAAGTGAGGAGGGTGGCATGGCTGACTGGGGGTACCGGTTGGTGACCCGGGTGCTGGCGGTGGTGCTGTTACCGGCGGCCTGGTTCGTCGCACCCGGGCGGGCCCGGATGGTGGCCGGGGAGTGGGCACTGGCCGCGCGGTTCCCGGCCGAGAACCTCGCGGGGTTGACCCCGGCCACCCGAGCCGCCTTCACGGCGGCGCGCTCGGTGGCGCTGTGGCGGGACGGGGAGTTGATCGGTGTCACCTCCGGCCACCGGGACCCCGGCGAACAGGCCCGCCTGTTCGCCGCCGACAACGCCGCCACACCGACGGTGTTGCCACCGGAGAAGTCCCGACACGTGGCGGGCACCGCGCTGGACGTGCGCCCGGTGGAGGGCGCCCGCTGGCTGGAACGGCACGGCGCGCGCCATCACCTGTATCGCGTCTACGACAACGAGTGGTGGCACTTCGAGTACCGACCGGAAGGACGGCCCCCGCGGCTCCCGCACCCGGGCTCCACGGTGGCCGACAGCGTCTGATCGACTGTGCGTCCGAGAGTCATGACGTCCCTGCACGACTCCGTGGCTGCCAATTCCGGGGAGGCGGAACTGTGTCCGACACCCGACAGCGTCTGATCGACGGCGCCATCGAGACGATCCGCACCCACGGGTACGCGGGCACGTCGGCGCGCACCATCGCGACCGCGGCGGGTGTCAACCAGGCGCTGGTGTTCTACCACTTCGGCAGCGTCCACGATCTGCTGCTCGCCGCGTGCCTCGCCGCGACTCGGGCCCGGGTCGATCCCTTCGCCGAGCGGCTCGAGCAGGTCACCGACCTGCGTCAGCTGCTCGAACTCGGCCGGGCGCTGCACGACGAGGAACGCGCGCGCGGCAACGTCACCGTGCTCGCCCAGATGCTGGCCGGCGCCCAGACCGACCCCACCCTCGCCGAGCCGACGGCCGCCGCGCTGCAACTGTGGATCACGCCGATCGAGGCGGCGCTGCGGCGGTTGCTGGCCGACTCCCCGGTGGCCGAACTGGTCGACCCGGCGGGCCTCGCCCGCGCGGTGAGCGCCGGTTTCATCGGACTGGAACTCTACGAGGGCGTGGACCCCGCAGGCGCGCGATCGGCACTGGACGCGCTCGACCGGCTGGCCGTGCTCATGGAAGTGGTCGACGACCTCGGCCCGGTGGCCCGGCGCGCTCTTCGCGGCAAGCTCCGCCGAAAGGGCTAGAACCGGTCAGGAGGCGAGGAAAGGCGAGCAGCGCCTCGTTCACCTCCGCCGCGTGTGTCTACATCAGACCGTCATAGAGGTCGATGTTGTTGCTGTTCTCGGTAACGCGGCGGATTCACCGGCGACACACAGTCGTACCGCATCGGCTACGGGAGAGTGCGCCATGATCGAGAACTCGTCAGCGGGTCTCGTGTTGTTCGAGGCCGAGGTGACGGTCACGGTCACGCGGGAGGAGCACCACCAGCGTGAGCTGGCCCGATACGCCGTGACGGCCGGCCGCGAACGGTACGTCGCCGTGGAGTTGGGCTGGTGCACCATCGGCTCGGGCAAGTACCGCGGCCAGCAGGCGATCGAGGTGCGGCTGGACGGATATCGGGTCGGCGAGCTGACCTATCTCATGTCGCGGCGGTACGCCCCGCTCGTCGGGCAGGTGTCTGCCGAGGGCGGCCGGCCCGGGTGTCAGGCGGCGGTCGTTCGGGGAGCGAGGGGACTGGAGGTCACGCTGCGCCTGCCACGAAGCGGCGAGGCCCTCGTGCCGGTCGGTGCGCCCGTTCTCCCGCAGCCGCAACGGACACCGTTCTGGAAGCGGCCGATGTGGATCGCCGCGGCCGCTGTCGTGTTCGTACTGTTCATCGCCTCCCTGGCGAACGGCGACGAGGAAGCCCCGACACCGGAAGCGGCGAGCGACAGCACCACAACCACCCGCACCGTGCCCACGACCACCACCACGCCTCCGCCCACGACCACCACGACCACCACGACCGTCGCGCCCGCACCGCCGCCGGTGATCGTGGATCCGGTGGAGACAGTGACCGAGGAGCCGGCACCCCCGCCGCCGCCCGCACCCGAACCGGAGCCGGCACCCGAGCCCGCGCCGTCCTGCGATCCCAACTACTCCGGCTGCGTCCCGGTGGCGAGCGACGTCGACTGCGCGGGTGGCAGCGGCAACGGACCGGCCTATGTGGACGGTCCGATCCGCGTCACCGGCAGCGACATCTACGACCTGGACCGCGACGGCGACGGAACCGCCTGCGACAGCTGATCAGTCCTCGCTCCGGAACTTCGCCGGGTAGGAAGTGAGGTTCTCCGTGTTGTTGCCGACCACCCGGTTCCGGCCCTGCTGTTTGGCCTGGTAGACGCGGTTGTCGGCCACGCGGAGGCACTCCTGCGCGGTGGTGCCGTGGTGCGGGTGGGTGGCGGCGCCGATGGAGGCGGTGACGTCGGCGATCACCACAGCGGTGCCGTTGTTGTCCACAGTGGACACCCGCAGCTCCTCGATCGCCACGCGGATGCGTTCCGCGGTGGTCACCGTGTCGATGAGGTTGGTGTCGGGCAGGAGCACCGTGAACTCCTCGCCGCCGAACCGGCCGGCGAGGTCGGACCGGCGCAGCTGGGAACGCAGGCACGCGCCGACCGCCGTGAGGACGTCGTCGCCTGCGCGGTGTCCGTAGGTGTCGTTCAGGCGCTTGAAGTGGTCCAGATCGACCATGAGGACGACCGATCTCGGTCCTGCGTCGCGTCGGCGAAGGCGCGGTCGGCGCTGGCCTGCCAGGTGCGCGGTGTTCGCGAGGCCCGTCTTCTTGTCGATCGAGGCGTCGTCCTCGAGCTGCTGGGTGAGCGCGGCGTTGTGCAGGGTGATCACGACGGGGATCGCGAGGACCACCACGATGATCGCGCCGCCCAGGAGCGCGCCGGTGAGCGCGCCGATGGTCAGCAGTGCCGCGTCGAGCCCGATGTCCGCGGCGCGACCGATGACCACGCGGCGGTGCGCGCAGGAAGGACACGGCCGCGGTGAGCGCGTAGCCGACCGCCAGGTGGGCGACCGCGGCCGCGGCGACCGCGAGGCACCGGGCGCCGGAGCCCGGACGACTGCGGCGAAGTGGGCGGCGATGAGCGACCACGCGACCACGCCCGCGTCGACGGCGACGAAGTCACGCCGTTCACGCAGGTAGTGGTAGGTGTACAGGACCAGGATGAGCGCGACGGCCAGCGTGAGGTGCACGGCGATGGCGGCCGCCAGCGACCAGACGGAGGTCATGGGGACGGGGCGCCGACTCGCGGCGCGCGGACCGCGTTCGCCGCGTGATCTCGGCCTGGACGACAGCCGCCACGAGGATCGCGCCGGCCCGTGCCCAGTCGCCGGCCGAGATCGGCGCGGCCACGGCCGCGACCCCCGCGACCAGCCAGCGCGCCGGGCAGCAGCAGGAGTGCGACGCGAACCCAGCCGGCGGGCACGGTCGGTCACGCGGCCGCGAGCATGGGCCCGCAGACGCGGTTACGGCCGAGGTCCTTGGCCTGGTAGAGCCACCGGTCGGCGTGCACCAGCAGGGCGTCCACGTCGGCGTCGGCGTCGTGGGTCGTGGCGACGCCGATGGAGGCGGTGACGCCGCTGATCGTGGTGGGCTGCCCGTGGAGGTTGGTGGTGATCACGGTCAGCGAGGCGATCTGGTGACGGATGCGTTCGGCGGCCTGGCAGGCCTCCTCCTCGGTGACGCCGGGGAGCAGGATGCTGAACTCCTCGCCGCCGAAGCGGGCGACGATGTCGTTGCGGCGCGTGGTGGTCTGCAGAACGTGCGCGACGCTGGTGAGGACGTCGTCGCCGGCGTGGTGACCGTAGGTGTCGTTCAGGCGCTTGAAGTGGTCCAGGTCGACCATGAGGACCGCGGCGCTCGACCGGCGGTGACTGGTGAGCGCCGCGCTGCTGAGCGTCTGCCAGGCCGCGTGGTTCCACAGCTGGGTCTTCGGGTCGTGTGCGGCGGCGTGGCGCAGCGCCCGTCCGTGCACGGATCGCCGCAGGTAGGCGACCGGGAGCAGCACGAGCGGGACGGCCAGGAGGGAGAACTGCGCGAACAGCCCCAGCAGCACCCCGAGGGCGACCCTCGTGGCGCTATATGTGCACACCCCGTGGACCCCCGCCACGGGGTGTGCACCGAGGACGAGCCCACGCGCACGGCGCAGCAGCATGGGCCCATCGGTCATGGTGAGGTAGACCAGTCCGGCGAGTCCCGCCACGAGGACGGTCTCGGAACTCACGACCTCGATGGGGAACGACCAGCCGAGGCTCGACAGCGTCAGCCACGCGAGCGCAGCGCCGCCGACACTGGCCAAAGCGCGGCCGGGTTCGCGGCGGTCGCCGCGGACCAGTTCCTGGGTGTGCAGGACGGCCGCCACGACCAGAACTCCGGCCAGCGGCAGCGTCAGCACGGCGCCGATGATCCACACGGCGGCCGTGGAAATCCCAGGAGTGTCCCGTCCGGCGCGACGCGCCCGGTGTCGGGTGAACTCCGCCTGGGCGAGTCCACACAGCGTCAGGGCGACCGCGGTGAGGCCTGTCCGCCACGAAACCGGCGTCCAGGTCAGCACGATTCCGCAGATCAGGACCATTAACGCCGCGGTCAGGCAATGGACTTGGTGCAGCCGGGGGACCGAGGGCACGCGCCCGGCACGGACAGCTGTGGTGGTGCTGCCGGTATCCATACGCTAAGGATCTTCACGAGCACGGACAGTTCACGGACACATGACGGACAGCGATTTACCAGTTGCCAGTGGTGATGGTCGCTATCAGACCGCTTCGCCTTGGGTGGGTGCGGCGGGACCCGGTGTGGCGGTGACCGTGGCGGACCGGCTCACCCACACCCAGGACGCGCCCAGCGCGATCACCATGATCGTGCCGACCATCCCGGAGAACGCGATCACCGAGGACGACGTCGCGTTCTGGGCGGCGAGCCCGAAGGTCAGGATGCCGAGGCCCTGGGTGACCCGCATGGTCGTGGTCATCAGGCCGACGGCCTGTCCGCGCATGTGGTCGGGGACGGCCTGGGTGAACTCGGCGGCGAGCGGGATCCAGTAGTACAGCGCGATGCCGGAGGCCACGATCAGCAGCACGGCGATCACCGGACCCGGCACGACCAGGAACAGCATCAGCGGCGCGGTACTGATGATCGACAGGACCACCACCTGGCGGGTGCTCTGGTCGGGGATGAGCATGGGCAGGAGCCAGAGGCCGAGGACGATGCCGGCGGGACCGGCGCCCATCAGCGCCCCGGCCACGGCCGGCCCGAAGTCGATCTGTGCCGCGTAGGGCGCCGCGAGCGTCTCGGACGCGAGCGTGGCGGCGATGGGGAACGGGAACAGCATGATCAGCCGCAGTCGCGGGTGGCCGAAGATGAAGCGGGTGGCGGCGCGGGCGGAGCCGAACAGCGACGTCGGGGTGTCGGTGGTGGCGGTCGCCGGGCGGGCCAGCACGCCCACCATGATCGCGAGCGCGGACAGTACGAAGGTGGCGGCGTTGAAGATCAGGACCACGGACAGCCCGGTGAGCCCGACGATCACCCCGCCGGCGCCGTAGCCGACCGTGTAGGCGAGGTGGTTGACCAGCTGCGTGACCGCCGAGCCCTTGACCAGCCGCTTTCCTGGCAGTACCACGGACATCGTGGAGATGTAGGCGCTGTTGAACGGCGAGTCGATCAGCCTGATGACGAAAAGCAGTGCCCACAGCGAGAACAGCGGCAGACCCGGAATCGCCATGACCAGAAGAAGCAGTGCGCGCGAGACGTCGGCGACGATCATGACGGCGCGGCGGGGATAACGGTCGGCCAGACCGGCGAGCAGCGGGCCGCCGATGAGGTCAGGCAGTGACGTCAGGGCGAAGGTGATGCCCATGAGCGCGGTGGAACCGGTTTCGTTGAAGACGGCGATGACCAGCGCCGCCCGCGCGATGTAGTCGCCGATGGTGGACAGCGTCCGACTGGTGAACAGCGCCCGGAACTCGCGGTCGGCGAAGATGTCCGCGTACGTCACGCGGTCTCGTCCCCGGTCCTCCCCCGGCAACCCTGCGCCCTCCTATGGCTACTCTCCGTGCCCGGTTGGGGTCACACTTGTCGGCACGCCAATCACTGAACAGCCCATCACCAATTCATGTGCTGCGTCAATCCCCACCAGGTCCTCCAGTTTCTCATCCCGGATCGCCGCGGTGAAAGTCAGCCCGAGTCCGAGCGCGGCGGCCAGGAGGGAAAAAGTCTGGCTCAGGTGGCCGACGTCGAGGTGCAGCATGCGATAAGTCCGCGGCGTCGAGTATTTCCAGGTGCTGCGCGCGAGCACGCTCGTGTAGAACACCAGGCAGCCGCTGTCGGCCACCCAGTCCTGGTCGCCGAGCAGTGCCACGAGCGCGTCCGGAGCCTGTGGCGGCCCGACGTATTCGAGTTCGTCACGTCGGGTGTTCAGGTGGTACAGCCCGGGTTCGAGCCCGGCGACCCGGTGCGCGTGGAGGTAGATCTCCGTGGGGTGCCGGCCGCCCCCGGACGCGGAGGTCTTGAAGGCGGTCTGGGTCGGCTCGTCGAGTTCGGTGATCCCGCCACCCCACCGCAGCAGGGCGCTGACCGCTTCGAACGACACGGGGTCGCCGCTGAACCGGCGGGAACTCCGGCGATGGGACAGCACGTCCAGGAAGTCCGTGCGGTCCCACGGCGCCGTGTCGGCCGCCGCCAGGGGAACGCGTCGCGTGGTGGACAGTTCCTTGCAGACGGGCGGCGGCGGTTCGTGGCCCAGGCGCTCGCGCAGACGCTCCTGGTCGGCCTCGGCCGTGACGAACTGTTGGTCCCGGAGGTTGCGGGTCTCCAGGTGGAACAGAGCGGCGAGGCGGCCCCAGCGATGCCAGGAGTCCTCATAGGAGTCTTCGACCCGGTGTCGTTCGGACTCCCAGGTGATGAGGACGTTCGCCGCACGCAGCCGCTCGGTGATCGCGACCAGGGACTCGGCATGGTCGTCGTCGTGTGCGTGTTTGCGTATCTGGCTCAGTGGTTGCCAGGAGCTGAAGCAGCGCATCACCGTATCGGCGTCCTCGCCGAGGGCGAAGCGCCGATGCGTCAGGGTGTCGTGCCAGACGAGCTGATCAGCGTTCCACAGCAACGCACCACAGGACGAGATGCGCAGTCGTGGATCGTCCACCTGCTGGTCAGTCATTCCCCCGGTGGTTGTTCGTCGACGTTCGGCGACCGGTCCAGCCGGTCATGATCTCGGCAGGCTGGTCTTCGTCGGATAACTCAATGACGACAGTGTCGACGGCCGTAGTGTTCATCGTGCGCTCCTCGGGCCGGGCGGGCTCTCGCTGAGGATACCGCACGGGGGTTTCAGGACTGTTGCGAGCGAACAGTTATTACGCATCGCACATGCTTGATCACCAAGACGGATCTTGTTGTCCGACAACGGATCACGGCCCAGTTTGCCGGACCCTTACCACCGGGGGGCCGGTGCGGTTTATCCTGCGGGGAACCAACAGCATCGGGTCATGTGCACTGGGTAGTCGGGGGACGGCCGATTCCAGGGAAGGGGGCGGCGGTGAGGTGCCAGTCATAGAGTTCCGAGTCCTGGGGCCGATTGCTGTTCTGCGTGGTGACACGCCCGTCCACGTCCCCGCGGGAAGCCAGCAGGTCGTCCTGGCCAGCCTGTTGTTGCGAGCCAATCAGGTCGTGACAATCAGTGAGCTGGTCGAGTGGCTGTGGGACGACGAGCCTCCGAGCGACGCCTGGGAGAGCGCGAAGGCGTACGTTCGCCGGCTGCGCCGGACGCTGGAGGCTCCCGAACTGATCGAGGCACTGCCCGACGGATTCCGCCTCTCGGTGTCCGACACGGCGGTGGACCTGTCGCGGTTCCGGCGCCTGGTGCGTGAGGCCGAGACGGCGCGCGGCCCCGAGCAGCCCGGTCGGCTCGACCAGGCGATCGCGCTGTGGAGCGAGCCGCTGGCGAGCCTGCCGGCGGGTGCCGCGAAGTCGCGCGCCGTACACGCGCTGGTCGAGGAGTACGGCCAGGCGGTCGAGAAGCGTGCCGACGCGTACCTGCGGCTGGGGCGTCACGCCGAGTTGGTCACCGATCTGCGCGCGATGACCGTCCGCTACCCCGATCGCGAACGCGTCTGGTCCCAGTTGATGGTGGCGCTGTATCGCTCGGGCAAGCGGGTGGACGCGCTGGCGGCCTACCGGCGGGCGCGGGCGTACCTGGCCGACGAGTTCGGCATCACGCCGGGCGCCGAACTCGAGCGCACCCACCACGGGGTGCTCACCGACACCCTCGACACCACGGCCGGCGCCGCGCAGCACACCGAGGCGTCGGGCCCCGCGCTCGTGCGCCTGACACCGGCCCAACTGCCGGCCGACATCGGTGACTTCGTCGGGCGCACCAGCGAGCTGGCCACCGCGCGGGCCGCGTTGACCGCCCCGCCCGGGGTGAGCACACCGGTGCTGGTCATCAGTGGGATGCCGGGGGTCGGCAAGAGCGCGTTCGTGGTCAAGCTCGCCCACGAGGTCCGCACCCGGTTCCCGGACGGACAGTTGTTCATCGACCTGCACGGCTACTCCGAACACACCCCGCTGAGCCCGGCGCGGGTACTCAGCCGCGTCCTGCCGGCGCTGGGCCTACCGTCCACTCAGGTCCCGACCGACCTCGAGGACCTCACCAACACCTACCGCAGCCTGGTCGCCGATCGCCGCGTCCTGCTCGTCCTGGACAACGCGGCGAACGTCCAGCAGGTCCAGGACCTGATCCCCGCGGCCCCCGAGTCGGCCGTGCTGATCACCAGCCGGTCGCAGATGCCGAGCCTCGCGGCACTGACCGGCGCGCGACTGTTACAGCTGGCGCCGCTGAATCCGCGGGAGGCCGAACAGCTCGTCCGCGCCATCCTGGCCACCGCGCCGATGCCCGCCGACACCGACATCGGCAAGATCATCGAGCTTTGTGGACACCTGCCGCTGGCCATGCGGGTCGCGGCGACGGCCTACCTGCACAGTGCGCGGCGGCTGCCCGACTTCATCGCCGAACTCGAACAGCGTGACCGCCTCGCGGCGTTGACGATCGCCGACGACCCGCGCGCCACCGTGCGTGCGGTGTTCGACCTGTCGTACCGCACGCTCACCACCGGTGCGGCACGCCTGTTCCGGCTGCTGAGCCTCGTGCCTGGACCCGACTTCTGCCGCAGCTGCGCGCAACACGTGGCCGACGTCGCGCCGGAGGAGGCCGAGCAGATGCTCGGCGAGCTGACCGCCGCGAGCCTCATCCATCCCGGCCGGCCCCGGCACTACCGGTTCCACGACCTCGTGCGCCTCTACGCCCACGACCGGTGTGTCACGGAGGACGATTCCGACGACCTGCACGCCGCCGTCTCGCGGCTGCACAGCTACTACGTCACCACGGCGGACGCGGCCGCGGACGCGCTCTACCCCACGTGGATTCGCCTGCCGCGCACCCACGCCACGATCGTGGCCCCCAGCCATCCTCCGGTCGTGCCGAACGCCGCGCGGTGGATGAGCGACGAGGCCCCCAACCTGATCGCGACCATTCGCTACACCGCGCACTACGGGCCGGCCGAGATCGCCTGGTATCTGTCCGAGTCGTTGCGCGCCTATGTCGTGACCCACCGCGACTACCGAATCGAGGCCCTGGGCGCTTTCGAAATCGCGTTACGGGCCGCGACGGACGCCGGAAACCGTCGCGCGATGGCCACCATGCACACCGCCTTCTCCTCGGTCTACGTGCGAATCCGCGATATCCAGCGCGCGCTTCCGCACATCCGCGCGGAACTCGGGCACTATCTCGAACTGGGCTTCTCCGAAGGTGAGGTTCGCGCACGCATCGCCCTCGGCGACGCGTTGGCGACACAGGGATATCTGCGCGACGCGGCCGACCAGATCGGGGAGGCCCTGCGGGTCGCCGAGCGCCACGACTACACCGATCTCCAGTTGCTGGCGCTGTTGAACTTCAGCCTCCTGGAAGAGCAGCGGGACCAGCTCGACGTCGCCAAGAAATACGCGCTGTCGGCCTTCGATCTGATCGACGCCGAGTCGAGCGACTCGGCCGAAGGCGCGGCGCACCTCAGCCTCGGCATCATCATGATCCGGCGGGGCGAGTTCGACGCGGCCATCGAACAGTACTTGTTGGCGCTGGATCTCTACCGCCGAAGCGGCGACCAGCACTACGAGTCGGAAGCACTCCGCGCGCTCGCCCACGCCTATTCGAAGACCGGCGACATCAAGGCCTCGATCGCACACGCCACCAAGGCGCTGGCGGTGGCCGAGGAACTGGGCGACGAGTACGACATCACCGATTCCCTGGTTTCCCTGGCCGCCATTTACCACGAACTCGACCTCACCACACAGGCCCGCTCCCACGCGGAATCCGCGCTCACGAGGTCCGACGAGTTGGACTACACCAAGGCCCACATCGAGGTCCTGCTCCAACTCGCGTCGATCGACAGGACCGAGGGCCAGCTCGAACGCGCCACCGACCACGCCCACCGTGCCATCAAACTGGCACACCAGGGCGAGATGCTGCGCCTGCGCGGCGACGCGGAAACGCTCCTCGCGTGGATCACCCACATGAAGGGCGACCACACCGAGGCACTGCGCCACGCCAGCCACGCGTTCACCATCCACCAGGAAGTGAACTCGCCCTACGGCCAGACGCGAGCCCTGCACGTCAAGGGTCTCGCGCTGCTGGCGCAGGGCGAGCGCGAACAGGCCAGGCTCGAGTGGACCACGTCGTTGGAGATCTGTCAGGGACCGAGAACCCCCGAGATCGACGCGATCCGAAAGGCCCTGTCGGACATCTCCTGAGGTAACGAAACGGTCTCGTTGGGTGGAAGGCGCCATCCGTTCCGTTCTGGGGTCCGAAGCGGCCGTGTACGAGTTCCCCGGTGTCGTTCGGGGAGCGGTTGCTCGGATCGGGGCTCGGCCAAGGGTCTCGTCCTCTATGACGGGAGAACACCCACATGATGCGCAGTATTCGCCGCGGCACTTTGGCCATTGGGTTTGCGGTGGTGGCCGTTTTCGGTGTCGCCGCCTGTGGTGAGGATGCCGCGTCCAACGACGCGGGTGGTGGTGGTACGACGGCGACGGAGGAGACCGCGGCCGGGGAGACCACCGAGGCGATGGATCCCATGGCTGATCTGGTGGGTCCGGGGTGTGCGGGGTATGCGGAGGCGAACCCGACGGGTGCTGGTTCGGTCGAGGGGATGGCGGCGGAGCCGGTGGCGACCGCGGCGGGTGGTAACCCGTTGCTGAAGACGCTGGTGGCGGCGGTGTCGGGGCAGTTGAACCCGCAGGTGAACCTGGTCGACACGCTCAATGGTGACGAGTTCACCGTGTTCGCGCCGGTGGATGACGCGTTCGCGAAGATTCCCGCGGCGACGATTGAGACGTTGAAGACCGACTCGGCGCTGTTGACCAAGATCCTCACGTTCCACGTGGTCCCCGGTCAGCTGGCTCCCGACGCTGTCGTGGGTGAGCACCCGACCGCCGAGGGCGGCATGGTGACCGTGGGCGGCACCCCGGACGCCCTGACCGTGGGTGACGCCAACGCCAACGTCATCTGTGGTGGCGTCAAGACCGCCAACGCCACCGTCTACCTGATCGACTCGGTGCTCATGCCCCCCATGTGATCAGCGAACGAACGCGAACCGCCGGGACCACGCGTCCCGGCGGTTCGCTTCGTGTCCGGTCAGAGGCCGACCGCGCCGGCGGGGTCCTCGGCCGTCCGCCAACCGGGCAGATCGGCGCCGGCCGCCCAGGCGGAGTGGGTGCCGCTGGAGATGCGTTCCGGCAGACGCAGCGTGCAGATCGGGCCGTCGGCGAGGTTCGCCGCGTCGAACACCTCGCAGAACGAGGCGTCCTGGTTCATGTCGGTGGTCAACGTGATCAGGTAGCCGTCGTCCTCGGCCGTGCCGCCGACCCGGGGCGCCATGGCCGTCTCGCTGCCGAACACGCCCTCACCGAAGGAGAACCGGTCCTCGTGGCCGGTCTGGTGGTCGTGGCGGACGAGCCCGTCGAACAGGAACCACGCGGGTTTCCCGGTGGCCGCGTAGGTGTAGCGGTGCGGACGGGTGGCGTAGTCGGCGTTCATCATGCCGAACTCCGTGATGCTGTCGGACAGTTGCTCCTCCTTGACCGCGCCGGTCACGAGGTTGAGCCGCCACCGGTGCAGCCGGGCCTGCATGCGGTCGAGCGCGAGGAACCGGAACGCGCGCTCCCACTGGGTGCCCATGCCGTTGTCCGCGGGCTCGGGATCGCCCTGGAAGAAGCCGTCCAGCACGATCTCGTCGCCGTCCTCGAAAGCGTTCACCCAGTGCAGGACGTAGGTCGACTCGGCCTCGAACCACTTGATGCTGTCGGCCGCGCCGCGGCGGGGGAGCACCCCGAGCCGGGTCGGCAGCTCCGGGTGGAACCGCGCGATGTGCTTGCCGTTGGCCAGACCGTCCGGTTCCCAGAACAGCGGGCAGTCGTTGAGGATCGCGTAGTTCTCGGTGTAGGCCATGTCGTGGGGCAGGCGCGGGCCAGGGAGTTCGATGCCGACCTGGTGCACGAGCCGGTCGTTCGCGTCGATGACGCCGTAGGTGAGGAACGGTTCCTGGGTGCCGTAGTTGAAGAACAGCAGCTCGCCGGTGCGATCGTCCACTTTGGGATGTGCGGACACGCCACGGTCGGGAAACCCGCCGTGCCAGGTCTCCTTTCCGAGCGTCTCGGCCGTGACCGGGTCCAGCCGGTACAGGTCGCCGCACTGGTAGAAGCTGGTCAACGCGATCCCGTTGCGCACCACCACGTCCGTGCTCGACGCGTCCTTCATCCGGCCGCGGGCACCCCAGCCGTCCTCGCGAACGGCGGTGTGCGGCCGTTCGGCGAGCCCGGCCCACAGCGACCGGCCGGCCTCCTGCTCGGCCAGGAACCCGTCGGTGCGGACGAACCTGTTGCGGTAGAACGCGGAGCCGTCCCGGAAACCGACGACGTGCACCATGCCGTCCCCGTCGAACGGGTGGTAGTTCTTGATGGCGGGGTGCACGGGGTTCTCGGTGTTGCGCAGGTACACGCCGTCGAGGTCGGCGGGAATCGTGCCGGCCACCACCGTGAGCCCGTCGGCCCGCCATTCCGTGGTCTGCGGCCGCCACGGGCCGGTGCGGTAGGGATGGTCGTCGTCCTCGGGCAGCGTGGTGAGCAGGCGGCCGACAACTTCGACGTCCATGGATCTCCTCGTCAGTGCTCGGGGTTGGTGACGACGAACGACACGGTCGTGGCCGTGCTGCCGCCGATGTTGAGCGTGGCGGCGGTCCGCGCACCGTCCACCTGGTACTCGCCGGCCCGGTGGGTCACCTGCCTGGCCGCGTCGAGCACCATGCGGACACCGGTGGCGCCCACCGGATGCCCGCCGCCGATCAGCCCACCGCTCGGGTTGATCGGCAGCAGTCCGCCCGGTTCGATCACGCCGTCCTCGATCGCCTGCCACGACTTGCCGGGACCGGTGAGTCCTATGTGGTCGATGGCGAGGTACTCGGACGGGGTGAAGCAGTCGTGGGTCTCGAGCAGGTCGACCCCACCGAGATCCACGTGGGCGCGCCGGAACGCGTCGAGCACGGTGTCCCGCACGTGCGGCAGGAGATACGGGTTGTCGGCGTCGCGGTCGAGCTTGGCCCGCAACGACAGGCCCACGGTCCGGTGTCCCCATCCGGCGATCGCGGCCCGCGCGGTGGGTGACGGATGGCGGCGCAGGTAGTCGTCGGACACCAGCACCACGCCGGCCGCGCCGTCGGTGATCTGGCCGCAGTCGTAGCGCCGGATCCGGCCCTCGACCACGGGGTTGACGTCGTCGCGGTCCAGGGTGTCGACGGCCGGGATGTCCCAGTTCCTGGTCTGCGCGTTCGGGTTCCGCTTGGCGTTGGCCAGGTTGAGGGCGGCGATCGCCCGCAGGTGCTCGTCGGCCAGGCCGTAGCGCTCGTCGTAGGCCGCGGCGATCCGGTCGAACATCGACGGCCACACGAACCGGGCGTCCTGCGCCTCGTGGCCCACCCACGCGGCCGCGCCGAGATGACCGGCCGCGACGTCGCCGGGCACCGTGCGTTCCAGTTCGATGCCGAGGACCAGCGCGCAGTCGTAGTTCCCGGCGCGCAGGTCGGCCATCGCCGCGAGCACGGCCACGCCACCCGAGGCGCACGCGGCCTCGTGCCGGGTGGCCGGCACTCCCCACAACTCCTCGTGCACCGTGGCGGGCATCGCGCCGAGCTGGCCCTGACCGGTGAACAACTGGCCGAACGCGTTGCCGACGTGCACCACCTCGATCGCCGAGGCGTCCACCTGGGCGTCGGCGAGGGTCGAGGTCACGATCTCGCGCGTCAGGTCGGCGATGTCGCGCCCTTCCCGACGGAGGTTCCTGGCGAAGTCGGACTGTGCCCCACCGAGCACCCAGACACCGGACATGCCACCTCCACGGACGTGTTCTTCCCAGCGTACGGCCCGTCGGGCCGGTCACCTGTTCATGGCTCGGAACCGCTCGTTGGTGTCCGGCGCGATGAGGACCCATGGCCGGAATCGTCGGGTTTGATTCGCCGCCGACAGGGTGCCGCCGGTTCTGGCAAGTCCGTGAGATCGGCGGTCTACCGCGGATCGTCCAGCGCGTCGGTTCGTCGGTCCATGAATCGGAAGCTACTCCGAACGGTCAGCGCGGGGCGGTGGACGGGGGCACGGCCGTGGGGTCGACGAGGACGAGTTCGATGTCCCACTGGCCGTCGCACTCGCCGCGCCGCACCAGTGCCTGCCCCGCGGCGTAGGTGCCGGCCGTGAAGAAGACCTCCGCCTCGAAGCCCTCGTTGTCCATTCCGGCCGGTCGGTAGCCAGCGGCGGTCACCGCGTCCTGGATCAGTACCGTCACCTCGTCGAGGTGCTTGTCGGTGACCGCCCGCACCGTGACGTGGCCGTCCGCGCTGAGCACCTCGGTGACCGTGCCGACCTCGGCGAGGGACAGCCCGGTCGGTAGGAGCGCGGTCTCCGCGGCCGGCGCCGAACTCGGGGTGGGGCACGCGGCCGCGGTCTCGCCGATGTCCGGCGAGCACGCCGAGAGCACGACCGCCGCCAACAGTGACAATCCGTTGCGGTGACGGGCTTTTCCGGCCATGTTGACCACTCTAGGTGCAGCAACTACTCGAACCGGTGAATCCGGGAGATTCGGGTGTTACCGTACGTTCGCGGCGCGCGGGGGCGCCTCTGTTCCAGATCCTGCCTGGAGGCTCGCGTGGCTCAACGCGCTAAGAAACATGTCCCCATCCTGGCCGCGACGGCCCTGGCCGTGGCGCTCGGCGCTGGTGCCGCGTCGGTCCCCACACCGGTGAACGAACCGGCTCCCGTGTCCGCCGCCACCGCGAACCCGCTGGGCGCCGAGGAATGGATGTTCGTCCAGAGGGCCAACGCCGACGGCACCATCCCGGACGCCGCGGTCACCGAGGCGATCGAGCAGTCCACCACCATGGGCACGATGGCCATGGGCGCGCCGAGCACCGACCAGGTGTGGGCCGAACTCGGACCGAGCAACATCGGCGGCCGCATCCGCGATGTCGCCGCCGACCCCACGACCAGCGGCGTCGTCTACATCGCCACCGGCACCGGCGGTCTCTGGCGCAGCGACGACGCCGGCGCGACCTTCGACTCCGCCTGGGACGACCAGTTGCCCCAGTCGATGGGCGCCGTGGCGGTCGACTCCCGGGGCGTGGTCTGGGCCGGGACGGGGGAGCCCGACCACGGCGGCGGTTCCGCGTACTACGGCAAGGGTGTCTACAAGTCCACCGACGGCGGCGTGACCTGGCGCAACGTCGGCCTGGGTAGCGGTGACACGGTCGGCCAGATCGTCATCGACCCGCGCGACGACAACCGCGTGTTCGTGGCCGTCATGGGCGCGTTGCACGACACTCGGCCGACCCGTGGCCTGTTCATGACCGAGAACGGCGGCCGTTCCTGGTCCCGCGTGATCGCCCCGGACAGCGCCTCGACCGGCGCGATCGACGTCAGCATCAACAAGGCGAACCCGGACATCATGCTTGCCACCACCTGGGACAAGATCCGGGACGAGAAGTCGCGCATCTACGGCAAGAAGTCCTTTGTCTACCGCTCCACCGACGGCGGTCGCACGTGGACGAACATCCACTCCGCGCCGCTGCCCCAGAGCGTCGACATCGAGGGACAGCCGGTCACCGCCACCTACGTCGGCCGGATGGGCGTCGACTTCAGCGACAGCGACCCCAACCGCGCCTACCTCATCTCGAGCACGGCGGGCGGCAACTTCAACGGCTTCTTCACCAGCACCGACGCGGGCGCCACCTGGACGCCCGTCGGCCCGACTACCGGCGGCACGCTGCAGAGCATCAGCGGCGGGTTCGCCTGGTGGTTCGGCCGCGTCTACGTCGACCCGGTGGACCCGGCGCACGTGTTCGTGGCGGGTGTGAGTCTGGCCGAGAGCCGCGATGGCGGGCTGACCTGGACGACTTCCCAGACCCCGCACGCCGACCAGCACGGTCTCGAGTGGGATCCCTTCACTCCCGACAAGGTCTACCTCGGCAACGACGGCGGCTTCTACTGGTCGACCGAGAACGGTGCCGCGCGTGGGTTGTGGGCCAAGACCCCGCACCTCGCGGTGACCCAGTTCTACGCGATGGACGTGTCCGTCCAGGACGGCTCGCGCGTCAACGCCGGCTCCCAGGACAACGGCTCGCTGAAGTCGTGGGGCAGCGACAACACCGTCAACGGCGACTGGTTCGGTTACGTCGGCGGCGACGGGATGATGAACCGCATCGACCCGACGAACGACCGGAAGTACTACGGCTGCTCACAGAACGGTGGCTGCCGCGGCTTCGTCGACGGCGTCGGTTTCACCATGACCATCCCCGGCGCGCGCAAGAACTGGGTGGCGCCGCTCGAGTTCGCGGCCGACACCCGTTATCTGTTCGGCGGCAGCGAGGTCGTCAACCGGATCAACACCGACGCCGGACAGCGCCAGTGGCAGGCGATCAGCCCGGACCTCACCGAAGGCACCGAGCCGCGCGCGCCCGGATTCGGCACGGTCACGGCGATCGGCACGACACCGGCCAACCCCAACCTGGTCTACGCCGGTACCGACAGCGGCCTGATGTGGGTCAGCCGCAACGCGATGGCCGCTCCCGACCAGGTCACCTGGCGGAAGCTGGAGAGCCGGAACTTCCCGGGCCGGTGGGTTACCCGCATCACCGTCGACCCGCAGAACCCCGACGTGGCGTGGGCCAGCTTCTCGGGCTGGCGCTCGGGTGAGCCGTACCCGCACCTGGTCATGACCCGCGACGGCGGCAAGACCTGGGACGACATCGCCGGCAAGCGCATCCCACAGGCGCCCATCAACGACGTCATCCGCCACCCGTCGAAGAAGAACTGGCTGTTCATCGCCACCGACGTCGGCGTCTTCCGCTCCACCAACCTCGGGAAGACGTGGATCAAGGTCGGCGCGAACCTGCCGCTGGTGCCGATCAACGACATCGACCTGCCGGCCGGCAGCGACACGCTCTACGCCGCGACCTACGGACGCAGCATCTGGACCACGTCGCTCGCCGACGCGGACTGAAGGGCGCGGCACTGGCGCTGACCTCGCGATCACCCCGACGGTTCTGGTGGACCGTCGGGGTGATCGCGCTGTCCGCCGTGTTCCTCGCGCCGCTCGTGGTCATGGTGCTCGGCTCGCTGCAACGCCCGCTGCAGCCGCCACCCAACGGCCTGGACCTGTGGCCCGATCCGGCCGAGTGGGCGAACTACGCGACCGTGTCGCGGTTCATGCCGCTCGGCCGGCTGCTGCTGAACTCCCTGCTGCTGGTGGTCGTGGCGGTGCCCGTCACGGTCGTGGTGACGTCGATGGCCGGTCTCGCGATCGTCACCGCTCGCGGAAGGCTGCGCCGACTGCTCATCGGTGTCTCGGTTCTCATGCTGCTCATCCCGGCGGCCGCGCTGTGGGTGCCGAGGGTCGTGCTGTTGCGCGGCCTGGGCCTGGCGGACACCCCGGTCACGGTCGCCCTGCTGGCACTCGCCGGCACCACGCCGTTCTACGTGCTGCTGTTCGCGTTGGCCTACTCGCGCATCCCGGCGACGCTGCTCGAGGCCGCCACGCTCGAAGGGCTGAGCCCGCTCGCCGTGTGGCGCCGCGTCGCGCTCCCGCTCGCCCGACCGGCGGCGGTGGCCGTGGCGGCACTGTCCGGGTTGTACTACTGGTCCACGTTCATGGACCCGCTGACCCTCGTGTCGTCGCCCGGCAACTGGCCGGTGGCGCTGGGACTGCGAAACCTCAGTGAGATGGAGGCCGCTCTGTACCCGATCCACCTCGCCGCCGCCGTGCTCGTCACGGCGCCCGCGCTGCTGGCGTTCGGCCTCGCCCAACGGTCCTTCTTCTCCTCGGTGGAACGCTCATGAAACGCACCGCGCTCGCGATCCCCCTGCTGCTCGTCCTGAGTGCCTGTTCCGGCGAGGGCGACGCGGGGGATTCGCAGGCGCCGATCACCGTGCAGATCAAGGCGGAGCCGGAGGAGGCGGCGGTCTACGAGAGCCTGGTGAACGCGTACCAGGAGGCTGGCGGCGGCGAGATCGAGCTGGTCACGGTGGGCCGCGAGGACCACCTCACGCGGCTCTCCACGGCGTTCGCCTCGGGCGACGCGCCGGACGTGTTCCTCCTCAACTACCGCGAGTACGCCCCGTTCGTGCAACGCGGCGCGGTGTCGCCCGCCGGCCCGCTGCTCGAACGCGAGGGCATCGACTTCGCCGAGTACTACGAGGAGCCGCTGCGCGCGTTCACCTACGACGACGCACTGCAGTGCATGCCGCAGAACATCTCCTCGCTCGTCGTCTACTGGAACCGCGGGCTGTTCACCCAGGCCGGCGTGCCCGCGCCGGCGGCGAACTGGACCTGGGACGACTTCGTGGCGACGGCCGCCGCGCTGTCGACCGGCGGCGTCAAGGGCGTCGGCATCGACCCGTCGATCACCAGGATGGCGCCGTTCATCTGGAGCAGCGGCGGCACCATCGTCGACGACGACGAGGCGCCCACCCGCACGACGCTGCACGAGCCCGGCGCGCGCGCCGCGCTCGACGCCATGGTCGCGCTGATCGGCACCGGCGCGACGCCGTCCAAGGAACAGCTTGCCGCGCAGGGTTTGCCGGAGCAGTTCATGACGGGCAAGGTCGCGATGTTCCTGAGTTCGCGCGTCGAGGTGCCGGCGCTGCGGGAACAACGCGGCCTCGACTTCGACGTCGCCGCCCTGCCCACCATGGGCGAACCGGCGTCGGTGCTGCACTCCGACGCGTACTGCGTGGCGAGCAGCTCGGAGAACCAGGAGGCCGCCGCGAAGTTCGTGGCCTACGCGGTGGGCGAGCAGGGCCAGACCCTCACCGCGCTCGGCGGGCGCACGGTGCCGTCGATGCGGTCGGTCGCGTCGTCGCCCGCGTTCCTCAGCCCGACCCGCGCGCCGGCGTCGTCACAGGTGTTCCTCGACGCCATCCCGCTGCTGCGGCACACGCCGGTGACTCCGTCGTGGCCCGAGGTGGAGGACGTGATCGGCACTCAGCTGCAGCGGGCCTTCGAGGACGGCGTGCCGCTCGACGAGGTGCTCGCCGAGATCCAGACGCAGGCCGATCCGTTGCTGCGCCCATGAGTCTGCGGATCGACGGCGCTCGCAAGGTCTTCCGGGTTCGGGGCGGCCAGGTGGTTGCCCTCGACGGGGTGGACCTCGAGGCGAAGTCCGGCGAACTGCTCGTGATCGTCGGACCGTCCGGTTCGGGCAAGTCGACGCTGCTGCGCGCCGTGGCCGGGCTGGAGACGCTCGACTCGGGAAACGTGGTGATCGACGAGCGGGACGTCACGGGAGTCCCGGCCGGGCGCCGCGACGTGGCCATGGTGTTCCAGGACGCCGCGCTCTTCCCGCACCTTGGGGTTGCGGCGAACATCGGGATCGGCGAGCGGGCCCGCGGGTCCCGCCGGCGGGACACCGAGACTCGCGTCCGCGAGGTGGCCCGTGTCCTCGACGTCGAGGACCTCCTGGCGCGGATGCCGGGCGAGCTGAGCGGCGGGGAGCGGCAACGGGTGGCGCTCGCGCGAGCCATGATCCGCTCGCCGAAGGTCTGCCTGCTCGACGAGCCGCTCGCGTCGGTCGACACCGAACTGCGGCTGCGGATGCGCGGCGAGATCCGGGCGGTGCAGCGATCGCTGGGCGTGCCGATGGTGCACGTCACCCACGACCAGGCCGAGGCGATGGCCATGGGGGACCGGGTCGCCGTGATGGCCGCCGGCCGGGTGCTCCAGTGCGACACCCCGGCCGCGGTCTACGAGCGGCCCGCGACGACGGCCGTGGCCCGCTCTTTCGGTCCGCTGCCGATGAACCTGCTGCCGGCCGCGGACGCGGTGGTCGTGGGGGTGCGGCCGGAGCGGGTGCGGCTGGAGCTCGACGGGGTTGATGTGGTGGTGGCGGTGGAGCCGGCGGGGGAGGAATGCCTGGTCCGGGTCCGGTCCGACGGCGCTGACCTGCTGGCGCGGCTGCCGTGGGCCGACGCCCCGCACGCGGGGGAGCGGGTGACCGCGGTCTGGCGGCCGGAGGACGAGCACCACTTCGACGCCGCGACGGGGGAACGCCGGTGAGGAGGTGGCCGCTCGCCGCGCTCTACGTGGTGGGCTCGGCCCTGCTGGTCCTCGCTCCGCTGGCGCTGGCGGGCGCGCTCGCGTTCACCGACTACTTCGGCTTCCGGGCACCGGAGTTCACGGGCACCGACAACCTCACGCGTCTCGCCGGCGACAGCACGTTCTGGGACGCGGTGGGCGTCAGCGCGCTGATCGCCGTGGTCGTGGTGCCGCTGCGGCTGTTCCTGGCGGTCGGCGCGGCTCTGCTGCTCGCGCGGCGACGCGGCACGGCGACCGCGGTGGGCCGGGCCACGGCGTACCTGCCGTCGGTCATCCCGGACGCGGCGTGGGCGCTGCTGTGGCTGTGGATCCTCAACCCGCTGTACGGTCCGCTGCCGGCGCTGCTGGGCGCGCTCGGCGTGCCGGATCCCGGGTTCCTCACCACGCCGTGGGGAGCGCGGCTGGGTCTGGTGCTGGTCATGGCGTTCCAGGTGGGGGAGGCTTTCGTGGTCGCCCTGGCCGCGCGCACGGCGATCCCGGCCCGACTGCACGAGGCGATCGAGATCGAGGGCGGCTCGGCCTGGTTCGCCATGACGCGCGTGACCCTGCCCCTGATGGCACCGATCGTGCTGGTCCTCGCGGTGCGCGACGTCGTGGTCGTGGTCCAGAACGCGTTCGTCCCAGCCCTTCTCGTGACCGACGGCGGCCCGGCGAACGCCACCCTCACCGCCCCACTACTGATCTACCGCCGCGCGTTCGAGTACGGCGAACTCGGCTACGCGAGCACCTTGTCGGTGGCCCTGCTGGTACTGACCGGCATCGCGGCTGCTTTCCCACTGTGGCTGGCCGCCCGCCTGGCCACCCGTCAGCGAACCGGCGGCTGAGGCCCTTGGATGAGAACTCATCGACCCCGGACACCTACGCTGGTGTCGATCGCACTCACATGCTGGTCGCGTCCGACGGGCCGGTCGCCCCGGATGGGGTCTCGGGGGTCAGCCGCTGTTCGCGGATCACCAGCACCTTGCGGTCCAGGAGGGCGGCGCGGATGCCGGCCACCGGTCCGGTGTCAGCTCGGACGGGGTGTCGCCCTGGCCGAGGATGAGGTAGCGGAACAGGTGGCCGAGTGGGTTGCCCTCGGACCATTCGAAGTGGCAGCGCGGGCGTACGCCGGTGACGTCGCGGAGAGTGAGCAGGATCGCGGCGATCGCGTTGGGTACCGCTGGGCTTTCGGCACGCAGGATGCGGTGCGGGCCGACCTGGAGGCCGGCTTCTCGATCACGTCGGCGCCCAGGGCGTACAGCAGGATGAGGGTGAGTACGGTGAACGCGGCCTCAATGCCGGATCCGTTGCTGGCCAGGGGAATGTGTGTCACGGCAGCGAAAGCGTGGGGTCGGCGTCAAGATCCCGTCAACACGCGCGATTCGACAGCGGGGATGTTCTAACGTCTCGGCTTCGGAGGCGGGCAACTGGGACATCCGGCGGTGGTGGTGGGTTTCGGCCTTGGCCTACTCGACCAGGCCGCTCGGGTGGCGAGAACGTACGCGTGCTCGACTACCCACGCCTCGGGTTCGCCATCGACCAGGACGTCCCCGGCCAGGTTCGCACCGCCTACGACTGGCTCCTCACCGCCGGTTCGACAGCCGCGTCACGTTCTTCGTGACGACCTCCGCGATCCACTGACCCAGCCGATCGAACACCTTGTCGTGCAACGTTTTCCCGGCCGCGGCGACGTATGGCGAAGGGGGCAGAGAGGCGGGACCAGTGTCAAAGCCGTTCATTGACAGCGACAGCGAAGAATCCCAGGGCAGCGCGAGCTTCGAAGACGACTCATCGATGCAGGACGAGGACAGTGTGTCCGACGACTCGGACTCGGCGAGCGGCAGCAATTCGGAGGAGGAACCGGAACTCCGGGATGCGGCCAGGGCGGAGAAGGACAAGAAGCGGAAGAGTACCGCCGACGACAGCACGCGGGCGAAGAAGCGGGCCAAGGTCGCGGCCGAGGAGAAGGAGGACGAGGCCGACTCCGTCAAGTCCGGGGCGGTCACCGTGGCCGACACCCAGGGCCGCTCTCGGGTGCCCATCCCGAATCCCGCCACCACGGTCCTGAAACTCGTCCATCTCTCCGCGCCCGCGTACACGTCCTTCGCACCCACCGCGACCGGATGGGACCCGGGCGGCCAGTCGGTCATGTGTGTGTTGGGCCCGGCCGCGTGGAGGTCGGTCAACAGCGACGCCAAGTCCACCGCCTCGCTCCCCTGCCTCGCCCCGATCCGGATCAGCCACCCTGGCCGGGGGTTCATCGCCGGGCACCTGCTCAACGCCCAGTTCGGCGGACCGAACTCCCTCGAGAACATGACGGCGCTGACCAGCAGTGCGAACGGGCAGCAGAAGTCCTTCGACAACCACATCGTCAACGCCTGCGGCCTGCTTCACAAGGTGTACCTGGAACTCAACAACGTCGGCATCGACGTCATGGTCCTCGGCTACGGCATCCAACTGAACATCGACATGCACCCCAACCGGTGGCCGGGCGCGGCACCCAACGACTGCATCTCGATCCGGATGACGTGCACGGCGTTGGTGGTCGGCGAGCCCGACATCGACACCCTCATGGCAGCGGTCTATCCGTCCGGCAAGGGACTGCCGGACCTCTGGATCAGCACGAGGAAGTCGATCCTCACCCTCATGCAGGGCGTGCGGGACGAGGTGGCGACGGCGAACCTCGCGAGCACAGTCACCAACACCTGAGGCGTCCCACGTGACTTGATCGACAACGGCTGTCCGCCATCCGGCCCGTGAACTCGATCCGGGCGGATGGCGGACAGCTGTGTGGAGACCTCCTACGAGAGGACGTCACGTGCGCTTTCGTGCTTCAACCTGTGCGTTGGCCGGCCTGTTCGCCGTCCACGCGCCGCTGTGGCCGATCGAGATCGACACGTAGTCGCTCCTGTCCTTTCTCTCGGTGTCAGTGTTTGTCCCATATGGACTGTCCTTTATGGACATAATCGGCCGACGGAGTGCTGTGCGGGGAGTTCATGGCCGGTTCCTCCGCTCCTCGCCGTGAGTGCGGCCGTACCTACTGACGGGTAGGGTTCGTTGTATGGCCCGTCCCATGACCGTCTGCGACTCGATCGTTGTCGCCGCTCTGCCGGCTGTTCTGTATGCGCTGGTCAGCGATCCGACCGCGGTCAGGCGGTGGAGTCCGGAGAACACCGGTGCCACGGTCGACACCGAAGGCCCCCAGCCGCTCGGGGCGACCTTCATCGGAACGAACAAGCGCGGCCCCGCAAGTTGGACGACCAGGTGCACGGTGATCGCTGCCGAGCCGGACACCAGGTTCGCCTTCCGGGTCGACCGGATCGGTTGCCGGACACCCGCCTGCGCGCCGCGATCGCGACCCCTGCACAGCCCGCAGGTGCGGGATCGCCGCCGAATCACCGGGGCGGCTCGCGCATGATGCCACGGATTGCTATGACAGATGGGTCGGTACAGTTCCGACGTTTCTGTCACGATGGCGCGGTGAACGCGACGACACGAAGCCTGCGGTTGATCGGGTACTGGCTTGGTCCTGAGGCGCCTGGGTGGCCGGACGTTCGGTTGTTCGTCGATCCATCACTCGACTCCGCGCTGCGTGATCGAGTGGTGGCCTACCTTCTCGGCGGGAGTGTGTTCGTCGCTGCCGCCGGCCCGTCGTTTTGCCGTATCTGCGGGCAGGCCAACGGTAGCGTGGAGTTGACCGATGGCGTTCGCTTCGTCTGGCCGGAAGGGCTTGCGCACTACGTCGAGGCGCACGACGTCAGACTGCCGGCGGAGGTCACCGCGGCGATGACCATTGCCCCGCAGTCGGTGGACGTCACCGATTTCGAACGCCGTCTGCTCGACACGAACGAGCTGGTCATCGACGCAGACTGGTGGCGTGATCTCAGGGGGTACTGAAAGCCCGGCGCGGGGGCGGGTTCGACTGCGTAGCCGCCAAGTGGCGAGCCGGCTCGGCCAAACCCACTGCTCCAACGTCCGCTCATGCCGCAGACCGCACGCACATGCCGAGATGAGTGCGGCTGAAAGTATCGACTCGGCGCTGGGGCCGTAGCTGGGGAGTGGATCAGCGATGGGTTCGCCAGATCTGCCAGAGCTCACGGGCGATCGAGTCGTAGCGTTCGGCTGGGCCCGCGGTGCTGGCATCGAACCAACGAACGAACTCCTCGTGAATGATGCGTCGGAGGTCGTGCTCGGTGACGGCCTCGGGTAAGCGCAAGGTGATCGTCTCGGCTTCGGACCGGTACTCGTCGGTGTTGTGGTCGAAGTTGATGCCGATCGGATCGTGGCGGAACAGAAGATCTTCAATGCTCGCCACGAGACCTTCCTGACCGGTGAGTAGTCGCTGCCTCGTTTGCCGTGCTCGGGCAGCATCGTCCCGCACCGTGCGCCACCGCGCCTCGGCGACCTGATCGGTACGTCGATGCTTGAACCATCTCGTCACCGAGCGATGGTCTCAGGTCGGAGCCAGGATGGCCGCATGTCTCCGGTCCCAGAAAATGGTGCGCCTCCCGCTGATCCGGCCCGGGCGAGCGATTATGACAGCTTCGCGCAAGCGTGCTCGGCTGAGCACGAGACCAGCCTCTACAACGCGACGAACGGTCCGCGATGCTGGAACTGGCCGGGAATGTGGCTGCGCGCGAAGCTGGGTGAGGCGTTTGGGTGTTGGCACTGCCACGGTTGGCGGTGCACCGGCACGACCGGGAGTAGCACGTCCCGGAGTTCGGCCCGCGAGATGATCAGGTCGTCGGTGTCACGCTTCCGCGCGGGCGGGAGACGCACACCCTCGCATGGGTTCACCGCGATCAGCCGGTTCCGGACCGTGGACCGGAGTACTCCGGACGTGAGTTGCAGGCACTTCGACGCCACGGCGTGTGAGCGGCGTCCCGCAAGGTCGGTGATCCACTTCTGAACCGCCATCTCGTCCACACGGGACAGCGGCCACCCGCCCCACTGGGGAAGCACGTGCGTGCGCGTCACCGAGCGGTCTCGCGCCGTCGTGGTGTCGGCCGTTCGGCGCGCGGTCATCCACTCTCCCGCGTGTTCACCGAAACAGCACCCGTCCGGCGTGAGGAGAGACGTAGGTCCCGGTGTGCTTGGCGGACTCCGTCTGCGCGAGGAATGCCGCGGCCTCGCGCTTCGTGGTGAAGGTCTTGGCCTTCTGTGCCCCGGACGGGTCACGCCAGTTCGCGCGGAACTTGCCTGCCGGGTTCGGCTCACGTGCCCCATCAGGCGGCCTCCCGTCCGTCCAGCCAGGCGTGGAACCGACGCCGGGGAATGAGCCAGCGACGCCCCATCCGCTGCGCCGGTATCGAGCCGTCCCGGACCCGCTCGTAGGCGGCGCCACGGGAGGGGCCGAGGAGCTGGGCCACCTCGTCCACTGTGTACCGCGCGGGGCGTCGCGCACCGTGTCCCCGCGGTCGTGCGCACGGTGGGGGTGGCGGCGAACCTGGCCGCGGACGACGTGCGGTTGAACAGGAACGTCGCGGGGAAATTGCACCGGATGGGAGGCTGACGTGGGCATCCAGGACATCATCGAGGGCAGGAAGCAGTGGCGGGCGCACATTGCGCGGGTCAAGGCGCTCCCGCTGGACTATCAGATCGTCTACAAGGAGACGCAGAGGTACTTCTTCAAGGTGGGACCGGTCGACTTGGTGGAGGGTCCCTGCTCTCCGGGATCGTCGACTTCTTCGAGGGGGGCGCTGCGGCCGGCAAAGGAGTCCTGGAGATCGTCGGCAACGACGTCGCTGCCTTCTGCGACGACCTGGTCAAGGATTCTCGCACCTATGCGGACATCTATCAGGAGTCCATCAGCGGGGAACGCGGCCCTGCCGAGAAACAAGCACCCGTCGACCCCAGGCACCGGCGGGCGTCTTGATCACCGGGGTGATCTGCATGTTTATGACCGTGACACGCCGTTGCTATGACCGTTCTCTAAGCGGTCAACGTCGACGGCAACGACCACGCCACCAGAGAACTCCTTGACGCGCGCTGCGGCGCGAAGGCCGCCTCCTGCTTCCAACCGGGCGTCATGGTGACGCCACCCGAACCCAACTGGCACCAGAGTCAGTCCGTCGCGGCCTGCCTACACGGTTCAGGGCCAGGACCTGACGGTCGACGATAAGCAGCCTGTTTCGCTGGGTTCGACGTCCACCCTTGTAATGATACGAGGCAACGTGTTAAGTATCATGATATCACCGTGTTGGGGGCTCAAGGAGGAGTCAGGCGATGCCGGAGCTGAGCAGGCGCAAGATGTTGTTGTCGGGCGGGGCCTTGGGCGCGCTCGGAGTGCTGGGCATGGGGGTCCCGGCGCAGGCGCGCACCGCGCCTTGGATCTGGGAGTCGAGTAGTTCGGTGGCGGGTACCGGCGCCGGTGATGATCCGCGGTGGGTGTGGGACGAGGAGGCCGACCCGGTCGTCGCGGCGCTGTTCGAACGCGGGCAGGTGCCCGAGGTCAACCGCCTGTTGTGGGACTGGAACCGCAACGATCAGCCCCTGCCAGACGGATTGCCGGCCGATCTGCGGGATTTCATCGAGCGGAACCGGCAACTGCCGTCGTGGGCGGATCGGCGCAAGCTGGAGACCGCGGCGGAGTTCAACAAGAGCAGGGGGTTGTATCTCAACCTGCTCAACGGTGTGGGTGGCGGGATGCTGAGTACCGCCATTCCCAAGGAGGCGCGGTCGGTCTACTACTCGGCTGGTGGGGCGGACATGGAGGACCGCGTTGCCAAGACGAGCATCCTGGGGTTCGCTGTCGGCGCGTTGAATGCCTACCGGCCCGACGGCACCTGCATGGTCAACTCCGTGAAGACACGGTTAGTGCACGCGGCGGTGCGCCACCTGCTGCCGCAGTCGCCGCACTGGTCGGGTGAGATCCCGATCAGCCAGGAGGACATCCTGGTCACCTGGCACACGCTGCCGACCTACGCGATGCGGAAGATGCTCGAGTGGAAGGTGCCGATGAGCGCCGCCGACCGGGATGCGTATCTGCACGTGTGGCAGGTGACCGCGCACCTGCTCGGTGTTCGGGACGAGTACATCCCCGGCACGTGGGCCGCGGCCAACGCCCAGTCCGACCAGGTGTTGCCGCGCAACATGGGGCCGACGCCGGAGGGGGTCGACCTGACCGACATCCTGCTCGGGCAACTCGCCGAGCAGACCAGCCCGGGCAGCATCAGCCGGCCGCTGGTCAACGCGCTCGCTCGGTTCCTGGTCGATGAGCAGGTCGCCGAGTGGGACCAGATCCCCCGCGAGCCGTTCTGGGAAGGGACGATCAGGACCGTGTGGCCGATCCTGGTGAAGTTCCGGGAAGGGCTCATCCCACTGCCCCTGGTGCCCGAGATCGCGTGGACCGTCGACGAGGCCCTGCGGCAGTACATCCTCTTCTTCCTCACCAAGGGTCAGGAAACCAAGATCGTGATTCCCACGGGCAACCGTCCGAGCTGAGCCGACCGATGACCGAAACGAATGGGGCCGACCGCATCGGGCGGCGACGGTTTCTCGGGTACGTGCTGGCCGCGCCGACCTTGGTGACCGCCGCGGAGTTCGGCCTGGCGCCCGTGGCCGCGTCGGCGCCGGCGTCCGGTGCTCAGTTGCCGTCGCCGGACATCACCGACGTGGTCGACCTCAACGACATGATGACCCTGGCGGCGCTGCCGACCTCGGGGCTGATCTCGGTCGTGGTCAACACGGACGGCACTGTGTCGTTCGCGCTGCCCAGGGCCGAGGTGGGGCAGGGCATCACCACCTCGACGGCGATGCTGATCGCCGAGGAACTGGCCGTGCCGCTGGACCGGGTGCGGGTCACCCTGGCCGACGCCCGGCCGGAGCTGGTGTTCAACCAGCTCACCGGCGGGTCGAACACGACCATCGCGACCTACACCCCGATCCGGGTCGCCGCCGCGATCGCCCGGCGGCGGCTGCTGGATGCCGCCGCGACCGAGCTCGGCTCGCCGGTCACCGATCTGACGGTGGAGGCGGGAGTTATCACCGACCGTTCGGGGCGGAGCGTCGACATCGGGGCCTTGGCCGAGATGGCGGCGAGCACGCGAACCCAGCAGGTGCCGGTGGAGCTGGCCGCACGCGCGAACTTCACCGTGATCGGCAAACCGCACAACCGGGTCGACGCGCTGGCCGCGGTGACCGGGCACAAGAAGTTCGCGATGGACCTCGACGTCCCGGACGCGAAACCGACGATGGTGTGCCGCCCACCGACCATCAACGGCAAGGTCCGGTCGGTCGCGAACCTCGGCTGAGGTCCGCGCGATGCCGGGCGTCACCGACGTGGTCGTGATCTCCACCGGGGTGGCGGTGCGCGCCGAGACCTTCGGTCAGTGCGTCGACGGCGTCCGCGCACTGCGGGTCACCTGGAAACCCGGCACCGCGGAAGGGAAATCCGACGACATCGTGCTCCGGGAGCTCGAGCGTGCCGAGCTGCCGCTCGGGCTCCCGTTACCAATGCCGACCGTGGAAGCCAAGTTCACGTTCTACTTCCGCAGCAACAGCGCACTGGAACCCAACTGCGCGGTCGCCGACGTCCGTGCCGACCGCGCCGAGATCTGGTCGTCGCTGAAGTCGCCGATCGTCGCCAAGCAGGCGATCGCCGCGAAGCTCGGTCTCCCGCCATCCCGGGTCACGGTGCACGTCGTCGAAGGTGGGGGGTCCTTCGGGCGCAAGCTGTTCTTCGACGCCGCGCTCGAAGCCGCGGAGGTGTCCCAGAAGGTCGGTAGGCCGGTCAAGCTGATGTGGCACCGCGCCGACGACTCCCGCCAGGGCCGCACCCACCCCATGGCCACCTCACGGGTACGGGCCTCCTACCTCGGCGGCACCGTGCTCGGCTACCACCAGCGGCACACCAGTGTCGCCACCGACCTCGGCCACGGGCTCGGCGAGATCATTACCGCGATGGCCGCGCAGCTGCCGGTGGGGGACATCGGTTTCTCCGAAACGTTCTTCCAGCTCAGCCAGACGATGTCCTACAACTTCGGCATCAGCACCCGGCTGCTGTCGGAGACCGACAAGGGCTTCAACACCGGCAGCATGCGCAATGTGTACTCACCCGACGTCACCTGCGCCCGCGAGCTGATCGTCGACCGGCTCGCCGCGAGAATGGACAAGGACCCCTACGCGTTCCGGCGCGACTTCCTCCGCGACGAACGCTCCCGCGCGGTACTGAACAAGGTCGCGGAGGTCGGCCAGTGGGGGAGGGCGATGCCAGCGGGCACCGCGCAGGGCATCACGTTCCACGCCGAGTACAAGGCCGTCAGCGCCGCGCTGGTCGAGATCGACTGCCGGCCGGAGACCGTCAACCGTCCCATCCGCGACGGGGTGACCGGACCGCGCGTCACCAAGGTCGTGTTCGCCGTGGACGTCGGCCTCGCGGTCAACCCGCGCGGGCTCGAAGCGCAGATGATGGGCTGTGTCTCCGATGGCATCGCGCTGGCGCTGACCTCCAGCCTGCACCTGCGCGACGGCTACTTCCTGGAAGCGAGCTGGGACAACTACTTCTACACCCGGCAGTGGAACACCCCACTCGACCTCCAGATCATCGTCATGCCCAGCACCTCGGAGAACCCGGGCGGGGCGGGGGAACTCGGTGTTGCCGCGTCGATGGCCGCGGTCGCCTGCGCTTATGGCCGCGCGACCGGAACGATGCCCACCAGCTTCCCGATCAACCACGGCACGCTCTCCTTCGAACCCAAACCGACCGTCCCGCCCATTCCCCCGTCGCCTACCGACGGCCTGGAACACGCCCGCTGAAAGGAGATCCCGTGCCTGAGCACACGTTCCGCGTCAACGGTGAGCAGGTCACCGTCGACGTCGCTGACGACGTGCGCCTGCTGTGGGTGCTGCGCGACATCCTCGGCATCACCGGACCGAAGTACGGCTGCGGCATCAACGTCTGCAAGGCCTGCACCAGCCACCTCAACAGCAAGGCCGTCAACCCCTGCGCCATACCGGTGAGTGATCTCGGGCCGACCGACGAGGTCACCACCATCGAAGGGCTTCCGGCCACGGTCGGCCAGGAGCTGCACCCCATGCAGCAGGCGTGGCTCGACCACGACGTGGCCCAGTGCGGCTACTGCCAGCCCGGCCAGATCATGGCCGCCGTGGCGCTCGTCCGCCGTGTGCAGGCCGAAGGACGCACCATCACCGACGCCGACCTCGACGGCCTGCGCAACATCTGCCGCTGCGGCACCTACGTCCGTATCCGCGAGGCGATCAGGGCGGGTGCCCGGAACATGTGAGAATCCGATCAGTCGCCAGGTTCCAGCATGGGCACGAGGAACCGCCTCGCCACGGTCGCCAGCTGCTGGTCGTCGTCGATGTCGACGACGTGGCTGGGGATCACGAGGAAGGAGGCGGAGACCCGCACCATCAGTTCCGCCGCGAGGTCGATGTCCAGGCCGGGTGACACGGTACCGGCGTGCTGCTCCCTGCGGAGCTGGCCGGCGACGAACTCCCGCACGGTGGCAAGGGTCTGCCCACCGTCGCCGATCATCGAGGCCACGAGCAGGTCCGGCTCGATGTCGATCAGCCCGCCGATCAGCGGGTTGCCCCGGATGGCCCGCAACGAGCTCACGAAGCCCAGCACCACACGGTCGGCGACCGTCTCTGCCTGTTCGATCTCAACGAGGAACTGGTCGAAGTACCGGCGGAACTCCCGGCGCACCACGTGCTCGACGAGCACGTCCTTGCTGGCGAACCGCCGGTAGACGGTGATCCGAGAGACCCCGGCGCGCCGGGCCACATCCTCCATCGTGGACCGTTGGATGCCCATCCGGCCGAACTGCGCATACGCCGCGTCGAGAATCCGCGCACGCATCTCGTCCGTGTCGTCGACCCGTTCGATCGCGTCGGTGTACGCGCGTTCCAGCACCGACTCCGAGCCGGGCGACATGAGGGCCGACAACGCCGGTTCCATGATCACCTCCTGTTCTCATTCTGCCCTGACCGTCAACATTTCGTCGTCACCCTGGGTCTTGTGAAGACCCACTCGCCGTGGTCTCATAGTTGATACACAGAATCTCTCTATGTTTCATCGTATCAGATATGGCCTTGAGCTGACTCAACGTAGAGGAGCGATGGCATGGACAAGCACAGCAGGCGCAACATGTTGAAGGTGGGCGGGGCATTGGGCGCACTCGGTGCGCTGAGCCTCGCGACGCCCGCGCAGGCGGTGCCGTGGACGTGGTCGGGCAGGGGCTCGGTGGCGGGCTCGGGGGCGGAGGCCGACCCGCGGTGGGTATGGGACCCGGAAGCCGATCCGCTGGTCGCCTCGCTGCTCGATCGCGGTGACGTGCCCAGGGTCAACGAGTTGCTGCGGACCTGGACCAGGAACGGACAGCCGTTGCCGGCCGGGTTGCCGGCGGATCTGCGGGAGTTCATGGAGCAGGCGCGGCGGCTGCCGTCGTGGGCCGACCACGCCAAGCTGGCCACGGCGTTCGAGTTCAACGAGAAGCGCGGCCTCTACCTCGGCCTGTTGTACGGGCTTGCCAGCGGGATGATGAGCACGGTCATCCCCAAGGAGGCGCGCGCGGTCTACTACTCCCAGGGCGGTGCGGACATGAAGGACCGCATATCCAAAACCGCCAAACTCGGGTACGACATCGGGACACGGAACGCCTTCGCACCCGATGGTGAGATGATCGTGACCTGTGTGAAGACCCGATTGGTGCACGCCGCGGTACGGCACCTGCTGCCTCAGTCCCCGCACTGGGACGCGGTCGCCGACGAGGAGATCCCGATCAGCCAGCGGGACATGATGGTCACCTGGCACAGTCTTCCCACCACCGTGATGCAGAAGCTGACCGCGTGGCGGGTGCCGATCCCCGCCGCCGAGTCCACGGCGTTCCTGCACTCGTGGCAGTTGGGTGCGCACATGCTCGGCATCAAGGATGAGTACATCCCCGCGACGTGGGCCGAGGCCAACTCTCAGGCCAAGCAGGTACTGGACCCGATTCTCGCGCCCACGCCCGAGGGCAACCGGCTGGCCGACATCCTCCTCAACCTCGGTTCCGAAGTCGATGGAGGCATCCTCAGCAAGCCCATCCTCGGCTCGTTCACCCGTTTCCTGCTCGGCGACCGGATCGCCGGCTGGCTGAACATCCCCCGCGAGCTGGTCTGGGACCCGCTCCTGCGCACAGCGTGGGGTCCGTTCATCGCCGTCCGGGAAGGTCTGCTGCCCCTCCCGGGGGCGCCGGAGGCCTACTGGCTGTTCGACGAGTTCCTCCGCAAGGCGGCCCTGCTGTTCCTGTCCGAAGCACGGCCGATCAGCATCGAGATCCCCGACACCAACCGACCGTCCTGACCGGAACCGTCCGAGTCAGATCTGCGACCCCAATGCGCGACGGATGGCGATGCACGACGACGCGATGAGTCCGGTGACCTGCTGGTCCTGACACCACCGGCAGGTCACCGGTACGAGTCGGCCGCCTGCGCGGTTTCGGCGGCTCAGGGCCGCCAGATCTGTTCGCCCGCGCGGGTGAGGACGATGTTCGGCACGACCGCCTGGGCGGAGAGTCGGGAGATCGCCAGGACCAGTTCCGCGACGTCGTCGGTGGTCAGCATGGCCTCGCGGGCGAGGGAGTCCCGTTTCCACCGGGTCATGTCGATGTCCACATAGCCGGGTGAGATGGCTGTGGCGGTGACGCCGTGCGTCGATTCCTCGAGGGTCACGGTCTCGCACAACGAGATCAGTGCGGCCTTGCTGGCTCCGTACGCGGCCAGGTGATTCTCACCGGCCACGCCGGTGATCGAGGCGAGCGCGACGATCTTGGCGCCTCGTCGCGGTGTGGCAGCCGCCGCTGTGCGCAGAGCCGGGAGTGTCTGCTGGATAGGAGGAACTGGGCCCGGAGGTTAACGGTGAAGACGAGATCGTAGGTCTTCACGGATGTCTGGGCGACTGGTCCCTCGGTTCCCACACCGCCGCCCAGCAGGAGAAGGTCGAGGTGGGCGAAGTGCTCGGTGTGCGCCGTGGCCAGCCGTTGCACGTCGGTCTCCTCGACGAGGTCGGTGACCACCGGGTTGACCTCGGCGCCGAGCGCCCGTAGTTCGGCGGCCGCGTCGAGCGGCCCCGGTTCCCGCCGTGCGGAGATGGTGAGGGCGTATCCCTCCTCGGCGAGCCGCCGAGCGGTCCGGCGGCCGATGCCACGTGACGCGCCGGTCACGAGAGCCGTCCGTGCGGTCACGTGGGTGTTTCCAGCGTGCGCAGGCCGGCGTCGATCAGAGCTCGGACGGCACGGCCCGCGCTCTCGAAGCCGGTGCCGACGGTGGCGCCAGCGAGGTGGCGGCGGTGGATGCCTTCGGCGATCACCGCGAGCTTGAAGTAGCCGAGGGCGCGGTAGAAGGTCAGCCCGCTGATGTCGCACCCGCTGACCTCGGCGTAGCGCTGGGCGAGTTGGTCGGCGGTGGGGAAGCCGGGATTCGCGCTGGGTGCGTGCCGGACACCGAGTACCGGCTGGGTCACCGGGTCCCAGTAGGCCTGGAGGAGGCCAAGATCAGCGAGCGGGTCACCGAGTGTCGACATTTCCCAGTCGACGATTGCGGCGATCCAGCCCAGGTCGTGCCTGTCGAGGATGGTGTTGTCGAGGCGGTAGTCGCCGTGCACTATGGTCGCCGGTTGTTGTCGTGGCAGTGCCTTCGTCAGCGCCTTGTCCAGGCGACCGTGCAGGATCTCGAGACGTGGCAGCTGTCGGGTGGCGACACGGTCCCACTGACCGCGCCAGCGCCCCAGCTGCCGCTCGAGGTAGCCATCAGGCCGGCCGAAGCCAACGAGACCGACCTGGTCATATGGGACCGCGTGGAGTGCGGCCAGCGCGTCCACCATGGCATTCCCGCACCGGTGAGCCACTTCTTCGCTCAGGCCCGCCGCGTGGTCACCGTCGCGCAGCACCTGTCCCTCCACATAGGACACAACAGAGAAGGGGACACCCAGCACGTCGTCGCGCTCGCACAGCGCGACGGGTGTTGCGACAGGGACCCCGGTGCCCTGTAGGGCGGTGACGACCCGGTACTCGCGTGCCATGTCGTGTGCGGTCGGGGTGAGCGGACCCAATGGTGGGCGGCGCAGCACCCAGCGGTGCTCGCCGTCGCTGACGAGGTACGTGAGGTTGGACCTGCCGCCCGCGATGAGCTCGGCCCGGACATCGCCCGTGACGTCCGCGACGTGGTCATGGAAGAAGCGTCGCAGGGCGGGCAGGTCGATCCCGGGCGGGGACTGGTGGGTGGGAGTCACTGGTCACCTGCCGGACGCCTGTCTGCGGCGCGGACAACCCGGCGTGCGATCGACCAGCGGTGCGTCTCGGACGGGCCGTCGTAGACGCGGAACGGGCGGACCTCGCGGTACAGCCGGTGCAGTGGCGCGTCGCCGGAGACCCCGAGGGCGCCGCAGATCTGCAGGGAACGGTCCACCACCCGGTTGACCGCCTCGGCGACGAAGGTCTTGGTGATGGAGGTGATCTGCGCGGCCGGCGCACCCGTGTCGAGCACCCAGCACGCCTTCAGGATGAGCGCGCGGCTGGCCTCGATATCGATCTCGTTGTCGGCGATCATCTGCTGGGCCATGCCGAGGTCGCAGAGACGCTCACCGAATACACGCCGGGTAGCCGCCCGGTCGATCGCGATGTCGGCTGCCCGGCGTGCCGCGCCCAACCAGCGCATGCAGTGCGTGACGCGGGCCGGACCGAGACGGACCTGGGCGTGCTGGAAGCCCGAGTCGACCTCACCGAGCACGGCACCGTCGGGCACCTCGACGTTGTCGAGGAAGAGCTCCGCGTGGCCACCGAGAAAGCCCTCGTCCAGGGACTCCAGGTCGCGGTGGTGCCGGAACCCCGGGGTGTCGGTGTCGACGAGGAACATCGTCGCGCCGCCCCGGTCGCCGAGCTCGCCGCTGGTGCGGGCCATGACGATGGCGAAGGCGGCGCCGTTCGCGCCGGTGATGAACCACTTGCGCCCGTTGATCAACCACCCGGTGGACGTGCGTTCCGCGGTGGTGGTGAGCGCGGTCGGGTCCGACCCGGCACCCGGCGCCGGCTCGGTCATGGCGAAACACGACCGGATCTTCCCGGTCGCGAGGGGACGCAGGTAACGCTCCTGCTGGTCGGTGGTGGCGACGTGCTCCAGCAGGTGGACGTTCCCTTCATCGGGCGCGGCGCAGTTGAGGGCGAGCGGGCCGAACAGCGAGTGGCCCGCCGCCTCGAAGACCGGTGCGCGGTCGCACATGGTCAGCCCGAGCCCGCCGAACCGCGGGTCCACATGCGGACCGAACACGCCCGCCTCGCGGGCCGCGTCCTGAAGTGCGCGGCGCATCTCCTCCGGAACGCCGTGGACCGAGCCATGCCCCGCGTCCTCGACCGGCAGCACGACATCCCGCACGAATTCCCTGGTGCGTTGGGTGGTCTCGACCACGTCCACGGGGTGATCGAATGCGATCGGCACGGCTGTTCCTCTCACTCGCCCCCGAACCAGGGCGCGCTTGTCACGGAAGGCGTCGGTGCCCTCGGAAGTCACGGGCGCTGAACGGGGCGAGCTGGCCGGTGCGCTCGACGGCCAGAGCAGGCTCCAGTCCGCCCAGCATCGCCATCGCGGTGGCCGTGCCCGTCCGCCGGTACCAAGGCGGTCGCGTGTCCTCGCCGCCGAGTGTCGTGGCAGCCTCAGAGGCCGTAGGTCTTGCCGATGATGTCTCGCTGGATCTCGCTGGCCCCGCCGTACACAGTGGACACGAGTGTGCTGCGGACGTGTTGCTGCATGTCGTACTCGGTGGCGTAGCCGTAGCCACCCATCATCTGCATGCCTTCCAGCGCCATCCGTTTCGCCGTCTCGGTGACCTTGAGCTTGACCATGGACGCTTCCCTGGGCCGCAGCCGGTCCGGATTCTCGTCGACGAGTTCCGCGACCCGGTACACCAGCAGCCGGCAGCACTCGATCTCTGTGGCGAGGTCGGCGATGCGGTGGCGGATCGCCTGGAACGTTCCGATCGGCCGGCCGAACTGCTCTCGTTCGCGAATGTAGGCGAGTGTGTCGTCGAACGCGCGTTGTGCGGTACCGAGCATGCCCGCGGCGAGGATCAGCCGCTCCAGGTTCAGTCCGGCCATCAGCTGCCGCCAGCCCGCCCCGACCTGACCCACCACCGCGTCCTCGGGGAGCACGCAATCGGTGAAGTACAGGTCGTTGACCTCGCGTCCGCCCATGGTGTCGATACCGTTGATCCGCAGTCCGGCCGTGTCGGCGGGCACGTGGAACATCGTCAGGCCGTCGTGCTTGTCCTTCTCGGTGGATGTGCGGGCGACGAGCAGGATGGTGTTCGCGATGTGCGCGTTGGAGCACCACGTCTTCTGGCCGTTGACCACCCAGCTGTCGCCGTGCTGATCAGTGCGGCGCTCGGCCCGGCAGGACAGCGCGGCCACGTCCGAGCCCGCCTCGGGTTCGGACATCGCGATCGCGGCGACTTCGCCGTCGGCGATGCCACCGAGGATGAGCTTGCGCTGTTCTGGAGAGCCGAACCGCCGGTAGGCTTCGGCGACGATGATCGATGTGGTGAACCCGCCGATCGGGGCCATGCCGCGTGCGGTCTCCTCCAGGAAGACGCAGATGTCAACCATGCCGCCGTCGGCCCCACCGACCTCGGTGGGCAGGCCGGCGCCGATCCAGCCCAGCTGAGCCATCCTGCGGTACAGCCCGTCGTGGTGCGTCTCCCGGCCACCGCCGGTCAGGGCGTCGCGCTGTTCGCGGGTGCCGCATTCCCGACGGCAGAACTCGGCCACTGACGCCGCGAAGTCCTGCTGCTCGGAGGTGAGCGTCATGGTTCTCCTGTCAGGTTGTTGGGGGGACTACACGCTGTTCGCGGTGACCTCGGTGCGGTAGAGGTCGTCGATCAGCTCCGCGCATCGCTCGACGATCACCCGCCTGCGCAGCTTCAACGTCGGGGTCAACTCGCCACCCTCGGTTGTCCACGGCTGTCCGAGCACGAGATATTTCTTGACCTGTTCAGCCCTGGCGAGCCGTTCGTTGGCGGCCGCGACCACTTTGTCCAGTTCGGCCAGCACCACGGTGTGTCCGGCGAGTGCGGCCAGGTTGTCCGTGCTGATGCCGCGGGTTCGGGCCCAGGCCAGCGCTGTCTCCTCGTCCAGGGAGATGAGTGCGGTGACGTACGGGCGCCGGTCGCCGATCGCGGCCGCGTGGCCGACGAGCGGGTGTGTGCGGAGCATGCCTTCGATCCTCGCCGGGGAGATGTTCTTCCCGCTGGAGGTGATGATCAGCTCTTTTTTGCGGTCGGTGATGGTGAGAAACCCGTCCGCGTCGGTGGTGCCCACGTCGCCGGTGGTCAGCCAGCCGTCGGCGTCGATCTGGGAGGCCACGGTGCCGTCGGGCTGGAGGTAGCCAAGGCACACGAGTGGGCCGCCGACGAGGATCTCGCCGTCCTCGGCGAGCTTCACCCGCATGCCGACGTGCGGCAGCCCCACTGTGCCCGGCCGGAACCGCTGCCGGGTGTTGATGGTGGCCGTGCCGGTGGTCTCGGTCATGCCCCACACCTCGAGCACCTCGATGCCCATCCCCGCGAGGTAGTACAAGGTGTCGACGGGAATGGGCGCTGCGCCACTCCCCGGCCAGATCACCTCGTCCAGCCCCAGCATCGCGCGGACGGGCCGCAGCGCCGACTGGTCCAGCTCAGCGACCTCGGCCGCCAGGTCCTCGTCGACCGGCTGGCCCTGCGCGCGCAACCGGTAGGCCTCCAGGGTGAGCGCGTGTGCCCGCTCGAACGTGGTGCGCTGGTCCTCGGGCAGGAGGGCGGCGATCGCCTGCAGGGCCGCGACCAACTTCTCCCACACCCGTGGCACACCGAAGAACGACGTGGGCCGTACCCGGCACAGCGTCGTCACCAGCCGACTGGCATCGGCGCAGACGTGCACATGCCCAGCCCGGAAGACCGGGACGTAGATCCCGAGCACCCGCTCGGCGATGTGCGCGAGCGGCAGGTACGACACGGAAGGCGCGTGCGCCGGCGTCGGCACCATCGCCTCCAGCGCGGCTGCCTGGTAGATCACGTTGCTGTGGCTGAGCACCACGCCCTTCGGTTCACCGGTGGTGCCCGAGGTGTAGAGAAGGGTGACCGGGTGCCCGGGAGACACCGCGTGCCACAGGTCGGCAAACGCCTGCTGGTTCGCCTCATACGCGGCCCGGCCGGCCGCCACGACGTCGGACAACCGGTGGAACCGTGGATCGCCGTCGGGAATTGCGGCCTCGTCGAGCACGAGCACCGTGCGGAGATCCGGTAGATCGTCCAGAATCGGTCGCCAACGGGCGAGTTCCGCCGCGCCCTCCAGCACGATCACGGGAGCCTTGCTGTGCTGGCCGAGGTACCGGAGCTGGTCCGGGCTCAGCGTCTGGTACGCGGTGCACGGCACCGCACCGACGTGCACCGCGGCCAGATCGGCGATCCAGTGTTCAGGCCGGGCCGACATCATGATCAGCATCCGGTCGCCGGGACGAAGCCCGAGCGTGTCAAGGCCGCAGGCGGCCGCGGCGACCTCGGCGCGCAGTTCCGCCCAGGTCAACGTGACGTTCTCGAGACCGTCCAATGTGGTCAGCGCGGGGCGTGCGCCGAACTCGGTCGCGTTGCGGTGCAACAGCTTCGGGATGGTCAAGCCGGCGACGGCCTGCGCACAGTCTTCTTCGACGGTCATGGCGTACCTCGTTGGATGCCGTTCGGATGAGGGAGTGTTGCCGGGACGACGTCGCCGCCAGTAGGGGCACGAGGAACCGCCGTGTCACAGCGCATAGCTGCTCGTCATCGAGACCGGCCACAAGCCGACCCTTTCTTGAGATACAATGTATCTTACCGTGTTTCACGGTATCAATTGAGGTGTAGGATATTCAAGAGGGACGGCGAACTGTCGGACTACGTCGCGATGGTGAGTTCGCGGGCGTGGTACTGAATCGTTACAGCACGGTGCTGTGCCGGCAAAGGCAGGCTGAGGCCATGACCACGTCATCTCGATCTGAGGAGGTGGCCAGGCGTACGACGACGCCGTCCTGCCGCCGAGAGGCCATTGAGCTTGCCGCGCTGTTCGTCGCGGTGGCCGTCGCGGACATGTTCGCCAACTCGTTGGCACACCAGCCAGCCGGGTCCGTCGTGCTGATCGGCATGGGTGGACTCCTGGTCGTCTGCGCGGTGGCGCATCACTGGTGGCGCCACCGCGCGGTGCCAACCGTGCCCACCTTCGAACCAGTCACGGTAGGGCGGGGCAACCGACCCGATCGCCGTACCAGCGAATACGGGCGCGGCAATCGGGTCCGCACGCACCGTGCTCCCAACCGGCGTAGCCCATTCGCAGGGCACATGACGTCACACACGGTTGATCAGGATGATCTGCCCGGTTCCGCCCAGGAGCACCCACGGAGCACCCACCAGGCCACAATGGACGATCAGAGCGATCATCGGAGGTTGTCCGAAAACGCAGAACCGCAGGTCAGCGATGAAGCTGACCTGCGGTCTGTGAGTACGCCGCCAGGGACTCGAACCCCGAACCCGCTGGTTAAGAGCCAGCTGCTCTGCCAGTTGAGCTAGCGGCGCCTGCGTTGGGAACGTTACGCACGCGCCTCCTGCCGCCCTGAAACCGGATTCGGTTGGCCGTGTCCGGGGGCGATGGGCCATCCGGCACACTGTGTTCGACAGGCACTGGGTGGGCGAAGGTGGTAAGGCATGAGGCGGGGTTTCGTCGTGGGGGCGCTGCTCGCGGTGGCGGTGATGGGGGTCACGTCCTGCACCAGCGGCGACAGTTCGGCCGAAGAGGTCGGGTCCAAGTCCACCAGCACCAAGCAGGAACCGCCGCCCAAGCCGGTGCGGATGGTGGTCACGCCGGCGGACAAGGCGGCCGAAGTGCCGCCGGGGTCGCCGATCACGGTGGCCGCGGTGGACGGCAAGGTCACCGACGTCGTCCTGACCAACGACGAGCGGGGAGCCGGTGGCGGGCGCGCTGTCGCCGGACGGCACCACCTGGCAGACCACCGAACCGCTCGGTTTCGGCCGGACCTACTCGGCCACGGCCACCGGCGTGGGCACCGACGAGAAGCCGGTCACGGTGACGTCGACGTTCACCACGGCGACGCCCCGCGTGAAGTCGGACCTCTCGATGAGCCCGCTGGACGGTGACACGGTGGGCGTCGGCCAGCCGCTGGCGTTCTACTTCGAGGTGCCGATCACCGACAAGGTGGCCGCCGAGCAGGCGATCCAGATCACGACGACGCCGGCGGTCGAGGGCGCGTTCTACTGGTACGACGACGAGCAGGTGCACTGGCGGCCGAAGGAGTACTGGCCGGCGGGCACCAAGATCACGATCAACGCGGAGATCTACGGCAAGCACTTCGGCGACGGCGTGTTCGGTGACGACAGCCGGCTGGCGAACATCACGGTGGGCGACGCGATCACCATGGTGGCCGACGGCGCGACGCACCAGATGACCGTGACCGTGAACGGCGCGGTGGCCCGCACCATCCCGATCTCCATGGGCAAGCCGGGCAACGAGACCCCGGCGGGCACGTACGTGGTGATGAGCGAGCACACGAACTACACGATGGACTCGAGCACGTACGGCGTCCCCGTGGACTCGAACGACGGCTACCAGACCCACGTCGAGGTGGCGAGCCGCATGTCGAACAGCGGCATCTTCTACCACTCGGCGCCGTGGTCGGTCGGCGATCAGGGCAACGACAACGTGAGCCACGGCTGCCTCAACATGTCCACGGAGAACGCCCGCTGGCTGCAGGAGATCTCACGCAAGGGCGACGTGATCGCCGTCCAGAACAGCGGCGGCGAACCCCTCGCGCACTGGGACGGCCTGGGCGACTGGCAGATCCCGTGGGAAGAGTGGGTGACCGGCAACCGCTAGGAGCGCCAGAAGGATGGCCCCCGGGAGAACCCGGGGGCGGCGAAGCGAGCCCACAAAGCGCTGGTCAGCGCGAAACCGAACCACGCTGGGTCAGCAGGAGCTGGCACCGTGGGGGTTTGGGGGCTCGGCCCCCGAGATGATGACGAACCCGGGTGGGGAAGGTGGCCCCGAAGGGCCACCGACCACAATCCACCTACGGGTGAGTGACGGGACTTGAACCCGCGACATCCTGGACCACAACCAGGTGCTCTACCGGCTGAGCTACACCCACCATGTCGAAGCGAGCATCATCGTAACGTGTGCGCGCGGAGGCCTGATAGTCGGTTACGGGTTCCCGTTCATGAGCGCCTCCGCGACGGCCTTCGCCTGGTCGCTCGACGGCCCGGGCATCGGCACGAACGCGGTGCCTCGGTAGTAGGCCAGCTCGCGGATGGACTCGCGGATGTCGGCCAGAGCGCGGTGGGCCAGGCCCTTGTCGGGCTGCGCGTAGTAGACCCTCGGGTACCAGCGCCGGCACAGCTCCTTGATCGAGGACACGTCGATCATGCGGTAGTGGAGGTGTCCGTCGAGCGTGGGCATGTCGCGGGCGATGAAGCCGCGGTCCGTGGCGATGGAGTTTCCGCAGAGAGGCGCGGTGCGTGAGTCGGGGATGTGCTGGCGGACGTAGTCGAGCACCTGTTGCTCGGCTTCCTCGAGACTGACCGTGGACGCGCGGACGGCCTCGGTGAGTCCGGACGCCGCGTGCATGTCGCGCACGATGTCGGGCATCGTGTCGAGTACGGCGTCGTCCGCGTGGATGACCAGGTCGACACCGTCGTCGAGGATGTTCAGCTCGGAGTCGGTCACGAGCACGGCGATCTCGATCAGCGCGTCTTTGCCGAGGTCGAGGCCGGTCATCTCACAGTCGATCCACACCAGATTGTCGCTCACCCGAGGCAGCTTAGCCCGGTAGGCTGGTTTGATCTCGGAGCGTGCGGGTACCGGCACCGAGAGCACCGGACCGGGAGGCGAGACCAATGGGTCAGGATGTCGAGCGGACCGAGTTCACCCGGGCGGACCGGCAAAGGTTCCGGCAGAAGGTCCGCCAGTGCCTCGACGTGTTCGCACAGATGTTGTCGGAGTCGCGATTCGACAGTGAGCAACCGATGTCGGGTCTCGAGGTGGAACTGAACCTCGTCGACGCGGCGGGCGACCCGGCGATGAAGAACTCGGACGTCCTCGCGGCGATCGCGGATCCGGCGTTCCAGACGGAACTCGGCCGGTTCAACATCGAGATCAACCTGCCGCCACATCGGCTGGAGCCCGACGGGCTCGCCAAGTTCGAGGAGAGCCTTCGGGCGAGCCTGAACGCGGCGGAGGAGAAGGCGGAGTCGGCCGACACGAACATCGTGATGATCGGCATCCTGCCGACCTTGCACCACGAGCACATGAACGCCGAGACGCTGTCGGCCAACCAGCGCTACAAGCTGCTGGACGAGCAGATCTTCGCGGCCCGCGGTGAGGACCTCGAGATCAACATCGCGGGTGAGGAACGGCTGGTCACCCAGGCCGACACCATCGCGCCGGAGAGCGCGTGCACGAGCGTGCAGTACCACCTGCAGGTGGCGCCGGAGATGTTCGCGAACTACTGGAACGCGAGCCAGGTGGTGGCGGGCATCCAGGTGGCGCTGGCCGCCAACTCGCCATACCTGTTCGGCAAGCAGCTGTGGGCCGAGAGCCGGATCGCGTTGTTCGAGCAGTCCACGGACACGCGTCCGGACGAGCTGAAGGCCCAGGGCGTGCGGCCCCGGGTGTGGTTCGGCGACCGGTGGATCACGTCGATCTTCGACCTGTTCGAGGAGAACGTGCGCTACTACTCGGCGCTGCTGCCGCTGTGTGACGACGAGGACCCGGCGGAGGTGCTGGCCAGGGGCGACACCCCGAAGCTGTCGGAGCTGCGCCTGCACAACGGCACGATCTACCGCTGGAACCGGCCGATCTACGACGTGGTGGACAACACCCCGCACCTGCGGGTGGAGAACCGGGTGCTGCCGGCGGGCCCCACGGTGGTGGACGTGATGGCCAACGCCGCCCTGTACTTCGGGCTGGTGCGGGCGCTGGCCGAGCAGGAGCGTCCGCTGTGGACGCAGATGAGCTTCTCGGCGGCCGAGGAGAACTTCCACTCGGCGGCCAAGGAGGGCATCTCCTCGCGGGTGTACTGGCCGGGGATCGGCGAGGTGCCGGTGACCGAGCTGGTACTGCGCAGGCTGCTGCCGTTGGCACACAGCGGACTGGACATGTGGGGTGTGGCGCCCGAGCAGCGCGACCGGCTGTTGGGCGTGATCGAGCAGCGCTGCATCAGCGGGCGCAACGGTGCGACGTGGCAGGTGGACACCGTGCGGTCGCTCGAGTCCACGCGGTCGGTGAACCGCGAGCAGGCGTTGCGGGAGATGACCCGCCGCTACGCGCGACACATGCACACGAACGAGCCGGTGCACGCGTGGCCGGGAGTATGAGCGGGTATCAGTCCTCGGTCTTCGAGGCGTCGACCACGGCGTCGCGGAGTGCGGCACGCAGCCGGCCCACGTCGAGCGGGGCGAGCACCGCGGTTTCGCCGGGTGGCGCCACCAGCACCACGCGGCCCTGCCGGACGAACACCGTGAGATCACGCCGCCGTCCGGCGACGTCCCGACAGGTGATCGACCACTCCTTGTGGTTGCTCACATCCTCATCCTCCGGCTGTGGGTACCTGACAATAGGACGCCGAGCCGCCGGGACCGTGACGCAGGTTTGACACAACTTCGAGAAGGGCCTGATCGCACATGGTTGATCCGCGTCGCATCGTGATCGTCGGCACGGGGCTCGGTGGGGCCTCGGCCGCGGGCGCGTTGCGCGAACGGGGGTTCGACGGGCAGGTCACCCTGCTCGGTGAGCAGCCGTACCGGCCCTACGAGCTGCCGGCGCTGTCGAAGGGCATCCTGCTGGGCGACGCGGAGGACCCGGACTGGGTGCACGACGAGTCGTTCTACGCCGACCACGACATCGACCTGCGGCTGCGGACCAGGGTCACGGCCGTGCGGCTCGGTGACCACGAGGTCGACCTGAAGGACGAGGCGCTGCCGTTCGACCGGTTGCTGCTGGCCACCGGGTCGGGGCCGCGGCGGCTGAAGGTTCCTGGCGACGACCTGGACAACGTCCGCAGGCTGCGCCGCCTCGACGACTCGCGCTGGCTGGTCGAGCACCTGACCGAGGGCACGAAGGTGGTGGTGGTCGGCGCCGGCTGGATCGGCTGCGAGGTGGCGGCCGCCGCCCGCAAGCGCGGCGCCGAGGTCACGGTGGTGGAGCCGCTGCCGTTGCCGCTGCACCGCGTACTCGGCGACCGTCTCGGCCAGGTGTTCCGGTCGGTGCACGAGGCGGAGGGCGTGACGTTCCGGCTGGAGACCGGCGTCACGGGGTTCACGGGCACCGACGGCCGGGTCAGCGGGGTGTCGCTCGACGACGGCTCGTCGCTCGAGGCCGACGTGGTGGTGGTCGCGGTCGGCGCGCGGCCGCGCACGGAGCTCGCCCACGACATGGGGCTGGAGCTGGGTGAGGACGGTGGGATCCTGGTCGACGCCGGGCTGCGGACCTCGGCGGCCGACGTCTACGCGGTGGGCGACATCGCGTCCCACTTCCACCCGCGGCTCGGGCGTCGGGTGCGCGTGGAGCACTGGGCGAACGCGAAGGACCAGGGCACACACGTGGCCGCCAACCTCATCGGCGGGTCGGACCCGTACACGGCGAGCCCGTTCTTCTTCTCCGACCAGTACGACCTGGGCCTGGAGTACCGCGGGCTGGCCGACCCGTTCGCCGACGACCTGGTGGTGCGCGGTGACCTCGACGCGCGCGAGTTCATGGCCTTCTGGCTACGGGACGGCGCGGTGACCGCCGCCATGAACGTGAACATGTGGGACGACGGCGACGCGCTGCAGTCCCTTGTGGACAGTCAGGCTCGGGTGGAGCCGGCCAAACTTGTCGACGCCGAACTGGCGAGCCTCACGGGGTAAAGCCCGGGAGGGTGCATGGCGGAACCGGTCGACGCGGCGCTCGTGCGCGCCGCGCAGTTGGCCGAGCAGGGGCGGGCGCGGGCGGCGGTCGCCGTGCTGGAGGCGCTGGTCACGGCCTACCCGGACCACGCGGGCGCGTGGTGCCGGCTGGCTGCCGCGCGGCTGGAGTCCGGTGAGCCGAGGGAGTCGCTCGACGCCGCCAAGCAGGCGATCACGCTGGGCGAGCCGTCGTGGGCGCACCGGCTGGCGAGCCTCGCGATGGTGGAACTCGGCCGTCACGACGAGGCCGTGGTGTCGGCACGTGAGGCCGTGCGGCGCGACCCGGAGGACTGGCGCTGCCTGGTGACGCTGGCCGAAGCGCTGGCGCACGGGTCGCCGGAGGACGCGGTGCGGGCCGCGCGGAAGGCCGTGGCGTTGGCGCCCCACGAACCGAGGGCCCACGAGGTGCTCGGCGACTCGGCCGTGCTCGGCCACGACTGGTCCCTCGCCGAACGTGCCTACGGCGACGCGATCCGACTGGACCCGGCGGGCGAGGAGGTCGTGGCCAAGCTGTCGCGGCTGGTGCGCCGACCGGCCGAGCACCCGGGGCGACGCCGTCGTCCCGTGCGGACGCGGGGCGCCCCGAAGTTCGGCCGCGCGGCAGCGGGTGGCGCTGCTGCTGGCCGTGCGCCGGGCCGCCGGGTGGCAGGCGATCGGCTCGTTCGTCGCGTTGCTCGCCGGGTTGCCCGAACCGAGCCGACTGCTCGCGTGGTTCGGGTTCGGTGTGATGGCCTCGGTACTCCTGGTGGCGTGGCGCGGATGGATGCGACTGCCGGAGGCGGCGCGGATGCCGATTTCGACGCTCGCTCGTGACGAACCGCCGATCGCGTTGTCGCTGGCGTTCCTCGCGGTGTCGCTTGTGGCCCTGCTGGCGTGGAATGTGTTGCTGTCGCTCGGATCCGTGTCCACGTCGATACTGATCGTGGCCATTGTGGGCGCTACGGTCGCAGCAGCGAACAGTTGGTTCGGTTTATGGCGGATCTGGGCTGCGCAGTCGTTAGGGTGCGCGCACGCCGTATCGGGGAACGAGGGGACGAATTGTGCGTGGTATCGGCGCTTTACTGGCGGTGTACGGATTCCTGTCCGCCGTGCTCTATTTCTTCGAGTACAGCATCACCATCCTGTCCTGGGCGGACAAATGGCAGCCGGCGTTCGGTCTGATCGTCGGGTGCGTCGGCATGCTGTTCCTCGGCATCTCGTTGTGGACACACAAGGAGGAGCCGGCTGAGCCGCAGCAGCCGGGCGGTCCCTACGCGACACCGGGCGCCCCGCCCATGATGGGTGCCCAGTTCGGTCAGCCCGGTCCGCAGTCCGGTCCTCAGCCGAACCGGATTCCGCAGCAGGGCCCGCAGTTCGGTCAGCGGCCGCCGCAGGGACCGCCGCCGCAGGGTCGGCCGGGATATCCGCCGCCGCAGTACCCGCAGCAGCCGCCGCCGGGCGGTCCCGCGGGGTTCGGCCCGCAGGGTGGACCCCCGTACGGGCCGCGGGGCTGACACACTCGAGCCCATGACGTTCGGCAGCTACCAGAGCGAGATCTACCTGCAGGGTTTCGCTGAGCAGACGCCCGTGTTCACCACCGACGGCGCGGCGCTGGAGGACGCGGCCAGGGAGCGGCTCGAGCCGGGGCCGTACGGGTACGTGGCCGGCGGGGCCGGCGCCGAGTCGACCGTGCGCGCGAACCGGGACGCGTTCGAGCGCTGGCGGATCGTGCCGCGCATGCTGACCGACGCGACCGAGCGGGACCACACCACCACCGTGCTGGGCACGACCATGCCCACGCCGGTGCTGTTCGCGCCCGTCGGGGTGCAGTCGATCGTGCACGAGGACGGCGAGCTGGCGACCGCGCGGGCGGCGGCCGAGCTGGGTCTCACGATGATCCTGTCGAACGCGTCGTCGCACACCATCGAGGACGTGGCGGAGGCCAACGGGGACGGTCCGCGGTGGTTCCAGCTGTACTGGCCCAACGAGAACGACGTGACCGTCAGCATCCTGGCTCGCGCGAAGGCCGCCGGGTACACCACGCTCGTGGTCACGCTCGACACGTGGACGCTCGCGTGGCGCCCCCGTGACCTCGACCAGGCGTACCTGCCGTTCATCCGTGGGGTGGGGACGGCCATCCCGTTCTCCGACCCGGCCTTCCGCGCGGGGCTGGAGAAGTCGCCGGAGGAGGACCTGACGGCCGCCGTGCTCCGGTGGATTCCCATGTTCACGGGCACCGACAAGAGGTGGGACCAGCTGCCGTTCCTGCGTGAGCACTGGGACGGCCCGATCGTGCTGAAGGGCATCCAGCACGTGGACGACGCGCGCCGGGCGTGCGATGCCGGCATGGACGGCATCGTGGTGTCCAACCACGGCGGCCGCCAGGTGGACGGGGCGATCGCGTCGCTCGAGGTGCTGCCGGAGATCGTCGCGGCGGTGGGCGGACGCACGGAGATCCTGTTCGACTCGGGCATCCGCACGGGTGCCGACATCCTGAAGGCGCTGGCCCTGGGCGCTCGCGCGGTGCTGATCGGCCGCCCGTACGTGTACGGCCTGGCTCTGGCCGGCCAGGACGGCGTCCGCCACGCGATGCGCAGCCTGCTGGCCGACTTCGACCTCACCCTGGGCCTCTCCGGCCACCGCACCCCGGCCGACCTGACCCCGGACACCCTCCGCCGCACCTGACGAGTCGTACCGTTTCGACACCGAGGGACAGCTCCGGCCCGACCCTCGATCCCGGGACGGTACGACTCGCCGTCCATAACGTACGACTCGCGGGTTATTTGGCGTCGGCGTAGCTGGCTACTGTGTTGGCCTGTAAGGGGAAGCGGACCGGGGTGTCGGCGAATACCAGGGTGCTCGCCCGTTCCGCCGCGCGAGTGACCGCTTCCGTGACCATCGGGGCCGACGCCGCTGGGCAGTGGACGATCACCTCGTCGTGTTGGAAGAAGACCAGTTGGGCGTCCGGGACGGTGGCCGCCAACTCGGCGCGCAGGGTGGCCAGCACGGTCAGCGCCCAGTCCGAGGCGCTCGCCTGCACCACGAAGTTGCGCGTGAACCGGCCCCACTCGCGGGCCGCCTGGGTGGAGCGCTCCTCGCCGGAGACCATCAAAGCCAGGCGGGACTCGCTCGGCGCCGGGCTGGTGCGGCCCAGCCTGGACCGCACGATCCGGCCCTGCTCGCCCGCCCGCGCCGCCTGCTCCACGTACTCGACCGCCTGCGGGAAACGCTTGCGCAGCTTCGCCAGCAGGGGACCGGCGCCGCCGCTCGTGCCGCCGTACATGGCCGACAGCATGGCGATCTTCGCGTGGCCGCGGTCGCCGTCGAAGACCTCGGCCGCCAGCGTCTCGTACAGGTCGGTGGTGCCGGACACCTCCGCCAGCCGGTTGTCGCCCGACAGCGCGGCCAGCACCCGAGGCTCGAGCTGCGCCGCGTCGGCCACCACGAGCGTCCACCCCGGGTCGGCACGCACGGCCGTGCGCAACTGGCGCGGCAGCTGCAGAGCGGCCCCACCCCGCGTGGCCCACCGCCCGGACACGACCCCGCCCACCACGTACTCCGGCCGGAACCGCCCGGCGTGCACCCACTGTTCCAGCCACGACCACCCGTGCGCCACCCACAGCCTGGCCAGCTCCTTGTAGCGCAGCAGCGGCGCCACGGCCGGATGATCGATCTCGCGCAGCGCGTGGGCCCGACTGGACGGCACGTCGATGCCCAACCGCCCGAACGCACGCACCACGCTGACCGGGTTGTCGGGATTGAGCTGCTTGCCCGCCGGCCCGAACGCCAGGGTGATCTGGTCGGCCAACCCCGCCAGCACGGCGGGCCGCGCCCCCACGGGCGGCTTGGGCCCGAGCAGGTCGGTCAGCAGCGCCAGGTGCACGTCGGTGCGCCACGGCAGCCCGTGGTGACTCATCTCGGCGGCGGCCAGCCCGCCCGCCGACTCGGCGGCCACCAGCAGTCGTAATCGCTCGCCCGTGGCCATGCGGCGCTGCTGGTCGGCGAACACGGCCACGGCCGCGTCGAGCGGGTCGGCCCCCGCCGGCAGCGGCTCCCGCTCGGCCTCGAACAGCGTGGGCTGGTCGACCTTGATGGCCGGCCGCGGATCGGCCGGCTCGTCGAGCCCGTGGAGCCGCGCCCACGCGGCCGCCAGGTTCCGCGGCCGCCCGGGCCGCTCCTCGTGCGCGAGCAGGATCCCCTCGGCCAGCGCCAGATCATGACAGCGCCCGAGCCGGACGCCGGCCGCCAGCAGCTCCGGGTACAGCGCCTCGGTGGAGGGCAGCACCCAGCGCGGCCGGTGCTCGGCCTCCATCCGCGCCATCCACGCCGCCAGGTCGCGGACCTTCTCGGGCGTGCCGGGATCGGCGCCGTCCGGGAGCACCCGCACCCGACCAGCGCCGTCCGCCTCCGACACCGCCACGATCTGCATGCCCGCCATTCTGACGGTGACCACCGACAATTCCGCGCTGGACCGTTAGTTAACCCTCCAGTAGGTTCAGGGAGGAGCCGAGTCAAGGAGGTCTGGGTGATCCAGCTGTCCCGGGTTCGAGACGCCGCCGCACAGCTGCCGACCATGGTCCGCAGCGTCGACGTACTCCGCCGGTCCGGCATGGTGCCGGTCACCCGACCCGATCACGCGCTGCGCTCGCTGATCGCCGTGCGTCGCCTCGGTCCGGTGGCCGGCGCGGCGAAGGCGGCGGCCCTGCGCGACGGCCGCGCGGTGGCGCTGATCGACGAGCTCGGCCCGCTCACCTACCAGCAGCTCGACACCCGCTCCAACGCGCTGGCCAGGGCGTTCGCCGACCGCGGCCTCGGCCCCGGCTCGGTGATCGCGCTGCTCGCCCGCGACCATCGCGGCGCGGTCGACACCATGGTGGCGGCCGGCAAGCTCGGCGCCCGGCTGCTGCTGATGAACACCGGCTTCGCCAAGCCGCAGCTGGTCGACGTGGCCCGCCGCGAGCAGGTGTCGGCCATCGTCCACGACGAGGAGTTCACCGACCTGGTGGCGGCCCTCGACGGAAACCTCGGCGACCTGCCGCGGATCATCGCCTGGGTGGCCGAGGGCACGCACGACTCGGCGCTGCCCACCCTCGACGAGCTGATCACCAGCACGTCCGATCGTCCGGTCCCCGCCCCGCCGAACCCGGGCGGCATGGTGCTGCTGACCAGCGGCACCACCGGCACCCCGAAGGGCGCGCCCCGCACCGTCCGGTCGCCGCTGGCGGCCGCGCAGTTCCTCGACCGCATCCCGCTGCGGGCCCGCGAGGCCACCATGCTGGCCGCGCCGCTGTTCCACGGCACCGGTCTGTCCCAGTTCCTGCTGACGTTCGCGCTCGGTTCCACCGTGGTGCTGCGCCGCAAGTTCGACCCGGCCGAGACGCTGCGGGCCGTCCAGGACAACAAGGTCACCGCGCTCGTGCTCGTGCCGACCATGCTCCGGCGCATCCTCGACCTCGGCCGACGTGGCCGACCAGTTCGACACCTCGTCGCTTCGGATCGTCTTCTGCGCGGGCTCGGCCCTGCCGCCCGAACTGGGCAACCGCGCGACCGAGGCGTTCGGCGACGTCGTCTACAACCTCTACGGCTCGACGGAGGTCGCGGTCGCGACGGTCGCCACCCCGCAGGACTGGCGCGCCGCACCGGGCACCGTCGGCCACGCGCCGGTCGGCTGCCGCGTGGCGATCTACGACGAGAACGAGCAGGCGATCACCGAGCCGAACGTCATCGGGCCGCGTGTTCGTGGGCAGCATGCTCAGCTTCGAGGGCTACACCGACGGCCGGCACAAGGAGATCATCGACGGCCTGCTGTCCAGCGGTGACGTCGGTCACTTCGACGACGCAGGGCCGACTGTTCATCGACGGCCGCGACGACGACATGATCGTGTCCGGCGGCGAGAACGTGTTCCCCGGCGAGGTCGAGAACCTGCTGCTCGAGCACGACGGCGTGGTCGAGGCGGCGGTGACGGGCGTGCCGGACGACGAGTTCGGCCAGCGGCTCAAGGCGTACCTCGTGCCCCGCTCGGGCGCCACGCTCGACGTCGAGGAGATCAAGGCGTACGTGAAGGCGAACCTCGCCCGCTACAAGGTGCCGCGCGACGTCGTGTTCCTCGACGAGTTGCCACGCAACGCGACCGGCAAGCTATTGCGTGATCGCCTGATCGAATTGGGCTGATATCACGACCACGTATCGAACGCAAGGTTCGATAGTTTGAAATCGGGCGTTTAATAGGCCCATTTCAGAACGTGGGAATAATTGTGTAAGCGCATAGGCCGACGCTGTCACCACCTAAAACCCCAGCTCAGAGGCACTGGTGTTACTCCGTTTGGCGTAGTAGTGGCAAGTGGCAAGCATTGCTCCCATTACCCATGAGTAGTTCTGTAGTAAATGGGTGCTGCGACCGGACGCACATTTCACGGGGCATATTGCCCGGCGCTGCCGCACCCACTGGTCGGGGATGAGAAAGGTTCAACAGCTATGACGCTTATGAGTCGGGGCAGGCTGCTCGCCGGCGCCGGAGTCGCGGGAGTGGTGGCCGTAGCCGCCGCCATGGTCGCGATGCCGGCACAGGCGAAGAAGCCGGTGCTCAGGCACGCGGACACCGCTGCCGCGGTGGCCGACAGCTACATCGTGGTGCTGAAGGACAATGCTCGTGCCGCCGTCTCCGCGCAGGCCGAGAGCCTGGCCAGTGAGTACGGCGCGGACGTGGGCCGCACCTACACCACCGCGCTGCAGGGCTTCTCGGTCACCGCGACCGAGACCGAGGCACAGCGCTGGCCGCCGACGACTCGGTCGGCCTACGTCCAGCAGAACCAGCGGTTCGGCATCAGTGACGTGCAGCCGGACCCGCCGTCGTGGGGTCTGGACCGGCTCGACCAGCGTGACCTGCCGCTGGACGCGTCCTACACCTACGCCACGAAGGCCGACAACGTCACGGCGTTCATCATCGACACCGGCGTGATGGCCGACGCACCCGACGTTCGAGGGCCGGGCGACCGGCGGCTTCGACGCGATCGACAACGACGGCAACCCGGCTGACGGCTACGGTCACGGCACGCACGTCGCCGGCACGGTCGGTGGCGCCGAGTACGGCGTGGCCAAGGGCGTGCAGATCGTCCCGGTGCGGGTGCTCGACGACAACGGCAGCGGCACCACCGAGCAGGTCGTGGCCGGCATCGACTGGGTCGCGGCCAACCACAGCGGCCCGTCGGTGGCCAACATGAGCCTCGGCGGCCCGGCCGACGACGTGCTCGACCAGGCCACCTCGGGTGCCGTCGCCTCCGGTGTGACCTTCGCGGTCGCGGCCGGCAACTCGTCGGCCGACGCGTCCGGCTTCTCGCCGGCCCGCGTGGCCGAGGCGATCACGGTCGCCGCGTCGGACAACGCCGACGCCCAGGCCTACTTCTCCAACTTCGGCTCGGTCGTCGACATCTACGCCCCCGGCGTGGACATCACCTCGTCCTGGAACGACGGCGACACCAGCACACGATCAGTGGCACGTCGATGGCCTCGCCGCACGTGGCGGGTGCCGCGGCGCTGTACCTGTCGGCCAACCCGGACGCCGCTCCCGCGGACGTCTCGGCGGCGCTGACCGGTGCGGCCACGCCGGACAAGATCACCAGCCCGGGTGCCGGCACGCCGAACCTGCTGCTGTACACGGGCGCGTGAGCTAAGACCTCTCTGGGCTCCGGGCACAAAAGCTACTTCCGGGCACTTCGGTGGCCCGGAAGTAGCTTTTCCGGATTAGGGTGCTGGTTGGTGGACTTCTCGCATTCGCCGAAGGCGGCCGACTACCTGCAGCGGGTCAGTCGACTTCATGCGCACGGAGGTCGAGCCGGTCGAGCCCGAGTACCTGCGCACGCTGCGCGAACTGCGACGACCCGTGGGTCGTGCTGCCGGTGGTCGAGGAGCTGAAGGCCAAGGCCCGCGACCAGGGGCTGTGGAACCTCTTCCTGCCCGACACCGAGCGCGGCGCGGGACTGTCCAACGTCGAGTACGCGCCGCTCGCCGAGCAGATGGGCCGCTCGGTCCTCGCGCCGGAGGTGTTCAACTGCAACGCGCCCGACACCGGCAACGCCGAGGTGCTGCGTCCAGTACGGCAGCGCCGAGCAGCAGGAGCGGTGGCTGGAACCCGCTGCTGCGTGGCGAGATCCGGTCGGCGTTCTGCATGACCGAGCCGGGCGTCGCGTCCTCCGACGCCACGAACATGGCGGCCACGGCGATCGTCAAGGGCGACGAGATCGTCCTCAACGGACGGAAGTGGTGGTCAGCACCGGCGTCGGCCACCCGAACTGCCGCTTCGTCATCTTCATGGGCCTCACCGACCCGGACGCCGACCGGCACCGCGGCACTCGATGGTGCTGGTGCCGATGGACGCCGAGGGCGTCGAAGGTCGAGCGGATGCTGTCGGTGTTCGGCCACCGCGACGAGCCGTTCGGCCACGGCGAGGTCAGCTTCACCGACGTGCGGCTGCCGCTGTCGACGGTGATCGCCGGGCCCGGCCGCGGTTTCGAGATCGCCCAGGGCCGCCTCGGCCCCGGGCGGATCCACCACTGCATGCGGCTGATCGGGCTGGCCGAGCGGTCGCTGGAGCTGGCGTGCGCGCGCGGCCACCGACCGGGTGGCGTTCGGCAAGCCGCTCGCGAACCTCGGCGGCAACCGGGAGCGGATCGCGAAGGCCCGCATCGCGATCAACCAGGCGCGGCTGCTGGTGCTGCACACCGCGTGGCTGCTCGACACCAAGGGGCTGGCCGGCGCGCGCAGCGAGGTGTCGCAGATCAAGGTGGCGGTGCCGACCATGGCGCTCGAGGTGATCGACATGGCCATCCAGCTGCACGGCGCGCGCCGGCCTGTCCGACGACTTCCCGCTGGCGGCCGCCTACGCGGGCGCCCGCGTCGCTGCGACTGGCCGACGGCCCGGACGAGGTGCACCTGGGACCTGGTGGCCCGCTTCGAGCTGGCCGAGTACCTGATGACACAACCGGATCCTGGTTACGGGCGCCGGTTCCGGGCTCGGCAAGGCGATGGCGACCCGGTACGTCGAACGCCGGCTGGCGGGTCCTGGTGTCCGATGTGGACGTGGCGGCCGCCGAGGCGGTGGCCAAGGACCTGGACCAGCACGCGATCGCGCTGGACGTCACCTCCGACGACGCCTGGGCGGCGGCCGACGAGTGGTGCGAGCGCGAGTGGGGCGGGCTGGACGTCCTGGTCAACAACGCGGGCGTGGCCGCGGGCGGCCGGTTCGAGCGGATCTCCATGGCCGACTGGGACTGGATCTGGGAGATCAACCTGAAGGGCGTGGTGCGTGGCTGCGCGGACGTTCGTCCCCGGATTCAAGGAACAGCGGCTCCGGGCACCTGGTGAACGTGGCCTCGCTCGCCGGGCATCATGAACCTGCCGGCCATGAGCTCCTACAACGTCACGAAGGCCGGCGTGATCTCGCTGTCGGAGACGCTGCGCCACGAGCTGGCGCCCCACGGCGTCCACACCACGGTCGTGTGCCCGGCGTTCGTCCGCACCAACCTCGGCGACCGGATGCGCAGCCCCGACCCCGAGGTCACCGTACTGATGGACCGGCTGATGAAGTCGTCGAAGGTGACCCCGGAGGACGTGGCCGAGCCAGGTGTTCGACGCGGTGGAACGCAAGCAGTTCCTCGTGCTGACCCACCCGGACGGCCGCCGGTCGGCGTTCCTCAAGCGGTACCTGCCGAACGCTGGTGGACGGGCAGGTGGCGAAGTACTGGTCCGGCTGCGGTCCACATTGGAAGGGGTCAGTGACAGCGTTGGAGGACCGGCCGGGCAAGGTTCGCGAGGAGGACGCGTTCGACACGGCCGCCGTGAGCGCGTGGCTGGCGACCACTGTGGACGGTCTCGGTGAACTGCGCGAGGTGCACCAGTACCCCGGCGGTGCCTCGAACCTGACCTACCTGCTGCGGTTCGACGACCGCGAGCTGATCCTGCGCCGCCCGCCCGTCGGCAAGAAGGCCGCCTCGGCCCACGACATGAAGCGGGAGTTCCGGGTGCAGCAGAAGCTGCGGCCGGTGTACCCGTACGTGCCGAACGTGCTGGCGCTGTGCAGGACCAGGCGGTGCTCGGGTCGGACTTCTACGTGATGGAACGGATCGAGGGCATCATCCTGCGCGGCGACCTGCCCGCCGGCCTCGAGCTGGGTCCGGAACGGGCCCGGGAACTGGCGTTCAGCGTGTTCGACCGGCTGATCGAACTGCACAAGGTCGACCCGGCGGCCGCGGGCCTCGACGACCTCGGCAAGGGCGCCGGCTACGTCGAACGCCAGGTGCGGGGCTGGTCGGACCGGTACCGCAAGGCCCGGACCCCCGACGTCCCCGACTGCGACGACCTCATGGCCTGGCTCGACGCGAACCAGCCGGCCGACGTGCGGATCTGCGTGATCCACAACGACTTCCGGTTCGACAACGTGGTGCTCGACCCCGAACTCGACGTGGTGGGCGTGCTCGACTGGGAGATGGCCACGCTCGGCGACCCGCTCATGGATCTCGCGGGCAGCATGGCGTACTGGATCCAGGCCGACGACGACGCGACCGCGCAGCTGGTCCGCCGCCAGCCCACCCACCTGCCCGGCATGCCGACCCGCCGCGAGGTGGTCGACTACTACTGCGAGCGCACGGGCCTGGAAGCCGGGAACTGGACGTTCTACGAGGTGTTCGGCTGGTTCCGGCTGGCCGTGATCATGCAGCAGATCTACTACCGCTACCGCGCGGGCCAGACGCACAACGAGGCGTTCCAGCACTTCGGCAAGTTCGTCGGGTACCTGACCGACCGGTGCGCCGCAGTCGATCGCGCAGGCCTGAGGTGCCGGCGGTCTACCTGCTGCGCCACGGGCAGGCGTCCTTCGGCGGCGCGGACTACGACGTGCTGTCCACAGTGGGCGAACAGCAGGCGAAGGTGTTCGGCGCCGAGCTGCACCGCCGCGAGGTGGCCGTCCACGCCGTGTGGTCGGGCACGCTGCGCCGCCAGGTGGACACGGCCACCGGCTGCCTGGCCGAACTGGGCCTCGACACCCCCGTCCGGCAGGACGCCCGTTGGGACGAGTACGACCACCTCGGTCTGGTGGCCGGGGGACACGGCGAGGTCGACCCGACGGACCCCGCCGCCGCCGCGCGGATCTTCCAGGAACGGCTCGACGAGTCGCTGCGCGCGTGGCTCACCGACGGCCGTCCGGTGGGCGCCATGGGCACGTGGGCGGAGTTCACCGGCCGGATCACCGCGGCCGCTGGGCGATGCGGTGGCTGATCTGCCCCGCGGCGGCGCCGCGCTGGTGTTCACCTCGGCCGGCGTGATCAGCGCGGTCTGCGCGGGCCTGCTGCACCTGCCGCCGGCCGGCTACCTGCAACTGAACCGGACGATGGCGAACGCCAGCATCACGAAGCTGGTCAGCGGCCGCTCGGGTACCACTCTCGTGTCGTTCAACGAGCACGGTCACTTCGAGGGCCCGCACCGGGATCTGTTGACCTACCGGTGAGGCGGGTTGCCGCCCGTCACCCACGGGTGCAGGCTGGAGGCATGCGCCGTCCGAAGATCGATCCCGTCGTCTGGCAGCCCTCGAAGGTGGAACGACGGCCGGTCAAGGACACCCTGCCGCCGCTCACCGTGGTGCAGGTCAACGGCCACAGCACCGAGGACGTGCTGGTGGACAAGGGCCACGTCTACACCGGCGTCGACGACGGCCGCATCCTGCGCCTCACCCCCGACGGTCGCCGGCTCGACACGGTCGCCGACACCGGCGGCCGCCCGCTCGGCCTGGAGCTATATCCCGACGGGCGCCTGGTGGTCTGCGACGCCGACAAGGGCCTGCTGCTGGTCGACCGCACCTCCGGCGAGATCGAGGTGCTGGTCAGCAAGGGCCTGCGGGTCTGCAACAACGCGGCCGTCGCGGCCGACGGCACCATCTACTTCACCGACTCCACCAGCCGGTTCGACCTCGAGCACTGGAAGGCCGACCTCTTCGAGCACGGCGGAACCGGACGGCTCCTGCGCCGCGGCCCGGACGGCGCGGTCGACGTCCTGCACGACGGCCTGCACTTCGCCAACGGGGTGGCCCTGGCCGCCGACGAGTCCTTTGTGGTCGTGGCGCAGACCGGTGCCTACCAACTGGACCGCGTGTGGCTGGCCGGCGACCGTCCGCCCGAGACGTTCGCCGGCGGGCTGCCCGGCTTCCCCGACAACATCGCCACGGGGTCCGACGGGCTCATCTGGATCGCCATGGCGAGCCCACGGGTGCCCGCACTTGACATTCTCAGCCGCCTGCATCCGGCGCTGCGCAAGGTGGCCTGGGCCCTGCCGGAACAGGTGCAGCCGCAGGAGAAGAAGGTCGTCTGGGTGCGTGCGCTCGACGAGTCCGGAAAGATCGTGCACGATTTCTATGGGACTCACCCCAGATTCCATCTGGTAACAGGAGTACGCGAGGCCGAGGGAACTGTCTATCTGGGCAGTCTGCAGGAACGCGCTATCGCGTATTTCGACCTGCCGTGACCTGATCTGGCCAGTTGACCGAATCGTGACAATGCGGCCCGTAACCGGTTTCTAACGCAGGGAATTGCGTCGAGCCCGGACCGTTGCCGAAAAGCAACTCACGTGCCCGCGGCGCCGTCGGCCACCCGAGCTGCGGGCCCCGGCAGGGCGTTTCGCGGGGCCATTCGGACGCGCCGGTTCCGGCATCCGGGTGTGTCCGGGTGGGGTCCGGGTGGGGTCGACATATCGAACGACGGCCCCCGGCCACCCCTTCGGGGCGAGCGACTCGAGGCGGGGTTGACACTCGAGCTGGAGCTGGTCCAGGCTTGGCCGCCATTAACCGATCAAGTCGGCGACAAGTGAGCCACCGGTTTGGCAGTCGCAACGGATGCCACGTCCGAAAAGGACAGGTTGAAGGAGTCGAAGATGACTCATCGGTGCATTCGTCGAGTGAAGTCGGCGGTTCGCCCGGTGGCGGCTGGCGCCGCGGGTTCTCCGCGCGCCCTTGTATCAGCAAACCCTTGACCGTGCCCGTTCCACGTGGCCACGAAGTCCAGGCACGGTTCTAGATCCATGGATCGACAGGAGTGACGAAGATGACTGGTCGAGCGAGGGCGTGCGGGGCAGCCCTGCTTGCCGTGGCGGCGTTGGTGCTGTCCGGATGCGGTGACGACGGCGGCGACGGTGGCGGCGGCGGCGGAGGCGGGGTCGACACCTCGGGTCCGCTCGAGGGCCGCGGCCCGATCAAGTTCGCGACCGGCAAGGACACGTCGGGCAACATGGACAAGCTCATCGCGGAGTGGAACGAGGCCCACCCCGACGAGAAGGCGACCATCGTCGAGCTGCCGGAGTCCGCGGACGAGCAGCGCAGCCAGATGGTGCAGAACGCCGAGGCGGGCGACTCCGAGTACACGGTGCTCAACCTCGACGTGGTGTGGACGGCCGAGTTCGCCGCCAACCGTTGGGTGATGCAGCTGCCGGAGGACGGGTTCGACTTCGAGAACTTCCTCGAGCCGGCCGTGGACACCGCGCGTTACCGCGACAACCTCTACGCGGCCCCCATCTACTCCGACGGCGGCCTGCTCTACTACCGCAAGGACCTGCTCGACGCGTCCGGCGTCGCGGCCCCCGCGACCTGGGACGAGATGCTCGCCGCCTGCGCGACCGTCAAGGCACAGCCGGCCAACGCCGCGCTCGGGTGCTACGCGGGCCAGTTCGACAAGTACGAGGGCCTGACCGTCAACTTCTCCGAGGCCATCCAGTCGGCCGGCGGGTCGATCCTCGACGACTCCGGCAAGCCCACGGTGAACACCGAGGAGGCCAAGGAAGGCCTGCGGTTCCTGGCCGACGGCGTGAAGAACCAGAACATCCCGGCCGCCGCCGTCACCTACCAGGAGGAGGAGGGTCGCCGCGCGTTCCAGGACGGGCAGCTGATCTTCCACCGCCAGTGGCCGTACCAGTACGCGCTGGCCAACGCCACCGACGGTTCGTCGCAGGTGGCCGGCAAGTTCGGCATCGCGCCGCTGCCCGGCAAGGACGGCCCCGGCGTGTCCACCCTGGGTGGCCACAACTTCGCGATCTCGGCGTTCGGCGAGAACAAGGCGACGGCGCTGGACTTCATCAAGTTCTTCGCGAGCGAGGAGGCGCAGGAGTCGAACCTGCTGGCCACCTCGCAGGCACCGACTCGGACGGCGCTGTACGAGGACGCCGAACTGCTCGCGCAGTTCCCGTACCTGACCACGCTGAAGGAGTCGATCCTCACGCGGTGCCGCGGCCCCAGGCCGTGGCCTACGGCGACGTGACCGTGGCCATGCAGGAGGCCGCGTACGGCGCGATGAACGGTGACGCGAGCGTGGACGACGCGCTCTCCGAGCTGCAGACCAAGCTCGAAGAACTGACCGCGGAATAGACGGAGACAGCCGGCCGGGCGTACTGCGCCCGGCCGGCTTTCCCGACCCTGAGAAACATCCGGGAGATCTGTCGTGACCGCGCCCGCACTCACGCCCCCGACCACCGGCGGCGACACAGACCACCAGCCCGCAGCAGCACGGGAAACTCGCCCTGCTGCTGCTCACCCCCACCTTCGCCGTGCTCGCCCTGGTGATCGTCTACCCGCTGATCTCGGCGTTGCGGGAGTCGCTCTACCAGCGCCAGTCGGGCCTCGACGAGGACGGCTTCAAGATCTCGGGCGACATCTTCGTCGGCGTCGAGAACTACGCCGAACATCTTCTCCGGCGACACCGGTGAACGGTTCTGGCGAGCCTTCTACAACACCACGTTCTTCACCGTCACCACGGTGCTGCTGGAGATCCTGATCGGCGTGTCCATGGCGCTGGTGATGCACCACGCGCTGCGCGGCAAGGGACTCGTCCGGGCAGCGATCCTCGTGCCGTGGGCCATCCCGACCGCCGTCTCCGCCCTGATGTGGCAGTGGATCTTCCAGGCCGACGGCGTGGCCAACGAGCTGCTCAACGCCCAGATCCTGTGGACGGCCGAGGGCTTCCAGGCGAAGGTCGCGGTGATCATCGCGGACGTGTGGAAGACCGCGCCGTTCGTCGGGCTGCTGGTGCTCGCCGGGCTGCAGCTGATCTCCCAGGACGTGTACGAAGCGGCCAGAGTGGACGGTGCGAGCGGCTGGCGCCAGTTCTGGCGGATCACCCTGCCGCTGGTCAAGCCGGCGCTGATGGTGGCCGTGCTGTTCCGCGTACTCGACGCGCTGCGGATGTTCGACCTGCCCTACGTCATGATCGGCCCGCGCAAGTACGCGGTGGAGACACTGTCGATGCTGGCCGTCGAGGACGCCAACGCCACCCGGTACGGACCGGCGGCCGCCTACGCCACCGTGTTGTTCGTCTACGTGGCCATCGTGGCGTTCGTGTTCGTCAAACTGCTGGGCGCGGACCTGATCGGTGAGGCCAAGGTGCGGTCGAAGGAACTCAAACAGCGCGATCTGGACCCGAAGGTGGCGTCCGAGGCGGTGTCGTCGCTCATGAGTACCAAGACCACCGCACCGGCCGGGCGGCGCTGGCTGCTGTACGTCGGCATCGCGATCATCGTTCTGTACTGCCTCATCCCGTTCTACTGGATGGTCGTCTCGGCACTGCGGCGACCGAACGACCAGGGCGACAACACGCTGTTCCCGAGCCCGCTGTCGTTCGAGAACTTCACCGCGGTGTTCGAGCCGGGTGTCGGGTTCACCAGGTCGCTGCTGAACAGCCTGGTCGTGGCGGGCAGCACCACGCTGCTGACGCTGATGATCGGCACGTTCGCCGCGTACACGCTGGCGCGACTGAACTTCCGGGGCAAGAACCTCGTCGCCGCGGTCATCATCGCGACCTCGATGTTCCCGGGCGTCTCGCTGATCGTCCCGCTGCTCAAGCTGTTCGTGGATATCGGCTGGATCTCCAGCTACCAGGCGATGATCCTGCCGAGCCTCTCGTTCGCGCTGCCGCTGGCGGTGTGGATCCTCGCCACGTTCTTCCGGCAGATGCCGAAGGAACTGGAGGAGGCGGCCATGGTCGACGGTCTCACCCGGGGACAGGCGTTCCGCAGGGTGATCATGCCGCTGGCCGCGCCCGGCATGTTCACCACGGCGATCCTCGTGTTCATCACCGCGTGGAACGAGTACATCATCGCGGTGACCATGGTGCGGGACAACGAGATGAAGACCGCGCCCGTCCTGATCTCCCAGTTCACCGGTATTTCCGGATTCGACAGTCCTTTCGGAACGAAGATGGCCGCGGGCGTGATCGTCACGGTGCCACTCGTGATCGTGGTACTGATCTTCCAACGACGCATCATCGCCGGGCTCACAGCCGGAGGTGTGAAATGAGGAAACCAGCCTTACTGTGCTCCGCGTTGGCACTCGTCGCGACCGCGCTGGCGGTACCGGCCAGCGCGGAGTCCAGATCGGACGGTCCGGCGGGCGGCGCGCTGGGAGACCGGAGAACACCGGAACTGTCCGAGACGGACAGGCTGGGCGACCGGCGGGCGCTGGTCACCGGCGAACGCACGATCGCCATGAGCGACGCCGACGGGTTGTATCCGGCCACCGGCTGGCACATCCGCGGTGAGATGGGTGGCGTGTGGACGCCGCCGGTGAAGCTGCTCGACGGCATCTGGTTCGCGGTCGACGACGCGTGGCTCGGCGCCGACGTGCCGGCCGCGTCGTACACGACTGGTTGGGGCTACCACCGGTTCGACTACGGGTCGCGCGACGGCGTCGCGTTGGAACGGTTGGACTTCGCGCCGGACGGGGCCCGCGCCAACGTGATCGGCCTGACCCTGCGCAGCGACTCGCGGCGCACGGTCCGGCTGGCCATGGACGCGCACTCCGAGTTGATGCCCGCCTACCCGTGGGGCTGGACCACTCCCGGCGCGGCCGACGTGAACCTGCCCGACACCGGCGGTTACGCCAACGGCACGCTGAACTTCCGCGAGCAGGGCACCTCGCCGGGCACCGGGGCCCACGACTACGCCGCGGTGGTCGGCTCGACCATTCGTCCGGTGGGCCACGCGCTCGGGCCGAACCACCGGGGTCCCCAGGACCCGGCCGTGGTCTGCCCGGCCGACGGCACGGCGCCGCCGCGCTGCGACGACTCGGCGTTCGGCAAGGGCACCGGTGGGCGCCTCGACTACGAGATCGCGCTGAAGCCCGGGCGGGCCACCACCGTGTGGTTCACGGTGGCCGGTTCGGACGACGGCCCGGCGGCCGCTCGCGCGGAGTACGCGAAGGCGTCGCGGGATCCGGTGGCCGCGCTGCGGTCCAAGGTGGACGCCCGCTCGAAGGTGGCCGGCAATACCCGCGTCGACCTGCCGGGGGACCGGCTGTTGCAGCAGAGCGTCGAGTGGAGCAAGCAGAACCTGGCGGACTCCGTGCAGGAGGCCCACGACCTGGCGCTGCGCGACACCGACGAGGGTGGCGCGTTCCCGCCGCCCGCGGGCACCCTCGACTCGGCGACCTGGTTCGGCGCGGGTTTCCCGGACTATCCGTGGCTGTTCGGCACGGACGGCGAGTACACGGCGTTCGCGGCCGTGGCGGCCGGCCAGTTCGAGCCGATCAAGGCGCACCTGCGCGGGCTGCGGGACATCAGCGAGGTGATCAACGCCGGCAGCGGCAAGCTGGTCCACGAGGTGGTGTCCACCGGGGACGTCTACTTCGGAGCCAACGACGACGCCGGCAACACCGACGAGACCGTGAAGTTCCCGAGTGCCGTGGCACTCGTGTGGCGGTGGAGCGGCGACGACGGTTTCCGCGACGACCTCTACGACTTCACGGTCCGCAACCTGCGGTACGTGGACTCCACTTTGGACGCGGACGGCGACGGCTGGCTCGAGGGCCTCGGCAACGTCGAGCGTCCGGGCATGGGTGAGGAGAAGCTGGACAGCACCGCGTACTTCGTGCGCGGCCTGCTGGATCTGGCGGACATGGCTTCGTCGAAGGGCGACACGGCAACGGCTTCGTGGGCCACCGGTCGGGCTTCTGCTTTGCGGGAGCAGTTCGAGGCCGTGTGGTGGGTCGACGAGGCCACCGCGTACGCGGAGTCCATCGACGACCCGACGGACCCGGCGAACGACAACCGCCCGATCTTCCAACGGCACTGGACGGGCGTTTCGCCCATGGAGATCGAGCTGCCCGGCGGCACGCCGCTGGCGTCGGTCGGCCACGGCGTGCCGGCGTTGGAACAACGCGAGAAGGACTGCTACACGGGCGAGTTCGGGCTGTACCACACAGGCTGCGGGCCCGACGTCCGCGCCGGAGGGCAACCCCGGCCCGTCGTGCGACAGCGTGGTGTCGACGGTGAAGAGCGAGCGGTCGACGTACTCGCTGAACACGGCCGTCATGGCGGTGGCGGAAGGCAACTTCGGCCGCCTCGGTCCACAAGGGACCTACGTGACCGGCAACGCGCGGATCCAGCTCGACCCGACCGTGTGGGAGACCCCGGGCGCCATGCCCGAGGTGGCGCCGTCGCCGGACTTCGTGGCGAACATCGACCGGCCGTTCTACGACCGTTCCATGTCGCTGCAGGCCTGGGGCGCCTACGGGATCCTGTGGCCGGTGGTGCACCAGCACCTGGGCGTGGCCCCGGATCTGGGCAACTCCCAGTTGTCCATCGTCCCGCAACTGCCGCCGGACCAGTCGCGAATCAGCGGCTCGGACATCCGACTGGGTCACCGAGGCGCGGTGGACGTGACGGCGTCACGAACCGGCGGCGACCTGCGCACGGAGTTCCGGGTGGACCACCTGCGGGTGGCACTCACCGTGGGCGCCGTACTCCCGGCGGGCGCCACCCCGTCGTCGGTGAAGCTGAACGGCAAACCCGTGGCGTTCGAGGTGGTGGAAACCGCGCGGGGCACCGAGGTTCGCGTGGCGAGCAGGAAGTCGAACGGCACTCTGACGATCCGCCTGAAGTAGATCGGGTCCGCCGGGTACGGGTCCCGTACCCGGCGGGCAACCGTTCTAGTCGGTGTCCGGCGCCACTCCGTTCACCGAGCGCACGCCCTCCACGTCCGTCGAACGCAGGGCCAGCAGCACCGACGGACCGACCGCCCGGTAGCAGTTGTCCGGCTCGTCTCCGCCGGTGAACTCCACCTTCAGGCTCGGCCCGGTGCGCGTCACCCGCACGTCCAGCGGCACCCGACAGCCGGTCACGGTCGACACCGCCAGATACGTCATCCCCGGCTTGTCGGCCGCCGGCTCGTCGCCCCACATGCCGTCGAACTCCGGCCAGAGGATGGGCTCGTCGCCGATCTCCGCGACGTCCTCGTGCGCGTTGCCGCCCGGATTGAACGCCACCACCTCGGCCGGCAGTTGTTCGCTGCCCGGCCGAGGTGGTGCGCCGGTGCCGCAGCCGGCGAGGACGAGTGCCGCGAGAACCAGGAGGAGTCGCATACGGCTAGGACGTAACTCCGCCCGTTCCGGTTCAGGACGTGCGGCGCTTGAACAGGACGACCGTGGCGGTGACGGACACGATGGTCAGCCCGGCACACCAGGCCAGCGCGAGCCACGGGCTGTTGCCCACCGGCTGGTCGAGCAGCAGGCCCCGCATCGACTCGATGACCGGCGTGAACGGCTGGTGCTCGGCGAACCCGTGGATCCACGACGGCATGGTCTCGATCGGCACGAACGCACTGCTCGGGTAGGGCATGAACATCACGAAGAACGTGAAGCCGCTGGCCGCCTCCGGGGTCTTGGCCAGCAGCCCGATGGCCGCCGACGCCCACGAGAACGCCGTCACGAACGCCAGCAGGATGCCGAGCGCGGCGAGCCAGTCGAGCAGGCCGGCCTCCGCGCGGAACCCGATGAGGAACCCGACGGCCAGTACGAGCACGGTCGACATGAGGTTGCGGATCGCGCTCGCCACCACGTGCCCGGACAGCACCGAGGCGCCGCCGATGTCCATGGAGCGGAACCGGTCCATGATCCCGCCGGTCATGTCCATGGTGACCATGACGGCCGTGAGCGAGGAGCCGAAGCCGGCGCACAGCATGATCACGCCGGGCACCACGTAGGTGACGTACTGGGTGCCCGTCTGGATGGCGCCGCCGAACAGGTAGACGAACAGCAGCATCAGCATGACCGGCAACAGCAGCGCGGTGAACAGGGCGTCCACGTTGCGCCGGGTCAGTCTCAATGAGCGACCCATCATGACGAGGGCGTCGCCGCCTCGCGAGACAGGGCGGGCGGCCAGGGCGAGGTCAGACACCGGCGGGCTCCTTCGTGGACGGGGCGGTGTTGGCGGTGTGCCCGGTCAGGGCCATGAACACGTCGTCGAGCGTGGCGCTGTGCACGGCGAACCGGGCCACCGCGCGGCGCCGCGGGTCGAGCTCGTCGAGCAGCGCGCGGACGTGGGGAGCGCTGCCGTCGGTGGCGGTGGAGACGGTCAGCCGGTCGACGTCGGACAGCACGGCCCGCCGCCCGAGCACGGCGGCCACGTGGTCGAACGCCGCGCGCTCGGTCATCGTGAGGTCGAGGCGGTGGCCGGCCACCTGCTGCTTCAGCTCGGCCGAGGTGCCCTCCGCGACGATCTTGCCGTTGTCCACCACGCCGATCCGGTCGGCCAGCTTGTCGGCCTCCTCCAGGTACTGCGTGGTGAGCAGGATGGACACACCGGAGCGGACCAGGTCGGTGACCACGTCCCAGACGGCCTGGCGGCTGCGCGGGTCCAGGCCGGTGGTCGGCTCGTCCAGGAAGATCACGGCGGGCCGGATGACCAGGCTGGCGGCCAGGTCGAGACGCCTGCGCATGCCACCCGAGTAGGTGGCCACCCGGCGCTTGCCGGCCTCCACCAGGTCGAACTGCTCGAGCAGCTGCGCCGCGCGCCGGGTGGCGTCGGCGCCGGAGAGCCGGGACAGCCTGGCCATCATCCGCAGGTTCTCCGCCCCCGTCTGCAGCTCGTCGATGGCCGTGTCCTGGCCGGTGAGGCTGATGCTGCGGCGCACGTTCGCCCGGTCACGGACGACGTCGAAGCCGGCGACCCGTGCGGTGCCGGCGTCCGGGCCGATGAGCGTGGTGAGGATGCGCACGGTGGTCGTCTTGCCGGCACCGTTCGGGCCGAGGAGCGCGTAGACGCTGCCGCGGCCGACCGCGATGTCGACACCGCGCAGGACCTGCACCGATCCATAGGATTTCTCGAGACCGACGGCCTCGATGGCGAGTTCGGACATGCGGGTACCTCTCGAGTGAAGGATGATCTACTGCGTATGACGTAAACTGTACTGTACTGCGTAGGTCGTAAACAGTAAATCCGGGTGATCCCCGATGTACGGGTCAGGGTTGAATCAGGGTGATGAGCGAAGAGACCGAGTCCGGGCTCCCGGCCAGCTACGAGCGGGTCTGGGGCATCCGGAGCAGCCCGACCAAGGGGCCGAAGCGCGCGGTGAGCCTCGAGCAGATCGTCGAGGCGGGCGTGCGACTGGCTATGCGCGACGGCGCCGACGCCGTGTCCATGAGCCGGGTGGCGAAGGAGGTCGGCATGTCGGCCATGGCGCTCTACCGGTACGTCGCGTCGAAGAACGAGCTGCTCGCCCTGATGGTCGACCAGGCCATGGGCGTCATGCCGGACGCGGCCATCGAGGGCGGCTGGCGCGCCGGCCTGGAGCGCTGGTCGAACCTCGAACTCGCCAAGTACCGCGAGCACGGGTGGGCGCTGCGGCTGCCGATCATGGGCCCGCCCATCACCCCGAACCAGCTCCACTGGATGGAACAGGGCCTGCGCTGCCTGCGCGACACGGGTCTCGAGGCGTTCGAGAAGCTCTCGGTCATCCTGATGGTCACCAACTACACGCGCGGCTGGGCGACCGTCAGCTCGGACATCGACGCCGCCCAGGCGGCCGGCGACGTCACCACCCTGACGGTCATGGCCAACTACGGCGAGATCATCACGAAGGTGGCCGACCCGGAGCGGTACGCGGAGCTGCACGCCGTGGTGGCGGCCGGGGTGTTCGAAGGTGGGGTGGAGGAGGACGACGAGCCCGACTTCGACTACCACTTCGGGCTGAGCAGGCTCCTCGACGGCATCGAGCTGTTCATCCGTGAGCGTTCTGTCTGATTAGTCCTTACTTACCTTTCTCTAACCTTCGCTCGTTAACCTCGAATCCATGGAGTCGAGGAAGCTGACGGCGGCGAGCCTGGTCGCACTGGTCGCCGGTGTGGTGCTGATGCTGGCGCTGCACGTGGTGCCGCCCACGAACCAGATCAGCCCGATCCGCCGCACGATCAGCGAGTACGCGCTCGGCCCGAGCAAGTGGGCCTTCGACCTGTCGGTGCTGCTGATCGCTCTCGGTTCCGCGCTCGTGCTCGCCGAGCTGGTGCGGCGCGGGACGGTGCGCGCGCTGTCCGGCGGGGTCGTCCTCGGTGCACTGTGGACACTGAGCCTGCTGGCCATCGTCACGTTCACGAAGACCGACTGGTCGGTCGGCCCCAGCCTCGGCGGCACCATCCACCGCTACGCCAGCGTCGTCGGGTTCGTGTCGCTGCCGCTCGCCGTGATCGCGTTGGCGGGCAAGGTCTTCCCCGCGGCGGCCGGGCCGCGGTGGTTCGCCAGGGGGATGGGTCTGGTGTCGCTCGGGTGGTTCGGGCTGATCATCTACGGCGTCGTGAACATGTCCCTCGGCGGCGAGCCCTGGTGGCGGTTCGTGCCGCTCGGCCTGGTGGAGCGGATGATGGCCGTGACCGCCGTGCTCGCGATCATCACGGTGGCAGCCGGCCTGCTGCGGCAGGTGGCGGGAAAACCAGCTGAACTGGTGAAGCAACCGGCCTAGCCTTCCCGCGTGGAGGTACTCGCATTCGCAGGGCTCACGGTGCTGCTCATTCTCGTGCCGGGCCCGAGCGTTCTGTTCACCATCGGCCGCGCCCTGACGGTCGGCCGTCGCGAGGCGCTGCTCACCGTGGTGGGCAACGCGGCCGGGTGCTACCTGCAGGTGATCGCCGTGGCCGTCGGCGTCGGCGTGATCGTCGAACGCTCGGCCGTGGTGTTCACGGTGATCAAGCTCGTGGGTGCGGCGTACCTCGTCTACCTGGGCGTGCAGGCCATCCGGCACCGAAGGCGCATCACCGACGCGCTGGCGTCGGGCATCCCCACGATGGCCGCCGGCCGGGCCGTGCGCGACGGCATGGTGGTGGGTTTCCTCAACCCGAAGACCATCGTGTTCTTCGTGGTGGCGCTGCCGCAGTTCACCGACCCGGGGGCCGGCAACACCCCACTGCAGATGCTGCTGCTGGGCACCATGTTCCCGCTGTTCGCGCTGGTACTGGACAGCGGCTGGGCCCTGGCGGCGGCCACCGCGCGGGGCCGGCTGGCCAACTCGCCCCGCCGCCTGGAGCTGATCGGCGGCACGGGCGGCCTGGCGATGATCGGCCTGGGCGCGAGCCTGGCGATCTCAGGCCGCCGCGACTGACCCCACGCCCCGCATGTCCCCATGTCTCGACCCCATGCCGCCATGTCTGGACCCCATGTCCCCACTTCCGGCGATCGGGATCGCGGTTCCCGCACTCAGCGCGGCGGCAGGTTCGCCCAAGCGCTCGTGGCCAGCGTGCGGGCGACGGCGCACGGATCCTTGCCGGACGTGACGGGAACGACCACCCGGACGGCCGCGTACTCGCGCAGCCCCTCGCCGAGGTCGAACTCGCCCTGCTCGGTGATGGCGTCGCACACCAGGATCTCGCCGGCCTCCGCGTTCGACACCCACGTCTCGCGGCCGGAGATCACCTCCCCGACCGCCGAGTCCGCCACACCGACGTCCGAGCGCGTGGCGCCCACCGGGAAGTCGACCTTGGCGGTCGCCGTGTCCCCGCCCGTGCGGCCCCACCGGCACTGGTGCAGCGCCGGATAGCTGGTCATCACGTCCGTGGTGATGCCGAGCTGGCCCGCCACCTGCTCGGCGTCCAGCAACTCGCACGCCGACGCCCGGGCGAGCGAGGACGCCGCCGGCTCCCAGTAGCCGACCTCTTCCTCGTCGACGATGTCGAACGCGCGACGGGCGGCCGACTCCGCCAACCCGCACAGCGTCGCGTCGGACACGGTGTCCGGCACCTCCGCCTGCGCGGTCGACATGAGCACCACGTCGTCGGCGAACATCAGCGCCATCGCGCAGACGCTCCCGGACGACGTGGACGCCTGCACGATCGTGGCGCCCCGCGACAGGTCCGCCACCTCGCGGCGGTCGTCGGACAGCAGGTCCACCGGCTGCAGCGGTCCCACCTGGACCGACGTGCCGCCCGCCTCGGTCGGCACGACCACCGTGCAGTCGTCCATCGCCGGCGTGCCAGGCAGCTCGGCCTCGCCGAAGTCGGCGTACGCGGTGGCGTCGGTCAGGCTGCACGGGTCGATCGCGCTGATGTTCTCGAACGCGTTCGCCGAGGTCAGCGGCTCCTTGGCCGCCGCGACGTCGCCATCGCCCGAGGACGGGGTGCCCGACACGCCACTCGTACAGCCTGCGACGAACCCTGCGACGAACACGGTGGCCACGAGCGCGGCCAGTACGGATTTGAGCAAGACCCACTCCTGATCACGTCCAGCGAGGTGTGACAGTCACGCTAGCGTGTCACTGCCCAGCACACATGGAACTCCGGACCCGCCGCACATGCGAGTGGGGAACGAGTGTTCTAATGTGGGCTTCCCGCAGCGTTCATCATGTATCGAAGGAGCGTGATGGTGTCTCCGACCACCGACGACACCCCGGCAGTCCCGGCAGCCACCGCAGTGCCGGACTCGCCGGTCTCGCCGGCCGAGCCCACCCCCGCACCGGTTGAGGCCGCCGAGGAGCAGCCTCGCAAGCGCGGGCGCAAGCCGAGCACGGCACGCAAGACCCGCACGGTCGAGCTGACGTTGACGGTCACCGGCACCATGGACGGTGAGTGGCAGGCCGAGCTGTCCCACTCGGGCAGCCGCGTGCTGCAGGGTCTGCAGATCCCGGCGGCCGCCGTCTCGCGTGCCGCGGCGGAGCTCCACGAGGACATCTCCAAGGCCATCGACTCGGTGCTCGACGCGGCCCGCGAGCAGCACCAGGCCCGGCTCGCCGAGCTGGAGGCCGAGCTGTCGAAGGTCAAGCAGGCCCTGGCCGACCTGCAGGAGGGCTAGCACGTACGTGCCGGCGGGTCCCCGGGTCCGCCGGCACATACGATCATCGGTGACTGTCCCGTCCACCGAGGAGAGCGCCATGTCCACCCCGCCGGCATACGTCGCCGCAGCCGACCGCTACGACCGCATGTCCTACCGCCGCAGCGGGGACAGCGGGCTGGTCCTGCCGGCGGTTTCCCTCGGTCTGTGGCAGAACTTCGGCGGCGAGGTGCCGATCGAGCAGTGCCGTGCCATCGTCCGGCGCGCGTTCGACCGCGGTGTCACCCACTTCGACCTGGCCAACAACTACGGCCCGCCCTACGGCTCGGCCGAGTCCACGTTCGGCCGGCTGGTGGCCTCCGACCTGCGGCCCTACCGCGACGAGCTGATCATCTCGACGAAGGCCGGCTACGACATGTGGCCAGGGCCCTACGGTCAGGGCGGCGGGTCGCGCAAGTACGTGCTCGCGAGCCTCGACCAGAGCCTCTCGCGCATGGGCCTGGACTACGTCGACATCTTCTACTCCCACCGGTTCGACCCGGACACCCCGCTCGACGAGACCATGGGCGCGCTCGCCACGGCCGTCCAGCAGGGCAAGGCGCTCTACGTCGGCATCTCGTCGTACTCGCCGGCCAAGACCCGCGAGGCCCACGCGCTGCTGGCCGGCATGGGCGTGCGGCTGCTCATCCACCAGCCGTCGTACTCCATGCTCAACCGCTGGATCGAGCCCGACCTGCTCGACACGGTCGGTGAGCTGGGCGTGGGCTGCATCGGGTTCTCCCCGCTGGCACAGGGCATGTTGACCGACCGCTACCTGAACGGCGTGCCCAAGGGCTCCCGCGCCAGCCGCGGCGGCTCGCTGTCCACGTCCATGCTGACCGACGAGAACCTCGCGCGAATCCGCGCGCTGAACGAGATCGCGGCGTCACGCGGCCAGACCCTCGCCCAGCTGGCGCTGGCCTGGACCCTGCGCGACGCGCGCATGACGTCCACGCTGATCGGCGCGTCAAGCGTGCGGCAGCTCGATGACAACCTGGACGCGCTGAAGACGCTGGAGTTCACCGACGGCGAGCTGGCGGAGATCGACAGGTACGCGGTCGAGAGCGGCATCAACCTGTGGGCGAAATCCAGCGACGCATGATCGCCGTGGTGGGCAGCTGCAACGTCGACTTCGTGGTCCCCGTGGCCGGTCTGCCCCAGCCGGGGGAGACGGTGCTGGGCCGCGACCACCTGCGTTCGCCGGGTGGCAAGGGCGCGAACCAGGCGGTGGCGGCCGCCCGCCTTGGCAGTTCTGTCGGCTTCGTGGGCTGCGTGGGTGCCGACGAACTGGCGGGCACGATCACGACGGCCCTGACCGATGCGGGTGTCTCGACAACGTGGCTGCGCGTGGTCCCCGACGCTCCCAGTGGCCTGGCCCTGATCACGGTGGCCGACGGCGGCGAGAACACGATCGCCGTCAGTCCGGGCGCCAACGCCCACCTGTCTCCCGCGGACGTGGCGGCGGCCGCCCCGCTGCTGACTGAAGCCGCGGTGACGTTGGTACAACTGGAGATCGCACCGTCCACAGTGGCCGCGGCGGTGCACGCGGCTGGTGGGACGGTGGTCCTGAACCCGGCCCCGGCGGCGTCGCTCCCGGCTTCGGTACTGGCCGAGGTGGACGTCCTGGTACCGAACCGCACGGAGCTGGCGGTCCTGGCCGGCGTCGCGGTTCCGACCTCGGTGAGGGACGCGGCCGAACTGGCCGCGTCCCTGAACGGCCCGGGCGCGGTGGTGGTAACCCTGGGCGAGGACGGCGCGGTGGTGGTGGCCGAGGGCGAAACCACGCACATCCCCGCGGTCGGCGTGGAAGCGGTGGACGCGACGGGCGCGGGCGACGCGTTCTGCGGCGCCCTGGCCGACGCCCTGTCGAGAGGCGAGTCACTGGTAGCGGCCGCCCAATGGGCCGTCCGAGTGGCAGGCCTGTCCACCACGAAGTGGGGCGCCCAGACAGTCCCCACCCGAAGCGAGGCACTGGCTTTCGAGTGAGGCCTCCGGCCTGATCACCGGCGATGCCCACGACCAGATCAAGATCAACGGCGGCCTCCGGCCCCCGAGATCCAGCCTACTGTCGAGCACTGACAGTTCCGTCCGAAGCAGCCCGCCCCTGTGGACAGCCGTCCCCCTGTGGACAACCAGCCCGCGCGCGCTCATTTCTGTCGGTGCACGCGACTACGCTGGATATCGGGGGCCGACGGCCGCCGTTGATCATGAGCAGGCCCGCTACTGGCCCTGCAGAGCCACCACGCGAGCCAGCCGTTCCCGCCACCAAGCCACCCGAGCCGGATCCGTCATCTCGTAGCGGGCCAACAACTCCGGCTCCGGACTGGTCGGCATCGGGGCCACCGGCAGATACCCGTCCACCGGCCGCAGCGACCGCGACCCCGCCACCACATCCCCCGCCAGCAGCGACATCGTCCCCAACCCGCAGGCGAAGTCCAACGTCGGCAGCGCCCCCGCCAGCGCCAGCCCCGCGCTCAATCCCACGCTCGTCTCCACGGCCGACGACACCACGCACGGCAGCCCACACGCCTCCGCCACCCGCAGCGCCCGCCGCACCCCACCCAGCGGCGCGACCTTCAGCACGGCGACGTCCGCCGCCTCCTCGAGCGCCACCCGCAGCGGGTCCGCCGCCCGCCGGATCGACTCGTCCGCCGCGATCCGCACCGAGACCCGCCGCCGCACGGCCGCCAGCTCCTCGATCGTCCGGCACGGCTGCTCCACGTACTCCAGCCCACCGGCAGCCTGGTCCAGCATGGGGATCACGGTGACCGCCGTCTCGACGTCCCACACGCCGTTCGCGTCCACCCGCACCGCGCCGTCCGGCCCGAGCGCTTCTCGCACCGCGGCCACCCGGTCGAGGTCCTCGACCAGCGACGCGGGGTGATCGGCCACCTTCACCTTGGCCGTCCGGCACCCCGACGCCACCGTGATCTCCAGTGCCCGCACGGGATCCACGGCGGGCACGATCGCGTTGATCGGCACCCGCCCACGCACCGCGTCCGGCCAGCCGACCGTGCCGGGCTCGATCGCCGCGGTCAGCCAGGGCGCCGACTCGCGGTCGTCGTACTCGGCGAACGGATTGAACTCGCCCCACCCCTGCGGGCCCTCGATCAGCATCCCCTCGCGGGTGTCGATGCCACGAAAGCGCGTGGTCAGCGGTATCGCGTAGACCCGCGCCGTCTCAAAATCAATCATCTCCTTCATCGGGTACGACGCTAGCTCACCGTTGCCAATTCGGCACCGGCCGTGGGTAAGATCGCCCATCTCCCAACGAAGGGAAGAGCCGATGGCGAGGCAGACGTCCTCAGTGGTCGATCGATTTCCCACCAAGTATCTGGCCGCGCCGGAGGTCAGACCGCTGCCGGAGCCGCCGAAGTCCACGTGGAAGATCATCGGCCCGGGAATCATCGGCGCCGGTGTCGGCCTGGCGTCGGGGGAGTTCATCCTCTTCCCCTACATCGCCTCGCAGGTCGGACTCGTCTTCGTGTGGGCCGCGCTGATCGGCGTGGCCACCCAGTTCTTCCTGAACATGGAGATCGAGCGGTACACGCTTGCCACCGGGGAAACCGCGCTCACCGGGTTCAGCCGGTACTGGCGGCACTGGGGGCTCGTGTTCGGGATCCTGGCGATCTTCGCGAACCTGTGGCCCGGCTGGGCGACCAGCTCGGCGACGCTGGTCACCTACCTGTTCGGCGGCAGCGTCAAGTGGATCGCCATCGGCATGTTGCTGGCGATCGGCCTGATCCTGACGCTGGCGCCGGTCGTCTACATCGCGCTCGAACGCGCGGAGATGCTGAAAGTCGCGGCCGTCCTCCTGCTGCTGGTGATCGGCGCGTTCGTGGCCATCTCGGCCGAGGCGTGGGGCGACGTGCCCCAGATCGTCACCGAAGCGAGCATCCCCGTCGAGCCGTTGGGCTTCGCGCTGCTGATGGGTGCGCTGGCGTTCGCGGGAGCCGGCGGCGGCCAGAACCTGGTGCAGAGCAACTGGATCCGCGACAAGGGCTTCGGCATGGGCCGCTACGTGCCCAGGATCACGAGCCCGGTGACGGGCAAGCCGGAGGCCGCGCCGAGCACGGGCTTCATCTTCGAGCCCACGGACGAACACCTGGCCAGGTGGCGCGCGTGGTGGCGGTTCGCGAACCGCGAGCAGCTCTACACGTTCGTCCTGATCACGTTCGTGTCGATCGTGTTCACCTCGCTGCTCGCGTACTCGACGGTGTTCGGCCGCGACGACGTGTCCAACAGCATCGACTTCCTCCAGACGGAGGGCGAGGTGCTGAAGGACACGGTGGGCAGCTGGTTCGGCACGTTCTTCTGGGCAGTGGGCGCGCTGGCTCTCTTCGCGGCGGCACTGGGCATCGTGGACTACACGGCTCGCCTGGTGGCCGACGTCCTGAAGACTTCGTATGTACGCCAGGCCAAGGAGAGCACCCTCTACTTCGGAATCGTGTGGACACTGGTTCTGATCGGCTGCCTCATCCTGCTGGCCGACTTCACCCAGCCACTGGTACTCCTGGTGATCTCGGCGTGTGTGGGTGGCCTGATGATGTTCATCTACTCGGGCCTGCTCATCCTGCTGAACCGCAGGGTCCTACCGGACGCCATCAAGATCCGCGGCGGCCGCATGGCCGTGCTGTTCTGGTCGATGGGCCTGTTCGGCGTGCTGAGCGTCCTGACGATCATCGACCAGCTGAAGAAGTTCTGAGGAACGCGTCAACCAACTCGGCGACGGGAAGCCGGAAGTCCACCACGACTCCGGCTTCCCCGTCGCCGAGGGCCTCTAGCGCGTCATACTGCGACTGCACAAGGGACTCGGGCATGAAGTGCCCGGTCCGGGCGGCCACGCGTTCCCGCACGGTCTCCGGCTCCCCGTGCAGGTGAAGGAACACGACCCCGGGGGCAGCCTCCCGCAGCACGTCCCGGTAGGCCCTCTTGAGCGCCGAGCACGAGGCGACGGCCCCACCCTCCCGATGGTCGGCCAACCACCCGCCGATGGCCCGCAACCAGGGCAACCGGTCCTCATCGTCCAGCGCCACCCCAGCCGACATCTTGGCGATGTTGGCCGGCGGATGAAAGTCGTCAGCGTCCCCGAAGGGCACCCCGAGCCGCTCAGCGAGCGCAACCCCCACAGTGGACTTCCCCGAGCCGGTAACCCCCATGACCACAACCAACGACGCGCTGCTCATGTCGTCATGTTAGTGCGACCGGGACTCGTGCTGTGCGTCAGCGATTCGCTGCTCGACGAGCCGTTGGACCGTCGCCGGCTCATCGGTGGGAAAGATCAAGTCTCCACCCGGCACGCCGATCCTGATCGCCTGGCCTGACGTCAGCGGGATGCTCAGCTCCTCCTCACCCGGCACCGGATGAGATCCGTCGACAGCGATACTCCACGGCTCGATGGAAGTGACGTTGACCAGAGGGACAACAACTCTCCCCTTGACCGTCGAGTCCGGCGTCAACACCAGTGACTCGGCGTCGACCCACAACCTGCAGTTCTTGTTACCACGGGCGCGGAAGGCCAACGACAGACGACTGTGGACCAGCTCGCCCGAGCGGAGGGCCGCGACGACCGTGCGCTGGGCACGCTGAGCGGGTAGCCAGCCGGCCAGTAACATCGCGCCGCCGATGGCGACGAGACCGGTAGCCGAGCATCGGGTTCGTACTGAGCTGTTCGTGGTAGGAGTTCGGGTGAGCAATCAGGGCGAACAAGAAGACGGCGACCAGGCTCGGAACTGAGCCAGCGGTCCGCCAGGAACTCGGTTCCGTGCGGGTGGCGATGAGCGACCATGCGGCGACGCCGGCCACCATCAGCGCCGTTCCGCCGAGTGCGACGAGATGCGCGACATCGCGCATCCCTCGTTGGAACCAGACCGTCGTGATGGCGAAAGTGCCAACGGTCCGGCGGCGGCGAGGGCCAACATCCACCGAGCGCGGCTGATGACGGTGGGCGACGTGGGATTCGATGGCGACGTCACGACAGGGTTCCTCTTCTGGTCCACCAGTCCTCCGTCTCGTAGGTACCCGGGTCGCCGAAGTTCTCGTCCCTCGCCTGTTCGGCTTCCTGGTACTGGGGATCGGCGACCTGTTCGTGTTTCTGTTCGGAACGGTCACCATCCGCGTCGTCGGTGGTGGCGGTCTGCTCGGAGCCGACCTTCACTTGTTCCTTGACCACTTCGAGCGGTGTCTTCAAGATCAGACCGAACCCTGGCCACAGAGTGTGCTTTCCGCTCGTTCGCATTGTGGTACCGAGGAGATCGTCGAAGCGCCCTGCTAGTTTCTTCAGTCTCCTGGAGAGTATCTTGAGGCTGCTCAACAGCTCGCTGAGCTTTTCCCCGATCTTCTTCATGACGGTGCTGGCCCTGATCATGGCGTTGGTCAGGAACTCGGTGGCCGTGGCGCCCAGCGTCAACGGTGCGAAGGCGAACTTCGCCACCGCCTTCTGGATCAGCTCCCAGACGAAGTCCGCGATGATGTCTCTGATCACCCCGCGGACACCAGCGATCTTGGCGCCGGTTTCGGCCGTCAGCTGAGCGATCTCGACGCAGGTCATGGCGGCACCGCGAATCTGGAACTCGCGGAAGTTCATCGCGTTGGAGAAGCCGGGGACCGAAGGGGACATGCCATTGAGGTAGGTCGGCATTTGCGTGTCGAAGGCCGTCGCCTGCTGGTTAGCGATGTCGTCGAGTTCGAGCGCGGTGTCGTTCCATTCTTTGATGGCTCGCTGGACGGCGTCGGGATTGCCGACGGTGATGTCGAGCGGATAGCGGAGGAACGCCAGATGGTCGATCAACCAGCCGATGATCGACGTGGCGAGCGAGTCGACCGGGTTGGACAGAAGGCCGAGGGTGTCGATTCCCACGGAGGCGGTGTTGAGCGCTATGCCAGCGACGTTGCCGTCGAAGGCGGCCTTCCCCGCTTCGTAGAGCGAATCGACCGGACCTGCGCCGGCAACCGGACTAGTCATGTTCGGCACCCCTGTACTGCTGGGTTTGGGCCTGTTCGTTCAAGTCGTACTCCGTGGCCGCGTCGCTGACGGCGGTCGCATCGATGCCGACGTTCTGGCTCAGGTACATCAGACCTTGCGTGGTTCGGCTCGCCGCGCTCTGAGCGTCGTCGTTTATCGCTGCGCCGAAGAGCCCGAACGCGTCCGGTCCGTAGTCGATCCGCCCGACTTTCTCCGACGCTGTTCCGATCGCGTCGCCGCGGGTACGCATACCGCGGGCGAAGGTGAACAGTTCACCGGTGTCGACCTCGGTTCCGCCGGTCATGCGCGCCGGCCAGGACGCTTGCGCATGATGGAACCCTGGTCCTCGACGGGATCCGCGTCCTGCTCGCGGTGTGGACCTGCCGGGGTCTGGGGCATGTACTGCCGAACGAAGTCCATGGCGCCGTCGAACTGCTCACCGACGGACTGCGCGACGCGATCGGACACCACACGCTGCGCCGACTGCACGGTTCTCATCACCAGCGGTCCGAGGGTTTCGGGACGATGGTTCGTTGCCTTGTCGGAGAACGAGATGTCCTGCAGGGCTCCCGTGGGCGACAACGTCACGGTCACCGCTCCGTCCGAGGAGGACACGGTGGCACTGGCCTCGGCGAGGTCGTCCTGCAGCTTGCGCGCCTTGCGCTCCAGCTGCTCTGCTTGCTGTGTAAGGGCGTGAAGCATGGAATCGGGGTCCATGCCGGCGAACGGGTTGTCCACGGTCCTTCTCCTAGGCGATGCTGGTGAGTAGTTCGCTGAGTTGGCGGGTGAGGGCGGCTTCCGTGCCGGGGACCAGGGTGACCCAGTCCTTCTTCCTGGTGAACAGGTACCGGCCCCCGGGGTTGTCGTAGACGCTGACCACGTGGGACGCGCGGCGGCGGGCCTCGCCGGGCGGGGTGTGCGCGGCGCCGAAGTGGGCCAGGCGGATCACGTTGCCCAGGGCCTCGGTCAGCTTCCGGGCCTCCGACTTGCCCATGCCCTGGGCGGCCAGCGCGCGGGTGAACCGTTCCGGGTCCGAGCCCGCCTTGGCCGCGGCCTGGTCCAGCGCCGTGGTCGGGAGGGTGATCGAGCCGCCGGTGCCGGCCGGGTGGGTGGGTGGGCATCAGGTAGGCCGCCTCGGTGACGACGTCGTCGGCTTTCGCGCTCCAGAGCCGCAGTTCGTCGTCGTTGAGGACGGCCACCGTCGCGCGCCGGCCCGCCCGGGCGATCAGCACGGTGGTGCGCGGCCCGGTCTGGGTGAGCTGCATCCGTGCGTCCAGCTCCCACTCGGGGTTGGCGAGACGGGTGAGCATGCGAACCAGCCGGTCATCGTCTTTGGCGATGCCCTTCGCGGCGAGCGACGCCCACACCTTGGCGCGCAGTTCGGCGCGCTCCTCCGTGTGACCGAGCGACGGCACACTGAGGACGGGCCGGAACACGCCGAGCCGCAGGTGTTCCCACAGCACGTCGTATTCCAGCCAGTTCAAGCTGATGCGGCTGGACATCGGTCAGTCGTCGTCCTCGCCGATGACCGGCGGGGCCACGGGCGGGGAGTCGTCCCAGAACTCGTCGTTGTAGTCGCGGAGGTACTCGGGGGTGTTGCGTTCCTTGTCCTCGTCCTTCTGACCCGCGCCCGCGCCACCCATGGGTCCCATGGCGCCGGGCATACCGCCGCGGCCGCCGGCCACGGGACCGCCGCGCGCGGCGGCGGTTTCGCCGGGGAGCGACCCGGTGCCGACGACGCCGCCCCGACCAGGGGCCGGTGCGCCACCCGTACCGGGCGCGCCGCCGCTCGGCAGGCCGCCACCTCGGCCACCGAAGCCTGGGCCCCCGCCACCACCGGGTCCGCGCCCGCCGGGTGTCCCGACCCCGGCCGGGCTCGTTGAGCACGCCGGATATGGGCGCAAAGGGATGCGTGGAGGACGGAGGCGAGGTCGTCGGGACGTGCGGCGGCCCGCCGCCACTGGGGAGATTCGGCGCGGGCGGTGCCTGCGCGGCCGCGGCATCGGTACCGGACTGACCGCCCGGGCCCGGGTTGCCGCCGGGGTAGGGCCCGCTGCTCCCCGGACCGCCACCCCCAGGGCCGCCAGAGCCGGGACCGGCAGCGTCACCGGAGCTGCTGTCATCGGATGAGGACGTGTCAATGGTGTCTCTGGCGCTGCGTCCCATGCCGCCGTCAGCCTGGGCGTTGACGCCGATCGGCTGCGGCTCGACGAACGTTCCCGGCGGAGCCGGCGGATTGCTGGCTCTGGCTGTTGTAGCCGGTCATGAGGTCGATGGCCCGCAGGTGCGCCTGCTGGGCTTCTTGATCGACCACGTCCTCGTCGGTCTGGCCGGCGATCATTCCTGGGAAGCTGGTGGGAATACCCTGCGTGGCCTTGGAAGGCACTGGCACCGGTTCGGGCATGGCGTTGGCCGTGTGAGTGAAGGACTCGGCTACCTGCTGCAAGCTCGCCTGACTCTGCTGCCCGGCGATGGCGGCCTGGTCGGCCCAGGCGGCGAGTGGGGACACGCCGGCGGTCATCGACTCCGCGGCGCCGCCTCCCCACCCGGCCCCGGCCTCGCCGAGCAACCGTTCCACCGCGCCTCGGGTCTGGGTCGTATGGTCAATGAAGGTGGCCCAGGTCGTGGTCGTGCCCTCGATGGACGAGGTGCCCCTCGCATCGCCCTTGACGTGGGCATACAGCTGTTCGTGTTCGTAGCCTTCCCAGCGGTAGCTCCGCACATCGGCGTCCCTGCGTATCGAACCCGTCATGATTCGACCAGGGTGCTCATAGCCGACGTGGCGAACTGATGTGCGTACTCACAGACAGGTGGCACTTGGCCTAGGGACGGGCCGTCGATACCAATCAGGACAATGAGCTGCTGGCCATCGGCAACATCCACGGAGACGAAACAGGAGTTGTCACTTGCCTCTAGCGCGTATGTGACCGCCCCAAAGTTGAGCACGGGATCGGTGACCTCGCCAACCACGGTGTAAGTGCCGTCGAGGCGCGTCTCGATGCCGTCAGATACGTCGAGGATGATGCCGAAGTAGCCCACCTCGGTGCCATCCCACCCGCATTCTGCGTTTCCTCGTTCGTCCTCTCCCGGTACGCCGTCCTCGTCCATGTAATAGTCGGGGTAGTCGGCCTCCAGAATCAGGGTGCACGGGTCGACATCGTCGAGCTTGATCTCGCGGGGCCTGACCGGCAAGCCCTCCGCGGCAGGGCTCTCCTCCGGCTCCTTACTGCTGGTCGTGGTGTCCCGGGGTCGGGGCTCCCCGGCCGAGGTCGTCGTACAACCGGCGGCCAGTCCGCTGACCAGGGTGAGTGCCGCCAGGACGACGACGGCTTGTCTGGCGAGGGTCACTCGGTCTCCCGGCGGAAGTTGTCAGTGTTGTCGCCCTCGACCAGGCCGTAGTCCCGTGCGGAGCTGCGCAACTCGGTGACCACATTGGTGAGTTGGTTGACGTAGGCTTCGGCCTTCGCGATTGCCGACTCGCCGTTCCGCATGAAGACCGCGACAGTGTCCTCGCTGCACGGATCGTTGCCGGGCGAGTCGATCCTGGTCAGCGGTACTTGGCTGGTGCGCAGCCAGGTGCGTAGGCGGTCGCGTTCGGTTTCGATGCCGTCCGCCAGCGTGAGCAGCTTGTCCGGGGACACGGTCATATGCAGCTGACCGGTGCCCTCCCCAGGGGTCGTGTCTACGTACACGTGGGCCTCCCTCCAGTCCCAGTTCGGAAGGTTAGCGCACGTCAGTGACGGTGGGTGGTGAGTTGGTAAAGCTCCGTCACAAGGGGTTTGGGTCACTCGGATGGACTAACGCCAGGGCTTTACGTGACGGACCAGGTTCTGGGCCACCTTTCTGCTGGTCGGGCACAGGGTGCGAACGGACGTACTCGCGTTCATGGGGATGGCCTCGCCTGTGACGGGATCCGCCAGATACGTGAGCATTGCCACGGTTTCCGGGCGTTCAGGTCGACGGTCACCGTGCAGGTGCTCGCTTCGTCGACGGTGAGGATCTTTTCCGCCGCGTACTGGCCGTCGATCCTCAGCCAGGTCAGATATCTTCACCTCTCCGGTCTCGATTGCCATGTGCGCATGGGAGGCGACTTCCTCCGCCATTGTGTCGGTGTCCAACGTGGAAATGGTCAGGGCCAAGCCCTCGGCGGAGACCCACATGCAGCCGGCCGATCCGTCCAGCACGGGTGGATCGGGGAAACCCTCGGATTCCACCAGTTCGGGAGGAACGCTGCCGCACGGATCGTCGTCGTCGATGTCGGAGGGTCGGTGAGTCATCAACGATTCCACCGGGATCGATGGCACGACCGCAATACCGGTCGGGTGCCCTTCGGGTTTCCGCAAGGCGCGGGTCGGTGGCGGCGCGCAGCTTGCCAGTAGGGCAATCGTGGTCAGACTGGCGAGGACTCTATTACCGCGCATCGTTCATCTCCAGGAGGAGAATCTCCGCGAAGATGGTCGCCAGGCGTAGTAGGCGTTCTCGTCGGAAGATTATCGAGATCTGCGCGTCCGGCAGACGTAGGTACAACTCCATCGGACCCAGGTACGGCGGCGCGTCGGCCGGGCGGTCGGTCCACGGGATCTCGTGCGGCAGCGTTATCGGGCGTAGGCCCAGTAAGCGGTTGCCGTGAACGGGGTGTTCCACCGGGACGGTGCACGCGTCGCCGGACTCGATCGTGTGCATGAGCATCTGGACGGACCGTCTGCTGATGCTGAGTGAATAGGTTGTCACGGCGGCGGGGTGGATGATCACGTGACCGGGATCGCCCATGGGGAGGTCGATTATCGTGCTGCATTCCCAATGGTCCAGGGTGTGGCCGACGACCGTCCAGCGGCGAGCGATTCCCGGGGGTGCGAGTGGCATGTGGACTCCTCATGGCGGGAAGGTGGCGGCACGGGAAGCGAGGGAGAGGTCGAACCCGCGCCGCCGGTCTGACTCGTCCGCTACATTGACAGCAAATCGAGCCGGACGTGAATGTCCATTCGGATGAATTCAGGCGGCCACACAAATGCATTCGGTTAACCTCCTGTCGAGGTGTGACAAGGAATTGATGGGGAGCGACAATGTCACGGAAGGCGAAGCCGCCCGGGGGCGTCGGTGAGCGCGGGCTCGGCATGGAGTTGCGGCGCCATCGCGAGAAGGCGGGCCTGAGCTTGGAGAAGGTGGGCGCCGTGCTGGGATGGTCGGCCAACACCATGAGTCGGTTGGAGCGGGGCCTGCGGCCCGACACGACCACCGACGAGGTGTCCGCATCCTGGCGGCCATCGGGGTGAAGGGCGTCGATCGTGACAGGACCATGCGCATGGCTCGCGGCGAACTCGAGGGGTGGTGGGAGAAGACCAACGCCGACCTCAGCGACCAAGCCCGCACCTATCTCTCGTTCGAGACCCGGGCAGCGAAGGTGATCAACGTAGAGCCACTGCTGGTTCCGGGACTGCTGCAGACCGCCGAGTACACGCACGCTCTGCTGATCGCCTTCGGAGTCGACAAATCGCAGATCCCAGGGCGGATCGCGCGACGAATGGGCCGGCAGGAACTGCTGGTCCGTCTGAACCCGCCCGAGTTGGTGTTCGTGATCAGCGAGTTGGCTCTCAGGCAACCGGGTCGGTGGCAACCAGGTGATGGCAAGGCAGCTTCGGCACCTTGCTGATCAGGCCGAGCATCCGCACGTCTCGATCCGGATGGTACCGAGCAGCGTGCCGGCCTATCCGGGCATGCGTGGTGCGTTCGTGGTCCTTGAGTTCGCGGAAGAGGCGCCTGTCGTCTTCATCGAAGGTAGGCGATCCGGCATGTTTCCCAACGACCACATCGAGGTTGAGGAATATAGGCTGGCTGCGGAGAGGTCGAGGGACCTGGCGCTAGCCGAGCAGGAGACGAAGGACCTGTTGCTCGCGATCGCCGGGGACATGGCGAGGGCGAGGTAGGTAGCGTGATGTCGGCATCCATCGAGTTTGGTATGTGGCGCAAGAGCAGTTGTAGTGCCGAGGACGCCAACTGCGTTGAGGTTGCGCGTGGGGTGACGCTCGTGGGGGTGCGGGACAGCAAACGACCGGATGGGCCCGTTCTGGTGTTCGAGCCGGGCAGCTGGTCTCGGCTTCTCGACCAACTGCCCGGCTGAACCGAACTACCGACCTGACTCGTAGAGCGCTCGGACTTCCTCGTCCGGTAGGGCTCGGTCGTAGACGTGTACCTGGTCGATGGCGCCGCGCCAGTGGTCCACCTGGTTGCCGCCGAACTGGGCTCGCCCGATTACCGTGTTGCCCGCCGCGGGGGCGCCCACGCAGGCGGACGTCGAGCCCGCCCGTTCGCCGTCCACGTACAGGGTCAGCGTGCCCGTTGACGCGTCGCGCACGCCGGTCAGGTGGTACCAGCGGCCCGTTTCCGGGACGTCCGGTGCCAGGGCCCGCGCGCCTACGAAGCTGAACGCGAATCTGTTGTCCTGGCCCGAGTACTGCAGAAAGTAGCCACTGTTCGCGGCGCCGTCCTGGCTCACCGCTGTCGCGAAGCCGCCCAGACTGTCCAGCTTGACCCACGCCGACACCGTGTAGTTGTTCACCGTCGTGTCCACCAGGGACGCGCCGATGTCCACATAGGAGTTGTCGAACTGCAGGGCATTGCCGGTGGTGCCGGTGGTCCACGTCGGACCGTTCACCAGTGTGCCGTCGTTGTCGCCCACCTCGTCGGCCGTTGTGGTGCCGGTGCCCTCTTCGAACGGGTAGTACGCGATGCCATCGGGACCCGGAGTGCCCGGTGGCGGCTCCACGCCGCTGCCCGTGCCGTCCGCCTCCGTGATGATCTTTTCGTTGATCGCGCGGACCTGGGCGAAGTCCATTTTCTCCACCTGTCGGTCATAGGTGAAGAAGCCGTTGACCTCGTGCTCCACATCCGTGATCTGCGTGTAGATGGCGCCGCTGATGCCGCACTCCTGCGCCGCCTTCAGCACATCCGTCTGGTTCTCCACGTACCGCCTCGTGAGCGTCGCGGAATCGGGCGTCATTTCGTACGCGTGACCCTCGCCGAACCACATGTGGTCCTCTACCTCGAGGCCGAAACCGCCGTGTTCGCCGTCCGCCGACACCCGGTCGTCCTCCGGCGCGGGGGAGGCTGGGCCGACATACGCGTGGTGGTCGATCATGTCGCCCCTACCCGAGTCCCCTTTGGACGCACAACAGTTCACGCCGCTGTGGGCGTTCACCAACCGGCTGGGGTCCTGGGCCTTCACCGAGTCGGCGATTTCACCGGTCTCGACGCGATCCCACTCGCCCCAGCCCTCGTTGAACGGCACCCAGACCACGATGGACGTCCAGTCCTTGTGTTCCTCCACCATCGTGTGCAGCTCGGCCTTGAACTGCTCCTGCGCGTCGGGTGGCGGCAGCTCGTTCGACGTCTTCATCGACGGCATGTCCTGCCACACCAACAGTCCCAGCTTGTCCGCGTGGTAGTACCAGCGGTCCGGCTCCACCTTGATGTGCTTGCGCACGGTGTTGAAGCCGAGCACCTTGTGCTGCTCCAGGTCGAACCGCAGTGCGGCGTCCGTGGGTGCGGTGTGGATGCCGTCCGGCCAGAAGCCCTGGTCCAGTGTGGACATATGGAACAGGATCTTGCCGTTGAGCGTCATGCGCAGCTTGCCGTCCGCGCCGGGCGCCGTGCCGATCTCGCGCATCCCGAAGTACGAGCCGACCTTGTCCACCGTGCGGTGACGGTCCACGAGGGACACGCGAAGGTCGTACAGGAACGGCGAGTCCGGTGACCACAGTTTCGCCTTCGGGACCGGCAGGCGCAGCTCGGTGTTCGCCGGGCCGCGCACCTTGCCGACCAGCCTGCCCCGGTCGTACGCCGCCGCCTCCACCGTGCCACCCGCCGCGTGCGCGGTCAGCGACAGGCTGCCGTCCGAGATGTCCGGCGTCATGTCCAGGTCGGTGATGTGCTTGGGCGCCACCGGTTCCAGCCACACCGTCTGCCAGATGCCAGAACTGCCCGTGTAGAAGATCCCGCGGTCGGGGACCTGGCGTTGCTTGCCGACCGGTTGCCAGGCGGCGTCGGTCAGGTCCTCGACGCCGACGATCAGCTCCTGGGAACCGTGTCGCTTCAGCGCATCCGTGATGTCCACCTGGAACGAGTCGTAGCCACCGCGGTGCGTGGTCACCTGTTTCCCGTTGACCCACACGGTCGTGTCGTAGTCGACGGCACCGAAGTTCAGCACCAGCCGGTCCTTCTTCCACCGCGACGGCACGTCGAACGTGCGGCGGTACCACATCCGTTCCTCGGAGCGCTGGATGCCGGACAGCGCCGACTCCACAGGGTAGGGGACAAGGATCCGCTCGTCCAAGGACTCGCCGACCGGCGGGGCCTCGCCCTCGGCCGCCGCTGCGAACTCCCATACTCCATTCAAATTTTTCCAGTCCGGCCTGGTTAGCTGCGGGCGCGGGTACTCCGGCAGGGCGTTGTTCGGGCCCACCAGGTGGGTCCACGGGGTGGTGAGCGGCGGGGTGCCCGGTGAGTAACCCGGGTCGGCGGCCGCCGGTTGCGCCGACAGGAGCGCTGTCACCAGCGTTCCCGCGGCGAGTGCGGTGATCACTCTTCGTCGAACCGACATTGCGGGTCAACCTCCCTCACATAGAGTGCTACCGCCGCAGGTAGGCGCGACTCAGGTACGCCTGCAGGGAAACCACGACGGCGAGGAACGCGCCGCTGACCACCATCTGGTAATGCGAGGACAGCGTGCCGATCTGGTTGATCACGTTCTGGATCACGCTCAGCAGCAGCACGCCGGCGAGGGTGCCGCCGACCGTGCCGGCGCCACCGGTCAGGAGGGTGCCGCCGATCACCACGGCGGCGATGGCCTCCAGTTCGAGGCCCTCACCGACGATCGTCACACCGGAACCCGAGTAGGCGGCGGCCAGCGCGCCGGCGAGTCCCGCGGCCAGGCCGCTGCCGAGGTAGAGGAGCATGGTGTTGCGGGCAACGGGAAGGCCCATCAGGGTGGCGGCCTCGCGGCTCCCGCCGATGGCCACTGTGGACTGTCCGAACCGGGTGCGGTCCAGCACCACGATGCCGCCCGCGAACAGGGCGACGGCGATCCACACGGGCAGGCCGAGACCGAGGAACGTGCCCTGTCCCAGTTCGGTGAGCCACGCGTCGCGCGGCATGATGCGAGTGGTCGAGCCCTCGTCGGTGATCGCCAGCAGGAGGCCGCGCGCGCCGAGCAGGGTGGCGAGCGTGACGATGAACGGGGCGAGCCTGCCGTACGCGACGAGCACCCCGTTCAGCAGGCCGATCGCGCCGCAGACCACCAGCGGTAGCAACAGTCCCACGAGGCTGCCCCACTGGATGCCGTACGCGGCAAGGACTCCGCCGAGCGCGTACACGGACCCGACCGACAGGTCGATGCCGCCGGAGATGATCACGAAGGTCATGCCGAGCGCGACGATCGCCAGGAACGAGCTGCGCAGCGCCACGTTCTGGGCGTTGCCGACCGTGGCGAACGAGTCGAACGACAGGGCCGCGATCACCACGACGAGCACCAGCACGACGATCGAGCCGCGACGCTGGACGAGACCGGCGACGCGCTCCTTGCGGGTGAGGACACCAGCGGTCATCGGCCGTCACCCGCGCCCGACGCGCACCCCAAGATCGACTTCCTCGCGCGCGGTGCAGCCCCCACCCACTCCGGGGGCACCCCGTGCTTCCAGTCTATCGGTACCTGACCTGCGGACATAGGGATCCGGGGGGCTGTGGACAACTTTACCGAGCGAACGGTCCATTCGTTCGTCACGATGTTCCCCCTCTCCGGGTGCGCTGCAGGTAGACCGCCACCACGATGATCGCCGCCTGGACTATCTGCGCCGTCGAGTCCGGCAGGTCGTGCTTGATCAAAGTCGCGGTGATCAGTTGCATGAGCAGGGCGCCGGCCACCGTGCCCAGGATGCGGATCCGCCCGCCCGTCAGTGGGGTGCCGCCCACCACCACCGCCGTGATGGCCGACAGTTCGATCAGGTTGCCCACGGCCGACGGGTCCGACGCGGTCAGCCGGGCGGTGGCCAGCACCCCGGCGATCGCCGCCAGCACGCCGCACAACACGTACGTCGCCAGCAGGACGCGGCGCACCGGCAGACCGGCCAGCGCACTCGCCGACCGGTTGCCGCCCACCGCCACCAGCTGGCGCCCGAACGTCGTGTAGCGCACCAGCAGCCACACCAGCACGGCCAGCACCGCGGCGATCACCACCACGTACGGGATGCCGAACGCCTTGCCGGAGCCCAGGTCCAACAGCTCGGGGTTGCGGATGTCCTTCAGCTGACCGTCCGCCAGGACCAGCGCCAGGCCGCGGCCGCCCACCAGCAGCGCCAGAGTCGCGACGATCGGTTGAATGCCGACCACCGCGACCAGCGTTCCGTTCAGCAGACCGCACATCGCGCCCGCCACCAGCGCCAACCCCAGCGCCGGCAGGATTCCGTAGCCCAGGTACAGCGGGAGGATGGCCGCCGCGATCGCCATCACCGAACCGACCGACAGGTCCACGCCCTCCGTGCCGATCACCAGCGCCATACCGAGCGCCACGATCAGCACCGGCGCCACCTGCACCAGCTGGGTGTTCAGGTTCGCCACGGTGGCGAAGTTCGTGGTGAACACGAGGTTGTAGACGACCAGCACGGCGATCGCCGCGTAGACCCCGTTGTCCCGCAACCACACCCGCCGGCGCACCGCGACGTCAGTCATCGGAAGCCCCCTCGGCGAGAGCGGCCAGCAGCGCGGCCTCCGTGACGTCCGCGCCGGTCAGGCGCGTCACCACCTGACCGTCCCGCAGCACGACGATCGAGTCCGAACCCTCGACCACCTCCTCGAACTCCGAGGAGATCAGCACCACGCCCAGACCCGACGAGGCCAGTTCGTCCACAAGGGACTGAACCTCGGCCTTCGCGCCGACGTCGATACCCCGCGTCGGCTCGTCGAGCAACAGGATCTTCGGTTCCATGCACAGCAACCGGGCGAGCAGCACCTTCTGCTGGTTGCCCCCGGACAGTTCACCCACGCGCTGGTCCGGGCTCGCCGCCTTGATCCGCAGCCGCCGCATGAACGTGTCCACCACGGCGTTCTGCCGCCGCCGCGACACCAGGCCCACGCGTGAGAGCCGGGGGAGCGCGGCCAGCACGATGTTCTCGCGCACCGAAAGCTCCGGCAGGATCCCGTCGGCCTTGCGGTCCTCGGGCAACATCACCACGCCGGCCCGCATGGCCATGGCCACCGAACCGCTCCGCAGTCGCTTGCCGGCCACGGTCACCGAGCCGGACTCCACGGGCAGCGCGCCCGCGATGGCCATGGCCGTCTCGCTGCGTCCGGCGCCGAGCAGTCCGCCGAGCCCCACGATCTCACCCGGACGCACGCTCACGTCCACTCCGGACAGTCGATGTTTCGCCGTCAGACCAACGGCCTCCAACACGGGCACCCGGTCGGCCGTGTGGTCGCCCTCGAACTTGGTGGCACCCTCGCGGCGCACCTCCTCCAGATCACGGCCGAGCATCATGGCCACCAGCCGCAGCCGCGGCAGGTCGGCCATCGGTCCGTTGTGGACCAGCCGGCCGTCGCGCAACACGGAGACCCGGTCGCAGATCCGGTACAGCTCGTCGAGCCGGTGGCTGACGTACAGCACCGCCACGCCGTCCTCACGCAGCCGCCGCACGATCGAGAACAGCGTGTCCACCTCGCGTGGTTCGAGCGAGGACGTCGGTTCGTCGAGGATCACCACGCGGGCGTCGGTGGCCGCCGCGCGGGCCACGGCCACCATCTGCTGCACGCCCATGCCGAGCGTGCGCAGCGACCGGGTGGCGTCGACCTCGATGCCGTACGAATCGAGCAGTTCCCGCGCCTGTGTCCGCATCGCCCGGAAATCCACGAGACCGAACCGGTTCCGTGGCTCGCGGCCGAGGAACACGTTGCTGGCCACCGACATCAGCGGCACCAGGTTGACCTCCTGGTAGACCGTGCTGATGCCGGCGGCCTGCGCGGTGAGCGGATTGGCGAACGCGACCTGCGAACCCAGATAGGTCAGCGCGCCGTCGTCCGGCGCGTACACGCCCGTCAGAACCTTGATGAGCGTGGACTTGCCGGCCCCGTTCTCGCCGACCAGCGCGTGCACCTCGCCCGCCCGCAGCGTCAGGTCGACGTCGGCGAGCGCCGTGACCCCTGGAAATCGTTTGCAGACCGATGTCGCGGAGAGGACGTCCATCGGCGTCAGTAGGCGTTCGCGACCTCGGCCGGGGCGTTGTCCTTGCCGTAGAGCTTGTCGCTGATCACCACGGTCTGCGCGACCGGCTCCCCGGACAGGAACGTCGCCGAGCGTCTCGAACGCGAGCGGACCGAAGCGCGGGTTGGACTCCACGACCGCGAACAGTTGACCGTCGACGATCTTCTGCACGGCGTTGCGCGTGCCGTCGATCGACACCAACTGGATGTCGGTCCCCGGGACCTTGCCGGCGCCGGTCAGCGCGACCAGCGCACCGAGTGCCATCTCGTCGTTCTCCGCGTACACGCCGTTCAGGTCGGGCTGGGCCTGGATGAGTTGCTCCATCACCTGCTGACCCTTCTCGCGGGTGAACTCACCGGTCTGTTGCGCCGCGATCTCGATGTCCGGCGCGATGGCCGCCATCTCGTCGACGAAACCCTTGGTGCGGTCGGTGGTCACGTTGTTGCCGGACGCGCCGAGCAGGATCGCGACCTTGCCCTTGTTGTCCAGCGCCTTGGCCATCTCCTGCGCGGCCCGCTTGCCCTGTTCGACGAAGTCCGAACCGAGGAAGGACACGTAGTCCTTGCAGGCCTCGGCGTTCACCTTGCGGTCGATGGTCAGCACGGGGATGTTCTTGGCCCGCGCGGACGCGAGTGCCGGCTCGAGACCGTCGGAGTTCAGCGGTGCCACGATCAATGCCTGCGCGCCCTGGTTGATCATGTCCTGAATGTCCGAGATCTGCTTGCTCAGCTGGGAGTTCGCGTTCGTGGTGAGCAGCTGCTTGACGCCCAGCGCCTCGGCCTCCGCCTTGATCGACTCGGTCTCCGCGATCCGGAACGGGTTCGCTTCCTTCTCCGACTGGGAGAAACCGATTACCGCGTCCTTCAGATCGAGCTGTTCGCCGCCGTACTGCTCGAGCGTGCACGTGGGCCCGTCGGCGCCGTCCTCGGCGACCTGAGCACCGCCCGTGCCCGGTGTCGAGGTGTTCCCGGAGTCTTCGGACTTGGTGCACGAGGTCAGTACGAGCGCCGAGCACAGCACGGCGATGCCGGCCATTCGGGTGACGCGGACGGACTGAACCCTGCGGAATGCCGACATTGGCGCTCCTCTGGCCGATCACGGAGGCCACCCCCAGACGGTGGCCTCACCGATCAAATTCAGTCACATCCGAAAGTAAACTGTCAATACTTTCGGCTAGGGGTGCGCCAAATTCCAACAAGATCGCGCAAGCCTCACTGTGGGTGTAGCGAGCGGAACTGTGCGGTGGTCACGGAAGCGGGGCATCAGGCGGCCTGCTCAGGAGCCACCTGACGGGGTCTAGACGTTTCACGGGGTCGGTGGGTAGGGTCGGGAAAGCGCTTGCCGGAAAGCGCTTTCCCCGGTCCTTTTCGACCCCCAGGCAGGTGGGCGAGATGTCCAAGTCGAGACGGTGGCTCGTTGCGGTCGCCGGTGTTTTCCTGGCCGCCGGACTGGTGGCGCCGCAGCAGGCGGCGGCACAGGCGGACGAGCCGATCGCTGATCCCCTACCGGATCCCGTCCAGTCGGCCATCGGGCTGACGGTCGAGGAGTTCGCGCAGTTCCCGAAGACCGAGCCGGTGCCGCCGCCGACCGATCCGCGCCTCATGCGCCACGCGCGGATCAACTACCTCGGCGAGGTGCCGGACGGCTCCGGCCGCATGTACGTGCCGGACCTCAACGGCAAGATGTACCTGGTGGAGAACGGCACTCCGCACCTGTTCCTCGACATCACCGAGCAGTTCGGGCCCGACGTCGTCTCCGGTCGCGGCCTCGGCACCGGATCCGGGTTCATCACCTTCCACCCGGAGTTCGCCCGCAACGGCAAGTTCTACACGGTGCACACCGAGTGGGGCGCGAGTCTGAGCGAGCCGACCACCTATCCGGCCCAGCCGGGCGTCCGGTTCCACGGCATCATCACCGAGTGGACGGCCACCGACCCGTCGGCCGACACGTTCAGTGGCACCAAGCGTCAGGTCCTGCGGCTCGGCTTCGCCGGCCAGGTCCACGGCATCCAGCAGATCGACTTCAACCCGACGGCCAGCCGTCGTGACGACGACTACGGTGCGTTGTACATCGCGGCGGGCGACGGCGGTATCGGCGCGTCGACCACAGATCCCCAGAACGGTGGCACTCCGTACGGCAAGCTGATGCGGATCGACCCGCTCGGCACCGACGGTCCCGGTGGCACGTACGGCATCCCGGCCGGCAACCCGTTCGTGGACGACGACGCCGTGATCGACGAGATCTACGCGCTCGGTATGCGTGACCCACACCGGTTCAGCTGGGACGACCTGACCGGGAAGATGTACCTCGGGCACATCGGCGAGCACCGGATCGAGGCCGTGTACGAGGTTCGCGCGGGCGACAACTACGGCTGGAGCGAGCGCGAGGGCCCGTTCGTGTACAAGCGCGGCGACCCGAACTGCGGCGTCTACCCGCTGCCCGCGGACGACGAGCAGTACGGCTACACGTATCCGGTGGCGGCGTTCGACCACAACCCGCCGCCGGGCCACCCGCTGTGCTCGGACTCGGGCCACGCGATCAGCGGCGGTTTCGTCTACCGCGGCCGCGATATTCCCGAGCTGCGGGGAAAGTACGTGTTCACCGACCTGGTCGACGGCCGGATCTTCTACACCGAGGCGAACCAGATGCGCCGCGGCCGGGCGATGGCACAGATCCACGAGTTCATGGTCTACGACGCCGCCGGCGAGCGCGTCACCATGCAACAACTGGCCGGTGACGAGCGGGTGGACCTGCGGTTCGGACAGGACGCCGACGGCGAGCTGTACCTGCTGGCGAAGGCCAACGGCAAGGTCTGGAAGGTCACGGGCACCGAGCGCTTCGCCGACTGCCGGGTGGGCCACACCACGGTCTCCGGCACCGGCGGCTCGCGCAACTGGTCGCCCGTGACGGCGGACAAGTGGCAGTTCCGCGGCAACGAGGTGATTCTCGCCGAGGCCGGCGAGGCGCGCCCGGGTCCCCGTCGTCCGTTCGAGTACGCGGTGCTCGACAAGGGTCCCGCGTTCACCTCGGCTGCAGATCGAGGCCAAGGTGCGGTTGGACACCCCGGTGGAAGTGTCCAATCGGGACGTGATCATCGTGTTCGGCTACCGCTCGGACACGGAGTTCTACTACGCGCACCTGTCCACGGACAACACGATCTATCCACACAACGGGATCTTCGTGGTGAACGACGCGGACCGGCTGCGGCTCGACGACCAGTGGGATCCCACGTTGTCCCGCGGTGCCGAGCCGGCGATCACCGACACGCGGTGGCATGACGTGCGGATGACGCACTGCGCGGCCACCGGGGAGATCGCGGTCTATGTGGACGGTTCGCGGACGCCGCTGATGACGGCCGTGGACACCACCTTCGGCAGTGGTCGCGTCGGGTTCGGCTCGTTCGACAACATCGGCCGGGTACGGGACCTTCGCGTGACCGGTACGGCAGTCCGGTGAGGCGCCTGCTGGTGGCGGTTCTGGCCGCCGCGTTGTTGCTTCCCGTGTCCGCCGCCGGGGCTTCCCCGGCGGGCACGGGGGTCTTCCCCACGCTGCGGCCGAACCTGGTGGCGTACTACGACTTCGAGCACCCGTTGAGCCCTGGCGTGGAACGCGATCTGGGGAGGTCGGGGACACCGTTGGGGTTGGTCAACGGCGGTGCGGCCATGCGGGTGGACGGGTCGCTGCAGACCCAGCAGGTGAACCCCGAGGTGGCGGGCAACGACGACTGGAAGGCCGGCGTGTACGCGGCCGGCGGCGTGGAGTCGTTGCGGGCGTTCAGGTCCGCGCGGCAGGCGTCCGTGCTCGGCTGGTTCAAGATGACCGGCACGAACCCGGGCCCGAACTCGAACACCGCGAACCCGGACGACCGGTACAACGCGGTCGGCCTGGCCGGGGTCCTGAGTGGAGGCTCGGACGGGCACGCGGTACGCGCGCTGCTGGAGATCATCGACGTGAACGGCGAACTGCGAGTGGTGGCGCTGGGCCGGCGCGTGGACGGCGGTTCGTCGCAGACGTTCGCCGCCTCGGCCGACTGGCAGACCGTGTTGCCACCGAACGAATGGGTGTTCCTGGCGGCGACGTTCGACTACGACCGGGGCACGATGGCGTTGTACCGCAACGGTCGCGCGCTGCCGGGCTTCTACACGGTGACGGGTGATCCGTGGCAGGTCGCCGGGCCGCCGGAGCCGGACCTGACGTCGCCCACGGATCCGGCGGGCATCAAGATCGGGGGCAGCTTTCCCCAGAACACCAGGGAGAACAACCCCTGCCACTGCCGGATGGACGATCTGATGTTCCTCGACCGGGCGCTGTCGCCGGTGGAGGTGTGGCTGCAGTACCAGTGGGCACGGCACTGAGCGACTCGTGCCCGGCGCGGAACCCCGCGCCGGGCACGCTCGGTGCTCAGGGAATATAGATCCCGAAGTCCCGGTTGGCGGTCGCGAAGTCCTGGAACCCAAGGCGTGCGCCGGCGGCGCGGGTGACCGTGCCGTTGGCGACCACGCCGCCGCTGCCGGCGGAGTAGACCGAGCCGCCGCTGTCGCCGCCGCGTGCCGCCGGCTGTCCCTGGGTCTGCTCGGCCTCGACCAGGTCTTCGGCGTCCTGCCAGAAGAAGATGACCCGCAGGTCGCACACCGGTCCGCCGGTGGCCTCGGCGCTGGTCACCCCGGACTGACACAGGTACTGGCCGACGAACACGTGGCCCCACCCGGTCACCGGCACGACCGTGTTGCTGTCCCCGCCGCCGACGTACATCTGGTTCGTGGTGTTGGACGTCGGGATGATCGAGATGTCGTGGTCGTCGCGGGTGGCGCCCACGGTGCCGATGAACTCCCCGGCCCGGTCGGCGATCCGGTGGCCGGACTGTCCACAGTGCTCGGCGGAGAGCACGAACCGCGCGTTGGCGGCGTTGCGCACGCCGAAGCCGGAGGTGCAGATCGTGCCGGCCGTCTGGTTCCAGGTGCCGGCGCCACCGCGCCACGGCGGTGAGTCGTTCTTGCGTGACGTCGGCGTCATGGGCTCCTCGTGCACCACGGTGACCGGCACGTCGGAGGAGATCCGGGCGATGGCGGTTCCCGGGTATGCGGCGAGCACGAGACCGCTGCCGTCGCCCGGGTTCTTGATCCCGTGGATGCCGGCGCCCGGAGTGGCCTGACGCCAGGCCTCGATCCGCTCGGCGGCCTTGGTCAGCTCTTCCAGGGAGTGCGCGGCCTGTGAGACCCGAACGGGGGCATGGCGCTCGGCCCGCCGGACAGCCCTGTCGACAGCGGTGGGGACGCTATCTTTCCACCACAGCACGACGTCGTGGTCTTCCAACACGATCCCGGCGAACCCCGGATGTCCGTCCACTTCGGACCGCAGCACTTCGGCGGCGGCCACCAGGGGCCGCTGCGCGAGCATGCGTTGGGTGCTGACACTGTCCGCGGAAACACTGTCGGCGGACACGGGTTCCGCGGTGGCCGGACCGCCGGCCATGGTGAGCGAGGCCGCCAGAACGACGGCGAACAGGATTCTTCTCGACATGCGCTTGCTCCTCGTCTGCAGGGGGTGACGAGGTGGCACGTGCCGGCGTGCCGCCTGACCAAAGGTGGTCTAAACCAACATGGAACATCGGGCCGCGGAAGTCAACCGACGCCTGCCCGGTATGTCCGGGTCGCCGGCGCCATGAAACGATCATGGTGCTGGTTTTCGGGAGTACGGAAGGGATGTCTGTGTTCAAGCGCATGCTGTCGGCCTTCGGGGTCGGCGGGCCGTCGGTCGATACGGTGCTCGACTCGCCCGCCGCGGCGCCGGGTGAGGTGATCACCGGTCGGGTGAGCATTCAGGGCGGTTCGAGCGAGGCCGTGATCGACCAGGTGGTCCTGTCGCTGGTGACGCGGGTCGAGGTCGAGCACGCGGGCGGCGAGGCGCGTGGGGTCGCGGAGTTCCACCGCCAGGTGGTGCGCCGGGATGTCCGGGTGCCCGCGAACGAACTCCTGGACCTGCCGTTCGAGCTGGCACTGCCGTGGGAGACGCCGATCACCGCGGTGGGTGACGTCGCGTTGCCCGGCATGACCGTCGGCGTGCGGACCGAGCTGGTGATCAAGGGCGCTCCGGACAGGGGCGACCTCGACCCGGTGCTCGTACGGCCGCTGCCGTCGCAGGACCGGGTGCTGGAGGCGTTCGGCGAGTTGGGCGCCACGTTCCGGTCGGCGGACGTCGAGGCCGGCCGGATCGCCGGAGTGCGGCAGGAACTGGGCTTCTACCAGGAGATCGAGTTCTTCGCGCCGCCGAACCTGGCGGATCGGCTCGCCCAGGTGGAGCTGACGTTCGTCACGAGCGCGCATGACCTGTGGGTGATCCTGGAGGCCGACAAGCGCGGCGGCCTGCTCCGGGCGGGAGCCGACTCGTTCGGCCGGTTCCACGTGAAGCACGAGGACACCCCGGACTGGACGTCGATGATCGGCGAGTGGCTGACGGAGACCGCGCAACGGGCGCCACGCGGGAATCCGGCCTTCGGCGGCGGGCGCGGTGGGCACGGCCGGCGCGGTCCCGGCATGGGCGCGGTGGTCGGCGGCGTCGGCGCGGGCCTGGTGGGCGGCATGATCCTGGGCGACATGATGGACGGCGGCCTCATCGACGGCGGCGACGACTTCGCCGGGGAGTAGACACGAAGATGCCCCCGCGTCGGATCGCGGGGGCATCTTCACGGCAGCGAGCTTGTCGGAGCGTCGACTGCCTGTCCTGGGGTTATTTGCTCGGCGCGCCGAGCGTGGCGGTGCCGGCGCGGGCCAGGTCGAACCGCCGGGTCACGTCGGTCCAGTTGACCAGCGACCACAGCTTCTGCACGTAGTCCGGGCGCACGTTGCGGTACTGCAGGTAGTAGGCGTGCTCCCACGCGTCGAACACGAGGATCGGCGCGGTGTTCATACCCACGTTCCCGTGGTGGTCGTACACCTGCTCCACCACCAGCCGCTGCGACAGCGGCTCCCACGCCAGTACACCCCAACCCGACCCCTGCACGGTCGCGGTCGCCGACGACAGCTGCTTGCTGAACGCCTCGAACGAACCGAAGTGCTCGGCGATCGCCGCGGCCAACTCACCGTCGGGGCGGTCACCGCCCTCCGGCGACAGGTTCTCCCAGAAGATCGTGTGCAGAACATGGCCGGACAGGTTGAACGCGAACGTCTTCTCCAGTCCGACGAGACCGGAGAAGTCGCCCTTGTCGCGGGTCTCGGCCAGGCGATCGAGGGTGTCGTTGGCACCCTTCACGTACGCGGCGTGGTGCTTGCTGTGGTGGAGCTCCAGGATCTCCCCGGTGATCGCCGGCTCGAGCGCGCCGTAGTCGTAGGGCATGTCCGGAAGAACGTACGTCGGCATGCTGATGAGACTACCTGGCTATTGCAAGTAGTGTGCGATTAGGTGAGTGGCTCCGCGCGCATGCTGAACCGGGGGTGCAGGTGGGCGGTGTCGTTGAACCTGCGGATGATCCACCGGTCGCCATGGACCACCAGTTGAGTGATCGACCCGTTGTCGGCATCGATGAACGCGAACGGTTGCGAGCCGGTGGCCATGGCGACCACCTGGCCGATCACGCCGCCGTGGGTGAACAGCGCCACCCGCTGGTCGCGGTGCGCCGCGGCGATCCGGACGAGCGAGGCACGGATCCGATCGCCGAACGCCTCGGTCGACTCGGCCCCCGGGATCACGTCCCAGCGCTGCTCGGTGAACATCCGCACGGCCGTCTCGTCCCCCTCGGCCACCTTGATGCGGAACAGGCCGCCCTCCCACTCGCCGAGCATGATCTCGCTCATGCCCGGCTCGACCGACGGCGTCAGCTCCAGCCGTTTGGCCAGCGGCGCGGCCGTCTGGTGCGTGCGTCGCAGCGACGTCACGTAGACGGCGTCGATCTCCTCGGTCGCGAGTCGCTCGCCGACCAGTTCGGCCTGCTGCTCGCCCTCGGGTGCGAGCGGCGGATCGGCACGGCCGTCGACCAGCGGGAACGGCTGGTCGGCCCGCGCGGGCGCGGACTCGCCGTGGCGGACCAGCAGGAACTCGGTGGCTCCCGGCGGCAGCGTGAAACGGAACTGGCGGTACTCGGTAGGCGTGGTCACGCGCCCCATTCAACACGTCGTGCGGGCACCAGATCCCGGATACTCGACATCGGATATTTGGGGTAAGGTGCGCCTCATGGGCAAGCGCAAGCTCTCGAATCCTCTGGCACTGGCGGTGCTGTGCCTGCTGACCGAGAAGCCGATGCACCCGTACGAGATCTCCAGCACGCTGCGGGAACGTGCGAAAGAGGAGAGCATCAAGATCAACTACGGCTCGCTCTACTCGGTGGTCGACTCACTGGCCCGACACGGGCTCATCGAGGTCCACGAGACCGTCCGCGAGGGGCGTCGCCCGGAGCGGACGGTCTACGCGATCACCGACGCCGGGCGGATCGAGTTCGTCGACTGGGAGAGCGAGCTGCTGTCCATCCCGGTCAAGGAGTTCACCCGGTTCGAGGCGGCGCTGGCACTCATGCCGGCATTGGCGCCCGCCGATGTGCTGCGACTGCTCGAAACGCGCCGCATCCGGCTGTCCACCGAGGTGGTCAGCCTCGAGGCGGTGCTCGCGGAGATGGCGAAAGAGGGCATGCCGGAGCTGTGGTCGATCGAGGCCGACTACCTGCAGGCGTTGCGCCGCGCGGAGCTGGTGTTCGTCGAGCGGCTGATCGAGAAGATCAAGACCGGCACGCTCGGCGGCCTCGACGTCTGGCGGCACGCGCACGACGGCGGCGGGCTGCCCGCCGAGAGTGACTGGGAGCGCGCACTCGCACACCTGCGGAGCGTGCAGTAGGGGAGGAGAAAACGCGCTGGCCGGGTGAGGCAACACCCGGCCAGCGACCAGAAACCCAGGTTCGACCCGTGACGGCTCAGCACCCAGGCTTGCGTCTCCACCATAGCTGGCCGTCCGGATCGTCCTGGTCCACATCGAAACCAGGAGATCACGTGCGTAATACCGAGGCGGCCATCGAGGCCGTCGATCTGGTGAAGACCTACGGGGAGGTCACCGCGCTCGACGGGCTGAGCTTCACGGTCCCCGCCGGCACGGTGTTCGGTCTGCTCGGCCCCAACGGCGCCGGCAAGTCCACGGCCATCAAGATCCTCACCACGCTGACCGTGCCCACCAGCGGCACGGCCACGGTGGCGGGCATCGACGTGCGGACCGACCCGCAACGGGTGCGCCGCTCGATCGGGGTGGTCACCCAGAAGAACGGCACCGACCCCCAGGCCACCGGGCGGGAGAACCTGCTGCTCGCCGGCCGGATCCACGGCCTGCGCGGCCGGGAGGTGACGGCGCGGGCCGACGAGCTGCTCGAGCGGTTCGGCCTGACCGACGCCGCCCGCCGGGTGGTCCGCACGTACTCCGGCGGCATGCAGCGCAAGCTCGACGTCGCCATGGGGCTCGTGCACCGTCCCCAGGTGCTGTTCCTCGACGAGCCGACCACCGGCCTCGACCCGGAGGCCCGCGCCGACATGTGGGCGGAGATCGCCGGCCTGGCCACGAGCGAGCGGATGACCGTGCTGCTCACCACCCACTACCTGGAGGAGGCCGACCAGTTGGCCGACCGACTGGTGATCGTCGACCAGGGGAAGCTGGTGGCGCAGGGCGCTCCCGAGCAACTGAAGAGCGAACTGCGCGGCGACGCCGTGGTGGTCGACCTGGCGGCGGGCACCGACCTGGACGCGGCGCGGGCGGCCGTCGAACGGACGGGCGCGCGGGAGATCACCATCACCGACCGCACCGTGCGGTCCAGAGTGCCCAACGGGGCGAGCGCGGTGCCCGGACTGCTGGCGGAACTGGAGAAGGCGGCGGTCGCGGTCGACGCGGTGACCGTCGCCCGCCCGGCACTCGACGACGTCTACCTGCGACACACCGGCAAGACCTTTGTCGGGGCCGACAAATGACAACTCTGTTGCCCCAGACGGGCTATCTGACCAGTCGGTTGCTCCGGGCGCTCGCCCGGCAGCCGGCCTACGTGCTGATCATGTTGATCCAGCCGATGATCTGGCTGCTCCTTTTCGGACAGTTGTTCAAGCGCGTGGTCGAGTTGCCCGGGTTCGCCGCCGGGTCCTATCTCGACTTCCTCACTCCCGGCGTGGTGATCATGACGGTGTTGTTCACCAGTGGCTGGGCGGGCATGGCGTTCATCGACGACATGGAGCGCGGCGTGATGGATCGCATGCTCTCCTCGCCGGTGAGCCGCGGCGCCATGATGGCCGCGTCGATCGCCCACCAGGGGGTCACGATCATCGTGCAGGGCCTGATCGTCGTGGCGGTGGCACTGCTGATCGGCGCGACGCTGCCGGGTGGCGTGCTCGGCGTGTTGGTGATGTTGCTGGCGGCGGTGTTGCTGGCGGCCGCGTTCGCGTCGCTGTCCAACGGGATGGCGCTGCTCGTGCGCACGGGGGAGGCGCTCATCGGGTTCTCCACGATGTTGACGCTGCCGCTGTCGTTCCTGTCCTCCGCGATGATCGCGCGGGAGGCGGCGCCGGAGTGGATTCGGACGGTGTCGGCGTACAACCCGGTGGACTGGGCGGTCGTGGCGAGCCGGGAGGCGTTGTCGGCCGATCCCCACTGGTCCGGCGTGCTGACGCGGCTCGGTGGGTTGCTGGCCGTGGCGCTGGTGATGGGCTGGGTGGCGACTCGTGCGTTTCGGACCTACCAACGGTCGCTATAGCCTTTGGCTATGACGTGGGCTCCCGTTGGTGGCTAGCCGCCGGCGGGAGCACCACGCACTCTGGTGCTGTGCTGTTACCCGGGTTGTCGCTGGTGGCCGCCGCGACGGCGGTGGGCTTCGTGGTGGGCGAGTTCGTGCCGGCCGCCAGTCCGCTCGTGGTGGGCATCGTGCTGGGGGTGGTCTGGCGTTCGGTGTTCGGGCAGGTGGCCCTGGTCGCGCCGGGTCTGCGGTTCGCGGCGACGTGGTTGCTGCGCGGCGGGGTGATGCTGCTCGGGATGCAACTGGCGCTGGGGCAGGTGGTCCACTTCGGACTGCCGGTGCTGCTGGTGGTTCTGGTGAGCGTGACCGTGACTTTCGTGGTGACCCGCCGCCTGGGCTCGTTCGCCGGGCTGGGCGAGGCAAGGTCGCTCCTGGTCGCGACGGGGGTGTCGATCTGCGGGGCGTCCGCGGTGGCCGCCGCGAACACGGTGGCCGACGGCGACGAGGACGACGTGGCGACGGCCGTCACGTCGGTGACTCTGCTGGGCACCCTGGCGATCGCGGTCTTCCCGGTGCTGGCTCTGGTGCTTGACCTGGACGACACGCAGTTCGGCATCCTCGCCGGTGCCAGCGTGCACGAGGTGGGCCAGGTGGTGGCGATCGGCGGCGCGGCGGGTGCCGTGGTGCTGCACGCGGCGGTGGTGATCAAACTGGCGCGAGTGGTCCTGCTGGCCCCTCTGGTGATGCTGCTGAGCGCCGCCCACCGCCGCCGGCCCGGTACCGCCCGCCCACCGGTGGTCCCGTGGTTCGTGGCGGGCTTCGTGGTGCTGATGCTGATCCGGACAACGGGCGTGGTGCCGGCGCCTCTGGTGTCGGTGACGTCGTGGTTCGCGTCGCTCCTGCTGTGCGCGGGCATGTTCGGCCTGGGCGCGGCGGTGGACCTGCGATCGGTACTCCGCACGGGCGGCCGCTCACTGGCGGTGGCGGCGACGGGAAGCGTGCTTCTGGTGGGTTTGGCGACAGCGGGCCTGTTCCTGGTCACCTGAGCACAGGGGTACGTCGCGAGGCTATCGCTTTGCACCGACAATTCCGGTCCAGGGACCCCTGGATTTAATTCTAGTGGCTGGCACCGACAGTTTTGGCGAGTTCAGAGGCGGCCTGTGGATGGCGGTGGGCCGGACGGGCCTTTAGGCCACACGGCACGCAGCTGGTCGGCCTGGCGACAGGTGTCCTGAACGGTTATCACGCGCCCCCGGAACGGTCATCATGCGCGACCGGACTGGTCATCATGCGCGGCCGCGTCAGGCCAGGGCCGCCTGCAGGAGCGTCGCGGCGGGCCCGGTGAGACGTTGACCCTTCGGCCACACCGCGCGCAGTTTTCGGTCCAAAGTCAGGTCCGCCACCGCAACCTCCACCAGAGCCCCCGTAGCCAGTTCCGGCTCCACCGCGTGCTGGCTCAGAACCGCCGGCGCGATCCCCGTAGCCGCCGCCCCCTTCACCGCCGCGTTCGAACCGAGAGCCAGTTCCGGGTCCACCGGCGAGTGCCGAGCCAGCAGCCGGTCCAGAGTCTCCCGCGTCCCCGAGCCCGACTCACGCACCACCAACGGAGTCGCCGCCAGCTCGGCAACCGGAAGAGACCGACGACGCCGCGCCCAAGGATGCGTCGGAGCCACCACCACGATCAGCCGATCGGTCCCCACCGTCCGGCTGGCCAGACCCTCCGTCAGCGACGGCCCCTCGATGAACCCCAGGTCCGTCCCCGACGAGGCCAGCACCAGGCGGGCCACCTCCGTCGAATTGGTCACCGTCAGGCCCACCCGCACCTCCGGCGAAGCCCGTCGCAGGTCACCGAGCCACCGCGGCAGCAGAGCCTCCGCGATGGTCATGCTCGACGCCACCCGCAGGGTCGCCGCCCGCCGAGCCCGCAGCGCACCCAAAGAACCCTCGAACTCGTCGGCCGCGGCCAACAACTGAGTCGCCCAAGCGACCACCAGTTTGCCGTCGTTCGTGAGCGCCGAGCCCTGCGGACCACGCACGAGCAGCGGCAACTTGGCCCGTCGCTCCAGCGCGGCCAGCCGTTTCGTGGCCGACGGCTGCGCGATCCCGGTCGCCCGCGCCGCGCGTCCGACACTGCCCAGCTCGGCCACTCGGACCAGCAAACGCAGCGACTCGAGATCAGGTAGACCACTCATGCCGGAAGGATGGCAGCATTGGGCCCGGAACGAGCGGAGGTCAGGTGGAGCTGAACGCGTTGCGCGAGCACCTGCTCGCCGAGGTGCGGGGCCAGGGCGGCGCGACGGACCCACTGGTGGCCGACGCCCTGCGAGTGGTGCCCCGGCACATCTTCCTGCCCGACCTGCCGCCGGACCGCGTCTACCGCGACGAGCCGATCGTGACCAAACGCGACTCCCACGGCCAGCCCACCAGCTCCTCGTCCCAGCCGACCATCATGGCGATCATGCTGGACCAGCTCGGCGTGGCGCCCGGCCACCGCGTCCTGGAGATCGGTGCCGGCACGGGGTTCAACGCCGCCCTCCTCCACCAGATCGTGGGGCCGAAGGGCCGCGTGACCAGCCTCGACCTCGACGAGGACGTGGTCGAACTCGCGAAGGACAACCTCGACGCCTGCGGCTGCACGGTCACCGTCCTCCACGCCGACGGCGCGCTCGGCCACCCCGACGGCGCCCCCTACGACCGGATCATCGCCACGGTCGGCGTGTCCGACCTCGCGCCCGCCTGGCTCGAGCAGCTCGCGCCCGACGGCCGCATCGTCGTGCCGCTCGACCTGCGGGGCGTGCAGCGGTCCGTGGCCTTCGAACGCGAAGGCGACCACTGGATCAGCAGGTCGGCCATGCCCTGTGGCTTCATGCGCATGCGTGGCGCGCTCGCCGGCCCGGAGGAGACCTACGTCCTGGACAAGGACGCCGCGCTCACCCTCAGCGTCCCCGAGGCCCGCGACCTCGACGTGAGCGCCGTCCGCCAGGTGTTGGCCGAGTCGCCGACCGAGCTGGCCACCGGCGTCTCGCCGAGCATGGCCGAGCTGTTCGACGGGCTCAGCCTGTGGCTCGCCATCCGCGAACCACGCTGGTTCACCATGTCCGAGTCGGCCTCGGCCACCGCACCCGTGCTGCGTGACGCGCCGCTGTCCGCGCCGGACACCGTGGTCACGGCCGGGCTGCTGGACGAGGCCGGGCTGGCGCTGCTCACCACCCGCGACGGAGAGCTGTTCGTCGCGTCCCACGGCAGCGAGGACATCGCGGCCGACCTCGTCAAGCAGGTCCGAGCCTGGGACGCCGCCGGGCGCCCCGGCACCCCGGGCCTGCGGATCGACGCCCATCCGGACGGCTCCGGAGCCGGTGACTTCGTAATTGACAAGGGGCACTGCCGGTTCGTGCTGTCCTGGCCGTGACCGGCCCTTCCTGAGCGGCCACACCAGACGGCCACACGGACTCGGACACTGGACTCGGCAGACCCCGCGACCGTAGGGTTTGCGAGCAATGGTGAATACCACTCATGTTCCGGTCGGTGACCGTCTCGGGGTCCGCGTGCGGTTCGGCTACGCGCTCGGCTCACTGTCGACGGGCGCCTTCGGAACGGTGCCAGGACTCCTCCTGCTGCCGTATCTGACCGACTCGCTGGCGGTCTCCGCCTCCGTGGCCGGCCTGCTGATACTGCTGCCGAAGGCCTGGGACGTGCTGTTCAACCCGGTCGCCGGGCGGATCAGCGACCGCTCCACCAACCGGCTCGGGCCGCGGCGCCCGTTCCTGCTGGCCGGCGGTATCGCGCTCGCCATCACCTTCGCCGCGCTGTTCGCCGGCCCCGACACCGGCTCGTCCACGGCCGACGCCCTGTACGTGGCCGGCGTGTTCCTGTTGTGCGCCACGGCGTTCGCGTTCTTCCAGGTCCCCTACAACGCGCTGCCGGCCGAACTGACGGCCGACCCGACCGAACGGACCCGCCTGACCGCGTGGCGCATCGCCATCCTCGCGGTCGCCATCCTCCTGAGCGGCGCCGGCGCGCCCGCCGTGCGTGACGCGGTCGGCGGCATCGAGGGCTACCGGGTGATGGGCATCGCGGTCGGCGCGCTGATCCTCATCGGCGCGATCGGCGTCTTCGTCGGCACCGCGAAGACTCCCGTGCGCAAGCCGCTGCCGTCGGTCAGTTCCTGGCGGGAGACGGCGGCCGCCGTGCGGGACTGCCGCCCGTTCCGGTGGCTGCTCGCGGCGTTCGTGCTCCAGTCCATCGGCGTGGGCACGCTACTCGCGGGTGTCGACTACCTCGGCCGCGTGGTGCTCGGCGAGAAGGGCCTGCAGCCGATCCTGTTCGCGGCGTTCGTCGGGCCGGCGCTGCTCGTCATGCCGGTGTGGCAGCGGGTCGCGGCCCGGCTCGGCAAGCGCACCGGTTACGTGGTCGCCACGGTCGTGTTCGCCGTGGGGATCCTGGGTCTGCTCGGTGCCCGCGCGCTGCCGGTGTCGGTGTCGATCGCCTGCACGGCGGTCGCGGGCATCGGTTACGCGGGCATCCAGGTGTTCCCGCTGTCGATGCTGCCGGACGTGATCAGCGCTGAGGAAGAGCGCACCGGACAGATCCGGGCCGGGCTGTTCGCCGGGGTGTGGACGGCGGGGGACACGCTCGGGCTCGCGCTGGGGCCCGCGTTCTTCGGAATGATCATCGCCATCGGCGGGTACGTGTCGTCGGCGGGCACGGAGGTGACGCAGCCCTCGAGCGCGGTCACCGCGATCGTGCTCGGCGTCGCGCTGGTGCCCGCCCTGTTCGCGCTGGCGGCACTGCCGTTGCTGCGCAGGAGAATACTGGAGCCGACTGGATGAACCAGCACGCGAGCACTCCCCAGTCCACCGGCCTGCCGGCCACCGGCGTGCCTGCCGAGGAACTGCTCGCGGAGCTGCGTGCCTTGCGTGCCAACGATCTACCGACCCACGGCGGGCGCACGCTCGCCTACGTCTACGACAGCGGGCTCGCCGGGCTCGACGAGCTGGCGTCGGCCGCACACGCGCTCGCCAGCTCCACCAACGGTCTCGACCCCACCGCGTTCCCCAGCCTGCTGCGGATGGAGAACGAGATCGTGGCGGCGGCGGCCGCGCTGCTGGGCGGCGACAAGGAAACGGTCGGCAGCGTCACCTCCGGCGGGACCGAGAGCTGCCTGCTGGCCGTGCACGCGGCCCGCGCCGCCCGACCCGACATCGCGCACCCCCGGATCGTGCTGCCCGACACCGCACACGCCGCGTTCCACAAGGCCGCGCACTACTTCGGTATCGAGGTGGCGAGCGTGCCGGTCGATCCGGAGACGTTCCTGGCCGATCCGGACGCCATGGCCGCGGCCATCGACGAGGACACGGTGCTGGTGGTGGTGAGCGCGCCGTCCTACGCACACGGCGTGGTCGACCCGGTCACCCCGATCGCCGCGGCGGCGGCCGAGCGTGGCGTGCGGTGTCATGTGGACGCCTGCATCGGCGGCTGGGTGCTGCCCTACTTCCGCAAGCTCGGGGTGTCCGTGCCCGACTTCGACTTCACGGTGCCGGGCGTCACCAGCATTTCCGTGGACCTGCACAAGTACGCCTACTGTCCCAAGGGGACGTCGGTGCTGCTGCACGCGAGTGCCGAACTGCGTCGCCCGCAGTTCTTCGCGAGCGCCAGTTGGCCCGGCTACACGATGTTGAACTCCACCATCCAGTCGACCCGGTCGGGTGGGCCGCTGGCCGCCGCGTGGGTGGTGTTGCGCCACATCGGCGACCACGGCTACCGGACGCTCGCCGAACGCACCCTCATGGCCGCGCGCACCCTGCGCGCGGGCATCGAGAAGATCGACGGGCTGCGGGTGCTCGGCGAGCCGAACGCCGCGCTGCTCGCGGTGACCACAGTGGACAGTCCGGGCTTCGACGTGTTCACGGTGGCCGACGAGATGACCGCGCGGCGGTGGTACCTGCAGCCGCAGTTCGGGCACGGGGCCTCGCCCGCCAACCTGCACCTCACGGTCACCGCCGCGAACCGCGGCACCGAGGACGAACTGCTGGGCGACCTGGCCGACGCGGTCGCCTCCGCCCGCACGGCCGGTCCCGTGCGCCTGTCGCCCGAGCTGACGTCCGTGATCGCCGCGCTGGACCCCGCGTCGCTGTCGGCCGACGAGTTCGCCGGGCTGCTCGGCGTGGTCGGATTGGACGGGGACGGCGTGGTGCCCAAGCGGATGGCCGACATCAACGCGATGCTCGCCGTCGCCTCGCCCGAACTGCGGGAACGCTTCCTCGTGGAGTTCCTCAGCTCGGTCTACCGCCCGGCCGCCGGCTGACGGAGCAACGCTCGGCGCGCCGAAGCCGTGGATTCCCAGCGCAGAGACCCGCTGGCACGGTAGCCGACCGCACCGACAAAACCCGTCGGGGGCCCCTGGTCTTAATTCTAGTCGAGGGCACCGACAGTTCTTGGGTGCTGGTGGCCGGTCCACCACTCAGCGATCGACAAAATGTGGTAACGATGGTTGTCAGATTAGCTCGACCGACGCTAATGTCCCCGTATGACCTCGGACAGACCGGCCACCATCGGTGAGCTGAGCGGCTGGGCGGCGGCCCGCTACGGCGACGCCGTCGCCACCAGGCACCCCGTGCACGGCGAGATGTCCTATGTGGAACTGGACGCCGCCGTGCGGGCCCTGTCGGCCGGACTCGCCGCTCTGGGGGTGCGGCGAGGCGACCACGTGGCCCTCCTGTCCGAGACGCGTCCGGAGTGGACGGTCTGTGACCTGGCGATCGCCCGGCTCGGCGCGGTGTGTGTGCCGATCTACCCGACCAACTCGGCCGACGAGTGCGCCTGGGTGCTCGGCGACTCCGGTGCCCGGCTGGTGATCTGCGAGAACGCCGAGCACCTGGCGAAGGTCGCGTCGGTCCAGGACTCGTTGCCGGCGTTGGACCTGGTGGTGGCCATGGCCGACGGGTTGGGTGTGCCGTCCCTGTCCGACGTGCGGGCCGCCGGCTCCGAGGTCGACGTGGCGGTCGTGGATCCCGCGGCCGCCAACACGATCGTCTACACGTCGGGCACCACCGGCCCGCCGAAGGGCTGCGTGCTGTCGCACCGCAACTGGCGCACGTCGCTGGACGCGATCGAGGAGTGCACGTCGCTCGGGCCGGGTGACGTGATCTACGTGTACCTGCCGCTCGCGCACCTGTTCGCCCGCATGGTGCAGCTGACCACGTTCGAGTGCGGCGCCACGCTGCACTACTTCGGCGGGGACATCCGGCAGGTGGTGGCCGAACTGGCGACCGTGCGCCCCACGCATCTCCCGTCGGTGCCACGACTGTTCGAGAAGGTCTACCGCACGGTGCTGGCCCACGCGGGCGACGACCAGCGGGTGGCGGCGGCCGTCGAGATCGGCTTGCGGGTACGGGCCGCGCGGGCGGCCGGCGACCCGGTGTCCGAAGTGGACGAGGCGACTTTCGCACGCGCGGACGAACGCCTGTTCTCGTTGGTACGTGCGGCATTCGGCGGTCAGGTGCGCGAAGCACTGACCGGCGCGGCGCCGATCGCCCCGGAGATCCTGGAGTTCTTCTTCGCCTGCGGGGTACCGATCTTCGAGGCGTACGGCATGACCGAGTCGACCGCGCTGATCTCCGCGAATCGCCCGGACGCAGTCCGGTTCGGCTCGGTGGGCCACCCGCTGCCGGGCATCGAGGTGCGGATCGCGGCGGACGGCGAGGTGCTGGCCCGCGGCACGAACGTGTTCACGGGCTACCACAACAACGACGTGGGAACGGCCGAGATGCTGGCCGACGGTTGGCTGCACACGGGCGATCTGGGCATCCTGGACGACGACGGCTACCTGACCATCAACGGCCGCAAGAAGGACATCATCATCACGGCGGGTGGCAAGAACCTGACGCCCGCCAACCTGGAGAACGATCTGCGCCAGTCGCGGTGGATCTCCCACGCGGTGATGCTGGGCGACCGGCGCCCGTACCCGATCGCTTTGATAGCACTGGATCCCGAGGAGATCACGGCTTGGGCCACTTCTCGTGGCCTGCCACCGGATCCGGCGACGCTGGCCGGCAACCCGGACGTCCTGGCGATGATCCAGTCCGAAGTGGACCGCGCGAACGACCGGTACGCGCCACCGGAACGCATCCGCCGGTTCGCCGTGCTGGAGCGGGAACTGAGCATCGAGACGGGCGAACTGACCCCGACGCTGAAGGTCCGCCGCACCGTGGTGAACGAACGCTACGCCGAGGTCATCGACGCCCTGTACGCGTGACCTAGCCCAACACCGCGCGGAGTTTCTCGGCGAAGGCCGCCGGCTGACCCTCGAAGCCGAACTCCGGACCGAGGAAGCCACCGTGATGGCTGGGGAAGACCGTGACGTCCTGGCCGAGGAGTTCGGCCGCGGCGACCGCGGCCCGGCCGGGCATCGTGTCGCGGGACTCCTCGCCCACGGCGAGCACCACCCGGGTGGACGCGGAGGTCACCGCCGCGACGTCCAGGTCGTAGCCGCTGATGGCCCAGGACAGGTCGGACAGCACCGGGTCGTCGCGCTTCCCGTCATCGTCCGTCGGCATGCCGAACATGGCGGGATCGGCCGCGGGCTGGGCGAAGTAGTCGTCGGTGAACTCGCCCTGCCACGACACGAGACCCATGAAGGCCGCCATGCCGGCGCCGGACCCCCTGGCCTCGTACGCGTCCCGCACATCGGCGCGGGCCCGTGTGGCGGCGGCCGCGTCGGGGAGCGTGGGGATGAGGGGCGGCTCGTGTGCCACCACCGTGATCACGTCGTCGGGGTGGGCGGCCACGAGCGCGAGCGCGGTGACGGCGCCGCCGCTGCTCGCGAACATCTCGACCGGTCCGGCGCCCAGCGCCTGGATGAGTGCGTGCAGGTCGGCCGCCTGCACCTCGGGTGCGTGGTCGTCGCGACCGTCCTTGCGGACGCTGCGCCCGAGGCCGCGCGGGTCGTACGTGACGACCGTGCGGTCGGCGAAGTAGGAAGCCAGCGTGGTGAAACCGCTGGCGTCCATCGGCTGACCGATCATGAGAAGCGGCGGCCGACCGTCCTCGGTCGGAAGTGGACCGTGGAGGTCGTAGGCGAGATCGACGTCGGCGGTCGACATCGTGTGGGTGGTGGGCATGTCGGCCTCCTGGGTCGAGTCGCGAGTGGACCTTACGCCATCGACCCGCTGTCCACCGCCAGCTTGACGAGCGCCTCGCCGGCCGCCTGCATCGGCAGACCGGCGATCGTCGCCATGGTCAGTGGATGCTCGGACACCGTACCCTCGTCGTTCACCGCGACCCGAGCACCGAACACGTCCTCGAACACGTCGTCGTCGATGTCCACCGACACCAGGAGATCCGTGGCGAACGTCAGCGGGTCGACGCCCATTCCGTGGCACAGCGCGCGAATCCGCCCGTCCGTCAGCGCCGACGTCATGGTCGCCTCGAACACGGGGTCCACCGTCTCCCGTTCCGGCTCGCCGAGCAACTCCTCCGCGTACTCCCGCAACAGGAACCGCCACAGCGAGAAGTCCGCGCCCTGGAACACCCCCACCGGCACCACCTGATAGAGCCCGCCGGCATGTCCGACCTTCGCGGGATCGCGCCAGTGCAAGAGGAACCGGTCCCGCCGCACGGTCAGCGCGCTGATCGCCAGGTTCGCCGGCCGCCCGGACAGCACCGTCGGCTCGCCGATCGCGTCGCGCAGCGGCGTCGGCGCGCCGGTCAGCTCGGCCGCCGCGTACTCGTGGGCGCTCGCCTCGCCCGTGTCGATGCTGTCGAAGTACCACCCGGGGCCGAACCTCATGGTGGGTGCGTCGGAGAGCGACGCCGACAGCAGCCGGAACGTCGGCCGGTTCTCGAAGACCGTGGGCGCGTCCAGCGCGGCCATGGTCCGCGCGTAGTCACTGGCCGGCAGGTCGACCGGCGGGGAGTCCGTCAGGGAGATCGCGATGTCCGCCAACGGCACCGGCCGGTCCGGCACCCACTCCGGCCGCGTGAGCAGCGGCGTTCCCGCCAGCTTGGGGACGTCCGGGTAGCGCCCGGCGGCCTCGACCGCCAGCCGGTACCGGTGGGCCCGCAGGTGGGCGCGGACCTCGAGCCAGGACGTCATTCGGCCAGTCGCCAGTACTGCTTGCCCCTGTCGTCGCGGACCAGCACGCCGAGCTTCGCCAACTCCGCCCGCAGTTCCTTCGAGTCGTCGGAGTCGGCCTTGTCCCGCGCGGTGAGCAACGCGTTCGCGCCCGTCGGCAGCCCCGGCGTGTCCGGCACCCAGCGGCGGTACCGCTCGGTGTGCGGGTCGCCGTCGGTCCACGGGTAGCCGTGGGCGCGGAAGGTCTCCTCGAGCTGCGCCACGGACAGGTCGTGCGTCTTGCGCGCCAGTTCACCGGTGTCCGGACCGAGCAGCACGAGCCGGTTCTTGTCCCGGAAGACCGCGCTCACCTGCTCGCGGGGGAACGTGGACGTGCGGTTCTCGCCGTCGGTCAGCGTCACCTGCTCATCGGACACCTCCACCGTCAGGCTCTCGCTGTGTGCGGTCAACGCCAGCAGCACCCCGATGACCAGCCCGACGCCCAACGCGCCCAGCGTGGCCGCCGGCTCCGGGATCGAGTCGATCAGCTCGAGCGGGCCCTTGAACGGCACCCACCGCAGCGTCACCAGCCATTCGGCCGCCAGCTTCAGCAGCCACGCGGCAACCGTGCCGGCCGCCGGCAGCCCCACCCACCGGACGAGCTTGGTACCCGACCCCTCGTCCACCACGGTCATGATCGGAGATTGTGCCGTTTCCGCCTTCGTGCAATAAGCGGGGGTACTTGGCTTCGCCCACCGAAACAGCCAATCGTTCGACAAAAACATGCACAAACGCGGAGTTGATGTCAGACCTTCTTTCCGGTCCAATGGTGACGTAGGGTTCGCAAGGTGGTGCCGGTGGCGCCACCCTGCTGCCGTGTTTCGGCGCGGGCTGCCGTTCAACGGGGAACCGGTGGAGGTATGTCGGTGACCGAGCAGACCAGCGGTTTGATCGGGTCCGCGCAACGGGCGTTGCGGGTGCTCGACATCGTGGGCTCCGAGGGCGACGGCATCACGGCCAAGGCTGTGGCCCGCCGCGCCGGTTACAATCTGTCAACCACGTATCACCTGCTGAACACCCTGGTGCACGAGGGATATCTGATCCGCCTCGGCCATGGTCGCGGCTTCGGCCTCGGCTACAAGGTGGGCAATCTCTACCGACGACTGTGCGCGGAACTGGACGTGGGCCAGGCGCTACAGGACGAACTGCACCACCTGCACCTGCGCGCCGGGGCGGCCGCGTACTACACGGTGTTCCGCGAAGCCGACATCGTGGTGGCGGCGGTGGCCGACTCGCCGGAGTTCCCCCGCGCGACCCCACTGGACTTCGGCTTCCACGAGGCCGCGCACGCCACGGCGTTCGGCAAGGTCCTACTGGCGTCGATGCCGAGGCGGCAACGCAAGGAATACCTGGCGGGCGCCGGCATGCCACGGCTGACCGAGCGCACGGTGGTACGCGCGACCGACCTGGACGCCGAACTGGACCACGTGGGGCGCGCGGGCATGGCGTTGGAGGTGGAGGAGTTCCAACCGGAGTTGGCCTGCCTGTCGGCCCCGGTCCTGGACGCGAAGAACCGCGTTACGGGCGCGGTGGCGTTCTCGGTCCCGGCCGCCACTTTCGCCGCCCGCCGCTGGCACCTGGAACGAGCCGCAAGAGCAGGCGCGGCCCGCTTCGCCCACCTGTTGGCCACCCGCCCAGCCCTAGTAACAGGCGCCTAGCCCAGCGACAGGGCACGCGCGTCCCACCACCGGACACGCATGTCCCCACGTCCCGCCCGCATGCCGCCATGTCCCAACCGCGAAATCGCGGTTCCCGACCGCGAAATCGCGCTTCCCGACAGTGAGTTCGCGGTTATCGCACCTGAGTTCGCGCTTCCCGACCGCGAGATCGCGCTTCCCGCACCGAGATCGCGGATCCCGCACCTGAATCGCGCTACCCGCGTACACGCCGCGGAACCCTCGCGCAACCCCGTACGGCCCGCAACCGAAGGACGGGTTCCTGGCGTGGGGTGAACCTCGCAGAGCGGGGTTCGGGGGTGGCGGCGGGCAAGGGAGGGCGGGCGCCAGCCCGCCTTAGGCCTCCCGGGTGGCGGAGGCGTGAGGGGCCGCCCGTACAACCCGCCGCCACCCTCGAACCCACACCACGACGGGCAAACCAAGAACGCCCAGAGAACCCACAGACCGCAACCCCGACCAGAGACAACACGCCACGAAAACCCTTACACACCAACAAATCCCGAGAGCCCCTGCCAGGAGACAGTCCCCACCCCATCCCGGGGGCGGCCCTGTTCCAGTCTATCGGCCCGCACCCACAGACCCAGGGCCCAAAGATCCACAACGGCCGAGCTGTCCACAGCCGACCACGCTGTCCACAGAGACAACCATCCCACCCCAAAGAAGCCGACCATCAGCTAAGTCCCTATTGACAAAAAAAACTGTCAATTGGCACACTCACCGAGTGGCCATGACCTACCTCGACCAACCCGACCAGGTGCGCAAAGCCCTCTCGCCCCTGCGGCGAGACCTGCTGCGCCGCCTCCGGGAACCGGCGTCGGCCACCCAACTGGCCGCCGCCCTCGACGTCCCCAGGCAACGCGTGAACTACCACCTCCGCGCCCTGGAGGAAGCCGGCCTGGTCGAGCTGGTGGAAGAGCGCCCACGACGAGGCTGCGTCGAGCGGATCATGCGCACCAAGCCGGGCGCCTTCGTGGTCGACCCATCCGTCATGAACACCGAGTTCACCCAGATCCACGACCAGTACGCGGCCGAGCACCTGGTCAACGTCGCCGCGGGGACGGTCCGCGACGTCGCCCGCATGCAGGCCGCCGCCGCCGACAAGGGCAAGCGCCTGCTCACGTTCACCGTCGAGACCGAGGTGCGGTTCGCCCAACCGTCCGACGTGCACGCGTTCACCGATGAGCTGGCCGAGGCGATCCGCGCGGTGGTCGCGCGCTACGACACCCCCGACGGCCGGCCCTACCGGATGGTCGCCGGCGGCCATCCCGCACCCAAGGAGAAGACCCATGACTGAGCCGACCCCCCGAATCGACGTCACGATCGCCGCCCCGCTCGACATCGTGTGGGAAGCCCTGCGCGAGAAGCACAAGATCCGCCACTGGCACGGCTGGGACTTCGAGGGGCTGGACGCCGAGATCGACCTCATCTACTTCACCGACGTGAAGGAGACCGCACCGCGCACGCTCGACGTCCACGGCCACGACGTCATCGAGCTGACCCCGGACGGAAAAGGCACCGCGCTCCGCCTCACCCGCGCCCCCCACGGCGACGACCCCGAATGGGACGCCTACTACGACGACATCACCGAAGGCTGGATCACGTTCATGCACCAGCTGAAGTTCCTGGTCGAACGCCGCCCGACCGGTGAGCGCCGCACGGTCTTCCTCTCCGGTGACAACCCCAGCGCCCGGTCCGTGGCGGCCGACCTCGGCCTGCCCGACGGCCCGGTAGGCACGTCCGTCGCGCTGGACCTGCTCGGTCAGGACGTGCGTGGCGAGATCTTCTTCCGCACGGCCCACCAGGTGGGTGTCACGGTCGACGCGTGGGGCGACGGGCTGCTGGTCGTGTCCAGCGTGCCGCCGGGTGACGCCAAGCCGAAGGGCGCGGTCATGGCCGTGCTGAGTACCTTCGACCGCCCGGAGCAGGAGGTGGCCGACCTGGCTACCCGCTGGCAGCCCTGGTGGGACGAGCGTTTCGGGCCTCGGCCGGAGTGACGCCGAAGTCGACGCCGTGCAGGACCTGCGCCAGCACCTCCGCGCCGCGCACCACGCGCGGGCCGGGACGGTTGTAGTACGCGGGCCCGTCGAGTATCCACACGCGACCGTCGCGCACCGCGGGCAGGGAAGTCCATCCGGGACGGTCGGTCAGTAGATGTAGCTCCGATGCCGTGCGCGCGGGCGGGAAACCGCACGGCAGCAACAGAAGTACCTCGGGCTGGGAGTCCACAACGGACTCCCAGGCCAGAGGTGCGGTGTGCTCGCCAGTCGACGCCAACAGCGGCGTGCCGCCCGCCAGCTCGATCTGCTCGGGCACCCAGTGGCCGGCCGGCCACACCGGGTCGAGCCACTCGATCGCCGCGACGCGGGGCCGGGGCCGGTCGGCCACCGTCGCCCGCACGGCAGCCAGCCGCTCCCGCAGCTCGTCAATCTGTACAGCGGAGGACACCCCGAGCGCGTCGCCCACCACGCGCAGGCAGTCGAGCACCTCGGCGATCGTCGCCGGCTCCAGGCTCAGCACCCGCGGTCCGATCCCGTCGAGCACCCGCACGGCGGTCGACACGCGCTCGAACGACACGGCGCACACGTCACACAGGTCCTGGGTGAGCACGAGGTCCGGCGCCAGCGACGCGAGCAACTCGGCGTCGAGCCCGTAGAGCGCCGACCCGCGGTGCGCGGCTGCCAGGGAGATCTCGCGGCTCGTCCAGTCGGCGGCCACCTCGCTCGACGTCACCACCGGCACACCCGCCACTTCGGCCGGCCAGTCGCATTCGTGCGTACGGCCCACCAGGTCCGGCAACCGGCCGAGCGTGGCCACGATGTCGGTGGCAGCGGGTAACAACGAAATGATCCGCACGGACCCCAGCCTACGGACGTGAGTCCGACCACAATGCGTGACGGAAAGTGTAACGAAATTGCGGTGTGCGCACGATCACTCGTTCACTCGTTAGTGGACGGTATGCAATCACCCGTTTGAGGTTTGTGTGGCGAAACCGCAGGTGAACACGCACTGGTCGTATGCATGTGCAGTTGCATGTTCCGTCTTTCGGTCTGAATGAAGCTCGCCTTCCACTCGTCGACCGATACACACCGTTCATCGCTTCTGCGGGGGGTCACGGGCGCATAACAAGATCAATAAGCGAGAATGGGAGGACGCCGTGGGGGACGTGCCGCTCAACCAAACGTGGCTCCCTGCTGACACAGGGAGCCACGTAAACGTCCCTCGCTCCAGGCGAACCGTCCAAGCGTGAACCGACTCGGGAGAGCAAAGAACGGTGACCACTTTACGGCTCGAGAGCGCCGCTACACCAGACGGAACCAGACCTGTCGACAAGTCCATCGACAACGAACCGGTACAGGCACGCCGCACTGTGCGCCTCCAGGTTCTCGCCGCGATGCGGGAAGAGGCTGATCAGGCGCCGGTAGAGGTGCCGGCCGCGCGCCTGCCCGCGGAGGACCAGCCGCTCGTGCGGGTGCGCCCGCGTGCGCGGAATGTGCCGGTCTCGGCCGACGACTGGTTGCGGATCGCGGAGTGGGTGATCGGCGACTGGGCCGCCACACTGCGCACCGCCCTGCTGGTCGTGGTTCTGCTCGCCGGGGTGCTCACGGGTGTCGGGATCGCCTTCGGGCCGGAGTTCGCGCTGCTCGGCGGCATCACCGGCGCCATCGTCTTCCTGGTCGGCCGCCTCGGAGGCCCTGGCCGACGCTGACACGCACACACAAAGGGCGCCGCACTCAGGTCGAGTGCGGCGCCCTTTGTCGTCTGTCAGGTCGTCTGCGCCAGCCAGGCGGCGAAGGTGTCCTTGTCGACCTCGTCGACCGAGGTCAGCCGAACCGAGGCCATCCGCTGCGATCCGGTGGGCCGCAACCGGCCGGTCTGGTCGTGGATGTCCTGGCCCGCCCAGAGCATGAACGTCACGTACTTCGAGTAGGCCTTGTAGCCGGCGACCGGCGTTGCGTCGAGCCACACCGGGTGGCCGTGGTAGACGCGGCTGGTCGCGTGGGGCAGGCCGGCGTCGATGATGGCGGTGAGTTGCGCGGCGATGGCGCGGAGGTGCTCGGGGACGCTGTCGATGTACTCGGTGACGGTCTTCATGGCGACTTCTCCGGTCAGCGGGTGGGCAGGACGGCGGCGCGCAGCTTGGCGTCGCGCAGGTACAGGCCGGCCCACAGAGCGATCCCCAGGTAGACGGGGAACAGCGTGGTGGACAGCAGCGGGCTCTCCACCCGGAAGTGCGCGCTCACCGCGCCGCCCAGGTAGCCGGTGAGCAGCAGGGCGCCGAGCACCGACGTGCGGGGCACCACGTAGAGCGCCAGGCAGGCCAGTTCGATCACTCCGATGGCGACGGCCGACCCGGCCGGGTAGCCCAGATCTCGCGTGGCCTCGACCACCGGTCCGATGTTCAGGATGTGGATCACGGCGTCGAACAGCAGGAACAGCGTCGTGGAGGCGCTGAGAACCAGTCCGACGCGGGCGGCGGTGATACGGGGAGTGGCGGTCGGGGTGGCGGCGACGGTGGTCATGAGTTCGTCCTCTCGGGTGGCCGGTTCGTGTTGGGAGAACCCTCGCATCCGAACAGAAGAGTTGTCAAGACAAAAAAAGTTGTCGGCGGATGGGAACGAAGAGCCGCCGCCCACCTCCGGGAAGAGTGGGCGGCGTCCGGCGGGGAGCTGGGCGGGGTTCTGGGTGTGGGTGAGCGTCTGCCAGGAGACGAACAGGCTGTTCGTGCCCTGCGGGCGCCGGCTCTCCGTGTACCACTGGGTGTTGGTCATGGGATGCCCTGGTGGAAGCCGAGCGCGTTGAAGCCGGCCTCCGTGACCGGCCCGAGTCCACGATGGACAGTGCCGCCGCACAGCCAGGACGGTGGCCCGTTGCGCTCGTAGGTGGCCTGGAAGCCGAGCGCGTGGCGCAGTCGGTCCTGGATCTCCGGGTACGGGCTCTGCCCCTGGATCCGGGTGGCCTCGGCGAAACTCGCGATCGACGCGATGCCGTAGCCGGTGTGGGTCAAGTCCCGGCAGGTCTCCTGGGTCAGCCCGTCGACGAACGTGGTCTGGTCGTGTCAGTAGCGAATGATCTCGTCGCGGGTGTCGATGCCGCTTCCCGGCGGGGTTTCGGCCGAGCGCCGTCACTCGCCAGGTGGACGAACGCGGCAAGGTGGCGAAGCGGCCGGAGTTCGGCCAGTTCCCGCACGTGTGCTGGCCGCACTCCACGACCGCGCGGGGGCGGGGTGTGCGGTTCGGGTTTCCGTAGGCGCTGCCGGCGACGCGAGCATCGACTGCCAGTCAGGACGAGCGCCAGACCCATGGCTGCCACGGCGAACATCTTTGTGCGACCGGGCACGGACCAGGTGTTGTGGTCTAGACCATAGAGGTCGATAGGTCCCTCAGTGCCTAGGTAAGCGCTTGCCTGACTGCCCGCGGGGTCGGGTCCGTTCGGGTCAATTGACCGGAACGAGGTTGGGGAGCCGGGAACGGGGGTACTGCATCGTCAGGAAGGCCGGTTCAGGCCTCACAAGGAGGTACGAGAAGCATGCTGATCCTCGGCTTGCTACTGGTGGTGCTCAGCGGCGCTGCGGCGGCGCTCCTCATCGCCTACAACAACGGTGGTGCTGAGCAGACCATCACGATGTTCGGTCGGGACTTGGCCGACGTCACCATGATGCAGGCGTACGTCGCCGGTCTCGCGACGGCGCTGATCTTCATGCTCGGCTTCTGGATGATCATGTCCGCGGGGCGCAGGGCACGGGAGAACCGCTCCCGTTACCGCGAGGCCCGCCAGGAGGCGAAGGTCGCCGCCAAGGAGCGCGACGAACTGGCCGAGCAGCTCCGCCACGACGAGGAGCTGCGACAGGAGCAGGAGACGGCGGCCATGGCCCGGCCGCCGATGCAGCAGCGGGAACCGGTGGGCAGCGACACCGACACGATGGTCACCCCGCCCGCAGGACAGCCGGCGGTAGCCGCCCCGGCCGGTGCGCGTCACGCGGCACCGGGCGAACGGCAACAGGTGATCACCAACATCACGCCCGGTCAGTCCCCCACCCGATAGATGGCTGATCGGCTGCCCGAACGCGGTCGGTCACGGCTCCGCGAGCGCCGGGGTGCGCCCCCCAAGGTCCGGCGTTCGCGAATCAGAGCCGCGGCCGGCCGCGTTCTATGTGTCCAGCCCTGAGCACACCCGCCCCCTGCGGCTCTCTTGCAGCCACGCCCTCAAGATCAACGCTGTTCACCGACCCCGGCTCGTACGGTGCCTCGGTCCACGCGAATCCGACGCTGAACCCCGTATGCCGTCGCGCAGGTTGGCGCTGCAGGCGTCGCCCGGACGAGTAGGCGATCCGCACGGTGGGTTCCATCTGCTCACGATCCAGCAGTGATCTCCCGCAGCCACGCGCACGCGCGCGGGGCCGCCCCTCAAGATCAACGCTACCGCAGGCGACCGACAGTTCCGGGGCTCGCGAAGGTCGTCTGTGGACTAGTCGTCGCCTGTGGACAACCCGACCGATGTCGATCTTCGCGAGCCGGAACTGTCGGACCGCGCCGGTACGCTGGATTCCGGGGGCCGGAGGCCGCCGGACCCCCGAAAGCCACGAAGGCATCCGAGGTCCGGAAGTCCACCGCCCGGCGGCAAACCGCCATGCTGTACCGCGCGCGTACCGGGCGAAATGTGGACGCCCGCACCGTCCCGCGGGTGCGGGCAGACCGGATCGGTGACTCACACCCCGACGGCGAAGAACTCCCTGAGGATCGGCCCCACGACCTCCGGCGGTGCGTCGTGGAAGTCGCCGTCCACCTGCCGGTACTGGGCACCCGGCACGAACTTCCCGACCGCCTCCGCGCCGCCGCGCAGCCAGTCCGGGCTCGCGGAGCTGGCGAGCGCGATCGTGGGCACCGACACGCGGGCCAGCAGCTCCTCGGGGACCGTGCTGTCGTCCATCACCGCGGCGTCGTACGCGAGCGTGTGGGCCATGGCCGCGAACGTCGGCCACTCGGGCGTCTGGAGAAAGCCCTCGAACGCTTCGGACGGCATCCCCACGGCCTCCATGAACAGCCGCGCCGCGTCGACCGACTGCCGCGCCACGCCGAACTCGGTCATCCGCTCCAGGTACCGGTCGGGCGCGGGCGGCGCGCCGGGCAGCCGGTACGGCGGCTCGAACACCACCAACCCCGACATCGGCACCCCGGCGGCAGCCGCCACCAGGCTCAGCGCCGCGCCCGACGACATCCCGTACACGTAGGCCGAGCCGCCGACCGCCTCGATGACCGCCGCCAGGTCCTCGACCTCACGCTCGACCGCATAGGGGAGAGCATCGCCGCTGTCGCCGCGCCCGCGCCGGTCGTAGCTCACGGCCGTGAAGTGCGCGCCGAGCCCGGCCGCCTTCTCCGCGGTCATCGACCGGTCGTTGAAAGCGCCGTTCACCAGCACGAGCGCGGGGCCCGCGCCGGTCCGGTCGAACGCGATCCGGGTGCCGTCCTTGGACGTGACCTGCTCCATCTGTGACCTCCTGAGTTTCTGGATCTCACCACAGAGTCGAACGGCGGACGCCCGGATCGACACCTCAGGGAATGTCCGCGCAAACTCCGGTGAACGCGCCGCGCACGCGGTCGAGGATCGCCGGGTCCTCGGCCAGGACCACCCAGAAGCTGCTGTCGAACGCCGTGAGCCGCAGCCGCAGCTCGGCGCCGCGGTAGCCGCTGAACTCGGCGTCGATCACCTGGTGGCACACCTGCGCGAGCGTGGTCATCTCCGACCACGACAGGGCCACACCCTCGTCGGTGCGGGTGCGTTCCTCCACGCCGAGCCCCTCGGGCCAGACGGCCGTGACGTCCCCGTTGAACCACGCCTCGCGCACGACCCAGCGCAGGTTGGCGTGCGTCCCGACCGCGGCCAGCACCTCAGCGAGGTCGAAGCCGAGGCGCCGCGGCGCCTGCGGAGGTATCCGCAGCGCGATGAGGCCGGTATCGAGCGTCACATCAGCCATGCTGACACACCCGGCCACCGACCTCACACAATTTTCACGGGATGCGGAATTAGAGGGTGCGCGAACAGGGTCGGTGGACGCCCGTCGTGATCGCGGTGCCGCCAGGGGCCGCGTCGGCGCGGCGGGCGCCGCCATGCCCTGTTTGCGCACCCTCTTGGTCGATGAACCAGTGCGGGCCGGCGGACCAGCCGAGGAAGCGCCGTGCCACCGAGCCGTCGACCGTGCCGTTCGGAGTGAACCGGCCGCCGGCCACCGTGTGCCGCAGGCCGGCCACGGCCGGGTCGAAACGCGGCTCCAGACCCGCCGCGCGGACCCGCTCCGCCAGCGAAGCCACCAACGACTCCTGCGTGTCCCGCGCGCAGAAGCTCAGGTGGAACACCGCCTGCCGCCACGCGTAGGCCGCGTTCTTCGTCGCGGTCAGCGCCGCATAGCGGTGGGGGGCCGGTTGCGCGAGCCGCCGCACCAGCCAGGCGAACGTCCGGTCCACCAGCCGCGGGGCCATCGCCTGTAGCCGGTCGGCCAGGCCGAGCGCGTCGACCAGCACGGCCAGGTTGTGGGTGGTGAGGATCTGGCTCTGCTCGAGAACCGTGCCGGCCGCGGCGGCGTAGCCGAGCGTGGGTCCGGTCCGGGCCTCCTTCGCCCGTTCCTTGCACCGCACTCCGAAGTCACCGGGTTCCGGCCGGAGCACCGACTCGGGTGTCGTCCGGCGCCACGACTCGGCGTCCGGCAGGTCGTAGTACCGCGCGTACAGCGTGCCGGCCAGCGTTGCCGACGCCACCGACGCCGCCGTCCGCCACTTGGCGGCGAACAGCCCTGTGAAGATGTCGGCCGCGATCTCCTCGACCAGCGGCAGCGGCGTGCCGGCCGTGGTGGCGAGCGCGCCGAGTTCCCGGACCAGCGGGTTCGGCAGGATCGTCTGCGGGAACGCGGTCAACGCGAGCAGCGTGGCGTCGCGCAGCACGTCGGAGGCGGCGTCCGCGCGCTCCACCCGGAACGGCAGGAGCGCGCCCACCCAGGGCAGCTCCTCGAAACGCACCTGACGCTCCAGGTTGAGCAGCAGCAGGCCACGGCGGCGCCGGAACGCGCCGTAGGTCTGTGCGTGCAGCTCACCCAACGCCGGATCAGTGAAGCTCACGAGCCCCGCGGTCAGCTGCGGCAGCACGGAAGCCAGCACCTCTCCGGAGGTGATCACGCCGCGCTCGACCAGCTCGGCCACCGGTGCCTCCAGCGCCCGCGCCACCTTGTGGACGAGGCTCGGGGGGACACCCTCGACGAGCACCGGGTCGAGCGACGGGATGCCGCCGTCAGCCGGGTACTGGTTCAGTCGGCCGGCCACCACCTTGGCCAGCTCCGCGTGCGTCGGCCGGGCGGCCAGCTCGGCCTGGCCGGACCGCAGCGCCGCGCGCCGCTCGGTGCCCGGTGCGCCGTGGCGGGTGACGGTGGCCGCGAGTGCCCGCCGGATCCGGCCGACGTCGCGGCCGGTCAGCGCGTCGCTGTCCCGCTCGCACCGTTCGAGCGCCTCGCGCAGTCGGCGGAAGTTGCCGCGCGGATGCCGGTGTCCGCCGGAGAGCAGGTGTTCACCGGCCGCGGACCGGTAGTCGGCGAGCCACCGCTCGCGGCGCGCCACCCAGTCGGCCGGCCGGACCGCACACGGCCAGCCGCCGCGTACCTGATCGTCGACCAGAGTGGGCAGGTCGCCGTCGACCGTCTCACACCACAGCTCGACCAGCCGGTCGTACAGCGGGTGCCAGACGAGCACCGTCTCGAGCATGGCGTCGAGCTGGTACGGCGGTGCCATCGCACGCAGCGACGCGACGACCTCCCGGACCGGCATGCGCCGCACGAGCGAGTCGGGCGGCCGGGGCACGGCCTGGCGCAGCGGGGCCAGCCGCAGCCGGTGCATCATCGGCCGCAGCTCGGCCACCAGGTCGAGCGCTGCCTCGTACTCCTCGTTGTCGAGAAGCCACGCGACGGTCGGCAGCGCGGCGTCCTCCGGCAGCTCCACGTGGTAGGTGCCCTCACGCAACCCGGTCCGCAGCTCGGCCAGACCGTCGTCGGTCAGGTACCAGAGGTTGAGCCGTTCGCGGTCGGTCGCACCCAGCGCTGTCTCTGCGGGGGTCAGCGGCGTCTCGGCCAGGTACCGACCGGTGGCGAAGCCGCCGTGGGCGACCTCGAGCGTGACCCAAGCGGGCGTGCCGGCCACCGGGGTACGGGAGCCGATGGTCACCGTGCCGTCGGCCATGCCATCGAGCACGGCCTGCCATCGCGCGATCCTGGCGGGATCGGCAGCCGACTGGCGCAGCGCCCGGTTCAGCTGCGCCAGCGGGTAGCCCGCCAGGTCCTCCGTCATCCGTCCCCCCGGGTGATCTGCCGCCCATCTACTCCATGAGCTCAGCCATGGTAGGGCGGCAGATCACCCGACACGAGCGGGTCACCTAGCCCTGCGCACCGTAGTCACGGGCCACCCGGAGCAGCTCGACCAGACCGTCGGCGTACTCCTGGGACTCCGCGTGCGCCTCGTCGAACGGCGGCTGGAAGCCCATGCCCTCCCACTCGCTGGTCTCCGCGTTCCACCGGTCGTTGCCGATCTCGAAGTCCCACGCGAACATGCCCAGCTCGTAGTACAGCTGGTCGGCCGAGTTGCCGGCCGCCGAGTACAGGACGTCGGCCACCGGGCCGGTCCGCGACGGCCACGTCACCGTGCCGCGGTGCGCCGAGATGGCACCCACGATCCGCTCGGCACTGTCCTGGAACAGTGCCGACTCGGCGGCCGACGGGCGCGGCAGCGTGATCCGGCCGGGCATCGCGTACGCCCCGGGCGGCCACATGAAGTAGCCGCCGTAGCTGTGCACGTTCATCACGAACTTGATGTTCTCGTGTGCCTTGGCCAGCTCGATCACGTTGTTGCTCTCCGGCTCGGACAGCTCGCCCGGCCCGGCGAAGTTGCCGGACAGGCAGTTGGTGCTCGCGCCGACGTAACCGTCGAAGATCGAACCGACCGTGTAGTTGCGGTTGACGTCCACACCCCACGAGTCGGCGTTGCGCGGGTCGCGCGCGGCACCCGTGCAGTGGTTCGACAGGTTCTTGCGCTGGAACGACGCGTCGCCGAACGAGTAGTTCGCACCGTCCGGGTTGACCGTGGGGATCACGAACACGTCGACCGCGTCCAGCAGCTCCCGGGTCTCCGGGTCGGTCGCGTAGTTGGCCAGCAGCCGCTCGGCGAACTCCAGCGTCACCAGGGGAGTGGCCCACTCGCGCGCGTGCTCCTGGCTGTAGGCGAGGACGCCGATCCGCGAACCGTCGCGGTGCACGCCGATCCGCAGCGCCTGCACGGTCCACGGCTTGTGCGGTGCATTGCCGTCGAGGCCGTCGTCGAGCGTGGCCGCGCCGACCACCGGCATGATCCTGCCGGCCGAGCCGTCCTCCACGAACGCGCTGACCCGCTGCGGGAAGCGCGCGGTGATGAGGCCGGCGATCTGGTCGGTCGTGCTGATCACCTTGCCGTCGCGGTCGGTGGCGAGCGACACGGTCAGCACGTTGTCGCGCCAGGTGGCCTGCGCAGGCCGATTCGGCTTGCCCGGGTCGACCGTGCGGACCTTCCAGCCGTTGGTGCCCTGGTCGCCGAACTTCACGGACTCCACCACGATCGCTGCGTTCGCCGGGTCACCGACGTACGCGGTGGCCGTGCGCCGGTAGCCCTGCGTCTTGTGCGGCAGGTCGACCAGGTCCACCAGTTCCGGGTACTGCCTGGCCAGCCGGCCGAGTCGGGTCTTGATGTCGACGGGCGTCATGTAGGCGTCGATGAAGTCCTTCTGGTACCCGTTCGGCGGCGCGGGCGGCATGGTGCCCGGCCACAGCGTCGGGGTCACGGCACGCGACGTGCCGCCCAGGCTGGACGTCGCGGTCAGCGAGACCGGCTTCGCGGGCAACGGCTGCGGCTCGGCCACGTGGTACTGGTACTCGCCGGCGTCCTCGAACCGCTGCAGCGGGTACGAGCCGGTGGTGCCGTCGGCCGTGCGCCAGTTGACGGTGATCTCCACGTTCTGGTCGAACACGGCGGTCGTGGTCACCTGCGTCTGCAGGAACGTCTGGCTGCCCTCGGCCCACCAGTACGACGTGAGGAAGTGCAGGGTGTCGGCGGCCGCGCGCTTGCCGGCGCCGGTCTTGGCGGCCGCGTCGCGCACGCTCGCCTCGTAGCGGGCGGCGCCGTCGCTCTCGGTCTGGATGACCTGGACGAGTTCGGCGCCCTGGCCGAGCAGGTCGCCCAGTTCGCGGTCGGAGACCACGAGGTCGATGAGGACCCGGCCGCCGGAGTTGGGTCTCGCGGTGACGTCCGCGTTGCTGTCGACGAGTTGCTGGGCCATCGCCTCGGTCGGCAGCTCGAGCCGGACCAGGGCGAGCCCGCCGTCCGCGACGGTGGGTGGCGCGGCGCTCGCCGGGCCGGTCGAGCCGAGCAGGGTGGTGGAGAACAGAACCACGGCGGCCGCGAGGCCGAATCCGCGCTTCTTCATGGCGCCTCCAGGCGAAGAAGTAATGACCGTGTGAATCTTTATCACCGTGGTTGCGTAGTCAAGAAAATCCTCACAGCCGGGGTCGACGGGCTCCGACTCCAACGCCAGCACGGCGAACACCGGCTCCTGGACCCGCCACAGCGGTTCGTTGTCCACGAAACAAGCGAGCGACTCCAGGCCGAGTGCGTACTCGCGCAACGCGAGCGTTCAGCTGACTCAGTAGCTCCACTTGTGCACAACAGGCGGGAACCGCGAACTCTCGCACCGGAACCGCGATCTCGCGTGCGGGAACCGCGATCTCGCGGCGGGAACCGCGATCTCGCGTGCGGGAACCTTGCCAACGCTGGATCACGGGGCCGGAGGTCGCCGTCAGCTGGTGCGACCTGGCGATGATCTCCTCGGCCAGGTCCACCTCGACCTCCGTGGGGTGCGCTTCGCCGGTTCGAGCCCGGAGGTTGCGCTTGCTCCCGCTCGGCCTGCGCGCGGACGCGGCCGGCTGGGTCGCGCCTAGGTCGAGGGCGGCGCGGTCCAGCGGCCGTCTCGACGGGGTCTTGGCGCCATCTCCGCTGGTCACAGCAATCCTAAAAGATCTTGAGCGCATCTATTGGAATGAAGCATTCCGTTCTGCTACATTTGTGGAACCAAGCGTTCCGTTCCAAACTTTCGGAGTCTTCGATGACCGCGATCCTGGAATCCCCAGCCGCAGCTCCCTCGCTTCCGACCGCGCAGGCCGCACCGACCCCGCACCCGCGCCGCTGGCTCGGGCTCTTCGCGATCCTCGCCGCGGACATGCTCAACCTGCTCGACTCGACGGTCGTCACGTCGCCGCGCCGGCCATTCGCGCCGACCTCGGCGGCTCCGTCTCGACGCTGCAGTGGATCGCCGCCGGTTACACGCTCGCCATGGCCGTCGGGCTGCTGGTCGGCGGGCGGCTCGGCGACATGTACGGCCGCAAGCGGATGATGATCGTCGGCGTCGTCGGCTTCCTCGTCGCGTCCGTGCTGTGCGGGCTGAGCGTCTCGCCGGAGATGTTGCTCGTCTCGCGGGTGTTGCAGGGCGCGTTCGGCGCAGTGATGGTGCCGCAGTCGTTCGGGCTGATGCGGGAGCTGTTCGGCGCCGACGTCGGCAAGGCGTACGCCGCGCTCGGGCCGGTCATCGGCCTCGCCACCGTGCTCGGGCCGGTCGCCGCGGGGCTCCTGGTCGAGGCCGACGTGTTCGGCACCGGCTGGCGGATGATCTTCCTGATCAACCTGCCGCTCGGCGCGTTCGCCCTCTTCGTCGGCGCGAAGGTGCTGCCGTCCAGCGAGCCGGCCGCGCGCGGTCAGCGACTCGACATTCGCGGCACGGTGCTGGCGGCGGTCGGCATGTTCCTGCTCGTCTACCCGCTGATCCAGGGCCACGAGCTGGGCTGGCCGGTGTGGTCGCTGGTCATGCTGGCGGCGTCGGTCCCCGCGCTCGGTCTGTTCATCGTGCACCAGGCGCGGCGGGCGCGGGCCGGCCTGCCGGTGCTGGTTCGGCTGAGCGTCTTCGCCAAGCGGTCCTACAGCTCGGGTGTCGGGTTCGTGGTCGCCTTCTTCGGTGTGATCACCGGGTTCTCGCTGGCCGTCGGACTGTTCCTGCAGCTGGGCCTGGGCCTCACGCCGCTGCAGGCCAGCCTCACCATGGCCCCGTGGGCGGTCGGCGCGTTCCTCGGCTCGGGTGCCTGCGCGCGATTGCACAAGCTCGGCCGTCGGATCCTGCACATCGGACTCGCCGTGATGGGTGCCGGGCTGGTCGGGCTGTACGTGGTGTTCGCCCAGGTCGGCGCCGCGCTGGGCAGTGGTGACCTGATCGCGCCGCTCGCCGTGTTCGGGTTCGGCATGGGCATGATCTTCGTGCCGCTGTTCGACATCATCGTCGGCGACCTGGATGACGCCGAGGTCGGTTCGGCCTCCGGGATCCTGACGGCGGTCCAGCAGCTCGGCGCCTCGCTCGGCGTCGCGGTGCTCGGCACGGTCTTCTTCAGCACGGTCGAGTCGCCGCTGCAGGCGGACGTGTCGACGTTCGTCGACGGCGCGCAGGTGGTGACGCTGATCGCGATCGGCCTCACGGCCGTGACGTTCGCGCTCGGCTTCCTGCTGCCGAAGAAGTCGAAGGCCGCCGCGCACTGAGATAGTTCCCGGGTAGGGCGTGCGCGAGTCGCACGCCCTACACTGGCATACAGAACAGAACGCTATGTTCCGAGGAGATGTCGTGGCACCCCGTACCGGACTCAGCGGCCGCAAGGCCCAGGCGGCCCGCAACGACCAGATCATTCTCGAGTCGGCCCGGCACGTGTTCGTGTCCGATCCCACGGCGCCGATCGCGGCGGTGGCCGAGCACGCGGGCGTCGGGATCAGCGCGTTGTACCGGCGCTATCCGAGCAAGGAAGATCTGCTGCGCAAGATCTGCGGCGACGGCCTGGACACGTACCTGAGCATCGCCGAAACCGCGGACGCCTCCACGGACGACCCGTGGCCGACGTTCGAGAAGTTCATGCGCGACGTGGTCGACTCGGACACGCACTCGATCACGGTCGCGCTGGCCGGCACGTTCACCCCGTCGCCGGAACTGTACGAGGCGGCGACGCGTGCGGGGCGCCTGAACGTGGCGATGGTGGAACGGATGCACGAGGCGGGCGTGCTGCGCCCGGACATCAGCGACGCCGATCTCGGCGTGATCTTCGAGCAGTTGGCGGCGGTGCACACGGAAGGCGAGAAGCGCACGCGCGAGCTTCGGCAGCGCTACCTGACGCTGATCCTCGACAGCCTGCGCAATCCGCCGATGACCACTCCGCTGCCGGGCACGGCTCCGACGGTCGAGGAACGCGCCCGTCGGTGGCAGCCCCGCGCCGGCTGACGGCGGCCTCCGGCCCCCCGGAATCCAGCGTACCGACGAGGTCCGACATTTCCGGCTCCCGAAGATCGACAACGGCCGGGTCGTCCACAGGCAGCGACTTGTCCACAGAGGAGCTTCCCGAGCCCCGGAACTGTCGGTCGGTTGCGGTAGCGTTGATGTTGAGGGGCGGCCCCGCGCGCGAGAGGGCGAGCAATGGGCGGGCGTGGGCTCTGGCGGGTTGTGATGCGGCCTGCAGCCTCCACAGTGGACAGACTCTCCGCCTGCGCGGGTAAGCAGGACACTAGGGGCGTGCGATCGTGTCCAACTACCCTCGAGGCCGTACTCAGTTGTTCACCGGGGCGCGCCCCCTCGACACGGAGGGTCTGTGCTGTGCCTTCGACGAACGCCGCTGAGCGTGAGGCCCTCGCCGAGTACCGCCGTCAGAACGTGCCGCTCTACAACGACAACAAGCTGAAGCTCGGCCTGTTCTCCATGAACTGCAGCGGTGGGCTGAGCGTCTCCACGGCCCCGAGTAGTTGGACCATCGACTGGAGCTATCACCGGCAACTGGTGCGGAAGGCCGACGCGCTCGGTTTCGAGATCCTCGTTCCCGTGGCCCGCTGGCGCGGCATGGGCGGCGAGACCGACTACACCGGCGAGAACTACGAGACCTTCACCTACGCCTCGGCGGTGGCGGCCAGCACCGAGAACATCATGACCGTCGGCACCGTGCACGCGCCGCTCATCCACCCGCTCGTCGCCGCCAAGGCCGGGGCCACGATCGACCACGTCTCCGACGGCCGCTTCGCGATGAACCTGGTGATGGGATGGTCCGTCCCGGAGTTCGAGATGTTCGGGGTCGAGCAGCGCGACCACGAGACGCGATACCAGTACGGCGCCGAGTGGATCGAGGTCCTCCGCCGGCTCTGGGTCGACGGGGAGCCCTTCGACCACGACGGTGAGTTCTTCCAACTGCGGGAAGCGCAGTCCAAGCCGAAGCCCATCCAGCCGAGGCCGCCGATCCTCAACGCCGGCAACTCACCCACCGGCGCAGCCTGGGCTGCCCGCCACGCCGACTTCAACTTCATCTCCTTCGCCGACGTCGACGGCGCCCGCGACTACACCACGGACATCAAGCGGACCGCCCGCGACGAGTACGGCCGTGACCTCGGCGTGCTCACCTACGGCCTCGTGATCTGCCGCGACACCGAGAAGGAAGCACAAGAGGTCCACCAGCAGATCGTGGACATGGGTGACTGGCAGGCCGCGAACAACATGATGTCGGTGCTCGGAATCCAGAGCGGCTCCTTCGACGAGCAGTTCCGTGGCCCGATGGCCGAATCGATCGTCGCGGGTGGCGGTGCCGCCAAGGTTGTCGGCACTCCGGAACAGGTGGCCGAGTATCTCGCCAGCATCGCCGATGCCGGGATCGACGGCGTCTGTCTCGGCTTCCTCAACTGGAACGAGGAGTTGGAGTACTTCGGCGAGAAGGTGCTGCCCCTGCTGGAGCAGCGCGGTCTCCGCAACCCCTTGGCCGCCTAGCGCAGGACGTGCGCGGCGGCCACATCCCCGCCGGTGTTACGGGTCGACGTTCGGTCAGCCGGATGCCGCACCGTGTTCGCGGGCGTGGGTGATCGCCGCGTGGTTGGCCACCGCCCAGTCGGTGACGGCCGACAGTGGCACCAGCAGGCTGCGGCCCAGCGGCGTCAGGCTGTACTCGACGCTCGGCGGCACCGTCGGGAACACCTCCCGATGCACCAACCCGTCGACCTCCAGACCGCGCAGCGTGCGGGTCAGCATGCGTTGACTGATGCCCTCGATCGACCGGTGCAGCTCGTTGAACCGGTGCGGCCGGCCGCCCAACAGGATCAGCAGCAGCGTGCTCCACTTGTCGCCGATCCGGCGGAGCACGTCGCCGACCGGGCACGCGAGGAACTCGTCGACCGGCACCGGCCGCGGCAGCTCGAACGCCAGCACCGAGGGCACATCGCTGTGCGTACCGGACATGCAAGTGCCTTCTTTCGCCGCGGGCGATCGGCTTCCAGGATGGGAGCCGACCGACTTCGACGTTACTGGAGGCCCGCATGCCGAGAACGGTGATCATCAGCGGCGGCACCGACGGAATGGGCCGCGCGACGGCACTCGCCCGGTTGGCGCGGGGCGACCGCGTGACGGTGCTCGGCAGCAGCGAACACAAGGGCCAGGCCCTGATCGCGGCTGCCGCGAACCCGCGACTGACGTTCCTGCGTGCCGATCTGTCCTCGGTGGCCGAGGTCGAACGCGTGGTCCGGGAGATCGAAACCCGGCACGAGTCCGTGGACGCACTGGCACTGTTCGCCAACCGGGTGAGCCCGCGCCGCGCGGAAACCCCGGACGGCCTCGAGTCCACCTTCGCGTTGTACTACCTCAGTCGCTACCTCCTTGGTCGTGAGCTGGCGCCGTTGCTCGACGCCAGCCCGGCGCCGGTGATCATCAACGTGGCGGGGGTCGGCACCACGGCCGGCCGCATCCACTGGGACGACCCGCAGCTGAGCGGCGACTACGGGCAGATCAAGGCCCAACTCCAGGCCGGTCGCGCCAACGACCTGCTCGGTGTCGCGGCCACCGGCCGGGCGCGCTATGTCCTGTACCACCCGGGTTTCACCCGAAGCGGCGTGGACGGGCCCGCGAACCCGGTGGTTCGCGGCGTGCTGAAGGCGCTCGCCGCGATGTTCGCCAGGCCGGTCGACCGGTCGGTGGCGCCCATCATCGACTGGATCGAGACGCCACCGACCGCGCCGCTGACCGCCGTGGACCGGGGCAAACCGGTCGACCTGGCGCTCCGGACGCTCGATCCCGTGGACGCGGTTCGGCTGCGGGACTACACGGAGGCGTTGCTGAAGGGGTTACTCGACAAGCGGTGAGCGGCGTTCGATGAGAGCCGTGTCCCGCCAGGTGTCGCCCAGCTTCGCTATGCGCTGGCGGACGCCGACCGTGCGGTAGCCGACCGAGTGGTGTAACCCGATGCTCGCCTGGTTCTCCGTGAAGATCGTGGACTGCAGGGTCCATAGCCCGGCGTCGTCGGCTGCCGTGACCTGCTTGTGCAGCAAAGCTTTCCCTACGCCCCGGCCGCGTTGGTGGGCCGCGATGTAGATCGACGTCTCGCCCACGCCGGCGTAGCACTCTCGCGCGGACACCGGGCTGATGGCGGCCCAGCCGGCCACCTGACCGTCCACTTCGGCCACCCAGCGGTGTCCGGGTAACCACTTGTCCTGCAGGCTCTCCCGGCTGGGGACGGTGGTCTCGAAGGTGGCGATTCCGGTCGCGATGCCCTCGGCGTAGATCCGGAGCACAGCGGTCCAGTCGTCCGGTTCCAGCGCTCGGACGCGTACCGGTGGGTGGGTCATGGGGGCAAGTATATAGCGCCGGATCGGCGCCGAGCATCGATGGTAGTCGATGTATGACTGGTCGAAATCTGGATGTGGTATGACCGTCCATTGTGGACACTGGGGTGACCTGTCCGGTTTGTGGCGCCGCAGGTGACAGGAGGTGCGGACTTCGATACCGTACGAGGTCGTGCGACCCGCCGATGCCCCGCAGCCTGGCTCAATCGGCTGGCTCATCACTGATTTCGTCCGTCAGGTCCCGGGCGTGGCTCACGCCGTGGTGGTTTCCACGGACGGTTTGCTGCTCGCCGGCTCCCACGGGCTGCCACGCGATCGCGCCGAACAGCTCTCCGCCGTCTCCTCCGGTCTGGTCAGCCTCACGGCCGGCGCCGCGCGGCTGTTCGAGGCGGGCGACGTCAACCAGACGGTGGTCGAGATGGACCGCGGCTACCTGTTCATCATGTCGGTCTCGGACGGGTCCTGCCTGGCCGTGCTCGCGTCCGGCACCTGCGACATCGGGCTGGTCGGCTACGAGATGACCGTGCTGGTCGAGCGGGTGGGCCTGCAGTTGACGCCGGAGTTGCGCAACAAGAAGGAGCGCTGACTCAGTCCGGTCTGATCGCCTGGTCGGCCAGTTTTCCCGGCGCCAGCACGCAGAAGCTCTCGGTCACCAGCTCGGCGATCTCGTCCCAGTCGGCGTCGTCCTCGATGATCATGCCACGATGTCGGGCGCCCAGACGGGCCGGAAGAACGGATGGCCGGTGTTGGTCAGCGCGTCCAGTTCCGGCTGCGGCGAGCGGAACGTCACCACGGTCGCCGGCCCGTGGGTGCCGGCCGCCTTGGCGTAGGCCGGCGGATGCCCGTCGGCGATCACGAGCACGTGGGCGAACGTCCTGGCTCGGACGCGCCACCGCACGCCCACCCAGGCCTGCTCCTCGCGGGTCTCGGGCAGTGCGCGACACACCGCCCGCAGCCGCTCGAGAATGTCGACGGGAACGTCTTCGGCCACCTGTCCTCCCAGGTCACGGAGGCTACCCGATTGGTACGGTCTCGGGCCGACGCACGAGACGAGGGGACTTCGCGGTGACCACCGAACGGATCGACCCGCCCCGCCGGGGTGGCGAACGCGAGATGTTGCGTGCCTACCTGGACTACCACCGCGCCACGCTCGCCATGAAGTGCGACGGCCTGTCCGACGAGGAACTGCGCCGCCAGTCGATGCCGCCCTCCACGCTCTCGCTGCTCGCTCTGGTGCGGCACATGGCGGAGGTGGAGCGCACCTGGTTCCGGCGGGTGATCGACCAGCAGGACATCCCGCTCGTCTGGTCGGACTCCGGCGACTTCCAGCAGGCCTACGACGCGCGGGACGCCACCCGCGCCGAGGCGTTCACCACTTGGCAGGAGGAAGTGGCGCACGCCAGGCGGATCGAGGAGTCCGCCGAGTCGCTCGACGTGACGGGCCACATGGCGCGGTGGGGCGAGGACGTGTCGCTGCGCATGGTGATGCTGCACCTGATCTACGAGTACTCCCGCCACAACGGGCACGCGGACTTCCTGCGGGAGGGGATCGACGGCACGGTCGGTGCGTGAGCCTTCCATGTTACGTTACAGGCCGTAACGAAATGTGGAGGTGGCGATCATGGTCGCTGTTCTGGGGCTCGGCGGCATGGGGGCCGCGCTGGCCGACGCACTGCTGAAGAACGGCCACGAGGTGACCGTGTGGAACCGCTCGCCGGAACGGGCCGTCGACCTGGCCGAACAGGGCGCGACGGTGGCGCCCACCGCGGCGGACGCGGCCACGGCGAGCCCACTGGTTCTGTTGTGTGTCACCGACTTCGCCGCCACGAGCGCTGTGCTCGACCAGGTCGGCCCGGCGATCGCCGGCCGGGTGCTGGTCAACCTGACGACCGCCACGCCGGCCGAGGCCACCCGGACGGCCGAGTGGGCGCGCGAACACGACGCCGAGTATCTGGGCGGTGCCGTTCCGTCGGTGGCCGCGCAGATCGGCACCGACGAGGCGACGCTGCTCTACGGCGGCGACCGGGCGGTGTTCGAGCGGCACGAGCCGACGCTCGCCACCCTGGGCGAACCGCGTCTGGTGGGTACGGATCCGGCGGCGGCCGCCCGCTACGACCTGGCCATGCACGGTCTCTGGTACGACCTGCAGACCGCGCTGCTCGACACGTTCGCGCTGATCGGCGGCGATCCGGCCGACTTCGCCCCGTTCGCGAAACGGCAACTGGGCTATGTGATCGACGGCGTGGCCGACACGGCCGACGAGGTGCGCGAGCGTGCGTACGCCGTGTATCCGGCGCCGCTCCGCGATCACGCGTCCGTACTGGAACAGATCGTGGCGATGCGCCGGGCGGACGGCATGGGCCCTGGTCGCCTGGCCGGTCTCGCGTCGATCGCGCGTGACCTGGTGACCCGCGGCCACGGCGACCAGGGCTTCAACCGGGTGGTCGAGGAACTCAGGGCGTGAACGCGGCCGCGTGCTCGGTCACCCACTGCTCCACGGTGCCGGGTTTGCGGCCGAGCACGGTGGTGACCGTGTCGGTGAGGATCTCGGCGTGCCCGGCCCGCGCCCAGCGCATGCCCAGGCTGGCGGCGGCCACCGCCTCGGGAGTCATGCCCGACGCGACCAGTTGGGCCTGACTCTCCTCCACCGACAGGTCGACGTGGCCGACCGGACGACCGAGCACCCGCGCCAGAATGTCCGCCTGGTCGGGCATGCCCAGCGGTTCCGGTCCGGTCAACGTGTAGGTCTGTCCGATGTGGAGGGACGTGGTGAGTGCCTCGGCCGCGACCGCCGCGATGTCCGACGGGTCGATCACGCCGATCCGGCCGGTGCCCGTCATGTTGGGAAGCGGGTCGCCCGCCCGCACGGCGGCCGCGAACCAGAGCAGGTTGGACGCGAAGTTCGGCGGACGCAGGATCGTCCACTCCAGACCGCTGTCGCGGACCGCGTCCTCGGCCGCCAGATGCCACGCGCCGACCACCTCGCCGTCGAACCGTTCGCCCGTACCGATGGCCGACAGCTTCACCACCCGGCGCACGCCGGCGGCGGTCGCCGCGGCGAGCAGCGCGAGGTCGTGGTTCGGGGTGGGGGTCGTCGCGGCGGTGACCAGGTACACGGCGTCGACGCCGGCGACCGCCTCGGCGAGCGACGCCGGGTCGTCGAAGTCGGCGCGCACCACCTCGACGCCGGGCGTCGGGTCGAGGGTGGCTCGGGTCATGGCGCGAACGGCCACACCGCGTTCGGTCAACTGTCGGACGACGCGGCTTCCGGTGGTGCCGCTGGCACCGGTCACGAGAATCATGCGGTGACGCTCGCAGCCGAAGCGCGGTCGGCTATAGGAAGTTTCGGCACGGCTGAAACCGACGGCCGCGCCTACTGTGGAGGGCGTGACGAGTGACTTGATCGCCGGCGTGAGCGTCGCTTCGGTCGACCACGAGCGGACGGTGCTCAGCGAGCCCGACCACGCCACGTCGATCCTGCTGCGGGACACCGGCGAGGTGATGGTGATCGGTCCACGGACCCGCGCCGGCTACCACGTGGGCGCGCCCGGCCGGTCGTGCCTGCGGGTGCGGCTCGGGACCGGTGGGGCGGGGCCGTTGCTCGGTCGGTCGGTGCGTGACCTGGTGGATCGGATCGTGCCGCTGACCGACCTGTGGGGCCGGGCGTCCACCGAGGAACTGGCGGAGTTGCTGGCCGGCGGCGACCTGTCGCGCGTCGGCGAGACGCTGGCGCGGCGTGGTGAGGTGGTCGGGCTGGTGCGCGAGGCGGCATCCCTCTTGGCCGGCCAGGACCGGGTGGCCAGCGCCGCGCGGCGGCTGCACGTCAGCGAGCGGCACCTGCGCACGGTGTTCACCGACGGGGTTGGCCTGTCGCCCAAGCAGTTCGCGCGGATCCACCGGGTGCGCACGGTGCTCGCCACGCCTGCCGACCGGCGTTTCGCGCAGCTCGCCACCGACGCCGGGTACTACGACCAGTCGCACATGACGGCCGAGTTCCGCACGGTCATGGGGGTGGCGCCGCTCGCGTTCCGCCGTGGCCTGCTGCCGGCCGCCACTCGATGCGCGGAAGGGCGGATGACATGGAGGACGTCGACCTGACGGGTAGGTCGTCGACGCTCGACGGATCGCAGCCGCTGCACGGAGTTCTGGCCACGCCGGCCGGCGACGGGCCGTGGCCGGGTGTGGTGGTGCTCCACGAGGCGTTCGGGCTGGACGACGTGATGCGGCGGCTGACGTCGCGGATGGCCGACGCCGGCTATCTGGCGCTCGCGGTCGACCTGTTCAGCGCGGGCGGCACGCGGCGGTGTCTGGTGTCGACCATGCGGGCGCTGTTTACCGGGCGGGGACGCGCGTTCGCCGACATCGAGGCGGCGCGCGGCTGGCTGATCGACTCGCCGTCCTGCACGGGGAAGGTCGGTGTGATCGGCTTCTGTCTCGGCGGTGGGTTCGCGCTGCTGACGGCCGGCGCGGGGTTCGACGCGGCGTCGGTGAACTACGGCAAGCTGCCGGCGGATGTGGACAAGGCCATGGCGGGTGCTTGTCCGATCGTGGCGAGCTATGGCGGGCGGGACGTGCTGCGCGGTTCGGCCCGCAAGCTGGAGGCGGCGCTCGAACGGGCGGACGTGCCGCACGACGTGAAGGAGTATCCGTCGGCCGGCCACTCGTTCCTGAACGACGCGGAGGTGGGGCCTCGCTTGCTTCGGCCTCTGGAGCGGGTGGTGGGGATCGGGCCGGAGCCGGTGGCCGCGGCGGACGCCTGGCGGCGGATCGACGCGTTCTTCTCTCTGCACCTGAAGTGACGCGGCCAGAATTGTCGGTGCTCTGGTCTAGAATTGAATCCAGGGGGCCCCGGACCGTTTTTGTCGGTGCAACGTGACACCATCGAACCGGAGCCCTGTCCACCTTCGATGCCATAACCCGAACTCACGCCCGAGCGCAGCTCGAACTCCTGGCTCCGCGCACTTCACCAGCGCGGCGCACCACCACATCTGTCCACAGGGCCCACCCTCGCGGGCCCGGATTGTCGGTGGTCTCGACTACAATTAAATCCAGGGGTCCCTGGACCACAATTGTCGGTGTCTCGTGATAATGGGCCTCAAACCGGAAACTTCGTCACCCATCGGCGCTGCCATGGGGTTTCCACCGCGTGGCGGTTGTGGTGTTCGCGCGTCCAAGTGACCGCCTGCTCGCGGGGATGACCAGCCAGGATCGCCAGACAAGCGAGCACCGTGCCCGTGCGGCCCACGCCGCCGCCACACGCCACCTCCACCCGTTCGCCCGCCAGGGCTCGCTCGTGCAGGTCGCGGATCGCTGCCTGAGCTGCCGAAGGGTCTCGCGGCAGGCGGAAGTCCGGCCAGTCCAGCCACCGCACCGGCCACGTGAGGCTCGCCTCGTGGCGTTCGCGCAGTTTCGGACTTCCCAGGTACAGCCCGAACTCCGGCGCTGGACCCGGCGGCAGTGGGTTGCGCAGACCCCTGCCCCGGACCCAGGCGCCGTCGGGAAGTTCGATCGCATCGGTCAGTCGCATGATCGCGACCCTGCCACCGCGGGCTCCGGCGGAGCGCCCCTGTTCGCGGTCGGCTTAGCCCGGAGCGGGCACCGCGCGTTCGGCCGCCCGGCTCGTCTCCTCCCACGCCGCCCACGTCGCCAGCTTCTTGCTCGTCACGTCGGCCGCCACGTCGAACACCATGCTGCCCAGCAACAGCCGCAGCGGCGGATCCTCGCTCGCCACCAACTTCAGCACGGCTTCGGCCGCCACCTCCGGCGGGCTGTCCACCGAGCCCTCGCCGAACTGCTCCGCCATCTCCGCCCGCAGGCCGGCATAAGAGGGCGACGGCACGGTCGCCGTCAGGCCCGTCGTGTACAGGTCGGTCCAGTACCCACCCGGCTCCACGATCGTCACCTTCACCCCGAACCCCGCCACCTCCGCGGCCAGCGCCTCGCTCATGCCCTCCAGCGCGAACTTGCTCGCGCTGTACAGCCCACTCATCGGGAAACCGCCCACCCCGCCGATGCTCGAGATCTGCAGGAGGTGCCCCGACCCCTGCGCCCGCAGCACGGGCAGCACCGCCTGACTCACCCACAGCGCGCCGAAGAAGTTGGTCTCCAGCTGGGCGCGGGCCAGCTCCTCGGAGTACTCCTCGACCATCCCCATGGTGAGCGTGCCGGCGTTGTTCACCACCACGTCCAGCCGACCGAAGTGCGCCACCGCCTGATCGACCGCCGCGTGGACGGCCGCGCGGTCGGTGACGTCCACCCGCAGCGCCAGCAGGCGGTCGTCCGCGCTCGGCTCGATCGTCCTGGCCACGGCCACCACCCGGTCGCCGGAAGCCAGCGCCGCCTCGGTGAACGCCCGGCCCAGGCCCTTGCTCGCTCCCGTGATGAACCAGACGCGGGTCATGTTCAGCTCCTTACCTAGACGAGACGGTCCGTCTCGATGAGGAGACCATAGCAGAGACGAGACGGTCCGTCTCGGTTAGACTTCCGCGCATGACCACCCGCCGCAGTCAGGCCACCCGCCAGGCGATCCTCGACGCCGCGCTCGACCTGGTGGGCGAGGTCGGCTACGCCCGGCTGAGCATCGAGGGCATCGCCGCCCGTGCCGGCGCCGGCAAGCAGACGATCTACCGCTGGTGGCCGTCCAAGGGCGCCGTCCTGTTCGACGCGCTGCTCGCGCTCACCGGCGAGAGCCCGGACCTGCCCGACACCGGCGACCTGACAGCCGACCTCAAGGCCGTCCTGCGGGCCACGGTCGACGAGCTCGCCGACCCCCGCCTCAGCGAGGCCATGCGTGCGCTGACCGTCGAGATCATGCTCGACCCGACGATGGCCGCCGATTTCGCCGAGCGGCTCGACGGGCCGATGAAGGAGATCAAGCGCAAGCGTTTGCGCGCTGCTCAGGAGGTTGGACAGCTCGACCCTGACCTCGACCTGGAGATCGCCATCGACCTGATCTGGGGGCCGCTGCAGCGCCGGTGGCTGTTCCACGACGGACCGCTGACCCACGCGTTCGCCGACGCCGTGGTCGACACCGCGCTGTCCGGGCTGGCGCGCCGGTGAAGGCCGTCGTCTACGCCGACTACGGGGCGATGCCGGAGTTGCGCGACGTGCCCGATCCGCGGTGTCCGCCGGCCGGTGCCGTGGTGGCCGTGCGCGCGACCGGGGTGTGCCGGTCGGACTGGCACGCCTGGAAGGGCCACGATCCCGTTGCCCTGCCCAACATTCCGGGACACGAGCTGGCCGGCGAGGTGGTCGAGGTCGGGCCGGCGGTCACCGGCTGGCGGCCCGGCGCCCGCGTGACCGTCCCGTTCGTGTGCGGCTGCGGCACCTGCGCGTACTGCCTCGCCGGCGACGCGCAGGTCTGTCCACACCAGACCCAGCCGGGCTTCACCGGCCCCGGATCGTTCGCCGAGCGCGTGGTGATCCAGGCAGCGGACGTGAACCTGGTGGCACTACCCGATTCCGTCGACTTCGTGACGGCCGCGTCGCTCGGTTGCCGCTTCGCCACGGCGTTCCGCGCGCTCACCGCGCACGGCCGGCTGGCAGCGGGCGAGTGGCTGGCCGTCCACGGCTGCGGTGGGGTCGGCCTGTCGGCAGTGCAGATCGGGATGGCGCTGGGCGCGCGGGTGGTGGCGACCGACGTGTCCGCCCCGGCCCGCGCCCGCGCGGCCGAGTTGGGCGCGGTCGTCGTCGAGACACCCGAGGCCATCGCCGACCTGACCGGCAGCGGCGCACACGTGTCGGTCGACGCGGTCGGCTCGCCCGCCACGGCCGTCGCCTCGGTCTCGTGCCTGCGCCGCCGAGGGCGCCACGTGCAGGTCGGGCTGCTGCTCGGCGACTCGGCGCGACCTCCGCTGCCGATGGACCTGGTGGTGGCCCACGAGCTGTCGATCCACGGCTCGCACGGCATGGCAGCGAGCGACTACCCGCCGCTGCTCGCTTTGGTGGCCGACGGCACGTTGCGGCCGGACCTGTTGGTGGGCAACAGGATCAGCCTTGACCAGGCAGGCGCCGCGCTCGCCGCCATGGACCGGCCGGGCGGCGCCGGCATGACGGTCGTCGAGTTGCCCTAGCGGCGGGCCGACCAGAATCAGAGAAGCACGGCTCCCAGTGATTACCCGGTATCCGTGCCACGACGTTGCGAGCGGAACACCACGAACAGCAGACGCAGCCCGAGCATCGCGCTGATCACCAACAGGTTGTAGCCGAAGATGTTGTTCAGCGTCAGATCGCTCGCGACCCGCGGACCGCTCGTGCTCGCCAGCAACAGCACGGCCATCACGCCGGTCGCCGCGCCCGTGAACGCCAGCAGCACCTCGTGCAGCATGCCGGTGACCACCGCGCGGTCCCGTTCGTCGGCGAACAGACGAATGTTGACCGACAGCCGGCCCTGCTCCAGCGCCGAAGTGACGCGGTCGATCCGGCGCGGCAGCCTGCGCAGCACCGGAAGCACGGCCAGCAGTTCCTGGGTTGCCGCGCGGCGCAACGAATCCGGGTGCATCTTCTCGCTCATGAGCCCGGTGGCGAACGCCCGCGACTCGAGCAGGATGTTGAAGCCCGGCGACAGCAACGCGAGCGTGCCCTCCACGGTGGCGAGCGCCCGGAACACCGCGGCGATCGGCGGCGGGATGGCCAGCCGGAAGTCGGCCACCACTCGGAACAGGTCGGTGAACACGTCCAGGTCGGGCGCCTGCCCGTGGGACACGTGCTTGGCGACCAGCGCGCCGAGTGCCCGTTCCAGGCGTTGCTCGTCGATCTCGTCGGGCCGGTCGACGATGGCCAGCAGGCCGTCGCGCAGCGCGCCGGCGTCGCCGCTGTCGACGGCCGTCAGAACGTCCCGCAGCCCGTCGCGCAGGCCCGAGTCCAGGCGGCCGACCGAGCCGAAGTCGAGCAGGCCGAGGCGGCCGTCGGCCAGCAGGAGGACGTTGCCCGGATGCGGGTCGGCGTGGAACACCCCGTGCAGCAACACCTGACGCAGCACGCATTCCAGCAGCGCCCGCGCGAGTCCGGCGCGGCGTTCCGGTTCCACGGAGCCTACCGCCGCGCGCACGGGTTCACCGTCCAGGAGGCCCATCACGAGCACCCGCTCGCTGGACAGTTCCGTGTGGACGGTCGGGACGGACACGTCCGCACCCGTGTCGACCGCGCCGACGGCCGCGATGTTGCGGGCCTCCACGCGGAAGTCGAGTTCCTCGGTGAGCGCGGCGGCGAACCCGTCGGCCAGGTCGACCACACCCAGCGACCGCGCCCACTTGGCCCGCAGCTGCAACGACCGCGCCACCCGGTAGACGATGTCGAGATCGCGCTCCACCACCCGGTCGATGCCCGGCCGGCGCACCTTCACCACCACGGCCTCGCCGGTGTGCAGCCGGGCGCGGTGCACCTGCGCGACGGACGCGGCGCCGAGCGGCTCGCGGTCGAACTCGGTGAACACCTCGTCGAGTGGGCGGCCCAACTCCTCGGTGAGGTCGCGTTCGATCTCGTCGAACGAGGCGGGCGGGACCTGGTCCTGGAGCTTGCTCAGCTCGTCGATGAACGCCGGCGGCAGCAGGTCGGGGCGGGTGGACAGCACCTGGCCGAGCTTCACGAACGTCACGCCGCCGTCCTCGAGCGCGCGGCGCAGCGACCGCGCGAGCACCGCATGGCGGGTGATGGCCTCGCCACGGCGGCCGACCAGGTACTGGCCGATCCCGTGCTTCACGGCGATGCGGGTGACCTGCGAATATCGGCGGGTGCGGGCCATGCGGCGGCGGATCGAACGCAGCCGGCCGACCACGCCGAGGCCGCCGCCGCTGGGGAACGCCATCTCCGCGATGAACAGGAAGATGAGCGTGCCGATGAACGCGCAGCCCGCGATGGGGATGATCAGGCCGATGAACAGGCCGGGGAGTCCTCGATGGACCCCACGATCGCGAAGGCCACCCGCCCGGCCACGGCCCAGCCGATGAACGCGCCGATGAGCGCGCGCACCGTTCTGATGCGCACGCCGAGCACCCGCCGGGACGCGACGACCAGCGGCCACAGCATCAGGAGGTAGAACGGAATGCTGAGCAGGATGAAGAACACAGTGGACATCGCGATCCGAACGTCGGGGTCTGGTCGCCGCCGATAGAAGCACAGTCGGCGACGCCACGTGTGCGGGACGCGGCGATGGGCGGCGGATCGGTGGGTCGCGCCTCCGGTGTGGACTCGGGGCAGGGCTCCGGTTCGATGGTGTCAGATCACACCGACAAAAACGGTCCGGGGCCCCCTGAATTCAATTCTAGTCGGGAGCACCGACAATTCCGGGCGGCCGGTAAAAGCCTCACTCCGCCAGGTTGTGGCGGAACGCGTACGTGACCGCCTGCGCTCGATCGCGTAAGCCGGCCTTCGCGAACAGGTTGTTGATGTGGGACTTCACCGTGGCCTGGGAGATGTGCAGCTGTTTCGCGATCTCCGGGTTGGAGCGGCCGTCGGCGATCAGACGCAGCACGTCGACCTCCCGGGGCGTCAGGCCGTTCGGCACCGGCTTCGCGGTGACCGAGTCCACCAGACGACGTTGCACCCCCGGATCGAAGTGCGCGTCGCCTCTGTGGACGGTCTCGATGGCCTGCGCCAGCTCGGAACTGCGCGCGTCCTTCGTCAGATAGCCGCGCGCGCCCGCCCGCAGCGCGGCGAACACCGAGTCGTCGTCGGCGTAGGTGGTCAGGACGACCACCCGGGTGTCCGGATAGGACGCCTGTATCCGCCGGGTCGCCTCCACCCCGTCCATGCGGGGCATCCGCAGGTCCATGAGCACCACGTCGGGCCGGTGCGCGGCCACCAGCCGCAGCGCGTCCTCGCCGTCGCAGCCCGCGCCGACCACCTCCACGTTCGGCAGCAGGTCGAGGATCAGCACCAGGCCCTCGCGGACCACCGTCTGGTCGTCGACCACGATCACCCGCGTCACGACGGCATCCGCAGCAACACCCGGAAACCGGCGCCGTCCGGGCCCGCCGCCAGCGTGCCGCCCACCAGCGCGGCCCGCTCGCGCATCCCGATCAGGCCGTAGCCGCCGCCGGAGGTGGCCAGATCGCCCGGTTCGCCGCCCGTGTCGCGCACGTCCAACTCGCAGTGATCGCCGGAACCGCGCAGCTTGATGGTGACCGCGGCGCCCGGCGCGTGCTTGTGCACATTCGTCAGCGCCTCCTGCGCCGTGCGGACCACCGTCAGCCGCGCCTGTGGCGGCAGCTCACCCATGTCGCCGGACACCTCCACCGCGCACGGATTCCCCGTCACCGCACGGAATTCCGCCGCCAGACCGTCGAGCTGGTCGGCCAGCGGACCTTCGTCGCCGCGCAGGGCGGCCACCGCGCGTTTCGTCTCCTCGAGACCCGCGCGGGCCAGCTCGCCCGCCCGGATCACCCGGTCCAGCGCCAGGTCCGGGTCCGCGCCCCGTTCCAGCAGCAGCCGCGTGCCCTCCAGATGCACCACCTGCGCGGACAGCGCGTGGGCCAGCAGGTCGTGGATCTCCCGCGCCATGCGCTGCCGCTCGGCCAGCACCGCCTCACCCGCACGCGCCGCGGCGATCGCCGCGGCCTGCCGCTTGGTCACGGCCAACTGGTGCATCATCGCCGCGAGGAACACCGACCACCCGAGCCCCGCGGCGATCCCGAACGCCGTGCCGCCCGGCAGGTCGTACGCCAGCGCCACGGCCACGAACCCGCCGGACGCGATCACCGTCAACACCACCGCCTGCCACAGCCTGCACCGGAACGGCGCGAGCCAGGGAACGAGGAACAGCAGGCCGAGGCCGGCGAACGCGGCGAGCACGTTGGAGGCCAGCCCGGCCGCCGTGACGAACCCGAGCAACAGCGCGTTGCCGGTGGTGCCCTCCCGGCGCAACGTGACGAACCCGGCCGCGAGCGCCGCCGCGTGCAGCGCCCCGTTGGCCACCACGCCGCCCCACCCGCGCTCCGTGTACACGACGAACGAGCCACCCACGGCGCCGGCGAGCAGATAGCCGACCACGACCGTCCCCACGAGGTAGACCAACCACGGCCGTGTCATTCCCGCAGGTTACCGCCGTGCACCGCCGAAAACCTCCACCCTCGGGTTGGTTATCTCCACCCACCGAACCCACCCGTCGGCCCAGGTCATCCGCGGCGCCACGCGTGACAGTGAGGGACATGCCAGCGTTGACGGTCAGCCACCTCACGAAGTCGTTCGGCGCCATCCGTGCCGTGGACGACCTGTCCTTCACCATCGAACCCGGCGAGGTCACGGGGTTCCTCGGCCCGAACGGCGCGGGCAAGACCACGACGCTGCGCATGCTGCTGGGGCTCGTGCGTCCCGACACGGGCAGCGCGCTGGTCGGCGACGTGCCCTACGCCGACCTGGCCGAACCCGTCCGGTCGGTGGGCGCCGTGCTCGAGGCGACCGCGTTCCACCCGGGCCGCACGGCGCGGGTGCACCTGCTGGCCCTGTGCCTGGCCGCCGGACTCCCGGCCAGCCGGGCCGAGGAGGCCATCGACGACGTGGACCTCACGGCGGCCGCCGACCGGCGCGTCGGCGGGTTCTCGCTGGGGATGCGTCAACGGTTGGCGCTGGCGTCGGCGCTGCTGGGCGACCCGGCAGTGCTGATCCTCGACGAGCCGGCCAACGGCCTCGACCCGGTCGGCATCCACTGGCTGCGCGGGTTCCTCCGGGCGCTGGCGGCCGACGGGCGCACCGTGCTGCTGTCGTCGCACCAACTGGTGGAGATCGAACGGACGGCGGCGCGGGTGCTGATCATCGACGGCGGCCGGTTGGTGGCCGACCGCCGGGTCGCCGAGCTGCGCGGCGGTCTCGAGAACGCCTACCTCGAGCTGGTGGCCCGGTGAAGCGCCTCGTGGCGGCGGAGCTGCTGAAGGTCCGGTCGACCCGCTCGGCGTGGGTGCTGGCCGTGGTCGCCGTGGTGTTCTGCCTGATGTGGGCCGCGGTCGACGTGCTGGTGTTCCCGTTCGACGGGTCCGACCAGCAGGTGGAGGACGCGTACGGGATGGCCCAGCAGGGCTACCTCATGGTGATGATCCTCGGGGTGCTGGTCGCGGCGGGGGACTACCGCCACCAGACGATCACCTGGGCGCTGCTCGTGACGCCGCGCCGGGGCCGGGTGATCACGGCGAAGCTGCTGTCGTGCGCGGTGTTCGGTCTGGTGCTGGGCGTTGCGGCGGCTCTGGCGACCGGTGCTCTCACGGCCGTGTTGCTGGCGGCCTCGGGGCACCCGGTCCTGACGGCCGGGGTGCCGCTGGTGCTGCTGGGTTCGGTGCTGGGGACGACGCTGTGGTGCGTGTTCGGCGCCGCGCTGGGGGCGTTGCTGCGCAACCAGGTGCTGGCCGTGGGGGTGGCGTTCGTGTGGTTCTTCTACGCGGAATGGTTCCTCGTGAGCCTGCTGCCCGAGGTCGGCCGCTGGACCCCGACCGGCGCGGCCAAGGCGGCGGCCGGTTGGCACGGTGCGGGCCTGCCGATGGCCGGTGAGCTGCTGCCCATGTGGGCGGGCGGGCTGGTGTTCCTGGGCTACGCGCTGGTGGCGGCCGCTCTGGCGAGAGCGGTGAGCGTGCGGCGGGACATCACGTAGCCGCGGCGGGACCAGCTCGGCGTCGTCACGAGGACAGGGCTCCGGTTCGATGGTTGCACAGAGCACCGACAAAACCGGTCCAGGGACCCCTGGATTCAATTCTAGTGGTGCACACCGACAATTCCGCGTCGTCCGGCCGCCGGGTGTGGACAACTCGACGACACGAGTGGCCAGCATGCGCGACGGGAACGGTCATCATGCGCGACCGGAGTGGTCATCACGCGCGGCGGGAACGGTGCGTGGCCGTCGTCAGGTGGTCAGGGCGGTGATGACCTCGGCCAGGTGCGGCGGCTCCAGCCTGGTGAGGCTGTCCAGATCCGACACCCACGCGTACTCCAGCAGGGACTCCTGTTCATCCGGCAGGAGGCCCGCCCGGCTGGGCGCCGGGCGGACACCGGGAATGCGCGCCAGGAAGAACTGCTCCGTGCCCACCAGGTGGCGGCCGTTCCACCGCAGGTCGCGCGCCACCGGGACGGAACGCGAGGAGACCAGCGCCGGTGAGAAACCCGTCTCCTCCGCCAACTCGCGACGAGCGGCCGCCAGCGGGGTCTCACCCGGTTCGATCCCGCCCCCGGGCGGTTCCCACAGGAGATCCCCGCCCGCCGGGTCCTGCCACCGCATGAGCAGCACCCGCCCGTCGTCGTCCAGGCACACCACCCGCGCCGCCTCGCGCCAGTCCGCCATGTCAGGCCCCCGGTGGAAGTAGTTGGTCCAGCAGGTCGTGGAGCGTGATCAGTCCGATCAGGTCACCGCCCGACTGCACGAGCGCCAGGTGGTTGCGGGAGTCGCGCATGGTGCCCAGCGCCGCGTAGATCGGCAGCGACGCGTCCAAAGTGGACACCGGACGCATCAACTCCCGTGCCGTCACGTCGGAAGCCAGCAGCGCGTCCCGCACGTGCACCACCCCCAGCGCCTGGTCGGCGGACAGGACCACCAGCCGCAGGTGGCCACTCGACCGGGCGGCGTCACGGATCTCGTCGGCGGACGCCGTCGGCGGCACCGACGCCAGCTCCGCCAGCGGCCGGACGATCGCCCGCAGCGGCGCGGAGTTCACCTCCAACGCGGTGGCCAGCCGATCATGCCGCGCGGTGTCCAGCGCACCGGCCTTCGCCGAGTGGTCCAGCAGTTGGCGCAGCTCAGCGGGACCGCGACCGGTGGCCATCTCGTCCACCGGCTGCACCCCGACGCGGTGCAGGCACCAGTTGGCCATGCCGTTCAACCCCACCAGCAGCGGCCGCGTCAACCACATGAAGCCGCGCATGGGAATGGCGAGCAGCGTCGCCGACCGTTCCGGGTGCGCGATGGCCCACGACTTGGGCGCCATCTCGCCGACCACCAGGTGCACGAACGTGACCACGATCAACGCCAGCACGAACGCCGCGACATCGGCGGCCACGTCCGGGAGCCACGTCGTCAACGGCTCCATCAGATGGTGCACGGCCGGTTTCGTGATGGCACCGAGCGCCACCGTGCACACCGTGATGCCCAGCTGCGACCCGGCCAGCAGCAGCGACAGGTCCCGCGCGCTCGCCAGCGCCGCCCGCGCGGCCATGCTGCGCTCGGCCGCCTCCTCGAGACGGTGGCGCCGCGCGGCCACCAGCGCGAACTCGATGGCCACGAAGAACGCGCTCAACGCCACGATCGCCGCCGAGATGGTCAGCGCCAACCACGTGCTCATGCCACTCATCGCGCCACCAGTTTCAGTGACACGCTGGCCGGCACGCGCCGGTCCACCTCGCGGACGATGATCGTGATCCGGTGGTCCGGCTCGTCGTCCTCGGCGCCGGGCGGGCGCGGCAGGTCGACCGACACCGAGTCACCCGGCGACGGCAGCCGCTGCAGTTCGGTGATCACCAGGCCGGCGACCGTCTCGTAGTCGCCGGGGGGCAGGTCGTGGCCGATCAGCCGTTCCACCTCGTCGATGTGTGTGGTGCCCGGCAGGGTCCACCCGTCGGCGAGCACGGTCGGCTGGTCCTCGCCCTCCGGGTCGTGCTCGTCGGTGATCTCGCCGACCAGCTCCTCGGCGATGTCCTCCAGGGTGATCACGCCGGCCAGCCCGCCGTACTCGTCGACCACGCACGCGAACTCCTCGTTCGCCTCACGCAGCCGCGCCAGCGCCCCGGGCAGCGGCAGCGACGCCGGCACCATGACCGCCGGCCGCGCCACATCCCGCACCGGGGTGGTGGTTTCGGCCAGCGCCAGCACGTCACGCAGGTGGATCACGCCCACCACGTCGTCGACGTCGCCGCCGAGCACCGGCAGCCGCGAGTGCGACGTGGCCATCAGCTCGATCGCCCGCCCGACCGGTTCGCCGCCGGAGATCGTGGCGACCCTCGGTCGCGGGATCATCGCGTGGCCCGCGCTGCGCTCATGCAGGTCGAGCGTGCGGTCCAGCAGCGTCGACAGCTCCACCGGCAGGTCGCCGCTGTCACGCGACGCCGCCACGATGTGTTCCAGGTCGCGTGGTGTGGCCGCGTGTTCCACGTCGTGCACCGGCTCGATCCGCACGGCCTTCAGCAGCAGGTTCGACGCGTGGTCGAACAGCCGGATCAGCCAGCCGAACAGCGACAGGTACAGCGCGGTCGACCACGCGAGCCGCCGGGCCACCGGCTCCGGCTTCGCGATCGCCAGGTTCTTCGGGAACAGCTCGCCGAACACCATCTGGATGACCGTGGAGATCAGCAGCGCCAGGACCGTGCCGATGGCCACCCCGGCCGCCTGCGACACCCCGACGCCGCCGAGGAGCTCACCGATGCCCGCGCCGATCCACGGTTCGGCCACGAAACCGACGAGCAGCCCGGTGACCGTGATGCCCAGCTGCGCGCCGGAGAGCATGAAGGACGTGCGGCGGGTGATGCCCAGCGCGCGTTCTGCGCCCGCGTCGCCGCCGGCGGCGGCCGCCTTGAGGCGCGACCGGTCCACGGCCATGTACCCGAACTCCTGCGCGACGAAGTACCCCGTCAACACTGTGAGCGCGGACACAGCCAACAAGCCGAGCAGAATGGAAAGAACTGCGTCCATAATCCTCTCGTCACTGCCTCGACCCGGTGGCACCACAGTAGACGAGCCGCCGCCCGGTCGCCGCGCTGTTAGCCTGGGCCCGTGAGTCGGCACCTCGTCGGTCGGCGGGCGGAGATCGACCGGCTCGCCACCGCGGTCACCCGCCTCGACCGCGGTTCCACCACCCTCGTGGAGATCGTCGCCGAACCGGGCATGGGCAAGAGTTCGCTGCTCGACGTGCTCGGCGACCGGCTGGGCGACCGGCCGGTGTTGCGGGCGCGGGCCACGGAGTTCGAGCAGGCCGTGCCGTGCGCTGTGGTGGCCAAGGCGTTGGCCGGCCGGGGCGACGCCGTGCTCGCCGGTCCGGCCCCGCGACACGAGACCTACCGCGCGATCCGGGACCTGCTCGGCGAGTTGGCCGACCGGACGGGTGTCGCGCTGCTGCTCGACGACCTGCACTGGGCCGACGGCGATTCCCTTGCGCTGCTTGACTACTTACTGAGCACCATGCCGGCCGCCGGCATGCTGGTGGCGGTCGCCTACCGGCCGCGGCCGGCGCCGAACCGGCTGCTCACCGCGTTGTCCGACGTGGTGGCCGAGCACGAGCGGATCGAGTTGGGGCCGCTGGCGCCCGCCGACTCGATCACGCTGCTCGATGGCGCCCGGCCGGACCGGGCGGACGCGATCGTCGCGGCCAGTGGCGGCAACCCGCTGTACCTGCTGGCGTTGGCGAACGCCACGGGCACGGCGGCCGAGGTGCCCGGCCGGCTGCGGGCGGCGCTGTTGTCCGATGTGGACTCCGCGTCGGACGTGGCGAAGCACCTGGCCCGAGCGGCCGCTGTGGTGGGTGAACCGTTCGACCCCGACCTGGTGATCGAGGTGGCCGGGCTCGACCGGGAGGCGGCCGCCGGCGCGCTGGAGGAGCTGCGTCGCCGCGACGTGTTCGGTACGGAAGGGACGGAGCTGCGGTTCCGGCATCCGTTGCTGCGCCGCATGATCTACGACGACGCGCCACCCGGATGGCGGCGGTCGGCGCACCGGGCTGCCATCGCGGCGTTGCGCGACCGGGGCGCGTCGGTGCTCGCGCTGGCCCCGCACCTGGAGCTGTGCGCGGGAAGCGGTGACACGCAGGCGATCGAGGTGCTGCTCGAAGCGGCCGAGCTGGCCGGTTCGCGGGCTCCCGCCGGTGCCGCGCGGTGGCTGCGCGGTGCGCTCGCGTTGATCCCGGAACACGACGCCACGGCCTTGCCTTGGCTCGGCCACCACGTGCGGCTGGCTCGGTATCTGGTGCTGGCAGGGCAGTTCACGCAGGCCAGGGACGCGCTCGACGACGTGGTCGACCACCTGCCGCCGGCGCCCGACCCGCGCCGCGTGACCGTGGTGGTGCTGCGGGCCACGGTGGAACGGTTGCTGGGCAACCACCACGACGGCCGTCGTATCCTGCTCGCCGAGCTGACGCAGTCCACTTCGGACTCGTTCGCGTACGCGGAGCTGGCGCTCGAGCTGTCCACAGTGGAACTCATGGAGGGCACGTTCTCCGCCCGCACGGTCGACCTGGCCGACCAGGCGGCGCGGATCGGCGGCCGGGATCGGCTGCTGCGCACGGGTGCGGCCGCCGTGGCCGCCGCCGCGAGCTTCCTGACCGGTGACCTGGACGCGGCGATCCGCAACTGTGACAACGCTTCCCGGTTGGTCGACGCGTTGTCCGACGACGAGCTGACCGGCCGGCTCGACGCGTGTGTGTGGACCGGCTGGGCGGAGAACTCGCTGGAGCGCTACCCGAGCGCGGTCGCGCATTTCGACCGGGGGATCGAGTTGGCCGGGCGCACCGGGCAGGCGCACCTGCTGTGTCACCTGTTGGTGGGGCGGGCGATCGGGCAGCGGTGGCTCGGCAGGCTGGCGGCCGCGCGGCGGGACGCGGAGGAGGCCGTGGACATCGCGCGGCTGTGTCGCACCGACGAACTGCTGGCGCTTTCGGTAGGTGTCCGCGCGTGGTTCACGGGGTTCACGGACGTGGTGACGGCCCGCGCGGACGCCGAGGCGGTGGTGCGGCTGGCGGGCGCGGACCCGGGCTGGTGGGCGACGATGGCGGGATTCGTGGCGGCCACTGTGGACCTGGACGCCGGGCGGCTGCTCGTCATCGGCGGCGGCGCCGACCTGCCGCGCGTCGACCCGCTGGGCCGGCCGGCATGGTACGAGGAACTGGCCCGCGCGGGCGGACCCCGGGTGGTGGAGTGGGCGCAGCGCGCGGCCGCGGCGGCCGACCCGCGGTTGCCCGCGGGGGTCGGGCTGGCCGAGTTGGCGGCCGCGCACCTGGGCGATCCGGCGGCGTCCCGGCGGGCGATCGAGCTGTTCACGGCGGCGGGGACGCCCGTGGAGGTGGCCCGCGCTTCCGTGGCTTTGGCCGGGTGTGTAGCGGATGCGTCGGAGGCGCGGCGGCTGTTGGGTGACGCGGTGGCGGCGTTCGACGAGTGCGGCGCGGTGCGACTACGGGACGCGGCACGTGCGCGCCTGGCCGCGCTCGCCTGATCAAGTGCGGGCCACGGCCCCCGATCTCCAGCGTACCGACGAGCACCGACAGTTCTGAGAGTGCGCGCTGCCGGCACGGGCACGGCCCGGAGACTCCGGCGAGTCCCACGTTGGCCGCCCGCGAGTCCCCCGTTCAAGCACCGCGAGTCTCCCTCTCGGGACACCCGAGTTGGCGGTTGGCGAACCAGCCTGTGGTTCGCCAACCGCCAACTCACCGGTCGTGAAAGGGGGACTCGCGGGTGCTGGGGATAGGTGGTACTCGCGGGGCCGGAATTGTCGGTGTCTTCTGACACCATCGAACCGGAGCCCTGTCCAGCCGACGATCACTAGGCTCTCCCGCGTGGGTGAGATCAAGCAGAAGCACCTCGTGTACTGCCGGATCGTGCGGGACGGCGAAGTGCTGTTCGTGCGGCGGCGGGCCGGGGACTTTCTCGGCGGCCGGTGGGAGTTGCCCGGTGGCACGGTCGAACCCGGCGAGGACCCCGCCAGCGCGGCGGTCCGTGAGGTCGCCGAGGAGACCGGGCTCGACGTCCGGTTGCTCGGCGAGCGCGCCACCCACACCTGGATGGACATCGACGGCAAGGCGATGCGCATCCACGCCCTCATCTACGACGCCGTTGAGGACACCCAAAAAGCCGTGACGCTCAGCGAGCACGACCAGTTCGTCTGGGTTGAACCCGACGAGACCGGGTCACTCGGGCCGGCCGACCACTTCCTCCAGTAGGCGCCTGCGGCGGACCTCCACGAACACGAACGCGGCCACCGCGAGATTCACGCCCAACCACATCGTGTCCCAGCCGAACCCGGGGATCACCATCTCGCCGGGCGCCACCACCACGCGCACCCGGAACAGCTGCGGCTCCGTGAAGTACAGGTTCCCGTGCGCGTCCAGCGCCAGGTTCTCCGGACCGTCGACGTTGGAGTCGCCGTCCCGCAGGATCGTCTCGATCGTGCCGTCCGTGGCGATCCTCCGGATGCCGTCGATGGAGCTGACGTACACGGTGCCGTCGGGCGCCACCTCGACATCGCGCGGGGACCACACGATCGCGGACGTCGCCGGGCCGCCGTCGCCGCGGTCGTCGTCCTCCGACCAGGACTCACCGTTGCCGGCGAACGTCGTGGTCTCGCCGTCGCGGATCCGCAGCACCCGGTTGTCGTCGGGGACCGCCGCGTACAGCGAACCGTCCGGGCCCACCGCCATGCCCGAGATCGCCTGCGCCACCACCAGATCGAGCAGGCCCTTCTCGTCGATCCGGAACACCTTGTCGTCCCCGGCGACGTACAGCTCCCCGTCCGGGCCGAGCGCCACGTCCGTGACGATCATGCCCGCGGAGATGGCCGGTTGACCGTCGGCCGGCGTCGCCTGCCCGCGGCCCATCATCGGCACCACCGTGCCGTCCGGGTAGTGCCGGTCGACGGTCCACGGCCCCGCCACATAGGTCGAGCCGTCCTGGCCGGTCACCACGTGGGTGCCGGCGACGTTGTCCACGTGGAGCCGGCCCGCCTCGTCCACCGAGCGCAGCTGGTCCTGGTTCACCAGCACCGACGGCGTGCCGGCGCCGTCGACCGTGACCCCCTCGATGAACCGGATGGGAGCCTCGGTCGCCGGCCGGCCCTCGGCCGGTGACGGCGTGAACCGGGTGAGCGTGGTGATCGTCCCGTCCGGGTCGATGCGGCGGATGGTGCCGCCGACCGGGCTGGTGACGTACACGGTCCCGTCCTCGCCCACGGCGATGCCCGTCGGTTCGAGGAGCGCGGCCTCGACCGCCGGACCGTCGTCGCCCTTCTCCGCGGGTTCGCCGGTGCCGGCGACCGTGGCGATCACGCCGTCCGGGGTGACGCGGCGGACGCGGTTGTTGAGCGTGTCGGCGAGGTAGAGCGAGCCGTCCGGACCGGTGGCCAGGCCGCCTGGGTTGTTGACCTCGGCGAGGTCGGCCGGACCGCCGTCGCCGCCGAAGCCGTAGTCGACCCCGCCGAACGGCGAGCCGGGGCCCGTGCGCAGGACACCGTCCGGTCCCATCCGCCAGATCACCCTGAGATAGGTGTCCTGGAAGTACAGGGTGCCGGCCTGGTCCACGGCGACGGTCGCCAGGTCGCCGAGGGCCGCGGAGGTGGCCGGCTGGTTCTCCCCGTCGTCGTCCCACAGGTCACCGCCGCCGGCGACGACCGACGCGGTGCCGTCGGCGCCGATCCGATGGATCACGCCGCCGCCCGACCCGGCGTCGGCGACGTACAGGGTGCCGGCCGCGTCCACCGCGACACCCCTCGGCTTCTCCAGGGGCGTGTCGATCACCGTGGTGCCGTCCGCGCCGGGGTCGATGCGGTGGACCTTGCCGTAGCGGGTGTCGATGACGTAGACCTCGCCGTCCGGGCCGACGGCCACCGAGGTCGGCTCCTCCCACGGGCCGGCGAGCACGGAGATCGTGCCGTCCGGTGCCACCGAGCCGACCTGGACCCGGCTCGTGTCGACGTAGTACACGGTGCCGTCCGGGGCGACCGCCACCTGGTCCGGACCAGGTGACTCGTGGTCCACCACCGGGGCGTCCTCGGCCGGTGCCGCACCGGTGCCCAACACCGTCTCGACCGTGCCCGGTTCGCGGTCGGCCCAGCGCGACTCGCGGCGCGCCGGCCGGACGGGCGCCGGTGGCTCGCCGTGCCGCACCAGCCGGTACACGCGGCCGCCCCCGGAGGAGTAGATGTCGCCGTCCGGGCCCACCGCGAGGTCGGCGCCACCCTGCACCGGACCGACGTCCGTGATGTCGCCGTCGGGGGTGACCTCGCGAATCAGGCCGTTGAGCAGGTCGTTCACGTAGAGGTTGTCGTCGCCGTCGACCGCGATGCCGCCGTACCAGGCGTCGGCCGGGTCGGCGCCGATGACGGTGGTGAAAGTCCCGTCCGGCGCGACCTTGCCGACCAGTTTGGCGTCGCCGCGCGTCGCGAAGTAGAGGGTGCCGGCCGAGTCGACGGCCACCGAGGACACCTCGTCGAGGCCCACCTCGGTCGCCGGGCGCCCCTGGGCCGCCTCGGGTGCGAGCGGGCCGCCGCCGGCGACCGTGGTGATCGTGCCGCTCGCGTCGATCCGGTGGACGCGGCCCGAGTACAGGTCGGCCACGTAGACAGTGCCGGCCGCGTCGACCGCCACGTCGGTCGGGCTGAGGAGGTTCGCCTCGGTGGCCGGGCCGCCGTCGCCGCCGGTTCCGTCGTCCTCCTGGTCGCCGCCACCGGCGACCCGCACGATCGTGCCGTCCGGCAGTCGCCGGGTGACGGTCTCGGAGCCGGCGATGTAGAGCGACCCGTCGGTGCCGACGGCCGTCGCGTGCGGCGAGTCGGCCGGGTTCTCCCGCCACTCCGCGTAGGCCGGGTCGGTCTTCCGCGGCCGCTGTCGCGCGACGGTGCCGGGCACCGTGTCGATGATGCCGCTTGGGGTCACCGCCCGGACGCGGCCGTGCGCGTACTGAGCCAGGTAGACGGTGCCGTCCGGGCCGACCGAGAGGGAGGCGTCGGTGATGCGGGCGTCGCGGGCCGACCAGCCGTCGCCGGAGTAGCCCTCGCGGCCGGTGCCGGCCACGACCACCACCTGGCCGAGCCGGCCGCCGTCGTCGCGCACGGCGCCGAGGACGGCGGCGCCCTGGTCGGCGCTTGCCGGTGGGGCGAGCGCTGCCACCATCGCGGCCACGCCGGCTCCCACCGCTAGTCGACGCGACATCCGTGCTCCCCGCTCGTTCGGCTGTTGAGGACTAAGGGGCGCGGGGAGCGCGTTCGGTTCCCTCCAGGTAGTGGTGCAGGTGGCTCGATCCGGCGAGCATGGCCGTGGCGCGGTGGGTCAGCTGGGTGCGGCGGTCGGCGATGGCCGCGCGCAGGGCGTCGCTGCTGCCCGTGCGCCGCAGGCCGTCGAGAACCGCCCTGATCTGCGGCAGGGGATAGCGGCCCTGGCGCAGCATCTTGATCATCCGGGCGTCCCGCACGTCGGTCGGGGTGTAGTAGCGGTAGCCGGTGCCCTGCTCGCGCGACGGGGTCAGCAGCTCGGCGTCCTCCCACACCCGCAGCGCCGACGGGCGCACGCCCAGATGCGCGGCCGCCTCGCCGATCCGCAGGTCGGCGCGCGGTGCCGGATGGCCGTCACCGGCGATCACCTCGAGGGCCTCGCCGATGGTCCGCAGCGAGATGCGTTGCTCGTGCAGGGCCGCGTGCCCGGCGTCGACCAGGGACAGCGCGAGCGGCACGTCGCCGTCGTGCACGGCCTGCATGATCGCCCGCGCCGCGTCCCCGCCGTAGCCGGCCGCCAGGGCACGATAGGTGAGGAGCGCGAGGCGGTGGCGTTCGCCGAACTGCCGGTAGCCCGAGTCGGTGCGGGGTGTCGGCGGGAGGATGCCGGCGTCGGCGTAGTTGCGGATCTGTTGGGTCGAGACCCCCACCAGCCGAGCCAGATCCACGGGCCGGACCATCCAGGCACCTTCCACGGTGATTTGAGGGTTTGGCGGACTTTAGCGTAGATCTCCAGGCGATTCCGCGCGGAAGTCCCAATGAGTACTTCAATGAAATACTTGAGGCCATGCTTGAGACGGACATGATCGTCGAGACCAGCGGACTACGGATGCGATACGGCGCGGTCGACGTGCTGCACGGCGTCGACCTTCGGATGCACCGGGGCGAGGTGCTGGCCCTGCTCGGCCCCAACGGCGCCGGCAAGACCACCACCATCGAGATCCTGGAGGGCTTTCGTACCCGGTCGGCCGGCGAGGTGCGGGTGCTGGGCGTCGACCCGGACCAGGGCGACGAGGAGTGGCGCGCGCGGCTGGGGATCGTCCTCCAGTCCTGGCGCGACCACGGCCGGTGGCGGGTGCGGGAGCTGCTCGGCCACCTCGGCCGGTACTACCCGAGGCCCTACGACCCGGACGACCTGCTGGCGAAGGTGGGCCTCACCGACCAGGCCGGCGCGGTGATCGCGACCCTGTCCGGTGGCCAGCGACGCCGGCTGGACGTCGCCATCGGGCTGGTCGGCCGCCCGGAGCTGCTGTTCCTGGACGAACCGACCGTGGGCTTCGACCCGCAGGCCCGCCAGGACTTCCACCAGTTGATCCGCGACCTGGACACCACGATCCTGCTGACCACCCACGACCTGGACGAGGCCGAGCTGCTGGCCGACCGGATCATGATCCTCGCGGGCGGCGAGATCGTGGCGGACGGCACGGCCGCCCAGCTGGCGGCGGAGGTCTCCGGCATGTCCGAGGTCCGCTTCACCTACGACGGCGAGGAACGGGTGGAGTCGGTGCCCGACGCCACGACCTATGTGCGTGAGCTGTTCGAGAAGTACGGCCGCGCCATCGGCGACCTGGAGGTCCGGCGCGCCCGGCTGTCCGAGGTGTACCTGACCATGGTGCGCGAGTTCGAGGTGGCCCGATGAGCGTCCTCGGACTGGGCCTGCGCCGCGGCTGGATCGAGTTCCGGCTGACCGTGACGAACGCGGGCGAGGTGATGGGCTGGCTGTGGCTCCCGGTGGCCGCGCTCGTGGTGATGTACGTCCTGCGCGACAACACCGTGCCGGGAACCGATTTTTCCCTTGGCGCACAGTCGATCCCGGGCATCCTGGGGATGAGCGTGGTGATGACGGGCGTGGTGGGCCTGGCGCTCGCCCTCACCGCCGACCGCGCCGACGGCACGCTGCTGCGGGCGAAGGCGACCCCGAACGGCACGGTCGGCTACCTGGTCGGTCGGGTGCTGGGCCAGGCGGGCATGACGGTCGCCACGGTGGTGGCCGTGCTGATCCCGGCGGCCTTCCTGTTCTCCGGATTGGCCCCGAACTGGGCGGTGCTGCTGTTCGTGCTGGTGCTCGGCCTGGTGGCGGTACTGCCGATCGGCGCGCTGCTGGGGTCGTGGTTCGTGAATCCGCAGAGCTTGGGGTTCGTGACCATGCTGGTGATGGCGCTGGTGGGGATCTCCGGGGTGTTCTACCCGCTGACCGCGCTACCGGAGTGGCTGCAGTGGGTGGCGCAGGTGTTTCCGCTGTACTGGCTGGGGCTGGGCATGCGGTGGGCCTTGCTGCCGGACGGTCTCGTGGTCGCGGAGATCGGCGAATCGTGGCGGGTACTGGAGATGGTGGGAGTGCTGGGCGCGTGGACGGTGGTCGGCTTCGTGGTGGCTCCGGCCGTGCTGCGGAGAACGGCCCGCCGGGCGACCGGGTCGGCCGTCACGCCGTGACGGCCACCTTGCCCAGGAACTGACGCAGGTCGCGGACGGCGGCGCGGCCCGCTCGGTTGGCACCCACCGTGCTGGCCGACGGGCCGTAGCCCACCAGGTGGAGGCGGGGTTCGGCCACCACCCGCGTGCCGTCCATGGTGATGCCGCCGCCTGGGCCGCGCAGGCCCAGCGGCGCCAGGTGGTCCAGCGCGGCGCGCCATCCCGTGCACCACAGGATCACGTCCGCCTCGGCGAAGGTCCCGTCGTCCCAGGCCACCCCGGTGGGCGTGATCCGGGAGAACATCGGGCGCCGGTCCAGCACGCCGCGCCGCCGCAACGCACGCACCTCCGGAGTCAGCATCAGCTCCGTCACGTGCACCACGCTCTGCGGCGGCAGCCCGGCACGCACCCGCTCGTCCACCCGCGCGACGATCTCGCGGCCGTGGTCCTCGGTGAACGGGCCCTCCCGGAACACCGGCGGCCGGCGCGTCACCCACGTCGTGTCCGCGACCTCGGCTATCTCGGTCAACAGCTGCACGGCCGACGTGCCGCCGCCGACCACCACCACGCGTTTGCCGGCGAACCGCTCGGGGCCGCGGTAGTCGACCGTGTGCAGCTGCTCGCCCCGGAAGTCGCCCTGACCGGGGTAGACCGGCCAGAACGGGCGGGTCCAGGTGCCGGTCGCGTTGATCACCGCTCGGGCCGACCAGGTGTCGTCGTCGGTGTCGACCAGCAGGCGCTCGTCCGGGCCGTAGCGCACGGCCCGAACCGCGACCGGGCGGTGCACGGACAGCTCGTTCTCGCGCTCGTAGTCGGCGAAGTACGCGGGCACGGCGTCCGAGGCCCGCTCAGCCGGGTCGGGCGACTCGAAATGCCGGCCGGGCAGGTCGAAGATCCCGTGCACGGTGGCCATCCGCAACGTCGGCCACCGGTGCTGCCACGCGCCACCGGGCGCGGGGTTGGCGTCCAGCACCGCGAAGTCGAACCCCGACCGGCGCAGGAAGTACGCGCTGGACAGCCCCGCCTGCCCGGCGCCGATGACCACTACCTCCGTGTCCCGCATATCCCGCACAACGCGCCGGCCGGCGACGGTCATCCCGGAGCCGATCCAGATCACACGATTGCCCCTACGCTGGGTGGGTGGACGAACGCGTTCGTCGGGTGGTGCGGGTCGAGGGTGTGGTTCAGGGCGTCGGGTATCGGCCGTTCGTGTACGCGCTCGCTACTCGGCTCGGGCTCGCCGGGCATGTGGGCAACGACGTCGACGGGGTGTTCGCCGAGGTCGAAGGGCCGCGCCGGGACGTGGCGGAGTTCGTCGCCGCGTTGGGCGACGGGCCGCCGCTCGCGGAGGTCGAACGGGTCACGGACACCGCCGCGACCGCCACTGGGGCAACGGGGTTCGCGATCGTGGCCAGTCCAGTCGGAGGGACCAGGCACACGCTCGTCTCCGCCGACTCCGCTACCTGCGCCGACTGCCTCCGCGAGCTGGCCGACCCGGCCGACCGCCGCTTCGGCTACCCGTTCATCAACTGCACCCACTGCGGTCCGCGGTTCACGATCGTCCGCGACGTTCCCTACGACCGGCCGTTCACCACCATGTCCGGGTTTCCGATGTGCGTGCCGTGCGCCGACGAGTACCACGACCCGGCGAACCGGCGGTTTCACGCCCAACCCACGTGCTGCCCCGGCTGCGGGCCGCGCCTCTCGGGAACCATCGCCGGCGCTGCCGAAGAGCTGCGGGCCGGGAAGATACTGGCGGTCAAGGGAATCGGCGGCTATCACCTGGCCGTGCTGGCTGGCGACGAACGAGCGACTGCCACGCTGCGCGCCCGCAAACACCGTGAGGACAAGCCGTTCGCCGTCATGGTGTCCGATGTGGACCAAGCCGACGAGCTGTGCGAGCTGGACCCCGCGGCGCGGCACCTGCTCACCAGCAGACGCCGGCCCATCGTGTTGCTCACCCGCCGGCCCGACGCCGCCGTGGCCCCCTCGGCGGCGCCCGGCAACCGGCAACTCGGCGTGATGCTGCCCTACAGCCCGCTGCACCACCTGCTCCTCCAGGCAGTGGGCGCCCCGATCGTGCTCACCAGCGGCAACGTCTCCGACGAGCCGATCGCCTACCTCGACGACGACGCGCGCACCAGACTCGAGGGGATCGCCGACGCGTTCCTCACCCACGACCGGCCCATCCACATCCGCACGGACGACTCGGTGGTCCGCCCCTTCCGCGGTCAGGAGACCGTGCTGCGCCGCTCCCGCGGCTACGTCCCGGAGCCCGTGCCACTGCGTCCGCCCGCGCGGCGGCCCGTCCTGGCGTGCGGTGCCGAGCTGAAGAACACCTTCTGCCTGGCGAAGGACCGGCACGCGTTCCTGTCCCACCACATCGGCGATCTGGAGAACTACGAGACGCTGCGGTCGTATGTGGAGGGAATCGACGCACTTCGGACGGCTGTTCGACATCGAGCCGGTGCTCGTGGCCCACGACCTGCATCCCGAGTACCTGTCGACCAAACACGCGTTCGCCATGCCGGAAGTCGAACTCGTCGGCGTGCAACACCATCACGCCCACATCGCCGCGTGCTTGGCCGACAACGGCGAACCGGGCCCGGTCATCGGCGTCGCCTTCGACGGCCTCGGCTACGGCACGGACGGCACCATCTGGGGCGGCGAGTTCCTGCACGCGGATCTCACGACCAGCGTCCGCTTGGGACACCTCGAACCCGTCCCCCTGCCCGGTGGGACGGCCGCCATCAGGCAGCCGTGGCGGATGGCGGCCGCCTACCTGGCCGAAGGCGACTCCTCGGATCTGGCGGTACACCATCGCAACGCGGCCGACTGGCCGGCCGTGCTGGCCGTGGCCCGCAGCGGCACCAACTCGCCGCTCACCTCCAGCGCCGGCCGGCTGTTCGACGCGGTGTCGGCCCTGCTCGGCACCCGTGACCGGATCAACTACGAGGGCCAGGCGGCGGTCGAACTGGAACAGTTGGCCGATCCCGCCGAACGCGACGCGTACCTGGCGACCATCACCGACACCGACCCCGTGCGGATCAAAGGAACCGATCTGGTCCGGGCGGCGGCCGAGGACCTGCGCGCGGCGTCGCGCCGACCGGTGATCGCCGCGCGGTTCCACAACGGAGTGGCCGACGCGATCGTGCAGACGTGCCTGATCCTGCGTGACCGCACGGGGTTGGGCACAGTCGCCCTGTCAGGCGGCGTGTTCCAGAACCTGCTGCTGCTCACACGCAGCGTGGACCGGTTGACGGCCAACGGTTTCCGCGTGCTCACCCACCGCCGCGTGCCGACGAACGACGGCGGGATCAGCCTCGGCCAGGCAGCGGTGGCCGCCGCCCGGGATCAGTGACCTTCGTCCGCGCCGAGCAGCTTCTCCAACACGCTGTCCCACGTGGCCAGCGCGTGGTCGCTCTTGTACCGCCGCAACGACTCCATGGTGGACAGACTGCACCCGGAACCAGGCGCTGTCCGGGAAGTGCAGGTCCACCGTCTCCCGCCACACCGACACCGGCAGCGGGAACGCGCTCTCCTTGCTCCACGGCACCTGTTCCACCGACAGCCGGCCGTCGTGCACGCTGAACACCGTGCCGCTGTACAGCAGCAGCAGCGGGATGACGCCGTCGGTCAACGCGCTGAAGTACTTGGTCGACGCGATCTCCAGGTCGTAGGTGCACGGCAGCGGCAACGCGTGCGTGATGCTGCCGGTGAAGCCGGGGACCATGGTGGACAGTGACGCCAGCTGGATCGGCTTCACCGTGTCCGCCCAGCGTTCCGGGTCGCCGAACAGGTCCTGCAACCCGTCGGCCTCGGCCGCCGAGTACCGGCGGCGCTGCGGTTCGATCCGGATCTGGCAGCGCAGCGCGATCGCCGACACCTGGCCGCCCGTGGTGTCGGTGATCCGCAGGCTCAGCGCGAGGCCGGGGGTGGCGGCGTACCGGTCGGCCGTCGCGCCGACGCAGTCGAAGACCAGGTCAGCCATCGAACGACCCCGCCCGCGCCCGAATCGTCGCGAAGAACTCGTCGATCGCCTCGTGGGCCTCGGTGCCGCCGTCGAAGCCCTTCCAGTACATCCGCACCAGCCCGACCAGCTCGTAGCACCGGTCGATCGGCACGAGGAAGCACTCGCCGTCGCGGATGAGGATGCGCCTCCACCTCCGGCCGGGCGGCCGCCAGCAGCGGGTGGGTCTCGGCGAGCGACGGCCCACGCGTCCAGGTTCAGCAGGCACTCGGTGGCGCCGGCCGGGCTCGGGTAGAACGCGGTCACCTGCGGTCCGCTGCGCAGGAAGAACGCCGAGCCGACGGGAATGCCGAGCGACTCCCACTCGGCGGACGTGAGCCGCTGCCCGGTGAGGAACCGGTCGGGGACCGCCCGGAACCGGCCGGCCTCCTCGGTGAACAACAGGTAGCACGGCCGGCACACGCACTTGAGCGCCCGGTTCTCCGTGTCCACCACGTGGCCGTGCTCCGGTCCGGCGACCTTCCCGCACAGCTCGCAGTGCTCCACCACCTCCGACGGCACGGGCGCGGGGGCCGGCACCGGGGTGCCGACGAACCGGCGCAGACGACGTCATGACACGGCCCGCGGCACGGCGACCCGGACGCCCGCGCTGTCGGACAGCAGCGGCAGCGGCTCGAGGTGCAGGTCGGCGTCGAGCCCACGGCCGGCGAGCCGGACGTCGAACCGCGCACCGCACGACGGGCAGGTCAGCTCGGTCGCCGGCCAGCGCGCCGGCCGCGAGCGTCGACCCGCAGGCCGCGCACGCGTCCCGGTAGGCGTAGAGCGTGCCGCGCACCGAACACACGAGCACCGCCGTGCCCTCCACGTCGACGACCACGGGCCGGCGTCGGCGGCCGAGCGCGGGCAGCGTGGTCCACGCGCCCTCGGCCGTCGGGACCGGCTCGTGCCCAGCCGGGCGGCGGGCCCATGCCCACCTGCAGCAACGGCGCGGCCGGCGCGCTGACGCCCGCCACCTCGATGCCCGTCAGCTCGGGCGCGGCGTCCTGGATGGCGCCCTCGATGGCCGTCTGCACGGTGAGCGTGGAGGACGCGCAGCCGTCGCAGCTGCCCTGCAGCCGCAGCTGCGCCACGCCTTCCTCGTCTACGCCCAGGTACTCGACCCCGCCCGCGTGCGAGCCGAGGTAGGGCCGGATCCGGTCCAGCGCCCGCTGGATGCGGGCGTCCACATCGAGCGGGTGCAGGTCGTGCAGCAGCAGCAGGCTCTCCACGAGATCGTCCTCGGCGATGGCCGAGACCTGCGGCGGTTCCAGCACGGCCATGATCCGGGTCAGGCCCTCGCCGTACATCTCCACCAGCAGGTGGACCAGCTCCTCGGCCGTGTCCTTGTCGCGGCCGGCCGCCAGGCCGGCGAGCAGCTCCTCGATCCGCCCGCCGACCGTTCGAGCGTTGCCGCCATGTCAGTACTCGGCGTTGAACGCGTGCGGGGTGTGGATCTTGGTCAGCGTCTTCCCCGTGCCGAGCGACATGTGCACACCACACGGCAGGCACGGGTCGAAGCTGCGGACCGCGCGCATGATGTCGATGCCCTTGAAGTTCTCCGGCGGGTTCTCCTCGAAGATCGGGGTGTTCTGCACGGCGTCCTCGTACGGGCCGGGCGTGCCGTAGGTGTCGCGCACGCTGCCGTTCCACGGGGTCGGCGGGTACGGGTGGTAGTTCGCGATCTTGCCGCCCTTGATCACCATGTGGTGGGACAGCACGCCGCGGACCGCCTCGGTGAAGCCGACGCTGACGCCCTCGTCCGGAACCTTGAACGGCTCCCACGTCTTCGTGTGGCCCGCGCGGATCTCGGCGAGCGCCTTCTCCACGAACGTGAGCGCGAGCGCGGCGGAGTACGCCTGGAAGTACGTGCGGGCGCGGTTGCGCTCGATCGCGTTGCTCCACTGTGGAATCTTCCACTCGAACTGCACCTCGGGCTTCGTGGCGCTCTTCGGCAGCGCGATCTTCACGCTGTGCCCGGTGGCCTGGATGTAGTCGGTGTTCACCAGGCCGGCGAGCGCGGTGGCCCACAGCCGCGCGATCGGGCCGCCGCCGGTGTCGAGCGCCAGGTGGTCCTTGCCGTCGAACCAGCGCGGGCGACATCGTCCACGAGTACTTGTTGTCGAAGTCGCGCTTGGCCGGCCGGGGGATGGTGTGCTGGTTCCACGGGTGGCGCCGGTCGACCGGGTTGCCCAGCGGGATCCTTGTTCACGAACATCTCCTGGTCCTCCCAGTCCTCGTAGAACGAGTGACCGAGCAGGATCCGGATGCCCAGGTTGATGTCCAGCAGGCTGGTGGTGACGAGCTTGCCGTCGACCACCACGCCGGGCGTGACGTACATCTTGCGGCCCCAGGACTCCATGTTCTCGTAGGTGAAGTCGCAGTACTCGGGGTCGTTCAGGCTGCCCCAGCAACCCAGCAGGATGCGGCGCTGGCCGACCTTCTCGTAGCCCGGCAGGGCCTCGTAGAAGAAGTCGAACAGGTCGTCGTGCATCGGCACCACGCGCTTCATGAACTCCACGTAGCGCATGAGCCGGGTGAGGTAGTCGGTGAACAGCTGCACGGTCGCCACCGTGCCGACGCCGCCGGGGTACAGAGTGGACGGATGGACGTGGCGGCCCTCCATGAGGCAGAACATCTCGCGGGTGTAGCGGGAGACGTGCAGTGCCTCGCGGTAGAACTCGCCCTCCAGAGGGTTGAGCGAGCGCATGATGTCGCCGATGGTCTTGTAGCCGTGCTCGGCCGCGTGCGGCGACTCGGTGCGGTTCGCGAGTTCCAGCACGCCGGGGTTGGTCTCGGCGACCATCTTCTCGCAGTAGTCCACGCCGACCAGGTTCTCCTGGAAGATGTTGTGGTCGAACATGTACTCGGCCGCCTCGCCGAGGTTGATGATCCACTCGCCGAGGTGCGGCGGGCGCACGCCGTAGGCCATGTTCTGGTTGTAGACCGAGCAGGTGGCGTGGTTGTCACCGCAGATGCCGCAGATGCGGCTGGTGATGAAGTGCGCGTCGCGTGGGTCCTTGCCCTTCATGAAGATGCTGTAGCCACGGAAGATCGACGAGGTGCTGTGGCACTCCACGACTTCCTTGGCCTTGAAGTCGATCTTCGTGTAGATGCCCAGGCTGCCGACGATCCTGGTGACCGGGTCCCACGCCATCTCCACGAGTTCGCGCTCTGTTGCCTTGGTCATCGTCGACCTTCCCTCACCAGGTTGCCTTGTATCCCGTCAGCAGTTCGTTGCTCTTGGCCCGCCATGTCGGTTCCTCGTCGACGGTCCGCATCGTGAAACCGCGCAGCGCGCGGATGACCGTGCCGTACATGCCGCTGGCCGCGGCCGACACCTTCGAGCCGGGTGGCTCGTCCATGAACGGCATGAACTTGTCGGGGAAGCCGGGCATCGTGCACGCGATGCAGATGCCGCCGACGTTGGGGCAGCCGCCGACCCCGTTGATCCAGCCCCGTTTCGGGACGTTGCACTTGACCACCGGGCCCCAGCAGCCGAGCTTCACCAGGCACTTGGTGGACCCGTACTCCTTCGCGAACTCGCCCTGCTCGTAGTAGCCGGCGCGGTCGCATCCCTCGTGGACGGTCGCGCCGAACAGCCATGTGGGCCGCAAAGCCTCGTCCAGCGGGATCATGGGCGCCTTGCCGGCCGCCTGGTAGAGCAGGTACAGGATCGTCTCCGAGAGGTTGTCCGGGTGGACCGGGCAGCCGGGCACGCAGACGATCGGCAGGCCGGCCTTGGACTTCCAGTCCCAGCCCAGGTAGTCGGGCACGCCCATGGCGCCCGTCGGGTTGCCGGCCATGGCGTGGATGCCGCCGTAGGTGGCGCAGGTGCCGACCGCGAGGATGGCCAATGCCTTGGGGGCCAGGCGGTCCAGCCACTCGGTGGTGGTCATCGGCTGGCCGGTGGCCGGGTTGTTGCCGAAGCCCGACCAGTAACCCTCGGACTTGATCGCCTCGTTGGGCATCGATCCCTCGACCACGAGCACGAAGGGCTCCAGTTCGCCGCGGTCGGCCCTGTGCCACCACTCGATGAAGCTGTCGGCGCCGTTCTCGGGCCCGCACTCGAAGTCGATCAGTGGCCAGTGCACGGCGACCTTCGGAAGGCCGGGCAGCGCGCCGACCATGATCTCCTCGATGCTCGGCTGGGTGGCCGCCGTGAGTGCCACCGAGTCGCCGTCACAGCCGAGCCCGCCGTTCATCCACAGAATGTGAACTACGGGATCGGTCGGCATGATTCGACGACCTTCCTCACAGCTGTGAATTATGCTGCGGGTCACCTTGGCCCGGAGAAAACATTATCCCCGACTCTTCGTGGCAGCAAGAGTGAATGGACAGAAATGTCCGGTAGGGTCCCCGGCCGGTTGCTCCGTTGCGCGGTTGGGGAAGTGGGTTTCCGCAGGTAACCTGTGCCCTTCTACAGGGGACGACGGGTGGGACACGTGACTGAGTCCAACCACAACCCGATCGAGGTCCGGCCGGTCGTGGTCTTGTCCCAAACATTTCCGGCACGTCCTTCGTCGATTCCGGAAATCCGGGAATTCGTACGTCGGTGCCTCGCGGACTCGCCGCTCACCGACGAGGACAACGGCGAGGTCACGCAGACGGTGTTCCGCGCGCTGCTCGACGCGGCCGGACCGACCGGCACCATTCAGATCTCGTTCCGGATCTTCCCGGAGCAGGTGGAGGTCGACGTGCTCCACTCGCATCCCGGGCGCGCGGACGAGCAGGTGCTCGAGCGGATGGCCGAGAAACCGGCCACGTTCGCCGACTGGATGGCCGACGTGTTGCGCCGGGAAGGGCTCACCCAGGAACAGGCGGCGCGGCAACTCGGCGTCTCGGTGAAAACCGTGAGTCGCTGGGTCGGTGGGGAAACCGAGCCGAGATTACGTGATCTTCGGCGTATCCGAGAATTGTTCGGAGACACCCCGTTGTCCTGAATTCGCGGAATCCCGGACCCGCTACCGCCGCTCGGATGGGTCATTGACTCGGCAGCCAAACGGGCGAACACTTGTGTCGTTCCCATGGACAGAGGTGTCCGATGACTGCTCCACGGACCAATCAGGTGCGCGAGCGACACTGGGTGTGCGCCCAGCGGATGCGGGAACGGCGACTGGCACAGGGTTTGACCCAGCGCGAGGTCGTCGGGCGGCTGGCTTGCCGCGGGGTGCAGACCACCAATCGAGCGCTGAGCACCATGGAGAACGGGCGGGGTCTCGACCTCGGCCTGCTCCCGGAGCTCGCCGATGTGCTCGACTGCACCGTCACCTATCTGCTCGGCATGGTTTCCGATCCGCACTCGTGGCGCCCGGATCGGGTCCTCCGGCTGCCCGACCGCGGCGAAACCCCGACGTTGACGCGTGTTCCCCGTACTGCCGAGGGAGGCGACCCTGGACTGAGCGCCACCAACTGACTGCCTCTCCCACCACACCAGAGGTGTTTGACCCATGACACAGGTGTCATCGGTCCCTGCCGCCACGCGCGTCGAAGAGCTGTTCGCTCGCCGCGCCGCGCCGCTCGAGGACCTGGCCGACCACGCCGAGGACGTCGCTCGTACCTGCCACGCGATGGCGGAACGGTTCCACCGCAACGGAAAGCTGGTGGTGTTCGGGAACGGCGGGCCGAGTACCGACGCGCAACACGTGGCGGTCGAGTTCGTGCACCCGGTGATCGTGGGCAAGCGGGCCCTGCCGGCCGTCTCGTTGACCGCGGACATCGCGACCGTCACCGGGGTGGCCAACCGGGTCGGGCTGGCCGAGATCTTCACCCACCAGATCCGTCTGCTGGCCGATCCGCCGGACATCGCGCTCGGTCTGTCCGCCGATGGCAACTGCGTGAACGTCCATCGTGGACTGGAGCAGGCGCGGGCGGCCGGCATGTTGACGGTCGCGCTGCTCGGCGGTGACGGTGGCGCGATCGCCGCGAGCGGGGTGGCCGACCACGTGTTGATCGCCGCGTCCACCGACCCCCGGGTGATCAAGGAGGTGCACGTGACCATGTACCACGTGTTGTGGGAGCTGGTGCACGTGTTCTTCGAGCAGCCGGGCGTGCTGGATCCAGGGGTGCTGCGATGACTCCCGAGTGCCACGACGACGTCTGCATCACCTGCTCCGATCAGGCGATTCCCGTGACCGTGCTGGCGTTGCTCGACGACGAGCTGGCCGAGGTCGCCACCGAGAACGGCACCGAGGAGGTGAGCGTCGCGCTGGTGTCGGTGAAGGTCGGTGACACGGTCCTCGTCCACGCCAGCGAGGCGATCGCCGTGCTTGACGTCGGTGCGTCATGACCGAGCCGTCGCCGGACGTCCAGTCCCTGTACCCGTTCCTGTACTCCCAGAAGTCCGATGTGGACGCTGTACTGGAGCAGGTGCGGAGGTCCACGGTGGACAAGACGCGCGAGATCACCGAGTTGCGGGCGCTGGTGCTGGACCGTGACGGCGCGCGTCTGGTGGCGTGTGCCGAGCAGATGGCGCAGCGGTTCGCGGCGGGTGGGCGGCTGCTCTCGTTCGGCAACGGCGGCAGCGCCACCGACGCACAGGACCTGGTCGGCCTGTTCCTCAGTCCGGCCGACGACTCCACGCCGCTGCCGGCGTTCAGCCTCACGAACGACATCGCGGTGATCACCGCGCTCAGCAACGACGTCGGCTTCGACGTGGTGTTCGCCCGGCAGGTGGCGGCGTTCGGGCGCGCGGGCGACATCGCCGTGGGGCTCTCGACCAGCGGCAACTCCGCGAACCTGTTGCGTGCCTTCGACGAGGCGAGCCGGCGCGGCCTGCTCACCATCGGCATCGCCGGCTACGACGGCGGCAAGATGGCCGAACTGGACAGTATCGACCACCTCTTTGTGGTGCCATCGCCTTCGGTGCACCGCGTGCAGGAAGCTCAAACCACCATCTACCACTCACTGTGGGAGCTGACTCATGACCGCATCAACGGACACCACCCGGCCCAGCCAGTCCGATGAGGACGAAGCGGTCGTGCACATCCTCTGGATGAACGGCGGCCTCGGCTGCGACGGCGACTCGGTGGCGCTGACCGCCGCGACCCAGCCGAGCATCGAGGAGATCGTGCTCGGCGCGCTGCCCGGCCTGCCGAAGATCGCGGTGCACTGGCCGCTCATCGACTTCGAGTGCGGTCCGGAGACGGGTGCCGACAACTTCATCGAGTGGTGGCACAAGGCCGACCGCGGTGAGCTGGAGCCGTTCGTGCTGGTGGTGGAGGGCTCGATCCCGAACGAGGCGATCAAGTCCGAGGGATACTGGTGCGGGTTCGGCAACAACCCGGAGACCGGGCAGCCGATCACCACGAGCGAGTGGCTGGACCGGTTGGCGCCCAAGGCGTTGCTGGTGCTCGCGGTGGGCACGTGTGCCACCTACGGCGGCATCCACGCGATGGCCGGCAACCCGACCGGCGCCATGGGCGTGCCCGACTACCTCGGCTGGGACTGGAAGTCGAAGGCCGGCATCCCCATCGTGTGCGTGCCCGGCTGCCCGGTCCAGCCGGACAACCTGTCCGAGACGATCCTGTACCTGCTCTACCAGGCGGCCGGCGCCGCACCCATGATCCCGCTCGACGACCAGCTCCGTCCACTGTGGCTGTTCGGCAACACGGTGCACGAGGGCTGCGACCGCGGCGGCTACTACGAGCAGGGTGACTTCGCGAAGGAGTACGGCTCGCCCAAGTGCCTGGTGAAGCTCGGGTGCTGGGGGCCGGTGGTCAAGTGCAACGTGCCCAAGCGCGGCTGGATCAACGGCGTGGGCGGCTGCCCGAACGTCGGCGGGATCTGCATCGGTTGCACGATGCCCGGCTTCCCCGACCAGTTCATGCCGTTCATGGACGCGCCGCCCGGTTCGCGGGTGTCGGCCACCGGCAGCCGGATCTACGGCGGCGTGATCAAGAAGCTGCGCAAGATCACCGAACGCAAGCTCGACAAGGAACCCAAGTGGCGCACGAAGGGACGTGAGCTGACCACGGGGTACAAGGCGAACTGGTGACCACTGCCATCGATCGCGCCAGAGCTGTCGCGGACGCGGTGCTGTACGAGGGCTACCTGCTCTACCCGTACCGGGCGTCGTCGACCAAGAACAAGGTGCGCTGGCAGTGGGGTGTCCTGATGCCACCGTCCCACGCGGACGGTGGCACGGGCGAGCACTCCTGGTCCCGAACCGAGCTGATCGCCGAACCGGCGGGCGGCGCCACCCTCCACGTGCGGCTGCGGTTCCTGCACCTGCAGCGGCGGATCGTGCAGGTGGGTGCCGACCACCGGCCGGTGGCTTCGGTGACCGTGGCAGGAGTCGAGCACACCACGTGGGAGGAGGCGGTCGAGCGCGAGGTGGACGCGGCCGTGCCCATGGCCGACCTGCTGGCCGGCGAGGTCACCATTCCGGTGGACGTGCCGGGCGGCGAGGACCTCGAACCGATCGACGGCGGGCGGCTGATCCGCCGCCGCGAGCCGCTGGCCGGTGAGCTGCGCCTGCGGGCCGAGCCCCTGGCCGGTCCGTTCGGCGGCGCGATGCTGCGGTTGACGGTGGCCAACGTGTCCGAACAGGACAGCGCGGACCGTGACGAGGCGCTGCGGCACGCGTTGATCGCCGCGCACACCCTGCTGTCGCTGTCGGCCGGGCACTTCCTGTCGGCCACCGAACCACCCGAATGGGCGTCGGTGGCGACCGCCGAATGTCACAGCGAACGAGCGTGGCCGGTGCTCATCACGGGCGACGACACCGTGCTGTGCACTCCGATCATCCTGCCCGACCACCCGGAGATCGCCGAGCAGAGCGCGGGAAACCTGTTCGACGGTACGGAGATCGACGAGATCCTCACACTGCGGACCATGACGCTCACCGACGAGGAGAAGCGCCAGGCCCGCGCCACCGACCCGAAGGCGGCCGAACTGATCGACCGGGTGGATCACCTACCACCCGAACTGCTGGACCGCCTGCACGGCACCCTCCGCTACGTGCGCTCGGTCACCGGCGAACCCGAGCCGACACCGGATCCCGAGGTGCCCTGGTGGGATCCCGGTGCCGACGCGTCCATGTCACCGGAGACCGACACCGTGCTGATCGACGGGGTGGCGGTCGGAAAGGGCACGCGGGTCCGGCTGCGGCCGGGCAAGCGCGCCGACGCCCACGACATGTTCCTGGCCGGTCGCACGGCGGTCGTGCAGGCCGTGCTGCTCGACGTGGACGACGAGTGGCACCTGGCGGTCACCATCGACGACGACCTGGGTGCGGACCTCTACGCGGCCCACGGTCGCTACCGCTACTTCGGTGTGGACGAGGTCGAGCCGATATGACCGTGTTGGTGGTCGGCGTCGGCAACATCTTCCTGGGCGACGACGGATTCGGCGTCGAGGTGGTCCGCCGCCTGTCCACAGTGGAGCTGCCGGACTGGGTGAAGGTGGTGGACTACGGCATCCGCGGCATGCACCTGGCCTACGACCTGGTGGCGGCCGACCACGACCTCACGATCATGGTGGACGCCACCGTCCAGGGCGACCCGCCGGGCACGGTCTACGTGATCGAGCTGGACCTGCCGGAACCGTCCGCTCCCGCGCCCCTGCTGGACGCGCACGGCATGCAGCCGGACGTGGTGATGGGCCTGATCGCCGTGCTCGGCGGGCATCCCGGCCGGGTGCTGCTCGTCGGCTGCGAGCCGGCCGTACTCGATCACCGGATGAGCCTCAGTCCTGCCGTCGAGCAGGCGGTCGACACCGCGGTGCGGGTCGTTGTCGACCTGATCGACAAGTACCCGTTCGGTACACACGAGGAGCTGGCATGTGCCTTGGCATCCCTGGGGAAGTGATCGAGATCCTGACCGACCGGCCCGATCTCGCGCGCGTGGACGTGAGCGGGGTCAAGCGGGCCATCAACATCGGGTTGCTGTCCGAGGAGACCGTGGAACCCGGTGACTGGGTACTCATCCACGTCGGCTTCGCGCTGTCGAAGATCGACGAGGGCGAGGCGAAGGCGGCCATGGAGTTCCTGGAAAGCATCGGCAAGGCCTACGACGACGAGATCGCCGCGCTGCGCGAGTCCGAGATCCTCTGAGGGAGAAGCCATGCGTTTCGTCGACGAGTTCCGCGACGCGGACAAGGCCCGCGCGTTGTCCGCCAAGATCACCAGCCTGTGCGAACCGGGCCGACAGTACAAGTTCATGGAAGTGTGCGGCGGGCACACCCACACCATCTACAAGCACGGCCTCGAGGACTACCTGCCGGAGAGCATCACGCTCATCCACGGTCCCGGCTGTCCGGTGTGCGTGATCCCCATGGGGCGCATCGACGACTCCATCCACATCGCCCGCCAACCCGGCGTGCTGATGACGTCGTTCGGCGACATGATGCGGGTGCCCGGCAGTGCGGGGAACTTCTTCGACTCGAACGCCGAGGGCACGAACATCCGCATGGTGTACTCGCCGCTCGACTCGTTGAAGGTCGCGCGGCAGAACCCCGACCAGCACGTGGTGTTCATGGCCATCGGGTTCGAGACCACCGCGCCGTCCACCGCCATGACCGTGCTGCGCGCGGCCAAGGAAGGGCTCGAGAACTTCTCGGTGTTCTGCAACCACATCACCATCATCCCGGCCATCAAGGCCATTTTGGACTCACCCGATCTGCGCCTGGACGGGTTCATCGGCCCGGGGCACGTGTCCACGGTGATCGGCTGCCGGCCGTACGAGTTCATCGCGGGGGAGTACAACAAACCGATCGTGGTGGCGGGGTTCGAGCCGCTCGACATCCTGCAGTCCATCTACATGCTGATGCTGCAACTGAAGGAAGGCCGCTCGGAGGTCGAGAACCAGTACTCGCGGGTGGTGCCGTGGAACGGCAACCCGACGGCGTTGCGGGCCATCGCCGAGGTGATGGAGCTGCGGCCGTACTTCGAGTGGCGCGGGCTGGGGTTCATCTCGCACTCGGCGCTGCAGGTGCGGTCGAAGTACGCGAAGTTCGACGCGGAGCTGAAGTTCGAGGTGCCGGGCGTGCGGGTGGCCGACCCGAAGGCGTGTCAGTGCGGTGAGGTGCTCAAGGGTGTGCTGAAACCGTGGGAGTGCAAGGTGTTCGGCACGGCGTGCACACCGGAGACACCGATCGGCACGTGCATGGTGTCACCCGAGGGCGCCTGCGCCGCGTACTACAACTTCGGCCGGTTCACGCGCACCAGGGTGCGGGAGGCGAGTCTGAGCACAGTGGACCAACTGGCGGACTCGGCGCGCCGCTCGCCCGTCCAGGTCGAGAGCGCGACCCGATGAGCACCGACCACGACCTCGCGCCGAGGACGGCCGAGGAACCGCGATCGGACCGGGAGCAACAGGTTCTCGACCGGATCGAGCGTGTGCGGCGCCGGCGCGCGAAGGTGAAGGAGGAGCGGATCACGCTCTCCCACGGGGCCGGTGGCAAGGCAACGCAGACCCTCATCGAGGCGATCTTCCTGGACGCGTTCCGCAATCCCTTGCTCGAGCCCCTCGAGGACGCCGCCGAGTTCACTGTGGACGGTGGTCGGATGGCGCTCACCACCGATTCCTACGTGGTGTCACCGCTGTTCTTCCCGGGCGGGAACATCGGCGACCTGGCGGTGAACGGCACGGTCAACGACCTGGCGGTCTCCGGCGCGCGGCCGCTGTACCTGTCCGCCGGGTTCATCCTGGAGGAGGGCTTCCCGGTGGCGGACCTCATCCGCATCGTGGAGTCCATGCGGGTGGCGGCCGAGGCGGCCGGCGTCTCGATCGTCACGGGTGACACGAAGGTCGTGCAGCGCGGCAAGGCCGACGGCTGCTACATCAACACCGCGGGTGTCGGCGTGATCGACTACCCGGGCCGGTTGGGCGTGGCGACCGTGCGGCCGGGTGACGTGGTGCTGGTGTCCGGGCCGATCGGCGACCACGGCGTCACGGTGATGCTGGCGCGCGGCGAGCTGGACATCGAGGCCGACCTGGTGTCCGACACGGCACCCGTGCACGGGCTGGTGGCCGCGTTGCTGGCCGCCACCCCCGGGGTGCGGGCCATGCGCGACGCCACCCGCGGCGGCGTGGCCACGATTCTCAACGAGGTGGCGCGGGCGGCGAACGTGGCGGTGGTGGTCGACGAGGACGCCGTGCCGGTCGGCACCGAGGTGCGCGGCGCGTCCGAACTCCTCGGCATCGATCCGCTGTACGTGGCGTGCGAGGGCCGGATCGTGGTGGTGGTCGACGGCGCGGCGGCCGACGACGCGCTGGCCGCGATGCGTTCCCATCCTTTGGGGGAGCACGCGGCCGTCATCGGGCGGGTTCGCGAGGATCCGCCCGGTCTGGTGCTGCTGAACACCGTGTTCGGCGGCACCCGGATCTGCGACCTGCTGGTCGGCGACCCGCTGCCCAGGATCTGCTGATGCACGAGCTGTCGGTCGCACAGGCGGTCGTCGACGAGATCGTCGGGAAGATCGGCGACGCGGACGTGGTGTGCGTCCGGCTGGCCATCGGTCGCCGGTCGGGGGTGGTGGTCGACTCCATCAGGTTCTGCTTCGACCTGGTGACCGAGGGAACGTCGTTGCAGGGCGCGGAGTTGGAGGTCGACGAGCCACCCGGCCGGGACCTGCGGATCGTTTCGGTGGAGGTGACCAAGGCATGTGTGACACCTGCGGCTGCTCCGACTCCGAGGTCCGGGTGACCGACCTGGATCACGGGCACGGGCACACGATCACGTTGGAGCAGAAGGTGTTGGCCCGCAACGACGAGCTGGCCGACCGCAACCGGGACTGGTTGACGTCACGGGACATCGTGGCGGTCAACCTGATGAGTTCACCGGGCTCCGGCAAGACCACGTTGCTGGAACGCACGATCCGCGAGCTGGGTGATGCGGTGTCGGTGGTGGAGGGCGATCAGGAGACCACGTTCGACGCGGAACGGATCCGCGCGACCGGCGCTCGGGTCGTGCAGGTCAACACGGGCGCCGGGTGTCACCTGGACTCCGCGATGATCTCCCGCGCACTGTCTACTCTGGGCCCGGTCGCGCATTCGGTGGTGTTCATCGAGAACGTGGGCAACCTGGTGTGCCCGGCGCTGTTCGACCTGGGTGAGCACAGCCGCGTGGTGATCATGTCGGTCACCGAGGGCGCGGACAAACCCGAGAAGTACCCGCACATGTTCGCCACGGCCGACGTGGTGCTGCTGAACAAGCTGGACCTGTTGCCATATGTGGACTTCGACGAGTCGCGGTTCACGGAATCGCTGGCCCAAGTGAACCCGACGGCGCGGGTCCTGCGGGTGTCGGCCACCCGCGGCGACAGCCTGCCCGACTGGTACTCCTGGCTACGGACGATCAGCCCGGACCGCCGGGTCCGGCAGTAGCGCGGCCTCCGGCCCCCGGAATCCAGCGTACCGAAGGGGACCGACAACGCCGACCCCCGAAGATCGACATCGGCCGGGTTGTCCACAGGCGGCGACTTGTCCACAGACGGCCGTTCCGAGCCCAGGAACTGTCGCTTGGTTGCGGTAGCGTTGAAATCGAGGGGCGGCCCCGCGCGCGAGAGGCGGCCAGAAGAGACGGCGGCGTGGTGAAGCCTGGGCGCCAGGCGTGAGGCATGCGCCCAGCCGGGTCCGGCAGTAGCACCGGACCCGGCGATCGGCATCAGGCCGGTGACTCGGGACGGCCGTCGGCCGCCCAAGCCGTGTGGAACGAGCCCTCACGGTCGACCCGGCGGTAGGTGTGCGCGCCGAAGTAGTCGCGCTGGCCCTGCACCAGGGACGCCGGCAGGCGCTCGGCCCGCAGACCGTCGTAGTAGGCGAGTGCCGTGGAGAAGCCGGGCGTCGGGATGCCCAGCCGCACGGCCGTGGAGATCACCGACCGCCACGAGTCCTGCGCGTCCTCCACCGCCTTGCGGAACCCGCCGGAGGTGAGCAGGGTCGGCAGACCCGGCTCGTCGGCATAGGCGGACGTGATGTCGTTCAGGAACTTCGCCCGGATGATGCAGCCACCGCGCCAGATGGCGGCCACCCGGCCCAGGTCGATGTCCCAGCCATATTCAACCGCGCCCGCCTGGATCTGGTTGAAGCCCTGGGCGTAGGCCACCACCTTCGACGCGTACAGCGCCTGCTCCACGTCGTCGGCGAAAGTCTCCAACGCCGAACCGGTCAGGGGCGCGCGGGCCGGCCCGGCGAGTCCGCGCGCGGCGGCGCGCAGCCCGGTCGACCCCGACAGCGACCGCGCGAACACGGCCTCCGCGATGCCGCTGATCGGCACCCCGAGGTCGAGTCCGATCTGCACGGTCCAGCGACCGGTGCCCTTCTGCTCGGCCGCGTCCTCCACCACGTCCACGAACGGCTTACCGGAAGAAGCGTCGACGTGGCGCAGCACCTCGGCCGTGATCTCGATGAGGTAGGAGTCGAGCCGACCGGTGTTCCACGTGCCGAACACCTCGGCCACCTCGGCGGGCGCGTAGCCGGCCGCGCCGCTCAGCAGGTCGTAGGCCTCGGCGATCAGCTGCATGTCGGCGTACTCGATGCCGTTGTGCACCATCTTCACGAAGTGCCCGGCTCCGTCGGCGCCGACGTGGGCGCAGCACGGCTCGCCGTCGACCTTCGCGGAGATGTCCTCGAACAGCGGCCCGAGCGACGCGTAGGACTCCACCGATCCGCCTGGCATGATGCTCGGCCCGAGAAGTGCGCCCTCCTCGCCGCCGGACACCCCGGTGCCGACGAAGTGCAGCCCACGTTCCCGCAGGTCGGCCTCGCGACGGCGGGTGTCCGCGAAGTGCGCGTTGCCGGCGTCGACGATCACGTCGCCCTGCTCCAGCAGCGGCGCGAACTCCTCGATCACCGCGTCGGTCGGCGCTCCGGCCTTCACCATGATGACGATCTGGCGGGGCCGCTCCAGCGCGTCGACGAACTCCCGCGCGGAGTAGGCCGGGATGAACTCACCCTCGTCACCGAACTGGTCCACGAGGCTGCGCGTGCGCTCCTCCGACCGGTTGTGCAGGGCCACCGTGTGGCCGTGCCGAGCCAGGTTCCTGGCCAGGTTGCGGCCCATGACCGCCAGACCGGTGACCCCGATGCTCGCCTTCTTGCTCATCAGGCGCCTTCCTGTTCTACGCGACTGTGCCCCGTCAGGCTATGGGCTCGAGGGCCCCCGTGCCGAGCCGCGTGGATCACACTTCGAGGCTCGCTAGCCTGGCCCTCGTGATCCGCATCCAACACATCACCGTCGACTCCCACCGCCCCTACGAACTGGCTGAGTTCTGGAGCACGGTGACCGGCTGGCCGATCTCCGCCGAGGACACCCCCGACTCGGACGAGGTGCTGCTCGAACCCCCGGACAAGGCCCTGCCCGAGCTGCTCTTCGTGACCGTGGCGCAGGACCGGCCGAAGAACAGCTGGCACCTGGACCTCATGCCGCTGTCCGGCACCCGCGACGAGGAGGTCGAACGCCTGCTGGCCGCCGGCGCGACGCTCGTCGCCGACCACCGCGTCCCCGACGGCCGGGGCTGGGTGGTCCTGGCCGACCCGGAGGACAACCAGTTCTGCATCGAGCGCGGCGAGTCCGAGCGCGGCTGACCACCGGCACGAAACGGAGAGGCCCCCGAGCGTGGTGCTCGGGGGCCTCTCCGAAATGACAGAACTACCGCGTCACGGCATCCAGAGCGTCGATCACACCGAAGCCGTAGAAGCCCTGACCCGACCGGCCACCCTGGCAGGTGGCGAGCCACGCGCCGGTGCCGTCCGGGTCGTACACGCCCGGCGGGCAGGCGATCCGGTCGGCGCGGACGCCGAGCGAGGCCATGACCAGCCCGGCCGGCCAACGCTGGTGGGTGCTACGGATCAGCGCGATCACGCCGGCGGTGTGCGGGGACGCCATCGACGTGCCCTGCGAGTAGCCGTAGCCGCCACCGGGGATGGTCGACAGGATGCGACCGTTGGCGTCCGGCGTCGGAGCCACCTGCCTGGCGTCACCACCCGGCGCGGTCACGTCGGCCTCGGTGATGCCGTAGTTGGAGAAGTACGACTTGCGTCCCTCCGGACCGATGGAGGAGACGCCGACGACGCCCGGCAGCTCGGCAGGCATGTCGAAGCAGTTGTTGTCGGTCTCCCGCTCGATCGGGGTGCCGTTGTTCGGACTGCCCGAGTCGGTGATGTCGTGGGAGAGGTCCCAGTTGCTGTTGCCGAGCGCGGCGACGTTCACCACGTCCTTGCGGTGGGAGTAGTCCACCGCGCGGCGCACCGCGTCGATCACGGCCCGCTGGTCCTTGTCGTCCTTGCACCACAGGTACCAGGGGTCGATGAAGTACGAGTTGTTCGTGACGTCCATGCGGTGCTCGGCCGCCCACAGGAAGCCGCAGATCGCGTACTCGGGGTAGATGAAGCCGTCGTCGTCGACGACCTTCACCGACGCCAGGCGCACGTCCGGGGCGACACCGGCCACGCCGATGCCGTTGCGGTCGGCGGCGATGGTGCCGGCCACGTGGGTGCCGTGCGAGCTGGTGGTCGGGGCCCAGGCGGCCGGGGAGGTGTCCGGGACACCCTCGTTCGTGCAGCCCACCGACTTCGACGCGTCCACGTTGGCCGCGAGGTCCGGGTGGGCGGCGTCGATGCCGGAGTCCAGCACGCCGACCACGATGTCGCGGCTGCCGCCGGAGATGGCGTTGGCCTGGTCGGCCTTGATCTGGCGGAGGCCCCACTGGTTGGCCTCGAGCGGCTCGGCGGCGACGACTGCCCCGGCCGCGGCAGGCGCGGCGGTAGCGGCGATCGGCGTGATCTGCTCGATCTCCTCGGCCTGCGCGGCGGCCGACCGTGCGGCCGGGGCGGCGGGGACGCCGAGTTCGGCCAGGTTGCGCGACGCGCCCGCGCCGGAGACGCCCGGCTTGCGCCGCACGGTGGCGGCGAAGTCCTCGTCGGGCGAGGTCGCGATGACCACGCCGATCTGGGGCCAGCTCTGCAGAACAGTGCCACCCGCGTCGCGGATGGACCGTTCGGTCCGGTTCAGCGACCCGTGCTGGGGGCCGAGAACCACGAAGTGCGCGGCCGCGGCGGTGTCGTCCTGGGCGGCTGCTGGCGCCGCGGCGAAGGTGACCATGCTGGCCGCCGCTGCGGTCACCACCGTCGCCACCAGCGCGCGTCTGCGGGTGCTTGCTCGCACGAAAGTCCTCCATCGAATGTGATCGCCGCCCGCGCACCACCGGTCGGGTGAGCTGCGGAGCCGGCTCATGCACGCTGCCATCCGGCGGGGTCAGGAGCAATGCACCGTTCGGCGGATATCCGAAACGTGACATTCGCTCACACGCATGACTCAGGCGGTGCGTACCTCGCCGGCACGGTCGCCGGTGTCGCGCACGAACGCCCCGACCTGTGCCACGGCCTCCAGGAACGCCCGCAGGTGGCGCAGTTCGACGGCGTCGGGCGCCGGGGGCAGCGCGATCAGGCGGGGTTCGTCCATGGGGCAGATTCTCACCCGCCGCGCCCCCGATCGGTGATGCGTTTCGAGCACCACGGTCATGCGCTTTCGGCCTTTCCCCTGGCCGAGGGCCCGGTGGTCGTCCCGGACCAGCTCTGCCGCGACGCCGGACTCGCGGTGCTCGTGACCCGCCCGGCCACGCTCGCGGAGGCCGTGACGGTCGTCGAGTGGGCGGCCGAACACGCGACCGAGTCGTCTGGGACCACGCCCGTCCGGTGCGGCGCACCTGTACACCGCGCCGCCGGCCGCCGGACACCAAACCCGCTCGCCCCACCAAACCCGAGGAGCACGACCACACTCCTTCCCCTGCTCGCCACGTTCACGATCGCCGCCCTGTCCGCCTGCGGAACGGCCGACGCCGGACCGCGGGCCGAGCCGACGGCCCAGCCGGGCCGATACGCGTCGGTCAACGGACTCGACCTCTACCACGAGGTCCACGGCCCGGAAACCGGGCGCCCGCTGGTATTGCCGCACGGCGCGCTGTCCGGTGTGGAGCCCGACTTCGGCGAGCTGATCCCCGAACTCGCGAAGCACCGCCGGGTGATCGCCATCGAGCAGCAGGGCCACGGCCACACGGCCGACATCGACCGCCCGTTCCGCGTGGAGCACATGGCGGCCGACACCACGGCCCTGCTGGACCAGCTCGGGGTGACCGACGTCGACATCCTCGGCTACAGCATGGGTGGGTTGATCGCGCTCTCCATCGGCCTCGACCAACCGGACCTCGTGCACAAGCTCGTGCTCGTCACCCCCGGCTACGACAACAACTCCTCGCATCCCGGGCTCATGGAGGGCATGGACGAGATCAAACCGGAGATGCCGCACGGCTCCTCGTTCCACGACTACTACCTGGAGGTCGCGGCGGATCCGGCCGACCTCCCGACGCTCGTCGCGAAGAACACGGACATGCAGCAGCACCACCCGAACCACCCGAAGAGCGCGATCGAAGGCCTGGCGCCACCGGTCCTGCTGGTGGCCGGGGACTCCGACCTCGTGCCGCCGGAGTACCTGGTGGAGTTCTTCCGGCTGCTGGGCGGCGGGGTGATGGGCGACCTTCAGGGACTGCCCGACTCGCAGTTGGCCGTCCTCCCCGGCACCACCCATCTCGGGGTGATCCACCCGCCGGAGCTGCACACGATCGTGCCCGCGTTCCTGGACGCGAAGACGCGGTAACACTGGTGTCAGTGCCGTGTCAGTCCTGTGGCTGGTTGGTGGGCGACCGTCGTCGCATCAACCAGCCACAGGAGGACACCCGATGACCGACACGATCCAGCACGGCCTCCCCATGGAGCGCGACGCCGGCCCCTTCGACCCGCCCAGCGCGATCAGCCGACTGCGCGACACCCGCCCGGTCAGCCCCATGCTCTTCCCCGACGGCCACGAAGGCTGGCTGGTCACCGGCTACGAGGCCGTCCGCCAGCTCATGGCCGACACCCGGTTCAGCTCCCGCCTCGACCTCGACGTCCTCCACCTGCCGTTCGAGACCCCCGGCATGCCCGTCCCCACCGAACCGTCGCCGCAGATGCCGGGGGTGTTCGTGGCCATGGACCCGCCCGACCACACCCGGCTGCGGCGACGGCTCACCGGCGCCTTCACGGTCAAGCGCATGAAGCAGCTCGAGGAGCGCGTCGGCGAGATCGTCGAGCAGCAGCTGGACCGGCTGGCGGGTCTGGCCCCGCCGGTCGACCTGGTGAAGGAGTTCGCGCTGCCCGTGCCGTCGCTGGTGATCTGCGAACTGCTCGGCGTCCCCTACGCCGACCGGGAGACCTTCCAGGCCAACTCCGCCCAGTTCCTGGTGAAGGACCAGAAACTCGAGGAGAAGATGGCCGCCTTGGGCGCGCTGACCGGCTACCTCGCCGAACTGGTGACGGGCAAGCGGGCCGAGCCGGGCGAGGACATCCTGTCCGACCTGGCCCGCCACGACGACCTCACCATCGAGGAACTGGTGGGCATCGCCTTCCTGCTGCTGCTCGCCGGCCACGAGACCACCGCCAACATGCTGGCGCTGGGCACGTTCGCGCTCCTGGAGCACCCCGCGCAACTGGCCGAGCTGCGTGCCGACCCGGACCTGATGCCCAACGCCGTCGAGGAACTCCTGCGCTACCTCTCGATCGCCGACGTCTTCTACCGGTACGCCACGGAGGATCTCGAACTCGGCGGCGAGACGATCGACCAGGGCTCGACGGTCGTCATCTCGCTGCTGGCCGCCAACCACGACCCCCGGCGCTTCGACAACCCCGACACCCTGGACCTGCATCGCAAGGCCCGCGGTCACCTGTCCTTCGGCCACGGCATCCACCAGTGCCTCGGCCAGCAACTGGCCCGCATCGAGATGCGCGCCGGGTTCGAGGCACTGCTGCGGCGCTTCCCGTCGCTGCGGCTCGCCGTCCCGGCGGGCGAGGTGCGGCTCAAGACCGACATGAACATCTACGGCGTCCACGAACTGCCGGTCACCTGGTCCTGACCTGCGAAAACGAAGGAGAATCTCATGTCAGGCACCGTGTCAGCAGCATGGCGGGGGCGTGTCAGCCCGGACGCCGAAGCTAGGTCCATGAACACACCAGCGATCGCGGTCTCGGGACTGCGGAAGACATTCGGCGACAAGGTCGTCCTCGCCGGCATCGATCTCGAGGTCCGCGCCGGCACGGTCTTCGCCCTGCTCGGCCCGAACGGCGCGGGCAAGACGACCACCGTGAACGTGCTGACCACGTTGATGAAGGCCGACGGCGGCACGGTCCGGGTGGCCGGGCACGACATCGCGACCGAGGCCAGGGCGATCCGCAAGTCGATCGGGGTCACCGGCCAGTTCGCGGCGGTGGACGAACTGCTGACGGGGCAGGAGAACCTGCAGCTGATGGTCGACCTGAACCGCGGCGTCACGAACAAGGGGATCGTCGCCGAGCTGCTCGAACGGTTCGAGCTGACCGAGTCGGCGGGCAAACCCGTGTCGACCTACTCCGGCGGCATGCGCCGCAAGCTCGACCTGGCCATGACGCTCGTCGGCAGCCCGCGGATCATCTTCCTGGACGAGCCGACCACGGGCCTGGACCCGCGCAGCCGGCGCACCATGTGGTCGATCATCCGCGACCTGGTGGCCGACGGCGTGACCATCTTCCTCACCACCCAGTACCTCGAGGAAGCCGACCAGCTGGCCGACCGGATCGCGGTGCTCGACCAGGGCCGCCTGGTCGCCCAGGGCACGGCCGACGACCTCAAACGCCAGATCCCCGGCACGCACGTGCGGCTGCGGTTCACCACGGCCGCCGAACTCGACACGGCCGCCCAGATCCTCACCGACGGCACGCGTGACGACGAGTCGCTGACCCTGCGGGTGCCCAGCGACGGCGGGACGAAGTCGCTGCGCGCCGTGCTGGACCGGCTCGACGAGTACGCGATCAGCGCCGAGGAGTTCTCCGTCCGGACCCCCGACCTCGATGACGTTTTCCTCGCCCTGACGGGCCACAGCACGGAGGTAGTCGCGAAATGAGCACGTCCCCCTCGATCGTCATGTTGCGCCGCAACTTCAAGCACCTCGGCCGCAACCCGGCGTCGGTGTTCAACGCGGTCCTCATGCCGATCCTCATGCTGTTCATGTTCGTGTACATGATGGGCGACGCCTTCGACGTCGGCGCCGGCATCGACTACGTCGACTACGCGACGCCGGGGATCCTGCTGATGGCCGTCTGCTACGGCCTGGGCGGTACCGCGGTGGCGGTGAACTCCGACATGACGAAGGGCATCATCAACCGGTTCAAGGTCATGGACGTGTCCCGTGGCGCGGTGTTGACCGGGCACGTGATCGCCAGTGTCCTGACCAACGTGATCGCCATCGTCGCTCTCATCGGGGTGGCGTTCCTGATGGGCTTCAGCCCGGCGGCGAGCCTCGTCGACTGGCTGGGCGTGGCCGGCATGGTGGTACTGCTGGGTTTCGCGGCCGGTTGGCTCACCGTCGCATTGGGACTGTCGGCCAAGTCCCCGGAAACGGCGGGCATGGCGGCCGTGCCGCTGGTCCTGCTGCCGTTCTTCAGCAGCGCCATCATCCCGGCGGAGAAGATGGGCCCGGGACTGCGCGAGTTCGCGGAGTACCAGCCCTTCACCCCGATCATCGAAACGATCCGCGGCCTGCTGGCCGGCACCCCCGACAGCGGCGACGCGATCACCGCCATCGCCTGGTGCGTGGGCATCGCCCTGGTGGGCTACCTGTGGGCGAGGTCCACCTTCACGAAGCGAGCGTGACCTCGACCAGCGCGTTCCAGTCCGCCTCGGCGAAACCCCACTCCGCACGGGTGGTCACCTACCAACGCGGGCGAGTCCCACATTCGTGCCCGCGAGTCTCCCTCGCAGGACCTCCGAGTTGGCGGTTCGCGTCACCACCCCGCGTGTCGCGAACCGCCGACTCGCGTGTCGCGAGAGGGCGACTCGCGCGGGCTGAACGGGGGACTCGCCGGGTGTGAACGGGGGACTCGCGCGAGCAGCGGGCCGAGGCGATTCAGTGTTTCCTGCTCGACGCGGGTCAGGTCCGGTTGGGCGCGGTTCGGTAGTCCCGCGGCGGGAAGATGGTCCGGAAGTCCGCGAGCGGCGGGGACGGCGCCGGTTCACGAAGCGAGCGTGACCTCGACCAGCTTGTTCCAGTCCGTCTCCGTGCCCTCCTGAGCCGCCTCGGCGAATCCCCCTTCGCCGAGGCGGCTTCGCGCTGCCTGCTCCAGCCGGGTCATCTCCGGGTTGGACCGGTCCGCCAGCCCGCGCATGGCGGTGCTCGCCGCGAGTAGCCGGGCCGCCTGCGCGGGCTGATCGAGGCGCAGGGCCAGGTCCGCGACCCCCACGAGGGCCAGCGCGATCGTCGCCCGGTGGCCGGATTCGACCGCCGCCCGGCAGGCCGCCGCGTGGTGCGAACGGGCCGAGTCGAGATCGTCGGACAGGCGGCCCAGCAGGGTGTGCGTCCCCGCGCGGATGTTCGGCTCCTGCGCCTTGTCACCCAACAGTTCTGTCGCGACACCGAGTTGCCGGTGGGCCTCCTCCGCGTCGCCCCGCCACGACGCGAGCGCCGCCTTCGACATGGCCAACTCCACCAGCGCCTCCGGCCAGGTGACCCGCTCGGCGCACCGTTCCGCCTCGGCCAGAGCCGCGGCGCTGTCCGAGACGGAACCCATCAGCCAGTAGATCTCCGCCTGCCGCGCCCGGATCCGGATGACGTCCTCGGTCGCGCCCACCTCGGTCACCACCACGATCGCCTGGTCGAGGTAGGCGCACGCCCCGGCGAACTCGCCGCGCATGGCGATCCGGTCCGCCAGCTCGGTCAGGGCGAACGACATGCCCCACCGTTCGCCGAGCGCCCGGAACTCGGCCAGCGCCTTCTCGAGGTACGCGTCCACCTCCCGCCCGGGGTGGCCGAGGATGACCCGCGTCTTGCCGAGGTGCAGCTGACCCATCGCGCGGACCCACGGGTCCTCGTTGTCCAGCATCGACTCCCAGGCCGACAGGGGATCCTCCGGCTCACGCAGGAGTTGCTCCAACGGGATGGCCAGCTCCACCGCCGGATGACGACTCCGCACCCGTTGACTGAGGTCGTAGACCTTGTGGACCCACTCCGCCGCGCTGTACTGGTCGGCGCCGCGCCCGGAGCTGGCGAACCCCACCATGTACGCGTACACCACGACCCGGATCTCGTCGGTCACCTCGCCCGGTGTCCCGTGGGCCGCGGTGATCAGCTCGACGCCCTCGGTCTTGTGTCCGCTGAGCCACCAGTACCAGCCGGTGCCCGCCGCGAGCCGCATGGCCGCCTGCGCCTCGCCGGCCGCGAGCGCGCCACGCATCGCGGCGGTGATGTTGTCGTGTTCGGTGGCGAGCGTGGCGAGCCAGGTCAGCTGCTCGGCGCGCCGCAGGTGCTGGTCGGCGGTCTCGGTGAGTTCGGTGAAGTGGGCGAGATGCGCGTGCCGCGCCAGATCGGTTTCCCCGGCCTCGGCCAGGCGTTGCGTGGCGTACTCCTTGATCGTGCCGAGCATCCGGTAGCGCGGGGCGTCGAAGTCACTGTCGCCGGCCGCGACCAGCAGAGACTTCTCGGTCAACGCGGTGAGCAGATCGAGCACGTCCTCGGGCTCGACCGCGTCCCCCGCGCAGACCCGCTCGGCCGCCTCCAGGCTCGCCCCGCCCGAGAACACCGAGAGCCGGCGCAGGACCGTCCGTTCGGCGTCGGTCAGCAGCTCCCAGCTCCAGTCGACCATCGCGCGCAACGTCCGGTGCCGCGGCAGCGCCGTGCGGCTGCCGCCGGTCAGCAGGCGGAACCGGTCGTCGAGCCGGTTGGCGAGCTGGTCGACGGACATGGTGCGCAACCGAGCGGCGGCCAGCTCGATCGCGAGCGGCATGCCGTCCAACGCGCGGCAGATGCGCACCAGGGTGTGCGGGTCGGCCGCGAGATCCGTGCGCACCGCGCTCGCCCGGTCCCGCAGCAGCCGGACGGCCGGTGCCGACTCGATCTCGGCGGCCGTGGCGTCCTCGTCTGGCAGCGCCAGCGGCACGACCGGCCACAGCGCCTCACCGGTGATGCCGAGCGGTTCCCTGCTGGTCGCCAGGATCCGCAGCCGCCGGCACTCGCCGAGCAGCCGATGGGCGAGCGTGGCCGCCGATTCGATCACGTGCTCGCAGTTGTCCAGGACCAGCAGCAGTTCCCGGTCGCGGATCGCGGTGATGAGCCGCTCGGTCGGGGCCACGGTCGACGCGTCGCCGAGCAGTGCGTCGCGGAGGGCGAACCCGGCGAGCGTCGCCTGCGCCACGTCACCGTCGGTGCTGATCGCCGCCAGCTCCACCAGCCAGGCGCCGTCCGGCAGGTCGGCGAGCAGCGTGCGCGCGGTTTCCGTGGCCAAGCGGGTCTTGCCGGATCCGCCGGGTCCGATCAGGGTGGTGAGCCGGTGTTCGCCGACCAGTTCGCGGACGGCCGCGACGTCACCGTCCTTGCCGACGTAGCTGGTCAGCTCGGCCCGCAGGTTGGTCTTGCGGGTGTCCTCGCGCCGGCTCACCTCACCGCGCAACAACGCCACGTGCAGCGCGGCAAGATCCGGCGAGGGGTCGACCCCCAACGCGTCGGCCAGGGCCTCCTTCGTGCGCTGGTACACGAGCAGGGCCTCGCTGTCGCGCCCGGAGGCGGCGAGGGCCCGCATCAACGCGGCGACCAGCCGTTCCCGCATGGGGTGCGTGGCCACCAGGTCGGTCAGCTCCGCAACGAGGTCCGGCCCGGCCTCGGCGTCGTACCGGTCCTCCATTGTGGACAGGCGTAGGCCGTCGAGCCGGGCGACCGCGGCGTCGAAGGCCGCGCTGTCCTGCAGGTCGACGTCCTGCATGGCCGCGCCGCGCCACAACCCGAGGGCCTCGCGCAGCAACTGCACCCGCCCGTCGTCCCCCCGAGCCTGCCCGAGGAGACGCTCGAACCGCACGGCATCGACGTCGTCGGGCGCCACCCGCAGCCGGTAACCGGTCGGCTGGCCCTCGACCACCCCGTCCGGCAACACCTTCCGCAACCGGGAAGCCAGGCGCTGCAACGCGTTGGCCGCGTCGGCGGGCGGATGCTCCCCCCAGATCCAGTCGACGAGCGTCGCCTTGGGGACCACGTGGCCGGCCTCGAGCGCGAGTGCGACCAGAAGCCCCCGCAACCGCGCCCCGGGCACGTCGACGAGGACCCCGTCCCCGACCCGAACCTCGAAGGGCCCCAGCATCCCGATCTGCACGGCGCTGATCCTGCCACGGCAGGTCAGCCGCCCGGTTCGCACGTGGAGCGGGGTGACAGCGTCGTGCGTGAGGTTGGTGCTTACCTCGCGGTGTGCCGCACGGTGAGGAGTGCGATGTCGTCGAGAGCGGGACGGTCGCCGACCAGCGTGGCCATGAGCTTGGCACAGACGGCTTCCGGTGCCGCCGGTTCGACGGTGTCGCGCAGGAGTTCCAGGCGTTCGTCGATGTCCAGGCCGCGGCGCTCCACCAGTCCGTCGGTGTAGAACGCCAACAGCGCGCCGCGGGGGATCTCGACCGTCGTGCTGCGGCGGCGCTCGATGGCCCAGTCGTAGCCGACCGGTGGTCCCAGTGGCGCCTCGACGAATGCCGCGGGCCGGCCCGGGACGGCGAGCACCGGCGGGAGGTGGCCGGCGAGGGCGAGGTCCAGGCTTTCGGCCGCGGTGTCGATCACCGCGTAGCCGACGGTGGCCATGATGTTCTGTTCGAAGTGGCTGGCCTTGCGGTCGAGCTTGCCGAGCACCGTGCCCGGGTCGGCGAACTCCAGGGCGTAGGCGCGCAGCGCGCTGCGCAGGCGGCCCATCACGACGGCCGCGGGCAGGCCGCTGCCCACGACGTCCCCGATCACCAGGCCGATCCGGCCGCCGGGGAGGTCGAGCACGTCGTACCAGTCGCCGCCGACGCCGCTGCCCGCGCCGGCCACGTAGCGGGCGGACAATTCCCAGCCCTCGGTGGTCGGCAGGTGGGACGGGAGGAGGCTGCTCTGGAGCAGCGTGGTGGCGTCGCGCTCGACGCGTGAGCGGTGGGCGTGTGCGGCGGTCGCCAGCCGGTCGGCCACGAGTTGGAGCAGCTCGATCTCGTCGTCGGTGAAGCGGCCGGGCTCGGTGCGGCCGGCGTGGACGACGCCGGTCAGCACCCCCTCGGAGACCATCGGCACGCCGAGCATGACCCGGAGGCCGCGTTTCCAGAGCAGCGGGTTGACGACCGTGGACTCGTCGACCTGCTCGATCTGCACGGGGGCACGGGACGCGGCGACCCGGCCGGCGAACCCGGCGCCCACGGGGATGCGGACGCCGTGGAAGACCTCCTCCTCCAGGCCCGCGGCCGCCGCCGCGACGAGGTGGTCGCCGGTGGCGTCCATGAGCAGGACGGTGACCGTGGTGACGCCCAGGAGGTCGCGCACGCGCCAGAGCAACACCTCGAACAGTTTGTCGAGGTCCAGGTCGCGGAGCACGCTGTCGGTGACCGCCTCGAGAACGAGCAGACGTGTCCGAGCGTGAGATTCAGCGTCTTCGTCCATCGGCCACCTCCTGTGTCCTCGCACCCGGTCCCTGGTGGTCAGCGTAGGCCGTGCGGCGAAAATCCCGTGCTCGTGTGGCGGGTGTTCCCTAGAGTCGGATTTGTGCTGTCTCGTCCTGTCTCCATCGACGACCACACGATCTCGCAGGCGGTCGCCACCCACTGGCTGCCCGAGGTGGCCGAGATCGGTTACCTGCCTTGGGGGTTCGGCGCACACCACTGGCGCGCGACCGGTGGTGGCACCCCGGTGTTCGTGACGTTGGACGAGCTGGCGCCCCGCCACACGGCGACGTCCCTGGAGGCCGCCTACGCCGGTGCCGCAGCGCTGGCCGAGTCGGGGTTGACCGTGGTGTGTTCGCCGTTGCCCGCCTCCTCCGGGCGGTTCACCGTCCCGTTCGGGGCCGGTGCGCTCAGCGTGACGCCCTGGTTGGACGGCCGGAGCCCGACCGAGGTGGAGGCCGGCGAGCCCCCGCACGTCCATGAGGTCGTGGCCGCGCTGGTCGCGCTGCACGGCGCCACCCCACCCGACGGGCTGCGGTCGTGGACTCCGCGGGTCGGGCCCGAGTTCGCCGACGAACTGCGGGCCCACACGGCCGAGCCCTGGATGAGCGGTCCGTTGGCGGAGCAGGCACGCGTGGCCCTCGCCGCACAGGGCGAGGCGATCTCGCGCTGGACGGACCGCTATCTGGAACTCGCGGAAGTCGCGTTCTCCCAACGGGACTCCTGGGTGCCGACCCACGGCGAGCCGCACAACGACAACCAGGTCGTGACGGCCAACGGGGTGCGGCTGGTCGACTGGGAGTCACTCGCGCTCGCGCCGCGGGAGCGGGACTACGCCGACCTGCTCGACGCGGTGGAGGGCGCCGACCCCGCGATGGTCGAGCTGTTCGCACTGGACTGGCGACTGTCCGAACTGGACGAGTACGCACGCTGGTTCGCCGCTCCCCACACCGGCACCGACGACGATCACACCGCCCTGGAAGGGTTGCACGAGGAACTGGCGGCGAGCTGATCCATTCAGGACGCCATCGACCGGAGATGCAGCCGCACGGCCGTGCGCCGTCGCCGCGCGGGTTGGGCCTGGGCGAGCACCGTCAGCCAGTCGTCGACCGTCGCCCGGGCGAACCCGGCCCACGGTCCGTCGTCGCTGAGCAGGGATCGGCTGTATCCCTCTGCCCACAACGTCATCAGCGGCCGGTGCTCGGGTGCCGCGAGCCACTCCCACAGCCGTTCGGCGGTGACCACCAGACCTCCGTCGCCGTGGGCGAGGTCCACAAGGGACTTCTGGGCGGTGCGTGCGCGGGCCAGGATCGTGGCGGCCGGCATGACGCTCGCGCTGGCCGACCGCAAGATGCGCGTCACCGGCGAGCCGGCCAGGGACGACGTGCGGGCGGCGCGGCGCCAGCTCGACGAGGCGCTGGCCGAGCTGCGCAGGCTGGTGCGGGGGATCTACCCGCCGATCCTGACCGATCGGGGGCTCACGGCGCCCGCCGTCCGACGACACCCACCGCCGGGTCCGGGCCGTGCTCGCGTACCTCAACCACTAGCCGGTCGTTTCGGGAGTTGTCGTCGTCATGGTGGTGGTGGGCGTTTCGGTCGCGTTAGGCGTCGTGTCCTCGGTGGTGGTGACGACCGGAGGCGGCGGGGTCGCGGGTTCGACCGGTTGAACCGGCCGGTTCGTGGCGATGGCCACCGTCACCGTGATGACGACCACCGCGGTGAGGGCTCCGGCGGCGGCCGCCGTCCGGCGGAACAGCCGGATGCGCCTGCCCCGGCGGGCGATCCCGTCGGCGCTGAATCCCAGCGGCGGGCCCTCCTGGGCGCCCACCGTGGTGAACAGCGACCTCAGTTCGTCGTCCTCCCGGTCCACGCGTCACCTCCGTCCGTGTTCAGCAGGTCGAGGTGTGGTCCGAGCCGGCGGCGCAGCGCCGCGATGCCCCGTGCCGCCTGACTCTTCACGTTCCCGGTCGAGCAGCCGAGCACCTCGGCCGTGTCCTCGACGGAAAGGTCGTTCCAATACCGGAGCACCAGCACCGCGCGCTGCCGGGGCGGCACGGTGGCGAGCGCGGCCTCCACGAGCAGCCGCCGGTCGGCGTCCCCGTCCTGGGTGGACGGTTCGGGTGGCTCGTGCGTCAGGTGCTCGCGCCGTCGCCAGAGCCGCCGGTTCTCCGCGAGGAACGTCCGCACCACGACCTTGCGGGCGTAGGCGTCCATGCCGAACTCCCGCAGCCGCGGCCACGCGAGGTACAGCTTGGTCATCGCGACCTGGGTGATGTCCTCGGCCCGGTGCCAGTCGCCGCACAGCAGGTACGCCGTGGCACGCAGCGAGTGCGCCCGCGCCGCGAAGTACGCGCTGAAATCGTCGTCCTGGGTTGTCACCGCCGCCGAGTATGCCAGCGAAAATCGGTGCAACCCGACGGGGTCGTCGCGGCATAGGTATCCCTGTGCAGAACCAACCAGCCGCCCGGGTCGAGCCGCTGACCAGGCACGCGCTGGCGCCGGCCGCCCTGTACCTCGCCGTCCGGCTGATCGGGCTCGTGGTGCTGGCCGTCCTGGCCGCCACCCACGACCGCACGCTCCTGGACGTGCTGCGATCGTGGGACGGCGACTGGTACCTGACCATCGCGGAGCACGGCTACGAGCGGGGCGACCGCGACCTGGTGGACGCGGCCGGGAACTTCACCCAGAACACCACGCTGGTGTTCTTCCCGGGCTACCCGATGCTGGTCGGCCTGACCGGCTGGCTCACCGCCACCTCCCTGCCCTACGCGGGACTCCTGGTGAGCCTGGTCGCCGGAGTGGTCGCCGCGTACGGCATCACCCGTCTGGCGGACAACCGGCGCGTGGGCCTGATCCTGGTCGGCCTGTTCGCGTCGACTCCGATGGCCGTCACGCTGTCGATGGTCTACTCGGAGGCCCTGTTCAGCGCGTGCGCCGCCTGGGCTCTGGTCGGCGTGCAGGAGCGAAGGTGGTGGCTGGCCAGCCTCTGCTGCGTGGGTGCCGGCCTGGTGCGCCCGAGCGCCGGCGTCCTCATCCTGATCGTGGTGATCGCCGTCCTCCTGCACGGACGCACCACCAAAGGCCTGTACGCCGCGCTCGTCTGCACACTCGGACTGGCCGGCTACCTGCTGTTCGTGGCCGACCAGACCATGAATCTGTTCGGCTGGTTCACCCTGCAGAAAGCGGGATGGGGCACCGCTTTCGACGGCGGCCAAGCGACCGGCGAGTTCATCGGCACGGTCCTCACGTCCGACACGTCGCTCATGGAAACGGCGAACGCCCTGGTGGTCCTGGGCGCGGTGGTCCTGTGCGTGGTCGCCGTCCTGCACCGAACCCCGTGGCCACTCGCCGCGTACGGCATCGGCCTGGTGATCATGACCGCCGGCTCCAGCGGCGTCACCTACTCGAAGATGCGCCTACTGGTCCCGGCGTTCACCCTGCTGCTCCCTGTGGCCGCGGGCCTGGCGCAACGCCGAACCGGCACGGTACTGGCCGTCCTGGCCGCGACCACCCTGATCTCCGGCTGGTTCGGCGGCTACGCCCTGACCGCCTGGCGCTACGCGATCTAGCCGCGCCGTTGTGGTGGCCCCGGCGAGTACGGGCGCGGTACGGGCAGGAGCATTCCAGCGACAGTCCTTAGTGTTCCCGCAGCAGAATCGCGAGAGAAGGATGGAATGTCCTTGATAAGGACCACGCTCGCCGGCGGTGGGCTGGCGACACTCATGGTCGCCGCGGGGATTTCCGGCACCGCTCCGGCGCAGGCGACGGTGGCGGCCAGCTGCTCGACCGACATCGAGGCCGGCACGAACGGTTCCACCCTCCTGTGGTGAGGGTTGAGTCCTTGCTCTTGCCGCTTTCTGGGTGACTGCCTCGCCGACTGACGCATAAGTGGCCAGGCGGGCTTCCTGTTCCTGACGTTCCCGGGTCAGCGACTCCACCCGCGCCCGGGCTTCCGTCAGTGCCGACTGGTGGCGGCGTTCCGTCTCGCAGGGCGGTCCACGCCGCCTCCAGTTCGGCACTTCTGGTGGCCAGTTTCTCGGTCACCTCGCCACTGCCTGGCGCTCTGCACCAAGGTATGACCCCCCGAGCCTCGTCAGCGCGCCTTCGTGGGCTGTCGCCTCATCCTGGGCCGGCGCAAGGCACAAGTCCCACGATTCGCGGCCTTCGCCGCGTCACGCTCGATGTTGTCCGCCTGTCACTCGATGACGCTCGGCAGCGCCGTGACCAGCGCAAAAACAAAGGAACAGGCGTCACCCGCACCGAGTGACGATCCTGTTCCCATCCTTGTGGTCCCCCCGGCAGGACTCGAACCTGCGACCCAGAGCTTAGAAGGCTCCTGCTCTTTCCGCTGAGCTACGAGGGGGTGTGCGACCACCCCGCCCCGGGCAGGGCAGTTGGCCGTCCAGTGGGTCTGATCGTTCGTGACCGCTCAGGTGTTTCCGGATCTGGCGAGATCCGGCAAATCTCACACCGAGTAGGCGGGTCCGGTGGAGCCGCGGACGAGCAGTTCCACCCCGATGGTGACCGGTCTGCCCGGTCTGTCCCCTTCGAGCATCCGTAACGCGAACTCGCCGGCGTGTCTGCCCTTGGCCACGAGATCCTGACGCACGGTGGTCAGTGGTGGGTCGCTCCAGCTGGCGGCCGGGGTGTCATCGAAGCCCACGATGGACACCTCTCCCGGCACGGAAAGCCCCAGGTCGCCCGCGGCTCGGATGGCGCCAAGGGCCAGCTCGTCGGACATGCAGAGCACCGCGGTGGGTCTCGGTTCCAGTCCGAACAACCACGTGGCGCCCTCCCTTCCGAGCTCCCTCGCGCTTCCCGGCGCCTCCCAGCACGGCACCTCATCTGCGACGATACCGTGTTCCGCCAGGCCCTTTCGGTAGCCGGAGAGTCTGTCGAGCGTCACCCGGAAGTGTGCATCTCGGATGCGCTCCGGAGTGGTCGGGCCGCGCCAGCCGTCGGCGCTCATCTCGAAGCCGAGGACGGCGACCCGACGGTGCCCCAGCGAGGCCACGTGTCGGGCGGCCAGCAGGGCGCCGCCGGCGTCGTCCACCTGCACGACCGCGGCGCCGGGGAGGATCGGCTGGTCGACCACGACCAGCGGCAGCCCGCGATCGCGGACGGCGGCGATGGCCGGCGCGTCGTCGGGCAGCGAGTACGCCACCACGACGTCGGTCTGCGCGCGGATCACGCTCTCGACCCTCGGTCCGGCGTCGCCGAGGCCGGGGAGCAGCAGCAATGCCCGGTCGCCGCTGTCCACCGTGGAGGCGAGGGCGTCCAGCATGATCGACAGTGCGGGGTCGGAGAACGCCGAGGACAGGCCCTCGCACAGCATGAACGCCACGGAACCCGTGCGGCGCGTGGCGAGGCTCCTGGCCACCGGGTCGGGCCCGGCGTATCCGAGTTGCTTGGCCGCCGCGATGATCCTCGACCGCAGCTCGGCCGACAGTTGGTCCGGTCGGTTGTACGCGTTCGACACCGTGGCCCTGGACACACCGACCAGTTGGGCGACGGTGTCCAGGGTGGGACGACGCACCCGGTCCGGACTCACGGGGGCAAGCCTAGGACCCGGGCCCGACATAAATTCGTAGCGACCACTGAAGCGCTTCAGTTACTCTCGTGGCAGAAACCGACGAGGGAGGTAGCGGTGCGTTCGGGGCGTTGGCCGGTATTCATCATCTTCGCGCTCAACGGCGTCGTGATCGGCACATGGGCGCCACGCATGCCCACGTTGGCCGAACAGATCGACGCCAACGAGGGCGCGCTCGGGCTCGCGCTGCTCGGCGCCAGCATCGGCATGATCACCGCGGCCTCGATGACCGGCCGATGGTGCGCCCGGGTCGGCGCGCGCGTGATCATCCTGGGTGCCGCGGTCGCCACCGGCGTGGTGCTGCCGATACTCGCGAGCGTCGGCTCACCGATCCAACTGGGCATCGTGCTGGTCGGCCTCGGTGCCTCGGTCGGCATGCTCGACGTGGCCATGAACGTCGCGGCCGTCACGGTCATCCGCCGCACGGAACGCCCGCTCATGCCGGTGTTCCACGCCGGGCTTCAGCTTCGGCGCGCTGGCCGGCTCCATGGGTGCCGCGCTCGCCGCCGGCACCGGCCTCGGCCTGTTCGGGCACTTCACGCTGATCTCCGTGCTCTCCGTCGCCGCGACCGTCGCGGTACTGCGGAACATCCCGATCGAGTCCCGCGCCGCCGACGCGAGCGAACACCACGGTCCCGACCGGCGGATGATGCGCAGGCCGGTCCTCTGGCTGCTCGGCCTCATCGCCCTGTTCTCGGCGATCGTGGAGGGCGCGAGTGGCGACTGGTCGGCCCTGTTCGCCGTCCGCGAGCGCGGCATGGGCGAGGCGGCCGCGGCCATCACGTTCTCGGTGTTCTGCGTCGCCATGGGCGTCGTGCGCCTGGTGGGGGAGCAGGCCGAACGCCGTTTCGGCGCGGTGCGGCTGCTGGTGGGCGGCGCGATGGTCGCCGGGGCCGGTCTGCTGCTCACCGCGTTCGTTCCGTTGGCCTGGGTGTCGTTCGTCGGGTTCGCGATGGCCGGCGGCGGGCTGGCGTTCGCGTTCCCCGTGGCTCTCGAACTGGCCGGCGCTGTCGGCAGGCGGGCCGACGGCACGGGCGGCGAGCGCGAACTGGGCTTCGTCACGACGATCGCCTACAGCGGGTTCCTGCTCGGCCCGCCGATGATCGGCGGCATCGCCCACGTCACGGATCTCGAGGTGGCCATCGGCTTCGCGGGCGTCATCGCCATGTTGATCGCCCCGGCGGCGTTGGCGGCGACCGCCGCCAGACGACGGGAAGACGAACGCAAGAGTCAGACGGTCGTAGCTTCGTCGATCAAGTAGCGGGCGACTACGCTCTGAACGTGCCCGTCGACGCCCTGCCGCGCAAGCCTGTCCGGGTCAATGCCGCAGCCGGTGTGGTGCCGCTGATATTCATCGGCATCCTGCTGGCCGTGCTGACCGCGGTCACCCTGTTGAGCCTCACGGCTGACGACTCCAGCCGGATCAACCTCGAGGAACTCACGACCGCGCGGACGATCGCCGAGATCTCCACCGTCCTGACCGTCGGCTCGCTGATGTTCGCGGCGTTCATGGTCTCGCCACAACGCAACGGGATCCTGCAGGTCGGCGGCTACGCGGCACTGCGGACGGCGTCCTGGGCGGCCGGACTCTGGTGTCTCAGCTCACTGGCGTCCATGGCCTTCACGGCCGCCGACTTCGCCAACAAGTCGCTGGGCGACGTGCTGACCGGTGGCACGTTCACCGACCTGGTCGGCGGGTTCGAGCAGACGAAGGCGTGGCTGATCACCGCGGTGATCGCGCTGGCCATCGCGGTCGCCACCCGGATCGTGCTCACCTGGGGCTGGACGGCCGCCCTGTTCGGGCTGGCCGTTCTCGGCATCACCCCGGTGGCGGTCACCGGCCACTCGGCCTCCGGCGGCCAACACGACCTGGCCACCAACAGCCTGCTGTTCCACCTGGTGGCCGCGTCCCTGTGGGTCGGCGGTCTGGTGGCGCTGCTGATGTTCGGCAGGCGCATCACGAGCGGCGACCAACTGCGGGTGGCGGCCACCCGGTTCTCGGCGGTCGCGCTCGTCGCGTGGATCATCATGGCCGCGTCCGGCGTGATCAACGCCTGGGTGCGGGTGCCGGTCGACCTGTTGTTCGGCGACCCGTACGGCCTGCTCGTGTTCGCCAAGATCATGGCGCTCGGCGTTCTCGGCGTCTTCGGCTTCTTCCAGCGGCAACGCGGCGTGCGGGCGATCGTGGAGGGCGGGACGAGCGGTGCGCTCGTTCGGCTGGCGGCCGTCGAGGTGCTGTTCATGTGCCTCACCATCGGTCTCGCCACCGCGCTCGCCAGGACCCCTCCGCCGCCGCTGGACTACCGCCCGGACCGGGTGGAACTGCAGCTCGGCTACCCCCTCGACGGACCGCCGACCCTCGGCACGCTGCTGTTCGACTGGCGGTTCGACCTGGTATTCGGCACATTGGCCATCGCGCTGGCCGTGCTCTACCTGCTGGGGGTGCGCCGTCTGCGGAACCGGGGCGACGCCTGGCCGGTCGGCCGCACGGTCGCCTGGCTGGCCGGATGCGCGGTCATCCTCATCGCCACCTCCTCCGGGTTCGGCCGCTACTCGCCGGCCATGTTCAGCATCCACATGGAAACCCACATGATGCTGTCCATGCTGGCGCCGGTCCTGCTGGTGCTCGGCGGGCCGCTGCTGCTCGCGTTGCGGGCGCTGCCGGTGGCCGGCCGCGACGGCGCCCCCGGTCCCCGCGAGTGGCTGCTCGCCCTGGTCCGCTCACCCGTCGCGAAGACGCTGACCCATCCGGTGGTCGCCCTCGCGCTGTTCGTCGGCTCGTTCTACCTGCTGTACTTCTCCGGGCTGTTCGACGCGGCGCTGGAGAAGCACTGGGCGCACCTGGTGATGAACGCCCACTTCCTGATCGTCGGCTACCTCTTCTACTGGCCGGTGATCGGCGTCGACCCGTCGCCGCGGCGGCTGCCGCACGTGGCCCGGCTCGGCATGGTGTTCGCCTCGCTGCCGTTCCACGCGTTCTTCGGCGTGATCCTCATGAGCATGCAGACGGTGGTCGGCGAGCAGTTCTACCAGCGCCTCGGCCTGCCGTGGGCCGCCGACCTGCTGTCCGACCAGCGGCTCGGCGGCGGCATAGCGTGGGCGGCCGGCGAACTGCCGCTGCTGCTCGTCCTGGTCGCGCTGCTCGTGCAGTGGTCCCGTGCGGACGACCGGGAGGCACGGCGGGCGGACCGCCGTGCCGACACCGAGGGTGACTCCGATCGTGAGGCCTACAACGCGATGCTGAAGAAGATGTCCGAGAAGGACTAGGGGCTCAGCGGCCGCCGGAAACCGCGTACCGCCGCGACCACCCCGACCAGCAGCAGCCCAGCGCTGGCCGCGAGTGCGGCCACCACCCCCGAGCCGACCGGCAGGCCGAGCGCCAGGTTGCGGGACGCGTCGACCGCGTAGGTCAGCGGGTTGACCGTGGCGATCACGCGCAGCCAGCCAGGCAGCCCGTCGATCGGCACGAACGCGCTGGACGCGAACATCAGCGGGAACATCGCGAGGAAGCCGACCGACTGCATGGACTCCGCGTTGCGGACCCAGGCGCCCACCGCCAGGAACACCCACGACAGCGCCCAGCTCACGGCCAGCGCCAGCCCGAACGCGGGCAGCACACCCAGCGCCCCGCCCGCGGGGGAGAAGTCGAACAGCACCACGGCGGCGGTCAGCAGGATGACCAGCTGGATGCCCGTGCGGATCAGGTCGGACAGGCTCCTGGCGATCAGCACGGAACCGGGGTTGATGGGCAGCGAACGCAGCCGGGCCAGCACCCCGTTCTTCATGTCCGACACCAGCCCGATGCCCGACTGCAGCGCGGCGCCGACGCCGGTGGTGATGAGGATGGCCGGCATCAGGTAGTCGATGTAGGTGACCCCGGCGGGGAAGGTGGCCGAGCTGGCCATGCTGCCGAACACCTGGCTGAACAGCAGCAGCATGATCAGCGGCTGCAGCACGCTGAAGGCCACGAGTTTCGGGTCACCGAGGAGCGCGCGCAGCGATCTGCCGGTGAGGATGCCGATCTGCTGAGTGGTTCCGGTGCCCCGCCAGCGGGGTTGCGCGATGGTGGTCATGGGGTGCTCCTTAGGCCGCGTTCTTCGCGAGGGTGAGGTAGACGTCGTCGAGGGTGGGTTCGGTGAGCGCCAGTTCGGTGACCGCGACACGGGCCTCGTCGAGGGCGCGGACCACCACCGCGAGGTCGGTGGACGCGTCGACCGGGGTGCGCAGTTCGCCGCGTGGCTCGTCGAGCACCGGCTGCAGGCCGGCGCGTTCCAGCGAGCCGATGGCCGCGGGCGCGTCCAGCGGGGTGGCCAACGTTACGTGCACGGCGCGCTTGCCGACCTGGGCCTTCAGCTCGGCGGCCGTGCCCGAGGCGACGACCTTCCCGCCGGACAGCACGGTGATCGCGTCGGCCAGCCGGTCGGCCTCCTCGAGGTACTGGGTGGTCAGCAGCACGGTGGTGCCGTCGCCGACCAGCTCCTCCACGATCTCCCACATGCCGATCCGGCTCGCCGGGTCGAGCCCGGTGGTCGGCTCGTCCAGGAAGATCACGTCCGGCCGGCCGACCAGGCTCGCGGCCAGGTCGAGACGGCGTCGCATGCCGCCCGAGTAGGTCTTGGCCAGCCGCTTGGCCGCGTCGGTGAGGTCGAACAGGTCCATCAGCTCGTTCGCGCGGGCCGTGGCCTCGCGCCTGGTCGCGCCGAGCAGCCTGCCGATCAGCACGAGGTTGTCGGTGCCGGAGAGCTGCTCGTCCACCGAGGCGAACTGGCCGGTCAGGCCGATCCGGCCGCGGACCTCCTGGCCCTGGGTGACCACGTCGAACCCGGCGACGTGCGCGGATCCGCTGGTGGGCGGCAGCATGGTGGTGAGGACGTTGACCAGGGTGGTCTTGCCGGCGCCGTTGTGGCCGAGCAGGCCGAGGACCGTGCCGCGCGGCACGGTGACGCTGACCCCGTCGAGCGCGGTCACGTCGTCGAACGTCCTGGTGACGTCGGTTGCTTCGATCATGACTTCGGTCATGGCTGGTTCCCCTCTTCGGTACGGATGACGCCGTGCAGGAACAGGTCGACGATCTCGGCCGGGTCGTCCATGGCCGCTTCGATGCCGGGTCCCTGCATGCGGTTGGAGAAGATGAGGCCGAGCAGCATGCGCACGGCCCGGTCGGAGCTGACCCGCAGTTCGTGGGCCGACTGGTCGAACAGGCGGCCGAAGGTCTGGGAGATGCGGATGATCTGCGCGGGCGGACCGGCGTCCTGTTGGCCCGGCTTGTCGTGGACGTGCTGGTGCATCTCCTCGCGGCCGATGCCGGCCGTCTGGAGCGCCTGGCCGACCGTCCAGACCCGCTCGAGGTAGCCGCCGATCGCCTCGACGCCCTCGATGAGGCGCTGACGCAGCGGCAGAGAGCTGTCGATCGCCTCGATGCGGGCGATCTCCGCGTCGGAGTCCAGGCCGGCCCGCATGCACTCGATCAGCAGGTCCTGCTTGTCCTTGAAGGCGCGGAAGACCGTGCCCTCGGCGATGCCGGCGGCGGCGGCGATCTGGCTGGTGGACACGGTGCCGCCGTGCTCGATGAGCAGGGGCAGCGTGGTGCGCACGATCGCCGCCCGCCGCTCCTCCTGGCTCATCGCGGGGGCCCGCTTGCGCTTCTCGTCCTCGACCATGGTCCCAGCATATGAGTGAGTGCTCACTCATGTCAATGAGTGAGCACTCACTCATCTTCGTGGGTGCCGTCACTACCACCCACCACCGACACTTTTCGCCCGCTCACCACCGGCCGCGGCCGACCTGTCCACAGCCCCGCTCCCTGTCCACAACCCGCCGGTAACCCCGGCCACCACCCCGCCGCCCGGGCACGCTGGACCCATCACCCGCACATCGCCGGAGAGGACCGAGGACATGTTCGAGACACCCATCACCGTGGTCGGCCGCCTGATCACCGACGTCACCACCCGACTCACCACGGCTGGCGCCAAGGTGTCCAACTTCCGGATCGCGTGCCAGGAACGGCGGTTCGACAAGGAGAGCGGCGCCTGGGTCGACGGCGACCGCATGTACCTGGCCGTCGCGTGCTGGCGCGGTCTGGCCGACGGCGTGGCGGCGTCACTGGCCAAGGGCGACCAGGTGATCGTCAACGGGCGGCTCCGGATCAGGGAGTACACGACCGACGACGGCGCCCGCCGGTCGTCCGCCGAGATCGACGCCCGGTCGGTCGGCCCGGACCTGCTCTGGCACACGGTGCTGGTCAACCGGTCGGGCTGGGCCACCGCCGATCCACCCCCCGAGGTGGGCGGACCGGGAGAGGAGGTGGTCACGCACCCGGCCGCCGCGTGACGCGCGGGCCGCCGACCGGCCGACTTGGCGGTATACAGTCCGCCTACAGTCCGACCGGAGGGCGATCGAGGACCGGTCGTCACCCTTGTTGTGCCACACCGCGCTCAGGTCCGAACACGGACCGCTCTACGATCGCGGCCATGGCCGAGTTCATCTACACCATGAAGAAGGTGCGCAAGGCGCACGGGGACAAGGTCATCCTTGATGACGTCTACATCCAGTTCTATCCCGGAGCCAAGATCGGGGTAGTGGGCCCCAACGGCGCCGGTAAGTCCAGCGTGCTCAAGATCATGGCGGGGTTGGACCAGCCCAACAACGGTGAGGCCTTCCTGTCGCCGGGCTACTCGGTCGGCATCCTCCAGCAGGAGCCGGCGCTCAACGAGGAGAAGACGGTCCTCGGCAACGTCGAGGAAGGCGTCGGCGAGATCAAGCAGAAGCTCGACCGCTTCAACGAGATCGCCGAGCTGATGGCCACCGACTACTCCGACGAGCTCATGGAGGAGATGGGCAAGCTCCAGGAGGATCTGGACCACGCGGACGCGTGGGACCTGGACTCACAGCTCGAGCAGGCCATGGACGCCCTTCGGTGCCCACCGCCCGAGTCGGACGTCACGGTGCTCTCCGGTGGGGAGCGGCGCCGGGTGGCCCTGTGCAAGCTGCTGCTGTCCAAGCCCGACCTGCTGCTGCTGGACGAACCGACCAACCACCTCGACGCCGAGAGCGTGCTGTGGCTGGAACAGCACCTCGCCCAGTACGCGGGCGCTGTCCTGGCGGTCACCCACGACCGGTACTTCCTCGACAACCTGTCGCAGTGGATCCTCGAGCTCGACCGTGGCCGCGCGCACCCCTACGAGGGCAACTACTCCACCTACCTGGAGAAGAAGGCCGAGCGGCTCGCGGTCGCCGGCAAGAAGGACCAGAAGCTGCAGAAGCGGCTGCGGGACGAGCTGGCGTGGGTGCGGTCGAACGCGAAGGCGCGGCAGACCAAGTCCAGGGCCCGACTCGACCGCTACGAGGAGATGGCCGCCGAGGCCGAGCGCACGCGCAAGCTCGACTTCGAGGAGATCCAGATCCCGGCGGGTCCGCGGTTGGGCAGCATCGTGGTCGAGGTCGACAACCTGAAGAAGGGTTTCGACGACCGCGTGCTGATCGACGGGCTGTCGTTCCAGCTGCCGCGCAACGGGATCATCGGCGTGATCGGCCCGAACGGGGTCGGCAAGACCACGCTGTTCAAGACCATCGTCGGTCTCGAGGAGCCCGACTCGGGCGCGGTCAAGATCGGCGAGACCGTGAAGTTGTCGTACGTCGACCAGGAGCGCGGCGGGATCGACCCGAAGAAGAACGTGTGGGAGGTGGTGTCGGAAGGGCTGGACTACATCCACGTGGGGCAGACCGAGATGCCCTCCCGTGCCTACGTCAGCGCGTTCGGCTTCAAGGGTGCCGACCAGCAGAAGCCGGCGGGCGTGCTGTCCGGCGGTGAGCGCAACCGGCTCAACCTGGCGCTCACGCTCAAGCAGGGCGGAAACCTGATCCTGCTCGACGAGCCGACGAACGACCTCGACGTCGAGACTCTCGGCTCGCTGGAGAACGCGCTCGAACAGTTCCCCGGCTGCGCTGTGGTCATCTCCCACGACAGGTGGTTCCTCGACCGCGTCGCAACTCATATCCTCGCCTGGGAAGGCACTGACGAGAACCCTGCCAAGTGGTTCTGGTTCGAAGGGAACTTCGAGGGGTACGAGAAGAACAAGGTCGAACGTCTCGGCGAAGAAGCCGCGCGTCCGCACCGGGTCACGTACCGCAAGTTGACCCGGGATTAGGTTGGGGGCTGCAGCGTGGCCTGGGACGAACAGTCGGCGTCCACCGGGCTGGACGAGTGCGCCGCACTCGTCCGCTCGGCGGAGGCGCTGTGTTCCAGTGCCCCGGAACTCGCCGTCCAGCTGGCTCAGCGGGCACTGGCGATAGGCACGGGGGTCACCGCACGGGACCCCATGGCGTTCGCCGACGTCGGTCAGGCCCGGTCGTTGTCGATGAGGGCACAGGCCGTGCTGGCCGGCGGCCTGGTCCGGATCAGCCACTACGCCGACGCCGTCGAACCCGCGTTCGCGGCGTTGGCGCTGGCGGAGGTCACGTCGGCCACCGAGTTCGCGGCGGCCGTCCGGCTCGACCTCGCCGTGTGCGCGCGTGAGGTCGGCGAGCCGGTGCTTGGCGGTGTAGTGCTGCGGCCGGTGCTGGAGTCGGCGGATGTCCGGCCGTCCATGCGGGCGCTCGCGTTGAGTCTCCTTATCACCTGCGTCGGGCACCTGGCCCGGCGCGACGACCTGGAGGACGCGCTCGGCGAGGCCGACCGTCTGGTGGCCGCCGACGACCGGCTGAGCCCGGACGCCCGGCGGATCGAACGGGCCCGGCTGAGTGTCCGCACGGCCGCCTACCACCGGTGGTACGGCGACACGGAGGACGCGGTCGCCGCGGCCAAGGCCGGGCTCGGCATGCTCAACCGGCTGCGTCGCGAGCTGCGGGCCGACTGCGACCGGCTGCGGGCGCAGCTGGTGCTGGAGCTGGTGTGCGCGCTGCTCGACGAGGGCGAGCTGGCGGAGGCGGAGTCGGCGGCCGAGTCGGTCGTGGGCCAGCCGGTGCGGGCCACGTCGGCGGCCGCCGTCGGGCAGCTGATGCTGGCGGTGTCCACGCGGGTGCTGCTGCCCTCCGGTCAGGTCGGCCGAGGTCGGGAGATGCTGGCGCAGTCCGTGTGGATGGCCGAGCGCCACGGCCTCGACGCGTTGCTCGCCGACTCGCTCACCGAGGTCTCCCACCTCGACGAGCAGGCCGGCCGGCATGCCGACGCGCTGGAGGCACTGCGCAGCGCGCGGGCGGCCGAACAGCGGCGGGTGCGGGCGATCTCGCGGGCCAGCCGGATGGTGCTCACGGAGGTCGGCTCGGCCGACGTCGGCGCGAAGGCGGTGACGTCCCTGCTGAGGCAGGGGTCCCGGTCGGGCCACACGGTGCTCGCACCACACGCGCGCCAGGACTTCGCGGTGGACACCGGCAGCCTGTCGGCCCGCGGTGATGACGTCGGTGGTGACGCCGAGGAGACCCCGGACCTGCTCAATCGCGAGGGGCTGATCCGGCGGCTGCGTTCGGTACGCAACGGCGAGCGCCCGGTGGCCCTGACCCTGCTGCGCTTCGAGCCGTCGGGTGCGCACCGCGCGGACATCGACCTGACGGAGCTGGCCGGCCGCGTCCGCGCCATCGCACCGGACAACGCCGAACTGGCGTCCTCGGCCGGCGATGAGCTGGCCGTGCTCCTCCCACACACCACCCACGATCAGGCGGAGCGGTTCGCCGCCACCATCCGGGAAACCGCGCTCGCCACCGACTGGCCGGCCGACAAGAAGGGCAACGACCTGAGCATCAGCACCGGCGTCGTCCAGTCGGCGGCCCCCACCGCGTCCGACGACGCGGTGGACGCGGGCGCCCTGCTGTCCGCCGCCCGCCACGCACTGGACACGGCCGAACCCACCACCCCGGGCACCACGACGAACCCGCGAATTCCGAGGCCGACCCGCCTCCACGCGGCGGGCACAACCCCGGCCGACCGCGACCCCACCTCGACGTCGAACACGGCGAGCACCCGAAGCGGCTACTTCCACATCCCGACCACCGAACCCAAGACCGGCGCCTACGCGGCAGGCGGTGCGGCAGACCCCGCCGCGAAGGGCAACCACGCGGTCCCCGGCCCGGCCGAAACCGCCCGGGACGCGGCCGCCAGCGCGAGCGAGGCGGCCGACACGGCCCGCGAGGCGGCGGCCCGCTCAACGGGCGCGCGACGACGTGCGGAGTCCGCGGACACCCCCTTCGGCGACGACGAGGAGCCGACCCGCCCGCTGCCCAACGTGGCGGGCGCGAGCGAGTCCCTGACCGTGGGCCGGGCGATCCTCAGCTCGCTGAGCATCCCGAAGGGCAGCGGCGGCAAGCGCCGCGCCCCGGGCGAGCAGACGGCGAACAACCTGGAGTCCCACCCCGGCAACGAGGAAGCAGGCTGGCCGAGCACCCCCGGCCCCCGCACCGCAGGCGACCCAGAACCGGGCTGGCCGAGCACCCCCGGCCCCCGCGAGGCAGGCGAAACCACCCGGGACTGGCCGTCGTGGTCGACCACCCCGACCTCGGACCCGGCCGAACAAGCACAAGCCCAGTCCGAGGCGGAAAAGCGCTCGGCCTACGAACAAACAAAGGCCGAACTGGCGAGGATGATGTCGGACCTGACGACCGGCAACCTGGAAGCTCCACCGAGCGACTCCGGTGCCAAGGCAACCATCCCAACCCCGCCGGACCCGGACCCGATCCCCGAACCGACCCGCCGCCCGGAGATCCCCGACCCCCCGGAGCCGGACCCGATCCCCCCCACCCCGGACGAGCCCCAACCGGAAGAGCCAGGCCCCCCACCGGCGTCGGAGCCACTCCGCGAGACCGCGACCACTTCAGCCCTACGCGCGGCACTGGAACCGCTCGGAGGCCTCCCCGACCGATCCGGCCCCCCGGACTCCCCGAGGATCTCCAGACCCCCCGGACCGGCCAGATCAACAACCCCCGACTGGTCGACGGGAGCCACCGGCCCAGCCCGACCCACAACCACCCCCGATCCCACCGGCTCAGCAGAACCAACCGGATCCCCAAGGCTCAGCGGAACGAGGGAACCCACCGGCGACGCCGGAACCACCAGTCCCGAGGACCCCGCCAACCCGACATGGTCCGCCAAGTCCACCCTGGCCGACTGGGCAGGCGAGACCTCCACCCCGGCAGCAACCACCGGATCGGCAGCGCTCCCAGCCTCCACAGAACCAACCGGAGCCACCAGCCCTACCGCGATCGACTGGTCCGCCGACATCGCCAGGCCCACCAGCACCACCGACTGGTCAGCCACCACAAGGCCCAGCGAAACAACCAACACGGGGCCCGGCGGGGAAACCACCTCCGGAGATGCCGCCCGATCTGCTCAACCCACAATCTCTGCCGGGACCGACTGGTCGACCACCACGGGACCCGGCGGCGCAACTACCGGCGATGCCGCCAGGTCGGCCCATTCCACAAACGCGGCCGGAATCGACTGGTCGTCCTCCAACAAGGGAACCGGTGGGGCAACCACTTCCGGCGATGTCGCCAGGTCTGCCCAGCCAACCGATCCGGCTGGGACCGATTGGTTGGCCACCACGGGATCCGGCAGCGCAACTACCTCCGGCGATGCCGCCAGAGCTGCTCAACCCCCAAACTCGGCTGAGACCGACTGGTCTGCCACCAACGCGCTGCCCGGCGGGGCAACCACTTCCAGTGATGCCGCCAGGTCGGCCCATTCCACAAACGCGGCCGGAATCGACTGGTCGACCACCAGCACGGGAACCGGCGGGGCGACCACTTCGGGCGACGCCGCCAGGTCGGCCCATACCTCCAACCCGGCCGGGACCGACTGGTCGGCCACCACGGGACCCGGCGGCGCAGTCACCTCCGGCGATGTCGCCAGATCTGCCCAATCCACCGATTCGGCTGGGACCGATTGGTCGGCCAGCGCGGGGCTCGGCGGGGCAACCACTTCGGGCGACGCCGCCAGGTCGGCCCATTCCACAGACGCGGCTGGGACCGGCTGGTCGGCCACCACGGGATCCGGCGGCGCAACCGCCTCCGACGATGCCGCCAGACCGGCCCAGCTCACCAACTCGGCCGGAACCGACTGGTCCACCGATACCGCGAGGTCCGGCGGAGCACCTCAGCCAACAGACCCCGCAGCGACCGAGAGGCCTGGTGAGGCCCGCGACTCTGCCCGGCCTGCCGCGATCGACTGGTCTGCCGACATCGTCAGGTCCAGTGACTCCGCCGGGTCTGCTGCGGCCAACCGGCCGGCTGATGGTGTCAGGTCTGATGAGGCCCCTGGATCTGCCCGAGCCGCCAGCTCTGCCGCGATCGACTGGTCCGCTGACATCGTCAGGTCCGACGAGACCACTGGGTCCACCAATGACGTCGCCAGGTCTGGTGGGAGTGCGATCGACTGGTCCGCCGATATCACCAGGTCCAGTGAGACCACCAGGTCTGGGGAGACCCCTAGATCTGCCGTCGGCTGGTCCGCCGAGAACTCCGGCGCGAAAGCCGGTGAGACAAGTATCACGGCCCAGGAATCCGGCCAGCGGGAGCCGATCATCGGGCCTCAGCCCCGCCCGCCGGACGCCCCCGGTGGCAGAGGGCGTCAGCGGGGCGAACGCTCCGATTCCACCACCATCGCCGGGCTTCTGGCCGAGGCGTTGGCTGCTTATCAGTCCACGGCGGACGACGAGGACGACTACCACCCGCCCCGTCCGGAACCCGCGCCCGAGCCCTTCAAGGGGTTCGACACCTTCGCGCACGGCCGGCATCGCTCGCCCGAATGACGCGGTTACGCTGGGCCCGATCCGGGAGTGCGGACAGCTCGGCCCGCCCCGATGATCGCCTATCCTGTGTCCTGCCTGTGGCACACCGCCGTGCCGCCAATCGTGGAGTCGCGTGAGATGACCTCGACCGGAACCCGGAACCGCTCGACCAGCACCCGGACCGGCACACCGCCGGACCCGCAGACTCCCGAACAGATCCGGGACGAACTGATCGAAGCCGCCGCCGCGACGTCACCCGACCTTGCCGACCTGATCCGGCTCTACTTCCGCTACATCCCCCCGGAAGAGGTCCTCGACACCGACCCGGTCGACCTGGTGGGCACCGTCCGCACCCACCGCGCGCTCGCCGGCAAACGCGTGCCCGGCCGCCCGGCGATCCGGGTCTTCAACCCCGACCCCGACACCGACGGCTGGCGCACGGCCGGCACGGTCGTCCAGCTGGTCACCGACGACATGCCCTACCTGGTCGAATCGGTCTCCGCCGAGCTGGTCCGCAGCGGTCTGCAGGTCCACCGCGTGGTTCACCCGATCGTGGTGGTCAGTCGCGACGTGGCCGGCGGGCTGCGCGAGGTCCTGCCGAGCGCCGACGCCGACGATCCGCCCGGTGACGCGATCGCCGAGTCGTGGATGTCGATCGAGGTCGACCTGATCACCGACACCGACCGCGGCCGCGAGATCGAAGCCGGCCTGCTGTCGGTCCTCAACGACGTCCGCGAGGTCGTGGAGGACACCGACCGCATGGCCGGCACCGCCCGCGCCCTGGCCGACCAGCTGGAGTCGGCACCGCCGGTCGACGAGTCCCAGGCCCTCGAGGGCGCGGCCCTGCTGCGCTGGCTGGCCGACGGCCACTTCACGTTCCTCGGCTACCGCAACTACGACCTCGTCCGCGACGGCGAGCAGCGCGCCCTCAAGGCCGTCCTCGCGAGCGGCCTCGGCGTGCTGCGCCAGGACAGCCTCAACGCCCGCAACCTGTCCGCCGGCCCGGAGAGCGCGGCCACCGCCCTGTCGCCCGAGCTGCTCGTCCTCACCGAGGCGAGCGTGCCGTCGTCGGTGCAGCGCTCGGTCTACCCGTACTACGTGGGCGTCAAGACCTTCGACGACGAGGGCAACGCCACGGGCGAGCACCGCTTCCTCGGCGTCTTCACCATCACCGCCCTCCACGAGGACGTCCTCGACATCCCGGTGGTCGGCCGCCGCGTGCTCGAGGTCATCCACCGCGCGGGTTTCCCGCTGGAGTCCTACACCGGGCAGCGGATGCTCGAGGTCATCCAGAACTGGCCGCGCTCGGAGCTGTTCTCCACCAGCACCGACACGCTGTACCAGACCACCACGGGCGTCATCGCCCTCGCCGACCGCCGCCGTCTGCGCCTGTTCCTCCGCCGCGACCCCTACGGCCGGTTCTTCTCCTGCCTGGTCTTCCTCCCGCGCGACCGCTACACCACAACCTCGCGGATCGCCATGCAGAACGTCCTGCTGGAGGAGCTGGCCGGCCGCCACCTGGAGTTCAGCACGCGCATCGGCGAGACCGCCCTCGCGCAGGTGCACTTCACGGTCCACACCGACCCGAGCGTGCTCACCGACATCGACGTCACCCGGATCCAGGACCGGCTCACCGAGGCCGTGCGCACCTGGGACGACCGGCTGGTCGAGGCCGTGTTCGCCGAGCAGCGCGAGAGGGTGGAGAGCGGCGCCCCGCGCTCGCGCGACCAGAGCGACACGGTGACCGTCGGGGCCGAGTCCGCCACCGAGCAGGGCCAGCGGTTCGCCGGCGTCTTCCCGGAGGCGTACAAGGAGGACTTCGCGGCCCCCGAGGCCCTGGCCGACCTGCGCAAGCTCGAGGGACTGACCCACGAGGGCGACCTCGACATGTCGTTCTACGTGCCGGCCGACGCGCTGCCCGGCGAGCGGCGCTTCAAGCTCTACCTGGCCGGCCACGGCGTCACGCTCTCCCAGGTGCTGCCTCTGCTGCAGCAGATGGGCATCGAGGTGGTCGACGAGCGGCCCTACGAGCTGCGCCGCGAGGACGGCACCCGGTGGTGGATCTACGACTTCGGGCTGCGGATCGACCCGTCGGTCGTCGAGGAGCTCACCCCCGAGCAGCGCGCCACCCAGCGGACCCTGTTCCAGGACGCGTTCGCCGCCATCTGGCGTGCCGACGCCGAGTCCGACCGGTTCAACTCGCTCGTCCTGCGCGGCGGGCTCAGCTGGCGCCAGGCCGCGCTGCTGCGCGCCTACTCCCGCTACCTGCGCCAGGCCGGCACTCCCTACAGCCAGGAGTACATCGAGGACGCCGTGCTCGGCCACACGGACGTCGCGGTGGCATTGGTGCGGCTGTTCGAGACCAGGTTCGACCTGGCGAAGCCGGACGAGGTGCGGGAGCGGGCGCTCGAGTCCCAGCTCACCGCGATCACCACGATGATCGACGAGGTCACGAGCCTCGACGCGGACCGCATCCTGCGCAGTCTCCTGGCGCTCGTCCGGGCCACCCTGCGCACCAACTACAACGTCCGCGACGCGAACGGGTCGCCCCGGTCCTACCTGGCGGTCAAGCTCGACCCGAGTGCCGTGCCCGACCTGCCGGAGCCGCGGCCGAGGTTCGAGATCTTCGTGTACTCGCCTCGGGTCGAGGGCGTGCACCTGCGGTTCGGGCCGGTCGCCCGGGGCGGGCTGCGCTGGTCGGATCGCCGCGAGGACTTCCGCACGGAGATCCTCGGCCTGGTGAAGGCCCAGGCCGTGAAGAACGCGGTGATCGTGCCGGTCGGCGCGAAGGGCGGGTTCGTGGTCAAGCGGCCGCCGGCACCCACGGGTGACGCGGGCGCGGACCGCGAGGCGTTCCGCGCCGAGGGCGTGGCCTGCTACCGCATGTTCATCTCCGGCCTGCTCGACCTGACCGACAACCTGCAGGCCGGCACCACGGTGCCCGCCAAGGACGTCATCCGCTACGACGCCGACGACACCTACCTGGTGGTGGCGGCCGACAAGGGCACGGCCACGTTCTCCGACATCGCCAACGAGGTCGCCGCCGGCTACGGCTTCTGGCTCGGCGACGCGTTCGCCTCCGGCGGCTCGGTCGGCTACGACCACAAGGCCATGGGCATCACGGCGCGCGGCGCGTGGGAGAGCGTCAAGCGCCACTTCCGTGAGCTGGGCAAGGACACCCAGACCGAGGACTTCACGGTCGTCGGCATCGGCGACATGGCCGGTGACGTGTTCGGCAACGGCATGCTGCTGTCCGAACACATCCGCCTGGTGGCGGCGTTCAACCACATGCACGTGTTCATCGACCCGAACCCCGACGCGGCCACCTCCTACGCCGAGCGCCGCAGGCTGTTCGACCTGCCCCGTTCCAGCTGGGACGACTACGACAAGTCGCTGATCAGCGAGGGCGGCGGGATCTGGCCGCGCACGCTCAAGGCCATCCCCATCAGCGAGCAGGTGCGGGTCGCGCTCGGCCTCGACGAGGGCGTCACCAAGCTGTCCCCGCCGGAGCTGATGCACGCGATCCTGCTGGCCGAGGTCGACCTGCTGTGGAACGGCGGCATCGGCACGTACGTGAAGGCGACCGCCGAGACCAACGCGGAGGTCGGCGACAAGGCCAACGACGCGGTCCGGGTGAACGGCGCCGACCTGCGGGTGAAGGTGGTGGGCGAGGGCGGCAACCTCGGGCTCACCCAGCGTGGCCGGATCGAGTTCGCCAAGGCGGGCGGCAAGGTCAACAGCGACGCGCTGGACAACTCGGCGGGCGTCGACTGCTCCGACCACGAGGTCAACATCAAGATCCTGCTCGACCAGATGGTGGTGCGGGGCGACCTGGCCCAGGAGCAGCGCAACGAGCTGCTGGCCGCGATGACCGACGAGGTCGCCGACCTGGTGCTGGACGACAACTACCGGCAGAACGCGGTGCTCGGCGTGAGTCGGGCGCACGCGGTGCCCATGCTGACCGTGCTGGCCCGCCTGGTGACCCACCTCGAAGAGCGCACGGGGTTGGACCGAGGCCTGGAGGCGTTGCCCACCAAGCAGAAGTTCCGCGAGATGGACAAGGCGGGCGACGGCCTCACCTCACCGGAACTCGCGACGCTGCTGGCCCACGTGAAGCTGTCGCTGAAGGAGGAGGTGCTGGCCAGCGAGCTGCCCGACGCCGACGTGTTCACCCGCAGGCTGCCCGAGTACTTCCCCACCCAGCTGCGCGAGCAGTTCGGCGGCGCGATCGGACAGCATCCGCTGAGCCGCCAGATCATCACCACGCTCGTGGTGAACGAGGTGGTCGACGGCGGCGGCGTGTCCTACGCGTTCCGCCTGGCCGAGGAGATGAACGCCACGGCCACGGACGCGGTCCGCGCGTTCACGGCGGTCACCCGGATCTTCGAGCTGGACAAGCTGTGGCGCGACATCCAGGCGCTGGACAACGTGGTCCCCACCGACGTCGCCGACGAGATGATGCTGGAGACCCGCCGCCTGCTGGACCGCGCGTCACGGTGGCTGCTGTCCAACCGGCCCCAGCCGCTGGCGGTCGGCGCGGAGATCAACCGGTTCCACCGGGTGGTGGCCGAACTGGCGCCCGACGTCACGAGCCTGCTGCGCGGACGCGAACGGGAGGCGGTGGCCACGCACGTGGAGGAGCTGGTCGCCCACGGCGTGCCGAGCGCGCTGGCCGCCCGCGTCGGGTCGCTGCTCGACGGCTACGGGCTGCTCGACATCATCGAGGTCTCGGAACTGGCCGAGCGGGACGCGCTGGACACCGAGCGCAGCCCGAGGGAGACGGCCGAGCTGTACTACGCGCTCGGCGACCACCTGAAGATCGACTCGATGCTCACGTCGATCAGCGCGCTGGAACGCGGCAACCGCTGGCACGCGCTGGCCCGCCTGGCACTGCGGGACGACCTGTACTCGTCGCTGCGGGCGATCACCCTCGACGTGCTGCGTCAGAGCGATCCGGGCACCAGCTACGAGGACAAGATCTCCGCGTGGGAGCAGAACAACGCGCGGCGGCTGAGCCGGTCGCGCGAGACCCTCGAAGAGGTTCAGCGGGTCGGCAAGCTCGATCTGGCGACACTGTCGGTGGCCACCCGACAGGTGCGCAGTATGGTTCGCTGATGGGTGTTCGCTAGTGGGTGTTTTCGTTACCGAGGTGCGGCCGCGCTGGTCCGACATGGACGCCTACGGCCACATCAACCACGCCAACACGGTGACGCTGCTCGAGGAGGCTCGAGTGGCGATGCTGTTCACCGAGGCCGCGCGGCACGGCAACACGGGGATGGCGCGCGGAATGGTGGTGGCGAGGTTGGTGGTGGACTATCACGCGCCGCTCGTGGCCAACGGCACCACGATCCGGGTGGCGATGGCCGTTCGCGAGATGCGCAACGCGTCGTTCACGCTGGACTACGAGGTCCACAGTGGACCGTTGGACACGGATCCGGTGGCCGCCACGGCGGAGACCATGCTCGTGCCCTACGACGTGGCCACCGGAAGGCCGCGCCGACTTTCCGAACCCGAGCGGGACTTCCTCGCCGCGTACCGCACCGGAGGCAACGGTGCCTGAGCTGAGTTTCGGCGACCGGTCCGAGCGCGACGACCTCGGCGCGTTCGTGGCCCGCGCGGTCCGGTTGGAGGCCACCACGGTCGTCCGGCTGCGCAACCGCGACGCCGACCACGTCGACGCGTGGGTGGCCACCCCGTTCGACGTGCTCGCCACCCGCACGGTGCTCGGCCAGGTGACCCCGTCGGACATGACGGTGTCGGGCAACGAGCTGCTCGCGGCACTCGCCGTGCTGCGTGGCGAGCGGGTCGATCCCGGTCGCCCGCAGGACATGCAGTGGCGCTCGGCGCTGCCGCCGCTCGCCCACTGGCAGGTGGTGGAGACGCTGCCCGCGAAGGTGGTGTCCGAGCTGGCCGACCAGGGCCTCGCGGTGGCCAGGGAGAACACCGGCCCCACGGGCAACCCGCCTGCGTCGCTGCTCGACCAGACGGTGCTGACGGTCACGGGCGACGGCCTGGAGGTCAAGATCCCGCTGCGCTGTCTGTTCGCCATGTCGGGCATGGGCTTCCTGGGCACGGGTGACGACGAGCGGGTGCGGATCACGGCCACCGACGCGTGGCTGCGCATCGACGCCCGCTTCGGCGCGGTGGTCCGCCGACGGCACGCATTGCTCCCGCTGCTCGTCTGAGGTTGGATCGCCTCGAAGGGAGTAGTCATGCCTGATGACGACCCGACCCGTAGTTTCCTCGACCAGACGGTGCCCCGCGACGACGCGTGGGACGGCCGCGAGCCGGAGGACGGCCCGGCCCGGCCGAGGCACGTCCAGTACCCGGTGGAGCCCGACGAGCCGCTGACCGCCAAGGAACGCCGCAAGGAGACGCTGAGGCGCGCCGCGTGGACGCTGGGCCCGAGCGCGGCCTTCGTGGCGGGCGCGGCCCTGTCGAACGACGACGACGACGTACACACGAGCTTCGACGGCGGCAGCTTCGACCCCGGCAGCGCCTGACCCCGCGAGTCGTACCGTCTGGACAGCGAGTCGTACCGTCCGGGCTCAGACGAGCCAGGCGGCCGTGTCCGGCGGGAGACTCGTGCCCGTGACGGGCCCGCTGGTCAGCAGGATCTCCCCGGGCGGCAGGGGCACCGGCGCGTCCGACGTGTTCAGCACGCAGACCAGCCCGCCGCCCTTGCGGCGGTAGGCGAAGCACCCGTCCGGGGCGCCGTACCACTCCAGCTCCGTGCCGCCGAACGCCGCGTGCGAGCCACGCAGCTCCAGCGCCTCGCGGTACAGCGACAGCGTCGAGTCGGCGTCCTCCAACTGGCGTTCGACCGTCAGCTTCGCCCACTCCGGCGGCATCGGCAGCCACGTGTGCTGCCCGGGGGAGAAGGCGAACGGCGGCGCCGTGCCCTCCCACGGGATCGGCACCCGGCACCCGTCGCGGCTGTTGCTCGGGTCGCCGGTGCGGAGGAACTTCGGGTCCTGCAGCGCCCACTCCGGCAGCTCGACGTTGGGCAGGCCGAGTTCCTCGCCGTTGTACAGGAACACCACCCCCGGCAGACCCAGCTCGACCAGCGCCATGGCGCGGGCGCGGCGCTCACCCAGCTCACCGTCGCCGTAGCGGCTCACCTCGCGCCACACGTCGTGGTTGGACAGCGTCCACGTGGGTGGCACGCCGGCCGACGCCGCCGTGGCGAGGGACTCGTTGATGGCCGTGCGGATGGCCGACGCGTCGTAGGGGGCGAGCAGCAGCCGGAAGTTGAACCCCAGGTGCAGCTCGTCGGGACGCAGGTAGCGGGACAGCCGCTCGTTGTCGGCCACCCAGATCTCGCCGACGGCCATCACGTCCGGATAGCCGTCGAGCACCTTGCGGACCAGCCGGTGCACGTCGTGCACGCCGTCGTCGTCGAAGCGCGGGTCGAAGAAGTCGTGGGCCATGCCGATCTGTTCGGCCGCCCGCAGGTCCATGTCCGGCAGGTCGACCGGCTTGGCCATGCCGTGCGCCACGTCGATGCGGAACCCGTCGACGCCGCGGTCCAGCCAGAACCGCAGCGTGCGCTCCAGGTCGAGGCGCACGTCGTCGGTCGCCCAGTTGAGGTCGGGCTGCTCGGGCGCGAACAGGTGCAGGTACCACTGGCCGTCCGGCACCCGCGTCCACGCGGGCCCGCCGAACACGCTCACCCAGTTGTTGGGCGGCTGCGACCCGTCGCCCCGGCCCTCGCGAAACAGGTACCGCTCACGCTCCGCGCTGTACGGCCCGGACCGCAGGGCCTCCTGGAACCACTCGTGCGCGTCGCTGGTGTGGTTGGGCACCAGGTCGATGGTGACCTTGATGTCGCGGTCGTGCGCGTCGGACACCAGCCGGTCGAACGCCTCGAGGTCGCCGAACAGCGGGTCGACGTCGCGCGGGTCGGACACGTCGTAGCCGTGGTCGGCCATGGGGGAGCGGAAGAACGGGGTGAGCCACAGCGCGTCGACGCCGAGCAGTTCGAGGTAGCCGAGCCGCGCGCGGATGCCTTCGAGGTCGCCGATGCCGTCACCGTCGGAGTCGGCGAAGGACCGAACGTAGACCTGGTAGAAGGTCGCGTCGTGCCACCAGTCGGTGCCCACGCTCCCCCTTCGGCTCGCCTCGGATCTGCGCACAGTCGATCATCCTGCCAGTTGTCACCGAGGCGCAGACGGGAATTGACGCGCCCGCCGACCCTAGGTCCAGCTGTTCATGAGGCTGTTGGCGGCCATCTCGAGATAGGCCCACAGTTGGCGCCGATGTTCGTCGGAGAGGTCGGCCTCGTCTACCGCTATTCGCATGCATCGCAGCCACGCGTCGCGCTCGATCGGGCCGATGGCGAACGGGGCGTGTCGCATCCGTAGCCGAGGGTGGCCGCGGCGTTCGGAGTAGGTGTGGGGGCCGCCCCAGTACTGCATGAGGAACATTCGGAACCGCTCCTCCGCGGGCCCGAGGTCCTCCTCGGGATACAGCGGACGCAGCACCTCGTCCGTCGCCACCTCTTCGTAGAACCGGGCGACGAGACGGTGAAAGACCTGCTCGCCGCCTACGGCTTCGTAAAAGCTCTCGACACTCTCTGGGGTCGCCACGGTTCCATAGTAGGTACTCCTCACGGCTCCACTGGCGGGAAGCCCCGTCCGACGGGGCCCTGGATGCCGGCGTCCTCGAACGCCTCCATCACCTTCGCGCGCAGGTTGCGCTGCACCGCCCACTGCCGGCCGGGCCGGACCTTCACGGTGAGCCGCATGGTGATGCCCTCCACGGCCGACACCCGCTCCACACCGAGCACCTCCGGCGGTTCCAGCACGTCGGCCGAAACCGGCTCGGTCTCGACGGCCGCCGCGGCCACCCTGCCGAGGATGTCGACCGCCTGGCCGACGTCGGCGCCGTAGCCGATGGGCACGTCCACCACGGCCACCGCGAAGCCCTGGCTGGAGTTGCCGACCCGCAGGATCTCGCCGTTGCGCACGTACCAGACCGTGCCGTTCACGTCACGCATCGTGGTGATCCGCAGGCCGACCGCCTCGACCGTGCCGGTCGCCTCGCCCACGTCCACCACGTCACCGACGCCGTACTGGTCCTCCAGCATCATGAAGACGCCGGACAGGAAGTCCTTCACCACGTTCTGGGCACCGAAACCGATGGCCACACCGAGGATGCCGGCCGACGCCAGCACGGGTGCGAGGTTCACGCCGAGTTCGGCCAGGATCATCATGAACGCGCAGCCGAACACGATCACCGACACGATCGACTTGAACACCGAGCCGATGGTCTTCGCGCGCTGCGTCCGCCGTTCGGACAGCAGCTGGCCGAGGGCCTGCGGCGCGCGTTCCTTCAGCGGACGCAGCAGCGCGGGTGCCTTGCCGCCGGTGGCCTTGGTGAGCCGGTCGATCAGCCGTCGGGCCAGCAGCCGCACGATCGCCGCGCCGAGGAGGATCAGCAGGATCGTGATCGGCTTCGCGATCAGCCAGTTGGCCGACGAGGCGAGCCACTCGTTGTGGGTCACGTTGAGCACGGCCTGGCACCAGCCATCCGTCTCCTCACAGGCGGGGGCCTGGAGATCCAGTACGGGGGCAAAAGGGGCCATAGCGGTCACGGCGCGACCATAACGGCGCGGCCAGGGTCGTGTCCCGCAGGGCTCGACCAGTGCGGATGTGACGAACTCGCAGGTCGTCGGGTCCGGTCCGATTGGTTGTGACACGTGTCGCGCCAGGATGGATCAGGTCACAAGGCCCGGACACGTTAGGCAACACACGTGCGTTCCGGGGGTGATCTGTGGTCTGCTATGGCTGCCGCACGGTGGAGGTGGTCGCGTGCCCGACCGACATCCGACTCCGATCGGCGCCGCCCGAGGGCTGGCGTCGCGGTCGCACGCGCGCCCGCACCCAGAGCCGTCGGATGTCGCTGGATCAGAGCCGTCCAGTGGAGCGCCCTGGGGGCGCCGACGAGTGTTGTTGCTGAACGCCACGTTCGAGCCCCTGACCGCGCTGCCGTTGCGCCGTGCCGTCGTGCTGGTCGTGTGTGGCAAGGCCGAGGTCGTGCACGGTGATCCCGCGGGGATCGAACTGCACTCGGCCACGTCGAGTGTCGCCGTGCCCTCGGTGATCAGGCTGAGTACGTATGTGCGCGTGCCCTACCGGGCTCGGGTCCCGCTCACCAGGGCCGGCCTCATGCACCGGGACCGGCATCGCTGCGCGTACTGCGGAGCGCGGGCCGAGACCATCGACCACGTGATCCCGCGGAGCCGCGGGGGCGAGCACTCCTGGCAGAACTGCGTGGCGTGCTGCGTGCGGTGCAACCACCGCAAGGCCGACAAACTGCTGTCCGAGCTGGGCTGGCGCCTGCGGACAGTGCCAAGAGCGCCGCGCGGGGTGCACTGGAGACTGATGGCCGGCATCGTGGATGCCGACCCGCAGTGGCTGCCCTACCTCGGCGAGCCGGCCGCCTGACGCGACCGGCTCGCTGTTTCGTTTCGCTAGCTGCTCCGGGTGGTCCGGCCATCCCCGCTGGACCACGTCTTGGCAGTGTCTAGCCAGTGATCCGCGTCACCTACGACGACGTGACGCGCGTTCCGGCGGTGACTCGCGTACCGCGGGTGACCCTCGTGCCGCGGGTGACCCGCGTGCCGGCCGTGACTCGGGTGCCTGGCATTTCCCGCGTGACGCGGGTCCCGGCGGTGACTCGAGTGCCCCTCGTGACCCGGGTGCCGCGGGTGACGCGCGTTCCGGCCGTCACTCGGGTCCCGCATGTCACGCGCGTTCCACGAGTCACTCGTGTTCCCCGCCCGTCAAGGAGCACCGACTGGTCCGATTGGGTGAAGGTCGACACCGGCATCGTCACATAGCTCGTCTGCATGGCGGGTGCTCCTAGGCGATACGGGCACGGAGAGTGCCGAGTGGGGAACCGCAAGGGCCGTACAGGTGAAAGCTATGAGCTTGAACTGTAACCGACAAGGCGTCAACCGCGACGATGCGATCACGGTGGGACAGATGAGCCCGTTCGCGCTGGTGGGCTGGGCTCAATGCCTCAGCGGGTGGGCGGCCCGTCGGCCCAGTTCGACTACCGAGCACGCAGTAGCGATCACTCGAGGTGATCTTGAGTGGCCTACGGCCTTGCCGACTGTCGGGTAGGTGCGGGTGATCGGTACTCTGTCGCCCGTGAACGTCGTGCAGACAATCCTCGTCTACGCGGCGATCCCGCTGGCCATCTACGGCGTGGTCGCCCTTCTGACGATGCGGGACAAGTTCGCGCGGGCTCCGCGCTACCGCCCGGGTCAGTCCTGGGACTACCCGGCGGTCTGGTGGACCGCGAACCCGGCGGGCGCCGATTCGTCGGCCGTCCCGACCGGTGGCGGCAAGGCACGCCGCACGGCCAAGGGAGGCGCTCGTGGCAGCTGGTGAACTTGTCGTCCAGTCCGACTCGGACCCCACCGTCGAGGATCCGGACCACGGCTACGGCGCCGCGGTGACGGCCAGCGGACGGATCTCCGTCGCGCGGGAGTACTCGCTGGCCACGCCGGAGGTCCCGTTCAACTCGGTGCAGCTGGCCAGGCTGGACGAGGCGCTGACGCTGTCGGCGCGCACCACCGGCCTCGGCTTCAGCGTCTACCTGGGCGACCTGGGTGACGACACCAGGGCCACCGCCGAGGAGATGCACGCGTCGTCCGGCGACGACGCGGCCGGCGCCGTGCTGGTGGCCGTGTCCCCGGGCCAGCGCAGGGTCGAGGTGGTCACGGGTGCGGAGTCCACGCGCCGACTCCCCGACCGCGCCTGCAACCTGGCGGTCATGAGCATGGTGGCGTCCTTCAAGGAGGGCGACCTGATCGGCGGCCTGGTCTCCGGACTGCGCATGCTGACCGACCAGGCCGGCCCGGCCAAGCGCTGACCCCCCGAACATAGAACGAGGCCCCGCCACCCCACTGGGGCGGCGGGGCCTCTTTGTGTCGGTCGAGATCTTTCGGTTTCCCTCCGTGGTCGAGGGTGCGCGGTTAGTATCCGAACGTCGGCCATCGAACGATGGGGAGAGCCGATCAGGGGGGCTACGTGCCAAAGAGTGGTGTCGATCTCGGCGTCGACCTGTACGACCTGGAGACGGTCGCCAGGAACTATCTGCCTACGGTCGCCGGGGTGTATGAGGATGTTCTGGCCAGATGTCGACGGATCGACGAGGGTCTGGCCGAGGCTCCGCGCCTGCCGGACGAGTTCGGTGGAGGCGATTCCGCCAGAGTTGCCTACCGTGGACTGAGCTTCGCCGCGGCGAACGTGCTGGAGTTCACGAGGCTCTACCTGGACGAGACGGCGATCGCGTTGGACCAGGCGGCCGAGTTGTACGCGGCGACCGATGAGGCCGCCGCGGCCGAACTGGACCGTCGGACCGCCGAACTCGGCGTGCCGGAACCGGAGTGAGCGCATGAGCTACGACGAGCTGGCGGAAAGCGTGCAGCGGATCCGAGAGAGCGGGAAGATAGCGGCTCGCTTCGAATCCTATGAGAGTGAATGGGAGCAGGATTTCAAGTACGACGAGTTGGTAGATCCGAAGTTCGAGCCGTACCTGCGAATTCCGGATCCGCACTCGTTCGATTGGATGATCGACGAACTGGGCACGGTGGCCGAGGGTCTGTCCAGCGGAGACGGCATGGGCGACCCGCTGCACGGCGGGTCCGTTCTGGCGAATCCGGACCTCAACAAGATGAACTCGGCGGCAGGTGTACTGGCCAGCTGGACCGGTCAGGCGGCGACGAACTTCAAGGTGAACTTTCTGGACCCGTTTCCGTCGATCTCGGCGAACCAGTTCCTCATGGTGGTGACCATGAAGGGTGCGCTCGAGGCGTATCGAGCCGTGTGCGAGAAGGCGCGTGAAGACATTCGCTTGATCGCGGAAGCCACGGTGGACCAACTCGACAACGCACGTGAGTGCACGTCGTCCGACTGGAGTCAGCTTTTGCAGGTGGCTGGCGCTGTTGCCGCAGTCGGCGGGGCCGCCACCGCGACCGGCCCAGGTGCCGGGTTCGCCATGATCGGCGCGGTGTCCGCCATAGGCGGCGCGGCACAGTCCTTCGCGCAGCCCGGAGAGGCCAGCCCCGTCAGCATTTCCGGTGACGAGACCGCTGCCATCATCGAGTCGATGAGGAACTCCGTGGACACGCTCACCGCTGAGATCAGCGAGACCCAGAAGCGCATCGCCGACGCCGTCGTGAAAAGCACCACGTTGGTGCAGCAGAAGAACGACCACTTCGTGTCCCCCAGGCCGCAGCTGGCCGGCATGCCGGGCGAGCAGATCACCACCGACGCCGGCCTCGGCACCTCGACGTAGGGATCACCGATGGGACGCCTGGCCGAACGGCTGGACAACATTCGTGTTCGGGTACGCGCACCCGGCGCGGACATCGAAGCCGAGCTCAGTGCGCGCAACACCATCACGCTCTCGTTCGGGGAAAGCGTGTACGAGTTCATCAGGGAGCGCTATCTGGAACACGCGTTGGCGAGCCTCGCCCGCCTGCTGTTCGCGGGGTGGCTGCGGGAGTACCGGGCGGCGATCGCGGACACCGGACTGAACATCGACCCGAAGGATCAGCACGATCTCAATTTCCGGGACGAGCGTCAGGACCTCCAGTCCAGCGGCGAGTCGAGCGATGGCCGGATCCGGTTGACCGCGGTCGGGATGGACGACTTCACCGTGCGGATTACGCGTGGCACGGTGCGGGACCTGCGCGAGCGCGAGTTCGTCGCTCGAGTCGGGGAGGCAGCGGCGGCACTGCTGGGGGACTACCGGACGCAGGTGCGGGACCTGAAGAAACGGTATTACGGATGACCCGGCGACGGATCTTGTTCTTCTTCGCGGTGGTCGTGGTGGGTGTAGTCGTGGCGACGGTCGTTCTCATCGTGGGGCGGGAGACCTCCGACCGGCCGCGTGCGCTGGACATGACGGCAGTGCCGCCGTGCGAGTTGATCTCCCAAGAGGCGCTGCTGGACCTGAACACGACCCACTTGGGGATGCCCGACGACGTCAGCTCGGAGTTCGGCGAGGAAGGCACCGGCTGCCGGTTCTTCGCTCGGGGCGGAGCGACCATCAACGTGAAAGAGGTCACCAACCACGGGGTCGACAGGTGGGCCGACGGCGACGTCGGCGTGGGTGGGTCCTCCGAGGACGTCGTACGGATCGAGGGGTTTCGGGTGATGAGGGTCATGACGCGGATCGAGAGGGAGCTAAGTCCCGACAGTGATTGCAGGATCTATGTCGACGTGGCCGACGATCAGTCGTTGAAGGTGTCTGTTAGCGGCGGGGAGCGAGAAGACAGTGCGCCCGCCTGTGATGTGGCGCACCGGGCCGCGGAGGCGGCGATGCGCACGCTGATCGACCAGGCGGGCCCTGCCGAGCACTGACCCCGAAACGCCGACGAGGCCCGCCATCCCGGCGGGCCTCGTCGCACGAATCCGTCAGCTACCGTCGAAGTCCCGAGCGGCCAGAGCCCGCACGATGCCCGCGCGGCCCTCCGACACCAGCCGCCGCAGGGCCGGCGGGTGCGACTCGTCGGACAGCCACGCGTCGGCCGCCTCCACCGTCTCCGGGCGCACCGACCACGACGGGAACAACCCGAGCGCCACCGGCTGCGCGCGCTCGCTCGACCGGCGGTCCCACACGTCCGCCACGTCCGCGAAGTACCGCTGCACGTACGGCGCCAGCAGCTCCTTCTGGTTCGGGTGCGAGAAGCCCATGATGATCGACTCGTTGATCGCGTTGGGCAGCTCGTCGTCGTGCACCGCGCGCCGCCACGCCTCGGCCTTCGCTTCCGAAGACGGGACCAGAGCGCGCGCCCGCTCGGACTGCCGCCGCCCGGTGGCCGTGGAGTCGGCGGCCAGCGTGCGGCTGATCTCGCCGTCGCCGACCGCGCCGTGTGCCACCAGCGCGTGGAGCAGCCGCCAGCGCAGGTCGGTGTCGACAGTCAGCCCCTCCAGGACCGCCGAGCCGTCGAACCAGCCCCGCAGCACGTCCAGCTGCGACGAGGTGAGCACCGAGCCGGTCAGCGCGTTCACCATGGCCAGCTGGTGGTCCGAGCCCGGCTCCGACGACGCCGCCAGCTCGAACAGCCGCTCGGTGAACGCTTGCCACCCCGAAGCAGTCCACGCCGGGTCGGCGTAGGAGTTGATGGCCGTCTGGGCCTGGAGCAGCAGCCGCTGCACCACGCCCACCTCGGTCTCGGCCGGCAGGCCGTGGCACACGAGCGTCACGAAGTCGCGGGCCTGCAGCTCGGCCTCGCGGGTCATCTCCCATGCGGCCGACCAGCACAGCGTGCGCGGCAGCGGCTCGGTGATGTCGCCGATCCGGTCGATGAGCGTGGTCAGCGAGTCCGGGTCGAGCCGCATGGTGCAGTAGCTGAGGTCGTCGTCGTTGACCAGCACGAGCTTGCCCCGAGGCACGCCAACCAGCTGCGGCACCGGTGTGCGGTCGCCGCTCACGTCGATCTCCACCTGGTGGGACCGAACGAGCTTGCCGTCAGCGTCGTCGGAACTGTCGTCGTAGATGCCGACCGCCACCCGGTGCGTCCGCAGCTCACCGGCACCCGGCTTCGCGCCGCCCTGGGTGATGGCGAACGACGTGAACCGCCCGTCCGCGTCGACCTCGAACTGCGGCGAGAGCGAGTTGAGGCCGGTGGTCTCCAGCCACTGCGCGCTCCACCACGACAGGTCGCGCCCGGAAGCCTCCTCCAGCGCCGACAGCAGGTCGGCGAGCGTGGCGTTGCCCCAGGCGTGCTTGCCGAAGTAGACCCGCAGCCCGGACAGGAAGTTCTCCTGCCCGACATAGGCCACCAGCTGCTTGAGCACGCTGGCGCCCTTGGCGTAGGTGATCCCGTCGAAGTTGACCTCCACGGCCTGCAGGTCGGGGATGTCGGCGGCCACCGGGTGGGTGGAGGGCAGCTGGTCCTGGCGGTAGGCCCACGACTTCTCGATGTTCGCGAAGCTGGTCCACGCGTGCGTGTACTCGGTCACCGCGGCCTGGGCGAGGATGCTGGCGAACGTGGCGAACGACTCGTTCAGCCACAGGTCGTCCCACCAGCGCATGGTCACCAGGTCGCCGAACCACATGTGCGCCATCTCGTGCAGCACGGTCTCGCAGCGCCGCTCGTAGGCGTAGCGGGTGACCCTGCTCCGGAAGACGTAGTCCTCGAGGAACGTCACGCAGCCCGCGTTCTCCATGGCGCCCGCGTTGAACTCCGGCACGAAGCACTGGTCGTACTTGCCGAACGGGTAGGGCACCCCGAAGTTGCGGTGGAAGAACTCGAAACCCTGCTTGGTCTCGGTGAACAGGCGCTCGGCGTCCATGTGCTCGGCGAGCGACGCGCGGCAGTACAGGCCGAGCGGGATGGTGCCCAGGTCGTCGGTGTACTCGTCGCGCCACTCGGTGTACGGGCCGGCGACGAGCGCGACCACGTAGGTCGACATGCGCTTCGTGGTGCTGAAAGTGTGGCGGGCGGCACCGCCCTCGCCGTCGCCGCTGTCCTCGACCGTGCCGTTGGAGATGACCCGCCACGACTCCGGCGCCGTGACGGTCAGCGCGTAGGTGGCCTTGAGGTCGGGCTGGTCGAAGCAGGCGAACATCCGCTTGGCGTCGGCCGTCTCGAACTGGGTGTACAGGTAGACGCTGCCGTCCACCGGGTCCACGAACCGGTGCAGGCCCTCGCCGGTGTTCGTGTACGCGCAGGTGGCGCGGATGGTCAGCTCGTTCTTCGCGGCGAGGCCCGGCAGCGCGATGCCCTTGTCCTCGCGGTAGCCGGAGACGTCCAGTTCCTGCCCGTTGAGCTCCGCGTGCTCGACCGACGCGGCCACCAGGTCGATCCACGACTCCGCACCCGGCTCGTGGCTCGCGAACCGCACGGTGGTGAGTGAGGAGAACGTCACATCACCCGGTTTGCCGCCGCCGTCGGTCAGGTCCAACGCGATGTCGTAGGACTCGACCTCCAGCAGCGCCGCGCGCCGTTGTGCGTCGTCACGGGTCAAGTTCGGCGGAGCCAAGAGTCACCTCAGGTCGAGTCGAGAATTACAAGCGTGTTCGGGTTCCACCGCATCCAATCACTGTCCGCCCCGGTTTGGCTTGCCAGGCGGGGAAGAACGGCCATAACTCGTCCGTTGGACCGAACATGACTACAGCCACCAAGACCAAGGTCGACTTCTACTTCGACCCGGCGTGCCCCTACGCCTGGATCACGTCCAGGTGGATCCTCGAGGTCGAGAAGCACCGCGACGTCGAGCTGCGGTTCCGCGTGATGAGCCTGTCGGTGCTCAACGAGGGCCGCGACCTCGACGAGGGCTACACCTCGTTCCTCGCGAAGGCGTGGGGTCCGGTGCGGGTGGCGATCGCGGCGGCCGAGAAGCACGGCGAGGAGGTGCTGCGCGACCTCTACACCGCGCTCGGCACCCGCATCCACAACCAGGGCAACAAGGACTTCGACCAGGTCATCTCCGAGGCGCTGGCCGAGGCGGGCCTGCCGGCCGAGCTGGCGAAGGCCGCACACTCAACCGACCACGACGACGCGCTGCGCAAGAGCCACCACGAGGGCATGGACCCGGTCGGCATGGACGTCGGCACCCCCACCATCCACGTGAACGGCGTCGCGTTCTTCGGCCCGGTGCTCAACTCCATCCCGCGCGGCGACGACGCGCTGAAGGTGTTCGACGGCGCCGTCGCGCTCGCGGGCTTCCCGGAGTTCTTCGAACTCAAGCGCACCAGGACCGGGGAACTGAACTTCGACTGACGCCCAACGGTGTGACAACCTGAAGGCAACCCCGGCACCAGTGTCACATCCGTTGGAGGATCAATGGTCGCGCCGACCGCCCCGAGCCAGGTCCGTACCGCGCACTTCATCGGCGGGGCGTTCGTCTCCGTCACCGCGGCCGACCAGATCGAGGTGGTCAACCCGGCCACCGAGGAGGTCATCGCGACCGTTCCGGCCGGGACCACCGTCGAGGTCGACGCGGCCGTGCAGGCGGCGGCAGACGCGTTCGAGGGCTGGGCGGCGCTGCCCGTGGCCGAGCGGGTGGCGGCGGTCCGCCGGATCAGCGACGGCCTGCGGGCCCGCGCCGGCGAGCTGGCCGCCACGATCACCGCCGAGGTCGGCACGCCCATCACGTTCGCCACGAAGGTGCAGGTGCCGAACCCCATCGGGATCACCGAGGGCGTCCTCGAGGAGATCGAGGCGGGCGCGCTCGATCCCGTGGAGTTCGGCAACTCCACCGTGCGGCGCGAGCCGATCGGCGTGGTCGCGGCGATCACCCCGTGGAACTTCCCGCTGCAGCAGATGGTCGCCAAGGTCACCCCGGCACTGGCCGCGGGCTGCACGGTGGTGCTGAAGCCGAGCGAGGTGGCGCCGCTCACCGGCGGACTGCTGGCCGAGATCATCGAGGCGGCCGAACTGCCGCCGGGCGTGTTCAACCTGGTGCACGGCACCGGCCCGGTGGTCGGCGAGGCGCTCGCCGGGCATCCGCTGGTCGACATGATGTCGTTCACCGGCTCCACCCGCGCGGGCCGGCGGGTGGCGGCCGTCGGCGCCGAGACGATCAAGCGGGTGGCCCTCGAGTTGGGCGGCAAGTCCGCGTCCGTCGTCCTCGACGACGCCGACCTCTCGCGTGCCGTCAAGATCACGCTCGCCAACTGCTTCATGAACAACGGCCAGGCGTGCAGCGCCCTGACCAGGCTGCTGGTGCCGGCCGACCGCCACGACGAGGCGGTTTCCGTCGCCGCGGCGGCGGCCGCCAAGTACGTGCCCGCCGACCCGGCGCTGGACACCACCCGGATCGGCCCGGCCGCGTCGGCCGCACAGCGCGACCGCGTGGTCGACTACATCCGCCGGGGCGTGGCCGAGGGCGCGACGCTCGCGGCCGGCGGCCCGGAGCCCGTGGACGGCCCCGGCTACTACGTGCGCCCCACGGTCTTCGGCGGCGTGACGCCGGACATGACGATCGCCCGCGAGGAGATCTTCGGCCCGGTCCTGTGCGTGATGCCCTACGCCGACGAGGCCGACGCCGTCCGCATCGCGAACGGCACCCAGTACGGCCTGGCGGCGGGCGTGTTCGGCGCCGACGCCGACCGGGCACTCGCGGTCGCGGGCAAGCTGCGCGCGGGCCAGGTCGACATCAACGGCGCCGGGTTCAACACGAAGGCCCCGTTCGGTGGCTTCAAGCAGTCCGGCAACGGCCGCGAGTTCGGCCGCTACGGGCTGGAGGAGTTCACGGAGCTGAAGGCCATCCAGCGTTAGGGCTTCACCCGGAAGCGGAGGAGGGTCCGGCTGCCGAGTTCCCGCGCGTCGATCTTCTCCAGGTCGATGCGCCCGAGGTCGCCGAACAGCGCCCTGCCGGAGCCGAGGAGCACCGGCAGGATGTTGACGTGCAGCTCGTCGGCCAGGCCGGTCCGCACCAGGTCGCGGATCAGCTGGACGCCACCCACGGCCTGCACGTCCTTGTCGCCCGCGGCCGCCTTCGCCTGCCGCACGGCCGACTCGAGGCCGTCGGTGACGAACGTGAACGTCAGGTTCTCGTCCTGCTTCGGTGCCTTCGCCGGCGGGGTGCTGGTCAGGACGAAGATCGGCACCTGGAACTCGTAGTGGCCGACGTAGAGGTCCGGGTCGTCGGCCATCTCGAACGTCCTGCGGCCCATGATGACCGCCCCGGTCTGCGCGATCATGTCGCGCAGGTAGTCGGTGCCGGCCAGGGACTCGCCGCCCGTGCCGCCGCCGTTCGCGTCCTCGAAGAAGCCGTCGAGGGACAGTTCCATGCCGGTGATGAGCTTTGCCATTGTCGTTCCTCCCAGTGGGTTCTCACCGATACAGACCAGCGGGAGCGCGAGAACTCATCGCAGCGCCAACTCGTCGCGCTGGGCCAGCACGAACGCTCGGTCCACCGGCTCGCCGTGGCCGGGCACCGTGACGTCCGCGCCCAGCGCGAGCACCGCGTCCAGTGCCGCCGGCCACGCCGCGAGGACGGCGTCCGGGCCGGCCGAGGGCGGCGCGCCCTGCTCCACCAGGTCGCCGGCGAACACCACGCCCGCGTCGGGCACGTGCACCACCACGTCGTGGTCGGTGTGCCCGGGGCCGGGGTGGACGAGTGACACCTCGCGGTCGCCGAGGTCGAGCGTCACGCGGTCGGTGAGCAGGTCGGTCGGCAGCACCAACCGGGCGGCGGCGAGCCGGTCGGCCAGCTCGTGCCGGTGCCTCGGTCCGGTAGCGCTCCACCCAGTCCTGGCGGTGCGGCTCGATGTCGTGCAGCGCGGGGAGGCAGCGCTCGTGCGCCCACACCGGGCACGGGCTGAACGCGGCCGTGCCGAAGACATGGTCGAAGTGGGCGTGGGTGAGCACGATCGTCCACGGCAGCGGCGTCACCTCGCGGAGGGCGGCCGCCAGTTCGGCGCCGTGCACCTCGTCGGTGCCGGTGTCGATCACCAGGCAGCGTTGGGCGCCGACCACCAGCCCGATCGTCTGGTCCAGTTCGGTGTGCCGGCGCGCGTACACGCCGGGGCCCAGCTCCAGCCAGGTCACTCGAACACGCCGTCCCGCAACCGGGGGACCGCGGTGCTGGCGTCCACTTCGGACGCGAGGGTCACGTCGTCCGGCAGCCCGGCGGTGATCAGCTCGCGCCCGCCCACCGAGTCGGTGAGCACCTGGCCGATCCGGTCGCGCACGGCGAGGAACGACGTGGCCGCGAGGTCGGCCTCCGGTGACCGCGTTCCGTTGAGCGCCGCGCAGACCGCGCCCGCGCCGAGCCAGTCCTCGATGGACGGTCGCAGTCGCTTGTCCGGGGTCTCGCGCCATCGTTCCCCGGCGGGCAGCACGCCGATCGGCCGTCCGTTCGCGGCTGCCATGGCCGCCGCGGCCACCGCGCTCGCGTTGCGCAGACAGCCGGCGAACAGGGTCGCGCCGGTCTTCGCGGCGGCCGCGGCCAAAGTGGCGCCGTTGGGGGAGCTGATGCCCAGGAACTCCCCGGCCGGCAGTCCCACGAGCGACGACGGGCGCAGGCTCCAGCTCTTGGCCGCCGGGTCGGCCGTGACCGTGGCCGCGCCTTCGATGCCGGTCAGCCCGCTCGGCGTCAACGTCGCGCCCGCCGCTCGCGCGGCCTCCCTCGCGCGCTCGTCGTGCCAGGCCAGCGGCAACACCCGCCCGCCGCGGCCGAGCACGATGTCCACGGACGTGGTGAACACCAGCACGTCGATCACCACGAGCACCGCGCAGCCGCCTCCGAGCGCGGCGACCCCGTCCATTCCCCACTCGAGCCGAACGTCGTACCCGTCCTGTTCGTAGACCGTCATGCGGGCGATCCTTTCAGGGCTGGCACAATCATTTTTCGTGCGCGTCTACCTTGGATCCGACCACGCGGGCTTCGAGCTGAAGACCTCGCTCGCGACGCATCTCGAGAAGGCCGGCCACGACGTGGTGGACGTCGGCCCGGCCGTCTACGACGCCGAGGACGACTATCCGGCGTTCTGCGTCGAGGCGGCCCGGCGCGTGGTGGGCGACCCCGGCAGCCTCGGCGTGGTGATCGGCGGGTCCGGCAACGGCGAGCAGATCGCGGCGAACAAGGTGCCCGGCTGCCGCGCCGCGCTCGGCTACAGCACCGAGACCGCCACGTTGGCCCGTCAGCACAACGACGCCCAGGTCATGGGAATCGGCGCCCGCATGCACACGGCCGAAGAGGCGGCGGACATCGTGGACGCGTTCCTGGCCACCGAGTTCTCCGGCGCCGACCGGCACGCGCGGCGCATCCAGCAGTTGGCGGACTACGAGCGCACCGGCGAACCGCCAGCCCTGCCCGGTGCCTGAGGGTCACACGCTGCACCGACTGGCGAGGCGGCACAAGAAGTTCTTCGCCGGCCGGCCCGTGCGGGTCAGCAGTCCACAGGGGAGGTTCGCGCTCGCGGCGTCCGCTGTGGACGGCCGTGTGCTGCAACGCGCCGAGGCGTACGGCAAGCATCTGTTCCACGTGTACGGCCCGGACGCGATCGTCCATGTGCACCTCGGTCTGATCGGCACGTTCTCCGAGCAGGTCCTACCGGAAACCCCACCGGTGGGCCAGGTCCGCATGCGCCTGGTGGGCCAGGACATGCTCACCGACCTGCGCGGCCCGAGCGCGTGTGAGCTGATGAACGCGGCGGAGATGGCGGCGATAGTGGCGCGCCTGGGCCCGGACCCGCTGCGCAGGCGCGCCGATCCTTCGCAGGCGTGGGCCCGTCTCTCCCGCTCGAAACTGCCGGTCGCGGCTTTGCTGATGGACCAGAAGGTCCTGGCCGGGGTGGGCAACGTCTACCGCGCGGAGATCCTGTTCCGCCACGGCCTCAACCCTCTGGTTCCCGGCCGCGACCTGGACCACGCGCTGTGGCTGGACATGTGGCAGGACCTGGTCACGCTGATGCGCGCGGGCGTCCGCGATCAACCGGATCGACACGGTCCACGCGGAACACCTACCGAAGGCCATGGGCCGAGCCCCACGCCAGGACCGCCACGGCGGCGAGGTGTACGTCTACCGTCGCACCGGCATGCCGTGCCTGGTGTGCGGTACTCCGGTGGCGACGTCGGACCTGGCGGGCCGCAACCTCTACTGGTGCCCGACCTGCCAGGCCTGAGTCATAGGACGACTACCTTCTCAGCGCGCGAGATCGCGGTTCCCGCACGCGAGATCGACCTTCCCGCACGTGAGTTCGCGGTTCCGACACGCGAGTTCGCGGTTCCCGACACATGGACCCCTGGGCCGAAGGCCGCCGTTGATCATGGCGCCGCCACCTGCGACCTGGTCGAGGGGCGGGTTGGCGCCAGTCGCGCCAACCCGCCCCAGCCACTTCAGAATCCGCCGAAGTCCCCGCCGCCGAACCCGCCGTCCATGCTGCCGCCGTAGTCGCCACCGCCGCCGTAGTCGCCGCCGTAGTCCCCGCCACCGGCGTCACCACCCGCGTCGCCGCCGGCATCGGCCTCGGCGGCGTCGGCCTGGCCGGCGTCGTCGCCGTTCTCCCAGGCCTGCGCGTCGGGAATCCCGTACATCCCGGAGAACATCGCGCTGAACAGCAGCATCGACCCGAGACCCCAGGCACCCGCGACGAGCGCCGGCTTCCACCACGGCTCGCTGTACCAACCCTGCGGCACCGGTCGACCGGCCACGCGCCCACCCGGGTAGTAGTGCGGCGTGTTCTCACCCGGCTCGGGCGACGCCTCGAACTCGCGGCCCTCCACCGTGACCCGCCGGTCCTCCGTGACCTTGCCGGAACGCTCGCGCTCGCGGTCGACCGGCAGCTCGGGCCCGGGGTCGAGGTCCATGGCGATGCGCGCGGCGCGCACGTAGTACAGGCCTTCCATGGCCGTGGCGGTCACGAGCCGCGCCTGCTCGGCCGTGTTCGCCTGTTCCATCTGGGACCCGGCGGCCGTGTAGCGCTCGGAGGCGTCGGCCAACGCCTGCTGGGAGGCCTGGTTCGTGCCCACCAGGTTCACCACCTGGCCGCCGAGCCGCTCGACCCAGCGCCTGGCCTCGGCCTTCGCGTCCTCGAGACGGTTCTGCTTGGCGTTCGCCTGGTTGCGCGCGAACACCATGCCGATGGCGACAACCGCCAGTATCAACGCGATGACCACGATTGTGCCGCCCATGGGACACACCCTCTCAACACCGGACCGTTTACCGGACAACGGGCACGCTACGCCCGGAGTTCCGGAAGGGACCAGGATCACGAAGTAATACGAAAGCGTGAAGTACGGCCAGACGGGTGTGGACAAAGTAGCCGCGCACAAGGTTTCGGAGGATAGGCGCAGCTCGACAGGGGTACCTAGGTCGGGTGAATCAGGTCCGGATCGCCACGGAGTGGTGGATGGTTCCAGTGGTCTGACCTATGGTTGGCGAATGCTTCCCACGGTCCGCATCCCGTGGGGTGGTCAATGAGAGTCGACCTGCCCCTGCTCGTCCGCGAGGCGGTGCCCGAAGACGCCGCCGCGATCGGCACGGTGCACGCCGAGGCCTGGCGGGCGGCACACCGCGACCTGTTCGAGGACCAGTGGCTGCGTGACCTCGAGGCCGAGCGCCGCAACCGTTGGGTCGACCTCATGGCCGGCCGCGACTTCACCAGGAACACGTTGCTGGTGGCCGAACGCGGCGACAGCATCGTCGCGTTCGTCTACTTCGGACCCCACGTCGACGGGGTGCCGGACGCGCAGATCTTCGACTTCTACTCCCATCCCACCGTCTGGGGCACGGGAGTCGCCGGCACGCTGCTCGACAAGGCGTGGGAAATGGTGCGGGAGGCCAGATTTCGGCGCGTTCGCCTGTGGACGATGGCCGGCGCCAACCGCGCGCGCCACTTCTACACGTCGTTCGGCTTCGAGGAGAGCGGCCGCCGACGGGAACGCGACTTCGGCGACGGCCGCCCGGTGCTGGAGATCGAGTACGGCAAGCACACCCGTTCCGCCTAACGGGACAGTGCCCCGCGAATGTCGTCCGGCATCGGGGTCTTGCGCATGGTGGCGGGGTCCACGAACACGTGGCGCACCTCGCCGTCGGCCACCAGTCGTTCGCCCACCCGGAACACCGGCTGGATGATCATGCTGGTGGTACCGAGGTGCTTGACCCGCAACTCGATGTCCAGCTCCTCGTCGAACCGCGCGCTGGCCAGGAACCTGGTGGTCGCCTCGGCCACCACCAGGTCGACCCCACGGTCGATCATCTCCTGGTAGGGCCCGATGCGGTCACGCCACAACTCATTGAGGGCGACGTCGTAGAAGAACAGGTAGTGGCCGTTGAAGACCACGCCCTGCGCGTCGCACTCGCTGTAACGCACACGCAGCCGGTGGGTGAACGGTGTGGACATGGCGCCATTCTGACATCCGGCAGACTTCCCCCGTGGCTGTCCTCATCTCGGTGATCGCGTTGGTGTTCAGCGCCACGGTGTTCCTGTACAACCGCCGGGCGAGCAAGCACGACCTGTTCCTGCGTACACACGAGAGTTTTGTGGATCCGGAACGGCAGCAAGGGCGCCGCGCGCTGTTCGAGGCCTATGAGGCGGGCACCGACCCGCACGACTTGGAACCCGAGCAGTTCCGGGCGATCAACCACGCGCTCGCGTCGGCCGACATGATGGGGTACTTGTTCTACAGAGGGCAGGTTCCGCGTGGCGACGCGTATGCGTTGTGGGGGATCACCCTGGTTCGCGTCCACCGCACGGCCGAGCAATCGGGCTTCCCGGCACTGCGCGACAGTCAGTTCGGCACCACGATCTGGCCGTATCTGGCGCACTTCGCCGCGTGTGTCGAGTTCACCGCCGCGGGCGGGTGGCGTGCACGCGTTCCCATCTGGGCGGTCGTGCGGTTGCGCCGGCCCGCTCGCGCGGACCGCCTACCTCGCACCCGCGTCGCCGGGCTTCGGTATCCGACCCGGCCCTAGTCGGTCAGCGGTTCCTGCACACCGCTGCCCGGTGGGGCGACTACTGAGTTCGCCTGCGCGACTCCGGTGCGGACACCGCGCTACTGGCCCTGTGACGTGACGGCGAAGGTGAAACACCCGGCCGTGGAACTGCGCACGTGCACGAAGTCGACCTCCGGCTGGCTCATCACCAGCCGAACGGCCTCCTCATGGTCCTCATCGGGCTCGACGAACGTGATGTGCTGATAAACCCGAGCCCCGTCCGCCCCAAAAGGATTGATCATAGTCGGACTACGCCGAAGATCCTCGGGATACCGTTGCGTCTCAAGGTATCCATCGCAGTCGTCGAAATGCACGAACACCGGCCCAGCCTCCATCCACGGACTGGCGGCGACCCAGGGGGAGTAACAAATAAGGGCGATGGAGTCCCCAGCACCCGCCCGCCGCAAGCAACACCGCAACGGCTCCCACCCCTCCGCGACCCGCAGAACCCAGGGATTCCCGAACTCGTCGGCCCCCTGGTTCCGCATCCGCGCCAACCGCCGCCCGTCCACCGCAACAAACGCGAGCTCTCCCATGCCCCAAGCCTGCGCCCCCACCACGCTCCAGTCCGGCGAAAATCCGCCATGACGTTCTGTCCTAACGGAGCCCGCCCACCCGAATCCGGAACGTGATTATCCGTGCTGTCGGGAAATTTCCGGTTACGCAATGCGATCCGCGAACGATGGGACGCGATGACGGGAGGTGCACTGTGGACGAGATCGTCGAGACGGCCGAGAAGCCCGTGCAGCCGGTGGTGGCGACGGTGAACGTGGTACCGGTGGTGACCGAAGCGCCGCGCCCACCCAAGCGAGCCGCGCCGAAATGGGAGACGACGGCCCGAGATCGTGTGCGCACGGCCATCCGCCGGTTCAGCAAGCCGCTGGCGGACCTCATCGAACGTGACGCCAACGAGGGCGACACGAGGCTGATCGTCACCGATTTTCTTTGTGAAGGCCTGGGTTTCGACAAGTACGAGGACCTCACCACGGAGTACCAGGTGCGCGGCGAGTTCGCGGACTACGGCATTCGTGTCGACCGGCAGATGATCGCGTTCATCGAGGTCAAGCGCTGCACGCAGAAACTCGGCGCGCGTCACCTGCGACAGGTGCAGGCGTACGCGGTCAACGAGGGTGTCGAGTGGATGATCCTCACCAACGGCCAGGTCTGGCAGGTGTGGCACCTGACGGGCGGCCTGCCGGTGGTCGTCGACCTCACCATGGAGGTCGATCTCCTGGGAGACGCGACCCCAACCGCGAAGGCCGACGCCCTCTTCCACCTCAGCAAGGAAGCGATCAAACACCGCCTGCTGGACGAGCTGTGGCAGGCCAAAGCCGCGACGTCACCCCGATCGCTGGCGCGGATCGTGCTGTCGGACAACGTGATCGAGGCGATCCGCAAGGAACTGCGCCGGCAGACCTCGTACAACGGCGACACGGCCGAGCTGGCGGCGATCCTGAAGAACGAAGTCCTACGCACGGATCTGGAGAAATAGCATGGCCGGAAAGTTCGAGCTGTACAAGGACAAGTCCGACAAGTACCGCTTCCGTCTGAAGGCCGCGAACGGCGAGATCATCGCCGTGAGCGAGGCCTACAACCAGAAGGCATCGGCGGAAAACGGCATCGACTCGGTCCGGCGCAACGCCCAGGCAGCAACGGTGTCAGACCTGACCTGACACTGAGTCCGCGGGCCTGAAACGACCCCGCGCGAACGTGGCCCCCCATCTGGATCCGCGGCATCACCCTCCACGTGAACAGCACCTTCATCCGACCTGTCCGCCCAGCATCCCTGCGGGTCTCTGCGGAATCGCGTAGCATTGGTGATACGCTGACTGCTGGGAGGTGACATGGAGCCTGCTCCGACGACGTACTGGGACGACCTGGTCGAGGATCTGAGGGATCCCGAGTTCCTCCGCGCCTACATCACCGAGAGCCTTCGGGTGGAGACCATCGACCGTCTGGTCAACGACCTGGACGAGGCAAGGACGGCCCTGGGCCTGTCCAAGGCCGAGTTGGCCCGCGCGATCAGCGCTGAGCCGGCCGTGATCCGCCGCCTCCTCTCGACCGGACACCGCAATCCGACCATAGGGACCGTCGCGGAGGTAGCGGCGGCGCTGGGCTACAAGGTGGCCCTGGTGCCGATGGAAGACAGCGAACGCGAGGCGTACGCGGAAACCCTCCGGGCGGGCACTGCAAAGGACCCCGAGAAACTGGCGCGGACCATCGAGGACAGGCGGGCAGTAGGCGCCTGAGCGGGCTCAGCCGAGCGAGCGCGGATTACGCTTCCGGTACTCGTCACCGAGTGCGCGCACGGCGGCATAATCCGCCTCGCCAAGCTCGGACCGAAACGGCTTGTCACGCCCATCAATGACGACGAGAAGCGGCCTGTCCAAACCATCGGCGTCATAATCGAGAAGGCAGAACAACCGGTAATGGTGGCGCCGGGGACCATTCGCCCGCGCCTCGAACCATCCGGTCATGTCACCGTGCATGGCCTCCCACGCCCCACCCCCAGCAAAGCGCTTGGGAGGAGCAGCGGCGACGGCATTCAAGATCGCGTTGAACTTCGCCCGCACCCCAGGAGAGCAAATCTCCCGGAGAAACTCACGTCCGGGCATCGTCGCCGCACCGTCATCGTCAAGGTGACGCCGAAAGAACACGATGTCGTGCGCATCATCGGAAGCCGGCCCAGCCTTGACCTGAACCTGCGGGGCCCGACCTTTGCGCGAAGCCATGCAGGCCACCATACGAGCACCCAATCGCTCACGATTGAGCGACGCACGTTGCTCTGGTGGCACGTCCTTGAGACGCCGAAAGATGTGATGCGGCAAGGAGATCCATCCAGGATCGATCCTCAGGGGCGGCATGGAGGTGAGGCAGGACCCACCTGTTCATCGTGCCGGTCGTCGACGAGTTGGCCGACGTGATCGCCTTCCGGCGACCTCTTGGGTCAGCTCGTCGCTTACCTCGCCGGGCGCGTGCCTACTTGAGTGGATGCTCGTCGGAGGTTGGCTCTCGCACGTGTCGCAGGTGGCGTTCCGCGCAAGCGCCGATGCGTGTGTAGTTCAGTCGGGCTTGGGTGAGGCTGAGGCGTCCGTCGGGGCCGCCCCTGACGCTGTCGGCGTCGTGGTCGTCCTGGCCGTCGTCTTCCCAGAAGCAGACGGCGCAGATCTCGGATCCGCCTCGCGTGTCGAGGGTCAGGAATCCGCAGCACGGACAGGCGTACGGGCCGGAGCCGCTTCGGGCGACGTTGACGAACGGTTCCACGGTGCTGACGTTCGCATGCCTCGGAGGTGGGTGGCATGAGCGTCGGGCTCGAGCCGAGCGGATCCTTGGGAGGGACGCCACGTGATCCGGACTTCTACGACTATCAGCGGGGCCGAGGAAGCCGGGAATTGGCTACCTGACGAGTCGCTCAGGGAAGTTGTCGAGGCCGGCAGGGGCGCGCCACGACCGGTTGCACGACGAGCTGGCCGTCACGCCCTGCTCACCTCGATGCGCCTTGGTCCGAAGAGAGCGACTCCACGGCGCAACAACTTCAACGGCACCTCGAAGGCGGCCGTCCGCAAGCGGGAGCCACCCCGGAGCGGCCACGCCAGCACTCGCGCCGCAATGATGTACCAGCAAGCGTGATCACGAGATCACCGTGGCCTTGGACGCGCTGATCCGCGCGGCTCAGGAGCCCGACGACGAGGCGGGAAGGATCTGGCACGAAGGCGTTTTCGGCTCCGACGACGCACGCTCAGGGCACAGTCGACGCTGTGTGACCTGGGCGTTTGTGTGTGGAGCGGGTGACGGGAATCGAACCCGCATGACCAGCTTGGAAGGCTGGGGCTCTGCCATTGAGCTACACCCGCGCACGCCGCATGACGGCCGGCGCGCAGCAAGCCTAGCGTGTCGCGATACTGTTACGGGGCATCCCCGGGGTGTTGTCGCGGGCTGTGGCGCAGCTTGGTAGCGCATTCGCTTTGGGAGCGAAGGGTCGCAGGTTCAAATCCTGTCAGCCCGACAGTCGGGCGGGCCGACCTGCAATCAGCAGGTCGGCCCCGCCCGCCCCGAGGCCTGCCGAGTTCCATACACTCGCGAGAAGCCAAAACCCCAGCTACCCAGGAGATCACGTTGAAGAGCACCGTCGAGCACCTGAGCCCGACGCGGGTACGGATCAACGTCGAGGTGCCGTTCGACGAGCTCAAGCCGAACTTCGACCGCGCCTACCGCAAGCTTGCGTCCCAGGTTCGGATCCCCGGCTTCCGCCCGGGCAAGGCGCCTGCCCGCGTGATCGAGTCCCGCATCGGTCGCGCACCCATCCTGGACGAGGTCGTCAACGAGGCGATCCCGGCCAAGTACATGGAGGCCGTCACCGAGGGCGAGGTCCGCACGCTGGGCCAGCCGAACATCGAGGTCACCAAGCTCGAGGACGGCGACCACATCGCGTTCACGGCCGAGGTCGACATCCGGCCCGACATCACCATCCCGGCGTTCGGTGAGCTGTCGGTCTCGGTGGACGACCTGGAGCTGACCGACGACGAGGTGAGCGAGCAGCTCGACGAGCTTCGCGCCCGCTTCGGCACCCTGACCGGCGTCGAGCGCGCCGCCGAGAACGGCGACTTCGTGTCGATCGACCTCGAGGCCACGGTCGACGGCGAGGAGGTCGAGGAGGCCAAGACCGCCGGTCTGTCCTACGAGGTCGGCTCCGGCGAGATGATCGAGGGCATCGACGAGGCCATCATCGGCGTGTCGGCCGGCGAGTCGGCGACGTTCACGACCAAGCTCGTGGCCGGCGAGTACGCGGACCGCGACGCCGACGTCACGGTGACCGTCCAGACGGTGAAGGTGCGTGAGCTGCCGGAGCCGGACGACGACTTCGCCCAGCTCGCCAGCGAGTTCGACACGATCGACGAACTCAAGGGTGACTTGCGCGAGCGTCTCACCCGGGTCAAGCGCATGCAGCAGGGCGTACAGGCCCGCGACAAGGTCCTGGAGGCCCTTCTCGAGGTCACCGAGGTCCCGATGCCGGACACCGTGCTCGAGGCCGAGATCGAGTCCCGCAAGCACGACGCGGTGCACACGTTCGACCACGACGAGGCCCGCTTCGAGGAGTTCCTCACCAGCCAGGGCAAGACCCGCGAGGAGTTCGACACGGACACCCGCGAGGAGGCCGAGAAGGCCGTCAAGACCCAGCTCATCCTGGACACGATCGCCGAGGCCGAGAAGCTCACGGTCGACGACAACGAGCTGACCGAACGCATCATCTACCAGGCGCAGCGCTTCGGGATCAGCCCCGACGAGTACGTCCAGCGGGCCCAGCAGTCCGGCCAGCTCGGCGCGATCTTCGCCGACGTGCGCCGCGGCAAGGCACTGGCTTCGGTGGTCCGCCTCGCGACCGTCACGGACGCGTCGGGCAACGCGGTCGACCTCGAGGAGCTGTTCGGCCCCCGCGAGCAGCCGGCCGTCGAGCCGCCCGCCGAGGCCGAGGAGAGCGCCGAGGAGAGCAGCGAGACGAAGGGCGCTCAGTGACGCTCTGAGCGAACGAGGGCGGTATCGGGCATTCGATGCCGCCCGCCTTCGTTAATGTCGAACATGAGACCAGATCATCGTCGTATCCAGCGCCGCTTCGGTGGTGGAGAGAGCGGAGAAGGCAGGCAGACGTGACGCATCCACGGCAGACGCCCGACATGCGGTCGGGGACCGCAGGGCTCACCCTGAACGACTCGGTTTACGAGCGGCTGCTCCGGGAGCGGATCGTGTTCCTCGGTTCCGAGGTCGACGACGACATCGCGAACCGGATCACGGCGCAGCTGCTGCTGCTCGCGGCCGAGGACCCCGAGAAGGACATCACCTTCTACATCAACTCGCCGGGCGGTTCGGTCTCCGCGGGCATGGCCATCTACGACACGATGGAGCTCATCGAGCCCGACGTGGCCACCTGGGCCATGGGCATGGCCGCGTCGATGGGGCAGTTCCTGCTCTCGTCGGGCGCGCAGGGCAAGCGCTACGCCCTGCCGCACGCGCGGATCATGATGCACCAGCCCTCCGGCGGCGTCGGCGGTACCGCCTCCGACATCGCGATCCGGGCCGAGGTGCTCGGCAAGTGGAAGCTCGAGATGGCCGAGCTCACCGCCGACCAGACGGGGCAGACCGTCGACCAGATCACGGCCGACGCCGACCGTGACCGTTGGTTCACGGCCGAGGAGGCGAAGGCCTACGGCTTCGTCGACCACGTGGTCACCCGCGCCACCCAGACTCCCAACGGCGCCTGAGAGAACAGGGAGACCAAGAAGTGAGCAACCACTACTCTCCGCAGGCCCGGTACGTGCTGCCGTCGTTCGTCGAGCGCACGAGCTACGGGGTCAAGGAGTCCAACCCGTACAACAAGCTGTTCGAAGAGCGGATCATCTTCGTCGGCGTCCAGATCGATGACGCGTCGGCCAACGACGTGATGGCCCAGCTGCTGTACCTGGAGTCCATCGACCCGGACCGCGACATCACGATGTACATCAACTCGCCGGGCGGCTCGTTCACCTCGCTCATGGCCATCTACGACACCATGCAGTTCGCCAGGCCGGACATCCAGACGTTCTGCCTCGGTCAGGCGGCTTCCGCGGCGGCCGTGCTGCTCGCGGCCGGCACGCCCGGCAAGCGCTACGCCCTGCCCAACGCCCGCGTGCTGATCCACCAGCCCGCGATGGAGGGTGTCTACGGGCAGGTCTCGGACCTGGAGATCCAGGCCAACGAGATCCAGCGCGTGCGGCGGCTCATGGAGTCCACGCTGGCACGGCACACCAACCGGGATGCCGAGCAGATCCGCAAGGACATCGAGCGGGACAAGATCCTCACGGCGGACGAGGCCCAGGTCTACGGCATCGTCGACGAGGTTCTTCCGTACCGAAAGCTGTCGGCCTCCAAGCCGTAGGCTGAACGTCGACCGGGTGGCGTCGTCCAGTAGTGAGCGGCGCCACCTGATCGGCCGATTCCGACAACTCGGCGGTTAGGTTCTCCCATTGAGTGGGGGTTGGCAGGTACCGTCGAGGGCAACAGGCACGAGCGGAACTTAAGTGCGGTGCGCGACACTGGTGCTCGAGGTCCGTTCAAGCCACACATCCAGATGTGCTTCCGGGCACGTCGGAGGGGACAGAGGTCAGCGGTCATGGCGCGTATCGGTGACGGCGGAGACCTGCTGAAGTGCTCTTTCTGCGGAAAGAGCCAGAAGCAGGTGAAGAAACTGATCGCCGGTCCCGGCGTATACATCTGCGATGAATGCATCGACCTCTGCAACGAGATCATCGAGGAGGAGTTGGCCGAGGCCGGCGACGTCAAACTTGACGAGCTACCCAAGCCAGCCGAGATCGACGAGTTCCTCGACCAGTACGTGATCGGCCAGGACGACGCGAAACGCACGCTGGCGGTCGCCGTCTACAACCACTACAAGCGCATCCAGGCTGGTGACCGCGCCCGGCCGGAGACCCGTGAGGGCCGTGAGCCCCGCGAGGAGACCGTCGAGCTCTCGAAGTCGAACATCCTGCTGCTCGGGCCCACCGGCTGTGGCAAGACCTACCTGGCCCAGACGCTGGCCAAGCTGCTGAACGTGCCGTTCGCCATCGCCGACGCCACCGCCCTCACCGAGGCCGGCTACGTGGGTGAGGATGTCGAGAACATCCTGCTCAAGCTGATCCAGGCGGCCGACTACGACGTGAAGCGCGCCGAGACCGGCATCATCTACATCGACGAGGTCGACAAGATCGCCCGCAAGAGCGAGAACCCGTCGATCACCAGGGATGTTTCCGGCGAGGGCGTGCAGCAGGCCCTGCTGAAGATCCTGGAGGGCACCACCGCGAGCGTGCCGCCGCAGGGCGGTCGCAAGCACCCCCACCAGGAGTTCATCCAGATCGACACCACGAACGTGCTGTTCATCGTGGCCGGCGCGTTCGCCGGGCTGGACAAGATCATCCAGGACCGCGTGGGCAAGCGAGGCCTCGGCTTCGGCGCCGAGATCCGGTCGAAGGCCGACATCGACGCGGCCGACTTCTTCGCCGACACCATGCCGGAAGACCTGATCAAGTTCGGGCTCATCCCGGAGTTCATCGGGCGTCTGCCGGTGGTGGCGAGCGTGACCAACCTCGACAAGCCGTCGCTGGTCCAGATCCTCACCGCTCCCAGGAACGCGCTGGTCAAGCAGTACCAGAAGCTGTTCGAGATGGACGGGGTGGAGCTGGAGTTCACGGAGACGGCGCTCGAGGCGGTCGCTGACCAGGCGATCCTGCGTGGCACCGGTGCCCGTGGCCTCCGGGCGATCATGGAGGAGGTGCTGCAGTCGGTGATGTACGACATCCCGAGTCGCACCGACGTCGCCAAGGTCGTGATCACCGAGCAGACGGTGCGCGAGAACGTGAACCCGACGATCGTGGCCCGTCAGCCTTCGCGCCGGGAGCGCCGCGAGAAGTCAGCCTGATTCCTGGTTCATCGGCCCTGCGGACTTCGGTCGGCGGGGCCGATGTCTTGTGTCGTGCGGTTTCGCCTCGCGAGTTCGGCCGAATGTTCCATTCGCTCGCCGTTTCCGGCTGAGTTGTCCACAGGCAAGATCGTCATCGTCGTGACTGTCGGACCCCGCCGGTAGACTGGAACAGGGGCCGCCCCCCGGGATGGGGTGGGGGCTGCGTGACGGTAGGGGCGCTGGATGTCGAGAGTCGGTGGAGGTCCGGTCGAGCGTCGCTCGATTTTCGTATCCCAGATGGATCTTCGAGCGATCACTCCACGTACCCGGATTGTGCCCCAGGGTGAGTGTGAATGAGCCGTCCGGAGCAGTGCTCGCCACGCCTGGTGACGGGCCGAATCATGCAAGGATGAGGCATGTCGACGCCGCCGTACGTCCTGCTTCTCCACGGGCACACCGGCTCCGGGCCCGAGCACTGGCAGAGCTGGCTCGCCGGTGAACTCGCCAATCTCGGCGCCACGGTCGACGTCCCTCAGCTCACCGACCCCGACCGGCCTGCCCTCGACGTGTGGCTCGCCGAACTCCGGCACCACCTCGAAGCCGCGCCGGAGGGCGAACGCGTGGTGCTCGCCCACTCCGCCGGCGCGTGTCTCTGGCTGCACCACGCCGCCGACATGACAGACCCGCGCCTGCGTTTCGACCGCGTCCTACTCGTCGCGCCGCCCGGCCCGCGCTGGGACAACCCCGACGTGCGCGGCTTCACCCCGGCCCCGCTCGACGCCGCCGGCATCCGACGCGCGGCCGCCTGGACCCAACTGGTGGTCGGCGACAACGACGACGCCGTCAGTGTCGCCGACGCGGTCGACATGGCCGCCGGGCTCAAGATCGACCTGGACGTCATCCCCGGCGGCGCCCACCTCAACACGGCCGCCGGCTACGGGCCCTGGCCGGCCGTCCTCGGCTGGACGGGCGACCGGCACACCCGCCTGGTCACGAACCAGTGATGCGCGAAGGGTGCGTGTAGACGTTCATGCTCGTGCCCCGCAGGAACCCGACGAGCGTGATGCCCTGCTCGTCGGCCAGCTCCGCGGCGAGCGACGACGGCGCCGACACGGCCGCCAGCATCGGGATCCCGGCCATCGCGGCCTTCTGCACCAGCTCGAACGACGCGCGCCCGGACACCATGAGCACCGTCCCGCCGAGCGGCACCCGCCCGTCGAGCAGCGCCCACCCGGTGACCTTGTCGACCGCGTTGTGGCGCCCCACGTCCTCGCGTACAGCCAGCGGCGACCCGTCCGCCGTGAACAGGCCGGCCGCGTGCAACCCGCCGGTCGACTCGAACACCCGCTGCCGCTCGCGGAGCAGGTCGGGGAACGTCACGAGTGTCTCCGGCGACACCCGGCACTCGTCGCCCGCGGGGGAGAACCGCGTCTTCAGCTTCACCGCGTCCAACGCCGCCTTGCCGCACACGCCACACGACGACGTCGTGTAGAAGTTGCGCTCCAGGCTCGTGTCCGGCGGCTCCACGCCCGGCGCCAGCGCCAGGTCGAGCACGTTGTAGGTGTTGCGCCCCTCGGAGTCCACGCTGTCGCAGTAGCGCGCCGTGCTGATGTCCGCCGGCGCGCCGATCACGCCCTCGGTCAGCAGGAAACCGTGCGCCAGCTCCACGTCGTGCCCGGGGGTCCGCATGGTCACGGCCAGCGCCTTGCCGTCCACCCGGAGTTCGAGCGGCTCTTCGGCCGCGAGCACGTCCTGCCGGCTGCGGCTGCCGTCGGCGGACAGCTTCAGAACCGGTCGACGCACCGTCACTCTTCCCATGTATACAGCCTACACTTTCTATAACAAGAAACCTTGCTAAAGAAGTCTTGAGCAAGGTACCTTGTTAAACATGGCGGACCGCAGACAGATCACCGACCCCAAGGCGCTTCGCGCGCTCGCCCATCCGCTGCGCTGGAAGTTGCTGGAGGTCGTGAGTCGCGAGGGCACGGCGACCGCCACGCAGTGCGCGCAGGAGACCGGCGAGAGCGTCGCCAGCTGCTCCTACCACCTGAACATGCTCGCCAAGTACGACTACGTGGAGCAGGCCGAAGGCGGCCAGGGCCGTGAGAAGCCTTGGCGGCTCGTCCACGCGAGTCAGGGCATGACCGACCTCGGGATGGACAACGAGGGCGCGCTGGCCATGCAGGCGGCTTCGGGGGCCTTCCTGGACTACGCGCTCACCCAGATCCGGGACCGTCAGCTCAGCAGCCACCTGGAACCGGACGAGTGGCGTGCCGTGGTCGGCGTCGACAACAGCAACGACTACCTCACCACGGCGGAGGTGGAGGAGCTGCGCGAAGCGTTCAACGAGCGGCTCGACCGCTACCGCGAACGGCGCACCAAGCCGGAACTGCGGCCCGAGGGCTCCCGGCCGGTGAACTTCTTCCTGTCCGCCACGGTGGCCCCCACCGCCTGACCCCACACCCGAACTGACGGCTGCCCGAGGGGTGGCCTGTTCAGGCTGCCCGGAAGGAGAACCATGATGGACCCGAGGATCACCGCCATGTCAGCCGAACTGCGCCGCGCCGAACTGGCCGCCGAAGCCGCCGAGAACCGGCGGGTGCGGGAACCCCGCGAAGAGGAGTCGCCGCAGCCCGTCGCGCGACCGAGACCGGTTCGCCGCGCCGCCACTGCCTAAGGTGGAGTGATGGTGGAACGGACTGATGTCGTCGTTGTCGGTGGCGGGCACAACGGGCTCGTGGCGGCCGCCTATCTCGCGCGGGCCGGCCGCTCGGTGCGGGTGCTCGAGCGGCGGAGTCGGGTCGGTGGCGCGGCCGTGAGCGAGGCGCCGTTCGCGGGGATCGACGCGCGGCTGTCCCGCTACTCCTACCTGGTGAGCCTGCTGCCCACCGCGATCGTCGACGAGTTGGGCCTGCGGCTCACGCTGCGCTCCCGCGCCGTCTCCTCCTACACCCCGACCTCCGGCGGCGGCCTGCTGGTGGAACGCGAACCGGGGTCGGCGACGGCCGAGTCGTTCCGCGCACTCACCGGCGGCGACGCCGAGTTCGGCCGCTGGACACGTTGGTACGACGAGCTTTCCGCGATGGCACGGGCGGTCGCGCCGACCATGCTCGAACCACTGCCGTCGCGCGACCGGCTCCGCGCGTTGGTCACCGACGCCGCCGGCGCCCGCGTCTGGGAGCAGGTGTTCGAGCGGCCGATCGGCGAGGCGATCGAGTCGACGTTCGCCGACGACGTGGTGCGCGGCGTCGTCGCCACGGACGCGCTCATCGGCACGCACACCTCCACGACGGCCGAGGATCTGTTGGCCAACCGCTGTTTCCTCTACCACCTGGTGGGCAACGGCACGGGTGAGTGGCGAGTGCCGGTCGGTGGGATGGGCGCGGTCACCGCGGAACTCGAACGCGTGGCGCGGGAGGCGGGCGCCACGATCGTCACGGACGCGCACGTCGACCGCATCGATGCCGACGGCACCGACGCCGAGGTCCACTACGGGGAGCACGTGGTCGCGGCCAGGCATGTTCTGGCCGGGGTCGCGCCGGCCGTGCTCGACGGTCTGCGTGGCCGCCCGGTCAGCAAGCCGGCCGGCTCCCAGCTGAAGATCAACGTGCTGCTGTCCCGGCTGCCCCGGTTGCGTTCCGGCATCGACCCCCGGGTGGCGTTCGCCGGTACGTTCCACCTCGACGAGTCCTATGTGGACCTGGAGAAGGCCTACGCGGCAAGCGTTGCCGGCCAGGTGCCGGACCCGCTGCCCGGTGAGACGTACTGCCACACCCTGGCCGACGAGTCCATTCTGGACCCGGCGCTCATCGCCCGCGGCTGGCACACGCTCACGCTGTTCGGCCTGCACCTGCCGGCCGACCTGTTCGTCGCCGACAACGCCGGCACCCGCGACCGGCTCACCCAGGGCTACCTGGCCGGGCTGAACCGCTACCTGGCCGAACCGATCGAGGACTGCATCGCGAACGACGCCGAAGGCCGGCCGTGCATCGAGGCCCGCACCCCGCTGGACCTGGAGGCGGAGCTGGCGATGCCGGGCGGCCACATCTTCCACGGCGACCTGGCCTGGCCGTACGCCGAAGGTGACGACCCCTGGGGAGTCGCCACCGACACGGCGAACGTGTTGCTCTGTGGGGCCGGCACCCGGCGGGGCGGCGGTGTGAGCGGCCTGGGTGGCCACAACGCGGCCATGGCCCTCCTGAGGCCCTACTGACCTGACGCGGGCCCGCTCGTGGACCCGGCGCGCGAGTCGGGGGTTCGGCACGCATGCCTGCGACGCGAACGAGAACTCATGGAGTCGAGCCGAATCGGGTCCGGATTCGGACTGCCCCGCCGGCGGCCAGTCAGCCGGCGGAGGCCGACCTTGCCTGTCGCCTGGTCTTGGGGTGCCTCGCGCACCTCCGGATGGCAGATGCGCGAGGCGTCAGATCCAGGGGGTTCAGGCTGCCAACTGCGCCTTCACCTGTGCGAGCGTCGGGTTCGTGAGGGCGGCGCCGCTCGGGAAGTGCACGGTCGGCACCGTCTGGTTGCCGCCGTTCACCTTCATCACGAACTCGGCCGCGCCCGGCGTGCGCTCGATGTCGACCTCCACGTACTCGATGCCGTCCCGCTCCAGCTGGGACTTGAGCCTGCGGCAGTACCCGCACCAGGTGGTGGAGTACATGGTCAGCTTCGAGGGAGTGGTGGTCATCGACGCTCCTGCGACTTCCGGGGGACGGACACAGGCTTCAACGCACGAAGGGCGCCAAACATGCCCGCATCAGCTGTGGCAACCACGCGTCGTCGGCAGCGGGCTGGTCGGGTCGAAGTAGGCGCCGGGCTCGCGGGCCGGCTCGCCGGCCACCGCGCGTTCCGTGGTGGCGGGGGCCAGGAACCCGCGCCGGTACGCCTCGCAGCCGATGGAGTAGCCGTAGCCGGACGCGTCGCCGTACCAGAGGCCCTGGCTGCCCGGCGTCCACTTGTCGCCCCAGCGCAGGGCGTAGTCGACGTCGGCGCGGACCACCACGATGACGTTCATGGCGTCCAGCAGCCGGGTGGGCTCGCTCGGCCGGAACGCGTAGGCGAACACGTAGTTCGTGTGCACGATCAGCGAGCCGTCCTCGCCGCGCGACACCGACATCTCCCCGTTCACCTTGGCCTCCGACGGCAGCAACTCGCTCTCCGCGGAGACCAGGCTGACGAGAGACTGCACGGCCGGCTCCTGGCCGGCGCGGAACGACGGCTCCAGCTGGGAGCGCGCGTCGGGCGCCAGCAGACCGAGGAACGTGGCGGGATCGTGCTGCACGAGCATCCGGCGGTCGAGCCTGCTGGCCACCAGGATGTCCCGGACGAGCGCCGTGGCCTCGGCCACCTGCTCGGCCGTGAAACCGGCCGCCGCCTCGGCCGGGGGCAGCGCGATCCCCGCGGCACCGTCGGGCCACTGCGCGGCCGGCGTGGAGTCGAACGGCCGTGTCTCGTCGAGCATGGCGGCGTCCTGGCCCGTGACACCCCGCACGTCCGGGTCGGGTGTGCTCGAGCCGGCCACCGTGAACAGGCCGGAGGAGAGAACGAGGCTGGTCACGACCGCGAGGGCGGCCACGATCACGCCGATGGCGAGCCATCGGTTGCGGCGCCGCTGCCGTGCGGTGCGCAGCAGCCGTCGCGTGTCCGCGGTCGCCGCCCGTTCGACGCGACGCGCCCAGTCGGCGTCGTCCGCGCCGACGAGGTCCGCGCCGGGCTGGCTAGTGTTCACCCGCTCCCCAATGGGTCGTGTCGTCGCTTGCAGTGGTTGACCGGTCAACCAGGAAGAACGTGTACTACCTGGTGCTCAGCTCATCGATCCGACCATTCGGTGTGTTAACAAGTCGGCGCGGGGCGGCACCAGGGGAAGTCGGATGCGTGCCGGTCAGCGCGGTTCGTAGACTTCGGAGCGTGACTGACACCTCATCGCAGCAGCCCACCGCACTACCGCCGGCCTGGGAGCCGGCGACCGTAGAGGCGGAGCTGTACCAGCGATGGGTAGACGCCGGTTTCTTCGGCGCCGACGCGACCAGCGACAAGCCGAAGTTCAGCATCGTGCTGCCCCCGCCGAACGTCACCGGCAGCCTCCACATGGGCCACGCCCTCAACCACACGGTCATGGACATGCTCACGCGCCGTCGTCGCATGCAGGGCTACGAGGCGCTGTGGCTGCCCGGCATGGACCACGCGGGCATCGCCACCCAGAACGTGGTGGAACGCGAGCTGGCCCGCGAGGGCAAGACCCGCCACGACCTGGGCCGCGAGAAGTTCGTGGAGCGCGTCTGGGAGTGGAAGGAGGAGTACGGCGGCCGCATCCTCGGCCAGATGCGTCGCATCGGCGACGGCGTCTCCTGGGACCGCGAACGCTTCACCATGGACGAGGGCCGCTCCCGCGCCACCCTCACGATGTTCAAGCGGCTGTTCGAGGACGGCCTGATCTACCGGGCCGAGCGGATCATCAACTGGTGCCCGCGCTGCCTCACCGCGCTGTCCGACATCGAGGTCGAGCACTCCGACGACGAGGGCGAGCTGGTCTCCATCCGCTACGGCTCCGTCGATGGCACAGGCGAGAACTCGATCGTCGTCGCCACCACCCGCGCCGAGACGATGCTCGGCGACACGGCCGTCGCCGTCCACCCGGACGACGAGCGCTACAAGCACCTGGTCGGCACGGAGATCGAGCTGCCGCTCACCGGCCGGATGATCCCGATCGTGGCCGACGAGCACGTGGACCCGGAGTTCGGCACGGGCGCGGTCAAGGTCACCCCGGCCCACGACCCCAACGACTTCGAGATCGGCCAGCGCCAGAACCTGCCGGCCATCACGATCATGGACGAGCGCGCGGTGATCACCGCGCCCGGCCCGTTCCAGGGACTCGACCGGTTCGAGGCCCGGCCGGCGGTGGTCGCCGCGCTGCGCGAGGACGGCCGGATCGTGGCGGAGAAGCGCCCCTACATTCACTCGGTCGGGCACTGTTCGCGCTGCGACACGGTGGTCGAGCCGCGCCTGTCGCTGCAGTGGTTCGTGAAGGTCGAGCCGCTCGCGAAGGCCGCGGGTGACGCGGTCCGCGACGGTCGCACCACCATCTACCCGGCCGACCTGGCCAAGCGGTACTTCGACTGGGTCGACAACATGCACGACTGGTGCATCTCGCGCCAGCTGTGGTGGGGCCACCGCATCCCCGTCTGGTACGGCCCCGAGGACAAGGTCATCTGCGTCGGCCCCGACGAGGAGCCGCCGGCCGGCGACGAGTGGCACCAGGACCCGGACGTGCTCGACACGTGGTTCTCCTCGGCGCTGTGGCCCATGTCCACGCTCGGCTGGCCGGACGACACCGAGGACCTGCGCGCCTTCTATCCCACGAGCGTGCTGTCCACGGGCTACGACATCCTGTTCTTCTGGGTCGTCCGGATGATGATGTTCGGCCTGTACGCCATGGACGGGCGCCAGCCGTTCGACCACGTCTTCCTCCACGGCCTGATCCGCGACGCGAGCGGCAAGAAGATGTCCAAGTCGCGCGGCAACGTGATCGACCCGCTCGACTGGATGGACCGCTTCGGCGCGGACGCCACCCGCTTCACCCTGGCGCGCGGCGCCAACCCGGGCAGCGACATGGCGCTGGCCGAGGAGTGGGCGGCCGGCTCGCGCAACTTCGGCAACAAGCTGTGGAACGCCACCAGGTTCGCGCTCATGAACGGCGCCACCACGGCCACTGCCGTGCCGGACCGCGCGGAGCTGACCGACGCCGACCGCTGGATCCTCGACCTCACCGACGCCATCGTGTCCGATGTGGACCGGCTGTACGAGGACTACCAGTTCGCCAAGATGTGCGACGCGCTCTACCACTTCACGTGGGACGAGCTGTGCGACTGGTACCTCGAGCTGGCCAAGGTGCAGATCGCCGAGGGCGGCGCGCGGGCCGACTCGACCCGCGCGGTGCTCGGCCACGTCTTCGACGTCGTGCTGCGGCTGCTCCACCCGCTGATGCCGTTCGTCACCGAGACCCTGTGGACCACGTTGACCGGCAGGGAGTCCGTGGTGGTGGCCGACTGGCCGGCGCCGTCCGGGCACGCGGCCGACGAGGCGGCCACGCGGCGGGTCGAGGGGGTGCAGAAGCTGGTGACCGAGGTCCGGCGGTTCCGTTCGGACCAGGGCGTGAAGCCCGGTCAGCGGGTCCCGGCCCGACTGTCCGGTGTGGACGCCGCGGGTCTGGCGGCACACACCGGCGCGGTGGCCGCCCTCGCGCGGCTCGAGGCGCCGGGCGAGGAGTTCACGGCGAGCGCGTCGATCGAGGTGGCGTTGCGGTCCGGGCACGTGCACGTCGAGCTGGACCTCTCGGGCACGGTCGACGTGGCCGCCGAACGCAAGCGACTGGCCAAGGATCTGGCGGCCGCCGAGAAGGAACTCGCCGGCTGCGACGCGAAGCTCGGCAACCCGAACTTCACGGACAAGGCACCGACCGAGGTGGTCGACAAGATCAAGACGCGGCGCGACGTCGCGGCCGCAGAGATCACGCGACTGACCGCACGGCTGGAGAGCTTCGGTGCCTGACGAGGTCGACTACCCCGACACCGACCTCGACGAGACCGAGGAGGCCATCCAGTCCACTGTGGACAAGGCGGACGCCCTCGACGACCTCCGCCAGGTCGAGTCCGAGCTGAACACCCGGTGGCCCGAGACCAAGATCGAGCCGACGCTGCAACGGATCGCGGCTCTGGTCGACCTGCTCGGCGACCCGCACAAGTCCTACCCGGTGCTGCACGTGGGCGGTACCAACGGCAAGACGTCTGTCACCCGGATGGTCGACTCGCTGCTCACCCGCATCGGCCTGCGCACCGGCCGGTTCACCAGCCCGCACCTGCAACTGGTGACCGAGCGGATCGCGGTCGACGGCGGCCCCATCGCCCCGGAGCGCTACGTCGAGGTGTTCCGTGACATCGAGCCCTACCTCGCGATGATCGACCGCGGTGCCGAGGTCCAGCTCAGCAAGTTCGAGGTGCTCACGGCCATGGCGTTCGCCGCGTTCGCCGACGCGCCGGTCGACGCCGCGGTCATCGAGGTCGGGCTCGGCGGCAGCTGGGACGCCACGAACGTCGCCGACGGGCGGGTCGCGCTGATCACGCCCATCGAGATCGACCACGTGGAGTACCTCGGCTCGGACATCGTGGGCATCGCCAAGGAGAAGGCCGGGATCATCAAGCCCGGCTCGATCGCGCTGCTCGCCGAGCAGCAGGTGGACGTGGCCAACGAGCTGCTGCGCCGCACGGTCGAGGTGGACGCCACGGTCGCGCGCGCCGGCATGGAGTTCGGCGTGCTGCGCCGCGACGTGGCGGTCGGCGGCCAGCTGCTGAAGCTCCAGGGCCTCGGCGGCGCCTACGACGAGATCTTCCTGCCGCTGCACGGCGTGCACCAGGCCAACAACGCGGCGCTCGCGCTGGCGGCCGTGGAGGCGTTCTTCGGCGCGGGCGCGCAACGCATGCTCGACCAGGACGCCATCCGCGAGGGCTTCGAGTCGGTGGTGGTGCCCGGCCGCCTCGAGCGGGTGCGCTCCTCGCCGAGCGTGTTCGTGGACGCCGCGCACAACCCGCACGGCGCTCGCGCGCTGGCCGCGGCGCTGGACGACGACTTCGGCTTCCGCCAGCTGGTCGGCGTGATCGCCGTGATGAAGGACAAGGACGTCAAGGGCATCCTGACGGCACTGGAGCCGGTGCTCCACGAGATCGTGGTGACCACCAACTCCTCCGAGCGTTCCATGGACTCCGAGGAGCTGCGCGACCTCGCGACCGACGTGTTCGGCGTCGACCGGGTGACCGTGGTGCCGCGCCTGGACGACGCGCTGGCCGTCGGGCTCCAGCTGGCCGAACAGGACTCGGAGGGCGACCTGTCCGGCGTCGGCGTGGTGGTCACCGGTTCGGTCGTGACGGCCGGCGAGGCGCGGACGCTGTTCGGGAAGGAGCCCGCATGAGCGAGCCTGGGAGCGAATCAGCGTCACAGGGCGAGCCTGCGAGCGAATCAGCGTCACAGGGCGAGCCTGGGAGCGAATCAGCGTCACAGGGCGAGCGTGCGAGCGGATCAAGGCCACAGAGCAGGCCGGCCGATCCCATGAAGTCGTTCGGCGCGGTGATGGCGGCCACGCTGGCGCTCCAGCTCATCGTGGTGCTGCTGGCGGTGCTGGTGCTCGCCAACCTCGACGGCGGCATGACCGCGTTGAAGGGCACGATCGTCGCGGTGGTGTCGCTCGCGCTGGTGGCGAACGTCGTGGTCGTGCGGCGCCCGTGGGGCCGGTGGCTGACGGTCGCCATCCAGGTCGTGCTGCTCGCGAGCTTCCCGGTGGCCGTGCCGCTGGGCATCGTCGGGGTGATCTTCGGCCTGGTGTGGGGCACGCTGCTGTGGATGCGCTGGGACGTCGCCAAACGCATGGCCCAGGGGCAGCTGCCGAGCCAGCAGACCACGTCCGACTGAGCGTCTCGGGACCCGTCCCGACGTTCGGCGCTACCGTCGTAGGTGGTGGGTGCCGGGTCCGTGCGGATCGCCGGGCGGGCCCCGTGCGGCCCGGGCCTACCGCGAAGCGGGGCACGTCCGGATGGGCGGCGAGCGCACGTTACGCTCCGCGCGCAGAGTCTTTCCCGTGATTCGAAGGAGTACGGCAGTCGTGAGCGAGCGCACCCTGGTCCTGGTCAAGCCGGACGGCGTGAGCCGTGGCCTGGTCGGAGAGGTCATCTCCCGCATCGAGCGCAAGGGCCTGAAGCTGGCGGCGCTGGAGCTGCGCAACGTCGAGCGCGCCGTTGCCGAGCAGCACTACGCCGAGCACGCGGAGAAGCCGTTCTTCGGCTCGCTGCTCGAGTTCATCACCTCCGGCCCGGTGGCCGCCATGGTCGTGGAGGGCGAGAACGCGATCGCCGCGTTCCGTCAGCTGGCCGGCGCCACCAACCCGGTCCAGTCCGCCACGGGCAGCATCCGCGGCGACTTCGCGGTCGAGGTGCAGTACAACATCGTGCACGGCTCGGACTCCCCGGAGTCGTCCAAGCGCGAGATCGACCTCTGGTTCCCGGGCGTCTGATTTCCCCTTTCGACCGAATAGCCGCGACCGCCCGCCGGTCGCGGCTATTGTGTCTGTCGCAAGTGGATGTCTGGGGAGGACGCGAGAGATGTCGAGTGGTGGGGGATTCGGGCGAGGCCTGCTGAAGGGCGCCCGTTCGATGGCCGACAAGGCCAGAGACAAGGCACTGGACAAGGCCGAGGCCGCGGTACAGAAGGTTCGCGACGACGAGCCCGACCAGCCGCAGGAGCCCGCTGAGCCCATGGATCTCGCCGGGGAGGGCGACGAGCACCCGGACGACGCCGAGGTCCGCGACATCGTGGCGCGACTGAACGCGCTCATCGACGCCCGGCGCCCGCCGGCCGGACCGATCACGCAGCCGTGGGCGATCGGTCTTGGCGACCTGGTCGGTGACGTTCCCGGTTTCCCGCGTCGTCTCGACGGGCTGGCCCGCCGGCTCGACCGGTTCGGCGGTGTGGCCATCTCGCCGGAGACCATCGCGTTCGACGGCGAGGACGTCGAGTGGGCGGACGTCACCGAGGTGCGGGTCCGCCACGTGCTCGACTACCTGGTGGACGACGCCGTGGAACAGCAGCTCGAGCGGCTGCCGCTGCCGCCGTTCCCCGGCCGCAAGCGCGTGCTGGAGGCGCTGGGCAAGGCCGTGCTCACGTGGAGCCTCGTGCTCGCGAAGGAGCAGCTGGAGAAGCCCCAGTTCGACCTGCGGGTGCCGGCCGAGGTCGACTACCGCGGCCGGTTCCGGAGCACCAAGACGCTCAGCGGCGGGGTCGTGGCGGCCATCATGCTGGCCGACCCGTCGGTCAGCGCCTCGGTGATCGCCACGGCGCAGGCCAGGGGCATCCCGGTGGTGCAGGCCGACAACGAGCTGGACGCCGCCATCGACCGGTCGGCCGCCATCCGGGCGAAGATCGCGAAGATCCAGGGACAGCTGGACGGTTTCGGCGACCGGTTCGGCCGCAAACGCTGACCTGGACCGTCGGAGCGGCCAACTAGTCTTCGGACGTGGCAGCTCTGGTGGAAGCGCGTGGTCTGGTCAAGCGGTTCGGCGGGCTCACGGCGGTGGACGGCATCGACGTGGAGGTCCGGGCCGGGGAGGCGTTCGGCTTCCTCGGTCCCAACGGCGCCGGCAAGTCCTCCACCATGCGCATGATCGGCTGCGTCTCCCCGCGCACCGGCGGTGACCTGCGGGTGCTCGGGCTCGACCCGGAGCGCGACGGTCCGGCCATCCGCGCCCGTCTCGGTGTCGTTCCCCAGCAGGACAACCTCGACAGCGAGCTGACCGTGCGGCAGAACCTGCACGTCTACGGCCGGTACTTCGGGCTGTCCAAGTCCCACGTGCGGGCCAGGGCGGCCGAGCTGCTCGACTTCGCCCAGCTCACCGAGCGCGCCGATCACGAGGTCGAGCCGCTGTCCGGCGGCATGAAGCGCAGGTTGACCATCGCCCGGTCGTTGATCAACGATCCGGAGCTGCTGCTGCTCGACGAGCCCACCACCGGCCTCGACCCGCAGGCGCGCCATCTGTTGTGGGACCGGCTGTTCCGGCTCAAGCAGCGTGGCGTCACGCTCATCATCACCACGCACTACATGGACGAAGCCGAGCAGCTCTGTGACCGGCTGGTGGTGATGGACGGCGGCCGGATCGCGGCCGAGGGCAGTCCGGCCGAGCTGATCGGCCGCTACTCCACCCGCGAGGTGCTGGAGCTGCGGTTCCCGCCCGGCGACACCACCGAGCACCCGCTGGACGGCCTGGCCGACCGGATCGAGGTGCTGCCCGACCGGATCCTGCTGTACGCGGCCGACGGCGAGGCGGTGCTGGCCGCCGCACACGAACGCGGGGTGCGGCCGGTGTCGAGCCTCGTACGGCGCAGCACCCTCGAGGACGTGTTCCTGCGCCTGACCGGCCGCACCCTCATAGACTGATAGCATTGACATCAATGACAGCACCGACAGGAGGGGGCGCGATGGCGACGCTGACGATCCGTGACCTCGACGACGAGTTGAAGGCCCAGCTGCGGATCCGCGCGGCCGAACACGGCCGTTCGATGGAAGCCGAGGTCCGGGCGATCCTGCGCACGGTGTTGACCAGGCCGACCGACGGACCAGGCATGGGCACCCGGATCCGGCAACGGTTCGCGGGTCCTGACGATCTGGCGATCGAGCAGCCACCCCGCACCGAGCGAGCGCGATTCGCGGAGCTTCCTGAATGATCGTTCTCGACACCAACGTCGTCTCCGAGCTGATGCGGAAGACCCCGGACCAGAACGTCCTCGACTGGGTCGACCAGCATCCCGTGGACAACGTGTTCATCACGGCGGTCACGGCCGCCGAACTCTGGTACGGGGTAGAACGACTGCCCGACGGGCACCGCAGGACGGTGTTGACCGCGAAGGTCGCGGAACTGCTCACCGAGGACTTCGGCGACCAGATCCTGCCCTTCGGCGGCGACGAGGTGGAGCACTACGCGCGGATCACCGCGGCGCGTGACCGTTCCGGCAAACCGATCGGCATGGCCGACGCGCAGATCGCCGCGATCTGCCGTCGGTACCACGCCGACCTGGCCACCCGGAACCTCAAGGACTTCGTCGTCACCGGGGTACACGCGTGCAACCCGTGGGACGGCTCGGCCACGCCGAGGTAGGGGGAAGCCGTGCTCGACCAGACCGAGGTGGGCAGCGCGGTCACGCCGCGGCCCAGCACCGGACGGGTGCTGGGCCGGGTGCGTGCCGCGCTGATCGTCGTCGAGGGCCTGTGGACCTGGTACCGCCGCAACTGGCGCTCCACGGCGGTCTCCAGCGTCGTGCAGCCGGTGCTGTTCCTGCTGGCGTTGGGCTTCGGACTCGGTTCGCAGGTGGCGCCCACCGAGGCCACCGGCGGGCTGCGCTACGTGGTCTACCTGGCGCCCGCGCTGCTGGTGGCCACGGCCGTGCAGCTCGCCGCGTTCGAGTCCACCTACCCGATCCTGTCGGCGTTCAAGTGGCAGCAGACCTACCTGGGCATCGCCGCGTCGCCGATCACGCCCGCCCAGATCCTCGGCGGCCAGCTCACCTGGATCGGCCTGCGGCTGATGGCCTCGGGCGCGGTCTACCTGGTGGTGGCCGCCGCACTCGGCACGCTCACCGGCCCGGGGGTGCTGCTCACGCTCCTGATCGCGGTACTGACCGGTCTTGCCACGGCCGCGCCCATCGCCGCCTACGCGTCCACGCTCAACACCGAGGGCCAGCAGTTCAGCGCCATCTTCCGGTTCATCGTGATGCCGATGACCCTCTTCGCGGGCGCGTTCTTCCCGATCGAGCAACTGCCGGCCTGGATCCGCCCGATCGCCTGGATCACCCCACTCTGGCACGGCACCGAACTGGGCCGCGACGCCGCATTCGACCAGCTCAGCTGGGGCCCCACCCTCGGCCACCTGACGTTCCTGTGCGCTCTGTTCGCCGCAGGCGCCTGGTGGGGCGCGCGCAACTACCGCAAGAGGCTGGCCGCATGAGCAAGCCCACGAGCGAACCAACGACACAGGCCGTGCCTGCGAGCGAGTCGATGGCAAAGAGCGGCCGGGCCGGTGGGTCGCCGGTGCGGATCTCGCCGGCCGGTAGGTGTGCGGGACTGGCCACGGGTGCTGGCGGGGAGACCATCGGCGGTTCCCGCCGGGATCCGGCGCGCGGGGAGTTGGCGGCATGAGCGCGCCGACCGTCCAGGGCGGCGGCCTGCTGCTGCGGATGCTGCCGCCCGGTATGTACGCCGGCCGGGCAAGAGTGCTGGTCGAGCGGTCGTTGCTCGTCAACCGGCGGGCGTGGCTCGCGATCGTGTCCGGCTTCTGCGAGCCGCTGTTCTACCTGCTGGCCATGGGTGTGGGGTTCGGCAGCCTGGTGGGCGAGGTGGTCGGCCCCGGCGGTGAGCCGATCAGCTACGTCGCCTTCGTCGGGCCCGCGCTGCTCGCCGCCTCCGCCATGAACGGCGCGGTCTACGACTCCACCTTCAACGTCTTCTTCAAGTTCAAGTACGCCAAGCTCTACGACGCGATGCTCGCCACCCCGCTCGGCCCGATCGACGTGGCGATCGGCGAGATCGCCTGGGCGCTGCTGCGCGGCGGTATGTACGCCACCGGGTTCCTGGCGGTGATGCTCGGCATGGGGCTGATCGCGTCGCCGTGGGCGTTGCTCGCGTTGCCGGCCGCCCTGCTCGTGGCGTTCTCGTTCGCGGCCATCGGCATGGCGGCCACCACGTTCATGCGTTCGTGGCAGGACTTCGACCTGGTGCAGCTCGCGCTGATGCCGATGTTCCTGTTCTCCACCACGTTCTTCCCGCTCGACGTCTACCCGGCGGTCGTGCGGTTCATGGTGCAGTGCCTGCCGCTCTACCACGCGATCGAGATCATGCGGGCGCTGTGCACCGGCTTCGTCGGCCTCTCCCTCCTCGGGAACCTGGCGTACTTCGTGGTCATGGCGGGCATCGGCGTGGTGATCGCGTCACGCCGCCTCGGGATCCTGCTGCTGCGTTAGAAGAGCGGGCCCGTGATCGTGAGGCCCAGGTTGTCACCGAGCTGGGAGTACAGCGCGAGGATGAGCAGGGCGGCTCCGGCCAGCGCGATGTCCTTCTGAAAGTGGATCATCTCCATCTGCTTGGTGGCCGGGTCGGTCTCCTTCCAGAACGCGTGCATGAGGACCGCGGTCGGCACCAGGAAGACGACCAGCAGCAGGGCGCCGAGGTCGGCGTAGACGCCCAGCAGCACCATGAGCGCGCCGACGATCATCAGCACACCGCTGCCGATGGTGGCGAGCTTCGCCATGGGGACGCCCTTGCTCGCGGCGAAGCCGGCCATCATGTCCGATTTCAGGACATGGGCGACACCGGAACCGAGAAACAGCAGCACGAACAGGATGCGTCCGATGAGCGCGACGATGTCCATACCAGTGTCCATGGGTTGACCTCCACTCACAGAGGGCTACTAGTTCAGTGCTCAACTGTCTCGCTTCCGGATCACCGGCGCAATACGGCGGAGCGCGTCCGGGTTAGGCTGGCGGCATTATGAGTGTTGAGTCCCTCTTTCCCAGACTCGAGCCGTTGCTCCCCAGGGTGTCCAAGCCCGTCCAGTACGTCGGCGGGGAGCTGAACTCGACCGTCAAGGACTGGGACGCCACCACCGTCCGCTGGGCCTTGATGTACCCCGACGCGTACGAGGTCGGCCTGCCCAACCAGGGCGTCATGATCCTGTACGAGGTGCTGAACGAGCTGCCCGACGTACTGGCCGAACGCACCTACGCCGTCTGGCCCGACCTCGAGAAGCTGATGCGCGAGGCCGGTGTCCCCCAGTTCACGGTCGACGCGCACCGTCCGGTCGTGGCGTTCGACCTGCTGGGCGTCAGCTTCGCCACCGAACTCGGCTACACCAACCTGCTCGCCGCGCTCGACCTGGCCGGCATCCCGCTCTACGCCCGCGACCGCACCGAGGACCACCCGGTGGTCCTGGCCGGCGGACACGCGGCGTTCAACCCGGAGCCGATTTCCGACTTCGTGGACGCGGCCGTGCTCGGCGACGGCGAGGAGGCGGTACTCGAGATCACCGACCTCGTCCGCCAGTGGAAGCTCGAGGGCCGCCCCGGTGGTCGCGACGAGCTGCTCACCCGCATGGCCGAGACCGGCGGGGTGTACGTGCCGCGGTTCTACGACGCGGCCTACTCCGCCGACGGCATGCTCACCGGAACCACGCCCAACCGCGAGCGGGTGCCGGCGCGTGTCGCCAAGCGCACCACCATGGACCTCGACGCGTGGCCGTACCCGAAGCAGCCGCTGGTGCCGCTCGCCGAGAGCGTGCACGAGCGGATGAGCGTGGAGATCTTCCGCGGCTGCACGCGCGGCTGCCGGTTCTGTCAGGCGGGCATGATCACCCGCCCGGTGCGCGAGCGGTCCATCGAGGGCATCGGCGCCATGGTCCAGAAGGGACTGGAGGCGAGCGGGTTCGAGGAGGTCGGCCTGCTGTCGCTGTCGAGCGCCGACCACTCGGAGATCGCCGAGATCACCAAGGGCCTGGCCGACCGCTACGAAGGCACGAACACCGGCCTGTCGCTGCCGTCCACCCGGGTCGACGCGTTCAACATCGACCTGGCGAACGAGCTGTCCCGCAACGGGCGGCGCTCCGGACTCACGTTCGCGCCCGAGGGCGGCAGCGAGCGGATCCGCAAGGTCATCAACAAGATGGTGTCCGAAGAGGACCTCATCAGGACGGTCAGCGCCGCGTACGCGAACGGCTGGCGCCAGGTGAAGCTGTACTTCATGTGCGGGCTGCCCACCGAGACCGACGACGACGTGCTGCAGATCGCCGAGATGGCCAAGGAGGTCATCCGCGCGGGCCGCGCGGCCAGTGGCCGCAAGGACATCCGGTGCACGATCTCCATCGGCGGGTTCGTCCCCAAGCCGCACACACCGTTCCAGTGGGCCGCGCAGTGCGATCCGGACACTGTGGACAGTCGGCTGCGCAAGCTGCGCGAGGCCGTGAACTCCGACCGGAGCATCGGCCGCAACATCGGCATGCGCTACCACGACGGCAAACCGAGCCTCATCGAAGGACTGCTGTCCCGCGGCGACCGTCGCGTCGGCCGGGTCATCGAGCGGGTCTGGCGCGAGGGCGGCCGGTTCGACGGCTGGAGCGAACACTTCTCCTACGAGCGCTGGGTTTCCGCGGCGAACGCCGAACTCGAGCCGCTCGGTGTGAGCCTCGCCTGGTTCACCACACGGGACCGCGAGGAGGCCGAGGTGCTCCCGTGGGACCACCTGGACTCGGGCCTGGAGAAGGAATGGCTCTGGGACGACTGGCAGGACGCGTTGGAGGAGAAGGAACTCGACGACTGCCGCTGGACCCCGTGCTTCGACTGCGGCGTGTGCCCGGCCATGGGCACGGACATCGAGATCGGCCCCACCGGCCGCACCCTGCTCCCACTGACCCCGGTCTAGCGAGTCGTACCGTTTCGACAGTGGGTCGTACCGTGTGGACGGGCCGGGTCGGTCAGTTGTCGCTGACAGCGGCCAGTGCGTCGACCAGGCCGTGCCCGTAGAAGCCGTTGTACGGGGCGTAACCCGTGCAGTAGGCGTCCTGCGCGCCGGTGTCGTTCAGGTCGTAGTCGGCCGGGCAGGCGATCGCGTCCGCCTGTTCGGTCAGCATCCGGCTCAGGTCCTCGGTGGACGCGTCCGGGTGCTCACTGGCCAACAGCGCGGCGACGCCGGTCGCGTGCGGGGCGGCCATGGACGTCCCGCAGTACTCGTCGTACCCGCCGGGCACGGTCGACAGCACGCAGGAGTCCGACTCCTCGCGGGCCGCCGGCGCCTCCGGGGCCTCCGTGTCCCCACCCGGCGCGGCCACGTCGATCACGCCGAGCCCGTAGGAGCTGTAGCTGGCCTTCAGCTCGGTCGGCCCGACGGCCGACACGGCCACCACGCCGCGCATCCCGGCCGGCAGCACCTTGCACCCACTGTCCAACTGGCGGCGTTCGCCGAACTCCGTGGTCTGCCCGCTCGGCGCGGCCAGGTCGGTGGCCTCGTTGGTGGCCGCCGCGACGGTCAGCACGCCCTGCTTGCCCGCGTAGTCCACGGCGCGCCGCACGGCCTCGTAGACCACGTGCTCGTTGTCGCGATCGCAGGTCATCAGCCACGGGTCGACGAAGTAGCTGTTGTTCGTCACGGTCATGTTCTTGGCCGACGCCCACATCAGCCCGCACACCGCGTACTCCGGATAGATGTAGCCGTCGTCGTCGACCACCTTCACCGACGCGATCCGCACGCCGGGCGCCACACCCGCCGTGCCCTTGCCGTCGTCGGCCGCCGCGATGGTGCCGGCCACGTGCGTGCCGTGCGGGGAGCCGGTCGGCACCCACGCCGCGCGGGCGGTGTCGGGCGCGCCGGACAGGCAGCCCGCCGACATGGCCGGGTCGAGCGCCGCGCTCAGGTCGGGGTGGGTCGGGTCGACGCCCGAGTCGAGCACGCCGACCACCACGTCCTTGCTGCCCGGCTGGACCGCACGGGCCCGGTCCGCGCCGATCATCGTCATGTCCCACTGCTCGGCCGTGCGGTCGGCCGTGGAGACGGTGGCGGGATCCGTCGTGACAAGAGCCTGCGTCGAGTCGGCCCGGTCCTGGTTGTGGGGGCCCTGGACCGTCCTGGTCACCTGCTCCGCGCTGAACGCCCGGTCGTTGCCCATGCGCGTGGCGAACGCCTCGTCGGTCGATTTGGCGACCGCCACGGCGATCTCCGGGTAGTAGGCGGTGAGCGAGCCACACGCGGCGGCGATCTCACCGGTCGCGGCCGGCTGGGTGGTGCCGGTCCGGAAAACGACGAGGAACCGCAGGTCGGCATCGCTCGTCGAGCATGCCGTCCGCGGTCCGTCCACGTTCTCGGCGCTCGCCGTCACACTGGCCGTGACCAGGTAGGACGCGAGCACCGCGGCGCAGACCGCTGCTGCCGGTGCACGGCGCAGCAGAGGCACGGGGTGACCTCCAGTTGTTCGGGCGGCCGGTTCGGGGGTACCGGCGGTCCAATGACCGGACGGTAACCAGCGGGCCGCGACCAGACAAGCTCATCGGTCGAATTCAGCCTGGCGGTACCGTGCCACCAAGCTCAAGTGAACACCACCGGAGTAGCCGGAGACCACCAGAAGGAGTAACTGAGCGCCCGTGGACCGTCCCAATCCGTCCGCATCCGCTGTACAGAAGCTGCGGTTGCGCTACGCCAAGCGCGGTGTGTTGCGGTTCACGTCACACCGTGACATTGCTCGCGCGTTCGAGCGGGCGCTGCGCAGGGCGAGCGTGCCGATGGCCTACTCGCAGGGCTTCAACCCGCATCCGAAGATCTCGTGGATCGGCGCCGCGCCGACCGGGGTGGCCAGCGAGGCCGAGTACGTGGAGATCCAGCTGGTCCGGGAGGTCGAGCCGGCTGAGCTGGTCCGGATGCTCGACGCGGCCATGCCCGCGGGCCTGGACCTGCTGGAAGCCGTGGGCGTGACGGTCGGATCGACGATAGCCGCTGGCGGGTCGCTGGCGGACCGGATCGACGGCAGCAGGTGGCGGATCGAGCTCCCGGGCGTGTCGCCGGACGATCTTCGTGCGGCCTTCGACCGGGTGCTGGCCGAGTCCGTGGTCGAGGTCGAACGCCTGACCAAGAACGGTATGCGCACGATCGATGCACGCTCCGCGATCATCACGGGGAGCGTCGAAGATCCCCCGGACGGGTCGGAGTCGGCACCCGACGTCGAGCCGTGTGGGATACTCGTGGTGGTTGTGCGGCAGACGACACCTGCCGTACGTCCGGACGACGTGCTGAGCGCGCTTCGCGTGGTCGCCGCTCTGGAATCGCCGGTGCCCGCGAAGGCGACCCGGATGGCCCAGGGACGGCTAGACGACGGCGGAGGTCTGTCCGACCCGCTGGCTCTCGACAGGGCCGCGGTATCCGGCTGACGCGTGGCGCGACGTCAAGACTGACCTGCTGTGGCAGGTCGCCGAGTGTGAGCACGGCGACTCCATGGCGAGAGGCGAGGATTCCCGCCGCCCAGCGGTGGGGTTAAGACGAACACTGCTTCACCGAAGGAGCACGGTGGAGCTGGACAACGAGGCCCCTGTGCGGCCGCGTCCGACTGCGTTGGTGCGAAGGCATCCGCGGAGGACGCGCCCGGGGGCGAAGGAGCTAAATGTCGGATATGTCCACACCTGCCGGAAGCTCCGGCGGGGATACCACCACATCCAGCGCTTTGGCCGGGCTGCCCGCCCGGATCAGAGTGCACGCGCTCGCCAAGCTGCTCGGCAAGAGCAGCCGTGAGGTTCTTACGGCGGTCACCGACCTCGGTGCCGACGGACGCAGCGTGCAGTCGAGCATCGACCGTGAGCTGGCACTACGGGTGGCCGAGGCGCTCGGCGTGACCGCGGCCGACGAGCCGGAGGCCACGCCAGAAGCGGCGGCCCCGGTCGTCGAGGCACCGCCGAAGCGCACGCGTGCCACGCCGCCCACGCCCGTCTTCGCGTCGGCCTCACCGCTGTTCCTCCCGCCGGAGCCGACGGCCGCGCCCGCACGGCCGGCCCGTCCGGCCGTCGTGGAGCCGCCGGCCGACGAGAGCGCCGATGACTCCGAGGACCAGGCCGACGACCAGGCCGAGGACCGCGACGACCAGGGCGACGACGACTCCGACGAGGGGCGTCCGCGCCGTCGCCGGGGCCGTCGGGGCCGGGGTCGCGGCAAGGGTGGCCAGGGCGAGGACGGCGACGACGAGCGCGCCGAGGACGAGCCGCAGGCCAGGACCAAGTCGGAGAAGAACGAGAAGTCGGAGCGCCCCGAGCGCCCGAGCCGCCGCGGCCGTGGCAAGGCCACGGAGGAAGCGGAGACTGAGGAGACCGACGAGCAGGAGGCCTCCGACGCCGACTCCGGCGACGACGCGGCCACCCGCCGCAGGCGCCGTCGCCGTCGTCGCAAGGGCGGCTCCGACGACGAGGGCAGCCCCACCGAGGACGACCCGCCGAACACGGTGGTCCACGTCCGCGAGTCGCGGGGCGATTCCCGCGATTCCCGCGATTCCCGTGGGGACCGCGACGACAAGGACCGTGACAGGGACCGCGGCGAGTCCGACGGCCGCGACGAGGTGCGCAGCGTGCGCGGCTCCACCCGGCTCGAGGCCAAGCGCCAGCGCCGCCGCGACGGCCGCGAGGCCGGCCGGCGTCGCGCGCCGATCCTGTCCGAGGCCGAGTTCCTGGCCCGCCGCGAGGCCGTCGACCGGGCCATGGTCATCCGCGAGCGCGGTGACCGCGTCCAGATCGGCGTGCTCGAGGACGGCGTGCTGGTCGAGCACTTCGTCACGTCGTCCGGCACGGGTTCGCTGGTCGGCAACGTCTACCTCGGCCGCGTGCAGAACGTGCTGCCCTCCATGGAGGCCGCGTTCGTCGACATCGGCCGTGGTCGCAACGCCGTGCTCTACGCCGGTGAGGTCGACTGGGACGCCGCCGGTCTCGAGGGCAAGGCCCGCAAGATCGAGCAGGCCCTGTCCACCGGCGACAGCGTGCTCGTGCAGGTCACGAAGGACCCGGTCGGCCACAAGGGCGCCCGGCTGACCACCCAGATCAGCCTGCCCGGCCGCTTCCTCGTCTACGTGCCGGGCGGCGGTGCCACCGGCATCTCCCGCAAGCTGCCGGAGAACGAGCGGCGCCGGCTCAAGGACGTGCTGAAGCGGGTCGTGCCCGAGGACGCCGGCGTGATCATCCGCACGGCGTCGGAGGGCATCGCCGAGGAGGAGCTGGCGCGCGACGTGCGACGCCTCCAGGCCCAGTGGCAGGTCATCAGGGACAGGACCGAGGGCACCAACGGCGTCCGCAAGGTCGGCGCGCCCTCGCTCGTGTACGAGGAGCCCGACCTGCTGGTCAAGGTCGTGCGTGACCTGTTCACCGAGGACTTCTCCGCGCTCGTCATCGAGGGTGCCATCGCCTGGGAGACGGTCGACGCGTACGTCCGCCACGTGGCCCCCGAGTTGACCGACCGCGTGCGCAAGCACGTCGGCAAGAGCGACGTGTTCGCCGAGTACCGCATCGAGGAGCAGTTGCTGAAGGCGCTCGACCGCAAGGTGTGGCTGCCCTCGGGCGGCTACCTGGTCATCGACCGCACCGAGGCGATGACCGTCATCGACGTCAACACCGGCAAGTTCACGGGCTCCGGTGGCAACCTCGAGGAGACGGTCACCCGCAACAACCTGGAGTCGGCCGAGGAGATCGTGCGTCAGCTGCGGCTGCGCGACATCGGCGGCATCATCGTGATCGACTTCATCGACATGGTGCTCGAGTCCAACCGGGACCTGGTGCTGCGGCGGCTGACCGAGTGCCTCGGTCGCGACCGCACGCGTCACCAGGTCGCCGAGGTCACCTCGCTCGGCCTGGTGCAGATGACCCGCAAGCGGGTCGGCACCGGCCTGCTCGAGGCGTTCGGCACCACCTGCGAGCACTGCAAGGGCCGTGGGGTGCTGGTGTCCACGGATCCGGCGAGCAAGCCGACCAACGGGCAGTCCGGTGGTCAGCAGTCCAGCGGTGGCGGCGGCGGTGGCCGGCGCAGCCGTGGGCGGGGCGGTGAGGACTCCGGGCGTGATTCGGGCCGGGACTCCGGCCGTGACTCGGGCAAGGAGTCACGCGACTCGGCCAAGGAGGCGCGTGAGGCGGCCAAGGAGAAGGAGGCCGCCGCGCTCGCCGCGAAGGAGGCCGCCAAGGCCGTCCGCGACATCGCCAAGGCCACCACCAAGGCCGACTCGCCCGCCGGCGAGGACGTCGAGCCGGCTCCTGTCGAGGAGTCGACGGTGAAGGCCGTGGAAGCCGTCGCGGCGGTCGAAGCTGTCGGGACCGCACCCGAGGCCGTGCGGGACGCCCCGGAGCCCGAGCACCACCAGCACACGAACGGCAGCAGCGGCCACGCCACTCCGGCCGCTTCCGTCCCTGAGCAGCACGAGCCGGCGCCCGTGACCCCCGAGGTCACGCCGCCCCGACGGCCCGCACGGCGCCGGGCGGCGTCCCGTCCGGCGGGTCCGCCGGTCAACGCCACGAACGAGGGGTGACCCGGTTTGCAGCGCTTTTCGCCGGGCACGTAGTCTGTAGGTCGGCCCGCCTGATGGTGGGCCGCCTCGTGCGCGAACCCGGCGATCAGATGGTTGCAAGCCCGGTCGCCGCATAAGCCAAGGTTCGATACACAGTCGAGTAGCAGGAGAGTTCGCCCCGATGTACGCGATCGTCAAGACAGGCGGCAAGCAGTACAAGGTCGCCGTCGGCGACATCGTCGAGGTCGAGAAGCTCGACGGTGCCCCCGGAGCCGAGCTCACGTTCCCGGCTGTGCTCGTCGTCAACGACGGCGAGCTCACCACGGACGCCGCCGCGCTGGCCAAGGTCTCGGTGACAGGCAAGGTCGTCGAGCAGACCAAGGGCCCCAAGATCCGGATCCACAAGTTCAAGAACAAGACTGGCTACCACAAGCGTCAGGGTCACCGGCAGAAGCTGACCCGCGTCGAGGTCACCGGCATCAAGACCAAGTAGGAGCTGAGCAGCTATGGCACACAAGAAGGGTGCGTCCAGCTCCCGCAACGGACGCGACTCGAACGCGCAGCGTCTTGGCGTCAAGCGCTACGGCGGTCAAGAGGTCCTCGCCGGCGAGATCCTGGTCCGCCAGCGCGGTACCAAGTTCCACCCCGGTGTGAACGTCGGCCGCGGCGGCGACGACACGCTGTTCGCCCTGGCCGCTGGCGCGGTCAAGTTCGGCGAGAAGCGCGGTCGCAAGACCGTGAACATCGTCCCGGTCGAGGGCTGACGCCCCCGATTCGGAGCAAGACCCCATGAGGGGGCGGGCCGGCGAGTATGCCGCCCGCCCCCTCCTTTGCGTTGTAGGAGAGGTTCGCAGTGTCCCGATTCGTTGATCGCGTGGTCATCCACGTGTCCGCGGGCGCCGGTGGTAACGGGTGCGCGTCGGTGCACCGCGAGAAGTTCAAGCCACTCGGCGGCCCCGACGGTGGCAACGGTGGCAACGGCGGGGACATCGTGCTCGTCGTCGACAACGGCGTGCACACGCTGCTGGACTTCCACTTCCGTCCGCACGCGCGGGGGTCCAGCGGCAAGCAGGGCCAGGGCAACAACAAGGACGGCGCGGCCGGCGAGAGCATGGAGCTGCTCGTGCCGGAGGGCACGGTCGTGCTCACCGAGAGCGGCGAGGTCCTCGCCGACCTGGTGGGCATCGGCACCCGGTTCGTCGCCGCGCGCGGCGGCCGGGGCGGGCTGGGCAACGCGTCGCTCGCGTCCAAGGCCCGCAAGGCGCCCGGGTTCGCGCTGCTCGGCGAGCCGGGCGAGGAACTCGACCTGGTGCTCGAGCTGCGGTCGATGGCCGACGTCGGGCTGGTCGGGTTCCCGTCGGCCGGCAAGTCGTCGCTGATCTCCGTGCTGTCCTCGGCCCGCCCGAAGATCGCGGACTACCCGTTCACCACGCTGGTGCCCAACCTCGGAGTGGTGACGGCCGGCGAGGCCACGTTCACCATGGCCGACGTGCCGGGACTCATCCCCGGCGCCTCCCAGGGCAAGGGCCTCGGCCTCGACTTCCTGCGACACATCGAGCGCTGTTCGGTGCTCGTGCACGTCATCGACTGCGCCACCTACGAGCCGGACCGCGACCCGGTGTCGGACCTGGACGCGCTCGAGGAGGAGCTGGCCAAGTACACGCCGGGTCTCGGCGGCAGCCTCGCCGAGCGGCCCCGGGTCGTGGTGCTGAACAAGATCGACGTGCCGGAGGCGCGTGAGCTGGCCGACCTGGTGCGCGAGGACTTCGAGGCACGCGGGCTACCGGTGTTCTCCGTGTCGACCGCGAGCCGCGAGGGCCTGCGTGAGCTGTCGTTCGCGCTGGCCAAGGTCGTGGAGGAGGACCGGGCGGCGCGGCCGACCATGGAGTCCAGCCGGATCGTGCTGCGCCCCACGGCCGTCGACGACCTGGGCTTCACGGTCCACGACGACCCGGACAACGAGGGTGGTTTCGTCGTCCGCGGCGAACGCCCGGAGCGCTGGGTGCGGCAGACCTTGTTCGACAACGACGAGGCCGTCGGCTACCTGGCCGACCGGCTGGCCAGGCTGGGCGTCGAGCAGGCGTTGGCCGCCGCGGGCGCGACAGCGGGCTGCCCGGTGACCATCGGCGGCGTGACGTTCGACTGGGAGCCGACGTTGGAGGCGGGCGTGGACGTGCTCATGCACGAGCGCGGTCACGACCCCCGTCTGGAGCGCAACGACCGGGTCGGTGCGGCCGAGCGCAAGACGGCCAAGCGGATCCGCCGTGGCCTGGAGGCACCTCCCGCCGAGGAGGCCGCGGAGTCGGAGACGTCATGACCAGGGCTGCGGTTGCGGCCGCGCCCCGGGTGGTCGTCAAGGTCGGCTCGTCGTCGTTGACCACCGCCGCCGGCGGCCTGGACCCGGCGCGGCTCGACGCGCTGGTGGACGCCCTGGCGGCCAGGCGGGCGGCGGGCAGCCAGGTGGTGCTGGTGTCCTCGGGTGCCATCGCGTCCGGCCTGGCCCCGTTGGGTCTGACCAAGCGCCCCCGCGACCTGGCGACCCAGCAGGCCTCGGCCAGCGTGGGCCAGCTGGTGCTGGGCCACGCGTACGTGTCGTCGTTCGCCAGGTACTCCCTCCAGGTGGGGCAGGTCCTACTGACGTCGGACGACATAGTCCGCCGAGCCCACTACCGCAACGCCCAGCGCACCCTGTCCCGTCTGCTGGCGCTGGGCGTGGTCCCGGTGGTGAACGAGAACGACACGGTGGCCACGGAGGAAATCCGCTTCGGCGACAACGACCGCCTGGCGGCCCTGGTCGCCTACCTGGTGGGCGCCGACGCGATGGTCCTCCTGTCCGATGTGGACGGTCTGTATGACGGCGACCCCCGCCTGGGCGACGCCACCCGTATAGAAGAGGTCTCGGAAGCCTCGGACGTGGCCCACGTCCGCGCGGACGCGCTCGCCACCGAACTGGGCACGGGCGGCATGGCAACAAAACTGGCGTCGGCAAGGCTGGCCTCAACAGCCGGTGTGCCCGTCCTGATAGCCGCGGCAACGGACGCCCACCGAGCCCTGGGCCCAGCCGACGTGGGCACCGCCTTCGCGGCGGCCCCCCGCCGCCTGACCCCTCGCCGGTTCTGGCTGGCCTACGCGGCCGACCCGAAGGGCCGCCTACATCTGGACGATGGCGCGGTGACAGCGGTGGTAACCCGCCGCAGGTCCCTCCTGGCAGCGGGCATAGTGGCGACCACCGGCGACTTCGAAGCCGGCGACGTGGTGGAACTATCCGACACGACGGGCAAAACAGTAGCGAGAGGCGTAGTCGCCTTCGACGCGGCGGAACTACCGGCCCTGATAGGCCGCACCTCAAGAGAGCTGGCCCCAGAACAACGGCGAGAGGTAGTACACGCCGACGATCTGGTCCCCCTCCGCCACTGACCTCCTCAGCCAGGCTCGCTTGGCCACGACCGTTCGGCCGCGGACCACTCGGCCACGGACTGGTGTGACTGCCGACCGGCGTGGCCGCTGATGCGCTAGCGGCTGTCTCGCCCAGCAGGTGACCGACTCGGCACCGACCTCCTCTCGCTCGCGTGCGTGCCGTCGGCCTGCTTTCGCGACTGGTTTCGCCAGTCAGCCAGGGTCGAGTCGCTGGCCTCCACCAGAGCGCCAGCCGTCAGTTCGGACTCCACCGCGTGCTGGCTCAGGACGGCCGGCACGATGCCCGTGGCCGCGGCTCCCTTCGCCGCCTTCGTTGGTGACAGGCTTCCTCCTTCCCTCGCCTAATGGTTGGTCGCTAGCCAGTGCGGGACGTCGGCTGCTGAGGCCTCCGTGATGTCGTAGTGGCCGACGCCCGGGTAGTGGATGGGCCGTGGTGTCGGTGCCCAGTGCTTGGGCGCGGGCCACCGCGCGGTCGGTCCAGTCGGCCGGTACCAGGTAGTCGTCGAGGCCCTGCGTCACCAGTAGTGGCGCGGCGGATCGGGACTGTGGCACGGCGTTCTCGCCGAGCCATCCCCGTAATCGCTCGGCCGCCGCGGTGCGCGGGGCGAACTCGCTGCCCGGCAGGTCGCTCCCACGGCCGTTCCACCCGGCACGGTCGCCTCGGCCGGTCCGACGGTGATCGTGCCGGGACCGCACCGCTCCCGGCGCGGTGCGCGACGACATCGTCACCGCGCGCCGCGTCCGGCTTAGCTGGTCGTCGCCAGGACGAAGGGCAGGACCGCCGGGGCACCGGCGTCGCGGAGCAGTTTGGTGGCCACGGTCATGGTCCAGCCGGAGTCGATCCGGTCGTCCACCAACAACACTGGACCCTCCACAGTGGACATCTGCTCGGCCAACGCATCGTCCACCCGTAGCGACCGCCACACCTGTGCCAGGCGGCGGGCGCTGTTGGCCTGGCGCTCACCGTGCTCCGTGCCGCTCACCTCACCCAGCAGGGGTAACCGACCGATCGTCGAGATCCGCTCACCCAGACTCGCCACCAGTTTCGGCCGGCTGAACGAGCCCATGGTGACCACTCCCACCGGCCGTTCCTGCCAATCCCACGACGACAGCACCTTGACGCAGGCGTCGACCATGTCGTCGGGGACCGGCCCGTCCGCCGGTTCGTCGGCCGGGGCGAACAGCTCGCGCAAACGGTTGCCCCAGCCGATGTCGGTGAGCCGGCCGAGCGCCCTACCAGGTTCGGCGAGTGCGCCTGCCCCGATTCGACCGGACACCGCCACGTCCAGCGCCGCCATCCCGCTCGGCCACTGACGCCGAGCGTCGACCTCGACGCCGGGACGACGTAACCGTTCGCCTGCCTGGGAAACCCGGTCCAACGACACCTCGGTGGTGAAGCGGGGTCCAGAACAGTTGTCACATCGGCCGCACGGCGCTGCATGTGGGTCGTCGAGCTGGCGGAGCAGGTACTCCATGCGGCAGCCGTCGGTGTTCTGGTACTCGATCATCGCCCGCTGTTCGGACTGCCTGGCTCCGGAGATTCCGAGGTAGCGCTCCTCGTCGTAGCTCCACTCCTGTCCGGTCGACGTCCACCCGCCGCGAACCCGCCGCACCGCGCCGTCGACGTCGAGCACCTTCAACACCATCTCGAGCCGGTTGCGGGACAGGTCGCACCGCGGTTCGAGCGCCTGGGTGGACAGCGGCCGCTCGGCGGCCGCCAGCGCGTCGAGCACCTGGCGCACCCGCTGTTCCGGCGGGAACGCCAGCGACGCGAAGTAGGCCCAGATGTCCTTGTCCTCCGTGCCGGGCAGCAACAACACCTCGGCCCGCTCGACGCCACGGCCCGCTCGCCCGATCTGCTGGTAGTACGCGATCGGTGACGCCGGCGACCCCAGGTGGATCACGAACCCCAGGTCCGGTTTGTCGAAACCCATGCCCAACGCGGACGTGGCGGCCACCGCCTTGATCTCGTTGCCCAGCAACTCCTTCTCGATCCGTTCACGCTCGGCCGGATCGGTCTTGCCGGAGTAGGGCGACACGGCGAACCCGTGGTCCCGCAGGAACGACGACACCTCGTGGGCCGCGGCCACGGTGAGCGTGTAGATGATCCCCGAACCCGGGAGCTTGCCAAGATTCTCGGCCAGCCAGGCGAACCTGGCCTGTGGCGTGGGCAGGCGCAGCACACCCAGGTGCAGGCTCTCCCGGTCCAGCTCGCCGCGGAGCACGAGCGTGTCGCGCTGGCCGAGGTCGAGCTGGTCGGCGACGTCGCGGACCACGCGATCGTTGGCCGTGGCCGTGGTGGCCAGGACCGGCACCCCGGCGGGCAGGGTGGTCAGCAGCGTGCGGAGACGCCGGTAGTCCGGACGGAAGTCATGGCCCCAGTCGGAGATGCAGTGCGCCTCGTCGACCACCAGCATCCCGGCGGATGCCGTGAGTTCGGGCAACACCGTCTCCCGGAAGTCCGGGTTGTTGAGCCGCTCCGGACTGACCAGCAGCACGTCGGTGCGGCCGGCCAGCACGTCGGCCTGCACCTCGTGCCACTGGTCGAGGTTGGCCGAGTTGATGGTGGCCGCCCGGACGCCCGCTCGCGCGGCCGCGTCGATCTGGTTGCGCATCAGGGCGAGCAGCGGTGAGACGATCACCGTGGGGCCGGCGCCGAGTTCGCGCAGTAACGCGGTGGCGAGGAAGTAGACGGCCGATTTGCCCCAGCCGGTCCGTTGCACCACCAGGGCGCGCCTGCGTTCGATCACCAGTGCCTGGATGGCGGTCCACTGGTCTTCTCGTAGGGCGGCTCCGTCGCCGGCCAGGGCGCGGAGTCGTTGTTCGGCTGAAGAGCGAAGTGCTTGGGCGTCCACGTTGTCCACGATGGCCTACGGGGGCCGTGGGTGCCAGGAGAAGACCGAGCGAACGGTCCATTCGCTCGGTTTGGTGCGAGGGCACGTACGCTGACCAGCTATGACGGCTCGGCGAATCGGGATCATGGGTGGCACGTTCGATCCCGTGCACCACGGACACCTCGTCGCTGCCAGTGAGGTGCGGGCGCGCTTCGAGCTGGACGAAGTGATCTTCGTACCCACCGGTCAGCCGTGGCAGAAGACCAATCGCGAGGTCAGCGCGGCCGAGGACCGCTACCTCATGACCGTGATCGCCACCGCGTCCAACCCGGGGTTCTCGGTCAGCCGGGTGGACATCGACCGTGGTGGCACCACCTACACGGTCGACACCCTCCGCGACCTGCGCGCCGCCCACGTCGACGCCGAACTGTTCTTCATCACCGGCGCTGACGCCCTCGAGCAGATCCTGTCCTGGCGGCAGGCCGAGGAGCTGTTCGCGATCGCCCACTTCATCGGTGTCACCCGGCCCGGCTACCGACTCGACAGCGAGCATCTGCCGAGCGGTTCGGTGAGTCTGGTCGACGTGCCGGCCATGGCCATCTCGTCGACCGACTGCCGAGCGCGGGTCGCCGCCGGGCAACCGGTGTGGTACCTGGTCCCCGACGGCGTCGTGCAGTACATCTCCAAGAGAGATCTGTACCGGACTCCGGAGCAGATCAGTCTCCCTGATGGATCGTGAGGTCCAGCCCCTGGTCAGGGTGGTACGTCCACTGCGCGGTGTAGGTCTCCCAGTTCGCGGACTGCATGCCGTCCAACGCGCGGGTGCTCTCGATCTGGCTGATCACATAGGACGGGGTGTCCAACTCGGCCAGGACGCAGTACAGCGCGTCGAACGAGAGGGACCCTGAGCCGAGTTCTTCTCCCCGCACGTCGATGATCAGCGTGGTGTCATCGTCGGCGAGTTGGCCGGCCGCGCACTCGTTCTTGGCATCGGCCAACGGCGCGAAGGCGAAGGACTCGAACGGGCTGTCGGACCCGGCGGAGCACAGGTGCGCCTGCGAGGCTTCGGCCACTGCCACGCCGGTCGCCTCCACCCACGCGTTCTGCTGGACCAGGCTCGTGGAGATGGTCGCTGTGTCCGCACCTCCTTGGTGCATGCTGCATGCCTCGTGGCCCGCCTCGAGCAGCTCCTCGTCGGTCGACGACGTGGAGGAGTTCTCGCGAACCTGCGCGAGGAAGGTCTCGTCAGCGTTCTGGCCGGCGCCGGCGGAACCGGAATCGTCCTGCTGGACCCAGATGATCAGGGCGACCACGAGCAGACCGAGACCGACGGCCCAGATCAGGGCGATCGCGGCGTTGCGCAGAGATGTGCCGCGATGCGGTGCGGGTGGTGTCGCGTGCATGGTCGACGTCCTTCCCCTTGTCAGGGATGGTGTCGTCGATGAGGGTGAACGCGTATCACGATGCGTGATACCAGGTCGGTAAAGGGTCACTATTCGTGATCGCATCTAGCCAAGCGGCAGCGTGCGGCGCGGATATCGCGCGCGCCGCACGCACCATCGGTCTAGCTCAGCAGCGAAGCAGCTGCTGCTGGATCACGCCCGCGGCGGCCACGTGCCCGGCGTCCTTCCAGTGGACGGTGTTGCCGGCGCCGTACTCGTTCGCCACGTACAGGCCGGCCGTGTCGGTGTCGGCCCACGGCAGGAACTTCGTGAGGTCGAGGTAGTCGGCGGCCTCCGCGGTGGCCAAGGAGCTCATCTGCGCGTGGTAGGCCGCCCAGTCGAAGTCGATCGGCAGGGCCGCCCAGCGGTAGTCGAACCCGGTGGAGTGCACGAACAGCAGGGTGGAGTTCGGGCTGACCGCCTGGATGCGGTTGGTCAGGTCGGCGAGGTTGGCCCGGTAGGTGGTGACGGGATCGCGATCGGTGCCGTACTCGTTCGCGCCGACCTCGATGATCACCAGCGACGGCTGGATCGTCTGGATCTGGCTCACCGCGGTGGGCCGGAGGTTACCGGACGGCCGGCGCTGGACACCGACACCGGCGGGCAGGAAGTCGCTGGTCAGCGCGCCGTCGACGGACAGGTTCGTGACGGCCGCGGGGAAGGCGGCGTCGATCCGCTTGACCCAGGCGTTGGCGGGGTCGGTAGTGCCATGGCCGGTGGACATGGAGTCGCCGAGCACCACGATCGAGGCCGGGTTGCCACACCAGGAGGCGGGGGCCGAGTTCGACCCGTCGACCGAATCCGCGGCGGCGGTGAAAGTTGAGGTGACGAGGAAGGTCGCCATGAGGACTAGGAGTAATCGCTTCAGCACGACTGATTATCGTACTGACCCTCGTTGGTGTTCCCGCTGGAAACGGCAATCACGGACAGTTTTTATGGCGCGAGAGCCGGTAACTCGAACGTGGGGATGGAACGCAGGTCGTTCTCGAACTGGTCCAGGTCGTCCGACAGGTTCTTCTGCGCGTAGAGCGTGAGGACGATCGCCGCGCCGCACAGGACCACCCCGATCGCGGACGTCCACTGCCAGGACTTCCAGATCCCGATGAAACCCAGCACGATCCCGACGACGGCCCCGACCGCCGTGAAGTTGTTGATGATCGGCATCGGCGACAGGATGAGGCCGACGATGCCCAGGACCAGGGCACTGATGGCGAAACCCGCCGGCGCGGGCCGCGGCGCGGTTCGGTGGACGGGGTACTCGCGGGAGTGGGTCACGGTGGCCTCCCCGGGGTTCGATGTGATGGGTGTCGCTCGGCGAGGGCGGTGTGTGTCAAAGCGGTAGTCCGGATCGACGTCCGCACGGGTACCCTCTGGTGGTTAACCGGCAGGAACGACCTTCGAGGAGTGACGTGGTCGCAACGCACGACGCACGCGAGTTGGCACTGGTGGCGGCCAATGCGGCAGCCGACAAGAAGGCCAGCGAGGTGATCGTGCTCGACGTGTCCGAGCAACTGGTGATCACGGACTGCTTCGTCATCGCGTCCGCACCCAACGAACGGCAGGTCGGCGCGATCGTCGACAGCGTCGAGGAGAAGATGCGTGACGCGGGCACCAAGCCGGTGCGTCGCGAGGGCGCGCGCGAGGGACGCTGGGTACTGCTCGACTTCGTCGACGTGGTGGTCCACGTCCAGCACGCGGAGGAGCGCGCCTTCTACGGCCTGGAGCGGCTCTGGAAGGACTGCCCGCGCATCGACTTCGACCCGGGGCCGGTGACGGGGGAGCCGAACGGCGCTGAGAGCGGGCAGACATGACCTTGCGCCGGCTCGTGATGTGGCGACATGGCGAGACCGACTACAACGCATCGGGCCGAATGCAGGGGCATTTGGACTCGGCGCTCACTGACGTCGGTCGCAACCAGGCTCGCTTCGCCGTGCCGGCGCTCGCACGCTTCTCCCCGGACATCGTCGTGGCCTCCGACCTGCGACGAGCCACCGACACGGCCACCACGTTCACCGAGGCGACGGGTGTTCCGTTGCGCGTGGACAAGCGCCTGCGCGAGACCAATCTCGGTATCTGGCAGGGCCTGACCGGTGCTCAGGTCGACGAGCAGTGGCCGGGCAGCCGGCAGATCTGGCAGACGGACCCGACGTGGACCCCACCCGGTGGCGAGGCCCGCGTGGAGGTCGCCAACCGCGCGTCCGAGGTGGTCGCCGAGCTGGACGAGTCCACTGAGGACACCGCGGTGCTGTGTGCCCACGGCGGGCTGATCACGGCCCTGACCGGGTATCTGTTGGAGCTGCCCGTGTCCACGTGGGCGAAGCTCGGCGGCATCGGGAACTGCCACTGGACGGTGCTGGCCCGCCGCCACACGAGCGGCCTCGCCTGGCGTCTCATGGTCTACAACGCGGGTATCACCGGCTGACCATGCCCACCCTGCTGATGTTCGGGGACTCGCTGAGCTTTCACGGCCCCGACGGCCCCCACCCGGCCGATGACCAACGGCTGTGGCCCAACCTGGCGGCCCAGGCGCTGGGTGGTCGGACCGAGCTGTTCGCCGGTTTCGGCTGGACCGCCCGGGACGCGTTCTGGGCGCTGGCCGGCGACCCGCGGGTGTGGACCCAACTGCCGAAGGCCGATGTGCTGGTCCTGGCGGTCGGCAGCATGGACACGCTGCCGTCGCCGCTGCCCACCTACCTGCGGGAAGGCCTGCGCTACCTGCGGCCGGACCCCTTGCGACGGTTCGTCCGGGAGCGCTATCTCGCCGCGCAGCCGTGGCTCGCCAGGGCCACGGGAGGTCGGCCGGTGGCGCTGCCGCCCGCGCTGACCGTCCGCTATCTGGACCGTGTGCTCGGTTCGATCCGGGCGCTTCGGCCCGACCTGCCGGCCGTGGCGGTGTTGCCGCCCGTGCACCGGGCCAGTTCCTACGGGCTCGTGCACACGGGGCGGGAGGGCGCCGCCCGGGCGATTCAGGAGTGGGGGATGAAGACCGGCGTTCCGCTGCTCGACCTGGCCGCCATCGTGGGCGATCACGTGCTCAGCGGCCGGGGCAACCCGGACGGCATCCACTGGGGGTGGGAGGGCCACGAACTGGCCGGCAAGGCCCTCGCTCAGCAGGTGGGCACACTCCTCGACCGCAACGGGCCTTTCGTTCCCGAGAAATCGGGCCTCGACCACGTAGGCTGACCGACCGTGCCGGTCGCCGTCGTCACCGATTCCAGCGCGTACCTGCCGGACGGCTTCGCCGCCCGGCACGCCGTGCATGTGGTGCCGTTGCACGTCCTCATCGACGGACGCGCCGGCCGCGACGGCGTCGACATCGGGCCGAGCGAGGTGGCCGCCGCGCTGACCGATCGGCGGACGGTGACCACGTCGCGGCCCAACCCGGCCGAGTTCGTCGACACCTACCGGCGGTTGCTGGACGAGGGCGCCGACAGCGTCGTGTCCGTTCACCTGTCGCGGGAGCTGTCCGGCACCTGGGAGTCCGCTCGGCTGGCCGCGCAGGAGGTCGGCCCGGACCGGGTGCGGGTGGTGGACTCGCGTACCGCCGTGATGGGGCTGGGTTTCGCCGTGCTGCGGGCGGCCACGGCGGCGCTGGACGGTGCCGAGGGCATCGACGTGGAGGCGGCAGCGGTGACCGCGGCCGAGCGCACCACGACGTTCTTCGTGCTCGAGACGCTCGAGTACCTGAAGCGCGGTGGGCGGATCGGGCCGGCAGCGGCGTTCCTGGGTACGGCGCTGGCGGTCAAGCCGGTGCTGCACGTGAAGGACGGCCTGATCGTGCCGTTGGAGAAGGTACGCACCACCAACCGCGCTGTGTCCAGGCTGGTCGATCTCGCGGAGCAGGCGGCCTCGGGGGACGGGGTGGAGCTGGCCGTGCACCACCTGGCGGCACCCGACCGGGCGGCGGAGCTGGCGACCCGGCTGGACGAGCGGATCTCGCCCGCCGCCGGCTGCGTGGTCTCCGAGCTGGGCGCGGCCATCGGTGCGCACACCGGGCCGGGAATGCTCGGTGTGGTGATCTGCCCGGCACGGGAGTGACGCGCTACCACACCACACCGACAATCTCGCCCCGCCGAGTCCCGCCCGCGGCCGGGTTGTCCACAGCCGCCGAGTTTGTCCCCAGGTAACGCCTCACCCGGCCCGACCCGAGGCCGCCGGGCATAGCGTCGGTGGCATGCAGATCACGACTTCCCGACACCGACTCGACCTCGACGTACGTGCGCGGCTCGCCTCTCTGGCGCATCGCGCGCGTCCCGACTCGTCCGCGTCCGCGCTGCCCGATGACCAGGAGTGGGTGAACGCCTCGCTGGAGGTGGCCGCTCCCGAACCGGCCGAGCGGCCCCCACGCGACCCGTGGTGGCGGCGAGGCCGGGTGGGACAGTTGGTCGAACGGTGGACACCGCCCGACGACGGCGGCCCACGGCGTCGGACCCTCGCTCTCGTCCTGGTCGGCGTTCTGGTGGTCGCGGTGCTGATGGTCGTCGCGGTCACGACGTCCGGTCCCGGCCCCGCGCAGGAGCCGGCGCCCGCACTGCCGGTCGCGGCGGCCTCGGTCACCAGCAGCGCGGCGGCGGGCGAGCCGATCGTGGTGAGCGTGGTCGGCCGAGTGGTCGAACCGGGCCTGGTCACGCTGGAGACGGGCGCGCGGGTGGCCGACGCGCTGCACGCCGCCGGCGGTCCCGTTCCCGGCGCGGACCTCGGCGCGCTCAACCTGGCCCGCCGACTGACCGACGGCGAGCAGCTGTACGTCGGCGTCCCGCCGCCAGCGGGAGCCGAGCCGGCCGGTGCCACGGGCGCCGATCCCTCGGGTGCGGGCGGTCAGGTCGATCTGAACTCGGCGTCACTGGCGGAACTGGACACGTTGCCTGGCGTGGGGCCGGTGACGGCGGAGCGAATCGTGGACTTCCGGGAGCGGAACGGCAGATTCACCACGGTGGACCAGTTACGCGAGATCGAGGGCATCGGCCCGGCCCGATTCGCGACCCTGAAGGAACTGGTGGTGGCCCACTGACCGGACACCGTCCCGAGCTGCGCTGGGCTTCGCATAGCCGAAGTCGTTGGCAGTCAACAGTTCTCACACTGATCAGCGGCGCCCGCCGAGATCTTCGGAAGGAGGAGTGAGTTGCGCTGATTCCGTGTCGAACCTGTTGATTGCCCATGGTTGCGACTCTTGAGCCCTGGTCGATGGCTGCGGCGGGCGTAGGTCCGACCATCAGCTGGGCTCGCGGGCGAGCGATGTCTGGGGTCGACCTGGCAGGCGGGGCCATCTGCCCACAAAGGGCAGACGGTGGGTTGGATTTTGTTAGGGGAAGGGGGTTCGTGTGGCGTGCGCTGGTGTTGGGTCGGTCGTCGGATGGCCCGGAGCGCCGATCGGTGAGGTGTTCGGGGTGGGGAGGTGATCAGGCAGGTCAGGTCCGAGGATCTGGCCGCCGCGCCGGACTGGCGATTGGTGCCCGCCGCGGTTGCCGTGTGGGTGGCGACCCTGAGCGGACTGGTGCTCGGGTGGTGGTGGGCCGCTGTCGGGGCGGTGCTTGCCGCGGCGCTCTCGGTGGCCGTTCTGGTCGGGGCGCGGGGAAAGGTCGCGGCCGTGCGGTGGTGGCGGCTCGGGATCGGGTGGTCGTTGTTGGTCGGTGGGTTGCTCGTCGGGATCACCGGCGTGCCCCGGTTGCGTGCGGCTGAGCTGGATCCCTTACGTGGGCCCGCTTCCGGGGGCGAGTCCGGCGAGTTCGTGGTCGAGCTGACCGATCGACCCCGGCCGGTGTTCGCCGCCGGGTTCGGGGGACAGCAGAGTGGCGTGCGGTCCGTGGTGATCTCCGCGCGGGTGCAGCGTGCGGTAGTGACCGGTCGGGAGGTCGCGTCCACCGGCGCGGTGGTGCTGGTGGCACCCGTCGCGGGATGGTCGGCCATGGTGCCCGGGCAACAGGTCACCGCGACCGCCGCGCTGGCACCGGCCGGCAACGGTGAGCTGACGGTCGCTGTCCTGCGGGTTCGCGGGCCGCCCGGCGACCCGAGTGAACCGTCGGCCGCGCAGCGGATCGCGCAGACGCTGCGGCACGGGCTCCGGGAGGCCTCCGCCGTGCTGGACCCGGAGTCGGCCGGGCTGTTGCCGGGGCTGGTCGTCGGGGACACCGACACGTTGTCCCGGCAGGTGGTCGCCGAGTTCCGCACGGCGGGCATGTCCCACTTGCTGGCGGTCAGCGGGGCGAACCTCGCGATCATCTGCGTCGCGGTGCTGTTGCTGCTGCGGGTACTCCGGTTCGGGCCGCGCTCGTCGGCGGCCGGGGCGATGCTCGCGCTGGTCGGGTTCGTCGTACTGGCCGGACCGGAGCCGAGCGTTCTGCGGGCCGGGGTGATGGGTGCGGTCGGGCTGCTCGCGCTGGCGGCCGGTCGGGCGCGGGCCGCGCTGCCCGCGCTCGGTGTCGCGGTCATCGTGCTGGTGCTGTGGGACCCGGACATGGCCGTCAGCTTCGGGTTCGCGCTGTCGGTGCTCGCGACCGGTGGACTCGTGCTGATCGCGCCGAGGTGGGCCGACCGGCTCGCCCAGCGCGGGGTGCCCCGGGGGCTTGCGGAGGCGCTCGCCGTGCCGGCCGCCGCGCACCTGGTCACCGCGCCGGTGGTGGCCGGGATGGCCGGCGAGGTGAGCGTCGTAGCGGTACTCGCGAACCTGCTGGCAGCGCCGGTCGTGGCGCCGGCCACCGTGCTCGGGGTCCTGGCGGCGCTGGTCGCACCGGTGGCGCCGTGGTTCGCGGAGCTGCTCGTCCGGGTGGCCGGGCCGGAGCTGGACTGGCTGATCATCGTGGCCAGGCACGCCGCCCGCGTGCCCGGTGCGTCGATCGCCTGGCCGAGTGGCTGGTGGGGTGGGCTGCTGCTGGCCTGCCTGACGGTGGTGGTGGTGGCCGCGCTGCGGCACCGGCGGTTGCGGGTCATGGTGGGAGTGGTGCTCACCGGGCTGCTGGTGGTGGTCGTGCCGGTGCGGGTGATCGCGCCGGGGTGGCCGCCGCCGGGGTGGGCGATGGTCGCGTGTGACGTCGGCCAGGGCGACGCCATGGTGCTGGCCACCGGTGAGCCCGGCCGGGCGGTCGTGGTCGACGTTGGGCCGGAGGCCGCGCCGGTGTCGGCGTGTCTCGACCGATTGGAGGTGTCCCGGATACCGCTGGTGGTGCTCAGCCACCTGCACGCCGACCACGTGGGTGGACTGGAGGGAGTGTTGGCCGACCGGGCTGTGGGGGCGGTGGCGTTGAGCCCCGCGCGGTCCCCGGCCTGGGCCTGGGAGGAGGTGGTGGAGAAGGCGACTGGTGCCGGAGTGCCGATCGTCCAGCTCGAGGCCGGGCGCACGCTGGCGTGGCCCGGACTGTCGATAGAGGTGCTCGCTCCGGCCGGCGACGAGGTGATGCCGGCGGTCGAGGCCGAGGGCAGCGAGATCAACAACGCGTCGCTGGTCCTGCGGGCCGCGACGCCTGCCGGGCGGGTGCTGCTCAGCGGTGACGTGGAGCTGTCCGCGCAGGCTCGGCTGCTCAACGCGCGGACGGACCTGACGGCTGAGGTGGTGAAGGTGCCGCATCACGGCTCGCGCTACACGAGCCCGGAACTGTTCGCGGCGATCCGGGCGCGGGTGGCCGTGGTGAGCGTGGGCGCCCGCAACCGCTACGGACACCCCAGCCCCGTGACCCTGCGAGCACTGGCGAGCACCGGAACCCTGGTGGCGAGAACCGACCTGGGCGGCGACACGGCCATCCTTCCCGGCGAGTCCGGCCCACGGGTGGTGACCCGTGGCCCGTCCCGCTCCCCACCCCGCGCCCGCCCACCACCCGCGGAGACGGGCTTCGTCACAGTGGGGCGATGCCGGGAACCTGGCGTGGGCGGACTAGCGTCCCTGAACTGTGTTCGACAGGATGCGCAAGACGGTGACGGGGGCCGAGCTGCCCGCCGCGCCCGTGGTGGTTCGGGTGGGGGACTCGCGGTTCGGCACGTTCACCGTGTCCGGGACCTGGGATCCGCGCGTGGTCACGGTTACCGGGCCCTGGCGGGTCACCGTGACCCTCAGCGCCGCCTCGTTCCTGCCCAAGGGGATGAGCAGGCGGCTGGCCTGGGTGGTTCCGCCGCCGCGGATCACGCCCACCAGTCGCGACGCCGTGCAGTTGTCCGTGGATGGGCAGCCCGCGGTGCTGGACTGTGGGCGACGGGGGATGCGGCGAGCCACCTTCGACGTTCGGGTCGAGGTGGCCGGGCGGCGTTACCTCCTGCACCACGAAGGGCGGTGGCGGGCTCGGCTGGATCGGGACGGTGTCACCGTTTCCCGGCTGTCCACTTCGGACGGCACCAGGTCCGTGAACGCCATTCATGAGCCGGGCGCCGACCCGATCGACGCGACCGTTGGTTACGCGGTCGGGTTCGTTCTCGGGGTCGGTGCGCCCGGCTTCATGCGCAACCTGTTCTCGGAGCTGTTCTAGACGCCCAGCGCGGCGCGGACGGCGGCGGCCGACGGCGGGACCGTGGCCTTCGGGCCGATCCTGCCCTCCACCGCGTCCAGGGTCTTCAGGCCGTCGCCCGTGATGAGGAGGACGGTTTCCGCGTCGGGGTCCAGTTGGCCCGTTTCGATCAGCTTCTTCGCCGTCGCCACCGTTACGCCACCGGCGGTCTCCGCGAAGATGCCCTCCGTCCTGGCCAGCAGGCGGATGCCCTCCACGACCTCTTCGTCGCTGACGTCCTCCACCGCGCCGCCCGTGCGGCGGGTCACGTCCAGCACGTACGGGCCGTCTGCCGGCGCGCCGATCGCCAGTGACCGGGCGATGGTGTCCGGCTTCACCGGCTGGACCACGTCGTGGCCCGCCTTGAACGCCGCGGACACCGGGGAGCAGCCCGTGGCCTGGGCGCCGAACACGCGGTACGGCGTCGCCTCCACCAAGCCCAGTTCGCCGAGTTCGCGGAAACCCTTGTCCACCTTCGTGAGCTGCGCGCCCGAGGCCACCGGCACGACCACCTGGTCGGGGAGGCGCCAGCCCAGCTGCTCGGCCACCTCGTAGCCGAGCGTCTTCGAACCCTCGGCGTAGTAGGGCCGCACGTTGACGTTCACGAACGCCCAGTCCTCGTGCTCGGCCGCCAACTCCGTGGCCAGGCGGTTCACGTCGTCGTAGTTGCCCTCGACCGCGATCAGGTCGCCGTCGTACACCGCCGTGGTCAGAACCTTCGCCCGCTCCAGCGACGACGGGATCAGCACCACCGACCGCCAGCCGGCGCGTGCTGCGGCCGCGGCCACGGCGTTCGCCAGGTTGCCGGTCGACGGGCAGGCGAGCACCGTGAACCCGAGCTGGCGGGCCGCGGCGAGCGCGACGGCCACCACGCGGTCCTTGAACGAGTGGGTGGGGTTGCCGGTGTCGTCCTTGACCCACAACGACTTCAGGCCGAGCGCGGCGGCCAGCCGGTCGGCCTTCACCAGGCGGGTGAGGCCCGGATCGGTGTTCGCGTGAGCGTCCACATCGGACGGTACGGGCAGCAGACCGCGGTAGCGCCAGATGGACTTGGGGCCGGACTCGATCTCGGCCCTGGTGATGTCGCCGAACTCGTAGGAGACCTCGAGCGGGCCGAAACACTCGGCACACGCGAACTCGGCGGCGAGGGGAATCTGGTTGCCACATTCCCGACAGGTCAGGGCGCGAGCGGGCCCGAGGTCGAGCGTGGTCGTGGCGGAGGTAATCGTCATCGCGGAGGTATCTCCTCATCTGTCCCGCGTGCGGGTCGGAATTGGCACCGTGATCGTCGCCGTCCTCGCGGAATGCGCGGATAGCGAATGGCTGACGCCGGTTGCCGGGGCTTCTTCGGGCCGATCCCTCTGCCCCTCTGGATGAGCGGTATTCAGTTGTCTGCCGAACAGGTTACGGCACGACCGGGTCACTCGGCCAATGTGAGGTCCATCATCCGAGAGGGTCGTCAGCCCCCGCTCGAGCGCGAGTGGATCCGGCCGAGGAAGCCCCGGACCAGCGGAACGACCTCGTCGAGGCTGGTCTCCAGGGCCCAGCGCCCGGCGTCGAGCAGGTGCAGTTCGGCGTCAGGAAGATCACGGAGGTAGGCCCGCGCGGCACCGGCCGGCATGTACCCGTCGTGCGGTCCCCAGACGATCAGGGTCGGCGGTTGGTGCTCGCGCAGATAGGCCTGTTGCGTGGCGGACCACGGCACCGTGTTGCCCTGGTCGGCCAGCAGGTTGATCACGTTCTCGCGTCGCTCCGGGTCGCTCAGTAGCGCCAGTAGCGCCCAGTGCAGCCGCCACAGGTCCGGCGTGATCCGCTCCACCAGGTGGTCGGGCACCTCGCCGACGAACTCGTCGCGGAAGCCGGCCTCGCTGACCGCGTCGCTGAGCTTCTCGCGGCCCTCCGGCGTCGGGGTCGCCCAACGCCTTCAGCGGCTCGTACTTCGGTCCGTGCTGGTCTTCGTAGATGTCACCGTTCTGGATGATCAGCCCGGCCACCCGGTCCGGGTCGGCCATCGCGAGCCGCAGCCCGAACTGCGAGCCGTAGTCGTGCAGCCAGATCGCGTACCTCGGCAGCTCGAGCGCGCGGACGAAGCGCTGCAGGAAGTCCGCGTGGGCGTCGAACGTGTACGCGAAGTCCGCGCGGTCCGGGGTGTCCGGGGTGTCGTTGTGGCCGAAGCCCGGAAGTCCGGCGCCACCAGCCGCCACCGGTCGGTGAGCGCGGGCATCAGGTTCCGGAACTGGTAGGACGAACTCGGGTACCCGTGGGGCAGCACGACCATCGGGGCGTCCGGGCGGCCGGCCTCCCGGTAGAAGACGCGGGTTCCGTCGAGGTCCAGCGTGCGGTGGGCAAGGTCGTACCTCCTCCCGACACGCGTACCCGGGCGGGTGCCCGGTCAACCGCGCAGTGCGAGGATGGCGGGGTGAAGGCTCCCGCCGTGACCCCGCCGCCGCTGCAACTCGTGCTCGGCGAAGAGGAACTGCTGGTCGAGCGCGCGGTGCACGCCGCGTTGGAGACGGCCAGGCTGGCCGATCCGGCGGCCGAGCTGACCAGGACGAAGGTGTCGGACCTGACGGCGCCGGAGCTGGCCGAGCTGGTCAGCCCGTCGCTGTTCGCCGAGCGCCGGGTGATCGTCCTGGAGGGCGCGCACGACGCCGGCAAGGACATCGCGGCGACCATCACCGGCTACATCCGCGAACCGGCGGACAGCGTGCAGCTCGTGGTGCTGCACACGGGCGGCGGGCGCAAGCCGGCGAAGGACCTGATCGGCGCGCTGCGCTCGGCGGGTGCGGATGTGGTCGACTGCCCGCGGATCACCAAGCCCGCCGAACGCGAGTCGTTCGTGCGCAACGAGATCCGGCGGGCGGGCGGCAAGACCGACCCGGAGGCGGTCGCCACCCTGATCGACTCGGTCGGCTCCGATCTGCGTGAGCTGGCGGCGGCCTCCGCACAGTTGGTGGCCGACACGGGCGGGCAGGTCACGGCCGAGGCCGTCCGGCGTTATCACACGGGCCGCGCGGACGTCACGGGCTTCGCGGTGGCGGAGAAGGCGGTGACCGGCGACGTCGCCGGCGCGCTCGAGATGCTGCGCTGGGCGATGCAGCTGGGCGTGCCGCACGTGCTGGTGGCCGACGCGCTGGCCGACGCCGTGCGGACGATCGCGAAGGTGTCCGGCGCAGGGCGGGCCGACCCGTTCCGGCTGTCCAGCGAGCTGGGCATGCCCGCCTGGAAGGTCCGCAAGGCCCTGTCGCAGGCGCGCGGGTGGCACCCGGCGGGCCTGGTGCGGGCGATGCAGGTGGTGGCGGACGTCAACGCCGACGTGAAGGGTGTCGCGGTCGACGCCGACTACGCACTGGAACGCGCGGTCCTGCAACTGGTCGAGGCCCGCCGCCGAACCTGACCGGGCGGGGCGGATCGCGGGCGGTCGGCCTGGCCATCACGCGCGACCGGGCTGGTCATTGTGCGCGACGGGACTGGTCGTGATGCGCGACTGGAACGGTCATCGTGCGCGACCGGAGTGGTCATCGTGCGCGACGGGAATGGTCATTGTGCGCGGCTACACTCGGGTGGGTGAGTCCGTTCCTGCAGTTCTTCGTCGTGTTTGGTGGGTTCGCGGCGATTCTTACGTTCCTCGGCTGGGTCGGGGTGCGTGCGCGGCGTAGCAACACGGGTAGCTCGGTCATCGACGTGTTCGACCAGATCTGGCATCCGATCGCGCATGACCAGTACATCGAGGTGGCGCAGCACGAGGAGCGGGGGGCGTCCAAGGCGTTGCCTGGGGATCGGCCCGACTGGTTGCTGGACACAAACAAGAGCGCGCCCGCCGAAGCGGACGCGCCCTTGGAGAAGAACTAGCTCAGATCGCGTTCGCGCGCTTCGCCATGGCGGACTTCTTGTTCGCCGCCTGGTTGGCGTGGATGACGCCCTTGCCGGCCGCCTTGTCGAGCTTGCGGCTCGCGTCCTGCAGAAGCTCGAGCGCCTTGGGCTTGTCGCCGGCGTCGGCCGCCTCGCGGAACTTGCGGATCGCGGTCTTCACCGAGGACTTGACGGACTTGTTGCGCAGCCGCGCCTTCTCGTTCGTCTTGATCCGCTTGATCTGCGACTTGATGTTGGCCACGAAGGAACTCCTCGATGTAGATCACGGAAGTCTTGCTGCCGCATCTTGGTGGCCCCGCGCGAAGCGGGCTTCCTCCATGACGGAATGCCACACGGCAACGACCGGCAGAGCTTATCAGCCCCCAAGGATGCTCCTGGTCAGGGCCTGACGCTCGTCCAGCAGCTCACCCAACGCGGCCCGCACCGTCGGCTCGTCCAGTGCACCTCGCAGGACGGCGCGGCGGACCAGCTCCTTGATGAACGACGCCGTCACGCCTCGGTCGCGGAGACGAGCTCGCCCGCGTCCGGCAGGTCCAGGGAGGCCCGGCGTACAGCCGCAGCAGTCGCTCCCGGCAGTCGGCGTCCGGCCGGGGCACCTCGACCGCCAGGTCGACGCGGCCGGGCCGCTGGACCAGCGCCGTCTCCATGACCTCCACGCGGTTGGTGGTCAGCACGAACGTCACGTTCGGGATCTCGGTCAGCGGACAGCCGAGGTGATCGGTGATCCGGTTGACGAGCGGCGAGTCGGCCGCCCCAGTGCGTGCTGGGCGGACTCGAACACCTCTTTCACGGCGTGGGCGAACCGGTGATGTTCACTCCTCCACAGTGCCCGCGTCGGAGGGATCCCCGCTTCCGGAATCTTCCTTGGGTGGCCGCCCCCGCCTTGGCAGGCCACCCGCGTTGCCGGGGAGCCGTCCCGCCTGGGACAGCGCCCGGCGCAGCAGGAACTCGATCTGCGCGTTCGTGCTGCGCAGCTCGTCGCCCGCCCACCTGGCCACCGCGTCGTGGATCGCGGGGTCCAGGCGTAGGAGGAGCTTCTTGCGCTCTACCACGGCGTCAGTTGTAGAGCGAGCCGGTGTTGACGACGGGTTGGGTATCGCGGTCCGAACAGAGCACCACGAGCAGGTTGCTGACCATGGCCGCCTTGCGCTCCTCGTCCAGCTCCACCACCTCCTGCTCGGCGAGCTGCTGCAGCGCGAGCTGGACCATGCCGACCGCACCCTCCACGATCCGCTGCCGGGCGGCGATCACCGCGCCCGCCTGCTGGCGACGCAGCATGGCGCCGGCGATCTCCTGCGCGTAGGCCAGGTGGGTCAGACGCGACTCGATCACCTCGACACCCGCCGCCTCGACCCGCGCCGCGATCTCCACCGACAGCTTCTCGGTGATCTCCGACGCGTTCTCCCGCAGCGACAGCTGCTCCTCGCCGTGCGCGTCGTACGGGTAGCTGGTGGCGATGTGCCGCACGGCGGTCTCGGCCTGGATGTTCACGAACTCGTTGTAGTCGTCGACCTCGAACACCGCGCGGGCGGTGTCGGTGATCCGCCAGACCACCACGGCCGCGATCTCGATGGGATTGCCGTCCGCGTCGTTGACCTTGGTGACCGCCGTCTCGTGGTTGCGGATACGGGTGGAGATCCGCCGCCGGAACGTGAACGGGTTGATCCACCGCAGCCCGTCCGTGCGGACGGTGCCGACGTAGCGCCCGAGGAACTGGATCACCCGCGCCTCACCCGGCGCCACCATGATCAGTCCACCGTTCACGACGGCCGCCCCGAGGAACACGAGGACGCCGGTCACCACCAGCGTGATGCCCAGCCCCGTCTCCTGGTCGACGAACGCGAGGACGCCGAACAGGGTGACCAGCAGGGAGATCAGGTAGAGCGCCACGGCCAGGCCGAGCATGGGCATGCCGGAGCTGCCGAAGGCGACCCGTTCCCGGACATGCGGCTCCGGCATGTTCGGGGTGTCGATGTCGATCGCGTTGGACTGGACGACTTCGTCCATGGGATCCCCCTTCTCGCTCGTCGATGCCAGTCTATCAAAGTGATATCACTTTATAGTACTCTGCCCGTATGAGCCAACTTCCGCAACCGGACTGCGCGCTCCGGCTCTCCCGCCTCTACAAGGTGTTCGGCTCCACCACGGCCGTCGACCACGTCGACCTCGAGGTGAGCGCGGGCTCGTTCTTCGGCCTGGTCGGGCCCAACGGCGCCGGCAAGACCACGTCGCTGTCGATGGCCGTCGGGTTGCTGCGGCCCGACGGTGGCACCGCGTCCGTGTTCGGGATCGACGTCTGGGCCGATCCCGTGCGCGCCAAGTCGGTGATCGGCGTGCTGCCCGACGGGCTGTCCCTGCCGGAGCGACTGACCGGCCGCGAACTGCTCACCTACTTCGGCCTGCTGCGCGGGCTCGCGGCCGACACGGTCGCCCAGCGGACCGAGGAACTCCTGGCGGTCCTGGAGTTGACCGACGCGCAGCACCGGCTGGTGATCGACTACTCGGCCGGCATGCGCAAGAAGATCGGCCTCGCGCTCGCGCTGCTGCACGCGCCCAAGCTGCTGGTGCTCGACGAGCCGTTCGAGGCCGTGGACCCGGTCTCCGCCGCCACCATCCGCACGATCCTGCAGCGTTTCGTGGCCTCCGGCGGCGCGGTCGTGCTGTCCAGTCACGTGATGGCGTTGGTGGAACAACTGTGCTCGCACGTCGCGGTGATCACCCGGGGTCGGGTGGTCGCCTGGGGGCCGGTGGACCTGGTACGTGGCGACAAGAGCCTCGAGGACGCGTTCGTGCACATCGTCGGCGGACGCACGGGTGGCACGGAGGGCCTGTCGTGGTTGGCGTCCTGATCCGCCTGAAGTTCCGGGTGCTGCGGCATTCCCTGCGTGGCAACCAGGGCTGGTTCACGGGTGTCGGCGCGCTGTTCGGACTCCTCGCCGCCACCGTCACCATCGTGGTGTCCACAGTGGACTTCGACGAGCCCGGGATCGGGGTCGACGTGCTCGCCGGCCTGTACCTGCTGTGGGCGGTGGGCTGGCTGTTCGGCCCGGTGTTCACCGGCGGCGGTGACGAGACGCTGCGCCCGGAACACTTCGCGTTGCTTCCCCTGACACCGCGCCAGTTGGCCACCGGCCTGCTCGGCGCCGCGTTCGTCGGGGTGCCGGCGGTCGTCACGTTCCTCGCGTTCTGCGGACTGGTGCTGTTCGCGGACGGCGCCGGCGTGGTGGTCGCTCTGGTGGCCGTGCCACTGCAACTGGCGTTCGTGGTCCTGCTGTCGCGGGTGGTGATGGCGGGACTCGGGGCGGCGCTGCGGTCGCGCCGCGGCAAGGACCTCGGGGTGCTGCTCGCCGCGCTGGTCGGCCTGTCCGGGTTCGTGGCGCAGGCACTGTTCAACAACTTCGGCCAGGTCCTGCTCGACGGCGGCTCGGCCACGCTGTCGGCCGTGCTGCGCTGGGCGCCGTCCGGCTGGGCGGTCGTGGCGGTGGACGCGGCCGGTACGGGGAACTGGCTGCTGGCGCTGGTGGCGCTCGCCGGACTGGCGGCGGTCTGCGCGGTGCTCCTCGCGGTGTGGGGCGTGCTGCTCGTACGCCGCACGACGCGGGTGGCGGCGAACCAGGGACCCCGGGAGACCGGGACGCGGGGCGGCCTCGCCCAACGGCTGCCGGCCACGCCCGTCGGTGCGGTGGCCGCCAAGGAGCTGCGACTCTGGCTGCGCGACGCCCGGCGTCGGGTGTCGCTGCTGACGATGGTGATCGTGGGAACCATGATCTCCGTGATCCCGGCGGTGACCGAGGGCGACACCGACTCCCTGCCGTTCGCGCCGGTGGCCGTGACGGTGTTCGCGTGTCTGTTGGCCGGCAATCTCTACGGCATGGACGGCAGCGCGTTGTGGCACACGTTGGTGACGCCAGGAGCCGCGGCTGCTGACGTCCGGGGTCGGCAACTGGCGTGGCTCCTGGTGGTCGGTCCCGTGGCGCTGGTGCTCACGGCCGTCCTCCCGGGCATCTCGGACCCGAGCAGCTACCCGTGGGTGCTGGCGCTCGTGCCGGTGGTGCTCGGCGGGGGCGCGGGCCTGATCATGCTGTTGTCGGTGTTCGCCGGCTACCCGCTGCCCGACCAGAAGGCGAACCCGTTCGCCGCCGGAGGCAACCCGGGGCTGGTGCGGACGGCCCAGCAGGTGGGGATCTCGCTGTTGCTGGGGGTGGTGTCCGCGCCCGTGGTGCTGCTGCTGATCTTCGGTGGCGACAACCCGGTGCTCCGGTGGTCGGCGTTGCCCCTGGGGATCGCCATCGGCGCGGTGCTGTTCTGGTGGTGGGGGCGGATCGCGTACCGCAGGCTGGCGGCCCGCGGACCGGAGATCCTGGCGACGGTGGGCAAGAAGATCTAGAACGACACCGCGAGGGTCGCCGCCGCCAGCACCAGGAACACGCTCGGGAAGGGCAGGTGCGGGTACACGCGGGCCCGCAGGACCGTGACGACGGCGCCCGCGAAGTACAGCAGCAGCCCGATCGCCGCGGCGATGCCCAACGCGGGGAAGACCAGGCCGGCGAGCAGCCCCACGCCGCCCGCCGCCTTCGCGATCCCGAGCGCGGGCAGCCAGGAGGACGGCACGCCGTAGGTCGTCATGTTGTCGAGGATCCAGCCGGCACGCAGGAAGTCGGCGAGGGCGGCCGCGAGGTTGGCGGCGGCGGTGACGATCGTCAGGACGAGGTAGATGGACACACCGCAACCCTCGCCGCCACGACGGAGTCACGTCCAATACCTGTTTCTATAACCTGATGGCATGGATGTGGACACGCGGTTGGTCCGCTACTTCGTGGCCGTGGCCGACGAGGGCAGCCTGACCCGCGCGGCCCAGCGGCTGTTCGTGTCCCAGCCGGCGTTGACCAAGCAGATCAAGGCACTCGAGGACCGGCTCGGCGTGCGCCTGTTCACCCGTTCCCGCGCCGGCATGGCGCTCACCGAGGCGGGCCGCGAACTGGCCGACCGGGCGCCGGCCATGCTCGCCGCCTGCGACCTGGCGCTGCGCGAGACGAAGAGCGCGGCCAGCCGGGCGGCGCGCGTGCTGCGGGTGGGGTTCCTGGCGAGCGCGGCGAACGAGGCCACCCAGGACATCATCGCGGCGTTCGGCCGCGCCCGGCCCGGCTGGCGGGTGGACCTGCGGCCGGCCTCGTGGGCCGATCCGACGGCGGGCCTCGCCGACGGCGACGTGGACGCCGCGCTGCTCCGGCTGCCCTGCCCCGGCCAGGAGTCCCTGCGCGTGGAGGTCCTGTTCACCGAGCCGCGATGGGTGGTGCTGCCGACCGCGCACCCCCTCGCGGACCGCGAGCGGATCGACTTCGCCGACCTGGTGGACGAGGCGTTCGTGGCCGCCCCCGTGGAGACGGGCGTGTGGCGCGGCTACTGGCTCGGCGTCGAGGAACGCGGCGGGACCGAACCACGCATCGGCGCGGTGACCGACCAGCCGGACAGTTGGCTGCAGGCCATCGCCAACGGCTACGGGATCGCGCTGGCCCCGGCGTCGAGTGCCCGGTTCTACGCGAGGCCAGGGGTGGTCTTCCGCCCGGTCGACGGGATCGGCCCGAGCCGCGTGGGGATCGCGTGGCCGCCGGCCGCGGACACCGATCCGGTGGTGCGGGATTTCGTGCGCTGCTGCGTGGAGATCACCGGCGAAATGTAACGAACATGTTACGTGATGCGTTCATTTTGAACCAACCATGATCCGGACGCCTAGCTACCTCCGGGCCACCAGTGGCCCCCGTCACACCACCACGGTGTGACGGCGACTCTCCCGGAGGACTGATCCGATGGACGAGCTGCTCCAGATGTTCAGCCAAGGCCCACGACGACCGGTGCGCCACCACGCGGTGCACCACGCCGTCGAGGAGATGGCCGCGCGGTACCCCGACGCGGTCGCGATCACCCATCAGGACTCCCGGCTCACCTACCGGGAGCTGGACCTGGCGGCCAACCGGCTGGCGGCGCTGCTCGCCGCACACGGTGTCGTGCCCGGCGACCACGTCGGGGTGTTCCTGCGGCGTGGGATCCCCATGGTGGTGGGCATTCTCGCCACGCTGAAGGCGGGTGCCGCGTACGTGCCGCAGGACGTGGTGGTCGCCCCGCCGGCACAGCTGCGCCACGTGCTCGACACGGCGCGGCCGAAGGTGGTGCTGACAGTGTCCGCGCTGGCGAACCGGGTACCGCCCGGCCGGCCGGTGCTCGAGATCGACACCCTGGCACCTGGGCCCGCCGAGTTCCGGCCGGCACGTGCCACTCGCCCGGACGACGGCTGCTACGTCCTGTTCACCTCCGGCACCACCGGCAAGCCGAACGGCGTGACCGTGACCCACGGCAACGTCACCAACCTGCTGCTCACCTCGCCCGGTGACCTGGGCATCCGCCCCGGTCTGCGTGTCGGGCAACTGCTGAACATCGCGTTCGACATGGCCGCCTGGGAGATCCTCGGTTGCCTGTCCCACGGCGGCACGCTCGTGATCCGCGGCGACGACATCGCCGAGACCGTCCGGCAGGTGCACGTGGTGATCGCGACGCCCACCATCCTCAGCCGCGTCGACCCGGCCGGCTGTCCGGACGTGCGGGTGGTGGCGGTCGCGGGGGAGCCGTGCCCGCCCGCGCTGGCCGACCGGTGGGCCAGGAACGCCACGTTCTACAACGGATGCGGCCCCACCGAGGTCACCATCGTGAACACCATGCAGCGGCACTTCCCGGACGCCGCGCTCACCATCGGCGGCCCCACCCCGAACAACACGGTCTACGTGCTCGACGAGCGCCTGCGGCCGGTCGGGGTCGGCGAGACGGGCGAGATGTGGGCGGGTGGCGACTGCGTGTCCGCCGGCTATCTGGCCAACCCGGAGCTGACGGCGCAGCGCTACCGGCCCGACCCGTTCCTGGGAGACGGGCGGCTCATGTTCCGCACCCGCGACCTCGGCCGCTGGACCCCGGACGGCGAACTGGAACACCTCGGCCGCACGGACGACCAGGTGAAGGTCCGCGGCTTCCGGGTGGAGTTGGACTCGGTGTCCACGGTGCTCGAGTCGGTGCCCGGCTGCACGAGGGCGGTCACGTTGAAGCTGGACGACGAGCGGCTGGTGTCGTTCGTGGCCGGGCTGGGGGTCGACCCGGACGAGGCGAAGTTCGCGGTGGCCGCCGCGCTGCCGTACTACTGCGTGCCGGCCGTCGTGTTCCGGCTGCCGGCGTTGCCGCAGACCAGCCGCGGCAAGGTCGACAAGGCGGCGCTGCTGGAGTTGGCGGGGGTGACCGCGTGACCGCCGTTCTGCCCACGCGGACCACGGCTCTGCCGCCCGACACCTCGTGGTTGCGCCGGGTCGGCAAGCACCCGCGGTTCATGCACTACAACCGGCTGATCGCGCTGGTCGTGGTGGTGAACCTGGCGTTGCTGCCCGGCCTGGATCTCACCGCCCTCACGGCCACCACGGCCGCGAACCTCGCACTGGGGAACTTCGCTCTCGCCGTGGTGATCCGCCAGCAGTATGTGGTCAACCTGCTGTTCCGGCTCGCCACGAGCGCGCCGACCACCTGGCCGTTGGCCGTTCGGTGGACGCTCGCGAAGGTCTACCACTTCGGTGGACTCCACGTGGGCGGCGCTGTGGTCGGCTCGGTCTGGTTCACGGTCTCGGTGGTGCTGCTGACCGGGAACACGGCCGCGCTGGTCGTGTCCTACACGCTCGTGGCGCTGCTCGCCGGCATCGTGGTGACCGCGTTGCCGGCGTTCCGCGCGAAGCGGCACGACGTGTTCGAGAAGGCGCACCGGTTCGGTGGCTGGACGGCACTCGCGCTGCTGTGGGCCCAGGCGTTGCTGCTCGACGCGAACGTGGTGCTGCTCGCGGTGATCACCGCGAGTGTCGCGTTGCCGTGGACGCGGCTGCGCCGGGTGCCGGTCCGGATCGAACGGCCGTCCAACCACGTGGCGCTGGCCCGCTTCGACCACGGCCACACGCCGTTCGCCGGCTCGTCCACGGCCATCAGCCGAAGCCCCCTCACCGAGTGGCACTCGTTCGCGAACGTGCCGGCCCCCGGTCAGCCCGGGTTCCGGCTGACCATCTCCCGCGCCGGCGACTGGACCGGGTCGTTCATCGACGACGCCCCGTCGCACGTCTGGGTCAAGGGCATCACCACGGCGGGTGTGGCGAACATCGAGGTGCTGTTCCGCAAGGTGGTCTACGTGGCCACGGGCAGCGGGATCGGCCCGTGCCTGCCGCACCTGCTGGCGCAGAAGGTGCCGGCGCGGCTGGTCTGGGCCACCCGCGATCCCCGCGTCACCTACGGCGACGGGCTGGTCGACGAGATCCTCGCGGTCCAGCCGGACGCGGTCATCTGGGACACGGGGAGCAACGGCAAGCCGGACATGGTGGCGCTCGCGTACGAGGCCTACCGCGACTTCGGCGCCGAGGCGGTCATCTGCATCTCCAACAAGAAGCTCACCTGGCAGGTGGTGCACGGCCTCGAACGGCGCGGCATCCCGGCCTACGGCGCCATCTGGGACTCCTGAGAGGACAGTCATGAACAACCTGAAGATCGACCGCGACGGCCGGGTCGTCACCGTCACCCTGAACCGCCCGGAGGTGCTCAACGCGCTCAACAGCGAACTGCTGGAGGAGCTGCTGGCCGCGCTCACCCCGCTCGACGCCGACCCGGAGGTCGGCTGCTTCGTGATCACCGGCTCGGCCAGGGCGTTCGCGGCCGGCGCGGACATCGCGGAGATGGCGCCGAAGTCGGGCATGGAGATGTTCACGGAGAACTACTTCTCCGGCTGGGACTCCTTCGCCGCGCTGCGCACCCCGAAGATCGCGGCCGTGTCCGGGTACGCGCTCGGCGGCGGCTGCGAGCTGGCCATGATGTGCGACTTCATCATCGCGGCGGACACCGCGAAGTTCGGCCAGCCGGAGATCAAGCTGGGCGTGATCCCCGGTATCGGCGGCACGCAGCGGCTGACCAGCCTGGTCGGCAAGGCCAAGGCCATGGACCTGATCCTCACGGGCCGGATGATGGACGCCGCCGAGGCCGAACGCGCGGGCCTGGTGGCGCGGGTGGTGCCGGCCGAGTCGTTGCTCACCGAGGCGGCGGCCGCGGCGGCGACCATCGCGTCGTTCAGCAAGCCGGTGGCCATGGTCGCGCGGGAGGCCGTCGAACGGGCCCTGGAAGTGGGGCTGTCCGAGGGGATGGTGTTCGAGCGGCGGACCTATTACGCCCTGTTCTCGTCGAACGACCAGAAGGAGGGCATGGCCGCCTTCCTCGAGAAGCGGACCCCTCGATTCACGGGAAGTTGATGTCCAACTAGTGCGCTGCCCGGCGGTCGTGGGTGAAGATGCGCAGATGGAGCGCGTAGTCACGTCACGGCCGCCGCGGCGGGCCGCCCCGTCCCGGAACGGGCAGGGCGGTCAGCTGTTCGACGACTACCTCGATCCGAAGCGCCCCCACGCGGGTGCCTACGACGAGATGTTCGCCGACGGGTCCACCGTGCGACCGGCCTACCGCAGGCTCCACGAGCAACTCGCACCGTCGGCCCCCGCCGAGCTGGGTGCCCGCGCCGAGGCGCTCGACCGCGCGCTCGTCGACCAGGGCATCACGTTCTCGCTGTCCGGTCAGGAGCGGCCCTTCCCGCTCGACCTGATCCCGCGCGTGATCACGTCGGCCGAGTGGTCGAAGCTCGAGCGCGGGATCGTGCAGCGGGTCCACGCCATGGAGGCGTTCCTCGCCGACATCTACGGCGACCAGCAGATCATCCGCGACGGGGTGCTGCCGAAACGCCTGATCACCTCGTGTGCCCACTTCCACCGCAACGCCGCCGGCCTGCAGCCACCCAACGGGGTGCGCATCCACGTGTCCGGCATCGACGTGGTGCGTGACGAGGCGGGCGTGTTCCGGGTGCTGGAGGACAACCTGCGGAGCCCGTCCGGGGTGTCCTACGTGATGGAGAACCGCCGCACCATGGCGCGCGTGTTCCCCGACCTGTTCGCCAAGCACCGGGTGCGAGCGGTCGGCGACTACGCCGTGCACCTGCTGCGGGCGTTGCGCGCGGCCGCGGCGGCCAACGTGGCCGACCCGAACGTCGTGGTCATGACGCCCGGGGTGCACAACTCCGCCTACTTCGAACACTCGCTGCTCGCCCGGCAGATGGGTGTGGAGCTGGTCGAGGGACGCGACCTGTTCTGCCGCGACAACGCCGTCTACATGCGCACCACCCAGGGCGAGCGGGTGGTGGACGTGATCTACCGGCGCATCGACGACGAGTACCTCGACCCCGTGCACTTCCGCTCCGACTCGGTGCTCGGGGTGGCCGGGGTGCTCAACGCCGCGCGGGCGGGCAACGTGGTGATCGCGAACGCCGTGGGCAACGGGGTGGCCGACGACAAGCTCGTCTACACCTACCTGCCGGAGATCCTGAAGTACTACCTCGGCGAGACGCCGCTGCTGCCCAATGTGGACACGTTCCGCTGCTGGCTGCCCGACGAGCAGACCGAGACGCTCGACCGCCTCGACGAGCTGGTGGTGAAACCGGTCGAGGGCTCCGGCGGCTACGGCATCGTGTTCGGTCCCCAGGCCACGGCCCGCGAGCTGACCGCGCTGCGCCGCCGGATCCGCAGCGACCCGCGCGGTTGGATCGCCCAGCCGGTGGTGCAGCTGTCGACCGTGCCCACGAAGGTCGGGCACCGGCTCAAGCCGCGTCACGTCGACCTGCGGCCGTTCGCCGTGAACGACGGCAAGTCGGTGTTCGTCCTACCCGGCGGGCTGACCAGGGTGGCGCTGCCGGAGGGCAGCCTGATCGTGAACTCCTCGCAGGGCGGCGGGTCGAAGGACACCTGGGTGCTGGCTCCCCGTTCGTCCACCGACGACGCCGAGCTGAGCGGACGCGGGCTCGCCGGTGGGCAGAAGCTCGCGGAGGTGGCGCCCGAGCGGGGCCCGGAACTGACCATCGGCCAGCAACAGCAACAGCAACAGCAACAGCAACAGCAGCAGGAGGCCCGTGATGCTGGCGCGTAACGCGGAGTCCCTGTACTGGATCGGCCGCTACGTCGAGCGGGCCGACGACACCGCCCGGATCCTCGACGTCTCCGTGCACCACCTGCTGGAGGACGCGACGGTCGACGCCGACGCCACCAGCCGCCAGCTGCTCAACGTGCTGGGCATCAAGCCGCCGAAGGGCACGGCGCTGGACGTGCGGCCGCTGACCGATCTGGTGGCGTTCTCCCGCGAACACGCCGGGTCGATCGTGTCGTCCATCTCCAGCGCCCGGGAGAACACCCGCGTGGCGCGCGAGGTGGTGTCGACCGAGCTGTGGGAGTGCATCAACGCCACGTGGAACTCCGTGCCGGAGAAGCAGCGCGCGGCCAACCGCCTGGGGCCACACGAGTTCTTCTCGTTCGTGGAGGAACGCGCGGCCATGTTCGCGGGCCTGGCCGACTCGACCATGAGCCGCGACGACGGCTGGCGGTTCCTGGTGCTCGGCCGGTCGGTCGAGCGGGTGGACATGATCGTGCGGCTGCTCATGTCGCGCGCCGGGGACAAGCCGTCGTCGCCCGGCTGGGTGACCGTGCTCCGGTCGGCCGGCGCGCACGACACGTATCTCCGGACCTATCGTGGCGCGCTCGACGTGGGCCGGGTGGTGCAGTTCCTGTTGCTGGACCGGCTGTTCCCGCGTTCGGTGTTCTACGCGCTGCGTCAGGCCGAGTCGTGCCTGGAGCACCTCGACCTGCGCCCGACCGTGCGGGTCGGCGCGAAGGCCGAGGCCATCCGGCTGCTCGGCAAGGCCCGCAGCGACCTGGAGTTCCTGCGGCCGGAGGATCTCCTTGAGGGCCTGACCGACCGGTTGACCTTGCTGCAGAAGACGGTCCGCGACGTCGGCGAAGCCGTTGCGCTGCAGTACTTCCACTCGGTGCCGTGGGTGGCCTGGACGAACGCGGGGGTATCGCTGTGAACTGGCGCATCCGGGTGGTGCACACCACCGGCTACCGGTACTCCGCACCGGTCATCCAGTCCTACAACGAGGCCCGGCTCACGCCGCGCAACGACCGCAAGCAGAACCTCGTGGTCAGCCGCGTGGAGACCACGCCCGCCACCCGGTCCTACCGCTACACCGACTACTGGGGCACCGAGGTCACGGCGTTCGACCTGCACGCGCCGCACACCGAGCTGAAGATCGTGTCGTCGTCGGTGGTGGAGACCGGTGAGCCGGCCGACCCCGTGAACGGCGTCGGCTGGGCCGACCTGCGCTCGCCCGAGGTGTTCGACCGCTACGCCGAGTACCTCGAGTGGACCGACTATGTGCCGAAGAACCGCGAGCTGATGAACATCGCCCGCACGCTGCGCAAGGGCCGCCGCCCGGCCGACGCGGTGTTGGCGGTCGCGGAGTGGGTGCACGACAAGCTGACCTACCAGCGGGGGACGACAGGAGTGCACTCGTCGGCCGTCGACGCGTGGCACGCGCGCGAAGGGGTGTGCCAGGACTACGCCCACCTCACCCTCGCGCTGCTGCGGTCCATCGGCATCCCCGCCCGGTACGTCTCCGGCTATCTGCACACGAAGCCGGACGCGAGCATCGGCGAGACGGTGTCCGGTGAGAGCCACGCGTGGATCGAGGCCTGGACCGGCGGCTGGTGGGGGTTCGACCCCACGAACGACATCGAGGTCGGCGGCCGGCACGTCTGGGTGGCCATCGGGCGCGACTACGCGGACGTGTCACCGCTGAAGGGCACCTACTCGGGCGGCGCGGCGTCGGCCATCGAGGTGACGGTGGCCGTCACCCGGCTCGCCTGAGTACTCCCGTTGGCGTAGCGCTGGGCGCGGTTCGTACCTCTCGATGCGTAGGAGAGGTCGAGCCGCCGGTCTGATGCCGGCGCGGGTTTTCGCGGTCACCATGGAGACATGAGCGATAACAGCATGCGACGGATGTGGATCAGGGCGGGTGTCGGCGTCGCGGTCGTCGGCGCGGTGAGCGTCGGCGTGATCGGGATCGCGACCGCTTCCAGTGACGAGCCCCAGGTTCGGCCGGCGGCACAGCAGCAGGAAGACGACAAGGATGGCGACCACTGGGGCGGCCCGTGGGGCGGCGGCGACTGGGGTGGCGGCTTCGGCGGCCTGGACAGCATTCTCGGCGAAGGTGTGCAGGTCACGGACATCCTGCACGGTGAGGTGGTGCTCGCCAAGGAGGGCGGCGGCACGCACACGGTGCTCGTGCAGAAGGGCGTGGTGACCGAGGCGAGCGGCGAGTCCGTGACCGTCCGCAGCGCCGACGAGTTCACCACGACGTTCGCGGTGACCGCCGACACGAAGGTGAAGGGCGACACCGAGGACATGACGTCGGTGGCCGCGGAGGAGGAGGTGCTGGTGATCGCGCCGAAGTCCGGCGACCAGCAGACCGCCACCGTGCTCGTCAACCTGACAGACCTGGACTGGTGATCGAGAGGGCGCGCGAACAGGGCACGGCGTCCTGTTCGCGCGCCCTCACACCTCGATGCCCCTGGCCAACGGGGTCCTGCGGAGGATCAGGTACAGCGGCAGTCCGAGTGGCGAGAGCAGGACGGTCAGCACCAGTACCGGACCCATGACCACCGGATGAACGCGCCGGTCCCTGCTGTCCAGGAACATCCAGCGCCCGATGAACAGGTCCCAGGCGATGATCTGGGCCCACAGCGCGGTCAGCGCCGCCGGCTCGGCGACGAGGTCCCGCAGTCCGGCCAGGTCGGGGCTGAGCACCAACGTCCACATCGGACCGAACACCGGAACCGCGGCGACCGCCCAGACGGCGAGGACCGGAAGGGTGATCAGGTGGCTCGAGACGATCCTCCTGGTCCACGACCAGGTCGGGAAGCACGATCATGAGCAGCCAGAACGGGGTGGCGGCGAGGAACGCGAGATCGAACAGCGTGCTCATCGAACCGCCGCGGTTTCGAGCGGCCTGCCCGGCAACGAGGTCCGGGTGAGCGCGGCACGCACGCCGAGGCCGGTGGCCGCCACCAGCACCGCGAACGCGCCCAGTGTCCACAGATCCGGGTCGACGAGCGACTGGCCGCGCAACGCCTGCCACGTGACGAGTCCGGTGAGGGCCCGCGTACGCCCCGGCCGCGACGAGGACGAGGTTGGTCCGGACCCGCGGGTCGGTGAGTCGCGGCACCCGGCGGGCCGCGACGGTGAGGGACAGCGCCAGCAGGGGCAGTGCCTGCAGCGCGTGAATTCCCACGAAGTGCGGGATGCGCAGGTCGCCGCCGGTCGTGCTCCAGCCGGTGAGCGGCATGCCCGGCCCGCCGTCGACCACGCCGACGCTGTGGGCACCCACGCGGTCCACCATGGCCCCGTGGCGCATCGCCTCGAGCTGGCCGCCGGTCGGTTCGAGCATCAAAAAAGCGAGGCCGATCCCCACGGAGCCGATCAGGATGCCGAGGCGGATGGCCCACACCAGCGCCCTGTCCGGCGTCCGGTCCCGGAGCAGCAGGAGGCCCTGGATCATCCCGAGCACCCACACGGTCGTGATGGTCGTGCCCATGAGGTTGTACAGCGTGCTGTCCAACGGCGTGGCGGCGTTGAAGTGACTCGCACGACCACGGAGCACCTGGCCGACGATGATCGCCATCTCGGCCGTGAGCAACACCGACACCACCGTGCCCGACCACCACAGCAGCCGGGACCACCTGCTCTGTCTGGACAGCAGCCAGGCCCACGTGAGGCAGTACAGGACCAGGGAGACGGCGAACTTGAGCGGCTTGAGCCAGAGGGGTTCGCCGGTCACCACGCGGTCGTCGAACAGCAGGCCGCCGACCGACACGACCGTGGTCAGCAGCATCAGACCGGTGAAGACCACCAGCGGTCGGTGCCAGGTCCCCACGCGTCTCGCCACGTCGGGAAGATCCATCTTCGTCACGAGAACTCCAGTAGGGTCGATGGTAGAACCACTATCGATACTTTAACTATCGATAGTGAAACTATCAAGGAGTGGCCCTGTGCGGATCGGTGACCTCAGCAAGCTGACCGGCGTACCGGTCGCGACGATCAAGTACTACCAACGCGAAGGACTACTCCCGTACGGCGAGCGCACCGAGCGCAACCAGGCGCGGTACGCCGACGAGCACGTCCACCGGCTCCGCCTGGTCCGGGCCCTCGTGGACATCGCACACCTGCCGATCGCCACGGCGCGTGAGGTGCTGACCGCCATCGCGACCCCCGGCCGCGATCTGTTCAAGGTGCTGGGCGCCGTGCACTACGCGGTGACCGCGCTGCCCGACGACGCCGCGCCCGACCAGCAACCGGTGGACGCGCTGGTCGAGCGCCTCGGCTGGCGGGTCAAGGAGGCCAACCCCTCGCGCCGGGCGCTGGCCAACATCCTCGGCGTGCTGACCGAACTCGGGCACACCGACGTGCTGGACCGCGTGGACGACTACGCCGAGCACGCCGCCCGGCTCGCGGCCATCGACGTCGGCATCCTCGACGGCGATGAGAGCACGGACGAGATACTGGAGTCGGCCGTGGTCGTCACACTCTTCGGCGACACGCTCGTCTCGCTGCTGCGCCGGATGGCCCAGGAGGATCTGTCGACCAAGTACCGGCCCGGCTCAGTCCCGTAGGGCCCGGTATTCGGTGGCGGCACCCGGGTGCAGCGGCAGGTCCCCCGTGGTGATCAGGGAACGCAGGTCGAGGTACTGCGTGCCCAGCGCCGACGGCGGGACCAGCCGCGGCGCCTCCCGCACCAGCGTGCGGGCCACGGACGCCGCCACCTCCGCCGGTAGCGACGGGTCGGCCACCAGCAGGTTCGCCACGCCGATCGTGGCGACCTGGCCCGGGTGGCCGTAGCCGCCGTCGGGCACCGGGACCCGCTGGTACACCGGCCCATGCGGCGTCCCGCAGCGCGCTGAGCTGGTCGGACAGGTCGACCAGCCGGATCGGGCGCCGGTCGTCGAGGTCGGCGAGTGCCGGGGTCGGCACCCCGCCGGACCACAGGAGCGCGTCGAGCCGGCCGGCCGCCAGTTCGGTGACGGCCTCGGTCAGCGGACGGTGGTCGATCACGGCCGCCACCCCGCTCGCCCTGAGCAGCCGGTCGCCGAACACCGCGGCGCCGGATCCGTCGGCGCCCAGCGACAGCCGCGCGCCCGCCAGGTCGGCGACCGTGCGGACCGGGCTTTCCGCCGGCACCACCAGCTGCATGTAGTTCTCGTACACCCGGCCGATGGCGCGGAGCCCGGAGTCGGCCGCCACATCCGCGAGTGCCAGCCCCAGATCGGCCTTCCCCTGCCGGACCAACTCCAGGTTCTCGACCGATCCGCCGGTCTCCAGGACCTCGGCTTCGAGACGCGCGGCCAGCAGGCGCGCGAACTCCACGTAGAACCCGCCGGGCTCGCCCGCCGCGATCCGGACCGGCCGATCGTTCTCCGTGGTGCAGGCGGTGAGCACGGCGAGTGCGCCCAGCAACACCGTGCGGCGCTTCACTTGTCCGCCGGCAGGTCGATGTGGACGGTCAGGCCCGGTCCCGAGTGGAGGGTGAACGTGCCGCCGCGTGCGGTCACCAGTCGTTCGGCGATGGCGAGGCCGAGTCCGGAACCGGGGGCGTCGCGGCTCGCGCGCCAGAACCGTTCGGTCAGCCGGGGGAGCTGGTCGGCGTCGACACCCGGGCCGTCGTCGGCGATCGTCAGCCGGACCCGGTCGTCGATGATCGCGCCGGACCACTGGATGGTCGCGCCGCGGCCCGCGTACTTGATTCCGTTGTCCAGCACCACATCCACCACCTGCGCGAGGTCCGACTCCGCGCACCGGACGGGCAGCTCGCTCAGGTCGGCCGGCCCGCGCAGCGTCACGCCCGCCCGGTCGGCCGCCTCGTGCCAGGCCTCCTGGCGTTCCACCAGGACGGTCACCGCGTCGCAGCTGGTTCGTCGGCCGAGGTGGCGGCCAGGTCGGTGGCCAGACTGTCCGCGGAAGCCAGTGCCAGCATGCCGTCCAGCAACGCTTCCAGTCGTTCCAGCTCGGTGGTCATCGAGTCGTCCCGCGTGTCGAGCGTGTCGATCCGCAGGCGCAGCGCGGCCATCGGGTTGCGCAGCTGGTGGGACGCGTCGGCCACCAGCCGCGCGTTGCCGGCCGGCGGACTCGGCGAGCGCGTCGGACATCTGGTTGAACTCGGCGGCCAGGCCCCGCAGCTCCGGCGGGCCGGCGACCACGTCGACGTGGGTCCGTTCGCGCCCGGCGGCCACCGCGTGCACGCCGTCGGCCAGCTGCTCCACCGGCCGCAGCACCCAGCGGGCGAGCGCGCAGCACGAGCAGCACGACACGCGAGCGCCGCGGCCAGCGCCGCCGGCCAGGATCACCGCCCAGCGCAGGGTGATGTCGGCGACCGCGGGCGCGACCGAGACTGCGCAGCACCACCGCGCCGGCCACCCGCGTGCCGGTGCCGACCGGGCGGCCGAGCAGCAGGTCGCCGCTCGACCACGGGCGCAGCCGTCGCGGCGCCGGCGCGCGGCTGGTTGCGCAGCGCGGCGTCGACGCGGCCGCCACCGCCGGGTCGGCGGCCGCGCATGCCCGGCCTCGACCAGCGACCCGGCGCCGGCGCGTCGACGACCACCACGGCGTCGCCGTACAGCTCGGTGTGCGGCCGCGACCTCCGCAGCGCAGCTGGTCGCCCGCCGTCGTCGGCCTGCTCGGCGAGCGCGGCGAACCGGGTCGAGGTCGGCCGTGCGGGACAGCGACGAACTGTTCGGTGCGGCTGCGCGGCCGTGCTGTCGAGCAGCGGCACGGCGAACCCGGCGACCGCGAGCACGGCGAAGGCCAGGAGGACGCGAGGAGCCGACGCCGCACCTCTACGTCCGCCAGCCGGTAGCCGAAGCCGCGGATGGTGGCCAGCAGGCCGGGGCGGTCGAGCTTCGCGCGCAGCTGGGTCAGGTGGACGTCGAGCGAGCGGGACACCGCCAGGTACGCGTCGCCCCACACCTCGTCGAGCAGCTGCTGGCGGCTGACCGCCGCGCCGCGGCTGGCGGGCGAGCACCGCGAGGATGTCGAACTCCTTGGCGGTCAGCTCGATCTCCGTCGCCGGCGGCCGTGACCCGGCGGGCGTCCAGGTCGATCTCCACGTCCGCGACCCGACGGTCGCCGGCTCGGCGGTCGCGGCGAGCCCGGAACGCCGGGCCACCGCCTCGATCCTGGCGAGCAGCTCGGCCAGCCGGACCGGCTTGACCAGGTAGTCGTCGGCGCCGAGGTGCAGTCCGCGAACGACGGACCGCTCGTCGTCCCGGGCGGTCATGCACGATCACCGGCGTGGCCGATCACCGGCGCAGCTTGCGCAGCACCTCCAGACCGTCCACATCGGGCAGTCCGAGGTCGAGCAGCACGAGGTCGGCGTCGCGGTGGCGGGTCAGCGCGTCCTCGCCACGGACGATCCGCTCGGTCAGGTGCCCGTGTGCGGCGAGGGCGCCGACCACGGCGTTCGCGACGCCGTCGTCGTCCTCGACGAGCAGCACCCGCATGCGCGCACCCCTTTCCTAAGCGACCGTTAAGTCTGCGTTCGCCTCCCGCCGGCACGGGTTAGCTTCAGGCCATGTCCAGTGAACTAGACCACAAAGAAGTGGCTCCGCCGACCGGGTGGCGTGACCGGATGCGCCAGGTCGGCCCGGGCATCATGGCCGCCGCGACCGGTGTCGGCGCGGGTGACCTGGTGGCGACCATGGTCGCCGGCTCGCGCTACGGCTACGCGCTGCTGTGGGCGGTCATCCTCGGTACGGCGTTCAAGCTGGCGCTCGGTCGAGGCCGTCGGCCGCTGGCACCTGACCTCCGGCCAGACCCTCCTCGCCGGCCTGCGCACGCTCGGCAAGTGGGCGCTCGTCTACTTCGGCGCGTACGCGATCGTGTGGGGCTTCGTGTACGGCGCGACCGCCATGTCGGCGTCCGGGCTGCCGCTGAACGCCATGTTCCCGTTCCTGTCGGTGCGGTACTGGGCGATGCTGTGCGGGATCGCCGGGTTCCTGCTCGTGTGGTTCGGCCGCTACGCCCTGCTCGAGAAGATCATGACGGTCTTCATCGGCATCATGTTCGTGACCGTGGTGGGCACCGCGGTGTTGGTCACCCCCAACCTCGGCAACCTGTTCACCGGGTTCGTGCCGCGCCTGCCGGACGGCTCGATGGTGTACGTGCTCGGGTTGATCGGCGGCGTCGGCGGCACGATCACCATGGCCGCGTACGGATACTGGACGCTCGCGAAGGGCTGGCGCGGGCCGCGGTGGCTGCCGATGATGCGCACCGACAACGCGGTCGGCTACGCCACCACCGGCATCTTCGTGATCGCCATGCTGATCGTCGGCGCGGAACTGTTGGCGGGCCAGGAAGTCGTGTCCGGCGACGGCGGTTTGCTGCTGCTGGGCGACATTCTCGCGGCGGACTACGGGCAGTGGGCGCGGATCCCGTTCCTCATCGGCTTCTTCGCGGTGTCGTTCACGTCGGTGATCGGCGTGTGGCACGGGGTGAGCCTGCTGTTCGCGGACTGCTGGCGGACTTTGCGGTCGTCCTCGGACACCGCGATCGAGGGCGGGCGGGCGTACAAGGCGTACGTGTTGTGGCTGACGTTCCCGCCGATGGCGCTGCTGTTCCTCGACCAGCCGTTCCAGCTGACCGTGGCGTACGGCGCGCTCGGGGCGTTGTTCATGCCGTTCCTGGCGGGCACGCTGCTGGTGCTGCTGAACTCGAAGCGGGTGGACCGGACGGGCCGCTCGGGCTGGGTGTCCAACACGATGCTCGTGGCGTGCCTGGTGTTGTTCGCGTACCTGGCGTACGACCAGGTGGTCGGCCTGTTCGAGTAGCTTGGGAGGCATGCGAGCCACCTGGGCCGAGCGGTCCTTCGTCGCGGCCGTGTACGACTTCGGGGTCGAGCGGGAGTGGTTGGCCCGCCCGGTGGGTCGGCTCCTGTGGGGCACGGATGTGGGGTTGCTGTACTCGACCATCCGGTCGTTGGGCTCGCTGCCGTCCGGTTCGTCCATTCTGGACGTGCCGTGCGGTGGCGGCCTGGCGTTGCGGGGACTGCGACCGGGCCTCCGTTACGTGGGCGTGGACATCGCACCTCGCGGCCGCGCGGCCGCACTGTCCCCAGTGAAGGCCGACATCGAGCGGTTGCCGTTCGCGGACAACGAGTTCGACGTGTGCGTCACGTTCAACGGCCTGCACTGCCTGCCGGATCCGGCGGCCGCTCTCCGCGAACTGGCCCGCTGCGTGAAACCAGGCGGCCGATTGGTGGGCGACACGATCGTGCGCGGCGCCGGGCGCGACCTGGCGATCGGCGCCTTCCAGCGGGTGGGCCTGTTCGGTCCGGGTGGCACGGCAGCGGATCTGGCGCGGTGGCTGACGGATGCGGGCTTCCACACGGAAACGCTGACCCACTCGGGCGCCGTGGTGCACTTCGCCGCCACCCGCTGAACCCGCGCGCCGCCCGGCAGCCGCCTCGTGCTGGTCGCGGGCTGCGCCGCGGCGAGCGGCGCACGCGGTCCGCCCCGGTCCCATCGCTGACGCTCGACGGCCCGAGAGAGCCGCCGAATCGTGGACGTGGCGGACACCGACCTGCTGAGCTTCGACCCCCGAGCGGGCGCGACGATCACCGCACCGGTCGAGGTGCTGTACCAGTGACCGGCAGACGCCTCCGGGCGCGAACGGGGGACTCGCCGGTTGGGCGAGCCGGTTCTCCAGGTCCTGGCGGTCGCGCTCCTGGTGGGCGCAGGCGTGGCGTTCGCCGGCATCGTGGGGTTCGTCGGGCTGGTGGTGCCCCACGTCATCCGCATGATCGCCGGCCCCGCGCACCGGCTGCTGCTCGCGGCCAGCGCCCTCGGCGGCGCGCTCGTGCTGGTGGCCGCCGACCTGCTGGCCCGCACGGCCGTGGAGAACGCCGACCTGCCCTCGGCATGCTCACCTCGCTGGTCGGCGGCCCGTTCTTCTTCTGGATGCTGCGTCGCACCCGCACCCGCACCCGCAGCCGGCAGGGCGGTTGGGCATGAGAGCCGGACTGGACAACGTGACCGTCGCGGTCGTCGGACCCAACGGCGCCGGCAGGTCCACGATGATCGGCTGCTCGCTGCGCGGGCGACCTGCCAGCGGCGAAAGGCACGGTCAGCGTCAACGGCCGCCCCATCCGGCGCTGGCGCCACGCGGACCTGGCCAGGGAACGATCGGTGCTGCCCCAGCACACGACCGTGGCGTTCCCGTTCACCGTCGGCCAGGTGGTCGCCATGGGACGGGCGCCGTGGGCGCGCACCGACCGCGTGGACGAGGACGAGGCGGGGATCGCCGAGGCCATGGCCGCCACCGAGGTCACGGCGTTCGCCCACCGCACGTTCAGCACGCTGTCCGGCCGCGAACGCGCCCGGGTCGCGCTCGCGCGGGTGCTGGCCCAGCGCACGCCGATCCTCCTGCTGGACGAGCCGACCGCCGCGCTCGACCCGCGCCACCAGGACCTCGTGCTGTCCGTGGCGCTCGACCGGGCCCGCGCCGGGACCGCCGTGCTCGCCGTGCTCCACGACCTGAACCTGGCCGCCGCCTACGCGGATCGCGTGGCCGTGGTGGCCGACGGGCGCCTCGCGGCGTGCGGTCCGCCGGCCGAGGTGCTGACCGGGGAACTGCTCAGCGAGGTCTACCAGCGCACGGTCGAGGTGTTCGAACATCCGCGTTCTGACACGCCGCTCGTACTGCCGGTCCGGACACACGGGGCAGCATGGGACGATGTGGTGTATCCGTATGACACCGCGAGGGACCTGAGTGACTACGTTCGCCGACACGACCTTCACGAATCCTGAACTGATCAGGAACTTCTGCATCATCGCGCACATCGACCACGGCAAGTCGACGCTCGCCGACCGCATGCTGCAGCTCACCGGCGTGGTCGAGGAACGTGCGATGCGGGCGCAGTACCTCGACCGCATGGACATCGAGCGCGAGCGCGGCATCACGATCAAGGCACAGAACGTGCGGCTGCCCTGGCACGTCGCCGGCCAGGACCACGTCCTGCACATGATCGACACCCCGGGCCACGTCGACTTCACCTACGAGGTGTCCCGCGCGCTCGAGGCGTGCGAGGGCGCGGTCCTGCTGGTCGACGCCGCGCAGGGCATCGAGGCACAGACGCTCGCGAACCTGTACCTCGCCATGGAGAACGAGCTCACGATCATCCCGGTGCTCAACAAGATCGACCTGCCGGCCGCCGACCCGGACAAGTACGCCGGCGAGCTGGCGCACATCGTCGGCTGCGAGCCCTCGGACGTGATGCGTGTCTCGGCGAAGACCGGCCTCGGGGTGCGTGAGCTGCTCAACGAGATCGTCCGGCTGGTGCCGGCCCCCGTCGGCGTCGACGAGGCGCCGCCCCGCGCGATGATCTTCGACTCCGTCTACGACACCTACCGTGGCGTGGTCACCTACATCCGCGTGGTCGACGGCAAGATCACCCCGCGCCAGCGCATCAAGATGATGTCCACCGGCGCCACCCACGAGCTGCTCGAGGTCGGCATCATCTCGCCGGAGCCCAAGCCCTCCACCGGGCTCGGCGTCGGCGAGGTCGGCTACCTGATCACCGGCGTGAAGGACGTGCGCCAGTCCAAGGTCGGCGACACGGTGACCGCCGAGAAGCGCGGCGCCACCGAACCGCTCGCCGGCTACCGCGAGCCGCGGCCGATGGTCTACTCGGGACTCTTCCCGGTCGACGGCTCCGACTACGCCGACCTGCGTGAGGCGCTCGACAAGCTGCGCCTCAACGACGCCGCTCTCTCCTACGAGCCCGAGACCTCCGCGGCGCTCGGCTTCGGCTTCCGGTGCGGGTTCCTCGGGCTGCTGCACCTGGAGATCGTGCGCGAGCGGCTGGAACGCGAGGCCGGCCTCGACCTCATCTCCACGGCGCCGAACGTGGTGTACCGGGTCGCGCTGGACGACGGCGGCGACCTCACGGTCACCAACCCGTCGGACTGGCCGGAGGGCAAGATCGCCGACGTCTACGAGCCGGTGGTGAAGACGTCGATCATCGCCCCGAGCGACTACATCGGCGCGATCATGGAGCTGTGCCAGTCGCGGCGCGGGCAGCTCGGCGGCATGGACTACCTGTCCAGCGACCGCGTCGAGCTGCGCTACACCATGCCGCTCGGCGAGATCATCTTCGATTTCTTCGACACGCTGAAGTCCCGCACCCGCGGCTACGCCTCGCTGGACTACGAGCCGGCGGGCGAGCAGGCGGCCGACCTCGTGAAGGTCGACATCCTGCTGCAGGGCGAGCCGGTCGACGCGTTCTCCGCGATCTGCCACCGCGAGGCTTCGTACGCGTACGGCACGCGGATGGCGTCGAAGCTGCGCGAGCTGATTCCCCGCCAGCAGTTCGAGGTCCCGATCCAGGCGGCCATCGGCGCGCGGGTCATCGCCCGCGAAACGGTGCGCGCCATGCGCAAGGACGTGCTGGCCAAGTGCTACGGCGGTGACATCACCCGTAAGCGCAAGCTGCTGGAGAAGCAGAAGGAGGGCAAGAAGCGGATGAAGATGGTGGGCCGCGTCGAGGTCCCCCAGGAAGCATTCGTGGCCGCTCTGTCGACCGACGAGAACACCGACAAGAAGGGCAAGAAGTAGCTCTCCGTAAACTGTCGGTGGCTCATGGTTGAGTTGGCTCCCGACAGAAAGGGGGGCACCATGGGAGCCATGACTGCCGAGTCCGGTTCGTTCCAGCTCGCCCACGGACGCCCGTTCACCGTGGACGACCTGGAGGCGATGCCGGATGACGGCAACCGGTACGAGCTCATCGACGGGATGCTGCTCGTGAGCCCAGCACCCGGCAGGCCGCATCAGAAGTTGGCCTATGAGTTGTACGGCGTACTGGCTGCGGCATGCCCGGATGAGTTCGATGTTCTGGGTGCGCCGTTCGCGGTGCGGCCGTCGACGACGACAGAGTTGCAGCCTGACCTGCTGGTGGGCCGCGACGAGGACTTCACCGACAAACTCCTGCCGGCGGCGCCGGTCCTGGCGGTCGAGGTGTTGTCGCCGAGCAGCGTCATCAACGACCTGAACAACAAGAAGGCCGCCTATCAGCGGGTGGGGGTTCAGAGCTACTGGGTGATCGACCCGGGAGAGCCCTCGATGGTGGTGTTCGAACTCGACGACGCTGGTATCTACCAGCAGGTGGCCGAGGTCAAGGGCGACGACCCGTACGAGGCGAGGCTGCCGTTCCCGGTGACCGTCGTCCTCAGCGCGCTCGGGAAAAAGCGGCGCCGTTAGTGGGGGATCCCGTGCTCGAGGTACAGCGTGGTGCTCTCGGCGCGGGCCCGCATCGCGGCTGCCACTCGGCGGGACAGGCGGGGGATCAGTCTGGTCAGCGCCGCTTCAAGGGGGAGGAACTCGTACGACGCCAGTTCCTCGGCCGGCAGGCGTAGGTTCGCGATCTCCTCGCTGGAGAGGCGGCCGCCGTCGAACACGAACAGCACGCGGGTGGGGTCCGGCATCCAGTCGACCACCAGCAGGCGGCCCGTCTCGCGGCACAGGCCCAGCTCCTCGTGCAGCTCCCGCGCACACGCCTGCGAAGGCGTCTCGCCCGGTTCGATCCGGCCGCCCGGGATCTCCCAGAAGTCCTTGTACGTGGGCTCCACCAGCAGGATCCGGTCCTGGGAGTCGAGCATCAGCGCGCCGGCCGCGTGCGCGGTCACCTGCTGAACGGCTGCCAGGTCCCGCCGCTGCAGACCACCGGCCGGTACTCAGCCGTGATCGAGAACGAACCCGGGTCACAGGGGCCGCCGACCACCGCGAAACCCGGGGTGTTCGCCGGCGGGGGCTGCTCCACCACCGGCGGCGGGGGCTGCACGGGTGGCGGCGCGATCTCCGTGGTGGCGGTGTTCGTCTCCGGCGGGGCCACGGTCGTCGGCGGGGTGGTCGTGGTCGCGCGGGGTTCCAGTGCCCGGTCGCCACGCGGGGTGGTCGACGTGATCTCCGGGATCGCCGGGTCCTCGGCCTGCGGGTCGTCTCCGCTGTTCAGCGCGAAGATCACGCCGCCGACGATGGCCGCCGCCACCACGATGGTCGCCGTCTTGATCAGCAGCAGGAACCGGTCCGGTTCGCTCTTGCGCCTGGGCTTGTCGCCGGCTGGTTCGATCTCCTCGGGCGAGAGTCGAAGCGGCATGCCTGTCCCTCCGTCGAGTTCACTCGTCCGAGGGACAAGGTATCTGGCGGCCGAACGGCCTAGTCTCCGGGGATGAACGAACTGGACAAGCTGCGTGCGCTGTGTCTCGCGTTGCCGGAGGCCACCGAGAAGCTCAGCCACGGCGAGCCGGCCTGGTTCGTGCGGGACAAGAAGATGTTCGTGATGCTCGCCAACCACCACCACGACGACCGGTTCGGTTTCTGGTGCGCCGCGCCGCCCGGCGTGCAGGAGCAGCTGGTGGACGCCGAGCCCGACCGGTTCTTCCGGCCGCCCTACGTGGGGCACCGCGGCTGGCTCGGCGTGTACCTGGACGTGGCGATCGACTGGGCCGAGATCGGCGAGATCGTGCGCGACGCCTTCCGCTGCATCGCGCCCAAAAAGCTAGCCGAGAACGCGTAGCGCGGCCTCGTACTTGGTCCGCAGCCGCTGCTGGGTCTCGGCGTCCAGCCGCTCCAGCCGCTCCGGGCGACAGGTTGTCCGCGATGTCCGCCCGCTTCACGGCCAGCGCGATCGGGTTGGCCGCCACCCGCGTCAGGTAGGCGTCCGACTCCTCGCCGGGCTGCTTGCTGAGCGCGGCCACGGCGGTCACCACCTCGGCCGGGCACCCGGCGGCCGTCAGGTCCTCGAGCGTGACGCCCGTGTCCTCGACCACGTCGTGCAGCACGGCGGTCATCCGCTCGTGTGGGTCGCGCACGCCGCCCATCACCCGCAGCGGGTGCGCGATGTAGGGCCGCCCGGACTTGTCGAGCTGACCCTCGTGGGCCCGGCGGGCGACCTGGATGGCGTCGTCGAGGGTGAACGTCCTCATCGGGTGAACACGATCTTGCCGGCCGTCTCGCCGGCGAGCATCTGCTCGAAGCCGTCCTTCGGCGTCGGTCATGGCGTGTTCGGTGCCGATGTGCGGGCGGATGCCCTTGAGCTCGCAGAACGCCAGCAGGTCGGCCAGCTCGCGCTGGTTGCCCATCATCGAGCCGATCACCCGTGATCTGCATGAAGAACAGCCGCTGCAGGTCGGCGTTCGCGTCCGGGCCGCTGGTCGAGCCGGACACCACGATCGTCGCCGCCCGGCTTCACGCGAGCGCATCGAGTGGCCCCAGGTGGCCTTGCCGACCGTCTCGAACACCGCGTCCACCCGCTCCGGCAGCCGCGCGCCGGACTCGAACGCTCGTCCGCGCCGAGCGACGTGGCCAGCGCCCGCTTCTCCTCGGTCCGGCCGGTCACCCACACCCGCATGCCGGCCGCCTTGCCCAGCGCGATCAGCGCGGTGGACACCCCGCCGGACGCGCCCTGCACGAGCATCGTCTGCCCCGGTCGCAGCCCCGACCGGGTGAACAGCATCCGGTAGGCGGTCAGCCAGGCCGTGCCCATGCACGCGGCCTCGGCGAACGACAGCCCGGCCGGCTTGGGCAGGACGTTCCGCGCCGGCACGACGACCGTGTCGGCGAACGTGCCCTGGTGCTTCTCCGTGAGCAGCGTCCGCTTCGGGTCCAGCGTCTCGTCCCCGAACGACGGGATCGCCGATCACGCCGTGCAACACGACCTCGGTGCCGTCGGCGAGCACCCCGGCGCCGTCACAGCCGAGGATCATCGGGAACTGCTCGGCCTTGATGCCGACGCCGCGCAAGCGTCCACAGGTCGTGCATGTTCAGGCTGGCGGCGCGGACGGAGACCGCGACCCAGCCGTCCGGTACGTCCGGTTCGGGTCGTTCGCCCACCCGCAGCGCGTCGAGCGGGTTGTCCGGGTTGGGCTCAGCTGCGTATACGGCGAACATGGCTCTCAAGTTACCCAGTTTGGGCATCCGGCGAACCCACGAAGTGGCGCAGGTCTACTCTCGATGGCATGGTGGCCTGGTGGAGCGGTGTGGAGCTGTGGCTCGCCGGCCTCCCGTTCCCGTTCCAGTTCGCCTCGTGATCTGCATCCTGGCGCCGCTCGTGCCTGGGGGTCGCCTGGCTGATCGACCGGGCCGTGGACCACGCCTCCGCGCTGCTCGGCACGTCCCGCGACGAGGAGCCGCCGATCGGTGGTTCGGCGGAGTGTGAGGACGCCGAAGAGGAGCCGGCCGAGCTGGTGTCAGCGGGCAAGTCGTCGGAGTAGGTGACGTAGCTGCTCGGGTCGTCAAGACGCATCACGGTCGCGCTCGTCGCACTGGTGGTGTTCGTGCTCGCCGGTTGGCTGGTGCGCGAACAGCTGGTCGACGAGCCGGCCCCGGCCGGCCTGCCGGTCGTCGCACTGACGGAGCTGCCCACCGAGGCGGCCGAGACGTGGCAGCTGATCGAGCGCGGCGGCCCCTACCCGTATCCGGAGGATGACGGCGGGGTCTTCCAGAACCGCGAGGGCCTGCTGCCGGCCGAGGACCCGGGCTACTACCACGAGTACACGGTCACCACGCCGGGTAGCGACGACCGCGGCCAGCGGCGGCTGGTGACCGGCGCCGAGCAGGAGCTGTACTACACCGACGACCACTACGAGTCGTTCGTGGTCGTCGACGTCGGCTAGGTCAGGCGTTCGGGACCCAGTTGGGCGGCCGTTTCTGCGCGAACGCGGCGATGCCCTCCTGGCCCTCCGCGCCCGCGAAGAAGCCCGGCGGACAGCTCCAGCATGTCGGCGAAGTCGTCGGCCAGGTCGGCGGCCCGGGCCCGGCGCAGCATCTCCTTGGTGGCGGCCAGGGCGGTCGGGCCGCCCAGCGCGAGCATGTCCGGTGTAGCGGTCGACCTCGGCGTCGAGCGACGAAGCCGGCACGGCCGCGTTGAGCAGCCCGATCTCGACGGCCCGCGCGGCCGTCGAACTTCTCGCCCGTCAGGAACAGCTCGTGCGCCGCCCGGGGGAGCAGGCGGGGCAGCACGGTCACCGAGATCACGGCCGGCACCAGGCCCGAGCCGGACCTCGGTGAAGGCGAACGTCGCGTCGTCCACGGCCACCGCGATGTCGGCGGCCGCCACGATGCCGACGCCACCGGCGCGGGCCGGGCCGGCCAGCTTGCGCGACCACGGGCTTCGCGCTGGTCCAGATCTGCGTGAGGATCTCCGGGAACTCGTTGACCCCGTCGGTGCTGGAGCGGGCGCTGCCCGCCTCCTTCAGGTCCATGCCGGCGCAGAACACCGGGCCCGTGTGGTCGAGGACGATCACCCGGACCGCGTCGTCGGCGAGCGCGGTCGCCAGGTGGTCCCGCAGCTCGCGCCGCAGCTGCGCGGACAGCGCGTTGCGGTTGTGCGGCGAGTCGAGCGTGATCGTCGCGACGCCGTTGTCGGCCGTGTAGTGCACCAGCTCTCAGCCATGCGCTCGACCCTAACGGTGGTACTCGTGCATCACCGCGTGGCCTTTGCCACGGCCGATCAGCCATTTGTTCACCGGCACGGTCACCACGAACGCCACGGCGAACGCGACCGCCAGGCTCGCCCAGAACAGCCGCGACAGCGCGCCCGCCTCCATCGCACCCGGGATGACGATCATGATGGCGTTGTCCACGATCTCCATCACGGTGATCGACAGCGTGTCGGCCGCGAGCGCCACGGAGACGGCCGCGCCGAACGCGACACCGGCCTTCAGCACCGGCCGGATCGTGAGCGAGTACCCGAACAGGAACGCCAGGGCGATCGACAGGATCACGGTCGGCACGGTCGACCAGCCGAGCGACGTGCCGATCACCATGCCGAGGACCTCGCCGATCGCACACCCGGTGAGGCAGTGCAGGGTCGCGCTGACCGCGGATCGCCACTGAGGTGTCATACCACTGAACGTATACCCCGTGGGGGTACCTCGCAACTTACCAGATCGGCCCCGGCTCGTCGTTCCACGTCTGGTTGAGTCGCGAGTTGCGCGGCGCCTGCACGATGGGGGCGCCGTTCTTGCTCGACTCCTGGTAGATGGCGACGGCCAGTTGCGACTTCTTGTTGATGATCTCGAAGCCGAGCTTGTCGAACTGCCGCGCGTCCCACAGTTGCCCCGGCGCGTTCTGGCACGTCCAGATGGTCAGCTGAACATCCGGTGACACCCAGTTGTTCGGCACCGAGAGGCAGAAGTTCGAGTTCTTCTTGTTCCTGATCAGGTAGTAGCCGTTGTCGGAGAGCAGGGGAATCCTCGACCAGTAGTGCTCGGGGCTGCTCGGGTTGCACGGCCACTGGATGACCTTCGTGCCGTTGGCCATCACGCCGCCGCTGACCGCCATGCACTTCGTGTACAGGTCCTGCGCCGCGTACCAGGGGTGGAAGATCATCGCCTCGTCGTCGGCAGCGTCGGCCGCCGCGGTGGTGGCGCCGAACAGGGTGCTCAGGAACGCCAGCACCGCGGCGATGGACAGCAGTCTCCGCACGGATTGTCTCCTCTTGTTCACGCGAGAAGTGAACCCGTGCTCGCTAACAAACCGCTCATCGGACTTGACCTGGAGCGAACTCCAGCATCTACGGTCGGCGCCGAGGAGAGAAGGGGAACAGCATGCGTTATCGCACACTCGGCGGCACCGGTATCGAGGTGAGCGTCCACTGCCTCGGCACCATGATGTTCGGCGCGGTCGGCAACCCCGACCACGAGGACTCGGCCCGCGTCATCCACGCGGCACTCGACGCCGGCGTCAACTTCGTCGACACGGCCGACATGTACTCGTCCGGGGAGTCCGAGGAGATCGTCGGCAAGGCACTGGAGGGCCGGCGCGACGACGTCGTGCTCGCCACGAAGGTCCACTTCCCGATGGGCGATGGTCCCAACCGCGGCGGCAACTCGCGGCGCTGGATCGTCCGCGAGGTGGAGGACAGCCTGCGCCGGCTGCGCACCGACTGGATCGACCTGTACCAGGTGCACCGTCCCGATCACACGACCGACGTCGAGGAGACGCTGAGCGTCCTCACGGATCTGGTGACACAGGGGAAGATCCGCGCGTTCGGCTGCTCCACGTTCCCGCCGGCCGACATCGTCGAGGCCTACCACGTGGCCCACAACCGTGGCCTGGCCCGGTTCCGGACCGAGCAGCCGCCGTACTCGTTGCTGGCGCGGGGAATCGAGCGCGAACTGCTGCCCGTGACCCAGCGGCTCGGCATGGGTGTGCTCGTGTGGAGCCCGCTCGCGTCCGGCTTCCTGTCCGGCAAGTACCGCAAGGACCAGCCGGTGGACATGAGCACCGGCCGTCCCACGCTCACGCCCTTCCGGTTCGACCCGGAACTGCCGGAGAACGCCGCGAAGTACGACGCCGTGGAGAAGTTGATCGCCCTGGCCGACGACCTCGGCATCACCCTGCCGGAACTGGCGATCGCGTTCGCCGCGACGCACCCGGGTGTCACGTCGGTGATCACCGGGCCGCGGACCATGGCGCACCTGGAGGCCCTGCTGAAGGGGGCGTCGGTGGTGCTCGACGACGCGACGCTCGACCGGATCGACGAGATCGTCCCGCCCGGCACCGACCTCTACCGCGCGGACGGCGCCTGGCGGCCGGTGTCGCTGACCGACCCGGCCCGTCGCCGCCGCCCGGTGGCCGAAAGGTCCGCCGTCTAGTACTACAGGGCTTGTTCAGCGTTGTCGCAGTCGAGATGCCACCCATACCCATCGAGATCGCGGTTCTCGCGCTCGAAATCGCGGTTCCCGCATTCCAGATCGCGGTTCCCGACCGTGATGTCAGAGGGTCTCACCCGCCGGAAACCCGATCTCGCGTGCCGGAACCGCGATCTCGCGTGCGGGAACCGCGATCTCGCGGTGACATGCCAGCCACAGCGACGTCGCAGGTCGTTCGACAACCAGCCCTGTAGTACTAGCGGACGCAAAGGCGGCCCCCACGTCATTGTGGGGACCGCCTTGCCGCGCCCGGCCAGGTATCAGCCGATGGCAGTCGAGGTGAGCGTCGGGTTCGGGTTGGGGAAGCACGACGTCGGCGCCGAGATCTCACCCAGGAACGTGTTCACCACAGCGGTGAACGTGAGGCCCGGGTCGGCGTAGCTGGCGCCGTACAGCGTCGAGTCGATCGAGCCGGACGCGCCGGCCGTCAGGTGTGCGGTGATGGTCGGCAGTTCGAACGTCGCGCCGCCGGCGATCGGACCCGCGAACGTCACGGTCACGATCCCGTCGGCCTCCGACCACGACGGGGTCGAACCGAGGCCGGAGCCGCCGGTCAGGTCGACGCCGTCGAGCGTGGCGTTCGTCGGCACCGGCACCTTCAGGGTGAACGTGTGCACGCGGTCGACCTCGTAGCCGGCCGCCTCGCTCGGTACCTGGTTGGGGGCCGGGTCGACCACCAGGTCCAGCGTGCCGCCTGGCGCAACGGACGCGGGAGCCGACGAGTCGACGGTCTGGTTGAGGGTCAGGTTCTCGGCGCCGAGCGGGGTGTCGGCCTGGCAGTCGTAGGCGATGTCGACGGGAGCGGCCGACGCGGGCGCCGCGAAGCCGATCACGGCCAGCGCGGAGCAGGCCAGCACGGTCGTGCCGGCCCGGAGCAGGGCGAACTTCATTGTCCTCACCTCTGGGTTTGCTTGCAGGGCAAGAGGTTCCGGAACCGGTAACGCCGCGGACCCTTTCTTTCTTACTGCCGGGTAGCGATCACGTCAAGCATTCCCGGTTACCGCAAACGGCTCCCTGCTCGCTGGACCGGTCGGCCCAGCGGCGAACCTGCCGGTCAGGCGTACTGCAGACCCTGCGTCACCGCGGCCGCCTCCGCGTAGCGATCAAGCACGAGTTCGGCCAGCTCCGGATCGGGGCCCAGCGGGGCGGCGACGACCGCGTCGGCGCCGGCGAGTTCGGCCACCCGGTCGGGCAGCCGCCCGGGGGCGAGGAACCAGGACGCCACGGCGATCCGGCTGGCCCCGGCCGCCCGGAGGTCCGCCGCCGCGGTCGGCACGTCCGGTGCGGCCGTGCTGGCGAACGCCGCCCGCACCCCGGCCACCCCGAGCGACCGCGCCCACCGGCGGGCCACCGAGGCCACCGCGGCGTTCGCCGGCCGGTGCGACGACCCGGCGCCCGCCAGGATCACGCCGAGCGACGGGTCCGGCGCCACACCGGCCTCCGTCAGCCTGCGCAGCGCGACCGACTCCAGCCGCTCGTCCGGGCCGAGCACGCCCGACACCGACACCGACAGCAGCGGCAATCGCGCCTGCGCGTCGGCCACGAGTTCCGGCAGATCGACCCGCGCGTGGTACGCGCTCCCCAACAGCAGCGGAACCACGGCCACGTCGCGGTGACCGTCACTGTGCAGCGTGGCCAGCACGTCCGGCAGCCGCGGCGCGGACAGGTCGAGGAACGCGGCCCGCACGTCCAGGCCGGGCCGCTGGGCGCGGACCACGTCGAGCAGTTCCGCGATGGTCGCGGCGGAACGAGGGTCGCGACTGCCGTGCGCGACGGCCACCAGGGGAATCATCACAAAGCTCCCGTCAGACCGCGGGCTCGCAGCACCGCGCGCTCGAGCGGCCGGAACACCAGCAGCTCGATCCCGATGCCCACGAACAGGATGAGCAGGATTCCGGACATCACCATCGACATGTCCGACAACGCCATTCCATTGTGGAGGAACTGGCCGAGGCCCTCGCCGAGCTGCGGCGAGTTGACGATCAGCTCGGCCGCCATGAGCGACCGCCACGAGAAGGCCCAGCCCTGCTTGAGTCCCGCGAGGAACCCGGGCAGCGCGGCCGGAAGGAGGATGTGCCGGGCCGACGCCAGCCGGCCCGCGCCGAGCACCTTGCCGACACGCGGCAGGATCGGCGGGATCTGGTCCATACCGGACACCAGGCCGTTGGCGATCGACGGCACCGCGCCGAGCAGGACCACGAAGTAGATCGAGCCGTCGGTCAACCCGAACCACAGCACGGCCGCGGGCACCCACGCCACCGACGGCAGGCTCTGCAGGCCCGACACCAGCGGCCCGATTCCCCGACGCACCAGGCTGAAGTTCGCGATCAGCAGACCGAGCGGGATGGCCGCCACCACCGCGATGACGAACCCGATCACCGCCCGGTGCACCGACGTCCACAACAGACCCAGGATGTCGCCGCCGGCGATCAGCTCCCAGACGTGTGCCCACACGGCCGCCGGCGCGGGCAGCTTGAACTCCGGCCAGAACGCCGCCGCCCACAGCGCCTGCCAGATGCCGACGATGATGGCGAGCGCGCCGATCGGCGGCAGCACGTTGCGCAGTATCCGGCGGATCCGGCTGGGGCGGTCCCCCGCGTCGGTGGGGGTGTCGAGTGCGTCGAGGCCCGCGCCGACCGAGGAGTCGACCGTCTCAACCTCCGGCATGACTACTGATCACCTCGTGCAGCTTGTGGTTGATGGTGTCCACCATCTCCGGCTGCGCGCCGGCGGCCAGACCCTCCACCGTCCACTCCTGAACCACGCGGCCCGGCCGCGACGAGAGCAGCACCACGCGCTGTCCCAAACGGACGGCCTCCCGCACGTCGTGGGTGACGAACAGGACGGCCGTTCCCGTGGCACGCCAGATGCGGGTCAGCTCGCCCTGCAGCACGTCCCGCGTGATGGCGTCGAGCGCGGAGAACGGTTCGTCCATCAACAGCAGCGAGTTGGTGCCACCGTCCACAGCGGACGCCAACGCGCGGGCGAGCGCCACCCGCTGACGCATGCCGCCGGACAGCTCGTGCGGACGCTTGTCACCCACTCCGCCGAGCCGCACCAGCTCCAGCAGCTCACCCGCGCGGGCCCGCCGGGCGGCACGCTTCACCCCGGCCAGCCGCAGCGGCAGTTCGACGTTGCGGCTCGCGGTCAGCCACGGCATGAGCGCGGCCTCCTGGAACATCACGGCCGGGCGCGTGGTGTTCAGCTCGATGTCCCCTTCGGAGGGACGGTCCAGCCCGGCCACCAGGTTGAGCACCGTGGTCTTGCCGCAGCCGGACGCGCCGAGCAGGCACACGAACTCCCCGGGCGCGACCGTCAGGTCGACCCCGTCGAGCGCGGTGACCGCACGCCGGCCCTCGCCGAACGTCTTGCCCACACCGGAAAGGCGCACGGCGTGGTCACTCCTGGTGCGGGTCGCGCCGGCTTCGAGTGTCGCGGTCATGGGTGTCGCCCCTCTAGTTCTGATCGAGTCCGCCGGCGTCCACCGTGGACTCACCGGCTTCGCCCAGTACGGCGTTCAGTGCGGTCAGGTCGGCGTAGCCCGCCACGTCGGGGGCCGTCTCGGCGATGCCGGCGGTCACCTGGTCCTCCGCCAGTTGGGTGAAGAGACCGGCCGTGGGGTCGAAGGTCAGCTTGATGTTGCTCCAGGCGCGTTCCAGCACCTCGGGCTTCAACGCCTTGCCGGTCAACGCTTCCAGCTGGGTGTTGACGGCCGTCCGCGCGCCGGCCGCGTCGGAGTTCGCGTAGCCGATCGCCGCGACCAGCCCACGCAGGAAGGCCCGCACGGTCTCCGGGTGCGCCTCCAGGTACTCGGTGCGCACGATCACCACGGTGGTCGGGAACTTGCCGCCCGGCCACAGTTCCTTCTCGTCCACCAGAACCTTGGCGCCGGCCTCCAGCACGAGCCGGGACGACCACGGCTCGGGCAGCCAGGCCGCCTGCACGTCGCCGTTCTGGAACGCGCCGAGGGTGTTCGCGTTATCCAGGTTGGTCACCTCGACCTGATCGGTGAGATCGTTGTCGGCCAACCACTTCTTCAGCGACACGTCCTGGGTGTTGCCGAGCTGCGGGGTCACCACGGTCTTGCCGATCAGGTCCTGCGGGGTGGTGATCTCCGGCTTCACCACCAGCTGCGCGCCGCCGGAGGTGACTCCCGAGATCAGCCGGACCGCCTCGCCGTTGGACTTGGCGTAGGCGTTGATCGCCGGGCCGGACCCGATGAACCCGATGTCCAGCGAACCGCCGAGCAGCGCGTTCACCTCGTCCGGGCCGGCGTTGAACTCCTGTGGGGTGAGCTTGGTGTCGCCCAGTTCCTCGGCGAACAGCCCGTTCTCCAGGCCGATCAGCGCGGGCGCGTGGGTCACGTTCGGGAAGTAGCCGAGCCGCAGCTCGGCCGCGGGCCCCTGCTCGGCGGCGGGTGCGGGGTCGTCAGCGCCGCTGTCCGCGCGCGAACACGCCGCGGCGAACATCGTCAGCGCGGCGAGAGTTGCGGTGAGCACACGGGTACGGGGTCGCACGGGGTGGCCTTCCTAGTGGTGGTTGAGAAGTGGCAGCGGGGCCCCGACCAGACCCGCCGCCAGGGTGGTGCCGTCCGCCGGGTCGATCATGAGGAACGCCCCGGTCTTGCCATGGGTGGCGTAGTGGTCGACCGGCACCGGCTCCGCCGTCCGGAGTCGCACCTGGCCGATCTCGTTGAGCCGCAGGGACTCCGGGCCGTCCGTGGTGGACAGTCGCTGTTCGTCGAAGAGGGTGGACAGCTCGTGCACGATCGCGGGCACCGTGCGCGCGCCGTGTTTCACCAGCACCCGGGCGCCCGGGAGCAGCGGCTTGTCCGCCAGCCACGCGAGGGTCGCGGCGAACTCGTCGGTCACCACCGGTGCGTTGGTGGCGCTCGCGATCAGGTCACCGCGGGAGATGTCGAGGTCGTCGGCCAGCAGCAGCGTGACCGAGTGGCCGGCGGTCGCCTCGGGCAACTCGCCGTTCGGGGTGTCCACCCGGGTGACCGTGGTACGCACCCCTGCCGGCAGCACCACCACCTCGTCACCCGGGCGGACGGTGCCCGCCGCCACCTGCCCGGCGTAGCCCCGGTAGTCGGGGTGCTCGGCCGTGCGCGGACGGATCACGTACTGCACGGGGAAACGGAACGGCGAACCGTGCGGGTCGGCCTCCACCGGCACCGTCTCCAGGTGATCCAGCAACGTCGGGCCCGAATACCAGGGCGTGTGCGCCGAGGTGTCCACCACGTTGTCCCCACGCAGCGCGGACACCGGGATGGTCAGCACCGCGCCCGCCGGGTAGCCGAGTGCCGTGGCGTGCGCGGTGAACTCCTTCGCGATCACCTCGAACGTGCCCTGGTCGTAGTCCACCAGGTCGATCTTGTTGACCGCCAGCACCAGCCGGGGCACGCCCAGCAGCGCGAGGACCGCCGCGTGGCGCCGGGTCTGCTCCAGCACGCCTTTTCGGGCGTCCACCAGGAGGATCGCGAGCTGTGCGGTGGACGCGCCGGTGACCGTGTTGCGGGTGTACTGGACGTGGCCGGGGGTGTCGGCCAGGACGAAACTCCGCTTGGGAGTGGCGAAGTAGCGGTAGGCGACGTCGATGGTGATGCCCTGCTCGCGTTCCGAGCGCAGCCCGTCCACCAGCAGCGACAGGTCGGGAGTGGACAGTCCCTTGTCGACGCTCGCGCGGTGCACGGCGTCCAGTTGGTCGGCCAGCACGGACTTCGTGTCGTAGAGCAACCGGCCGACGAGGGTGGACTTCCCGTCGTCCACGCTGCCCGCGGTCGCGAGCTTCAGCAGGTCGTTCATCAGAAGTACCCCTCGCGCTTGCGATCTTCCATGGCCGCCTCGGACAGGCGGTCGTCCGCGCGGGTCGCGCCGCGCTCGGTCAACCGGCTGGCCGACACCTCGGCGATCACCTCGTCCAGCGTGGTGGCACTCGACTCGACTGCCCCCGTGCACGAACCGTCGCCGACCGTGCGGTAGCGGATCACCTTGCGCTCCAGGGTTTCCCCGTCGCGCGGGCCGCCCCACGGGCCCTCGGCCAGCCACATCCCGTCGCGCAGGTACACGTCCCGCTCGTGGGAGTAGTAGATCCGCGGCAGGTCGATGTTCTCGCGCTGGATGTAGCGCCACACGTCCAGCTCGGTCCAGTTCGACAACGGGAACACCCGCACGTGCTCGCCCGCGCGGTGCCGACCGTTGTACAGGTTCCACAGCTCCGGGCGCTGACGGCGCGGCTCCCACTGACCGAACGCGTTGCGCAGGCTGAAGATCCGCTCCTTCGCCCTGGCCCGCTCCTCGTCGCGGCGCCCGCCGCCGAACACCGCGTCGAACTTCTGCTCGGTGATCGTGTCGAGCAGCGGCACCGTCTGCAGCGGGTTGCGGGTGCCGTCCGGACGCTCGGCCAGGCGCCCGTCGTCGATCCACTCCTGCACGTGTGCGACCACCAGCCGCAGCCCGTACTTCGCCACCACCCGGTCCCGGAACTCGATGACCTCGCCGAAGTTGTGCCCGGTGTCCACATGCAACAGCGGGAACGGCACGGGCGCCGGCCAGAACGCCTTGACCGCCAGGTGCAGCAGGACGGTCGAGTCCTTGCCACCGGAGAACAGGATCACCGGCCGGTCGAACTCGCCGGCCACCTCACGCATGATGTGAATGGCCTCGGACTCGAGGCGCCCCAACGCATCCAGAGTGGGAACCGTCACGGGCAGCAGCAATGTTTCGCTCGCAAGCTCGCTCATCCGTGCAACCCACATTCCGTCTTGTTCTGCCCCGCCCAGCGGCCACTGCGGGCGTCCTGGCCCGGCAGCGGCTTGGCCGTGCACGGCGCGCAGCCGATGGACAGGTAACCCTCACTGACCAGCGGGTTCTCGAGGATGCCCTTCTCGGTGATGTAGGTGTTGAACTCCTCGTCCGACCACGGCGCGATCGGGTTGATCTTCACGAGCCCGTTGCGGTCGTCCCACTGCACGATCGGCGTGTTCGCGCGGGTGGGGGCGTCCACCCGGCGCACGCCCGTGACCCAGGCGTCGTACTTCGCGAGGGTCTTCTGCAGCGGCACCACCTTGCGCAGGAAGCAACACTGGCTAGGGTCGGTCTGGTTCAGCAGCCCGAACTCCGCCTCCTGGTCGGCCACCGACTGTTCCGCCTCGGCGTTGACGATCCGGATCTCCGGGTACGTCACCGCGATCGCGTCGCGCGTGCCGATGGTCTCCGCGAAGTGGTAGCCGGTCTCCAGGAACAGCACGTCGATGTCGGGCTTCGCCTTCACCGCGACGTCGATCAGCACTGCGTCCTGCATGTTCGACGCGACGATGAACTTCTCGCCGAATGTCCGAGCCGTCCAGGCGAGCGCCTCCTCGGCGGTCGCGTCCGCCAGTTCGACGGCCGCCTCCTCCGCGAGTTTCTGAAGATCCTTGGTGGCGGTGGTCACTCGGTCACCTCTTCCTTCACGAGGTTGAGCCCGATGAACTTCGTGGTGAACACCCGCCGGCAACCGGTGCACAGCCAGGCGGCGTGCGGCTCCTCCTGCGGACGCAGGTCCTCGTCACCGCAGTAGGGGCAGTAGAACGGTGTCGCTCGCTCGGTCACTTGAGGTCGGCCTCCTCGGCGCGCGCGACCCACTGCGCGAACCGCTCGTCCGGCTTCCGGCCGGACACGTAGTTGCGCACCACCCGCTCCACGTAGTCCGACAGTTCTGCTGCCGTCACCTTGTGGCCACGCAGTTTCCGGCCGAACCCGGCGTCGAGACCGAGCCCGCCGCCCAGGTGCACCTGGAAACCCTCGACCTGACGGCCTTCCGCGTCGGTGACGATCTGACCCTTCAGCCCGATGTCGGCCGTCTGGATGCGGGCGCACGAGTTGGGGCACCCGTTGATGTGCACGCTGATCGGCGCGGTCACCTCACCGGTGATGTCCTTCAGCCGATCCTCCAGTGTGGACACCAGGTCGACCGCGCGGGCCTTGGTCTCCACGATCGCCAGCTTGCAGAACTCGATGCCCGTGCAGGCCATCACGCCGCGCCGCCACGGCGACGGGTCGGTCTGCAGTCCCAGCCCGGCGAGCGCGGTCCGCAGGCCGTCCACTTCGGACGACACCACGTCGAGCACGATCAGCTTCTGCAACGGGGTGAACCGAACCCGTCCCGAACCGGCCCGCTCGGCCGCGTCGGCCACCGCGACGAGCGTCGAGCCGGAGACGCGGCCGGCGATCGGCGCGGCGCCGACGTAGTGGTTGCCGTCCTTCTGGACGTGCACGCCCACGTGGTCGCGTGCCTGCTCCGGCACCTCCGGCGCCGGCCCGTCGATCAGGGGACGCTTCAGGTACTCGGTCTCCAGAACCTCACGGAACTTCGCGGCACCCCAGTCCTTCACCAGGAACTTGATGCGCGCGCGGTGACGCAACCGCCGGTAGCCGTAGTCACGGAACACGCTGATCACGCCGGCCCACACGTCCGGGACCTCGTCGAGCGGGACCCACGTGCCGAGACGCTGGCCGATCATCGGGTTGGTGGACAGGCCGCCGCCGACCCAGAGATCGAAGCCCGGCCCGTGCTCCGGGTGCTCGACGCCGACGAACGCCACGTCGTGCACCTCGTGCGCCACGTCCGGCAGGCCGGAGATCGCGGTCTTGAACTTGCGCGGCAGGTTCGAGAACGCTTTCTCACCGACATAACGGCGCTTGATCTCATCGATCGCCGGGGTGCCGTCGATGATCTCGTCGGTCGCGATGCCGGCGACCGGCGAGCCGAGGATGACGCGCGGGCTGTCGCCGCACGCCTCCATGGTGGTCATGCCCGCGTCCTCGAGTTTCGCCCAGATGGCCGGCATGTCCTCGACGCGGATCCAGTGGTACTGGATGTTCTGCCGGTCGGTGATGTCGGCCGTGTCCCTGGCGTAGTCCTGGGAGATCTCGCCGATGACGCGCAACTGGTCGGTGGTGACCGCGCCGCCGTCGATGCGGATGCGGAGCATGAAGAACTCGTCGTCCAGCTCCTCGGGTTCGAGCGTGGCCGTGCGGCCGCCGTCGATCCCGGGCTTGCGCTGGGTGTAGAGGCCGTGCCAGCGGAAGCGCCCGCGCAGGTCGGCCGGGTCGATGCCGGCGAACCCCGTGTGGGCGTAGATGTTCTCGATCCGCTCACGGACGTTGAGCGGGTTGTCGTCTTTCTTGCTGCGCTCGTTGGGGTTCAGGGGCTCGCGATAGCCGAGCGCCCACTGGCCCTCACCGCGCCGAGCATGGGCTCGCTTGGGTGTGGTGGGAGTTGACACCCGATCCTCCGAGGACTCGGGGCACTCGCGCGCTCCGGGCAGCCCTGGGGAACGGAGGACTCGACCGACGCGCCCGGCGCCGGCTGGTGAGAGAAATGCGGCGGCAGGTTACGGGTGCCGTCGGCACATCGCGCTGGAAACGCGAACAAAATCCACGTGACGCCTGGTCACGAGGCGGAGTTCGGTAACAGCGGACATGGGACTCAGCGTGCCACGCGTCCACGTGGTGGTCCAACGCCATCCGCATCGTGGGATCCGGTGAGTGCTGGTTGCGCCCAGCAGGGGGAATGGCGTCACCCAGACGCGAAAAAGGTGACCGGCGTCACGGGAAATGGTACGACTCGCTGTCGAAAGCGTACGACTCGCTGTCGAGACGGTACGACTCGCGAGCGAACACCCGCAGGCACGCCCCCGACCGCATGTCGCCATGTCTCGACCGCATGTCCTCACTTCTCGCACGCATGTGCTCGGTTCCGGCGCCCGCGCCACGGACCTGAACGCAACCCCGTACGAACCCAGCGCCGCCGAACGACAGATCAAGACCACTCGCGGCGGCGATCAGCGATCAGCTCGTCCACCGCCCTGGTGGTGAACCCAGCTGCCTTGGCAGCGGCGATCGCCTCGTCCTGCAGGCGTGTCAACAGGCGCCGTCGCTCCTCGCGCACGGACTCCTCAGGCGCTGTCATGAAATCCAAGATATCCGCCAGCCCCCTTGCAACCTTCGCCCACTGCGCGTCGTGGGTTATTTGCGGATCGTGAACATCTCGCGAGAGAAAGGGACCGCATGAAACGCATCGCAGGGCTGGTCGGGGCGCTGGCCGGGTTGGCCGTGGTGGCCGCACCCACGGCAGCGGCCGACACGGCTGGTGTGCCGGCCGGAGTGAGCCCGTCGGGGGTGGTGTACGCCGAAGGAACCACGGCACGGACGGCGGCACAAGTGGACGTGCCGGACATCGAGTGGCCGCCGGCGGACGTGAAGCCGCCCGCGCACAAGGCCGAGACGTTGCGGGAGTTCGCCGCCGCCATGAGCGAGCACCTCGACACCGCGTTCCCCGCCGTCGTCCCCCAGGCGAACAACCTTTCCTGGGTCCCCTGGGGCGGCGAGTGGGAAGGCGTCATCGAGGACGGCCAGGACTACCTCACCACCTGGGCCGTCTACGAGGACAAGATCGGCAGCACGGCCACGGCGTTCCAGATCGAGGCACCCGGCCACTTCACCTGGTCACCCCGTGAGTTCTGCGAGAACAACGGCGCGAAGTGCGAGGCCGAGTTCCTCGACGACGGCTCGCTCCTGGTGAACGCGACGATGGAGGTCGAAGGCAACCGGGTCTACCACATCGGCAGCGCCCTGCACTACCGCACCGACGGCGCGGTCGTCTGGATCACCGCCTACGACTACGACCCGATCTTCGACGGCACTCCGGGCCCGGACCGCGACGAGATCGCGCTGAGCTTCGACCAGCTCAACGCGCTCGCCACGGACCCCGCGCTGCACCTGTGAAAGACGCCGTGCGCGATCAGCGGTTGGGGTCGCGCACGGCTCCGTGCGACGCGTCCGTGGCCAGACGCGCGTAGGCCCGCAAAGCGGCGGTCACCGGGCGCTGCCGGTCCACCGGCTGCCACGGCCGCTCCGACGATTCCATCTTCGCCCGCCGCTCGGCCAGCTCCGCGTCCGGAACCAGCAGGTCCAGCTTCCGCAGGTGCACGTCGATCAGGATCTGGTCGCCGTCCTGGACGAGTCCGATCAGCCCGCCGCCCGCGGCCTCCGGCGAGATGTGCCCGATGGACAACCCGGACGTGCCGCCCGAGAACCGGCCGTCGGTGATCAGCGCGCACTTCTTGCCGAGCCCGGCGCCCTTCAGGAACGCCGTGGGGTGCAGCATCTCCTGCATCCCCGGCCCACCCGCAGGCCCCTCGTACCGCACCACCAGCACCTCACCCGGCTGGATCTGCTTGCCGAGGATCGCCGACACCGCCTGCTCCTGGCTCTCCACCACCCGCGCGGGCCCCTGGAACCGGAACAGCTCCTCCTCGATCCCCGCGGACTTGATGACCGCGCCCCGCTCGGCCAGGTTGCCGTGCAACACGGCCAGGCCACCCTCGACCGTGTAGGCGTGCTCGACGTCGTGGATGCAGCCGGTCGCCGCGTCGGTGTCCAGCGACGTCCACCGGTTCGACGTGGAGAACGCCTTGGTGGTGCGCACCCCGCCGGGCGCCGCGTGGAACAGCTCGACCGCTTCCTCAGAGGGCGACGCCGCGCGGATGTCCCACGACCCCAGCCACGCCTCCATCGACGGCGAGTGGATGGTGTTCACGTCCTCGTTCAGCAGCCCACCGCGGTACAGCTCACCGAGGATGGCGGGGATTCCGCCGGCCCGGTGCACGTCCTCCATGTGGTAGTCCGAGTTCGGCGACACCTTCGACAGGCACGGCACCCGCCGGCTGATCGCGTCGATGTCGTGGAGCGTGAACTCCACCTCGCCCTCGCGGGCGGCCGCGAGGATGTGCAGCACGGTGTTGGTGGACCCGCCCATGGCCATGTCCAGCGCCATGGCGTTCTCGAACGCGTCACGCGTGGCGATCGACCGGGGCAGCGCGGTGGCGTCGTCCTCGGCGTACCAGCGCCTGGCCAGCTCCATGACCGTGGTGCCGGCCCGCGAGAACAGGTCACGGCGCGCGGCGTGCGTGGCGAGCGTCGAGCCGTTGCCCGGCAGCGCCAGGCCGAGTGCCTCGGTGAGGCAGTTCATGGAGTTGGCGGTGAACATGCCGGAGCACGATCCGCAGGTGGGGCACGCGGACTGCTCGACGGCCGTCAGCGCCAGCTCGTCGATCTTGTCGTTGGCCGACGCGGAGATCGCGGTGATCAGGTCGGACGACGGGTGGGTCACGCCGTCGACCACCACGGCCTTGCCGGCCTCCATCGGTCCACCCGAGACGAACACCGTGGGGATGTTGAGCCGCATGGCGGCGTTCAGCATGCCGGGCGTGATCTTGTCGCAGTTGGAGATGCACACGAGCGCGTCGGCCGCGTGGCCGTTGACCATGTACTCCACGGCGTCCGCGATGACCTCGCGGGAGGGCAGCGAGTAGAGCATGCCGCCGTGGCCCATGGCGATGCCGTCGTCGACGGCGATCGTGTGGAACTCGCGTGCCGTGCCGCCGGCCTCCTTGATCGACTCGGCGACGATGTCGCCGAGGTCACGCAGGTGCACGTGACCCGGCACGAACTGCGTGTAGGAGTTGGCGATCGCGACGATCGGCTTGCCGAAGTCGCCGTCGGTCATGCCGGTGGCGCGCCACAGCGCGCGGGCGCCGGCGGCGTTGCGGCCGTGGGTGGTGATGCGGGAACGGAGCTCAGGCACGGCTCCTCCAAGTCCTACTCGGTGTCTTCCTTCGGCTCCGCCTGCTCGGTCGTCTCAGCGGAGGGTGTCTCTGTCGGGTCATCGAGCCGGCCGCCCGAGATGAGGGCGAGCGCCGGGAGATGACGGGTGCGCACGGTCGGCAGCGGGAGTTCCTTCCCGTCGGCGACCACGGCCCGCACCCAGGACCGTTCCGACACCCGCAGCGAGCGGATGTCCGACCACGGCACCACGTGGCGGTGCAGCAGCGTCCTGGCCACGAGTTTCTCGCCGTCGGCCGTGGTGCGCAGCCGCAGCACGCCGGCGATGGCGAGCAGCGGCACCAGGTAGACGAGGAACAGCCACGGCGCGGCGAACGCGAACGGCGTGGCGGCCAGCGCGGCCAGCAGGGCGCCCAGGACCGCGGTCGAGGGGATGCGGAACACGAGCCGCGACGGCACCTGCTGAACGGTCACCCCACCATGGTGCCACGCCGTCCGACCTGCGGGGGATCCGGCGGTGCGTCCAGCATCCGGGATCACAATCCCGCAGAGTTGACGCTCGTACTGCAAACGCACTAACGTCACCGGCGTGCCCCAGCAGACCGGTCTCGTACTTCCCCAGCGCGTTCGACGCTGAGGAACCTCAGGCTGCGTCGAACGCGCGACCCTCGTACGACCATTGGTCGGCGGGGGTTTTTTCATGCGTGAGAGCCTGAGCCACGAGTGCCAGTCGCCAAGAACCGACCACACCAGAGGCTGAAGCCGATGACCAGTGCGACACAGCGACCCAACCCGGTCGCCGCCACCCCCGGGCCCTCGCGGGCCCCAGGCGCCAGACCACCGAAGCCGACGCCGCCGACGGGAACCCCCGTTCGGGTGACAGGTGCGCAGTCGCTCGTCCGGTCGCTCGAGGCGGTAGGCGTCGAGGTCGTGTTCGGCATTCCCGGTGGGACGATCCTCCCGGCCTACGACCCGCTGCTCGACTCCACGAAGGTCCGCCACGTCCTGGTGCGCCACGAGCAGGGCGCGGGCCACGCGGCCACCGGATACGCGCAGGCCACCGGCCGCGTGGGGGTGTGCATGGCGACGTCGGGTCCCGGCGCCACCAACCTGGTCACCCCGCTGGCCGACGCCAACATGGACTCCGTCCCGGTGGTCGCCATCACCGGCCAGCAGTCCCGGGCGCTCATCGGCACGGACGCGTTCCAGGAAGCCGACATCTGCGGCATCACCATCCCGATCACCAAGCACAACTTCCTCGTCACCGATCCGGCGGAGATCCCGCGGACGATCGCCGAGGCGTTCCACATCGCCAGCACCGGCCGACCCGGCCCGGTCCTGGTGGACATCCCGAAGGACGTGCTGCAGGAGACCACCTCGTTCTCCTGGCCGCCCGACATGCGGCTGCCCGGTTACAAGCCGACCACCCGGCCGCACGGCAAGCAGGTCCGCGAGGCCGCCAAGCTGATCGCCAAGGCGCACCGCCCGGTGCTGTACGTGGGCGGCGGCGTGATCAAGGCGCAGGCGTCTCCGGAACTGCTGGAGCTGGCCGAGCTGACCGGCATTCCCGTGGTCACCACGCTGATGGCCAAGGGCGCCTTCCCCGACTCCCACCCCCAGCACCTCGGCATGCCGGGCATGCACGGCTCGGTGGCCGCCGTGGCCGCCATGCAGCGCTCCGACCTGCTGATCGCGCTCGGCGCCCGGTTCGACGACCGGGTGACGGGCCAGCTGTCCACGTTCGCACCGGACGCGGCCATCGTGCACGCGGACATCGACCCGGCGGAGATCTCGAAGAACCGCCGCGCCGACGTGCCGATCGTGGGGGACTGCAAGGAGATCATCACCGAGCTGATCACCGCCGTCCGGACCGAGGGCAGCGCCACCGACCTCACGGCGTGGTGGAAGCAGTGTTCCGGCTGGCGCGACGGGTTCCCGCTGGGGTACGAGTGGCCGGACGACGGTGCGCTGTCGCCGCAGTACGTGATCGAGCGGATCGGCCAGATCACCGGGCCGGAGGCCATCTACACGGCCGGCGTCGGCCAGCACCAGATGTGGGCGGCGCAGTTCGTGAAGTACGAGCACCCGGCCACCTGGATCAACTCCGGCGGCCTCGGCACCATGGGCTTCGCGGTGCCGGCCGCCATGGGCGCGAAGTTCGGCCACCCGGACAAGATCGTCTGGGCGATCGACGGCGACGGCTGCTTCCAGATGACCAACCAGGAGTTGGCCACCTGCGCCATCGAGGGCGCGCCCATCAAGGTCGCGGTGATCAACAACGGCAACCTGGGCATGGTCCGCCAGTGGCAGAACCTCTTCTACGCCGAGCGCTACTCCCAGACCGACCTCGGGACGCACAAACACCGCATCCCGGACTTCACTCTGCTGGCCGAGGCGCTCGGCTGCGCGGGACTACGCTGTGAGTCCAAAGAGGACGTCGATTCGGTGATCAACCGGGCGCTGGAGATCAACGACCGGCCCGTGGTGATCGACTTCGTGGTCGGCAAGGACGCGCAGGTGTGGCCGATGGTCGCGGCGGGCAAGAGCAACAACGAGATCGAGGCGGCGCAGAACATCCGCCCGCTGTTCGAGGACTGAGGGGACCGGGCACATGACCACTCACACGCTCAGTGTTCTCGTCGAGAACAAGCCCGGTGTCCTCGCCCGCGTGGCCGGGCTGTTCTCCCGTCGTGGCTTCAACATCGAGTCCCTGGCCGTCGGCCCCACCGAACACGTCGACGTGTCCAGGATGACCATCGTGGTCGCCGTGGACGAGCTGCCGCTCGAACAGGTGACCAAGCAGCTGAACAAGCTCGTCAACGTCATCAAGATCGTGGAGCTGGACCCGGAGGTCTCGGTCCAGCGGGAGTTGTTGCTCGTCAAGGTGCGAGCCGACGCGACCGTGCGGACCCAGGTCCTCGAGACCGTGCAGTTGTTCCGCGCCAAGGTGGTCGACGTCTCCCCGGAGGCGGTGACCGTGGAGGCCACCGGCACGGCCGACAAGCTGGTGGCACTGCTGCGCATGCTCGAGCCCTACGGGGTGCGGGAGATGGTGCAGTCCGGCATGGTCGCCATCGGCCGGGGTCCGCGCTCGATCACCGCGACGGGCGTTCGCTAGTTTTCACTGAACCTGTAAGGAAAAGGAGTCAGAAAGAGCATGGCAGTCGAGATTTTCTATGACGACGACGCGGACCTCTCGATCATTCAGAGCCGCCGCGTAGCCGTGATCGGCTACGGCAGCCAGGGGCACGCACACGCGCTGAGCCTGCGGGACTCGGGCGTGGACGTCCGAATCGGACTGCCGGAGACGTCGAAGTCGCGGGCCAAGGCAGAGGAGGAGGGCCTCACGGTCCAGACTCCCGCCGAGGTGTCCGCGTGGGCCGACCTGATCATGATCCTGGCGCCCGACACCAAGCAGGCGTCGATCTACGCCGAGGACATCGCGCCCAACCTCAAGGACGGCGACGCGCTGTTCTTCGGCCACGGCTTCAACATCCGCTATGACCTCATCACCCCGCCGTCCAATGTGGACGTCGCGATGGTGGCGCCGAAGGGCCCCGGTCACCTGGTGCGCCGGCAGTTCGTGGACGGCAAGGGCGTGCCCGCGCTGATCGCCATGGAACAGGACGCCACCGGTTCGGCACAGGCGCTCGCGCTGTCCTACGCGAAGGGCATCGGCGGTACTCGGGCCGGCGTCATCAAGACGACCTTCACCGAGGAGACCGAGACCGACCTGTTCGGCGAGCAGGTGGTCCTCTGCGGCGGCACCACCGCGCTGGTGCAGGCGGGTTTCGAGACGCTCGTGAACGCCGGCTACGCCCCCGAGGTCGCCTACTTCGAGTGCCTGCACGAGCTGAAGCTGATCGTCGACCTCATGTACGAGGGCGGCATCGCGCGGATGCGGTACTCGATCTCCGACACCGCCGAGTTCGGCGACGTCACCCGCGGTCCGCGCGTGATCACCGATTCGGTGCGCGAGGAGATGCGCAAGATCCTCGGCGAGATCCAGAACGGTGACTTCGCGAAGGAGTGGGTGGCCGAGGACAAGGCAGGCCGCCCCAACTTCCAGAAGCTCGTGGAGGACGGCGAGCAGCACCCGATCGAGGAGGTCGGCCGCAAGCTGCGTGGCCTGATGTCCTGGGTGGACCGCCCGATCACCGAAACGGCCTGAGTCGTTCTGATGCGATGCCCTGGGGGAGCGGAGTTCCGTTTCCCCCAGGGCATCGGTTAACTTGGTCGCCATGAGTGACGAGCCGGACACACGCGCCGTGGCGCCGATCTTCGACGACAAGGCCCACGTGCGCGGCAACCTCGACCTGACGAAGGCCGAGTGGCAGCGCGCGGCCGAGCCGGACGCCGATCCGGACGGCGAGTACGTGGAGATCGCCTTCGTGCCGCACACCGACGGCAACACCTACATCGCCATGCGCAACTCCAAGCACACCGGCCCGGACGACACCGTCCTGGTGTTCACCGAGTCGGAGTGGGACGCGTTCGTGGAGGGCGCGAAAGCCGGCGAGTTCGACGAACCCTGGTGATTCGTGGTCGCTCCCGGATATTCGCGGGGATAATCGCCGGGTGACCGGACACCAGGAACGACGGACCGCGATGTCGGCGCTCACCATCGCGTGGATCACCTTGTGGACACTGTCCACGGTCGTCTGGGTCATCGCCGCGATCGCCGGCGCCCGTATCCACGACGACGACCAGATCCTGGGCGGGACCATCCTCGCCGTCCTCTCCGCCCTGCTGACCGGCGCGGGAGTGGTCGTGGGCCGGCTGCGCAGCCGCCCCCAGGCTCCGCCGATCGCGGCCGCCGATCCCGTACCGGCCCTGCCGGCCCGCACTCGACTGCCCGGCCGGAAGTCGGCCGCACGGGCGCCCATGGAGCGGCTCGCCGAGGCGGAGACGGCGCTGCGGTACCTGATGGCGCAGCTCAGCGGGTCCACCGCCGGTCCATCGGCACCCCAGCCCGTGGTCGACGAAGCCGCACGCATCGCCGAGGAGACCGCCCACCGGCTCCGCGCGCTCGCCGCCAAGGTCGAGGCGATCGAGGCGGCCGCCCGGCACGCGCCCGCCGCCCAGCGCGCCGGGCTCGAGGAGGGTGTGCGAAGCCTGCTCCGCCACCTCGACCAGGGTCTCGAGGGATACCGGGAGCTGATCGCGGCGGCCGGGCACCTCGTGCTCGCCGGCACGCCCGACCCGATGCCCGACGAGCTGATCGAGGCCACCGACCACCTCGCGGGGTTCGCGGCCGCCCTGCGTGATCTGTCCGACGGGCGGTGACTTCTCCCGGATTTTCCCCCGATTTTCCCGACTTCTCCCCGAAATCACACTGATCGGGTGAATTTCGGGTCGAGCTCGACTGTCGCCTCGCTCACCAGGTGAGGAAACGATTCAGCGAACCTTCTAGACTGCGCACTTGGTTACGCCGGTGTAACCGCGCCCCGAACAATCGCGCAATCTTCTGGAGTTCGCGTCGTGACCCAGCAGTCTCGCCCCGTTGTCCTCATCGCCGAGAAGCTGGCGCCCTCGGTACTCGACGTCCTCGGTGACGAGGTCGAGGTCCGCCACGTCGACGGCACCGACCGTCCCGCGCTGCTGTCCGCTGTCGCGGGCGCCGACGCGCTGCTCGTCCGTTCCGCCACCAAGGTCGACGCCGAGGTGTTCGCCGCCACCACCCGACTGAAGGTCGTGGCCAGGGCAGGTGTGGGCCTGGACAACGTCGAGGTGCCCGCCGCCACCTCCCGCGGCGTCCTGGTGGTCAACGCCCCCACGTCCAACATCGTCTCCGCGGCCGAACACGCCGTGGCGCTGCTGCTCGCGGTCGCCCGCCGGGTGCCGGCCGCCGACGCCAGCCTCCAGGGCGGTGCGTGGAAGCGCAGCTCCTACTCGGGGGTCGAGGTCCAGGGCAAGACCGTGGGCGTCGTCGGCCTCGGCAAGATCGGCCAGCTGTTCGCGCAGCGCATCGGCGCGTTCGGCACCAACCTGATCGCGTACGACCCGTACGTCTCGCCGGCGCGCGCCGCCCAGCTGGGCATCGAGCTGGTCGACCTCGAGGAGCTGCTCGCCCGCGCGGACTTCGTCTCCATCCACCTGCCGAAGACCCCCGAGACCAAGGGCCTGATCGGCGCCGACCAGCTGGCCAAGGCCAAGCAGGGCGTGATCATCATCAACGCCGCCCGCGGCGGTCTGGTCGACGAGCAGGCGCTTGCCGACGCCATCCGCGACGGCCAGGTCGGCGGTGCCGGCATCGACGTGTTCGTCACCGAGCCCACCACCGAGAGCCCGCTGTTCGGGCTGCCCAACGTGGTCGTCACCCCGCACCTGGGCGCGTCGACCTCCGAGGCACAGGACCGGGCCGGCACCGACGTGGCCCGCTCGGCGCTGCTCGCGTTGCGCGGCGACTTCGTGCCGGACGCGGTGAACGTGGCCTCCGGCGGCGCGGTCGGCGAGGAGGTGCGGCCGTTCCTGCCGCTCACCCAGAAGCTCGGCACCGTGCTCTCCGCGCTGTCGTCCACACCGCCCACGTCGATCAGCGTCGAGGTCCGCGGCGAACTGTCCAATGAGGACGTTTCGGTGCTGCCGCTGGCCGCCATGCGCGGCGTTTTCTCCGGTGTGGTCGAGGATCAGGTCACCTTCGTGAACGCGCCCCGGCTGGCCGAGGAGCTGGGGGTGGCGGTCGAGATGCGCAAGGAGTCCGAGAGCGCCAACCACCGCAGCCTGGTCACGCTGCGCGCCGTCTACCCCGACGGCCAGACGCTGAGCGTCGGCGGCACGCTCACCGGGCTCGGTCAGGTCGAGAAGCTCGTGGAGGTCAACGGCCGCGGTTTCGACCTGCGTGCCGAGGGCGTGCTGCTGCTGCTCGAGTACACCGACCGCCCCGGCGTCATGGGCACGGTCGGCACCCTGCTCGGCAAGGTCGGCATCAACGTCGAGGCGGCTCAGCTCAGCCAGACCGCGGACGGCGCGGACGCCGTGATGCTGCTCCGCGTCGAGCGGATGGTGGACTCCTCGGTGCTCGAGTCGATCGGTGCGGCGGTGGAGGCGACGATCATCCGCGCGGTCGACTTCGGCTGAGAAACTGGCCGGTCGGGGGTGCGACACCACCTAGACGGGTGGCCAGCACCGGACATCGGACCTCTTCCCGGTAATCTTCGATGAACAACTTCGATAGACAAGAGCCCGATACTCCGGGAGGTGTGCATGCGGCTCGCGGTGATCCCCGGTGACGGGATCGGGCCGGAGGTGATCGCCGAGGCACTCAAGGTGCTCGGCGAGGTGGTGCCCGATGTCGAGGTCCAGAAGTACGACCTCGGTGCCGCGCGGTGGCACTCGACAGGTGAGTTGCTGCCCGAGTCGGTGCTCGGTGAGCTCAGGCAGCACGACGCGATCCTGCTCGGTGCGGTCGGTGACCCGTCCGTGCCGAGCGGCATCCTGGAGCGCGGTCTGCTCCTGAGGTTGCGGTTCGAGCTCGACCACCACGTGAACCTTCGCCCGGCACGGCTCTACCCGGGTGTGCAGAGCCCGCTGTCCCACCCCGGCGAGATCGACATGATCGTCGTCCGGGAAGGCACGGAGGGGCTGTACGCCGGCAACGGTGGACTGTTGCGAAAGGACACTCCACACGAGATCGCCACCGAGGTGAGCGTCAACACCTCGTACGGCGTGGAGCGGGTGGTGCGCGACGCGTTCGCCCGTGCGGTGGCCCGTCCGCGCAAGCACCTCACGTTGGTGCACAAGACGAACGTCCTCACCCATGCGGGATCGTTGTGGTCGCGCGTGGTCGAGGAGGTGTCGCTGCAGCACCCCGACGTGACGGTGGCCTACCAGCACGTCGACGCGGCGACCATCCACATGGTGACCGACCCCGCCCGGTTCGACGTGATCGTCACGGACAACCTGTTCGGTGACATCCTCACCGACCTGGTGGCCGCGGTGACCGGCGGCATCGGCCTCGCGGCCAGCGGCAACATCGACATCACGCGACGCAACCCGTCGATGTTCGAGCCGGTGCACGGGTCGGCGCCCGACATCGCCGGCCAGGGCATCGCCGACCCGACAGCCGCCGTGCTGTCGGTGGCGCTGCTGCTCGACCACCTGGGCGAACACGAGGCGGCCCGCCGCATCGAGGCCTCGGTGGCGTTCGATCTCGCCACCCGCGACCACCCGTCGCCGGGCAGCACGTACGCCATCGGCGACCGGTTGGCGGCCCTGGTGTCGTCGAACAACCCGGCCCCGAGCGCGGGACTCTAGACAACGAACTCAGGAACGGCCACCGGTTCGCCGGTGGCCGTTCCTGCTTTTGGGGGTCTCCCACACCCCCGCGAGTCTCCCTCCCCAGACATGCGAGTTGGCGGTCCGCGATCCGGGAGTGCGTGCCACGAACGGCCAACTCGGGTGTTCCGCGAGGGGGACTCGCGGGGTTCTCGACGGCTGGTTGCCGGGCTGATCGGGTTGCGGTGTCCCCCGTTCGTGTACTCCTTCGGGGTAGCCGACCTGGGGAGGCCGCCATGCCACTGAAGTTGCTCACGGTGCCGATCACGTTCGTGCTCGCCGTGCCGATCGGACTGTTCAACGGGCTGAGCCTGCCGGAGTCGTTGCTGGTGGCGGCCTGGTTCACCGTTCTCGTGCTCCCGGTGCTGCCCATGCAAACGGCGCGTCCGGGCGGACGCCCACCGAACCCTCCACCAGGCCGGCACGCCGGATCTCCCGCAGATAGCGCATTCCCAGGCGTTCCATCACCGCCCGCGACCGGACGTGGTGCCGCTCGGTGAAGCTGTACACCCGCTCGGCGCGCAACTCGCCGAACGCGCGCGTCAACCCCGGCCGGCCGATCTCCGTGGCGTACCCCCGCCCCTGGTGCTCGCGGCGCAGCGACCAGCCCAGTTCCAGAGCGCGCTGCCCGTCGACGTCCCCGTAGGACGGACCGCCCCGCCGATCAGCACGTCGCCGCGACAGGCGAGCCACTTGTGCACCCCGTCCCGGCGCCAGGCCGCCGCCCGGCCCGCGAAGCCGGTTCCCGGTATGTGGGAGATTATGCCCGCGAATTGGTACCGCCCGATTCCGTGTGGCACTATCCGTCCGTGACCAACTTCGTTGTCATCATTATCGATGAGCGCGCTGGGTAGCTGAGCTACACACCCGGCGCGCTGACCTCTCGCATCCCGCGGGGGGTTTTTTTGTTGTCTGAACCAGGACGAGAGGCACGCACGTGACCCGCACGGAGCCCGCCGACACCCCGCTCGGCGACACGTTCCACGTGTACGACACGACCCTGCGCGACGGGGCTCAGCGTGAGGGCATCTCGTACTCGGTGGCCGACAAGCTGGCGGTTGCCCGCCTGCTCGACGAGCTGGGCGTGGGCTACATCGAGGGCGGCTGGCCGGGTGCGATGCCCAAGGACACGGAGTTCTTCGCCCGCGCGGCGGCCGGCGACCTCAGTCTCCGGCACGCGGCACTCGTCGCGTTCGGGTCCACCCGCCGCGCCGGCACCACGGCCGACAAGGACCCGCAGGTCCGCGCGCTGCTCGACTCGCAGGCGCCGGTCATCACACTGGTCGCGAAGTCCGACGTGCGCCACATCGAACGCGCGCTGCGCACCGACGTGACCGAGGCGGCCGAGATGGTTCGCGACACGGTGGCGTTCCTGGTCGGTGAGGGTCGCCGGGTCTTCCTCGACGCCGAGCACTTCTTCGACGGCTTCGCCCACGACCCGGACTGCTCGCTGCGTGTGCTGGGCGCGGCCATGGAGGCGGGCGCGAGCGTCGCGGTGCTGTGTGACACCAACGGCGGGCAGCTGCCGCTGCGACTCGCCGACACGGTCGGGGAGATCGTCGCGCGGACCGGTTTCCGGGTGGGCATCCACTGCCAGGACGACACCGGCTGCGCCGTGGCCAACAGCGTCGCCGCCGTCCAGGCCGGCGCCACCCACGTGCAGTGCACGGCCAACGGCTACGGCGAACGCGCCGGCAACGCCGATCTGTTCGCCGTACTGGGAAATCTCGTGACCAAGCTCGACATGCCGGTGCTACCCGCCGGACGCGTGTCCGAGCTGAGCAGGATCTCGCATGCTCTTGCCGAGATCGCGAACATCGCACCCGACACCCACCAGGCCTATGTCGGGTCGTCGGCCTTCGCCCACAAGGCGGGGCTGCACGCGAGCGCGATCAAGGTGGATCCGTTGTTGTACAACCACATCGATCCCACCGTGGTCGGCAATGACATGCGGGTGCTGGTAACGGAGATGGCCGGCCGGGCCAGCCTCGAGCTCAAAGGACGTGAGCTCGGGGTCGACCTGGCCGGCCAGCCGGACGCGTTGACCAGCGCGTTGCGCAAGGTGAAGGAGCTGGAGGCCCGCGGCTGGTCGTTCGAGGCGGCCGACGCGTCGCTGGAACTGTTGCTGCGCCGCGAGATCGGACAGTCCACTGTGGAGGCTCCACCGTTCACGCTGGAGTCCTACCGGGTGATCCTCGACCACCGTTCGGACGGCGAGATCGTGTCCGAGGCGACGGTGAAGGTGCACGTGGCCGGGGCCCGGGTGATAGCCACGGCAGAGGGCAACGGCCCGGTGCACGCGTTGGACGCGGCGTTGCGACGGGCGTTGTCACCACACCTGCCGTGGCTCGACGACGTCCGGCTGACCGACTACAAGGTGCGCATCCTCACCGAGTCGCCGGGCACGGACGCCGTGACCAGGGTGTTGGTGGAGTCGACCGACCACGAGCACGAGTGGACCACGGTGGGCGTGCACGGCAACATCGTCGAGGCGAGCTGGCTCGCCCTGTGCGACGCCCTGATCCACAAGGCGGCGCGGACTCAGCCGGTGAGCAGCGCCAGCCCGTAGGCCGACAGGATTCCTCTGATCGGCAGGAAGAAACTGGTGCCGCCGCTGGAGCAGGAACCGGACCCGCCGAGGGGCACGCCCTGCGCCTGGGTGCCGGACACGAAGGCGATCGCGCCGGGTTCCATACAGATGTTCGTCCTGGTCACGCCGTAGATCACGCCTTCGGGGTAGCTGATCGTCTGGTTCTTCGCGACGACCGTGCCGCACCTGATGCCCGTGGTCCGGGACAGCAGGCACACGGCCCCGCCGACCGAGGTTTCCGTCGAGCCGGAGATGTGCACCGGCCCGGCGGGCGTGGTGATCCAGCCGACCAGCTGCCAGTCGACCGTGTTCGTCACCCGGATGACCGAGTAGCCGGGGGATGAGCCGGAGACCTGGCCGACGAGCACGTTGTTGCCGCTGTAGACGAGGGTGGCGAACGAGCCGGAGCACCCGGGCCCGGCGATGAGGTACCCGGTGCTGCCGGACCGGGCGGCGAAGGCGGCCGTACAGCGGGCGCCGGAGGAGGTGAACAGGAGGCTGCCGCCGCCGATCGGGGTGGGGGCAGTGGGGGTGCTCGCTGACGCGGCGGCGGGTAAGCCGAGCAGACAGGCGAGCAGGACCGTGAGCACGGCCAGTAGGCGTTGCATAACGATCTCCGATGTCACAGCAGGGTTGGTGACTTCGACACAATCAGCCGGAGGACCCGCTGCCAATCCGGCAACCGGGCGACCCGACTCGTCCCCACGCCGTCACTGTGCGAACCGGGTCCTGCCCAGCCGGTCGCCGTGGGTGTCGGACCCACGCAGCCGCGTGGGCCCCGAGACGGGTTCTCAGGCTGCGAGTTCGCGGTTGCGGGACGCGAGAGGGCCTCACCAACCGCGATCTCGCGCGTGGGAACCGCGATCTCACCTTCGGGAACCGCGATCTCGTAGTGGGAACCGGGTCCCTGCGCGGGCCGTGGCCCGGCGACTTAGGCTTTGTCCTCGTGCGTATCGCTCGAGTTGCTCATCCCGCTGGTGTGGCCTTCGTGACCGTCGAGGGCGAGGGCGAAGACCTCACCGCCCGGGAGGTCGCCGACCACCCGTTCGGCACGCCCACGTTCACCGGCAAGAGTTGGCCCCTGGCCGATGTCCGGATGCTCGCCCCGATCCTGCCCTCGAAGGTCGTCTGCGTCGGCAAGAACTACGCCGACCACGCCCGGGAGATGGGTGGCGAGGCGCCGGCCGACCCGGTGATCTTCCTGAAGCCGTCCACCTCGGTGATCGGGCCGAACGCGCCCATCAAGCTGCCGCCGGACTCCACGCGGGTCGACTTCGAGGGTGAGCTGGCCGTGGTGATCGGCCGGCCGTGCCGCGACGTGCCGGCCGCGCAGGCCAAGGACGTCATCCTGGGCTACACGATCGCCAACGACGTGACCGCCCGCGACCAGCAGCAGGCCGACGGCCAGTGGACCCGGGCCAAGGGCCACGACACGTTCTGCCCGCTCGGCCCCTGGATCGAGACGGCCGCCGACCCCGCCGACCTGGCGATCACCACGACGCTCGACGGCGAGACCAAGCAGGATTCCCACACGGCCATGCTCCTGCACGAGGTGCCCGAGCTGATCGAGTGGATCTCCAAGGTGATGACGCTGCTCCCGGGCGACGTGATCCTCACGGGGACGCCGGCCGGCGTGGGTCCGATGGCTGTCGGTCAGACGGTCGCCGTGACCATCGACGGCCTCGGAACCCTGACCAACCCGGTTCAGGCTCGCTGAGCCCGAACCACGCGACCAACCCACCCGCCACGAACAGCCCGGCGCCCAGCATCATGCTCCGGTCGAACCCCGGACCCAACCCCCCGGCCGCGTCCTGCGGCAGCCGTGCGAGCATCGGCAACGCCGCGACGACGAGGAGTCCGGCCGTCCTGGCGACCCCGTTGCTCACGGCACTGGCGATGCCGGCGCGCTCGGCAGGCACGGCGCTCAGCACGGTCGCCGTGATGGCCGGCGTCACCAGCGGGATGCCGATCCCGATGAGGACGACCACGGGCAGCACGTCGACCAGGTACGACGCCTGCCCGCCGATCCGGGTGGCGAGCACCATCGCCAGCGCGCAGAGCACCGAGCCCACGGTCAGCGGCACGCGGGGGCCGAGCCGCGCGGCGAGCGTCCCGCCGCGGGCGGACAACGCCAGGGTGAGCACGGTGAGCGGCAGCAGCGCGAGGCCGGTGGCCAGCGCCGTGTAGCCGGTGGTGAGCTGCAGCTGGATCGGCAGCACGAACATGAGCGCGGCCAGCGCCCCGTACAGGAAGAAGCTCGCCAGGTTGGCGGCGCTGAACGGCCGCGAGCCGAACATGCCGAGCGGCAGCATGGGGTTCCGGCTCCGCCGCTCGACCAGCCAGAACGCCGACATCCCCAGGATGCCCACGACCGCCGCCACGGTGGCGCCCTGCGTCAGCGCGTAGGTGATGCCGCCGAGCCCGACGGCCGCGGCGACCGCCCCGAGCACGTCGAACCGGCCGGCCCGCGTGCCCGTGTGCCGGCCCGGCACCCGCGCGACCAGCGCCACGGCCAACGCCGCCGCGACCGGGACGTTCACCAGGAACACCCACTGCCAGCCGACCGTGTCCACCAGCGCGCCGCCGAGCAACGGCCCCAGCGCGCCCGCGCACCCGCTCAGGCCCGACCACCAGCCGAGCGCCCGGTGGCGGTCGTCCGGATGGAAGGCGTCCTGGATCAACGCGAGCGACCCCGGCACCACGAGCGCCCCGCCCACGCCCTGCAACGCCCGCGCGGCGATCAGCCACTCCAGCGTCGGAGCGAGGCCACACAACAGCGAGGCGCCGGCGAACACCACGATTCCCAGCAGGTAGATCCGCCGCCGCCCGAACCGATCGCCCAGACTCCCACCCAGCAGGATCAACGCGGACAGCGTGAGCGTGAACGCGTTGACCGTCCACTGCAGACCAGCCAGCGAGGCGGCGAAACTCCTTTCCAGCGCGGGCAACGCGACGTTGACGACCGTCGCCTCGAGCAGCACCAGCCCGGAACCGACGGCGGTGACGGCCAACGTCCACCGCCCCGCCGGCTCCGACAGCCGCACCCGCCCGTCGACGGGTGGCAGCGGGACGGCTCTGCGGAAAGTCATGCTGGCAGCGTGCGCCGCGGCACGACGGTGGATCAACGAGCGTTTCCGCATGGCAGCGATAAGCCAGGCGAAAGGGTCAGCCGGGCAGGATTTCGGTGGCGCACTTGACGAAGGCGCGGGTCACGGCCGTCTCGCGGCTCGTGTTCCACACCAGCGCGCTCTCCAGCGGCGCCAGGCCGTGCAGCGGGACCTGCGTGACGCCCGGATGGTGGAACGCGTCGGAGAAACCGGCGGTCGTGGGGTGGCAGATCACGCCGCGGGCGACGGCCGACAGCAGTGTCACCACGCCGTGGACCGTGTCCAGGACGATGCGCTTCGTGGGGCGACCGCTCGGGGTTCGCGGCGGGACCATCGCGTCGATGTGTTCGTCCGGGAGGCCGGGATACCGGCACATCACCAGGTCGCCCAGATCCTCGGCGTCCGCGTGGCCACGCCGCGCCAGCGGGTGGTCCTCCGGCACCAGCAGCGCGCGGTCCTGGCGGGCCAGCACCGGGCCGATGGTCAGTTCGGGTCGGGTCAGCGGCAGGTACACGGCACCCACGTCGAGCGCTCCGTCGCGGAGTTGGTCCAGGCAGCTGATCGTGGGACTGTCGTTCACCGACACCGTGCACAGCGGGTGCTCGGCCTCGAACCGCTGCATGATCTCGGTCAGGTGAGGGCCGCCGACCAGCATGCTGATCACCCCGAGCCGCAACACACCCGAGACGCCCCGCGTGCTGTCCCGCGCCGACGCGAACGCGCGCAGGATCTGGTCGTGGCCGGGCCGCAGGTCGTCGCGCAGCCGTTCTCCCAGCGGTGTCAGGGAAACCTGGCGACTGGTCCGCTCGAACAGCCGCCCGCCGACCCGACTTTCCAGCGCTCGCACGGTTTGGCTCACCCGAGCTTGTGACAGGTAGAGCCGCTCAGCCGTCCGGCCGAAGTGCAACTCGTCGGCCAGGGCCAAGAAGACCTCGATCTCCCGCCACTCCACCGCCGGATTTTCTCACGTCCAGGTCATCATGACCGTGCGTTCGAAGTTGACGTAGCCGGCGCGGAGGAACGCGGCCGCCATGGGCGCGTTGCCGACGTCGGTGGCCGCCCGGATCCGCGGGGCGTCCTCGGCCACGAGGATCCGGGTGCCCTCGGCGAGGATGTCGTGGATGTACCCGTTGCCCCGATGCGAAGGCAGCACGGCGAGATAGCCGATCACGGGACCGTAGTCGTTGCGGGCGGGTGTCACGAACCCCACGGGCTCGCCGTCCCGAACGGCCACCCGCCACCAGTCGCGTGGGCTGCGGTACTGCGCGAGTTCGTCCTCGAAGTGTCGGACGGCCACCTCCCGCGCGGGCATCCGGGTGAGGTCGTCGAGGCTGTGCGCGTCCAGCGTCCCGTCGAGGACCCGCGTCATCAGGTCGAGGATCTCGTCGGTGGAGTCGATCGGCCGGAACGTCAGGCGCCCCGACGGAGCGGGCACCGGCGTCCCGGGCCGCCACTCGAACCGCAGCCGTTCGACGAACGGTCGGGCGCCCACCTGCGACAACACGGCCAGGAGGTCGTCGACCTCGCCGGTCTCCCGCCAGTTCGGCGGGACGCTGCGGAGGTACTTGGGCGGGCTGGTGGAAATGACGGACGGCATGGCCTCTCGCAGGAGGTGAACACCAGTGTTCACCTCCTCGGCATCGAGTATGTCCATCAAAATCGGCGTGTCCCGGCCCCACCAGGCGACCCTGGCCACCAGCCGGTCACCGCGCAGGGCCACCCACATCCACTCCGGCCGGCGGCGGCCGGCCGCCAGGTCGTCGGCCAGCTCGTCGTTGAGGACGTAGGGCAGCCGGTTGAACAGGTCGAGTTCGTCGGGCCCGGTGATGGGCCGCAGGATCAAGTCGCTCAAGCCACAAGATCTACCCGATCGGCAGGTGCCCCGCGAGTCGATTTCCGTGCGTGGCGCGCTTCAGGTCGGCGATCGACCTGTCCACGAGGTCGCTCATCGCGCGCTCGGCGTCGACCGACTCTCGGCCGACGCCATCAGGTCCAGTTCGGCCAGCGCGCAGCGCGGTCAGGCTGACGTTCAGCTCCTCGCAGCGTCGGCAGGTCGAGGGTCATGCCCTCCGGGCAGCTGGTCCCCGGCGCCGTGCGGTACGCGACACCGTGACTGAACTGTTCAGTGCGGAATAGTCCACATCAATTACGCAAAGTTTCGTTGAAGTTTCGATGAGTAACATCTACTCTGATTTCTGGGAGCGCTCCCATATCGATCAATGATGATCAGCGGAGAATGGAGGCTTCACCCAATGCGCACGCGCACTCCCACCAGGTCCCGAGTCAGACGGCGCGGAGTACTGGTACTGGTCATCGCCGCGATGGCCAGCATGTTCGTCTGGACTCCGACGGCGTCGGCCCACGGCACCATCGTCAACCCGTCCACGCGCGCCTACCAGTGCTGGCAGGACTGGGGCAGCAATCACATGAGCCCGGTCATGCAGCAGCAGGACCCCATGTGCTGGCAGGCCTTCCAGGCCAACGCCGACACCATGTGGAACTGGATGAGCGCGCTGCGGGACGGTCTCGGCGGAAACTTCCAGGCGCGAACGCCCGACGGGCAGTTGTGCAGCAACGGTCTCGCGCGCAACAACTCCCTGAACACCCCAGGGCCGTGGAAGGCCACCACTCTCGGCAACAACTTCACGATGCGGCTGTACGACCAGGCCAGTCACGGCGCCGACTTCTTCCGGGTCTACGTCAGCAAGAACGGGTTCGACCCGACCACTCAGAGCCTCGGATGGGGGAATCTCGACTTCATCACGCAGACCGGCAGCTACCCGCCGGCGAGCAACATCTCGTTCAACGTCCAGACCTCCGGCTACCGGGGGAATCACATCGTCTTCACGATCTGGCAGGCCTCGCACCTCGACCAGGCCTACATGTGGTGCAGCAACGTGAACTTCGGCTGAGAACCGACAGTCCACGAACCTCTCGGCCCGGCGCGTTCTGGCGCCGGGCCGAGACGTGTCACCGGAACACCACGCAGGTCGGCGTGCCCGTGGGATAGGGCACCGACTCGCCGCCCGTCAGGGGGAGCGACACCACCGCGTCCCCCTTCTGGGCCGCCACGAAGAACCGGTCGTCGGTCATCGTGAAGTGGCGGGGGAACGCGCCGCACGAGCGGTCGGCCATCGCCTTCGGTTCCGTGCCCGAGATGTCGAACTCCGTGATCACGTCCGGGCCCCGGCTCGACAGGTACAGGCGATCCCCGGTGATCTCCAGGTGTGCCGGGTAGTTGACGCCCTCGAAGGTGCCGGCGGTCGCCGGGACCACCGACACCGGCGTGAACGTGCCCGCCGGGCCCTCGCGCACCACCACCAGCGTCGCGGCCAGTTCGCCCGCCACGTACGCCAGATCGGTGCCCGGCCGGCGCAGCAGTTGACGCGGCCCGGTGCCCGGCGGCATGGCGGACACCGACAGCGGGGCCAGCGACCCGTCGGCGGCCAGCGTGTACGAACGGATCTCGTCGGTGCCCAGGTCCACCGCGCTCACGATCGACCCGCTCACCACGGCCATGTGCACGTGCGCGCTGCCCTGGCGGTCGGGCACCGGGCCGCTTCCGGTGTGGGTCACCAGGTCCGTCCGGTCGGCGATCATGCCCTCGGCGGACAGCGCGAACACCGCCAGGCTGCCGCTCGAGTAGTTGCTGCACAGCAGGTGCCGGCCGTCGGGCGTCACGGTCAGGTGGCACGGGTCGGCGCCCCCGCTCGGCACGGACGCCACCGAGATCAGCGTGCCCGGATCGTCCGGTACGACCACCGTGATCTCGCCGTCCGCCGACTCGTTGGCCGCGTACAGCACGTCCAGCGTGGGATGCCAGGTGAGCCACGACGGCGACGACATGGCCAGTTCGCCGGCCGGGGTCAGGGTGCCGTCCTCGTGCCAGTACGTCCGGATCCCGTTGCCGTTCCCGGCGCCGGACGTGTAGCAGCCAACGCAGACCAGTTCCATGACGGTCACCGTACTCGGAGTCCTCACCAGGCATCCTGGCGCTGATCCTCCATTTCCGCGACGGCGCCGACCACGATCCCCGACGGTGGGGTTCACCAGATGGCCCTCTGAGTGTAGAAAGGTATTTCATGTCGACGGAACGGTTGCGGTGCGCGGTGGTGTCCGGCGCGGCGTCGGGGATCGGCGCCGCGACCGTCCGCCGGTTGAGCGACGACGGGTACGCGGTGGTCGGAGTGGATCTGGCCGGGGACGTGTCCGTGACCGGCGACGTGTCCGATCCGGACACCTGGCGGGTGGCGGTCGAGCGCGCCCACGAGCTGGCCGGCGGGGTCGACGCGCTGGTCAGCAACGCCGGGATGGTCATCCCGGGCGCACTGCACGAGCTGCGCCGCGAGGACTGGGACCGGCAGCTGGCGGTCAACCTCACGGCCGCCTATCTCGGTCTCGGCGCGTGCCTGCCGACGCTGCGGGAGCGGTCCGGCGCGGTGGTGCTCGTGTCGTCCGTGCACGCCCACTTCGGGCTGCCCGGCCGGCCGGCGTACGCCGCCACGAAGGGCGCGCTCACCGCGCTCGCGCGGCAACTGGCCGTCGAGTACGGGCCCGCCGTGCGGGTGAACGCCGTGCTGCCCGGGCCGATCCTGACCGCCGCGTGGGACCGGATCGGGCAGGCGGACCGGGACCGCAGTGTGGCGGCCACGCCCGCCGGGCGGCTCGGGGACCCGGCCGAGGTGGCGTCGGCGATCGCGTTCCTGTGTTCGCCGGCCGCGTCGTTCGTCACCGGTGCCGAGCTGCTCGTCGACGGCGGCTGGTCGGCCGCGAAGGACTCGAGGTAGGGGAACGAGTGAAGATCACGGACATCGAGACGTTTCTCGTGCCGCCGCGGTGGCTGTTCCTGAAGGTCAGCACCGACGAGGGGATCGTCGGCTGGGGTGAGCCGGTGGTCGAGGGGCGGGCCGAGACGGTCCGCGCGGCCGTGCACGAGATGGCCGACCTGGTGATCGGGAAGGACCCGCTGCGCATCGAGGACCACTGGCAGGTGTTGCGGCGCGCGGGTTTCTACCGCGGCGGCCCCGTGCTCTCCAGCGCGCTGTCCGGCTACGACCACGCCTTCTGGGACATCGCCGGCAAGGTCCGACAGGCGCCGGTGCACGAGCTCCTCGGCGGACCCGTCCGCGACAAGGTCCGGGTGTACTCGTGGGTGGGTGGCGACCGTCCATCCGGGATCCACGACGCGGTGGCCGCGCAGGTGGCGGCCGGGTTCACGGCCGTGAAGATGAACGTGTCCGGGCCGATGGGACCGATCGCGTCACCGGCACAGGCCGACGCGGCGGTCGAACGGGCCCGGGAGGCGCGGGCCGCGCTCGGCCCGGACCGCGACCTGGCCATCGACTTCCACGGCCGGGTCTCGCCCGCCATGGCGCGCCGGCTCGTGCGGATGCTCGAAGAGGTACAGCCGATGTTCGTGGAGGAACCGATCCCGCCGGAGATCCAGGGGCCGGCGCTGGCTTCCGTCGTGTCGGCCTCGACGTTGCCGATCGCGCTCGGCGAGCGGCTGTACTCGCGGTGGGACTTCAAGGATGTGCTCGACGCGGGGGTGGCCGTGGTGCAGCCGGATCCCTCGCACGCCGGCGGGATCTCCGAGCTGCGGCGCATCGCGGCCATGGCCGAGGTGTACGGCGCGTCGCTCGCACCGCACTGTCCACTCGGGCCGATCTCACTCGCCGCCAGCCTGCAGGTCGCGTTCGCCACGCCGAACTTCCTGATCCAGGAACAGAGTGTGGGCATGCACTATCACGGCGGGGTCGAGCTGGCCGGCTACCTGACCGACCCGGCGCCGTTCGCGTTCACCGACGGGTACGTCGCCCGGCCGACCGGACCGGGGCTGGGCATCGAGATCGACGAGGCCGCCGTACGGCGGGCGGCCGAGACCGGACACGCCTGGCGCACGCCCGTGTGGCGCCACGAGGACGGTGGTCTGGCCGAGTGGTGAGCCCGCGAGATCGCGGTTCCCGACCGCGAGATCGCGGTTCTCTCGCGCGAGTTCGCGGTTGCGGTACCTGAGTTCGCGGTTCCCGACCGCGACATCGCGGTTGCCCGCCACGCATGCTCTCGGTTCCGGGCCGGCCTGGGCTCCTCACGCATGTCCTCGGACCCACGCCCGACTGTGGCGGAACCCGCCGGAGCGGTTGACCTTCAGACGGTGTGGGGCCAGCCGACCGGTGGTGGGCCCTCGACGCTGCCCGCCAGCCAGTCGCCCACCGTGGGGCGGGCCAGCATCGCCATCACTCCGCCGGCGATGACCGTGCCCACCAGGCCGGCCAGGCCGCCGCCCGCCACCACGACGATCAGTCCGTTGATGATGGCCAGCGTCTCGATCGCGTACACCGGGTAGCGCGCCCACTGCCGGCGCAGTGCCAGGAACACCACGCACACCAGCAGCACCGCCGCGACCGTGTACGACACGTACAGCAGCGTGTACACCAGGCCGGAGTTCGCCACCTCCTGACCGTGGTCGAGGCGCGAGTCGATCTCATCCTGCAGCAGGTAGCCGGCGAACGCGTTGATCACCGCCTGCAGCACGAGGACCACCAGTACCACCCACAGCACACCGGGCATCCGTGTCTTCGTCGTCATGGCTCGCACGCTAGGGCCGGGTGCTCGGGACCCCTCCCGCGCGCGGGGTTGACCCGTCCACCGGCAAGACCGACACTGTTGCGTATCGCTCTACTCGTTCCGCAGGAAGAGACAGCATGAAGGTCGTTGTCATCGGGGCCGGGATCGTCGGGTGCGCGCTCGCCGACGAGTTGACCGCGCGTGGCCACACCGACGTCACCGTGCTCGAGCAGGGGCCGCTGTTCGCCACCGGTGGGTCCAGTTCGCACGCGCCGGGCCTGGTTTTCCAGACCAACCCCAGCAAGGCGATGACCGAGTTCGCCGCCTACACGGTCGCCAAGTACGTCGACCTCGGCGTGTTCAACCAGGTCGGCGGGCTCGAGGTGGCGACCACCCCGGAGCGCTGGGCCGACCTGCACCGCAAGCACGGCTGGGCCACGTCCTGGGGACTCGACGCGCGCCTGCTCTCGGCCGAGGAATGCGTGACGCTGCACCCGCTCCTCGACCCCGACCGGATCCTCGGCGGCTACCACACCCCGACCGACGGGCTCGCCAACGCGGTCGCGGCCGGCGAGGCCCAGGCGCGGCGCGCCATCGACCGTGGCGCCCGGTTCCTCGGCGGCCAGGAGGTGGTCGACGTCCGCGTCGACGGCGGGCGGGTCACGGGCGTGGTCACCACGAACGACGAGTTCGCGGCCGACATCGTCGTCTGCTGCGCCGGGTTCTGGGGACCGTCGGTCGGCCGGCTCGTCGGGCTGACCGTGCCGCTGCAGCCCCTCGCGCACCAGTACGCCACCACCACCCCGCTGCCCGCGCTCGCCGGGCGCACGGCCGACGCCACGCTGCCGATCCTGCGCCACCAGGACCGCGACCTCTACTTCCGCGAGCACGTCGACCGGATCGGCATCGGCTCCTACGCGCACCGGCCGATGCCCGTGACCGAACCGCCCCGCGACGCCCCGGTGATGCCGTCGATGCTGCCGTTCACCGAGGAGGACTTCGCTCCTTCGTGGCGTGACGCGGTCGAGTTGTTGCCCGCCCTCGCGGAGTCCAAAGTGGAGGACGCGTTCAACGGGATCTTCTCCTTCACCCCGGACGGCTTCCCGCTGATCGGGGAATCCCACGACGTCAAGGGTTTCTGGGTGGCCGAGGCCGTGTGGGTCACCCATTCGGCAGGCGTGGCGAAGGCGACGGCCGAGTGGCTGGTCGATGGCCGGTCGCCCACCGACCTGCACGAGTGCGACCTGCACCGGTTCGAGGACGTCCAGCTGGCACCGGACTTCGTGGCCAAGCGCGGCGCGCAGAACTTCGTGGAGGTCTACGACGTCGTACACCCGTTGCAGCCCATGGAAGATCCGCGTCCACTTCGGACCAGCCCGTTCTACCCGCGGCAGCGGGAACTCGGCGCGTACTTCCTGGAGGCGGCCGGCTGGGAACGGCCGCACTGGTTCGCCACCAACCCGCCCGGCGAGGCACCCTCCCGTGACGAGTGGGCCGCGCGGTACTGGTCGCCGATCGCCGCCACCGAGGCGCACGCCACGCGGGAACGGGTCGCGCTCTACGACATGACCCCGCTGAAACGACTGGAGGTGAGCGGCCCCGGCGCGCTGGACTTCCTGCAGCGCATGACCACCAACAACCTCGCGAAGCGCGTCGGGTCGGTCACCTACACGCTGCTGCTCGACTCAGAAGGTGGGATCCGCAGTGACCTGACGGTCGCGCGGCTGGCCGACCAGCACTTCCAGCTCGGCGCCAACGGCAACCTCGACCTCGACTGGCTCCTGTGTCACGCCCCGGCCGGAGTGTCCGTGCGTGACACCACGGGTGGCACGTGCTGCCTGGGGGTGTGGGGACCGCTCGCCCGCGACCTCGTGCAGCCACTGACCACATCGGACTTCTCACACCAGGGACTGGGCTACTTCCGTGCCGTGCGGTGCTATGTCGGGCACGTCCCGGTCACCGCGCTGCGAGTGTCCTATGTGGGCGAACTGGGGTGGGAGCTGTACACGAGCGCCGACAACGGGTTGAAGCTGTGGGACACGCTGTGGGAGGCGGGCCAGCCGCTCGGGGTGGTGGCGGGTGGCCGGGCGGCGTTCAACAGTCTCCGGCTGGAGAAGGGATATCGGTTGTGGGGCGTGGACATGACCACCGAGCACAACCCGTACGAGGCCGGTGTCGGGTTCGCCGTGAAGCTCGACAAGGGTGACTTCGTCGGCCGCTCGGCGCTGGTCGACCTGGCGCCGCCCGATCGGAAGCTGACGTGCCTGACCATGGACAAAGTATTGCTGGGCAAGGAACCGGTGTTCGTCGACGGCGCACCGGCCGGCTACGTCACGAGTGCGGCCTACGGTCACACCATCGGCCGGGCCATCGCGTACGCGTGGCTGCCGGTGCTCGAGCCGGGCACACCGGTCGAGGTGGAGTACTTCGGTTCGCGGTATCCGGCGACCGTCGCCGCCGAGCCCCTGTTCGACCCGTCGATGGCCCGCATCCGTCGCTGACGGTAGGCGCACCGGTGCGCCGCGTGTGCTGTGAACGTGCAGGTCGGTGACAGTCTTGTGCCCGTTGTTGCACGGCTGTCACAGGAGGAAAGTTGCGTCGTTTCCTCAGTGGGCTTCTCATCCCACTCGGTATGGCGATCGGGTTGGTCGCCTTCGCTCCGAATGCGCAAGCGGCAGCCGAGCACCAGCTCGCTGTCGCCGGTATCGACGCGGGCTCGTTGAAGCCCGGTTGGACGCTCGAAGGTGAGAACGTCATCTGGGACAACGGTGACGCGATCCTGTCGTTCGGAACGGCCGTCGCGTCCAATGCGTGTGCGTCCACCTACGGAAGAACTTCGCGGCCGTCGACGCGAGGTGGTACTACCACTATCCGGCGAGCGGCACGTCGGTCTGCATGAACTCCGGTGAGTCGCTGGTCGACGAACTGTGGGACAGCGACGAGGCTTCCGCACTGCACATCTTCAGCACGAACACCGCTTGTTCCACATAAGGAGACAACGTGCGTCGGATTCTTCAGGGTGTTCTCGTTCCGCTCGGGTTGGCCGTGGGGTTGGTGTCGTTCGCGCCGAACGCGCAGGCCGCCGCTGATCACCGGCTCGCTGTCGCCGGTATCGACGCCGGCTCGTTGAAGCCCGGGTGGACACTCGACGGCGAGAACGTGGTGTGGGACAACGGTAATGCGATCCTGTCGTTCGGAACGGCCGCCGCGTCCAACACCTGCGCTTCCACCTACGTGTGTCTCTACGACAACATCAACTTCGATGACCAGAACCGTGACGGGGTGCCGGACGGGGCGATGATCGTGCGGCTCCGCGGTCAGGGTGATCACGACATGGGGTGGTACGGCTTCGACAACAAGATGAGTTCCTGGAAGAACTACGCCGCCTTCGACGCGATGTGGTTCTACGACTACCCGACCAGCGGCAAGTCGTACTGCATGCCGTCCGGGACGTCGGCCGCGAACGAGTGGGTGGACTCCGACAAGGTGTCCGCCCTGTGGATCGGCAAGACGAACACGGTCTGCGGATAGGCGTCAGGTCCCCGACGTGGTTTCGCTGGTCAGAACGGGATCGTGATGGTGAGGCAGAACGGGTGACCCGCCGGGTCGAGGAAGACCCGCCACTTGTCCGGGCCCGGTTGGGTCTCGGCCTTGCGGGCGCCCAGGCGGAGGGCCTCTGCCTCGGCCTCGTCCAGGTCGTGGACCGCCAGGTCCAGGTGGATGTGCTTGGGGGTGTCGCCGCCCGGCCAGGTCGGCGGGCGGTAGTCGGGGACGCGGACGGCGCCGATGAGGACGGTGTCGGTCTTGACGACCGCCAGGCCCTCGTTCCGGATGATCACCGTGCCGTCCAGCAGCGCTGCCCAGAAGTCGGCCAGTGGCGCGGGATCGGCGCAGTCGAGGGCGGTCAACGCCAGGCGGGCCACGGCCATCACGCGCTCCTGGGCGGCAGGGGCAGCGGGAGTGCCGGCAGGCCGTCGATGCTCTGGCCGTTGAACTCCTTGTTCTCGCAGTACGCGGCGAACTCCTCTTCGGACTTGCGGCCGAAGTGTTGCGCGTGCTGGGTTCGCTCCTCGCGGTAGTCCATGAACGGCACGGCGAACCCGCAGCTGTCGCTCACCATGGTCGCGTGGATCAGGATGATCGCCCGGGCGCCCGGGCCGTCGGCGAAGTGGCCGATCAGCTGCGGCCAGCGGGGGTCGTCGCGGAACACGGGTTCGCCCCGGCCGTGGACGCGCAGGACCTTCGGCGGTCCGGTGAACGCGCACCACATGAGGGTGATCCGGCCGTTCTCGCGAAGGTGGGCCATGGTTTCCGCGTGGCTGCCACCGAAGTCCAGGTAGGCGACCGTGTGTTCGTCCAGGACCGCGAGGGTGCCGTCGCGGCCCTTCGGTGACAGGTTGACGTGGCCGTCCTCGGCCAGCGGCGCGGACGCCACGAAGAACACCTTCTGCTCCTCGATGAACGTCCGCAGCCGTGGCTCGATCTTCTCGTAGACCTTCCCCATACGTCCTAACGTAGCGCGAAGGCGTCGACGCCGGTCAGCTCCGCGGAGAGCGTCCACAGGCGTGTGGCCTGTTCCGGGTCGATGGCGTACGGGTACACGCCGGGCGAGTTCTCGTCGCGGGCGACCTCGGCCACCTCACAGTCCTCGAGGTAGACGCCGCCCTCCTCGGCCAGCGCAATGGTCGTGGCCGCCCACACCTGGGTCGCGGCGCCCTGTTCGGGGGTCTTGAACTCGACCAGCGGGGTGCCCTGCTCGTCGATCCAGCCGAGTTCGATCATCTCCTCGGTGGGGAGGTGACGCTGCAACGGGGTGAGGATGCCGCCCGGGTGCAGCGCGAACGCCCGCACGCCGGCGTCGGCGCCGCGCCGGTCCAGCTCGACGGCGAACAGGACGTTCGCGGTCTTGGCCTGGCCGTAGGCCTGCCACTTGTCGTAGCCCTGCTCGAACCAGAGGTCGTCCCAGCGGATGGCCGAGCGCCGGTGGCCGCCGGAGGACACGGAGATCACCCGCGCGCCGGTCCCCGTCGCCAGCCGCGCCCAGAGACGGTTGACGAGGGCGAAGTGGCCGAGGTGGTTGGTGGCGAACTGGGCCTCCCACCCCGGTCCCACGCGCGTCTCGGGGCACGCCATGATGCCCGCGCTGTTGATCATGATGTCGATGTCGCGGCCGGTGGCGAGGAAGCGGTCGGCGAACGCGTGGACGCTCTTCAGGTCGCCGAGGTCGAGTTCGTCCACCTCGGCCATCTCGCCGAGCGCCTCGCGGGCCGACTCGACCCGACGGGCCGGCACGACCACGTGGGCCCCGGCCTTGGCGAGCGCGCGGGTGGTCTCGAGGCCGATGCCCGAGTAACCGCCGGTGACGATGGCCAGCTTGCCGGTGAGGTCGATGCCAGCCAGGACCTCGTCCGCGGTGCTGTGCGCGCCGAAGGCGGAACCGATCTTGTGCTGTTCAGTCATGCCACCGACGCTATGACCTGGAGCGCACTCCAGGTCAAACGGAACGGTCGTCATGCCCGCCGGGAGTGGCCACCATGCACGACGGGAACGGTCATCATGCCCCGTCGGGCTGCTGACGCGGGCGGGTCACTTCGGTTTGTAGCCGGCCTTTCGTAGGGCGTCGGCCATGGCTCCGCCGCCGCCTGAGTCCTGGCGTTGCTGGCCGCCGCGGCGCTGCTGGCCACCGCCCTGGCCACCGCCGCCGCGCTGACCGCCGCCGCGGGGCTGGCCGCCGCCGCGGGGTTCGCGTTGCTGCGGGCCTCGTTCGGCGTTCGTGTCCTCGTCGAGGCGGAGGGTGAGCGAGATGCGCTTGCGGGCGGTGTCGACCTCCAGGACCTTGGCTCGCACGATGTCGCCCGACTTGACCACCTCGCGCGGGTCCTTCACGAAGTTGCGCGACAGCCGCGACACGTGGGCGAGTCCGTCGCAGTGGACGCCGATGTCGATGAACGCCCCGAACGCGGCCACATTGGTGACCACGCCCTCCAGCACCATCCCCACCTTCAGGTCGTTGAGCGTGTGGACCGCGTCGTTGAAGGTCGCGGTCTTGAACGCCGGCCGGGGGTCGCGGCCCGGCTTGTCGAGTTCCAGCAGGATGTCGGTGACCGTCGGCAACCCGAACGTGTCGTCGACGAAAGCCTGTGGCGACAGCGACTTGAGCGTCTTGGTGTTGCCGATCAGCGTGGCCAGCTCACCACCGGTCGCGGCGACGATGCGCCGCACCACCGGGTAGGCCTCGGGGTGCACGGACGACGAGTCGAGCGGGTCGTCGCCGTTGGGGATGCGCAGGAAGCCCGCGCACTGCTCGAACGCCTTCGGCCCCAGCTTCGGCACGCTCTTCAGCGCCGTGCGCGACCGGAACGGGCCGTTCTGGTCGCGGTGGGCCACGATGTTCGCGGCCAGCGACGACCCGATGCCCGACACCCGGGTGAGCAGCGGCACGGACGCCGTGTTCAGGTCGACGCCGACGCCGTTCACACAGTCCTCGACCACCGCGTCGAGCGAGCGGGACAGCTTCACCTCGGAGATGTCGTGCTGGTACTGGCCGACGCCGATCGACTTGGGATCGATCTTCACCAGCTCGGCCAGAGGGTCCTGCAGTCGCCGGGCGATCGACACGGCGCCGCGCAGCGACACGTCGAGCGACGGCAGCTCGGCCGACGCGTAGGCCGACGCCGAGTACACCGACGCACCCGCCTCGGACACCATCACCTTCGTGAGCTTGAGGTCGGGCGCCTTGGTGAGCAGCTCGCCGGCCAGCTTGTCGGTCTCGCGGGAGGCCGTGCCGTTGCCGATGGCGATCAGGTCGACATTGTGGGCGACCGCCAGCTTGTGGAGCGTGGCGAGCGACTCGTCCCAGCGCCGCGCGGGCGCGTGCGGGATAGATGGTGTCGGTGGCGACCACCTTGCCCGTGTCGTCGACGATCGCGACCTTCACCCCCGTGCGCAGGCCGGGGTCGAGGCCCATGGTGGTGCGGGTGCCGGCGGGCGCGGCGAGCAGCAGGTCACGCAGGTTGGCGGCGAACATCCGCACGGCCTCGTCCTCGGCCGCCTGGCGCAGCCGGGTACGCAGGTCGATGCCCAGGTGGACGAGGACGCGGGTGCGCCACGCCCAGCGGACGGTGTCGCCGAGCCACTTGTCGGCCGGCGCGGCCCTGGTCGTCGATGCCGAACTTCGCGGCGATCATCGCCTCGTAGTCGGACGGGCCGGGCGGCTGCTCGTCGGAGTCGTGCGGGCTCGAGCGTCAGCTCCAGCATCTCCTCCTTCTCGCCGCGGAACATCGCGAGGATCCGGTGGGAGGGGAGCTTGGTGAACGGCTCGGAGAAGTCGAAGTAGTCGGCGAACTTGGAGCCCGCCTCCTGCTTGCCGTCGCGCACCTTGGCGACCAGCCGGCCGTGGCCCCACATGCGTTCGCGCAGCGTGCCGATCAGGTCGGCGTCCTCGCCGAAACGCTCGACCAGGATGGACCGCGCGCCGTCGAGCGCGGCCTGCACGTCGGCAACGCCCTTGTCGGCGTCGACGAACACGGCGGCCGCCGCCTGCGGGTCGGTGTCGGGGTTGCCGAGCAGCCCGTCGGCCAGCGGCTCGAGCCCGGCCTCGCGGGCGATCTGGGCCTTGGTGCGGCGCTTGGGCTTGTAGGGCAGGTAGATGTCCTCGAGGCGGGCCTTGGAGTCGGCCGCCAGGATCTGCCCGCGCAGCGCGTCGTCGAGCTTGCCCTGGCTCTTGCACCGACTCGAGGATGGCGGCGCGGCGCTCCTCCAGTTCACGCAGGTAGCGCAGCCGCTCGTCGAGCGTGCGCAGCTGCGCGTCGTCGAGTTCGCCGGTCGCCTCCTTGCGGTACCGGGCGATGAACGGCACGGTCGAGCCGCCGTCGAGCAGCTCGACGGCCGAGCGCACCTGGCGTTCGGCGACGTTGAGTTCTTCGGCGATACGCAGGAAAACGGACGGAGGAGTGGCCGTGGGTGTCACGGGGAGCATTGTGCCGGGCGGCACCGACAGTTCCGCGCGCCGCCTGTGAGTTTCACTTCGCCTACCGACGGGTAACCCGGGTTTTCCCATGGAGGAGGCGATCCAGATGGTGACGGAACGCGAGGCCCGGCAGGTCGCGGAGGACGCACGCGAGAGTGGCTGGGACCGGCCCTCGTTCGCCAAGGAGATGTTCCTCGGGCGCTTCCGTCTGGACCTCATCCATCCGCATCCCACGCCCGACCCGGAGGTCGAGGCGAAGGCCGAGCGGTTCCTCACCGCGCTCCAGGAGTTCTGCGCCGGCCTCGACGGCTCGGTGGTCGAACGCGAGGCCGCCATTCCCGACGAGTGGGTCCGGGGCCTCGCCGACCTCGGATGCTTCGGCATCAAGATCGACGAGGAGTACGGCGGCCTCGGCCTGTCGCAGGTGGCCTACAACCGCGCGCTCATGATGGCGGGCAGCGTCCACCCGAGCATCAACGCGCTGCTGTCCGCCCACCAGTCGATCGGCGTGCCCGAGCCGCTCAAGCTCGCCGGCACCGACGAGCAGAAGCGCGAGTTCCTGCCGCGCTGCGCCAAGGGTGCCGTCTCGGCGTTCCTGCTGACCGAGCCGGACGTCGGCTCCGACCCGGCCCGCCTCGCGTCGACCGCCGTCCCCACCGACGACGGCTATGTACTCGATGGGGTGAAACTGTGGACCACGAACGGAGTGGTGGCCGAGCTCCTGGTGGTCATGGCCAGAGTGCCGAAGTCCGACGGGCACCGCGGCGGCATCTCCGCGTTCGTGGTGGAGGCGGACTCCCCGGGCATCACGGTCGAGCGGCGCAACCAGTTCATGGGCCTGCGCGGCATCGAGAACGGCGTGACCCGGCTGCACCAGGTGCACGTGCCGAAGGGCAACCTCATCGGCCGCGAGGGCGACGGCCTGAAGATCGCGTTGACCACGCTGAACGCCGGCCGCCTGGCCATCCCGGCCACGTGCACCGGCGCCGCCAAGTGGGCGCTGAAGATCGCCCGCGAGTGGTCGGCCGAACGCGTCCAGTGGGGCAAGCCGGTCGGGCAGCACGAGGCCGTGTCGAGCAAGATCTCGTTCCTCGCGGCCACGGCGTTCGCGCTGGAGTCGGTGCTGGAACTGTCCGCGCAGCTGGCCGACGAGGGCAGCCGCGACATCCGCATCGAGGCCGCACTCGCGAAGCTGTGGGCGAGCGAGATGGCCAGCGTGATCGCCGACGAGCTGGTCCAGATCCGCGGCGGCCGCGGCTACGAGACGGCCGCGTCGCTGGCCGCGCGGGGTGAGCGCGCCGTGGCGGCCGAGCAGCTGGTGCGGGACATGCGCATCAACCGGATCTTCGAGGGCTCCAGCGAGATCATGCGGCTGCTGGTGGCCCGCGAGGCGGTCGACGCGCACCTCGCGGCGGCCGGCGAGCTGGCCGACCCGGACTCCGACACCAAGGCGAAGGCCAAGGCGGCGGCCAAGGCCAGCGGCTTCTACGCGAAGTGGCTGCCGCAGCTGGTCACCGGCCGCGGCCGGCTGCCGGCGTCGTTCCGCGAGTTCGGTCCACTCGCGACACACCTGCGGTACGTCGAGCGCGCTTCCCGCAAGCTCGCCAGGTCCACGTTCTACGGGATGGCCCGCTGGCAGGCGGGGTTGGAACGCAAGCAGGGCTTCCTCGGTCGGATCGTGGACATCGGCGCCGAGCTGTTCGCCATGTCCGCCGCGTGCGTGCGGGCCGAGCTGATCGGCGAGTCGGCGGCCGAGCTGGCCGACGTGTTCTGCCGCCAGGCCCGGCTGCGGGTCGAGCGACTGTTCGATTCCTTGTGGGCGAACACGGACGACGCCGATGCGCGAGTGGCCGCCGCCGCGCTCGAGGGCAGGTACTCCTGGCTGGAGGCGGGGGTGCTCGACCAGAGCGAGGGGACCGGCCCGTGGATCACCCGATGGGAACCGGGCACGTCCAGTGACGAGAACGTCGCTCGTCGCTATCTGTCACAAACCAAGGCCTAGCTACGTCATACAGGTGTGCTGAGACTCGAACCACAGTCACTTGCAGTTAGCTTCCGTAGTGAGATGATTGCAGGCGTGCAACTATCGCCGGCCGTCTCCGCGGGGGAGCTGACTGATCAGCTGGTCTGCTGGTTCACGATGCTGAAGAAGAGCGGCGAGGCCCAGATATTGGGTGTCGCGGCCGAGCTCGACCTGTCATTCTCCCAGCTGCGTGCGTTGTTCGTGCTGTCGGACCACCAGGAGGAACTGGCGGTCCACGAGTTGGCCGACAAGCTCGGGATGTCGATGGCGACCGCCGGGCGAGCCGTTCAGGGGCTGGCCAAGGTCGACATGGTCACGCGCAGGGAGGACGAACAGGACCGCCGGGTCAAGCGAGTCAGCCTGTCCGAACACGGTCGCGCCTTCGTGACCGGGCTCGTGCAGGCCCACCGCGCGGCCGTACTGGAATGTGTGGAATCGCTCAGCGCCGAGGAGCGGGCGCACCTCTCGCAGGCGCTGGCGCCGATTCTCACCCGGAGCAACCTGCCAACAACTTCACTTGGCTGCTAGAGGGGAAATCTCGTGACTGAACCATTGCCACCGACGGCGACATCGGGGGGCCCGGGGGGCTCGGACAAGCTCGACCGAAGAGTCCTGGCCGTCGGCTCGGTGGTCGTCCTGGGCGCGATCATGGCGATGCTCGACATCACCGTCGTGATCGTCGCGCTCGAACACCTCACCATCGAGTTCAAGACCGACCTCAACACCATCCAGTGGGTGATGACCGGCTACACGCTGGCCCTCGCCACGGTCATTCCGCTGAGCGGCTGGGCCGCGAACCGGTTCGGCACCAAACGGATCTATCTGACGGCCGTCGTGCTGTTCGTGCTCGGCTCGGCGCTGGCCGGCACCGCGTGGTCGGCCGAGTCGCTGATCCTGTTCCGCGTCATCCAGGGTCTCGGCGGCGGCATGCTCATGCCGCTCGGCATGACCATCCTCACCAAGGCCGCGGGTCCGGAGCGGGTCGGCCGGGTCATGTCGGTCATCGGCGTGCCGATGCTGCTCGGGCCGATCGTCGGCCCGATCCTCGGCGGCTGGCTGGTCGACGACGTGTCGTGGCGTTGGATCTTCTTCATCAACATCCCGATCGGCCTGGCCACCCTGCTGGTCGGCATGAAGGTTCTGGACAAGGACGAGCCGGTGCCGGGCGAGAAGCTCGACGTCCTCGGCCTGCTGCTGCTGTCGCCGGGTCTGGCCGCGCTGATCTACGGCCTGGCCAAGGTGCCCGAGAAGGGCGGCGTCAGCGACGTCGAGGTGTGGGGCCCCGCGGGCGCGGGGGCGCTCCTGGTGATCGCCTTCGTGTGGCACGCGCTGCGCACCCCGCACGCGTTGATCGACCTGCGGCTGTTCAAGGACCGCGCCTACTCGGTCGCGAGTCTGACGCTCGTGCTGTTCACCATCTCGTTCTTCGGTGCCGGGCTGCTGTTCCCGCTGTACTTCCAGCAGGTTCGCGGTGAGGGCGCGCTGGCGGCCGGGTTGCTGATCGCACCGCAGGGCTTCGGCGCCATGCTGATGATGCCGATCGCCGGCATGGTGGTCGACCGGATCGGCTCGGCGCGGATCGCCCAGTTGGGCATCGCGGTGATCGTCGGCGGCATGGTGGTGTTCACCCAGCTGGGTGCCGACACCTCCTACTGGCTGATCGGCGGCGCGCTGTTCGTGCTCGGCCTCGGCATGGGTATGGCCATGATGCCGATCATGTCGGCCGCGTTGAAGACGTTGCGGCCCAACGATGTCGCGAAGGCGTCGACCAGTCTGAACATCATGCAGCAGGTGGCCGCGTCGATCGGTACGGCGCTGCTGTCGGTGCTGCTCACCAATGCGATCACCGACCGGGTCCCGGCGCCGCCGCCGGGCACGCCGGTGCCGCCGCCCGGCACGCCCGTGCCGGACGCGGTGCGTGAGCAGATCGCGCCGTTCGTGGCGGACGGTTTCTCGGCCACCTTCGTGTGGGCGCTGGTGTTCGTGGCGCTGTCCATCCTGCCGGCGCTGCTGCTGCCGCGCGGCAAGGGCGCGGCCGCGGGTGTCGCGGCCGGCGGCGCCGTCCCGGAGACGGAGCGCGAGAAGGTCAGCTAGTTCTTGATACACGACGGCGCCGGGAGTCCACATCGGACTCCCGGCGCCGTCGTGTCATTTGGTCGCTCCGCTCCTCCGCTCCGTCTGTGTCAGCCGATGTGGAGCTTGGCGACCCGGCCCTTCTCGCCGGCCGCCCAGCAGGCGCCGTCCCAGCCGCAGTCCACGGTGTCGAAACCACCGTCGTCGAACTGGTACCAGCGCTTGCCGCCGTCGATCGTGACGTCGCTGCCCGTCGGGCCCACGGCGAGCAGCAGCGACCGCAGGAACGGGTGGTAGGTGACGCCCGAGCGGTAGCCGGCGGGGGCGGTCACCGGCGCGCGCCAGGTGCGGCCGCCGTCGCCGGACAGGGCCAGCGCGTCGGCGCCGTTGGTCTCGTTCTCGTAGTCGCCGCCGATGGCGATCCCCGTGCGGGAGTCGCGGAACGCCACGGCGAACACGCCGGCGCTCGGGCTGCTGGCGAGCGGGGTGTCACCGGCCGTCCAGGTCTGCCCGCGGTCGCCCGAGTGCAGCACCCGCGCGGTCGCCGAGCCGCCGGTCGCGATCCACGCGTCGCGCTTGCCGGCCACCGTGACGCACTGGCCGCTCGCCGAGAAGCCGTACTCGCCGGGCAGCGCGTCGGGCATGCCGTCTGCCGGCATCACCGTCCACGACCGACCGCCGTCCGACGTGGACAGCACCCGGAACTTCCCGCCCACCGGGTCACCGACGGTCAGGCCGTTGCGGGCGTCGAAGAACGCCACGCAGTTGTAGAACGCGGCCGGCTCGGTGTTGCGGAACGACTCGGTCCAGGTGGCGCCGCCGTCGCTCGTGCGGTAGATCCGCGACTGCTCACCCTCGCCGATGGACAGCACCACCGCGGTCCTCGCGTCGAACGCCTCGATGTCGCGGAAGTCCAGCCCGGCGGTGTCCGGCGGACCGACCTGTTGCCAGGTGCGGCCGGCGTCGACCGTCCGCAGCACGGTGCCGCGCTGGCCGCTGGCCCAGGCCACCTTGCGGTCGATCACCGACAGGCCACGCAGTTGGGCGTCGGTGCCGGTGGGGGTGAGCTGCCAGGCCAGGGGGAGAGTAGGGGTGGCGGACGCGGCGGTCGGAACCGCCAGCAGGCTGGTGAGCAGGAGTAAGGCGGTCAGCAGGGCGCGTCTCATGGCTCGGCAAGATAGCTGAGCGGATGTCACCCTGGGAATCATTCTCCCGGGGGACGCTAGCGGACGCGGGGTCGTTCTAGCGTCTCGCCAACAGAGGTTCGGGGAGGTTCGAAGGGTGACGACGATCGAGCAGGCACCGGCGCAGGGGCCCGTGCGGCTGCGGCCGCCGCGCAACCAGGTGGAGCGCCGGGCGATCAGGTACTGGCTGGCGAACGAGGCGATCGGCACGGCCGTGGTGGCCGTGGTGCTGGGTGCGCTGGCGTTCTTCATCACGCCGGCACGCGTGTGGCTGCTCGTGGGACTCGGCGTGGCGATGCTGTTCCTGATCCCGTACACGCTGGTCGTGCCGTTCTGGCGCTACCGCGTGCACCGGTGGGAGGTCACCGACGAGGCCGTCTACACGCGCACCGGCTGGTTGTGGGAGGAGTGGCGCGTGGCACCGCTGTCGCGCGTCCAGACGGTCGACACCCAGCGCGGCCCGCTGGAGCAGGCGTTCAAGCTCGCGACGGTCACCGTGACCACGGCGTCGTCCGCCGGAGCGCTGAAGATCGCGGGGCTCGACCATCAGGTGGCCGAGGACCTGGTCGAACACCTCACGACGGTGGCGCAGGCCAACCAGGGCGACGCGACATGACCACCGCCGAAGCGCCGCCGGTCGAGGAGTGGCGGCAACTGGACCGCAACACCGTGCCGGTCACCGCCGTGTGGATCGGCGGGATCCTCGCGGGTATCTCCGTCCCCATCCTCATCGGCGTCCTGAACAACGACGGCCCGTTCGGTCTCGTGCTGGCCATCGCGATCGGCGGCATCGTGGTGGGGACCGTGGGCGCCGCGGTCATCGACTGGATGCGTTGGCGCCACACCACCTATCGCGTGACCGACGAGCGGGTGGAGGTGCGCCACGCGTGGATCCTGCACAAGCTGCGGTCGGTCCCCCGGGAACGCGTGCGCACGGTCGACCTGGCGGCCGACCCGGTGCAGCGCGTCTTCGGCGTGGTCAAGGTCAAGGTGGGCACGGGGGAGCAGGCCAGCGCGACCAGCGGGCACCTCACGCTCGACCCGGTGTCGCGCGCGGAGGCCGAGAACCTGCGCAAGCTGCTGCTGCGTCACGCGGCCGGGCCCGCCTCCGATTCCGCCGAGTCTGGCCAGCCGATCGCTTCGCTGAGCTGGGCGTGGCTGCGGAACGCGCCGATCTCCGTGACCACGCCGATCCTCGGCGCCGCCGCGTTCGGCGGTGTGATGCAGGTGATGGAGTGGTTCGGCGCCGAGGGATGGCTGTTCCGGACGATTCGGTACGACCTGTTCAACGACCTGTCGATCCTGTGGCTGATCGCCGTGCTGGTGGCGGCCGGGGTGGTCGTCGGGGTGGTCGGGTCGCTCGGCCTGTGGGTGGAGATGTGGTGGAACTACCGCCTCACCCGCGAGCACGGCACGCTGCGGGTGCAGCGCGGCTTCCTCACCACCCGGTCGTTGTCGATCGAACAGCGGCGGCTGCGGGGCGTGAACCTGTTCGAGGCGTTCGGTACCCGGTTGGCCGGTGCGGCGCGCGTCGACGTGATCGCCACGGGTATGAAGGAAGACGCGCAGAACCAGAACAACTCGACGCCCAAGACGCTGCTGCCGGCCGCTCCCCTGGAGGTGGCCCGGCGGGTGGCGGCGGACGTCCTCGGCGCCGATCCGTTGTCCACTGTGGACATTCGGCCGCACCCTCGTGCGGCGCGCGCCCGGCTGATCCGCTGGGCGATCTACGCGGTGCTGGCGCTGGCCGGGGTGCTGGCCGTGCTGGGACTGCTGCTCACGACCGTGTTGCTGCACATCGCGTGGATCACCGCGGTGGTGCTGATGCCGATCGCGATCGCACTGGCGCTCGACGCGTACCGCAACCTCGGGCACGGCCTGTCCGGCGACTACCTGGTGACGCGCTACGGCGCCGGCAGCAGGAACACTGTCGCGCTGGTCCGCGGCGGGGTGATCGGCTGGACGGTGCGCCGGTCGCCGTTCCAGCGCCGCGCCGGGCTGATGACGTTGTCCGCCACCACGGCGGCCAGCAAGGGCGAGTACTTCGTGCGGGACATCGGCGAGTCCGAGGGGCTGGACTTCGCGGAGGAAGCGGTCCCCGGACTGCTCACACCGTTCCTCGAACCACGGCGGTGATGTCCACTTCCAGCAGGAGGCCTGGGCGGAACAGGCGGGAGACCTCGACGGTCGTGCTGGTGGGGAGCGCGTCGCCCAGGTAGGTGCGGCGGACGGCGCCGTACGCGGCCAGCTGGTCCATGTCCGCCAGGTAGCTGCGGATGTTGACCACGTCAGCGAACGTGGCGCCGCGGTCGGCCAGCAGGGCGGCGATCGCGTCGAACACGAACGTGGTCTGCGCGCTCATGTCCGCGCCCATCACCGTGCCGTCGGCGTCGAGCGCCGCCTGGCCGGACAGGATCAGCAGGCGGGTGCCGCCGAGATCGATGTCCGCGACGTTGGAGTAGGCGGCCGCCGGCGGCGGTGCGGTCGGTGGGTTGTGGAACGTGGTGGTCATTTCCCTGCCTGTCGGGGGTCGGCCAGCGTGCCCAGTTCCTGGGCGCCGGCGGTGGGGAGGATCGAGCGGATCCGCGCGAGTGCGGCCTCCGCCATGGGCATGTCGGGCGCGTGTTCGGTGACCAGCGCCAGGTCCTTCTCGGCGAGCGTGACCGAGAACGCCGCGCCGGCGCCCTTGGCCCGCGTGACCAGCGCGGCGAGCGGGCCTTCCGCGAGCAATCGCTCGGCCGGCACGTCCAGCTGGTCGGCCAGTTCCCGCAGTTCGCCGAGCAACGCGAGCCCGGCGATGAGCGCGGTGTTCACCACCAGCTTCGCGGCGGCCGCCGAACCGGGGCCGCCGGTGCGCTGGACGGTGCCGAAGGCCTCGAGCACGGGCGTCACCCGGTCGACGTCGGCGTCCGTGCCGCCCGCGAACACCGTCAGCTCGCCGGCCTCGGCCTTGCCGATGCTGCCCCCCACGGGGGCGTCCACGAGGCCGACTCCGTCCGGGATTCGCAGGTCGGCCAGCGCGCGAGGGCCGATGGTCGACATCTCGACGAGCACGGTGCCCGGCCGGAGGTCCATTTCCTTGACCACGGCGTCGACGGCGGCCGGGTCGGCCAGCATCGTGATGACGATGTCCGACCCGGCCGCCGCGGCGGCCGGAGTGTCGGCGACCCGTGCGCCGGTGATCGCCTCGGCCTTCGCCCTGGTGCGGTTCCAGACGGTCACTTCGTGCCCGGCGGCGACCAGGCGGCCTGCCATGCGGCTGCCCATCTGCCCGAGCCCGAGAAACGCGACGGCGGCCATGCGACTCCTTCTGTGTGGTGCTGTCGACCGTAGGGACTCCGAAGGTATGCGACAAGCGAAGGTTTCGCATGTGACATATGCTCGTTGCTCATGGATGTGGCGAGGCTGGCGGTGTTCCGTGAGGTGGCGCTGCGCGGCTCGTTCACGGCGGCCGCGGCGTCGTTGCGCTACACGCAGTCCGCCGTGTCCCGGCAGATCGCCGCTCTGGAGGACGACGTGTCGGCCGTGTTGTTCGACCGCCTGGCCCGCGGCGTCCGGCTGACCGACGAGGGCCGCTGCCTGCTGTCCCACGCGGAGGCGGTGCTCGACCGGCTGGACGCGGCTCGCGCGGACCTGGCGGCTTTGCGTCAGGTGGATACGGGGAGGCTGCGGATCGGCGCGTTCTCCACGGCCGAGGCGGTCCTGGTGCCACGCGCGATGGCGGCGTTCCGGTCGGCGCATCCCCGGGTGGAGCTGTCACTGTCCGACGGACTGTCGGCCACGCACGCGGCGCGTCTGATCGCTGGGGACCTGGACGTGGCGGTGCTGGCGGGCGCTCCGGCTGGGGACCTGGTGTGTCACCACCTGCTGGACGACCCGCTGCTGGTGGCGCTGCCGGTGGACCACCGCCTGGCGGCGCGACGGACGCTGCGGCTGACCGAACTGGCGGCGGAGAGCTGGATCGCGGGGTCGACCACCGTGGAGGACACGCTGATCGGGGCCTGTCTGCGGTCGGGCTTCCGTCCGTCCGTGCGGTACGTGGTGCAGGAGTGGACGGCGAAGCAGGGCCTGGTGGCGGCCGGTCTGGGCATCACTCTGGTCCCCGGCCTGGCGGCAGGCGCGCTGCGACCGGACATTCTGGTGAAGCGTTTGCGCGCAGAAGAAACGACGTCGCGCCCGATCCACGCGGCGACACGGCCGGGCCCGTCGCCGGCCGCCGCGCGTTTCATCGAGTTCCTGACGTCGGGCGCCGCGCGACTACGCACCGAACTGACGGACATCATGGCCCGCTGAGCGCCTCCGTCGCTTGCCCGCTCAGAATTGTCGGTGCTCACCACTAGGATTGAATCCGGGGGTCCCTGGACCGTTTTTGTCGGTGCAGTGCGCTACTTTGCCAGCGGGTCCCTGCGCTGACCCGGTCGCGGACCAGATCAGTACTCGTCCCGAAGGTGCATCCACTCCATGGTCGGAGTCTGCGGCCAACCGGTCGGCGAGTCCTCCCACTTCTCCTGCCGCCCATACGGAGTGAGATCAAGCAGGTTGAGGTCCAACCGCAACCGGTCCACGCCGCGCCCGTTCGTGTAGTACGAACGGAAAACCTCATCACCGTCGCGCAGCAGCACGCTCAGCCCGAAGCCCTCGCCAAGGGAAAGATCGTCGTGAAAGTCGTTGCCGTACGAGGAAAACCACGGCACCGTCCAGCCGAACCGCCGCCGTACCACCGAGATCTCCTCCTGCGGCGCGGGCGCCATCAGGATGAGAGAGGTGTCGCGGGCGTTGAGATGGGCCTGATCGCCGATGTTGTCGGTGAACGACGCGCAGCCGTCGCAGATCCAGTCCTGCCCCGGCGACATCATGAAGTGGTAGATCACCAGCTGCCGACGGCCGTCGAACAGGTCGGTCAGCCCGACCGTGCGGCCGTCCGGCGCCGTGAACGAGTAGTCGGTGCGGAGCTGCACCATGGGCAACCGCCGTCGCTCCGCGGCCAGCGCGTCGAGCGCCCTCGTGTGCTCCTTCTCCTTGACCAGCAGGGCGTCGCGCTCCGTCTTCCACTGCTCGGCGGACACGACCCGTGGGCGGGGCATGAGTGCTCCTTCCTCCGAAAAGCTCACGATAGCAAACTTAGTTCCTTAAGGGAACTCACTCAGGTAGGATGGGAGAATGCAGCGCACCCGGTTCAGCGAGATGGCGTGCTCGATCGCCCGCACGCTGGACGTCATCGGCGAGCCGTGGTCACCGTTGATCCTGCGGGACATCTACGTGGGCATGACCCGGTTCGCACAGATCCAGAACGACCTCGGGATTTCGCGCAAGGTGTTGACCGAGCGCCTGAACTGGCTGGTCGACAACGGTGTGCTGGAACGCCGCGAGTACTCCCACCGCCCGCCCCGCCACGACTACGTGCTCACCGCCAAGGGCACGGAGCTGTGCGACCTGCTGCTGGTGATGGTCCGGTGGGGCGACCGCTGGACGGCGGGCGAGGCCGGCCCGCCCGTGTTGTACCGCCACCACGCCTGCGGTGAGATCAGCCACGTCGAGCTGCGCTGTTCGGTGTGCGCCCAACCCATGCGCGCCACCGACATCGACGTCCTGCCGGGGCCGGGCTCGCCCCCGGAGTGACGAGCTACCGCGCGCGTTCCATGTACGTCTCGTCCGGCTCGCGGAAACCGAACTGCCGGTACAGCCCGTGGGCGTCCGCCGTGTGCAGCATCCACCGGAACGCCGCGCCCGGGCCGTCGTCGATCATGGCCTTCACCAGGGCCTTCGCGACCCCCTGCCCGCGCGCCGAGGACACCACGAACACGTCCGCCAGGTACGCGAGCCCCACCCCGTCGGACACCGCACGAGCGAAGCCGACCATCGCGCCGTCGGACACCCGGTACGCGGCCACCACCCGCCATGCCCCCGTCAGCTGCCGCTCCACCTGCGCCCGGTCGCGCCACTGCCCCCAGTAGGCCTCCTTGGACATGAACTCCCACAGGACGTCCACGTCCACCCTGGCCACGCTGTCGTCGATCTCGAAATCCACCCGGCCAATGTAGCTGTCGCGTTTGTGCAAGAGCCGCGAGCCGGCGGGGCCTACGGTCAGGGGCATGGAAACCCACGAGATGTTGGCGGTGGCGGGGACCGCCGCGGTCCAGGTCGTCCGCGGCGTGACGCCCGACCAGCTCGACGCACCGACGCCGTGCCCCGACTGGAACGTCCGCACCCTGGTCAACCACCTGATCCTGTGGTCGGCGTACCGCTCGGAGACCGCCGCGCGCAAGCAGCCGGCCGACGAGACCCACACCGAGGACACCGACTTCACGACCGGCGACTGGGCCGGGACGTTCGCCACCCAGCTCGACCGGGCGATCGCCGCCTGGGCCGAACCCGGCGCCACCGACGGCGACACCGGCCTCGCCGGCGGCACGATGCCCGCCTCGGTGATCGCCGCCATGATGCTCGGCGAGCTGGTGGTGCACGGGTGGGACCTGGCCAGCGCCACCGGGCAGGAACTGGCCGTCGACCCCGAGGTGCTCGCCGCCGTGCAGGCGTTCGGCGTCACCATGGGACCCATGGGACGCCAGATGGGCGCGTTCGGCGACGAGGTGTCAGTGCCCGAGTCCGCGCCGCCGCTGGACCGCGCCCTCGGCGCTCTCGGCCGCGACCCCGGCTGGTCGGCGTCACTCGCGAAGTGACCGCGGCAGCGGCGGCGCGCTGACCGACGGCTCCCGGGCGAGCGCGGTGGCCAACGCCAGCCACCGTCCACTGTGGAGTCGAAGCAGCCGCGTCGCCATCCGGTAGGACACCAGGCTTTCGATGCCCGGCCGCCCCTCGACCGCACCCAGCAGCGTCCACAGGAGGGCGAGCGTCCGGGTGTCCACGGGAGACACCCGGCGGATCGACAGGTGTGCGGCGTCCACCGACGGCGCCGGGCGGAAACACCCGGCCGGGACGCGGCGCACCAGTCGCAGGTCGAACCGCGCCGCCCACCAGGCCTGCTCCCGACTCCGCGGCCGGGCGGTCAGCCGTTTGGCCAGTCCCCACTCGACCACCAGGTCGGCGCGGGCGAGCCGGCCGGGCGCCGGCGTGAGCAGGCGGCGCAGCAACGGGGTGGACACTCCGAACGGGACGTTCGCCACGACCGCGAAGTCGCGGCGTGGCAACCGGACCCGCCGCAGATCGTCGTGCACCACGCGCACCTGCGGCCGGTCGGCGAACCGGCGCCGCAGTGCCTCGACGAATCTCTCTTCGCGTTCGACGGCCAGCACCCGGGAGCCGGTGCGGGACAACGGTTCGGTGATGGCGCCGGGTCCGGCACCGAAGTCGATCACGAGGTCGCCGGCGCCGACACCGGACGAGCGGATCAGGCGGTCGATCGCAGGGCGCGACGACAGAAAATGGACACCAGAAGACATGGGAAAGCTGCTCCAGCACGAGGAACGAACAAGGGGTGCGTGGAGACAGCGACAGCGGTCGCCAGGAGGAGCTGAGTTACACCGTCGCTGTCAGCGGCGGCGCAGCCTTGTCGAAGCGGCGTACATTCCCATGTGATCCACGCTAAGCGCCCGGGCAACCGAATTTGTGCCACCCTGGCCGCATGGACGTGCTGGTGATCGGCGGCGGCATGGCGGGAGTGTCGGTCGCCTACGAGCTGGCCGACCGGGCGAACGTGACGCTGGTGGAGGCCGAACCCACGCTCGCGCTCCACACCACCGGCCGGTCCGCGGCCATCTACGCGCCCAGCTACGGCGGCCCCGTGGTCCGCGCGCTGACGTCGGCCAGCGGCCCGCGCTTCCGCGACCTGGAGACCGAACTCGACACCCCGCCGCTGCTCACCCCGCACGGCGCGCTGTGGATCGGCGCCGACGAGGAGGGCGCCCACCACGTGGCGGGGTTGCCGGCCGACCCGATCACCCCGGCGCGAGCCCGCGAGCTGTGCCCGGCGCTGCGTGAGGTCCGGGCGGCCGCCTACGACGACTCGGCCAGCGACATCGACGTGATGGCCCTGCACGCCGGCTACGTCCGCGGCCTGCGTGCCAGGGGCGGCGTGGTCCGCAAGGCCAGCCCGGTGACCGCGCTGCGCCGCGACGCGGGGCAGTCGTCGGGCTGGCTGGTGACGGCGGGCGAGGAGACCGCGCGCGTCGACGTGGTGGTGAACGCCGCGGGTGCCTGGGCCGACCAGCTGGCCGAACGCGCGGGCGTGCCCACCATCGGACTGACGCCCAAGCGCCGCACCCTCGCGCTCGCCTCCGGCCCGGTCCCCGCCGACCCGGCCTGGCCGCTGGTGGCCGACGCGGCCGACCGGTTCTACTTCCGCCCGGAGGGCACCCGCGTGCTGGTCTCCCCGGCCGACGAGACGCCCAGCGACCCGGTCGACGCCAAGCCGGACGAGCTGGACGTGGCGCTGTCTGTCGATCGGATCAACGAGATCACCACATTGGATATCCGCAGGGTTCACACAGCGTGGGCGGGTCTGCGGTCGTTCGTCGCGGACAAAGAACCCGTGGTGGGCGCGTGGAAGGACCACCCCGGATTCGTGTTCTTCGCGGGGCAGGGCGGTTACGGCATTCAGATGGCACCGGCACTCGCCCGACTGGGTGCGGCGGTCACGCTGGGCGAACCCGACCCGACGGACCTCGCCGCGATTGTGTCGCCCCGAAGATGATCAGGCATAAGGTTGGCGGCAACACAGCGAGCCCTGGGAGGGAGTCCAATGGCGGACATCGGGTCGAGACTCGAGGAGCTGGTCGGGGCCGAACACATGCTCACCGGCGAGGCGATCGGCGAGGACTACACCCACGACGAGACGCTGTCCGCCGCGCCGAACACGCCTGCCCACGTGGTCCGGCCGGGCACGGCCGAGGAGGTCGCGGCGATCCTCGTGCTGGCCGCCGAGACCGGCACCCCGGTCACCGCACGCGGTAGCGGCACCGGTCTGTCCGGCGCCGCGAACCCGCGCCCCGACGGCATCGTCGTGTCGTTCGAGCGCATGAACCGCGTGCTGGAGATCGACACCGAGAACCACGTGGCCGTGGTCCAGCCGGGCGTCACGCTCACCGAACTCGAGGAGCACACGGCGGCCGAGGGGCTCGTGTACCCGGTGTACCCGGGCGAGCTGTCGGCCAGCCTGGGCGGCAACGTGAACACCAACGCCGGCGGCATGCGGGCCATCAAGTACGGCGTCACCCGCCACCACGTGCTCGGCCTCCAGGCGGCGTTACCCACGGGCGAGCTGATCCGCACGGGCGGCAAGTACGTCAAGGCCAGCACCGGCTACGACCTCACCCAGCTGATCGTCGGGTCCGAGGGCACGCTCGCGCTGGTCACCGAGGCCGTGCTCAAGCTCCAGCCGCGGCTTTCCGAACAGGCCACCGTGCTCGCGCCGTTCCCCGACCTCGCGTCGGTGGCCCGCGCGGTGCCCAGGGTGGTGAACAGCGGCACGTCGCCGCTGATCCTCGAGTACATCGACGCGCTGACCATGGGCGCCATCACCTACACGTCCGACCTGCAGCTCGGCATCCCCGACGCCATCAAGGAGGTGGCCCAGGCGTTCCTGGTGGTGATGCTGGAGAGCAACTCCACGCAACGTCTGGAGGAGGACATCGAGCGCGTGGGCGAGCTGCTCGGCGAACTCGGCGCGCTCGACACCTACGTGCTGCCGGGCGGCGCCGCCCGCAAGCTCATCGAGGCCCGCGAGAGGGCCTTCTTCACGGCCAAGGGCGCGGGTGCCGACGACATCATCGACACCGTGCTGCCGCGTTCGGCGCTGCCCGAGTTCTTCGCGAAGATCATGGAGGTCGCACAGGCCAACAACACCTTCGTGGTCGGCTGCGGCCACGCGGGCGACGGCAACGTGCACCTCGCGGTGTTCCAGAAGGACCCGGACGTGCGCTACAAGGTGCTCCACGAGCTGTTCACCACGGGCATGGCCCTCGGTGGCGCGATCTCCGGCGAACACGGCATCGGCCGGGAGAAGAAGCGACACTTCCACGAACTGGAAGACCCGAACAAGATCGAGCTGATGAAACGGATCAAGCAGGCGTTCGACCCGAACGGCGTTCTCAACCCTGGGGTGCTCTTTTGATGAGCGGAGCTAGCGAAGCGAACATGGCTACTGACGACAAGATGAACGGCGCCCAGGCGCTCCTGCGGACCCTCGTCGACGGAGGGGTCGACGTCTGCTTCGCCAACCCGGGCACCTCCGAGATGCACTTCGTCGCCGCGCTCGACGCGGTACCGGAGATGCGCGCGGTGCTGGCCCTGTTCGAGGGCGTGGTGACCGGTGCGGCCGACGGCTACGGGCGGATGGCCGACAAGCCGGCCGCCACGCTGCTCCACCTCGGTCCCGGCATGGCCAACGGCCTGGCCAACCTCCACAACGCGCGGCGCGCGCACACCCCGATAGTCAACGTGATCGGCGACCACGCCAGGTACCACAAGGGTTTCGACGCGCCGCTCGAGTCCGACATCGACGCCTTGACCGGCTGGGTCCGCGGCTGGTCCCGCACGTCGAAGACCCCGGAGGAGGTCGGCGCCGACGCGGCGGCCGCGATCGCCGCGGCCATGCAGCCGCCGGGCCAGCAGGCCAACCTGGTGCTGCCGGCCGACGTGTCGTGGTCCGAGGGCGGGGTGGTCGGCGAGCAGGTCGCGCCGGCGGGCGCCATGCCGGTCGACGACGCCCGGGTGGGCGAGATCGCCAAGATCGTGCGTGGCGGCGAGTCCACCGTGCTGCTGCTCGGCCACGGCACCACCCGCGAGGCCGGGCTGGTGGCTGCCAGCCGGATCGCCGCGGCCACCGGCGTGAAGCTGTTCGCCGAGACGTTCCCCGCGCGCATCGAGCGTGGCGCCGGGCTGCCGGCCGTCGAGCGGCTCGGCTACCTGGCCGAGCAGGTGCAGTGGCAGCTCACCGACGTCAAGCACCTGGTGCTGGTCGGCGCGAAGGCCCCCGTGTCGTTCTTCGCCTACCCGGGCAAGGCGTCGGAGCTGGTGCCCGACGGCTGCCAGGTCCACGTGCTGTCGGTCCTCGGCGAGGACGGCACCGGCGCGCTCGAGAACCTGGCCGACCTGGTGGCGGCCGAGGTGAAACCCGTGCTGCAGGAGGCGGTTCGGCCGGAGTTGCCCACGGGTGCGCTGACCCCGCAGAACTGGACCGAAGTCATCGGCGCGTTGCTGCCTGAGGGCGCCATCGTGTCCGACGAGGCGAACACGTCCGGGCTCATGATCCCCATGACCACGGCGGGCGCGCCGCGCCACGACGTGCTCACGATCACCGGCGGCGCCATCGGTCAGGGCCTGCCGGTCGCCACGGGTGCGGCGATCGCCAGCCCCGACCGTCCGGTCGTGTGCCTGCAGGCCGACGGCAGCGCCATGTACACGGCGTCGGCGCTGTGGACCATGGCACGCGAGGGCCTGAACGTCACGACCGTGCTGTTGAACAACCGGGCCTACGCGATCCTGCGGATGGAGCTGTCGCGGGTGGGGGCGGATGCCACCGGCCCGAAGGCGGCCGAGTTGCTCGATCTGTCCACACCGGACCTCGACTTCGTCCAGCTGTCCCAGGGGATGGGGGTGCCGGCGTCGCGGGCCACCACGGCCGAGGAGCTGGCCGAACAGTTCGCGAAGGCGTTGGCCGAGCCGGGTCCGCACCTGATCGAGGCGATGGTGCCGCCGCTGCTCTGAGTTCGTGTCACGTACAGCCAACTTCAACGACGAGGGAGGCGATTCGATGTTGGTCGAAAACCTGGCGATCCTGGTGTTGGCGGGCTTCGTCGGTTTCGCGGTGATCTCCAAGGTGCCCAACACCCTGCACACCCCGCTGATGTCGGGCACCAACGCCATTCACGGCATCGTGGTGCTCGGCGGGTTCATCGTGCTCGGGTTCGGTGCCGAGGGCGTGCTGAACAAGATCCTGTTGGTGGTGGCCATCGCGTTCGGCACCATCAACGTGGTCGGCGGGTTCCTGGTCACCGACCGGATGCTCGCCATGTTCAAGGACAAGCAGAAGTGAACTGGATACAGGACCGGGCCTTTATCCAGAGCCTGTACATCGTCGCGTTCGCGCTGTTCATCTACGGCCTCATGGGATTGACCGGACCGAAGACCGCGGTGCGCGGCAACCTGCTGGCCGCGGCCGGCATGGGGGTCGCGGTCGTCGCGACGCTGCTCACGCCGGGTCTCGGCAACTGGTGGTTGATCCTGCTGGGCGTGGCGATCGGCACGGCCGTCGGCATTCCCGCGGCGCGCAAGGTGAAGATGACGGCCATGCCGCAGATGGTGGCGCTGTTCAACGGCGTCGGCGGCGGGGCGATCGCGTTGATCGCGTGGGTGGAGTTCCGCGGCAGCGCGGGATTCTCGCACGAGGCCGGCTATGTGGCGGTGGCGTCACTGTTCGCGGCGATCATCGGCTCGGCGTCGTTCTGGGGTTCGAACATCGCGTTCGGGAAGCTGCAGGAACTCTTACCGGGCCGGCCGATCACCATCGGACGGCTCCAGCAGCCGCTGAACCTGGTGGTGGCACTCGCCGCGGTCACGTTCGGCGTGGTGATCGTGGCGGGTGGCCAGTCCGAGTGGCTGATGATCGGGCTGCTGGTCACGTCGTCGGTGCTGGGACTGTTGGTGGTGCTGCCGATCGGCGGCGCGGACATGCCGGTGGTGATCTCGCTGCTGAACGCGGCGACCGGCCTGTCGGCGGCGGCCATGGGGCTGGCGCTGGACAACATGGCGCTGATCGTGGCGGGCATGATCGTCGGCGCGTCGGGCTCGATCCTCACGAACCTGATGGCCAAGGCGATGAACCGGTCGATCCCGGCGATCGTGGCCGGCGGCTTCGGCGGCACCGGCTCGGGCGGCGGGATCGCCGACCTGGGTGACCGCGCGGTGCGGCAGACGTCGGCGGCCGACGCGGCGATCCAGATGGCGTACGCGCGTCAGGTGATCGTGGTGCCCGGTTACGGCCTGGCGGTGGCACAGGCCCAGCACGCGGTGCGGCAGCTGTCCAACCTGTTGGAAACCAAGGGTGTGTCGGTGTTCTACGCGATCCATCCGGTGGCGGGGCGCATGCCGGGGCACATGAACGTGCTGCTCGCCGAGGCCGACGTCCCGTACGACCGGCTGAAGGAGATGGACTCGATCAACGGCGAGTTCGGCCGCACGGACGTGACGCTGGTGATCGGCGCCAACGACGTGACCAACCCGGCGGCCCGCACCGACCCGACGTCCCCCATCTACGGCATGCCGATCCTGAACGTGGACGAGAGCCGCTCGATCATCGTGCTGAAACGCTCGATGCGCCCAGGCTTCGCGGGCGTGGACAACGAGCTGTACTTCGACCCGAAGACAGCCATGCTCTTCGGCGACGCGCAGTCGTCGGTCTCCGAGATCACGGAGGAACTGAAGACCCTCTGAGCTTCCGGAATTGTCGGTGCTGGTGACTACGCTGGTGATCGGGGCGCCGTGGCCTTCCGTTGATCTTGTTCGCGGACGGTGAGGTTATCGTTTGTGCTGGTGGCGGGCGTGTTGTTGCCGTTCGGGCGGGGGCAACGGCGGATTTTACGGGCGGCCCCTCACGCGTCAAGGGCCCTCCTTCGTCGCGTCGCTTCGCGATTTCGCTTCGCTCAACCCTTGACCCGCGAGCCTCCGCCGCCCCAGGTCGAGCACTAAGGGCGGGCTGGCGCCCGCCCACCCCCTGCCCGCCGTTGCCCCCGCCCCGCGATCACGGCGTATCCGGGTGTTGCACCCGGCGGTCGAGGTGCGCCCCGGTTTGCAGTATGTGCTCGGTCTGGCGGCGACCCCACGATCAGGGGTGTCCGGGTGGTGCGCCCGGCGGTGGTGGTGCGCCCCGGTTGCAGTGCGTGCTGGTCTGGCGGCGGCCGGAAACTGTCGGTGCTCGCGACTACGCTGGAGATTGGGGGGGCCGGAGGCCGTCCTCAGAGGGTGAGGGCCAGGCGGGTGGCCTGGTCGATCGCGCGTTTGGCGTCCAGTTCGGCGGCGACGTCGGCGCCGCCGATGAGGTGGGCGTTGGGTAGTGCGGTGGCGAGTTCGCGTTGGGGTTCCTGGCCGGCGCAGATCACGACCGTGTCCACTTCCAACAGTCGGGAGCGGCCGCCGACGGTCAGGTGCAGACCGCGTTCGTCGATGCGGTCGTAGGTCACGCCCGTGAACGTCTGCACCTGCTTGGCCCGCAGTGTCGACCGGTGCACCCAGCCGCTCGTCTTCCCCAGGCCCGCGCCCGGCTTGCTTCGCTTGCGCTGCAACAGGAACACCTGCCTCGGTGGCGCGGACACCACCGGGTCGGTCAGGCCGCCGCGCTCCTCTGGGGCCACGCCCCACTCGGCGCGCCACTCGTCGACGTCGAGCGTCGCGTGGGTGAGGAATTCGCTCACGTCGAAGCCGATGCCGCCCGCGCCGATCACCGCCACGCGTGGCCCGACCGGGGCGCCGCGCAGCACGTCCACATAGGACAGCGCGTGGTCGATGCCCGGGATCGGCGGGGTTCGTGGCACCACGCCCGTCGCCAGGAGCACCTCGTCGTAGCCCGCCAGGTCGGCCGCGCTCGCCCGGGTGTTCAGCTTCACGGTCACCCCCAGCAGTTCCAGCTGCCGGCCGTAGTAGCGCAGCGTCTCCGCGAACTCCTCCTTGCCCGGGATCCGTTGCGCCAGCGTGAACTGGCCGCCGATCTCGCCGGCTGCCTCGAACAGCGTGACCCGGTGTCCGCGTCGCGCCAGGGTGGTGGCCGCCGCGAGGCCCGCCGGGCCGGCGCCCACCACCGCCGCCTCCCGCGAAGCTGCGGCCGGGCGTTCGACCAGCTCCAACTCGCGACCCGCGCGAGGATTCACCAGACAGGTCACGGGTTTGCGCGCGAACGCGTGGTCCAGGCACGCCTGGTTGCAGGCGATGCACGTGTTGATCTCGTCGGCGCGCCCGCTCGCCGCCTTGGCCACCCAGTCCGGGTCGGCCAGCAGCGGCCGGGCGAGTGACACCAGGTCCGCCTCACCACGCGCCAGGACCGCCTCGGCGATGTCCGGCATGTTGATCCGGTTCGACGCCACCACCGGAATGCCGAGCGACGGCCGCAGTTTCCCGGTGATCGAAGTGAACGCCGCGCGCGGCACGGACGTCACGATGGTCGGTACCCGCGACTCGTGCCAGCCGATGCCCGAGCTGATGATCGTCGCCCCGGCCGCCTCGACCGCCTGTCCCAACTCGACGATCTCCGCCCAGGACTGGCCGTCCGGCACCAGGTCCACAACGGACAGTCGGTACACGAGGATGAAGTCCGGCCCGACCGCCTCCCGCACGCGCCGCACAATCTCCACCGGCAGCCGCATCCGGTTGGCCCACGAGCCGCCCCACTCGTCGGTGCGACGATTGGTGCGCGCGGGCAGGAACTGGTTGATGAAGTAGCCCTCGGAGCCCATGATCTCGACGCCGTCGTAACCCGCCTCGCGGGCGAGCACCGCGCAGCGCGCGAACGCGTCGATCTGCTGATACACACCGCGCGTGGTCAGCGCCCTCGGCCGGAACGGTGTGATCGGCGAGCGCAGCGCGGACGCCGAGACGGAGAACGGGTGGTAGGCGTAGCGGCCGGCGTGCAGGATCTGGAGCACGAGCTTGCCGTCGTGGTCGTGGACCGCGTCGGTCAGCACCCGGTGCTTCGCCGCCTGCCCGCGGGTGCGCAGGTCGGACGCGAACGGCAACAGCCAGCCCGCGCGGTTCGGCGCGTAGCCGCCGGTCACGATCAGGCCGGCGCCGCCCCGCGCGCGCTCGGCGTAGTAGGCGGCCAGCTTGTCGAAGTCGCCCGTCCGGTCCTCGAGCCCCGTGTGCATGGAGCCCATGAGGACGCGGTTGCGCAGGGTGGTGAAGCCCAGGTCGAGCGGACTCAGCAGGCGCATCCGCCCAACCTACTCTGGAGTAGGTAGTTGTGCCAGTAGCTCGTCGCTGGTCACGACCGTGCCGAGCTTGCTGAAGACGTAGTCGACCGCGAAGTCGTGGGCACCCTGCTCGAGGCCGGTCATGGCGTCGGAGACGAAGATCGTGTCGTAGCCGTGGTCGTCGGCGCCGCGGCCGGTGGACTCGACGCCGAAGTTCGTGGCGATGCCGCCGAGGATGATCGTCTGGATGTCGTGTTTGCGCAGCTCATCGTGGATGTCGCTGGACCCGAAAGCACCCCAGCTGTGCTTGACGACCACCACGTCGCCCTCGTGTGGTTCGGTCGCCAGTTCGCTGCCGTCGGGCTGCGCGCCGGGCCGTTCCACGCGGACGTGCACGATGAGCCCACCCCGGGCGCGGATGGCGTCGGCCAGCTCGAGGCAGCGGGTGTTGACCTGCTCGCCGGAGTGCGGCGCCGTCGGCATCGCGATGATCCGCGGCATCAGGTCGATGAGGACCAGTGCTGTGCGCGACAGTTCGAGGTTCAATGGACTCATGACGAGCGACCTTAGTCACGGAGCTGACGTCGGGTTGTTCGGTCCGGACTCGGTGACCTGGCAGCTGCACGCCGAACCGGCCATGTGGCTCGCCGGCATCCGCAGCCTGTACCTGCAGGCACTGCACCCGCGGGCGGTGGCCGGGATCATCCAGAACTCGGACTTCCGCGCCGACCCGCTCGGGCGGCTGGTGCGCACGGCGAACTTCGTCGGCGCGTCGACGTACTGCACGCGCGCGGAGGTCGAACTGCACGCGGCGAGGGTGCGGCGGGTGCATCGCGAGTTACGCGGCGTCGATCCGGACACGGGCGCCACGTTCCGGATCGACGAGCCCGAGTTGTTGCTGTGGGTGCACTGCGCGGAGGTGTCGTCGTTCCTGAGCGTGGTGCGGCGCGCGGGCTTCCCGCTCACCGCCGCGCACGCCGACCGGTACCTCGACGAGCAGCGGACGTCCGCCGCCCTCGCCGGTCTGGATCCGGACGAGGTGCCGGGTTCGGTCGACGCGATGTCACGCTATCTGCGGGAGATGCGCCCGGTGCTGCGGCGAACCCCGGACGCGGACGCGATCTACGCGTTCCTGCACCGCCCGCCGATCCAGGGAAAACTGGCGCTGGGAGTGCGGGTGTACGAGCCGGTGGTCGGGCACCTGGCGTACTCGCTGCTGCCGGAGTGGGCGGTGCGTCTGTACGGCCGGCGCGCGTACCCGGCCCCCGTGAGCACGGTGACCATGCGCGCCCTGGCCGGCGGCCTACGCGCGGCACAACGAACGGTGCGCGCTCTGGTGCGCGAACCCCGACTCGGACCTCTGGTGCCACATCCGGTGTTGGCGGTGAACCGACTGGGAAAGTGGGCCAGACCGTCGGCGTCCCGCCTACCGAACTGACGGTCCGAACGGGCCTCAGAACAGGAACCCGCTGGCAAGGTAGCCGACCACACCGACAAAAACGGTCCGGGGCCCCCTGGATTCAATCTTAGTGGTGAGCACCGACAATTTTGCGCGGCCGATCCGCCTGCCCGACAGGCGACAGCAGGCCGGCCGAACGCAGAGACCCATTGGCAAGCGCAGCCGGAGTGCCTACCCAAGAAAGCGTGACTAGGCCGGCTTGCGGCCCCATGCGGTGATCATCGGTGCGAACATGAGGTCCAGGTCTCCGCGCGCGAGGTTCTCCAGATGCGTTTCGATCTCCGCGGGCGTGGCCAGGTCCGCCGCCAGTAGCTCTTCCCGGACGTGCCGCATCGTGGCCGCCTCCAGGATTGCGCAGGCCGGTGCGGAGATCGGGAAGTAGGCCTCCGCCCGGACGTCCGTCAGCGCCGACTCGCGTAGCAGCCGGGGCAGCGTGCGCCCGTAGGCGAGATCCGCGCCGCGCTGGGTCATCAGCGTGCGGACCTGGGTGCGCAGTCGGTTCGCCAACGCCTCGGCGGGGCCGCGTTCGTCGGGGCAGGCGAGGGGCTGAAGCGCGGGGTCCGCGTCCTCGAGCACCAGCCATCCTCCCGGCCGCAGCGCATCGATCATGACTCGCAGAGCGGCCGCGCGGTCGGCGAGGTGGACCAGCACCAGCCGGGCGTGAACCAGGTCGAACGTCTCCGCCGGCGGTGGGTCGTTGATGATGTCGTGCCGGCGTACCTCCAGCACGCCGTCGGGCTCGAGCCACGACGCGTCGATGTCGGTGGCCAGCACCCGGCCGCTGGTCCCCACGCGTTCGGCCAGGCCGCGGGGCACCGAGACGCCACCGGCGCCGACCTCCCAGCACCGCCAGCCCTCGCCGAGCCCCACGCCGTCGAGGTGCTGGAACGTCCACGGGTCGAACAGCTCGGCGAGTGCCGTGAAGCGTTCACCCGCCTCCAGACGGCGGTTGTCGAGCAGGTAGCGGTTCACTGCACCAGCATGGCGCCATCACGTCGCACCGGCACCCGGGGTTGACGAACATCACCGTCAGCGAGGAAGTCTGAAATTCTTCCGCCAGGCGGTGTCGAATGCCGCCGAGCCCGTTCGTAGCCAGGGTGAGAGACCAACAAGGAGCCGCCATGAAGCAGTACCTGCTCGCCGTCCAGTACGACGAGACCCGGACGGAGACCGACGAGGAGATGCGGGCGCAGATGGCCCGGACGGACAAGGTCACCGACGAGATGAAGGCCGCCGGGGCATGGGTGTTCGTCGGCGGCCTGCTGCCCTCGCACGCCACCACGGTCGTCCGCCCCGGCAACGGCACCACCACCATGACCGACGGCCCCTTCGCCGAGACAAAAGAACAGCTCGGCGGGTTCTGGGTGATCCAGTGCGACGACCTCGACCAGGCGCTGACCTGGGCCGACAAGTGCGTGCTGGCCTGCGGGCAACCGATCGAGGTCCGCCCGTTCGGCGGGCCGGAGGACTGAGCACGGATGGATCTGGCCACCGTCTACCGGGACGAATACGGCCGGTGCGTCGCCACACTCACCCGCATGCTCGGTGACATCGGGCTCGCGGAGGAGGCCGTCCAGGACGCGTTCGCGGTGGCCGTCCAGAAGTGGGCCGACGCGCTGCCACCCAACCCGGGCGCCTGGATCGTGACCACCGCCCGCAACCGGGCGATCGACCGCCTGCGCCGGGAATCCACCCGCGAGTCCCGCCACGCGCAGGCGCTGCTGCTGCAACAACCCGACGAACCCCAGGAGGTGGGCCCCGTGCGCGACGACCAGCTACGCCTGATGTTCACCTGCTGCCACCCGTCGCTGTCGCCCCTCGCGCAGACCGCGCTCACGCTGCGGCTGCTCGGTGGGCTGGAGGTGCCGGAGATCGCGCGGGCCTACCTGGTGCCCGAGTCGACCGTGTCCCAGCGGATCGTCCGGGCGAAGAAGAAGATCCGCGACGCGGGCATCCCCTACCGGGTGCCGGGCTCCGCCGAACTGCCCGACCGGCTGTCCTCGGTGCTCACCGTGCTGTACCTGGTCTTCAACGAGGGCTACACGTCGACGTCGGGGGAGCTGCTGCGCACCGACCTGTGCCTGGAGGCCGTCCGCCTGACGCGGGCGCTCGCCGACCTGATGCCCGACGAGCCCGAGGTGATCGGGCTCCTGGCGCTGCTCCTGCTCACCGAGGCCCGACGCCCGGCGCGGGTGGGGCCCTCCGGTGAACTGGTGGTGCTCGCCGACCAGGACCGGTCGCTGTGGAACCGGGAGCTGATCGCCGAGGGCCACGAGCTGGTGCGCCGGTGCCTGCGTCGCGGTCAGCCGGGGCCCTACCAGGTGCAGGCCGCGATCAACGCCGTCCACACCGACGGGCCGGCCACCGACTGGCAGCAGGTGCTGGCGCTCTACGACCAGCTGCTCACCCACACCCCGACACCGATCGTGGCGCTCAACCGCGCGGTCGCCGTCGCCGAGGTGCACGGACCGGCGCTGGCGCTGGCCACCATCGAGGACCTGGACCTGCCGGGCTACCACCTGCTGCCCGCCACCCGCGCGGACCTGCTCACCCGCCTCGGGCGCATCCCGGAGGCCGTCGCCGCCTACGACGAGGCGATCGGTCTCGCCACCAACGACACCGAACGACAGTTCCTGGAGAAGCGGAAGGAAACACGATCATGAAGCTCACCACCATCACCTGGACCACCGTCGACGGCGTGATGCAGGGACTCGGCGCGCCCGACGAGGACCGCAGCGGCGGCTTCGAACGCGGCGGCTGGGCCCTGCCGCTATTCGACGAGGACACCGAGGCCACCACGCACCTGAACGAGATCTTCGGGCGCGCCGACGCGTTCCTGTTCGGCCGGCGGACCTACGAGATCTTCGCCAACTCCTGGGGCGTGATGCCGGAGCCGGAGTCCGACGCCATCGGCGGGCCCCTGAACACGCGACCCAAGTACGTGGCGTCGACCACGCTCACCGACCCGACGTGGGCGAACACCACCGTCCTGAACGGTGACCTCGCGGCCGGGATCCAGAAGCTGAAGGCCGACCAGGACGGCGAACTGCAGGTGCACGGCAGCGGCGCCCTGATCCGCTGGCTGCTCGACCACCAGCTGGTGGACGAGCTGACCCTGTTCGTGACGCCCGTGATCGTGGGCCAGGGCACGCGCCTGTTCCCCGACGCCGGTCCGGACGTGGCGCTCGACCTGCTGGCGTCGCGGACCACCGCGAAGGGGATCACCCTCCAGACCTACCGACCGGGTGACCGCCCGCGATACGCGACACAGCAGGCGGCCAACCAGAAGCACAGCGTGTAGCAACAATGGCATTCACATTGTCACAGCGCCAAATTCACTGACAGTTATCGGGTCAGCGCAGCTTATATCACGCGACACCGACAAAAACGGTCCGGGGCCCCCTGGATTCAATCCTACTAGGCGACACCGACAATTTTCGTCGGAGTCAGTTCGAGTGCGCTTCCTGGAAGCGGATCACCAGTGCCTGCGGGACGCGGCCCCGCTCGGCCACCGTTTCCCCCTGGTTGCGGGCCCACTCACGGACCGCCTGGGTGTCGGGCTTCCCGTTCGTGGCCACCACCGCCGGAGCAGCGCCGCGCTGCTTGCGGCCACCCGTGCGCCGTGCGTGTCCCACATATTGGGCCAGCGTGTCGCGCAGGCGAGTGGCGTTGTCCGAAGACAGGTCGATGACGAAATCGACGCCGTCCAAAGCGAAGGTGACCGTTTCGTCGGCCTTGCCGCCGTCGAGGTCGTCGACCAGTTCGAGAATGGTCTTCTGCGCCACAGGATCCTCCGCATTCATTGGGCCGAGACGGTGCAAAGGATAACGGCCGCGACGGCGGGAACCGCCGAGGGTGCGCCACACTGCGTGTCATGAGAGACGTGCTGGCGGTGTCGGCCGGTGGCGCCCTCGGCGCGCTCGCCCGCTACGGCCTCCAACTCGCCTGGCCGGTGCCCGCCGGCGGCTTCCCGTGGAGCACCCTCGTGATCAACGCCTCGGGTTGCCTACTGATCGGCGTGCTCATGGCGAGGGTCGCCGGCCCGCAGCCCTTCCTCGGCGCCGGTGTGCTCGGCGGGTTCACCACCTTCTCCGCCTACGCCGCCGAGATCCGCGGCGTGCCGTGGACCGTCGGAGTGCCGTATCTCCTGGCCACGCTCCTCATCGCGCTGCCGGCCGTGTTCCTCGGCGCCCGCCTCGGCCGACGCGCATGACCCCGCTCCTGGTCGTCCTCGGCGCCGCGGTCGGCGCACCCCTGCGCTACCTCGCCGACCGCCACCTCAACGCGCGCTTCCCCTGGGGCACGGTCGCGGTCAACGTCGCAGGCTCGGCCATCCTCGGCGGGCTGGTGGCCGCCGCGCCGTCCGCCGCGATCACGGCCCTGGTGGGCACCGGGTTCTGCGGCGCGCTCACCACGTTCAGCACGTTCGGACACCAGGTGTTCCGCCTGGTGGAGCAACGCGCGTTCCGCCTGGCGGCCGCCAACGTCGTCGGCTCGGTCACCGCGGGTGTCGCCGCGGCCATACTGGGTTACGCGGGGGTCGCCGCGCTCACCTGAGGAGAGTCCATGGGCCTGTCGTCCTACCCTCGGCTGCCGCTCGGGGTGTGGCCGACACCCCTCGAGGACTGCGCGCGGCTCGGCGGGGCGCTCGGCGCGCGGGTGCTGGTCAAACGCGACGACGTCAACGGTCTCGGGCTCGGCGGCAACAAGCTCCGAAAACTCGAGTTCCTGCTGGCCAGGGCCGTGGCCGACGGCGCGGAGACGATCATCACGTTCGGTGACGTGCAGACCAACCACGGCCGCCAGACCGCCGCCGCCTGCGCCCGCCTCGGGTTGCGCTGCGAGCTGGTCCTCAAGCGCGCGGTGCCCCGGTCGGACGAGGCCTACGAGCGGTCGGGCAACCGGGCGCTCGACGAGCTGTACGGCGCCCGCGTCCACGTCTGCGACGACGACGCCGAGGTCTCCGCCACCCACCAACGCCTGCTGGGCGACCACGAGCGGGTGGTGACCCTGCCGCTCGGCGGCTCCGACGGGCTGGGCGTCCTCGGCTACGTGGCCGCCGCGGACGAACTCCTCGGCCAGCTCGGCGACCTGGACCCGGACCGCATCGTCGTCGCCGCCGGCACCGGCGGCACGGCCGCGGGCCTCGCGCTCGGCCTCGCCCTGGCCGGGCGCCCCATCACGGTCGAGGCGGCGTGCGTGTCCCACCAGCCGACCGAGACCCGCGCGGACATCGAACGGCTGGCCGCGTCGGCCGCCGAACTGCTGAGCGTGCCACTGCCGTCGATGGACCACGTGGTGGTGTCCGACCGGACGCTGGGTCCCGGCTACGGCGTGCCGACCGAGGTCACGTGGGCGGCCATCCGTCTGTTCGCGCGCACGGAGGGCATCACGCTCGACCCGGTGTACACGGGCAAGGCGGCGGCCGCTCTGGTGACGAGCGTGGCGGCGGGGGAGCAGGTGGTGTTCCTGCACACGGGCGGCGCGCCGAGTCTGTTCGGGTACGCGCCGGAGTTGATCGAGCAGGCCGGTCGCTAGCGCGGCGCGGGGATCTTCAAAGCGCTGTCGGCCAGTTCGGTGAGTTGCTCGTCGTTCGGGTTGGAGGACTCGCCCACCCACACGGCCTGCACGAGCTTCAGGCTGTTGCCCTCACGCCCGCTGGCGTAGGCGGCCGACTCGAAGAACGCCTTCACCCCGCCCGGCCACTCGACGCCCTCGGCCGACACGTCGGAGATGGCGCCGCTGCCCGGCTCGTCGGCCACCGTGTGCAGTTCGCCGGCCAGGGCGCTCTCCGGGAACCGCAGCACGGCCACGAGGATGGCCGCCGTCCTGCCGTCCGACTCGGACTCGTAGCGCATGCGGACCAGCTCGTCGCAGCGGTTGGCCTCCAGCCACACCTGCACGTCGCCGTACGCGTGTGCCGCGCAGTCCGCGTCGGACACCGTGCCTCGAGGGGTGAACGACATCCCGCCGACCTCGATGTCGTTCGACTCGGTCTGCGTCGCGCTGACCCCGCGCGGATCCGATCCGTCGCCGTCGCCGGCGGAGGCCACCGCGTACACGATGCCCGTGAGCAGCAGCATGGCCACGAGCACGGCCGCGCCGGCCGGCAGCCAGCGCACCGGCTTGCGGGCCGGGGACGCGGTTGTACGGGTCGGCGTCGGCCGCGACGGGGCCGACACCCGGGGGATCAACGTGGTGCTCTCGGCCGCCAGGTTCGCCACGGCGGTGTTCGCGAACCCCTCCTCGGCCAGGTCGATGGCCGCGACCTCGGCGTTGCCCGGCTGGAGCGCCTCGAGGATCGCGCGTGCCTGGGTGACCGTGCAGGGCCGCTGGTGCACGGCCAGCTCCCGCGTCGCGGTGATCAGGTTCATGGGTTCCGGGTGCAGGATCCGCACACCGCGCAGCAGATCGGACGTGGGCTGGTGCACCTTCGAGACGTACGGGCCCACCGCCACCACCGTGCCCACGGGCAGCGGCTCCACCTTCGCCGACTCCAGGAGCCGGGTGATCACCCCGACCGTCCGCATGGCGTCACTGGCCGGGTTGACCACGCCGTCGGGCCGCACGAGCGGCCAGCCGTCGGTCTTCCACTGGCCGGCGAGCGGCGCGTCCAGGCGCACCGCGGGATCGGGCAGATCCACCCCGAGGACCACGAGCACCCCGCGGGGCAACACGACCACCGCGTCGACCGCCCCGTCACAGCCCTCCGGCCGGCAGCCGATCAGCGCCACGCCCCCGACGACGGTGCTCCCCCGACCCCACGACGCGAGCGCGGCGCGCACGTCAGCACCTACTTTGGAGGTCTCCTCGCCCAACCGGACAAGCCGCACCCCGCACCTCCGAAAAACCCCGTGCCGAGCGACGCCCGACCCCCCACGGTAACTAGTGTGGCGTAGTGCCCGTACACAGGGCACAATGACGCCAATAACAAGGCGTGAGCACACAGCTGACCGGTGACGAGAACGTAGGGGAAGACGGTTCCTCGTCGAGCAGCGGAGGTCAGCAGTGAGCACTCGTGGCGTGGTGTACGTCCACTCGTCGCCGTCTGCGGTATGTCCGCACGTCGAGTGGGCTATTTCGGGCACCCTCGGAGTCCGGGCGAACCTGCAGTGGACCGCACAGCCGGCGGCCCAGGGTCAGCTACGGGCGGAGTGCGGCTGGACCGGCGATCCTGGCACGGCCAGCAAGCTGGTGTCCGCGTTGAAGGCGTGGCCGATGCTGCGCTTCGAGGTCACCGAGGAACCGAGCCCCGGCGTCGACGGCGAACGGTTCTGCTTCGCCCCCACTCTCGGCCTGTGGCGGGCCAGAACCAGCGCGAACGGCGACATCGTGGTGGGTGAGGACCAACTGCGCGCCATGGCGGCCGCGAGCCGCGCGGGCGAGCAGTTCGCCCACAAGGTCGACGAACTCCTCGGCGCCTCCTGGGACGACGCGCTCGAGCCCTACCGCCGCGCGGGCGACGGCGCTCCGGTCACCTGGCTGCATCGGGTCGGGTAGCCCGGCGGCGTGTGGCACGCTCTACCCGTGCCGACCGGATCGTCACCCGCACCCAAACCCCGTCAGCCCTGGCTGCTGCCGGTGCTGCTGCTCGCGGTCATCGCCACCGCGGTCGGCGGACTGCTGGCCAGGCAGATGTACGAGGAGCCGCCGGCCGCCGCGCCGTCGGCCGTGCAGCCCTCGCCGTCCGCTGTCCCGGAGGTCGAACAGCCGGGGTCCACGACCGTCGACGGCACCCCGGAGGCGGTCAGCCACCCGGTCTACGAGGACATCCGCGCGGTCCTGCAGACCAACTTCGACGCGATCAACGCCAAGGACTACGACCTGTGGCGCCAGGTGGTCACCGAGGAGCGTGTGGAGACCATGAACCGCGAGAAGTGGCTCATGGACTTCGGCACGTCCCAGGACGGCACCATCGTGATCTATCGCATCGAATTGCGCGGCGAGGCCGAGGCGGTGGTGCTGCTGAAGTTCACGAGCGTCCAGGCCCCCGACAAGGCCCCTCCGGAGCTGCCGGTGAAGTGCATCCTCTGGAACGTGGTGTACCCCATGGTCAAGGAGAACGGCGACTGGAAGCTCGCCCCGGGCAAGACCAGCTCGGCACCGTTGCTCGAGGCGTGCGAGACCACCTGAAGGGGGACGTCATGATCGCCGCCCAGTACGAGATCACCCTGCCGACCGACTACGACATGGGGATCATCCGCCGCCGCGTGGCCGAGCGTGGCTCCGCGCTCGACGACCGTGCCGGGCTCGGGCTGAAGGCCTATCTCGTCCGCGACGTGGCCGACGGGTCGCCCGTCAACGCCTACGCGCCCTTCTACCTGTGGAGCGATCCCGCCGCCCTCGCCGCGTTCCACTGGGGCGGCCAGGGTTTCGCGGGCATCGTCCGTGACTTCGGCCGGCCGACCGTGCGTACCTGGATCGGCGGGTGGTTCACCCGCGGGGACGATGTCGACACCGCGCCGACCCACGCCGTCATTCAGCTGGTGCGGTTCGCGGCCGAGTCCGACCCGGAGACGGAGGCCGCCGCGCTCGAGCGGCTGGCCGACGAGGCCGCGGCGAACGAGCACACCCACAGCGTGGCGTGGGCGGTGGACCCCACCCGGTGGGACGCCGTTGTCCTCCGGTTGGCGACCGAGGCCCCGACCACCGAGACGGGCACCGTCTACCGGGTCGAGCACCTGTCCGCGCCAGGGCTCACCGAGCTGGGCTGACCCCTCAGGGGGTGAACGCCAGCGCGACGTTGTGGCCGCCGAACCCGAACGAGTTGTTGATCGCGGCGGTCAGCTCCATCTTGCGGGGCTCACCCGACACGACGTCCAGCTCGATCTTCGGGTCCTGGTTGTCGAGGTTGCGGGTGGCGGGCACCACACTGTTGTAGATCGACAGAATGGTGATCATGCTCTCGACCGCCCCCGCGCCGCCGACCAGGTGACCGAAGGCGCTCTTGGGCGCGGTGAGCACCACGTGGTCGCCGATGGCCTTGCGGATGGCGACCGCCTCACCGATGTCGCCGACCACGGTGGACGTGGCGTGGGCGTTGACGTGACCCACGTCGGCCGGTGACAGCCCCGCGACACGCATGGCGTTCCGCATGGCGCTGATCTGGCCGATTCCCTCGGGGTGGTTGCCGGTGATGTGGTACGCGTCGGAGGTGATCCCGTAGCCGGCCAGCCGGCCGTACACGCGGGCGCCACGCGCGGCGGCGTGGTCGGCGCGTTCCAGGATCAGCACGCCGGCGCCCTCGCCGAGCACGAAGCCGTCGCGGTCCACGTCGAACGGCCGCGACGCGCGCTCCGGCTCGTCGTTGCGCAGGCTCAACGTCCTGGACTGGGCGAACCCGGCCACCGTGATCTGGTGGATGCACGCCTCCGTGCCGCCGGCCACGACCACGTCGGCCCGGCCGTTCTGGATCAGCTCGTAGGCGTTGGCCAGCGACTCGGCGCCGGTGGCGCACGCGGAGGCCGGGGAGTGCACCCCGGCCCTGGCCATCAGCTCGATGCTGACCAGCGCGGCCGGACCGTTGGGCATGAGCATCGGCACGGTCAGTGGCGACACCTTGCGCAGCCCCTGGGCTTCCAGGAGGTCGTCCTGGTCGAGCATGGTGACGGGGCCGCCGATGCCGGTGCCGATGACCACGGCGAGCCGCTCGGGGTCGACCGACTGGTTCTCCTCGGTCGGCATCTCGTACCCGGCGTCGGCCCAGGCCTGACGGGCGGCGATGATCGCGATCTGCTCGCAGCGGTCCATCCGGCGAAGCTGCACGCGCGGCAGCACCTCGGAGGGCTCGACGGCCAGCGGAGCGGCCAGTCGGGACGGCATGTCGAACCGCTCGACCCAGTCTGCGGTGTTGTTGCGGATGCCGTTCTCGCCGGCGAGCAACGCGTCCCACGTGGACGCGACGTCTCCGCCGAGCGGTGTGGTCGCCCCCATGCCGGTGACGACAACCTCGACCGTGCTCATGGCCCCCTCCGTGGTGGGTTCAGTGCCAGTTCCTGGGCGAGTGTCAGGCGTTCTTGGAGACGTAGGACACCGCGTCACCGACGGTCTTCAGGTTGGCGAGCTCCGCGTCCGGGATCTTGACCTCGAAGCGGTCCTCGGCCTGCACGGCGATCTCCACCATGGACAGCGAGTCGATGTCCAGGTCGTCCACGAAGGACTTGTCGGCGGTGACCTCGTCGGCCTCCACACCGGCGACCTCCTCGACGATCTCCGCGAGACCGGCCAGGATTTCCTCGTCGGTGGGCTTCTCGTTCGCCATTGATGTATCCCTCTCTGGTTTTCTTGGTTACTACGGGCAGATGACGACCTGGCCGGCGTAGGACAAGCCCGCGCCGAACCCGATCAGGAGGGCGACGTCGCCGGAGTTGATCCGGCCCGCCGCACGCATGTGGTCCATGGCCATGGGGATGGACGCCGAGGACGTGTTGCCGGAGGTGACGATGTCGTCGGCCACCTGCATGTCCTCGCGCGCGCCTTCCTTGCGGAGCTTCTTGGCGATGGCCTCGACGATGCGCAGGTTCGCCTGGTGCGGCACCAGCACGTCCACATCGGACGGTGCCAGCCCGGCGAGTTCCAGTGCCTGCAACGCGATCGGGGCGATCTTCGTGGTGGCCCAGCGGTAGACCGACTGGCCCTCCTGGTAGATGTACTTGCCCTCACGCATGCCGATCATGTCGACCAGGTCGCCGGCCGTGCCCCACGCCACCGGGCCGATGCCCGCGGTGTCGGACGGTCCGACCACCGCGGCACCCGCGCCGTCGGCGAAGATGATGGCCGTGGACCGGTCGACCGGGTCGACCACGTCGGTGAGCTTCTCGGAGCCGATCACCAGCACGCGGCGCGCGGACCCGGCGCGCACCATGTCCGACGCCGTGGCCAGCGCGTAGCAGAACCCGGCGCAGGCGGCGTTCAGGTCGAACCCGCCGGCCCCCTTCACCCCGATCAGGTCGGCCACCTGGGCGGCGGCGTTCGGGATGGGCGCGGTGCTGGTGCAGGTGGCCACGAGCACGGTGTCCACGTCGGCAGGGGTGAGCCCGGCCGCGGTGATCGCCTTGCCGCCGGCGTCGACGGCCATCGAGACGACCGTGTCCTCCTTCGAGCCGAACCGCCGCTCGGCGATGCCGACCCGCTCGCGGATCCACTCGTCGCTCGTCTCCATGACCTTGGTGAGGTCGTGGTTGGTGACCACCCGGGCCGGCTGGCTGCTGCCGAGACCGAGAATGCGGGTGCCGGCTGGCCCGGTGGGCAGCCGCAGCGTGGTCATGAGGTCTCCTCGGCGGACAGGTTGTCCGCCACCTTCGCCAGGTCGTCGGGGGACTTGACGGCGATCGTCTTCGCGCCGGTCAGTTCGCGCTTGGCGAGGCCGGTGAGAGCGCCGGCGGGTGGCAGTTCGGCGGTGGCGTGGACGCCGCGCGCGGCCATGGTGGCCAGGCACGCGTCCCATCGCACGGGCAGGGTGACCTGGGCGACCAGGCGCTCGAGCACCTCGGCGCCGGAGGTGACCACGTCGCCGTCGGCGTTGGACAGCAGCGTCCGGGTGGGGTCGGCCGCCGTGATGCTGGCGGCCCGCTCGCGCAGGGCGTCCTGGGCGGGGGCCATGAAGTGGGTGTGGAACGCGCCGGCCACCTTGAGCTTGATGACCTTCTTCACGAAGTCGGGCTTCTCGGCCACGATCGCGTCGATCGCGTCGATGGGGCCGGCGGCGACGATCTGGCCGGCGCCGTTGCGGTTGGCTGGGCTCAGGCCGGCCTCGGCGAGCCACGCGACGACCTCTTCGGGGTCGCCACCCATGACGGCGGCCATGCCGGTGGGCGCGAGGTCGCAGGCGGCGGCCATCTCGCGACCGCGGACGGCGGCCAGTGCGACGGCGTCGTCGGTGGTGAGCACGCCGGCCATGGCGGCGGCGGCCAGTTCACCCACGGAGTGCCCGGCGATCAGCACGTCGTCCGGCAGATCGAGCCGGCGCTCCACCTGCTCGAACGCGAGCAGCGCGGCGGCCACCACGAGAGGCTGGGTGACGGCCGTGTCCTTGATCGCGTCGGCATCGGCCACGGTGCCCAACTCGACCAGGTCCAGGCCCGTGACCTGCGACCATGCGGTCAGGCGCTCTCGCGCGCCGTCCAGCTCGAGCCACGGAGCGAGCATGCCGGGAGTCTGGGAGCCCTGACCTGGGGCGAGTAACGCGAGCACACCACTACTGAACACGGTTGAAGCGTTGGGAGTGATGCTGCGAGTCACCAAGTCGGGCCAACCGTTTTGTAGGAATCCTACAAAGGTTACCGCAGGATGAACGATACAGGCCCACTTGCGTTGTTCAATGACCTACCAGAGACCCCGTGATCGAGACAACCTACCGACCGCGAGTGCGATGCGAAGCACAAGTGCGTCGCGAGGCAGGTTGGCGTTGTGTCCGGTCAGCTCGGCCACCTTGCGCAGCCGGTACCGGACGGTGTTGGGGTGCACGAACAGCAGCCGTGCGCAGGTTTCCAGGACGCCGCCGGCCTCGAGGTAGGTCTCGACGGTCTCGAGCAGCGCCCCGCCGGCGTTCTCCAGGGGTTTGGCGATCTGGTCGATGAGCTGGAACTCGGCCTCCGGATCCCCGGCCAGGGCCCGCTCGGGCAGGAGGTCGGTGGACCGGACGGGGCGGGGCGCGGTGGGCCAGGCGACCACGGCCCGCAGCCCGGACAGCGCGTCGGCGGAACTGCGGTGGGCGTCGGCGATGGTGTCGACCGTCGGTCCGGCGACCACCGGTCCGTCACCGAAGGAGGTGGACATCTTGGTGAGGACGGTGCTGGGCGCCTCGGTGTCGCCGGCGAGGACCACGATGAGCCGGGACCCCTGGACTCCCAGGAGGACGGGCCGGTTGACTCGCGCGGCGCGGCTGCGGACCTCGTAGAGCACGGTGGGCGGGTCGTCGCTCGGTGAGTTGCCGACGAGCACGGTGGCGGGCTCGTCGAGGTCCCAGCCGAGCGCGGCGGCCCTCGACAGGAGAGATTCCTCGGCGTCGCCCCGCACGATGGCGTCGACCACGGAGGCTTCCAGCCGGGCGTCCCAGGCGCCGCGGGTCTCGGCGGCGGAGGCGTAGGACATGGCGGAGGTGAAGGCGACCTCGCGTCCGTAGCGGAGGACGGCTTCGGTGAGGACCTGGCGTTCGTCGGCGTCGGCCGCGTAGTCGGGAATCTCGCGCTCGATGACGGTGAGCGCGACTCGCACGAGTTCGACGGTTTGCCTCAGGCTGATCCACCGGGAGAGTTCGCGGGGGGCGCTGCGGAAGGCGTCGGTGGTGAGGCGGATGGCTTCGCGCTGGTCGCGGAGGTAGGAGATGAACCCGGCGGCCCCGGTCTGCGCGATGAGCTGAACGCTGGCGCGCTGGTCGGCGGGCATGCGGCCGAACCAGGCGAACTGCTCGTCCATGGAGGCGAGGGCCGCGGAGGCCAGTTTGCCGGAGGCGCGGTCGAGTGCCGCCAACGTAGCGTGCGACACCTTCACCATGAGGTCTGACTGTATAGGCGGCGTGAGCTTCTCTTGTCTGTGGACAGTCGGTCCGGTTGTGGACTACTCGGCCGCTGTGGATCTTTGGGCCCCGGTCCCGTGGGTGTGGGCCGGTAGACTGGAACAGGGCCGCCCCCGGGATGGGGTGGGGGCTGTCTCCTGGTAGAGGGCTCTTGGGGTTTGTTGGTATGTAAGGGTTTCTGGCCGTCCGGTGTTCCGGTCGTTCTTGGTTTGCCCGTCGTGGGGTGGGTTCGGGGGTGGCGGCGGATTGTACGGGCGGCCCCTCGCGCCTCAGGGCGCTCCTTCGTCGCGTCGGCTTCGCCGATTTCGCTTCGCTCAACCCTTGACCCGCGAGCCTCCGCCGCCCTGGTGCGAGCACTAAGGGCGGGCTGGCGCCCGCCCTCCCATTGCCCGCCGCCACCCCCGAACCCCGCGCGCGCAAGGTTCACTCCACGCCGGAACCACGAAGATGCGTGCCGGAACCGTGCACATGCGTGCCCCTGGTGGGGACATGCGGTCGAGACATGGCGACATGCGGTCGGGCGGTGGCGATACGCGTGAGGGAACCGCGATCTCGTGGTCGGGAACCGGGATCTCGCGGTCGGGAAGCGCGATCTCGCGGGGACATGCGGGCTGGGGTGGGGTGCCGAGTGCGCGCAGCGCGCGAAGGGGCGAGTGCGCGTAGCGCGCGAGTTGGCTGGTCAATCCCCAAACCGGACCACGCTGGGTCGGCAGAAGCTCGCACCGTGGGGGGCTTGGGGGGCTCGGCCCCCCAACATCACCGACGATCCCGCCCGGGAAGGCGCGCCAGCGCCGAACAAGGGCATGGACGGGATCGGGCCGCCCGGCGATGGCGGTGCGCACGCCGCCGGGCGGCCCCTCTCCCCGGTCCCCACCGGTAACTCCACTATGGACGGTGCGGGGAGAGGGCGCCAGTCGGGTCCCCCGATCGTGCTGGAGGTTAATCAGTGCAGGTCAGAAGGTTACGGAGAGTCAGGCAACTCCGGGGTCGGAGGTCTGCGGGCCGGCGGCTGACACGTCGTCGATGCGGTACTTGCGTGCTGCCTCGACGACCTTTTCCTGTGGCACGTCGCCTCGGCGGGCCAGCGCGGTGAGTACCCCGACGGTGATCGACTCGGCGTCCACCAGGAAGTGGCGTCGGGTGGCGGGCCTGGTGTCGGACAGGCCGAACCCGTCGGTGCCGAGGGTGAGCATGTCGGTGGGCACCCACGGGCGGATGAGGTCGGGGACGGACCGCATCCAGTCCGACGCCGCGACCACCGGGCCGGACGTGCGGGCGAGGACGCTCGTCACGTACGGCTGACGCGGGTCGGCCTCGGGGTGCAGGAAGTTGTGCCGGTCGACCTCGACCGCGTCGCGGCGCAGTTCGGCCCAGGACGTGGCCGACCAGATGGCGGCGCGGACGCCCCATTCCGAGAGCAGCAGTTCCTGAGCCCGCAGCGCCCACGGCATGGCGACACCGGACACGAGGATCTGCGCCTCCGGGCCGTCGCCGACGGGGGCCTTCGCGTACCGGTACAGGCCGCGCAGCAGACCTTCGACATCCAGGTCCTCAGGCTCGGGTGCCTGGACGTACGGGTCGTTGTAGACGGTGAGGTAGTAGTAGATGTCCTCGGCCGCATCGCCGTACATGCGCCGCAACCCGTCGCGGACGATGTGGGCGATCTCGAACGACCACGCCGGGTCGTAGGAGATGACCGCCGGGTTGGTGGACGCGAGCAGCAGCGAGTGCCCGTCGTTGTGTTGCAGACCCTCGCCCGTGAGGGTGGTGCGACCGGCGGTGGCGCCGATGATGAACCCGCGCGTCATCTGGTCGGCGGCGGCCCAGAGGCTGTCGCCCGTGCGCTGGAACCCGAACATCGAGTAGAAGATGTAGATCGGGATCATCGGCTCGCCGTGGGTGGCGTACGCCGAACCCGCGGCGGTGAACGACGAGGTGGAGCCGGCCTCGTTGATGCCCTCGTGCAGGATCTGGCCCTGCTCGCTCTCCTTGTAGGACAGCATGAGTGACGCGTCGACCGACGTGTACATCTGCCCGTTCGGGTTGTAGATCTTCTGCGTCGGGAACATGGAGTCCATGCCGAACGTGCGTGCCTCGTCCGGGATGATCGGCACGATCCGGTGGCCGATCTCCTTGTCCTTCGCGAGGTCGCGCACGAGCCGGACGAACGCCATGGTGGTGGCGACCTCCTGCTTGCCCGACCCGCGCCGCACGGCCTCGTAGGCCTTGTCACCGGGCAGCACGAGCGCCTTGGCCTTGCCGCGCCGCTCGGGCAGGAAGCCACCGAGCTGGCGACGCCGCTCGAGCATGTACTGGATCTCGGGCGAGTCCTGGCCGGGGTGGTAGTACGGCGGCAGGTACGGGTCCTTCTCCAGCTCGGCGTCGGAGATGGGGACGTGGGTGGAGTCCCGGAACATCTTCAGGTCGTCGAGGGTCATCTTCTTCATCTGGTGGGTCGCGTTGCGGCCCGCGAAGTGCGGCCCGAGGCCGTACCCCTTGATGGTCTTGGCGAGGATGACGGTCGGCTGGCCGTGGTGCTCGGTGGCCGCCTGGTAGGCCGCGTAGACCTTGCGGTAGTCGTGGCCGCCGCGCTTGAGGTTCCAGATGTCCTGGTCGCTCATGGGCGTCACGAGCTCCTTGGTGCGGGGGTCCCGCCCGAAGAAGTGCTCGCGCACGAACGCGCCGTCGTTGGCCTTGTAGGTCTGGTAGTCGCCGTCGGGGGTGGTGTTCATCAGGTTGATGAGCGCACCGTCACGGTCGGCGTGGAGCAGCGAGTCCCACTCGCGGCCCCAGATGACCTTGATCACGTTCCAGCCGGCGCCCCGGAAGAACGCCTCCAGCTCCTGGATGATCTTGCCGTTGCCGCGGACCGGTCCGTCGAGGCGCTGCAGGTTGCAGTTGACCACGAACGTGAGGTTGTCGAGGCCCTCGTTGGCCGCCACCTGCACGAGGCCGCGTGACTCCGGCTCGTCCATCTCGCCGTCGCCGAGGAACGCCCACACGTGCTGGTCGTTGGTCTGCTTGATGCCGCGATCGTGCAGGTATCGGTTGAATCGTGCCTGGTAGATGGCGTTCATGGGCCCGATGCCCATGGAGACCGTGGGGAACTCCCAGAAGTCCGGCATGAGCCGCGGGTGCGGGTAGGACGGCAGCCCGCCGCCCGGTCCGGCGTGGGACAGCTCCTGGCGGAACCCGTCGAGCTGATGGGCCGAGAGGCGGCCCTCGAGGAACGCGCGGGCGTACATGCCGGGGGAGGCGTGGCCCTGGAAGAAGACCTGGTCACCGCCGCCGGGGTGGTCCTTGCCGCGGAAGAACCAGTTGAAGCCGACCTCGTAGAGCGTGGCGGAGGACGCGTAGGTGGAGATGTGCCCGCCGACGCCGACGCCCGGACGCTGCGCGCGGTGCACGGTCATGGCCGCGTTCCAGCGGATCCAGGCCCGGTACCGGCGCTCCACCTCCTCGTCGCCGGGGAACCACGGCTCCATGTCGGTGGGGATGCTGTTCACGTAGTCCGTGCTGGTGAGCGCGGGTACGCCTACCCGGCTCTCCCTGGCGCGCTCGAGCAGTCGCAGCATGAGGTAGCGGGCACGTTGCTGACCGCCGGAGGCCAGCATCGAGTCGAAGGACTCGAGCCACTCCGTGGTCTCCTCCGGATCGATGTCCGGAAGATGGGACGCGAGACCGTCGCGGATGACCCGCACGCGCTCGGGCGTCTTCCTGCCGTTTCCGCTGCTCTGCGTAGCCAAGGGGTCTCCAGTGCCTGCGCTCATACCGTTAACTCTGCCATCGTCGTCTCAATGGCGACTTGGGTCATCGTTACTGACGAGTACAGCGGGATCGATACCGCCCCGCCTATAGTCCACCCCGGTCAAACCCGGCGTGGGTGGTTGCGTCGGGGGGCACAGGCAGTGTTCGCTGTCCCAATACCGTTTTCAAAGCTATGCGGTGGTTGTCACCACCGTTATGGCGCCGGAGGAGGAGTGGAAGTCGTGGTCGCCGCGGGAGACGCCGGTAGCACCGGTGTCGCCGAGAGGCTCGGAATCGAGCCTGGGATGGTCGTCCAGGAACTTGGCTGGGACGAGGACGTCGACGACGGCGTACGCGCCGCCATCGAGGAGCAGATCGGCGGTGACCTCCTGGACGAGGACGCCGACGATGTCGTCGACGTGGTTCTGATGTGGTGGCGGGAGGATGACGGCGACCTTGTGGACGCCCTGATGGATGCCATCAGTCCGCTCGCGGAGAACGGCGTCATCTGGGTCCTCACCCCCAAGACCGGCCGTGATGGCCACGTCGAGCCCAGCGACATCGCCGAGGCGGTGCCGACAGCCGGACTGGCGCAGACGTCGAGCATCGGCGTCGGCGAGGACTGGTCCGCGACGCGGCTGGTGTCCCCGAAGTCGGCCAAGACGCGGCGCTGACCTAGGCTGCCTCCCGGGCCGATCGGGAGGGGACGGACATGGCGGTCGACGTCGGGGTCGAGGCACCGGACTTCACGCTCAAGGACCAGAACAACCAGAAGGTGACGCTGTCGTCGTACCGCGACGACAAGCACGTCCTCCTGGTGTTCTATCCGTTCGCGTTCAGTGGCACCTGCCAGGGTGAGCTGTGCCAACTGCGGGACGAACTGGCCGACTACACCTCGGCCGACGTCCAGGTGGTCGGCGTGTCGGTCGACACGCCGTACAGCCTGAAGGCGTGGGCCAAGGAACAGGGCTACGATTTCCCGCTGCTGTCGGACTTCTGGCCGCACGGCGAGGTGGCGAAGACCTACGACGTCTTCCTGGAGGCCGCCGGCTTGGCCGTGCGCGGCACGTTCCTGGTGGACAAGTCGGGCGTCGTGCGCTTCGCCGAGGTCAACGGCCCCGGCGAGGTCCGTGACCAGTCCGGCTGGAAGAAGGCAGTGGCGGCACTGACCGCCTGAGTCGTACGGTGCCGGGGTGATCCCCGGCACCTTTCGGGGCGCATAGCTCAGCGGGAGAGCACTCGGTTTACACCCGAGCGGTCGCAGGTTCGAATCCTGCTGCGCCCACGGCCTCCGGCTGACCCTGCTCGGTTGCGCGCAACCTCGCCGGGTCGGCCGTCATCATGTTTGGGGGGCGAGCCCCCAAACCCCCACGGTACGGTTGGTACCCGACCCGGCGTGGCTGGTGTGACCGGGCTCCGGCTGCGTTGCGGAGCAGATGCTAGGCGTCCGGCAGGTTGTCGAACGCTATGTCGAGTAGTTGGTTGGCCACCTCGCACGAGGGCACGGTCCCTCGTCGGTCTTCACTCGGAGGACCAGCCAGCTCCCGTGTTCGTGTTTCTTGAGTTCGTCGTTGATGGCGATGCCGGCTTCGCACTCGGTGTCGACCGGGTCCTCGTCCTCGAACCGGGTGCTGCCCTCGAAGTCGGTGATGGTCGCGGAGCGGACTCGGTTGGGTCCCTGGAACCGGACCCACATCAGCCCGAGTTGGCTGAGGTCGGCGCTCCGCCACTCCGCGTGACGCTGTTCGGTGCTGGCCGAGGCGCGGGGCTGGGTGGTTGTGCCGATGACCCGGTGATTGTGGACTGCGGCAGGACCTCCTCGCACGCAGGTGGGTTGTCGACCTGCTTCGGTTGCGCCACAACGGGACTATTCAGGGCCGCGTCGGCCGTTTCCTCGTCGCAGCCGGTGCACTCCGGGATGGTCGACTCGGGTGCCGCGCTGCTTTCCGGCGTTGGCGGCGCCTGGCCCGCGGCCGGTGCTCCCGCGACCTCGCGGGTGCAGGCGGTACCGGCGAGCAGGACGGTGACGGCCAACAGGAACCCCCGGATTCTCATGCCCGAAGCGTAGCGTTCCGTGCTGGATCGATTACTCGAAGTGGCCGGGTGGGTGGTACCTGCGCTGACGGTGGGGATCACCCTCGAGTCGCTGGCGGTCGTCGCGTGTGTCGCGTTCGGACTCGACGCCCGGCCGTGGCGGCTTACCGCTGAAGGCTGAATGCTAGGTTCGCCGGGCGGTTGTCGCGTCGGGTGAGGGGTGTCGTGTTGTCCAGGCCGGTGTACTGGTTTCGGGTGCTGTCGATGGCCGAGGGGTGTTCCTTCGTGGCCCTGTTGCTCTTCGGGACGCTCCTGAGTCGGGTCTCCGACATCGATCTCGTGATGCCGCTCGGAGTCCTGCACGGGGCGCTCTTCGTGGGGCTCGTCGTCGCCACGTTGGTGGTGCGGCGGGTGTTGGGCTGGGGTCCGGTCACCACCCTGCTCGCGCTGCTCGCGGCCGTGCTGCCGCTCGGGCCGTTCGTGTTCCACTACGCGAAGCGTGAGCAGCTCCGCGACGCCGAACTCGTCGCCGCTTGATCACTACCCTGCTGGTCGAGCACTCGGCGCTCGTGCCGGTGCTGTTGCTGCTCGTCGCGGTCGTGTGTGTGGGCGTCGGGTGGTGGGTGGTGCGTCACCGGGGCGCGGGGGTGCTCGCCGGGCTGTCCCTGGTGCCGGTCCTCGCGCTGACGCTCATCCCCGCCGGGGGCAACCGGCTCGACCACGTCCTGTGCGTGGCCCAGTTCTCGGTGCCCACGTTGGGAAGTGTGGAACTCCTGGCCAACGTGGCGTTGTTCCTCCCGCCCGCGTTCTTCGCCACGCTGGCCACTCGCCGTCCGCTGGTGGTGCTCGCGGCGGGGGTGGGACTGTCCGCCGCGATCGAGGCGCTCCAGGCGGTGGTGTTCGCGATCGGCCGTGCCTGCGACACCAACGACTGGATGATGAACACCATCGGCGTCGCCGTCGGTGTGCTGCTCGCGCTGGGGACGGTCAGGCTTTCTTCGCGGTGACCAGCTTGTTCAGCTCGTGCAAGGGTTTGGTGCCGGCGCCGATGATCAGCCCGGTGGCGAGGATCTCCAGATACAGGTGCGTCTGGATGCCAGTGACCTTCAGCAGGTGCAGATTCAGCAGAGCCGCGGCGAGCGCGCCGATGACGCTGGCCAGCGCCCAAAAAAAGATTGCCCGGTAGGTCGCCCAGATCCTCGGCTTCCGCGGCCGAGTCGGCGGCTACCTGAAACACAGATTGAACGTCGACCGGCGCGGAGGCGGAGGTAGTGGCCGCGCCGCAGCCACTACCTCCGCTTTCTTCGTCTTTGTGTCCGTCTCGAGTTTGGGCTTCTTCGTGTCCAGCAGGGTGAGCGGTTCGATCAGCCGCTCGACCGCCAGCGCGGCAGCGAAGAACACGGCGAAGATGCTCAACCCGTTCACGGCCTCCGACGGCGGTGCCGTAGTCCGAGCCCAAGCTGGCTGTGATCACCATGCCGCCAGCCCGACGACCACCATCACCAAGAGTACGAATGCAGTTCGTTTTACCGTCTTCTTTGTGGAACGTGGGAGCCGCGCCGACCGCCGGCTTCAGCCCGGCCACCGGGGTAGGAAGTTCGTCGGCTGTCATCACATATGCCATGGGGCACCTCCGAGAGCGTAACGCTCAGTTGACTGGAGGTCGCGAACCCCGAGAAGATCGTTACTCATCGGACTTCAGTGTCCCGAATTCGGCAAGTAGTGCTGTGCCGAGCAGCGCCGTATGTTCGCTGTCCCGCTGAGCTGCCGTCATTTCTGTCCGCCCGTCATCGTCAAGAAACGGCGATCAGTATTTTTCAGACGGAGTCTCATGTAGGTGAGATCGGGTTTGGGGTCAGCGAGGTTTCGTGCCTGCTGATTCGTCACTGTTTTGGGCACTAACTGTCCACCTTGGTGGCCGTGGTGTGCAGACAACGGAAGGCCGGCCAGAACCTGGCCGGCCTTTCCGTCAACCCGTCACTCGCAGCGCCACACCACCGGTTTGATGGTCCCCGACTCGTCGTCCGACTGGCCCGTGACGAGTCGGCCGTCGTCGCTGAGCGTGCCCGGGAGGTTGGTCAGGCCACCCGCCTCGTGGTCGAACAGCGGCGGCAGCTCCACCGTGCCGGAGTCGGTGACGAGCACCGCGCGGTTGTCCTTGCCCAGCCCGATCTGCCAGCCCTGCGCGTTCACCGCGTCGCCGGCGAGGGGGAACTCGTCGTACAGGCGTGTCTCGCCGGTGCGGACGTTCCACCGGATGGCGGACGAGGAACGGCCCCCGTCCGCCCGAGGCGCCGGGGACGCCTTGTCGGGGACGGAGACCCACCCGACGGCCCAGCCGTTCTGGATGTCGGTGACCAGGCCCCGCGTGGTCTGCATGCCGTCGAGCACGGGCAGGGGAAGGTCGCGGTGCGTACCGTCGGGGAGCCAGACGTGCGGTCGCGCTTCGGGAAGGCCCGTCGCGTCGGTGCCGCCGCGGTAGTCGGTGTTGCCCACCACCGTGCCGTCCTCGTCGATGTGGGTGATGTTGAGGCTGGAGAACATGACGCCCTCGGGCAGCGGCAGCTGGACCGGCTCCGCGGTCGGCGATGACCACACCACCGGGCCGCCTTCGGAGTCCGCGTCGCCGCCGACGATCGCGCCCGCGCTGTTGATCGCGTGCGCCGAGCCGTGTTCCACGCCTGGCAACGGTGTCACCTGGCCGCCGCTGTAGACGTACGGGACCGACTCGTCGTTCTGATAACTCCAGCCGATCGCCGTCCCCGACGAGTTGACGTCCCCCAGGATCTCCTCCTCGTCGCCCGGCAGGTCCACGGCCGTGGGCTCGCCGTCCTCCCAGATCACCGCCCGGTAGCCGCCGCCCTCCGGGTAGGTGCGGCCCACGATGTACTTGCCCGTGGGGTCGGCACCGGAGGTCACCGCCATCGGCTCGCCGTCGGGCACCGGCAGCTCCTCGATCACGCAGCTGGTCGGTCCCGCCGGTTGGTTGGCGGTGCCGGTCGTCGCGACCTCCGGGCGGTCGTCGGTGAACTGTCCACCCACGACCATCGACGCGCCGACCACGGCGGCCACGGTCAGCGTCGCGGCGCCCGCGTAGCCGGCGCCGCGGCGGGTCCTGCGCCGGCGGCCGTCGGCGATGGCGCGGTCCACGTCCACTCGGGACGGTGTGGGTGGCTCCTCGTCGAGCGACCGCAGGTCGAAGTCGGATGGCATTACGTGCTCCTCAGTCTGGGGGTGGAAAAGCCCGCGAACTCCCGCTCGCCGAGCAGTCGCCGCAGGGTGGCCAGGCCGCGGGACGTCTGGCTCTTGACCGTCCCGGACGAGCAGCCGAGCATCGCCGCCACCTCGTCGACCGGCAGGTCGTAGAAGAACCGCAGCACCAGCACGGCCTGCTGCCGGTTCGGCACCTGGCTCAGCGCGACGCGCAGTACCTGGCGGTCCTCGATGCCGTGCACCTCGACCGGCGGCGACTCCGGCGTGTCCCGGAAAAGCCGTACCCGAGCCCACGCCAGCCGTCTCTCGCTCAGGTGCGTGCGCACCAGGATGGTCCGCACGTACGCGTCGAGGTGGTCGGCCGTCTTCGCACGTTGCCACTTCACGTACAGCTTCGTGATGGTCTGCTGCACCAGATCATCGGCGCGGTGCCCGTCGCCCGTCAGGAGGTACGCCAACCGACGCAACGCCGGGATCCGCGCCGTCGCGTACTCGACGTATTCCTGTTCAGAACCGTCCTGCATTGGCCCCCACCCGTTCGTTTGGGTCATCACCCCTCAGATGCGCCCGAACCGTCGCCAGGTTGTCAGACCCCGCGAACTATTTCGCCACGGTGTGCAACCCCGCGCACCTCCGAAGCACTTCTAAGGGCATGACTGAACCGAACAGGCGCAGACGCCTGCCTCTTGTCGGGGCGTTGGTGGCGGTCCTCGCGGTGACCGGCCTCGACGTCGCCGCCGAAGGCCAGAGCGCCGCCGCCCCGCCGTCGCTGCTCCCGGCCGGCGAGACCTACACGGTGACCCTGCTGACCGGCGACGTGGTGACCGTGACGGCCGCCGCCGAGGGATGCCCGGCGGTGAGCGTGCGCCCGGCCGAACCGAGCGGCGTGCTGAACCGCAGCTGCGGCCCCGACGGACACGTCCGGGTGGTGCCCGGCACGGTCGCGTCGCTGATCGACAGGACGCTGGACCCGGCGTTGTTCGACGTGACCGCCCTGATCCTCGACGGCTACGACGACGCGCGCAGCAAGGACCTGCCGCTGATCGTCCAGACGGGCGGCGAGGCCCGTGCGGCCGCGGCCCCGATGGTCGCCGGTCTGGCCGGCGTCCGCGACCTGCCGAGCATCGGCGCGGTCGCCGGCCGGCACGCGAAGGGCGCGGACTTCCTGGGCTCGGTGTCGACGCGGTCGGCGCGCTCGGCCGCGACGCCGAAGGTGTGGTTGGACCGGAAGGTACGCACGACCGCGGCCCCCAAGCTCGACCACAACCTGCGTCAGATCGCCGCGCCGCGGGCCTGGAACGCCGGGTACACCGGCGAAGGGACTCGGGTGGCGGTGCTGGACACCGGCGTCGACGCCACCCACCCGGACCTCGTCGGCAAGGTCGCGGAGTCGATGGACTTCACGGTCGACGGCGGTGACGCGGGCGACCGCTACGGCCACGGCACCCACGTGGCGGCCACGATCGCCGGCACCGGCGCGGCCGCGAACGGCGCGCGCAAGGGCGTGGCACCCGACGCCCAGCTCCTGAACGGCAAGGTCCTCAGCGACGACGGCGAAGGCACCGACTCGATGGTGATCGCCGGCATGGAGTGGGCGGCGAGCCGGGCCGACGTGGTGAACATGAGCCTCGGCGGCTGGGATCCGAGCGACGGCACCGATCCGCTGTCGGTCGCGCTCGACACGCTGTCCGACCAGACGGGCGCGCTGTTCGTGGTGGCGGCCGGCAACTCCGGGCCCCTCGACGGCACCGTGTCCTCACCCGGTGCGGCCTCGACCGCGCTCACCGTCGGAGCCGTGAACGGCGACGACGTGGTCGCCGACTTCTCCAGCCGCGGTCCGCTGGTCAACACCCGCGCCGCGAAGCCCGAGATCGTCGCGCCCGGCGTGGACATCGTGGCCGCGCGCGCGGCCGGCACCACCATGGGCCGGGCGATCGACGAGCACTACACCGCGGCGGACGGCACGTCCATGGCCACCCCACACGTCGCGGGCGCGGCGGCCGTCCTGGCCCAGCGCCATCCCGACTGGCAGGCCGGTCAGCTCAAGGCCGCCCTCGTCGGCGCGGCCGACCCGATCGACGACGGTGACGCGTACACCAACGGCGCCGGCCGGCTCGACGTGGCCGGGGCCCTGTCGTCAGCACTGTCCGGCGTGGTCAGCACCCAGGCGGTCGTGGCCCTCACCGAGTCGGAGGCGAAGCTCGGCTGGCACAACACGGGGACCCGCGCGACCACGGTCGCCCTCGACGTGACCGTGACCGACCACCACGGCAACGCGGTGGCCGGCGCGTCCCTCGCGGACCGTCGGCTGCGGCTCGACGCGGGTGCCGAGGGCTGGTCGAAGCTGACCGTCGACCGCGGCGCGCTCCAGCCCGGCCTGTACACGGCGACCGTCACGGCCCGTGTCGGCCGGGACGTGACCCGCACGCCGGTGACGTTCTTCGTCGAACCGCCCAGCTTCGACCTCACGGTGGCGACCACCCCGATTCCCGGCACCCCCGCCGGCGTGACCGGGTACGCCACCGTCTGGGTGATCAACATCGACGATCCGGCGATCTACTACCAGGGCGAGTCCGGCGACGCCGGTGCGACGCTGACCTTCCGGGTGCCCGCCGGTCGGTACGCGGTCATGGGTTCGTTCATGTCCTGGAGCGACGGCGATTCGCGCATGGCCATGGCCGGTGACCCGGACGTGGCCATCGAGGCCGACACGGCCATGACGCTCGACCTGTCCCCGGCGAAGCCTCTGGCGGCGAGCGTCGACGGGGTGGCCACCGAGGCCAACTCGCTCGGCCTCACCTACATCCAGATGCCGAAGCGCGGCGTCGGGTGGACCGACTTCGCGTTCGCCTGGGGTGACGCCGCCAAGGCCGGCAATGTTTTCCTGGCACCGAACGACGGGACCGAGATCGGGACGTTCGAGGCCTACGGCGCGTTCGGCCTCGACGCGCCCGGTAGTGACATGAGCCCGTACCTGTACGACCTCCTCCACCCGTTCGGCAACGGCATCCCGGCCGACCCGACCTACCGGGTCACGGCCGCCGAGCAGGCGACCCTCGCGAGGATCGACCAGAAGTTCCACCGGCTCGACCTGGCGGAGTCCGTCACCGGCCACAAGCGCTACGGGTTCAGCGACGAAGGGGTGTTCCTGGCCGAGAACTCGACCGACCAGCTCTCCGGCGACCGCGTCGACTACGTGTCGTCGGAGTTCGCCTGGCTGGACGAGGCGTTCTGGAACGGGATCGTCACCCAGGAGGCGACCGCGCGGTACGAGCCGGGCAGTCGGCAGGAGAAGGTGTGGGTGCGCCAGCCGCTGCGTTCCGACTGGTACGACGACCCGGACCTCTCGCTGAGTTCCTGCCAACCGGCGGCACCGGCGCGGACCAGCGGAAACGTGCACATCGAGATGGTCACCCTGGTCGATGAGCACCAGCGGTTCGACTGCCTGGCCGACGCCTGGGACGTGGACCTGACCCGCACGCTCGGCCTCGAGCGCGACGGACAGCCGGTGGGCGAGGTCGACGGCTCGATCGGCGACTTCACGGTGCCGCGGGAGGCCGCCGACTACCGGCTGACCTACGACGTGGACACCAGCAGGTCGCTGACGGTGTCGACCAGGGTCACCACGGCGTGGACGTTCCGGTCGGCCGGTCCCCAGGGGGACGGAGAGCGCTCCGTTGCCGCTGCTGTCGGTGGACTACGCGCTGCCGTTGGACGTGCGCGAATCATCCGACCGCCGGGGTGGCGACGTTCACGGTCCGGCAGGCCCACGGTGTCCGGACGCAGGCCATCACGTCGTTCGGCCTGTCGGTGTCGCTCGACGAGGGCGCCACGTGGACGGACGTGCCGGTGTCGCGTGTGGACGGTGCGTTCCAGGCCGAGTTGCCGGTCGGGCCGTCGGTCTCGTTGCGGGTGAACGCGCAGGGCAAGGCGGGCAGCGGGATCGAGCAGACGATCATCAACGCCTACCGGGCCGGATAGAGGATCAGCCGGTGCGCTGAGCGTTCAGCGCACCGGCTCCCTTTTCGTCATCAGCTGGAAGCTCGGCAGGTCGTCCAGCGAGACCATCGCCTCGTAGGTGCGCCGGAAACCGGTGTGCTGGATGCGCCAGCGGCCGTCGTCGCAGAGCGTGTAGCGGTCCTCGTAGAAGGCGGCGCCGGAGATCACGACGCGGTGCTCCGTGGCGATCACCGTGTCCTGGAGGCACCACGCGCCGGTGGCCGTGGTCCCGTGGATGTCGATCTCCGGCTGGCCGGCGAGATGCGAGGTGATGATGCCGTCGCCGAGCCGCTTGCGCAGGAAGTCCAGGATGCCGTCCCGGCCGGTGAGGCGCACCGGACCGCCGGAGGCGGCGGTGCCGTAGTCGGCCGTGGCGTCGGCGGCCAGGACGTCCGCCATCTCGTCCCAGTTCTTGGTGTCGACGCACCGCAGGTACCGGTACTTGAGGCGCTTGACGGCTTCGAGCGCGGCGAGATCCATGTACTTCAGCTTCCGCCGTCGCGCGGCCTGATACAAGAACGTGTTCTCATTTTGGGGGTCACTCCCGCTCGGTCAGCGCCCGCTGCCGCTCGTTCAGCTGACGTTGCACGGCGGCCTGGCGCCGGCTGCGTGCCTCGTAGAGGCGATCGGCCCAGGAGGTTCCGCACAGGACACCCAGCAGGAAGATCACCAGGGTGGCGGTGGCGCCCAGCAGCAGGATGCTCATGTCACCAAGCGTGTCGACCGGACCGCCCGAGGGCATCCGACCGGTAGAGAACCTCCCGGCACGCGACCCGGCACGGCACTACGCGACTACCTGTCGGTGTGCGAACCGCAGGCGGTCGCCACCAGGACTACCCGTAGATATGCTGGCTGGGTGATGTGCCCGTTCTGCGGCGACGCGAACACCACGGTCGACGACACCCGGAACCGTGGCATCGGCACCGTGCGTCGCCGGCGCAGCTGCGCTGCCTGCGGCAAGAGCTTCGCGACCACCGAGCGCGTGGCGGCCGAGAACATGGTGGTTCGCAAGCGGGACGGGCGTAAGGAACCGTTCGCCCGCGGCAAGATCGTGCAGGGCATCAACAAGGCCGCGTGGATCCACAACAAGCAGCAGGGCAGCAGCCGGATCACGCCGGCGGACGTGAACGCCATCGTGGACCGGGTGGAGAGCCGGCTGCGGTCGCTCGAACCCGGCAAACCGGTTTCGAGCATCGAGATCGGCAACCTGGTGGTGCGCGAGCTGAGCCACGGCTCCACCGGCATGGACGTGGTGTGTGTCCGGTACGCGATCGTGCTGCTCGGCCGCAAGGCCCCGCGCCGTAACAGTTTCCGCGGGATCGAGAGCATGCTCGACTGGCTGCGCGAAACCTATGGCCGGCCGCGTTCCGAGCCGCCGCCGTCGACCCCGTGGCAGGTGAAGAAGCGGACGGGCACGATGGTTCCGTTCCGGCACAAGGCACTGGCGGCCAGCATCGGGTACGCGGCCACCGGTCAGGGCACCGTTCGGGAGACCGAGCAGTACGCGAACCGGATCGCGACGGAGGTGCGCAAACGGCTGGAGGGGCAGGGAATCGTGACCTCGCAGCAGATCGCGGCCGAGACGTTGCAGCTGTTGCTGCGGGATCGGGATGTCCTGGCCTACCTGCGTTACGCCTCGGCCGTCAAGGCGTACTCGTCGGTCGAGGACTTCTGGTTGGAGCTGTTCGCCCTCGACCCGGGGATGGCCGCCGCGCTGGACGAGCCACCTCGGGTCGAGCGCGACGATCAGTAGGTCAGTTGGCCGGCTCGAGCTGCGGGTCGCCGTCCGGGTGGGGCGCGGCGGTGGCGGGAGCCGCGGCCGCCGCGACGGCCAGGGCCTCGGCCCGGCGGGCCTTGCGGCGCTTGCGGACCATGACGGTCACCACCAGCACGATGAACAGGCCGCCCACCACGAACAGGCCACCCTTGGTGATGATGCCCTCGATGCGCTTGGCCGCCTCGCCGAGGGCCGCGCCGATCGCGATGTGCATGGCCGACCAGCAGGCCGCGCCGGCCACCACGGCCGGCAGGAACTTGCGGTACGGCAGGCCCGACGTGCCGGCGGCCGCGGGGGTCAACGTCCGCACCACCGGCAGGAACCGGGCGAAGAAGACCGCCCACGCCCCCCGTTTGCGCAGGATCCCCGTGGCCTTGTCCCAGCCCTCGACGCCGTACTTCTGGATCAGCTTGGTCTCGCGCAGCTGCGGGCCGAACCGGCGGCCGATGGCGTAGCCGATGGAGTCGCCGATGCCCGCCGCGACCGTGACGACCGCCCACAGGATCAGGAACCGCGACACCGAGTCCACGGTGGTGGCGGCGACCAGCAGGCCGGCCTCACCGGGAGCGATGAACCCCAGCCCGATGGTGCACTCGAAGAACACCAGCCCACCCGTCGCACCGACCAAAGCCGGTTGCGGCAACGCCTGCAACCACTCCAGAACATCAGCGACGATCGCCACAGCCCGCTCCCCTCGGTAACGCGCCCCCCTTGTGGCGCCGCGCCAGTCTGGCACTTGGACCGAGACTGGCACATCAGGGTTCCGTCCCGGATCAACCCATGAGTTGATCGGGTATCGGCCCCTAGTGGGAGGGCGTTAGCCCCTGGCGAGCAGCGCGCTGATCTCCTGCGAAGCAGGGCCTGCCTCCGCGAGGTGGCGCAGCGCCTCCGGGACCTTCTCGCCGCGGTGCGCGATGGCCTGGGCGTAGAGCCGCCCGGCGCGGTAGGACGAGCGCACGAGCGGCCCGGCCATCACCCCGGCGAAGCCGATCGCCTCGGCCGCCTCCTTGTGCTCCAGGAACTCCGCGGGCTTGACCCAGCGGTCGACCGGGTGGTGGCGCAGCGAGGGCCGCAGGTACTGGGTGATGGTGATGATGTCGCAGCCCGCGTCGTGCAGGTCCTGAAGTGCGGCCGTGACCTCCTCAGGGGTCTCGCCCATGCCCAGGATCAGGTTCGACTTGGTGACCAGGCCGAACTCGCGGGCCTCGGTGATCACCTGCAGCGACCGCTCGTAGCGGAACGCCGGCCGGATCCGCTTGAAGATCCGCGGCACGGTCTCGAGGTTGTGCGCGAGCACCTCGGGCCGCGAGTCGAACACCTCGGCCAGCTGGTCGGGCTCGGCGTTGAAGTCGGGGATCAGCAGCTCGACGCCCGTGCCGGGGTTGAGCGTGTGGATCTGGCGCACGGTCTCGGCGTACAGCCAGGCACCGCCGTCCTCCAGGTCGTCGCGGGCCACGCCGGTGACCGTGGCGTAGCGCAGACCCATCGCCTGGACGGACTCGGCGACCTTGCGCGGCTCCTCGCGGTCGAGCGCGTCGGGCTTGCCGGTGTCGATCTGGCAGAAGTCGCAGCGGCGGGTGCACTGCTCGCCACCGATGAGGAACGTGGCCTCGCGGTCCTCCCAGCATTCGTAGATGTTGGGGCAGCCGGCCTCTTCACACACCGTGTTGAGACCCTCGCGCTTGACCAGAGCCTTGAGCTCCCGGAACTCGGGGCCCATCTTCGCTCGGGTCTTGATCCAGGAGGGTTTTCTCTCGATCGGCGTCTGACTGTTGCGAACCTCGAGACGCAGCAGTTTTCGGCCTTCGGGGGCGATCGTCACGCCGTTCAGGTTACGCCTCTTGACTTGGGTGATCCGCGCGAGCTGAAGTACACCCTGCCCTGTTACGACTGGAGGTCGTCCGTGCTCAGGAAGCAAAAGAGACCCGCCTTACTCATCGCGGCAGCACTGATGGTGACGGGTCTCACCACCACGCCCGCCGCCGCCGCCCCGGACAGCCCGTCATCGCCGAGGGACTTCGGCAACGGGGCCGAGCGCAACGAGGTCGCCGCCACCGATCCGCCGGCCAACACCCGCCGCGCGGGGCCGGCCGGTGAGAACAAGCGGGGCAGCCGGACCGGCTACCCCCGCCAGACCGACCTGCGGGTCTACCCGGAGGACCCCACCGACAAGTCGATCAAGCTGGGCCTCACGCCGTACCACTCGATCGCCCCGATGCTGAACCAGCTGCAGGACCGCAGCAACCGCGTGTCCGTGGAGGTCGTGGGCCAGACGGGCCTCGGCCGGGACATGTACCAGGTCACGGTGACCGCGCCCGAGCGTTCGCCGGGAGGCCCGCCAGCAGGAGGAATGGCGTGAGCTGATCGAGGAGGACCCGGTGCGCGCGGGCCGCGACAAGCGCCTCGAGCGTGACTACAAGGCCCCGGTGTGGATCAACAACAACATCCACGGCAACGAGTGGGAGGGCACGGACGCCGCGCTGCGGCTCATCGAGTAGCTGGCCACCACGAACGACCCGGGACGACCAAGCGGCTCCTCGAGGACACCCGCGTCTACTTCAACGTCACCGCCAACCCCGACGGCCGCGTGGCCGGCACCCGGGCCAACGCCAACGGCTTCGACATGAACCGCGACTTCGTCACGAACTCCCAGCCGGAGAACGTGGCCATGCGGGACATGATCATCGACACCCAGCCGGTGATGATGCTGGACGAGCACGGCTACGTGGACGGCACGCTCATCGAGCCGACCGGCCCGCCGCATGGCCAGAACTACGACTTCGACCTGTACATCAAGCACGGCTACCGGCGGGCTCGCCATGGAGAAGGGCGTGCAGGGCCTCGGCTACCCGGAGGCGCAGGAGACGGTCATCCCGTTCCGCGACTGGCCGCCGGGTGACTGGGACGGCTGGCCGCCGATCTTCACGTCGCAGTACGCGATGTACCACGGCGCGGTCTCCTACACGATCGAGATCCCGCTGCAGGTGAACAACGCCGCCTACGACCAGCTGCCGGTCGAGGAGCTGCGGCGCCGGTCGGCCATCAACACCGACGTGTCCGAGTCGACCATGAGGACCACGCTGGACTACGTGCAGGACAACCGCGTCGCGCTCGTGGACAACCAGATCGAGATGTTCCGGCGCGGCGAGGCCGGCGAGACGCAGCGGTTCATCCCGGACGGCTTCGTGCCGGGCTTCGGGCCGGAGGACCGGTTCACCACGGAGTTCCCGCGTGCTTACGTCATCCCGGCCGGCTCGACGCAGCGCTCGGCGTGCCGCGGCGGCGCGGCTGGTGGACCTGCTGGTCGCCCACGACATCGGGTCGAGCAGGCCACCCGCGGCTTCAGCTGGGTGGACGCACCTACCCGGCCGGCTCGTACGTGGTCGACATGCACCAGGCCAAGCGCGGCCTGGTCAACGCCCTGCTGGAGGCCGGCAAGGACCTCTCGCAGGACGCGCCGCAGATGTACGACATCTCCGGCTGGAGCCACCGCCTGCTGTGGGGCGCCTCGGTGGACATCGTGAAGAACGGGCAACGTCAGGGTTCCCGGCAAGCAGGTGGTGACCGCGTCGCCGACCGGTGGGGTGGACGCCGCACCGGGCCGCGACCTGGCGATCTCCGTGCGCGACGGCAAGGACGCGGCCGCGGTGAACGACCTGCTCGGCCGCGGCATCGAGCTGCGTCGCCGGGCCGACGGCACGATCGTGGTGCCGGCGTCCGCGCGGCCGTCGGCCATCCAGGTGGCCGGACCGTTACGGCGTCCGGTTCCGGCCGCCCCGGCCGGTGCGCCGGCAGCGTGCTCAACCGGCTGACCATCGCGGCGGCCGTGTCGTCCGACGAACTGTTCACGCTGCGGGAGATGGGCTTCGACGTGCGGCCGGTGTCGACCGCCACGCTCAACGCCGGGTTCGACCTGTCCAGGGCCGACGTGCTGTTCGTGTCGGCCGGGCTGAACTACGCCCAGCTGAACGCGGCCGCGAAGGCCGAGGTCGCCGAGCTGCTCACCCGCGGCGGCGTGGTCACGCGCGGCGCCACCGGGTCGAAGTTCAACGCCGACGCCGGGCTGCTCGACGGTCACGGCCAAGTCCGGCCGGGGCGACGCGAACGGCATCGTCACGGTCGACAACACCGGCGCCAAGGTGCTGGCCGGTTCGCTGCCGAACGGCTTCGTCTACTCGCCGCAGTGGTTCAGCGAGCTGGGGGGGGTGTCACGGTGGAGCAGCGGTACGGCACCGGCAACCCGCTGGTCGCCGGGCACTGGCTGCCCGACGAGGAGGGCAACGGCGGGCCGGACCAGGCGAGTGGTCAGGCGCTGACGGTGTCCGGTGCCGACGAGAGCGGCGCCCGGGTGCTGCTGTTCGGCTCGGAGCCGATGTTCCGCAACCACCCGAAGGGCATGTTCGGTCAGGTGGCGAACGCCGTCTTCTGGTCGGCGACCCGCTAGATCCCGCTGGATCCCGCTGGATCCTGACAGGGTCCCGGTGGCCAGAACCGGCCACCGGGACCCTGTGCGGGACCGGTCCCGTCCGAAGCTTCCTAAGCTCGGTGCCAGATACCGAGCCTTACGGAGGATGTGTGCGGGACAGCACGGTCACCCAGCTGCGGGCCCTGGCGGTCGAGGCTGCCCGGGACGTGGTCCGACAGCAGAACCTGCGGGAGCTGGCTGCTCGGGCCGCGCGCCGTGCCGTTCAGGCCGAGCTGGTCAACCGGCCACCGGCCGACCCCGACCCCGAGGTGATCCTGGAGTTCGCGGCGCCGGTCGCGCGGGCCACCGTCCGCGAGGCGGTCGACGAGCTGCGGGACTCGGCCGTCAAGGCGGCCGTGGAAGCCGCCTCGATCGCGGTCGACACGGCCGTCGACACGGCGGTCGTGGCCGCCGTCGTGGCCGCCGAGAAGGCGTGCGCGGAGTTCCTGCCCACGCCCGTGCACGTCACCCTCACCTCGGGCGAGCGGATCGAGGTGGCCGGCGAGACCCACGAGGTGCTGCCCGAGGTGCTCCTCGCCCTGTCCGCCCGCTGCCACGTGCTGCTGGTGGGCCCGGCCGGCACCGGCAAGTCGATGCTCGCCAAGCACTGCGCCGAGGCGCTCGGGCTGGAGCTGCAGGCCATCTCGCTCGGCCCGACCACCCCCATGAGCAAGGTGTTCGGCTACTTCGACGCCCACGGTCACTACCACGACACCCCGTTCCGGCGGGCGTTCGAGCACGGCGGCGTCATGCTGCTCGACGAGCTGGACAACGGCCATCCCGGGCTGCTGGCCGAGCTGAACCAGGCGCTGGCGCTCGGGGTCTGCGCGTTCGCCGACCGGATGGTGACCGCGCACGAGAACTTCCGGCTGGTGGCCACCGGCAACACCTACGGCACCGGCGGCGACCGGAACTTCGTGGGCCGCCAAGCACTTGACGCGGCCACGCTCGACCGGTTCGTGGTGGTGGACGTCGGCATTGACGAGCGGCTGGAGGAGCGGCTGGCCCTCGCGCTCGCACCCCAGCGCAAGAAGGAGGTCCGGCGGCTGCTGACCGAGGTGCGTCGGCTGCGGGAGGTGGCGCAGGACAAGCGGCTGCCCGTGATGTTCTCGCCGCGCGCGTGCCTGGACGGTGCGAAGCTGCTGGCGGCGGGCGCGACCTACGACCAGGTGCTGCGCTGGCGGGTGATCCGGGGGTTGTCGGCCGCGCACCGCGGCGCGCTGGGCCTGACGTGACGGACTATGTCGTCCCGCCGATGCTGTCCTGGCAGGAGTTCATCGACGCTGCGCGGGCGGAGGCGACCATCGAGGGCGGAGCGCGGAGCTACAGCCCGGAATGGGCGGGTGGCACATGGGAGGAGGCGATGCGGCTCGCGGTCGACGGCTGGCCGCTCGCGCTGCGGGAGGCGCAGGTCAGCGTCGCCGCCCTGCGGGAACAGGCGGGCATCGACAGGTCGGTGACCACACTCGAGCCGACCTGGGACGTGACCGGCAGCGAGGTGGACGTCGGCGCCTACCTGGCCGGCGTGCCCGAGTGCATGGTCGACGCGGTGCCCCGGCAGACCTCGACGCGCGGCCGGGTGGTGACGTTCGTCGTGCCGGCGGCCTACTCGAACAAGGCCTCGCACACGTCGATCCTCAACCGAGGGATCGCGCTGGCCACCCTATCGACCGCGATCATCGAGGCCGGGCACAGCGTCGAGATCTGGTCGGGGTGGGCCTGCATGATGGGCGACGGGTGGGCGGACCGGTACTCGGCGGTTGCCAGGGTGATCTCGGCAGGCGAGCCGTTCGACGCCGGGCGGCTCATCTTCGCCGTCGCCCATCCGGCCATGTGTCGGCGGCTGTGGTTCTCCGTGTGGGACGCCCAGGATCCCCTGATCGCAGGCCCGCTGAGCGACCAGGACTACGGCACGACGCCGTTCGAGTGTTGGGCCGAGGACCTGCCTGGCGACATCGCCGACCCTTACATCTTCCCGGTCCTGACGCCGGACGATCCACAGTGGACGGAACTGGACGTCGCGATGTCCTGGTGTCACGAGATGTTCGCCGACCTCGGCCTGATCGAACAGGCCGTCACGCATTAGGTCAGGCGCTGGGCACCAGCATGCGCAGCAGCCGCTCGACCGGGTTCCGACGCGGCTCCTTGCGTTGCAGCGCAAGGAAGGCGGCGCCGATGGCGGCGCGCTCCCGGATGTCGTCGCCGGGCTCGGTGAGGCCGGCGGCGGACGCGAGCATCCGCTGTTCGGCCGCGACCAGCGGGCGCAGCAGCGGGTCGGCCGCGTGGGTGTCGATCAGGTCGCGCAGCACGGGGTTCGCGGCCGCGGTCTCGCGCCAGGCGGCGCCGACGGCGTCCACCAGGTCGTGATCCTGGGTCTCGGCCTCGTGCACGGCCAGCTCGACACGCCCGGAGAGGCGCTGTGACCAGCGGTGGTGCAGGGCGAGGAGGAGTTCGTCGCGGTCGAGGCTGGAGTCCTGCTCGAAGGGCAGGCCCTCGGCGACGCGGGCGAGAGCCGCGTTCAGTGCGTCTCTTCGCTGGTAGAAGTCGTGCCATCCCATGGTGGTCTTCCCCCGTCCGGTCCGGCTCGTGGCCGTGATCTCGGTCATACCCACGGTTTTCGACATACCGTCGGTACGGTCGGACACTGCCAACATACCACCGGTATGTCGGGCTCCGGTGTCGTACGGTTGTGAGCGTGGTGACAGCAAGGTCAACGAGGTCCAGGCGGGTCGACTACACCGAATCCACCAGGCAGGCCCTGGTCGATTCGGCGCTCGAGCTGTTCACCAGGCGCGGATACGCGGCCACGTCGCTGGACACGATCGTCAAGCGGGCGCGGGTCACCAAGGGCGCTTTGTACCACCACTTCAGCGGCAAACAGGCGCTGTTCGAAGCGGTCTTCGACGCGGTGGAGACGGCCGCCATCGCGCGGCTCGCGGACATCGTGGACGGTGACGGCAGCGCCTGGGACCGCGCGATGGCCGGCATCGGGGCGTACGTGCGAGTCTGTCTGGAGCCGGCGTACCAGCGGATCGTGATCCACGAGGCCCCGGTGGTGATGGGCTGGGAGCGCTGGCGCGAGGCCGAGGAGCACTTCAGCTACGGCCTGGTGCGGGCCACGGTCGAGTCACTGGTGGAGGCGGGGGAGATCGAGCCGCTGCCGGTGGAGGTGACGGCCCGCATCCTGTTCGGTGCTCTCTCCGCCGGCGCGGAGACGATCGCAGGGTCCTCGGAGCCCAAGAAGACGGCCGCCGAGGTCACGCGCGTGATCACCACCGTGATGACCGGCATGCGAGCGCGCGACTAGCGTCGGTGTGACATCTCGCCGGGATTTGTTCCAGAACGTGACAACCAGACAGGGCTCCGACCGTGTTTGAGGGGTGACACATCCCCGATTCCGAGGAGTTCCATGTCATCCCATCTCAAGTACGCGGGGGCCGCCGCGCTGACCGTCGCCGCCCTGGCGAGCGGGCTGGTCACCGGCAGCCCGGCGGCAGCGGCGACCGCCGAGGGCCCGACCGGCTGCGTGATCGAACTGCTGCCGGTCCCGGACGGCGAGCCGATGGCGCTGACCTCCGGCGTCGACCCCACGGGCACGTACATCGTCGGCCGCACCTACCCGGAGGGCGGCGGCTACCGGGGGGTCATCTGGAAGGACGGCGAGCCCACGGCCGTGGACCTGCCGGGCGATGAGGAGGAGTCGTTGAGCGACGTCAACTCGGCGGGGACGGCCGTCGGCTGGAGTTACCTGGATCTCGAGAACCCGATCCCGTACGTCTACCGCGGCGGCCAGGTGTCGGCGTTGCCCGGCCTGAAGTACGGATATGCGACGGAGATCAACGACGCGGGCATGATCCTCGGTCAGGACGCGGAGGGCGCCCCGCTGGTGTGGCCGTCGGCGACCGAGGAGCCGACCCTGCTGCCGTTGCCCGAGGGCACCGGCTTCGCCACGGCCAACGGACTCGACGAGGACGGCACGATCGTGGGCAATCTCGACTTCGAGCGGCCGTACGTCTGGTTCGCCGACGGCACGCATCGCGAGATTCCCCTGCCGGTCATCGACGGTGTTCAGGCCGACAGCGGTCTGGTCGGCGACGTCCGGAACGGCTGGGTCGTCGGGTGGGCGTCGCGCCCCGGCGGTCCGGGCAGTGTGGGCTTCCGGTGGAACCTCCACACCGGTGAGTCGCGCTTGTTCGACGAGTTCCCGGCCGGCGCGTACGCGGTCACCGGGCAGGGCTGGCAGGTCGGTACCGACGGCGACTTCCGCGCGCTCTACGTCACCGACACCGGGGCGATCAAGCTCCCGGCCCTGTTCGAACCCGCTCCCACTTTCACCACCCTGCCGGACGCGGTGAGCGACGACGGCACGCTCGTCACCGGCCAGTCGGTGGACTCGGCGGGCGTCATCCAGCCGGTGGTCTGGCGCTGCGAGTGAGATCAGGTGGCTAGTTCGAAGTGGACGCCCGGTGTGGTGGGCGTCCACTTCGGCAGCCAGCGGTCGGCCACCGGGAGGGTGCCGTCCAGGGCCGCCAGCACGTGGTGCTCGGCGATGGGTTGGACCTCCGCCACCGTGACCTGTCGGCCCAGTTCCTGGGTGAGTGACGTGACGCCGGCGTCGCGGATGCCGCACGGGATGATGCGGTCGAAGGCCGACAGGTCGGCGTCGCAGTTGATTTCGAAGCCGTGCATGGTCACGCCGCGTTGGACGCGGATGCCGATGGCCGCGATCTTGCGTTCCGGCAGGGTGTCGGTGGCCGCCAGCCACACGCCCGAGCGGCCCTCGACGCGGCCCGTTGCCACGCCCAGCTCGTCGCACACCGCGATCAGTGCCTGCTCCAGCCTGCGCACGAACCGCACCACGTCGACCGGGTCCGCCAGCCGCACGATCGGGTAGCCCACCAGCTGCCCCGGGCCGTGCCAGGTGATCTTGCCGCCGCGGTCCACGTCGATCACCGGGGTGCCGTCGTCGGGACGCTCGGCCGGCTCGGTGCGCTTGCCCGCCGTGTACACCGACGGGTGTTCCAGCAGCAGCAGGTGATCGGGACCAGCCTCGTCGGCGCGGGCGGTGGCCAGCTCGCGTTGCAGCTCCCAGGCCGCCGAATAGTCGATCGTCCCCAGCTCGCGGACGGTCACGGGATCACTGGACGCACGACACGACGAAAGAGCCACGCCTCGACCCTACGCCGTCCTCGTCAGTGCTCGAGCAAGCTGGCCAGGGTCTCGGCCAGGTCGGGGTGTTGGTGGCTGAAACCGTGCGACGTCAGCACCGTGGGCACCATGCGCTGGCTGAACAGGGTCTCGCCACCGCTGTCGCCCACCGCCAGCTTGATGGCCGGCGCCGGCGCGAACCACGGCGCCGGACGGCCCAGCGCGCGACCCATCTCGCGGGTGAAGTCGGCGTTCGTCACGGGGTTCGGCGAGCACACGTTCACCGGGCCGGCGATCGGGTTCTCGATGACGTACCGCATGGCCGCCACCTGGTCGGCCACGTGGATCCACGGCATGTACTGCCGTCCGTTGCCGAGCCGTCCGCCGAGCATCAGCTTGAACAGTGGCTTCATCATCCCCACCAGGCCGCCTCGCGAGGCGAGCACGTGACCCGTGCGCAGCCGCACCACCCGCGCGTCGGAGGCCCGCGACGTGGCGTCCTCCCACGAGCCGCACAGGTCGGCGAGGAACCCTGTGCCGCGCGGCGCGGACTCCTCGACGATCTGGTCGCCCTTGTCGCCGTAGTAACCGGCGGCCGACGCGTTCACCAGCACGGGGATGCCGTGCTCGGCGACCGCCGCGGCCAGCACCTCGGTGGGCTCGACCCGGCTGTCCACCAGCACCTGGCGGCGCGCGTGGCTCCATCGGCGCGTGGCGATGGGTGCCCCGCAGAGGTTGACCACCGCCTCGACACCGTTGAGCGCGCCGTCGTCGATGCGGCCGGCCGGCGGGTCCCAGCCCCGCTCGTCGGCCTTCTCGGGGCGGCGCCGGACCAGCCGCAGGACCTCGTGGTCGGCAGCGCGCAGGTCGTCGACCAACGCGCTGCCGATCAGGCCGGACGCACCGGCCACCAGGATTCGCACTACAGTCCTAGCTCGCCCTCGAAGTTGCCTTCCTGCAGGCGGTTCTTGATGGTGGAGAGGAACCGACCGGCGTCGGCGCCGTCGACCAGACGGTGGTCGTAGGTCAGCGCCAGGTAGATCATCGACCGGATGGCGATGGTGTCGTTGCCGTCGGCGTCGCTGACCACGATCGGCCGCTTCACCACCAGCCCGACGCCCAGGATCGCCACCTGCGGCAGCTGGATGATGGGCGTGTCGAACAACGCGCCCTGGCTGCCCAGGTTGGTGAGGTTGAACGTCGCGCCGAACAGCTCGTCCGGCGTGACCTTGTTCGCCCGCGTGCGCTCGGCGATGTCGGCGATCTTGTGTGCCAGACCGGCGACGCTCAGGTCACCCGCGTTGTGGATGGCGGGGGTGAGCAGACCGCGTTCGGTGTCCACCGCGATGCCCAGGTGCTCGGCGCCGTGGTAGGTCACCTCCTTGGCCTCTTCGTCGATCGACGCGTTCAGCTTCGGGTGCTGCTTGAGCGCCTCGACCGTGGCCTTCGCGAAGAACGGCAGGAACGTGAGCTTCACGCCCTCGCGCTGCTCGAACGCCGTCTTGGCCCGCGACCGCAGCTTGGCGATCTTGGTCACGTCGACCTCGATCACCTGGGTGAGCTGTGCGGCCGTCTGCAGCGACTCGACCAGGCGGCGCGACACCGTCTGGCGGAGCCTGCTCATCTTCTCGGTCTTGCCCCGCAGGTCGGCCGCCGGCGCGGACGGCGCGGCGGACTTGGCGGCGGGTGCGGCGGCCGCGGGTGCGGGCTTCTTCGCCGCCTCGGCCGCGGCCAGCACGTCCTGCTTGCGGATCCGGCCGCCCACGCCGCTGCCCTTGACGTTCGACAGGTCGACGTTGTTCTCGGACGCCAGCTTGCGCACCAGCGGCGTCACGTACGGGCTGTCGCCGCTGGCCTGGCCACCGTTGTCGGAGGCGGCGGGAGCGGGCTTGGGCTCCGGCTTGGACTCCGCCTTCGGCTCGGGCTTCGGTTCCGGCTTGGGTTCCGGCTTCGGCTCGGGCTTGGACTCCTGCTTGGGCTTGGACTCCTGCTTGGGAGCCTCCTGCTTCGGAGCTTCCTGCTTGGGCTCTTCCTTCTTCGCGGGCGCGGCCGAACCGGACCCCACGACGGCGAGCTGCCCGCCTACCTGCACGGTGTCGTCCTCTGCGGCGGTGATCTCCAGGACGGTGCCGGCGACCGGCGACGGGATCTCCGTGTCGACCTTGTCGGTGGAGACCTCGAGCAGCGGCTCGTCGACCTCGACCGAGTCGCCCACCTGCTTGAGCCAGCGGGTGACCGTGCCCTCGGTGACGCTCTCACCCAGTTCCGGCATGGTCACCGGGGTGCCCTCACCGGAACCGCCGGAGTCCTGCGCGGGCTCCTCGGCCTTCGCGGGCTCCGGCTCGGCCTCAGCCTCCGGCTCGGACTCCTGCTGCGCGGGCTCGGGCTCGGCCTCCTCGGCGGGCGCCGACTCGGAGTCGGAACCCGAGTCGGAGCTGCCGGAGTCGTCGGAGCCGCCCTCGGCGCCGTCGCCGATCACCGCGAGTTCACCGCCGACCTCGACCGTGTCGTCCTCCTGGGCGACGATCTTCTGCAGCACGCCCGCCGCTGGCGACGGGATCTCGGTGTCGACCTTGTCGGTCGAGACCTCCAGCAACGGCTCGTCGACCTCGACGGTGTCGCCTTCCTGCTTCAGCCACCGGGTGACCGTGCCCTCGGTGACACTCTCGCCGAGCGCCGGCATCTGGACGGAGAACGCCATGGTTTCAGTGACTCCTTGGTGCTAAAGACTTAGCCGTGCACGTGCAGTGGCTTGCCGGCCAGGGCGAGGAAGGCCTCGCCGAGCGCCTCGGTCTGGGTCGGGTGGGCGTGGATGAGCGGCGCCACGTCCTCGGGGTAAGCCTCCCAGTTGTAGATCAACTGGGCCTCACCGACAAGTTCGCCGACCCGCTCGCCGACCATGATCACACCGACGACCGGGCCGTCGGGTGCCTTGACGAGCTTGATGCCGCCCGCGGTCTTGAGGATCTGGCTCTTGCCGTTGCCGCTCAACGCGTAGGTGTAGGTCTCGGCGCCGCCGAACTTCTCCTTGGCCTGCGCCTCGGTCAGGCCGACGGACGCGACCTCGGGCTTGCAGTAGGTGACCTTCGGGATGCCGGCCTCGTCGATCGGGCGCGGGTCGAGGCCGGCGATCTCCTCGGCCACGAAGATGCCGTGCTGGAAGCCGCGGTGCGCGAGCTGAAGGCCCGGCACCAGGTCGCCGACCGCGAAGACGTTGTCGAGGTTGGTGCGCAGCCGCTCGTTCGTGAGGACGAAGCCGCGCTCCATGGTGATGCCGGCCTCCTCGTAGCCGTGGCCCGCGCTGTTCGGGCCGCGGCCGACGGCCACCAGGAGCGTGTCGGCCTCGATGGTCTCGCCGGACTCGAGGGAGACGGTGACACCGTTCTCGGTCTGCTCGGCGCCCGTGAACCGCACGCCGGTCTTGTACTTGATGCCGCGCTTGCGGAACGCGCGCTCCAGCTGCTTGGACGCCCACTCGTCCTCGAGCGGCACCAGGCGGGGCAGCGCCTCCACGATCGTGACCTGGGCGCCGAACGACGCCCACACGCTGGCGAACTCGACGCCGATCACGCCGCCGCCGAGCACGACCACGCTCTGCGGGATGTAGTCCAGGTGCACGGCCTGGTCGCTCGTGATGATCCGGCCGCCGATGTCGAGGCCCGGCAGGCTCTTGGCGTAGGAGCCGGTGGCCAGCACGACGTTGGTGCCCGTGTAGCGCTCGCCGTTCACCTCGACGGTGTTCGGTCCGACGAACGTGCCCTGGCCCTCGACGATCTTGACCTTGTTGGCCTTGGCCAGCCCCTGCAGACCCTTGTAGAGCCCGCCGACCACGCCGTCCTTGTACGAGTTGACGCCGGCGATGTCGATGCCCTCGAGCGAGGACTTGACACCGAACTGGTCACCCTCGCGCGCGAGGTCGGCGACCTCGGCGGCGTGGAGCAGGGCCTTCGTGGGGATGCAGCCGCGGTGCAGGCAGGTCCCGCCGAGTTTGTCCTTCTCCACGAGGATCACCGACAGGCCGAGTCCGGCCGCGCGGAACGCGCAGGCATAGCCACCCGACCCGCCACCAAGGATCACCAGGTCAGCGGACGTATCAGTCACAAGCACTCCTCGGACGAGCGACAGCAGCTGTGATGACGACATGGGGTTGATACCGCCACCACACATCATCTTGTCACTACGTACGGCAGGCTTGCGAGGTGGCCGTACGGGCACAATGTGAGGGGACGACATCCTTCTTCGGAGGTAGCCGCTGTGGGCCTTTTCGACTCGATGCGCAAGAAGGGCAAGGGGGGCAAGAAAGGTCAGGGCCAGTTGCGGACCTCGACCAAGCAGGACACCTCCCATCTCGACGAGTGGGCGAGCGCGCGACACGGGGTCGAGGCCTTCGTCGAGCCCCGCACGAATGTCACGGACACCACAATTCTGTTGGTCGCCCACGACGGTGAGTGGACGCGGCGGCGGATCGCCGACTACTCGGCCGCACAGGACTTCACGAAGAAGCGGTCCATGCCGTTGTACGAGGTGGAGCGGGTCGGTTACCCCAAGCGCATGCGTGAGTACCAGGAACGTCAGAAGCGCCAACGGGGCTAGGGGCCGTGCGGACGGGCACGGCGGCGCCCGCCGCGCCGAGGCGGCGCCTCGCGGCACCGCGATGCATCCGCCTCGATCACGGCGGGCATCCACCAGCCCATCCGCACGGCCCCTTTGGACTTTCGGTCCCGAAGGGTCCTCACGTCTGACACGCTGTCGACCATGAGCGGGGCTACGGCGGTCGTCGACTTCGGCGGCTCCCACACGGTCACCGTGCTGTGCCTGCCCGGCCGGGCGCCGCGGCTGGTGACGGTCGACGGCGAGCCGTGGATGTCCTCGGCCGTCTTCCTCACCCACGACGACCACCTGGTCGCCGGGCAGGACGCGCTGCGGATGGCGGTCGCCGAGCCCGCGCGCCTGGAGACCTCCGTCAAGTCGCGACTCGACGAACGTGAGCTGCTGCTCGGCGACATCGTGCTGCCGGTGGCCACGGTGGTCCGCGCGGTGCTGGCGCGGGCGCTGCTGGCGGCCACGGGGCTGGTCGGTGGGCCGGTGGATCACCTGGTGTTGACCCACCCGGTCGGCTGGGGACCGGCCCGGGTGGGGGTGCTGCGTGCCGCGGCCGCGGGGCTGGTGCCGCGGATCAGCACGGTGTTGGAGCCTCTCGGCGCGGCCGCTCATGCCGAGCTGGCGGTCGGCGGTCTGCTGGCCGTGGTGGACCTGGGCGGCGTCAGCTCCGACGTGGCGATCGTGCGCCGGACGCAGACGGGCGTCGAGCTGTTCGGGCACGCCACCATCCCCGACCTCGGCGGCGACGACCTCGACCGGCGCCTCATGGACCACCTCCTGCCCGACCGGCCCGAGCTGTCCGAACTGGAGCAGGCGGTGTTCGGTCTGGAGGTGCGGCGGGCGAAGGAGCTGCTGTCGCGGCACCTGCAGGTGGAGGTGGCGCTGCCGGGCGGGCGGCCCGACGTGGTGCTCACGCGGGGCGAGCTGGAGTCGGTCATCGGTCCGGACCTGGACCGGATCACGGCTTTCACGTTGCGCGCGATCCTGTCGTGCGGGGTGGAGGCGCGGCAGCTGAGCGCGGTGCACCTGGTGGGCGGGTCGGCCCGGATTCCCATGCTGGGGCAGCTGCTCGGCGAGGTGCTGCCGGTGCCCATCCGGGTCGACGACCAGCCGGAGGCGGCGGTCGCGCTGGGCGCGGCCGTGCTCACCGCGCCGCCCGCCTCGGCGCCGGCGCCCCGTCCGGCGGCGCCTGAGGTGGACGAGTGGGCGACGCCTCAGTCGCGGTGGCCGGCGTTGCTGGCGCTGGCGCTCGTGGCGTTGGTGGCCTTTGCGCTGGTCGGCTACGGCTACCTGACGCCGCCCGCTTCCGTGGGTGGCACGGCCGCGGCGACGGGCGAGCGGTTCACGCTTCCGGCACCGGAGCCGGGGGAGGCCCTGACGACCGGCGGCGCCGCCACCGACGGTCTGGTGACGGGTCAACCGGGCATCCCGACGCGACTGTTCGACGGGACGACCGACCTCGACTGGACGGTGCGCGCGGTGTTCGACCCGGCCGACGACGCCATGGCCGCGGCTGGTGCGTCGGCCCCTCTGGCCGGGTCGCGGTGGGTGCTGGTGGACATGCTGGTGCGGGCGAGGGCCCCGGCCGCGGCGCCGTACTTCGTGGGGGACACGTACCTGCTGGACGACCGCGGTCTGCTGATCCCGCCGGTCCGCGACGTGCCGATGCCGCCGACCTGCCCGACGGACACACCGCCGGTCCTGGCCCCGGACGCCGTGGTGCTGCAGTGCCTGGCCTTCCAGGTGTCGGCGCGAACCCCGGTGGCGGCCGTGGTGGTCGGGAAACCGGGGCAGCCGGGTGTCCAGGTGCCGGTACCGACGGCGGCGGCCTCGCCCGGTGTCTCGTCCGGTGCGTCGGTGCCTTTGGGTGTGGTCCGCCCGCTACGCGTCGGATCGGCGGTGGTGCCGGCGGCGGTGGTGGACGTGGTCACGGAGCCGAGCGCCTATGCGTCGGTGGCGGACCTGGCGCGCCCGGGCCAGCGAGCCGTCGTGGTCCGAGCGGTGGTGGGCTCCCCGGTGCTTTCGGAAGGGCTACGCCTGCGCGACGACCGCGACCAGCCGATCGCCCCGGTGGGGTACTCGACCAAACACGGCTGCGGCACCGAGGACGACGGCCGGACGGTGGTGTGCCCGGTGTTCGCGGTACCGACGGACCTGCCACTGCACTCGGTGACGTGGACGGGCGACACAGGAACCACCATGTCGTGGACAGTGTCATGAAAACTGTCATGAAAACTGTCATGAAAACTGTCATGAAGACTGCCATGAACGCGAGGACGATCGCGGGCAGGGATTCGGGGCGAATGTATGGCACTGCACCGACAAAACCGGTCCAGGGACCCCTGGATTCAAGTGTAGTCGTGGGGTCTGACATTTCCGGGGGCCGCGCGATGACCCTGTGGACAGCGCCATGACAGTCCTCGTCGTGGATGTCGGGTCCGTCAACACCGTGGCCGTCACCGCCGCACCCGGCCAGGAGCCGCGGCTCGTGACCGTCGACGGCGCGCCCTGGATTCCCTCCGCCGTCCACCTCGGCGCCGACGCCGTCCGGCTCGGGCGCGGACCAGCGGCCCGCGACGTGCGCGCCGTGCTCACCCGCGTGGTCGAGGCCGCCGGGCCGCCCGACGAGTTGGTGCTCACCCACCCGGCCGGCTGGACCCCCGACCGCGTCGCCGAGTTGACCGACGCCGCCGCGGGCCTCGCGACCAAGATCACCACGGTCACCGAACCCGTCGCCGCCGCCCCGGACGGCACCTCGCTGGTGGTCGACGCCGGCGGCGGCACCTTCGACGTCGCGGTCGTGCGCCAGGGGACCGTGCTCGCGAGCGCCAGCCTGCCCGTCGACTTCGACCAGCGGATCCTCGACCGCCTCCAGCCGTCGCTGCGGGAGCCGGTCGAGTCGGCGCGCGATCGCCAGCAACTCGCGGACTCCGCGCGCGCCGCCAAGGAACTCCTGTCCCGCCACGACCGCGCCGACATCGTGCTCCCCGACCACCGCGCCGTCCGGCTCACCCGCACCGAGTTCGAGGAACTGATCACGCCCGACATCGACCGGGTCATCGCGCTCGCCGCCCAAGTGGTGGGGCCGACGCAGCTCGACCGCGTGCTGCTGGTCGGCGGGTCCAGCCGGGTGCCGCTCCTCGCGCGCAGGCTGGCCGAGGCCGCCGGGCGAGCCGTGACCGTCGATCCCGAACCCGAGACCGCCGTCGCCCGGGGCGCCGCGCTGAGAGCCACCACGCCGCCCACGAGGCGCCCGCGCCTCGCGATCGCCGCGCTCGCCCTGGCGTTGCTGCTGGTCGCGGCCATCCTCCTGCTTCCCGGCCAACGGACGACCGGCCGTGCCGTGGCGGGAGCGACCCCGCCCACCTCCGCGTCGCCGCCCACCCTGCCGCCCGCGGTAGAGGGCACCGAGCTGGTGAACACCGAACGCCCGGTCTTCGACGACGCCGAGTTCGGCGAGCCCGTGACCTACCGGGACGCGTCCGGGACCGAGCTGGAACTCGTGTTCGGCCGCATGGAGACCCGCCCGCTCGGCGCCGGCTACCGCTGGCTGTACGTCAGCTACCAGGCAACCCACGTCGCCGGCCCGGAGTGGCGGGAACCGTTCACGTCGACCGCCGCCCTCGACGACCGCGGCCAGTGGATCCGCCCCCTCGACGGCGGCGTGGCCTGCGACGGCGCGGCCGAACCGGTGACCACCATCGCGGCCGGCGCGACCGTCGAGGTCTGCGGGATGCTCCCGGTCCCCGACCAGACCACCGTCGAGGCCCTGGTGTTCGGCAACGGGGAAGCCGTGCGCGTGCCGACGTCCGTGACGCCCGTGCAGGGTGCCGGCCCGGCACCCGCGTCGATCGCCGGCCGGCTGGGTGGCCCGCCGGTGACCGTCGACGACCCCGGCCTGACCGCCACGTTCGACCTGGTGGTGACCCCGTCCGCCTACGTGGGCGAGCGGCGCCCGACCGGCGGCCACCGACTCGTTGTCCTGCGCGCGGCGCTCAGTTCGTTCACCGACCAGGTGGTCTACCTGCGCGACGACCGCGGCGTGCTCACCCCGCCGCTGCCAGACGTCGGCGACCTGCCGGACTGCCCGGCGCTGAAACCGACGGCCGACCCGGTGTTCGCGTGCCTGGTCTACGAGGTCGACGCCGACTCACCGATCGCGGGCGTGACCGTGGGCCGGCCGCTGGTTAACGAAAGCGACCTGGCCCACTGGCCTACTTGGACGCCCTAGCCGTTGTCGGCGATGTCCGCCAGCACGGCGGCCAGGGTGCGCACCGGCTGGCCGGTGCCGCCCTTGGGGGTGTAGCCCCAGGGACCCGCGGAGTTGTACGCCGGGCCGGCGACGTCGATGTGGGCCCACGGCAGCTCGTCCGGCACGAACTCGCGCAGGAACAGGCCGGCGGCCAGCATCCCGCCCCAGCGGTGACCGGTGACGTTCGCCAGGTCGGCGAGCTTGGAGTCCAGGTCGGACCGCAGCTCCTCGGGCAGCGGCATGGCCCAGCCGCCCTCACCGGTGGCCCGGGCGATCTCGGCGACGCGGTCGCGGAACTCCTCGGCTCCCATGATCCCCGCGGTGCGCCTGCCGAGCGCCACGATCTGCGCGCCGGTCAGCGTGGCGGTCTCGATGAGGTAGTCGGGCTGGTCCTCACACGCCCGCACGATGGCGTCGGCGAGGATCAGCCGGCCCTCGGCGTCGGTGTTGAGCACCTCGACGGTCTTGCCGCCGTACATGGTGAGCACGTCGCCCGGCCGGTACGCGGCACCCGAGGGCATGTTCTCGGCCATCGGCACGGTCGCCGTGATCTCGAGCGGGTACTTGAGCTTCGCGGCCAGCACCATGGTGGCGACGATCGCGGCGGCGCCGGACATGTCGGAGGTCATCTCGTCCATGTTCGCGGCCGGCTTGATGGAGATGCCGCCCGTGTCGAACGTGATTCCCTTACCCACCAACGCGATCCGCTTGCGCGGCTTGGTGCCCTTGTAGTGCAGGCGCAGCACCCGCGGCGGGCGGGACGAGCCCATGCCGACGCCGAGCACGCCACCCCAGCCGGCCTTCTTCAGTGCCTTCTCGTCGAGGATCTCGACGTCCAGCCCGGCGGCCTTGCCGATCGCGGCGGCGCGGGTGGCGAACTCCGCGGGGAACAGGTCGTTGGGCGGGGTGTTCACGAAGTCCCGCGCCGTGCAGACGGCCTCGCCGATGGCGGTGGCCGCCTTGATGGTGGCGCGGTGGTCCTTCGCCGTGCCTTCGGCCGGGCCGACCAGGTCGACCCTGGCGACCGGCGCGTCGCCGGGCTCGGAGCGGTAGCTGACGAACCGGTACGCGCCGAGCACCGTGCCCTCGACCGCGCCCTGAAGGTCCACAGCGGACAGCGTGGTGACCGCGCGGTCCGTGCCGGCGAGCGCGCGGGCCGCGGCACCGGACGCGCGGCGGATGTTGTCCTGGGTGATCTCGCCCTTGCCGAGGCCCACGGCCAGGACGAGCGCGGCGGGCAGGCGGCCCATGGTCGGGACCTTCACGACCTCGTCCTGCTTGCCGGTGGCGCCGAGGGTCGCGAGGACCTCCTCCAGCTTGCCGTCGAACGCGGCGTCGATCCCCTCCCCACCCGGGGCCAGCACGGCGCGCTCGCCGTCGGCAACGGTGCCGATGATGACCGCGTCGGCGGTCGCCTCATCTGCCGTGGTGGTGGTCAGGGACAGCTTGGGGGCGGTCAACGAGAGCTCCTCACTGGGTCGAGTTGCTGACGCATGCTAACGACCTCGCGGGCCGGTGCCCACCGTCAGGTGGCGGTGATCGGGTCTGACACCGTGGGCGCCGTGTCAGATCGCCTACGCACGGTGGACGTAGTGGCCGCCGGGACGCTGTCCACGGTGGGTGCGGGGCTGTTCGTCGGCCTCGCGCCGGGGGCATCACTGGCCGGTGCCTGGCTGCCCGTGGCGCTGGTTCTGGCGGCCGTTCTCGCGGGACTGTCCACCGTGGAGCACAAGGAATCTGTTGTCGCTCGGCGGATTCGTGCGGCGGCGGTGGCCGACGGCGCCGGGCTGCTCGGTCGGGTGGCGGCCGGTGCCGCGCTGGGTGGGGCGGTCGGCGTCTACGTGTCCCCGCTCGTGGCGCCCCTGTTCGTGATGGGGGTCACGGCGTTCACTGTTACCGGATTTCGACTGCCCGTGGTGGTGACCAGGGTCGCGGCCGTCGTGGTGCTCGGCGTGCTGGCCGTGGTGGCCGTCGCGTGCTTCGCGATCGCGCCCGAGGCCAGCCCGTCGGGGACCACCGATCCGGCGGGCGTGATCGCCGCCGCCGGGGTGCTGTTCGTCGGCTTCGTGGGACCCGAGGGCTCGCGCCGGCGGGCGCTGGTGGTGCTCGGGGTGGTGTTGGTGGTGAGCCTGGCGGTGGCCGTGGCCGCGCTGCGCCAGCTGGGAGCGCCGCGGCTCGCGCTGTCGCCCGCGCCGCTGCGCGACGTGCTCGCCGCGGCCGACGCCACGCCGCTCACGGGCCTGCTCACCGTGGGTGTGGTGGTGGCCTGCGCGTTTGCCCTGGCCGGGTCACTCGGCCGGGTGAAGACGCTGCTCGCCACGCGTCACGCGATGCCGGGCACGGCCGTCGCCGGGGCGCTGGCCGCGGCCGGCGCGGTGCTGGTCGACCCGGTGACCGCGCTGGTGGCGGCGGCCGCGCTGCTGCTGGTCGAACCGGTGCTCCGGGTGGTCGCGGCCGGACCGCGTCGGGCAAAGTAGGACGTCAGACATTCCGATTGCCGATTCTCTGGTCGGCTCGCGCGAGTTACGGTGCTCTCATGACCTCTCTGTCATTCACCAGGACCCCGCACCCGCGGCCGGCGACCCCGGAGCGGATCGCGGAGGTATTGGCCGACCCGGGCTTCGGGCGTTACTTCACCGACCACATGGTGACGATTCGCTTCGATCGCGAACAGGGCTGGCACAACGCGTTGGTCGAGCCGTACCGCGCCTTCGAGTTCGACCCGGCGGCCGCCGGACTGCACTACGGGCAGTCGATCTTCGAAGGGCTGAAGGCGTTCCGCCGGCCGGACGGCAGCATCCTGTCGTTCCGCCCGGAGCAGAACGCGGCTCGGCTCCGATCCTCGGCACGCCGCATGGCCATGCCCGAGCTGCCGGACGAGGCGTTCCTCGAGTCGCTGCGCCAGCTGCTGGCCGTGGACCACGAGTGGGTGCCGTCGGGCGAGGGCGAAGGATCGCTCTACCTGCGGCCGTTCATGGTCGCCACGGAGCCGACGCTCGGCGTCAACCGGCCCGCGTCGGAGTTCCTGTACGCGCTGATCGCGTCGCCGGCCGGCAACTACTTCGCCGGTGGCGTGCAGCCGGTGAAGGTGTGGCTGTGCACCGAGTACGTGCGCGCGGCCCCCGGCGGCACCGGCGCGGCCAAGGCGGCCGGCAACTACGCGGCGTCGTTCATGGCGCAGGCGCAGGCCGTCGAGCAGGGCTGTGACCAGGTCGTCTGGCTGGACGCCGTGGAGCGCCGCTGGGTCGAGGAGGTCGGCGCCATGAACCTCTTCTTCGTGTTCGGCTCCAAGATCGTCACCCCGGAGCTGTCCGGCTCGCTGCTGCCGGGCATCACCCGCGACTCGCTGCTGACGCTGGCCCGCGACCTCGGCTACACGGTCGAGGAGCGGCGCATCTCCACCGACGAGTGGGAGAAGAAGGCCGAGTCGGGCGAGCTGACCGAGGTGTTCGGCTGCGGCACGGCCGCCGTGATCACGCCGGTCGGGACGGTTCGTCATGCCGAGGGCGAGTTCGCGATGAGCGGCTCGAACAAGGTGGCGCTGAAGCTGCGCGACGCGCTGACCGGGATTCAGCGGGGCAAGGTCCCCGACCCGCACGGCTGGATGACCAAGCTGCGCTGAAGTCTGGCGACGCGCCAGATTTCTCCCGGCGGTGGCGGTCTCACCAGGCCGCCACCGCGGGCCGGCAGTAGCGTCGGGCGCATGCTGATCGCGCATGACCTCCTCCTGCTGTTGCTGGACGACGACACCGGCAAGACCGTCAGTTGGCTGTCCCAACCGGACAAGGCACTGGCCGGCGCCGTGGTGATCGAGTTAGCGGCACGCGGCCTGGTCGACGTGTCCGAGGACGGCAAACTGGTGGTCCGGCCCGGCTCTGCTGAGGAGCCGGTGCTGCGCCGAGGCCTGGACCTGGTGCGGGACAAGGAAGGCAAGAAGCCGGACGCGGTCCTCGGCCCCCTGGCGAAGGACCTCCGCGACGAACTGGCCGACGACCTCGTGTCGGCGGGCATCCTGCGCCGCGAGGAACACAAGGTGCTGGGCCTGTTCCGCACCGAGCGCCTCCCGTCGAACGACGACTCGTACGAGACGACTTTGCGGGCCCAGATCGGCGCGGTCCTTTCCGGCGCGGCGGTCCCGGACCACCGCACGGGCCCGGTGATCGCTCTGCTGCACGCGATGGACGCGCTGTCCCAGGTCCTCGACCTGGAGGACAAGAAGGCGGCCAAGGCCCGCGCGAAGGAGATCGCGGAGGGCGAATGGGCCGACGACGTGGTCCGCGCGTCGGTGAAGGCCGTGCAGAGCGCGGTGTTCTACGCGGTACTCGCGGGACCTGGTGGAGCGGCAGCCGGCTCAGGCGGCTGAGTCCGGACCGGTCCACTTTGGTGGCCATCGGCACGGGTGGACCGGGCCAACCGCTGCGAGTCTCGGGCCATGGAAATCGACGCGAGACTGGCCGCCATCCGCGGCCTCACCGTGCCCGTGGCCCGCGAAGCGGCACGAGTACGACGGAACCGTGCAGGACCTGTCGCCCGACGGGGTGCGGCGCGGCCTCGCCCGGTTGGGTGGTCCGGCCTACCCGGACGCCCACGACCAGGCGCAGGCCGACGCCGCCGAGCAGGCACTGCGGGTGCGGTTCGGTGAGCTGGAGCCGCACCGGGTGAACCCCGTGTGGCACCTGGAGAACCTGGAACTCGTGTGAGTACGCGCCCGCGCCGGAACGCGCGCCTGTCGCACCTGCGGGCCTGGCCGGACGCGGTGGACGCGGCCGTGGCAGCGCTGGACCGGGTCCCCGCCCCGGTCGCCGAGGCCACCCACCTCGAGCCCGCGGCCGCGCACGGCGAACCGTCGGCCGCGCTCGGCGGCCCCGCACTCACCCGGCTGCTGTCGTCGGCCGAGGCGATCGATGTCGACCTGGACGACCTCGCGAAGCGGGTGGACGCCGAACGGGTCCGGATGTGGCAGCTGCTCACGGAGGCGTGTGCGCGCGTCGACGCGTCCGCTCCCGTGCGGGAGGTGGTCCAGGGACTGCGTGCGCGCCACCCCACGGCCGACGGCCTGCTGGAGGAGGTCACCGCGCTGGTCGCCGAGGTCGTCGAGTGGACCACCCGCTCCGGCCTGGTCCCCTAACACCGACGGGGAGTGCCGGGTCGGGCCGATGCCGGCGTCGCAGCGGGGGCACGCGCTCGCCGGGCTGTTCTGGGCGGCGCCGCGCTCCGTCGGCCGTGCGGGCGCTACACGTGGGGCAAGCCGGTGATCCGCGAGCTGCGGGACCACCGGCCGGTGGGACTCGCCTCGTTCCATGGCGCGATGCTCGAACTGGGGGCGCCGTCGCCGGGGCTGCTCAGCCGAGTGTGCAGGTGACCAGCACGACGGTCGTGGCGAGTTCGCTGGCCGCCCCCAGCACGTCACCCGTGATGCCGCCGAACCGGCGGCGCGTGTGCTGGACCAGGGCGACCACCAGCCCGACGGCGAGGATGACGGCCACCGGGCCCACCCACGCGTCCTCGTCCGGGTCCACCAGAACCGAGGCGAGGAAGAGCCCACCCAGCCACAGGACGGGCACGGCCACCGACTGAGTGCCGGCGACCAGCGCGCCGAGGCCGTCGGGACGGGCGGCGTTCACACCGTGACGGCAGCAGAGCGAGAACGCCGCCCGGCCCACCGCCACGGCCAAGACGACCGCGAACCACCGATCAGTGAGCGCCCCGAGGGCGGCGGCCTGCGCGCCGAGCGTCAGCACGAGCGTGACCACGCCGAACGGCCCGACGCCGCCGTCCCGCATCACGGCCAGCGCCCGCTCCGGAGGCCCGTAACAGCCGAGGCCGTCGGCCGTGTCGGCCAGCCCGTCGAGGTGCAGACCACGCGTGCCGACGGCTAGCACCGCGACGGTCAGGATCCCGGCCAGCAGGCCCGGCACCCCCATGAGGTCGAGCAGCACCAACAGACCCGCCGCCACGCCGCCGAGCAACAACCCCACGACCGGCGCGACCGCGATGGCCGTCCTGCCCACGGCGCGGTCTACCGTCCCGACCCGCACCGGCAGCACGGTGAGCCAGGACAGCGCCAGCCGTAAGCCGGGGAGCATCAGTCCTCCGCGCGGGTGGCGTCCAACTCGAGCCCCGCACCTGGTTCCGCTGTGGCAGCGGACTCAGGTCCGCCAGCCGGCGTGGGTAAGGCAGTGGTCTTCGTGCCGGCATCCGTTTCGGGTCCCGCGCCCGATGCCAGTCCGGCAGCTGGTGTGGGTGCGGCGGTGGCTCTCGGGTCGGTGCTTGGCTCCGGTTCCGCATTCGGTTTGGCGGCGGCGGTGGGGGCAGGTCCGGCAGGGGGCGTGGGTGCGGCAGTGGCCGTCGGGTCGGTGCTCGGTTCGGGCTCGTCTCCCGAATCTGGTGTGGGTTCTGTGCCGGGTTCGGGATTTGGGTCCGCAGTGGCCGCCGGTGTGGGTCCGGCGGTTGCGGGCTCTGCGTCGGCGGCGGGGGTTGGGTCTGCGGTGGCTGGGGTGTCGGCGGGGCCGCTGATTCCTGCGTCCGCGAAGGTGGCCATCTCCAACAGGATTCGGCCGGCCATCAGTACCAGGGGTAGGGCGGCTGTCGCGCCCGAGCCTTCGCCCAGGCGCATCTTCAGGTCCAGCAACGGTTCCAGGTCCAGTTGGTCCAGCACCAGCGTGTGGGACGGTTCGGTCGAGCGGTGTCCGGCCACCCACCAGGCGCGTGCGCCGGGTGCCAGTTCCTCGGCTACCAGTGCTGCCGCGCCGGATACCACGCCGTCCAGGATCACGGGGGTGCGGCGGATCGCCGCTTGCGCCAGGAAGGCTGCCATGGCGGCGATGTCGGCGCCGCCGGCTGTGCGCAGTAAGGCCACCGGTTCGGCCGTGACCGGCTTCGCGCGGCGTAGGGCGTCGCGGATGGCGGCCGTCTTGCGCATCCACGTGGCGTCGTCGATGCCCGTGCCCCGGCCGACCACGGCCACCGGTTCGGCACCTGTCAGAGCGGCCACCAACACCGCGGCGGACGTGGTGTTGCCGATGCCCATGTCGCCGGCCACCAACAGGTCCGCGCCCGAGTCGACCTCTTCGTCCACTATGGACCGTCCGAGGGCCAGGGCGGCCTCGACCTCGTCCTGGGTGAGCGCGTCCTCACAGTCGATCGGGCCGGAACTCCTGCGCACCTTGTACTCGTCGTCGGCAGGCGAGTCGACCGACACGTCCACCACCCGCACGGTGGCACCGGCCGCTGCCGCCAGCACGTTGATCGCCGCGCCGCCCGCGCGGAAGTTGGCGACCATCTGCCCGGTCACCTCGCTGGGATACGCCGACACCCCACGCGCCGCGATGCCGTGGTCGCCCGCGAACACCACGATCCGCGCGCGCTCGATCGGCCGCGGCGGGCACACGCCCTGGCACGCGGCCAGCCACGTGCCCAGCTCCTCCAACCGCCCCAGCGAACCGGCCGGCTTGGTCAGCTCCTGATGCCGTGCGAGCGCGTCCAGCCTGGTCGCCTCGTCCGGTGGTGCCACCGGGTCGAACTCGACGGTCATCCGAATACCCCCTCGATCGGGACAGCTAGCGAAGTCGCAGTGGAATACCGGCCACCAACAGCACCACCTCGGTGCACGCTCGCGCGAGGCTCGCGTTGAGGGCGCCGAGCTGATCACGGAAAAGCCTGCCAGAGCGCGTGGCGGGCACCACGCCCAGTCCGACTTCCGCCGACACGAGCACGAGTTCGGCCCGCGTGGCGGCGACCGCCTCGACCAGCCGGGCGCACTCGTCGACAGCCGAGGAGACGTCGCCGTCCCACCCGCCCGTGTCGTCGAGCAACGCCGTCAGCCACGTGGCCAGGTCGTCGACCAGCAGCGGACCCGACAGCGCCGACGACAGCAGCGGCGCGAGGCCCATCGGGTCCGCCAGCTCCACCGTCCGCCAGCCGGGCGGGCGACGTGACCGGTGCGTGGCGATCCGCGCCGTCCACTCGGAGTCGTCCGGGTCGACGCGTGCGGTCGCCACGTAGGTGGCCTCGGAAGCGGGCAGCAGTCCCTCGGCGTGTGCGGACTTGCCGGACCGCGCACCGCCGAGCACGAGAGTCGCCACGCGGCGCACGCTATCTTGTGCGGCCGTGGACTACCGATGGAGTCACGACGCCGACCGGACGTTCGCCGACCAGACCGAGGCCGAGGACTGGCTCTCCTCGGCCTGGCCGACGCTGGTCGAGCAGGGCGTGGACGAGGTCACGCTGCTGTGCGGCGACGACATCGTCTACGGCCCCATGAGCCTGCACCCGCCGGACTAAGAGGGTGCGCAGATAGGGCATGGCGGCGCCCGCCGCGCCGACGCGGCCCCTGGCGGTACCGCGCAGGCATCGAGGTACGACCCGGTACGCCGAAGCCCGCGCGGCACCGCCAGGAACCACCTCGATCACGACGGCCATCCACCGACCCTATTCGCGCACCCTCTAACCCGTGTACGACGGATCGGTCTCGTAGCTCCCGTCGAGCGCCTTGTCGATCTTGGCTAAGACGTCGGCGGAGAGGGTGACCCCGGCGGCCTTCACGTTCTCGGTGACCTGCTCGGGCCGGGTGGCGCCGATGATCGCGGACGCCACGTTCTTGTTCTGCAGCACCCACGCGACGGCCAGTTGCGCCATCGACAGCCCGACCTCCTCGGCGATGGGCTTGAGCTGCTGCACCTTCTCCAGCACGTCGTCGCGCAGGAGTCGCGAGATAAAGTTCTTGCCGCCCTGCTCGTCGGTGGCGCGCGACCCGGCGGGCGGCGGCTGGCCGGGCAGGTACTTGCCGGTGAGCACGCCCTGCGCGATGGGCGACCACACGATCTGGCTGATGCCGGCGGCTTCGCTGGCCGGCACGACCTCGGTCTCGATGACCCGCCACAGCATCGAGTACTGCGGCTGGTTGGAGATGAACGGCACCCGCAGTTCACGGGCCAGTTCGGCGCCGCGCGCGATCTGCTCGGCGTTCCATTCGGACACGCCGACGTAGAGGACCTTGCCGGCCCGCACGAGGTCGGCGAACGCGAGGAACGTCTCCTCCAGTGGCACCCGGTCGTCGAACCGATGGGCCTGGTAGAGGTCGACGTAGTCGGTGCCGAGCCGCTTGAGCGACGCGTTGGCCGACTCCATGATGTGCTTGCGGCCGAGACCGCGGTCGTTGGGACCGCCCGGCCCGGTGGGCCAGAACACCTTGGTGAAGATCTCCAGGCTTTCGCGCCGCTGCCCGGCGAGCGCCCGCCCGAGCACGGACTCGGCCCGGGTGTTCGCATAGACGTCGGCGGTGTCGAAAGTGGTGATCCCGGCGTCGAGGGCGGCCTTCACGCACGCGTGGGCCGCTTCCTCCTCCACCTGCGAACCGTGGGTGATCCAGTTGCCGTACGAGATCTCACTGACGGATAGGCCACTACGGCCGAGACGACGAAACTCCATGACCCCAACCTAGCCGTGGAGCAACTCCAGGTCGGCCCGAGCGGCGAGCCTGTGGATAACTTCGGGAGCGAATGGAAGCCCCGACGTCACCAGCGGCGGAAGCCGCCCTCCGAGTTGATCACCTGACCGGTGATCCAACGCGCCTCGTCAGTGGTCAGCCAGGCGATCAGGCGGGCCGGGTCGTCCGGCTCGCCCCAGCGGCCGCTCGGGAACATGGCCGCCACGGCCGTCACCACGTCCGGTGGCGCGTAGCCCGTGTCCACAGGCCCCGGGTTCACGGTGTTCACGGTGATCCCGGCCGCGCCCAGTTCGTCGGCGAGCGTCGCGGTGATCGACGCCAGCGCGCCCTTGCTCGCCGCGTACGCCACCTCCCCGCGCATGGGGCCGAGGTCCTGGCCGGACGTCATGAACACGATCCGGCCCGCGTCACCGGAGAACCGCGCGGCGAACTCCTTGGCCAGCAGGATCGACGCCCGCGTGTTCACCGCGTAGTGCCCGTCGAGCATCGTGGCGTCCATGGCCGACAGCGGGCCGTCGCCACCGCTGCGTGCCTGGTTGCACACCAGGATGTCCACTCGACCGAAAGCCGCCACGGCCGCCTCGACCACCCGCGCCGGCCCCGAAGGGTCGGCCAGGTCGGCCGACAGGTCCGCCACCCCCGCCGAGGCCACCTCGCGGACGCCCTCGACCACCGCGGCCGGACCGCCCGGGTCGGCACCCCACGGCAGCGCCGCGTCGTGCGGGACGAAATGGTGCACGAACACGCCGGCCCCGTAGGAGGCCAGCCGCCGCGCGATGGCGTAGCCGATGCCCACCCGCCGGCTGGCGCCCGTGACCAGGGCGACCCGACCGGCGAGCGGCAGCGGCTCACGCAATCTGTTCTCCCGGCTTCAGGCGGGGCTTCGGCACGCGCAGCTTGCGGATCTGCGAGGCACGGATGAACGAGTACCAGCCGACCGACAGCCCGCGGACCGCTTCCTTCGGGAACTTCGCGCGCACCATGCGGGTGATGCGCCTGCCGTTCATGACGCCCTCGATGATCATGACGACCAGCATCATCAGGCAGCCGAGCGTGGTGTAGCTCTGCAGCGCCGGGTTCGGCACGAGGAGCGCGACGAAGATCACAACGGCGAGCGGCATGAACAGCCCAAGGATGTTGCGCCGAGTGTCCACGAGGTCGCGGATGTAGGCCTTGACCGGCCCACGGTCGCGCGGCATCAGGTACTTCTCGTCGCCCGCCATCATGCGTTCGCGCTGGGTGACCCGGATCTCGCGGCGCTTGGCGGCGAGCTCCTTGCGGTCCTCCTTGTTGCCGCGCGCGCGGCGCATGGCCTCACGCGTGGTCTTCGGCGGCGGCGCGACCGGCCCCCGGCGCTTCTGCTCGGCGTCGCGGCGTTTGGGCGTCGGGCGACCCTTGCCCGGCGTGTGCGCCCTGCTCCTGCCGTCGTCGTCGACGGCGTCAGTCCCGTCGACCTCGATCTCGGCGTCGGCGGACTCGGCGTCTTTGCGGCGAAGGAACCTCACACCGCAGAGGGTAAAGGAGGTCCAACTACTCTTTGACCATGCGGGTGCTGATCGCTCCAGACTGCTTCGGTGGGACGTTGACCGCGCCGGAGGCCGCCGAGGCCATCGCCGCCGGATGGCGCGGTGGCGCGCCCGACGACGAACTCACCCTGTGTCCCCTCGCCGACGGCGGGCCCGGCTTCGTCGACGTGCTGCACGCGGCGCTCGGAGGCCACCTCCACCACCGCTCGGTGGCCGGTCCCCTCGGTGCCTCGGTCGACGCCACCTGGCTCGAGCACGACGGCACCGCCTACATCGAATGCGCCCAGGCCTGCGGCCTGACGCTGGTCCCCGCACCCGACCGCGACGCGATGGCGGCCAACACGGTCGGCGTCGGCGAACTGATGGCCCACGCGCTCACCACGGGCGTGCACACGATCGTCGTCGGCCTCGGCGGCTCGGCCAGCACCGACGGCGGCGCCGGCATGCTCCGTGAGCTGGGGGCCGTCGCGGTCGACGAGCACGACGAGCCCCTCCCACCTGGCGGCGGCCCGCTGGTCGACACCGCGCGCCTGTCCGGCAAGGTCGACCTCGGGGGAGTGAAGCTGATCGCCGCCTCCGACGTGGAGAACCCGCTGCTCGGCAAGCTCGGCGCGGCCCGCGTCTTCGGACCCCAGAAAGGCGCGGACGACCTGGGCGTTCGCCGCCTGGAACGGTCGCTCACCCGCTGGGCCGACCTGCTGGCCGAGGTGGCCGGCCGCGACATCAGAGACGAGCAGGGCGCAGGCGCGGCCGGCGGCCTCGGCGCGGCGCTCATCGCGCTCGGCGCCACGGTCGAGTCCGGCGCGGGCGTGGTGCGCAGGCTCTCCGGCCTCGACGCCGCGCTCGACACCGCCCAACTGGTGGTCACGGGCGAGGGCAGCTTCGACTTCCAGTCACTGCGCGGCAAGCTCGTGACCAGGGTCGCGAGCGCCGCGTCGGAGCGCGGTACCCCGTGCGTGGTGCTCGCCGGGCAGGTCAGCGTGGGTAGGCGCCGGGCCGCCGCGTCGGGCGTGGACCACGCCTATTCGGTGTCCGAGCACGTCGGTTCACCCGAGGCGTCGCTGGCCGACCCGGCCGGCACGCTCACCGCCCTGGCCAAGCACGTGTCCAGCCAGTGGCACAGGTGACACTGCCTCTCTGGCCGAGTGTGTCACCATGGAAAGGGAACAGAACGCGGACGATCCCGGTTGTCCATCTGTAGTACGTACCCCGGAGGTCGAGGAGAACCATGACGACCGCACAGGAGAACAACACCGACACGGAGACGCACGGCGTGCTGTTGTCCGACACGGCCGCCAGCAAGGCCAAGGCCCTGCTGGACCAGGAAGGCCGCGACGACATGCACCTGCGTATCGCCGTGCAGCCGGGCGGCTGTGCGGGCCTGCGCTACCAGCTGTTCTTCGATGAGCGCACGCTCGACGGTGACCTCTTCCGGGACTTCAACGGCCTCAAGGTCGCGGTGGACCGGATGAGCGCGCCCTACGTGCAGGGCGCCACGATCGACTTCGTCGACACGATCGAGAAGCAGGGTTTCACCATCGACAACCCCAACGCCGGTGGTTCCTGCGCGTGTGGAGACTCGTTCCACTGAGTTCCCACCAGAAGTTTCACTAGAGACGGACACGGGCCGCGACCGGGTATCGGTTGCGGCCCGCTCTAGTTTGGGTCAGACGTACTCCTCGAGCCCACGCACCTGGGCGTGGCAGGAGTCGTCGATCGCCCATGAGGGGGTGGCCCTCGGAGACGGAAGGTCCTGGTCAGGGGCGCGGAGGGCGTCGGGGATGTCGGCGCAGTCCGCGATCAGCTCGGCGAAAGTGCTCGGCTCGGGATTGGTCACAACCTCGAACCTAGGCCGAGGCAGCCGGTCCGCGCACCTCTACCGACCGGTAGTGTCAGATGTTGTCCCGAGTGGGTCTGCGGAATCGACAACCGCTAACTTTTACGACTTCCGTTCACTCCAATTGACGTCCACCAGACAGGGGAGCCTCCCGTGCCCGTCGCCGTCTCCGGAAGTATCGCGACCGACCATCTCATGCACTTCCCGGGGAGGTTCGCCGATCAGCTCGTGGCCGATCAGCTGCACAAGATCTCCCTGAGCTTCCTGGTCGACGACCTGGTGGTTCGTCGCGGCGGGATCGGCGCGAACATCGCGTTCGGCATGGCCGTGCTCGGCGCGTCCCCCGTGCTGGTGGGTGCCGTGGGCAACGACTTCGCCGAGTACCAGTCCTGGCTCGAGCGCCACGGCGTCGACTGCTCCGGCGTGCTCGTCTCGAAGACCGCCGGCACCGCGCGGTTCGTCTGCACCACCGACGACGACATGTGCCAGATCGCCTCGTTCTACGCCGGTGCCATGTCCGAGGCCCGCGAGATCGAGCTGGCGCCCCTCGCGGAGAAGGTCGGCGGCCTCGACCTCGTGCTCATCAGCCCGGACGACCCGGACGCGATGCTGCGCCACGCCGAGGAGTGCCGCCAGCTCGGCTACGACTTCGCGGCCGACCCGTCCCAGCAGCTCGCGCGCATGAACGGCGACCAGATCAAGGAATTCATCACCGGCGCCAAGTACCTGTTCAGCAACGACTACGAGTGGGAACTGCTGCGGCAGAAGACCGGCTGGTCGGAGCAGGACGTGATGTCGCGCGTCGGCATGCGGATCACCACGCTCGGCGAGAAGGGCGTGGAGATCGTCACCAGCGCCGGCTCCGCCATCACGGTGAACGCCGTCCCGGAGACCGTGAAGGCCGACCCGACCGGTGTCGGCGACGCCTTCCGCGCCGGCCTGCTCGCCGGACTGGACAAGGGCCTCGGCATGGAGCGCGCCGCGCAGCTCGGCTCCTACATCGCGGTGCTGGTCCTCGAGGGCATCGGCACGCAGGAGTGGACGCTCGACAACGAGCTGGCGCTCACCCGCATCGGTGCGGCCTACGGCCCGGAGGCGGCCGCGGAGATCGCCCCCGTACTCCCGTAGGTACCGCTTTCGGTGACCGTCTGGTAGCTGTGGGTGTATGCGTGCGCTCGCGGCTGCCGCCGCCCTCCTGCTGGTGTTCACCGGGGTCGCCAGCGCGGCCACCGGCCCCTGGCAGCCCGTAGGTTCCGACGTGGCGAGGCCCCTCGACGAGAGTCAGGGCCTCGCCACGGTCGACCGTGACGGCGGGACGATCTTCCGCTACACGGGCGTGGGCACCATTCCGCCCGGCCTCGCCGCGCGCGGCTGGAACCATGTGGGTGACCCCGGCGGTGGCCACGGCTACTACGTGGAGCCCTACCAGCGCGACGACCGCGGCGCGAAGCTGTTCCGCGTCGAGGCGCCGGACGGCACGTGGGCCGAGTACCAGCACGCGCTCGAGTCGTGGGAGGCGTCGAACAACTCGTTCGCCGCCGTGTCCCCGGACGGCCGCTGGCTGGTGGCCGGTGAGTACGGCACCATGTCCCGGCTGCTGGTGCACCCGATGCCCGGCATCGCGCACAGCGATCCGGCGGCGAACCTGCCGCTGTCGTCCACCGTCGTGCTGGACCGGCCGGTCCGCGACATCCAGGGCTGCGACTTCGTGACCGACCGCCAGCTGTTGTGTTCGTCGAACGATCCCGAGGGCGCGTTGTTCGGCGTGACGAAACCGCTGCTGCAGGTGGATCTCGATGGGCCGGTCTCGGGGTCCGACGTGCCGGGTCGGGTGACCGCGCTCGGCCAGCTGCCGCTCGAGAGTGGCTGCTCGGGCGAGTTCGAGGCGGAGGGCATCGACTTCGACGAACGCGACGCCACGCTGCGGGTGGTGGTCCTGTCGCCGGGCATCTGCATCGCGTTCGACAGCAAGACCTGGCGGTTCCGGCGCTAGATCCTCGCCACGGCATCAGCCAGGCGCGCCGCGTCCTGGCCGCCGCCGGTGAGCGGCCGGGGCTTGGCGCCGCGGTAGGCGGCCCGCCCCGGGGTCGGCTCGTCGATGAGCCGGGAGATCGGCACGATCGCGTCCTCCGGGCGTTGGCCCAGCACCGGTCCCAGCACCGCGGCGGCGAGTCGCATGCCGCTCCCCACCTCGCCGGCGAAGCTCGTGCGCACCAGGCGGCTCGGACCCCAGGTCACGTAGCTGAGGGCTGGATTCTCTTCCGTGGCAAGGATTCCGAGTAGCTCGTTGGCGCGGCGCTGCTGGGCGTTCGACCGCTTGAAGGTGTACCCGTTCGTCAACTCCAGGTCGTCGAACGCGATGGCGTCCGCGCGAGCGCCCGGGACGGCCGTGTTCACGATCACCGGCCGCCCACTCGCGCGCAGCAGGTCGGCGAGCCGCGTCACGAACAGGTACTTGCTCAGGAAGAACAGGGCCCACGACGCCTCGTGTCCCTCGGGAGTGACGTGCCGGCGCTGCCGGACGAACGAGGCCGCGAGGACCAGCGCGTCGATCCGTTCGTGCTCGTCGCGCAGCCGGTCGACCACGCGACGGCTGTCCTCGAGCAGGGAGAGGTCCGCCGCGATGAACTCGGCCGATCCGAGCGCGCGGGCCTTGGCCTCGCTGCGCCCGATCACCACCACCCGGTCGCCCGCCGCCAGGTAGTGACGCGCCAGGGCGGCACCCATCCCGTCCGTTCCTCCGGTGATCACGATCGTCCGCACAGCACACTCCCTCGTTCCGGAACTGATGTTCCGGATCAGCCTACCGCAAAGGCGGAACGCGTGTTCCGGTAGGCTGCGGACATGGCAGAGGGGCGGAGGCAGCGCCGCGACGCCGTGGCGAACAGGGAGAAACTCCTGATCGCCGCGGCGGACGCGTTCCGGGAACACGGCCTGTCCGTCGACATGCGTGCGGTCGCGGCGGCGGCCGGCGTCGGCGTGGGCACGGTGTACCGGCACTTCCCGACCAGGGAGGACCTCGTGCGGGCCATCACCGGGTCCGACCTCGCCGACCTGGCGGCCTGCCTCCCCGCCGGGATGTCGGCGCTCGAGGGGCTGCGGGAGTTCTTCACCAGGGCGTTGTCCCAGCTCACGGCGAACAAGGCGGTGGTCGACCTGCTCGCCGGGGGATCCTCCTCCGACGCCGACCTCGAGCGCTGCCTGACCCACCTGCGAACCGTCGGCCGCGAAGCCGTCGAACGGTCCGCCACCGACCGGACGCTCGCGGCGGACGTGACACCCGACGACATCGCCTACCAGCTGCTCGGCCTCATCCGCATCGTGCAACTCCTCCCCGACTCAGGCCCCGCGGCGATCGAACACCAGGTGGCCCTCGTGTTGCGGGGCCTGGCCGCCTGACGCGCGCCGGAATTGTCGGTGCCCTCGTGCATAGTGCCGGCCATGGAACTCCAGGACCGGGTGGCAGTGGTGACCGGCGCCGGCGTGGGCACCGGCGGGGCGATCGCACAACGGCTCGCTCGGGGTGGCGCGGCCGTGGTGGTGAGCGACGTGGCCGACGGGGGCGAGACCTTACGGGCCATCCGCGACGCCGGCGGCCGCGCCGAGTTCGTGGCGGCCGACCTCACGAGCGACCACGGCGTCCGTGCGGTCGTCGACTTCGCGGTCGACACCTTCGGCCGGCTGGACATCCTCGTGAACAACGCCGGCGGCATTCCCTACGACATCCCGGGCTTCCCCCGCGTCGACCCGGCCGACTGGGGTGCCGTGCTGGACCTCAACCTGCGGGCGCCACTGCTGGCCATCCAACTCGCGCTCGCGGCGGGTGTGGGCGTCGTGGTCAACATCGGCTCCACCGCCGGGCTGGGTGACGAGCCCTACCACTCGCCGGAGTACGGCGCCGCCAAAGCCGGGCTGATGCGTGCCACGGCGTGCCTCGGCGAGTTACCCGGCGTCCGGGTCAACTGCGTGGCCCCGGACTGGGTGGCCACCGACCGTGCGTTGGCCTCGCTCGAACCCGGTGCCGCGCGGCCGCCGGTGTCGCTCCAGTCGCTCTGCGACCAGGTGGTCGCCCTCATCGAGGACGAGTCGGCCAGCGGAAAGGTGGTGGAACTCAGAGTGTGAACGGGGAAGTGCCAGGAGAGCGCCGCTCGTACCTTCCGTGGAAAGGCGGGGGAGCACGGGAAGGGGAGCAGGCGATGGCCGAGGGGTTCGAGGTCGAGCCGCACTACTTGCCGGTTACGGCGATCTCCTGGCGGCGGAGAAGGGCAACGTCGACGCGATCCGGGCCCACGTCGACTTCTTCGCCCGGGCGTACCCATGCATTCGAGGGTCTGCTGTTCCTGCTGACGACGCCGGTGAACCAGTACGCCGACAGCGTGTCCTACCAGCTGGGGGACCGATCGGCGAACGGTTCGCGACCTGGCGGGCGAGCTACACCGCGCGGCCTGGGCCTACCTCGGTGTCGAGGAGGAGAACACCGAGATGTACCAGGGTTGGACACCGCGGGGGACGCGCTGATCAACGTGGGCAACGCGACCGAGCAGACGGCGGGCTCGATGACCGACGGACTGACCACGCTCGACGCGCACTGGAACGGCGGTGCCGCACAGACGTGCGTCGACTACACCGCCAGGCTGTCCGAGGCGCTGTTCGACTCGGCGCGGGCGATGGTCGAGACGATCGAGAGCGTGATCGAGCAGGCCAAGGCGTTCCTCGAGACCGTGCAGAACATGGCCGACACGTCCGAGTTCGCCGACGCCCCGACCGACGCGTACGCGATCGGCGACGACTCGGAGCGCGCCGGTGCCTGACCACGGCGTGCCCGACCACACGCGGGCGGCACTGAGCGCGATCACCGACCGGCTCGACGACCTGCGCACCCAGCGGATCCGGTTCCAGGCGGCCGCCGCCGCGGTGAGCGCCGAGTTGTCGACGCGACCGCGCGTCGACCCGGCGGAGAGGTTGCGGGCGGCCGCGCAGGACCGCGACGCCCCGGCCGACCTGGTGCGCGTGGCCCGCGCCGTGCGGGAGGGTCGAACCACCTTGCAGGCGATCGTCGACGGCGCGGCGAACTCGGTGCCCGAGGTCGCCGCGTTCCAGACACGCGTGAAGGCCGAACTGGCGCGGTTCGTCGACACGGTGCCCGACTCGGACCGCCCGCTACGCCCGATCGATCCGCCCCCGGGCAACGCCGGCGAGACGCCCGTCCGGCCCCGAGGACCGGCGCCGGACAACGACGAGGACGAGGACGAGGACGAGGACGAGGACGAGGACGAGGTGGCCATCCAGTGGATGCGCCGATGAACTAGAGCGTGATCGGGTACTGCGTCTCGGGGACGCGCGGCCGGATGCGGTCCTCCACGAAGATGCCGTGCCACAGCATGTAGACCAGCAGCGCCCAGATGCGCCGGCTGTGGTCGAGCGTGCCCGCCCGGTGCTCCTCCAGCAGGCGCAGCACGGCGTTCTTGTCGATCTCCTCGTCCGTCTGCGACTTCAGCACGATCTGGCGCGCCCAGTCGTACATCTCGTCCTTCAGCCACAGGCGGATCGGCACCGGGAAACCGAGCGTCCGCCGCTCGAGCACGTGGTCCGGCACGATCTTGCGCAGCGCCTGGCGCAGCGCGTACTTCGTGGCGTCCTTCGTGATCTTCTGCTCGGCCGGCAGCCGCGCCGCGATCTTGAACACCTCGGTGTCGAGGAACGGCACCCGCAGCTCCAGCGAGTTGGCCATGGTCACCTTGTCGGCCTTCACGAGGATGTCGCCGCGCAGCCAGGTGAACAGGTCGACGTGCTGCATGCGCGTCACCGGGTCCCAGTTCACCGACTCCTCGTAGGCGGCGGCCGTGACGTCCGCGTGCCCGACGTTCTCGTCGAACTTGCGCAGCACCTGCTTGAGCTGGTCGTCGCGGAAGATCCGCGCGTTGCCGTAGTAGCGGTGCTCCAGGTCGAGCGCGCCGCGTCGCAGCAGGTCCTTGCCCCGTTTGCCGTCCGGCAGCTTCGTGGACAGCGACCCCATGGCCCGCCGCAGCGCGCCCGGCACCCGCTCGAACGGGGCGAGCGAACTCGGCTCGCGATAGAGGGAGTAGCCGCCGAACAGTTCGTCGGCGCCCTCGCCGGAGAGCACGACCTTCACGTGCTGGCGCGCCTCGCGCGCGATGAACCACAGCGGCACGAGCGCCGGGTCGGCCACCGGATCGTCGAGGTACCAGACGATCAGGGGTAAGGACTCCATCATCTCCTCGGCGCTGACCGTGCGGACCACGTGGCGCACGCCGATGGCCGCCGCCGACTCGGCCGCCAGCTCCACCTCGGAGTAGCCCTCGCGCTCGAACCCCGTGGTGAACGTGATCAGGTCGGGGTTGTGCTCCCGGGCGATCGCCGCGATGGCCGTGGAGTCGAGGCCGCCGGACAGGAGCGCGCCGACCGTGACGTCCGCACGCATGTGCTTGGCCACCGAGTCGCGCAGGACCTCGGCGATCTGGTCGTACAGCCGCTCCTCGTCTTCCTGCCCGCGCACGGGTGTGGGCCGGAAGGAGTGGAAGAAGTACCGCTCGGAGACGATCTGCTTGCCGGGACGGACGGTGAACGAGGTGCCGGACTCGATGCGCCGGATCTGGGAGTGCAGCGACTCCGGCTCCGGCACGTACTGCAGCACCAGGTAGTGCTGCAGCGCCTTCTGGTCCAGCTCGTTGCGCGCGTGCAGCGCGGGCGCCAACTCGAGGAGCGACTTCTTCTCACTCGAGAACGCCACCCCGCCAGGACCGGCCGAGTAGTACAGCGGCTTGATGCCGAACGGGTCGCGCGCGCCGAACATCTCCCGGCGGCGCCAGTCCCAGATGACGAACGCGAACATGCCGCGCAGCCGGGACACGGCCGCCGGGCCGAGGTAGTGGTACAGCGCGACGATGACCTCGGCGTCGCCGTGGGTGCGCATGGCCGCGCCGTGCTTCTCGATCAGCTCCTCGCGCAGCTCGAGGTGGTTGTAGATCGCGCCGTCGAACAGGATGGTGTAGCGCTCGGAGACGTTCTCGGGGCTCCAGTGCAGCGGCTGGCGGGAGTTGTTGACATCGATGACAGCGAGGCGGTTGACACCGAAGACGACCTCGTCGCCCGCCCACACGCCCGACTCGTCCGGGCCGCGGTGACGCTGGCAGCGCATCGCCGCGGCGACCGTGTCACGGGCCTGTTCGGCGACCTCTTCGGTGGGAAAGACAACTCCGAGCAGACCGCACACGTCTCGGCACAACCTCTCCTGTCGAGTGCTCCTCGGACAAGCAGTATCCCTCGTCTCGACACAACTGCCCCTACGCGGTGTGGCGTGGGCCTCTCGGCTACGCTCCCGTGCTGTGATCACCGGCATTCCAAGGAGGGGTCGCGCAGTGGGCACAACGGGGCGCACGCGGACATCGCGGCTGACCGCCGTGGCTGGTCTGACCGGCCTGGTCTCACTCATGGCCACCGGCTGCTCGGCAGGCGAGGTGCTCCGCTTCGGCTGGCCGGAGGGCATCACCCCCCAGGCCGAGCGGATGCAGACCTTCTGGACGTGGTCCGTGGTCGCGTCGCTGATCGTCGGCGTGGTGGTGTGGGTGCTGATCCTGTGGCCCGTGGTCGCCCACCGCAAGCGTGGCGACAAGCTGCCGAGGCAGTTCCAGTACAACCACTTCCTCGAGGTCATCTACACGGGTGTGCCGTCGATCATCGTGGTGGTGCTCTTCTACTTCACGGTGGTCACGCAGAACTACGTGCTCGCCGAGGAACCGGTCGACGAGGTCGACGTCGAGGTGAACGTCCTCGCGTTCCAGTGGAACTGGGAGTTCGGCTACGAGCAGTACGTGGACCTCGACGGGCGCACGGTCATCCCCAGGACGACCGACGGTCCGCTGGTCACGACCACCGGCACCACGACCGAGATCCCGCTGCTCGTGCTGCCGACCGAGAGCGTGATCCACTACAACCTGCGCGCCCGCGACGTGATCCACTCGTTCTTCGTGCCGGAGTTCAACTTCAAGCGGGACGTCTTCCCGTACCCGGAGAAGAACAACCAGGACAACACGTTCCAGAACACGATCGACCGCGAGGGCGCCTTCGTGGGCCGGTGCGCCGAGCTGTGCGGCACCTACCACTCGGGCATGAACTTCGAGGTGCGGGCGATCAGCCCGGAGCGGTTCAACACCTACATGACGCTGCGCCGGTCCCTCAACGAGGAGACCCAGGAGCCGTACACCGCGGCCGAGGCGCTGGCCGAGCTGGGCGAGCGCGACCCGTCCTGTGGTGACCTGTGCAGCCCGACGGCGACCACCACTTCGCCGTTCAACAGCGACCGCACGGCGCGGACGTCATCCAACTAGGCCTTTCGCACCCGGGAGTGAGGACAGCATGAAGGTCGAGGCCAGGCTCTTCGACGTGACGACCGCGTTCTTCTTCGTCTTCGCCGTCGTGTACGGGCTCTGGGCGAAGGAGCCGGTGGGCACCGTCGGCCTCATCCTGACCGGCGGCCTGTCGCTGATCATCAGCTCGTACTTCCACTTCGTCGCCCGCCGCGTCGAGCGTCGCCCGGAGGACAACCCGGACGCCGAGATCAGCGACGGCGCCGGCGAGGTCGGCTTCTTCAGCGCGGGCAGCTACTGGCCGGTGGCCATCGCGGCGGCCGGCGGTCTCACGGCCGTGGCCCTGGCCTTCCTGCAGATCTGGCTGCTGGTGATCGGCCTGGTGTGCGTCCTGCTCGCGGTGGGCGGCCTGGTCTTCGAGTACCACACCCGCCCGAACGCCACGGACTAGCTTCTTCCGCCGAACGCCCGCGCACCCTCTGGGGTACGCGGGCGTTCGTGCTTTCGCGGGCACCTGTCAACCTGGCCGGGCTTCCTGTGGATGGCTCACCGGCCTGTGGACAACTCGGCCGCTGTGGATCTTGTGCGCCGGTTCTCGTGGGTGTGGGCCGATAGACTGGAACAGGGCCGCCCCCGGGATGGGGTGGGGGCTGTCGTGACCGTAGGGGTCCTCGGGATTTGTTGGTATGTAAGGGTTTCTGGGATCCCTGGTCCAGGCTCAGCCGGCTACCGGGGCCGCGTCGCGCAGGCTCGTCGACAAAGTGATCCACTGGTCCAGCAGCGCCGTACCGCGACCCGAGTCGATGGCCTCCGCCGCCGTGGACAGACCCGCCGCCAGGTCCGCGTGCAGGTCGTCCGTCAGGCCCCGGAAAGCCGCGATCGCGCCCGCCGCGTTCAGCAGCACCGTGTCGCGCACCGGGCCGGGCGTGCCGGCCAGCAGCGCCCGCAGGACCGAACCGTTCTGGGCCGCGTCGCCGCCGGCCAGGTCCCCCGGAAGAGCTGTCGCGATACCCAGCCGTGCCGGGTCGATCTTGTCCACCCGTACGGAGCCCCCAGACGCCACCCAAGCGGTCGACGTCGTCGTGGTGGTGATCTCGTCCAGACCGTCGTCCCCACGCACCACGAGAACGCTGAAGCCCCGCCCGGCGAGCACCTCGGCCACCACCGGAGCCAGCCGCGCGTCCGCGCAGCCCACCAGCGCGGCCGTCGGCTGCGCCGGGTTGGTCAGGGGACCGAGCACGTTGAACGTCGTCGGGATACCCAGCTGCTTGCGCGAGGGCCCGACGTGGCGCAGCGCCGGGTGGAACGCCGGCGCGAAACAGAACCCGATCCCCAGCTCCCGCACGCAGGTGGCGACCCCCGAAGGAGTCAGCTCGATCACCACGCCCAGGTGTTCCAGCACGTCGGCCGTGCCGCAGCGCGACGACGCCGCCCGGTTGCCGTGCTTGACCACCGGCACCCCGGCCGCGGCCGTCACGATGGCCGACATGGTCGAGATGTTCACGGTCCCGGCCTGGTCGCCGCCCGTGCCGACCACGTCGACCGCGGGCTGGTCCAGCGGCACGCGCAGCGCATGGGCGAGCATCGACTCGGCCATGCCCGCGACCTCGGCGGCTGTCTCGCCCTTCGCGCGCAGGCCGATGGCGAACCCGCCGATCTGGGAGGGCGTCGCCGCGCCGGACATGATCTCGTTCATCGCCCACGCGGTGTCCGCGGTCGAGAGGTCGCGGCGTGCGACGAGCTGATTGAAAAGGGCGGGCCAGGACTCGGTCATGGGTCGCGCCTCACTCGAAGAAGGTCAGCCGTGGTGGACCGGCAGCTGCTTGTTGCGCAGCACGTCGGCGACCGTCTCGGCAGCGGTCAGCGGGTCGAGCGGGTGGACGACCACGGCGTCCGCCTCCGACCAGGTGGCCAGCCACCGGTCGTCCTTGCGCCGGATGGCGATCACGATCGGGGGACATGCGTCGATCTCGTTCTTCAGCTGCCGGCACAGGCCGATGCCACCGGTGGGCTGCGCCTCACCGTCGAGGATCGCGAGGTCGACGACGCCGCTGTCCATGGCCATCAGCACCTCGGCGGTGGTGCCGACCTCGAGATACTCGACGCGGCCGATGTCCGCCGCCGGGCGCCGGCCGATCGCTGTGACGATCGTCTCGCGGACCTCGGGCCGGTGGCTGAACACCAGGATCTTCAGCGGCGCGGTCATGACGGTGCCTCCGGCAGGATTCAGAACTCGGTCGAAACGGCCTCAACGGACCGCCGTCGGACCAGGTGATGCTATCCGGCGCACCAAGATCGGCGGCAGGCGGCCGGACGGCGGTACGTCGATCACCGTAGGCCCGCGACTCGCCGTGGACCCGACGGGCCCAGCACCACCGTGGCAGGCAATAATGCCCGCGTGACGACAGCAGCGCCCTCCATCAGCCAGCGTGTGCATTCGCTGAACCGGCCGAACATGGTCAGCGTCGGCACCATCGTGTGGCTGGCCAGCGAGCTGATGTTCTTCGCCGGCCTCTTCGCCATGTTCTTCACGGTCAAGGCGCAGAACGACACCGGCCACTGGCCGCCGCCGCCGACGCACCTCAACGTGCCTTACGCGCTCGTTGTCACGATCGTGCTCGTCGCGTCGTCTCTCACCTGTCAGATGGGAGTCTTCGCGGCGGAGCGAGGTGACGTGTTCGGGCTGCGGCGCTGGTACACGCTCACGCTGGGCATGGGCACGATCTTCGTGCTCGGCCAGGCCTACGAGTACTACCAGCTCGTTCAGGACGGCACGACCATCCCCTCGTCCGCCTACGGGACGGTCTTCTACCTGACCACCGGGTTCCACGGGCTCCACGTGACCGGCGGCCTCATCGCGTTCGTGTACCTGCTCATGCGCACCAAGATGAGCAAGTTCACCCCGGCCCAGGCCACGTCCGCCATCGTCGTGTCGTACTACTGGCACTTCGTGGACATCGTGTGGATCGGACTGTTCACCGTGATCTACTTCGTGCCGTGACGTCGCGCTGAACCGCCACTCGTCGCCCGAACTGACACCAGAGGTTGCCGTACAGATGACCAAGAAACGCAGCAGGGCTCGCACCAAGCTCCGCCGCCGGATCGCCGGGCTGCTGGCGCTGGGTATCGCGCTCATCGGTGTCGGCGCGCTGTACAGCGTGCTGGTGCCGGAGCCGGAGACCGCGCAGGCCCAGCCGGATTCGGTCGCGGTGCGCGAGGGTGAGCAGATCTACAACAACACCTGCATCACCTGTCACGGCGCGAACCTCGAGGGTGTGAAGGACCGCGGACCGAGCCTGATCGGCATCGGCGAGGCGTCGGTCTACTTCCAGACCTCCACCGGCCGCATGCCGGCCGTGGTGCAGGGCGCGCAGGCCGAGGCGAAGCCGCCGGTGCTCACGCCCGAGGAGATCGACCAGATCAGCGCCTACATCCAGGCCAACGGTGGCGGCCCCACCATGCCGGACGAGAGCGGCGCCGACCTGGTCGGCGAGAACCCGGCGCGCGGCGGTGAGCTGTTCCGGCTCAACTGCGCCTCGTGTCACAACTTCACCGGCCGCGGCGGCGCACTGTCCTCCGGCAAGTTCGCCCCGCCGCTCGACAACGTGACCGAGGACGTCATCTACTCGGCGATGCTCACCGGGCCGCAGAGCATGCCGCGCTTCTCCGAGAGGCAGCTCACGCCCACGGAGAAGAAGGACATCATCGCCTACGTCAAGTCGGTGACCGATGGGAACAACAACCCGGGTGGCGCACCGATCGGCGGTCTGGGACCCCAGTCAGAAGGGTTCATCGCGTTCATCGTGGGGATCGTCGCGTTGCTGGGCATCACACTGTGGATCGGGGCGCGAAATTGAGTACCGACAAGCAGCCTGACGACCTCCCGACCGACGAGCAGCTCGCCGGGATGAGCCGGGACGAGCTGGTCAAGCTGGGTGGCAAGCTCGACGGGGTCGAGCTGGTGGAGTACCCGGACCCGTGGCCGGTCAAGGGCACCAGGGCCGAGAAGCGGGCCGAGCGCCTGGTGGCGTTCTGGTTCGCGATCGCCGGCCTCGCGGGGCTCGCGTTCGTGGTGGCGTTCATCTTCTGGCCGGCGCAGTACAAGGCGCCGAACGAAGAGGGCCACGCCATGTACGCGCTGTACACCCCGGTGCTCGGCCTGACGCTCGGCGTCTCGATCCTCGGCGTCGGCCTCGGCGTGCTGGTCTACACCCGCAAGTTCGTTCCCCACGAGGTCGCGGTCCAGGACCGCCACGACGGCGGCTCGAACGAGATCGACAAGGCCACGGTCGTGGCGCTGCTGGCCGACGCCGGCAACCGCACCACCATCGCCCGCCGCTCGATGGTCAAGAGGTCCGCCGGCTTCGGCCTCGGTGTGCTGGGCCTCGCGATCACCGTGGTGCCGCTCGGTGGGCTGCTGCGCAACCCCCACGCCCAGTCGGCCAACAAGGACGGCCTGCTCCACACGCCGTGGCAGCCGGTCGACGGCGAGAAGGTCTTCCTCCGCCGCTCCACGGGTATCGCCAGCGAGATCGTGCTGGTCCGCCCGGAGGACCTCGACGCGGGCTCCATGGAGACGGTCTTCCCGTTCCGCGAGTCCGAGCGCGAGGACCACGACGCCCTGGTCCACGTGTTCAAGCGCGGTGACAGCCCCGTGATGCTGATCCGCCTCCGGCCGCAGGACGCGGTCAAGGTGGTCAAGCACGAGGGCCAGGAGGACTACAACTACGGCGACTTCTACGCGTACACGAAGATCTGCAGCCACGTCGGGTGCCCGACGTCGCTGTACGAGCAGCGGACCAACCGCATCCTGTGCCCGTGTCACCAGTCGCAGTTCGACGCGCTGCAGTACGCGAGGCCGATCTTCGGTCCGGCCACGCGCAAGCTTGCGCAACTGCCTATCACGGTCGACCCTGAGACCGGGTACTTCATCGCGACCGCTGACTTCAACGAGCCGATCGGTCCCGCCTACTGGGAGCGGAAGTCATGAGTGCAATCACCTCGCCCACGAAGCCGGACAACATCGCCATGCGTGCGGCCGGCGGTGCGGCCAAGTGGGCCGACGACCGGTATCACATGGCCGGCGGCATGCGGCGCCAGCTGAACAAGGTCTTCCCCACGCACTGGTCGTTCCTGCTCGGTGAGATCGCGCTGTACAGCTTCATCGTGCTGTTGCTGTCCGGCACGTACCTCGCGCTGTTCTTCGACCCCTCCATGGAGGAGGTCGTGTACCAGGGCACGTTCGCGAACCTGCGTGGCCTGGAGATGTCGCGGGCCTACGAGTCGACGCTGTACCTGTCGTTCGACGTGCGTGGCGGTCTGTTCGTGCGTCAGGTGCACCACTGGTCGGCGCTGCTGTTCATGCTGGCGATCGTCGTGCACATGTTCCGGACGTTCTTCACCGGTGCGTTCCGGCGCCCGCGTGAGGTCAACTGGATCATCGGCATCCTGCTGTTCCTGCTGGGCTGCACCGAGGGCCTGTTCGGCTACTCGCTGCCCGACGACCTGCTCTCCGGCGCCGGCCTGCGGATCACCTCCGGGCTGCTGATGTCGATCCCGGTGGTCGGCACGTGGACGAACTGGCTGTTGTTCGGCAGTGAATTCCCAGGAACGGAAATCATTCCACGGCTCTACACGCTCCATATTCTGCTGATCCCCGGCATCATGCTGGCGTTGATCGGCGTCCATGTGGGTCTCGTGTGGTACCAGAAGCACACCCAGTTCCCGGGCGTGCGGCGCAAGGAGACGAACGTCGTCGGCGTCCGGATCATGCCGACGTTCGCGCTGAAGGCCGGCGGTTTCACGGCCGTGGTCATCGGTGTGACCGCGCTGCTCGGCGGGTTGTTCCAGATCAACCCCGTGTGGAACTTCGGACCGTTCTCCGCGGCGAACGTGTCGGCGGGAACCGTGCCCGACTGGTACATGGCGTGGACCGACGGGTTGGTCCGACTATGGCCTGCCTGGGAGATCTATCTCGGGAACTACACGATTCCCGCGCCGTTCTTCCCGTTCATAGCCGGGCTGCCACTACTGACCGGTATCGCGGCCGCCTATCCATGGATAGAACGAAAATTCACGAAGGACTACGCGCACCACAACCTGCTGCAGCGGCCGCGGGACGTGCCGGTCCGTACCGCCCTCGGCGTCATGGCCATCACGTACTTCATGGTGGCCCTGCTGTCCGCGGCCAACGACGTGCTCGCCGAGAAGTTCGACATCTCGCTGAACGCGACCACATGGATGGGCCGCATCGGGCTGCTGGTCCTGCCGCCACTGGCGTACATGATCACGTACCGCCTGTGCCTGGGCCTGCAGCGCTCGGACCGACTGGTGCTGGAACACGGTGTCGAGACGGGCATCATCAAGCGCCTGCCGCACGGTGAGTTCATCGAGGTCCACCAGCCCCTTGGTCCGGTGGACGACCACGGTCACCCCATCGCCCTGGAGTACCAGGGCGCGCCGGTGCCGAAGAAGATGAACAAGCTGGGTTCCGCCGGGGCGCCGGTGGCCGGGTCCTTCCTGAAGGCCGACCCGCCGGAGGAGACCGAAGCTCTGGCCAAGGCCCGTGCGGCTCAGCACGCGCACGCGGCCGAGCTGGAGTCGGGCTCCGGTCCCACGGAGACGGGTACGTCGATCGCGAAGACGGACGAGGACCCGACGAAGAAGATCTAGTTCTTGGTTGCGGGAAGGGGCGGTCGCTGAGCGGCCGCCCCTTCTGGCATTCCCGGCTGGAGGGTCGCCGATCGCGTCTGATGCGAACTCGCGACTGCGTGACCGGCGCGGCGGATGAGCTGCGGCTTCGCGCCCCAGCTGGGGATGCTGGACAGTCAAGATCGAGGGCGAACTTACCCCTGCTGGCGGGCTGTGGCTGGTGGAGTCACACGTTCGGGTGCTGATCAGCCAAGCCCAACGGCTCGACCTGATCCGCCGTGTCCACGACGACCACACCATCCCGCTGCAGGACTGCTCTACGCCCAACCACTCATCAAGATCGCCCGGCTCGCCGTCGCCGATGTCGAACTCGACGACGGCGAAGTGCGGCTCCGCCTCGGTGGCGTGCCCGTCCCGATCATCCCGCCGTTCTCCGACGTGCTGCTCGACCACATCGCGACCCGGTCAAACCCGACCACCGCCACCAACCCACCACGATCAGGGGAGTCATGACGATCCGACTTACTCGAGGCGTCACCGGCTGTCGCGCCAAGAACGAGCAGTTGCCCGAAACGGACATGACGGCGTTTCGGCGCGCGTGCGCTCAAGCGGCAGGATGGAGCCGAGCCCGGCTTGGCGATGTGACCACCTTCGATTACCCGTGCACCTTCAGGTGGATCGCCATTATCGAACGCGGCGTGACACGCTACGCGCTCTGTCAGAGGTACGTGCCGGTCGTCGCGTTCACCGATGTCACACCGACGTACGGGCGACCTGAAAGGGACGATTTCGTCGACCCTCCGCTGTGGCTTGGTGGGTTCGAGGCCGAGGGCCTTCAGGTCTTGTCGGCGGAAGAGCTGAGAACGCCGTTGTCCAACGTGGACATGAGTGAACTACCGAAGTTCGAGCGCCAGGAAATCGATCATTGGCGCAAGGCCCTCGGTAGGGATCATAGTGAGGTTGTCGTCAGCGACGTGCTGTTCAACTTCTGGGACTGAGAACTGTGCGGAAGCGTAGATCGCGTTCGCGGACCTCGGCCAACAGCCCCATCGTGACGCCGGACGAGTTCGCGGCGGCACTTCACGAGGGCTGAGGCGCGGGTGGCTACTCCGGCAGCTCACAGTCCGCGCCAACACTGTCGATCTCGGGCAGCTCATCGATGAGGGCGTCGGCGAGGTCGCCCGGATAAAGACCGTCGGCGGGCAGCAGCGTCAGCGACGCCGACATGGCTTCTGGGCGAGCCAACTCCACCAACTCCGGCTGTTGAGCGAAGGTCTGTTTGAACCGCTCGTAGGCCTCCTGTTGGGTCCGGGTCTCCACCGAGGCGATCCGCTCGTCCCCGTCCAGTTTCTCGGCGGCCTGCCGCATGACGGCATCCGGGTCAGGGCGGTCGAAGTAGGCGACGATCGTCTGCTTCCCACCCGGATCGAGGCAGGACCGCTGGATCGCCTCCGGGCTCAACTCGGGGATGCCGTCGTTGACGCCGTACGGCGACTCCACCCTCGGGGGCACCCAGGGCCGGGCCGCGGGAGCGTCGTCCTCGCGCGTCACGAGGAACACCGTGGTGGCCCCAGCACCCAACACCAGCACGGCCGCCACGATCAACCAGACCGTTCGTCGGCGCGGGGGGTTCGTGGAGGCATTCTCGGTGTTCTCATCCATACGTGGCTACCTGCCTTCGATTTCAGCCATGTTCAACTGGAGCTGGACGGCATGCGCGAGCTTCCGGTAACGCTCGCCCTGCTCCCACGGTTCACCCTGGTCCGCCGGCATGATGGACTCCGGCGCGCTGAACGACCTGCGCGGGCTCGAGACGGGTTCCGCCTGGAAGTTGAGATGCCACAGCGCGAACCCCTCGACCGTCTTGTCCCCACTGTTGGCGACCGTGACCGACGGGCCATCGACCTGCGCGTCGCCAACAGTGTTTCGGCGGAGTCGACGGGGCTGTCCGCGGCGGTGAACAGGACCACGGGTCGAAGTCGTCGAAGCCGTAGAGCCTCTCGGAAAGCAGCAACGGCGTCACCGCCGTGGGGCCGACCGAGCTGATCATGAGCGTGTGCCCATCCGTCTCCGCGTCGATGAGGGCGCGGTTGCCGAGCACACCGTTCTCGCCGGCCGGTTCTGCACGGTCACGTCGACCCCGAGCCGGTCGCCCAGACACGGCGCGACAGCGCGCGCGACCGTGTCCGTGATGTCGCCGGCCCCGGCGGGCACGATCAGCTTGATGTCACCGTCCGGGTAGGCGCCCGACTTGTCCGGCGTCTGATCGCATCCCGCGGTCAGGGCACCCGCACCCGCCACAAGCACCAACCAGCCAAGCCGCACGCGATCCCCCATCAACCAACACCCGGTGACCAGCGTACAAACGGCACAGACGATTTGCGCACATTGCATGCACAGAAGCAGGTCGAGATCACCTCCGAACTCGCGACAGTCGAATCCGCGACTGTGCCAATATCGGGCGGTTGTCCACCCAGGGCGGTGATCTGTGGATGACTTTGTTGGTTGTGGACAACTCGGCCGCTGTGGATCTTGGCGACCCGGTTTCGTGGGTGTGGGCCGATAGACTGGAACAGGGCCGCCCCCGGGATGGGTGGGGGACTGTCCTCTTGGTAGGGGGCTCTCGGGGTTTGTTGGTGTGTAAGGGTTTTCTTAGTGCGGGGTCTCTGGTCGGGGACATGCGGTCGAGACATGGGGACATGCGGTCCGGAGTTCGCTGCCGCTCGAACCCTTGTTCTGCCCCTGCCCGGGCACCCTGACCAGCGGTCGCGCGTTCGTGACTACGCGGGCCGCCGTGCCCTCACTCCTGACGGCGGTAGGCGTGGACCGCGAGCGGGCAGAACACGCCGAACAGCACCGCACACCAGATCAGCGTCTGAGTGATCGTGTCGCCCACCGGAGTGCCCATCAGCAGCGCCCGGCAGGCGTCCATCGCCTGGGTGACCGGGTTGATCTCCGCCCACGCGCGCAGCCACCCCGGCAGCGTGGCGGTCGGGGCGGCCAGGCTCGTCCCGAGCTGCAGCGGCAAAAACGCGATGAACCCGATCGCCAGCACGGCCTGGGCGTCGCGGACCAGCACGCCCAGGTAGACCATCACCCAGCTCAGGCAGAACCCGAACAGGATGGCCAACGCCGCCGCGACCAGCGCGGAGACCAACCCGGAGCGGAAACCGAGCAGCAGGCCGAGTCCGAACAGGACGGTCACGGCCGCCACGTAGCGGATCACGTCGGCCAGTACCGAACCCAACAGTGGCGCCAACCGGCTGATCGGCAGGCTCCGGAACCGGTCGGTCACGCCGTTCTTCAGGTCCAGGTTGATGTTCGCGCCGGTCGAGAGCATCCCCGCCAGGCCGGCGCCCATCACGAGGATGCCGGGGAACAGGTACTGCAGGTACTCGGTGGTGGACCCGGCCACCGAACCACCGAACAGATACGCGAACAACACCAGGAACATGGCCGGCGTGACCACGCTGTTGAGCACGGCGCCAGGATTCCGCCCGGTCTTCGCCAGGCTGCGGCGCGCGAGCACCGCACTGTGTCGGAGCGTCATGACGCCGCCTTTCCGGTGAGCGACAGGAAAACCTCGTCCAGGCTGGGTAGCCGCAGCGACAGCTCGGCGATGCCGATGGACTGTTCGCGGAGCCGGGCGGTGATCTCGTACAGGTCGTCGTCGCCCGTGGCGGGCACCGACAGTTGCTGGCGGGTGGGCCGGTCCGGAGCGCGACCGGCGACCGTCGCCAGCACGGCCACCGCGATCTCCGTGTCCGCCGGGTCGTCCAGCCGCAGGGTGATCGTGTGGCCGCCGACCTGCCGCTTCAGCTCGGCCGGCCCGCCCGCCGCGATGACCCGGCCCTGGTCGAGCACCGCGATCGAGTCGGCCAGCGCGTCGGCCTCCTCGAGGTACTGCGTGGTCAGCAGGACGGTCACCCCGTCGGCCGCCAGGCCGCGGATCAGCTGCCACAGCTCGTCGCGCTTGCCCGGGTCCAGGCCGACCGACGGCTCGTCGAGGAACAGCACCTCCGGACGACCCACCAGGCTCGCCGCCAGGTCGAGGCGCCTGCGCATGCCGCCCGAATAACCCGCGACCGGCCTGCTCGCCGCGTCCACCAGGCCGAACCGCTCCAGCAACTCACCCGCCCGCGCGACCGCGTCCCGCCTGCGCAGGTCGAGGAGCTGCCCGATCATCACGAGGTTCGCGACGCCCGTCAGCTCCTCGTCGACGCTCGTGTGCTGCCCCGACAGCGCGATCCGCCGCCGCACCTCGCCCGGATCGCTCGTCACGTCGAACCCCGCCACGGACGCCCGACCGCTGTCGGGGCGCAGCAGGGTCGCGAGGATGCGGATGACGGTTGTCTTGCCCGCGCCGTTCGGGCCGAGGAGGCCCAGGACCTGGCCGCGCGGGACTGCCAGGGTCACGCCGTCGAGCGCGGTGGTCTTGCCGAACCGCTTGCTCAGGTCGTCGGTTGTGAAGCTCATCGAACCACCTCCATTTCGGATGTTATGAACATCTGAATGTTGAGAGTATCTTATGTGCATGGTTCGGTTGACTCGCGCACAGCAGCAGGAACGCACCCGCGCGGCCGTCCTGGCCGCGGCCGAGGACGAGTTCGCGGAGCAGGGCTACGTCGACGCGAAGGTCGACCGGATCGCCGAGCGCGCCGAGCTGACCCGCGGCGCCGTGTACTCGAACTTCCCGAGCAAACGCGCGCTCTACCTGGCGGTTCTCGTGCACCTGGTCGAACGGGACGCTCCCGCCGCGCAGTCCGGGTCGGCGGGGGTCGGCGCGTTCGCCCGCGCCTGGCTCGAGCGGCTACCCATGGCCACCGATCCGCCGGGCGGTCACCTTCGGCTGCGCTCGCTGGCCGGCGTGCTGGACGACGCGCCGGTACGCGCGACGTTCGCCCAGGTCACGCGGCTGGAGGCGCAACTGCTGGCGTTCGCGCTGGAGTCGACGCGGCCCGGGCGTCAGGTCCGGTTGGCCGAGCTGGTCCTGACGTTGTTGACGGGCGCCGGGCAGTTGGCCGAGGTCGCGCCGGGGTTCGGCGACCCGTTCGACGTGATCCGCGCCTGCGAGCTGCTGGCGGAGACCGACCTGGACGACAAGTGGGCGCCGCCGCACCTGGCGTTTGTCGACCCGGCGGTCCACTGCGACGAGGAGTGGACCGGACTCGCCGAGGACGGCGTGGTCGTGGTGCTCGGCACGGCGCGGCTGGCGGCCATGGAGGAGGCCGTGCGCGCCGCTCGCCCGGGCGACCAGGTGACGGTGGCCGTGGTGACCAGCGATCCGGCCGAGCTGGGCCGCCTGGTGCGGCTGCGGGTCACCGACCTGACGGGGTGCCTGCGCCGGGTGTTCGCGTCCGACGCGCCGCTACGGCTGATGCTGGAGGGCGCGGAGGTGGCGGCGGCCATGGGCGTGGACGCGGCCGACGACACGGAGGCGGCCGTCCGCGTCCGGTCGGGCCGGATCGTGGCCCGCGCCGAGGGCCGGGGCGCCGGCCACGCGGCGGCGACGGCGCCCGCGCGGGCGCGATGAGGTCGTCAGTTGCGGGGAATGCCCAGTGTGGACAGCAGATCTTCGTGCAGTTGGAACCAGACCGTGTGGTACGAGTCGAGGTTGTCGGTCAGGTAGTCCAGCGAGCCGTTCTTGGCGCGGGTCAGCGCGTCGGTGAGCCGGGTGCGGTAGCGCGCGAACCGCGGCAGCGCGGCGGCCAACTCCGCGCAGACGGCGTCGGCGCGTTGGTCGAACTCCGTGAACCGTTCGAGCACGCGGGCGTCGTAGTCGGCGTCGCTGTGGTCGTTCGGGGTCGAGACGCCGTCGACCGTGCGCATCTGCCAGGCCGTGCAGAGGTCGAGCAGCTCGACGTTGAGGCCGCCGAAGTCGTTGAACGCCGACGTCACGGCGGCCCGGGCCTCCGTGGCGTCCAACTCGGCCGCGATGCGTTCGGCGTCGGCCGCGCGGCCCGCGTCCGTGAGGCCCCAGCCGCCGAACTCGCCGGGCACCCGCGTGACCAGACCGGCCACCGCCAGGTCGATGAGTTCGGACTCGGCGTCGGACTCGGAGAGCGCGGTCGTCTCGGCCACCCGGGGCAGGGCGGCGAACCCGATGCAGCGCAACGTGTGGAGTACCAGCAGATCGACGCTGGTGTCCTGGGTCTGGTCCGGCACGGCGTCAGGCTACTCCCGTGACGTGGACCCACCGGCTGTCGGCGGACCTGACCGAGCCGGCGGAGGTCATCGGCGGCAAGGCACACGGTCTCGCGACGCTGTGCCGGCTCGGTCTGCCGGTGCCGCCCGGGTTCGTGATCACCACGGCCGCGTGCCGGGAGTTCCTGCTGTCCGGGCGACTGCCTGGCGATCTTCCGGACGTGGCGCCGATGGTGTCCGTGCGGTCCGGCGGGGCCGTGTCGATGCCGGGGATGATGAGCACGGTCCTGAACGTTCGACGCCCATCGCTGCTGTCGGCGATCGAGACGGTGTTCGCGTCGTGGGACAGCCCCCGCGCGCGGACCTACCGGGAGCTGAACGGCATCCCGCACGACGGCGGCACGGCCGTGACCGTGCAGGCCATGGTGTTCGGCGACCGCGACTCCCGCAGCGGCACGGGAGTGGCGTTCAGCCGAAACCCGAACACCGGTGTTCCGGGTCCGTACGGCGAGGTGCTGTTCCAGGCGCAGGGCCCGTCGGTCGTCTCCGGCAGCGCGCTCCCGCACCCGCTGTCCGACCTGGCCGAGCGGGAACCGGTGGTGTGGCGGTCTTTGACGGCCGCGGTGTCGAAGGTGGCGGCGCACTACCGGGACGTCTGCCACCTGGAGTTCACGTACGAGTCGGGCCAGCTGTGGCTCCTGCAGGTGCGGCGCGGCGGCCTGTCGGGTCGCGCGGCCGTTCGGGCGGCGGTGGATCTGGTGGACGAGGGCGTGCTCACCCGCGAGGAGGCCTTGTTACGTGTCACGCCCGGGTTGCTCCGGCGGGCGAGAACCTCGGGGCTGGTGGGGGCGGAGATCGTGGCGCGCGGCACGGGCGCGAGCCCGGGCGTGGCGAGCGGTCGGGTGGCGACCAGTTCGGAGCGGGCGGTCCGGGCGGCGGCGTCGGGCCCGGTGATCCTGGTACGCCCCTCGACCTCGCCACTGGACCTGGCCGGCCTGGCCGCGGCGGCGGGCGTGGTGACCGCGCGCGGGGGACCGACCAGTCACGCGGCGGTGGTGGCCCGCTCGATGGGCAAACCGGCGGTGGTGGGTGTGCGGACCCTGGGCGTTCTCCCGGAGGGCACGGAGATCACGATCGACGGCTCGAGCGGCGAGGTGGCCCTGGGCACCCCGGCAACGCTCACCCCGGCGGACGACCCGCACCTGCCGCGCCTACTGGAGTGGGCGGACGAGGTGACGGGCCGCGGGTCGGACCGCTCGGAGTCCGACCGCCTGACCGCCGCCCAGGAAATCCTCGGCCGCACCGCGTCTCACTAACACCCCGAGATCGCGGTTCCCGCACGCGAGATCGCGGTTCGGTGTTGGCAGGCTCCGCTGCCGTGATCACCGGCGTCGTCGCTGTCGGGGAACACTCGCCGGTGCGAGCCTCACCTACGTGTTCGGGCAGCTCACCGCCCGCCGGACGGACCGGATCGCGCGCGCGGAACGGCTTCGCCAGGAACGGATCGCGGCCTACGCCGGGTTCGCCGGGGCGATGACCGAACTCCGCCGAACCGTGATCTCCCGTTGGCTGTCGCAGCAGCGGTCCTCGGACGGTCCGGACATCCGCGGCCGCCTGGGCGGAGGCGGACCGGTGCGGGGCAGCGGCGGACCACGCCCGGTTCACCCCGCGGTTGTTCACCGAGACCCGCAGTCGTTGTAGGCGGGAGCCGCGATCTCGTGGTCGGGAACCGCGATCTCACGGTTCGGAACCGCGATCTCGTTGTCGGGAACCGCGATCTCGGTTGTCGGGAACCGCGATCTCGCGGTCGGGACGGTACGACTCGCGGACGGTTAGGTGAGTTGGTGGTTGCGGGCCGCGTCTGCGCGGGTTAGCCATTCTCGCCAGCTTGCGGCTGCTCTTGCTGGCTCGGACCACGGTTGGGAGCAGCGGACCATGCGGGTGCCGGGGCGGTCGAGCCAGCGCAGGACCACCCCCACTTCTTCGGCCGGGGCGCCTCGTAACGGACCCGGTTCCGGGAGGACGGTCTCGGCCGCCGCGGCCAGGTGGTCCACCACCGGCATCGGGCGTACGCCGCGCCGTGCCACGCCCGCTGATGCCAGGCGGCCGTGGCGGACCACCGCGAACTCCCAGCCGCCCGAGCCGTCCGGGCGGGCCGCGATCAGTTCCTGGATGCTCGCCAGCGCGGCTAGACGCTGGCCTCGGTCCAGGGTGCGGACGAGCACCCGCATGCGGTCGCGGTCCAGGCCCGCCTGTTCGAACCGTTCCGCCGCCGCCAATGTGGCCAGCCGATTCTCCAAGACAATCAAAGGGTCCAGGCGTAAACCCGCCACCAGGTCATCGAACGCGGTGACCGCCGGGGCGTACTCCACGACACTCTGCTGCCCGGCACACGGCGCGGCACACCGGTGCAGTTCGGCCAGCGCGCACGGCCGCAACGTCGCCTCCACCGGTATCCGCACGGTGCACGGCCGCAGTCCCGTGCCGTCCTGCAGCGCCACCATCGCGTCCTCCGCCAGCTTGTGGCTGCGGAACGGCCCCAGCGCACCCTCGCGCGGCGCCCGCACCAGCGACAGCCGGGGGAACACCTCGTCGGTCAGCGCCAGCCACCACGCCTGCTTCGGGTTCTTCGACCGCCGGTTGTACGCCGGCTTGTGTGCCGACAGCAGCCGCAGCTCCCGCACCTGCGCCTCCAGCGAGTGGGCACACGTGATGTGGTCGACCCGCGATGCGAGCGCCACCATCTCGCGCAGCCGTCGCCGCGTCTCGCTGGCCGTGAAGTACTGCCGCACACGCTTGCGCAGGTCGCCGGACGTGCCCACGTACAGCACCTCGTCGCCCGGCCCCCGGAACAGGTACACGCCCGGCGCGTTCGGCAGGTCGGCGGCCATGGACCGCTTGCGGCGCTGCTCCGGCGTGACGTCGGGGATGTAGTCGATCAGCTCCTCGAGCGACTGCACGCCGACCGAGCCCACCCGCTCCAGCAGCGAGTGGAACACGTCGACCGTGGCCCGCGCGTCGGCCAGCGCCCGGTGCACCGGCCTGGTCCGCGCACCGAGTAACTCCGCCAGGAACGACAGCCGGCAGCTGGGCGCCTCCTCGCGGGTCAGCACCCGTCTGGCCAACTGGACGGTGCACACGGTCGTGGGTTTCGGCCACCGGTAGCCGTGGCGGGCACACGCCTTGCGGACGAAGTTCACGTCGAACCCCGCGTTGTGCGCCACCAGCACCGACCCGGCCGCGAACTCCAGGAACGCCGGTAACACCGCGTCGAGCCGAGGCGCGGTGTACACCATGGCGTCGGTGATCCCGGTCAGCGAGACGATCTCCGGCGGGATGCCGCGCCCCGGGTCCACCAACGTGGCGAACTCGCCCACCACCTCGCCGCCACGTACCTTCACCGCCCCGAACTCCGTGATCGTGTCCTCGTCGCTGACCCCGGTCGTCTCCAGGTCGAACACCACGAACGTGGTGGTTCGCAAGGGAGTGCCCAGCTCGTCGAACGCGAGCTGGCCGCCCGCCGCCTTCGTCATGGCCGGGAAGGTAGAGGACAGCACCGACAGTTTTGGGTGCGTGCACTCTGTGGTGGTCCGGCAACGCCACTAACCTGTGGGGATGGTGCCGTCCAGTGAGCCCGTCGAGCCGTCCGTGGAGGACGGCGACGCCGACGAGCCCGACGAGTCCACTGTGGACTGGTCGGCACTGCCCGACCCCATCCGCTCCCGGCTCGCCGAGCTGGGCGCCGACGCCCTCGGCACGCTGCCCAAGGTCGACGTGCCCCAGCAGCTGCGGGCGGTCGCCCGGTTCACGCCCGCCAAGCGCGCCCGTCTGGGTGGCGGCGCCATCGTGGCCAGCCTGCGCGACTCCATGGCCTTCCGCACGGCCGTCGTCGAATGGTGCCGGGAACACCGCCCGGCCTCGCTGGACCTCACCACGGACGACCCGGTGGCCGTGGCCGTCGCGGCCGTCCTGCTCGGTGAGGACGCGGCCGGCCACTACCTGGAACTCGTGGCCCGCCGCGCGTCCGACGCGGGCCTGCGGTCCCAGCGCGATGCGGCCGTGGCCAGGGCCGACCGGGCCGAGACGGAGCTGGCCAAGGTCCGCGGCGAGCTGGACGCCGTGCAGGGCGCGGTCGACCGGGTCCGCCAGGACGGCGAGGTCGAGCTGGAACGGCTGCGCAAACGTCTGCGCGAACAAGGCGTCCGCCTGCGCGCCGCCCGTGACGAGGCCGAACGGTCCGGTTCGGAGATCGAGCGGATCCGCACGGAGGCGGCCGCCGAGCTGGTCACCCTGGCCGAGCAACGCGACCGGGAACAGGAACGAGCGGAGACCGAGCGCAGCCGGGCGGAACGGGCGGAGGCCGACGCGGAGATCGCGCGGCAGTCGGCCCGCGAGGCCCGCCAGGCCGACGAGGTCCGCCTGGCGCTGCTGGTCGACACCCTCGACGGGGCGGTCACCGGACTTCGCCGCGAGCTGGCGCTCGGTGGCGGCGGCCCCCGCCCGGCCGACCTCATCCGGGGCGCCACGGAGGCGCAGGGCTCGGTCAGCAGGGTCGAGGACCCGGCGGCCCTCGAGCGACTGCTGGCGCTGACGTCGGTGCACATGGTGGTCGACGGCTACAACGTCACGAAGACGGGCTACCCGGAGCTGTCGCTGTCCGACCAGCGCGACCGCCTGACCCGCCAACTGGCGGCGCTGGCGGCCCGCACGTCGGCCGAGGTCACGCTGGTGTTCGACGGCGCGGGTGTCATCGCCGTCCCCACCACCGCCCCGCGCGGCGTGCGGGTGCTGTTCAGCGATCCCGGCGTCCTGGCCGACGACGTGATCCGCGCCCTGGTCACGGCCGAACCCGAAGGCCGCCCGGTGGTCGTGGTGACCTCCGACCGGGCGGTGGCCGACTCGGTTCGCCGTCGAGGCGCTCACCCGGTTCCCTCCGCCGTCCTGCTCGCCCGCCTCGGCCGCAGCTGACCGCATCCCGCGAGCCCCGCTCGCGTTGTACGCGGTAAGGAGGCGGAATTGCGAGGACAAGGCGCGGCACTGCTGCTGGCGGCGGCTCTGCTGGCGACCGCCCAACCCCCATCCGGCCAGGACCAGGACAACCGCCCGGCCGAGGCCTTCGCCGACCCGGAGGTCGCCCGACTCCAGACCACGGCCTCGGGCGTCCAGCGCGAACTGGGCGACCTGGCCACCCAGATCCACGAGGCCGAACGCCAGCTGCAGGACGCCGAGACGAAGGCGTCGGCCGCCAAGGAAGAACGGGTGGCGGCCGACGCGGTGGTGGCCGCCCAGCAGGCGGAGGTCGACGCCTACTCGGCGGCCGTCTACACCTCCCTCGCCCAGCCCACCGACCTGCGTGCCCTCATGTCGGCGCGGGCGCCGTCGGACTTCCTGGACGGCGCCGGCCTGCTCGACCGCGTCCGCATCGACCAGGACACCCGCCTGACCGGCGCCGTACGTCGCCAGGAGGCGGCCGTCCAGGCCGACGAGGAGGCCCGGGCCGCCGCCGACACCGTCGGCCGCCACAAGACCGACCTGGACCGCCGCAACGCCGACGCCAGCGGCCGGGCGGCCGCCGTCTCGGCCGAGCTGGAGGGCGTGGTGGCGACCACGAACGCCGCGGTCGTCGAGCAGCAACGCGCCCAGCGGGAACGCGACGAGACGACCGCCGCGAACTGGCGTGCCTACCTCGCCCGGCTGACCGAGGCGGGCATCATCCCGCCGGCGGCGGCCGCGCTGCGCGACCCGACGCGCCCGCCGCCCGGCCTCGAGGCACTCCAACCCGGCGTGGCCAAGCGCGGTGACCTGCTGGTTCTGCCCCGCGAGGTCCTCGCGGCGGTCACGTCGGCCATCGACGCGCTCGGCCGCCCGTACGTCCCCGGCCGGGGCGGCACCGGCCCCACCGCCTACTCCTGCGACGGCCTGGTCAACGCCGTCTACGGGGCCGCCGGGCTGCCGCTGCCCGAGGGCGCGGCCGCCCAGGCGGCCACGCTCGCGCCGGTAGCGGCACCGGACGTCCAGCCCGGTGACCTGGTGTTCCTCGGCCCGGCCCGCTACGGCGTGCAGGGCGTGGGCGTGGTGCTCGACAACCGGACGATGCTGACGGCGGACGCCCGGCTGGCCGGCGTCGTGGTGGCCGACCTGCCCGGCGCGGACACGGTCGTCGGCTTCGCCCGCCCGTCGCTGCCCGCCCAGCCGGCCCGGGCGGTGCCCTCGGCCACCGACGGCGGTCTGACCTGGCGCTGCGGAGGCGTGGAGCTGCCGCCGAGGGCCGCAGGCGAGTCGGTCGGCGCGTGGGGCGGCTATCCGAACGGGTTCATCCCGCTGACCGCGCTGTGCCCGCTCGGTGTGGCCGACCACGTGCTGCGTTGTGACGCCGCCCAGTCGTTCGCCGCGCTCGACCAGGCGTTCTTCGATCAGTTCGGCCGCCGGCCGTGCATCACCGACTCCTATCGCACGTTCACCGAACAGGTGCGGTTGTACGCGGTGAAACCCGCGCTCGCCGCGGTCCCCGGCCGCAGCAATCACGGGTGGGGACTCGCCCTCGACCTGTGTGGCGGCGCGCAGTCGTTCGATTCACCCGAATATTTTTGGCTGGCCGCCAATGCTCCGGCTTTCGGCTGGTCAAACCCACAATGGGCGCGTCGCGGCGGCAGCCGCGAGGAGCCTTGGCACTGGGAATTCGTCGGTTGGTAGTGCGCGATGCGCAAAAAATGTCAGACCCCCCTCCTAACGTTCGCTCCATGAGGTCTTCAGAGCGAAGGGAGCCGGCAGTGATCATCGATTGCGACAGCTGTGTGGTCCGCGGCCTGGCCTGCGGAGACTGTGTGGTCAGCGTGCTGCTCGGCGCGCCGCCCGCCATCGAACTCGACGTGTCGGAGCAGCGGGCCATCGACGCACTCGGCCGGGCCGGCATCGTGCCTCGCTTAAGGCTCGAGCCGGTGGACAAAACGGCCTAACCTCCCTCACACGCGCGGCTGCCGGCGCCCGTCGCCGAACGGTCGGCACGCGTCGCCGAGCGGCTTTCGGGGGAGTACACGAGCCGGTGAACCGTGGTGTTGCCCTGCTCACAGGCTGGAGTTGGCACTGCTCCATTGGTGTTTGACAGGGTCCAAACCAATTTTTTCGACGCCCTCGGTAGACGCAACGGCTCACGTTTCGTAACCTGTCCGAGATCTCGCGGCCGACAGCGGCCCACCCCGAGGGTCGCGACGCGGGATCGCCGCCGAAGTCAGCCTTGTCGGGGGGCTGAACCGGATTCCCCCTTTGCGGTGGGGTGTGCTCAGGCTGGAAGGTCGCTGTTGCGGCCCTCCTTTGTGCCGAGAAGCGCGCTCCCCTCGGCGGTTGGACCATGAAGGAGACACGCGCGACTGTGGCGTCGCATCGAACGAAGCGTGCAGTCCGTGCGGCTGTCAGTGTCGTCGCCGCCATCTCGGTGGCGGGCTTCCTGCCAGCGCCGGCACTCGCGCTTCCCCCCGCTCACCAACAACCCCAACCTCCCCCGGAGACCGCTTCCGAGGCGCTCAAGCAGTACAACGCCCTGAGTGAGCAGGCCGAGCAGGTCAACGAGCAGCTGCTGGCCGCTCGCGAGGACCTCGCGGCGAAGCAGGCCGAGTTCAACCAGGCCACCGCTGATCTCGCGGAGGCCCAGGCGGCCCAGGCGCAGGCCGAGGTCGACGAAGAGGCCTTCCGTGGACAGGTGGACCTGCTGGCGGGCGCCTCGTTCCAGGGCGCTCGGTTCAACAAGCTCTCCGCGCTGCTGACGGGCTCGTCGGCGGAAGACTTCCTGGAGCGCGCGTCCGCCCTCGGCGTGCTCGCCTCCGACAACGAGGAGGCGCTGTCCCGGCTGACCACGGCGGTCAACCAGGCGGCGGACGCGCAGAGCAAGGCCCTCGACGCGCAGACCCGCGCGTCGGAGGCCACCGCGGCCGCGCAGACGCTCACCGACCAGGTGACCAAGACCTCCAACGATCTGGCTGCCCAGATCGAGGTGGTCGAGGACGCCTACGACGAGCTGTCCGGTCCCGACCAGGATTCGCTGGCCGGCGGCGAGGACAACAGCAGCTACTTCGGTCCGCCCGGACTGGGTGGCGCCGCAGCTGAGGCGGCGATGTCCAAGCGCGGCAAGATGTACCTCTGGGGCGCTACCGGCCCCGACCGGTTCGACTGTTCCGGGCTGATGGTCTGGGCCTACAAGCAGGTCGGTGTCGACCTGCCGCGGTCGAGCCGTTCGCAGTACGGCGTCGGCAAGTCGGTGCCGTTCAGTGATCTGCGTGCCGGTGACCTGGTGTTCTACGGTCCCAGCGCGTCCGGTATCCACCACGTGGCCATGGCCATCAGTGGCAGCGAGGTCGTACACGCCTCGCGGTCGGGCGTGCCGGTGAAGGTCGCGGACGCGGCCGGAGCCAGCGGCAGCCCTGTGGTCGGCGTCAAGCGGATCTCCGGCTGACAGTTTCAGGACAGGATCTCGGGACCGGCGCGAAGCGGCGCCGGTCCCGATTTCTTTGTCCCGACCGCTCGGAGACGCACAGCGAGCGTCCGGCGACAATCACGACTTACCGTCACCGCTACCAGGCCTGAGATGATCCGCAGGGCTTAGCATCTGGGCTGTGAGATCGAGGGCGGAGTTTCGGACCTGGCTGGGTGCGGCGGTTGCCGTCGCCATCCTGACCGGGCTCGCCCTCGTTTCCGTCCCCACCTCCGAAGCGCCCCCCGGTCCCGGCGGGGGCCCCGGCCAGCCGATGGGCGCGGTCACCCCCGCGCCACCGGCCGAGGCCGATCGCACGGCCGCGGTCACCGACCTGCTGAACCGCCGCGCCACGGCCGTGCTGAACCGCGACGAGCAGGCGTTCCTCGCGACCCTCGACCCGAAGGCCGAGGAGGCCTTCGTGGTCACCCAGCGCCGGCTGTTCGAGAACCTCGCGGGCGTGCCGCTGGACCACTGGTCCTACCGGCTGCGGCCCGACGAGGTGATGGACGTCGCCGAGCTGCCGGACACCGTGACCGGCGCGGACACCCCCTCGGCGGCCGCCGAGCTGTGGGCACCCGAGGTGGACCTGCGCTACGCGCTGAGCGGCGCCGACCTCATCCCCACCGACCGGCCGATGGGCTACCTGTTCGCCCGCCACGGCGACAGCTGGTACCTGCGGTCGGACACCGCCCTCGAGGGGCTGGGCAAGCGGACCTGGCGCGGGCCGTGGGACTTCGCGCCCTGCGTGGTCACCAACACCGAGCACGGCATCGTGCTGAGCCATCCGGGCAGCGAACCGATGGTGGAACGGCTGGTCCGCGAGCTGGACTCGTCCGTCCGCGCGGTGTCCGAGATCTGGCCGACGCCCTGGTCGGAGCGGGTGGCCGTGATGCTGCCCGACTCGCCGGGGGAGATGAGCGCGCTCGTCGGCTCCGGGTTCCCCGTGGAGTCGGTGGTGGCGGTCGCCGTGGCCGACCGCGTGGACAACTCCACGAGGACGGTCGCCGGCCAGCGTGTGGTCCTGAGCCCGACCGGCGTGCGGGCGCTGTCGATCGCGTCGCTGCGGGTGGTGCTGCGCCATGAGATCACGCACCTGGCGGCCCGGGCGGACACGGTCGACGGCTCCCCGACGTGGCTGCTCGAGGGCTTCGCGGACTACGTCGGCTACCGCGACAGCGGCGTCACCCTGGAGGAGGGCGCCCCCGACCTGGCCGAACTGGTCCGTGACGACGGCCCGCCCTCCACGCTGCCCGAGGACCGGGTGTTCCGCTCCCGGGGATCGGACCTCGACCTCGCCTACCAGCAGGGTTGGTCGATCGCGAAGTACCTGGCCGACGAGTACGGCGAGGACAAGCTGATCGAGGTGTACCGCGCGCTGGCCGGTGCCGGGCCCATGTCGGCCAGTGAGACCGACGGTCTCCTGCGCGAGGTGATCGGCGTTGACCGGGCCCAGCTGGTGGGCGACTGGCAGGACTACCTGCGGAAAGCGTTCGACTGAGCTGAGTGGTCCTGGTCACCGAGGGGCCCTCAAGTAACCTGCGCTGGTGCCTCGGACCTTGGTGGTGACCAACGACTTCCCGCCCCGCGCCGGCGGGATCCAGTCGTACCTGCACGCGCTCGCGACCCGGCTGCCCGACCAGGACCTGGTCGTCTACGCGCCGTCGTGGGAGCACGCCACCGAGTTCGACGCCGAGCAGCCGTTCACCGTGGTGCGCCACCCCGGCGGGCTGATGCTGCCCACGCCGTCGGTGGCCAGGCGCGCGAAGGAGATCCTGCGCGCCGAGCGGTGCGACACCGTCTGGTTCGGCGCGGCCGCCCCGCTGGCGCTGCTCGCCCCCCAGCTGCGCGCGGCCGGCGCCGAGCGCGTGATCGCCAGCACCCACGGCCACGAGGTCGGCTGGTCGATGCTGCCGGTCGCCCGCCAGGCGCTGCGCCGCATCGGGTCCACCACCGACGTCATCACGTTCGTCAGCAAGTACACCCGCTCCCGGTTCGCGTCGGCGTTCGGCGCCCGCGCCGCGCTGGAGTACCTGCCCTCGGGCGTGGACACCGAGCAGTTCAAGCCGGACTTCGCGGCCCGCAAGGAGATCCGCACCCGCTACGGCCTCGGTGACCGGCCGACGGCCGTGTGCGTGTCCCGGCTGTGGCCGCGCAAGGGCCAGGACATGCTGATCCGCGCGCTGCCGGAGATTCGCGAGCGAGTGCCGGAGGCCGCGCTGCTGCTGGTCGGCGGCGGACCGTACGAGGACCGGCTGCGGACCATGGCCGAACAGCTCGGCGTGGCCGACCACGTGATCATGACCGGCCGCGTGCCGTGGGAGGAACTGCCGGCGCACTACGTGGCGGGCGACGTGTTCGCCATGCCCTGCCGCACCCACGGCCGCGGCCTGGACGTCGAGGGCCTGGGCATCGTCTACCTGGAAGCGTCGGCGTCGGGCCTGCCGGTGGTGGCCGGCCGCTCCGGCGGCGCCCCGGAAACCGTCCTGGACGGCGTGACGGGCCACGTGGTCGACGGCCGGGACGTGGCCCAGCTGGCCGAGCGGGTCGGCACACTGCTGGCCGACCCGACGTGGGCGAGCGAGATGGGTGAGGCCGGCCGCCGCTGGGTCTCCCGCCACTGGCGCTGGGAGGACATCGCCCGCCGCCTGGCCCGCCTACTCGACGGAAGCGCCTTCTAGCGCGAGCGGCGGAGTCAGCGGGGTAGGGCCCACGTTTGGATGGTGGAGAAGTCTTCCTCCGGGGGCCGGGGCGCGGGGGTCACCGGCCGAGGGTCCGCTCCAGGGTGGGTCTCCACCAGTTCCGTCAGTTCCGCCCGCAACTCCTCGCCCGCTACCGGGGCCACCAACGAAAGACCCTCACGCAGAGCCGAAGCCGCCGCTCGCTGTGTCACCGTGAAGATGGCCTCCGCCAGCGCGGCCGGGGCCAGCGACAGGGCCTGAGGCTCCAGAACCAACCCGACGAGCTTGCCGTCCAGGTTGACCGTCGCCTCGATGCCGTGGGCGGAGTCCGAACAAGAAGCGGTGATGGCGGCCAGCTGGTCGAAGAGTCCGTTCACGCTGTCCTCCACGTCTGCGGGGTGGTCGACTCCACCTGCTCGGTCAGCGACTCGTCCCTGTCCAGGCCCAGCGCGTTCAGGTCGCGCTCGTCCAGGCCGGTCAGGGCCTCGCGCAGGACGTGTTGCGTTCGGCGGTTGGCGCGGGCGGTCGCCTCGGCCACCACGTCGACGATCGTTGAAGCCAGTCGGACCGCGCCCAGGTCCAGGGCCGGACCGGTCAGCGACAGGCCCGCCAGGGCGCCGCCCGGGTGGACTCGCGCCGACACACCCGCCGACGCCGCCTCGCCCGTGATCTCGGTCGTCACCTCGGGTGCACCCCTCCGTAGAACGTCGCGCTGGACAGCGTGTGGGTCACACGTTGCACCCGATCGCTGGAGTTTCCCTCGATCAACGTCACCTTGTCGCCCTTCACGCTCTCCACGATCCCGATGTGCGTACTGGTGGCCGGGCTGCCGGGCCCGGTGCCGAACAGCAGCACGTCGCCGGGCCGGGCAGCGTCGAGGTTGTTCTTCCCGTAGGCGAGGCCTCGTTCCTGTCCCCAGCTGTAGACGTCGCCGGTGAACGGGAGGATCCCGATGTCCACCCCCGACTTTCGCCAGACCCACGTGGCGAAGCTCGAGCACCACACCACGTCCGGGCCGTACTTGTTCGCGTTGTTCGGGCCCTCGCGGTAGCCGAGCTGCGAACGGGCGACGTTCACCGCGCGGCTGCCGCGGCCGCGAGCAGCAGGCCGAGACGGTCGCCGCGCCCGGCCGGGATCGGCGAACCCGTCGTGTTCGACCGTGCGTTCCAGCTTGCGCAGCCGCGCCGCCGCCGTCCTCATCTCGCCCTTCACCGAGCGCACGTGCTTGGTCGACTCGTTCGTGTACGTCCGCACCAGGTCGACCACCTGCCCGACCGCCCGCATCAGCGCGGCCCGCGACCCGGCGCCGGTGGCGGCCCGGCCGGCGTCCAGCACGCCCGCCGCCCGCGTCGTGTACTCCTCCACGAGCTTGGTCACCGCCCGGTGTCCGCCGTCGAGCGCGGCGGCCGTCGACGCCACGATCTCCGCACCGCGGCCCGAAGCGCTCGCCGTGGTCCCGAGCGCCCGGGTCATCCGACGCGCCTTACGGTCGAACCCCTCGGCGTTGCGGCCTTCCCAGTGGCTGGTGGCGGTCGCCGCGGTCTTCTTGTGGTCGGCGTGGTGCTCGCCGACGGCCTGGGCCGTGGCCTCCAGCGCCGCCTGCGCGCGGTAGGCGTCCTCGGCCTTGCCGGCGAGCGCGTTGCGGTGCGCGATCAGGTCGCTGGCGATCTTTCGGACGATCACCCTGCTGTCCATGCTGTTCACGCCCGTCACCATCCGTCCGGGCGCGCCGGCACCGCCAGCGCCGCTGCACGGATCGGCACAACCGGTGCACGAGCGGTCAGGCCGGCTGGAGTCCCAGTTCGTGCACGTCCACGCCGATGCCGCGGAAGAAGTTCGCCCGATCGGCGTCGAGCGGCGCACCGGACGTGATCGCCGCGACGCAGCGTCCCCCGAAAGCGGCACGCAGCTTCGGGTACACCACCCGCCCGGCGACCGCGTGCTTGAGCCGAAGCGCCAGCGACGCCGAGCCCGCGCCGTAGGACCTGGCCACCGACTCGGCCGCGTCGAACAGGAACGTGCCGCCCTCCGCGTGTGCCTCGGGAACGGGCCGACTCGTAGACCTCCCGCAGCAGCGCGGTGTCGGCCACGATCACGCGCGGCCGGAACACGCCGAGGTCGGTGAACAGGTCGCCCGCTTCGGGCAGGTGGCCGAGCGTGGTCCTGGTGTAGACGCAGCACATGGCGATCACCCGGGCCGGCAGGTCGGCCAGCGCCAGCAGGAGCAGCAGCGAGTTGCCCGGCCGCAGCAGGGCGGGGAACGCCGCGATGGCCGTCCGCACGTCGGCCAGCAGCTCGCCGTGGGTCAGCTCCGCCCGCTTGCCCCGCTCGGCGCCGGGCGGGTACACGACCGTGGCGATGTCGTCGGTGCGCACGGCCAGGCGCCGCTGGTGCACGGTGTCGTCGCTGACCCAGCCGGCCTCGGCGGCCAGCGCGGTCAGCTCGTCGACGGCGTCCGCCACGACCTCGCCGTCGGACTGAACCCCGCCGTCGAGCTGCCAGACCCAGACGATCTCGGGCAGCCGGTCCACCACGGCCCGCACGGTCTCGCGGTGTGCCGCCGTCTCCACGACCACCGCGCACGCGCCGGAGTCGGCGAGGATCCACTCGACCTCGGCCGCACTGGCGGTCGCGTCGACCGGCACGATCTGGCAGCCGATGGCCAGGCCGGCGAAGTCGAACAGGGACCATTCGTAGCGGGTGCCGGACAGCAGCGCGATGCGGTCACCGGGGCGCAGCCCGGCCGCGATCATGCCCTTGGCCACGTCGAGCACCTGCGCGGCGAACTCCCGGGTGGTCACGTCCACCCACGAGCCGTCGACCCGCCGCCGGAACCCGATCGTGCCGCCGAACCGCTCCGCGTTGGCCCAGACCATGTCGGTCAGGCTCTCCTGTTCGGTCACACCTGGGAAAATAGCGCGCCGCCGAACACGGCGCGTTTCGGGACCGTGACATGCTGGCGCGGTGTCCGACGTGACAGTCCGGGTCGACGTGGTCGACGAGACGTTCATCGTGGTGCCGCCGGACGTGGTGGCCGCCGCGTTCGCCGATCCCGACACCTGGCGCCGGTTCTGGCCCGACCTGCGGCTCGAGGTGTACGCCGACCGCGGTGACGAGGGCCTGCGGTGGACGGTGCGGGGCGCGCTGGTCGGCACCATGGAGGTCTGGCTGGAGCCCAAGCTCGACGGCACCCTGCTGCACTACTTCCTCCGCGCCGACCTGCCGGGCGACCACAAGCCGGCCAGGATCCGCCGCGAGATCGAGCGTCGCCAGCTGGCCGCGAAGGCCGTGGCGTTCGAGCTGAAGACCGTTCTCGAGGACGGCCGCCCCCCTGGCTGCCCGCCGGCTGGCTAACCTGCAGGTGTGCGGGTTCATGTGGTGTCAGACGTGCACGGCAACGCCGAGGCACTGGCCAAGGCGGGTGACGGCGCCGACGCGCTCGTCGTGCTGGGCGACCTGATCGATTTCGTCGACTACCACGATCACGGCGGCGGGATCATGGGCACGGTGTTCGGCGCCGAGGCCATGGCCACGTTCGCGCGGCTGCGCCGGGAACGCAACCACGGCGAGCTGGCCGAGTTCTCCCGCTCGCTGTGGACGACGCTGGCCGACCCGGGCGCGGTGGTCGAGGAGGCCATCCGCGCCCAGTACGAGCGGATCTTCGCCGCACTGCCCGCCCCCACCTACGCGACGCCCGGCAACGTGGACGCGCCGGCGCTCTGGCCGGAGTTCGCGGGCGAGGGCGTGCACATCCTCGACGGTGAGACCGCCGAGATCGGCGGACTGCGCTTCGGGTTCGTGGGCGGCGCGCTGCTGCCGGCGGGGGCCGTGCGCCGCCGGGGCGGGGTGTTCCACCCGTACCTGCGCACCGACGACGAGTACGCCGAGGCGCTCGCCGGGTTCACCGACCTGGACGTCATGTGCAGCCACGTGCCGCCGGACGTGCCCGAGCTGACCTACGACGTGATCTCGCGGCGCGGTGAGTACGGCTCGGCCGCGCTGCTCGACACGATCACCACGCGGGAGCCGCGCTGGGCCCTCTACGGGCACGTGCACCAGCCGATGGTGGCGCGGATGCGGATCGGCCGCACCGAGTGCGCGAACGTCGGCCACTTCCAACGCACGCAACGCCCGTACGTGCTGCGCTGGTGATCTCTACCCTCGGGTAGCCTGCCCCGCATGGCCGATGAGTCCACTCAGTCCATCGTGGTCGACGCGCCCCCGACGGAGATCATGGCGGTGATCGCGGACTTCCCGGCGTACCCGGAATGGGCGGGTGCCGTGAAGGAGACCGAGGTTCTCGAGGAGGCAGACGGTCAGGCCCGTCAGGTGAAGTTCACCCTCGACGCCGGTGCCTTCAAGGACGTGTACACGCTGGCCTACGAGTGGGCGCCCGACGGGCTGTCGGTGCGGTGGACCCTCGTGAAGGGCCAGATGCAGCGCGCGCAGGTCGGGTCCTACGTGCTCACGCCGGAGGGCGACGGCACCAAGGTCACCTACACGCTGTCGGTCCAGCTGGTGGTGCCGATGATCGGCCTGTTCCGCCGCAAGGCCGAGAAGATGATCATGGACATCGCGCTGAAGGAGCTGAAGCGCAAGGTCGAGGGCGCGTAGCCCACGCATGAGCGGAGCTTGCGGAGCGAATCATCAGGGCTGGGTGACCTGCGTGCGGACGCTCGGAGCCTGCGAGGAGCGGTCTTGAGTGATCCAGCACGGATCTTGCTGTTCACCGGCAAGGGGGGCGTCGGCAAGACCACCCTCGCCGCGGCGACGGCTGCCCGCCTGGCCGTGGGTGGCCGCAAGGTCCTGGTCGCCTCGGCCGACCCGGCGCACTCCCTGGGTGACGTGTTCGGCCTGCCGATCGGCGCCGAACCGTCCGAAGTGGACACCTGTTTGTACGCGGCCCATGTGGACGCCCGCGGTCTCGTGGACAAGGCCTGGCAGGACCTGCGCCGCCAGCTGCACACCGTGCTCGCCGGCGCCGGGCTCGACGCGCTGGACGCCGCCGAGCTGACCGTGCTGCCCGGCGTGGACGAGCTGTTGGCCCTCACGGAGGTCGCCCGGCTCGCCCAGGAAGGGCCGTGGGAGGTCGTGGTGGTCGACTGCGGGCCCACGGCCGAGACGCTGCGCCTGCTCTCCCTGCCCGAGGCGATCGCCGGCTACCTGGCCAAGATCGCCGTGCCGGTCGCCGCGCTCACGAAGCTCGCCGACCACCTGGCGACCCTCCGCCGGCTGCTGGTCGACCCGAAGGTCACGAGCGTGCGGGTGGTGCTCACGCCCGAGCGGCTGGTGGTGGCCGAGACCCGGCGCACGCTCGCCGCGCTCGCGTTGCGCGGCATCAAGGTCGACGGCCTGGTGGCCAACCGGCTGGTGCCCAAGGCGCGTCGGTGGATCGGGCCGGCCGCCTCGTGGCTGCGGGTCCGGCGCGGCGAGCAGGACGCCGTGCTGGCCGAGCTGGACGCGTCGGCCACGCTGCCCGTGCAGCGCGTGGAGCACCGGCCGGCCGAGCCGGTGGGCACGGCCGCGCTGCTGGAGCTGGCCGCCGATCTCTACGGCGACAACGACCCGCTGGCCGACGACAACCCGTTCACCACGCCGCTGCTGAGCATCGAGGCGGTGGGCGACGGCGTCTACGAGCTGACCGTCGCGCTGCCGCTCACCGACGCCAGCGACCTCGCCCTCGCCCGTGTCGGTGACGACCTGGCGATCACCGTGGACGGGGTCCGCCGGGTGGTGGCGCTGCCCGCGTTGCTGCGCCGGTTCACGGTCACCGACGCCGTGGCCAGGCCCGTCGGGCTGGTACTGCGCTTCGAGGCGGGAGGCGAGCCGTGACCGCCGAACCGGGAACGCGTCTGGTGGAGGAACTGACACTGCTGGTCGACGCCGTGGCCGATCGGGCGGGCCCGTGGCTCGACCGGGTGGCGGCCGACCATCCCGAGCAGGGCGCGTGCGCGTGGTGCCCGCTGTGCGCGGTGGTCGCGCTGATCCGCGGTGAGCCGTCGGAGCTGGCGGCCCGCAACCTCGAGCGGGTGGCCGACCTGGTGGCCGTGTTGCGGGCGGTCCTCGCCGATCGCTGGGAGCCGGGCGCGCCGCACATGCCCGGGTTCACGCCCACCGCGAAGCCGGACGGCTCGTCACACGTGCAGAAGATCCCCATCCGTCGGGACCAGCCTTGAGGGCGAAGACCACGATCGGGGTGGACATCGGGGGGACGAGCGTGCGGGCCGGGGTGGTCGACCGGCACGGCACGGTCATCGACACCGCCCGCGCCGCCACCCCCACCAGCGAGGGCGCGCTGGAGGACGCGATCGTCAGCGCGGTCACCGGCCTCGCCGCCCGCCACCGGGTGACGGCCGTCGGGCTCGCGGTCGCCGGGTTCGTCAGCACCGACCGCCGGACCGTGATGTTCGCGCCGCACCTGGCCTGGCGCAACGCCCCGGTGGGCGACCGGATCAGCAAGCGCCTCGGGCTGCCCGTGGTGCTCGAGCACGACGCCAACGCCGCCGTCCTGGCCGAGCACCGGTTCGGCGCGGCGCGTGGCTCGCGGGTGGCGCTGCTCGTGGCCATCGGCACGGGTATCGGCGGCGGTCTGTTGCTCGACGGAACGCTGTTCCGCGGCGCGCACGGGGTGGCGCCGGAGCTGGGTCACCTGACGCTCGTGCCCGACGGCCGGCCCTGCCCGTGTGGCAAGGTCGGCTGCTGGGAGCGCTACTGCAGCGGCACCGCGCTCTCGACGACGGCCGTGGAGCTGCTGGCCAGGTACCCGGGCCGGTCGACCGTGCTGCGCCAGGCCAGCGTGGCCGACCCGCGTGCCGTGACCGGCCGCAAGGTGGCGGCCGCCGCCCGCGAGGGCGACCCCCTGGCGAAGCGCGCGATGGCCGAGCTGGCCGTGTGGCTGGGGACGGGCCTGGCGCTGGTGGCCGACATCTACGACCCGGAGATCGTGGTCATCGCGGGCGGCGTCTCGGAGTCGGCCCCGCTCTTCCTGGACGACGCGCGCGAGCACTACAACAAGAAGATCACCGGCGTCGGCTACCGCCCGCTGGCCCGCATCCGCACGGCCCAACTGGGCGACGACGCGGCCCTCGTAGGCGCGGCCGCTCTGGCCGCCGACCACCCCTGACCCGCGAGTCTCCCCCTCAGGACATCCGAGTTGGCGGTTCGTGAACCAACCCGCGGGGTCACCAACCGCCAACTCGCGTGTTCTGGGAGGGAGACTCGCGTGTTCTGGGAGGGGACTCGCGGGGATCAGACCTGGGCGCCGTTGTCGTCCGGGTCGCGGGGGGAGTTCTTGCGGACGCGCAGCAGGAGCATGCCGCCGCCACACGTGAGCGCCAGCAGGGCGATGGGCGTGCCGATCCGCGGGTCCAGCCCGATGAGGCCGGGTGCGGCCAGCAGGCCGATCCCCAGCACCAGCAACACGAGCGCGATGATCGTCAACGGCCGCAGACGAGGCAACGGGGGCGGCTCCGGCGGCACGTAGTGCTCGTCGTCGGTCCCCCAGGACCAGTCGTACTCGCCGTCGTGCCCACGCCAGGTGGCGGCCGGTGCGGTCGACACCGGCTGGCTCGACGTGGGTTCGTCGTCCGGTTCCGGTTCGGCGACCCCCTCGGCCGGTTTGCTCAGGTCGGGCAGCGTGGCACCGACGCCCTCTCGTTCCAGATCCGCCACGATCTGTGCGAACGCGGCGTCGACGTCCTCCGGCCGGTCGGACACCCGGGGCCTCCTAGGTCAGGCACGCGAGCAGGTGGTGTGGCCATCGTCGCACGAACAGGTTCGCCGATGGCCGGATCCCCACCTCATGTTTACTCGTTGGGTACCGTGGTGCATACGAGGGATCCCCTTGACGAACGTCACTGTTACACGTTCCGACAATTGGGTGGCAGAGCATTGTGCGCGCGGCGCGCCCTTCGTACGCTCGACGAACGGTGGACAGGGTAGAGCCAGCGAGACACGGAGGCGCGGAAACCGGTGCTGTACTTCTTGATGAAGTGGGTTTTCCTGGGTCCAGTGCTCAAGCTCTTCTTCCGCCCGTCGGTGGAGGGTGCGGAGAACATCCCGGAGAAGGGCGGCGCGCTGCTCGCCAGCAACCATCTGGCCGTGGCCGACTCGTTCTTCCTGCCGCTCATGCTCAGCAGACGGGTCACGTTCCCCGCGAAGCTCGAGTACTTCACGCAGCCCGGCGTCAAGGGCTGGGTGAAGAAGTGGTTCATGACGGGCATGGGCCAGATCCCCATCGACCGCTCCGGCGGCGCCGCCGCGCAGGCCGCGCTCGACACCGGCATCCGGCTGCTGCGAGAGGGTCACCTGCTGGGGATCTACCCGGAGGGCACCCGCTCACCCGACGGCCGCCTGTACAAGGGCAAGACCGGCCTCGCCAGGATGGTCCTCGAGTCCCGCGTGCCGGTGATCCCGGTGGCCATGTTCGACACCGACAAGGCCAACCCCATCGGTTCCAAGATGTGGCGCCCCCACAAGATCCGCATGAAGATCGGCAAGCCGCTCGACTTCTCCCGTTACGAGGGTCTGGCCGGCGACCGGTTCGTGGAGCGGTCCATCACCGACGAGATCATGTACGCCCTGATGGAGCTGTCCGGCCAGGAGTACGTGGACATCTACGCGGCGAAGGCCAAGGAACTGCTGGCCGCCGAGGAGGCGGGCGAACCGGCCGCGCTGCCCACCCAGGAGCGCCGCAGCCCCGCCGGTCGTGAGGCCGACCGCATCCCGGAGACCGAGGCGGGCTGAGGGAGCCCTACGCTGCCCGCGTGCGGTTCTTTTACGATACCGAGTTCATCGAGGACGGAACGACCATCGACCTGGTGTCGATCGGTGTCGTCGACGAGAACGGCCGTGAGTTCTACGCGGTCTCCACGGAGTTCAATCCGGACAAGGCGGGCCCGTGGGTCCGCGACCACGTCCTGGACAAGCTCCCGTCGCCCGCGGATCCCGCGTGGTGCGACCGGGCGACCATGCGTGCCCGGCTGATCCGGTTCCTGAACCCGGATCGCGAGCGGGTCGAGCTGTGGGCCTGGTTCGCGGCCTACGACCACGTGGCGTTCGCCCAGCTCTGGGGCGACATGCCCGCGCTGCCGCGCGAACTGCCGCGCTTCACCCGCGAGCTGCGTCAGCGGTGGGAGGACGTGGGCAAACCCTCGCTGCCCAACCCGCCGAGCGACGCCCACGACGCGCTGGCCGACGCCAGGCACAACCTGGCGCGCTGGCGCGTGATCGAGGAAGAACGGCTCCGTCGGGGCTTCCCCCGGTCGTAAGCCGGGGGCTGCTTGCTGCACCGATACAGAAGATGGCACGCTACGGGCTGTATCTCAGCTCTCAGCAGCCGGATGGAGGATCGAGCACATGCGCGTCGGCTTGCTCACAGGTGGCGGTGACTGTCCCGGACTGAACGCGGTCATCCGCGCGGTGGTCCGTAAGGGCATCGAGGCCCACGGATGGGAGACCGTCGGTTTCCGCAACGGCTGGCTCGGCCCGATCGAGGGTCTGGTCAAGCCGATCGGCCTCGACGACGTCGAGGACATCCTCACCCGAGGCGGCACGATCCTCGGCTCCTCGCGGACCAACCCGTACAAGGTCGAGGGCGGCGTCGACGCGATTCGCAAGACGCTCGCCGAGCAGGGTGTCGACGCCCTGATCGCCATCGGTGGCGAGGACACCCTCGGGGTGGCCAAGCGCCTGACCGACGACGGCATCGGCGTGGTCGGCGTGCCGAAGACCATCGACAACGACCTGGGCGCCACCGACTACACGTTCGGCTTCGACACCGCGGTGCACATCGCGACCGAGGCCATCGACCGGCTCCGCACCACGGCCGAGTCGCACCACCGCGCGCTGGTGGTCGAGGTCATGGGCCGCCACGCCGGCTGGATCGCGCTGCACTCCGGGCTCGCGGGCGGCGCGAACGTCATCCTCGTGCCGGAGCGGGAGTTCTCGGTCGACCAGGTCGTGTCGTGGGTGGAGCGCCGGTTCGAGCGTGAGTACGCGCCGATCATCGTGGTCGCCGAGGGCGCGCTGCCCGAGGGCGGCAAGGAGAAGCTGATCACCGGTGAGAAGGACGCCTTCGGGCACGTCCGCCTCGGCGGCATCGGCACGTGGCTGGCCGACGAGATCGCGCACCGCACGGGCAAGGAGTCGCGGGCGGTCGTCCTCGGGCACACCCAGCGCGGCGGCACCCCCACCGCCTACGACCGCGTGCTCGCCACCCGGTTCGGCCTCCACGCGGTGGACGCCGTGCAGGCGGGCGACTTCGGCGTGATGGTCGCACTGCGCGGCACCGACATCGTGCGGGTGAAGCTGGCGGAGGCGACGGCCGAACTGAAGACCGTGCCGCTCGAGCGCTACCAGGAGGCCGAGGTCTTCTTCGGCTAGATCTGTCGGTGCGCGCCGCTAGAGTTTCGGCCATGGACCTCGACGAGCTTCTGTGGGCGGGTGCGGACGCGCAGGCGCGGGCGCTGCGGGACGGGACGGTGACCGCGCCGGACCTGCTCGAGGCGGTCCTGCGCCGCGCCGAGGAGGTCAACCCGCGCGTCAACGCGTTCCGGGTGGTCTACGCGGAGGCCGCGCGGGCGGCCGCCGCCGAGGCACAGCGACGGCTCGACGCGGGGGAGCGCACGCCGCTGCTCGGCGTCCCGGTCGCCATGAAGGACGACCTGGACGTGGCGGGTGACGTCACCACCGGCGGCGGGCTGCCCCAGTTACCGCCCGCTTCGGCGGACAGCGAGGTGGCCGCGCGGCTGAAGGCGGCCGGCGCTGTGCTCGTGGGCAAGACGCTGCTGCCCGACCGCGGCCTGTGGCCCTTCACCGAGACCCTCACCTACGGCGCCACCCGCAACCCGTGGGACCTCGGCCGGTCCACCGGTGGTTCGTCCGGCGGGTCCGGGGCGGCGGTGGCCGCCGGGATCGTCGGCGCGGCAACGGGTTCGGACGGCGGCGGCTCGGTGCGTATCCCGGCCGCCGCGTGCGGGATCTTCGGGCTGAAGACCTCGCGGGGCCTGGTGCCGTCGGAGCCGCTGGCCGAACGCTGGCACGGCCTGACGGTCGTCGGCCCGCTCGGACGCCGGGTGGCCGACGCGGCCGCCATGCTCGAGGTGCTGACCGGCGAGTCCGGCTACCTGTCCGCCGTCGAGACCGATCCGGGCCCGCTGCGGATCGCCCTGTCGTGGCGCACGCCGCTGGGCAACCCGGTGATCGAGAAGCAGCGCAAGCGGGCGGTCCTGGAGACGGCCGACCGGCTGCGCGCGCTGGGCCACCAGGTCGACGTGACCAACCCGGCGCTGGGGGTGGCGCCCGCGTCCCAGTTCTTCGTCCGGTACCACCGAGCCATCACCGACGACGTGGCCGCGCTGCCTCATCCCGAGTGGCTGGAGGCTCGGACTCGGGGGATGGCCCGGCTGGGTTCGAGGTTCTCGGACCGCGTGCTGGCCCGGACTCGTGCCGCGGAGGCGAAGCTCCAGGAGACGATGGGGGAGTTCTTCGGCCGCTACGACGTGATCCTGCAGCCGGCCCTGGTTCTGCGACAGTCGCGCGTGGGGCGATACGACGGGCGCGGCGCGCTGCAGACCCTCGCCGGGGCGTCGATGGAGATCCCGTACTTCCCGACGTGGAACGTGCTGGGCCTGCCGGTGGCCGCGGTCCCGGTGGGCTTCGACGCGGGCGGCCTGCCTCTGGGCGTGCAACTGGTGGGCCCCGCACTCTCGGAACGGCGGTTGCTGTCGCTGTCCGGTCAGGTGGAACGAGCACACCCCTGGGCGGACCGCCGGCCGACTGTCTGACCCGGTGTCAGCCCTGCCAGGGTGGTTTCGCCCAGTCCCACGTCGGCATGGCTTCTGGGACCGTCGGCGCGGCTCCCGGTGCCGAGAACATCACGGCCAGTCGGCTGCCCCACTCCAGATAGCCCACCAGCGACGCCCGGAACTCCGGGTCTGCCGGCAGACCCACCTCGTCGGCCGTCTCCAGCAGCAGGCTCAGCCAACGGTGCCGCTGCTCCTCCGTGATCGCGCGCCCCACGTGGCGGCTCACCATGTGCGGGTGCCCGCCCCGCGTGGTCGAGTACGCGGCCGGCCCGCCGAACACCTCGCCCACCCAGGCGGCCACGTGTTGGGCATGCAGGGGGTCCATGTGCGCGAACACGGGCGCGAGAACCGGATCCTCGCGAACATGCGAGTAGAACCTGTCGAACAGCTTCTCCAGCGCCGGCGCACCGCCGAGCCACTCGTACAGCGTCGGGGCCATGCGCAGAGCATAGTCTGGAAGCGGCGTCCACATATTGGGACAACGCCACGCGTAATCCCCGGTGACGCGCCCTATACCCTTGTCTCGTGAACTGGACTGTGGACGTTCCGGTGGACACGCTGCCCGAGCTGCCACCGCTGCCGCCGACCCTGCGCCAACGTCTCGACGACGCGCTGGCCCGCCCCGCCGCCCAACAGCCGGACTGGCCCGACGTCGAGCAGACCCGCCAGGTGCGCACGGTGCTCGAGAGCGTGCCGCCGGTCACGGTGCCCGAAGAGATCGACCGCCTCGCCACCCGGCTGGCCGAGGTCGCCCGCGGCGAGGCGTTCCTGCTCCAGGGCGGCGACTGCGCCGAGACCTTCGCCGACAACACCGAGCCGCACATCCGCGGCAACATCCGCACGCTGCTGCAGATGGCCGTCGTCCTGACCTACGGCGCGAGCATGCCGGTGGTCAAGGTCGGCCGCATCGCCGGCCAGTACGCCAAGCCGCGCTCGAACACCACCGACGCGCTGGGCCTGCCCGTGTACCGCGGCGACATCATCAACTCGCTGGTCCCCACGCCCGAGGCACGCGTGCCCGACCCGGGCCGCATGATCCGCGCCTACGCCAACGCGGGCGCGGCCATGAACCTGCTGCGCGCGCTCACGGCGGCCGGCATGGCGGACCTCACGAAGGTCCACGAGTGGAACAAGGACTTCGTCTCCAACTCCGCGGCCGGCGAGCGCTACGAGGCCCTCGCCACGGAGATCGACCGCGGCCTGCGGTTCATGGCGGCCTGCGGCGTCGAGGACAACTCCCTGCACTCCACCGAGATCTTCGCCTCCCACGAGGCACTGCTCCTCGACTACGAGCGGGCCCTGCTGCGCCTGGACACCCGCGCTGAGCCGCGGCTCTACGACCTGTCGTCCCACTTCCTGTGGGTCGGCGAGCGCACCCGCCAGCTCGACGGCGCGCACATCGCCTTCGCCGAACTGCTGTCCAACCCGATCGGCGTGAAGATCGGCCCCACCACCACGCCCGAGATGGCCGTGGAGTACGTCGAGCGCCTCGACCCCCACAACCAGGCCGGCCGGCTCACGCTGATCAGCCGCATGGGCAACGGCAAGGTGCGCGACGCGCTGCCGCCGATCATCGAGAAGGTGCAGGCTTCGGGTCACCAGGTGATCTGGCAGTGCGACCCCATGCACGGCAACACCCACGAGTCGTCCACCGGCTACAAGACCCGCCACTTCGACCGCATCGTCGACGAGGTGCAGGGCTTCTTCGAGGTCCACCGCAGGCTGGGCACCCACCCGGGCGGCATCCACGTGGAACTCACGGGCGAGGACGTCACCGAATGCCTGGGCGGCGCCCAGGAAATCTCCGACGACGACCTCCACGGCCGCTACGAGACAGCCTGCGACCCGCGCCTGAACACCCAGCAGTCCCTCGAACTGGCGTTCCTGGTGGCGGAGATGCTCCGCAGCTAGGGGGAAGGGCGCCGACCGGCGCCCTTCCCGTCAGTGGACGATCTCGGCGCGGGCCCGCTCGTCCGGGGTCCCGATGTCCCAGAAGCGCACGGTGCCCCGCGCCTCGCGGTACTCACCCGTGCCGCCGGTGATGGCCATGTCGAGCGGACTCTCTCCCCGGGTCCACGCCGACTGCAGGGCCACGGTGCCGCGTTCGAGTTCCATGGTGAGCACGCACTGCATGGTGACCTCGTCGCCGTCGACACGCGTGACCTGGCACGAACCGCCGCCGCGGCCGACCTCGCGGCCGTCCTGCGCGGCCGTGCCGGAGAAGACGTCCTGATCACCGACGCTCACCCCCGCCTCGCCGAGATCGAGGGCCGCGTACTGGTCGTTCACGACGTCGACCTCGAGGACCTCCGTCCGGGGTTCCGTCCCGCAGCCGCCCACCGCCACGATGACCACCGAAGCGGCGACCAGCCGCATGATGTTCACCTGCTGATCCGGTGGGGAACGGTGACCGCGACGAGCTTGTCGGGATTGCGGACGGCGTAGAAGTTGGTGATCACGTCGTTCGTGATCTCGATGAGGAAGACGCCCTCGAGGCGCTCCCCGCGGTAGGCGGCCAGGGCGGGCGTGTTGTTGCAGTTCACCAGCTCGACCCGCAGGTCGGCCGGCTGACGTCGCCGATGGAAGACGTTCAACACGAACGCCGCCACCTTCGCCGCACCCACCACCGGCCGGCGTGCGGCGATGGTCTTGCCGCCGCTGTCGGCGATCCAGGTGGCGTCCGGCGCGAGCAGGGCGAGCAGCCCGTCCAGGTCGCCGGTGGTGGCCGCCGTCATGAACTGCTCGGTGATCCGCGTGGTCGTGGCGGGGTCAGCCGGCGCGAAGCGTCTGCGCCGCGCGTGCACGTGTTCGCGGGCCCGGTGGGCGATCTGGCGCACGGTGGCCACGGGCCGGTCGACCGCCTCGGCGATGTCGCGGTGGTCGAAGCCGAACACCTCGCGCAGCACGAACACCGCACGCTCGTCGGGCGTGAGGGTTTCGAGCAGCACGAGCATCGCCATCGACACCGACTCGGCGAGCACGAGATCGGTCGACGCGTCGTGGTCGTCGAGCAGCAGCGGTTCGGGCAGCCACGGGCCGACGTAGTCCTCGCGCCGGCGCGCGCTCGACCGCACGGCGTTCAGCGCCTGCCGGGTCACCAGCCGCGCGAGGTACGACTTCGTGTCCCGCACGGTCCCCAGGTCCACCTCCGCCCACCGCAGGTAGCTGTTCTGCAGGACGTCGTCGGCCTCGGTGGCCGAGCCGAGGATCTCATAGGCGATGGTGAACAGGAGCGGCCGCAGCAGGGTGAACCGTTCGGCGTGCTCGGTCACGACGACCGCACCTCCCGCGGGCCGCCCTTCGGCCAGAGCATGGAACCGGGCTTGCGAGCCTCCCGGCGAAGCTTGCCCACCGCGACCTTGCAGGTCAGCTCCTTGATGGCCGCGCCGAGCCTGCCGCCGATGTAGGCGTTGACCGAGGTGTCGTCCTTGCGACCGAGCTGGCGCACGGCGCTATGCCGGCCGAGGCTGACGCACGCCCCCGAGAACCTGATGTTGATCACCGCGGGCTCGGTGCCCGCGATGCGGCTCAGCACGGTGTCGGCCGCCTGCGCGCCGAGCGGTCCGGCGGCGTAGCAGCTCATCCGCAGCGGCTGGTCCGACGGCGCGGCGGCGTCACCGGTCGCGACCACGCGGTCGTCGTCGACGCTGGTCAGCGTCTCGTCGGTAATCAGCCGGCCGAGCGTGTCGGTTCGCAGGCCGCTGTTCCGAGCCAGCGCGGGCACCGCGAACCCGGTCGCCCAGATGGTGAGAGCGCTCGGCCGCGACACCCCGCCGGCCTGGACGACGGCAGCGGGCCCGACCTCGGTCACCGACCGGCCCTCCACAACGTCCACATTGTGCCGGGACAGCCACCTTGCGAGAGAGCGGCGACCGGGCGCACCGAACGTCGGCGCCAGGGTCACCCCACACACGAGCGTGACCGTACGTCCCTGTTCGGCCAGCTCGGCGGCCGTCTCGATGCCGGTCAGCCCGCCGCCCACCACGGTGATCGGCGCGTCGGCCGGCACCTCCGCCAGCCGGTCGCGCAGCCGCCGCGCGAACTCGATCTCCGCCACCGAGAACGCGAACTCGGCCGCACCGGGCACGGTCGACGGGATCGATCCGGTGCTGCCGACCGCGTAGATCACGTAGTCGAAGTCCAGCGCGTCACGCGACGCCAGCTCCACCGTGCGGGTGGCGGTGTCGATCCGCGTGGCGCTGTCCACCACCAACCTCACGCCGTCGCCGAGCAGCGTGTCGTAGTCGACCTCGGCGTCACCGGTCCCGGCCGCGAACTGGTGCAGCCGAACGCGGTTGACGAACCTCGGGCGGGGGTTGATCAGCGTGATGTCCAGGCCGGGACGCACACGGAGCCGGTTCGCGGCGGCCGTGCCCGCGTAGCCACCACCGATCACCACGACCCTGATGGGAGTGCTGTGCTCAGTCATGCCTACCAAGACACCGCACACCACCCACGACGTGACACCTCCGGGCGTGACGCACACCACCCCAGGTCCTACAGGTGGCGCCGCACTTGGCGCACACGTTGTAGTTCTTGCCCTGCACGGGAATCGGGGCGTGGGCGCCGCCGGCCGGGCAACCTCCGGCGGTCGGCGCCCTACTCGGCGGTGCAGCCGTGACGGCAATGGCCACGGATCGCCGCCTCGACATACACGTGACGGCGCTCGGACTCCGCGTAGATGTCCGTGTGGATCGAATCGCCGCGGGAGGCGATGGCGTAGTTCTCCTGACGGAGGTGCGCCAGGTCGTCCTCGTCGCCGATGGACACCCACAGCCGTTCGTGCAGCGCCCAGACCTCGCGCTTGTGCACGTGCTCGCGGGTCCGCGCGTCGATCCAGCGGGCGACCTCCCACGGCGAGCGCAACACGGCCTCGGGCGTCTCGCGCGTCTTTGGCGTCTCGGTGAACGCGTGCCAGTGCACGCCCGCCGCCTGCCACTCGTCCGAGGGCAGGAACGACTCAAAGCCCCGCATGGCGCAGCGTCGGTCGTGTGGTCCGGAACCGAACGAGCGGGAGATCCTTCTCCATGGTTGGGAGCGTAGGAACGGCCAACTCCGCAACGCCACGCACTTTCGAGCTATTTCGAGCGATTCACTCTTGCTGGTCGTTCTGGGCGACATCCGGGGCAAGATCGTCGATCACCCGCGTGATGATCGCCCGAGCGGCTCGCCCGTAGCTGGCCATGCCCGCGAGATCGGCGAAGGCGGCCGAGTACAACTCGATCTCCTGCGGCTGCCGCAGGTCCAGGGCCGCCGACAGCGTCTCGATCTTCACCCGGTCGTTGTCGTAGACCCAGAATCCGTGACGCGGGAGGGTGGCAGTGAACTGGATGTCGAACCCGATGATGCCCAGCTTCACATTGGGCAGCTGCGCCAACGAGATCAACCGTCGAGCTGTCCGAGCATGGCAGCCGGCTCGTACACTCGGTACCGGAGGGCGGCTTCGGTGAGGACGAAATGGAAGCGCTTGTCTGGCCTGTACAGCACGTCCTGTCGCCGAACGCGCCCCAGTACTGCTTCGTCGACATCGTCAGGAAGTTCGGACTGGCGGGCGGCGACCGTGAAGATTCCCCGTGCGTACTCCGCGGTCTGGAGAAGGCCGGGGATGACGGAGGTCTCGTAGGCAAGGAGAAGCTGCGTCTTCTGGCTCAGCTCGGCAAGCTCGTTCTGACGGTGGTGAAATCCGTGGCGGAGCACTCGTTGCCACTCCGCGTACTGGAGCTCCAGTGTGTGGAGTGAGGCGAGCAGTGCCTCTGTTTCGGCTTCGCACCGAGTGATTCGGGTCCAGGCACGGATGTCGTCGTCAGTGGGGCCCTGCCGGCCGTTCTCCAGTTTGGACACTTTCGACGTTGGCCAAGCGCACTACGCGCCTGGTGAACGTTCGAGGTTCTGTTGGCTGGCAAAGTCGTCCCGGAGTACGGCGTGATGCCAGGCGGCATCGCGCCAGTAGTTGTGCTGCACGATCTCGGCTGGGTCATCGATGAGGTCGATGCCGGTCAACCTACCGTCGTCGTTGTCGAAGTGCATGTGGCCGAGCAGCCTGGAGTCGAACAGCCAGTAGTCGTGCTTCGGCAACTCGAGGCTCTCGGCCTGCGGGCGCTCGAGGTAGCGCCGGCACTTTGTTGTGCCTTGCTGCCCACACGCCGAGCCGGGTGTGGTCAGTGAGGGGCACTGTCACGACCCGCGCCCGGGCGAACCGGAGTCCGGCATCGGTGGCCGCGCGCACCATTGTGCTCCAGGGTGTGAACCACTCGAGGAACCAGGCGTCGTTCAGTTCGCCCGCGAGACAGCGCCGTGTCAACTCGTGTTCGCGCGGTGAGTTGTAGCTGTCGCGCACCTCAAGGCGGAACGCCGTGTGTTCGAACGAGGTGAACAGTTCACTGAACTCGGCTCCGGGGGAGATGATCTTGCTCAGTGTCCTCCTCGGTGTGGCGGAGCGAGTACATCCGCAGCACATCCTCTGGAATCTCGATCAACGTCTCGTGATCGGGACCGGGCCGATGTCGGCGAGTGCCTGCGGGTCGGTCACCTTCCAGCCCTGCGCGATGTAGGTCACTCGATCGGTGCGGTCGGTGGCGAACAGAGTTGGTGACTCGTCAACCACGGAATCGGGGTCCTTGCCCAGGAATCCGGCACGCATCGGCGGCACCTCTGACAAATTTCCGGACATTTCTCAGAATGAAGGATCAGAGGAGCCAGGTCGACACCCACTCGGGTGGTCAGCCCACCGCGTAGAGGGTGATCGTGTCGCCCTCCTTGGCGCGGCCTCCGGCGCCCGGGTTCTGGTCCCACACCAGTTGACGCCCGCCGCCGCGTCCGAACGATTCCACGTGGACCTTGAAACCCAGGTCCTCGAGAGTTCGTTTGGCCTGGTTGGCCCGTTGGCCCTTCACGTCCGGCACCGAGATGGCCGTGGACAGCACCACGCCGACGCGCCGGTTCTCGCCGTCCACCGTGGTGCCGGCCGCCGGGTCGGTGCGGACCACCCGGTCCTTGTCGACGTCCGCCGAGAACTCCGCGTCGGCCTCGTACGGCTCGAGGCCCAGGTCCTCCAGCTCCTCGAACGCCTCCTCGCGGGTCTTGCCCTTCAGGTCGGGGATCGGCTTGGGCTCGGCGCCCTTGCTGAGCACGATGAGCACCCGGGTGCCGATCTCGACCTCGCTGCCCGGCGCCGGGTCGAGCCGCAGCACCTTGCCCTTGGCGACGTCGTTGGAGAAGGCGTCCTCGCCGTTGTCGTAGCCGAACTGCAGCTCCTGGTCCCCGATGAGCCGCTCGGCCACCTCCTTGTCGGCGCCCCGCTCCACGTTCGGCACCTTCGGCTTGCCCAGCGAGACGACGACCGTCACCGGATCGCCGCGCAGCGCCTCCTCACCCTTCGCGGGGTCGGTGCTGATCACCGTGCCGGCCGGGACGGTGTTGTGGCGCTCGGAGACGATCCGCGGCTCGAGGTCGTTCGCGCGCAGGGCGTCCTCGGCCTCCAACGACGCCTTGCCGACCACTTCCGGCACCGTGCGGTACCGGCCGGAGGCGAACCACCACGTGCTGGTGCCGATCAGCGCGAGCACCAGCACGGCGATCGCACTCCACATGACGATCTGCCCGTTGCGGTTGCGCGGCGGCGGCGCCACCGCCCGCTGCGCTCCCGTTCGCGGCGGTCGGGGGGGATGCTGCTGTCGGGGCGGCGGTTGCACGGGCAGCTGACCGGACGGCAGCACGGGCTCCGGCGGCGGCGCGACCCGATCGAGGTCGGTGCGCAACATCGCCCGGGTGCCCTGCGGGCCGACCGGCCGGAAACCGGCGGGTGCCGGCCGCACGATGGTGGCGTTGGCGACGCTCATGCCGCCGGTGGCCGGCATGGTGCTCACGGTCAGCTCGCCGGACGCGTCGGTGATCTCCGCGGCCGTGGTCGGTGCGGCGATCTCGGGCGGCGACACGGGCATGGTGCGGTCGGGCTGGTGCGGCCGGGGGATCGGCACCGGCACGCGGGGGATGCCCAGTCGGGTCCGCAGGTTCTCCAGCTCGGCCAGGAAGGCCGCGCCGTCGGCCGGGCGCGCCGCCGGGTCACGTCGGGTGACCCGCAGCACCAGCTCGTCGAGTTCCGGCGGGATGCCGCCCACGATCTGGCCCGGCGCCGGCACGTCGTCGTTCACGTGCCGGTAGGCGATCGACAGCGCGTTGTCGCCCGTGTAGGGCGGGCGGCCGGTGAGCGTCTCGTACAGCACGATACCGGCCGAGTAGACGTCACCACGGGCCGACGCCGAACCGGTGGTGACCTGCTCGGGCGACAGGTACGCCACGGTGCCGAGGATGACGCTGGAGCTGGTGGTGCCGGCGCTGTGCACGGCGCGGACCAGGCCGAAGTCGCCGACCTTCACCACCGACGTGTTCTCGCTGCCGTGGCCGATCAGCACGTTCTCCGGCTTGACGTCGCGGTGCACGAGCCCGGCGCGGTGCGCGGCGGTCAGCGCGGTGAGCACCGACTCCACGATGGACAGCGCGAGCGGCACGTCCAGCGGTCCGCGGTCGGTGATCAGGTCGCGCAGCGTGCCGCCGTCGACCAGCTCCATCACCAGGTAGACGAGGCTGCCTTCGGGGGTCGTGTCGACGCCCTGGTCGTGGACGGCGACCACGTTGTGGTGGTGGATCTTGGCGGCGGAACGGGCCTCGCGCTCGAACCGGTCGACGAAATTGCGGTCGTCGGCGAAGCGCGCGTCCATCACCTTGATCGCGACTCTGCGGTCCAGCCGGGTGTCCAGACCCCGGTAGACCGATGACATGCCACCGCGCGCGAGCAACGCGTCGACCCGGTACCGCTGCTCCAGCAGCGCACCGATGAGGCCGACTCCCCTTTCCTCCACGTCCGTGATGGTACGGAGCGCTTCGCGTCCGCGTGGTGAACCCGTCAATTCTGTGATGTCCGTCCGCCGATCATGTGGCATCGTTGTCACCGTGAGTTCGATCCCCGCTGCCAAAGACGTGCTCGATGACACGGTCGAGTTGCTGCCGCTGCCCGATGTGGCCGAGCGGCTGAACCAGCCGATCACCCGAGTGCACCAGGCCCTTCGCGACGGTCACCTGCTCGCGATCCGCCGCAAGGGGATCCTGACCGTGCCGGCCGAGTTCCTGACCGACGACGGCGAGATCGTGAAGGGCCTGCCCGGCACCATCACGGTCCTCGGCGACGCCGGCTACGGGCCGGACGAGATGATCCGCTGGCTGTTCACGGCCGATGAGACGTTGCCCGGAGGGTCGCCGATCCAGGCGTTGCGGGCGACGGGTGGACGCGAGGTGAAGCGCCGGGCACAGGCGCTCGCTTTCTGACCTCCTCCACGCCCAGGGCCACCACATAACGGCGGCTGTCGCGTGGGGTGCCGGCCTGCACCCAGCCGGCCAGGAACGCCACTCCGCGCAGGCCACGGCCGAGTCGCGTCGTCGGGGCCTGCAGTGCCAGCCGCCGCGTGACCGTCGCCGACGGTCGCGGGCCGAACCGGCCACCCACCACGGCGGCCAGCCAGGTCAGGGCCAGTGTCAGTCCCAGTGTCACAGCCGCCCAGCCGAACCCGCCGACCGTCTCGTCGGCGCCGGTGAGGCGGAGCACGAGCAGCCCGAGTGCGGCGAGGGCGAGGAAACCGGTACGGGCCAGCTCGGCGCCGCCGGCCGGCCCTTCGGACAGTGACGCCCAACAGCCGCACGACGCGCCGCGACGCACGGCCAACACCACGAAGGCCGCGAACCCGAGGAACGTGACCGCACAGGCGACGGCCACCGCCACCCACGGCAGGGTGAGCAACGCGACCGCGAGGGCGAGTTCCCACGCGCCCAGCAGCCGCCCGAGAAGTTCCAGGTGGGGCCGGCTGCCGAACGCCCGCCGCAAGGCCCGCGCCACGTGCCGCGGCCGGACGAGCTTGGGCGGCCCGGCCGTCACCAGCAGGACCGCGAGAGCGAGCGCGAGCCCCGGAGCCACCATGCGTTCCAGTGTCGGTCGCGGTCGAGTGCCGGAACACCGAGGATGGAGCGCACGATCGGGCAGGGTCGACGACCCTACCGGCCGCCCGCCACGAGCGAGCGGACCAGCGCTTGTGCGAGGCCGGGGGCGGCGATGGCCAGGCGGCGGTGGGTGGGCACCACCACGCGGCGGCCGAGGACCGCGTAGTCGCTGGTCACGATCTCGTCCAGGATCCGCCGGTACAGCACGGCCGCCGTGCGGATGCCGGGCCGCGACTCCGGGCGCAGCAACGCGATCCCCGGTTCGGCGCGCCGGTACACCGCCTGGGTGTAGGACACCAGGTGGGCCAGCGCGCGCCGGATGGCCGGGTCCGGACGACCGTCGCGGTGCGCGCGCAGCAGGCGGTCCCGGTCCACGCCGAAGGCCGCCAGTTCGGCGGCGGGCAGGTAGAGCCGGCCGCGGTCGAGGTCCTCGCCGATGTCGCGCAGGAAGTTGGTCAGCTGGAACGCCTCGCCCAGCGCGGCGGCCGCCGGTTCGGCCTCGGCCACCGGGCCCACCGTGCCCAGCACGGGCAGCAGCTGGAGCCCGATCACGCCGGCCGAGCCGTGCATGTACGTGCCCAGGTCGGCGAACGTCCGGTAGCCGGTGACCGTCAGGTCCATCCGCATGGACGCCAGGAAGTCGGTGAACAGCGCCGGCCGGATGCGGTAGCGGCGCACGGTGTCGGCCAGCGCCACGAGGACCGGCCGGGTGGCGAGACCCGGGTCGAGCAGCGCGGACGTCAGCTCCCGTTCGAGAGCCGCGAGCGCGGCCGCCGGGTCACCCAGGGCCCCGCTGTCCACGATCTCGTCGGCCAGCCGGGCGAACCCGTACAGCGCGTGCACGGCCGGGCGCCGGTCGGCCGGCAGCAGCCGGGTCGCCAGGAAGTACGTGCGGCCGTAGCGGGCGTTGATCCGACGGCACGCCGAGTAAGCGGCCGGGAGCGAAACCACGGTCAAGGCGTGCAGCTCACCCACTGGCCGGGCGGGCACGCGCCACCGTTCTCCTCCTTGGCCTGGGTCACCAGCTGGCTGAGCAGGGCATACCCCGCCGCCGGGCTGCCGGCCACGCTGACCATGGAGTACGTACAGACGGCCTGCGCGATGGACACACAGGTGGCCAGCTGGTCGGTGGCCTGCTCACGCCAGTAGCGGTCGGCGGCCACGCCGAACTTCCACGCGGTGCCGCCCGCCGAGATCTGGTAGACCGCGTGGCTGCCCTCGCCCTCGCGCTGCGCGGGGGTCGGGGCGGTCGCGGCGGCCTCGGCCTCCAGCGGCGCGATGTCGGGCAGGTCGGCCAGGACGAGCGCGGCCCACTGCGCGCCGTACGGGTGGGAGCCCGCCACGGAGTTCGCGCGCTGGAAGAAGCTCACCCACTCCGGGCTGGTGATCGCGCAGCTCATGGAGGCGGCGGCGCCGGGCGCCACGGGCTCGGACGTGGCCTCGCAGCTGCCGAGCGCCTTGTCGTCGCCCGTCCAGTCGGCCTTCAGGTGCACGCGCACGGCCGCCTTGCCGGGGTTGGTGATGTCGACGATCAGCGTGCAGCTGGCCGCCGCGCACCCCTCGAACCGGTGCGCCCCCTGCGTCACGGACACGAGCGCGTCGACCGCCGTGATCAGCTCGGTCTTCGTCTGGTTCGCCAGGTTCGCGTAGATCTGGACGAGCTGGGGGGACTGGTCGGCCACCATGACCGTCACGTCGCTGGCCGACGTGTTGTCGGCGCTGCCGACCTTGCCGAGCTGGAACTGCACCACCGAGTGCGGGGCGGTCTTCGACAGGTACACGGTGCCGCCGTCGACCTTCACGGGGATGGTGTCGGCCTCGCCGATCTTCTCGGCCGGGGCCTCCTCGAGCTTCGTGTCGTTGCCCTCGGTGACCCGCCCGGCCGCCTGGACGACCAGGTCGGGCGTGAACACGTCGGCGAACTCGACGCCGAGCAGCGAACTCGGCAGCTTCACCCATCGGTTGCCCAGGGCGGTGCCGTCACCGGAGGACACGCCGAACCGGGCGGCCAGCGCGGCCCAGAAGTCGGGGGCCGCCCGCAGGAACAGGGTCCGGTCGATCACGATGATCGACGCGGCCAGGCCCTCGACCGTGACCGTGCCGTAGACCTCGCCGGTGACCGTGCCTGCCACGTCCACCGTGATCGCCGCGCCGTCGGCCGAGGACAGGGTGCCCTTGTAGAGCACCGATCCGGCTTCGGCGAACGTCCGCAACGCCTGCGTGGTGGCCGACTCGACGGTCAGCGGCCCGATCTCCACCCCGGCCGGCGTCCCCTCCACCGAACTGGTGCAGGCGGCCGCGCCGAGTGCGGCCACGAGCGCGCCGACGAGCAGAAACCGACGACGTGCCGGCCGCCGCTCACTGTGCCACCACATGGTCACTCCCCATCCGTGCCGCCGTCACCCCTTCGGTGGCTCGAGGCGGCTCCGAAGGGAGTATCCCAATACCCCCGCGCGACGTGAGCACAACGGTCGCCCAATCCCGAATCGAGACCTGGCGAGTCCCACGTTCGGCCTCGGTGAGTCCCACGTTCGGGCCCGGTTCACGGTGTCGCGAACGTGGAACTCACCCGTCGTGAAGGTGGGACTCGCGGGGTGCGAGTGTGGGACTCGCCGGTGACGCGCAGCGCGGCCAGCCGGCCGGAGACGATCACCGATGGGACGCCGACACCCGGCGTGGTGCCGCAGCCGGCCAGCACCGCGTTCTCCACGCCCCGCACCAGGTTGCGTGGCCGGAAGGGCCCGGTCTGACGCATCGTGTGCGCCAGCGAGAACGGCGTGCCGGCACCCAGGCCCGCCGCCTCCCAGTCGGCCGGCGTCACCAGCTGCTCGACCTCCACGGCGGCGTCGAACCCCTCGAGCCCCCGAGAGGCGAGCGTGGCGACCAGCTCGTCGCGGTAGGCAGGACCCACCCGCCGCCAGTCGATGCGGCCCACCGCCAGGTTCGGGCACGGCGCCAGCACCGACACCACCTGCCGGCCGGCCGGGGCGAGCGTCGGGTCGGTGGCCGTCGGGCGGGTGACCAGCAGCGACGGGTCGCTCATCAGCCGGCCGCGACGCAGGATCTCGTCGAACGTCCGGTCCCAGGCGTCCCCGAAGAACACCGTGTGATGCGCCAGCGAGTCCCACGTCCGGGTCACCCCGGCGTGCAGCACCACGGCCGACGGCGACCAGCGCGGCCGCACCGGCCGACGCGGCGTGACGCCCAGCAGCCGGTAGCTCACCGGCAGGTCGGGCGTCAGAACCACGGCGTCACAAGGGATCCGCTCGCCGTGCGCGGTCCGCACGGCGCTCACCCGTGACCCGCTGCGCTCCAGCCACGCCGCCCTCGTGGAGTAGCGGATGTCGGCCCCGGCCCGCGCGGCGGCGTCCGCCATCTGCCCGGCCACCGCGCCGATCCCGCCCTGCGGGAAGTACACGCCGTTCACCGTGTCCATGAACGCGATCACGCCGTACGCGGCCATCGCCCGCCCTGGCGCCAGCCCCGCGTACAGCGACTGGAACGAGAACAGCCTGCGCAGCCGCTCGTCGGACAGGAACCGGCCGATCGTGGGGCCGAGTCGGCCGAACCCGCCGATCGCGGCCAGCCGGGCGAGCTGCGGGGACAGCACGCCGAGCGGGGAGTCGAAGTTCGCGCCGATGAACCGGTCGCGCTGCAGCCGGTACAGCTCGGTCAGCCAGCGCCGCAGCCGCAGGTAACCGTCGGCGTCGCGGGGCCCGGCCACCCGGCGGATCTCGTCGGCCATGGCGTCGGCGTCGCTGTGCACGGCGATCCGGCTGCCGTCGGCGAAGTGCGCGAGGTAGGCGGGATCGAGCCTGGCCAGGCCCGAGAGCGACTCGCCGACGTTGGCCAGCGCCTCGTCGATCAGCTCGGGCATGGTGAGCACGGAGGCACCCGTGTCGATCGAGTACTCACCCAACCGGGAGCTGCCCGCGCGGCCGCCCGGCACGGCGTCGGCCTCGAGCACCGTGACCTGACGGCCGGCGCCCAGCAGGTGCAGCGTGGCCGACAGCCCGGCGAGGCCGGCGCCGACCACCACGATCCGGTCGGTGCGCCCGGGTACGGAACGCACGGCTACCGGTCCCGCCTGGTCGCGGCGATCGCGAGTTCGACCAGCCTGCTGACGCCCGGCTCACGCAGCCGCGCCGTCTCGAGCGCCGCGAGCCCGGAGGCCCGCAGCTCGTCGATCCGGCGCTCCAGTTCGGCCACCGCGCCGACGTCGGTGAGCATCGCCCGGACCTTCTCGAGCGTTCCCGGCCGCAGGTGCGGGTCGCCCAGGGCACCGCGCAGCAGCTCCATGTCCTTGTGACGCCCGGCGCGTGCCGCGTACTTCAGCCCGAGCGCCACGAGCAGCGTCTGCTTGCCCTCACGCAGGTCGTCGCCGGCCGGTTTGCCGGTGACCGACGGGTCGCCGTACATGCCCAGCAGGTCGTCGCGCAGCTGGAACGCGACGCCGATGTCCACGCCGAACGTCCGCACGGCGGCCGCCGTCTCCTCGTCGGCGCCGGCGAGCGCCACCCCCATGTGCAGCGGTCGCTCGACCGTGTACGCGGCCGTCTTCAGCCGCGCGACCCCCAGCGCCCGCTCCTCGGACTCCTCGGCCTCGGCCTGCGCCAGCACGTCCAGGTACTGGCCGGCGAACATCTCCGAGCGCATCGCCTGGTACGGCATCCGGGCGGCCGCCCGCATCTGCGGACTCAGGTCGGCCACCGCGAACAGGTCGTCCGCCCAGGCCAGCGCCAGGTCGCCCAGGAGGATGGCGGCCGACATGCCGAACCGCTCCGGCTCGCCCGACCATGCCCCGGCCCGGTGCGCCTCGGTGAAACGCACGTGCACGGTCGGCTTGCCGCGACGTACCTCGGAGGCGTCCATCACGTCGTCGTGCACCAGCGCACAGGTCTGCACCAGCTCCAGCGAGCTGATGGCCGTCAACACGGCGTCGGCCCGCGGGCCGGTGGCCTCGCCGCCGGCAGCGCGCCAGCCCCACCAGGCGAACGTCGGCCGGATCCGCTTGCCGCCGCCGAGCGCGAACGCCGACAGCGTGTCGACCGCCGCGGCGAACGTCTGGGCGAGTTCGGGCAGCTCAGCGCGTCGTTGCGCGAGGTAGTGGGCCAGCACCCGTTCGACGCGCAGGTGAACGGCGGCATCGATGTCGGTACTGCTGTCGGTCTCGGTCTCGCCAGCGGGAACCTGGTGCACCCGACCATGGTGCGTTGTTGGGGAAAGTCCCATATCAGCGGGGTGCTCTACCGGGAGCCCAGTCGCATATGACCGGTACCACTACTCTTATGGGCATGACTTCGGTGGTGGATCGGATCCCTGGCGACCGGCCGGTGTTCTCCGTGGAGTTCATGCCACCTCGGGATGACGCGGATGAGCTGCGGTTGTGGAACGCCATCCGCTCCCTCGAGGGTCTGGACCCGGCGTTCGTCTCGGTGACCTACGGGGCCGGCGGCTCGAGCCGCGACCGCACCATCCGCACCACCGGCCGGGTGGTGACCGAGACCACGCTCGTGGGCATGGCGCACCTCACGGCCGTCGACCACTCGATCGCCGAGCTGCGCAACGTCATCGGCTGGTACGCCGAGCTGGGCGTGCGCAACGTGCTGGCGCTTCGTGGCGACCCGCCCGGCAACGTCATGGGCGAGTGGGTGCCCCACCCCGACGGGCTCAACTACGCCGAGGAGCTGGTGCGCCTGGTGCGCGAGCTCGGCGACTTCTGCGTCGGCGTCTCCGCGTTCCCCTACGGCCACCCGCGCTCCACCGACCTCGATCTCGACACGAAGTACCTGGTCCGGAAACTGAACGCGGGCGCCGACTTCGCGATCGCCCAGGTGTTCTTCGACGCCGACGACTTCCTCCGGATGCGCGACCGGGTGGCCGCCCGCGGCTGCGACGCCATGATGATGCCGGGCATCCTGCCGCTGGTGTCGCCGAAGATCCTGGCCAAGTCGGTGGAGCTGTCCGGCGCGGACCTGCCGGTGGCCGTGTCGCGGCGGCTCGACCCGCTGGCCGGCGACCCGGTGGCGTTCCGTGCCGAGGGCATGGACGTGATCACCGAGCTGTGCGAGCGGCTGCTGGCCGAGGGCGTGCCGGTGCTGCACTTCTACACGTTCAACCGCGCGAAGGCGACCAAGGAGATGGTGGATCGCCTGGGTCTGGTGCCGAGCCGGGCGGAGTTACGGCAGGTCGGCTAGCCGCGAGCCTTCGCGGCGGCCTGGGCGCGTTCGGCGCTCACCGACCGGCGGTGGGTGAACAGCGCCAGCAGCACCACCAGTCCGGCCACGCCCACGGCGCCGCCGCCCACGATCGCCACCCACTGCGTCCACGACACCCCGGACGAGTCCGTGTACTGCGCGGTCGCGCCGAACTCGGTGACCGCCGCGGGCTTCGGCGCCCAGGTGAGCGTGCCGTCCTCCTCCTCGCCGTTCGTGCGGGAGATGGTGCCCGGGAAGGCGATGCGGAGCTGCACGTCGGCGCGGTCGGCCGGCACCTGTGTGAGGTCGATGGACCCGGCCACCGTCACCAGGTCACCGGAGCGGCGGAACGTCAGCCGGTACTGCTGGAACGTGGAGATCGACTCGACCAGCACGGTCATGTCGTTGAAGCGAAGCCCGGAGAACGTCAGGCGCTGCCCGACGTAGCCGTCCTGGGTGTACGGCTCGGCCTTCACCTTCTCCTTCAGCTGCGGCGGGATGGTCAGGTCGGGGCCGTTGTCCTCGGTGCTCACCGGCAACGCGGCGATCACCACCTCGCCCGACACCAGGTCGTCCTGCGACACGGCGAGCGCGGCCTGCACGCGGAGACACCCGGAAACCGAGAAGACCATCAGCGCGGCAAGCACGAGAAGCCCGATCAACCTGGTGACTCTGTGCACCTCGCCATCCTGCCAGCAGGGCACGGAACGGCCTACACCAGCCGCGAAAATCTCATGTCCCGCTGTCGGTGTGCGCGGGTACCGTGCCCGCCATGGATCTTCCCGTGCACCGGCTCTGCGACTCCTATGTGGACGACATGGTCGCCCTCGACCCCACCCTCGCCACCAAGCTGGGCCTGCCGGGCCACGACCACGCGCTACCGGAACTGACGCCCGACTGGCACGCGGAGCGCGAGCGCGTGGCGGCCTCCGCACTGCGCGCCGTGGAGGCCACCGACCCGTCGTCGGAGTCCGAGGCGGACGCGAAGGCCGTGTTCACCGAGCGGCTCGGGATCCAGCGCGAGCTGGACGAGACGGGGCTGCCGGCCGCGGAACTGAACGTGATCGTGAGCGCGCCTCAGGACCTGCGGATGGTGTTCGACCTGATGCCCACCGACACGTCCGATGACTGGGCGACCGTCGCTCGTCGCATGGCGGCCGTCCCGGCGGCGCTGGCCGGGTACCGCGCGTCGCTGGCCATGTCGGCCGGCAAGGGCATCGTGTCGGCCGCCCGTCAGGTCACGCGCGTCGCCGCACAGTGCGACGGCTGGGCCGGGCGCGACGGCACGCCGTTCTTCGCGGAGTTCGCGGCCAACGGGCCGGACTCCCTGCGTGGCGAACTGGACGCGGCGGCGCTCGCTGCCGGCCAGGCCTACGCCGACCTGGCCGACTTCCTGCGCACCGAGCTGCTGGCCCAGGCGCCGGTCGACGACGCGGTCGGCGCGTCGGCGTACTCCTTGTGGTCGCGGCTCTACCTGGGCGCGCGGGTGGACCAGCAGGAGGCCTACGAGTGGGGCTGGGCGGAGTTCGCGCGCATCGACGCCGAGATGCGCGCGGTGGCCGACCGGATCAGGCCGGGCGCGAGCGTCGCCGAGGCGGGTGCCGTGCTCGACGCCGACCCGCGCTACCGGATCCAGGGCCGCGACGAGTTCCGTTCGTGGATGCAGCGGCTGTCCGACCAGGCGCTGGCCGACCTGCGCGACGTCCACTTCGAGATTCCCGACGCGATCATGCGGCTCGACTGCCGGATCGCCCCTCCCGGCGGCGGGGTCGGCGCGTACTACACGCACCCGTCCGACGATTTCAGTCGCCCGGGCACCATGTGGTGGGGGCTGGAGCCGGACAAGACGGAGTTCACCACGTGGCGTGAGGTGAGCACCGTCTACCACGAGGGCGTGCCGGGGCATCACCTGCAGATCGCGGGGGCGGCCCACCAGCGGGAGCGGCTGAACCGGTTCCAGCGGGTCATGTGCTGGGTGCCCGGGCATTCCGAGGGCTGGGCGCTGTACGCGGAGCGCCTGATGGAGGAGTTCGGCTACCTGTCCGACGACGGCAACCTGCTGGGAATGCTGAACGAGAGCCTGTTCCGCGCGGCGCGGGTGATCATCGACATCGGCATGCACCTGAAGCTGGAGATCCCCCGCGGTACGGGCTTCCACGAGGGCGAGCGGTGGACCCCGGCCCTGGGCCTGGAGTTCATGCTGACCCGGACCATCACCGACGAGGCCCTGGTCCGCGACGAGATCGACCGCTACCTTGGCTGGCCGGGCCAGGCCCCGACCTACAAACTGGGCGAACGCCTGTGGCTCTCCGCCCGCGAGGACGCCCGCCAACGCCAGGGCGCGTCCTTCGACCTGAAAACCTTCCACACCCAGGCCCTCAACATGGGCCAAATGGGCCTGGACACCCTCCGCGAACGCCTAGCAGCCCTCTAACGGCTCCGCCACGCAAAGTCCCCACCTGTGGATGACGCGGCAAGCTGTGGACAACCCGCCCGATGTGGATCTTGTGCGCCGAGTTCCGTGGGTGTGGGCCGATAGACTGGAACAGGGCCGCCCCCGGGATGGGGTGGGGGCTGCGCCGCGCGCGAGGGATCGCGACTTTGCAGGGCTCTGACCAGCGGAAACGTCATTTCGGCCGCTGGGTTCGCCCCTCACGACCCGCGAGATCGCGGTTCCCGCGCCCGAGATCGCGGTTCCGGCACGCGAGTTCGCGGTTCCCGCGGGTGAGATCGCGGTTTCCGGCGGGCGTGTTCTCGGGTTTCGGGTCAGCCTGGCTTCCTTGGGTGAGGCGAACACGTGTGGTTGATCGCACGCTTGCGATGCGCCGGCGGTCGCACAGTTCGGGCAGCCAGAGTTTCCCTGGGTGAGGTGAACTCGCGTGTGTGATTCATCCGCGTGAGGCATCTCGAGCCCGCCCTGACAAGCGTCGGCAGCCCTGCTCGGAGCGGGATGGGCGGGGGCTGTCGTGACGGAAGGGCATTGTTGATCTTTGGTGTCGGTGTCGCGCGGACGCCATCTCGGTCTGTTGGCTGGCCCTTCAAGCCCGCGAGATCGTGTTCCGGCACGCGAGTTCGTGCTTCCGGACGGCGAAGTCTCGGGTTCGGGCTCCAGATCCGCCCGGCTTCAACGGCCAGCGCCTCAGCCCGCCGCGAGGATGCGCTCCGGAGGTGGGGACAAGCGTGCGGGAATCGCGATCTCGCATGCGGGAACCGCGATCTCGAGGATGAGCCCCGGGGCTCGCGTGCCGGATGGGCCATGCGGTCGAGACATGGCGACATGAGGCCCGGTGGCGGGGACATGCGGTGTCGGCCAAGTACAGCTAGAGCGGCAGCGTGCGGCCCAGTACGCCGAAAGGCCGAGGGTCGCCCGTGAACCGGTAGTGGCGCAGCACGTCCACGAAACCCATCCGGTAGTAGAGCCGCCAAGCGCGCGTCGGGCCCTCGGGCGTGGACAGGAGCACCCGGCTCATGTCCACCCCGCCGAGAAGCTTGCGCAGCAGGTCCTCGCCGATGCCGCGTCCCTGGTTCGAAGGGCGCACGTGCACCTCGGTCAGCTCGAAGTAGTCCTCGAGCCACTGGTCGGCGAACTCCGGCCCCGTCTGCTCGATGATCCCGCGCCGCACCTGCTCGTGCCACCACTGGCCGGCCGCGCCGCGGTAGCCGTAGGCGATGCCGACCATGTCGCCTGATGTGTCGAGCGCGGCCACGCACCGCCATCCCCGGCGCAGCATGTGCGCCAGCCACATGGGCGCGCGCTGCTCGGCCGTGCCCATGGGATAGCGCATGGCCGTCACGTAGAGCGCCAGCGCCTCGGGCAGCCGCGCTCGCAGCTCATCGGCGTTGAGGTCGACGATCCGGTCGACCCGGGGCGGAACCGCGGTCACAACGCTCGATTGTCCTCTCAGCCCGCGACGTCCGCAGCCGTGCCCCCCGTCAACGTCACCAATTCGTTGAAAGTGGTGGGAAACACGGACTTCGGGTGACCGGCCGCGGCCCACACGACCTCGTACCCGGCGAGGGCGTTGTCGACGATCGTGGTGATCGGCGCGGGGTGTCCGACCGGGGCCACGCCGCCGATCGCCTGCCCGGTGTGCCGCCGCACGAAGTCCGGGTCGGCCTTGCCGACCACCGAGGCGCCCGCCAACGACGCCAGTCGGGTGACGGACGCCCGGTGCGCACCGGAGGTCAACGCGAGCAGCGGCCGCTCCTCGTCACCGTGCGTAGCGCGGAACACGAGGCTGTTGGCGATCGCCCCGACCTCGACCCCGAGAGCGGCCGCGGCGGCCGCCGCCGTTCGAACGTCGTCGTCGAGGATGCGGATGCCGTCGGCCGCGGCCGTGAGTCCCGCCTCGCGCAGTGCGGCCGACAACTTGCTGATCGAAGGGTGCTCGAGCGTGCTCATGGGCCTATCTGATCACGGATGTGGCGCTCGTCGCCGCTGAAAATTCGCACCGAGGTTGAGTCTGTCGGTGCCCGGAGCTAAGCTCGAATTGTTCGAACACACGTTCGAGCACGGCTCGGTGGTGGGGCGGGGGAAGCGCCGCACCACCGAGCCCCGCCGGCTTCCCCTCGGCGCGTCGTCACAACCGGTGACGACTTTGACCCGCGAGGAGGCGCTCCGGTGACCACGACCCTGGATTTCCGCGACAACCATTCGGCGGCCCCGGAATCCGCGCTCGCCCTGCTGGCCCAGGCCGAGCGGGGACTCGAGAACGCCGAACTGGAGCCGGTCACGGCCGAGCGGTTCGCCCAGGCCTACCTGTCCGCGCTGCGCGGCGCCGCGGCGCTGCTCGCCCTGCGCGGCCGGCCCCACCGGGCCCGGTCGCGGCCCATGAGCGCGTGGACGCTGCTCGCCTCGGTGGCCCCCGAGCTGCGGGAGTGGGCCGCGTTCTTCGCGTCGTGCTCGGCCACCCGCGCGGCCGTGCAGGCCGGCATCACCCGTGCGGTCACCGAGCGCTCGGCCGACGACCTGGTCCGCCAGGTGGCACAGTTCCTCGACCTGGTCGGCCGCGCCATCCGCGGCGCCACACCGTGACCGGTCCGCTCGTCGACCACTCCCGCCTGCTCGACACGTTCGCCGCCGAGGGTGAGCTGCTCGCCTCCTCGGCCGCCGGCGCCGATCCCCGGCTCGACGTGCCGTTCTGCCCGGGGATGCGGCTCGGTGACCTGGTGCGCCACGTCGGCAGCTTCTACTGGATGGTCCTGTCGTGGATCGGCGACGGCAACCGGCCGACGCGGTGGCAGCGGTCGCCGTCGCCCGGCCAGCCGGTGGAGGACTACCTGCGCGACGGGCAGGCCGCGCTGCTGGCCGAACTGTCGGCGCACGAGCCGGACGAGGGCTGCCCGACCTGGTGGCCGATCCAGCAGAACTACGGGTTCTGGTACCGGCGGGTGGCACACGAGACCACGATCCACCGCATCGACGTGCAGCAGGCCGTGATCGAGATGGTGGTCGGCGGCATCGCGGAGGACATCGCGCTCGACGGCATCGACGAGATCCTCACGCTGTGGTTCACCCACCGGCTCAAGGTGCTCGGCGTGACCAACGCCGGGCAGGGCCGGGTGTCGGTGCGTGCCGGGTCGCGCCACTGGATCGCGCAGCTGCGGCCGGAGTCCACCACCGCGTGGCGTGCCGACCCCGGCGACCCGGCCGACGCGGTCGTGTCGAGCGATCCCACGGGCATGTACCGGTGGCTGTGGGGCCGCTGGCCGCCCGCGATGATCAACTCCACGGGTGACGCCCGCGTGGTCGCGCAGATGTGGAACATGTTGCGGCTCGCCACGCATTAGATTGTCGGTGTCGTGGGCTAACTTCCGTCCTATGTCGACTCGCCTGACCGACGTGGTCATCGACGCCGCCGATCCGCTCGCGCTCGCGCGGTTCTGGGCCGAGCTGCTCGACTGGCGGGTGAGCCGGGTCGAGCTCCCGGAGGTCGACGTCACCCCACCGCCCCACGACGGCTCGGCGTTCGACCTGTCGTTCGTCCGGGTGGCCGAGCCGAAGACCCGCAAGAACCGCCTGCATCTCGACCTGGCCAGTGTGGCCCCCGACCACCAGATGGTGCTGGTGCAACGGGCCCTGGCGCTGGGCGCCACCCGAGCCGACGTCGGTCAACGCAACGTGCCGTGGATCGTGCTCGCGGATCCGGAGGGCAACGAGTTCTGCGTGCTGGAACCCCGACCGGAGTACGCGGACACGGGCGCGTTGGCGGCGATCGTGGTGGACGCGGTGTCCCCCGACGAGCTGGCCGCGTTCTGGTCGGCGGCCACCGGCTGGTCGCTCACCCGCAAGGCGTCGTTGCGGCCCCCGAACGGCCGGGGCGCGTGGCTGGAGTTCATCACCACCACCGAGCCCCACGAGGGCAAGAACCGCGTGCACCTCGATGTGGTCCCGTCCGATCAGGCGGCCGACGTGGCGACGCTGCTGACCCTGGGCGCGACCACCGTGGACATCGGCCAGGGCAAGGTGTCGTGGGTGGTACTGGCCGACCCGGAAGGCAACGAGTTCTGCGTCCTCACCCCACGCGATACCTAACCGGTCAGCCCACCAGCATTCGTAGGCCCGCCAGCACGTCCGCCGCGCTCGGGGCCTGCTCCGGGTCCGACAGCCACTGGATCATCAGCCCCGAGATCAGCGCCAACTGCACCGCGCCGATCGAGCGCACCAGGTCGGCCGGCACCTCGTCCTCCGGGAGGCCGGTCACCATGGCCGCCAGCCCGCGGCGGCCGTCGGCCGGGCCGGCGGCGAACTGGTCGCGCAGTTCGGGGGAGCGCTGCGCCTGCATGAACGCCTCGACGCTCGCCAGCCAGAACTCCCGGTTCTCGGCGAACGAACCGATCAGCCGCTCCAGCTTCGACTCGAACTGCGCAGCCGGGGTGTTCGCCGCGTCCGGATCGGGGGCCAGCGCCCGGCCGACACGGTCGCCCCAGTCGTCCATCGCCTGGAACAGGGCCTCGTTCAGCAGCGCCTCGCGCGAGCCGTAGTGGTAGCCGATGGCCGCCATGCTCACGTTCGCCGCCGACGCGATGTCCCGCACGGTCGTTCGGTCGTAGCCCTTCTCCAGCAGGCAGCGCTTGGCCGCCGCGAGCAGGTCCTCCCGGTTTCCCATGGACGCGAGCGTAGCAACATCGTCGCGCGATCGCCTTAGGCAAACGTCTTGCGCGTTTGCCTAAGGCGTTTGTACAGTCGGCGGCATGAGAACACGAATCGCAGTGGGTCTCCTGGTCGCCGGCCTCGCCGCCGCGGGCCTTCCGGTCGCGGCGAGCGCCGCGAACCCGGCCGTCGTCCGGGTCGAGAACGGCCAGGTCCGCGGCACTACCGACGCCGAGGCTCGCCAGTTCCTCGGCCTTCCGTACGCCGCGCCGCCGCTCGGCCGGCTCCGGTGGGAGCCCCCGCGGCGGGCACCCGACTGGCCCGGCGTCCGGCCGGCGGTCGAGGCCGGGCCCGGTTGTCCGCAGCCGACCGACCTGCCGATCTCGGCGGCCGACCAGAGCGAGGACTGCCTGACGCTCAACGTGACCGCGCCCGCCGGCGCCCGCCGCGCGCCGGTGGTCGTCTACTTCCACGGCGGGAGCTTCAACTACGGGGTGAGCGGCAACTACGACCCGCGGGCGATGGCCGTCCAGGGTGACGTGGTGGTCGTGACGCTCAACTACCGCCTCGGCGTGTTCGGCTTCCTCGCGCACCCGGCGCTCGGCGACGCCGCCAATCTCGGGTTGGCCGACCAGCAGGCGGCGCTGCGCTGGGTGCGCCGCAACGCCTCGGCGTTCGGTGGCGACCCGCGCAACGTGACGATCATGGGTCAGTCGGCGGGCGGGCACAGCGTGTGCGCGCACCTCGCCGCGCCCACGTCCGCCGGACTCTTCCAGCGGGCGATCGTGCAGAGCGCGCCGTGCGCCGGGGACAACGCGCATCCGCTGGCCGACGCCGAACGTCAGGCCCTGGCGCTGGCGGTAGGGGTCGGCTGCCCCGACCTCCGCGCCGCATCGCGTTGCCTGCGGGACAAGTCGCCGGCCGACCTGGTCGCCGCGTCGGGCGCCGGCCACGACGACTACCGCCCGGTCTCCGGCACCAGGTTGTTGCCGCTCGATCCGGCGACGGCGATCGCGACCGGCCGGTTCAACCGCGTGCCCGTGCTGCACGGCAGCGCGCACGACGAGGAGGGCGGCCAGATCGGCGGTCTGGAACTGCGGCCTGGCGCGGAACCACTGTCCGAACAGGACTATCCACTGCGGATCGCGGACCTGTACGGCCCCGACGCGCCGGCCGTGCTGTCCGAGTACCCGCTCGCCGCGCACCCCACGCCGAGCGAGGCCCTGGTGGCGGTGCTCACGGACGCCAACTGGGCGCGCCCGGCGTACGAAACGCATCTGGCGCTGGCCCGGCGGGTGCCGACGTACGCGTACGAGTTCGCCGAGCGGGACACGTCCTGGTTCCCCGGCTTTCCCGAGCCGAGCTTCCCGGTGGGCGCGAGCCACATGCTCGACCTGCCGTACCTGTTCGACGTGGCCTACCTGACGCAAGCGCCGCGGCCGGAACTCCGCGACACGATGATCGCGTACTGGACCACGTTCGCCCGCAAGGGAAACCCGAACACCGCAGGCCTGCCGGCATGGCCGAAGTTCCACAGTGGACAGTACGTGCAGTCGTTGGCCACGGATCGCGTCCAGGGCACGAACTTCGCGGCGGACCACCACTACGCCTTCTGGCAGAACCTCGACCGCTGACCCTCGGACGAGCTTCGCGGCGGATCACCACACCGATCCGGCGGGCGGAGCGGCACCCGCGCTCCGCCCGCCGGAACTGTCAGACCTGCCCGGTAGAATGGAAATCAGGGGGCCCCCGGTCGATTGAATGGACCGTTCAATCGGTGTTCACCCGATAGTGCGCTTGACTCGGATGTCGGCGATGCTGTGCGTGTGGAGTACGTGTCCAGAGTGCCGCGACCGCCGCTGGACGGGCTGATCGACGACCTCTACTACCTGGCGGGCACGTCGCCGTACGCCCTGCTGACGTTGCCGCCCGCGCCGTCGGCGCTGCTCATCGTCAACCTCGGGGCGCCGTTCCGCGTTCGCGCCGGCACCGACATCGGGACGGCCGAGTACGCCGACGGCTGCGTGGTCACCATGCCCACCCGCGCGTGGGGGTTCGGCTACCCACTCCGGACCCGGTCCGTCGGCGTGCACTTCAAGCCGTGGGGGCTGGCGCCGTTCCTGCCGATGCCCGCGGCGGAGCTGCGCGACCGGCCGGTGACGGTGGAGCAGGTCTGGGGCCGGCCCGCCGTCGCTGAGCTGCGCGACCGGCTGGCCACGGCGGACGGACCGCACGAGATGCTGACGCTGCTCGAGGAGGAGCTGATGGGCCGGCTGGGCGAGACCGCCGGCCTGGGGCTGGTCCGCCACACGAGCAGCGTCATCGCGGCGACCAGCGGGGGCGTGGCGATCGGCGACCTGAGCGTGGCGGCCGGTGTCAGCAGCACTCATCTGGCACAGCGGTTCAAGGAGATCGTCGGCGTCACGCCGAAGCGCCTGGCCCGCACCCACCGCTTCGCCGCCACCGTGTTCTCGATCAACCCCGCCGAACCGGTCGACTGGGGCGACCTCGCCCATGACGCGGGCTACTTCGACCAGGCCCACTTCGGCCACGAGTTCCGGGCGTTCACCGGGCTCACGCCGACCCGGTACGTCGAAGTCCGGCGGCGGTTCCTGCGTGAACATCCCGGCCACGCGATGGACGGTTGGCCGCTGCCGGCCGATTGATTTCCTACAAGAGCGACAGCTCACGAAACGCTAATTTGGGCACCCCGAAGCAGAGGAGCGCCCCGTGGGCACAGTGGTCATGTACAGCTCGGTGTCGGTGGACGGCTTCATCGCCGACGAGAACGACCAGCCCGGACCGCTGTTCGACTGGTTGACCAGCGGTGACGTCCCATTGGACGAGAGTGGCGTCTTGAAGGTGTCGCAGACTTCCTACGACCACACCCGGGCGTACTGGGACCAGATCGGGGTGACGATCGCCGGCCGCCACGTCTTCGACCTGACGGACGGCTGGGACGGGAAGCCTCCGGGTGGGATCGACCATGTCGTCGTCGTGACCCACCGGGGCAGGCCCGACGGCTGGCATCCCCAGGCGCCGTTCCACTTCGTCGACGGCGTCGATGAGGCCGTGGCCAAGGCGCGAGAGCTGGCGGGTGACCGCCTGGTCGAGGTCGCCGCCGGCGACGTCGGTGGCCAGATGCTTGCCGCGGGTCTGGTCGACGAGGTGCGCATGGACGTCGTACCCGTGGTGTTCGGGTCCGGCAAGCGCTACTTCGGGTCGGTCGACGCGCAGCACCTGCTGGAGGACCCGGACGTCGTGATTCAGGGCGACCGGGTGCTCCACGTGCGCTTTCAGGTGCGCCGCTGACCGATCAGGGTCTGGTGCCGAAGCGGGTCAGGGCCGCGGTGAACAGGTCGGCCAGCTCCGGGCGTCGCAGGTCCGCCTCCTCGCGGATCTTCACGTGGCGGTGCACCTTGCCCGCGCCCTCGAGCAGGCGGCTGGGGTCGGGTAGTTCGGTGCCGCGCGCGAAGCCCAGCGTCACGTGCCGGCGGTAGGGCAGCAGCGAGAAGATCAGGTACTTGTACCCGGGGCCCGTGCCGAAGCCGATGCTGTCCGCGTCCGCCGTGATCACCGCGTCCGGGAACACCCGGTGCAACTCGGTGTACACGGCGCGGGCCAGCGTCCGGATCTCGGGAGCGCAGTTGTCGAGCACGGCCTCGGCCGTGGTGGCGGTCACCGGCCGCGCAACCGGTCATGCAACACGCGGCGCACCAGCAGGGCCGCCTTGCCGGACCCGGCCGCGTCCGCCGGTGGATCGCCCCGCAACGACTGCAGCACGGCGAAGAGCATCTCGTTCGCCGCCTTCCACATGGGTACGAACTGTCCGGTGACCGGACCGGTCGCGCGGATCGGGCCGGGAGTCAGTTCGGCCACGGCCTTCGCCAGCCCGACCGTGCCCTCGTCGCGGAAGATCACGTGCACCTCGTCGCCCTCCAGTCGCAGCTCCATCTTGCGGGCGGCGATCTCCTCCTGGCTCGCGTCGGTGGTCAGTTCGGTGTCGAACTCGTCGACCTTCGTGGCGATGGCCGCCGGGTCCACGCCCAGCTCCTTCAACACCTGCGCGGCCATGCTGCCCTCGGCCCGCACCAGCGCCTCCAGCAGGTGGTGGCTGCCCATCGGCGCCCCGCCGGCCAGCGCCTGTGCCGCCGACACCACCTCCTCGGCCGCGTTCGTGGTCCGCGCCGGGGTCTCGCGGGTACCGGGGCCGCCCATCTCCCGCACCGACTGGCGCAGCGTGTCGAGATCAGGGACGTACTTCGTGAGGATCTGCGCGCCGAGCCCGGCGCCCTCGCGTTCCAGCGCCAGCAGGATGTGCTCGGTGCCGATGTAGTTGACGTTCAGCTTCAGCGACTCGCGCAGCGACAGCTCCAGGACCTTCTTCGCCCGGGGCGTGAACGGGATGTGCCCGGCCGCGCGCTCGGCGCCGCGCCCGATGCGTGCCTCGATATCGCGCCGCACGTCGGCAGCGCCCACCCCCGCCTTGCGCAACACCTGCGCGGCGAGCGAGCCCGGCACGCCGAGGAGGCCGAGCAGCACGTGCTCGGTGCCGATGTGGTCGTGGTGGAAGGACTGCGCCTCTTCCCGTGCCTTGACCACGACGGCGCGGGAGTCATCGGTGAAGCGTTCGAACATGGCAGCCATGGTCCGGCGTGACATTGACCCTGTCAATACAGTGTCAATGATAGGGTGACGGTATGACGGACTGGGAGGATCGCCTGTCCCGGTGGCAGGACGAGCTGGAGCTGTTCGCGCAGCTGGACGACACCCCGTGGGTGCCGTTGGCCCAGGCCGAGCAGGAGACCGGGGTGTCCCGCTCGGCGCTTCGGGCCTGGTACCGCAACGGCGAGATCGCGTCCCGGCTGGTCGACGGCCCGAACGGGCCCCAGCGTCTGGTCCCGCTCCACGCGGTGGTCGAGCGAGCCGCCCGGTCGCCGCGGATCCAGCGGCGTGCCGAACGCGAGATCAGCCTCGAGGCCCAGGTGACGCTGTTGCGTCACCGGATCGATCAGCTGGAACTGCGACTGGCGGCCCTGGAACGCCGCTAGCCCGCCGCCTCCTCCGTGCGCTCCAGCTCGAACCGCGCGCCGATGCGGTCCCAGATCTCCAGGGACCGGCGGAAAGCGGCGGCGTCGCCGGTGAACCTGCCTCGCGCCCGTGCGACACACGCGGCCGCCCAGTCGTTCTCCTCGGCCGTGTGTTCGGCCTGTTCCAGCCGTTTCTCCGCGTCGGGCAGGTGGGCGAGTACCGCCAGCTCCGCGCCCGCCGCGTTCGCGTACGCCCGGTACCACGGTTGGGTGAACTCGCCGAAACGCGTTGCGCACCAGGCGATCCGCGGCGGTCAGGTGTCCGGTGTGGACGGCCAGGCGGGCCTCCACGAAGGCCGTGGTGGCCGCGAGGCGCCCGAGCGCGGATCGGGGTGGCCGGCGAACTCCAGCGTGCGTGCCCGCCAGAGCCCGTGGTCGCCGCGCAGGCCGGTCGCCAGCTCCAGCACCTGCACCGACGGCGCGAGCCACGCCAGGAGCGGGGCCCCCGCGGCGCGCCACTCGGCGAACGCCCGCTCGCCGAGTTCGACGGCCTCGTCGAACCGGCCGGACAGCGTGAGCGGCGCCAGGTACTTGAGGAGCGACACGAACGGGTAGTCGCCGTTGACCGGGTCCTGTTCGGTGGCGCGGTCGGCGATGGCCAGCGCCCCCGGCAGGTCACCCACCGCCAGCGCGCACACCGAGACGGAGTGGAACAGGTCGAACATCTCGATGCCGTCGGCCGGCCGGTGTCTGGTGAGCATGGGCAGCAGGTCCAGCCGCTCGCGGGCGATGCGATAGGCCTCGCGCAGCCGGCCCTGGCGCGCGGCGGCCGAGTTGGCGCTGTCCAGGGCACCCTGCAGCAGCGTCGGATCGCCCGCGTCGTGCGCGGCCTCGATGGCGACGGCCGGGTCGGCCCCGGCGTGCCAGGCCCGGGCGGTGGCGAGCACCGCCGCGTGCTCACGGTCCTCGACCGGTGCCCGCTCGGCCCGCGCCAGCAGTTCCGCGCGGCGGGCCGAGGGCACCGCGTGGCGGAAGTCGCCGACGAACGCGGGTCGCGAGGGTCACGGCCAACGCCAGCATCACGGCCCGGTCCCGCTCGTCACCCGCGCGGTCGGCGCCGGCGAGCAGCAGGTCGAACGCGTCGTCGCCGTCGGCCAGCGACTGCGCGGCCTCCGAGGCGCTGCGCAGGTCCCGGACGGCGTCGGCGGGCGCGGTGGCCCGCTCGGCCGCGGCGCGGTAGTGCGCGCGTGACTCGACGAACGAGCCGCGGGCGAACGTGAGGTGGGCGAGTGCCCGGCCCAGCCGGTGCGCCACGGGATCCGGCTCGTCGCCGGTCCTGGCGAACGCGGCCCGCAGGTCGTCGACCACCTCGTCGTAGCGCGCCGCGTGGTCGTCCTGGTCGAGCCCGGTTTCCAGCTCCACGGCGACCCGGCTCGCCCACTCCAGGTGCGCGCGCAGCACCTCGTCGCGTTCGTCGTCGCCTGGCGAAGTGCTCCAGCGCGAACGCCCGGACCGTCTCCAGCAGCCGGTACCGCGTGCGTGTCGGTGCCGCGCCGCACCACCAGGCTCTTCTCCACCAGCCGGCCCAGCAGGTGCGCGACCGTGCTCGGCCGCTCGCGGGGCGAGACGGCCGCCGCGGCGTCGAGGTCGAAGCCCGCGGCGAACACCGCGAGCCGCCGGAACAACGCGCGTTCCGCGGGTTCCAGCAGGTCGTAGCTCCACCCGAGCACATCGCGAGAGCGAGTGGTGCCGCGCCTCGCCGCCGCGGGCACCCACCACCGCCCGCAGCCGGTCGTCGAGCGCGGTGAGCAGCCCGTCGACGCCGATGGCGGCGGCTCGCGCCGCCGCCAGCTCGATGGCCAACGGCAGCCCGTCGAGCCGGGCACACGCCTCGGTGACCAGTGCGGGAGCGGCGGCGAACGTGCGGTCGACACCGCGGGCGCGGTCGAGGAACAGGGTCTCGGCGGCCGAACCGAGCGGCAGCGGCGGCACCGCGTGTGCTTCTTCGCCCGTGACGCCGAGCCGCTCCCGGCTGGTCGCGAGGATCCGCAGCCGCCCGCCCGTGCGCAACAGGGCTTCGACGAGCCCGCCGACCTCGTCGAGCACGTGCTCGCAGTTGTCCAGCACCAGCAGCATCGCCCGTCCGCGCACCCGGTCGGCCACGCTGTCGAGCAGCGGCCGCGGCGGGCGTTCGGTGACGCCGAGCGCGAAGGCCGCGGCGGCCACCACCTGCCCGGGCGGCACCGGCACGAGGTCGAGGTACACCACACCGGCCGGGAACCGCGGGGCCATCGCGGCGGCCGCCGTGACGGCGAGCCGGGTCTTGCCCACTCCGCCCGGCCCGGTGAGGGTCACCAACCGGCTGGTGTCCAACGCCGTCCGCACGGCCTCGAGTTCCTCGGCGCGGCCGACGAAACTGGTCCGGGCCTCCGGCAACACCGCGTCGTCGGCCCGCGCCCCGAGTTCGGCCGCCTCGGCGGCCAGCACGGCCAGCTGGCGACGGTCGCTCGCGCCGCACTTGCGCAGCAGCGCCGACACGTGGCTCTCCACCGTGCGGGCCGAGATGTGCAGCCGGCCGGCGATCTGCGCGTTCGTCAGGTGCTCGCCGACAGCCGCGAGCACCTCGGCCTCCCTGGCCGAGATGTCCCCCCATGGCAGCGCTCCCACCCCGCACATGATTCCGTACCCGATCCGTGCTCACTACGGATGTCCACGCGTGTCGCGTGGCGCAGGCTCTTTCCCATCGGACAAGCCGACCACCAGGAGAAACACCATGCGACGCATCATCAACTCGACGTACATCTCGCTCGACGGCGTGATCGAGACCCCGCACCACTGGCCCTCGAGCGGCCCGGACGGCGGCAAGGGCGAGGCCGTGCAGACCGAACTGCTGCTCTCGTGCGACGCGCTCATCATGGGCCGGCACACCTACGACGGCTTCGCCCCCGTGTGGCCGACCCGGTCGGGCGACCCGGCGAGCGACCACATCAACGCCATGGCCAAGTACGTGGTCTCCTCCACCCTCACCGATCCCGAGTGGAACAACACGACGGTCATCGACGGTGACCCGGTGGCCGCGATCGAGAAGATGAAGAACGAGCCGGGCGAAGAACATCGTCCAGTACGGCTTCGGGCAGCTCACCCACGCGCTGCTGGAGCACGGCCTGGTCGACGAGGTCCACCTGTGGTTCCACCCGCTGCTCGTCCGCAAGGGCGGCGCGCAGGACCTGCTGTTCCGCGAGGGCACGCTGACCCAGCTCGAACTGGACACGGTGACCAAGCTCGACTCGGGCATCGTGATCCTGAGCTACCAGGTCCGCTGATGGACTACCGCCAGTTCGTCCGGCGGCTGACCCTGCCGGACGGCGTCACGGTCCCGAGGGAGCTGACCCACGGCGACGTGATCGCCCGGGCCATCACCCGCACCGACCTGGCCGACGACGTGGCCGGCATCAACGCGAGCCTCGCCCTCATCCGGCAGACCCGGGGCGGCAGCTGGCCGACCGAGGCGGTCACCGAGGACTACAACTACGTGGACCTGGTGTGGCACGAGTGCGAGTTCCGCGACGGCGGCTCGTACACGTACGTGCTGCGCGACACGGCGGGCGGCTACCTGGGGTGCTGCTACCTGTATCCGATGGGCGGGCGCACGAAGCTCACGGAGGATCTGCTGGACCACGACGTGGACGTCAGCTGGTGGGTGACGCCGAGCGCCTACGACCGCGGGTATTACGAGAAGGTCCACTCGGCGCTGTTGCACTGGCTGGCCTTCGACTTCCCGTTCGAGAAGCCGTACTTCTCGAACCGACAGATCCCCGGCTGATACTCCGACCGGCGTGTGACCAGAAGGGGGCGCCGCATGTTCGGACGTCATCGCAGGTGTCACGTAGGTGGTTCGGGAGCCGCTCGTACTGGGAGTGAGCGGCTCCCGAACCGTCCCGGCGCTGTACAGCTCCACCAGATGGAACCCCTGCCGGCGGATCCGGCGGGCGCCCGCCACCGACCTGGCAGCCACCGACTTTCTCCGCGCTGCTCGAAGTGGGCAACCCGCCGTAGCCCGAGGCCGTGGAGAGTGTGGCTGATCCGGTGAACTGGGTGCGCTGGTTCCGTGGCGGGAGTGGCTGATCGGTATGGCTCGGCTCGGCGTGCGTGAGTGGCGGATTCGCCGTGTCTGGGTGGCGGACCCGGCGTGCGTGAGTGGCGGACTCGGCGTGTCTGAGTGGCCGACTCGGCGTGTGTGGGTGGGGTCAGGCGCGTAGGCGTAGGCCCTTGGGGGTGGCGCGGAAGCCTGCGTCGCGGAGGACTTCTGCCAGGTTGGAGGTCAGGGCTATCTCGCCGTCTGCTCGTTGGACTGCTAGTTGGCCCAGCCAGCCTTCCTTTACCGCGTTCGACAGGGCGCCCGCTGCTGTGCGTAGCGCCTGGTCGTCCTCGGTGAACGAGAGTAGGGAGCGGCCGCCGCGTTCCACGTACAGTGCCGGCGTGCCGTCCACCAGGACTACCAGGGCGCCGGCTTTTCTTGCTGGGCGGTGCTTTCCGTCGCCTGCCGGGTCGGGCCACGGTAGGGCCGCGCCGTAGGGTTGGGCTGGGTCGGCCGCGGCCAGGACTCGTGCGATGTCCTCTGTGGAGGGTTCACCGTCCGATCGGGACAGTGCGCGTAAACGGTCCACCGCGCCGCGGGCCGCGAACTGGGCCGCGCCCAGGCCCTCGACCACGTAGCCCCGCACGATCTGGCCCGACTCCTCCATCGCGCGCAACACCTTGTACACGCCCGTGAAGCCGCCCGTCACCCGCTCGGTGTCCAGGGCGCCGCGAGTGAGCACGCCGTGTCGTTCCAGGAACGCCTCGGCGCGAGCGTGGGATCTGCGGGTCGGGTCCGACTCGCGGGCCACGACCAGCGACCATCGGCCCGCGACCGTGGGTGGGCCGGTGCGCGACGGCATCGACGGCCGGCCGCCGCGTAGTCGTGCGTACCGGCCGCGTGGCGTGCCGCCGCGTGGTTTGTGTGCCGCGCCCTTGCCGGACACCAGAGCACGTAGAGGGGCGATCGTGTCGTTCGTGACCAGGCCGGCCCACACCAGGTCCCACAGGGCGGCGACCACATCGCCGTCGTTCGAGGCGTCCGCGCCGCCATCGAGGAGCGTTGCCGCCGCGCGGTCCACCAGTTGTCGGAAGAACAGCGCGCCACCGTCCATTGCGGACACCACCGCCAGGTGCAATGGGCTCTCCGGGACGGCGTCCTCGACCTCCGGCAGCAGCAGGTCCGCCACATCCGTTGGGGCCACGGCGATCCAGCCGTCGCCGCCCGCCAGCGAGCCGGTGCCGCACCAGGTGACCTCGCCCGCCGTGGTCAGTTCGTCGAGCAGTGCCGGCGAGTAGCCCGGCAGACGGGAGGGGAGGATGAGCGACTCGAACGCACTGGCCGGCAGCGGCGCGCCCGCCAACTGCTCCACCACCGACAGCACGTCGTCGGCCGTGGGGGCGGCACGCAACCGTTTGCCGACCCCGTGCCACACCGGCAGGAACCGCCCCAGCGCGGCCGGTTCCACCGGCTCCACCTCGGCCCGCAGCCGCGCGAGCGACGCCCGCCGCAACCGCCGCAGCACGTCGGCGTCGCAGTACTCGAGCGAGTTGGAACCGCCGGCCGCCACCGGCCGCAGCTCCCCACGCACCAGCCGGCCCGTGCCGACCATCCGGTCGAGCACCCCGGTGACCACCGCGACCCCCAGCCCGAACCGCGACGCCACCGAGGCCGCCGGGAACGGCCCGTGGGTGCGGGCATAGCGGGACAGCAGGTCGCCGAGCGGATCCTCGACCGGCTCGGTGAACGCCTCCGGCACGCCGACGGGTAACGCCGCACCCAGCGCGTCGCGGATGCGCCCGGCGTCCTCGATGATCATGAACCGTTCGGAACCGGCGATCCGCACCCGGATGATCCGCCGCTGCTGCTCCAGTTCGGTCAACCACTCCGGCCGGACACCCCGCGCCGCCGCCTCGTCGGCCGTCAGATCACCGAGGAACCGCAGCAGGTCGGCCGCGTCCTCCTCGTGGCGCGCGGCCCGGTCGGGGTCGAGGCGCTGCAGCGACCGTTCGACCTCGGCCAGCACGTCGGGATCGAGCAGCTCGCGGATGGCCTCCGACCCGAGCAACTCGGCCAGCAGCGAACTGTCGAGCGAGAGCGCCGCCGCCCGCCGCTCGGCCAGCGGCTGGTCTGCGTCGTAGAGGAACATGCCCGCGTAGCCGAACAACAGGCTGCGCGCGAACGGCGACGCCGACGGCGTCTCGACCTCGACCACCCGGACCCGCCGCGCCCGCACGTCGGACATCAGCTCCCGCAGCCCCGCCAGGTCGTAGACATCCTGCAGGCACTCCCGCATGGCCTCGAGCACCACCGGGAACTGTTCGTACTTGGCCGCCACCGACAACAGTTGCGCCGACCGCTGCCGCTGACGCCACAGCGGGGTGCGCCGCCGCGGGTCGCGCCGGGGGAGCAGCAGCGACCGGGCCGCGCACTCCCGGAACCGCGAGGCGAACAGCGCCGAGCCGCCGATCTCGGCGACCACGATCTGCTCCACCTCCTCCGGGTCGAGCACCACGTCGTCCGCACCCGCCACGATCTCGGCGCCGTCGGCGTTGAGCGTCTCCGGCAGCTGGATGACGATCCCGTCGTCGGAGTGGGCCATCCGTGCCTCGATCCCGCGCCGCTCACGCAGTCGCGCGCCGATGGCCAGCGCCCACGGCGCGTTGACCTGGGCACCGAACGGCGAGTGCACCACCAGCCGCCAGTCACCCAGCTCGTCGCGGAACCGTTCGATCAACATGGTCCGGTCGTCGGGCACGTGCCGGGTGGCTTCCTTCTGTTCCTTCAGGTACGCCAGCAGGTTCTCGGTTGCCAACGCGTCGAGCCCCGCCACGGCCGTGCGCTCACGGGCCGCCGGCTCGGCCAGACCGGACACCTCACGCAGGAACTTGCCGAGCGCGCGGCCCAGCTCCAAGGGCCGCCCCGGCGAGTCGCCCTTCCAGAACGGCATGCGCGCCGGCTCACCCGGCGCGGGCGTGGCGATGACCCGGTCGTGGGTGATGTCCTGGATGCGCCACGCCGACGTGCCCAACAGGAACGTGTCGCCCACCCGCGACTCGTAGACCATCTCCTCGTCCAACTCACCCACGCGCGACCCGGCACCGGACTCGCCGGCCGGCGTCATCACGGTGAACAGTCCCCGGTCGGGAATGGTGCCGCCCGAGGTGACGGCCAGCCGCTGCGCGCCGGGCCGCCCCCGCAGCTCGCCGTTGATCCGGTCCCACGTGATCCGTGGCCGCAGCTCGCCGAACTCCTCGCTGGGATAGCGCCCGGCCAGCATGTCCAGCACCGAGTGCAGCGCCGACTCGGGCAGCGCGGCGAACGGCGCGGCCCGCCGGATGAGCGCGGTCAGCCTCTCGACCGGCCACGGCTCCAACGCCACCATGGCCACGATCTGCTGGGCCAGCACGTCGAGCGGGTTGCGGGGATAACGCATGGACTCGATGGCGCCCACGGCCATCCGCTCGGCCACCACCGCACACGACACCAGGTCGCCGCGGAACTTCGGGAACATGACGCCCCGGGACACCGCTCCCACCTGGTGGCCGGCCCGCCCGATGCGCTGCATGCCGGACGCCACCGACGGCGGCGCCTCGATCTGGATGACCAGGTCGACCGCCCCCATGTCGATGCCCAGCTCCAGCGACGACGTGGCCACCACGCACGGCAGCCGCCCGGACTTCAGGTCCTCCTCGACCGTGGTCCGCTGCTCGCGCGACATCGACCCGTGGTGCGCCCTGGCGATGGTGGGCGACTCGACGCCCGCCGCCCAACCGGACCCGGCGATGGCCTCGGCCGGGAACTTCCCGACGTCGGCCGGGACCAGTAGGTGTTCGGCCGCCAGCTCGTTCAGCCGTGACGTGAGCCGCTCGGCCAGCCGTCGGGAGTTGGTGAACACGATCGTGGACCGGTGCGCGCGGACCAGCTCCAGCACCCGCTCCTCGACCGCCGGCCAGATCGACGGGCGACGGGTGCCGCCGACCTCGCCGGTCATCTCCTCGAGCGTGCCTATCCCACTGGGCAGCGCCGCGTCGGGATCGGGCGTGACCGGGCCCTCGACAGGCGGCGGGCCGTCGAGCTGGGTCATGTCCTCGACCGGCACCACCACCTTCATCTCGATGGTCTTGCCGATCTTCGGGGCCACGATCCGCACCGGACGGCCACCCGCGAGGAACGCGCTGACCTCGTCGATCGGGCGGACGGTGGCGGACAGACCGATCCGCTGGGCCGGTTGGGGAAGCAACGCGTCGAGCCGTTCGAGCGACAGCGCCAGGTGGGCACCGCGCTTGGTGCCGGCGACCGCGTGGACCTCGTCGACGATCACCGTCTCGACCCCGCGCAACGAGTCGCGCGCCGCCGACGTGAGGATCAGGAACAGCGACTCGGGTGTGGTGACCAGCACGTCGGGCGGGGTGCGGGCGAACGACCGGCGCTCGTCGGCCGGGGTGTCGCCGGTGCGCATGCCCACCGTGATGTCCGGATCGGCCTGGCCGAGTCGTCGGGACGCCTGGCTGATGCCCGCCAGCGGCGCCCGCAGGTTGCGCTGCACGTCGACGGCCAACGCCTTGAGCGGAGAGACGTAGAGCACCCGGCACCGGTGGCGGCGTTCGGCCGGCCGCGGCTGGGTGGCCAGCCGGTCGAGCGCCCACAGGAACGCCGCCAGGGTCTTGCCGGATCCGGTGGGCGCCACGACCAGCGCGTGATCACCCGCGGCGGCCGCCTGCCACGCGCCCGACTGCGCCTCGGTGGGCGCGGCGAACGCGCCGGTGAACCACTGCTGGGTGGCCGGCGAGAAGAGATCGAGCGCATCGGTACTCACGGGATCCATCATGACTCCGAGCACCGACAATTTCTGAACCAGCGGTCCTCACCGCTCGTAGTACACCCGTGACAGGGATGTCGGATGTACGGGACCCGTCCCACAGCGTCGGTCCCACATGGCAGCATCTTCACCCAGCAGTACGGCGAGGGGAGAGTCGTGAACGTCCTGTCGGTGGATCTCGGCACGTCCAACACGGTTGCCGTGCTGTCCGCACACGGCAGGCCGCCACGGGTGGTCGACGTCGACGGGGCCTCCATGATGCCGTCGGCCGTGTTCGCGGCCGAGGACGGAAACCTGGTGGTGGGGCGCGACGCCGAGCGGCGCGCCCGGCTCGACCCGGCCCGCTTCGAGCCCAACCCCAAGCGCCGGATCGACGAGGGCACGCTGCTCCTCGGTACCGAGGTCGTGCCGGTCACCGACGCGCTGGCCGGGGTCCTGCGCCGTGTGATCGACGAGACGTCGCGCCAGCTCGGCGGCAAGAAGCCGGACGAGGTGCGGCTGACCCACCCCGCGCAGTGGGGTCCGGTGCGGCGCAACGTGCTGCTGTCGGCCGCCCGCCAGGCCGGCATGGGGTCCAACCTGGTGCTGGTCCCCGAGCCGGTGGCCGCGGCGGCGCACTTCGCGTCGTTCCCCGGCCAGACCCTGGTGCCCGGCCAGGCGCTCGCCGTCTACGACCTCGGCGCCGGCACCTTCGACGTCGCCATCGTCGGTGCCACCCAGAACGGATTCGTGGTGCTCGCCGAGGCCGGCCTGGCCGACCTGGGCGGGCTCGACGTCGACCAGGCGCTGCTCGAGCACGTCGGCCGCCAGGTCTCGGCCCGCGACCCCGGCCGCTGGCAGAGCCTGCTGCGGCCGGTCTCCACGGGTGATCGTCGCGCCCAGCGGGCGCTCCGTGAGGACGTGAAGGCCGGCAAGGAGTCGCTGTCGCGGCACCCGCAGACCGAGGTGCCCTTGCCGGAGCCGTTCGAGGACGTGCTGGTCACACGCGTCGAGCTGGAGGCGTTGATCCGTCCGGGCATGCTCCGCAGCGTCGAGCTGCTGGCCGGCACCATCCGCTCCACCGGCATGACCCCGAACCGACTGGTCGGCATCTACCTGGTCGGCGGGTCCTCCCGCATCCCGCTGATCGCCACGCTGATCGCCGAACAGCTCCGGGTCGTGCCCACGAGCCTCGACCAGCCGGAGACGGCCGTCGCGCTCGGCGCCCACCACGTTCCGCAGGAGGGCATCACCCTGCGGACCAGCGACATCAGCAGCACCATCGAGGACGTCCAGCGCACCCGGCAGGTCATGGCGCCGCGCACCGGCGGGTTCGCCGCCAGCCCGCCGCCACCCTCGCCACCGACCGGCGCCACGCCCGCGCAGAACCCGTACCCGAACAGCGGCCCGCAGCGGGTGCAGGGTCCGCCGAGCACCCCGACGCCGGTGCCCGCCATGGCACAGCAGCAGCAGCAGCAGGCGCCGCGCTCCTACCCGATTCCCGCCCAGCGTCAGCAGGTCGCCGCCCCGAACAACAACAAGAAGTGGTACATCGCCACGGCCATCGTCGCGGTGCTGGTGATCGCCACGGTCAGCATCCTGATCGCCACCTCCGGCGATTCCAGTGACGGCGGTGGAACGGCCGGCGGTGTCTCGTGCGACGACCGGTCGCCCGACGGCGGCGGGTTCAGCGAGTGCATGCGCAAGCTCGCCGGCGCCGTGGCCGACAACGCCGACTGCTCCGAGGGCGCGAGCCTGCCGGGCGGGAGCACCGGCGCGCCGGTCCCCACGCCCAAGACCACGGTCGCGACCTGCACACTCGCCGACGACTACTTCGTCCAGTACTACCACTTCGAGGCCGCCACCGACCCCGACGGCAACGAGCTGTCCGGACCGGAGATCGCCCAGAAGAACGTCGACACGATCTTCCAGTCGCTCGACAAGGACAAGGAGGACTCCCAGCAGGCCGACTGGAGCGGCGACGGGCTGAACGGCCAGTCCTACTTCGTCGACATCGGTCTCGGCAACGGCGTGCTGATCTTCACGGTCGACGATTCGCCGTTGATGGGTGTGCTGTTCAAGTTCAGCGCCTCCGGCGACGGTGGGTCCTCGGACCTCCCGGACTACTTCAACGAGCACGTCAAGCCAGGCACCGACGGCGGTGCCTGACCTGGTGTGACACCATCTGCGACGTAACTGTCAGTGTTCATGGGGGTTCACTGTGTCAGTGCTGTCGGTAGACCTCGGCACGTCCAACACGGTCGCCGTGTTGTCGGCGCACGGCCGGCACCCGCGCGTGGTGGAGGTCGAGGGTTCCGCGGCCATGCCCTCCGCGGTGTTCGCGGCGGAGGACGGCCGTCTCGTGGTGGGCCGCGAGGCGGAGCGCCGTGCGCGGCTGGATCCCGCGCGGTTCGAACCCAACCCGAAGCGCCGGGTCGACGAGGGCACGCTGCTGCTGGGTGACCGGGTGGTGCCGGTGACCGAGGCGTTCGCCGCGGTGCTGGCCAAGGTCGCCGGCGAGGTGTCCCGGCAGCTGGGTGGTGGCCGGGCCGACGAGGTGCGGCTGACGCATCCCGCGCAGTGGGGGCCGGTGCGGCGCAACGTGTTGTTGTCGGCCGCGCGGCAGGCCGGGCTCGGCCAGAACCTGGTGCTCGTGCCGGAACCGGTCGCGGCGGCCGCGCACTTCGCGTCGTTCCCCGGGCGGTCCCTCGCTCCCGGCCAGGCCCTCGCCGTCTACGACCTGGGCGCCGGCACCTTCGACGTGGCCGTGGTCGCCGCCGGCTACACGGTGCTCGCCGAGGCCGGCCTGCCCGACCTGGGCGGACTCGACGTGGACCAGGCGCTGCTGACGCACGTGGGCCGCCAGGTCTCGGCCCGCGACCCACACGCGTGGCACCGGCTGATGATGCCCACGTCCACGGCCGACCGCCGGGCGAGGCGCGCGCTGCAGGATGACGTGCGCGCGGCCAAGGAGGCGCTGTCGGCCCATCCGCAGACGGACCTCCCGCTGCCCGAACCGTTCCACGACGCCCTGGTCACGCGCGCCGAACTGGAGGCGTCGATCCGGCCGAACCTGCTGCGGAGCGTGGAGCTGCTGAGCGCGACCGTGCGGTCGGCCGGGCTGACCCAGGACCGGCTGGCCGGGCGTCTATCTGGTGGGTGGGTCGAGCCGGATTCCGCTGGTGGCGACGTTGATCGCCGAGCAACTGCGGATCGTGCCCACGAACCTGGACCAGCCGGAGACGGCGGTCGCGCTCGGGGCGCACCACGTGGCGCGGGAGGCGGTGAGCCCGCGCACCGAGGGCCTGCCGCCCGCGGTGCCGATGGCCACGCGCGCGCGCCCTCCGGCCACGCCCCACGCTGTTCCGTACGCTCCGCCGCCGCGGTTCGCCGGCCCGCCGAGTGCTCCGACTCCGCCGCGCGCCGTGGAAGAAGCGCGCGTTGTGGTTGGTGCCCGTGGTCGTCGTGGCTCTCGTCGCGGGCGTGGTGGGCATCGTGTTGGCGACCAGGCCGGACCCGCCGCAGGGGCCGCCGGTCGCGGTCTCCGTGGAGATACCGGATGAGGTCGACTGCGACGCGATGATCTCGGTGGACGAGATCTCCGAGGTCGTCGCCACCCAGTTCGACGCCGCTGACCTGAATCGAGAGGGCGTCCCGGAAGCCGGGAGGCTGTGCTACTGGTCATCCACCGGCCTCGGCGGCTCCGACCAGGACCCGTTCAGCATCTCCGTGGACCGGCAGGCCTGGAGGCCGCCGAACAACTACACCGAAGGCACCAGCGAGGAGTTCATGCTCGATGGCAACGCCGCGTACCAGACCGACCACGGGAACATCTGCGACGCGGCGGTCGCGGTCGGTCAGGACGTCGAGTTGGCGGTGCAGGTGTTCTACCTCGACGAACGCTGCGAGGTGGCGCGCAGCCTCCTCGACACGGCGTTCTCGCACCTATCCCGCTGAGGAGCGCAGTGAACATCCTGTCCGTTGACCTGGGGACCTCCAACACGGTGGCGGTGTTGGCCGCACATGGCCGGCAGCCGCGGGTGGTGGAGGTGGACGGCGCGGCGACCATGCCATCGGCGCTGTTCGCGGACGAGGGTGGTGGGCTCGTGGTGGGGCGCGACGCCGAGCGGCGCGCCCGGCTCGACCCGGCCCGTTTCGAGCCCAACCCCAAGCGGCGGATCGACGAGGGCACGCTGCTGCTCGGCGACACCGTCCTGCCGGTCACCGAGGCGCTCGCCGCCGTGCTGCACCGCGTCCTCGAGGAGACGTCCCGCCAGCTCAGCGACCGGAAACCCGACGAGGTCCGGCTGACGCATCCCGCCCAGTGGGGTCCGGTGCGGCGCAACTCGCTCCTGTCGGCCGCCCGGCTCGCCGGCATGGGATCGAACCTGGTGCTCGTGCCGGAACCGGTGGCGGCGGCCGCGCACTTCGCGTCGTTCCCCGGCCAGACGCTGGCGCCCGGCCAGGCACTCGCCGTCTACGACCTGGGAGCCGGCACGTTCGACGTCGCCATCGTCGGCGCCACCCAGACCGGGTTCGCCGTCCTGGCCGAGGCCGGGCTGCCCGACCTGGGCGGGCTCGACGTCGACCAGGCGCTGCTCGAACACGTCGGCCGCCAGGTCTCCGCACGCGATCCCGGCCGCTGGCAGCACATGCTGCGGCCGCGGTCCACGGCCGACCGCCGCGCCCAGCGGGCGCTTCGCGAGGACGTGAAGGCCGCGAAGGAAGCGCTGTCGCGGCATCCGCAGACCGAGGTGCCGATGCCGGAGCCGTTCACCGACGTGCTGGTCACCCGTGCCGAGCTGGAGGCGTTGATCCGGCCGAGCCTGCTGCGCAGCGTCGAGCTGTTGGCCGGCACCGTTCGCTCCACCGGCATGACGCCCGACCAGCTCGTCGGCATCTACCTGGTGGGTGGGTCGAGCCGGATTCCGCTGGTGGCGACGTTGATCGCCGAGCAGTTGCGGATCGTGGCCACCAACCTGGACCAGCCGGAGACGGCGGTCGCGCTCGGGGCGCACCACGTGGCGCGGGAGGCGGCGAGTCAGCGCACCGAGGGGCTGCCGCCCATGGTCGAGGAACGCACGAGCCACATGGCGTCACCGCCGCGACCAGCACCTCAGCAGATGCCGGTGCCCCAGCCCCTGCCGGCCGCTCCGCCGCGCCCCGCCTACACGCCGCCGCCCCAACCCGTCTACCACCAGCACTCGGCTCCCAAGCCCAACCGGACGCCGTTGATCGTCGGGATCGCCGTGGTCCTGGTGCTGGCCCTGGGCGGCGTGCTGCTGCTGGTGCTCAACAGGCGACGACGAGGGCGGTGGCACTCCGCCCGCGGCCGGCTCGACGAGCCTCACGCTCGACTCCGACTGCACCGACCTGCTGAGCCCCGAGGAGGCGAGCGAGGCGGTCGGCGAGACCGCCGAACGGAACACCGGCTCGGACGCCGAGGGGTGCAACTTCGAGTCGAGCGACCTCTACTTCCGTGTGTACATCCGAGACAGCGACGGCGACGGTGACCGGATCGAGGTCGACGGCTTCCCGGTGACCGAGTCCGACGACCCCGGCAACTGCGTGCTGACCGCCCATGTGACCGACGACCCGCTCTACGTGGTGGTGCAGGTGGCCGCGCAGACCTCGGGCGACGGCGAGCGGTGCCCGGCCGCGCGCAAGGTCATGTCGACCGTGCTCGGCAACCTGCCCTGACTATCGCGGGTCCGGTCACGCGCTGACGCCGGACGTGGCAGCATCTGCGGCGACGTCGGGTGAGGGGAGAGTCGTGGCCGTCCTGTCGGTGGATCTGGGCACCTCCAACACGGTCGCCGTGCTGTCCGCACACGGTCGGCCGCCGCGAGTGGTGGAGGTCGACGGTGCCGCCACCATGCCGTCCGCGCTCTTCGCGGCCGAGGGCGGCAGCCTCGTGGTCGGCCGGGACGCCGAGCGGCGCGCCCGCCTCGACCCCGCCCGCTTCGAGCCCAACCCCAAACGACGGATCGACGAGGGCACCCTGCTGCTCGGCGACGTGGTCGTCCCGGTCACCGAGGCGCTCGCCGCCGTGCTGCAGCGCGTGGCCGACGAGACGTCCCGCCAGCTCGGCGGCGCCAAGCCCGACGAGGTACGGCTGACCCACCCCGCGCAGTGGGGTCCGGTGCGGCGCAACGCGCTGCTGTCGGCCGCGCGACTCGCCGGCATGGGTTCCAACCTGGTGCTCGTGCCCGAACCGGTGGCCGCGGCCGCGCACTTCGCGTCGTTCCCCGGCCAGGCCCTCGCGCCGGGTCAGGCCCTCGCCGTCTACGACCTGGGTGCCGGCACGTTCGACGTCGCCATCGTGGCCGCCACCCAGACCGGGTTCGCCGTCCTGGCCGAGGCCGGGCTGCCCGACCTGGGCGGACTGGACGTCGACCAGGCGCTGCTCGAACACGTCGGCCGCCAGGTCTCGACCCGCGACCCCGGCCGCTGGCAGCACATGCTCCGCCCCGAGTCCACGGGCGACCGCCGTGCCCAGCGTGCGTTGCGGGAGGACGTGAAGGCCGGCAAAGAGGCGTTGTCGCGGCATCCGCAGACCGAGGTGCCGTTGCCCGAGCCGTTCACCGACGTGCTGGTCACGCGGGTCGAACTGGAGGCGTTGATCCGGCCGAGCCTGCTGCGCAGCGTCGAACTGCTGGCCGGAACCATCCGCTCCACCGGGCTGAGCCCCGACCGGCTCGCCGGGATCTACCTGGTCGGCGGATCCTCGCGCATCCCGCTGATCGCCACGCTGATCGCCGAGCAGCTCCGGGTGGTGCCGACGAGCCTCGACCAGCCGGAGACCGCGGTGGCGCTCGGCGCGCACCATGTGACGCAGGAAGGCGTCAGCCTGCGCACGGCCAACCTCAGCAGCGCCATCACCCGCCCACAGACAGGCGCGTTCCCGGCCGCCCCGCACGCGGCCCCGAACCCGGCCAGGCAGCCCCAGCAGCTGCAGCAACCACAGAACCTTCCGAGGCCGGCCGCGCCGAACCCGGTGCACACGCCGCCCGGCGGACACCCGGCCGGCCCGCCGCCCACGGGCGCGATCCCGGTCCCCCTCGCACAGCACCAGCCGTATCCCGCCCAGCCGGCCAAGAGCCGCAAGAACCTGTTCATCGGCGTCGGCGCGGTCGTGGTGCTCGCCGTGGCGGCGCTCGTCGCGGTGCTGGCGCTGCGCCCGACCAGCGACCTGCCGACCGCCGAGGACTGCCTGCAGAAGGGCGACACCGACAGCCAGGGGTTCAGCCAGTGCCTGCGTCAGCTGGCCGGCACGGTGGCCGACGGCGACTGTGAGCCGGCCGAACAGGACAGCGGCGCGGACGTGGCCTGCACGCTGTCCGACGACTACGAGGTCAGGTACGCCCACGTCGCGTCCGTGGAGGACGCGAAGGAGGTGGAGGCCAACCAGCTCGGCAACATGACCGAGGGCGACCACGTCCTGGCCGAGTGGGCGGGCAACGGGCTGTCCGGGCGCTACCGGGCGGGGGTCAGCGGCGGGAGCGGCGTGCTCGTGTTCACCGTGGCCGACCGGCCGCTGGTGGGCTGGCTGACGAAGACCGAGCTGCGTAGCGACGACCTGGCGCCGAACGCGATGGCCGACTTCTTCGACGAGAACGTGCAGCCGGGCACGTAGTTCCTACCGCCGCCGGCGACGGTAGGCGAGGATCAGCACGATCAGCGCGGTGATCAGCGAGGCCGCCACCAGGATGTCGATGAGGGTCGACTCCAGCGGGCTCGGGGGATCGATGGCGAACCACATGACGCGAATTCTGGCAGACGACGGCTGCTCGTAGGCTGGGCTCGATGCGTATCACCGTTTTTCGCAATCTGATGGCCAAGGAGTTCGGCGAGGTTCGGGCCGACATGCTGGCCAGGGACCACGTGTTCAGCGCGCTGGGCGGCCGTACGGTCGACGGCGCGCTCGAGGCAGGGCTGTCCACGAAGGAGATCTGGCGAGCGGTCTGCGAGGCGTTCGAGGTGCCCCCGGACCGGCGCTGATCTGGTGCGAATCGCGCAGGGTAGCGCACGGCGTGTCCTCCGCATGATCGAACACCAGTTCGTCTACTGTCCTGTCCACAGGAGGGTCGTCGATCCACAGATCGGCGCCCGCGACGAAAATTGTCGGACCCTCCCCGTAGCGTCGCCGCCGTGAGTGCAAAACGTTCTCGACCCAACCGAGGTGGATCTCAAATGGCACCAGCAGCCCCCGACCGGACGAAGGCGCTCGACCTGGCGCTCGCCCAGATCGACAAGAACTTCGGCAAGGGATCGGTGATGCGTCTCGGCGACGAGGCCCGCGCACCGATCGCGGTCATTCCCACCGGTTCGATCGCACTCGACGTCGCGCTCGGCATCGGCGGTCTGCCGCGCGGCCGCGTCGTCGAGATCTACGGCCCGGAGTCCTCCGGTAAGACGTCGCTGGCCCTGCACGCGGTGGCCAACGCGCAGAAGGCCGGCGGCATCGCGGCGTTCATCGACGCGGAACACGCGCTCGACCCGGAGTACGCCAAGAACCTGGGCGTCGACACCGACGCACTGCTCGTCTCCCAGCCCGACACCGGTGAGCAGGCGCTGGAGATCGCCGACATGCTCATCCGCTCCGGCGCGCTCGACATCCTCGTGGTCGACTCGGTGGCGGCACTCGTGCCCCGCGCCGAGATCGAGGGCGAGATGGGCGACAGCCACGTGGGTCTGCAGGCCCGGCTCATGAGCCAGGCGCTGCGCAAGCTCGCCGGCGCGCTCTCCAACTCCGGCACCACCGCGATCTTCATCAACCAGCTGCGCGAGAAGATCGGCGTCATGTTCGGCTCGCCCGAGACCACCACGGGTGGCAAGGCGCTCAAGTTCTACGCGTCCGTGCGTCTCGACGTGCGGCGCATCGAGACCCTCAAGGACGGCGGCGAGGCGGTCGGCAACCGCACCCGCGTCAAGGTGGTCAAGAACAAGGTGGCCCCGCCGTTCAAGCAGGCCGAGTTCGACATCCTCTACGGCAAGGGCGTCAGCCGCGAGGGTTCGCTCATCGACATGGGTGTCGATCAGGGCATCCTGCGCAAGTCCGGTGCCTGGTACACCTACGAGGGCGACCAGCTCGGCCAGGGCAAGGAGAACGCGCGCAAGTTCCTGCTCGACAACCCCGACATCGCCAACGACATCGAGAAGCGGATCAAGGACAAGCTCGGCATCGGCGCCAAGCTCGACGCCGACGCTGTCGAGCCGGTCCCGGCACCGGTCGACTTCTGATCCGATGACCGAGCCGCGACAGGCGCGGCGAGACCGGCGGGGGGCGCGCAAGCCAGCGGCGTCCCCCGGTGAGCACCGGCTGGAGGACGTGGTCCAGCAGGCCAAGGACACCTGCCTCCGGCTGCTCACCGTTCGACCGCGAACGCGGCTCGAACTGCACCAGGCCTTGCTGCGTAAGGGAATCGACGAGGACGTGGCCGAGGGCGTACTCGGCCGGCTCGACGAGGTCGGGCTGGTCGACGACGCCGCCTTCGCCGAGGTGTGGGTGCGTTCCCGCCACAACTTCCAGGGCATGGGCCGGCGCGCGCTGGCCATGGAGTTACGCCGCAAGGGAGTGTCCGACGAGGAGTCGGCCGAGGCCCTGGCCACGGTCGACGCCGACGCCGAGGAGGAACGCGCCCGCCAACTGGTGCGCAAACGCCTGCGCTCCCTCACCGGCGACGACGAGACCGCGAAGATCCGCAAACTCGTGGGCATGCTGGCCCGCAAGGGCTACGCCCAGGGCCTGTGCTTCCGAGTGGTGAAGGACGAACTACGCGCGGCAGGCGAAGAAACCGACCTACTGGACGAACGCTACTAACCACAGCCCGCCCGTGAGATCGCGGTTCTCGACAGCGAGTTCGCGGTTCCGGGACGCATGTCCCCACCTCTCGAGCGCATGCCGTCATGTCTCGACCGTGAGTTCGCGGTTCCCGCGCCCGAGATCGCGGTCACGGACGAGACGCGGGATCGGTGCCATCCAGACGTCAGCCGACTTTGACGGCACCCTGGGTCGCGGGGGTGGGCCCGGCGGGTAGCAGGGGGCGTGGCAGCAGGGTCACCGTGGGTCGGCAGGGAAGCGTGGCCCGGTAGCGGGGGAGCTTGTGGGGCAGTCAGGCCGATCAGCTTTTGCCGGCGGCTTTCTTCTTCGCCGAGTCGGCGACTCCTGCCGCCAGCATGAAGATGCCGACCACCGGGAAGAACAGCCACCACAGGTTCAGGAAGATGGTGCCCAGGATCGCGACGGGAATGCCCAGCAGCAGGGCGAAACCGCCGATCGTGTCCATCGTCTTGACGATCGGCGGGGCCGGCACCGGCTCCCTCTTGCTCCGCTTGGCGACCTTCTTGCCCGGCGACACCGCGGCGCTGAGGTCGGGGTGCGGCTCGGGCAGGTCGGTGAACAGCGACTCCAGATCGGCTCGCGTTCGGGCCGCGATCACCCGCGTGCTGCGTTCCTCGTACTCGTCGAGTTCGAGTCGGCCGGTCGCCAGGTGCTTGCCGAGTGCCGCCATGGCCAGATCGCGCTCGGCATCACTGATGCGGATGTTCGAGTGCGGGTGATCCCCCATGGCTGGATCCTACGGTTCGGGCCCCGGGGCGGAAACGGCGCCGACACGGCGTGACGGTCGGCTCGCTGATGGTGGCCGCGACCGACACGATCGGGTGGACATCGAGCGAACGGTCCATTCGCTCGATCGGAAGTGCCCCCGATCTGCAGGCTACCCACGGGCACCGACAGTTCCGGTGAGAGCCAACCTCGCTGGGGGTGGCGCGTCCGTTTCGGTATGAGGGGACGGTTCGCGCGGTTGTGGTCGGCCAGTTCGTTGTCCAGTCTCGGCGACGGGGTGACCATGACCGCCGGCCCCCTGCTCGCCGCCTCCCTCACCCGCGACCCCGTCCAGGTGGCCGGGCTGATGGTCGCCCAGCAACTGGCCTGGATGCTGTTCGCCCTCCCCAGTGGCGCACTGGTCGACCGCATCGACCGGCGGTTCGCCATGACCGCGGCCGCCGTGTTCCGGATGGTCGCGCTGCTCACACTCGGCGCCACAGTCCTCCTCGGCGAAGCGCCGCTCCTGTCGCTGTACGCGATCTTCTTCCTCGTCGGCTGTGCGGGACTGCTCTACGAGAACGCCGCCACCGTGCTGCTTCCCGCGATCGTGCCGCCGGGCGGGCTCGCCACCGCCAACGGGCGGCTGCTGGCCGCGCGCACGCTGTGCCAGTCGATGATCGCCGCGCCGCTCGCCGGGTGGCTGTTCGGGCTGGCCGACTGGTCGCCGTTCGTGTTCGACGCCGTCGCTCTGGTCGCCGTGGCCGCCCTGTCGATGACGCTGCCCACCTCGCGGCCCGCGCCGGGCACCGAGCACGCGAGCCTGCGAGCCGCCATCGGTGAGGGCCTCCGATGGCTGACGCACCACCGGATCCTGCGCACCGTGACGATCACCGTGGCAGTGTCCAATGTGGGCCTCGGCGCCGCACTGTCCATCATGGTGCTGATCGCCTACGAACGGTTGGGGCTGGACTCCGTCGGCTACGGACTGTTGCTCGCCGCCACGGCGGTCGGCGGCATCGCGGGCGGCCTGCTCGCCAACCGCGTTTTGCGGCTGATCGGCCCGGGAACCGTGCTGCGCGTCGGCATGGTGGTGGAGGCGCTGGTCCACGTGGGCCTCGCGCTGGCCGGCGACGCGATCGCCATGGGCGTGATCCTCGCCATGCTCGGCCTGCACCTCATGATCTTCTCCACCGTCTGCGCGACGCTTCGCCAGGAGTTGGTGCCGACCGAACTGCTCGGACGAGTGCATAGTGCATACAGAATGGGATCTAACGCGGGAATGCTGCTCGGTGCGTTGTCCGGCGGCGTGATGGGTCGCTATTTCGGCCTTGCCGCACCGTTCTGGCTCGGGTTCGCGGGCGTGGTTCTGGTCACCGTCCTGGTGTGGCGAGTGCTCGACAACACACATATCGAGGCCGCCAGGCAAGCGGTGACGCGGGGGAGTACGGTCTCCCGGTGACCAGGGTCGTGGTCAAGTGCGCCCCTGCGGGGACGTGCCCCACGCCACCTTGAACACAGGCCGCCGACCGGCGCTTTCCCACCGTGTGGTACTTCTGCTTGTGCCATCGGCGGCACCCTGTCGACGGCTTGGCGTCGACCCGGACAGCTTGCTCGGCGCCGACCGAGCGATCCGAGAAAGGTGCGAGGCATGGCCACTCATGGCTCGCCGAGAACCGGTGGCCCAGGCGAACTGGTGTGACCCGCGGAACGCCGCCACCACCGCGATTCACCGATAGTCTCTGATAACCAAATCTCTCGTTCTGGAGTCGAGGACAACAATGAAGGCAGGCGTCGGTGCCCCCGATCGGGCGCGGATATCGGAGCGCACGTTTCGGACCGACCGCTGGTGGAGGTATCCGCTAAGCACCGGCGGGATCCTGTTGTTCTTCACGGGCTACGCGCTGGTCCGTTACTTCATGAACGACCACTACTGGGCGGCCGAGGAGCACTACCTCACCCCGATGTACTCGCCTTGCGTCAACGAGGCGTGCGTGCCGGGTTCCAGCCACTTCGGTGAGTTCATCCCGTCGTTCCCGGCGATCATCCCCATCGGGATCATCACGTTCCTGGTGCTGCTCGGGTTCCGAGCCACCTGTTACTACTACCGCAAGGCCGCCTACCGGTCGCTGATGTTCTCCCCGGCGGCCTGCGCGGTGCCGGAGCCGGCCAAGAAGTACTCGGGCGAGACCAAGTTCCCGTTCGTCCTGACCAACGGGCACCGGTACTTCTTCTACGCCGCGCTGATCTTCGCCTGCATCAACATCTACGACGCGGTCCTCGCCTTCCACGGCAAGGACGGCGGCATCGGCATGGGCCTCGGCACGATCATCATCCTGATCAACGTCGCCATGCTGTTGCTGTACACGCTGTCCTGCCACGCCTGCCGCCACGTGGTCGGCGGTCGGCTGAAGAACTTCTCCAAGCACCCCATGCGGTATCGCTACTGGACGTTCGTCTCCAAGCTCAACCCGAGGCACGGCCAGTACGCGATGGCCTCGTTGTTCACCGTGATCATCACGGACGCCTACATCATGGCGGTGGCCGCCGGCTGGATCACCGACCTGCGCATCTTCAACTAAGAGGGATTCATGGTTCAGGTTCAGGTCGAACGGTTCCCCTACGACGTCATCGTCATCGGCGCGGGAGGCGCCGGGCTGCGGGCCGCCATCGAGGCGCGCGCCCAGGGGAAGCGGACCGCGATCATCAGCAAGTCGTTGTTCGGCAAGGCCCACACGGTGATGGCCGAGGGCGGCTGCGCCGCCTCCATGGGCAACGTCAACGAGAACGACAACTGGCAGGTCCACTTCCGCGACACCATGCGGGGCGGCAAGTTCCTCAACAACTGGCGGATGGCCGAGCTGCACGCCAAGGAGGCGCCGGACCGCGTCTGGGAGCTCGAGACCTACGGCGCGCTGTTCGACCGCACCAAGGACGGCAGGATCAGCCAGCGCAACTTCGGCGGGCACACCTACCCCCGGCTCGCGCACGTCGGTGACCGCACCGGCCTCGAGATGATCCGCACCATGCAGCAGAAGATCGTGTCGCTGCAGCAGGAGGACCACGAGGAGTTCGGCGACTACGAGGCCAAGCTCAAGGTGTTCTCCGAGTGCACGGTCACCGAGCTGATCAAGGACGGCGACCGGATCGCCGGCGCTTTCGCCTACTGGCGCGAGAACGGCAAGTTCGTCCTGTTCGAGGCGCCGGCCATCGTGCTGGCCACGGGCGGCATCGGCAAGTCCTTCAAGGTCACGTCGAACTCCTGGGAGTACACCGGCGACGGTCACGCGCTCGCGCTGCGGGCCGGCGCCACGCTGATCAACATGGAGTTCATCCAGTTCCACCCGACCGGCATGGTCTGGCCGCCCAGCGTCAAGGGCATCCTCGTGACCGAGGGCGTGCGCGGTGACGGCGGCGTGCTGAAGAACTCCGACGGCAAGCGCTTCATGTTCGAGTACATCCCGGACGTCTTCAAAGGACAGTACGCGGAGACCGAGCAGGAGGCCGACGGCTGGTACGCCGACCAGGACAACAACCGGCGCACCCCCGACCTGCTGCCGCGCGACGAGGTCGCCCGCGCGATCAACTCCGAGGTCAAGGCCGGCCGCGGCTCACCCCACGGCGGCGTGTTCCTCGACATCGCGAGCCGCCTGTCGGCCGAGGAGATCCGCAAGCGCCTGCCCTCGATGTACCACCAGTTCAAGGAACTGGCCGATGTGGACATCACGGCGCAGCCCATGGAGGTCGGACCGACCTGCCACTACGTCATGGGTGGCGTCGAGGTCGACCCGGACACCGCGTCGTCCATCGTGCCCGGCCTGTTCGCGGCCGGTGAGGTCGCCGGTGGCATGCACGGCTCCAACCGGCTGGGCGGCAACTCGCTGTCCGACCTGATCGTGTTCGGCCGTCGCGCCGGTGCCGGTGCGGTCGAGTACATCGACTCGCTCGACCAGCTGCCGAAGATCTCCGAGTCCGATGTGGACGAGGCGGCGCACCGGGCGGTCGCACCGTTCGACCACCCGGCCGGTGGCCAGGCGGAGAACCCGTACACCATCCACTCCGAACTGCAGCAGTCGATGAACGACCTGGTCGGCATCATCCGCAAGGACGAGGAGATCCAGCAGGCGCTGGACAAGCTCGACGAGCTGCGGGAGCGGGCCAAGAACGTCGCGGTCGAGGGTCGCCGCGAGTTCAACCCCGGCTGGCACCTGGCGCTCGACCTGCGCAACATGCTGCTGGTCAGCGAGTGCGTCGCCAAGGCGGCGCTCATGCGGACCGAGAGCCGTGGTGGGCACACCCGCGACGACTTCCCCGGCATGGACGCCGACTGGCGCAACCGCCTGCTGGTCTGCAGGGCCGAGGGCGAGCGCGCCGCGATCGAGCCGAAGCCCCAGGAGCCCATGCGGCCCGACCTGCTGGACCTGTTCGAGTTCGCGGAGCTCGAGAAGTACTACACCGACGACGAGCTCGCCGAGCACTCGGGGAGGAACGGCAAGTGAGCTACAAGGCCAACTTCAAGATCTGGCGCGGTGACGAAGAGTCCGGCGACATGCAGGACTACGTCATCGAGGTGAACGAGGGCGAGGTGGTGCTCGACATCATCCACCGCCTCCAGGCCACCCAGACGCCGGACCTCGCCGTCCGCTGGAACTGCAAGGCCGGCAAGTGCGGCTCGTGCTCCGCGGAGATCAACGGCAAGCCGAAGCTGCTGTGCATGACCCGCATGTCGGTGTTCACCGAGGAAGAGACCATCACGGTCACCCCGCTGCGTACCTTCCCGGTGATCCGCGACCTGGTGACCGACGTGTCCTTCAACTACCAGAAGGCACGCGAGATCCCGTCGTTCGCGCCGCCGAAGGACGTCGGCCTCGGCGAGTACCGGATGAAGCAGCGCGATGTCGAGCGCTCGCAGGAGTTCCGCAAGTGCATCGAGTGCTTCCTGTGCCAGGACACCTGCCACGTGATCCGGGACCACGAGGAGAACAAGGAGAACTTCGCGGGCCCGCGGTTCCTCATGCGGGTGGCGGAGCTGGACATGCACCCGCTCGACACGGCCGACCGGGTCCGTGACGCGCAGGAGGAGCACGGCCTCGGCTACTGCAACATCACCAAGTGCTGCACCGAGGTCTGCCCCGAGCACATCAAGATCACCGACAACGCGCTGATCCCCATGAAGGAGCGCGTGGCCGACCGCAAGTACGACCCGGTGGTGTGGCTGGGCAACAAGCTGTTCCGACGCAGCGGAAGCCGCAGCTGATCGCGTGAAACGCACGCGGAGAGCCGCGCCCGACCATCGGGCGCGGCTCTCGCGTGTCAGCCGCGAACACCACCGCGACCTGGCCTGGCCTGGCCCGGTGCGGTACTCCGCCGTCGGAGCCGTGATCCACGCGCGTTGCGGAGGTCCGTGTACCGCGATCTCGTGTGCCGGAACCGCGATTTCGTGTGCGGGAACCGCGATCTCGCGTGCGAGAAGCCCGAACTCGTGTGCTCAGATCGCCACCCGTCACCAGCGCCTGCGCCGGGGGCGAGCCACCAAATTGTCGGTGCTGCCGACTGGAATTGAATCCAGGGGGCCCCGGACCGTTTGTGGCCGATGTGTGGGTGGGGTGGTGTGTCGTGGAGCGCGACGCCGTTCTCTGTTTAGGTTTCTGGCTTGTCGAGGGTCAGGAACCTAGGTGTGCGAATAACGGCGTGCGCGATGTCAGGGTATGGGGTGCGGTGCTGCGGGTCGACGCGGCGGTGGTTGAGCGTGTCGAGTACGACGTGGACGGTGCGGTGGTCGTGCACGTTCGGCCGGTGGTGCGGGAGCGTGGCCGGTGTGGGGTGTGCCGGCGGCGGTGCCGCGGTATGACGGTGGGCGGGGGCGTCGGCGGTGGCGCACGTTGGATCTGGGAGTCACTCGGGCGTGTGTGGAGGCCGACGCGCCGCGGGTGCGGTGTCGTCGACATGGTGTCGTGGTCGCGGCAGTTCCGTGGGCTCGGCCGGCGCTGTGCATACCGGGTGTTTGATGACACGGTGGCCTGGTTGGCCACGCATTGTTCGAAGTCGGCGGTGACGAGTTGATGCGTGTCTCGTGGCGCACGGTGGGACGTATTGTGGATCGTGTGTGGGGGGATGCCGATCGTCGGGTTGATCGGTTCGCTGACTTGCGGCGGACGGCATCGATGAAATCAGCTACAAGAAGGCATAAATATCTCACGGTGGTGGTCGACCACGACTCTGGTCGGCTGCTCTGGGCTGCGGATGGGTGTCGGTGCGATCACCTACCCTCGCCCCGAACCCCTGTCTTGCGTGGTTGAGCGTCCGGACGCGGCGCTGCGCTGCCCTGGTCATGGGCGCACCGACGCGGCGACGGACGCGCCACCGTCTCGGCGAGCTGCCCGGCCGTGCGCGTACCCCGAGTCGAACAGCTTGGGCGGGCCGGTGGCATCAGGCCCGACCTCAGACACAGCGAAGACACCCTGACACACAGCCGAACCCTGCCAGCACGACGACCATGCCGAGCGCGGATATCAGCCGGCCGAGCCCGCGGCCGCCGGCGATCGCTCGAACGGGTCACCCGGTCCGACCTGGATGTCGAAGTTGTCGCCGTCCCGGTAGTCCAGGAATACCTCGGCGTACATGCCCTGGTTATGCACGGCGCGCCGCTGGTCTGGTAGTCACGGCCCTCGTACCGGCTGCTGCTTGTCGGTGCGGTCTCGGCTGAGGTGCCTGTTGCGTGGCCCGGTTCGCCTGCCACGGCCGGCCCGGACGACACAGAACCGATAGACGACACCAAAACGCTGCCCCTCCGCCGAAGCGAAGGGGCAGCGCCGTCGTGACAGGAGCTAGTGGCTCGCGCCACCGCCTCCTCCTCCGCCGCCCGCGTCGGCGACCAGGGTGATCTGTTGGATCTTCGCGCCGCCGTCGGTCAGCTCGATGTGCTTCTTGCTGCGCCGTTCCCGCTTCTGCAGGTAGTTCGCGAACCAGGCGAGCAGCAGACACATCGCGATGTAGATGGCCGCCACCACGATGGCCGTCGGCACGAACGGCCTGCTGAACATGCCCTGCCCACCGTAGAACTGGGCGAACTTCAGCAGCTCGTCGTAGGTGATGAGGAAGCCGAGCGCCGTGTCCTTCAGCAGCACCACCAGCTGGCTGATGATCGTGGGCATCATCGAGCGCAGCGCCTGCGGCAGCAGGATCAGCACCATCACCTGGGTCTTGCGCATGCCCAGGGCGTACGCCGCCTCGCTCTGGCCCTTCGGCAGCGACTGGATGCCCGCACGGAACACCTCGGCGAGCACGGAGCCGTTGTAGAGCATGAGACCCAGCACGACCGCCATGTAGGGGCTCATCTTGATCCCGATGACCGGCAGGCCGAAGTAGAACAGGAACATCAGGATCAGCAGCGGGATCGCGCGGAACAGCTCCACGATGAAGGCCGACACCATCCGGATCGGCCTGTGCTCCGAGAGTCGACCGGCCGCGAAGATCCCGCCGAACAGCAGGGCCAGCACGGCGCCGAGCGCGAACGCGGCCAGCGTCTTGCCGATCGCGTTGATCAGCTCTTCCTGCACGTAGGAGTACTGCAGCCACTCCCACTTGCGGGCCGTGAACTGGCCGCTGTCGTAGAAGCGCCAGACGATGTAGGTCAGCACGCCGGCCAGGGCGAGGATGCCGATCACCGCGAACAGGCGATGCCGAACGCGGGCGCGGGGACCCGGGGCGTCGAAGAGGACGTTCGTACCTGCGCTCATCGGGCCACGCTCCACCGGCGCTCAAGGGTGCGCTGGACGACCGTCAGCACCATCACCAGGACAATGAATCCGAGGGACACCCACAGGAGGCCGAGCAGCTGGTTCTCGCCGTCGTCGGACAGCACGGCGCGGATCCGGCCGGCCTCCGCCACCGAGAACCCGGCGGCGATCGTGGTGTTCTTCAACAACGCGATGAGCGTGCTGACCATCGGCGGCACCACCGAACGCAACGCCTGCGGCATCACGACCTGGCTGAGTGTCTGGCCGAACGACAGCCCGAGCGCTCGCGCCGCCTCCGCCTGCCCGAGCGGCACGGTGTTGATGCCGGAGCGGACGACCTCGCAGATGAACGCCGAGGTGTAGACCGACAGCGCCACCACGGCGGCCGTGAAGTACGAGAAGTCGAGGATCTCCAGGTACGGGTACGCGAAGACGAAGAAGAGGAAGACCAGCGTCAGCGGGGTGTTGCGGACCACGGTCACATACAGCGTGCCGGTCGCCCGGAACACCGGGACGGGACTCACCCGCAGCATGGCCAGGAACAGGCCGAACACCATCGACGCCACGCCAGCCAACAGGAACAGCTGGATAGTGGTGATGAAGCCGTCCCGGAACAACGGCCAGTAGTTGAACAGAATGTCCATCGCGCCTTCCCCGCCGGGTTACGTCAGTGTAAAGACGGTGGGTGGCCACCTTGCCGGTGACCACCCACCGCTGTGAGCTGTTCGAAAAGAATCAGTACCGGTCGATCGTCGGGGGCGACGCGTCGGAGCCCGACTTGCCGAGCGTGGCGTCGTAGATGTCCTGCCAGGTGCCGTCGTCGATGGCAGCCTCGAGGATGTCGTTGACCGCGTCACGCAGGGCCTTGTCGTCCTTCGGCAGGCCGATGCCGTACGGCTCCTCGGAGAACGTCTCGCCGATGACCTTTAGAGCGTCCGGGTCCTCGGCCGCGAAGCCCTTGAGGATGGCGTCGTCGGTGGTGACGGCGTCGACGTCCTTGCTGATCAGCTGGTCGACACACTGCGAGTAACCCTGGAACTCGACGATGTTCTCGGGCTCGGTGAGGCCCTCGTCGCGCACCTTCTGGATCGGCGTGGAACCGGTCACCGAGCAGACCTTCTTGCCCTTCAGGGTGTCCGGGCCCTTGATGTCCTCTTCGTCGGCGCGGACCAGCAGGTCCTGACCGGCCACGAAGTACGGACCCGCGAAGGAGATCTGCTGCTTGCGCTTGTCGTTGATCGTGTACGTGCCGACGTAGTAGTCGACGGTGCCGTTGGCGATGGCCGCCTCACGGCCGGCCGACTGCACGGTCTGGAACGTGATCTGGTCTTCCTTGAAGCCGAGCTTCGCGGCCACGAGCTTCGCGATCTCGATGTCGAAGCCGGAGTACTCGCCGGAGGTCGGGTCCTTGAACCCGAGACCGGGCTGGTCCTCCTTGACGCCGATGGTCACGCCACCGTTCGTCTGCATCCGCTCGAACGTCGGCGAACCCTCGATCTTGACGTCGGTGGCCACGGCCGCCGTGGTCTCCGGTTTGCCGCCGGTGGGGCTCTCCGGGGTGCCTTCCTTGCCGCACGCGGTCAGGGCGAGGCCGCCGACCAGCAGCCCAACCGCCAGGGTACGAACCCTCATTCTGCCTACTCCTACTTTTCTGGTTAGGCGGCGTGGGCGAACAACGCCGCGACAGGACACCTCAGTGAGTGAGGATCTTCCCTAGGAAATCTTTCGCCCGGTTGGACTTCGGTGCCGAGAAGAACTCCTTCGGGGTGGAGTCCTCCACGATCTCGCCGTCCGACATGAACACGACGCGGTGGGCGGCGTTGCGGGCGAAGCCCATCTCGTGGGTCACCACCAGCATCGTCATGCCGTCCTTGGCGAGCGTGGTCATCACGTCGAGTACTTCGTTGATCATCTCGGGGTCGAGCGCCGAGGTCGGCTCGTCGAACAGCATCACCTTCGGGCGCATGGCGAGCGCACGGGCGATGGCGGCACGCTGCTGCTGACCACCGGACAGCTGTGCGGGGTACTTCTCGGCCTGGTTGGCGATGCCGACCCGCTCGAGCAGCTCCATGGCCGTGCGGCGGGCGTCCGCCGCGGCGTCTTGCGCACCTTGATGGGCGCGAGCTGCACGTTGTCCAGGATGGTCTTGTGCGCGAACAGGTTGAACGACTGGAACACCATGCCCACGTCCGCGCGCAGGGTGGCCAGCTCCTTGCCCTCCTCGGGCAGCGCCTTGCCGTCGATCTGGATGAGACCGGAGTTGATCGGCTCGAGCCGGTTGATGGCCCGGCACAACGTGGACTTGCCGGACCCGGACGGCCCGATCACGACCACCACCTGGCCCCGGGGGACCTCGATGTTGATGTTCTTGAGCACGTGCAGTTGGCCGAAGTACTTGTCCACCTCGACCATCCGGATCATGGGTGGCGTGGTGCTCGCCTCGGTCATCCATCCTCCACGTGCGCGGGTCATGCCAATTCACGGCCAGGTCGGATGAGAGTAGCGACCTGGTGATGGCGGAAACCTACCCCCACTCGGCGCCCGTTTCATGCCGGTAGAGACACACCTAAGGTTTCAACTAGATCACACCGGTAAGCTCGGTGGCTGAGATGAGCACTCGCACCTACCAGGTACGCACGTTCGGTTGCCAGATGAACGTGCACGACTCCGAGCGGCTGGCCGGCCTGCTCGAGGACGCTGGCTACTCGCCGGCCGGCGATGACGACGCTCCCGACGTGATGGTGCTCAACACCTGTGCCGTCCGGGAAAACGCGGACAACAAGCTGTACGGGAATCTTGGCCACTTGCGGCCAGCGAAACAGGCGAATCCCGACATGCAGATCGCGGTCGGTGGCTGCCTCGCCCAGAAGGACCGCGGCGAGATCGTGCGCCGGGCGCCGTGGGTGGATGTCGTGTTCGGCACCCACAACATCGGGTCACTGCCCGTGTTGCTCGAGCGGGCCCGGCACAACGAGAGCGCCCAGGTGGAGATCCTCGAGTCCCTTGAGGTGTTTCCCTCGACTTTGCCGGCGCGACGCGACTCGGCGCACTCCGGCTGGGTGTCGATCTCGGTCGGCTGTAACAACACGTGCACGTTCTGCATCGTTCCGTCGCTGCGTGGGCGCGAGAAGGACCGCCGCCCGGGCGACGTGCTGGCCGAGGTCCAGGCGCTGGTGGCCGAGGGCGTCCTCGAGGTCACGCTGCTCGGCCAGAACGTGAACTCCTACGGTGTCGAGTTCGGTGACCGGTTGGCGTTCGGCAAGCTGCTGCGGGCCTGCGGCGAGATCGACGGCCTCGAGCGGGTCCGGTTCACCTCGCCGCACCCGAAGGACTTCACCGACGACGTCATCGACGCGATGGCCGAGACACCGAACGTGTGCCACCAGCTGCACATGCCGCTGCAGTCCGGCTCCGACCGGGTGCTGCGCGCGATGCGTCGTTCGTACCGGTCCGCGCGGTACCTGTCGATCATCGACCGGGTGCGCGAGGCCATGCCGGACGCGGCCATCACCACCGACATCATCGTGGGCTTCCCCGGTGAGACGGAGGAGGACTTCGCGGCCACGCTCGACGTGGTCCGGGCCGCGCGGTTCTCGAGCGCGTTCACGTTCCAGTACTCGAAGCGGCCGGGCACGCCCGCCGCGTCGCTGCCCGACCAGCTGCCCAAGGCGGTCGTCCAGGAGCGCTTCGAGCGGCTGGTGGCCGTACAGGAGGAGGTCTCCTGGGCGCTCAACAAGGAACTGGTCGGGCGGACGGTCGAGCTGGTGGTCGCCACCGGCGAGGGCCGCAAGGACGCCGACACGCGGCGGCTGAGCGGTCGCGGCCGCGACGGGCGGCTGGTGCACTTCGCTCCCGGGGGCGCCTCGGTGCGGCCGGGCGACGTGGTCGAGGCGGTCGTCACCTACGCGGCGCCCCACCACCTGGTGGCCGACGGGCCGCTGGTGTCCCACCGGCGAACCCGGGCGGGCGACAACGCCGAGGCGGGGCTGCGACCGAAGACTTCAGGGGTGGGACTCGGGCTGCCGTCGTTCGGCCCCCCGGTGATCGAGGAGGCGGAGACGGGATGCGCGGTCCGATGACGGACTCCGAGGACGAGTTGCGCAAAGAGATCGACGAGGTCGAGCGGCAGGCGAAGCGCACGATCGAGCTGCCTCCCCGCCGGGCCATGGTCCAGGCGGTCGCCGTTTTCGTGCTGATCGTCGGCCTGGTGCTGCCGTGGATGAACGGCGCGTCGGGCCTGACCGTGCTGATCGGCGACGAGGCGGGCCGGGCCAGCTGGGTGCCGCGGCTGTTCGCGGTCACGTCACTGCTGTTCGGCGTGCTGGCGTCGGCGCTGACGCTCACCACCCGGCGGTGGGTCTTCGCGTGGGCGGGTGCGTTCGGCGGCTGGTTCGCCTCGGTCGACGGCGTGCTGGCCATCTGGTCACGCCAGTCGTCGGGCGGCGACCTGGGGATCGGCCTGATCATCGCGGTGGTGGCCGTGGTGGTCCTGGCAGCGAACTGGTTCCGGACCGCCTGGTCGCGCGACTGAACTACGGCAGCGCCGGCCCCAGGGAGGGGATCTCGGCGGTGGTGGCCATGGTCGGCGGGACCACGTCGCACAGGGCGGCCGGCAGCACGGTGAACACCATGGCCTGGTGTGCGGCGGCCGGCGCGGTGCTGTCCCGGTTCATGCCGGCCGACACCTGACGGGTCAGGTCGGCCGTGTGCAGGCTCCACGTGTTGTAGCCGGGCAGGTCGCCGCCGTGGCCGTACACGTCGCGGCCGTCGCCGCAGAGGTTCGGCCAGCGCATGAGTCCGAGGCCGTAGCCGAGCGGGCCGATCGCGCCGGGCCGGGCGTCCTTCATCTGCGCGAGCAGGTCGGCGGGCAGCAGGCGGCCGCCGAGCAACGCGCGGAAGAACCGGTTCAGGTCGTCCGGGGAGCTGACGACGTTGCCGGAGGCGAACAGGCGCGACCACACGTAGGTGGTGACGTCGGTCGGCGTTTCTCCGTAGAGCTGTTCGTAGCCGCGGGCCGCCGGGCGCACCAGGAACGGCTGGTAGACGGGGAACGAGGTGTCCCGCAGGTGCAGCGGCCGGATGACGCGGCGTTCCAGCTCGCCCGCCAGTGAGCGGCCCGTGAGGCGCTCGACCAGCATGCCGAGGACCGTGTAGCCGACGTTCGAGTAGGCGAAGCCGGTGCCCGGCGGGAACAGCAGGGGCGCGCCGTCGAACGCGAGCCGCACAAGGTGCTTCGGCGTGAAGGCCTCGAACCGCTTGGTGTCGATCTCTTCGAGGGTCCGCCAGTGCACGATGTCGCGCGGCACGCCGCTCGTGTGGCCGAGCAACTGGCGGACGGTGATCGGCTCGGCATAGGGCAGCAGTCCGGGCAGGTGGTCGGCGATCGGATCGTCGAGCCCGAGCCGCCCCTCGCCGACGAGTTGGAGCACCACGGCGGCGACGAACGTCTTGGTCACGCTGGCGACCCGGATCCGGCCACGCGCGTCGGGTGCCCGTCCGGTGCGCAGATCTCCGACACCGGCCGAACCCCGCCAGGTGTCACCGTCGTGGACGGCGGCCGCGTAGGCGCCGGGCACGCCGGCCACCACCACCTGGTCGAGCGCGGGGCGAAGGGGCGAGTTCGGTGCCGCCTGTGCGGGCGCCACCAGCCCGGCACCGAGCGCCACGGCCAACCCGACAACGACGCCCGCTCGCCTGATCCCCATGGCCCCAGCCTGCCCGACCTGCCCAGGCGAAAGCCACCCCCGAACGGCCGCGGGAGATGGTGCGACGGCACCCCGCGATTCGCGAAAGCGACCACCAGTGAGCACAGCTACCGCGCGCCTCGGGGACCCCTGTTTCGAGCCTATCGGCGAGCACCGACAATGTCGGCGCCGCCGACCGGCCTGTCCACAGGCGCGGCAGCGCTGCCAGGTCGCGCTCGCGTGGTGAACCGGCCGGTGTCGATCTGGTCCGGAAACTGAGCGGGCGCCGCCACCGAAGTCGGTGACGGCGCCCGTCCGCTCTGCGAACTACCTGCTGGCGACCGCGTTCTCCGCGGCGGCCAACCACTCCCGCCACTGCGCTGCCTGCGCCTCGGCCTGCTCCGCCCGCCGCTTGTCGCCGGACGCACGTGCCTTCGCCGCCTGCGCCTCGAACTGCTCCACCCGCTCGCGGAACTGCGCCGCGCGGGCCTCGGCCTCCGGGTCGGTCTTGCGCCACTGGGCGTCCGCCGCGTTGCGTACCCGCTCCTCGACCGTCCGCAGCTTGCCCTCGAGTTCGCGGATGCGCTCGCGCGGGACCTTGCCGATCTCGTCCCAGCGTTCCTGGATCCGGTGCAGCTGCGCGCGCGCCGCGTCCAGGTCGCCCGAGGTCTTGATCTTCTCGGCCTCGGCGATCAGCGCTTCCTTGAGCTTGGCGTTCTCCACCAGCTCCGCGTCCCGCTCGTTGAACACCGCCGAACGCCTGCTGAAGAACTTGTCCTGCGCCGCCCGGAACTGCTGCCACAGCGTGTCGTCGGCCTCCTTGGGCGCGCGGCCCGCGGCCTTCCACTCGACCATCAGGTCCTTGTAGCGCGTCGCCGTGGGACCCCAGTCGTCCGACTCGGCGATCTCCTCGGCCAGGCGCACGAGTTCCTGCTTGCGCTCCTTGGCCGTGGCGCGCTGCCGGTCGAGGTCGGCGAAGTGCGAACCACGCCGGCGGTTGAACGTGTCGCGGGCCTTGGAGAACCGCTTCCACAAAGTGTCGTCGGTCTTGCGGTCGACACCCTTGATCGTCTTCCACTCGTCGAGGATGGTCCGCAGCCGGTCACCGGCCACCTTCCACTGGGTCGACTCCTCGGCGATCTTCTCGACCTCGACCACCAGCTCCTGCTTGCGGGCCACCGCGTGCTGGCGGGCCTCGTCGCGGGCGTGCTTGACCGACTCGATGGCCTGCTGCGCGTGCGCGAGCACGTGGTCGACCTTGGCACCGAGTGCGGCCAGGTCACCGACCAGCGCCGCGTCGGTCAGGCTCTCCTTGACGTGTTTGATGCTGGTCAGGCTGTGCTTCGGGTCGCCGGACCCGGCGGCCAGCCTGGCCTCGAGCAGCTCCACCTCGGTGCGCACGTCGTCGAAGCGCCGCGCGTAGTGGGCGAGGCCCTCGTCCGGGGTCCCCGCCTGCCACGAGCCGACCGCGCGCTCACCGTCGGCCGTCTTCACGTACACCGTGCCGTCCGGGTCGACCCGGCCCCACTTCTCGGGGTGGCTCGACGCCATGGGCACCGGGGGCGCGGTCGTGGCGGGCGCGACGGGCACCGGCGTCACCGGCGGAGCGGCGGGCGGTGCGACCGCCGCGGGCGTCACCGGAGCCGGGGTCGGGGCCGGAACCGGAGTCTCTTCCGCCGGAGCCGCCGGGGGAGCCTCGGCAGGAGCCTCTTCCCAAGCCGCCGGGGGCGCCACAGACTCCGGACCCGCGCCGTTGGCGCTGGTCGCACTGGTCTGGTCGGCGCTGGTGTCGTGGCTCGTGTCCCTGTCCGTCATTGGCCGGCTCCTCCCGCCTGCATGCCCGCTCGCGCGGGCGCCCCGCTCGCGCGAGGCCTGGCAACGTCGGTACCCGGCCCGCCATGGGCCGCAAAGGTGAACTGGTACCGCGCGCATTCAAACAGGTCACGCCGCGACTCGGTACTCCACCGGTCCAGTCGGACGCGCTGGGTGACGTGGTGAGCCCGGAGAGTTCACCATCGTGGGCGAGTAGGTAGCCTCGAGCACCGTGATCGTCCGCGCCGCCGTGGTTCCGCACCCGCCGTTGCTGGTGCCCGAGTTGGTGGCCGGCACCCACTCCGACGTGTCCGCCGTGCGTGACGCGAGCGTCGCCGCCGCGGCCGCGCTGGCCGGGGTGGCCGACCGATGGGTGGCGGTCGGCGCCGACGCGGCGGCACTGGTCAGCGCCCCGCTCGAGCCCGAGGCGGTGGGCACTTTCGCCGGGTTCGGGGTCGATGTGGTGGTTAGCCTCGACGCGGACGCGATGGCCGAACCCGACCCCGCCCTGCCCCTCCCCGCACTCGTCGCCGGATGGCTCCGGGCACGTGTTGATGCCAATCAGGTCACGATGTGGATGCTGCCCGCCGACCTGCCGGCCGACGACTGCCGAGCGCTGGGCCGGCACCTGGCCAAGGAGCACGACGGACCCGATCCGGTCGGCCTGCTGATCGTCGGCGACGGCTCGCCCCACCACGGCGAGCGGGCGGTCGGCCGCCCCGACGAACGGGCCGGCCCGTTCGACGACCAGGTGCACGCGGCGTTCGCGGCGGCCGACCCGGGCGCACTGCTCGCGCTGGACGTCGGCCTGGCCACCGAGCTGGGCGCCGTCGGCCGCGCGCCCTGGCAGGTCCTGGCCGGAGCCATCGACTCCTCGTGGACCTGTGTCAGCGCCGACCTGCTCGTCCCGTTCGGCGTGGCCTACCACGTCGCCGTGCTGGAGCCGGGCGCATGAGGGCCATCGCGATCGTCGGTCCCACGGCGTCCGGCAAGTCCGGCCTCGGCATCGCGCTGGCCGAGGCGCTGGGCGGCGAGGTGATCAACGCCGACGCCATGCAGCTGTACCGCGGCATGGACATCGGCACCGCGAAGGTCACGGACGCCGAGCGCCGCGGGGTGCCCCACCACCTGCTGGACGTCCTGGACGTCACGGAGACCGCGTCGGTGGCCGCCTACCAGCGCGACGCCCGCGCGACGATCGAGGCACTGCTCGCCGCCGGCCGCGTGCCCGTGCTGGTCGGCGGTTCCGGCCTGTACGTCCGCGCCGTGCTCGACGAACTGGAGTTCCCCGGGACCGACGCCGGCATCCGGGCGCGCCTCGAGGCCGAGCTGGCGGAGGTCGGCGCCGAGACGCTGCACGCGCGGCTGGTCGGGCTGGATCCCGTGGCCGCCACGGCCATCCTGCCGAGCAACGGCCGCCGGGTGGTGCGGGCGCTCGAGGTGATCGAGCTGACCGGCCGCCCGTTCTCGGCCACCATGCCCAAGCCGGGCCCGGCCCGCTACGACGCGCTGCAGCTCGGTCTGGACCTCGACACCGAGGAACTGGACCGCCGGGTCGATCTGCGGGTGACCCGGATGTTCGACGACGGGCTGGTCGACGAGGTCCGGACGCTCGAGAAGCAGGGCCTGCGCGACGGCCGCACGGCGTCCCGCGCGCTCGGCTACCAACAGGTGCTCGACCAGCTCGACGGTGACCACGACTTCGCGGCCGCCGCCGACGCCACCGCCCAGGCCACCCGCCGGTTCGTCCGCCGCCAGCGCTCCTGGTTCCGCCGCGACCAGCGCATCACCTGGCTCGACGCCACCCGCCCCGACCTCGTCGAAGCGGCGCTGGCGCTCAGAGGGCGCGCGAACAGGGTCGGTGGATATCCGTCGTGATCGAGGTGGTTCCTGGGGGTGCCGCGCGGGCTTCGGCGTACCGGGTTGTACTTCGATGCCTGCGCGGTGCCGCCAGGGGCCGCCTCGGCGCGGCGGGCGCCACCATGCCCTGTTCGCGCGCCCTCTAGCCTGAGCGGGTGGGTATCCCGTTCCTCAAGGCACACGGCACGGAGAACGACTTCGTGCTGCTCCCCGACGTCTCGGCCGCGCTCGACCTCACCCCGGCGCGGGTCCGCGCGCTGTGCGACCGCCGGGCGGGCATCGGCGGCGACGGGATCCTGCGGGTCGTCCGGGCGAAGGCGATCGAGGACCGCCCGGCGGGCATCGCCGACGACACGTGGTTCATGGACTACCGCAACGCCGACGGGTCGATCGCCGAGATGTGCGGCAACGGCCTGCGGGTCTTCGCGAAGTACCTGGTCGACGCGGGGCTGGTGACCGAGAGCGAGTTCACGGTCGGCAGCCGGGCGGGCGCCCGCACCGTCGTGGTCGGTGACGAGGTGACCGTCGAGATGGGCACCGCCCGCGTGGTCGGCACGTCGACCGCGACCGTCGGAGGCGAGACGTTCGCCGGCGTAGCTGTCGACGTGGGCAACCCGCACCTGGTGTGCGTGGTCGAGCACGACCGGCTGGCGACGCTCGACCTGTCCAAGCAGCCCGAATTCGACCCGAAGGTGTTTCCCGAAGGGGTGAACATCGAGTTCGTGGTCGTGGAAGCGGCCGATCGACTGCGGATGCGGGTCCACGAACGCGGCGTGGGCGAGACCCGTTCGTGCGGCACCGGCACGGTCGCGGCCGTGGCCGGCGTGCTCCACCACAGGTCGCTGACCAGCGGCGCGGCCGAGGTGTGGATCCCCGGCGGGCGGGTGCACGTCACGGTCGCCGACACCGGCGCCACCCTCACCGGTCCGGCGGTTTTCGTGGCCACCGGTGAGATCGACGAGGCGTGGCTGGCGAACATTTCGGAATAACCCGGTCGATCCGGTCGCTGAACCATGGGACTATCCATGTTGTAGGCAATCCGGCGAACCGGGAGGGTTTCACCACGTGACAGAGAATCTCAATCATCAGCAAACCGACGACGGGTTGACTGACCTGGCTGAGCTCTCTGCGGGTGAACTCGAGCTCTCCGACCGCGTCGCATTGCGTCGTGTCGCCGGGTTGTCCACCGAACTCTCGGACATCACCGAGGTCGAGTACCGGCAGCTCCGCCTGGAGCGCGTCATTCTCGTGGGCGTCTGGACCGAGGGTTCCGCCGCACAGTCCGAGGCGTCCCTGACCGAGCTGGCCCGGCTGGCCGAGACCGCGGGCTCCGAGGTCCTCGACGGCCTGGTGCAGCGGCGCGACCGGCCCGACCCGGCCACCTACATCGGCTCCGGCAAGGTCCAGGAGCTGTCCGGGGTGGTCGCTTCGACCGGGGCGGACACGGTCATCTGCGACGGTGAGCTGTCGCCCAGCCAGCTGCGTCAGCTGGAGGCCAGACTCAAGGTCAAGGTCATCGACCGCACGGCGCTGATCCTCGACATCTTCGCCCAGCACGCGCGTTCCAAGGCGGGCAAGGCCCAGGTCGAGCTGGCGCAGCTGCAGTACTTCCTGCCGCGCCTGCGTGGTTGGGGTGACACGCTGTCCCGTCAGGCCGGTGGTCGTGCCGGCGGCGCCAACGGCGGTGTGGGTCTGCGTGGTCCCGGTGAGACCAAGCTGGAGACCGACCGCAGGCGCATCCGGACCAAGATCTCCAAGCTGCGGCGCGAGATCTCCGCGATGAGCACGGTGCGGGAGACCATTCGCTCGCAGCGGATGGCGAACGAGGTGCCGAGCGTGGCCATCGCCGGCTACACGAACGCCGGCAAGTCGAGCCTGCTGAACGCGCTGACCGGCGCGGGCGTGCTGGTGGAGGACGCGTTGTTCGCCACCCTCGACGCCACCACGCGGCGGTCCACCACGCCGGAGGGCAACGTCTACACGCTCACCGACACGGTCGGTTTCGTGCGGCACCTGCCCCACCAGCTGGTCGAGGCGTTCCGCTCCACGCTGGACGAGGTGGCCGACTCCGACCTCATCCTCCACGTGGTCGACGCGTCCGACCCGAACCCCGAGTGGCAGGTCGAGGCTGTGCGCGAGGTGCTCGGCGAGATCGCCGACCGCCGCGACGAGAAGCTGCCGACCGAGCTGGTGGTCGTCAACAAGATCGACGCCACCGACGAGCTGGCACTGACCCGGCTGCGTCACCTGCTGCCGGGCGCGGTGTTCGTGTCGGCACACACCGGCGCGGGCATGGACGACCTGCGCGAGCGGGTGGCCGAACTGCTGCCGAGGCCGAACGTCGAGGTCCAGGTACTGGTGCCGTTCAACCGTGGCGAGCTGGTGGCCAGGGTGCACCAGGAGGGCGAGATCCTGACCGAGCGGCACACCGAGCAGGGCACCCACCTGCACGCGAAGGTGAAGGCCGATCTGGCGGGTCGACTCGAGGCTTTTTCGGTGAACGGAACGTCTGCCTGAGCCGATCGTCGCAGGTAGCGCTACCGTGGGGGCCGTTGTCGGCCTTGGCGGAGGTGTTGACTGTGCGGTGGTTCGCGGTCGCGATCGTGCTGCCGCTGGGACTGGCCTTACCGGTCTCGGCGGCGGCCCAGCCCGCGGCGCCGGTCGTGCAGTGCACGGTCGGCGACGAGCGGGTGGCCGAACTGTCGGGGCTCGCGGCCGACGCCGACCACTGGTACGCGGTCAACGACGGCGGCACCGACTCCAGCGTCTTCGTGCTCACCAAGGACTGCGCGGTCGAGTCGGTGATCACCGGCGACACCGACCCGTACGACGTCGAGGACCTGGCGCGCGCGGCGGACGGCACGTTCTGGCTGGCGGACGCCGGCGACAACGACAGCGACCGCGAGACGGTCGCGCTGATCTCACTGACCCCGGACGGCGACTCGACCGTGCACCGGCTGACCTATCCGGACGGCGCACACGACTCCGAGGCCGTGTTCCTCGACGGCGCCGGCACGCCGTACCTGGTGACGAAGAACCCGCTGGGGGTGGCGGAGGTGTACCGCCCGGCCGGACCGCTGGCGTCGCCGGGACCGACCGCGCTGGAGCACGTGGCGTCCGTGCAGATCACGCCGACCGACACCCAGGGCGGACCGGTGCCCGAGATCGTGGGTTCGGTGACCGTGACGGGTGGCGCGTCCATGGTGGACGGTTCGGTGATCGCGTTGCGCACCTACACCGACGCCTATCTGTACGCCGTCTCCGACGGTGACGTGGTCGCGGCTCTCGCCACGGAACCGGTGCGCGTGCCGCTGCCCGACGAGGCGCAGGGGGAGGCGATCGCGTTCGACCCGGACGGGTCGCTGGTGTCGGCGTCGGAGCTGGTGGGCCAGCCGATCCGGGTGGTCACCGGGGCCACCGACCTGCTCACCCCCGAACCGCCGGCCGGCGCGCCCGCGGGCGGTGGCGGAGACCAGGCGGCGGCCGGGGGCGGCGACCGGTCGGGAGACGATGACGGTCTACCTGCCCTACCGGCCGCCGCGGTGACGATCGCGTTCGTCGGGGGGATCCTGCTGTTCATGCGGTGGCGCGCCGCGCGCCGCGCCGGGCGCTAGAGACGGCGCAGTACCGCCACGACCTTGCCGAGGATGGTGGCCTCGTCACCGAGGATCGGCTCGTAGGCCTCGTTGTGCGGCATCAGCCACACGTGTCCGTCCTTGCGCTTGAACGTCTTGACCGTGGCCTCGCCGTCGATCATGGCCGCCACGATCTCGCCGTTGTCCGCCGTGGGCTGTTGGCGCACCACCACCCAGTCCTGGTCGGTGATGGCCGCGTCGACCATGGAGTCACCGGTGACGCGGAGCAGGAACAGCGAGCCCTCGCCGACGATCTCCTTCGGCAGGGGGAACACGTCCTCCACCGCCTGGTCGGCCAGGATCGGACCACCGGCCGCGATCCGCCCGAGCACCGGCACGTACGTGGCCTGGGGCGACTGGTTCACCCCCGTCTCGGTCGACTCGCCGACCACCGCGGGGACGGTCGCCGGATCGACGTCGGAGGGCAGCACCCCGATGGCGCGGGGCCGGTTGGGGTCGCGGCGCAGGTAGCCCTTCTGCTCCAACGCGCGCAGCTGGTAGGCCACCGACGAGGTCGAAGTCAGACCCACGGCCTCGCCGATCTCCCGCACGCTCGGCGGGTAGCCGAAGCGCTCCACCCACGTGCGGATGACGTCCAGTACCTCGCGCTGCCGGACCGGCAGGTCCTCCCCTTTTCGATCGATCTCCGGGAAGTTGCGTAGGTTGCCCCGCATCGGCTTCCGCTTGGGTACGCCTTTGGGTATTCCTCCGGGTTTGCGTGGCACCGCATGCCTCCCTGCGCGCCGGTACGTCCACTGACGTCCGGATGTGACCGATTGTTCGACTGCGACTCCGACGTTAACCGTCGGCCACCTGGAGATCAAACACCTGTTCGACGACACGCCGGATGGCTCTCGTTTTTTGTCGGTGCTGCGTGGTACAAATTCGCACGAGGGTTCGATCGAACGGCTGTTCGATCTTCGAGCAAGTGTTCGAGGCTGGTCAGGAGGCAGAAATGAGCGTCACGGCGCACAGGGCGATGGACCCGGTGGACGTTGCCGAGCAGGTGGCGGTGCCGGTGCGACACGCCGAGGTGATCCCCATGCAGCGGGTCCGGCGGGCCCCGCACCGGGTCGGTCCACCGACTCGACAGCGCTCGGGCTCGGCGGCACCGCGGGTGCTCGCCGCCGGGCGTTGCGCGCCTCGCACCGCGCGCATGTCGTGGGTCGCCATGGTGGCGGTCGGGGCGGCCATGTTCGGCGCGGTGGTCGGCATCGGGCTGCTCTCTTCCGCCGGTGCCGGCGGAGTGCCCGAGCAGACTTCGGTCGTCCGCGTCCAGCCGGGCGAGAGCCTGTGGGACGTGGCCTCGCGAGTGGCTCCCGAGGCTGTTGTCGGTGAGGTGGTCGCCCGCATTCAGGAGCTGAACTCTCTATCCGAGCCGCTGCGACCGGGTCAGGCGTTGACTGTTCCTGTCGGCTGAGTCTCTTTCTCTCGGGGGCCGGTCCGGGGGAGAGGTGTGTGGAGCGGGGCCTGGCCGTTCCCGCTGAGTTGGCAATGGCCCCTCAACCTCACCGGTGGCTATGGCCCGCCCCGTCGGCCATGGCGGCTAGCACCCCAGTCGGGAGGCCCGGCCCCGGCTTCGCATGACGGCCCAGTTGGCTGTGGCCGGCAGCGACAGCCCGAGTTGGCAACTTGGCGCGTTGGCAATGGCCAGTGGCGGCGGCTCAGTCGGCCGGTCCAACATCGGCCATGATGACCATTCCCGTAGTCCATGATGACCGTTCCGGTCGGTCATGGTGGCCGTTCCCGCAGGTAGCCGGCGACATCGGAAGCCTCCGGCTCCTGAGTTCGCGTTCCGCGCGCATGGCCCCACCTCCCGACCGCATGTCCCCATCTCCCGACCGCGTGTCCCCACGTCTGGACCGCATGTCGCCATGTCCGGTCTGCATTTCCCCGCTTCCCGACCGCATGTCCGCCTTGAACACAGGTCCCCGCCTCGCGCGTAAGCCCCCACTTCCCGCGCCCTGTGTGCATGACCGCGTTTCGCCAGGGAGCCGTCCCGGCACGCGGCCACTCGTCTCCACCCCGCCTCAGCGCCGAGCCCATCCCGGGCCCATGGGACCCAGCGCCCGCGAGGTAGGGTCCCGTGGCCGCCTCAGGCATCACCCGCGAACGCGCAACGATGTCTACTCAGAGCGGCATGGGGTGAGGGGCGCGTCCCTCGCCAGGCTGAGTCGACACACCACGACCCGCATCGTCGGTCACCCCCTGTTCGTGACGTGCGCTACTTCGCCCCATCCGCGTGTCGCCCCCGTGTCGACTTGCATCATGTGGCGTCGAGGCCTACCGTCGACCACAACATCTAGTACTTACAGAGCTGTAGTTAGTCCACAACTTGGGGTGGCTTGTCCACCGGTTGTCCACCGATCCATCCACAAGATGATCACCAACCTGGACTGAGCGCGGCCAAAAAAAGGGAGTTTTCGATGCGGTGCCCGTTCTGCCGACACTCGGACTCCAGGGTCGTCGACTCGCGTGAGGTGGATGAGGGTCAGGTCATCCGCCGCCGGCGGTCGTGTGCCGAGTGCAGCCGGCGGTTCACCACCGTCGAGGAAGCGGTGCTCGCGGTCGTCAAGCGGTCGGGGGTCACCGAGCCGTTCAGTCGGGAGAAGGTCGTCATCGGCGTGCGTCGGGCCTGCCAGGGCCGGCCGGTCGACGAGGACGCGCTGCAGCAGTTGGCGCAGCGGGTGGAGGAGACGATCCGGGCGACCGGAGCGGCGGAGGTACCGAGCAACGAGGTGGGGCTGGCGATCCTGGGCCCGCTCCGCGAACTCGACGAGGTCGCGTACCTGCGGTTCGCGAGCGTGTACCAGTCGTTCTCCTCGATCGAGGACTTCGAAAAGGCCATCGCGGGATTGCGGGACAAAGAGGCATGAGCAGGAGCCGGGCGAAACGGCGCTACGGAGTAGGCAGTCGGGTCAAGCAGCGTCGGACGGTGGGTCCGGTCGGGGGCGTGGCCACAGCATCACTTGCGAGTAACGAGGGAGAGGGACCGGTCATGACGGAAACCGTGGGGACGGACCAGCGAACAGGCCTGACCGTCGAGCGGGTGCACACGACCGAGGGCGTGCACCCCTACGACGAGGTCACCTGGGAACAGCGCGACGTGGTGATGACCAACTGGCGCGACGGCACGGTCAACTTCGAACAGCGGGGCGTCGAGTTCCCCGAGTTCTGGTCGGTCAACGCCACCAACATCGTGACCAGCAAGTACTTCCGCGGCGCCGTGGGTACCCCGGTGCGCGAACACTCGCTGCGTCAGCTGATCGACCGCGTGGTCCGCAAGTACGTGGACTCGGGCACCGAGAACAACTACTTCGCCACCCCGAAGGACGCCGAGGTCTTCGAGCACGAGCTGATCTGGATGCTCATGCACCAGGTGTTCAGCTTCAACTCGCCGGTCTGGTTCAACGTGGGCACGTCCTCACCGCAGCAGGTGTCCGCCTGCTTCATCCTCGCGGTCGACGACACCATGGACTCGATCCTCAACTGGTACCGCGAGGAGGGCCTGATCTTCAAGGGCGGGTCCGGCGCCGGCCTGAACCTCTCCCGCATCCGCTCCAGCAAGGAGCTGCTGTCCTCCGGCGGCACCGCGTCCGGCCCGGTGTCGTTCATGCGTGGCGCCGACGCGTCCGCCGGCACCATCAAGTCCGGTGGCGCCACCCGCCGCGCGGCCAAGATGGTCGTCCTCGACGTGGATCACCCGGACGTCGAGGAGTTCATCGATACCAAGGCCAAGGAGGAGAAGAAGATCCGCGTCCTTCGTGACGCGGGCTTCGACATGGACCTCGGCGGCTCCGACATCACGTCGGTGCAGTACCAGAACGCCAACAACTCGATCCGCGTCTCCGACGAGTTCATGCACGCCGTCGAGACGGGCAACGACTTCGGGCTGCGCTCGCGGACCACCGGCGAGGTGCTGGAGACGGTCGACGCCAAGACGCTGTTCCGCAAGCTCGCCACGGCCGCGTGGGAGTGTGCCGACCCGGGCGTCCAGTACGACGACACGATCAACGACTGGCACACCTGCCCCGAGTCGGGCCGCATCACCGCGTCCAACCCGTGCAGCGAGTACCTGCACCTGGACAACTCGAGCTGCAACCTCGCGTCGCTGAACCTCATGAAGTTCCTGAAGACCGACGGTACGTTCGACGCGGGCCTGTTCGCCCGCTCGGTCGAGCTGGTCATCACGGCCATGGACATCTCCATCTGCTTCGCGGACTTCCCGACCGAGCCGATCGGTGACACCACCCGCAAGTTCCGCCAGCTGGGCATCGGCTACGCCAACCTCGGCGCGCTGCTCATGGCCACCGGCCACGCCTACGACTCCGAGGGTGGCCGCGCGCTCGCCGCCAGCATCACCTCGCTGATGACCGGCACCGCCTACCGCCGCTCGGCCGAGCTGGCCGGCGTGGTCGGCGCCTACGAGGGCTACGCCCGCAACGCCGACGCCCACCAGCGCGTCATCCGCAAGCACGCCGCGGCCAACGACCTGATCCGCACGCACCACAACAACGACGCCGTGGTGCAGCGCCTCGCCACCCAGGAATGGCAGCGCGGCCTGCAGATCGGCATGGCCAACGGCTGGCGCAACGCGCAGGCGTCGGTGCTGGCGCCCACCGGCACCATCGGCCTGATGATGGACTGCGACACCACCGGCATCGAGCCGGACCTGGCGCTCGTGAAGTTCAAGAAGCTGGTCGGCGGCGGCTCCATGCAGATCGTCAACCAGACGGTGCCGCGCGCGCTCAAGGCGCTGGGCTACCAGGACGAGTCGATCGAGGCGATCGTCGAGTACATCGCCGAGCAGGGCCACGTCGTCGACGCGCCCGGCCTGCGCCGCGAGCACTACGAGGTGTTCGACTGCGCCATGGGCGAGCGGTCCATCGCGCCGATGGGCCACGTCCGGATGATGGCCGCCGTGCAGGGGTTCATCTCCGGCGCCATCTCCAAGACGGTGAACATGCCGGAGGCGGCGAGCGTCGAGGACGTCGAGCAGATCTACTTCGAGGGCTGGAAGCTCGGCCTCAAGGCACTCGCCATCTACCGCGACAACTGCAAGGTCGGCCAGCCGCTGTCTGCCGGCAAGGGCAAGAACGATGGCACTAACACTGGAACCGCCGAGCCCGAGAAGGTCATCGAGTACCGGCCCGTCCGCAAGCGTCTGCCGAAGAAGCGCCCGTCGCAGACCGTGTCGTTCACGGTCGGCGGTGCCGAGGGCTACCTCCACGCCGGCTCCTACCCCGACGACGGCCTCGGCGAGATCTTCGTCAAGCTCGGCAAGCAGGGCTCGACGTTGGCCGGCGTGATGGACGCGTTCTCCATGTCCATCTCCGTGGGCCTGCAGTACGGCATTCCGCTGGAGTTCTACGTCTCGAAGTTCCAGAACCTGCGCTTCGAACCGGCCGGCATGACCGACGACCCGGACGTGCGGATCGCCACCAGCGTGCTCGACTACCTGTTCCGCAGGCTGGCGCTGGACTACCTGCCGTACGACAAGCGTGCCCAGCTGGGCATCTTCACGGCCGACGAGCGGTCGGCCCAGCTGAACAACGACTACGGCACTCCGTCCGATGTGGACCTCGAGGGACTGCGCACGTCGGTCGACGCGCGCCCGGCCATCGAGGCGACGAAGGAGCCGGAGGTCGTCGAGGCCCACAGCTCGACCGAACTGCTGGAACTGCACCTGGGCAAGGCAGCCGACGCGCCGCTGTGCATGACCTGCGGCACGAAGATGCGCCCGGCCGGCTCGTGCTACGTGTGCGAGGGCTGCGGCTCGACCTCCGGCTGCAGCTGAGCTAGTCCCCACGGTGCGGGGTCGGTCCACGGACCGGCCCCGCACCGCTGTGTCAACCTCGCCGAGGTCCAGCCGTCTGTAGGGATGGGACTTCGAGGAGGGCCGGCATGGGATTCGCCGCATGGGTGGACGACTTCGAGACGGCGGCGCGGCGGCGCGACGCCACCGGTGACCCGAACTGGGACGCCGGCGCGCGCCTGCCGGCCGCTGTCGTGCGGAGCGTCCAGCGGTTCCAGGTCGGTGAGGACGGCGACGGCGCCAACCTGATCGCCAAGGCCCACAGCGCCGGTGACGACGGCTACACCACCGCCGTGCGGATGTTCGTCGCCGAGGAACAGAACCACGCCCGGCTGCTCGCGCTCCTGCTCGCCGCCGCGGACTCGCCGACCATCAGCGGGCACTGGAGCGACACGGTCTTCGTCCGGCTCCGGCGCGCCCTCGGGCTCCGCCTGGAACTGATGGTGCTGATGGTCGCCGAGGTCATCGCCCTGCGGTACTACCGCGCGCTGCGCGACGGCACCGAGGACGCGCTCACCGCCGACGTCGCCGCGCGCATCCTCGCCGACGAGGAACGTCACGTGCCGTTCCACACCCAGCGTTTACGCGACGCGTTCCCACCCGGACCACTTCGGACGGTCGCGTGTGGACTGTGGTGGTTCCTGATCACCGGCGCGGCGGTCGCGGTGGCCGTCGACCACGGCTTGGCGTTGCGCCGGCTCGGGGTGGGCCGCCGCGCGTTCGTCCGCGACGTGCTGGTCCTGTTCGGTTCGGTGGTCGAGGAGGTCAGGCTCGCACGGGTTTCCTGAGCGCGCGCAACCGAACCACGAGGCCGGCGCCCGCGAGGACCGCGAAAGCCGCCAGGTACCAGGTGTCCGAGTCGTGGCCGCCGTCCGCGCGATCGAGGTAGTGGTTGAGCGCATGGAACAGGTTGGTGAACAGGAATCCGGCCAGTACCACCGCTATCACGTCGCGCCACCACACGGCCAACGCCATCATCAGGCCGATCGCGATCTGGAACACGCCCGCGTCGTGCAGGAAGTGTTCATGCACCGGCCAGTTCGACCACTCGGCGAACCCCACCGGGTCGAACCGGCACCACGCGCCGATGATCACCATCATGGCGGCGCCCACCAGCGTGACACCCATAACGAAACGATTGTTCATTCTCGCCTCCCGACGGGGGGACGAGACAGTGGCGCGGAGTGTGACAGCTACCCCTCGACGCGCTTCTTGAGCGCCTGGTTCAGTGCGACGAAGTCCAGTTCGGTCTGGTCGAGCGTCTTACGCAGCATCGGCACCAGCAGGCCCTTGAAGCGTTCGCTCTGCACGACACGCGTGCGGTCACCGGGCAGCGGGGTCAGCTCGAACACGTGCTCGCCGCTGAACAGGCCGGGGGTCGACATCTTGCCGAGCCAGCGCAGCTCCTCGTTCTCCCGGACCGCGCGCAGGATCGGGGTGAACGTCCTCGGCTTGCCGCCGTCGCCGAGGAACATCCGCAGCCGGAGAATCGAGCGCGGGATCAGCTCGCCGGACGCCTCGCGGATGAACGGATTCCACTCGGGATAGTCGGCGAAACCGACGAGCACCGCCCATACCGCGTCCGGCGGCGCGTCGATCTCGATCTCGGTCTCGATGAGTCGCATGACACACCCTTTCGGCTTCTCGCCAACGATCCTAGTACCTGCGGGGGAGACGAATCCGCCTCGCGGGTGGCCTGCGGGAAGCCCGGCCGCGACAGCATCGTCATGACACCGGAGAGGCCGGTGTGGAGGGGTGAGGACGATGCGCAAGATCGTGACGGCGTTGGTGGCGTTGGGGATGACCGCGGGCCTGGTGTCTCCGGCGATGGCCGCCACCGACCCGGACCGGACGGAGATCCACCAGCGGGTGATCGGTGTCGGCGGTGCGGTCTCGCAGCTGCCGAACGAGTACAACGGCGACTACCTGCGGTTCGCGTTCGACGCGCGGCTCGACGTGGTGTTCCCGGACAACGTCGACTACGGCGGCACGTTCCACGTGTGGCACCACCTGAAGGACGGGTCGATCGGGGCCGAGTTCCGCGGCGAGATCACGTGCCTGTTGGCCACCGCCGACTACGCCACGCTCTCCGGCGAGATCACCGAGGTGGTCGTGGGCGACCAGGTGGCGGTGGGCAGGCAGGCGGACTTCAGCATCGTCGGCAACACCCGCAAGCCCCGGGTCGGCTTCGGCGGGGAGGCGTGGGGTGGGTCGGTCGGCGACCCGTGTTCGGCGCCCGCGCCGTACTTCCCGATCACCGACGGCGGCTACCTGGTGCACGCGGACGGCATGTAACCAGAACCTTGTTTTAGAACATTATTCTAGTTACGCTGCCGCCATGACAACCGTCGTGGTGACCGGTGGTAACCGTGGGATCGGCCACGCGGTGTGCCGATCGTTGCTGGAAAAGGGCTTCCACGTCGTCCCGGTGGTCCGGGGCGACGCGGAAGCCGCTCGGCTGCGTGCCGAACTCGGCGTGGACGTGGTGATCGGCGACCTGTCGAGCAGGCGCACGGTGGCCGCGCTGGCCGGCGAGTTGCAGGCGTTGCCGACGATCGACGTGCTCGTGCACAACGCGGGTGTCTGGCGCACCCGGCTGGTGCGCAACGAGGACGGTCTCGAGGAGTCGTTCGCCGTCAACCACCTCGCGCCGTTCCAGCTGAACCTCGCGCTCGAGTCCCGGCTGCGCCGCGTCGTGCAGGTCAGCGCCGGACTGCAGGTGAAGGGCCGGGTCGACCCGGACCGCACCCCGACGGGCGCCGACTTCCACCGGATGCGCAGCTACTGCGACACGAAACGCGCGAACCTCCTGCTCGTCCCGATGTTCGCCCGGCGCTGGCAGGATGCCGGCGTGACCATCGACGCGATCCACCCCGGCGTGATCAGGACCCGCCTCGGCGACCCCGGCGGTGCGCTCGGCCTGGTGCTGCGGGCGGTCAAACGGAGGTGGGCCCCGGTCGAGGCCGGCGCCGCGCCCATCGTGCGCCTGGTCGACCAGCGCGGCACGGGTCGCTACTTCGACGTCGACCGCGAGGTTTCCCTCGAGTCCGATGTGGACCTCGCGGGCCGGTTGTGGCGTCAGGCCGAGGAACTGACCGGTGACCGCTAAGCAGCGCCGCGGCGAGGAGACGGTCGCGCGCCTGCTCGACGCCGCGCTCGAGGTGCACGAGACGGCCGGCCGCGACGGGTTCACCGTGCAGGCGGTGGTCACGGCGAGCGGGGTCAGCCTCGGCAGTCTTTACCACCACTTCGGCAGCTTCGACGGTCTGGCCGCCGCGCTGTACGCCCGCTGCATGGGCGACCTGCTCGACGGGATCGTGACCGCGGTGGAGCGTGCGCGCACCGCGCGGACCGGCATCCGCGCGGTGGTCACCGCCTACCTGCGGTTCGTCGAGGACCACCCCGACCGCGCCCGGTTCATCCACGCCTCCGCCTACGCCAGCTACCTGCCGGCACACGCCGAGCGGATCGCCGAGACCAAGTCGCCGCGGATGGCCCGCCTGGCGGCGTGGCTGACCCCGCACGTGGCCGCCGGGTCCATTGTGGACCTCCCGGACCCGCTGCTGGAGATGCTGCTCATCGGCCCGGTGGCCGAGCTGTCGCGCCGGTGGCTGGCCGGCGCGACAGATCTCGACCTCACGAAGGCGGCTCGGGTGCTGCCCGACCGGATTTGGGCGTCACTCGCCGGGTGAGCCCAGGCGGTCCCACAGGAACTCGAACGCCAGCGCCGACTTGAAGGCCAGCTGTGCGTTGTCGGCGGCCGCGCCGTGTCCGCCCTCGATGTTCTCGTGGTACAGCACGGAATGGCCGAGTTCCGTCAGCCTCGCCACCATCTTGCGGGCGTGTCCGGGGTGGACCCGGTCGTCGCGAGTGGACGTGATCACCAGTGTCGACGGGTACTTCCGGCCGGCCACCACGTTCTGGTACGGCGAGTACTCCTTGATATAGGCCCATTCCGCCGGGTCGTCCGGGTCGCCGTACTCGGCCATCCACGACGCGCCGGCCAGGAGCTTGTGGTAGCGGCGCATGTCCAGCAGTGGGACCTGGCACACGATCGCGCCGAACAGCTCCGGGTAGCGGGTCATCATCACGCCCATCAGCAGCCCGCCGTTGGAGCCACCCTGGATGCCGAGTTGTTCGGTGGTGGTGATGCCGCGCGTCACCAGATCCTTGGCCACGGCCGCGAAGTCCTCGTACACCCGCAGCCGGTGTTCCTTGATCACCGACTGGTGCCAGGTGGGGCCGTACTCGCCGCCGCCCCGGATGTTGGCCACCACGTACGTGCCGCCGCGCTCCAGCCAGGCCCGGCCGGTGGTGCCGCTGTAGGCCGGGGTGAGCGACACCTCGAACCCGCCGTAGCCGGTCAGCAGCGTGGGGCCGGCGTTGTCCTGTCCCACCACGAAGTACGGGATCTTCGTGCCGTCGTCGGACGTGGCGAAGTGCTGGCGGACGTCCAGTCCGGACGCGTCGAAGAACGCGGGCGCCCGCTTGAGCACCTCGACGTCGCCGCCGATCTCGCCGCGGTGCAGCGTGGCGGGCTGGGTGTAGCCGCTGGCGTTCAGGAAGTACTCGTCGCTCGCGTCCGGATCGGTGTCCATGATGTCCGCCGAGCCCACTTCGGGTACTCCGGCGAGCGGCGCCCGCGCCCAGCCGTCGGCGGGGGTGAGCACCTCGAAGCGGCTCTTCACGTCCTGCAGGGTCGCGAGGATCAGGTGGTTGCGGGTCCAGGCGTGGTAGCTCAGCGAGGTGTGCTCGTCCGGTTCGAACAGGACGGTCAACTCGCGCGAACCGGCCAGGTAGTCGTCGAACCGCGCGGCCAGCAGCGCGCCGGGCGGGTACACCGCGTCGCCCACCGTCCACTGTGTACGGGTGGCGATGAGCAGCCACTCGTGGTGCACGGAGGTCTCGGCGTCGTCCGGCACGTCGATCCGCACCAGGTCCCCGCCCGCCGTGCGCAGGTGCTTCTCCTGGCGGTAGAAGTCGGGGCTGCGGTAGACGAAGTCGCGCTCGAACCCCTCGGTCGGATCGTGGTAGGCGCCGGCGGCCACATCGTCCGGCTTGCCCTCGAACACCGTGGTCGCCTCGGACAGCGGCGTGCCCCGGCGCCACTCCTTCGCGATCCGCGGATAGCCGGACGAGGTGAGCGACCCCTCGCCGAAGTCGGTGCCGACGTAGATCCGGTTCTCGTCGATCCAGCCGACCCGGCTCTTCGCCTCCGGCAGCTCGAACCCGCCCTCGACGAACGACTTGGTGGTGAGGTCGAACTCGCGGACCACGGCCGCGTCCGCCCCGCCGCGGGACAGCTCGACCAGCGCCCGGCGGTAGGCGGGACGCAGCACGGCCGCACCCTGCCAGACCCAGTTCTCGCCCTCGTCCGCACCCAGCGCGTCGATGTCGAGGACGATCTCCCACGCCGGGTCGGGCGTGCGGTACTCCTCGAGCGTGGTGCGTCGCCACAGTCCGCGCGGGTTGGTGGCGTCCTGCCAGAAGTTGTAGAGGTACTCGCCGCGCCTGCGGACGTACGGGATGCGGTCGTCGGCGTCGAGCACCTCGCGGATGCCGTCACGCAGGTCGGTGAAGCGTGGCCGTTCGGTCAGCTCGGCCACGGTCTCGGCGTTGCGGGCGCGCGCCCAGGCCAGCGCCTCGTCACCGGTGACCTCCTCGAGCCAGAGGTACGGATCGTCTGTCATGTGTCGAGTCTGCCCGTCAGTCGGCGAGTGTGCGCATGGCCCGGGCCACCTCGTCCGGACTCAGCGGCGGTTGGGGCAGCGGCGTGGCCGCCCCGGCGCGGAAACCGTCGAGCATGAACGCCAGATGCCGGCGCCACGCCCGCGGTGCGTGGGCGCCGGTGGCCTCGATGGTGCGGCCGATGCTCCACAGCACGAACGCGAAGTCGCCCTCGTCGAAGTCGGCGCGCAGCTGGCCCGACCGGTGCGCGCGGTCGAGGATCTCGAGGATCAGGCCGTGCCCGCGATGCTTCAGCACGTCGATCTCCGGGGTGTCCGGGATGGCGCGGGCGCACAGTTCGTTGAAGCCGCGGTTCGACGCCTGCAACTCGCAGCTGTGCTCGAGGAACCAGGCGAACCCCGCCCACGGGTCGGTCATGGTGGCGGCCGCCTGCGCGTACTCCACGGTCTCGGCCACCTTGCCGGCCAGCGTCGCGTCGACCAGCGCGCCGCGGTTGGGGAAGCGGTTGTAGAGCGTGCCGATGCTCACGCCCGCCTCGCGGGCCACGTCCTCGAGCGGCACGTCGAGGCCGCGTGCCGCGAAGATCCGCCCGGCCGCCGCGACCAGCAGGTCGCGGTTGCGTTGCGCGTCCCTGCGCAGCGGTCGGACGTCGGTCATGGCTTCATCCTAGTGAAGTTGAGGTCCTCCTCATCTTGGTGGTAGCGTCGGAGCTGAACTTGAGGTCAGTCTCAACTTTCGAGGAGAACCGTGAAGACCGTCGCCATCTTCGGGGCCGGGCCCGCCACCGGCCTGTCCCTCGCCCGCCGCTTCGGCCGCGAGGGCCACCGAGTCGCCCTGGTCGCCCGCCGCCAGGAGAGCCTGGACGAGCTGGTCGCCGCCCTGCCGGACGTCGAGACCGCGACGTTCACGGCCGACCTGGTCGACCACGACCAGCTCGCCGGCGCGGTCGCGGCGATCGAGCGGCGGTTCGGCCACGTCGACGTGGCCGTGTACAGCCCCGGCGGGCTCGACCAGGAGCGCGTGGCCGTGCTCGACGTCGACCCCGAGACGCTGCCCGGACAGCTCGGCCGGTCGCTGCTGACGCCGATCGCCCTGACCCGACTGCTGTTGCCGGGCATGCGGGAGCGCGGCGGCGGGGCGCTGCTGTTCGCCTCGGGCACGTCGGCCACCGAGCCGACCCCGCAGCTCGCCAACATCGGTGTCGCACTCGCCGGTCTGCGCAGCTACGTACGGTCCCTGAACGCCGTGGTCGCGGAGGACGGGGTGTACGTGGGTGTGGTCCACATCGGCGGGTTGATCCGACACAGCGCGGTGGAACGGCTGCTGGCCACCGACGCCGGCGCGCCGGCGTTCCCCGGGTTCGACATCGAGGCGATCAAGCGGATGATGATCGAGCCCGACGCCGTGGCCGACGTGTTCTGGGATCTCCAGCGCACGCGGGACCGCGCCGAGGAGACCATCGGCGTCTGATCACCGGTCGACGATCGTGTCCCGCACGTGGGCCGCGTACTCCGCCGCGCGGACCTCGGTGGCCTCGCGGTAGCGGCTGATCCGGTCGGTCCACCGGGTACGGACCCCGAACGCCGCGTCCGCGAAACCCACGGCCGCGATCGCCTCGGCCAGTTCGTCGATCCGGTCCGGCGCGAACACCCGGACCGGGTCACCGACCGCCGTGGTGTGAGGTGACACGAAGAACTCGTCCGGCACGACCGTGCGGGCGTGCACGAGCGCGCCGACCGCGACACACGCACCCGCGCCGACCGTGCTCAGCTGCAGCACGGTCGCGCTCGCCGCGAGATACGCGCAGCGGTGCACGGTCGCGCCGAGGACAGTCGCATGTGGACCCACGAACACGTGGTCGGCCAACGACACCGGCGCGTCGGTCACCGCGGTCGCGCGCAGCACCGCGTTCTCCGAGACGATCGAGTAATCGCCCACGGAGATCCGCGCACCCTCGGCGTCCAGCACCGCGCCGTACATGATCCGCGCGTGGGCACCCACCCGGACGTCGCCGACCACGGTGGCGTTCGGCGCGACGTACGCGGTCGGGTCGACCGTCGGCTCTGCTCCTCGGTGTCGGATCAGCATCACTCGATGGTTGTCCGGTTCCCGCGGTGTCGCTGGCGGGAATCGGCCGTGGGGTTGGCGGTATCCTGACGGGGACAGCTTCGTCGTCGATGGCTCCGGCGTGCCGCGAAACGCCGCCTCTCATGATCGAAGGGACCTCCCGGGTCGCGGCGTGACCGCGCCCGAACCGATGTGGGTGCGTACCCGGGCCGAGCTGCGTGGCAAGCGCAGGCGGCGTGCGCACTCCTGCCTGAACCACCTGATCGTCGCGCCGCTCTGGCCGAAGTACGGCGTCAACCTCGGCACCCTGCTGCGTACCTGCGACGCCGTGGGTGCGTGCCTGGCCGTGCCACGCAGGCCGTGGGTGCCCGACGCGCTCGACCGGGGCAACACCCTGCGCAAACCGTCGTGCGTGCACTGGGTCAACCAGCCGTTGGACTGGCTCGCCGCCCAGCGCCGGTCGGGCACCGACGTGATCGGTGTCGAGCTGACCGACGAGTCGATCCGCCTGGTGGAGCTGCGGCCCGCGACCGGACGCACGGTCGTGGTGCTCGGCCACGAGTCCGACGGCATCCCGGTGGCGGCCACCGCGTTGCTGAGTCGTGCGGTGGAGATCCCGATGCTCGGCACCGGGCTCAGCCTCAACGTTGCGGTGTCCGGATCGCTGGTCGCCTACAAGTTGGCCGGGCTCGTCTGACCTTGTTCGGCGGCGTCGATCGCGCCCAGCAGCTCCGATTTCAGTTCGGCGGGGCAGAACGCCGCGTGGACGCCGGCCCGCGACAGGTCGGCCAGATCGCCGCGGCTCAGCCCGAATTCCTCGTGGCACAGCAGGTACTCCCGGTTGAGGTCGGTATGGAACATGCCGGGGTCGTCGGTGGCCAGCGTGACCGGCACACCGGCGTCCAGGAGCCTGGGTAACGGGTGTTCGGCGAGGGTGGCGACGGCTCTGGTGCGGATGTTCGAGCTGGGGCAGACCTCCACCGGGATGCCCTCGGCGGCCAGGTGTGCCACCAGTTTCGGGTCGGCGACCGCGCTGGTGCCGTGTCCGATCCGCTCGGCGCCCAGGTTGGTGAGCGCCGACCAGATCGACTCGGGGCCGGTGGTCTCGCCGGCGTGCGGCACCAGATGGAGTCCGCCGTCGCGGGCCAGGTCGAACGCGTCGCGGTAGCGTTCGCGAGGCACGCCGGCCTCGTTGCCGCCGAGGCCGAAGCCGACCGTGCCCTCCGGGCGGTGCTCCAGCACCCACTCGGCCGTGGCCATGCCGTGCCGGTAGCCGAGTGAGCCGGCGATGTCGAAGACCCAGGCGAGTTCGACGCCGTGGCGCTCGCGGACCAGCGCGCGGCCGGCCGTGAGCGCTGCGGCCAGTTCGTCGGCCGGGATGCCGAGTAACACGTGGGGCACCGGCGTGACCGTGACCTCCGCGTAGCGCACGTTGTTGCGGGCGAGATCCGCGCCGAGCCCGTCGACCAGCGCGGTGATGTCGGCGCCGGTGGTGAGCAGGCTCGACACCTGCACGTACACCTCGATGAAGTGCGCGAAGTCGGTGAACTCGTAGAACTTCCGCAGTTCCTCGCGGTCGGTCGGCACGGTGCCGCCGGGATGGCGCCTGGCCAGTTCCAGCACGGTGTCCAGCGATGCCGATCCGACCAGGTGGAGATGGAGTTCGACCTTGGGCAGGTTCTCGATGAAGTCACGCACAAGGGCCATGATGCCCGGCGGCACCGACAGTTTTGGATAACGAAGTACGGGGCCCGTTCGGTAGGTCTTCCACTAACGGGACATCTGCGTTCAGATTGTCACACTTTCATCCCTGCAGAGCAGCATTCCGGCGGCAGTGCCGCGCGGATCGTGTTCAACGGGTTCGCCCGCTCTCACTGGGGATCCCGCAACTACACGAGCGCGAACACCTGTGCGGCGAACAATCCCGAGACACCGCAGGCGGCCTGCGGCAGCGGCTACAAGGTGATCGACTGGGCGGCGCTCGGCAGCGCCGGCGCCACGTATCTGTTGTACCGCGACGGAACCAACTGTGTCGCCACCATCAAGCACACGTCGATCGGCACGGCCTCGGCCACTCCTACACCAGCCCGTTCGAGCACTGCGGCTGAGCCCGCGCGCCCTCGGTACCGCGGCGCCGGGGGCGCGGCAGGGTAGCCGACACCACCGACAGTCTCCCCGTCCTCCGGCTGCCGTCACGCCGGCTTTTCCACAGCCCCGCCAGCTGTCCACAGCAACCCGAGTTGATCTTCACGTCACCGCGCCGACGCGCATCGTTGACGGCATGACCCCGACCTCACCCCCCATCGCGTCCCTTCACCTCAGCAGGCCGGCCGAATTCCTGGCGGGCATCCCCGGTCTGCTGGGCTTCCCGCCGGTCGACTCACTGGTGCTGATCACGCTCACCATGGACCCGGACCTGACCATCGGCACCGCGATGCGGGCCGACCTGCCACCGTCCTGGGACGAGTCGGACCTGATCGACCAACTCTGTTGTGCGGTCACGAACAACGACCCGTTCGCCGTGGTGGCCGCGGTGGTGGGCGGCGACCGCGATGGCGAGGACGATCTGCCGAACCGCCAGCTGGTCGAGACCCTGGCCGGCGTTCTCCAGGACGAGGGCGTCCCCGTGGCACACGCACTGTGGGCGCCGTCGGTGGAGCAGGGCGCCCCGTGGCTCTGCTACGCGCACGACACCTGCCGGGGCGAGATCCCCGACCCGAGGAGTTCACCGCTCGCGGCCCTGGCGGTGGCCCTGGGCAGAAGAACCTATGCCGATCGTGCCGACCTGGTCGCCCAACTGGCCCCCGATCCACCCGACGTCCTGGCCCGCCGCGAACACCTGCTGACCACCCACACCCCACCCGAGGACAACGAGTCCCTCGGCCGAGAACTGGCCTTCCTGCACGACACGATCATCTCCACGGGAGACCACGCCCCACACCCGTCCGACCTGGACGACGAACGCATAGCCCGGCTGGGCGCCGCCCTGTCCCATGGCCGAGTACGGGACGAGTGCCTGGCCCTGGCGCTGACCAACCATGCCGACGCGGCAGAACACCTGTGGCTGGCCCTGACCAGAGCCCTGCCCCCACCCGAACGAGCCGAACCGGCGTGCCTGCTGGGCGTGGCCGCCTACCTGAGGGGCGACGGTGCCCTGGCCAACGTGGCACTGGACGTAGCCCTGAAAGCCAACCCGGCCCACAACTTGTCGGCGATGCTCCAACAGGCAGTGGACGTGGGCACGGCCCCCACCGCCCTGCGCCTGATGCTGATCGACAGCATCGCGCGAGGCTTCACCCCCAGATCCCAACCGACCTGACCGCACCCCGCCGAAGCGAACACAGAAGGAACCGATCACGGAGAAGGAGCCCGGAACCAGACGAACGGGCACGGATCCACAGTGGACACACGCGTGCGCTGGCCGTGTCTTACTCGGCAACACCGAACGTGCTCACCCAGCAGAATCCTGGCGCCTCAGCCCAACGGTCCGGCCACCCACTCAACCTGGCAACCCTCGACCCACCAACCGGAGCCATTCACATCAACAGGCGAGTGGGGCTGTTCGTCACACCGTCAGCAGTCTCCGCGCCAGACCAATCCCAACCGTCCGGCCCTTCAGTGGCGCACCCGCCTCGACCGAGTCGGCCCATCCCAGTTGGGCCAAGCCAACCCAGCACACGTGCTTTGCCACCTGCCAGCGGGGAGCGGCCCTGGGCCGGCGCGACGTGCGCCGACCGGGTCAGTGTTTCACCGAGTGAAAGGAGGTCAGACGGCCGCGCGGCCGCGGGTGAACTCCCACGCGTCACGGACGATGGTTTCCAGGTCCACCAGTTCGGGCTTCCACCCGAGTTCGTCCCTGGCGCGGTCGCTCGCCGCCACCAGGGCGGGCGGGTCGCCGGGGCGGCGGTCCTTGATCTCGGCCGGGATGGGGTGTCCGGTGACCCGACGGCAGGTCTCGATCACCTCGCGGACCGAGAAACCGGTGCCGGAGCCCAGATTGTAGACCCGGTGCTCGTCGGGGACGGGCGTGTTCGAGGGCGAGCACGTGGGCCTCGGCCAGGTCGGCGACGTGGATGTAGTCGCGGACGCACGTGCCGTCGGCGGTGGGGTAGTCCTCGCCGTAGACGTCGATGCTGTCGCGCTGCCCGAGGGCCACTCGCAGCACCAGCGGGATCAGGTGGGTCTCGACCACGTGCCGCTCGCCGTACCCGTCCCAGGCGCCGGCGACGTTGAAGTACCGCAGGGACACGGCGGCCAGGCCGTGGGCGGTGGCATAGGAGGTGATGGCGTGGTCGATGGCGAGCTTGGTGGCGCCGTAGGTGTTGGTGGGGCTAGTGGGCGCCGACTCCGGGATCGGCACGGTCTCCGCCTCGCCGTACACGGCGGCCGTGGAGGAGAAGACCAGACGTGGAGTGGCGGTCGCGTGGACCGCCTCGAGCAACCGAAGTGAGGTGAGCACATTGCCCGACCAGTACTTGCCCGGCTCCCGCATCGACTCGGCCACCAGGGACTTGGCCGCGAAGTGCAGGACGCCGTCGAAGCCCTCGGACAGCACCGGCTCGGCCGCGTCGGCCAGGTCGGCCTCGACGAACCGGCAACCGTCCGGCACGGCGTCCGCGTGGCCGGTGGACAGGTCGTCCAGCACCACGACCTCGTGGCCGGCCTTGTGCAGCCTGGCCGCGCACACACTGCCGACATATCCGGCCCCGCCCGTCACGAGCAGCTTCACCGCGGTCCTCGCTTCCTCAACAGAAAAGGTGGTCAGTTGTCGCGGCCTGCGCCCGGCGAGGGCACCGCCGTGAACAGTCCGGGGCTCGCCAGTCCCCGGTCGGCGAACGCCGCGCGTACGTGGTCGCCGATGCGCTCCCGGTCGGCCGCCGGCACCAGCGCGATGGCCGAGCCGCCGAAGCCGCCGCCGGTCATCCTCGCACCGAGCGCACCCGCCTCGAGAGCGGCGTCCACGGCGACGTCCAGTTCCAGGCAGGACACCTGGTAGTCGTCGCGGAGGCTGGTGTGGGAGCCGGTGAGCAGGTCGCCGATCTCGCCGATGCGTCCGGCGCGCAGCCGTTCGACCGTGCCGAGCACGCGGTCGTTCTCGGTGACCACGTGACGCACGAGCGGGCGGAGATCCTCGGGGAGCCGCGCGAGCGTGTCGGCCAGGCCGGCCGCGTCGACGTCACGCAACGCGGGCACGCCGAGCAGTTCGGCGGCGCGTTCGCAGCCCGCGCGGCGCTCGCCGTAGCCGGACTCGGCGTGGGAGTGCTTGGCGCGGGTGTCGATCACCAGCACGTTGAGGTCGGCCGCCTCGGCGTCGAACGGCACCTGCTCCAGCTCGCCGGAGCGGACGTCGAGGAACAGCACGTGGGAGCGCACGCACGACAGCGACGCCGTCTGGTCGAGCAGACCGGTGGGCACGCCGACGAAGTCGTTCTCGGACCGCTGCACCCAGCGGGCGATGGTGGCGCGGCTCGGCGCGTCCTGGTCGTCCAGTTCGACACCGGAGAGCCCGAGCAATGCGAGCGCCGTCGCGCACTGCAACGCATGAGAGGAGGACAACCCGGCACCTGCCGGCACGTCGCCGGCCACCACCAGGTCGGCACCCGTGGCGAAACCCTCGTCGCGCAGCACCCAGGCGACCCCGGACGGGTAGGCCGCCCAGCCGTCGACCGTGCGGGGCGCCAGGTCGGCCAGCGCGACCGGGGCGGCCTGCTGCGGGCGGCCGTCGTCGCCGACCGTGGTGACCGACAGGAGGCCGTCGGTGCGGGCCGAGGCCGCCACGGCGATCCGGAAGGGGAGTGCGAAGGGCAGTACGAAGCCGTCGTTGTAGTCGGTGTGCTCGCCGATCAGGTTGACCCGGCCCGGCGCCGACCAGACGCCGGCGGGCGCGCGGCCGTGGACGCCGTGGAACTCGGAGGCGGCGCGCCCGGCCACGCCCAGGAAGGAGCCGTGCGGGGACGACCCGCGTTCACCAGTTGTCGTCACGTGTCTGGGAGCCGTCACTTGGCCTTGGCGAGCACTGCGTGCAGCACCGTGGGGGCGACCTGGGCGGAGCTGTGTTCGCCGCTGACCTCGATGGCGTTGCCGTCGCCCTTGGACGGTCCCACGTGGACGGTCTGGCCGGGGATGACACCGACGGCCTTGAGCTCGGCCATCAGGTCGGGGTCGAGCTGGACGTGCTCGGCGATGCGGCGGATCTCCACCTTGCCGCCGCCGCGCCTGGCCACGTCGTCGACCCGCACCAGGTCGGCCTCGACCGGCGGGGCGGGCTCGCCCTCGCCCAGCTTGTCGAGCCCGGGGATGGGGTTGCCGTAGGGGGAGGTGGTGGGGTTGCCGAGCAGCTTCACCAGCTTGCGCTCGACCGCCTCGCTCATCACGTGCTCCCAGCGGCAGGCCTCGCTGTGGACGTGCTCCCATTCCAGGCCGATCACGTCGACCAGCAGCCGCTCGGCCAACCGGTGCTTGCGCATGACCGTGACGGCGAGCGCACGCCCGTGGTCGGTCAGCTCGAGGTGGCGGTCGCCGGCCACGATGACCAGACCGTCGCGCTCCATCCGGCCGACCGTCTGGCTCACGGTGGGGCCGCTCTGGCCGAGTCGTTCGGCGATGCGGGCGCGCAGGGGGGTGACACCTTCCTCCTCAAGTTCGTAGATCGTCTTGAGGTACATCTCAGTGGTGTCGATGAGCTCGTTCACGCCGCTCTCCCCTTCGGTCACTGCTTGTCACGAGGGTGCGCGCGCTCCCACAATGCGCCGGCGAGACGAGTTGCCCTGGGCCTCAAGCCGTATCACGTCGCTACGCGTTCTCCTCACGACCATCCTAGTCTCTCACCCCGGTGGAGCAGTGCCGTGGTCGCGCAGGGTGAGCAGGTGGCTCGGATGGGGAAGAATGGTCAGGTGAACTCACCGCTCGTCTCGTGCGCCGCACTCGCCGAAGCCCTGGCCGGACCCACCGTCCCCGTCCTGTTGGACGTGCGCTGGCGGCTGGGCGGCCCGCCCGGGCGGCTCGACTACGACCGCGCGCACCTGCCCGGTGCCGTCTACGTCGACCTCGACACCGACCTGGCGGCCGAGCCTGGCGCGGGCGGCCGGCATCCGCTGCCCGACCCGGCCGACCTGCAGAGCGTGCTGCGCGCGGCCGGCGTCCGGTCCGATTCCTTCGTGGTGGTCTACGACGACGACAACGGCTCGATCGCCGCCCGCGCCTGGTGGCTCCTGCGGTGGGCCGGCCACACCCGGGTCGCGGTGCTCGACGGCGGCTTCAGGGCCTGGACCGCCAAGGGTCTGCCGGTCACGGCGGAGGTGCCGCGGCCGGCGCCGGGTGACCTCGTCGTGCGCCCGGGTGCCATGCCGGTGGTGGACGCCGACGGTGCCGCCGAGCTGGCCAGGACCGGCGTCCTGATCGACGCGAGGGCTCCCGAGCGCTACCGGGGTGAGGTGGAACCGATCGACCCCCGCGCCGGCCACGTCCCCGGCGCGATCAACGCACCCTTCGCGGCCCACGTGGACGCGGACGGCCACTGGCGCCCGGCCACCGAGCTGGCCGAACGCTTCGCCGCACTCGGCATCCCGGCTGGCGCGGAGGGCGCTGGCGGCAGAGGCCATGACGCGACCGCCGCCGCCGTCGGCGGCGCGGCTTTGGGGGATGCCGGCGAGACCAGTCGCGCCGCGGCTGGTCTGAGCGGTGCTCCCCTGGGCACAGGAGTCGCCGACCCTTCCGGGGGTGTCGAGGAAACGAGCGGCGCGGCAGATGGTCTTGCTGCTGCGGGCACCGGGGCGGCCGACCCGACTTCCGCGGGTCCCGAGGAAGCGAGTGCCGCGGCTGATGCTTCCGCGGGTGCGGCTGGCACTGGCGGGGTTGGTGCTGCTGGCGGCGGAGAGTCCCGGGTCGGGGCCTACTGCGGGTCCGGGGTCACCGCGACCTCTGTCCTGCTCGCGCTCGAAGTCGCGGGAGTGACCAGCGCGGACAACCCCGGCGTGCTCTACGCCGGCTCCTGGTCCCACTGGTCGGCCGATCCCGACCGCCCCGCCGCCACGGGACCCGAGCCGCAGTGAAGACTGTATACAAAATGGTGATCTGCGGCTCAGCGAGCAGGGCCGTGGTCCGGTTCTGCGGATAGGGTCGGTCCATGGGTGTGCCAGGTGCGGTCGTATGGGACTCGGCGTTGCTCGGTTACGACCTCGGCGGTGAACATCCGCTGCATCCGATCCGGCTCGAGCTGACCATGCGCCTCGCGTCGGCGCTGGGTGTCCTCGACGGCGTGGAACTGCTCGTCCCGCAGGAGGCGACCGACCAGGAGATCGAGCGCATCCACGACGCCGGCTACATCGCGGCCGTCCGGGAGGCGCCGATGGTCGGGTGGGACGTCGGGCACGGCCTCGGCACGTCCGACAACCCCGTCTTCGACCGGATGCACGAGGCGTCCGCCCGGGTGGTCGGCAGCTCGCTGCTCGCCGCACAACAGATCGCCGCCGGCACCACCAAACGCGCGGTCGGCATCGCGGGCGGGCTGCACCACGCCATGCGCGACTACGCCCACGGCTTCTGCGTCTACAACGACCTCGCGGTGGCCATCTCCTGGTTGCTGGACAACGGGTTCGAGCGGATCGCCTACGTCGACACCGACGTCCACCACGGCGACGGCGTCCAGGCCGCGTTCTACGACGACCCCCGCGTGCTCACCATCTCCATGCACCAGAACCCGCTGACCCTGTTCCCCGGCACGGGTTTCGCGGAGGAGACCGGCGGCCCGAACGCGCCGGGCAGCTCCGTCAACGTGGCACTGCCGCCCAACACCGGCGACCAGGCCTGGCTGCGGGCCTTCAACGCCGTGGTGCCCTCGCTGCTCGACGAGTTCCAGCCCCAACTGCTGGTCAGCCAGTGCGGCGTGGACACCCACCACGAGGACCCGCTCGCCTCCCTGTCGCTCTCGGTGGACGGTCACCGCGCCATCTACCGCACGGTCCGCGACTGGGCCGAGCGCTACGCGGGCGGCCGCTGGCTCGCCGCCGGCGGTGGCGGCTACCAGTTGCTGCGGGTCGTCCCGCGTTCCTGGACCCACCTGGTGGCGACCGTGCTGGACCGCGACATCGCCCCCGGCACCACCCTGCCGAACGAGTGGACCGACTTCGTCGACAAGATCGCCCCGACGGCCGAGCTGCCGCTCACCATGAGCGACAACAAGAGCGTCGACTTCGACCCGTGGGACGGCGCCGGCGGCGAGCGGATCGACACCGCGATTCGCGAGACACGCCGCGCGGTGTTCCCATTGCACGGGCTCGACCCCGACGACCCCAGGGACTAGGAGCACCAGATGGATGGTGTCGATCCGTTCGACTACCCGAAGGGGTGGGAGGCGGACCTGGTGCTGTCCGACGGCGGCACCGTCCACCTGAGACCGATCGTGCCGAGCGACGGCGACGCGCTGCTCGCCTTCCACAGCAGGATGTCCCAGCGCACCCGCTACCTGCGCTACTTCGGCGCCTACCCGCAGATCCCGCCACGCGACCTGGAGCGGTTCACCACGGTGAACCACCGCGACCGGGTCGCGTTCGTCGCGCTGCTGGGCGACGACATCGTGGCGGTCGCCCGCTACGAACGCATCGATAACGGCCCCTCGGCGGAGGTCGCCTTCGTGGTGGAGGACGCCCACCAGAGCCGCGGCCTCGGCCCGATCCTCCTGGAACACCTGGCGGCCGCCGCACGCGAACGCGGCCTGCGGACGTTCGTGGCCGAGGTACTCGCCGAGAACTCCGCCATGCTCGGCGTGTTCCGCGCCGCCGGCTACCAGGTGGCCCGCGCCATGGAAGAGGGCGTGTTCCACCTGGAGTTCGCCATCGACCCCACCGAGCGGTCGGTCGAGGTCGCCCGCTCCCGAGAGCAGGCGGCCGAAGCCCGCAGCGTCCACAACCTGCTGCACCCCCTGTCGGTCGCGGTCATCGGCGCGTCCACCGACCCTGAGAAGATCGGCTACGCGGTCCTCGGCAACCTCCTGGCAGCCGACTTCGCCGGCCCCGTCTACCCGGTCAACGCCGAACACCGCTCGGTGCGCGGCGTGCGTGCCTACCCGAGCGTGCTCGACATCCCCGACCCGGTCGACCTCGCGGTGGTCGCGGTGCCGGCGGCGAGCATGGACGAGGTGATGGACGCCTGCCTCGCGAAGGGCGTCAAGGCGCTCGTGGTGATTTCCTCCGGCTTCGCGGAGAGCGGACCCGACGGCGAGGGCGCCGAACGCAGGCTGGTCACCGAGGCCCGCGCGCACGGCATGCGGGTGGTCGGCCCGAACGCGCTCGGTGTGGTGAACACCGACGCCGCCGTCCGCCTGAACGCGACGCTGGCGCCGGTGCTGCCCGGCCGCGGCCGCACCGGGTTCTTCAGCCAGTCCGGCGCGCTGGGCACCGCGATCCTGGCCGACGCCGCCTCCCGCGGGCTCGGCCTGTCCACGTTCGTCTCGGCCGGCAACCGCGCCGACGTGTCCGGCAACGACCTGCTGCAGTACTGGGAGACCGACGCGGCCACCGACGTCGTCCTGCTCTACCTCGAGTCGTTCGGTAACCCCCGCAAGTTCGCGCGCCTCGCGCGCCGGCTCGGCCGGGTGAAGCCGATCGTGGCCGTGAAGTCGGGCCGCAACGCCGTGCTCCCCGCCCTCGCGGCCACGTCGGTGCCGGTGGACGAGGCGAGCGTGGCCGCGCTGTTCGAGCAGGCCGGCGTGATCCGCGTCGAGTCGATCGCGCAGCTCTTCGACACCGCGCTGCTGCTCGCCCACCAGCCGCTGCCGAAGGGCGACCGGGTGGCGGTGGTCGGCAACTCCTCGGCCATCGGTGTGCTCGCGGCCGACGCCGTGCTGGCACGGGGACTGGAGTTGGCGGGCGTGCCGGTGGACGTCGGCGCCTCGGCCGGCCCGGAGGCGCTGGCCGACGCGGTCCGCGAGCAGTTGCGCCGCGACGAGGTCGACGCGCTGGTCGTGGTGTTCATCCCGCCGCTGACCATCCCCGGCACCGCCTACGCCCGCGCGCTGCGCGAGGCGGTGGCCGACCTCGACGAGCACAAGCCCATCGTGTCCACTTTCCTTGCCACCGAAGGAATCCCAGCCGAACTGGCGGTGCCCGGCAAGGACGGCGCACCCGGGCGCGGCTCCATCCCGTCCTACCCGAGCCCCGAGCGGGCGGTCCTGGCGCTGGCCCGCGCCACCCGCTACGCCACCTGGCGCGCGGCACCCCAGGGCGAGCCGGCGCGGCCGGAGAACCCGGATGTCGCGCGTGCCAAGGACATCGTGACCGCCGCATTGTCCGGTGTGGACGGCAAGCTCGTGGAGCTGGCCGATGACGACGTCGTGGCCCTGTTGTCCTGCTACGGCATCGAGATCGCCGCGCACCGGGTGGTGTCCTCGGCCGCCGACGCGGAGGCCGCGGCCGCCGAACTCGGCTATCCGGTGGCCGTGAAGGCGACGGGTGAACGGTTCTGGCGGCGGATCGACCTGGCGGGCGTTCGCCTCGATCTGTCCACTCCGGACGCCGTGCGCGCCGCGTACACGGACATCGCCGAGGAGTCCGACCAGCGGTCGATGATCGTGCAACGCATGGCGCCCAAGGGAACCGGCTGCGCGATCGGCGTGCAGGACGACCCGTCGTTCGGCACGCTCGTCTCGTTCGGGCTCTCCGGTGTGGTCAGCGACCTGTTGGGGGACCGCGCCTATCGCGCGGTGCCGCTCACCGACGTGGACGCCGCGGCGCTCGTGCGGGCTCCGAAGGCCGCGCCGCTGCTGACCGGCTACCGCGGCAGCGAACCGGTCGACCTGGACGCCCTCACCGACCTGGTGCTGCGGGTGGCCGCGCTGGCCGAGGACGTGCCGCAGGTCCGGTGGCTCGCGCTGGAACCGATCCTGGCCGCACCGGGTGGCGCGGAAGTGGTGGGCGCGCGGGTGAAGGTGGGGGCGCCGCCGTCGCTCGGCGACACCGGTCCCCGCCGGCTCCGGTCGCTGACCACGGGATTCCTACGAAAGTAGGGTTTTGACCGCTGGTGCAACCTGATCTTCCCTCTGGTCCGTCCTCCTCACATGACACGCCCAGAGGGCCAACTGACCAGGAGGTGTTGGGCATGAGGGCTTTCCGGACGACACAGCGAGCGGTTGTCGCACTCGGTGCCGGGATGGTGTTGCTGCTGGCCGGAGCCTGCGGCGAGAAGCAGGACAACGCGAGTGGCGACTCACCGCCGGCCACCGAGACGTCGTCGCCCACGGAGACGACGGAACCCGATCGCCAGCCGGCCCGCACGCCGCCGTCGGGTGGCACCGAGGTGGCCGCGGCGCAGCTGGACGCCGCCGCGCTGCCCGAGGGTTATCCGAAGCTCGTGTGGACCGAGGACGACGGTGCCACGGTCGGCGTGGTCGCCCAGGAGGGCGGCTGCGGCAAGGCGCACCTGGAGGTGACCGAGCAGTCGGATGCCCAGGTCGTGGTCACGATGGTGGAGGTCGTTCCGGCCGAGCCGCAGGCCTGCACCATGGATCTGCGCTACCCGAAGCTGACGGCCGAGCTGGACGAGCCGCTCGGTGACCGCACGATCGTGTTGAAGTCCGAACAGCGCAAGAGCTGACGACGTTTTCTCCCGGGTGCCCGGTCGCGCACTGCCCCGCGTGGCCGGGCACCGTTCTGCGTGCAACCGGCCGGGGTGCGGCTACCGTCCTTTCACCATGAGGGCCTTGCTGATCGCCACCGCCGCCGCTTCACTCATCGTGCTCGCCGGATGCGGCCAGAAGCCCGTGGACGCCGGCGCCACGCAGCCGGACGCCACGTCGCCGACCAAGACGGAACAACCGGCGACGGACGTCGTGCCGCCGGTGGAGCCGGGCGGCAAGCCGCAGGACCCGGGCGCCACCCCGACGCCGCCGGTGTCGCTGTCTCCGGATGGCCCGGTGGTGCCGGAGGGGGTCGCGCTGGTGCCGGCCGACCAGGTCGACTCGAGCGCGTTGCCCGAGTACTACGAGCAGCGCGGCCAGGTCTGGGTCTACGACGACGGGTTGTCGCTGCAGATGTTCGCGGCCGCGTCGAGCAGCTGCGGCGGCGCGGAGGCCATGGTGGTCGACCAGACGTCCTCGGAGGTCCGGATCACGCTGCGGGCCATGGACCAGCAGATGGGCGGCCCGGCCGACGGCGAGGCGTGCGCGATGGTCATGCAGCCGAAGCCGGTGACCGTCACGCTCGACTCCCCGCTGCAGGACCGCAAGATCTTCCTGGCGAGCGGCCGCTAACGGCGGAACGCGATCTGCAACGTGGGCTGCGAGGTGCCGGCGAAGAAGTCGTTGCCCTTGTCGTCGACCACGATGAACGCCGGGAAGTCCTCGACCTCGATCTTCCACACGGCTTCCATGCCCAGCTCGGGGTACTCGAGCACGTCGACCTTCTTGATGCAGTCCTGCGCGAGCCGCGCCGCGGGGCCGCCGATGGAGCCGAGGTAGAACCCGCCGTGGGTCTCGCAGGAGTCGGTGACCTGCCGCGAGCGGTTGCCCTTGGCCAGCATGACCTGTGAACCGCCGGCCGCCTGGAACTGTTCGACGTAGGAGTCCATGCGCCCGGCGGTGGTGGGGCCGAACGAGCCGGAGGCGTAGCCCTCGGGGGTCTTCGCGGGGCCGGCGTAGTAGACGGGGTGGTTGCGCAGGTACTCGGGCATCGGCTGGCCGGCGTCGAGGAGGTCCTTGATCTTGGCGTGGGCGATGTCGCGGGCCACCACCAGCGGGCCGGACAGCGACAGCCGGGTCTTCACGGGCAGCTTCGACAGGGTCGCGCGGATCTCGTCCATGGGCTGGTTGAGGTCGATGCGGACGACCTCGTCGGTGAGGTCCCCGTCCGTGATCTCCGGCAGATACTGAGCGGGGTCGCGTTCGAGCTGTTCGATGAACACACCGTCGGCCGTGATCTTGGCCTTGGCCTGGCGGTCGGCCGAGCAGGACACGGCGAGGCCGACGGGGCAGGACGCGCCGTGGCGGGGGAGCCGGATGACGCGGACGTCGTGGCAGAAGTACTTGCCGCCGAACTGGGCGCCGATGCCGAACTGGCGGGTCATGTCGAGGACCTGCTGTTCGAGGTCGACGTCGCGGAAGGCGTGGCCCTTTTCGCTGCCCTCGGTGGGGAGGTTGTCGAGGTAGCGGGCGGAGGCGAGCTTGGCGACCTTGAGGTTGTACTCGGCGGAGGTGCCACCCACGACGATCGCGAGGTGGTAGGGCGGGCAGGCGGCGGTGCCGAGGCTGCGCAGCTTCTCGTCGAGGAAGGACGCGAGTCGCTTGGGGTTCAGCAGCGCTTTCGTTTCCTGGTAGAGAAAGGTCTTGTTGGCGCTGCCCCCACCCTTGGCCATGAACAGGAACTCGTACTCGGGCTTGGCGCCGTCCTTGTGGTACAGCTCGATCTGGGCCGGGAGGTTGGTCCCGGTGTTGCGCTCGTCCCAGAAACTGACGGGGGCCAACTGCGAGTAGCGCAGGTTGAGTTCCTGGTAGGCCTCAAAGATCCCCTTCGACAGGGCCGCCTCATCAGCACCACCGGTGAGGACGTTCTCGGTGCGCTTCCCGATGACGATGGCGGTCCCGGTGTCCTGGCACATGGGCAGGACGCCGCCGGCGGAGATGCAGGCGTTGCGCAGGAGGTCCATGGCGACGAACCGGTCGTTGCCGGACGCCTCAGGATCGTCGACGATCGCCCGCAACTGAGCCAGATGCGACGGCCTGAGCAGGTGCTGGATGTCGCGGATCGCCTCTTTGGCAAGGGCGGTCAACGCGGCAGGATCGACGCTGAGAAAGGTGCGCCCACCGGCTTCGACAAGTTCCACGCCGTCGGGGGTGACCAGCCGGTACTCGGTGTGGTTGTCCGGGCCGAGGGGGAGGGCTTCGGTGTACTCGAAGGTGGCGGTCACCTGGTGACTCCTGTGTCGCGTGGTGGGATTCCCCCGACGTTACCGCGTGCACACGAGCGGTCTCATCCCCCACCAACGTTGCCTAGCGCACACCACCACCGAGAGCCCCCGCAAACGTCAACCAAGATCGACTTCCCCTACCGTGACGCAGCCCCCACCCACTCCGGGGGCACCCCTCAGGTCCATCGTATCGAGCCACACCGACAACCCCGGCCACAAAGATCCACAACAGGCGACTTGTCCACAGCAACCAAAGTTGTCCCCAACAACGCCCAACCCACTTGGGGGACCCCCATCAAGGCACAGCACAAGCCCCATGCAGGGTCAGCGAGCAAGCGAAGCGAAGCGAGCAAACCACGCGCGCGCAAACCGCGACAAAGCCAGACGTTGGCCGCGCGAAGCGAGGACCAAGGCCGCGGGTCGTTGGTCAACTCCCAACGGCACCACGCTGGGTCAGCAGGAACTCGCACCGTGGGGGGTTTGGGGGGCTCGGCCCCCCAGCATCGCCCTCGGAGGCACCATGGTGAGCGCGGTCCGCGAACAAGCGGCCGGATGCCGAGAGGCCGGGGCGGCCCCCGGCCGTCCCGACCTCCCGTTGGTGTGCGATTACGGGTAGTAGTGATTCACCCGCACCGCGTAGTCCGATCCCTAGACCGTGCCGTGGTCGGTGTCACATGTCAATGGCGCGTCTGGGTGTTCCTGCATGGTGGACGTACGTGGCGCGGGAAAGGTTGCTCAGCTGGCGTAGGCCCGCAGTTTTTCCGCTCGTTCGCCCTGGCGGAGCTTGGACATGACCTCGCGTTCGATCTGTCGGACGCGCTCGCGGGAGAGCCCGAAGCGCTTGCCGATCTGGTCGAGGGTGTGGGGCAGGCCGTCGTCGAGGCCGTAGCGCAGGCGGATGACCGACTGCTCTCGGTCGTCGAGGGTGGCGAGCACTCGGCGCAGGTCGTCGTGGAGCAGGCCGCTGATGACCGCGCTTTCGGCGTCGGTGGCTTCGCCGTCTTCGATGAAGTCGCCGAGTGGGGCGTCTTCCTCGGAGCCGACGGGCATGTCGAGGCTCACCGGGTCGCGGGCGTGGTCGAGCAGGTCGGACACCTTTTCGGGGGTCAGGCCGACTTCGGCGGCCAGCTCTTCGTGGGTGGCCTCGCGGCCGAGCTGCTGGTGCAGGTCACGCTTGATGCGCGCCAGCTTGTTCACCTGTTCGACCAGGTGGACGGGCAGCCGGATGGTGCGACCCTGGTCGGCCATTCCCCTGGTGATGGCCTGGCGGATCCACCACGTGGCGTAGGTGGAGAACTTGAAGCCCTTGGTGTAGTCGAACTTCTCGACCGCACGGATGAGCCCGAGGTTGCCTTCCTGGATGAGGTCCAGGAGTGGCATGCCGCGGCCGGTGTAGCGCTTGGCGAGCGACACCACGAGCCGCAGGTTCGCCTCGAGCAGATGGTTCTTGGCCACGTGTCCGTCGGCGACGAGCGTGCGCAGCTCGCCACGTCGCGTACTGTTGAGCTTGTTGGCCGTGTCGAGCATGTGTTGGGCGAAGACACCGGCTTCGATGCGCTTGGCCAGCTCGACCTCCTGCGCCGCCGTGAGCAGCGCGGTGCGGCCGATGCCGTTCAGGTACACGCGGACCAGGTCGGCCGCGGGGCTCTGGCTGTCGAGGTCGATCTCGCTTGGCTCCGGCTCGCGTTGCTGTGGGACCGTCATGGCTCTCCCTCCCCCTTCGCGGGCTGGTGTGTCATGTGTCACACACCGGCACGTCGCTGTCCGGTGAGCCTTCGACCTGACCGCCCTGGCGGAGATCTGTGCTCGTTGGCTGGACACTCTGGAAAACGCCGGGGGTTCTCGATTCGTTCCCGAGTTCTCACACTGGATGACGTCATCCACGCCACACCGGTTGCTCCACCAAACCTGAGGTTTCCCTGAGAGAAGGGGAGCTCAGAGTTCCACGAGAACCGTGAACGGGCCGTCATTTACGGACGCCACGCTCATCATGGCGCCGAACCGACCGGTCTCCACGTGCGCGCCACGCGCCCGCAGTTCGTCGACCACGGCCGTCACGATCGGTTCGGCCGCCTCGGGTCGGGCGGCGGCTGTCCACGATGGACGGCGGCCCTTGCGGGTGTCGCCGTAGAGGGTGAACTGACTGACCACGAGCAGCGGCGCACCTGTTGTGGCACAGGACATCTCGTCGCGAAGAATGCGAAGTTCGTGCAGTTTGCGTGCCATTGTCGCGGCCTGGGCGATCTCGTCGTCGACGGTGATTCCGAGCAGTACCAACAATCCTGGTTCGTCGATGGCGCCGACCACCTGGTCGTCGACCGTCACGCTCGCGCTCGTCACCCGCGCCACCACCGCCCGCATGGGGCCAGATGGTCGCAGGTCCTCAGAGCCGCGCCACCAGGTGGTAGTAGCGGGCGGTGAGCAGGTGCGGCATGCGGTCGGACAGGGCCAGCTCGAGCCGCTCCAGGTCGGCCAGGAACGCCGGGTCCTCGGCGTGCTCGTCGGGCACCAGGTCGCTCAGGCAGCGCACGCCGTAGCGCACGACCTCCTCGACGCCCAGCTCGACCAGCAGGCCGATGACCTCGGCGGGGGTGCAGCGGGTGGCGGCCGGCCATTCGGGCTCGGCGCCGGCCAGCTCCGCCAGCGCCACCGAGGGTGCCAGTTCGCGGACCGTGGTCTGCACTGGCGTGAAGTCGTCGTTCGGGCCGAGCACGGACAGCAGCCCACCGTCACGCAGCGGGGCGGTGATGGCGGCGAGGACCTCGCGGCGCTCGTCGACGCCGTCGGCGTAGTGCAGCAGGTTGTGGCAGAGGACCACGTCGAACTGGTGCTCGCCGAGCACCTCGTGGGCGTCCTGCGCGCCGGCCTGGACGACGTGGAGCCGATCGGCCACGCCGTGCAGCTCGGCCAGCTCGATGGCCGTGCGGAGCATGGCGCCCGCCGGATCGAGGACGGTGACCTCGTGGCCACGCGTCGCCAGCCGCACGGCGGCCAGGCCGTTGCCGCCCGCGACGTCGAGGATCTGCCGTGGCCCCGAGACGTGGCGCAGTAAGTTCGCCTCGGTGAGCGTGTGGCGCAGCTGTTCCAGCGGGCTCTGGCGCCACTGCTGGAACTGATCCAGTTGGGTGTCGAACCCGCTCACGGTCATGTCACCTTCTTACCGGCTGCTCGCGGCCTGGCCAGGTCCTGGAAGAAGAGGTCCACCCGGATGGCGCAATCGCTTCCCCATGGTGGGAGCATGGGCGGTGGAGGTGGTGTCGTGAAGGACGATCGGGACGACACCCCGGTTCTCATCACCGAGGCGGCGCCGTCGTACGAGGATGAGTACGCGGCGCGCAAACGCAAGTACCTGACCATGATGCTGCTTCGACTGCCGTGTCTGATCCTCGCGGGGATCTTCCACGACACGTGGTGGCTGGCGCTGGGGCTCGTGGTCCTGTCGATCCCGCTCCCGTGGATCGCGGTGCTGATCGCCAACGACCGGCCGGCACGCAAGTCGGAGGAGGTCAACCGCTATCAGCGGGACACGACCACCATCGAACCGACGAAGCACCAGGTCATCGACGGCTGACCGGCGCTCGGTCGAGAGGCCTGCCTCGAGTGGGGTCGGCCGGCGTCTGCCGCGAGCCCGGCTGAGGGCAGGGCTCCGGTTCGACCGTATCTGTCTGCACCGACAATTCCGGTCCAGGGACCCCTGGATTTAATTCTCGTCGCGCACACCGACAGTTCTCGCCGTGCGCGAGCCAGGCTGTGGATGAGCGGATGACTGGCGCGAGGTCTGTCTCGGGCGGGGACGCGAGCGGTGGATCAGCGGCGGACCGGTTGCGCGCCCACGCGGCCGACCGCGAGAGCGCCCAACCGCACCCCCGCTTCCAGTCGGTCGGTGACCGGTTCGCCGGCCAGCAGCGCCGCGAGCAGGCCGGCGTCGAAGGCGTCGCCCGCGCCCGTTGAGTCCACGCAGTCGCCCGGGGCCGCGGGGACCGACGTGATGCCCTCCGAATCCACCCACGTCGCGCCGGTCGGGCCCGTGGTGACGGCCACCGCGCCGACGTGGTCCAGCAGCTTCGCGGCGGTGGCCGGGTCGCGGACGCCGGTCAGGGCTTCCAGTTCGTCCAGGTTCGGGAGCAGCAGGTCGACCCCGGAGACCAGGGCGAGGAACTCCGCGGGATCGGTGATCAGTGCGGCCGCCTGCGGGTCCACCGACGTCGTCAGGCCTGCCGACCGCGCGGCGGCCAGCATCGCCGAGCCCGCCGCGCGGGAGCCCTCGTCCAGCAGGACGTAGCCCGACAGGTGCAGGTGGTCGGCGTCCGCCAGCAGCGCCGGGTCGAGGTCGCCAGGCCGCAGGTGGGAGCTGGCACCGCGGTCGGCGAGCATGCTGCGCTGCCCGTCGGCGTCGACCAGGACCACGACGGCGCAGGTCGACGCCTCGGTGTCAATTGTGAATGCACACCGCACCCCGGCAGTGGTTAGCTCCTCCCGTGCCTGCCGACCCGCCATGTCATCGCCCACCCGCGTCACCAGCACCGCCTCGACGCCGCGGTACGCGAGCCACGCCGCCGTGTTCGCTCCTGCCCCGCCCGTCGTGAGCGTGATACCGCCTGTGGCATCCCCGCCGTGCGGCACCGCACCGGCATGAGTGGCGACCACGTCGACCGCCGCGTCACCGACCACCAGGATGTTCATGAAACGGGGAGGCTAGCCGCACCCACTCCAAGACTGGTGGTGGCCCTGGCCGGCGCCGGGTTCCGGCGCCACGCGACCTACCGGCAGGCCACGTTCGCCGGCGCGTTCACCAACACCATCTTCGGGTTCATGCGCTGCTACATCCTGCTGTCGGTCACCGATTCGGCCGGGCGGGCGGCCGGCTACGACAGCGCCCAGCTCGTCACGTTCGTGTGGGTGGCGCAGGGCCTGCTGGCGGTCGTCAACTACTGGGGCACGCTCGACCTGGCGGAGAAGGTCCGCTCGGGCGACGTGGTGGCCGAGCTGCTGCGCCCGGTCGACCTGATGACCAACTACCTGGCCACCGACCTCGGGCGGGCCGCCTACGCGGCGCTCACCAGGTTCGTGGTGCCCGTGGCGGTCGGCCTGCTGGTGTTCGACTTCTACCTGCCCGAACGCCCGCAGACCTACGCGTGGTTCGTCGTGTCGACGCTGCTGTCCGTGCTGGTGTGTGCCACCTGCCTGTACGTGATCGCGCTGACCGCGTTCTGGCTGCTGGACCTGCGCGGCGTGACCATGATGTGGATGTTCGCGGCCGGCGCGGGCAGCGGGCTGTACTTCCCGCTGCCGTTCCTGCCCGGTTGGGTCGAGACCGTGCTGTGGCTGACCACCCCGTTCCCGGCACTCATGCAGGCGCCGCTGGACGTGCTCGTGGAACGCGGGTCGGCCGCGGCGCTCATCGGCGGTCAGCTGGCGTGGCTGGTGGTGGTGTTCACGGTGGCCCGGCTCGTGCAGCGCCGGGCGCTGAAGCGGCTGGTGATCCAGGGTGGCTAGCGCCTACCTGCGGCTCACGGCCGCACAGGTCCGCAGCCAGACGCAGTACCGGGCGTCGTTCGTCATGGACCTGGTCGGCAGCACGATCCTCACCATGCTCGACCTGGCGTCGGTGTTCGTGGTGTTCAGCGTGTCCGGGAACCTCGGCGGGTTCGGCGGCCTCGAGGTGTTGCTCATGGTGGGCATCTCGGCGCTGGCGTTCCCGCTGGCCGATCTGGTGGTGGGCAACGTCGAGCGGCTGCGCCACTATGTGCGGACCGGGCTGTTCGACGCCGTGCTGGCGCGCCCGTTGTCCGCGCTCGGACAGTTGCTGGCCATGGACTTCGCGCCGAGGCGGATCGGACGGGCGGTGCTGGGGCTCGCGCTGTATGTGGTGGCGTTGTCCGTGGCGCCGGTGGTGTGGACACCGTGGACGGCGCTGCTCGTCGTGGTGGCACCGCTCGCGGGGGCCGTGTTCTTCGGCGCGATCTTCGTGGCGGGCGCGACCGTGGCGTTCTGGTGGATCGAGTCCGGTGAGATCGCGAACGCGTTCACCTACGGCGGCCGCGACTTCACGTCCTACCCGGCGACCGTGTTCGGCGGGCTGTTCCGCCGGATCTTCGCGTTCGGGCTCGGTTTCGCGTTCGTGTCCTACCTGCCGGCGCTGGCGTTGCTCGACCAGTCCGACCCGCTCGGGGTGCCGGACTGGCTGCGTTGGTGCTCCCCGCTCGTCGCCGCTCTCGCCGCCGGGCTCGCCGCGTTGTTCTGGCGTACGGGCATCCGTCACTACCGGAGTACGGGGTCATGATCATCTCAACATCGGGACTGCGTAAGGACTTCACCGTGCGGCGCAAGGTCGGTCGCCTGCGTCGCGAGAAGCGTGTGGTGTCCGCTGTGGACGGTGTGGACCTGTCGGTGGCCGAGGGAGAGCTGCTCGGCTACCTCGGTCCGAACGGCGCCGGCAAGTCGACCACGCTGAAGATGCTGACGGGTGTGCTGACGCCGAGTGGCGGCGAGCTGTCGGTGTGCGGGCTCACACCCGTGCCGCAGCGCACGTCGCTCGCCCGGCGGATCGGCGTGGTGTTCGGGCAGCGTTCGCAGCTGTGGTGGGACCTGCCGCTGGCGGAGTCATTTTCCTTGCTGCGCCACATCTATCGGGTGCCGGCGAGCGACCACGCGGCGCGGCTTCGGCGGTGTCGGTCCCTTTTGGACCTCGACGAGTTCCTGGACACGCCGGTGCGGCAGCTCTCGCTGGGGCAACGGATGCGGGGCGAGCTGACGGCCGCGCTGTTGCACGGCCCGAAGGTGCTGTTCCTCGACGAGCCGACCATCGGGTTGGACGTGCTGAGCAAGCAGGCGGTGCGCGGGTTCCTGGGCGAGCTGGGCGCGCGCGGCGACACGACGATCGTGTTGACCACGCACGATCTGGCGGACATCGAGAAGCTGTGCCGGCGGCTCGTGGTGATCGACCACGGTCGCGTGGTGCACGACGGCAGCCTCGAGGAACTGCACACGCGGTACTCCTCGAAGCGCCGGATCGTGGTGGACCTGGACGCGGCGTGGCCTCCGGGCACCGTGGTGCCGGGCGCGACGGTGGAACGCGTGGAGGCCGAGGGTCTGCGGGTCACGCTGTCCCTGGACGGCGCGACGGCCGGGGACGTGGTGGCGCGGCTGGCGCGGTTGGTGCCGTTGCGGGACCTTTCGGTGCAGGAACCGGAGATCGAGGACGTGATCGCCCGCCTGTACGGGGCGCCTCGGCCCGCGTAACGGTTGCGGGCGCGCGGCGCTTTGACCCGCGTAGCGACTCCGGGGGGCGCCGTTGAAGGTGGTTGTAGCTGGTGAGGCGTGGTCCGCGCAGGACTGTTCGACGTGGCTGCCACTGCTCATCCGGAGGTGCCGTCAGGTCGCGGTGACGTCTGAGGTCGCACCGATCTCTGCGTTCCGTCCGGGAACCGCGATCTCGGGTGCGGGAACCGCGAACTCGCGGGCTGAGGAGGCGGACCCAACCGCGCATCCCGCACAAACCGACTTTGACGGAACCCCTGTGCGCCTCCGGCCCCCGGAATCCAGCGTACCGGGGCGGTCCGACAGTTCCGGCTCGCGGAGATCCACATCGGCTGAGTTGTCCACAGCCGGCGGCTTGTCCACAGGTGGGCTTTCCGCGCGCCGGAACTGTCGGTGGGTTGCGGTAATGTTGATGTTGAGGGGCGGCCCCGCGCGCGTGCGCGAGAGGGGCTGGTTGGGGTTGTGTGGGGGCTCGGTCAGCTGGTGGTGAGGGCTACCGCTACCTCGGCCGCCAGGGCCACGTTCGCCAGTACCAGGGCCTCGTTCGCGTCCAGGCTCGCGCCGGCGCTTCCCGTGTGGAAGTGCTCCAGCAGCACGGGGGTCACGTCGCCGCCGCGCACGTCGCTCTCCGCCACCAGGGTCATGCCCTCGGACAGCAGGCGGTCGTGCAGTTGCTGGTCCAGTTCGTGCTCCACGGGGACCGGGTTGGCCAGCAGGACACCGGAGCCGGGGCCGCGCTGTCGGTGGGCGGCGATCACGGCCGCCGCCTCCGCGGGCGTGTCCACCCGCCACGGCACGGCGAACCGCGACTCGCGCCGGTAGAACGCCGGGAAGGTGTCGGTGCGGTAGCCGAGCACCGGCACCGAACGGGTCTCCAGGACCTCGATGGTGGCGGCGATGTCGAGCACCGACTTGACGCCGGAGCACACGAGCACGATGGGGGTGGCGGCCAGGACATCCAGGTCGGCGGACACGTCCCACGACGCGGTCTCGCCGGGTGGCGGCAGGTGCACCCCGCCGAGCCCGCCGGTCCCGAACACGCCGATGCCGGCCGCGTGGGCGATCACCGACGTGCTCGCGATGGTGGTGGCGCCGTCGCGGCCGAGGGCGATCGCCGGGCCGAGGTCACGGGCGGAGAGCTTCGCCAGGTCGGCTTCGGGGTCACACACCCGGTCGAGTTCGGCCGAGGACAGCCCGACCCGCAGCTGTCCGCCGAGCACGGCGATCGTGGCGGGCACGGCACCCGCGGTCCGCACCGCCTCCTCGACGGCCGTCGCCACCTTGCGGTTGCGGCCCGCCGGCAGCCCGTGCGCCAGGATCGTGCTCTCCAGCGCCACCACGGCCTCGCCGGCGGCCAGTGCGGCCGTGACCTCCTCGGAAACCCGCATCGGTTCGCTCATCACTTCCTCGTGTCCGGCCCCAGCGGTGGCGGGGGACAGTGCGGCATCGCACAGACGGTGCGCAGCAACTCGATCTCCGGCACCGCCAGGACGCCATCGTGGCCCAGCATCGAGACAATACCCGCGACCAACGGCTGTTTGTCCCGGCCGGAGAGTCCGGCGAGCACCGGCCAGACCTCGTCGAGAGCGGTGACGCCCCCGCCGTTCAGCGCTGCTATGAGGGTGGCGCGCTCGCGCTCGGCTCCGGCCAGCGGGGGCGGGTGGGCGCGGGCTCCACCGGGCCGCGCAGCGGCGGGAACGCCAGTTCGGCCAGGGGAGCCGCGGCATGGGGTGGAGGTCGTCGAGATCCTCCGCCTCGCTCACGCTCGAAGAACCCTCACAAGGGCGTTTCGCGCGCGACCTGTTCCGGTCGGGTCTCCGCGAGCGGCGGCAGCGGGCAGTGCAGGATCGCGCACACCGTCCGCAGCACCTCGATCTCCGACACCGTCAGCACCCCGTCGTGGCCGATCACCGTGACCATGGCCGACACGAGGAACTGCTTCTCCGGCCCGTCGAGCCCGTCGAGCGCCGGCCACAGCTCCTCGAGCGCCACCGCGCCCTGGGCGGGCGGGTGGAACGGGAGGTCCATTCCGGGCAGCACCACGGCGAGCCCTGCCTGGTACGCGGCCGTGGCGGCCTCGATCCCCGTGACGCCCGAGTGGCCGTACCTGGCGAGCAACGCGAGCAGCGTGGCGATCGCCTGGTTCGTCTCCTCGGGCGGGCGCCGCCCGCCCCACGGCGACGTGCGGTTCATCGACTCGTACAGCTCGCGGTGCAGGAGCCGGGACAGGCAGTACTCGAACACCTCGACGCGGTGGTCGGCCTGGATGACCGCGTGGAGCCCGGCCAGCACCGCCTCCTGCTCGGGCCGTGGACGCCGCCGCAGCACGGGGAACGCCAGCTCCGCCAGCGGTAGCCGCAGCACCGGATGCAGGGTCGCGGTGATCGCGGCGTCGTCGCGCACCGCCGTGGCGAACGCCGGGCCGAACCGGGTGGACAGCACGTCCAGCTGCTGGGTGCGGGCCCCGGGATCGTTCGACAGCACCAGCCCGAAGACCAGTTGCAGCACGGTGTGCGGATCGCGGGCTCGGTCGAGCAGCATGGCCGGGATGGCCTCGATGATGGCGCCGGCGCGCTGGTGTGCGGGCGAGGCCGGCACGAACTCGGCGCCGATCGCGTCGACCACCTCGGCCGGGCGCAATGACATGGCAGCCTGCGGCGGCGGCAGCTGCCCGGTCCGCGGGGCCAGCCCCAGATGCTTGTCCTCCAGCAGACCCGACGGCGGGTGGGCGGCCCACCGGTCGCGCAGCGCGGCCAGCTCGGCGGGGTCGAACGTGGGGTCGAGCGTCCTGATCCGCTGCTCGAGCGGCGGGTGGGTGGCGAACAGTTTGCTGAACGAGAAGCCCTCGCCGAACAGCATGTGGCTGACGTCCTCGGTGCGGTCGTTCGTCACCTTCGACCCGGCGTCCAGCCCGCCGATCTTCTTCAGCGCACCGGTCAGGCCGGCCGTCTGTCGGGTGTACTGCACGGCCGACGCGTCGGCCAGGTACTCGCGCTGCCGCGACACGGCCGCCTTGATCATGCGGCCGACCACCACCCCGATGTAGCCGAGGATGATCAGCGCGATGCCGATGATGGGCAGCGGGTTGCGGCCACGCACATGCAGCATCAGCCTGCCGATGATGCTGAGCACGAGAATCCCGGACAGCACGCCCATCAGCCGGATGTTCAAGCGCATGTCGCCGTTGACCACATGGCTGAACTCGTGGGCGATCACGCCCTGCAACTCGTCGCGGTTGAGGCGCTCGAGGGTGCCGTGGGTGACGGCGATCGCCGCGTCGGCCGGGGTGAACCCGGCGGCGAACGCGTTGATGCCGTTCTCGTCCGGCAGCACGTAGACCTCGGGCACGGGCGTGCCCGACGCGATGGCCATCTCCTCCACCACGTTGCGCAGCCTGCGCAGCCGCGGGTCGGGGGTGTTCTCCGGCACGAGCATGCCGCCGAGCGACTGGGCGACCTTGCCCCCGCCCCCGCTGCGCAGCATGAACGTGCGCACCACGGAGGTGAGCGCGATCGCCACGATCATGCCGCCGCTGACCCACAGCAGGGCAGGCCACAGGATCGAACCGGGCACGCCGCCGCCGTCGGTGAGCCACAGGAACAGCAGGACCACGAGCAGGTCGACCACGGCCACCAACGCGATGACCGCGAGGACGAACAGGATCACCAGCCGCCGCGACAGCTTGCGGACGTCCTGCTGGCGCTGGAAGAAGTTCATTCGTTGTGGTCCAACGAGATCTGTGGCGCGGCGCGCTTGGCCGGCTCGTCCAGCTCCAGGTACGCGGCGGGCCGGAACGAGAACATGTTCGAGACCAGGTTGGACGGGAACGTGTCGCGTTTGTTGCTGTAGACCATGATCGCGTCGTTGTAGGCCTGTCTGGCGAACGCCACCCGGTTCTCGGCGGAGGTGAGTTCCTCGGCCAGCTGCCGCATGTTCTGGTCGGCCTTCAGGTCGGGGTAGTTCTCGCCGATCATGAACATCTGGGCGAGGCTGCCGGTCAGCTGGTTCTCGGCGCCGGCCAGCATCGCCATGGCCTGGGGATCACCGGGCAGCCGTAGCGCCGCCGACTGCGCGGACACGGCCGCCGCCCGCGCGTCGACCACGGCCTTGAGCGTGGCCTGCTCGTGTCTCATGTAGGCCTTGACGGTCTCCACGAGGTTGGGGATCAGATCGTGGCGGCGCGAGAGCTGCACGTCGATCTGGGCGTACGCGTTCTGATAGTTGTGCCTGGCCCGCACCAGGGCGTTGTACATGACCACGATCGACAGCGCGATCAGCACCACCACCGCGACGACCACCACGAGCACCCACACCACGGTCTTGCTCCCCTCCCCGGACGGACCGCGCAGAGCCTACGCAGGGCCACCGACAGTTCTGGTTCAGTCGAAGATGCCCCGTGGCTTGGCCAGTTCGCGCAGCCATCCTTCGATCTGCTGTTCCCAGTTGGTGCGGCCGAGCGCGGCGTACTCCACGACGAACGAGCCGATCATCGACTGTCCACGCGCGCCGAGCCCGCCGCCCTTGAGCACCCGGACCTTCTTCGTCACGTCCAGCACCACCTGGACGTCGCGCGGGCGCGCGAGGAAGCTCACGGCCACCTCGTTGAACACCGACGCGAACGCCGGCGACGGCGCGAAGTTGATCTCCTGGAAGAACGGCAGCTGCTGGTCGACGCCGTCGACCCGGTTCTTCACCAGGTTGGCCGACCGGAACTGGAAGCCGATCCGGGTCATGGCGTCGAGGATGCGGTGCTGGGCGGGCACCGGCTCGATCGGGATGGCGTCGACGTCCTGCGGGTCCACCACCGTCTTCGCCAGGTTGAGGTTGGTCTGCAGACCCACGGCCATGCCCGTCAGGTACTTGCCGAACACCGTGGTGATGGGCGTCTCCCATGGCATCTGGACCTCGAACGGAACCTTGATCTGCGCCCCCGCGCGGACCAGTTCCCGGCCGGCCAGGTGCACGTTCTGGAACGGGAGATCGGTCACCTCGGGCTGGCCGCCCACGCCCGCCTCGCCGTGCTCGACCCTGGCCAACAACGTGACCGCCAGTGACTCGACCTCCTGGTCGACCTGGCCACCGACGAGCAGTACCTCGCCGCGCAGCGCGCCGCCGGGGCGCACGTGCTTATCGAGAATGCGGGCGTCGACCGTGGCGCCGCCCTGGCCGAAGCTGGCCATCACCTTCTGGAACATGGGCGCATAGTGCCAGCAGGTGGGGAGGTGCCGCGTCATTTCGGGCATCATTGACGCCGTGAGTACACAGACACTGCCAGAGGTCGACACCCGTCCGGAGGGTTCGGACACCACCGGTGACGACACCCCGAAGATGTTCCACTACGTCCGCAAGGACAAGATCGCGGAGAGTGCCGTCACCGGTTCCGTGGTCGTGGCGCTGTGTGGGGAGGTCTTTCCCGTCACGCGCTCGCCCAAGCCCGGCTCGCCCGTGTGCCCCGAGTGCAAGCGGATCTTCGCGAACCTGCCCCCGGGCGGCGACGACTAGGGCGTTCCCGGCGGGGACTGCGACGGCTGCCGGACCTGGTCCGGCACGCCGTTGACCGCCGGTGTCTGCTGGACCGGCTGCTCGCTGTCTCCGGCCGGCTCGGGTTCTGGCTCGGGTTCGTGGGGCTGACCCGCGCGGTCCATCTCCAGCCTGCGCCAGCGGCGGCGTTGCCGACGCGTCATCCTGGCCGGGTACATCTCCTGGATGGCCGCGTTGAAGTAGGCGCCCATCACGATGGCCAGGCCGATGAAGAACGCGAACAGCAGGAACGCGATGGGCGTGGCCAGCGCGCCGTAGGTGTAGCCGGTGGTGGTTATCCACGAGATGTAGAGCCGCAGCCCGATGCTCGACAGCATGAAGAACGCCATGGCCAGCACCGCGCCGGGCAAACCGCGGTGCCACGGCAGCTTCCGGGGCAGCGCCAGCTTGTACAGCGTGGTCAGCGCGACCACGATCACCACGCCCAGTGCGGGGTAGTACGCGAGGTCGACCCAGTAGGTGATCTCGTTTCGCCACGCCATGGGGAAGATCTTGGGCAGCAGGTCCGGGCCGAGGGTCAGCACCGGCAGCCCGATCACCAGCAGCACGAGCGACACCATGTACAGCAGCAGCGCGAAGATCCGTTGCCACACCTCGTTGCGCACGCCGTACTGGTCGTGGGCCACGGTGATCGCGTCGACGAACGACGACATGGCCGACGAGCCGGCCCACAGCGAGATCAGGAAGCCGACCGTCAGGATCTCCCCGCGCCCGTGCTGCAGGATGTCCTCGACCGTCGGCTGGATGATGTCGTCGACGACGCTGGCGCTGAAGGCCGTCTGTGACCACTCGATGATCGAGTTGTGGACGGAGTCGATCACGTCCTTGCCGAACCACTCGGCCACGTAACCGAGGCTGCCGAGCAGGCCGAGCAGCAGCGGCGGCAGCGACAGCACCTGCCAGAACGCGGCCTCGGCCGCCTCGGAGAACAGGTTGCCGCCCCACGCCTTCGACCACGTCCGCCGCAGCAGCCGCAGCGGCCCGCGGCGCAGCAGGACCTCGGTCGTCTGCGCCGCGTTGCGGGTGGGGTGCTGCGGTTGTGGACTCATGACGCATCAAGCATGGTCCATGGACCGGTGATTGGCGCGACGCACCGGGTGATCGTGACGGACGTGTCGCGTGGCACCGGGCCGCCGCGTCGGGGCACGGGTAGAGTCGGAGCCGCCCTCAACGGTGTGGATCTCAGGGCCCCGCTTGAGGGCTTCGTTGTGCCAGGAGTGCGTCAGGGGATGGAGTGGGCCAGACGGTGACCGCTGTGCAGGGGATCGAGGAACGGCAGTCGCCGGGGGGCTCGCGACCGCTTCGCGCGTGGCAGCGCCGCGCCATCACCAGCTATCTGGCCAGGCGCCCCCAGGACTTCCTGGCGGTGGCCACGCCCGGTGCCGGAAAGACCGTGTTCGGTCTGCGGGTGGCGGCCGAGCTGATCGCCGACCGCGTGGTCGAGCAGATCACGATCGTCACCCCGACCGAACACCTGAAGCACCAGTGGGCGGGGGCCGCGGCGGCCGCCGGCATCGCCATCGACCCCAACTTCCGCAACGGGGCGGGCGCCACGTCGTCGGACTACCGCGGTGTCGCGGTCACCTACGCCCAGGTGGCGGCCCATCCCATGCTGCACCGGGTCCGCACGGAGAACCGCAAGACACTGGTCATCCTCGACGAGATCCACCACGGCGGCGACGCCAAGTCCTGGGGCGACGCGATCCGCGAGGCGTTCACCCCGGCCGTGCGCCGGCTCTCGCTGACCGGAACGCCGTTCCGAAGCGACGACTCGCAGATCCCGTTCATCACCTACGAGCCCGACGCCGCCGGGTTCCTGCGCAGCAAACCCGACCACTCCTACGGCTACGCCGACGCGCTGGCCGACGGCGTGGTCCGGCCGGTGATCTTCCTGGCCTACTCGGGCGAGGCCAGCTGGCGGACCAGCGCGGGCGAGGAGTTCACCGCCCGCCTCGGCGAGCCCATGACCAACGAGCAGACCAGCCGCGCCTGGCGCACGGCGCTCGATGCCCAGGGCGAGTGGATCCCGGCCGTGCTCCACGCGGCCAACCTGCGGCTCGGGCAGCTGCGCGAGAGCGTGCCGGACGCGGGTGGGCTGGTGATCGCGTCGGACCACGAGTCGGCCAAGGCCTACGCCGAGATCCTCGCGCGCACCACCGGCCACGACCCGGTGGTGGTGCTGTCCGACGACCCGAAGGCGTCCGGGCGCATCGCGGAGTTCGCGGAGTCCGACGACCGGTGGCTGGTGGCCGTGCGGATGGTCAGCGAGGGCGTCGACGTGCCGCGCCTGGCCGTCGGCGTGTACGCGACCAGCGCGTCCACCCCGCTGTTCTTCGCCCAGGCGATCGGCCGGTTCGTCCGCGCGCGGCGGCCGGGGGAGACGGCGAGCGTGTTCCTGCCGAGCGTGCCCGTGCTGCTGGAGCTGGCGAGTCAGCTCGAGGCGCAGCGCGACCACGTGCTCGGCAAGCCGCACCGCGAGAAGGACGGCTGGGACGACGAGCTGCTGGCCGACGCCAACCGGCAGAAGGACGAGCCGGGCGAGGAGGAGAAGGCCTACACCTCACTGGGCGCGTCGGCCGAGCTGGATCAGGTGATCTACGACGGGTCGTCGTTCGGTACGGCCGCGTTCGCCGGGTCGGCCGAGGAGCAGGAGTACCTGGGGCTGCCGGGATTGTTGGAGCCCGAGCAGGTGCGGGAGCTGTTGAAGCAGCGGCAGACCAAGCAGCTGGACGCGCGGACGAAGGCCTCGTCGGAGGGTCAGGCGGCGGTGCGTGAGCCATCGGTGTCGGAGAGGTTGGCGGGGCTGCGCAAGGAGCTGAACACGCTGGTGGCCATGTATCACCATCGGACGGGTAAGCCGCACGGCATGATCCACAGTGAGTTGCGTCGGACGTGCGCCGGGCCGCCGACCGCGATGGCTTCCGCGGAGCAGCTGGAGCAGCGAATCGCCACGCTGCGCACCTGGTAACCCGGCGAGTCGTGCGGTCTCGGCAGCGAGTCGTACGGTTTCACGGCGAGTCGGCCACCCAGGTACGCCGAGTCAGCCACTCGACGGCCCATGATGACCATTCCGGTGCGGATGATGACCGTTGCGGGTGCGCGAGGTGACCAGTTCGGGTGCGGATGATGACCAGTCCCGGGTCTGGGGTCTTTCACAACTTGTCATGGGTGTGGGTGGTGGGCCGGTTTTGTCGGTGTTCGTGACTACGCTGGATATCGGGGGGCCGACGGCCGCGGTTGATCTTGGTTGTGGCGGGTCTCTGGGCGCGGGGTCACCGTTCGTGCAGGTCAGGGGCGGGGGTGGCGGCGGATTTTACGGGCGGCCCCTCACGCGTCAAGGGCGCTCCTTCGTCGCGTCGGCTTCGCCGATTTCGCTTCGCTCAACCCTTGACCCGCGAGCCTCCGCCGCCCTGGGACGAGCACTAAAGGGCGGGCTGGCGCCCGCCCTCCCATTGCCCGCCGCCACCCCCGCCCCACACTCGTCTGGTTCTGGGGCCACCTTGCGGTTTCGGTTGCACTCGTGCGTGAGTGGTCGACTCGGCGTACCCGAGTGGACAACTCGGCGTGCGTGAGTGGACGACTCGCGGTCTGTTGGTACGACTCAGCGTCGAAACGGTACGACTCGCGGGTGGCGGTGCGTGCGCGGGTGGTGATCGTGCGTGATCTTGGTGGCTGTCGGGGGCTTTTCGGGTGTTAGCTCTCCCGGGTGGTCTCCGTGGTTCCGCGCGGCGTGACTTTGGGCCTCCTGGATACGCTTCTCCGCAGGTAGACACCACTGCGCGGGCGGCGTGGAGATGACCACCAGATGATCGCTTCGTTGCCAAACTGTGTCGTAGCCGAGTTGCAAAACTCCCGTTCGTGGCTTCCATCACCGCCCTCGCGGGGCATATGTTGTGCACCGCAACATTTCGGCGGGTAGATGTGAAAGGGACGTTGGATGAGCAGGATCAGGCTTTCTCTCCTCGCCTCGGGCGTGGGTCTTGCCCTCGCCCTCACGGGCTGTGGAGCCAATCAGGACAACGGCGACGGGGGTAACGAGGACGGCGGCTCGTCCGGCGGCGAAGGCGGCATCAAGGTCGGGGTGATCCTGCCCGAGACCGCGTCGTCGGCTCGCTGGGAGGGCTTCGACAAGCCGATGCTGGAGGAGGCGCTCAAGGCCGAGGGCCTCGACCCCGACATCCAGAACGCCCAGGGCGACGTGAACAAGTTCACCACCCTGGCCGACGGCATGATCAACTCGGGCGTCAAGGTCCTGATCATCGCCTCGATCAACAGCGAGGTCGGCGGCACTGTCGCGCAGAAGGCGCAGGAGCAGGGCATCCCGACCATCGACTACGACCGCCTGAACCTCGGTGGCAGCTCCAAGTACTACGTGTCCTTCGACAACGTGAAGGTCGGCGAGCTGCAGGGCCAGGGTCTGGCCGACGCGCTCAAGGCCAAGCCGGGTGCCGAGGTCATCGAGGTCGAGGGCGCGCCCACCGACAACAACGCGACCCTGTTCCATGAGGGCCAGCGCAACATCCTCCAGCCCCTGTACGACGCCAACACGCTCAAGCTCGTGCAGAGCCGGCCGATCGACAACTGGGACAACCAGGCGGGCGGCACGGCGTTCGAGCAGATGCTCACCGCCAACGGCGGCAAGGTGGACGGCGTCGTCGCCGCCAACGACGGCCTCGCCGGCGCGATCATCACCGTGCTGAAGAAGAACGGCATGAACGGCACCGTCCCGGTCACCGGGCAGGACGCCACGGCCGACGGCCTCAAGGCCATCCTCGCGGGCGACCAGTACATGACGGTCTTCAAGCCGATCAAGCAGGAGGCCGAGGCCACCGCCAAGCTCGCCGCGCTGCTCGCCGCCGGCAAGGACTCCGAGGCCGACGCGCTCGCCACCGACAAGAGCGAGGACCCGACGGGTGGCCGTGAGGTCGCCTCCGTCCTGCTCGAGCCGGAGCTGATCACCCGCGCCGAGGTCAAGAAGGTCATCGACGAGGGCTACGTCAAGGCGGAGGAGATCTGCATGGGCGAGCTGGCGGCCGCGTGCACCGAACTCGGCATCTCCTGATCCGTTCGACAGTTTTGTTCGCGCAGGGCCGCGCCCATCCCAGGGCGCGGCCCTCCGCCAGGAGGAACCATGAGTGAGCCCCTTCTCGAGCTGATCGGGATCAACAAGAGCTTCGGCCCGGTGCACGTGTTGCACGACGTCGACTTCACCGTCCGGGCCGGCGAGGTCACCGCGCTGGTCGGTGACAACGGCGCGGGCAAGTCGACGCTCATCAAGTGCGTCGCCGGCATCCACCCGATGGACTCCGGCCAGGTCCGCTTCCGCGGCAAGCCGGTCACCATCCACAATCCGCGCGAGGCGGCCGACCTCGGCATCGAGGTCGTGTACCAGGACCTCGCGCTGGCCGACAACCTCGACGTCGTGCAGAACATGTTCCTCGGCCGCGAGCGGGGCCTGCCCGTCTGGTTGGACGAGGCGAGCATGGAGAAGGCGGCGCGCGAAACCCTCGCGTCGCTGGCCGTCCGCACGGTCAAGTCGGTGCGCACCCCGGTGGCGTCGCTGTCCGGCGGGCAGCGCCAGACGGTCGCCATCGCCAAGGCCGTCCTCTGGGACAGCAAGGTCGTGCTGCTCGACGAGCCGACCGCAGCACTCGGTGTCGCGCAGACCCGCCAGGTGCTCGACCTGGTCCGCCGGCTCGCCGAGCAGGGGCTCGGCGTGGTGCTGATCAGCCACAACATGGCGGACGTGTTCGAGGTAGCCGACCGCATCTCCACGCTCTACCTCGGTCGGCTGATCGCCGACCTGCCGGCCAAGGAGACGACCCACAGCCAGGTCGTCGAGCTGATCACCGCCGGTCGTTCCGGCGACCTCGGCCTTGACCGGCCCGAGGCCGTCACCCTCTGAGCCGATACACGAGGACCTGTTTCCATGACCGAATCTCCGGCCAAGGCCGAGTCCGCGCCCAACAGTGGCGCGATCACCGACTTCGGCATCGACACCACCTCCCAGTCCACGGGCGAAGCAGTGCGGGACTACTTCGCCAGGCTGCGGGGCGGCGAGCTCGGCTCGCTGCCCGCGCTGCTGGGACTCGCGGTCCTGGTGCTGGTGTTCACCGTGCTGTCGGACAACTTCCTGACACTGCCGAACACGGCCAACCTGTTCGCCCAGGGCGCCGGCAAGATCATCATCGCGATGGGTCTGGTCTACGTCCTGCTGCTCGGCGAGATCGACCTGTCGGCGGGTACCGCCTCCGGTGTGTGCGCGGCCGTGATGGCCATGCACTACCAACAGGACGGCAACCTGCTCGGCCAGATGGGCTCCACGGTCTTCAACGTGTTCGTCGGCGGCATGGTGGTCGCCATGCTGCTGGCGCTGTACATGCGCATCTGGGCGGGCGCGGTGTTCGCCGGCGGTGCCGTGCTGATCGTGATGCTCGGCGTCGGCGCCAACCCGTGGATCGAGATCCTGCTGGCCATCTGCGTCGGCGCGGCCATCGGCTGCATCTCCGGCTTCATGGTCTCCAAGATCGGTATGCCGTCGTTCGTGGTGACGCTCGCGCTGTTCATCACCTGGCAGGGCGTGATCCTGCAGTTCATCGGGCAGGGCGGTGTGATCGGCATCCGCAGCTCGCCCGTGTTGTTCAACGTGGCGAACGGCAACCTGACCGTGTTCTGGAGCTGGATGCTGTGCCTCATCGCGGCCGGCGGGTTCGCCGCACTCGTGCTCGGGGCGCACTTCTCCCGGCTTCGGCGCGGGCTGGTGACCCTGCCGACCCCGATCGTGGTGCTCAAGGTCGGCGCGGTCGCGCTCATCGCGATCTTCGCGACGTGGGCGCTGACCTCGAACCGGGCGGTCAACCCGGACCGCGCGAGCATCATCGGGGTGCCCTGGGTGGTGCCGATCATGCTGGTGCTGCTGGTGTTCGGCACCTACGTGCTGAACCGCACCCGGTACGGCCGGCACATCTACGCGGTCGGCGGCAACGCCGAGGCCGCGCGCCGTGCCGGCATCGACGTGGCGAAGATCCGGGCCAGCGTCTTCGTCGTATCCTCTGCGGTGGCCGCGATCGGCGCTCTCGTCTACTCCTCCAAGGCGGGCTCGGTCGACCCGAACGCGGGCGGTTTGAACACACTGCTGTTCGCCGTCGGCGCGGCGGTCATCGGCGGAACGTCGCTGTTCGGCGGACGGGGCAAGGTCGCCCACGCGGTCATCGGTGGTCTGGTACTCGCGGTCGTGGAGAACGGCCTCGGGCTGCTCGACCAACCGGCAGCGGTGGTCAACATCGTCACCGGCCTGGTGCTGCTGCTCGCGGCATCGGTCGACGCACTGTCGCGGCGGAGGGCGGCCGTAGCATCGCGTTGACGGGACGGGGGCGAGGGGTTTGACCAGCACACCTACCACGGGCGCGCGCCCCGACGAGGTGCGCAGGCACAACCGTACGGTCCTGTTGCGCAGGCTCCACGTCGGCGGCCCGTGCACGCGCGCGTCGCTGGCCGTCGAGCTGGGGCTCAACCGCAGCACCATCAAGGCGTTGGTGGACGGGCTGGCCGAGTCGGGCGTGGTCGAGGAGAAGGTGCCTCGGCTGCGCAGCGGCGCCGGCCGCCCGTCCCTGCTGGTGCTTCCCCAGGCCCACGCGGCGGTCGTGCTGGCCGTGGACATCCGGGTCGAGCAGGTGGCGATCGCCCTGGTCGGGCTGGGTGGTGAGATCCTCGGGCGCAACAGCTGGAACCTGCGGGTCCGCACACGTGAGCCCGGCGAGGTGATCGGCCACGTCCTCGACTCGGCCACCATCCTGGCGGCCGACCTGGGCGTCCGGTCGGTGGCCGCCGGCGTGTCGGTGCCGGGCGTGGTGCGCCGCGCCGACGGGCACGTCCACGAGGCACCCAACCTGCACTGGACGAACGTTCCCTTGGGAGAGCGGCTCGGGGCCGTGCTGGACGTGCCGGTGGTGGTCGGCAACGACGCCGAGCTGGGTGCGCTGGCCGAGCACCTGCGCGGCGCGGCCCGCGACACCCAGGACGCGGTGTACGTGTCGGTGGACATCGGCGTCGGCGGCGGCGTGATCGTCGACGGGTCGGCGTTGAGTGGCACCGCCGGGTATGTCGGCGAGTTGGGACACATGGTGATCCGGCCCGGCGGCCGTGCCTGTTACTGCGGCAGCGCCGGGTGCTGGGAGACCGAGATCGGTGAGCCGGCGTTGTGCCGGGCGCTGGGGCTGCGGGAAGGGGCGCCGCGGGGAGCGGTGGTGGCCGAGTTGCGGGGGTTGGCCGACGATCCGGCCGCGGTGCGTGCGCGGTTGGGGGAGTTCGCCGAGTGGCTCACGCTGGGGCTGGTGAACGTCGTGAACATCCTGGGGCCCGAGTTGGTGGTGCTGGGGGACCTGTTCACCGCGCTGCCGGCGTCGTTGATCTCGGACGTGGCGCAGGAGGTGCGGACGCGGTCGCTCGTGAGTCGGGCGGTGGGGGGGACGCGGATCGCCGTGTCCACGTTGGGGGCTGACGCCACGTTGTTGGGGGCCGCGGAGCTGGCCTTCGAACCGGTACTGGACGCCGTCTGACCCACCCGGCTTCACTCCGCGAGTCCCACGTTCAGCCCACGCGAGTCCCCCTCTCGAGACACGCGAGTCCCCCTCTCGAGACACGCGAGTTGGCAGTTCGTGACCGCGGGGCCGGTTACGAACCGCCAACTCGGACGTCGTGAGAGGGGGACTCGCGGTGCTTGAACGGGGGACTCGCGGGTGACGAACGGGGGACTCGCCGGGTTCTTCAGGTGAGGCGGGGGAGCGTCGTGTCGGCGGCCAGCCACAGCGCGTGCGGTTGAGGCAGGGCCGGATCCGTTCATCTCCTCGAGCGCGGCGGCCAGGCTCGCGAGAGGCGGTGCACGGCGCAGGTCAGGTCGCGGGCCGGCCCGGGCGGCGGCGTGGTCTCGTCCGGCATGGACACGGGCATCCGGCGCTCCCCAGCGCCGTGTGATCACGTTCGGTACGGGCAGCGTGCCAGTCCGTGGCGATTCTGGTGGCGAGTTTGTCAACTGTGTCGACGGATGTCACGAGTTGTCGGTCCGGGCTCACCTACCCCGGACATGCGAATGGGCGGGAGCCTGGCCCGGCTCCCGCCCATTCGCCTCGTCTACTGCTGGCCTTGCTGAATGTTCGCTTCCAGTTCGAGCAGCCGCTCCTGGTGCTTGCGGGCGTGGTGCCCGCAGAAGAGGAGCTCGCCACCGGACGGAAGGACTGCGCGTACCTGGGCAGCCGCCCCGCACCTGTCGCAACGGTCGGCGGCGGTCAGGTCGGGGCGGGTGAGCGTGGTGTTCATGGCAGATCTCCCTCCGTCCCGGCACCGGTGGCCCGGTGCCGTCTCCCGGCTACGACCACTGCTTGCGCGGTGCTCGTGCCGTCTACTCTTCCAGACGTTTGGCCTGCCGTCAGTGTTCCCGACCGTAATGAAAGATCGCTCGATTAAGGATTTAACCCGGTTGCAGTATCGCTGGTCCCGCGATGCAGGATCGAGTGGTGAAGGTGACGGAACGTGTGCTAGCCGCACAGCGTGTGCCCGCACCGCTACTGTTCGTGGCCGGCGGGGTCTCCATGTACCTCGGTGCGGCGGCCGCCGTGTGGCTGTTCCACGAGCTGGATCCGGCCGCCGTGGCGTGGCTGCGGCAGCTCGGCGCGGCCGTGGTTCTGATGGTCTGGCGGCGGGGTGCGCGGTCGGCCTGGCGGGGGCGGGTGTTCTGGCTAGCGGCACTGTTTGGCCTGGTCACAGCGGTCATGAACATCGCGTTCTACGAGTCGATCGCCCGGCTGCCGTTGGGCACGGCCGTGGCGCTGGAGTTCGTCGGGCCGGTCCTCGTGGCGGCGTTCGGCTCCCGCACGCCACGCGATGTGGGGGCGCTTCTGCTCGTGGTTTGTGGCGTCGTGCTCATCGTGGACGTCCAACTGTCGGGGAGTGCGCTCGGTGTTGTGTTCGCGCTCACAGCGGCCGTGCTGTGGGCCTGTTACATAGTTGTTGGTAAGCGTGTAGCGAACATCGGATTGGGCATCGACGGGCTCGCCGTGGGGTTCGTGGTGGCCACCGTGGTGCTCAGTCCACTCGCGTTGGGCACCGGTCCGGTGTGGACGTCGCCGCGACTGCTCCTGCTCGGCGTCGGCGTGGGCGTGCTGTCGACCGTGGTGCCCTACGCCCTAGATCAGGTGGTGCTGCGGCGCACGGGGCAGGCGGCGTTCGCGCTGCTGCTGGCGCTGCTCCCGGTGACGGCCACGCTCATCGGGCTGGTGGTCCTCCGCCAGGTGCCGACGCTGCCCGAGGCGCTGGGCATCCTGGCGGTGGTCGGCGGACTGGCGATCCGCACCCGGGACCGCACGCCACCCGATCCGCTCTGATCAGCGGACGGCCTTCTTCAGGAGTGCGGTGACGGGGTCGCCGCGGGAATGTCTGTCATGTCGGCCAGCGCGAGGGCGGCCGTGCCTGACCGCATCACCACAGCTCGTCCAGTTCGGCCACCCGGGCGCGCAGCGCCCTGGCGGCGTCGCCGGGTTGTTTCGAGGCGGGCCAGGCAGGCGCGTCCGCGCGGGGACAGAGGAATGGGTGGAACGGGAACGGGTCGGCACGGCAGTTCGTCGCGGACCCGACGGGTGACCTACGCGCTGCTGGCCGACCGCCACCGCAACTCGTTGCGCGTCGCAGCGGAATTGGGTGCTCGCATGGTCGCGTTTCCGCGATCTCCACGGGCGTCTATCGCCATCGATACCGTCCGGGTCGACAGCGCACCCACGACGGGTTCGCGGCCGCGCTCTGAACGCGACGATGCCCCCGTCGGTGAACCGGCGGGGGCATCGTCGTTCAGCTCACGATCATTCCAGGTAGTCGCGCAGGACCTGGGAGCGCGACGGGTGCCGCAGCTTCGACATGGTCTTCGACTCGATCTGGCGGATGCGCTCGCGCGTGACGCCGTAGACCTGGCCGATCTCGTCGAGGGTGCGGGGCTGGCCGTCGGTGAGGCCGAAGCGCAGCCGGACGACACCGGCCTCGCGCTCGGACAGCGTGGCGAGCACCGACTGCAGCTGGTCCTGCAGCAGGGTGAACGACACCGCGTCGACCGCGACTACCGCCTCGGAGTCCTCGATGAAGTCGCCGAGCTGGCTGTCGCCCTCGTCGCCGATGGTCTGGTCGAGCGAGATGGGCTCCCGGGCGTACTGCTGGATCTCCAGCACCTTCTCCGGGGTGATGTCCATTTCCTTGGCAAGCTCTTCGGGCGTCGGCTCGCGGCCGAGGTCCTGCAGGAGCTCACGCTGTATACGGCCGAGCTTGTTGATGACCTCGACCATGTGCACCGGGATACGGATGGTGCGGGCCTGGTCGGCCATCGCCCGGGTGATCGCCTGGCGGATCCACCACGTGGCGTACGTGGAGAACTTGTACCCCTTCGTGTAGTCGAACTTCTCGACCGCACGGATGAGACCCAGGTTCCCCTCCTGGATGAGGTCCAGGAACGCCATGCCACGACCGGTGTAGCGCTTGGCCAGCGACACCACCAGACGGAGGTTGGCCTCGAGCAGGTGGTTCTTGGCCCGCTCACCGTCGCGCACGATCCAGCGCAGGTCGCGGCGCATCTGGGGCTGCAGCTTCTCCGAGGACTCCTCCTCGGCCTTGCGCACCCGCTCCGCCGCGTAGAGGCCGGCCTCGATCCGCTTGGCGAGCTCGACCTCCTCCTCGGCGTTGAGCAGCGCCACCTTGCCGATCTGCTTCAGGTAGGCCCGGACGGAGTCGGCGGAGGCGGTGAGTTCGGCGTCCTTGCGCGCCTGGCGCAGCGCTTCGGACTCCTCCTCGTCCCAGACGAAGTCGCCTTCCTTGTTCTCCTTCGGGTCCTTCTCGACCGGCTCTTCCTCGACGACCGTCGCTTCGACGATGTCGACCTCGACGTCCTCCAGGTCCTCGAGATCCGGTGACTCGAGGTCGGGCTCGCCGTCCTCGCCCGGAGTGCCGTCGGCCTTCTTGGTGGTCGCGTCGTCCTTCTTCTTCGCGCCCGCCTTGGCCGTGGTCTTGCGCGGCGCCCTGGTGGTCTTGGCGCCTGCAGTCTTCTTCGCGGTGGTCACGCCCGCCTCAGTCGTCTCGTCGGGGTCCGACGCAGCGCTCGACTTGGCGGCGCTCGCCGAAGCGGTGGAGCGTCGGGTTGCGGTTCGTGCGGCTGCCACGTACGCCCTTTCGCAGCTATCGATCACGGTCACGACAGGACCACGGGAGTCCTGCACGACCGGAGTTCTGGGAACGCCCGGCGGCTTCGGTCCGCGGGCACCGTTCCATTGTAACGACGATACTCCGTTGTGGGTCGATCACCCGCGATGCTCAGCCGTCGTGGCCGAACTCGGCGGCCCGCGCGGCCCCCACGATGCCCGCGTCGTTGCGCAGTTCAGCGGCCACGACCTTGGTCCTGACCTCCAACAGCGGCAGCCATTTGTCGGCCTTCTTGCTGACCCCGCCGCCCGCGATGATCAGGTCGGGCCAGATGAGGTCTTCGAGGGTGCGGATGTACCGGGTCACCCGGGGCGCCCACTCCGCCCACGACAGACCGTTCTCCTCCTTGACCGACGCGGCCGCGCGGGACTCCGCGTCGTGGCCGTCGACCTGGAGGTGACCGAACTCCGTGTTGGGCACGAGTTTGCCGTCGAGGAACAGGGCGCTGCCGATACCGGTTCCGAAGGTCAGCAGCACCACGACGCCCTTGCGGTCGTCGGGCCAGCCGTAGGAGATCTCGGCGATCCCGGCCGCGTCGGCGTCGTTGAGCACCACCAGTTCGGTGCGCTCGCGGCCGAGCCGCTCGGCGAACAGCGCCGCCGCGTCGGTCTGCAGCCAGGCCTTGTCGATGTTGGCCGCGCTGTAGGCGATGCCCCGCTTGATGACCGCCGGCAGCGTCACACCGACCGGGCCGGTCCAGCCGAACTCGTCGACGATGTGCTTGACGACGTCGGCGACCGCGTCCGGCTTCGACGGGTCCGGCGTGGCGATGCGGATGCGCTCGCCGACCAGCTTGCCACCCACGAGGTCGACCACGCCTCCCTTGATGCCCGAGCCGCCGATGTCAACGCCGAAGCCGAGGGTTTCGGTCATCCCCACGGGTCCCTTCGTACTCGATTCAGTAGTGCTTTCCAGGGAGGTTAGCCCGATGTGGTCGGATAGGTCTCGTGGGTGTCGCGAATGAGGTGCTGGCCGTTGCCGTTTCGGTAGCTGTGGAGGCGGCCGAGCTGGCCTCCCGGTCCCGGCCGGAGGCGATCCAGGACGTGGGGACCAAGTCGTCGAAGACCGATGTGGTGACGGCGGCCGACCTCGCGGTCGAGCGGCTGGTGCGCGACCGGCTGGCGTCGCTGCGGCCGGGGGAGCCGGTGTTCGGCGAGGAGACCGGCGGGGCCACCGCCGCGCCCGGCGAGCTGTGCTGGGTGGTCGACCCGATCGACGGCACCGTCAACTACCTGTACGGCTTCCCCTGGTACGCCGTTTCGCTGGCCGCTCAGGTCGACGGCGTGTCCGTGGCGGGCGTGGTGGTGGAGCCGGCGTCCGGTCGACGCTGGACGGCCGTCCGTGGCGAGGGGGCGTGGCTCGACGGGCGGCCGCTGCGGGTGTCCGACGCGTCGCGGCTGGACCTGTCGCTCGTCGGGACGGGCTTCGCCTACCAGGCTTCGCGCCGCGCTCGGCAGGCCGCCGGGGTGGCCCAGCTGCTGCCGCGAGTGCGGGACATCCGCCGCGCCGGTGCGGCGTCGCTGGACCTGTGTGCGGTGGCGGCGGGCTGGCTCGACGGGTACTTCGAGCACAACCTGTCGCGCTGGGACTGGGCGGCGGGCGTGTTGGTGGCCGAGGAGGCGGGTGCCGTGGTGCGGCTGCCGGACACTCCCGGGGACGGTCTGGGCGACCTGACGATGGCGGCGGCGCCGGGAATCGCGGACGAGCTACGCGCGGCTGTCATCGACGTGGGTCTGGACCAGGCCTGACGCGTCGAACTGATGTGCGAAAGCGAACCTCGTGGACGCACATATCGAGGACGCCGGGGGCCCCCTGATTTCAGGCTATCGCCGAGCACCGACAGTTTCGGGGCGCGGCGGCGGACTTGTCCACAGCCGTCCATGGCTGACACCGACAGTCGCCCGGGAGCTGGGGATACGCCCGTCCGGAACTGCGAACATGCGTGCCGGATGCGTGCACATGCGTGCCGGAAGCATGCACACGCGTGCGGGATCCGAGGACATGCGCGGGAGGTGCGATCTCGGGTGTGGGCTGACCCCGCTCAGCAGCGGACGGAGCGCGCGCCGGTCAGCAGTGACGCCTCGAGCTTGGGCTGCGGTGCGCCCTCGGCCTGCAGGCCGCCCTGGTCCGGCGGATTCTGCGCCGACCACGCGGTCAGCTGCTCCATCGCGGTGCGTGCGTGGTTGTTGGGGTCCAGGTCGTCGAAGCTGTCGCCGATCGCCAGGTCCACCGTGGCGTCCTGGCGGTCATCGCGCACCAGTTCGGCACACGGCTCCACGAGGCTGAGCGTGCGAGCGGCGGCCTCGCCCTGGGGGCCGAAGCGGATCTGGGCCCGGCAGGTCATCTCGTCGCCGTAGATGGCGTCGTTGTCCGGTTCGGCCACCTGGGTGAATCCGAGTGTGCGCAATGTCTCGGTGACCATGCCGGCCGCGCCGCGCGTGTTGCTCGCGTTCAGAACCCGCACCAGGACCCGGTCCGGGGGTGTGGGAACCGCGCGGTCCAGGAAGTTGATCTCCTGGGGCTTACCGAGCGTGGCCGGTGACGGCGGCGCTTCGGCGGGCGGTGTCGTGGGTGCCGCCTGAGCCGGCGGCGGATCGCAGTGCGCGGCGCCGGTGGCATCCGATTCGGACGTCATCACCTTCAGCCACACGATCGACGCGACGATGCCCAGCACCAGGATGAACAGCAGCGCCGGCAGCGGCCGACGCTTCCGATAGCGCTGACCGGTCTGTCGGACGTTCCCCGCCGTCACCTGGTCCTCCTCCCACGGATCGCCAGCCCCCTGGCACTACCTATGTCGTTGGTGATCAGCCTAAGCGTTTCAGAGCCATTCGGCGGCTTCGGGCCGGCACAGTCGGCGCATCGTGTCGAGATTGAGTTCATGACCGATCACGATCGCCTCTCGCAACTGCCCGAGCGCGGAGCGTGACGCCGGGAATGGAGGTATCGCACCATGGTTGAACGACCCAGGGCAAGGGCATCACTAGGAGATCGCTCGCGTGGGTGGGACACACCCGAACGGGTGACCTGCTGGATCGGCGTCGGCGCATGGGCTACCCTCTGCGCGCTCCAGTCGTCGAACATGACAAGCGAATCGATTCCGATGGGCGTCCAGAACGGGCGCGACGTGCGAGACCTCCGTCACTTCACTTGACGGGCACAAACTGGAGCGCTCGAACGTTGACCAGCGGCACGAACACATCCTGAAGTGGGGGTGCAAGACCATGGCCACCGATTACGATGCGCCACGCCGCAGCGAGGCCGACGATCTAGCGGAGGACTCGCTCGAGGAGCTCAAGGCGCGTCGAAACGAGAACCAGTCCGGGGTCGTCGATGTGGACGAGTCGGAGACAGCGGAGAGCTTCGAGCTTCCCGGTGCCGACCTGTCCTCGCTGTCCGGTGAAGACCTGACTGTCCGCGTCGTGCCTAAGCAGGCCGACGAGTTCACCTGTTCCAAGTGCTTCCTGGTGCATCACCGCAGCAGGTTGGCGGAAGAGATGAACGGTCAGTACATCTGCCGCGACTGCGCCTGACACGCACGGCGACAAAGAACGGAACTGGGCCTGCCGTCACGACGGCGGGCCCTTTGCCGTACCCGAAATCAGCCGCGGAGGGCCTGGGCCAGCTTCTCCGGGTGACGTGAGCTGAACACCCAGTAGGGCTTCGGGTCGTCCGGGTCGGTGATCTCGACGCGGACCAGCGGGCCCACCCAACCGCGGTGGAGCACGAACGCCGCCGGGTCGAGGTGGGGGCCGAGCGCCGCGCGCTTCTGCTTGGGGCCGACCACCTGGATCTCGCCCACGAACTCGAGCGGCACGTGGGCCTGCCCGACCCGCAGTTCACCGTCGGCCACCTGCACGGGCACCCGCCCGGCGCGGAAGATCAGCAGTGCGGTGAGCGGCAGCAGGATCACGTAGGGCAGCCACGCCCGGACGCCCGGGTAGCCCAGGTGCACCTCGGCGGCCAGCAGGCCGGCGGCCACCAGCGGCAGCAGCCACCAGTACCAGGTGACGTACAGCCGTTCGGTGTAGGCAGGGGGTGCCTGCGTCACTGTTTCCCGGCTTGCACCGCGTGGTGTGTCGCTCACGTGACCAGAGTAGTCTCGCCGCTCGTGCCCAGCGTGGAGGTCCTCCTGACCCGGCTCGATCCGGGTGTTCCCATCCCGTCGTACGCGACGCCCGGCGACGCCGGCGCCGACCTGGTGACCACCACCGATGTGGTGATCGAGCCGGGAGAGCGTGCGGTCGTCGGCACCGGGGTGGCGATCGCGCTGCCCGAGGGCTACGCGGCGTTCGTGCACCCGCGGTCGGGCCTGGCCGCGCGGGTCGGGCTGAGCGTGGTGAACACACCGGGCACGATCGACTCCGGCTACCGTGGCGAGATCAGGATCTGCCTGATCAACCACGACCTGCGGGAGCCGATCGAGCTGCGGCGCGGCGACAGGATCGCCCAGTTGGTGGTGCAACGCGTGGAGCACGCGGTATTTCGTGAGGTGGACGAGCTGACCGACTCGCAACGCGGGGCGGGCGGCTACGGGTCGACCGGGGGCCATGCGGTACTGACCCCGGCGGAGGGCTGAGGACAAGTGGGACTGTTCGGGCGACGTCGCCGCTCAGAGGACACCGAGGTGCCCGAGACCGACGACTTCGAGGACGAGTTCGAGGACAGCGAAGGCGACCTGTTCGACGACGCCGGCCCCTACGACGAGGCCGACGCGCCGGAGGACGGCATCAGCCGGCTCGACCTGGGTTCGGTGCGCCTGCCCGTGCCGGACGGCGCGCAGCTGCAGGTGGAGATGGATCCGAAGGGCCCGGTGCGTGCGGTGCACGTGGTCGGCCCCACGGGTCAGGTCACGGTCAACGCCTACGCCGCCCCCCGCTCCGGCGGCCTGTGGCGCGAGGTGTCGACCGAACTGGCCGAGCAACTGCGCGGCGACGGCGCCACGGTCCGCACCACCACGGGCGAGTGGGGCCTGGAACTGATGGCCGCCCTCGGCGAGGTGCAACTGCGCTTCGTGGGCGTGGACGGCCCGCGGTGGATGCTGCGCGGCGTGGTGGCCGGCCCACCGGACCTGGCGGAGCAGAGTTCCGCGGCACTGCACGATCTCGTGCGCGGGGCAGTGGTGGTGCGAGGCAGCCAACCGATGCCGGTACGGACGCCGCTGCCGATCGAGCTGCCGCCGGCCATCGCCGAACACATCGCCCAGAGCCAGGGCGGCGCACAGGCCTGACAGCCGACAACCTGGCGAGTCCCACGTTCGAGCACCGCGAGTCTTCCTCACCGGACGTCCGAGTTGGCGGTTCGTGAACCAGCCCCGCGGTCGTGAACCGCGAGTTCGGGTGTCGCGAACGGGGACTCGCGGGGTCTGAACGGGGGACTCGCGAGCTGACGGGCTGGGTGGTCAGTCCGCGTCGCCTCCGGCATTCAGCCACGCCAACACAGCAGCCCGCCCCAACGCCTCCGGATCCACACCTACGATGGCCAGCCGAGTGGTCCGCACAGCCGACCGAGGCAACGCAGCCGCCCACTCGGCCGCGACCTCCGCCGGATGCACGGGATCGTCCACGCACGCGGCGATCCCCGCGGGCACCGTCAGCCCGGCCAGATCAGACAGCGATGGCGCCGAACGCCCGGAGGCCGCGTCCAACGAATCAGCCAGGCCGGCGCCATAGCCGCGCCACGAACGCGTCAACTCCAGCGCCAGCCAGGACGGCACCCCGTCGACGGCCGCGGCCAACGCACCGTCGACACCCAGCGAACGCACCGAAGAAGCCGCCAACCGAGCCGAGACCGCCCCCGGCGCATCCCCCGGCGCGCCATGCCACCCGGGCAACGCCAACAACAACCCCGCACACCGAGACGGATTCCGCAGCGCCCACTCGGCCGCGAGGTGAGCCCCGAACGAGATCCCGCCCACGAGCACAGGCCCCGCACAGGCATCGAGCGAAGCCAACGCCGCTTCCGCCAACTCCGAGCCAGGCACCGGAGCGGGCGTCACGACCCGCACACCGACCGCGGCCAGCGGCACTTCGAACACGGACCTGACGAACACGTCGTCCGAGCCCGTGCCCGGCAGAAGCACGGCGATTCGCGGTTCCGCAACATTCACGAGCCAGATCCTCCACCTGAAGCTGCTTGTCGTGGTTACGCTTGAATTGTTCGGGCCGTGTATGTCGGGGACGGCCCCTAAAACACTGGAGCGTCAGTATGGGCACCGAAGCCCACGAACCGGGCGGGCGGCGCCAAGGCCCGTTCCGACGCCTGGTCAAACGTCTGACCAGCGACGTGGACGAGCTCGACGCGGACGACCTGTCGGACAACGTCGAGGCCGTCGGGGCCCGCCGGGCCTGCGACTGCCGGTCGGGCGAGCAGGTCACGGTTCTCGGCAGACTGCGATCGGTCGAGCTGAGCCCTCGCGACGCCGTGGCGACGCTGGAGGCCGAGCTGTTCGACGGAACCGAGGGCGTCACACTAGTCTGGCTGGGTCGCCGACGTATCCCGGGCATCGAGCCTGGTCGGACGATCAAGGCACAGGGTCGCATCGCCATGCGGGACGGCCACAAGGTGCTCTACAACCCCTACTACGAGCTGCAGATTGCTACATGACTGAACCTGCCAAGGAAGAACCCGCCCGGCCGACCCAGGAGGACGAGGAGCGCCAGCAGACGCTGCTCGAGCAGATGGGCGGGATCAGCGGACTGATCTACTCGTCCGTCCCGGTGCTGGTGTTCGTCCTGGTCAACTCGTTCTTCGGGCTCACGGCCGCCATCTGGGGATCGATCGGCGTCGCGGTGGCCATCACCGTGCTGCGGGTGGTCCGCAAGGAGCCGCTGCAGCCCGCGATCTCCGGCTTCTTCGGCGTGGCGATCGCCGCGTTCATCGCCTACCGCACCGGCTCGGCCAAGGGCTTCTTCCTGTTCGGCATCTGGGCGAGCCTGATCTACGGCAGCGTGTTCCTCGCGTCGATCCTCGTGCGGTGGCCGCTGGTCGGCGTCATCTGGTCCTACCTCAACGGCCACGGCATGGGGTGGCGCTCCGAGAAGAGCGCCGTCCGTGCCTACAACATCGCCACCCTCACCTGGGTCGCGGTCTTCGGCGCCCGGTTCATCGTGCAGCGCTGGCTCTACGACGAGGACCAGACCGGCTGGCTCGCGTTCGCCAAGCTGGCCATGGGCTACCCGCTGACGGCGGTCGCGCTGCTGGTCACGGTGTGGGCGGTGCGCAGCGCCGGGCACAAGGTCCGCAAGATCGAGCAGGACGCCGAGGAAGAGGAACGCGCGATCGAGGCGCGGCTGCGGGCCAAGTACAGCGGCGAGACCGGCTAGGTGCTGGGACCAGCCCATCGCTCGGTGAACAGCTCGTAGCCCGGCGGGTGTCCGGGCAGCGGGTTCGGCGCCGGCGCGCGAAGGCCGTCGAGCGCGATGGCGGTGACCCGGGTGCGCGCGTTCAGGGCGGCCTCGGCCAGATCCGTCCGCCCTTGTTGGTTCAGCTGATCGAGCAGCGGTGACTTGGCGAGCTGCTCGATCAGAAGCTCAAGATCGACAGCCGTCACGTCGGGCCGCAGCGCGCCCGCCGCGTGTGCGCGGTCGACGAGGGCGGTGACGGCTTGGTCCGCCCGCTCGTTCTTCGCCGCCATCTCTCGCGTGACCGTGATCGAGCCGGCGATGGGGGCGAGTGAGCCCGGGCCGAGCGCGATCGAGGTCGTGACGTAGTGCGCGAGCCCTTCCCACGGATCGTCGTGCGCGAGACCTGTCTCGGCTGCCTCGCGGTAGTCGTCGAGGGCGATCTCGCACAGGCGCTGGAACAGCTCCTCCTTCGTGCGGTAGCGGCGGTACAGGCTGCCGATCCCCACGCTCGCACGCGCGGCTATCGCGGCGACCGACGCGTGCGCCCCGTCGATCGCGAGCACCTCTCGTGCCGCCTGGAGCAGGGCGCGGTCATTGCGCTCGGCTTCGGCCTGCCGGGGCGCCTTCCGTGGCTGCGTCGTCATCGAGGTCATCGTAGCCAGTTGCGGAGCGGATCGCTCCGCAGGTACGTTCGTCCTATAGGAGCGTTTCGCTCCGGTTGGCGAGAGAGGAAGTCCCATGGGACAGGACGACGAGAACACGGCTGCCATCCGGCAGACCGTCACCGCGGCGCAGAAGTACCAGCTCGACCCGGAGCCCTTCGTCGCGCTGCACAGCGCCGACGCGACCATCGTCAACATCGCGGGACGGCGGGTGCACGGCAGGGACACCATCCACGACGCCATGACGCTGGCGCTCGAGACCTCGCTGGCGAACGTCCTGACGACCACGGAGATCGAGGACATCCGGTTCGTCAGCCCGGACGTCGCGATCGTGAGCTGCGTCAAACACGTGTCCGACGAACGTGACGCCGCGCTCCGGAGCACGAGCTTCCCCACCACCGCGTGCCTCACCTACGTGCTGGTGAAGGACGAGGAGGCCTGGCGGATCACTCTCGCGCAGACCACGCCGATCGTCACCCCCTGAAACCTGTCACACGAGGAGATTCGCAGTGCCGGAAAACAAGATCGTTCTCGTCGTGGGTGCCACGGGCAACCAGGGCGGGGCGACCGCACGTCACCTGCTGGGCCGGGGCTGGGCGGTGCGCGCGCTCGTGCGCGACCCGGACAAGCCCGCCGCGAAGGAACTGCGGGAGCTGGGGGCGGTACTCGTCAGGGGCGACCTCGACGACCCGGCCTCCCTGCTTGAGCCGCTGACCGGCGTGCACGGTGTGTTCAGCGTGCAGGCCCTTGCGCACGAACCGGCGACCCTGGCCGCCGAGGTGCGCCAGGGCAAGACGATCGCGAACCTCGCGAGGGACGCGGGTGTTGCCCACTTCGTCTACAGCTCGGTCGGCGGCGCGGAACGGCACACCGGCATCGACCATTTCGAGAGCAAGGCGGAGATCGAGCGGCACATCGCCGGGTTGGGGCTGCCCGCGACCATCCTGCGGCCGGTGTTCTTCATGGACAACCTGCTGCACTTCGCGCAGGGTCAGGAGTCCGAGGAGCGGCTCCTGGCCCTCCCGCTCAAGGCCGACAAACCGATGCAGATGATCGCCACCGACGACATCGGTCATTTCGCCTCGGCCGCCTTCGACGAGCCGCGGGAATTCATCGGCAGTCAGGTCGAACTCGCCGGCGATGCGGTCACCTTCCCGGAGGTGGCCGAGATCCTCGAGCGGGTCACCGGTCATCCGACACGCTTCAAGCCGCTGCCCATCACCGAGCGCATGTTCGAGTGGTTTGCCGAGAGCGGTTACCAGGCCGACATCGACACCCTGCGCGGGCAACACCCGAGAATGCTGTCCGTCGAGGAATTCCTGACCGCACGCCTGGCCCACGCAGACGCGTGGAGCTCGACGCCGGTCAGATAGCCGGGTGCCTCGCTCGCGCAGCACGCGAGCACGGCGGCGCGGTGGATCACGGTGTGCGGAAAGCGTTCGTTCGCCGCTGACTCCTGGGCCAGGCCGCGCAGAGCGGCCAGCAGTGCCGTGCCCAGTGCAGACAGTGCCACTACCGACTCCGCCATGCCGTCCACTTCCCGCGTGGTCGGCCAGTGCGGCGATCTCCGCCTCGGCCAGTCGGTCGGCGGCGTCGGCGTAGGCGTCGACCAGGCCGAACACGTCCGGGTGACCCAGCCCCTCGAAGTGGGTGAGCGTCTCCGACAGTGCCGCCCGCGCCGGGTTGGACGGGCGGACCCGCCAGCCGCGGCGTTCGATCAGGTCCGCCGCGGCCGCTTTCGCGGCAAGGTCGTGCTCGTCACCGGCGGCACGTCGGGCATCGGGCGGGAGGCGGCGCTCCAGGTCGCGGCCGCCGGCGCCAAGGTCGGATTCTGCGGCCGGCGCGAGAACCTGGGCCGCGAGGTGGAGCGCGTGATCCGTCGGGCCGGCGGCGACGCGACGTGCCTCGGCGCGGACGTCCGGGTCCCCGAACAGGTGAAAAACTTCGTCGCGGGGTGGTCAGCCGCCACGGCCGCCTCGACATCGCGTTCAACAACGCGGGCATCGGCGTCGCCGGCGCGTCCCAGGAGCTGACGGTCGAGCAGTGGGACGACGTGCACGCCACCAACGCGCGCGGCGTGTTCCTGTCGGTCAGGTACGAGATCCCGCACCTGCTGGCCGCCGGTCGCGGCGTGATCATCTGCACGTCGTCGGCCGCCGCCGAGCAGGCCCGACGAGGTGCGGCGTACACGGCGAGCAAGCGCGCGGTGCAGGGCGGGTCCAGGCGGCGGCGCTCGCGTACGGCAGGCGGGGAATTCGTGTGAACGCGATCCTGCCGGGGACCACGGACACGGCGTTCGTCCGCCCGCCCGGGATTCCCGACCCGGACTGGGAGGCGTTCAAGGCGGCGTACGGCCCCCTGAACATCGAGGGCATCGAGCGGATGGCCATGCCACCGGGTTACCCGCCGCCCGCGTGAGTCACTTGAGGACCGCGGCCACCATCGCGTGGACGGCTTCCGGCGCCGGCGGTGGGGCCGCCCGGTCGGCGAACAGCAGGTGCCCGGTCCCGATCAGGATGGGCGCGAGTGCGTGGATGTCGGCGTCCGCCGCGACCCGGCCCAGGTCGCGCTCCTCGGCCAGGTAGGCGGCGATCATGGTGACGGCTTCGGTGAGGAGCGGGACGCCGACCGGCCAGGTCTGGCGCAGCCGTGCGCGAAGCTCGTCGCGGAAGGTGACCAGGGCGACGATCGAGACGGCGACCGAGCGAGAACACGGTCGTCAGCGCGTCGGTGAGGTTGGCGGCCACGGTGCTCGTGCCGGCGGACGCGCGCAGCTCGATGGCCTGGAGGTCGATCCGGCGGACGCGGTCGTACACCAGCTCGGCGAGGAAGTCGTCGAAGTCGGCGAAGTGCCGGTGCAGCACGCCCTTGGCGCAGTCCGCCTCGGTGGTGACCGCCCGGCTGGTCAGCGCGTTCGGCCCATCGCGCAGGAGGACCCGCTCGGCGGCGGCGAACAGGTGCTCGCGCACGTCGCGGATGTGTACTCCTGGCGGCACGGCGGGTTCTCCTTGAAGAGTGGGCGATTGCCCACTAAGGTGGGCGCATGCCCACTTTACCGCATCATCATCGTCAGGTGGCGGAGTCGTTCGGGCTGGACGCCGAACGCTACGACCAGGCCCGACCCCGCTACCCGGACGCCCTGGTGGCGGCGATCGTCGGCCGCGAGGTGCTCGATGTCGGCTGTGGCACCGGTATCGCGGCCCGGCAGTTCCAGGCGGTCGGCCGCTCGGTGCTCGGCGTCGAACCGGACGCGCGGATGGCCGAGTTCGCGCGCCGAACCGGCGTCGAGGTGGAGGAGGCGACGTTCGAAGCCTGGGACCCGGCCGGCCGGACCTTCGACGCGGTCGTCGCCGGCCAGTCCTGGCACTGGGTGGACCCGGTGGCGGGTGCGGCCAAGGCGGCTCGGGTGCTTCGGCCCGGCGGCACGCTGACCCTGTTCTGGCACGTGTTCCAGCCGCCGCCGGAAGTGGCGGAGGCGTTCGCCGTGGCCTACCGGCGGGTGGCGCCCGATTCGCCGATAAATGCTCAGGCCGGGGATCCGTACGACGCGATCCTCACGAAAGCCGCCGACGGCATGCGCGAGGCGGGCGGTTTCGGCCCTCCGCAACGGTGGCGCTTCGACTGGACGCGGACCTACACCCGCGACGAGTGGCTGAACCTGATCCCCACGACCGGCGGTCTGACCACGCTCGCGGCGGACAAGGTGGCCGAGGTGCTGGAAAGCGTCGGGAACCGCCATCGACGCGATGGGTGGCAGCTTCACGATGTCGTACGTGACGGTGGCGATCAGCGCGAGTTACCGGACCGGCAACAAATGCCGTCCGAGTGAAGAACTCACGCCGTTGATGAGTTTTGCGGAGTGGACGTTCTAGCTTGTTTCCATGGACGACGACGAGCCGACAGTCCGGTCCCGTGAGCTTGGTCTGGCGCTGCACCGCGCTATGCAGGTGGCGGGAATTAATCAGAGCACTCTGGCCGACAGACTGAAGTGGACGCCCAGCCGGGTGAGTCGGATGCTGTCCGGAAAGCGGCGGGTCAGCCTGTTGGACATGTCCGCAGTGCTCGCGGTGTTGGACATCACCGGGCCCGAAGCGCCAGGAACTGCTCCGCATTGCGGCGGACGCCGCTCAACCCGGGTGGTGGCAGGAGTACGGCGACCGTCTTCCCACCGAGCTGCGCACCCTGAGCGATCACGAGAGCGCGGCGATCGCCATCACGAACTTCGAGCCGTCGGTGATCCCGGGGCTGCTGCAGACAGCTGAGTACATGTCCGCACTGATGGCGGCCTCGCCATCAATCCCGCGAGAGGAAGTCGGGGAACGGGTGCGGGCGCGCCAGCGCCGGAAGGAAGTGTTCGAACGAGAGCATCCGGCGACTTTCCGATTCTTCATCGACGAGTACGTCGTGCGTCGGACCGGCGCGGGTCGGAAGATCATGTCGGGCCAGGTACACCATTTGTTGCGCATGTCGGTGCGACCCAATGTGGAGATACGCGTCATCCCGGACGCGGTCGGCTTCCATGCGGCCGACAGTCGTTCCACCTCATGGAGTTCACGGAGATCAGCCCGGTCGTGCACATAGAGGACCAGACTTCGGTGCTGTTCCTGGAGCGCCCGGACACCGTCGCGGCCTACCGCCGCAACGTGGCCGCGCTGGGTAGGGTTGCGCTGGATGAGGGACAGTCCCGCACCTGGCTTGCCAGCCTGGCAAGTGAGCTGGGGGAGCCACGAGAGGAACACCATGCGCACCGCCCGGCCGGAATCTATGAGCTGGAGGAAAAGCTCCACGGAGTGATCCCAACAAGTGCGTGGAGCTGGCCTGGCCGGCGGCGGGTGGGGCTGTTCGCGACTCGAAGAACGCGACCGGCCCCATTCTCATGTTCGGCGAGTCAGGCCTGGCCCGCCTGGTCGCCGACGCGAAGGCCGGCACCTTCGATCTCTAGCCCGACCAGCGCAGCGGGCCGGGCGTCGAACGAGTGTGCGAAAGCGAATCTCTCGATCACAGGCGTCGAGGACGCCGGGGGCCCCCTGATTTCATGCTATCGGCCAGCACCGACAGTTTTGGGCGGCGACGGGGCGCTGCGGCCGAGTTGTCCACAGGGCCCAGGAGCGAGTGTCAGTAGCCGAGAGCCGTCCGGATCTCGTCCTCCACGTTGGCCGACGCCACGAAGAGCAGCTCGTCGCCGGCCTCCAGCGGGTCGTCCTTCTGCGGCACGATGACCCGCCCACCGCGCAGGATCGTCACCAGCGCGGCGTCGCGGGGCAGGTCGGATGTCGCGCACCGGGCGTCCGGCCAGCGGGGTGTCCTCCGGCAGCGTCAGCTCCACCAGGTTGGCCTGTCCCTGGCGCAGCGTCATCAGCCGCACCAGATCGCCGACCGACACGGCCTCCTCGACCATCGCGGCGAGCATGCGCGGCGTGGACACCGCGACGTCGACACCCCAGGCCTCGGTGAACAGCCACTCGTTCGCGGGATCGTTCACCCGCGCCACCACACGTCGCACGGCGAACACCGTCTTCGCCAGCAGGGCCACCACGAGGTTGACCTTGTCGTCGCCCGTGGCGGCGATGACGACGTCGCAGAGCTGCATGCCCGCGTCCTCGAGGGACGCCAGCTCGCACGCGTCGGCGAGAACCCACTCGGCCTGCTCGACCGTGTGCGGCTCGTACTGCGTCTCGAGCCGCTCGATGAGCATCACCTGGTGCTGCGCGCCCACCAGCTCGGCGGCGATGGACCGGCCGACAGCGCCGGCCCCGGCGATCGCGACCCGCATCTAGGACGCCTCCTCAGGGGGCTGGGCAGCGGCGTTGGTGATGTCGCTGATCGTGCCGGACAACGCCGCCACGTAAACCTGGTCGTCGGCCTGCACCACGGTCTTCGGCGTCGGGCAGCACGCCCGTGCCGAACCGCATGATGAACGCCACCCGCGCGCCGGTCGCGGCCTCCAGCTGGGCGACCGTGTTGCCGACCCAGCCCTCGTGCACCGGCAGCTCGAGCACCGCGACCTTGCCCGTCGGGTCACGCCACGCCGACGAGACCCCGTCCGGCAGCAGCGTCCGCATGAGCCGGTCGGTGGTCCACGGCACGGTGGCGACCGTGGGGATGCCGAGGCGCTCGTAGACCTCGGCGCGCTTGGCGTCGTAGATCCGCGCGACCACGTGCTCGACGCCGAACGTCTCGCGGGCCACCCGCGCGGAGATGATGTTGGAGTTGTCGCCGCTGGACACCGCCGCGAAGGCGCCGGCCCGCTCGATGCCCGCCTCGATGAGCACCTTGCGGTCGAAACCGCCGCCCACCACCTGCTGGCCGTGGAAGTCGATGCCGAGCCTGCGGAACGCCTGGGCGTCCTTGTCGATCACCGCGACCGTGTGGTCGAGCCGCTCGACGGCCGCCGCCAGGGACGCGCCGACCCGGCCGCAGCCCATGATCACCACGTGCACGACCCGGCCTCCAGCTGTCCGTTCCGACATCGACAGCATGAACCTACCGGTGGCTACTCCATCCCCGTGACGCGACCGCATACGCTGTCGCCCCGTGCCCAGTTTCACCAGCGTGTTGAAGCGGCTGGTCGTCGGACGTCCGTTCCGCACCGACCGGCTCGCCCACACGCTCCTGCCGAAACGCATCGCCCTGCCGGTGTTCGCGTCCGACGCCATGTCGAGCGTCGCGTACGCCCCCCAGGAGATCCTGGTGACGCTGTCGGTCGCCGGTGTCTCGGCGTACATGTTCAGCCCGTGGATCGCGCTGGCCGTGGTGGCGCTGATGGCCGCCGTGGTCGCCTCCTACCGGCAGAACGTGCACGCCTACCCGTCCGGCGGCGGCGACTACGAGGTGGTGACCGCCAACCACGGCCCCAGGTGGGGGCTGGTGGTGGCGAGCGCGCTGCTCGTGGACTACGTGCTGACCGTGTCGGTGTCGATCGCGTCGGCGGCCGCGAACATCGGGTCGCTCGTCCCTTTCGTGGCGACGCACAAGGTCGAGTTCGCGGTCGGCGCCATCGTGATCCTGACCGCGCTGAACCTGCGTGGCATCCGCGAGTCGGGCTCGTTCTTCGCCGTCCCCTCCTACGCGTTCGTCGCCGGCATCCTCACCATGGTGATCTGGGGTGCCACTCGGGCCTTCCTGCTCGGCGACGAGTTGCGCGCGGAGAGCGCGGACTTCCAGCTGCTCGAGGAGGGGGACCACCTCTCGGGGCTGGCGCTGCTGTTCCTGGTGCTGCGGGCGTTCTCCTCCGGCAGCGCGGCACTGACCGGGGTCGAGGCGATCAGCAACGGCGTGCCGGCGTTCCGCAAGCCGAAGTCGAAGAACGCCGCCACCACGCTGGCCCTGATGGGCGGCTTCGCCATCGTCATGTTCCTCGGGTTGATCATGCTGGCGTCGGTCACGCGGGCGAAGCTCGCGGAGAACCCGGCGCATCAGTTGGTCAACGCGCCCGAGGGCTACGAGCAGAAGACGCTGGTGGCGCAGCTCGCGGAGGCGGTCTTCGGCGGTTTCGACCCGGCCGTCTGGTACGTCGTGTTCTTCACCGGCCTGATCCTCGTGCTGGCCGCGAACACGGCGTTCAACGGCTTCCCGGTGCTCGGCTCGATCCTCGCGCAGGACCGCTACCTGCCCCGACAGCTGCACACCCGCGGCGACCGGTTGGCGTTCTCGAACGGCATCGTCGGACTCGCGGCGTTCGCCATCGTGCTGATCATCGCGTTCGACGCCGAGGTCACGAGGCTGATCCAGCTGTACATCGTCGGGGTGTTCGTGTCGTTCGTGCTGAGCCAGAGCGGCATGATCCGGCACTGGAACCGACTGCTGCGGGCCGATCCGTCCGAAGAGGACGCCAAACGGATGCGCCGGTCGCGGGCCGTCAACGCGTTCGGCCTGACCATGACGGCCGCCGTGCTGGTGATCGTGCTGATCACGAAGTTCACCCACGGCGCCTGGATCGCGATCGCCGCCATGGCCGCGATCTACGCGCTGATGACCGGGATCCGCAGGCACTACGACCGGGTGGCCGAGGAACTGCGACAGGCGGAGCTGAACATCGACTCGATGACGCTGCCGTCGCGCAACCACGCGATCGTGCTGGTGTCCAAACTGCACCTGCCGACCCGGCGGGCGCTCGCCTACGCGCGGGCCACGCGGCCGGACGTGCTGGAGGCGGTCACGGTCAACGTCGACGACGCGGACACCCGTGCACTGGTGGCACAGTGGGAGAAGGAGGACTTCTCGGTGCCGCTGAAGGTCGTCGAGTCGCCGTACCGGGAGATCACGAAGCCGGTGCTGCACTATGTGAAGCGGGTGCGCAGCGCCAACCCGCGGGACGTGGTTACGGTGTATATCCCCGAATATGTGGTCGGTCGGTGGTGGGAGCAGTTCCTGCACAACCAGAGCGCGTTGCGGCTCAAGGGAAGGCTGCTGTTCCAGCCGGGGGTGATGGTGACGAGCGTGCCGTGGCAGCTGGCGTCGTCGCAGCGGGTGCGCTATCGCGACGAGGTGGTGCCGGGCGCTGTCCGGCGTGGACTTTCCGAGAAGAAGGAGCCTGAGCAGAAGTGACCCGGCTGGACTGGACCGGTCGGCGGTTCGAGGTGGAGATCGGCGCGGTCGCGCACGGCGGGCACTGCGTGGCCCGGCACGACGGACGTGTGGTGTTCGTACGCCATGCGCTGCCCGGGGAGCGGGCGGTCGTGCTCATCACGGAGGACCGGGGTGGCTCCTTCTGCCGTGGCGACGCCATTTCCGTGCTTTCGGCCTCATCCGATCGGGTCGTCGCGCCATGTCCGGTATCGGGCCCGGGCGGGTGCGGCGGCTGCGACTGGCAGCACGCTACGCCCGCTTCTCAGCGTGCGCTGAAGGCGTCGGTGGTGGCCGAGCAGATGCGGCGGCTGGCTTCGCTTACCGTCGATGTCGAGGTGGAGGAGCTGCCGGGCGGCTACCTGGACTGGCGGACGCGGACGCGGCTCGCCGTGGATTCCACTGGTAGGCCGGGTTTTCGGGCGCATCGCAGTCACACGGTGATTCCGGTGGCGGACTGCCCGATCGCCGCGCCGGGCACGGTGGACGCGGTGGTCGGTCGATCATGGACTCCCGGCGTCGAGCTGGCGGTGGCCGTGGACGCGGACGCTTTCACGCACGTGGTCGACGTGGGCTCGGGTTCGGCTCTCGTGGGTGCCGCGTTGGCTTCGGAGCGGGCGGCGCAACGGTCGTGGCAGGTCGCGGCGGACGGGTTCTGGCAGGTGCACCCGGCGGCGGCGGACCTGTACTGCGAGGTGGTGTCGTCGTGGTCTGCGGCTGGAGCCCGGCGATTCGGCGTGGGACCTGTACAGCGGGGTGGGCCTGTTCGCGGCGGTACTGGCGGCGCAGGTCGGCCCTTCGGGGTCGGTGATGGCCGTGGAGTCCTTTGTGGACGCTGCCCGGCTGTCGGCGACGAACCTGGCGGATCTCAAGCAGGTGCGGGTCTTCGCGGGTCGCGTGGCGGCCGTGCTGGCGGCGGGCGAGGGCCCGGACCCGCGAGTGGTGGTGCTGGACCCGCCACGCAAGGGGGCGGGGCGCGACATCGTGGACGCGATCGCGGCGCGGGGTGCGGAACGGGTGATCTACGTGGCGTGCGACCCGGCCGCTCTGGCCCGCGACGTGGCGACCTTCGCCGGGCACGGGTACTCGCTGTCGGCTTTGCGTGCCTTCGACGCGTTCCCGATGACGCATCACGTGGAGTGCATCGCGCTGCTGACCCGGTGAGTGTGCCTTAGCGAATCCTCTGGTGCACAGAGCGGTCGGATGCCCGGGCCCCCTGATTTCAAGGCTATCGGGCAGCACCGACAGTTTTGGGTTTCGCGCTGCTGACGCCCTGCGGACCCGCCCAGATGCCCGGCGAGTCCCACGTTCAGCCCCCGCGAGTCCCCCTCCCGAGACACGCGAGTTGGCGGTTCACGACCACAAACCCGGTTCACGAACCGCCGACTCGCATGTCCTGCGAGGGAGACTCGCGGTGCTTGAACGGGGGACTCACCGGGCCCGAACGTGGGACTCGCCCGTCCTCAACGTGGGACTCGCCGGTGGGCGGCGGGCCGGGATGATCTCGGCTCTCGGCATCGGGCTGGTCATGGACTGCGCGGTCGGTCTCATGGCTGGGACGTTCTCCGCGTTCTCCTTCGCCGTACCGCTATCCAGAACTGGATCACTTCTGGGCCACCGTCCACTCCTGACGGACGCGGGTTTCGAACATCGCGACCTGACGAAAGTCAGGGGTGGAGGCTGTCGTTCTGGTCCTGTGCCGGGGACACCACCGTTCGTAGCGTCACCGACGTCAACGAGACGATCGGAGTGCGTTGTGGGACTGAACAAGCGTGTGTTGCTGGGTGCGGTGGTCGCCCTGCTGGCCGTCGCGCTGCCAGGACAGGCGGTCGCGGAACCGGAGGTGGACCTCGCGGCCATCGACCGCTACGTCGCGGACTTCGCCGACAACGCCGGGTATCCCGGGGTCGCCTTCGCGATCACCAAAGACGATCAGGTGGTGCACGTATCCGGGGTGGGCCACGACTCCTCGGGTGCCGCGGTGACCGCCACGACGCCGATGCCGGTGGCGTCGGTGAGCAAGTCGTTCACCGCGTTGGCCGTCATGCGGTTGGTGGAGCAGGGAAAGGTGGCGCTGGACGCGCCGGTTCGCCGCTACGTGCGGGACTTCCGGATCGCCGACCCGAGGGGCGCGGAGATCACCGTCCGGCAGCTGTTGAACCAGACCTCCGGGATCACCGACGGCACCCTTGCCGAGAAGAGCCTGCCGCAGCCGGATTCCCTGGCCGGTGCGGTGACGCGGGCCCACGAAGCGACGCTCGCCGTCGACCCGGGAACCAAGCACTACTACACGAACACGAACTATCACCTGGCCGGGCGCTTGGTGGAGGTCGTCACCGGCGAGCCGTTCGCCGACCACCTGCGCCGTACGGTGTTCGAGCCCGCGGGGATGCGGGCGACGACCGTACTCGAGGTCGCCCCCGGCAATGTCCAGAAGGGACACATCTTCGCCTACGGAATTTCCGTTCCCGCGGTCGAGCCCGCCCGGTTCCTCACCGGCACCGACGGCATCATCTCGACGGCCGAGGACCTGGCGCAGTGGCTGATCGTGCAGTCCAACGGCGGCGCGGCCGCGGACGGCACCCGGCTCGTCTCGCCCGAGAGCGTCACGGCAATGCACACCTCGTCGGATCCGCGGTGGACCTACGGCATGGGCTGGGACACCGCGGACGGACGGGTGCGTCACGGCGGGATCTGGTTCACCTACTCGGCCGGTGCGTTGCTGCTGCCCTCCGGCTACGGCATCGCGGTGCTGACCAACAGCGGTGTCGCGCTGGGCAACGAGGGGACCCGCGATGTGGAGAGCGGCATCGCCACCCTCCTGGAGGGCGGCACGCCGGCCATCGGCGCCCCGACCCGGCTGCTCACCGACCTGGTCCTGGCCGCGCTCACCCTGCTGAGCCTCGTGCTCGGCGTGCTCGCGCTGCGGCGGAGCGACCGGTGGGTGCGGCGGTTCGGCACTCGACCGATCGGGTACCTGGCGCTGCGGCTGGTGCCCCGTGTGTTCCCGGCCGTCATCCTGGCGTCGGCGCCGTACCTGCTGAGTTTCCTCGTCGGTGGTGGCCGGGACATCACCTACGTCCAGCTCGGGTACTACTCGGTGGCGCTGGTGACCTGGTTGCTGGTGTCGAGCGCGCTCAATCTCGCGGTGGCCACCATCCGCGTCGTCGGGCTGGTGCGGTTGCGTCGTGCGCCGGCGTCGATGCAGGTCCCGGCGCTGTAGCGTCCGTGATCATGACTACCTCTCGAGGGGCGCTGGTGGTGCTCGCGGCGTTGCTCGCGGTCGTCGTCATCGCCCACGAGGAGCTGGCGGGCTGGGCACTGGCCGGTGCCGTGCTGGCGCCCATCGCGGGGGTGGCGCTGCTCGCGATCAACCCGGTGCTGTCGCTCGGCGTGGGTGTGCTGACCGCGGTGGCGACGGCACCTGCCATGGCCGGTGCCGTGCCGCCCTGGACCGTGGCGCTCGGCGCGGCGGTGGCGGTGCTCAGTGCGCTGGCCGGCGTCCGGGCGGCCCGGCCGGTGCCCGCACTCGTGACGGTCGGGGCGGGCGCCGCGCTGGCCGCGGCGCTCACCCTGGTCGACGAGATCTGGTCCGCCGGCCTGGTCCTGCTGGCCGTCACCGTGCTGCTGCCCTGGCTGCTCGGCCGCACGGTGTACCAGCAGACGACCATGGCCTCGGCCGCCACCGACCAGGTCCACCTACGGGAACGGGCCCGTATCGCGCACGACATGCACGACACCCTCGGCCACGAGCTGAGCCTGCTCGCCCTGCACGCTGGTGCGTTGGAGTTGGCACCCGACCTCGACGAACGGCACCGGCAGGCGATCGGGCGCCTGCGCGCCGGTGCGGCCGCGGCCACCGAGCGACTGGCCGACATCGTGGCCGTGCTCCGCGACGGCGAGCCCGTGCCGCCGGTGGTCGATGATCTGCACGACCTCGTCGACCGGGCCGCGCGGGCAGGGATGGCGGTATCACTGGACTGGAGCGGCACCCTGCCGCCGATGGTGCACCGGACCGCGCACCGGGTCGTGCAGGAAGGGCTGACCAACGCCATGAAGCACGCGCCGGGGTCGGCCGTTCAGGTGCGGGTGGTCGACGCGGCGGCCACGACCGTCGTGACCGTGACCAACGCCGTGCCCGCGAAGCAGCGGCGAGGAGCCGGTGGTCGCACCGGCCTGGTCGCACTGCGGGAGCGGGTCCGGCTGGCGGGCGGTACTTTTCAGGCTGGCCGCAAGGCCGGCATCTTCGAGATCGTGGCCACGCTGCCGCACACGGGGACGCTGTGATCACGGTACTGCTCGCCGACGACGAGGTCATGATCCGCGCCGGGGTGCGGGCCATCCTCGACATGGACCAGGACATCACCGTGGTCGCCGAGGCCGGCGACGGGCGCGAGGCCATCGAACTCGCCATCGCCCATCGGCCCGACGTCGCGCTGCTCGACATCCGCATGCCCCGGCTCGACGGGCTCGCCGCCGCGGCCGAGATCATCCGGGCGGCACCCACGGTGGCGGTCGCGATCCTCACCACGTTCGGGGACGACGCCTACATCGCCGAGGCACTCGACGGTGGTGCCCGGGGCTTTCTGCTCAAGTCCGGTGATCCGCGGGAGCTGATCGCCGGCGTCCACGCGGTCGCCGGCGGTGGTGCCTACCTGGCGCCCGCCGTGGCCGCGCGCATGATCAGCAGGCTGCGGTCCACCGGGCTCAGCCGCACGACGAGCGCACGGGCCAGGGTCGATGCCCTCAGCCAGCGGGAACGGGACGTGCTGGCGCTGCTCGGCGCCGGCCTGTCCAACGCGCGCATCGCCAGGCGGCTCAACGTCGTCGAGGGGACCGTCAAAGGGCACGTCAGTGCGATCCTCACGCAGTTGGACCTCGACAACCGCGTGCAGGCGGCGGTGTTGGCGCATGAGGCGGGTCTGAAGGTGGACTGATCTGGTTTTTATTGGGCCCAGTCCTGCTGGGGTGGGGTGTCCTGAGGACGGTGCTGGGGGAGCGGCACGCCGGGCGGCGGGGTCGGGTGACCCTGGCCGGGCGGGGGACCACCGAACTGACCGCCGTGCTGGGGCCGATCCTGCTGCGGCCCGCCGTACTGGGGCGCGCCCTGCGGACCGCCGTGTTGATGGCCGCCGTGCTGGGGGCCGCCATGTTGAGGACTGCCGTGCTGGGGTTCGCCGTGCTGGGGACTGCCGTGCTGAGGCGCGCCCTGCGGGCCGCCGTACTGGGGACCGCCGCGTTGAGGACCGCCGTGCTGAGGCGCGCCCTGGGGTCCGCCCTGTTGGGGCGTGCCGTTGGGCGGGGTGCCCTGCTGGGGTGTGCCGTGCGGGGGCGTCGCCTGGATCTCGGCACCTGCGGGGGGCAGCCCGGCGCGCTGGCGGAGCCAGTCGGGGATGTGGTCGTCGCCGCGGGGGAAGAACTTCAGTTCGTCCGCGAAGCCGATCGGGGGCGGGACCCGTCGCCACCGGGGCTCGACATCGGGTTCGAACTCCGCCGAGAAGCTGCTCGGCGGGTCCAGCAGGTACAGCGCCGACAGCCAGGTCCCCCGGCCCGGCCGGTACATGCCCTGCCGGAGCTTGCCCAGCCCGTCGACAACTTCCCGCGGCGGCGGCACCGGTCGCGGGGTGCCGTCCTGGCCCGTGACGAACACGTCGACCTCGACGTGCCGCCCCGCCGCCCGGAACTCGGCGCGCACCTGCGTCCAGTCCTGCCCGGCCACAGACAGCAGCGCGCGGCCCACTTGCCGCGTCAGCCTGTCCTGCTCCGGCTGATCCATCACCGGTTGCGGCTCGGTCACAGCTCGATCCCCACCCTCTTCGCCAATCGGACTTATGACCTTACCCGGGTCACTGGTCCTCGAGCGTCGGGTTGGGCCCGAACGAGATGCCGAGCTGGAACGGGTGCATCGACCAGGTGTTGATCGCGAAGCGCGTGAGCAACCCGGACGCCCGCAGCGTCTGGTCGGTCGCCGGCGACGCCAGGATCTGGCTGGAGCCCTCCACCGGCTGCTGGTCACGCCACACCGGCGCACCCACCGGAACGGGTGACGTTTCCACGACCGAGTGCCAGTTGCGGCCGTCGTTGCGCAGCATCACCAGCACCACCGGGTTGACGGGGACGTCCCACCCGCCGGACTCGACGGCCACGAACTCGCCCCGCCGCACGGCCGCCAGCATGACCTCGCCGAGCCAGCTGTACAGGCCGGAGAGTGCCTTGTCGTCGGCCGCCTGGTACGCCTCCTCCTCGGTGGCCGGGAACAGTTGTTCGCTGGTGCCGCCGAGGGTGCCGGAGTCGTCGCGGAAACGGTCCATCAGGAACAGCATCTGCCGCTCCGGGCTGAACATCGCGGCCTCGCGGTAACGCCCGGTGTCGACGGCCGACCGGGACTCCACGCCCGTGCCCAGCCGCGCGCGCACGGCGTCGGGGTCGGACATGCGCCAGAACGTGACCGTGTCCTCCTGGCCCTCCCGCTGCCACAGCGGCAGGTAGTCGCCGATCGGGACGCCCACCAGGACGGTGTGCAGCACATCGCCCGCGGCCACGGGCGCGACCGGCTCGGGCTCCGGCGCCGTGAACGCCGAGTTCACGTCGAACGGCTCCGGCTCGGCGATCTCGGGCGGTTCGAACGTCAGTGGCGCCCGTGGCGTCCGCGGGACGGGGGACGGTCGGAACTTGCGGGGCTCCTCGGCCGGCGGTTCGAACGCCTTCGGCGCGGGGAAGGGCCGGGGCTTACGCGGCTCGACGGGAGCGTCGGCCGGCGGCGCGGTGAACGCCTGCGGTTCCGGCACCGGTGCCGCGAAGTGCTGCGAGTCGGTGGGATTGCCGAAGGTCGGCGGTTCCGATGGGTCCGGTGCGGCGAAGCGCTGGGAGTCGGTGGGGCTGCTGAAGGTCTGCGGTTCGGGTGGCGTCCCGAACGTGGCCGGGGGCGCGAAGCGCTGGGAGTCCGTGGGGTCACCGAACGTCTGAGGCTCCGGCGGTGCCCCGAACGCATCTGGCGCCGGGAAGTGCTGGGGGTCGCCGACGGTCTGCGGTTCCGGTGGCGTGCCGAAGGTATCCGGCTCTGGGAAGCGCTGCGAGTCCGGCGGACTGCCGAAGGTTTGCGGCGGACCACCGAACGCATCCTGCGCCGGGGAGTGTTGGGAGTCGGTGGGGTTGCCGAAGTTCTGGGGCTCCGGTGGTGTGCCGAACGTGTCCGGCTCTGGGAGGTGCTGGGAGTTGGTGGGGGTGCCGAAGGTCTTCGGTGGTGTGCCGGTCGTGTCCGGCGCTGCGAAACGCTGCGAGTCGGTGGGCCCGCCGAACGTTTGCGGTTCCGGCGGTGTCCCGAACGTGTCCGGCTCTGGGAAGTGCTGGGAGTCGGCGGGCCCGCCGAAGGTCTGCGGTTCGGGTGGTGTGTCGGACGTGTCCGATGCTGCGAAACGCTGCGAGTTGGTGGAGCCACCGAACGTTTGCGGCTCCGGTGGTGTGCCGAACGTGTCCGGCTCTGGGAAGTGATGGGAGTCCGTCGGGCTGCCGAACGTCTGCGGTTCCGGCGCCGGTGCCGCGAAGTGCTGCGAGTCGGTGGGATTGCCGAAGTTCGGGGGTTCCGGCGGTGTCCCGAACGCATCCTGCGGCGGGAAGCGCTGGGAGTCCGAAGGGCTGCCAAAAGGCTGCGGTTCCGGCGGCGCCCCGAATGTCTCCGGCGCTCCGAAGGTCTGAGGCTCCGGGGGTGCGCCGAACGGGTCCTGGGTGGCCGGGTCCGGGAGGTTGCCTGGCGGGGTGAAGCGCTGCGCGTCAATCGGGTCGCCGATCGGCGGGGTGAAGGACTGCGCGTCGGTGGGGCCTGCGCCAAACGCTTGCGGCTCCGGTGTCGCGGGCGCGGTGAAGCGCCGCGGGGAGCCACCGAACGTCGGCGGCTCCGCGAGCGTGCCGAACTCCTGCGGCTCCGGTGCGGTGAACGCGTCCGGGGTGGGGTGCTGGGCGTCGGCGGCCGAGCCGAACGGCGAGCCGTTGGGCGGGGCCTCCTGCGGGCGGAACGCCGGGAGCCGCGCGAAGTTGGGGTCCACCCTGGTCGTCTGGATGGTTCGGTGGGCCCAAGCCCGTGCGCGGCTCAGGGGATGTTCCGGGAACTGGTTGTCCCAGCGCTGGTCGTCGGCCACGTTCCACGGCAGCATGCCCTGCAGGCCCGGCGCGTACGGGTGGGGCGGGAAACAGTTCTCGAACCCGATCTGGGCGCTGACCATCGACTCGCGGATGCCCGACGTGTTGCCCTCCTGGCAGAGCACCTGCAGCACCACACTGCCCGTCGCCTTGGGCACGGTCAGGGCGGCCACGAACATCAGACCCGTCTGTCTGCCGGGGATGGGCAGCTTCACCACTTGATAGAGCGCCGGGACCGAGTCGATCGTCACAACGTGAGCCTCGACCAGCGTGCCCGCCTCGGCCAGCACATGGGCCAGCCGTTGCCGCAGCAACGGCAGCTCCTCGAGCGATGCGGGCAGGTCAGGCTCCAGATCGAAGTAGGTCAGGCTCACCTGGTCGCCGGTGCGCGGGTCGAACCAGGTGCGCTCGTCATGACGCTGCAACCCGGTGGTGTCGAAAGCCAGTGGCACCCGGCCGAGTGTAGGGGCGACGAGTCGGCGCGCGTGCGCTCGTAGACTGGCGTTGATCCGCGCGTGTCCCGGCATCTGAGAACGAGGTGACAAACGGTGACCGACCAGGAGTCCCTGCTCGAGTCCCTGCACACTCCGGCTGATCTGAAGCGGCTGTCTCTCGAGCAGCTGACCAGCCTGGCCGCGGAGATCCGGCAGTTCCTGGTGGACAAGGTGACGACCACCGGCGGTCACCTCGGGCCCAACCTCGGTGTGGTCGAGCTGACCATGGCGATCCACCGCGTCTTCGACTCGCCGCGTGATGCCGTGGTCTGGGACGTCGGTCACCAGGCCTACGTCCACAAGATCATCACCGGCCGGCGGGCCGACTTCGACGGGTTGCGCCTGGCCGGGGGCATCTCCGGCTACCCCAGCCGCGCCGAGAACGAGCACGACCTGGTGGAGAACAGCCACGCGTCCACCGCCCTGTCCTACGCCGACGGGCTGGCCAAGGCGTTCGAGCTGCGTGGCGAGCGGCGTCACGTGGTGGCGGTCGTGGGTGACGGCGCGCTGACCGGCGGCATGTGCTGGGAGGCCCTGAACAACATCGCGGCCGGCAGCAACCGGCCAATGGTCATCGTGATCAACGACAACGGCCGGTCGTATTCACACACGATCGGGGGACTCGCCGACCACCTGGCGTCGCTGCGCCTGTCGCCCGGCTACGAAAAAGCACTCGAAGGTGGCAAGCGGATGCTCCAGGGCACCCCCGTGGTCGGCAAGCCGATCTACGCGGCCCTGCACGCCGCCAAGCGCGGCATCAAGGACGCGCTGTCGCCGCAGATGATGTTCGAGGACCTCGGGCTGAAGTACTTCGGCCCGGTCGACGGCCACGACCACGTCGCGCTCGACGCCGCGCTGCGCCGCGCCCGCGAGTTCGGCGGCCCGGTCATCGTGCACGCGGTCACGTCGAAGGGCCGCGGGTTCCCGCTGGCCGAGAACGACGAGGTCGACCAGATGCACCAGACCGACCCGATCGACCCGGTCACCGGCAAGCCGACCACCGCCAAGGGCGCGGCGTCGTGGACGTCGGTGTTCGCCGACGAGCTGGCCCGAATCGGCGACGAACGGCCCGACGTCGTCGCGATCACGGCGGCCATGCTGCGCTCGACCGGGCTCGCGAAGTTCGCGGAGGCCTACCCCGACCGCTGGTTCGACGTGGGCATCGCCGAGCAGCACGCGGTCACGTCGGCCGCAGGCATGGCCATGGCCGGGCTGCACCCGGTGGTGGCCATCTACTCGACGTTCCTGAACCGCGCGTTCGACCAGCTGCTCATGGACGTGGCGCTGCACAAGCTGCCGGTCACGCTCGTGCTCGACCGCGCCGGCATCACCGGACCCGACGGCGCCAGCCACCACGGCATGTGGGACATGTCGATCCTCGGCGCGGTGCCGGGCATCCGGATCGCCGCGCCCCGCGACGCGATCACGCTGCGCGAGGAGCTGGGCGAGGCGATCGCCGTGAAGGACGGCCCGACCGTGCTGCGCTTCCCCAAGGCGTCGGTGGGCGGCGAGGTCGGCGCGCTGGAGCGGATCGGCACCGTCGACGTGCTGCGGCGCGGCGAGTCGGCCGACGTGCTGCTCGTGACCGTCGGCGCCTTCGCCGAACTGGGTCTCGCGGCCGCCGACCGGCTGGCCGACCAGGGCATCGGCGTGACCGTGGTCGACCCGCGGTGGGTGGCGCCCGTGCCCGCCGAACTGGTCACCCTGGCGGCCCAGCACCGGCTGGTGGTGACCGTGGAGGACGGCGGCCGCCACGGCGGTTTCGGCTGGGCCCTGGCCGCCGCCCTGCGCGACGCCGACCTCGACGTGCCCCTGCGTGACCTGGGGATTCCCCAGGAGTTCCACGATCAGGGCACGCGGTCGGAGGTGCTCGTTCGACTGGGCCTCACGGCACAGAACGTGGCACGCAAGGTGACCGAGTGGGCGGCCGACCGCCTGGGCGAACGGCAGACGGCCGAGGCCACCCGCCACACCGACGCCTGATGCGCTACTCGGTGGCGCCCGGGTCGCCCAGCGCCAGCTTGCCGGCGAAGGTGAGGGTCGACTCCGGGGTCAGCGGGTGGAAGGCGCCGGCACGCACGTCGCGGTAGGCGCGTTCCAGGGAGAAACGGCGGAAGAACGACCGGCCGCCCATGACCTCCATGGCCAGGTCCACCACCTCGGTGGCCGCCGTCACCGCTTCGCGCTTCGCGAGCATCACGGTCGCCATGGTCTGCGGGTCGGCCGTGTAGGAGTCGCCGATCTCGTCGAGCGAGCCCATGAGCGACCACCACGCGCCGCGCAGCTTCGCGTCCATCAGGCCCACCTGGCGGTGCACCCTGGGCAGCGCGGACAGCGGCATCGGGCCGCGGTTGCCGGCGGTCGCCGCCGCCACGGCCGCGTCGCGGGCGCCCGCCGCGATACCGAAGTACGTGGCGCCGGCCACCGGCGCGAAGTGGACGACCGCGCCCAGCAGCGGGCCGCCGAACTCGCCGTACGGGCGGCGGCCGGTGATCTTCTCGGCCGGCACGAGCACGTCCTCCAGCACCACGTCGTGGCTCGCCGTGCCGCGCATGCCCATCGTGTCCCAGGTTTCCACCAGCCGAACGCCGGGCGCGGCCAGCGGCACGCTGAAGTGCAGCACCTCCGCGCGTTCGCCCGGCTCGCCGAGCACCGCGCAGGTCGCCACGACCGTCGCGCCCGGCGACTGGCTGCAGAAGATCTTGCGGCCGCTCACCAGGAACCCGCCGTCGGTCGGCACGGCCGTGGTGGTGGGCCACAACCAGTCGGAGCCGCCGCTCGTGGCGATCACGATGCCGTCGTCGGCGATCCTGCGCAGTACGGCCTCGGCGTCCGGCGCGCCCATGCGACGTCGGTAGCCCTGCATGAGCGTCAGGTAGGTGTGCATGGTGATCGAAAGCGCGGTGGAGCCGTCATGGCGCGCGAGTTCGGCCTGCGCGTAACACGCCTGCCGCATGGTGGCGCCCAGCCCGCCCAACTCGGTGGGGACGGTCAGCGCCAGGTAGCCCAGTTCGCGCATGGCGGCGTAGGCCTCGGTCACGAACGTGGCGTCGCGGTCGTGCTGCGCGGCGTGTTCGGCGGCCACAGCGCCGACGCGGGAGGCGAGTTCGACGAACCGGGAGTCGTCGTGCCGTAACGGAAAGGGAAGGGTGCGTGTGTCCATGATGGTCATGAGGCGACGCTAGAAACCGGAAACCCCCGCGAGTAGTGCAGAAACTGAACCTGCCCGTAACAGTCCTGCCGGGACACCGACGACAGGACATGAGGACCTACGCGCAGTACTGCCCGATAGTGCGGGCCGTCGAGGTGCTCGGCGACCGGTGGACGTTGCTGATCGTGCGGGACATGCTGATCGGCGCCACCCGCTTCAACGAGATCGCGCGCGGGCTCCCCGGCCTGTCACGCGCGCTGCTGTCCAGGAGGCTGCGGCAGCTGATCAACGCGGGTCTCGTGACCCACGTCCGCGACGACTACGTGCTGACGCGCGCCGGCCAGGACCTGCGTCCGCTCGTGTTCGGGCTGGCCGACTGGGGCGCGCGGTACGCGTTCGGCGACCCGCGTCCCGAGGAGTTGGACCCCGAGCTGCTGATGTGGTGGATGCACGGCCGCATCGACACCGCGGAGATCGCCAAGCGGGCGGTGATCCAGGTCGAGATCGCCGACCGCCGCCGCAAGTACTGGCTCGTGCTGGAACCCGGCGACGCGTCGGTCTGCTACACGGACCCCGGCTTCGACATCGACGCCGTGCTGGCCGCCGACCTGGCGACGCTCTATCGCATGTGGGAGGGCGAGATCGAGCTGCTCGACGCGGTCCGGGCGGGCGAGATCGACCTGACCGGGGCGCGGTGGATCGTGCGCGGCCTGCCCGGCTGGCTGCGTCTGAGCCCGGTGGCGCCGACCGTCCGCGCGGCGCGACCGGTGGGCTGACGGCGGCTGAACGTCGGCTGTGGGACCGTTGTGGTGTGCGGATTCTGATCGTCGAGGACGAGGAGCCCCTGGCTGAGGCCATCGCCAGAGGGTTGCGTCGTGAGGGTATGGCCGTGGACGTCGCGCTGGACGGCGACGAAGGCCACGAGAAGGCCACGGTCACCCGGTACGACGTGGTGGTGCTCGACCGCGACCTGCCGGGCATGCCCGGCGACGAGTTGTGCCGCGAGATCGTGGCGTCCGGGGCGCTGACCAGGGTGATCATGCTCACGGCCAGCGGCTCGGTGGCCGACCGCGTGGAGGGCCTGTCCCTCGGCGCCGACGACTACCTGGCCAAGCCGTTCGCGTTCGACGAGCTGGTGGCCCGCGTGCGGGCGCTCGCCCGGCGGTCCACGCCCGTCACGCCGCCCGTGCTGCGGGCCGGTGACCTGGAGCTGGATCCGGCGCGCAGGACGGTCACCCGTTCCGGCGAGCCGGTGGAGCTGACGCGCAAGGAGTTCGGCGTCCTCGAGGTACTGCTGGCCGCCAGCGGATCGGTGGTGAGCAGTGAGGAACTGCTCGAACGGGTGTGGGACGAGCACGCCGACCCGTTCACCACGACCGTGCGGGTCACGGTCATGACGTTGCGCAAGAAGCTGGGCGAGCCGGGCATCATCGACACGGTGGTCGGCTCGGGTTACCGCGTGCCGGCGGCGGCGCCGTCCGAGTCGGCACCGGCTTCGGCACCGGCGTCGGCACCCGAGCCGGGGTGACCGAGATACGGCGGGGTCCCGGCCTGCGGGCCAGGGTCACGCTGCTCGCCACGGCGCTGGTGGCCGTGGTGTCGGTGCTGCTGCTGTGGTTGTCCTGGATCCTGGCCGACGGTGCGGCCGCCGCGCCGGACATGCCGACCGGCTCGTCCGTCGTGGTCGACGGGGTCAAGGTGCCGGCCGAGAAGCTCGCCGAGGCGCTGCGTGACCACGCCCGGGTGCAGGTGCTGGTCGCGGGTTCGATCGCGTTCGTGTGCATGGTGCTGGCGACCGCGCTGCTCGCGTGGACGTTCACCGGCCGGGTCCTCAAGCCGCTGCGCGACGTCACCGGAACCGCGCGGCGCCTGTCGGCCGAGTCGCTCGGCGAGCGGATCTCGCTGCGCGGGCCCCGCGACGAGGTGGCCGAGCTGGCCGACACGTTCGACGCGATGCTCGAACGGCTGCAGGCCACGTTCAACTCGCAGCGCCAGTTCGTGGCGAACGCGTCCCACGAGCTGCGCACGCCGCTGTCGGTGATCCGCACGGAGTTGGACGTGACGCTCGCCGACCCGGACGCGGACGTCGAGGAACTGCGTCGCATGGCGGGCGTGGTCCGCTCCGCGACGCTGCGCGCGGGCCAACTGGTGGACGCGCTGTTGTTGCTCGCGCGCACCGACGGGGTGGGCATCGGCGTGGTCGAGCCGGTGGACCTGGCGACCGTCGTGGCGAACGCGTGGCAGCCCATTCGCGGCGACGCGGCGGCGCACAGTCTTTCGGCGGCTTTCCAGACGCCGTCCGCTCCGGCCGCCGGGGACCCGGCGTTGCTGGAGCGGGTGGCGGGGAACCTGCTGGAGAACGCCGTGCGGCACAACGTGGACGGCGGCTGGATCGACGTGCGGACCGGCGCTTCGCCGGGGTGGGTAACTTTGTGTGTGAGTTCGTCAGGTTCGGAGGTCGACCCGGCACGGGTGGAGGAGTTGTTCGAGTCCTTTCGTCGGGGTGGGGTGGACCGGACCGCGCACTCGGGGACGGGTCTCGGACTGTCGATCGTGCGTGCCGTGGTGCGGGCTCATCACGGGACCGTGGAGGCGGAGGCCGTCCCGGGTGGTGGGTTGGTGGTGACGGTGCGTCTACCGGCCCGCGAGGCGCCCTGACCCATCCCCTCATGTTCGCGGTTCCGACCACCAGGTCGCGGGCCCGAACCGCGGATTCGGGTGCGATCTGACGTGTCGGAACCGCGATCTCGCGGTCGGGAAGTGGGAGCTGGGGTCGTGGTGGGAATGCGGTCGGTGACCGCAGTCTCGTGGGCGGGACTAGGGGCATGCCTCCTGGTGGATGGGATACGAGGTCGGGAGTAGCGAACCCGCGGGCCGGCGGGGATATGCGTGTGGGAATCGGGGGCTGCGCGCTGGTAGGGGTGTGCGGTCGGAACCGGGATCTCGGGGTCGGGAAACGCGATCTCGTGTGCAAGACCGCGATCTCGAGTGTGGGAAGCGCGATTTCGCGTGCCAGTGGCGGACTGGTGGTTGGTGGTGCCGCCATCTCTCCGCGAGGCGACCTGACTGGGCATCACCTGCGACCGGACTGGTTGTCATGCGCTACGGAACGGTCATCATGGGTGGCTGAACTGGTCATTACCCCGCGACGGGACTGGTCATTGTGCGCCGCGGGAATGGTCATTGTGCGCGGCCGGGACGGTCATCATGGGTTGTTGTTGGGGGTTAGGCGGGTGGTCAGGGCTAGGGCGTCGTGGGGAGCTCGCACCTTCTTGTCGTTGTCGAAGTAGGCGTAGGTGTCGATGCCTGCTTCTCGCCAGCCGGTGATGCGTTCGGCCCACTTGTCCAGGGCCTCGTCCGTGTAGCCGCTCGCGTACAGCTCTGTCGCGCCGTGCAGGCGGACGTACGTGAAGTCCGCGGTCAGTTCCTCCAGGTAGGGCCAGTCGGCGGCGGCATCGGCGATCACCGCGGCCATCCCGTGGGACTGCAGCAGGGCGAGGAACGCGGGGTTGGTGAAGCTCGGATGTCGGACCTCCACCGCGTGGCGCAGCGGGCGTTTGCGGTCGGTGGTGGTGACGGCCCGGCCCTCCATGCGTTCGTCGTGGTGGGTCGCGAGGTCGGCCGCCGCCTCGGTGTCCTTGGGTAGCTCGGAGAAGAACGCGTCCAGTTGATCGCGGTCGAACGGCAGGGTGGGCGGCAGTTGCCAGAGGATGGGGCCGAGCTTGTCGGCGAAAGCGAGCAGCCCGGAGGCGAAGAAGTTGGCCAGCGGGGCCGTGACTTCTCGGAGGCGTTTCATATGGGTGATGAAGCGGCCGCCCTTGACGGCGAACAAGAAGTCCTCGGGGGTGGCGTCGTGCCATTTCTGATAGCTGGACGGCTTCTGCAGTGCGTAGAACGAGCCGTTCAGCTCGACGGAGTTGACCTGTCTCGACAGGTGTTCCAGCTCGGCGCGCTGCGGGAGCCCGGGTGGGTAGAACTCGCCCCGCCACGGTGCGTAGACCCACCCGGAGGTGCCGATTCGGACGTGCCCGGTGGTGTGTGTCGTCGTCTCAGCCATGTGCCCAGCTTTGCCGTTGCGCGGCCGGCTCGCCGCGCTGATGTGCTGCCTGTGGATGGCTGACTCGGTTGTGGACAACTCGGCCGATGTGGATCTTCGGGCGCGGGGTTCGTCGGTGCTGCGCGGTAGAATGGCATAGAGGGGTGGCCCCGCGCCCTGGTGCAGGAGCGTTGGTTGAGTGAGCCGGGGGTCGGGGTTCGGGTTACTCGTTTTCGGCGGCTGCGGCTGCCGTCAGGGCCTCGGAAAGGGCCGCTGCGGTCAGCGTGATCTGCCACTCCCTCGCGCTGCCCGCGCGTAGGGCGTCCTCGATCCCGTCCACGCTCAGGTCGGCCGGAGGACGCCAGCATGTGCGTCGGACCAGGTCGGGTTGCAGCAGGTTCTCCGTCGGCAGGCGACGTTCCTCCGCGATCACCGTCAGCGCCGCTCGCACGGCCGCCAGGCGGGCGGCCGCGGGCGGGTCGCGGTCGGCCCAGCGGTTGGGTGGCGGGGGACCGTCGTGCGGGGGTGACGGGTCGGGCAGCTCGCTCTTCGGCAGCTTCGCGGCCGCTCGGAGGGCGCCCAGCCAGATGCTCGCCACCCGGCGTTGCGCGCGTCCGCGGAAGACCGGCAGCGCCACCAAGGCCTCTTCGTCGGCGGGGGCGGCCGTCGCGGCCTGGACGATCGAGCTGTCCGGCAGCACCCGGCCCGGGGCGATGTCCCGCTGCCTCGCGAGGGTGTCCCGTGCTTCCCACAGAGCGCGCACGGCGGCCAGCCCGCGGGGTGAGCGCACCCGGTGGATCCCGGACGTGCGTCGCCACGGCTCGGCGCGCGGTGGGGGTGGCGGTGCCACGCGCAGCGCCTCGAACTCCTCCAGTGCCCACTCGAGCTTGCCCTGGGCGGTCAGTTCGGCCTCCAGCGCGTCGCGGAGCGGCACCAGCAACTCCACGTCCAGCGCCGCGTAGTCCAGCCAGTCCTGCGGCAACGGCCGGCGTGACCAGTCGGCGGCGCCGTGGCCCTTCTCCAGTCGGTAGCCGAGCAGCAGCTCCACGAGGGTGCCCAGCGCCACCCGCTCGAAGCCGGCCAGGCGGCCGGCGAGCTCGGTGTCGAACAGCCGTGCGGGGCGCAGCCCCAGCTCGGCGAGACAAGGCAGGTCCTGGGAGGCGGCGTGCAACACCCATTCGGTGTCGGCGAGCGCCGCGATGAGGGGGTCTATCTCGTCGTTCAGCGCGACAGGGTCGACCAGGAAGCTGCCGGCGCCCTCCCGGCGCAGTTGCACCAGGTAGGCACGCTGGGAGTATCGGTAGCCCGACGCTCTCTCCGTGTCGATCGCGATGGGGCCATGCCCGGCCGCCAACGCGTCCGAGGCCTCCCGCAATGCCTCGGCCGTTATGACCGCGTCCGGTGTGCCGCCCGCTGGCTCGGTCAACAGCACCGGTTCCGGTACTGCCTCCTCCGCCGTTTCCGTCCCCGATTCACCCACGGCGGATGACCATACGGGACGACGCCCCGTCAGGGGGACAGACCAGCGATAAGGCCCCGTCGACCGGCGCGTACGAATGCCCCGCACGCGCCGATCGGCGGTGTGTTCTGCTAACGAATCACGCCTGCGCGCATGGCGAGCGCGACCATCTGTGCCCGGTCACCGGTACCCAGCTTGCGGCCGATCCGCGAAAGGTGCGACTTGACCGTCAATGCGGACAAGTTGAGCGCCTCGCCGATCTCCTTGTTGGACTGTCCGTCCGCTACCAGCTGGAGTACTTCCACCTCGCGTGCGGACAGCTCGCGGGGTGTGTTGTCGGTACCCGGTACCCGCGTGCCCGTGGCCAGTATCGGCGCGACACTCGGGTCGGCGTAGACGCCGCCTTCGAGTACACGTCGAACACCATCGGTCACTACCACCGGCGAAGCCGACTTCAGCAGATAGGCCTGAGCCCCTGCCTGGAAGGCCGATCGCACGGCGTATGGGTCGTCGGAAGAAGCCAGCACCACGATGCGAGGCCAACCATGGCTCCGCAACTCGGTGACCAGCTCGATCCCACTGCCGTCAGGCAGGCCGAGATCAAGGATCGCGAGATCGCACGGGCCAGTAGCCAGTGCTCGCGCCCTTGCCTCAGCCACCGTGGCGGCTTCGTGGACGGTGCCCGCACCCATTTGGGTCAGTCGGGCAGCTATCGCCTCCCTCAACAACGGATGGTCATCGACCACCAGCACCGAGAACAACTCTTCCCGCGGGTGCGGGACCATGTTCGCCGGCAAAACGCCAGCTGGCGTGGTTCGAACGGCCTGACCTAAGCCGACGGCAGCCACGTCACTACCTCCCTGTGGTCGGTCGTGCCCCCCGACCTACACCGGGACCTTCGGCCAAACAGCCGCGCCGCCATTGGACCGAAAGTGGTGTCGACGGGAGCAGCCTAGCCCCCCAAGCGGGTTAGCGGGATGATCAATTCGTTATCTATCCAATCGAGACATCACTCCGGCGCGCTGGCGTAACTCGATCGGGTGACTCTTGAATGGTGACGTAACGGATTGACTCCGGCACACGATGAAACGAGGTCGCGCTAGTGGATAACGGGGATTTCGAGCAGGCCCGGACGTTGTTGAAGTCCACTCCGGTGGTCGACGGACACAATGATCTGCCCTGGGCGCTACGCCTCTTGCCGGAGGTCGACGAGACCCGCTCCGACGCCGAGGGCGTCGACATCGTCTCGCTCCCACAGTTGCACACCGACATCACCCGGCTACGCAGTGGTGGGGTCGGCGTCCAGTTCTGGTCGGTGTATGTGCCGTGCCAGCTGACGGGCGACGCCGCGGTGACCGCCACCGTTCAGCAGGTCGAACTGGTCCACACCCTGGCCGAGCGGTATCCGGACGATCTGCGGCTCGTGTCGACGGCCGCGGAGGCCCGCGCGGCGTTCGCGGACGGCCGGATCGCCTCGTTCCTGGGCGCCGAGGGTGGGCACAGCATCAATTCCTCCCTCGGGGTGCTGCGCGCCCTCTACCGGCTCGGCGTTCGGTACATGACGCTCACACACAACATGAACGTGCCGTGGGCCGACTCGGCCACCGACGAACCGTCGGCGGGCGGGCTGACCGACTTCGGCCGCGAGGTGGTGGCCGAGATGAACCGGCTCGGCATGCTGGTGGACCTGTCGCACGTCGCGGCCACCACCATGCGTGACGCCCTCGACTGCAGCCGCGCCCCGGTGATCTTCAGCCACTCGTCGTGCCGGGCGGTGGCCGACCATCCCCGCAACGTTCCCGACGACGTGCTGGCCCGTCTGGCCGGCAACGGCGGGGTCTGCATGGTGACCTTCGTGCCGTCGTTCGTGTCCGCCGAGCTGGCCGAATGGGACCACCGGCTGCGCGACGCCATGACCGCGGCCGGCAAGTCCCACCAGGACATCGGGGAGCGGGCGGCGTTCAAGGAGACCTGGGACGGCCCGCCGACCCCGGCCGTGACCCTCGAGCACGTGGTGGCCCATGTCGAACACGCCCGCGAGGTCGCGGGCATCGACCACATCGGGCTCGGCGGCGACTACGACGGAACCGGGTCGCTGCCGGAGGGACTGGAGGACGTCAGCACCTATCCGGCGCTGATCCAGGCGCTGCTCGACCGGGGCTGGAGCGAGACGGACTGCGGCAAACTCGCAGGTCAGAACGCATTGCGAGTGTTGGCGGACGCCGAAGCGGTGGCGAAGGGCTAAGTGCTGGAGGTGGGGCCGGCGGTGTGGTCAGGCACCGGCCCCAACCTCTCAGCAGGTCAGTTGCCCTGTCGCTGCGAGAACATGGTCACCCCGACCGGCGGGAGCCCGACCACGCTCGACATGAGCTCGAGGAAGGCCTCGCCGTGCGGGGCGAGCCGTGCGTCGCGCGCCGTCCAGGACGCGCGAAGTTCCAGGTCATCGGTCCGCGCCGGCCCCGAGATGTCGCCGAAGCGGGCGGAGGTCGTGTCGGTGACCGTGCCGCCGAGGGCGGTGAAGTCGGCGCCGGACGTGCCCAGCGCGTCGGTCAGCCAGGACCAGCCGACGGCCGGCAGCAGGGGATCGGCGGCCAGTTCGGCGTCCAGCTCGGCGCGCACGTAGACGACCACCCGCAGGACCCCGTCCCAGGCCTCCTGGCCCTCCGGGTCGTGCAGGAGGATCAGCCGGCCCGTGGCGAGCACGTCGGCCGGGCCGTTGACCTCAGCGGTGATCGCGAACGCCCATGGAGCGAGGCGTTGCGGAGCGCGTACGACGCCGAGCTGCAACTCAGGTCGTGGGCGCACCGACTTCAACGCCGCGACGGCCTGAGTGAACAGTTCCGGCGCTGCCGACGTTCTGGTCACGACTCGTAACTGTAGGACCACCCGAGTCAGTGAGGGTGACGGCGCGCCGGACGCGACGCGCCGAGTTCTGCCCACGTTCAGTGGGCAAGTAGCCCTTCGAGGAAGTCCGCCTGCGCGGTAGCGGCCTCTTTGGCGCCGGACTCGTACGCCACGTAGTGGTTGCCGGGGAGCACCTGGAGTCGCTTGGGCTCGCGCAGCCGCTGGTAGGCGGCGAGCTGGAGTTCGGTGACGCACAGGTTGCCCTGGTCGGCGATGGTCATCATCACCGGCACCGGCGCGATCCGCTCGAGGAAGGCGTCCGGGGTGAACTCGAAGCACAGGTCGAGGCTGCGCACGGTCACCTCGTTGCGGTAGCCCGGCACGTCGGCCGACACCTTCCGCAGCCACTCGGAGGTGTCCTCGCCCGGCAACGCGCCCGGCACCGCCGGATCGTTGCTGACCACGGGAATCGTCGCGCCGGGAGCGCCGCCGAACCGCGCGACACGGTCCTGCTCGATCATGCCCAGCAGCAGCGGCCACTGGTGGGCGGGCACCAGCCGCTGGAAGGTCCGCAGCCCGGCGACCGCGGGGACCTGCGAGACGACCGCCCTGATCCGGTGCCCGTCGAGCGCGCCGACGGCCAGCACGAGCGCGCCGCCCATGCTGGTGCCCCAGACGGCGATCCGGTCGGCGTCGACGCCGGGCAGCGTCCCGGCGAACGTGATGGCGTCGCGGTAGGCCCGCAGCCGGCGGCCGGGTGGACCTCCTGGCGCGGTTCGCCGTCGCTCGCGCCGACGCACGGGTGGTCGTAGACCAGGCACGCGAGGCCACGTTCGACGAACACCTCGGCCGTGGGGATCACCCATTCGCGGTGCCCGATGAACCCGTGGACCATCACCACCAACGGCACGTCACCGGGTCACCCCGTCGGGGCGGTACAGCCACCCGCGGATGGTGGTGCCGTCGGAGGTGAATTCCCCGTCGTCGCGTGCCATGTCCGTGCTCCCCAGATTTTCGCTCGTGCAACGATTGCAACGATATGACTTCGCTTCCCGAGACCCCCTCCCGACCCGTGGAGCAGGCACCGCTCCTCGTGGCCGCGGCGGGCGGCACCCCAGCCCACCCGCCCGTCTGGTTCATGCGCCAGGCCGGCCGGTCCCTGCCCGAGTACCGCAAGCTCCGCGAGGGCGTGGCGATGCTCGAGGCCTGTTTCAACCCGGAGATGGTCTGCGAGATCACCCTGCAGCCGGTGCGCCGGCACGGGGTCGACGCGGCCATCCTGTTCAGCGACATCGTGGTGCCGCTGGTCGCCGCCGGGATCGACGTGGACATCGTGCCCGGAACCGGCCCGGTGGTGGCGAACCCCGTGCGCACGAGCGCCGACGTGGCCGCCATGCCGGACGTCACGGCCGAGCAACTGCAGCCGGTGGCCGACGCCGTCGCGCTGTTGCGTCGCGAGCTGGGCGACACCCCGCTCATCGGGTTCGCCGGCGCGCCGTTCACCCTCGCGTCGTACCTGATCGAGGGCGGGCCGAGCCGCAACCACGAGCGCACCAAGGCGCTCATGCACACCGATCCGGACACCTGGCACGCGCTGCTCGGCAAGCTCGCGGGCATCACGCAGGCGTTCCTGGCCATGCAGGTGGCGGCCGGGGTGCAGGTGGTGCAGCTGTTCGACTCCTGGGCCGGCGCGCTGTCCGTGCGCGACTACCGCCGGTTCGTGATGCCGCACTCGAGCGCCGTGCTCGGGTCGCTGGCCGACGCGGGGGTGCCGCGCATCCACTTCGGGGTCGGCACGAGCGAGCTGCTGCCGTCGATGCGGGAGGCCGGCGCGGACGTGGTGGGCGTCGACTGGCGGCTGCCGCTCGACGAGGCCGCCCGCCGGCTCGGTGACGACCCCGTGCTGCAGGGCAACCTCGACCCGGCGCTGCTGTTCGCCTCCTGGGACGTGCTGTCCGCCGAGGTGCGCCGCATCGTCGAGGAGGGTCGCTCGGCTGCCGGGCACATCTTCAACCTGGGCCACGGCGTGCTGCCGAACACCGACCCGGACGTGCTGACCAGGGTGGTCGATCTGGTGCACAGCTTGTGACTCGGCCGCGAGCGGGAGTGAGGGAGCGGACGCCGTTTCGCGACGAGGGAAGACGGCGTGCTAGTGACCGAGCGAAGCGAGCAATTCAACACGATCGCCGTGGTCGGGGGCGGGATCTCCGGTCTCGTCGCCGCGTTCCGGCTCCGCCAGACGCTGGGGCCGGACGCGCGGATCACGGTGCTCGAGCAGGCCGACCGGCTCGGCGGGAAGCTCCGCACGGTCGAGCTGGGCGGCCGGTCGACCGATGTCGGCGCCGAGGCGTTCGTGGTGCGCAACCCGTCGGCGTTGAACCTGGTCGAGGAGCTGGGTCTGGCCGACCGGCTGGTCCATCCGCGGCTCGCGGCCGCCACCATTCGGGCCGGCGGTCGGACGGCCGCGCTGCCCAAGCGCACCTTTCTCGGGGTGCCGGCCGAGCCGGCGCTCGTGCGGGACGTCCTGTCCGCGGAGGGGGCCGCACGGGCGGCGGCCGAACGCGACCTGCCGCCACTGTCGATATCGGGCGACGTGTCGGTCGGTGAGGTGCTGTCCGAACGGTTCGGTGCCGAACTGGTCGACCATCTGGTGGAGCCGCTGCTCGGCGGCGTCTACGCGGGCCGCGCGCACCTGCTCGGGCTGCGTGCCACCATGCCCGCCCTGGTCGCCGCGCTCGACGAGGCCGGCGGCTCGCTCACCGCGGCCGCCGCCCGGGTGTTGGGGCCGGCCTCGCCGACGCCCGGCCCGGTGTTCGGCGCGCTGCGGGGCGGGATGGGGGTGCTGGTCGAGGAGTTGGCCACCCAGGCGAAGCCCGAGGTGCGGTTGAAGGAGACCGTCCGCGCGCTCACCCGCACGGCCACGGGCTGGCGCCTGGAGCTGGGGTCCGCGCCCCACCCGGAGTTCCTGGACGTCGACGCCGTGGTGCTCGCCGTGCCGCCGCCGGCCGCGCGCCGGCTGCTGGCCGACGTCGTCCCGGCCGCGTCGGCCGCGTACGCCGACATCCCGGTCGGGTCGATGGCCGTGGTGAGCCTGGCGTTGCCGGACGGCGTGTCACTGCCCGACGCGAGCGGCGTGCTGCTGGCCGTGGGGGAGCGCCACCGCGACGGGACCCCGTTCACCGCGAAGGCCTTCACGTTCACGAGCGCCAAGTGGGGCGGCGAGCCCGGGCGGCTGCGCGCGTCGGTCGGCCGGGTGGGCGAGGAGGCCACGCTGCAACGCGGCGACGACGTGCTGCTCGCCGAGGTGCGGCGCGACCTGCGGGAGTTGACCGGGATCGACGCCGCTCCAACCGACGCCACGGTCACCCGGTGGGGCGGCGGACTGCCCCAGTACGGCGTCGGCCACACGGCCGCCGTGGACGCGATCGAGCGCGCGGTGGCCGACGTGCCGGGGCTCGCGGTGGCAGGTGCGGCGCTGCACGGCGTGGGCATCCCGGCCTGCGTCAGCACGGCCACGCGCGCCGCTGGCAGTATTGGGGCATGGCTCGCCTCGACTACGCCCAACTGAACGACACCATCCGCTACACCATGTGGTCTGTGTTCCGCGCCGAACCCGGGCGGCTCGGCGACGACCGCGGGTCGGCCGCCACCGAGGCACAGGAGTTCCTCGACGCCCTGGAAGGCAAGGGCGTGGTGGTGCGCGGCGTCTACGACGTGGCGGGGCTGCGCGCCGACGCCGACTACCTCGTCTGGTGGCACGCCGAGGAGATCGAGCAGCTGCAGGCCGCCTACTCCGGGTTCCGGCGCACGGCCCTCGGACGCGCGTCCACGCCGGTGTGGAGCCAGGTGGCGCTGCACCGCCCGGCCGAGTTCAACAAGAGCCACGTGCCGGCGTTCGTCGCGGGTGAGCCGGCCCGCAAGTACATCTGCGTGTACCCGTTCGTGCGGTCCTACGAGTGGTACCTGCTCCCCGCCGAGGAGCGCCGCAAGATGCTGGCCGAGCACGGCCACATGGCGCGCGACTACCCGGACGTGCGGGCGAACACCGTGGCGTCGTTCGCACTGGGCGACTACGAGTGGATGCTCGCGTTCGAGGCCGACGAACTGCACCGCATCCTCGACCTCATGCGACACCTGCGGGGCAGCACCGCGCGCCGCCACGTGCGCGAGGAGGTCCCGTTCTACACGGGCACGAAGGTCGCGCCGGGCGAACTGGTGGCGAGCCTCCCGTGACCACCGTCTTCGCGCACGTCACCGACGTGCACATCGGTCAGGGCGACGGGGTGGCCGCCCGCCGGCGCACGGCGGCCGTGGTCGAGTACCTGGCGGGGCTGCCCGGTCCGCTGGCGGCCGTGCTGCTGACCGGCGACATCGCCGACCACGGACTGCCGGCCGAGTACCGGGAGGCGGCCGAACTGCTGGCCCCGCTCGCGGCGCCGGTGCTGCCGTGCCCCGGCAACCACGACGAGCGGATCGCCTACCAGCGCGCGTTCCTCGGCGAACCGGACACGGGCGGGCTGCCGGTCGACCGGGTGCACCGGGTGGCGGGCGCGACGTTCGCCATGTGCGACTCGTCGATCCCCGGCGCGGACGACGGTTACCTGTCCGACGACACCCTCGGCTGGTTGGACAAGGTCCTGTCGGAGACACCGGACGAGCCGGCGTTCGTGTGCTTCCACCACCCGCCGGTGCCGCTGCACGTTCCCTTCGTGGACGGCATCCGCCTGACGGGCGAGGACCGGTTGGCCGCCGTGCTGGCCGACCATCCCCACGTGGTGGCAGTCCTGTGTGGACACGCCCATGTCGCTGCGGCCACGACGTTCGCCGGGCTGCCGCTGCTGGTGGGCGGCGGCGTGGTGTCGACGCTGCGCATGCTGCCGTGGGAGGGCGGCCCGGACATCGACTACGACCTGCCGCCGACCGTCGCCTTCCATGTGTTGGGAGACGACGGCCGGCTGACCACGCACTACCGAGTTGTGCCGGTCACTTCAGGTGATACGCGCGGATAATGGTCTGCTTCAGTTGACGGACCCGGGGAGGCTCATGTTGCCGGCGGCGATCACGAAGAGCGTGCCGTTCCCGGCGGACAGGGTGTTGACGGCCTCCTCCATCGGGTCGATCCCGGGGTAGTCGAAGCCGCCGATGCTCATGTTGACGATGTCGGCGCCCTGGTCGACCGCCCACTGCATGCCGGCGATGATCGTGGAGTCGGTGCCGGAACCCCAGTCGTCGAGCACCTTGCCGTCCAAGATGGACGTTCCACTCGCGACACCCCGGTACTTGCCGCCCGACCGGGCACCGGTGTCGGCGAGGATCGCCGCGACGTGGGTGCCGTGGCCGTTACGGTCGACAGTGTCCGGGGTGTCGGTGAAGTTCTGTTCGGCGATCTCGTGGTTGACGGCCGACAGGGTCCGTGCCGAGTGGGCCGAGGGCGGCGCGTCACCCGTGACGATCAACGGCATGCGGTCGGTGTAGCCGAACTCGAGGAGTGTCGTGATGTCGAACAGCCGGGGGTCCACCCGGCCGCTGTCCACCAACCGCTGTGCGTCGGCCGGTACGAGTGGGTGTGGCCGTCCATCGTGCGCGCGGAGAACGTGATGCCTTCCCGGCCGGCCGCGGGTCGCACCGCCTTCGGCCGACCGTCGATGACCGTCACGCGATCGCCCGTCACGAGCGTGACGGTGTGTTCGGTTCCCGCTGGTTGCGGCGCTGTGGCGCCCTGGTCGGCGGTGGCCGTGGTGACGGTGCTGAACACCAGCCCCACCACGATCCCGCCGATGCCGAGTCTTCTCCTGGACAACACCTGGGCTCCTCCGATGTCGTCGGTGACTGGAAGACGTCGGTGGAACCCGATGTGTCGCGGAGCGGGCGCCGGAACGCCCGCTCCGCACGGAACTACTTCAGGTGGTACGCGCGGATGATGGTCTGTTCCACGGTGTTGCCGTCCCGGTCCTTCGCCGATGCCCGCAGTGACACGGAATCCGCGTTCGCCGGGTGGTTGAGGACCGCGACCGTGTCGAGCAGGACGGGTGCCCGCTTCCAGGTCTTGCCCTCGTCGTAGGACACCTCGACCTTGACGCCGCGCGCCCGTTCCGTGTCGCCGCCGTTGCGTTGCAGCAGCACGGGAACGGCGAACGGCCGTCCGGCCGGCGCCGCGTACCCGGCGTCGAGCCTCGGGTGGAACCGCAGCACCGACACGTCCTGCGGCTCGAGTTCGCCCGGAGCGGCGGTGTCGGAGGAGAACGTCCACTCGGCGCTGACCTCGGTGGCCAGGTCGAACGGCGCACCGCGGGCGGCGTCCACGGTCACCCGCAGGTCGCTCTCCCCGGCCGGCACCTCGAAGACACCACCGGGCGTCGCCGTCTCGCCGATCAGCTCGTCGCCCGAGTACACCCGGGTGACGGCCGACGTGGTGGCCGAGAACCCGGCGTTGCCGGCCGAGTCACCGAACAGCGGCGCCTCCACGATCAGCGTGTCGTCCGCCCGGTACACCCAGCCGCCGGGGAACCCGTCGTCCGGAAGGGACGGACCGAACATCCCGTGGTTGACCCGGGCGTCGTAGGTCCGCCCGGCCTCGTAGTCGGCCAGCGCCGAGAGGTAACTGACCTCGTCGACCTCGCCGTTCACCTGGCTGGTGCGTGAACTCCACCGCACGTTGTCGGTGGTCACCAGCTCGGTTCGCTTGCCGGGCAACGACAAGCTCTGCACGACACCGAAGGCGAACGCGGAACCGACTACCGGGCTGGGGAACACCGCCCGGCTTCCCGTGCGATCCGTGCCCTGCGACCCGATGTCCACCCGGACGGTGGCCAGGTCGGCCGGCTTCACGACCTCGGTCAGCCCGGTCGGGAACTCGCCCTTCGGGAACCAGGTGAGGCCGTAGAACGTGCCGTCCGCACTGCTCCACTGGGTGTTCACCTTGCCGGTGAGGACCTCGCCGGCCGGCGGCGGCGGTCCGAGCTGCGCGGTCGACATGAGGCTGAGGTCGTCGATCAGGAACGCGCTCCCGTAGGAGTACTGGGAGTCGACGGACAGGCCGATGTCGCCCAACAGCAGCGTCGCGCCGTCGGGTGGGGTGATCTCGATCGGCTTGGCGGTGCGCGCGTCGACCGTGATCGTGGCGTCGGCGGTCAGCTCGAAGTTGGGCTGTACCACCATGTTGAAGTGCGGATCACCGGTGACAACCAGGTGCTCCATGAGATAGCGGCCCTTCGGCAGCCGAATCTCGGCGCTGCCGTCCGGGTCGGACACGAAGTTGAAGTAGCTGAGGCTCTGCCCGAGCAGCGACGTGTCGTTCTCCGGGGCCGGTTCGCCGTTCTCGTCGAGGTAGTCGATGGTGAGGTTGTAGCTCTCGACCTCCCGCACCACACCGATCGGGGTGCGGACCGACGTCTCGCCGGCCGTGGCGACCACCGTGCCGCCCAACGCCCCGTCGGTGGTCCCGACCTTCGTGTCGGCCGTGACCGACACCTCGGCCGTGCCGCCGGCGGGCACCGTGACCTCGTCGGCGCTGAGGCTGAACAGGCCTTCGGCCGCGTCGGTGTCGAGTGACAGCGCGAGCGTCACGTCGGCGGCCGAGGTGTTGCGGTAGGAGAACGACTTCGTGATCGGCTGGTCGTCGTCGTGGGGCCAGACCTGGAGTCCGAGGCTGACGTTCGTCGGCTCGCTGACCACCGTCTGCTCGATCGCCCGTGCGACGTCGACGCGGCCGGCGCCCTGCGCGTACTCACCCAGGTCGGGATTCGGCTTGGCGGACGCGGTGAGCGCCGCCTTGAGCTGGGCGCCCGTCCAGTCCGGGTGCTGCTGGGCGAGCAGCGCGGCCGCGCCCGCCACGTGCGGGGTGGCCATCGACGTACCGGAAAGCGCCGTGTAACCCGGCTCCACCGGGTCGCCGATCGCACCGTCGGAGTGCAGCGCGGCCACGATGTCCACGCCGGGCGCGGTGATGTCCGGCTTCAGGCCGCCGTCGCCCACTCGTGGACCCCTGCTGGAGAAGTCGGCCAGCTGGTCCTCGCGGTCGACCGCGCCGACCGTCAACGCGGCCTCGGCCGAGCCGGGCGTGCCGACGGTCTCGTCGCCGCCCGCGTTGCCGGCGGCGATCACGAAGAGCGTGCCGTGTTCGGCGGACAGGGTGTTGACCGCCTCCTCCATCGGGTCGATCCCCGGGAGGTCACCGCCGCCGAGGCTCAGGTTCACCACGTCGGCGCCCTGCTCGGCCGCCCACTCCATGCCCGCGATGATCCAGGACTCCGCGCCGGAGCCGAAGTCGTCGAGCACCTTGCCGTCCAGAATGGACGCTCCACTCGCGACACCGCGGAACCTGCCGCCCGACTGGGCGCCCGTGCCGGCGACGATCGACGCGACGTGCGTGCCGTGGCCGTAGTGGTCCACGTTGTCCGGTGCCTCGGAGAAGTTCTGTTCGGCGATCTCACGGTCGGCGAGGTCGGGGTGGGTCTGGTCGACACCCGTGTCGAGCACGGCGACCGTGGTGCCCGTGCCGACGTAGCCGGCCTCCCAGGCGGCGGGTGCGCCGATCTGGGGAACGCTGTGGTCCAGCAGGGACTTCCGCTTGCCGTCGAGCCACACCTTCGACACGCCCGCAGTGCGGGTGCCGGCGGTCAGCTCGCCCCACAGCGCGCCCGTGGCGTCGGCCACCACGGCCACGCCGTTCACCGACGGCAGGTCGCGCCCGGCGCGGGCAGCCATGGGCAGCGCGTCGCCGGTGACGATCAGCGGCATGCGGTCGTCGTAGCCGAACTCGAGGAGCGCGGTGATGTCGAACAGCCTGCGGTCCACGCGGCCGCTGTTCACCAGCTTCCTGGCGTCGGCCGGCACGACGTAGTGGTGGCCCTGTGCCGACTGCGTCGAGAAGGCCATGCCCTCTCGGCCGGCCGCCGGGGTCACGGTGGTCGGCCGCCCGTCCGTGACCGTCACCCGGTCGCCCGTGACGAGCGTGATGGTCTGCTGATCGCCTGTCGGTCGGCGTGTGTCCGCCGCGCGGTCAGCGGTCGCGGTGGTGACGGTGCTGAGCACCAACCCCACCACGAGCCCGCCGACGCCCAATCTTCTCCCTGATCCCACCTGAACCTCCCGGTCGTGTGCCCGTGAGGCTGGGAGCCACCAGTTCAGCTATACGCTGTGTGTATAGCTGGCGAATGCTGTCCGGTTGTGATGGTCCGGCTACCCCCAGTCCCCAAATGACCGTATCGACCATCCGGACGGGTGACAATAGGCAGATCGAGGGCGGCCGGCGGGCCGAGTGACCCGCCGGCCGCCCCTCGGCTCATTTCAGGTGATACGCGCGAATGATCGTCTGCTTCACCGTGTTGCCTTCGCGGTCGGCCGCCGATGCCCGCAGTGACACGGACGTGGCGTCGGCCGGATGGTCGAGCATGGCGATGCTGCCGACGACGCGAGCCGCCTCCCAGGTGGCGCCCTCGTCGTAGGAGACCTCGACCGCGAGGTTCCGCGGTCGTTCGACGGCACCGCCGTTGCGTTGCAGCGCAACGGGAACGGGGAACCGCCGCCCCGCCGGTGCCGCGTTGTCGTCGTCGAGCTTCGGGTTGTACCGCAGCACCGACACGTCGAGCGGTTCCGGATCATTCGGCGGGGCGTGGGCCGAGGTGAACGTCCACTCGGCACTGACGGTGGTCGCGAGATCGAACGGTGCGCCCCGGCTGGCCGTGACGGTCATCCGGTAGTCGCGTTCCTCCTCCGGCACGGGGATGAATCCGACGTAGTGGGGATACTCGCCGATCAGTTCATCATCCGAGTACACCTTGATGCCGCCCGCGGTGGTGTAGTACGTCCAGCCACCGTTGCCGTTCGCGTCACCGAACAGCGGCACGTTGATGTTCAGGTCGTCGCCGTTGCGGGTGGCGAAGGTGGCGGAACTGGCGTTCGGCAGGGCAGGCCCGAACATCCCGTAGCCGACCCGTTCGGCATAGGGTCGCCCGGCGCGGTGGGCGCGCCGCCCGGAGACATAAGTGATCTCCGTGCCTTCATCGTTGGCCTGGATGGTGTCCGAGCCCCACTCCAGACCCTCGGTGTAGAGGTACTCGGTGCGGTGGGCGGGCAGCGGGAAGATCTGCAGGCTCGTGTACCCGTTCGAACTACCGCCGACCGGATCCGCATAGCGCAGGCGTGCGCCCGTGCGGTTGGTACCCTGCGCCGCGATGTCCACGTGGACGGTGGCCAACTCGCTCCGGTCGACGACCTTCGTGATGCCGGTGTACATCTTGTCCTGCTGGAACCAACTGAAGCCGTAGAACTCGTCGTTCGGTCCCCGCCACTGGGAGTTGACCCTGGCGAAGAGGGTGTCCCCGGCCGGCGCCGGCGGCCCGAGATGCGCGGTCGACAGTAAGGCCGCGTCGGTGCCGATCAACGCCCCCAGGATCTCCCTGCCCGGGGTCCGGAGGTCGTAGCCGACATCGCCGAGCAGCGGGGTCACCCCGGCGGGCGGGGTGACGTCGATCGGCTTCGCCGTCCGCGCGTCGGCCGTGACCGTGGTGTCGGCCGTCAACTCGATGCTCGGTTGGACGAGCCAGTACGTGCGAGCGTTCTCGTCGGGAGCGGCGATGACGTGGTCGAGCAGGTAGCGACCTTCCCTCAGGGCGATCTCGACCGAGCCATCGTCGCCGGACCAGTACTCCCGGTAGTCGTTGGTGAGGCCATGCACCACGCTCTGGTTGTTCGGCGTGGGTCGGCCGTTCTCGTCGAGGTACTTGATGGTCAGCGTGTGGGTCTCGTACTCCCGCATCACGCCGACCGGGGTGCGCACCGAGACGCCGTCCGCTGTGGCGACGACCGTGGCGGAGCGTGGGCCGTCAGTGGTGCCGACCCGTGTGTCGGCCGTGACCGACACCTGGGCCGTGCCGCCCGCCGGGACGGTGAGTTCGGTGGCGCTCAGGGTGAAGGTGCCGTCGGAGTCGACCGACAGCGCGAGCGTCACGTCGGTGGCCGAGGAGTTGTGGTAAGTCAACGGTTTCGTGACGGGTTCGTCGTCGTCGTGGGGCCAGGCCTGGGATCCGAAGTCGATGCTCGCGGGTTCGGCGACCACGGACTGGGTGACGGCCCGGGCCACGTCGACGCGACCGGCGCCCTGCTCGTACTCGCCGAGGTCCGGGTTCGCCTTGGCGGTCCCGGTGATCGCGGCCTTGAGCTGGGCGCCGGTCCAGTCCGGGTGTTGTTGGGCGAGCAGCGCGGCGGCACCGGCTACGTGCGGGGCGGCCATGGAGGTGCCGGAGTTCGCGACGTGGCCGGTGCCGCCGGCCTCGGCCGCCACGATGTCCAAGCCCGGCGCCGTGACGTCGGGCTTCAGACCGCCGTCGCCGGGAGTGGGGCCCTGGCTGGAGAAGTACGCCAACTGGTCGTCGCGGTCGACCCCGCCGACGGTCAGGGCCGCGGCCGCCGAGCCGGGTGAGCTGATGGACTCCGCCATCCCGGCGTTGCCGGCCGCGATCACGAAGAGCGTGCCGTGCTCGGCGGACAGGGTGTTCACCGCTTCTTCGATCGGGTCGATCCCGGGAAGGTCCTGGCCGCCGAGGCTCAGGTTCACGATGTCGGCGCCCTGGGCGACCGCCCACTGCATGCCGGTGATGATCTCCGAGTCCTGGCCGGAGCCGTCGTCGTCGAGGACCTTGCCGTCGAGGATGGCCGCGCCGTTGGCGACGCCCCGGTAGGTGGTGCCGGTGCCGGCCACGGTCGAGGCGACGTGCGTGCCGTGCCCGACGCGGTCGACGTTGTCCGGTGCGGCGCTGAAGTTCTGTTCGGCGATCTCGCGGTCGGCGAGGTCGGGGTGGTTCTGGTCGACGCCCGTGTCGAGCACGGCGACCGTCACACCGGCACCGGTGTAGCCGGCCTCCCAGGCGGCGGGGGCGCCGATCTGCGCGGTGCTGCGGTCGAGCGTCGCCTTGCGCTTGCCGTCGAGCCAGATCCTGCCCGTCGCGCCGCGGTGGGTGGTGAGTTCGGTCCACCGCGCGCCGGTCGGGTCGGCCTCCACGGCTACCCCGCCGACGGCCGGCAGGGCGCGACCGGACCGCGGGGTCTGCCCCGTGACGATCAGCGGCGCGCCGTCGGTGTAGCCGTACTCGAGCAGGGTGGTGATGTCGAACAGCCGGCGGTCCACGCGGTCGAGCAGTCCCCGCGTGTCGTCGGGGAAGACGTAGGTGTGGCCGTCGGCCGTGTGGGTGGAGAAGGTCGTGCCCTCGCGACCGGCGGCGGGGGTGATCGCCTTGGCCTCGCCGCCGACGAGCGTGACCCGGTCGCCCGTGACGAGCGTGACGGTCTGGTGAAGGTCCGGTGGGTCTGCGGGTTTCTCGGCGGCCGCGGTGGTGACGGTGCTGAGCACCAGTCCCGTCGCCACCGCGCCGATTCCGAGTCTTCTGAGTGGTGTCACCACTCAGACGTTAGCGACCGCCGGGGCCGGAGCACGTCCCCCAAACCGGGGACAGGGTGGCGCACAACGTTTCGGGCGCCACCCCGTCCTTGTTCACTTGAGGTGATAGGCGCGGATGATCGTCTGCTTCACCGTGTTCCCCGCCTTGTCGCGTGCCGACGCCCGCAGTGACACGGTGTCCGCGTCGGCCGGGTGGTGGAGCACGGCGACCGTGTCGAGCAGGACCGGGACGCGCTTCCAGGTCTTGCCCTCGTCGTAGGACGCCTCGACCGTCAGGCCGCGGGCCCGTTCCGTGGCGCCGCCGTTGCGTTGCAGCAGCACGGGAACGGCGAACGCCCCGCCTGCCGGAGCGGCACCCGTGTCGTCGACCTTCGGGTGGAACCGCAGCGCCGACACCCCGATCGGTTCGTTCCCCGTGGGCACGTGGGCCGAGGAGAACGTCCACTCCGCGCTGACCTCCGTGGCCAGCTCGAACGGGGCGCCGCGTCGTGCGACCACCACTGCCCGGTAGTCCTGGCGTTCCGCCGGAACGGTGAACACGCCGCTCGGGTACTCGGACTCGCCGATCACCTCGTCGCCCGCGTACAGCGTGGTGCTGCCGGTGACGTTCGGGGTGGTGCCGGCGTTGCCGCTGGCGTCACCGAACAGCGGCACGTCCACGATCAGCGTGTCCCCGCCGCGGTGGGTCCAGCCACCGGTCGCGCCGGTGTCCGGAAGGGACGGTCCGAAGTTCGGGTAGTTGAACCGTTCCTCGTAGGTCCGCCCGGACTGGTATCGGCGCAGCGGCGAGGACAGCACCACGTCGGCGTCCGTCTCGCCCAGCTGCGTGGTGTGCGAGGACCACTCCACGCCGTCGGTGTTCACGTACTCGGTTCGCTTGGCCGGCAACGGGAAACGCAGGTCGGCGGCGAGCGCGACCGTGCCGCCCACGACCGGGTCGGGGGTCACCTCCCGGGCGGCCGTCCGCTCGGTGCCCACGGCGCCGATGTCCGCGTGCACGGTCGCCAGGTCGTCCTGTTCCACGACCCTCGTGAAGCCCGTGGGCATGGTGTCGTCGAACCAGGCGAGGCCGTACAACTCCTCGTTCGGCCCGCTCCACTGGGTGTTCACGCGGCTGGTGAACTCGAACCCGGCGGGCGCCTCGGTCGACCCGAGGTGTGCCGTGTAGACGGTGCTCAGGTCGTCGGCCAGGAAGTTGTTCCCGTACGAGTTCGGTTCGCCCCGCAGGGAGAAGCCGATGTCGCCGAGCAGCATGGTCGCCTCGACCGGCGGGGTGACGCTGACCGGCTTCGCCAGGCGCGAGTCGAGCCGCACGGTGGTGTCGGCCGACAGGTCGATGTTGGGCTGTACCAACACGTTGTAGCGCGCGGTGTCGCCCTCCCAGGTGGTGACGATCCCGTCGACCAGGTAGCGGCCGCGGGGCAGCTCCAACTCGGCCACACCGTCCTCTTCGAACAGTTCGACCAGGTACTCGGTGTCCAGTCCGAACACGCGGGACGTGTTCGACGGGGTCCGCTCGCCGTTCTGGTCGAGGTACTCGATGGTGAGCGTGTAGGTCTCGATCTCGCGGACCAGCCCGACCGCCGTGCGGACCGACGTTTCGTCGCCGGTCGCGACGACAGCGCCGCTGAAGGGCCCGTCGACGGTGCCGACCGACGAGTCCGCGGTCACCGACACCTGCGCCGTGCCGCCGGCGGGCACCGTGACCTCGTCGGCGCTCAACGAGAACATGCCGTCGGGCGCGGTGGTGTCGAGCGTCAGGGAGAGCGTGACGTCGGTCGCCGAGAGGTTGCGGTAGGCCAGCGGCGACGTCACGGGCTCTTCGTCGTGCGGCCAGTCCTGGCTGCCGAAGTCGAGGCTCGCCGGCTCGCTCACCACGTTCTGGGTGATCGCGCGAGCCACGTCGACCCGGCCGGCGCCCTGCGCGTACGCGCCGAGGTCGGCGTTCGGGACGGCGGAACCCGTGAGCGCGGCCTTCAGCTGTGCACCCGTCCAGTCGGGGTGCTGCTGGGCGAGCAGCGCGGCCGAGCCGGCAACGTGCGGGGCGGCCATGGACGTGCCGGAAATGGCCGTGTAGCCGGGTTCCACGGGTGGTCCGATGACACCGTCGGCGTGCAGGGCAGCCACGATGCCCACGCCCGGTGCGGTGATGTCGGGCTTCAGCAGGCCGTCGCCGGGAGTCGGGCCCTGGCTGGAGAAGCCCGCGAGCGTGTCGTCGCGGTCGACCGCGCCCACGGTCAGCGCCGAGGCGGCGGAACCGGGGGAGGACACGGTGCCCGTGGCGCCGTCGTTGCCCGAGGAGACCACGAACAGGGTGTCGTGCTCGGCCGAGAGCGTGTTCATCGCCTCCTCCAACGGGTCGATGCCCGGCAGGTCGGTGGACCCGAGGCTCATGTTCACGACGTCGGCGCCCTGCTCGATCGCCCACTGCATGCCGGCGATGATCCAGGAGTCCTGGCCCCAGCCGAAGTCGTCAAGGATCTTGCCGTCCAGAATGGACGCTCCACTCGCGACGCCCCGGTACTTCGCGCCGGACCCGGCGACGATCGACGCGACGTGCGTCCCGTGGCCGTAGCGGTCGACGTTGTCCGGTGACTCCGTGAAGTTCCGCTCGGCGATCTCGCGGTCGTCGAGGTCGGGGTGGGTCTGGTCGACGCCCGTGTCGAGCACGGCCACCGTGACCCCGTCACCGGTGTAGCCGGCCTCCCAGGCGGCCGGGGCGCCGATCTGCGCGGTGCTCCGGTCCAGAGTGGACTTGCGCTTGCCGTCCAGCCAGATCTTCGATTCGCCGGCCGATCGGGCGCTCGTCAACTGGTTCCACAGCGCACCGGACGCGTCGGCCTCGACCGCCATTCCGTTGACGGCCGGCAGGGTCCGCGCCGAGCGCACGGCGGGCAGCGCGTCGCCCGTGACGATCAGCGGGATGCCGTCCGTGTAGCCGAACTCCAGCAACGTGGTGATGTCGAACAGTCGCCGGTCGACGCGGCCGGTGTCCACCAGTCGCTGCGCGTCCGCGGGAACCAGGTAGTGGTGGCCGAGGGCCGAATATCCCGAGAAGACCATGTCCTCCCGGCCGGCGGCGGGTGCCACCGACCTGACCGCACCGTCCACGACGGTGACGCGATCGCCCGTGACGAGCGTCAGCGTGTGCTCCCCGGCTGCCTGCGACGCTGCCGCGGGCCGGTCGGCGGCCGCCGGGAGGAAGGTGCCGAGCACCACCCCCAGCACCACTGCGCCGATGCCGAGCCTTCTGCCTGATCCCACTGATACCTCCGGTCCGAAGCTGGTAACACCACTGAGGACGTACGCACCCCGCCGCGCGTTGTCACCGGCGCGCGGCAGTGATCATCATGTGACCCGCGCGGTGCCGGCTGCGCCGAATGCCGCGAGTCGTCCGGCCGAACGGGTGTACCGGTCCATGCGCAGTCGACAAATCGTTGACTTCGGGTAGCGCCTGGGTAACCCTGTGACTTGATCTATGCAAGAAACAAGCAAACACCTGCAAATTTCGATCATCCTGCGGTAATTCAAACGCCTGAGTCCCCTCAACGATGAGAGCGACGCATGAGAGCGAAGCGTTTCGCGTCGTGGCTGAGCGCCACGACGCTCTTGGCCGGTCTGCTCGTCGCGACCGGCCACAGCGCGGTGTCGGCAGAAGGCACCGACCTGGCCCGCGGCAAGCCGGTGGCTGTCTCCAGCTCCACCGGGCAGCGCGCGGCGATCACCGACGGAAACCACGACACCTACTGGGAGAGCGCGAAGGCCGGTGAGCAGTGGGCCCAGGTCGACCTCGGCGAGAACGCCGCGGTCGGCGAGGCGGTGCTGAAGGTGCCGGCCGAGTGGTCGGCGCGCACCCAGCACCTCACCGTCCAGACCAGCGCGACGGCGCGACGTTCACCACCGCGGCCGGCGTCGCTCGACCGGACCTTCGAACCCAAGGGCAACGACGACACCGTGAAGTCGGCCTCGGCGAGCATCGAGGCCCGGTACGTGAAGATCGGCTTCGTCACCGGGGGCACCAGGTGACCGCACAGCTGTCCTCTTGGAGGTCTACGCGGCCGCCGAGGCGGCGGTGCTGGCCGTGCAGGGCGTCACGGCCAGCAGATCGCTGTCGGAGTACGGCGTGAACAACGCGAACGACGGCAACCCGGCCACCTACTGGGAGAGCGCGAACAACGCGTTCCCGCAATGGATCCAGGCCGACCTCGGCGCGTCAGTCGCCACCAACCGGCTCGTGCTGAAGCTGCCGCGCCAACTGGGAGGCCCGCACGCAGACCCTCACCGTCCAGCAGAGCACGAACGGCACCACGTTCACCGATCTCGTCGCGTCCGCCGGCTACCGGTTCACCCGGCGACCGGCAACACCGTGACGATCAGCTTCAACTCGGTGACCACCCGGTATCGTGCGCCTGCACATCACCGCGAACACCGGCTGGCCCGCCGGCGCAGCTGTCGGAGTTCGAGGTCTACGGACCGTCCGGCAGGGGACACCCAGCCCCGACCGCGCCGGCCGGCCTCGCGTACACCCAGCCCGCGTCCGGCCAGATCCGCGCTGTCGTGGAACGGCGTCGACCGACAACGTCGGCGTGACCGGCTACGACGTCTACGCGAACGGCGCGCTGCGCACGAGCTGTCGGCGCGGACGTGCGCACGTTCACCGACACCCAGCCGGCCAGCGCGACCGTCACCTACTTCGTGCGGGCCAGGGACGCGGCCGGCAACCAGTCGCCGAACAGCAACACGGTGACCCGCACCGGCACCAGCGCGGGCGTGAACCTGGCGGTGGGCAAGCCGATCACCGCCTCCGGCCACGTGCACACGTTCGTCGCCACCAACGCCAACGACGACAAGGTGAGCACGTACTGGGAGGGCAACGCGCCTACCCGAACACGCTGACCGTGAGCCTCGGCGCGAACGCCGCCGTCACGTCGGTCGTGGTGAAGCTCAACCCGGACCCGTCGTGGGGCCCGCGCACGCAGACGTTCCAGGTGCTCGGCCGCGACCAGGACGCCGCCGGAGTTCACGAACTCGTGTCCTCGCGGCAGTACAGCTTCAGCCCGTCGTCCGGGAACCTGGTCACGATCCCGGTGACCGCGACCGCCGCGGACGTGCGGCTGCAGTTCACCGGCGAACACCGGCGCGCCGGCCGGGCAGGTCGCCGAGCTCCAGGTGATCGGCGAGCCCGCCGCGAACCCGGACCTGCAGGTCTCGGGTCTCACGTGGACGCCGGCGTCGCCGTCGGAGAGCGACCCGGTCACGCTGTCGGCGACCGTCCGCAACGCCGGTGACCGCCAGTCCGGCGCCACGTCCGTGAGCTTCTACCTCGGCGACACGGCCGTGGGCACGGCTCCGGTCGGGAACCTCGCCGCCGGCGCGAGTGCCACGGTCTCGGCGAACATCGGCGCGCGGGACGCCGGCAGCTACACGCCGCGCGCCGTGGTCGACGAGGACGACACGGTCGTCGAGAAGGTCGAGACCAACAACGCCTTCACCAGCCCGACCGCGCTCGTGGTCAGCGCCGTGCCGACGTCGGACCTGGTCGCCTCGCCGGTCAGCTGGACGCCGACCACCCCGCAGACCGGCGCCACCGTGACTTTCTCGGTGGCGATCCGCAACCAGGGCACGGTCGGCTCGGCGAGCGGCGCGCACGGCATCACGCTGACGGTCACCAACGCGACGACCGGCGCGGTGGTCCGCACGCTGACCGGGTCGGCGAGCGGGGTGATCGCGCCGGGTGCGGCGACCAGCCCGGTCGAACGCTCGGCACGTGGCCGGCCGCCAACGGCCGGTACACGGTCCGGGTCGTGCTCGCGAACGACGCCAACGAGCTGCCGGCCAAGCAGGGCAACAACACCACGACGCACAACCTGTTCGTCGGCCGCGGCGCGAACATGCCGTACGACTACTACGAGGCCGAGGACGGCGTCACCGGCGGCGGCGCCACCGTGGTCGGTCCGAACAGGACGATCGGCGACCTCGCGGGCGAGGCGTCCGGCCGGCGTGCGGTCACGCTGAACAGCAACGGCGCCTACGTCGAGTGGACCACCAAGGCGCGGACCAACACGCTGGTCACCCGGTTCTCCATCCCGGACTCGGCGGGCGGCGGCGGCATCAGCTCGACGCTGAACGTCTACGTCGACGGCACGTTCCACAAGGCGATCAACCTGACGTCGAAGTACGCGTGGCTCTACGGCGCGGAAGCCGGGCCGGGCAACTCGCCGGGTGCCGGCGGGCCGCGGCACATCTACGACGAGGCCAACATCATGCTGGACTCGTCGATCCCGGCGGGCAGCAGGATCCGGCTGCAGAAGGACGCCGGCCAACACACCACGTACGCGATCGACTTCGTCAGCCTCGAGCAGGTGGCGCCGATCGCGAACCCGGACCCCGCGCGGTACACGGTGCCGGCCGGGTTCACCCACCAGGACGTGCAGGACGCGCTGGACCGGGTGCGGCAGGACGCCAGGGAACCTGGTCGGCGTGTACCTGCCGCCGGGTGACTACCAGACGTCCAGCAAGTTCCAGGTGTACCTGAAGCCGGTCCGCGTGGTCGGCGCCGGGCCGTGGTACACGAGGTTCCTCGCGCCGTCCGGCCAGGAGAACACGGACGTCGGATTCCGCGCGGAGTCGCTCGGCGAACGGCTCGGTGTTCTCCGGCTTCGCGTACTTCGGCAACTACACGATCCGCCAACGACGGGCCGGGCAAGGTGTTCGACTTCAACGGCATCGCCGACATCGACGATCGAGAACATCTGGGCCGAGCACATGGTGTGCCTCTACTGGGGCGCGAACACCGACAACATGACGTCTGCGGAACAACCGGATCCGCAACATCTTCGCCGACGCGATCAACATGACCAACGGCAGCTCCGGGAACCTGGTCTCCAACAACGAGTCCCGCGCGTCCGGCGACGACAGCTTCGCGCTGTTCAACGCGCAGGACGGCGGTGGCGGCGAGGTGACCGGCAACGTCTTCGAGAACCTGACGTCGATCCTGACGTGGCGGGCCGCCGGGTTCGCGGTGTACGGCGGCTACAACAACGTGTTCCGGAACATGTACGTGGCGGACACGCTGGTGTATTCCGGGATCACGATCAGCTCGCTGGACTTCGGCATTCCCGATGAACGGCTTCGGCGCCTCCCCGCCGACGCGCTTCGAGAACATCTCGGTCGTTCGTGCGGGCGGCCACTTCTGGGGCGCCCAGACGTTCCCGGGCATCTGGGTGTACTCGGCGACGAAGATCTTCCAGGGCATTCGGGTGTCCGATGTGGACATCGTGGACCCGACCTACACGGCATCATGTTCCAGACCGAACTACGTCGGCGGCCAACCGCTGTTCCCGGTGGCGGACACGGTGTTCACCAACGTCGTCGATCTCCGGGGCCCGCAAGAGCGGCGACGCGTACGACGCCAAGTCCGGGTTCGGCATCTGGGCCAACGAGATGCCGGAAGACGGGCCAGGGCCCGGCGCGGGGCTCGGTGACGTTCAACAACCTGACCCTGAGCAACAACGCGCAGGACATCAGGAACACGACGACCACGTTCACGATCAACAGAAACTAGTACCCGAGCATGGGGGTGCCGCCGGAGCAACTTTCACTCCGGCGGCACCCCCATGCCCGCATGCCCCCACTTCCCAACCGCATCCCGCCATGTCCCGACCGCGAGTTCGCGCTTCCCGACCGCGAGATCGCGCTTCCCGCACTCGAGTTCGCGGTTCCCTGCACCTGAATCGCGCGCAACCCCGCGCGGGGTGCAACGGAAGGCTCAGGTTCCTGGTGTGGGGTGAACCTCAAACAGAAGGGGTTCGGGGGTGGCGGCGGGGCATGGGGAGGGCGGGCGCCAGCCCTTGGTACTCGTCCCAGGGCGGCAGGAGGGGCCGCCCGTAAAATCCGCAGCCACCCCCGAACCCACCCGGTGACCAGCAACAACACCCGGACCGCAACACCCGCCCAAAGAGCCGCTAAAGATCGACGGACTGTAATCCACAGCTTCGCCACCAGTCGCTTGGAACACCTCGAACAGCCGGGAGGCCGCCTCGACGTCGTCCGCCGCGAGCAGCCGCCGGGCGACGGCGACGTCCTGCTGGATCCTCGCCGAGCACGAGCCGCAGGGACGGAAGTGCGTGCTCAGACGACCGCGCGAGCACCCAGCGCACGAAGCCGAAACCCGAGAACGATCAGCACCACACCCCACGCGATGACGAACGTCGCGATCGCGATGACCAGGGCGATGGCGCCCTCAGCCGGCTGGACGATCAACAACAGCCCGAGGACCAGCGACACCACACCCGACACCGCGAGGAACCACTCCCGCTGGATGACCCTGCGCAGCCGGACAGCGGCCGCGATCTGCATGATCCCCGCGATGATCGCCCACACGGCGATGACCACCAGCAGCACCATCGCCGTGATGCCTGGCCACACGAGTGCGAGCACCCCCGTGAGTACGCCGAGCGCGCCGATGCCCAGGTGGAGCGCGCGTTCCTGGCCGGTGCCGGCGACCCCGATCATCGCGGCCGAGATCCCGTCGGCCAGCACGTAGATGCCCCACAGCAGCGCGAGCGCCAGCACGGTGATCTCCGGCCAGGCGACGGCCAGCAGACCGAACACGACAGCGACGACGCCACGCAGCACGATCAGCCACCAGCGCCTGCTCAGCAGTTCCAGCATGCGCCCATGGTCCGCCACCCGGCCGGACCCGGCAATCCGACGATGAATCACCACCCGCTTGTGAATTGATACCACCGCACGGCCTATTGACGTCAGGAAGGCACGAACTGGACACTACTCGGGTAAACGATTACCCGAATCGCCTGGCGCGGGCGGTTCGGTCCCTGCTCTGCCCCTGCTAGCGCCCTTGCGTCGGTCCCCCCTGCCCGGCGCCGCCGAAAGGTGTCTCGATGCGGAAGCGTCTCGCCGTACTGTCCTGTCTCGCCGTGGCCGCGACCATGCTGTCCGGTCTCGGCCATTCCGTTGCGGAGCCCGGAATAGCCGCCAGCCCGGGCGCCATCGGCTGGGACACCTACCGGCGGCTCGACCTCCTGCCCGACCTCGCGTCGGGCTCGCAGACCAAGCAGTTCTCGAGCTTCGCGCGCAACGGCAGCAACGACGACGGGTTCGTCGGCCGCTACTCCTGCCTGCGCACCAACGGTCCCGGCTGTGTGATCGCCGAGGACCGCGGCCCTGGTGAGCTGCAGTCCATCTGGTTCACCCGCGACGAGGGCAACGTCTCGGCCACCGGGACCATCCGGATCGTGCTGGACGGCGTGACCGTGCTCGAACGCCAACCTGCAGAGTGTGGTGAACGGCGACCTGGGCGCGCCGTTCGTCTGGCCGCTGGTGACCAACGCCGACCAGACCTCCGGCGGCGTCACGATCAAGGTTCCCATGCCCTACCGCGATTCCATGGTGGTCACCACCACGAACAACCCGCTCTTCCACCACGTCTGCTACCGCGAGTTCGCCGACGTCACGGGCGTGACCCGCTTCAACCCGGCCGACCCGCGACCGACGTGGTGAACAAGCTGCGCCAGGCCGGCCGCGCCGACCCGAAACCCGCGCAGCCCGGAGCCACCACGACCACGGCCACCGTCTCCCCGCCGGCCGGCGGACCGGCGACGCTCGCCATCGCTCACCGGCCCGGCCGCGGTCACGGCCGTGCGCCTGCGGATTCCCGACGGTGCGGCCACCGAGGCGAACCTCGCGCGGGCTGCGCCTGCGGATGACCTTCGACGGCCGGACCACAGTGGACTCCCCGGTCGGCGAGTTCTTCGGCGCCGCGCTGGGGGAGCGGGACGTCCGCTCGCTGATGTTCGGCATGGACCCGGCCACCGGCGGCTGGTACAGCGCGTGGTGGATGATGCCGTTCGCGTCGTCGGCCACCCTCATCGCTCGTCAACACCACCGGTGCCACGGTCTCCGACATCCAGGCGGAGATCACCCACGCGCCCAACGCCAGGTGGACGGCCGAGCTGGCGGCCCGGCGGGCAACGCCGGGCCACTTCACCACCCAGTCCCGGCGCGGCACCACCGCGCAGGCCAGGGACTGGCTGCTCGCCGACCAGGCCGGCCGCGGTCGGTTCCTCGGCGTCACCCAGTTCGTGCACAACAGGATCTCCGGCGGCAACGAGCGCGGCTACCTCGAGGGCGACGAGCGCGATCCACGCCGACGGCGCGCTGTCGCCGCAGTTCCACGGCACGGGCAGCGAGGACTACTACGAGTCCGGCTGGTACTTCAACCGCGGCGAGTACTCCGGGGTGTTCACCGGCAACACCGGCCACCGCGTCCGCGCGGGTTCGTGCGCCGTCGAGTGCGACTCCATGTACCGGCTCCAGATCGGTGACGCCGTGTCCTACACGGACGGTGCTGCGGTTCGGCATCGAGCACGGGCCGCAGAACGACATGCCGGTCGACGAGAGTTCCACCGCCTTCCTCTACACCAGCCGACAGGTCGCCAGCCGCACCACCGACACGATCGTCGTCGGCGACGCCGGCAGCCGCGCCGCCCACGGCTACACCGAGTCGGGCGCGGCCAGCCAGTACGGGCTCGCGGCCGTGTACGAGGGCGACGGCGACCACGACCAGGTCAGCGCGGACGTGCGCGCGACGGCGGCGCCGATCAGCTTCCGGCTGGCCGTCGACCCGGCGAACCAGGGCGTGCGGCTGCGCCGGACGAGCGACCAGAACGCCGCCTACCAACAGGCCGCGGTCACGGTGGACGGCGCGGCGGCCGGCACCTGGCTGCAGGCGCTCGGCAACCAGACCAGCGCTGGCTCGACGACGAGTTCACCCTGCCGCCCGCGCTGACCGCCGGCAAGTCGAGCATCACCGTGCGGCTCGTTCCCAGTGGTCCACAGTGGACGGCTTCGAAGTACACGGCGCGGAACCTGGTGACTCCCTTCACCGACCGACGGCACCGAGCGCGGTCTCCGGGCTGGCGCTCGCGTCGGCGGCCGCTACCACGCGTTCCGCTGAGCTGGGCCGCGGCGACCGACAACGTCGGGTGTCGCGGCCTACCGGGTGTACGCCTCGACCGACCCGTCGGTGCCGGTCACCGGCGCCAACCTCGTCGGCACCACGGCCACCACGGCTTCCGGCACGGACCGCTGCCGGCCAACGCGACCCGGCACTACCGCGTGGTGGCCGTGGACCGGGCCGGCAACGCCGGCCCGGCCTCCGGGGTGGTCCACGCGAGACCGAGGTGCCGATCACGAGCGACGTCAACGGCGACGACCGCGACGACGCCGTGGTGTTCACCCAGGGCACGGCGGCCGACGTCGTCACCGCCCGGTCGACCGGCTCGGCGTTCGGGGCGACGTCAAGGGCCACGAGTTCTTCTCCATCAACGGCGAAGTACCCCGACCGGGGACGTCAACGGCGACGGCCGGGCGGACATCATCACCTTCACCCGGGGTGCCGCGGCCGACGTGTACGTGGCGCTCTCGACCGGTACCGGCTACGGCGCCTCGGCCAAGTGGCACGACTTCTTCGCGGTGGACAACGAGTATCCGCTGGTGGGCGATGTCAACGGGGACGGCCGCACCGACATCATCACGTTCACCCGCGGCACCACCGGTGACGTCTACGTGGCGCTGTCCACCGGCACGGGCTTCGGTCCGGGCGTCAAGTGGCAGGACAACTTCGGCTACGGCACCGAGCAACTCGCGGTCGGTGACTTCGACGGCGACGGCCGCGACGACATCGCCACGTTCACCGGTGGGGCACAGGCCGACGCGTACGTGTCGCTGTCCAACGGCGTCGCCTTCGTGCAGGAGGCCTGGAAGTGGCATGACAACTTCGCGGCCGGCGCGGAGGTGGCCGGCGCGGGTGACGTGAACGGCGACGGCCGCGACGACGTGGTCACGTTCACCCGCGGCACCGCGGGCGATGTGTTCGTGTCGCTGTCCGACGGCGGCCGGTTCGTGCAGAACGCCTGGAAGTGGCACGAGTTCTTCGGCATCAACGACGAGCTGCCCGGTATCGCGGACGTGAACGGCGACGGCGTCAGCGACATCGTGGTCTTCACCAGGGGCGCACTGTCCGATGTGTACGCGGCGATCGCCGCCGGCACCTCGTTCGGCGCATCCACCAAGTGGCACGACCAGTTCGCCACGGGCGCCGAGATCCCACGGCCCAGCCTGTTCTGAACATCCCTCCCCGAAGAGGTTGCCATGATCGCTCGAAGACTCCTGACCGTCTGCGCCGCGATGGCGCTGCTCGGCACCACCCCCGCGATCGCCGAACCGTCCATCGTGGACGACACCCCCGACTTCGGGGTGACCGCCGGGCCCCGCCCGGACTTCCGGGCGCCGTGGCCCTGTGGCCAGCAGCGCCAGTACTACCACCACTCGACCGAAGTGGTGAACGCCCTCGACTTCAACCTCGCGGGCGCCGAGGACCTCGGCACCCCCGCGCTGGCGTCGGCCGCCGGCACGGTCATCGACGTGGTGCCCAACCACGCGGGCTACGGCAACTACGTCCGGGTCGACCACGGCGGCGGCTGGACGAGCATGGTGGCCCACCTGTCGGCGTTCAGCGTGAGTCGCGGCCAGTACGTGGTGGCCGGGACCGAGCTGGGCAAGGTCGGCAGCACCGGCAACTCGTCGGGCCCGCACCTGCACTACGAGCAGGAGGCCGACGGCGCCAACCAGCCGATCGTGATCGACGGGGTGCCGCTGCGCTACAGCAGCGCGATCTCCTACCACACCAGCGGAAACTGCGGCGGGTCCGGCGGATCGGCCATGTTCGGCGGCTCACCCACCGACGTGACGGGCGACGGGCGCGACGACATCGTCACGTTCACCATGAACCAGCTGGCCGACGTGTACGCGGCGGCGTCGACCGGCGCGGGCTTCGCGGGTGGTGCCAAGGCCCACGACTTCTTCGGCCTGCCCGGGGAAACCCCGCTGACCGGGGACTTCACGGGTGACGGCCGTGACGACGTGGTGACGTTCACCCACGGTCCGCTCGACGACGTGTACGTGGCGCCGTCGCTCGGCTCGACGTTCGGTGCGAGCGCCAAGTGGCACGACCGGTTCGCGTTGTCCGGCGAGATCCCGGCCGTGGGCGACGTGAACGGCGACGGCCGCGACGACATCGTCACGTTCACCCGGGGCACGCTCGGCGATGTCTACGTGGGACTGTCGAACGGCTCCTCGTTCGGCGCCGGCCTGAAGTGGCACGACTCGTTCGCGCTGAACGCCGAGTTCCCGGCCATGGGGGACGTGAACGGCGACGGGCTCGACGATCTGATCACGTTCACCCGGGGCACCACGGGTGACGTGTACGTGGCGCTGTCCACCGGTTCCGGCTTCGGTCCCGGTCTCAAGTGGCACGACTGGTTCGCCGTGGGTGCCGAGCAGCCGAGGATCGGCGACTTCGACGGGGACGGTCGCGACGACATCGCGACGTTCACGAACAACGCGGCCGGCGACGTCTACGTGGCACTGTCCACAGGGAACGCGTTCACCGGCACCGAGCAGAAGTGGCACGACTTCTTCGCACTGGCCGGCGAGTTCCCGTACGTCGGCGACTTCAACGGTGACGGCAAGGACGACATCGTCACCTTCACCCACAGCTCGCTGGCCGACGTGTACGTGGCGCTGTCCACCGGCACGGCATTCGGCGCCAGCGGCAAATGGCACGACTACTTCGGACTCCCCGGAGAGAGGTCCTTCTGATGCGCAGACTCCTGACTGCCGTCCTCACCGTCCTGACGGCCGGCGCGCTGGCCGCGCCGGCGAACGCGGAACCCCGGGACCCGGTGGCTCCCGGCGATCGCGTTCCCCTCACGGTGGATCCCCGCGCCTGCCCGAGCATCCCGCCGAGCCACGACCCGAACGTCATCCGGACGGTCATGCAGGTGGGGATCGACCGCAACGTGTCGGACAAGGTCATGCTGGCCGCGTTCGAGGCCGGCTGGGTCGAGTCCCGCATGAACAACCTGAACTGCGGTGACAAGGACTCGCTCGGGGTGTTCCAGCAGCGGCCGAGCCAGGGCTGGGGCACGCCCGAACAGATCATGCACGTGCCGTACGCGGCCACGCAGTTCTTCATTCAGGCGCAACGCAACGAGCCGCTGTACCCGCAGTACACGGCCGGTCTGCTGGCGCAGAGCGTGCAGCGCTCCTGCTGCCCGGAGCGCTACGACCAGGCCGAGGGTCGGGCGCGGTCCATGATGGCCGAGGCGCGCGGGATGCTCAGCCCCCGCGTGTTCACCGGCTCCTCCACCGACTTCAACGGCGACGGCCGCGACGACATCGTGACGTTCACCCACGGTCCGCTCGACGACGTGTACGTGGCACTGTCCAACGGATCCGCCTTCGCGGGCACCACGGTGAAGTGGCACGACCGGTTCGCGCTCACCGGTGAGACGCCGCTGACCGGCGACTTCAACGGCGACGGCAAGGACGACATCGTCACGTTCACGCACGGGTCGCTCGCCGACGTCTACGTGGCGCTGTCCAACGGTTCCTCGTTCGGGCCGGGTCTCAAGTGGCACGACTTCTTCTCGCTGGGCGGCGAGGTTCCCGCGGTGGGCGACGTGAACGGGGACGGGCGTGACGACCTGATCACGTTCACCCGCAACGCGGCGGCCGACGTGTACGTGGCGCTGTCCACGGGATCCGGCTTCGACGCTTCGGCCAAGTGGCACGAGTTCTTCGGCACGGCGGGCGAGTACCCGGGGGTGGCCGACGTGAACGGTGACGGCAAGGCCGACATCGTGGTCTTCACCCGCGGCACGCTCGGCGACGTCTACGTGGCGCTGTCCTCGGGCGCGGGCTTCGGCGCTTCGGCCAAGTGGCACGACTGGTTCGCGGTCGGCGGTGAGCTGCCCCGGATCGGTGACTTCAACGGCGACGGCAAGGCGGACATCGCGACGTTCACCACGAACGCGGCGGCCGACGTGTTCGTCGCACTGTCGTCGGGCACCGCGTTCACGGGCACCGAGCAGAAGTGGAACGACTTCTTCGCGCTGTCCGGCGAGTTCCCGTACCCGGGCGACGTGAACGGCGACGGCAAGGACGACATCGTCACGTTCACGCACAACACCCTGGCCGACGTGTACGCCGGCCTGTCCACGGGCACCGGCTTCGCGGGCGGCGCGAAGTGGCACGACTTCTTCGGTCTCGCCGGCGAGACCAGCTTCTGAGTCAGGAGAATGAGATGAGACGTCTACTCGTGCTCGGCACCACCGCGCTCACGGCGATCGGCCTGTCCGCCTGGCCGGCGGCCGCGGCACCTGAGTCACCGCTGAATGCGGCGTTCGCCGAGGCGGCCGCCGAGTTCGACGTGCCCCGCGACCTGATCGTGGCGGTCGGCTACGGAGAGACCCATCTGGACGGTCACGCCGGCGAACCCAGCCAGGCCAACGGGTTCGGCGTGATGCACCTGGTGAGCAACCCGAAGCGGAAGACCCTGGAACAGGCCGCGGAACTGACCGGCGAGTCCACCACGGACCTGCGCACCGACGACGCGACCAACGTGCGGGGCGGCGCGGCCGTGCTCCGCGCGCTGGCCGACGACCACGGACTGTCCGATGCGGACCGTGACCGCTTGGCCGAGTGGGAGCCGGTGCTCGCCGAGTACGGCGGCGCCACCAGCTCCACGGTGGCCCGGCTCTACACCGACGCCGTGTACGAGATCCTCCGAAGTGGACTCCAGACCCGGACCCCGTCTGGAGAGAACGTCGAGCTGCCCGCGCACACCGGGCTTCCCGCGCCGCTCCCGCAGGACGAGGTCATCGCGCGGGGCATGGACTACCCGGACTCGCGGTGGATCCCCGCCAACGGCTCGAACTACGGCGCCGGGCGCTCGGCGCGGATCAACCAGATCGTCATCCACGTGACGCAGGGCTCCTACGCCGGCACCATCAGCTGGTTCCAGAACCCGGCGTCCGGCGTGAGCGCGCACTACGTGGTCAAGTCGTCCAACGGCGAGGTCACGCAGATGGTGCGCGACGGCGACACCGCCTACCACGCGCGCTCGGCCAACCCGCGCACGATGGGTATCGAGCACGAGGGGTTCGTGGACAACCCGTCGTGGTTCACCGACGCCATGTACCGGTCGTCGGCCGCGTTGTCGCGCTGGCTGGCCGACCGACACGGCATTCCCAAGACCCGCCAGGGCATCGTGGGTCACAACGAGGTGCCCGGCAACGACCACACCGACCCCGGTCCACACTGGAACTGGGGCCGGTACATGGAACTCGTGAACGGCGGCGGTGGATCCTCCGGCGGTGTCTACACGGGATCGTCGACCGACTTCAACGGTGACGGCCGCGACGACATCGTCACGTTCACCCACGGCCCGCTCGACGACGTCTACGTCGCGCTGTCCTCGGGTAGCGGGTTCGCCGGCACCACCGTGAAGTGGCACGACCGGTTCGCGCTGTCCGGTGAGACACCGCTGACCGGCGACTTCAACGGGGACGGCAAGGACGACATCGTGACGTTCACCCACGGGACCCTGGCCGACGTGTACGTGGGGTTGTCGAACGGATCGTCTTTCGGCGCGGGGGTGAAGTGGCACGACTTCTTCGCGATCTCCGGTGAGGTCCCGACGGTCGGTGACGTGAACGGCGACGGTCTGGACGACATCATCACGTTCACCCGCAACGCCGCGGCCGACGTGTACGTGGCGCTGTCCAACGGGACGTCGTTCGGGGCGAGCGCGAAGTGGCACGAGTTCTTCGGGATCGCGGGCGAGTACCCGGGGGTGGCCGACGTGAACGGTGACGGCAAGGCCGACATCGTGGTCTTCACCCGCGGCACGCTCGGCGACGTGTACGTGGCGCTGTCCTCGGGCGCGGGCTTCGGCGCGAGCGCGAAGTGGCACGACTGGTTCGCGGTCGGCGGTGAGCTGCCCCGGATCGGTGACTTCAACGGTGACGGCAAGGCGGACATCGCGACGTTCACCACGAACGCGGCGGCCGATGTCTTCGTGGCGCTGTCCTCGGGGACCGCGTTCGCCGGCACCGAGCAGAAGTGGAACGACTTCTTCGGCATCGCGGGCGAGTTCCCCTACACCGGGGACTTCAACGGCGACGGCAAGGACGACGCCATCACGTTCACGCACAACTCGCTGGCCGACGTCTACACGGCGCTCTCGACCGGCGCCGGGTTCGCCGGCGGCGCCAAGTGGCACGACTTCTTCGGACTCGCCGGGGAAACCAGTCTCTGAAACGTTGTAATCGATTACCCGATGGAGCGTTCATGATCAGGAAGGCACTGGTGTTGATGGTGGCCGCGGTCGCGGTCACCACCACGCTCGGCGCCCCGGCCACAGCCCGGGCAGCACAGCCACAGACCGTCTCGGCGGGCGCGTTCTTCCGCGTGTACGACCCGTCGGTCGGCGAGACACAGCAGTGGTACTACAACGACCACACGATGGTTCGGGACGTGGTGACCGGCACCTGGCACGTCTACGCCATCACCCACGCCGAACCCGCGAATCCCCTGGACGAGAAGGTCTTCGGCCACGCGACGGCACCGTCACCGACCGGGCCGTGGACGAAGCGGCCGTTCGCGCTGACCGCCAACCCCGCCCTGGGCGAGAGCCACATCTGGGCGCCGCACGTCATCCACGACAACGGCCGCTACTACATGTTCTACGCGGCCGGCACTCCCGACCACGCCGCCTACCGGATGCACCTGGCGACGTCCACCGACCTCACCACCTGGACCCGCAGCCCGGCGAACCCGCTGTTCACCGACGGGTTCGACGCCCGCGACCCGATGATCACCCGCATCGGCGGCACGTGGGTCATGTACTACACGGCGAACAGCACGCCCACCGGCGGGAACCACCAGGTGGCCTACCGGACCAGCGGTGACCTGGTGAACTGGAGCGCCAAGCAGGTGGCGTTCAGCCATCCCGCGTCCGGCACGTTCGGCGGGCCGACCGAGTCGCCGTTCGTCGTGTACCGCGGCGGTTGGTGGTACCTGTTCGTGTGCTGCGACCCCGGTTACAAGGACACCCGCGTGTACCGGAGCCGGGATCCGCTGCGGTTCTCGGTGAGCGACCTGGCCGGGCGCATCGACGCGCACGCGGCCGAGGTGGTGACCGAACCGAACGGCGCCACGTGGGTGACCGGCGCCGGCTGGGGTCAGGGCGGTCTACACCTGGCGCCGCTGCGCTTCACGGAGTCGCAGGCGAACGTCTTCACCGGTGCGTCGGCCGACTTCAACGGCGACGGCCGCGACGACATCGTCACGTTCACCCACGGTCCGCTGGCCGACGTGTACGTGTCGCTGTCCACCGGCTCGGGTTTCAGTGGCACGTCGGCGAAGTGGCACGACTTCTTCGCGTTGGACGGGGAGACGCCGCTGACCGGGGACTTCAACGGGGACGGCCGCGACGACATCGTGACGTTCACGCACGGTTCGCTGGCCGACGTGCACGTGGCGTTGTCGACGGGCACGGCGTTCGGCGGGTCGGCCAAGTGGCACGACTACTTCTCGCTGTCCGGGGAGGTCCCGTCGGTGGGCGACGTGAACGGCGACGGTCGTGACGACATCATCACGTTCACCCGCGACAGGCTGGCCGACGTCCACGTGGCACTGTCCACGGGAAGCGGTTTCGGTGCTTCGCAGAAGTGGCAAGACTTCTTCGGCATCGCCGGCGAGTCCCCGGGCGTGGCCGACGTGAACGGCGACGGCCGCGACGACGCCGTCGTGTTCACCCAGGGCGGCCTGGGTGACGTGTACGTCGCACTGTCCACAGGGAACGGTTTCGCGGCCAGCGCGAAGTGGCACGACATGATGGCGCCGGGCCTGGAGTCTCCGCGACTGGGCGACTTCACGGGCGACGGCCGGGCGGACATCGCGGCATTCACGGGCGAGACGACGGGTGACGTGTACGTGGCGGCGTCGACCGGCACCTCGTTCGGGCCGGCCGGCCGTTGGCACGACTTCTTCGCGCCGGTGGGGGAGTTCCCGTACGTGGGCGACTACAACGCCGACGGGCGCGGCGACATCGTGGCGTTCACCCGGGTCGGGGCCGACGTGTACACCGCACTGTCCACAGGGAACGGCTTCGGCGCGGGAGTGAAGTGGCACGACTACTTCGGCCTGGCCGGGGAGACCAGCTTCTGAGGTTGACCTCTCGTTTGGTGGAGGTATGAGACTGGGTCCATGAAGATCGCCATCTCGCTCCCGACCATGCCCGCGCCCGGTGCGAAGCCGATGGACGTGGTGCGGATCGCGCGCCACGTCGAGCAGCTCGGTCTCGAGTCGGTGTGGGTGCCCGACCTGCAGACGGGCGACGGGAGCGTGCCGTCGCTGGAGGCGATGACCACGATCGCCGCGATCGCCGGCGCGACCGAGCGGATCGGGCTGGGCTTCGGCACGCTCGTGCTGCCGTTGCGGCCGGTGCCGCTGCTGGCCGCGCAACTCGCCACGCTGCAACACCTGTCGGGCGACCGGCTGCTGCTCGGAGTCGGCATCGGTGGCTTCCCGGGCACGCCGTTCTGGCAGGCGCTCGGCGTGCCGGGCCGGGAGCGCGGCCGCCGCACGGACGAGGCGCTGCGGGTGCTGCCCGGTCTGCTGGCCGGCGAACCGACCACTGTGGACGGTGTGGCGCTGACCCAGCTGCCGGCGGCCACCATGCCGCCGGTGCTGATCGGCGGCAACTCCGACGCGGCGATCCGGCGCACGGTGGCTCACGGCGACGGGTGGATGCCGTCGTTGATCAGCCCGGAACTGCTGGCCACCCGGGTGCCCCTACTCGGCCGGCCCCTGCCTGTCACGGTCGGCGGGCACATGTTCGTCGGCTCGGGTTCGGCGGTGGACGCGCAGCGGGCGGAGTTCGTGCGCCAGCTCGTCGACCTGCACGGCCTGCCGGAGGCGGAGGCGTCGCGGGTCCCGATGCCGGGTGACAGCGCGTCGGCGATCGCCGACCACGTCGCGGCCTACGCGGCGGCGGGCGCGGACCGCGTGGGCGTGGGCCCGCACGCGGACACGGAGGACGAGTTCCTGCGCCACTGTGACCTGATCGCCGAGGCCGTGCGCTGATCTGGTGGCGGTGTGCTTGAGTGTGCCGGTGGATCCGACGCGCCCGACCTCCGTGCAGGTGTCGTTCGTCCTCTGGATCGTGCTCGGCGTGCTGACCATGGTGGGCCTCCTGGGCATCGCCATCCTGGTGGCCGCGTTCTTCATGCGCGACGGCAGCCGGACCGGGCGGACCGCGCTCACGATCATCGGCGTGGCGCTGGGCGTGCCCATGCTCCTCGGCCCGGCGGTGCTGCTGGTGGCCAGCGGCGCGGCGTGGGTGTCTTTCCTGATGGTGATCCTCTTCATGCCCGGCGCGGCGTTCATCCTCGCGGCGATGCTCATGTGGGGCAAGAAGGCCTCGGCGTACTTCCGCGCAACGCGGTCCTAGCCGAGGTAGCCCCGCGCGACGATCCGTTCGGCCGCGCCGAGGTAGAGCGCCGGGTCGTCGGGCGCGAGCGTCCCGAGCCCGTCGACGTAGCGGTTGTACATGCAGAACGCGGCCGCGATGAGCACGGTGTCGTGGATCTCGAGGTCGGTGGCGTCGTGGTCCCGCGCGGCGGCGATCAGCTCGGGAGTGACCTTGCGCCCGCTGTCCTGCACCGCCCCGGCGATCCGCAGCAGGGCCCGCATCTTGTCGGACACGGGTGCGTCGTCGAGGTTGGCCTTCACGTGGTCGACGAGATCCGTCCCGCCGTCGAGCTGGATGGCGGCGAACGCGGAGTGCGACGAGCAGCAGAAGTCGCACTCGTTGAGCCCGGACACGTAGGCGGCGATCAGCTCCCGCTCGCCGGCGGAGAGTGAGTGCGGCGCCCTCAGCAGCACCTCGGCCAGCTCGGACAGGGGTTTGCCGGTCTCGGGCCGAAACATCAGCGGCCCGTTGATCCCGGGGAACTCTTCCTCGTCAACACCAAGCTCGATGTGCGCCATACCTCCGACGTTAGGCGGCGCGACGGCCCAGGTCGATCAGGCAAACGCACAAATCCACCGACAGGTCAGCGATGCTCCAGAACCCCTCAGGCGTTGTCGGTCACCCACAGGCCGATCAGCCCGCGGAAGTGCGCGACGAACCGGTCGTGCTCGGCGGCCGGGTACGTGGACCGCACGGTCGTCCACCAGCAGCTCGTCGAAGGCGGGCGAGGTGACCCAGTCCCGCACCAGGTCGTCCACCCCGGCCAGTGACGTGGCGCAGAACTCCTGGTAGCGCTCGGTTTCGAAGTAGTCGTCGGCCAGACTGCCGGTACTCGTCGAGCTTCTCCTCGTAGGACCGGGCGGAGTCGGCGACCTCGAAGTACCGCGACGTGTCCAGGTCCAGCCTGGGACGGCGGCCGGTGACCGCGCAGAACACCGACCACTTCAGCAACGTCGTGATCGCCCACGGGAAGTAGTAGTGCAGCGACGTGATCGAGATGTCCGGGCAGGCGTTCGCGTAGTCGATCGGGTGCACGGACGACGCCGATCACCAGGCTCTCGCAGGAGTTGAACTCCCAGCGGAAGAACGCGTTGATCAGCCGGGAGATCGTCAGCACCTCGTCGCCGGCGGACGGCGGACAGGAAGCCGTGGTCCACGGCGTACCGGTTGTGCATCGGCTCGTCCGGCTGGAACTTCATCACCATGCTGTCCGGCCCGATGGTCAGCGACCGCGCGAACACGTCGAATCCCTCGACCGACGCCTGCAGGTGCATCAGCATCTCGCCGGACTCGTCGTAGGCCTGGTGCAGCGCCGCCGGGTCCTTGATCCGGGACACCCCGCGCCACGCGCCACCGTCGTAGGGCTTCATGTACATCGGGTAGCCGACCTGGGCCGCGACCTCGTCCAGGTCGAACGGCTGGTTGTACTTCGCCGCGGTGTAGGCGTACCGCGCGTTGTCGACCGGGTTCTTGTACGGCACCAGCCAGGTGTCCGGCACCTTCAGTCCCAGCCGGATCATCGCGCAGTACGCGGCGTGCTTCTCCATGGACTGGAACGTGAACGGGCTGTTCAGCAGGTACACGTCGTCCATCAGCGCGACACTTCTTCAACCACTCGCGCGGCACGTAGTACCAGTACGCGAGCCGGTCGATCACCAGGTCGTACCGCGGTTTCGCGCGCAGGTCGAACGGCTCGATGGTGATCCGCTCGGTGCGCAGCGTGTGCTCCACGCCGCCCGCCGGTGACCGGCCCGAGCCGGCGCACCAGCTCCTCGAACGCGCGCGGCCAGTCCTCCTCGGTTCCCAGCAGCAGGCCCAGCAGGTGTTCGGTGCGGTCCACGACAATCCTCCTCAACAGAACCGGGGCAGGTGATGGGTGAGCTGCGCCCGCCAGGACGGCCAGTCGTGCGGCACGTCGTGACCCCACACGTCCAGCTCGCAGCGCAACCCCTTGCCGTGCAACACTGTCCGCGAAACGCTTGCGTCGACCCGAGCGAGCCGGTGGTGTCCTCCCACTGGCCCTGGCCGACCACCAGCAGCACGGACAGCCGCGACCGCAGCCAGTCGAGGTGGTCACCGTTCAGGTTGGGCACGAAGTCGAACGGGTTGGTGAAGTACGCGGCGTCGCCGCGCTCGCCCCAGCCGTGCCAGGTGGACGGGTCGTAGTTGCCGGACATGCCGATGGCCAGCGGGAACAGGTCCGCCCGGCGCAGCGCGAACAGCACCGCGTGGAACGCGCCGAGCGAGCAGCCGACCGTCGCGATCTCCGTGCGCCGCCGCAGTCGGCGTGGATCGACGGCACCACGTTGTCGAGGATCCACGACTCGTAGACGCCGTGCTGGTGCGCGCGATGCTCCAGCGGCACCGACTTGTTGGACCACGACGCCGCGTCGTGCGAGTCGACGCAGTACAGCTTCAGCCCGGCCGTCCTCGATCAGCGGCGGGACCGCGTCGATCATGCCGTTGCTCTCGAAGTCCCACGCCCGGCCCTGCTCGGACGGGAACACGAGGAACGGCCGGCCGTAGTGGCCGTACGCGATCACCGTGCCGCCGCCGACCTCGAACTGGTCCCGTCGCATCACGCCTCCCAGACCGTGCGCAGCAGGTCGGTCAGCGCGGGGTCGAACGCGTCGCGCCAGCCGACGTAGTTGTGGGCGTCCGGCACCTCGACCAGCCGCGCCGGGTAGCCCTGCCCGGTCAGCGCGTCGCCATCTGCCGGTTGTTCGCCAGGTTCTCCTCGGCCAGCCCGCAGGTCAGGACGGTGGGCACGGTCCGCGCGGGCGTGGTCCGCCGCGCCGCCGCCACGTACCGGGTGACCTGCGCGAACCGGCTGAACCGGCCCTTCTCCTGCGGGTCGAGCCGACTGTCGAGAAAGGACGCCGACTGGAGGAACAGCCCGCCGAACAGTCCGGGCAGCGCGCGTTGCGCGTGCCAGCATGGCGAGCCCGCCGAGGCTCGCGCCCATGCCGACCACCGGCCCGCGCACGGCCGACCGCGTCGCGGCAGACGCCGGCAGCACCTGGTCGTGCAGCCGCGCCGAGTGCGTCGGGATTGGCCGAGTACTCGTCGTCGCGGTCACCCGGCTGGAGCAGCGCCACCCGGTGCGCGGGCAGCCCGGCCGGTGTGCGATCATGCGCGGCCGAGTAGCCGGTGAGCCCGGCCAGCCGGTCGTACTCGGGCCCGTCGTGCGCGACGAGCAGCGGCAGCGGCTCGGTCGGGCGGCGCGGGCGTCCAGCAGACGTGACCCCCGGCGCGACGCTCGGTCGAACGCGCCCTCGCACCCGGTCGCCGGCCAGCCACGCGGGCGCGGTGTAGTCGGGGAACTCGACCACCGACTTGTCGCCGAACGCGCCGGGCGCGCGCAGCGGGTTGGCCGGGTCGCAGATCTCCTCGAGGTCGCCGGCCGGGTGCCGCAGCTGGAACTTGTACTCCATCCGCCAGACGGGCGGCCGGGGCAGCCGCAGCTGCCAGGCGCCGTCGACGTGGTCGAAGTCCAGGCCGCCGTGTCGGGCAGCGAGAGCGCGGGCAACAACCGCATCCCGGCGAGCGTCGGCCCGTCATCCGGCAGCCGGAAGATCACGGAGTCGGCGCTGACCTGGGGTTCCGTCGAAACTGTCACGTGGCGTTCACCGTCCCATCTCAACCAGCCGCCCGGCGAGAGTCAAGGCAGCCTTGCGGACAGAAGGTGTCCACAAGGGTGGTTACGGTCGCCGTATGACCGAGGTTCTGTACCGGCGCGCGCTGAACCGGGCGACGCTCGCGCGGCAGTTGCTGCTCGACCGGCACGCGCTGCCCGCGCTGGACGCCGTGCACCGGCTGGCCGGGCTCAACGCGCAGACCGCCGACGAGCCCTACCTCGGGCTCTGGTCGCGGCTGGTCGACTTCCGGCCGGCCGAACTGGTGGACCTGTTGCACGACAGACAGGTCGTGCGGTCCTGTCTCATGCGCTGCACCCAGCACCTGGTGACGGCCGCGGACTTCGCGGTGTTCCGGCCGTTGCTGGCACCCCTGCTCGCGCGGACGAGACGCAGTGTCTTCGGTCGCCGCACCGACGGGGTCGATCTCGAAGAGTTGGTCGCCCGGACCGAGGAACACCTGCGCGGCCGCACCCTCACCCGCCCCGAGCTGGCGCTGCTGCTGGCGGAGCGCTGGCCGAACGCCGAACGCTCGGCACTCGCCTGGTCAGCGCAGTACCTGACGCCGATCGTGCACCCGCCGCCCGACGGGGTGTGGCGTCGCCGTCGCGGCCGGACGCCGTTCGCGCTGGCGGCCGACTGGCTCGGGGCCCCGGGGGAGGCGGTGCCGTCCGAGCTGATCCGGCGATACCTGGCGGCCTTCGGGCCGGCGACCGTCCGCGATCTCCACCGGTGGTCGGGCCTGTCCCGCCTGGGCGGGGTGGTGGAGTCGATGGACCTGCGGCGGTTCCGCACAGAGGGCGGGGTGGCGTTGTTCGACCTGCCGGACGCACCCCGGCCGGACGCGGACACCCCGGCCCCGGCCCGGCTGCTGCCCGACTTCGACAACCTGGCCCTGGCCCACCACGGCCGCACCCGGGTCATGTCCGACGAGTACCGCGCCCGGATCTGTGTGGGTGACGCCGTGGCGGCGACCATCCTGGTGGACGGGGTGGTGGTCGGATCCTGGCGGCTGGTCCGCGAACCCGACACCACCACCGTCCACCTGACACTCTTCGCGCCGGTGACCGACGTCGAACCGGTGGTGTCGGAGGCGTATCGCCTGCTGGCGTTCGCCGCCCCCGACACCACCCACTCAGTGACTTACTGAGACTCGCTATCGGGCAGTGACAGGTGGATCATGTCCTCGGTCGGTTCGAAGCCGACCGAGGCGTAGATCCGTTGCTCCGGCACCCCGGCGGGCGTCAGGAACACGGTGTGCGCACCCTGTGCGTGCACCGCTCCCGCCAGGAACGCCGTGATGGCCGCACCGATGCCGCGCCGCCGGTGACTCACCCGCACCGCGATGCCCGCCACCTCCGTGGTGCCGTCGGTGATCGCCTCGGCCGCCCCGCCGCCCACTGTCGCGCCGGTCGCCAGATCCCTGGCCAGCACGGCGAACCCGCCGCGTCGCAGGGACTGCCACGCCTTGTCGACCTCCTCGGGCGTGGCGGGCGGGACATCGAACGCCTCGTGCTGCGCGTCGACCAGTCCGGCCAGGTCATCGGCGGAACCCGGTACCACGAGGTCGATCCCCACGGGATTCGGCGGCCGGTGCACGACCGGGCAGCGCATGAGCGGCACCCGGCGTTCCACCTCGTAGCCGGCGGCCAGCAGCGCCGCCTCCGCGGCAGGTGCGGTGTCGCCCAGGAACTCCAGGCGTGGCAACAGATCCCGCTCGCGGTAGGCGGCCGTCAGCGCGGCCACCTCCGCCGCGGTCGGCTCCGCGCCCTCGTCGGGGATCGCGTAGTTGAGGAACGGGTTGGTGGACTCGGAGGAGAAGGTGGCCAGGAACGGACCGACGTGCGCGGTCGACCGGCCGGAAGCCGCTGAGCGGCGCAGATAGGACTGCAAGGTGATGCCTTTCGAGCATGGGAATGCGGACGGCTGAACCGGCGACGCGGCTAGAAGCGAGCGTCGCCCTGCCGGACGGCGATCACAGGCATTCCTCAGTGCTCGAGAGTGGCTCGAAGTACCCCGTGAGTGTCGCATGACCGCCGTTCCCTGCCAACCACTTTCCAGGGCGTTGACATGGAACGGTGTTCCGTGTTTATTCCGATTTGTCCCTCGACCCCCGGAGGTGCGCATGGCTACCGGAAAGCTCGCCCCGGCAATCGGATTGACCCTGGTTCTGGCGGTGGGCGGAATGCCCGCCACTGCGGAACCGGCAGGCCTGAGTCCCCAGGCCATGGTCCAGACGGTCGTCGTACCCGGCGGGCCCTGCGGCGACGCCGCGTTGGGCACCAACTGCCAGGCCTACTTCCCCGACCTGGAACGGGATCCCCACGGCGACGCGGACGACCTGCTCATGGTCTACCGCTGGTCGAGCGAACACGTGCACCGGCCGAGCCAACTGCGGATGATGCGCAGCCGCGACGGCGGTGCCACCTGGGCGCAGGCCACCCCGTTCATCGTGGCCGACTTCGAACGCCTCGACTACCGCGACCCGTCGCTCACCGCGCTGGCGAGCGGCCGGCTGCTGCTGTCGTACTTCGTGTCCGACGGGGACACCGGGGCGGCCATCCAGAGCCAGGTCAAGCGTCGCGACACCGACGACGCCGCGTTCTCCGCGCCCGTCCAGGTCTTCTCCAGCACGCTCCCACGTCCGGTGACGAGCGCGAAGGTCGTGGAGATGACCAACGGGCAACTGCTGATGCCGTTGTACGGCACGCCATCGAGCGGCGGGCGGCAGCACGCGATCGTGGTGGCGAGCATCGACGGCGGCGTCACCTGGGACGGCCGGGTCACCGGACGACAGAAGACGATCGCCTCGAACGCCTCCTACAACTACCAGGAGCCGGCTATCGCCGAGGTCGCGCCGGGCCACGTCCGCGCGATCATCCGGGTGGCCACGTCGACCGGTGTGTCGACGAACGCCGTGCAGACCGACTCGTACAACAACACCTACATGTCCACCTGGGCCACGCCGTCCTCGCTCGGCGTGATGATGCACGGCCCGGAGATCCTCACGGTGCCCGGCACGAGCTACGTCCCGTACCTGTGGGGCCAGCCGAACACGGCGAGCGGCCCGACCAACCGGCCCACCCGGATCGCCGTGCGCCGGGGCCAGGTGACCTGGCCGAACACCCCGCAGCACACGATCTACAACCCCGCCACCACCTACGACTCCAGCTATCCCGGCACGGTCGCGCTCGACAGTTCGCGGTTGGTCACGGTCGTTTACGACGAGGCCAGGCGCGCCGCCATCGCTCTGCGCTACCCGATCGCCGACGTCGACTGAGAAGGAGTCCCCCATGCCCCGGGACCGCGGTAACCGACTCACCCACGCCTTCAGCGGACTGCTCGGCTTCATGGCCGCCGTGGTTCTGTTGTCGGCGACCGGATCCGCGGCCCCGGGAACCTCCCCACCGGTAGCGGTGAACCCGCTGCCGGTGGGGGACGGCCCGGCGGCGAACACCACCGCCGTCCGGGTCGGTCCACAGTGGAACGTCGTCAACTGGGGTCCCGGTCCTCGAGCGGCGGTGCCGGCCTCGTTCGCCATGGACACCGTGGTCGACGGCCGCACCGAGCAGAAGGTGTTCGTGTCCTCCCAGGCCAACGACGACGTGGCGGCCGCGGACTCGATCGTCAACATGTCCACTTCGGACGACTCGGCCATCTCGTTCCTCGAGACGAAACGCGAGGTCCCGGTCGGTGCACTCAACATGGTTCGACTGGGCGACGGCTCACTCCTGGCGCTGGAGTTCATTCCCGAGTGGACGGACGACACCCACAGGTCGGTGGACCTGAAGGTGTGGCGCTCGAAGGACGGCGACCGCTGGAAGCTCACCACCGGACGGTTCACCCCGCCCACCGGCACCACGTTCGGCACCATGAACCGCGGCATGCGCATCCACGGCAAGCCGATCCTGCTGGCCGACGGCACGCTCATCACGCCCGCGTACACGCACTACCAGGGACAGGCGCCGTCGAGCGTCATCCTGCAGTCGACGGACAACGGCACCACCTGGACCCAGCGCGGCCAGTTGCCGGCCGCGCCCGGTACGAACGAGGTCGGCTGGTCGTTCACCACGGACAACCGGCTGATCGCCGTCACCCGCAGTGTGGAGGCCCGGCCGCGGCTGGGCGTGAGCTTCTCGTCGGACCTCGGTGTCACGTGGTCGACCGTGGCTCCCCTGCTCGGCCCGGACGGCACGCAGGTGGTCGGCATCTTCCCTGGCCTTGTGTTGCAGCCCAACGGGGTGCTGCTGCTCAGCACCGGCCGGCCGGACAACCGGTTGTACGTGAGCCACGACGGCACCGGCCGCACGTGGGAGAACGAGGAGCTGGTGTTCACCAGGTTCCCGTCGGAGACCGGGAACGGCCGGTTCGACGGGTCGAGCGGCAACAGCTCGCTGGTCAGTGTGGACTCCGACCGGTCGGTGTTCATCGGTGACACCTGTGCGGTCTGGGGCTGCAAGGCCTACCACGAGCAGTACGGCGTGTTCGCGTCGTACGTGCAGGCCACCACTCCGGGAGCCGGGCGCATCGACCTGGAGACGAAGGTCCACAGTGGATCGGTTGTCGTGCGTGGCGACTTCGCCCGAGGTGACCGGCGCTTCCCCGAGCAACGACCGGAGGGCGCGTTCGACGGCAGCTCCCGGCCCCGGTCGGCGGCCGTGTTCGCGTCGAAGATGGTGATCGAGCTGGATCGGACGTACTCGCTGAACCGGATCGGCCTGATGCTCGGATCCGGTGAGGCGCTGGACGCCACGGTGTCGGTGTCGGCGGACGGCAAGCGGTGGACGCCCGTGGTGGTGGCAGACGCCCGACGCGACCATGCCCTGCGTTACACGGACTTCGCTCCGGTGTCCGCCCGCTTCGTGCGGGTCACGGGTGCGGTACCGGTGACCGAGCTGGAGCTGTACGCGGCCGACGAGCTGACGTTCGAGAACGACCCGCTGTACGGCATCCCGCGCGGTGTCGTCGACGCTCGGAACACCACGGTGTCCGACCAGGAGCTGAAGGGGCACGACAGCAGCGCCTCACTGCGACTGTTCGACAAGTTCACCGACGACAACGCGACGGCCACCTTCCCGGCTCCTCCGTCGGCCGACCGTCGCGTGTCGTTTCAGTGGGCGACGAACGACTTCCGGGGCCCGTTCACCTTCGAGGTCTCCCCGTGGCACTTCCGGCTGGTCCCGGGCACGGCACAAACGCTGGAGGTGTACGACGGCTCGGCCTGGACCCCGCTGGGCCGGCTCACGACGGCCGTCCCGGTGAACACGTGGGCGCCGATCGAGGTGGCCGCGACCGCCACGACGGCCACGGTGACGATCAACGGCCAGACCTTCGAGACGGACAAGCGAACCACCGACACCTCGGGAGACGTGACGTTCACGACCGGTGACCCGGACGCGTACGGCATGACGTTCTTCGTGGACGACCTGACCATCCACTGACGGCCAAGGCCTGCCGACAAGATCACCGGCAGGTCACCCACACACCCCGAGTCCGCCATTCAGGCACGCCGAGTCCGCCACCCGGGTACGTCGAGTCAGCCATCCGCGCCGAGTTGCCAGGCACGCATGCCGAGTCGGCCACTCAGACACGTCGAGTTGGGCACTCACGCACGTCGAGTCGGTCGGTTGCTCGGTCGATGTTCGGCGCCGGGCATCGTGCGAGTCCGCCGGCAACGGGGCCGCCCAGGCTGCTCGGGTCGGGTGTGGGTGATCACCCACGTACGGTCGCGCCACCCGGCCGGGTGAGTGGTCCCGGTGAGCGGCCGGGACTGTCGGTGGGCGCGGGTATCGTGCGTCCCCATGTCCTCCCCTGTGCCGCCGCCCGGTGAGGAGGCGCGTCGGCTCAAGCTCTACGCCTACCTGGATGCCCGCGAGCACCGGCGCACCTACCTCGCGATCATGCGGCTGTTCGCGTCCACGCTGCTCGCCGACCTGTCGGCAGGCGACGTCGCCGCGGCCGTCAGCGCGGCCGAGCGCCGCGGGGAGGTGCCCGAGGGCGAGTCCCGCGTCGACACGGTCATCGCCCGGCTCAAGCAACTGGTCGAGTGGGGCAACCTGGTGCCCGGGCGGCGCGAGGTGGTGGCCGCGAGCATCGCGGAGTTCCAGCACGGCAGTGTCCGCTACCAGGTCAGCAAGCTCGGCGTGCGCGTCCAGCGCGACGCCGACCAGCTCCTGCGCACGGCCGAGGGCGCCCGCGAGGTGTCCCGCGAGCTGCTGCCGGCCATCGCCGCCGGCCTCGACGAGCTGCTCGTGCGGCTGTCCAAGGCCAGCCTCGAACACGGCCGCGACCCGTCCTCCGACGCCACCACCCGCGCCTGCGAGCGGCTGGCCGAACAGGTCACCACCCTGTTCCTGCAACACGGCGAACTGGCCGCCACGGTCCGCGACTTCTACGCCTACCTCGGCCACGTCGTCACCCGCCACCACCTGGCCCCCGACGAGATCTCCGGCTTCCGCAACCTGCTGGTCGAGTACATCCAGATGGTGGTGGAGGACGTCCTGCGCTACACCCCGGCCATCGCCGAGGTGCTCACCCGCCACGAGTTCGGCGGCGCCCTCAACCACCTGCTCCGGCTGCTCGCGCCCGCCGGGTCGCTGGGTGCCGACGTCGAACGGTCCCGCGGCCGGTCGCTGGCCGACTGGGCCGACCTGACCGACTGGTTCGTCGACCGGCCGGGCCGTCCGAGCCAGGTCACGGCGTTGCGCGAGGCCACCGGCCGCGCCATCGGCATGCTGCTCGCCACGGTCAAGCGCGCCACGTCCGGCGGCGGCCCCGAGCCCGGTCGCCGGTCCGAGTTGCTGCGGCTGGCCACCTGGTTCGACCAGGCCACCCCCGACCAGGCCCACGCGTTGGCCGCGGCCGCGTTCGGGCTGTACTCGGCCCGCAACCTGCTGCCCGCCCCCGAACACGACGGCGACGACGAGCAGACCGGCTGGGCCGACGGCCCGGTGGTCGACGTAGCGGTCAACGTCCGGGGTCGCGTCCCCGGCGCGCGCGGCCGCACCTCCCGGATCCTCGACGACCCCATGGGCCGTGAGCGGCTGCTCGCGGAAGCACGCGGGGCCGACGCCCGCCACGCGGCGGCCGTCGCGGAGCTGGCGTCGGCATCGGATCACCTGGACGAGGTCACCCTGTCGGGCGACGCCATGGGCACGCTGTGCACGTTGCTCACCGACGCCATGGCCCAGCGCGAACGCGCGTCCGACCCGGGCGAGGCGGTCGACCCGGTCGGCGGGGTCACGCTGCGGCTGCGCCCGTTGGCCGGCGAGTCCATGACCATCCGCAGCGCGGGCGGCGCGCTCACGTTGCAGAACACGGCTGTCGAGGTCGTGTCGTCATGACCGATGTTCTCGACCGGCTCGGCGAGATCGACCAGCAGGACGTGGTCCGGTGCGCCCGCGTGCTGCTGCGCCGGCCCCTGCTGCGGGCCGGCGGACCCGACGGTGAGCTGCTGCCGCTCGTCTACCGGCACCGGGCCTCCCTGACCGAGCTGTTCACCCAGGTGCTCGGCTACCGGCTGGTGGTGGAACGCCGGTTCGCCCGCCTGTACAAGACGGGACCGGGCAAGGACCCGACCCGCGGCGAGCCCAGCCTCACCCCGCGCGGCTACGCCTACCTGGCGCTCTGCATCGCGTGCCTGTCCGGCATCGGTCCCCAGACGCTGCTGTCGCGGCTGGTCACCGACGTGCGCTCGGCGGCGACACAGGCGGGTCTCGACATCTCCGACGACCTCGGTGAACTGCGGGCCCTGGCGTCGGCGCTGCGCTACCTGGTGTCGTTGGGCGTGGTGAGCGAGACCGACGGCACGGTCACCGGGATGGTGGGCGAGACGTCGGCCGAGGCGCTGCTCACCATCGACACCACGCTGCTCGGCCAGCTGGTGGCGGGCCCGATCGGCACGGCCGGCACGGCCACCGAACTGCTGGAGCTGGCGTCGCGGCCGGGCGTGCTCGGCGTGGAGCACACGGTGCGCAGGCGGCTGGTGGAGTTCCCGGTCACGCACTACGCCGACCTGTCCGACGACGAGGCGGCGTGGCTGCGCAAGCGCGGCCGCCACGAGTCGCGGCTGCTCGAGCGGTGTTTCGGGTTGATCACCGAGACGCGGCTGGAGGGCGTGGCGGTCACCGATCCCGAGGACTACCTGACCGACATCGCGTTCCCCGGGCTGTCCACGGTGGCGCGGATCGCGTTGCTGGCGTTGCCGGAGCTGTTGTCGGGGGTGGCCGACCAGCACGGCAGGGTGGCGGTGTCGGTCGACCGGGTCAACAGGGTGTGTTTCGGGCTGATCGAGGACTTTCCGGCCGCGTGGTCCAAGCAGGTGGTGTCGAGCGGGCCGCGGCTGGTCGACGAGGTGTTGCGGCTGCTGTTCGCGCTGGGCGTGGCCCGTCCGGGCCAGGACGGAGAGTGGCTGGTCAACCCGGTGGGGCACCGCTGGCTGCCGCAGCCCGACGGCGAACCGCGCGCCACCGAAGAGGACACCGACGAGCCGGACACCGAGGAAGCCGGCCCGCCCGGCTGGTCGCTGTTCGACGAATACGAGGGGGCAAGTCATGACTGAGGTGGGCAGGTGGCAGCTCCATCGCGGCGGGATCGTCAACATCTGGCAGTACACGGTCGAGGTGTTCGACCTGTCCGGCGGTCGCGCGATCTTCCAGGGCACCAACGGTTCCGGCAAGTCCCGCACGCTGGAACTGTTGCTACCGCTCTGTCTCGACGGCGACCTGCACCAGATCGGGTCCAAGGGCTACGACACGGTCAGCATGCGTCGTCTCATGCTCGACGACTACTCGGGCGGCCCCAACCGCATCGGCTACGCGTGGATCGAGCTGCGTCGCGAGGTCGACGGCGCCGCGGAATTCCTGACGTCGGGCATCGGCATCAAGGCGTCGGCCAACTCGCAGCAGATCGGTGACTCGTGGCGGTTCGTCACCGAGCAGCGCATCGGGCACGACGTGGAGCTGGTGGTCGACGGCACCCCGATCGGCGCCACCCAGCTGCGCGATATCCTCGGCGCCGACTGTCTGCTCGACGAGGAACCGTTCCGCGCACGGATCGCCGAGCTGGTCTACGGTCTGCCGCCCGCGCGGTACGCCGACCTGCTGCACCTGCAGCGAACGCTACGCAACCCCGACGTCGGCCTGAAGGTCCTCGAAGGACAGTTGGAACAGATCCTGTCCGACTCGTTGCCACCACTGGATCCTGGCGTGGTCGACCAGCTGGCGCGGTCGTTCGAGGACCTCGAGTCCATTCGCGACAACATCCGCACGCTGGGCGCGGCGGACACGGCGCTGCGGGCGTTCCTCACGGGCTACGCCGGCTACGCCTACGGGTCGCTGCGCGCGGTCGGCAAGCGGGGCATCGACGCCACCACCGAGCTGGCCTCGGCCCGCCGCGAACTGCAGACGCTGGTGAACAAGCTGCGCGACGAGGAGTCCACGGCCGAGAAGGTCGAGGCGGAGGTCGCGCAGCTCACCGAGCAGGAGATCACGCTCGGCGACCGCATCGAGGACATGAAGTCCTCACCCGCCTACGACAGCGTGCGCGACCTGGCCGACCGCAAGCGCGCGGTGGGCGCGGCCCGCCACGCGGCGGTCAATGCGTTGCGGCAGCTGCGAACCCAGCGCGAGCACACCGAGCAGCTGGTCGACGCGGTCCTCACCGAGTTGGGCCGGTTCGCCGACGACACCACGAAGGCCGCCGGATTGGCGGCCACCGTGGGGGAGCGCATGCGTGAGGCGGGCCTCGACCCCCGGCTGCGGCCCACCGTGCCGCCGGCGCCGGAGTACGCGGCCCACGAGATCCACGAGACCGGCCGCACGGCGCTCGAGCCGGAGACCGAGCCGGTGGAGCTGACCCGGCGGGTCCCGCCGGCCGTCGACCTGGATGTGTTGCGGTCCGGGCTGGCCGACGCGAGCGAGCAGGCCGAGCGGGCGGTGGCCGTCCTGGTGGAACGGTGCGCGGTCACGTTGGCGCTGCGGGAACACGCGGGCGAGGTGGCGCGCGAGTCCGCGGAGGTCGAGCGGCTGTTCACCGACGCGCGGGCCGCTCAGTTGGCGGCCACCGAGGCGGCCGGGCGGCGCGGGGAAGCGGCGCAACGGCTCGACGACGCGGCCCACGGCTGGTTCGACGCCGTGTCGCGGTGGACGGCCGCGGGACCGCTGGCCGCCACGGCCGAGGCGGTGGTCGAGCTGAAGCCGCCGGCCCCGGCGCGGCTGGTGGCCGACGACACCGCCACCAGCAAGGCCACCGAGCGTGCCCACATCTGGATGCGTGGGCGGCTGCCCGACCTGCACGCGGAGGTCGACCGCACCCGGCGTGAGCTGTCCGATGTGGACTCCTCGATCGCCGAGGCGAACGAGGAGCTGTCGGCGCTGCGGTCCGGTGTGGACCCCGAACCCGCGCGATCGCCCTATGCCACGGCCGAACGCGATCCGGCCACGGGGGCGGCGTTCTACCGGCTGGTCGACTTCGCCGCGCATCTCGACGGCCCGGCCAGGGCCGGCTGCGAGGCGGCTCTGGAGGCCAGCGGTCTGCTGAACGCGTGGATCACCCGGGACGGCACGCTGCCCGACCCGTCGCGGGCCGACATCGGTGCCGTCGCCAGTGCGTCCACTGTGGATGGCCCGACGCTCGCCACCGTGCTCGTTCCCGCGGTGCCACCGGGTTCGCCCGTGCCGGCCGACGTGGTGCGCAAGCTGTTGGAGCAGGTGGCGCTGTCCTCCGGTGCCGGCCTGGTGATCGGTACGGACGGCCGCTGGCGGGCCGGGGTGCTGGCCGGTGCCATGACCAAACCGGACGCGGAGTTCGTGGGCGCCGGGGCGCGGGAGTCCGCGCGGGAGCGGCGGATCGACGAACTGGTGGCGCTCGTCGGCCACCTGTCGGGGGAGCGCGACCGGGCGTCGGCAGCGCTGTCCGTGGCTCGCGAACACGCGGCCGCCTGGGAAAGTCACATCGACGAGTTCCCGACCGACCGCGAGGTGTTGACCGCCCACGTGCGGCTGCGCACGGCGGCCGAGGCGGCGGAGGAGGCCGGCGGCAAGACGATCACGTTGCGCGACAGGCATTCCTCGGCGGCCGACCGCCACCGCGCCCGCCAGGACGCGCTGACGGCCGACGCGCGGGCGGCCGGGCTCGACGCGGGTATCGACTCCCTGGCGCTCGCCACCACCTCGGCGGCCGAGGCCCGCGACATCGCCAAGCAGTTGGTGGCCGAGCTGGGCACGCGCGCGCCCGCGGCCATCGACCGGGTGGCGGCCGCCGTGGAACGCCACGACCGCGCGGCCGGTGAGCTGTCGGAGGTGGCGGCCGGTGCCGACCGCGCCTGCCTCGACCACGCGAACGAGGCGGACAGCTACGACAAGCAGGTCCGCGACATCGGTGCGGCGGCCGAACAGCTGGAACGTGAGCTGTCGGCGGCCGAGCAGGAGCGCGCCGGTCTGCGGCAGCGGCTGCCGGAGGCACGCAAGCAGGCCACCGACGCCCGCGTGGGCGCCGGCCGCACTCAGACCAAAATGGACAGTCGCGAGGCGCGGATCACGGAGTTGGTGGAGCGGGAAACCTTCGCGCGCCAACGGTTCCGCGAGGCGCTCGCGGCCGACGGCGTCTGGTCGGCCGCGGTCTCCGAGCCGGCCGAGCCGCCGGCGGACCTGGCCGAAGCGTATGAGGCGCTGACCGCGAGCGGCCGCGACCCGGTGTCCGAGGACGTGGTGCTGGGCAAGCTCCAGACTTTGCAGGCCACGCTGGCCGGCAGCCACGACATCTCGGCACAGCGGGCGGCCGACATCCTCACGGTCACGGTGACCGGCGGTCAGGGCCCAGCTCCGGTGGCGGTCGCGGCCCGCGAGGTGGCCGACCGGCTGGGCGAGCAGCAGGACCTGCTTTCCGAGGAGTACCAACAGATCTTCGACGCCTACATGCTGCGCGACCTGGCCGACAAACTGGCCGCGCAGGTGGCGGTGGCCGACGACCTGTGCCGCCGCATGAACGACACTCTCGATGTAGCGCGCTCAAGCCAGGGCGTCCACGTCCAACTGGACTGGCAACCCGCGCCCGACCTCGACGAGGACATGCAACAGGCCCTGGCCCTGGTCCGCACCCCGTTCGCGAAACGCGCGGGCGACGAGGACGAGCGCCTGCGAGTGGCGCTGACCGACCGGATCACCGCGGAGCGCGACGGCCACACGGGCGACTACGCGGAGGTGTTGGGCCGGGCGCTGGACTACCGCGCGTGGCACCGCTTCACGGTCCGCGTCCGCGACGTGGGCCCGGACGGTGCTCCCCGAACCCGACGCATGCGGCAGCTCTCCTCCGGCGAGACCCGGCTCATCTCGTACGTGACGCTGTTCGCCGCGGCGTCAGCGTTCTACGACGCGGTGAGCACGGCCGCTCAGCGTCCGCCGGTCCGGCTCGTGTTGCTGGACGAGGCGTTCGAGCGGCTGGACGAACCGACGATCGCGCGGATGCTCGGGCTGCTGGTCGACCTGGACATGGACTGGATCATCACGTGGCCGAGCGGCTGGGGTCTCTCGGAGAAGATCCCGAAGATGCATATCTATGACGTGCTGCGGCCCAAGGGTGGCACTGGGATCGCTTGTACGCACGCGATCTGGACTGGTAGCGCACTGACCGAACACACGGACGTGATCAGCGGCTCCTGACGCTAGTCGCGTGTGAAAGCGCGAGGCCCTCGCATGGTTGAGCGCTGCGGTGGGCTTGTCAGTGGCGTCTTGCCACGGTGAACACGGCGGCCAGGTGGGCTTCGATGTAGGTCGGGTCCAGGGGTTCGTGGGTTACCAGCAGTCGGTAGTACAGCGGGGCGTAGAGCAGCTCGATCAGGTGCATCGCGTCTGGGGTGGGGGGTAGTTCGCCTCGTTCGGCGGCCAGCGTCAGGCGATGGGCGGCGCTCGTTCGGCGGGGTTCCAGTAGTTCGTTCAGGAAGCGTTCGGCTACTGCTGGGTCGCTCTGTTGGCCGGCGACTATCGCGCGCAGTACGGGGGCCAGGTCGGGGTGGCTGAAGAGTCGGCCGACCGCGTGGATCTGGCTCGCCATGTCCGCCACTATGTCGCCCGTGTCGGGGAAGGTGCCGGTCTCGCCGGCGCGTGTTTGTAGAGCGTCCAGCAGTAACAGGCCCTTCGATGGCCACCACCGGTAGATGGTTTGTTTGCCCACCTCGGCCCGGCGTGCGATGGCTTCGATGCTCGTGGCCGCGTAGCCCATGTCGCGGCAGACCTCGAGAGCGGCCGCCAGGATGGCCTGCCTCGCCGTCTCGTTGCGTTGGTACTGGTTGCCCCAGCTCATGAACGTGAGTGTAGCTCAGCTCGATACGGACCGTCTTGACATGGACTGTGAGTCGAGCCAATACTCAGCTCAGCACGAACCGATCCGTCTCGACCTCTGGAGGGGCCTTGAGCAAGGTCGAACAACCGAAGACACCCCCGCGCTGGTGGCTGCCGGGCTGCCGTCACCGCCAGGGCCGGACTCGCGTGAGCCATACCCGCACCCGCGGCAAGGTCCGACGAGTCAGATGAGGAGGCCGGGTGGCCTCAGGCGAACAGCGCCGTCTCGCTGCGGAGTGCCCGCAGGGTCTCCAACTCGCGGTCGAGATCGCGGCGCTTGGCCTCGAGCCGCTCGACCTCCTGGGCGAGCAACCGCTCCATGACACCCGTGCGCTCTTCGGGCGGTGCCTCCAGGCAGGGGAGCAGTTGATCGATGGTGGCGCTGTGCAGCCCGGCGGCGAACAGGTGCTGGATCATCACGACCCGCTCGACCATGGTGGCGTCGAAGTCGCGCCAGCCGCCGGGAGTGCGCTCGGAGCGGATGAGCCCGTTCGCCTCGTAGTACCGCAGTGACCGGGTGCTGACACCACTGGCCTCCGCCAGCTCACCGATGCGCATCACGCCTCCATAGTTGCAATTGACACCAGTGTGAAGTTCCACGATCGAGAGGTCCACTCCTCTCGACGAAAGCACCCCCATCATGCACTGGCTCCACCTCGGCATCGCCGTCGTCTTCGAGATCGTCGTCGCGATCGCGGCCGGCAAGGCCCATGGCTTCACCCGTCCCGGTTGGACCGTCGTCACGCTGGTCAGCGGCGGCATCGCCACCTACTTCCTCAGTCGCGCCCTGCTCACCTTCGACGTCGGCGTGGGTTACGCGGTCTGGACCTCCGTCGCCGGGGTCGGGATCGTGGTCCTCGGCGTTCTCCTGTTCGGTCAGCGTCTCGACTGGCGCAAGTTCCTCGGCATCGTCGCCGTCATCGCCGGTGTCGTGGGTCTCCAGTTGGGCGGTATGGCATGAAGGCCTGGCCCGTCCTCCTGCTCGCCGGCGCCTTCGAGGTCGGCTACGCCCTCGCCGTCGGAGGCAGCCAGGGCTTCACCGTGCTGTCCTGGTCGCTCGTGGCGGTCGTCTTCTTCCTGCTGACGCTCTTCGCGCTGAGCCTCGCCCTGCGCACCATCGACGTGGGCATCGGGTACGCAGTCTGGGCCGGCATCGGCGCCGTGGGCGCCGCGCTGCTCGGCCCCCTCTTCTTCGACGAGACCCTCACCCTGGCGAAGGCAGGCTGGCTCACCGTGATCATCGCGGGAGTCGTCTGGCTGAAGCTGGCCGACCGTCCCCGGCGGACGCGGACCCAGGGGTGATCAACCGGCGAGATATCCGGCGTGGAGTACCGACGATCCGTTCGGCCGCTCCGAGGCCACCACCACGTGCACGACGCCGGGCAGCACCTCGGCCATAGCCGCGTAGGTCATGCCCAGCGGCCCGCCTTCCGACGGCAGCAGGGTGCCCGTGCCCTTCCACGTCAGGCCGTCGTCGGTGGACGTCGCCATCAGCGCCGACCGCGTGTCCGGGTGCCGGTACACCACCAGCAGCTTGCCGGTGGACATCGCCAGCGTGGTCGGCCGGCCGGTCGCCGCGACGATCGCGACCTGTGTCGGCGTCCACGTGGCGCCGTTGTCGCTCGAGGTGGTGACGCCGACGTTGCTCCACCCGCCGTGCCGGTGCATGATGATCAACTTGGTGCCGCGCACCAGCAGCCACGGCTCCGGGAAGTCGTTGCCCAGGGCCTGTCCGTTGACGATGCGGGTGGACGTCCACGACGTGCCGCCGTTGGTGGAGCGGGCGAACCAGCAACTGGCCCGGGTCTCGCCTGTCGCCTTGCCGTAGAACGCGGTACCGAGCGATCCGTCGGGCAGCGGCACGACGGGCGTGCACATCGACGCCTCGGGCAGTCCGGGGTCGATGCGGACCGCCGGGCGAGTGCCTCGCTTGACGTACGCGCCGAGCGCGTCCACGGCGGTCGGCCCGACGCAGTAGGTGACCCACAGCTCGCCGCCGATGTAGGCGAGGCTCGGGTCACGCAGGTCGCCGGCCGCGGTGCCGCGGCTCGCGGAGGCTTCCGCGGCCACCCGGTAGTTGCCGTAGGTAAGGCCCAGGTCCGTGCTGTCGGCGACCACCACCACCCCGTCCAGGCTCAGGTGCGCGGCGGCATTGCGGTAGGCCACCGTGAGGGTGCGGTCCGGCCGCAGCACCAGCCCGGGGAACGCCGTGTGTCCGGCGTTGTACCCGCCGGGTAGCGGGATCTGACGCAGCGGCGCGGTGAGCCGCACCTCCGGGACCGCGTAGCCGTGGGGTGGCGGCGGGGCCGCCTGGGCGGAGGTCACTACCGGCACCGTGGCGGCGATCCCGGTGGCGAGCACGATCCGCCGCGACAGTCGAGAACCGCCCATGTCAGCCATCCCCTGTGTGGTTGCGTACTGCGTCGGTAGCGTCGCGCACCGTGCTCATGGCGTTACGTGAGTCGCTGTCCGATTTCGCGGTATTGCTCCGCCACCGTTTCCCGCTCACCCGCCTGGCCTGCTGGCTCCTGGTCGCCCACGCGCTCGTCCTCTGTTACGGAGGCCTCTGTGGCGCCGTGCTCGCTCAACTGTTGCCGCGACGCGTCCACGACGACCAGCTACCTTGACCGACCATGGACAGCTGGCAGCGGTGGCGACGCCCACGGCCCACCCCGGCAGAACAACGGCAGGACATCCTGCTCGCGCTCGCCGTGCTGGCCATCGCCCTGTCGATGACCGTTCTCGTGAACAGCATGGGCGCGTTCCTGCTGGGCCCGGCGCCCTCGTTGCTCGAGCAGTTCATCTGGGGTGTCGTCCTGACGGCGCCGCTCGCGGTGCGGCGGCGGTTCCCGTTGGCTGTGCTCCTGGTGATCGGCGTCCTGTTCATCGTCGCGCAGTGGCGGCAGGTGGGCGACAACTTCGTCCCCTCCGTCACCCTGTTCCTGGCCATCTACACGGTGGGCGCGTGGGAGCCGAACCGCGCGCTCGCCCGCTGGTCGCGGGTCGGGGTGATCGCCACGATGTTCGCGTGGCTGGGGTTCGGCCTGGTGGCCTTCCTGGTCGAACCCGCACCGACGTTCGAGGACGCGGCCGGTCCGCTCGACCCCGTCCTGTCCTCCGTGCTCTACAACATCGGGTTCAACCTGATGTACTTCCTGTCCGCGTACTTCTTCGGCAACCTCGCCTGGCTCTCCGCCCGCCGCAAGGCCGAGCTGGAGCACAACGCGGCCGAGCTGCGAAGGTCCCAGGAGCGCAACACCCACGGCGCGATCGTGGCCGAACGCGTACGCATCGCCCGTGACCTGCACGACGTGGTCGCCCACCACGTGTCGGTCATGGGCGTGCAGGCCGGCGCCGCGCGGCGGGTGCTGGACACCGACCCCGAGCTGTCCCGCGCCGCGCTGCAGACCGTGGAGGAGACGGCGCGCACGGCCATCGGTGAGCTGCGCGGACTGCTCGGCGTGCTGCGGGCCGAGGACCAGCCGGAGGCCGAGCCGCTGTCCGGCACACCCGGGCTCGACCAGTTGTCCGATCTCGTGTCCACCGCCAGATCTACCGGGTTGCAGGTCGAGCACGGCGTCTACGGCGACCCCCGCCCGGTGCCCGACGGCGTCGCGCTGTCGGCCTACCGGGTGGTGCAGGAAGCCCTCACGAACGTCGTCCGCCACGCCGGCGCGCACAAGGCCGACGTCCGCGTCCGCTACCTCGACACCACGCTCGAGGTGGAGATCACCGACGACGGCCGCGGCCGTGGCGGTCGGCCCACCACCGGGTTCGGCCTGCTCGGCATGCGTGAACGGGTGGCCGTCCACGGCGGTGAGCTGGAGGCCGGCCCCCGCCGCGGCACCGGCTTCCGCGTCCGCGCCAGCCTGCCGATCGAGGAGAAGTCATGACACTGCGGGTGGTGCTGGCCGACGACCAGGACCTGGTGCGCGCCGGGTTCCGGGTCATCCTCGGCGCCGAGCCGGACATCGAGGTGGTCGGCGAGGCCGGCGACGGGCAGGCAGCCGTCGACCTGGCCCGCGAGCTGACGCCGGACGTGGTGCTCATGGACGTCCAGATGCCCGGCGTCGACGGGCTGGAGGCCACCCGCCGGATCCTCGGTGCGACCAACCAGATCAAGGTCGTCATCCTCACGACGTTCGACCGCGAGGACTACCTCTTCGAGGCGCTGCGCGCGGGGGCGAGCGGGTTCCTCCTGAAGAACGCCTCCCCGGAGGACCTGGTGGAGTCCGTGCGGATCGTCGCGCGGGGCGACGCGCTGCTGTCCCCGGAGGTCACCCGCCGGGTGATCGCCCGGTTCAGCACGCCCGAGACCCGCCCGCCGGAGCGGCGCCCGCCCGAGCTGACCGACCGCGAGTTCGAGGTGTTGGTGCAGCTCGCGCGGGGTGCGAGCAACGCGGAGATCGCGAAGGAGCTGTTCCTCGGCGAGACGACCGTGAAGACCCACGTGTCGCGGGTGCTCACGAAGCTCGGCCTGCGTGACCGCACCCACGCCGTGGTCTTCGCCTACGAGAACGGCGTGGTCGCGCCCGGGAACGGGTAGGCCGCGCGGAGGACCCTGGGGTGGGTCGCGCGCCGGACGCGTGGAACCCGACAAAGACCTAGCGTTCTGGTCATGTTGAAGGTGACATCGATCAGCCGTAGTTTCGGCGACAAGCGGGTCCTCGACGAGGTGTCGTTCGACGTCCGGCCCGGGCGGATGACCGGGTTCCTCGGGGCGAACGGGTCGGGCAAGACGACCACCATGCGGATCATTCTGGGGGTGCTGGCCGCCCACGGCGGCGCCGTGACCTGGCGCGGGGAGACCGTGACCCAGCCGGTGCGCCAGCAGTTCGGCTACATGCCCGAGGAACGCGGCCTGTACCCGAAGATGCAGGTGGCCGAGCAGATCACCTGGCTCGCCCAGCTGCACGGGCTGACCACGGCGACCGCGCGGCGCAACACCGACCGGCTGCTCGAGCAGCTGGAGCTGACCGAGCGCGCGAACGACAAGCTCGAGTCGCTGTCGCTCGGCAACCAGCAGCGCGTGCAGATCGCCGCGGCACTCGTCCACGACCCGGTGCTGCTGATCCTCGACGAGCCGTTCTCCGGCCTCGACCCGATCGCCGTGGACACCGTGCTGAGCGTGCTGCGCGACCGGGCCGCCGACGGGGTGCCCGTGCTGTTCTCCAGCCACCAGCTCGCGGTGGTCGAACGACTCTGCGACGACCTGGTGATCATCTCCCGCGGCTCGATCGCCGCCGCCGGACCCCGTGACTCGTTGCGTGCCCAGTACGGGTCGGCGCGGTTCGAGCTGGTGGTCGACACCGACGCCGGCTGGCTTCGTGACGTGCCGGGCGTCCAGGTCGTGGATCTCGACGGCCCGCGCGCGGTGTTCGACCTCGAGCCGGAAGGGCCCGGCGACCAGCGCGTGCTGCGCGCGGCTCTCGAGCGGGGCGCCGTCCGCAGCTTCACCCCTGTCGTGCCCTCGCTCGACGAGATCTTCAAGGAGGCCATCTGATGACGACCGTCATCGAGCCGGAGCAGCGCACCGAACCCACGGGCGGCACGTCGTTCGCCAGGGCCACCCGCCTGGTGGCCGAGCGCGAGGTGAAGCAGTTCATCCGCATGAAGGGCTTCTGGATCGGCTTCGCGGTCATCCTGGTCGGCCTGTTCGCCGCGGCCATCCTGCCGTCGGTGTTCGGCGGCGACGCGCCGAAGGTGGCGGCCGTGGGAACGGACGCCGAGCAGGTGCTCACCGGGTCGGAACTCGACGTCCGCCAGGTCGCGGACGTGGCCGCCGCCGAGGAACTCGTCCGCACGGAGGAGGTGGAGGCGGCGATCGTGCCGGACGACACCGGCCAGTCGGCCACGGGCGTGCGGGTGATCGGCCTGTCCGACGCGCCCACCGACGTGGTGGCCGAGCTGGGCACCGCGCCGCCGGTCGACCTGCTCGATCCGGCGGAGGTCGGCAAGGGTGTCCGCACGCTCGCGATCATGGTGTTCGCGTTGCTGTTCCTCATGTTCGGCATGGGTGGCGCGGCGATCGCACAGTCCACAGTGACCGAGAAGCAGACGCGGATCGTGGAGATCCTCGTGGCGACCGTGCCGGTGCGGGCGTTGCTGGCCGGCAAGATCGCCGGGCACGCGCTGCTGACGATCGCCCAGGTGGTGGTGCTCGCGGCGGCCGCGCCGATCGCGTTGCGGCTCGGCGGGCAGCAGGATCTGTTGGCCGCCATCGGTCCCGCGCTCGGCTGGTTCGTGCCGTTCCTGTGCGTCGGGTTCGTGTTGCTGGCCGCCATGTGGGGCGTGGCCGGGTCTCTGGTCAGCCGCCAGGAGGACCTCGGGTCGAGCATGGGCCTGGTGATGATGCTGGTGATGGGCCCGTACTTCGGCGTGATGTTCTTCTCCGACAACGCGATCGTGATGACCGTGCTGTCCTACGTGCCGTTCTCGGCGGCCGTGGCCATGCCCGTGCGGATGTTCGCGGGGGAGGCGCAGGCCTGGGAAGCGGTGCTGTCACTCGGAGTTCTGGCCGCGTCGGTGGTGGTGGTCGTGCTGTTCGCCAGCCGCCTGTACTCGGGGTCGCTGCTGCAGACCGGCGGCAAGGTGGCGCTGTCGAAGGCCTGGGCGCACCGGGACTAGGGGGAGGGAAAAAGGACGTGCCCGGGACCGCGTCGTCCCGGGCACGTCCTTTCAGTGCCGTTCTTACAGCCCCGTTACCTGCGGGCAACACCTCGGCCGCGTCCCATGACGGACGCCACCACCATCACGCCGATCGCGGCCACGATGATCTGGATGATGACCTCGATCCAGTCGATGCCGGCCGTACTTGCCACGCCGAAAGCCCTCGCGAGCGCCGTGCCGAGGAACGCGGCGGCGATACCGACGAGGATGGTCACCCAGATGGGGATCTTCTGCGCTCCCGGGGCGACCATGCGCCCCAGGATTCCAAGCACCAGGCCGATAATGATCGCGCTCAACACTCCGGCAATGGTCACGGATAACTCCTCTGGTGAGATGGCCAGACTGCTGGTCGAGAGCCGGATGCCCGACTTCACGCCGGACAAACACCGGACGCGGGAATTGGCCCACCCGGACGAAGGATGATGGGCCGTTCGCGTCGCCCGTGCGGAAAATCCGTACAAATTCCCTGTGCGTGCACTGTGCCCCGGACCGCCTGCGGCGACTATCTTCGGCCCGGTGCCCTTACGCTTCGACACGACCGGACTGGAGAAGGTCGACCCGTACACCTGGTGGGACCCGCGGACCGGTGACGGTGTGGTCCTCACCCCCATCGGGTTGCCGCCCGACCTGCCACCCTTCCTGAACGATCTCCCCCGGCTGCGGTGGCAGTTGGCCATGGACGAGGCCGCGTACGGGACGCTCGTGGAGGCCGACGTCGTGCACCTGGACGGAGTGCCGGCCCTGTACCAGGTCAAGAAGCTGAGCCTGCCGAACCGGCCGACCGGCGTCGGGTACATCGCCTCGTTCGTCGTGCCCCGCGCGACCTGCAGCATCGTGTTGAAGATCCAGGCCACGGAGGGCGACCAGACGGGTTTCCGCGAGGCCATGGTGGGCGGCGAGATCGGCCCGATGAACATGATCCGCCCCCATCCCTACGCGCCCGACCTGCAGTGGATCGACTCCGACGACGCGCGGTGGGACCCGCGGTTCCCCGACCACCCGCTGACCAGGGTGCGTGCGTGGGCGCGTCGGATCGCGCCGACCATCAGGCTGGACCCGCGGATCGGCGCGCTGGCACCGTTTCCGCCGCCTCCGGGGGTGGCGGTGCCGCAACCGGTCCAGCCGCCTCGGCCCACCGGGCCGCTCGGTCCGGCGCCGGTGACCGTGCTGCTCGGTCTGCCGATCGGTGACCTGGTGGCCCTGCACCACGAGGACGGCGGCACGTCGTTCTGGCAGGTCGCGGAGCCTGCTGTGTTGCTGGGCCTGGTCGGCACGGCCGCCCGCGTGGAGCTGCCCGGCCGGGGCGGTGTCGAGGTGGCGGTCCTCGATCCGAGTGCCGGCCGGTTGACGGTGCGCGACTCGACGGTCGGTGTCCGGCCGGCCGACCCGGCCCAGGCCCTCGCCGGCTACGACCTCGAGGGGTTCCAGGAGACGTTCACCGAGGTCGGCCGGCAGTCCATGCGCGCCGCCGACCGTGGGGAACTCCTGACCATCGGGCTCGGCGGCCGGTACGCGCCACCGGTCCCGTTCGCCACGATGACGTTGCGCCCGCCGGGGGAGGCCTGGGTGCGCACCGGTCCCATCCCGCTGTTCGCGTCGCGGTGGAGCGAGTACCCGGTCGAGGGTGACACGCAGGTCCTGACCGCGCCGGACATGGCGACCGCCATGGCGGCCACCTTCGAGGCGATCGGCACGTGGGGCGCGCACCCGCTGCAGTTGGCCGTCGCGTTCACGGCGGCCTCCTAGATCCAGGCGCCGTCCACCATGAGGTCGCGGCCCGTCAGCTCGTCCTCCTCACGCCACGCCTGGATCCGTTGGGGGACAACGCGGAAGTAGCCGTAGGGGGACTTCAGGCGGCGCGGGTCGAAGCCCGTCTTCACGGCGAACGCGTCACCCAGCTCGGCGGAGATCCCGGCGGGCGCCACCACTTCGGCGACCGTGCCCACCACGAGCACCACGTCGCGGGTGGCGCCGATCCCCAGTCGAACCCCGGGGTCGGCGCTCAGGTTGCGCGCGGTGGGCGTGGCCAGCGCGGTGGACAGCAGGAACGAGGCGCCGTCCCAGAGGAACGACAGCGGGACCAGGTAGGGACCGTCGGCGCCCGCCGAGGCCACCCACGCGTCCACGTCGTGTTCGAGCCGGTGCAGCGTGTCCAGCCGGCGTTGTTCGAGGTCCCTGGGCCCGGTCATGGCCGTAAGATTTCATGGCCGATGGATTCCCGGGGTGGCGGGTCCGGGCTGGGCCGGCAACTTCGAAGTTTCCGGTGACAGCACGACGTTCGCGGCCCGATGCTGGGTTCAGGGGGCTGACATGAACGTGCTGTCCAGGAAGATCATCGGCTGGGGTTTCCGCGACCTGACGTCGGCCGACGAAATGGTCAAGTCGATGCGTGGCTGGGCGGCGCGCAGCCGACGGGTCGACAGGAGTCTCGCGCAGGCGCTGTTGTACCGCGCCGGTCTCCAGATCGACTCGGGGCGGTACCCGGAGGCGCTGGAGGGCATCGACGAAGTGGTGGCGCTGCACGGTCGTGCGAACCGGAGCGGGCGGCAGCGCGGGTTGTGGTGGGGGTGGCTGATCGCCCGCGCGGAATGGTTGCGTGCGGCTTTGTTGCTGCGGTGCGAGGAGTTCGACGCCGCCGTGCGGTCGGCCGAGGACGCCACCGACCGGCTCCGTGCGCTGGCGGCGTTGGTTCCGAAGCGGTTCGAGGCGTCGTATGCGGTGGCGCTGGGGTGCCTGGCCGACTGCTACTCCAGGAACGACCGCCTCGACGACGCCGTGCGCACCGGCGTGCGCGCAGCGGAGATCGCGCGCCGGGTGCATGCCCGCGGCGGCGGGTGCGACATCGCGCACACGCTGGCGAACCTCAGTGGACGGTTGCACCTCCAGGCCCGCGACGAGGAGGCGGTACGGTTCGGCCGGGTGGCCGTGAACCTGCTGCGCCGGCGGCCGGACCCGCCGCTGCTCGCGAACGTCCTGATCACCCTCGGCGCGAGTCTCGCCGCAACCCGTGCGGAGGAGGCGCTGGCGGCCGTCGACGAGGCGATCGCCATCCTCGGGGAGCTGGTGGCCGACCACCCGGCCGAGCATCAGCCCGGCCTCGACCTGGCGCGGCGCAACCGCGGCATCATCCTGCGCCAGAGCTGAACTCCAGTGCCGTGCGGCCTTCTGCCACCGGTGTGGTGCCCCGGAGTGTGAGTCCACAGTCGACCGCGAGCGCGGTCAGCTCGTCGACCGAGCGTTCCCGGCCGCCGAAGCACATGAGCATGAACAGGTCGATGCCCGTGTTGGCGCGCAGCGGCTCGATCACCACGACCGTGCCGTTCGGGGCGGCGGCCTCGCGGCACCGGGTCAGGATCTTGCGCGCGTGCTCGGAGTCCCAGTCGTGCAGGATGTCGGACAGGACGTAGGCGTCGGCGCCGGCCGGCAGGGGGTCGAAGAAGCTGCCGGACACGGCGTCGGCCCGGTCCCCGAACTCGGCCAGCGTGGTGGCCGCGGCGGCGGCCGTCGGGGCCAGTTCCACGACCCGGCCGTGAACGTCGGGGTGGGCCCGCAGGATCGCCGCGAGCACGATCCCGTTGCCGCCGCCCACATCCACGATCTCGGTGAAGCGGCCCCAGTCGAAGCGCTCGGCGATCTGCGGTGCCTGCCGTTGGAACCGCCAGTTCATCTGGGCGTCGAACGAGCGCCGCAGCGTGGGCTCGGCGTCGAGGTCGGTCCAGAAGTCGCGCCCGTAGCGCCGCACGTAGGCGGGCGTGCCCGTGGTGAGGGTCCCGAGCAGCTCGACGAACGCGAGTTCCGCGCGTCCGCCCGCGCGGTTGATGTCGAGCAGCGGCTTGATCCCCGCCGGGGCGTCCTCGCGCAGCTGGGCGCCGAGGTCGGTGGGGCGGTAGCGGTCGGCCTCCCGGTCGAACACGCCGACCGTGACCAGGTGGTCCAGCAGGGAGCCCAGGGCCGGTGCGGCGGTGCCGGTCTCGGCGGCGAGTTGCTCGGCCGTGGCTCCCACCTCGCCCGCTCGCTCCACGAGGCTGAGGGTCGCGGCCACCCGGATGGCCATCGGAGTTGCCAGGTCGGCCAGTGCCTGAATCGATGGTGCGTTCACCGCGTCACGTTATCGCCATTGACAACCAAAGCTATGACATTTAGCTTTTGAGCTATGCAAGGTAGCCAACATGCCTAGGGCCGGGCTCTCGACGGCCGCCGTCGTCGACGCGGCGCTGGCCGTGGTCGACGAGCAGGGGGTCGACGCCCTCACGCTGGCCGCGGTCGCGCAGCACACGGGCGTGGCCGCGCCGTCCCTGTACAAGCACGTCGCCGGGCTCGGGGAGCTGCGCACGCTGCTCGCCGCCCGCGCCCTCGACGACATGGCCGACCACTTCACGAAGGCGGTCCTCGGCCGCAGCGGTGACGACGCGGTCATCGCCCTCCTGCACGCCTACCGCGACTACGTGCGGCGGCACCCGGCTCGCTACGCGGCCATGCCGCTCGACCCGCTCCACGACCCGGCGCTCGCGGAGCCCGGCGGTCGGCTCCTCGAGGTGGTGCTCGCCGCGGTCCGCGGCTACGGCCTCACCGGGTCCGACGCCATCCACGCCATCCGGTGCCTGCGTGCGGTCGCCCACGGCTTCAGTTCGCTCGAGGCGGGCGGCGGGTTCGGCCTGCCAGAAGACCTCGACCAGACCTACGACCACCTCATCGCCGCGGTTCTCCCGACCCTGCGGCGCCCCTGAACGGAGTGATCATGTCCAGAATCGCGCTCGCCGTCTCCGGTGTGCTGTTCCTGCTCTATCCCGTCCTGCGGCCGTGGGACGACGAGACCACGGCCGCCGGCGCGCACGACGCCATGGCGTCGGCCGCCTGGGTGGCGTCGCACCTGTCCGCCATGCTCGGGTTCGTGCTCGTCGGCCTCGCCCTGCTCGGCTTACGGGACCTGGTGGGCACCCGGCCGGTGGCCGTCATGTGGGCGGGCGCGGGGTTGACGCTGCCGTACTACGGCGCCGAGGACTTCGGCCTGCACGCGGCCGCCACCACCAGCGGCACCGACCTGCTGGCGGTCGCCGAGGCCACCCGGTACGGCCCGGTGGCCATGGCGATGTTCGGCATCGGGCTGGTCGCGCTCGCCGTCGGGGCCGTCCTCGTCGCCCTGGCGGTCCGGCGACCGAGCGCGTGGGTGTTCGCCGCCGGGTTCGTGCTCTTCCTCCCGCAGTTCTTCACGCCGGCGCCGGTGCGGATCGCGCACGGGGTGCTGATGCTGGTGGGCTTGGTGTGGCTGGCGCTCGACACGAGGACCGACATCAAGACCGCCGTGAAGACCGACCAGGTCACCGGCGAACTGACGCGATGAGGCCGACCGCGGGGAGGGCGCCGGCGGCGAGCCGGCGTTCCTCGGCCACCCGGATGGCGTCGAGGGCGTCGGCGGCGCGGGTGGCCGGTTCGGTCCACACGCCGCCGCGGCCGTCGACCAGGCGCCACAGCATGGCCATGTCCACTGTGGTCAGGTCGGATCCGGCGCGGCTCAACGCGTCGAGCATGGCGGAGCCCCGGTGGAGGACGTCGTGGCCGGCGACCCAGGCGTCGCGCAGGTCACCGGAGGGAAGCTCGGCCTCGAGCAGGCCGGTGGCGACCAGCAGCGCGCGGTTGTCGTAGAGGAAGTGGGCGGCCGGGTGATCCACCCGCTCCCAGGCGAACTCCTCGACGACGATCTGCCCGCCCGGCGCGAGCAGGGTGGCGGCATGGGCCAGGACCGCGTCCAGGTCGTCCGCGTGGTGCAGGGCGCGGGTGAACAGCACGACGTCGTACTCGCCGGACACCTCGAGGACATCGGCCTGGATGACGTGCACGCCGCGGTCGCGGGCCGCGGCGGCCATCCCGGCGTTGCGGTCCACGCCGGTGACCTCGTAGCCCAGTTCGGACAGGGCGGCGGCCAGGGCGCCGCGGCCACAGCCGGCCTCGAGGACACGCGCGGGCGGCGCGGGCAGCAGCGGCTTCAGGTGGGTGAGGGTGTGCGGCACGGCGACGGTGGTCAGATCCATTCGGGCGATCCTAGGTCGCTCGCGGGTTGCGCTGTTCTTGCGGAGGCCTCCTAACCTCGGATCGGAGTTGACCCCGCACGGCCGATGACAGTGACGACGACAAGGGGATCCGGAATGCCCGAGAACAAGGCGAAGCGCGTCGTCATCCTCGGTGGTGGTACGGCGGGTTGGATGGCCGCGACCTATCTCGCGAAGGCGCTGGACGGCGCCGAGATCACCGTTCTCGAGGCACCGTCGATTCCCCGGATCGGCGTCGGCGAGGCGACGATTCCCAATCTGCAGAGCGCGTTCTTCGACTTCCTGGGAATCCCGGAGAGCGAATGGATGCCGGAATGCAACGCCAGCTTCAAGATGGCCGTGAAGTTCATCAACTGGCGCACCGCGGGAACCGCGACGCCGCAGCCCCGGCCGGTTGACGGCGGCACCGACCACTTCTATCACACGTTCGGCCGGTTGCCGGCCCAGGACGACATCCCGCTCTCGAACTACTGGATCTACAAGAACAAGACGGGTGAGGCGGTCGAGCCTTTCGACTACGCCTGCTTCCCCGCGACACCACTGATGGACGCCAACAAGGGACCGTGGCTGCTCGACGGCACCCCCGTGGCGACCCACGCGTGGCACTTCAACGCGCAACTCGTGGCCGACTTCCTGCTCCGGTTCGCCACGGAGAAGCAGGGCGTGGTCCACGTCTCGGACGAGATGACCTCCGTCGACGTCGACGACCGCGGGTACGTCACCGCGCTGCACACCAAGACGGGCAGGACGCTGTCGGGTGACCTGTTCGTCGACTGCTCCGGTTTCCGCGGCGCGCTGATCAACAAGACGCTCGAGGAGCCGTTCCTCGACATGAGCGACCACCTGCTGTGCAACAGCGCGGTCGCCGCGAACCTCCCGCTGGACGACGAGGACGGCGTGGAGCCCTACACCTCGTCCATCGCCATGAACTCCGGCTGGACCTGGAAGATCCCGCTGCTCGGGCGCTTCGGCACCGGTTACGTGTACTCGAACAAGTACGCGTCCAAGGACGAGGCGACCCGCGAGTTCTGCGACATGTGGCAGATCGACCCGGAAACCACGCCGCTGAACCATGTTCGCTTCCGCGTGGGACGCAACCGGCGGGCGTGGGTGAACAACGTCGTCAGCATCGGCACGTCGTCCTGCTTCGTCGAGCCGCTCGAGTCCACCGGCATCTTCTTCATCTACTCCGCGCTCGCCCAACTGGTGAAACATTTCCCGGACAACACGTTCGACGAGAACCTGCGCGCGGGCTTCAACAGCGCGGTCGAGACGATGTTCGAGGACACCCGCGACTTCATCCAGGCGCACTTCTACTTCTCGCCGCGCGTGGACACGCCGTTCTGGCGGGACAACAAGGAACTCAAGCTGGGCCCCGACATCGAGAAGAAGCTGGAGACGTACCGGGCCGGGCTGTCCATCAACCGGCTGCCCACCGACGACTCCGGCGAGTTCTCCTCGAGCGTCGAACAGCAGGCGCTGAACTTCTGGACGAACAGCAACTACGACTGCGTGCTCGCGGGTCTCGGCTACCTGCCGGAGCGGCCTCTTCCGCAGCTGGCCGACATGCCCGAGTCCCGCAAGGCGGCCGACGAGCTGTTCGCCGCGGTGAAGCGGGAGCAGCAGCGTCTACTCGAGACGGTGCCGTCCACGAAGGACCTGTTGCGCCACCTGTACAAGGCCTGAGTCATGCCCGTCGACCTGCGACCGTTCATGGCTGGTTTTCCCACGGGCGTGGCCATCGTGTCGGCGTTCGACACCGACGACCGGCCGTGGGGCATGACGTGCACGTCGCTGTGCTCGGTGACGCTGTCGCCGCCGACGCTGCTCGTGTGTCTGCGCAACGGAAGCCCGACCCTGCGGGCGTTGTTGGACAACGGGACGTTCAGCGTGAACCTGCTGGCACACCACGCCCGGACGGCGGCCGCGCTCTTCGCGTCGGGTGCGCCCGACCGGTTCGACCGGGTGGCGTGGCGCCGGCCGGACTCGGACGGTGACTCGGACGGCGGCCCGCATCTGTACCGGGCGGCACACGCGATCGCCGACTGCCGGGTCGACCGCCAGAGCCTGGTCGGCGATCACGTCATGGTCCTCGGTGAGGTGACGTGCACCGACCAGGAGTCCGCGTCCCCGCCGCTGCTGTACGGCCGGCGTGACTACGCGGTCTGGCCGGCCCGCGACGGTGCCGCCTGATGGATGCGCGCAGCTGAACCTCGGGTTGCTGCGCAGGAGGTCCACAGCCGCCGCGCGGGTCAGCGCCGCCGGCCTGGTCGTGCCACTGGGTTTGGGGATCGGGCTCGGGTTCCTGCTGCCGACGCTGCTCGTCGGCGGCGGGCACGGAACGCACGACCTTCGCGCTGTACCTCGGGGTGGCGATGTGTGTGAGTGCCATCCCGGTGATGGCCAAGATCCTCATGGACATGCGGCTGCAACACACGAACACCGGTCAGCTGATCCTGACGGCCGGCATCATCGACGACGCCGCCGGCTGGCTGCTGCTGTCGTTCGTGTCGGCGCTGGCCACGGCCGGGCTGACGCTGTCGTCGGTGATGCTGTCGACGGGGTCGCTGCTGTTGTTCGTGGCGGTGGCGTTCTTCCTGGGGCGGCCGCTGGTCCGGCTGGTTCTCGGCGCGGCCTCCCGCTCAGGTGAGCCGGCGCCGGTGCTGGGCACGGCGGTGGCGTTGATCCTGGTGGCGGCCGCGGGCGCGCACCTGCTGAAGCTGGAGGCGGTGCTGGGTGCGTTCGTGTGCGGGGTGCTGATCAAGGCGTCCGGCAGGCTGCCCGACCTGTCGATCGCTCCACTTCGGACGTTCGTCCTGGCCGTGCTCGCGCCGATCTACTTCGCCCAGGCCGGGCTCCGGATGGACCTGCGGCTGCTGGCCGACCCCGACGTCGCGCTCGCCGGCCTGACCGTGCTCGTGGTGGCGATCGTCGGCAAGTTCGCCGGCGCCTACATCGGTGCGCGGCTGAGCAAACTGTCCCGGTGGGAAGCCCTCGCGATCGGCGCCGGGCTCAACGCCCGAGGCGTCATCGAGGTCATCATCGCGACCATCGGGCGTCCAGCTCGGCGTGCTGAACACGGCGTCGTACACGATCATCGTGCTGGTCGCGCTGGTCACGTCACTCATGGCGCCGCCGATCCTGCGCTACGCCATGAACCGCGTGGCCCTGGACGCGCTAGGGGAGCGCGGGGATCTGGCCGTCGGCGGCAAGGCGCTCCGCTGACTCACGGATCGCCTCCAGCGAGCTGTACCTCGGCCGGAAGTCCAGCAGTCGCTGGGCCTTCGCGATGCTGCTGTTCGGGCTGTGGGCGATGTGGTCCCACGTCAGCGCCGCCCACTTCTCGTCCACTGTGGACTTCCAGTCCGGCCAGGGGAGGAACGTCAGGTTCGGCTCGCGGCCGTACCAGCCGGCCACGGCCTCCGCGTACCCTCGCAGCGTCAACGCCGCCGGGGAGACCACGTGGAAGCTCTCGCCGAGCGCGGTGGCACGACTCGCCATGGCGGCCGTGAACGACTGGGCCACGTCGTCGGCGTGCACGTGGTGCACGGTCTCCAGCCCCAGGTTCGGCAGGGCGAGTTGCCCGCCGGAAGCGAGGGTGTGCCACACCGACAGGTCGAGGTGCCCGGCCGGGTTGATGGGTGCCCAGCCGGGGCCGGTGATGTGTCCGGGATGGAGGATCGTGACGGGAAAACCGTGGCGACGGGCCTCGTCGAGGAGCAGCCGTTCGATCGCCGCCTTGGCCACGCCGTACTCGCCGAACGGGCGGCGCGGCGCGTCCTCCGTGGTCGGGACCTCGACACTCGGGCCGTGGACCCAGATCGTGCCGCAGTGCAGGAAGTGCTGGACCCGCCCGCGCAGCGCCTCGACCAACGAGCGGGCGCTGTCGACGGTGAAGCAGATCAGGTCGATCACCACGTCGGGTTCCAGTTCGACGACCTGCCGGTCGAACGTCTTGGCGTCCCGGTCCGCCACCACCGTGGTCACCGACTCCCACGCCGCGTGCGACCGGTACGGCGACGCCTTGCCCCTGGTCACCACCGTCACATCGTGGCCGGCCGCGACCAGCCTCGGCACCAGGTAACCGCCGATGTGTCCGGTGCCGCCGAGCACCACCACTCTCGTCATGACCGCGATGCTACGGCCGGCACCGGTCACGGCGAACCAGCAGCAGCGCGGGAAGCATGACGACCGCGGTCAGGACGAACGCCGTGGGGTAGTCGGCCGAGGCGACCACCAGCCCGGCGCCGAGCGCGCCCGCCGCCATACCCAGGTCGTACGCGGCGTTCCAGATCGCGCTGACCGCACCCTCGCTGCCGGCCGGACCGCGCGCGAACATCAGCGTCAACGTCACGTTCTGCAGCGCGCCGAAGCCGATCCCGAACGCGAGCGCCCCGACGATGACCAGCGCCGGCATGCCGGTGAGCGCCAGGGTCGCCATGCCGCCGGCCGTGAGCACCAGACCGGGCGTGAGGAACCGGCCGGGTCCGTGCCGGTCACCGAGACGCCCCACGACCAGGCGGATCACGGTCGCCGCGGCCGACTGGGCCAGCAGCGCGGCGGCCGCCACCCAGGCCGGCGCGTCGATCATGGCGAGCGGCAGGAACGTCACGAGCACGCCCGCCCCCACGGCCGACACCGCGAAGATCGTCGCCGGCCGGGCGAGCAGCGGGTTGCGCAGACCGGCGACCACCCCGTGCGTCGGACCCACAGCGCAGTCCCGCCGCGGCAGACCGGGCACGGACAGCAGCGCGAGAAGGGGCGCGACGGTCGCCACCACGAACACCGGCGAGTACCCCCACTGCGCCGCCGCCCACACCCCGGCGGGCAGCGCGATCAGGCTCGGCACCCCGCCGACCACCCCGACCAGCGCCAGGCCCTCGCCGCGACGTTCCTTCGGGATCAGCGTCGCGGTGACGGCGCCGCCGGCGACCACGCTGATCGCGAAGCCGACGCCGCGGACCACGCTGACCGCGATGATCACCCAGGTGCTGTCGCTGACCGTCAGCGCGAGGGTGGGCAACCCGAGCAGGGTCAGCCCGAGCGCCAGCGACCACCGGTAGCCGACCAGGGCGATCAGCCGGGGCGTCACCAGCTCGCACGCGACGGTCGACAGCAGCAACGCCACGGTCGCGAGCCCGGCGCCGCCGACGGCACCCGCTTCCTCGGCGAACATCGGCACCACGGACAGCGGCAGGAAGAAGCTGATCGCCGCTCCGATGACCGACACGAATCTCAGCAGCAACGCGCGGCTCAGGAGGGGCGGCGCGGCGATCTCGGTGCTTGTTGTCATGGGAAGAACGCTAGGAGCCAACCGGGTCACCGGTAAGGTCCAGTTCCATGCCTGTCGAGTGGGCCGGTTCGGGTCCGGAGCTGTTGGTGACGATCGACCGGACCAGTGCCGTGGGGTTGCGGTCGCAGCTCGAGGACCAGCTCCGGGACGCCATCCGCTGCGGGCGGCTCGCGAGCGGGGAGAAGATGCCGTCGTCGCGGGAACTGGCCCACCTGCTCGGTCTGTCGCGCGGCCTCGTGCAGGACGGCTACGCGCAGCTCCAGTCCGAGGGCTACCTGACGAGCCGGGCCGGCTCGGCCACCCGGGTGGCGGCGGCCGCGGTGCCGCGGGCGGACACCACGCCGCCCGAGCCGTTCTCGCGGCCGCGGTACGCGATCGCCGACTTCCAGTCCGGTGTCCCCGACCTGCGGCTCGCGCCGCGCGAGGACTGGGCGTGGGCGGTCCGCGAGGTGTGTCGCACCATGCCGAACACGGCGTTCGACTACGGCGACCCGCTCGGCGACCAGCGCGCGCGGGACGTGGTGGCCTCCTACCTGCGGCGGGTCCGCGCGATCGCGGCCGGCAGCGAACGGGTGGTCCTCTGCACGGGCATGGCGCAGGCCCTCGGACTCACGCTGCGGGCGCTCGCCGCCGACGGCGTCACCGCGCTGGCCGTCGAGGACCCCGGCGCCGTGAACTCGACGGCTGAGCAGGCGACGGCCGCCGGGATGAGCGCGGTGTTCGTCCCGGTCGACGAGGACGGCCTCGACGTCGACGCGCTCGACCGCAGCGGCGCGCGGGCCGTGCTCGTGACGCCCGCGCACCAGTGGCCGAGCGGGGTGGTGCTCGCCGGGCACCGCCGCCAGGAGCTGATCGCGTGGGCCCGGCGCCGCGACGGCGTGATCATCGAGGACGACTACGACGCCGAGTTCCGCTACGACCGCGATCCCGTCGGTTCGCTCCAGGGTCTGGCACCGGACACCGTCGTCTCGCTCGGCACGGTCAGCAAGTCGCTCGCCCCGGCGTTGCGGATCGGCTGGCTGGTCCTGCCCGACCGGATGCTCGGCGCGGTGGCGCAGGGCAAGCGCCTGGCCGACCGCGGCAGCCCCGCCATCGACCAGCTGGCGCTCGCCACGCTCATCGAGTCGGGGCGCTACGACCGGCACCTGCGCCGGGTGCGGGCCGAGTACGCGGGCCGCCGCGAGGTGCTGCTGGCCGCACTCGCCACGCACGCGCCGGACCTGCGGGTGACCGGCCTGGCCGCCGGGTTCCACGCGGTCCTGCACCTGCCGGACGGCACGGGCGAGGCGGCGGAGATCGAGGCGGCGGTGGTGGCGGAAGCCGCCGCGCGGGGTGTCGGGCTGTACGGCATCGCCCCCATGCGGCGCTGCCCGCCGCCCGGACCGCAGCTGGTCCTCGGCTTCGGCAACACCGCCGCCCGCGAGATCACGGCGGGCATCGCGGCGGTCGCCGATCTCCTTTCCCGCTAATGCCGGGCTCCCACGGCGCGATATACAACGCACGAATGCCGCAAAGGGAGCGGGCATGGCCACATTTCTCAGCCGGTTGCTCCGGCGCACGCCGAATGTCACGGGACGGCTGCCCAGGCCGAGATTCTTACCCCGCGCGGCGGCGCTGTTGGTCAGTGGCACGGTGCTCGTCCTGCTCGCCTCGTCGGTGGCCGACCACCCGGCGGACCTTCCGTCGTGGCTGGACCCGTTCGGCTGGGTGCTCACCAGGATTCGTTATGTCACCGCCGGAATCGGTGAGTTGTTCGCGGGCGAAGCGGCCGCCGCGGGTGCGCGAATCGAGTTCTTCGTGGTGGCCTTCGGGGTCATCATCTCGTTGCGGTGGTTGAAGTTCTGGTGGCTGACGATCCGCCCGGGGCCCATCGAGGTGGTGTTGCTGGAAGACGCGACCGTCGACTCCGCCGGGCTCGTGGCGGCCGGCGAACCGACATCCGAGGCGAACACCGCGCTGCGCACGTACGTGACCATGATGCTCCGCGAGAAACTGTCCTCGGTGACCGTGTATCTGCCCACTCCCGCGCCCGGCGACGCGGTGGGCGGCGGATTTCTGCAGACCATGCGGGAAAGCACGCGGGAAACCTGGTGGGGGACGGTCATCGAGTTCGTCAGCCGGATCATTCCGCGGTCGGCCTACCGGGTGGACGGCGCGGTATTGCGTCGCCAGGACCACGAGGACTCCTACGGCGTCGCCGTGCGCATCACCGTTTTTCCCCGCCAGCGGACGGTGGCGAACACGGTGTGGGCACGCACTCCCGAGCAGGCGGCGGAGTGCGCGGCCCGTGTGGTGGCCGCCGCGATCCTGCCGCTGACCCGCCGCTGTCTTTCCTCCCCGTGGCGCCACTGGCACGGCCGGCGGCTGCCGGTCGAACTGCTGGCGGACTACGAGGCGGCGAGCGCGTACCGGGAGCAGCGGCGCTACGACGAGGCACTCGGGCACTACCGGGCGGCGTTGGAGCGGGACTCGCTGAACCCGTCGATACGCCTGGAGATGGCGCAGATCCAGGAGCAGCTCGGCCTGTACCTCGACGCCCTCGCCACCTACGACAACGCGCTGACCCTGTGGTCGGGCAGCCCGGAGCGCTACAACAGCTGGCTGCACCGCACGCGCCGGTTCACCGCGTGGCAGCGGCTGTCGCGCTGGCGCCGCTACGGCAACCCGTTCGTCGCCAGGTACCGGTACGCGACGGCGTTGGCGTACTTCGAGAAGCTGACGCCGCAGTGGGTGAAGCCGGAGGGAAAGGACCCCCGGTCGCGGGAACGGTCGCGCCTGCGTCACCTGTTGGTCACGAAGCTCGCCGAGCGGTACGGGCCGGTCATGGGCGGCGCGGCGGAGTTGAAGGCCACGTTGAACAGGCTCACGAAGGAGGCTCGCCCGGACGGCGGCACCGACGGTGGGCAGAAGGCGAAGGCCGAACTCAGTCGGCTGTTCCTGGAGATGTCGCGCTACGAGCTGCGGCAGCTGGTCCGCGACCACCGCTCGTGGCTCGGCTGGGCGGACAGCTCCGACCTCACCACCCGGTCGCTGAGGCTGGCGCGGGACAGCTGGATCGACGTCCGGCTGCAGGTGGCGAAGCGGGGACTCGAGGACGCCGACGGCAGCGAGGTGCGCGACGACGAGGTGGTCGAGTTGTTGGCCGGCCTGCCCGACCGGATCGGCCGCACGACGCGGCGCAGCAAGGGGTGGATGGACCACTACAACGCCGCGTGCACCTACGGCCAGGTGCTGGTGTTGGTCGGCCGCGTCGAGGAACACCGCGACTTCGCGCGTGCCGCGGTCAAGCACCTGTTCACCGGGCTGGAGTCGGTGGACAGCTCACACGTCAGCCGTCAGCAGTCGTGGATCCTCAGCGAGGACTCCGACCTGCGTGAGCTGCGTCGCTGCAGTGAGTTCCAGCCGTTCGCCGCGGCGATCGGCCCGGCGGGCGGCGCCGTGGTGCTCCGGCCGAGGCGGACCCAGATCGCCGAGCTGGGCGAGTACGAGATGAACCTGCTGATCGAGTGCACGCACACGATGGAGGCCCGGTTGTGCTCGCCCGACAGCCGGGTCGACGACGCGCACGCGTGGTGGACGGTGCACCAGTTGGCCATGGCGCACCGCAACTGGCCCGATCGCCTCGACGCCATCGCCTACTTCCGGGACCGGCCGGCGGACGCGCGGCCGTGGGAGGTGGCGCTGCCGGACTTCGCGACGTTCAGTCCGCCGGACGCCGTCAACGACGACGCCGACCTCCTCGACAAGTGGTCCGACGAGCTGATCAAGCGGGACAACCTGTGCGCGATCCTCGCGGCGCTGTGGATCCGCGGCCAGTTCCAGGTCGACCTGGCGAACAAGACGTTCCTGGTGCCGGCCGGGGCGGCGGACCGCGCCGACTGCTGGCGCGAGCTGCGCGCGGTCGTGACCCACGCGCACCTCGAGCGGACGGTGCCCACCGGGTTCGGCGTGCGGGCCGGCGCGCTGCAGGTCATCGAGAAGGCCAACGAGAGGATCCCCGGGGCCTCGCCCGTGTCGGCGGTCGTGGACTGGGAGGACCAGGCCTGGCGGTGGGCCGAGGAGCAACGCGTCGACCACCCGAACGACGGCACCGGCTCGGTCGACGTCACCAATTCCGCGCTGGCGCGCGCCTTCGCCGCCGTGGCCATCGCCTACGAGGGCGTCGGCGACAGCGAGGCCGCGTGGCAGGAGGCGAAGCGCCTGTCACTGTAGACGTCCATTGTGGACGTCCACTGTGGACACTCAGGGGATGGGCGTTGGCGCGGCGGCGTTCCCGGTCGTTCGCGGTCTCCTCCGCGAGGGCGAGTGCCTGTCGGCGGTGGTGGTGGGTGACCGCCGCCGCGTCGCCCGTCTCCAGGTGCAGGTCTCCCAGATCGTTGTGGGTCGACGCGCGGACGCCCAGCGCGCCGATGCGGGTGGCGATCCGCAGTGCCCGCGCGTAGCGGCTCGCCGCCTGACCGTGGTCGCCCCGCAGCCGGGCCACGGTGGCCAGCGCGATGGTGGCCTGGCTCTCCATCCACCGGTCGCCGAGCCGGTGGGAAAGCTCCAGGGCCCGCGTCGCGTGGCTGTGGGCCTGATCGGCCGCACCGAGCCGGCTGTGGCAGAAACTCAGCGCCGCGTGGGCGATCCCCTCGATCCAGTGGTCGCCGATCGCCGTGGCCAACGTGAGCGCGCGGTGGCCGTGTTCGACGCCCTCGGCTCCCGTTTCGGTGCACTGGCTCAGACCGGTGTGGCCGAGGCAGCTGCCCCAGTGATCTCCGGTCGGCCCGGCGATGTCGAGTCCACGGTGGAAATGGTCGCGCGCCTGCTCCCAACTGCCCGTCAGCCGGTGGATGTTGCCGAGCCCGGCGAGTACGCGGCTGACGCCCCACTGGTCGTCGAGTTCGCGGTACAGGGCGAGCGCGCGGAGCTGATGGTCGATCGCCGGACCGGACCGGCCGATCCAGTCGTGGTAGTGGCCGCGGATGAGGAAGTACCGCCACATCGACCGCGGCAGCTGCCACGCAGGACCGTGCCAGCCCTCCCGCTCGGCCAGCGACGTCACGGCCACCGCGTTCGCCGACTCCATGTCCAACCAGGCCACGGCGTGCTCCGGTGACGTGGGCACGAACCCGCCGTCGGAGCCGGGGGTTCACCGTTCGAGGTCGAGCGTGACCTGGAGGTGACGCGTCCACCAGCGCACGTGTGCGGTCGCCGTGTCGCCGGTCAGGCCCGCGCTGCGGCGGAAGGCGTCGCCGTACAACGCCTCGGTGGCCATCGCCTGGTGCAGTGCCGCGACCGCGTGCCGCGTGTCGTCGAGGGAACTGCCGCTCGGGCGGTGCCGGTGCAGGGCGTCGACCACCGGGTCGAGCATGCCGGCGCCCGGATCGCGCCAGCCGGCCGCGTGCAGGGCCACCGCGAGTTCCCCGTATCCCTGTCGGTACACGGTTTCCAGCGACCGGACGAGGTCGAGAACGTCAGCGTCGTGATCCAGCCACGCCGCCACGATGTCCGCCAGCGCGGCGCGGACCTGGCGGCCGCCGTGGCGGAGGAGTTCGGCGAGCAGCTGCTCGCGGTTGCCGAAGTGATGGGTGACGCCGGCGTCGGTCATACCGACCCGCGCGGCCACCGCGCGGACCCGCACGGCGGCGACCCCGCCCTCGGCGAGCAGCGCGGCCGCGGTGTCGAGGATCACCCGGCGAGCCTCGTCCGGGGTCCGTCGCGCTCTCGACATGGCCGGCACTCTACCCGTACCTTGACTGCTCAAGGTAGAGGAGGTCGCGATGACCGAGGTAGCTCTGGACCTGGGCGAGATCACGCTGCGAGCCACGGTGACCGGTACCGGCCCGACGGTCCTGCTGCTGCACGCGGGCGGCGAACGACGCGGTGTCTGGGCACCCGTGGCGGAACGGATGCCCGCGCTGCGGACGGTGGCCGTGGATCTGCGCGGTCACGGCGACAGCCCCGGCCAGGCACGGACTCTCCGGGAGTTCGCCGACGACGTACGCGCGCTGGTGGCCGGCGAGCCGGCGCCGGTCGTGGTGGTGGGCGCCTCCCTCGGCGGGCTCGCGGCCCTCGCCGCTCTCGCCGACCCGGCGGTCGCCCGCCGCGTGGCCGGTCTCGTGCTGGTGGACGTGGTCCCGGATCCCGACCCGGACCTGGCGCGCTCCTGGCTCGACGAACAGGGCCTCCGCGATCGCTACCCCGACATCGTGGAGGACGTCCTCGCGTCCGGCCCGGAGTTGCGCGTGACGGCCGAGGCGCTGGAACTGCCCATCCTGCTCGTGCGTGGCGAACGGTCGCCGCTGGCCGTCGCGCACCCGCTCCCCACGGTCACCGTGCCGGGCGCCGGTCACCTCGTGGCCCGGGACGCCCCGGCGGAGCTGGCACGCATCGTGTCGGCGCAGGCCACGGTGTGGTCGTCGGTCGAGTTGCAGCGCACGCTCGGCGCCGAGCGGGTCGAGCACCCCGGTGGCACCCTGCTCGTGCACCTGCGTCGCGTCCACGCCCTGGCGGTCGACTGGAACGCCTCGCCGCGGACCCAACTGGCGGCGATCTGCCACGCGACGTACGGCACGGACGGCTTCCGCAACGCCCTCCTGCCGGTCACGGAACGGCAGCGCCTCCGGCACGTCATCGGGGCCGACGCCGAGGCGCTGGTCTACCTGTACGGTTCCTGCGACCGGGCGCGGACGTACCCGGAACTGGGCAGGAACCCGTTGCCCATGGTGGACCGGTTCACCGACGCGACGCGCACCCTCGACGGCGCCGACCTGCGTGACTTCGCCGTCCTGTCGATCGTCAACGAACTGGACGTGGCCCGCCACGCGCGGCTGCCGGGGATCAGGGACCTGGTCGCCGCGCTGGCGCCCTACGCGCCGGCGGAGGCGGCACGCGCCCTGGCCGACGACGCGCTCGCCGGCTAGGAATCCGACGCGCCCCGCAGCTCGGGGGTGATCTGCTGGCCCACCCGCTCGGCCAGCAGGGTCATCTCGTAGGCCACCACGCCGATGTCCGAGTTCGGCGCCGCCATGACGGCGAGGCAGGAGCCGTCCGAGATCGACATGAGGAACAGGAAGCCGCGGTCCATCTCGACCACCGTCTGCCTGACCTCGCCGGTCTCGAAGACTCTCGCCGCCCCCTGCGCGAGGCTGACCAGCCCCGAGGTCACCGCGGACAGCTGCTCGGCTCTGTCCTTCGGCATTCCCTGGGAACTGGCGATCAACAGACCGTCGGCCGACACGACCACGGCGTGTGCGACGCCGGGCACTTGGCGGACGAAATCGGTGATCAGCCACCCGAAGTTGCCAGGTCGCGATGCTGACTCGGTCGTCACTCGGGCTCCTCGTAGCCGTAGAGGGCGGCGGTGCCGGTGGAGCCTAGTTGGTCTCGGACTCGACGGCGCCCGGCTTCGGTGAGATCGACAGGCGGCCGGTCGGGCAAAGCGCGAGCCAAGCAGGGCAGGCGACCATGCCGCCATGAGCGACCTCACCGTGTCCTCGCCCGACCTGACCGGCTTCGGCGACTTCTCCACGGCCGTCGGGGAGCAGGCGGCCGAGCTGAGCATCGGGCTTTCCGCCCTGCCGGTGCCCACGGGAACCAGCGGACAGCTCTCCGACGTGCTGGCGCTGTTCCTCGACGACCTCGCCGCGCTGATCGCCGAGCTGATCAACCTGGCGCTCGCCGTCTACCTCGAAGCCGCGAACGTCACCAAATGGGGCGTCGACATGGTCCTGGACTTCTTCGGTGGCCTGTCGGCGGGAGCATCGGGCATCAACGCCGCCGGCCTGACCGAGGAGCCGAACGACTGCGCCGGGTCCGACGAGGTGCTCGCCGGCAGCCAGCAGAGCCAGTACTGACCCCTGGTTACGAGTTCAGCCGCTCGACATACGCCACGGCGTCCGGGATCTCGGATCCGAGCCGCCCGGCCCAGGCCGAGTCCGACAGCGGATAGTGGTTCACGAGGATCAGGGTCTCGTCGGTGTTGGCGATGTCCCGGTAGGCCTCGTCGACGGCGGCGAGGATCCGAGCGGCCATCGTGCTCTTGATCTTGAGATCGGCGAGTTCGGGAGCCTCGAGGAAGCACACGGGCTTGACCGGCTCGGCGTCGACGCGGCCGTCCAGGGCGACGGTGCCGGGGGGATACTCGCGCAGGAAGATCCGGGTGTCGGCGAACGCCGAGGACTCGAAGGCCTCGTCGATCGCCGCGGTGATCTCTCGCATCATCTTCTGCTTGGCGTCGGGTCGGACGCCGGTGGGCGCCTCGATGAAGAACGTGGGCATCGCTGAACCTTTCTGTTGTGTTGGTGGATCAGTCCATCGCGGTGGCCTCGAGTGCCACGAGCAGCTGGGGACTCACCAGCCGCGCGACGCCGAGCACGGTGGTGGCGAAGCGCTCGCCCGCGAACCGCTCGGTCAGCACCGGGAAGTGCCGCAGCAGGGTGTCGACGTCGGTGGTGTGGACGTTGAGCCGGACCACGTTGGCGAGGGTCATCCCGGCGCCGGCGAGCACCTCTTCGAGGTTGTCGAGCGCGACTCCGAGTTGGGCGGCCATGTCACCCGGATGCAGTGCGTCGCCGTTGGCGTCGACCGCGTCCTGCCCGCCGCACAGGAGTTCCCGGCGGCGCCCCTCGATCAGCTGCGCCTGGTCGAACCCCAGCGGCACCGACCACGACCACGGGTTGACGGCTGTACGCTCCATCGGTGTCCTTTCTTTTGGGAAGTAGCTACTTTCTAACAGCAACTATGCAGGGTGTCAACGGCAAGCTGGCGTAGGTACGATGGAAACCATGGCGACCAACCGCCGATACGGCGAAGGGTGCGCGATCGCGACCGCGCTCGACCACGTGGGCGAACGGTGGGCGCTGCTGATCGTGCGCGAACTGCTCCTGGGGCCGAAACGGTTCACCGACCTGCAGGACGGGCTGCCCGGCGCGGGCTCCAAGGTGCTGACCCAGCGGCTGCGGGAGTTGGACGGCGCCGGCGTCGTGCGGCGCCGCACCCTGCCTCCGCCGGCCAGCTCACAGGTCTACGAGCTGACCGAGTGGGGCGCGAGGCTGGACGCCGTGGTCGTCGCGCTGGGGCGTTGGGGCGGCGACGCGCCGGAACCACCCTCGGGGCGCGTGGGTGCCGACTCGGTCATGATCAGGCTGCGGAGCTTCTTCCGTCCGCAGCCGGACCGGCCGTGGAGCGCCACCTACGAAGTGCGTCTCGGCCGGTACCGCTTCACCGCCCGGGTCGTCGACGGTCACCTCGCCGAGCTGAGCCGGGGCGAGTCGCACGATCGGCCCGACGCGATCATCGACACCGACCCCGACACGTTGGACCACGTCATCGGCCAGGACGGGGCGCTCACCGCGGCCATCCGCGACGGGCGACTCACCGTCACGGGCGACGACCAGGCCGGGCGCCGACTGTTCGACGCGGTACTCATCGCGGGCTAGGTGGGCTCGACGGCGCGATCCCGCCAGCGCGCCGCGCCGCGACGGTGCACTGTGGACGGCATGACCACCTCATCGACGACAGAAGCGTTGGCGGTACTGAAAAGTATGTACGCGGCGGAGGTGGAGTACCTGGCCGCGGGCGGTGCGGGCCAGGCGTCGTTCGCGACGCTCGCGCCCTTCTTCGCTCCCGACGTGGTGCTCCACCAGGCCGATGCCCTGCCCTACGGCGGAACCTGGCGCGGTCACGACGGCCTGGAGCGGTTCTTCGTCGAGATGAGCCGCACGTGGGACGTCTTCGAGATGACCGAACAGGATTTCCTGGCCGACACCAGCCCGCTGGTCGTGTTGACCCACGTCCGCGCCCGCGCCCGGAGTACCGGCCGCGAACTGCGGTTCCCCATCCTGCAGACGATCCGCGTGGCGGACGGCCGCATCACCGAGGTGCGGCCGTTCTACTGGGACACGGCCGCGGTCGCACACGCCTGCGGTGTCTAGCTCCGGGTCAGCCCTGTGATCAGGTCGGCTCGGTGCGGCCAGCGTCGGATGAGGTCGGCCGCGTCCCCGGGATCGAAGTCGCTGGGCACGAACCCGGGAGCCATGGTGTTGCCGTAGACCCCGTACTCCCCGCCCGGCCGCAGACGTGCACCCATCCACGTGTCCCTCGGGACCGTGACCTGCACGCGTTGCCCGCCGAGCACGTCGGCGCCGAGAACAATCAGCTCATCGTGACCGTCCGGGTGGAGCAGGAGCAGTTCGATCGCGTCGCCGAGGTAGAAATGCCAGATCTCGTCGGTCGGCAGCCGGTGCATGTCCGAGAACGAGCCCGGTTCGGCCGTGAACATGGCCACCATGGCGGTACACAGCGGCTTCCCGTCGGCACCCCGGCCCACCGACTCGTAGGTCGGCGTGAACAGCACATCCTCCTGCGGCAGCTTCGTCATCTGCCACAACTGCCGCAGTTCCTCAGCACTCGGTCGCATGCTGACCACCCTTCCTGAGCCGTGACGGGTCGGTTTCGTTGCGTGACCGGGTTCTCGTAGAGTGAGTCGGCGGAACGGTTCCGGGGGAGGACGTGGGATGAACGAGGTCGCCGGCCGGGTGCCGGTGGGAGTGGATCCCCACCAGGCGAGTATCGCGCGGGTCTACGACGCGATGCTCAACGGCAAGGACAACTACGAGATCGACCGCTCGGTCAAGCGGGAGTTGCTGAAGGTCGCCCCGGAGTTGGAGACCATCGCCCGGGACAACCGCGAGTGGCTGATCCGGGTGACCCGGTTCTTCGTCGGCACCGTCGGGCTGGAACAGATCATCGACTGCGGGTCCGGTCTGCCGGCCGCGGAGAACACCCACGAGGCCGCCGCGCGGCTCAACCCCCACACCAAGGTCGTCTACATCGACAACGATCCGGTGGTCGCGGCACACGGCCGGGCGCTGCTCGACGAGGGCACGAACGGCTTCTTCGCCGCCGCCGACCTCGCCCGCCCCGACGAGGTCCTCACCCACGAGACCGTCGTGGACCACATCGACCTGTCCGCGCCGACCGGGCTGATGCAGGTCTCCACGTTGCACCACGTGGCCGACGAACTCGACCCGGCCGCGATCATGCGCGCCTACATCGACCAGTTGCCCTCGGGCAGCTATGTCGCGATCACCCATTTCTTCGACCCGCGCGACAACGGCCCGCTGTCCGACCTGGCGATGCGGCTGCAGAGCATCATGGTGAACGGACCGATGGGCTCGGGCTATTTCCGTTCCCGCGACGAGATCGAGGCAATGTTCGACGGACTCGAATTCGTCGAACCGGGCCTGACGCTACTGCCCGACTGGTGGCCGGACGGCCCGCGCGGCAAGGACCTCCTGGACGTCCAGCAGCTCATCCTCGGCGGCGTCGCCCGTAAGCCGTAGCACCGATTTGTGGGTTGTTCGACCGTCACCGAAGCGCCGTGTTCCTTGGTACAAAGTCACGGCGAAGCGACTGAACAGCCGAAGAATCGGGGTCAGCAGTGAGCAGGAAACAGAGCGTCGGACGAATTGCCGTGGGTCTGATGGCGGGACTCGCGATCGTACTGGGGTCAGCGTCGACAGCAATGGCCGACAAGGACCCCTGCACCGAAAAATGCGACAACCCCGGCAACAGCGTCGGCGACGCCGGGTCGGTCCCGGCGCCCTAGTCCCGTCGGAGGTGACGGAGGTCGAGCGAGCGGACCTCCGTGACTCAGCGGCGAATGCGGAGCGGGCGGGCGTAGGCGCACAACACGATGCCGTCGAGACGGGATTCCGCCATACGTAGCGTCGTGAGCTGGCTGGCGGTGAGTGGCGCGGGTTCGAGCGTCTGGCAGAGCTGGAGCCGCCCCGAGACGTGCCGGCCGTGCCGGCCGGGCCGGTAGGTCATCACGTGGGCGCCGAGGGCGTGTTCGACCTCGGCGCGGATCGTGGCGGTCGTGCCGTGCGGTACGGCCAGCTCGGCCAGGTCGAGTCGAGCGACCAAGGCAGGCGGCAGCGTGTTCAGCCAGGGGATGGCCGCCACGAGCCGCGGCCAGCTCATGACCGGCTCACGACCGACTCACGACCGACTCACGACTCAGCGGGAACCAGCTTCAGCGAGATCGAGTTGATGCAGTAGCGCTGGTCGGTGGGGTTGTCGTAGCCCTCGCCCTCGAAGACGTGGCCCAGGTGGCTGTGGCAGGTGGCGCAGACGACCTCCACGCGGAGCATGCCCAGGCTGCGGTCCTCGTTCAGGATCACCGCGTCGGTGGACGACGGATCGAAAAAGCTGGGCCAACCACAATGGCTGTCGAACTTGGTGTCCGACCTGAAGAGTTCCGCGCCGCACGCCCGGCACTCGTAGACGCCGGTGGTCTTGGTGTCGGTGTACTCGCCGGTCCAGGGCCGCTCGGTGCCGGCCTGGCGCAGCACCGCGAACTCCTGGGGCGTCAGCTGCTCGCGCCACTCCTGGTCCGACTTGACGACCTTCGGGGTGGCTGTCACATCCGGTTCCATACCCCCAGGTTAACCCTCAGGCGCCGAACAGGGTGGTGACCGCGAACACCACGGCGTCCCACACGGCGACCGTGACACCGAGCATGATCAACACCACGAGGATGACGGCCATGAGCTTGCGGTGCCCGCCGAGCCGGTTGGCCGAGTCGGCGAAGTCACCGACGCCGGAGATGTAGCCCTCGACCGTGTAGCCCGGCTGCACCCGCTGGATCCGGCCCAGGTGCTCGGCGAACTTCTTGGCCTCCGGATCCTCGGGGTCCAGACCCACCAGTTCGTCGTCGAAAAGGTTCGACTCATCCTCCGGACCCGGGGTGGATCCCGGGGTGGATGAAATCGCCATGGCCTTACGGTAGCTCAGCGTTGCGTGCCGAGCTGCCGTTCCTCCTGCACGCCGTCGGCCCGCAGGTGCACGAACGACGTGTAGCCCCACTCCTCCAACCGGCCGAGCTGCGCGCCGAACTTGCCGCTGCGCCGCACGGGCGACACCGGCCGGTCGCCGGTCCGCAGCTCACGCGCGACCGCCAGCACCCGCGTGGCCGCCACGTCCGCCTCGAACAGGACGGCCACCCGCTCCCCGGTCGGCGCGGACGCCAGCAGGTCGGCGATGCGTTCGAAGCCGATGGAGAACCCGCACGCCGGCACGTCGGTGCCCAGCGACCGGCCGATCAGCTCGTCGTAGCGGCCGCCGCCGGCCACCGAGCCGCTCGACGACGGGTGGGTCACCTCGAAGATCTGCCCGGTGTAGTAACCCATGCCACGCACGAGCGTCGGGTCGAACACCCACGTGAGGTCCGGCAGCGCGGCCAGCGCGTCGACCGTGGTGGTGAGGTCGGCGAGCACGTCGTCGCCCAGGTTGGGCAGCGCGGCGGTCAGCCGGTCGGCGAGCTTCGCGCCCTCGACGTCGACGAGTCCCTCGATCGCGGCGGTCACCCCGTCGACCTGCTCGGCCGACAATCCGACGCGCTCGGCCAGCTCGGTGCGCACCCCGGCCCAGCCGATCTTGTCGAGCTTGTCGAGGGTGATGAACAGGCTGTCGCGCCCCTGTTCCGGCACGCCCGCGTGCTCCGCGAGCGCGGACAGGAACCGCCGGTCGGACACCCGCACGGTCGTGCCGGACAGCCCGGCGGCCGCGAGTGCCTGTGCGGTGGCCTCGATCAGCTCGGTCTCGGCCAGCACGCTCGCCTCGCCCAGCAGGTCGATGTCGCACTGGTAGAACTGCCGGTAGCGGCCCTTCTGCGGGCGTTCGGCCCGCCACACGGGACCGATCTGGAACGAGCGGAACGGCTGGCGGGAGGCGCGCCCGGTTGTTGCCGTAGAAGCGGGTGAGCGGCACCGTCAGGTCGAAGCGCAGACCCAGGTCGACCAGCTCGGAGAGCGTGGTGTCCGCCGCGACCTGCTCGTCGAGACCACGGCGCAGCACCCGGTAGATGAGCTTCTCGTTCTCGCCGCCCTGACCGCCCTGCAGCCGCTCGATGTTCTCCAGCGCCGGCGTCTCGATGCGCTGGTAGCCGTAGCGGTGGTAGACCTCGGTGATCCGGGCCAGCACATGGTCGCGCACGGCGACGGTGGCGGGCATCAGGTCACGGGTTCCCCTGGCGGGGTTGAGGTCCATCTTCACCGGCGTAACGGTACCGGGGGCCGTGTTGTCCGGGCGCTCGCATTACCGCCGCCGTAGGCTGACCCGGTGGCGACGAAGGCAGTGGAGTTCGAGGTCGGGCCGCGGACTGTGCGGGTGTCGAGTCCGGACAAGCCGTACTTCCCCGATCTGGGAATCACCAAGTCGGACGTGGTCCGGTACTTCCTGTCCGTGGGCGACGGGATCCTCGGGGCACTGCGAGACCGGCCGACCACCCTCGAACGCTGGCCGGGCGGGGTGTTCGAAGGGGCGAAGCTCTCCACCCGCGCGGACAACCGGGGCGACGCGTTCTACCAGAAGCGCGTGCCCAAAGGGGCGCCCGACTACGTGGAAACGGCGCGCATCAAGTTCCCCAGCGGCCGGCCGGCCGACGAGGTCTGCCCGAGCGAGCTGGCGGTCGTCGTGTGGGCGGTCAACCTCGGCACGCTGACGTTCCACCCGTGGCCCGTCCGCCGCCCCGAACTCGACCAGCCCGACCAGCTGCGCATCGACCTCGACCCGCAGCCGGGCACCGACTTCTCCCACGCCGTGCCGGTGGCCTACGAGCTGCGCGACATCCTCGGCGAGCTGGGCCTGGAGGGGTTCCCGAAGACGTCCGGCGGTCGCGGCCTGCACGTGTACGTGCCGATCGAGCCGCGGTGGAGCTTCGTGGAGGCACGCCGCGCGGTCATCGCGCTCGGCCGCGAACTGGAGCGGCGGATGCCCGACCAGGTGACCATGAGCTGGTGGAAGGAGGAGCGCGGCGAGCGGATCTTCATCGACTTCAACCAGATGGCCCGCGACCGCACCATCGCCTGCGCCTACTCCGTCCGGCCGACCCCCCGCGCCCAGGTCTCCGCGCCCGTGACCTGGGACGAGCTGCCCGACATCGCCCCCGCCGACTTCACGGTGCTGACCATGCCGGACCGGTTCGCGTCGGTCGGCGACCTGCACGCGGCCGTCGCGGAGAAGGCGTTCTCACTGGAGCCGCTGCTGGAGCTGGTGGCCACCCAGGAGGCCGACGGCCTCGGCGACCTGCCCTACCCGCCGGAGTACCCGAAGATGCCGGGCGAGCCCAAGCGGGTTCAGCCGTCGAAGGCTCGTCCCGAATAGCCCACCGACTAGAACGTGAGCGCCCAGGGCTGGCAGCCGGCGACCTCCACCAGTTCGTCCGGGGCGAGCGTGAGGGTGCCCGGCCCGGACACCACGCCGTCGTCGAGCACCTCACCGGTCGTGGTGGACGAGCGCGTCCAGTAGCAGCCGCCGCCGTTGGAACCGTCGGGTCCCGCGGTGCGGAAGGTGCCGGGTACGACGCTCACGCCGACCTGGTGCAGCCCGTTGACCAGCTGGACGGCCGGTCCGGCGGGCGGGGCGGCGACGGTCACCGTGGCGGTCACCGTGCTGGTCTCGACCTGCACGACGGTCAGCGTCGTCTGCCCTCCCGCTGCCGGTGTCACGCCGGGATCGTCGCTGGACACGGTGCCGAAGATCGCCGCGACCGCGGTGACGACCGCACCCGCGACCGCGAGAACCAGCCACGGCCAGATCGGCCAGCGGCGCTGCTGAGGCTGTTCGTCCGACGTCTCGTCGTTCGTCTGGTCGATCGTCACCGGCCAAGACTCCTCGTTCGATGCCCTGGCGTCGTCCCTGTTCACCGAACTGTTACCTGGTCTCGGACGTGACCACAGGTTTCCTTGCGCGCGGTTGCTTTCCGCCCAACCACAAGGAAGCATCGAAGCCAAGGAACGAGCCGTGCGAGGAGTCGAGGTGACCGTGACCAAGCCCTATGTGGTGCGCTACGTCGGCGGCCCGCTCGACGGCCGGGTGGACAAGTTGCCCGACCTGTCGGAGGAACCGCGCGACACGGTCACCCACGTCCACCTGCACGAGGGCCCGAAGATCGTCCACCACTACGACCTGAACTACGCGGTGGAGTACGGCTGCGAGTACGTCGTGCGCGAGGCCTGACTCACGGAGAACTCACGGAGAACTCACGGAGGGCACACGGTCCCGTCGCTCGGAATGGCCGCGTCCTTCATAAAAGCGGCCATGGCGTTCGTGGCGCACGGCGAGAAGCCGAGAGCCCCGTGCCCGCCGCCCTGCCAGGAGATGAACACCCCGGAGCTGAGCTGCTGTGCCGCCCGCTCCGTGCCCTCCACCGGAGTGACCGCGTCGCTCGCCGTGCCGATCACCAGGATCGGTGGGGCGCCACGCGCGGTGGGGCTCGACAGGGGCGCGTCCGGCAGGGTCCACGGGCCGCAGTCGGTCAGCCGCTGCGCCGTCAGCCCCCCGAACAGCGGGTACAGCGACTGCCACTCCGACGCGGTCGTCGTGATCTGCTCCGGCGTCAGGCGCGTCTCGGTGTCGTTGCAGCCGATCACCAGCGCCGCGTCGAGGGTCGGCGCCTGCACCTCACTGCCCAGCACCACCGGCGTCAACAGCGCGGCCAGCGGACCCGGGTCGCCGCCACGCGCCGCGGCGAGCGCGCTGCTCAGCGCCGGCCACTTCGCCCGGTCGGACAGCCCGATGACCACCGCGTGCAGTGCCGAGCCGGCCGTGATCCGCAGCATCCCGGGCAGCGGACGGTCCCGCAGCTGCCCCAGCAGCGTGGTCAGCGCCTTCTCGGGATCGGCGCCCAGTTCGCAGGCGCGGCGCACGCAGTCGGCGGCGAACGCGTCGAACGCGGCCTCCGCGCCCTTCGCCACGCCCTCCAGGATGGTCGCGGCGTCCGTCGTCGGGTCGGGCACGCCGTCGAGCACCAGCCGACCGACGCGGCCGGGGAAGCGGTCGGCGTACACGCTGACCACCCGCGAACCCTCGCCGTGGCCGATGGCGTTGAGCCGGGTGATGCCCAGTTCCTCACGCAACGTCTCGAGGTCGGCGGCCGAGCGCCACGTGTCGAGTGCGGGCAGCTGGTCCTCCAGCAGGATCGCGCACTGCTGACCGGCCGTCTGCGCGGCCCGCAGCCAGCCACTCACGTCCAGGTCGGCCGGATCCGCGTCCACCAGGGCCCGCCGGACCTCGTCCGGCACGCAGTTGGGCGCCGCCGAGTTGCCGGTGCCCCGGCGATCCAGGCCGATCAGCGTGAAGTCCGCGAAGAACGACTGCGGTAGCGACGCGGCCAGCCGCGCGGCGTACACCGTGCCCGGCAGCCCGTCGACGTCGTTCACCACGACCACCGGAACCGGCCCGTCGCCCGCACGCAGCAGCTGCAGTCGGGCCATGCCCCGGCCGGGCGCGTAGGGCGAGTCGAGCACGCTGTTGATCCGGCCGCAGTCGATCGGCAGCCAGGCCGGCGGCGGCTGCTCGGCGAGGTTCGCCGTGACCTCCTCCGAGCACTCCTTCCACTCGACGTCGGAGTCCAGCTCCTCGAGCGGCGGCACGTTCGTGGTGGCGGTCTGCGGGGTGGACGGACTGCCGCCACCCTCGGTTGACCACGATCTCCGGGCGGTTCGACGGCCCGGCCGTACACGCACCGAGAACGGCGAGCAGGACGACCAGCACAGCGGCTCGCGCAAGCCCGGTCATGTCCCTCGCTCTCCGTGAAGATTCCTGACGCGCAGCGTCGCACGCCGCGAGTGAGGCTCACGTGAGCAGCGGTCATGAGGGAGACTGTGCCCGTGCAGCTGCCTGTGATGCCTCCGGTCTCGCCCATGTTGGCAAAGGCCGTCGCGAAGATCCCACCCGGCCAGTTCTACGAGCCCAAGTGGGACGGTTTCCGATCGATCATCTTCCGCGACGGCGACGACGTCGAGATCGGCAGCCGCAACGAACGTCCGATGACCAGGTACTTTCCCGAGGTCGTCGAGGCGGTGAAGGCCAACCTGCCGCCGAGGTGCGTGATCGACGGCGAGATCGTCGTCGCGAGCACCGAGAAGCAGGGCCTCGACTGGGACGCGCTCCAGCAGCGCATCCACCCGGCGGCCAGCCGGGTGAAGCTGCTGAGCGAACAGACCCCGGCGAGCTTCATCGCGTTCGACCTGCTCGCGCTGGGCGACGAGTCCTACCTGGAGCGCCCGTTCAGCGAACGCCGCGCGGCCCTGGAGAAGGCGCTGGCCCCCGCGAAGGCGCCGGTCCACCTGACCCTGGGCACCACGGACATCGACACCGCCCAGAAGTGGTTCGAACTGTTCGAGGGCGCCGGCCTGGACGGTCTCATCGCGAAGACCCTCGACGACCTGTACGAGCCCGACAAGCGGATCATGAAGAAGATCAAGCACGAGCGCACGGCCGACTGCGTGCTGGCCGGCTACCGCGTGCACAAGTCCGGCCCCGACGCCATCGGCTCGCTCCTGCTGGGCCTGTACAACGAAGAGGGCAACCTGGCGTCGGTCGGCGTGGTCGGCGCCTTCCCCATGGCCCGCCGCAAGGAACTGATGATCGAACTGGCCCCTCTGGTCACCACGTTCGACGAACACCCGTGGGCCTGGGCGGCTCACGAGGCGGGGGAGCGCACGCCCCGCAAGAACGAAACGAGCCGCTGGAACGCGGGCAAGGACCTGTCGTTCATCCCCCTACGCCCGGAGCGGGTCCTGGAGGTGCGCTACGACCACATGGAAGGCCCCCGCTTCCGGCACACCACCCAGTTCAACAGGTGGCGCCCGGACCGCGACCCCGAGTCGTGCACCTACGCCCAACTGGAACAACCGGTCCGCTTCGACATCGCCGACATCCTCAAGCCCTAGTCTTCAGCTCCAGTCTCGAGTGGATAGTCGTAGCGGATGAACCCCTTGAAGCGCGCCACCGTGTCATACAGCGCGCGGGCCGGGGCGTTGTCCTGCCTGGTGAGCCAGTAGAGGCGGGCGGCGCCGCGCTTCCGCGACGCGATCGCCACCTCCTCGATCAGCGCCCGGGCCGCGCCCTGACCTCGCGCCGCCTCGCCGACGAACAGGTCCTGGAGATAGCAGGAGTCCGCCGACCAGAAGGTGGCGTGGAACAGGTAGTGCGTGATTCCGACGAGCCGCCCGTCCAGCCGCGCCCCGATGCCGTGCAGGTCCTCGTCGCTCAGCAGCCGGCGCCAGGTCTGGTCGTACCTCTCGTCCGGCTCCTCGGTCTCGTAGAACGCCTTGTAGCCGCGTGCCAGCTCTTCCCACGCGACGCGGTCCTCCGGACGTAACGGGCCGACCTCGATCATGAAACCACTCTAGCGGGCCCGTCGCACCCGGCCCTCGTCCCACACCGGACCGTCCACTTCGGACACCTGACCGTCCGAGCGGAACACCACGTACCGGTCGAACGAGCGCGCGAACCACCGGTCGTGCGTCACCGCCAGCACCGTGCCCTCGAACGCCTCGAGGGCGTCCTGCAGCGCCTCGGCCGACGTGAGGTCCAGGTTGTCGGTCGGCTCGTCGAGCAGCAGCAACGTCGCGCCCGACAGCTCCAGCAACAGGATCTGGAACCTCGCCTGCTGCCCACCGGACAACGTCTCGAACCGCTGCTCCCGGCTGCCGGCCAGGCCGTAGCGGCTGAGCACCGACGACGCGCGGCCCTGGTCCATGCCCTCGCGGTCGCCGTCACCGCGCCACAGGATGTCGATCAGCTGCTTGCCGACCCACTCCGGATGCTCGTGCGTCTGCGCGAACAGCCCGGGCACCACGCGCGCGCCGAGCCGCGCGGTTCCCGTGTGCGCCACGGGATCGCCGGCCAGCAGCCGCAGGAAGTGGCTCTTGCCGGAGCCGTTGGAGCCCAGCACGCCCACCCGGTCGCCGAAGAAGATCTCCAGGTCGAACGGCCGCATGAGCCCGGTCAGCTCGAGCGACTCGCACGTGATGGTGCGCAGCCCGGTCCGCCCGCCACGTAGCCGAGGGCGCACCCGCTCCTCGCGCGGCGGCAACGGCGGCGCGCCGGACTCCTCGAACTTCCGCAACCGGGTCTGCGCGGCCTTGTACCGGCCCGCCAGCACGTCGCTGATCATCGCCGCCTGTTGCAGCGACCGCACCAGCTCCTTCAGCTTCTCGTGCTCCTCGTCCCACCGCCGGCGCAGCTCGGCCATCCGGTCCCAGCGCGCGACCCGCGCCTCGTGCCAGGTGCCGAAACCGCCGCCGTGCACCCAGGTGGTGGCGCCCTCCAGCGTCACGATGTGAGTGGCGGCGCTCGCCAGCAGTTCGCGGTCGTGGCTGACGAGCAGCACGGCCTTGCCGGACTCGGCGAGCCGCGACTCCAGCCACCGTTTGCCCGGCACGTCGAGGTAGTTGTCCGGTTCGTCCAGCAACAGCACCTGTTCGCGCCCGGACAGCAGCGCCTCCAGGACCAGGCGTTTCTGCTCGCCGCCCGACAGCGTGCGGACCTCGCGGAACCGGGCGCGGTCGAACGGCACGCCCAACGCGGCGACGGTCACCGTGTCCCAGAGGACCTCGGCGTCGTAGCCGCCCGCCTCGCCCCAGGTGTGCAGTGCGTTCGCGTAGCGCAGCTGGGTGGGCTCGTCGTCGGTGCGCATCATGGCGAGTTCGGCGTCCTCGAGCCCGGCGGCCGCGGCCCGAAGCGGCGCCGGCGCGACGGCCAGCAGCAGGTCGCGGACCGTGCGGTCGTCGCGGACCGATCCGATGAACTGCGGCATCACGGCGAGGCCACCCTGGACGGTCACGCCGCCCTCGACCGCCGACAGCTCGCCGGACAGGATCCGCAGCAGCGTGGTCTTGCCGGCGCCGTTCGCTCCCACGAGCGCCACGACCTGGCCGCCGCCCACCCGGAACGAGACGTCGCCGAACAGCCGCCGACCGTCATCCAGTCGGTGGCCCAGCCCGTTCGCCTCGAGGAATCCCGCACCCACACAGGAGATGGTCCGGCACGGCCCCCGTTCACGCGAATGGATTTCGGGACTCGCCGAGGGGGAGGGCTTGCGCCGCAGTGAGACCAAGGCGGTACGCTGCGTAGCCTGCGAGGGCCTGCTGCGACGGAAGGGATTGGTGTTGACCGACACTCCGATCTACGACCAGATCCGCCAGGAGCTCGAGGCTGGTGCCGGCCGAGCTGACCCGTTCACGTCGCGGAGATCCTCCCGCGCCGGTGACGAGGGCGGCGAGTCGGTTTCGGTCTGGGCGCTCGTGAACCAACACCGGAACGGCAAACACCGCTGATCCGATGTTCATCCTGGAACCCGGTGGCGCGGTGGACGGCCGCGCGCTGGAAGAGATCTACGCCTACCCCGACCCCCTGAGTCGGCCGTGGGTGCAGGTCAACTTCGTGAGCAGCGTCGATGGCGCCGCCACCGCTTCCGGGAAGTCCGCCGGCCTGTCGAGCCCTGCTGACAAACAGATCTTCGCGCTCGGCCGCGATCTGGCCGACGTGGTCCTGGTCGGTGCGGGCACCGCGCTCGTCGAGAACTACCGCGGTATCAAGCGAACCGAGCTGCGCGCCGAACGCCGTGAGCGGCTGGGACTGTCCGAGGTGCCGCCGATCGCCGTGGTCACCGGCCGATGCTCGATCGACCCGGCATCGGCGCTGGTCAACGAGACCCTCGTGCCCCTGATCGTGCTCACCACCGAGGCGGCCCCGGCCGACCGGCGCGCGGCGCTGGCCGACGCGGGCGCGGACGTGGTCGTCGCGGGTGACGAGCGCGTCGACCCGCACCGAGCGCTGGACGCGCTGGCGGAGCGTGGCCTGTTCCGGGTGTGCTGCGAGGGTGGTCCCACCCTGTTCGGCGACCTGATCGCGGCGGGCCTAGTGGATCAACTGTGCCTGACGGTGGCCCCGCTGCTGGCGGGCGCGGGTGCCCTGCGCATCGCGAACGGCGCCGGTCGTCCCCAGCCGCTGGGTCTGACGCTGGCGTCGGTCCTCACGGACGACGACTTCCTGATGCTGCGCTACCGCCGGGCCTAGATGTCCAGGATGCGGGCGCCCGGCATGGGGATGTCGTGCAGCATCAGGCGGCTGCGGACCTCCCGGACGCCATGGGTCTGCTTCAGTTCCGCCAGGATGCGTTCGAACTCCGTGGTGTCCGTGCAGGCCAGGCGGATCTGGTAGTCGTACTCGCCGGTGACGCGGTAGGCCTCGACGATCTGCGGGATGCTCGCCAGGTTCTGGTGGAAGACCTCGTTGTCGTAGCCCTCGCGCAGGCGCAGGTCGCTGATGAGGATCAGCGGGCGGCCGATCGCCTGGTAGTCCAGCGCCGCGTGATAGCCGCGCAGGACGCCCGACGATCGCAGCCGGCGTACTCGGTCGGCCGTGGTGTTCGCGGACAGTCGGACCGCGCGGCCCAGTTCCTGGTAGGTCAGGCGGGCGTCGTCGAGCAACAGGGCGACCAGTTGACGATCGATCGCATCCATCTCGGCATCCTCGCAGTTTGGCCGAGTATATCTCGGTGCATGGCGTCTTCGTCTCGAGAAGTCCGAGCCACAATCGGCCGGATGGCGACGAGCATCAGGACATGTGGACCCGCTGATAATGAAGCTGCTGCTCACCCCGACACTCGTCCTCCTGGTGGCCCTGGCCCAACGACGCCTGGGCGAACGGATCGGTGGCCGCCTGGCCGCGCTCCCCCTCACGTCCGGCCCGCTGGTGCTGGTGGTGGTGTGCGACCAGGGCGAAGCCGCCGGCCGAGCGCTGGTGGAGGGCATCCTGACGGGCGTCCCGGCGGCGGTGGTCTTCTTCGCGGTGTACACCGCGATGGCCGACCGCCTGCGCTGGTGGACCTGCCTGGCCACGGCGACGGTGGCGGCGGTCCTCACGGGCGCGGCGCTGGCTTGGGTGGAGCCCCCGACATGGTCGATCCTCACCGCGCTGGTGACCTGCTGGCTCCTCCCGCCCGCCAGCCACATGCTCGGCTGGCGCACAGCGGGCCGGCGCAAGATCGGTCGCCGCATGACGGGCAGAAACTGTCGGTGCCGATCGGTACCCTTGCCCCCGAAGGGGCCTGTCGAAGTCCGGACCGGGGTCCCCCTGATTCCATCATATCGGTCAGCACCGACAATCTCGGCGACACAACCAGAGGGCCGGCGTGCGGTCGGCTGGGGTGTGGTGGGTTGGCGCGCAGTGGGCCGTCGCGAGGTCGGCCGGCGCCGGGTGGGTCGGCGCACGGTGGGCTGTGGATGGCGCCGTTGCGGGCGGCCGAAAATGTCAGACCCCGTTGGTAGGCTTGAAATCGGGGGGCCCCCGGGCCGAGCGAACGGTCCATTCGCCCGAGGTCTACCCGATCGGGCTACCTGGGATCTGCTGTTGCGGGTGGGTGTCACCACCGGCTGTGTCGTCGCGCTGTCCGCTGCTGCTCAGGTTCTGCCGCCGCGAATGGCGGGCGTGCTCGCCGCGTTTCCCGTGCTCGTGTGTGTGGTCGCGGGCCTGACGCATCGGCGCGAAGGGGGCGCGGCATCGCAACGGCTGGTGCGGGGTGTCCTTTCCGGACTCCCCGGCACCATCGCCTTCTTCCTCGTTCTCCTCGCCACCCTCGATGCCGGGATGGTCAGTTTCGTGCTGGCGCTCGCCGGGTCAGTTGGTCAGTACCTCGGCCAGCGTGTCCACGCCGTGGTCAAGATCCGCCTGCGAGATCATCAGCGGCGGCGCCACGCGCAGCGTCGTGTCGTGCGTTTCCTTGCACAGCACGCCCTTCGCCATCAGCGTTTCGCTCAGTTCGCGAGCGGTGCGCCGGCCACCGGGAGCGATCTCCACGCCGGCCCACAGGCCCCGGCCGCGGATCTCCGCCACCCCGTGCCCGACCAGCTCGCCGAGCCGCTGGTGCAGGTGCGCGCCGAGCGTTCGCGACCGCTCCTGGTACTCGCCCGTCGCGAGCAGGCCGATGACCGCCCGGCCGACCGCGCAGGCCAGCGGGTTGCCGCCGAACGTGGAGCCGTGCTCGCCCGGCTGCAGCACCCCGAGCACGTCGCGCCGCCCGACCACCGCCGAGACCGGGAGGATGCCCCCGCCCAGCGCCTTGCCCAGCGTGTACAGGTCGGCGCGAACACCGTCGTGCTCGCACGCGAACAGTGTGCCCGTCCGCCCGAGCCCCGACTGGATCTCATCGGCGATGAACAGCACGTTGTTCTCGTCGCAGATCCGCCGCACCTCGGTCAGGTAGCCGGCCGGCGGTAGCAGCACGCCGGCCTCACCCTGCACCGGCTCGAGCAGCACGGCCGCCGTCCTCGGCGTGATCGCCGCCTCGAGCGCCTGCGCGTCGCCGTACTTCACCACCTGGAAACCCGGCGTGAACGGGCCGAAGTCGTTGCGTGCGGTGGTGTCCGTGGAGAACGACACGATGGTGGTGGTCCGGCCGTGGAAGTTCGACCCGGCCACCACGATCTCCGCGGTCCCGTCCGGCACGCCCTTCACCCGGTACGCCCACTTGCGCGCCACCTTCATCGCCGACTCGACGGCCTCGGCGCCGGAGTTCATGGGCAGCACCATGTCCGTGCCGGTCAGCTCCGCCAGCTCCTGGCAGAACGGGCCGAGCTGGTCGTGGTGGAACGCCCGGCTGGTCAGCGTGACCCGCCCGAGCTGCGCCACCGCCGCCTCGACCAGCCCCGGATGCCGGTGGCCGAAGTTGAGCGCCGAGTACCCGGCCAGGAAGTCGAGGTACCGCTTCCCGCCACGTCGGTGACCCACGCGCCTTCGGCCTCGGCGATGACGACCGGCAACGGGTGGTAGTTGTGCGTGCTCCATCGCTCGTCGAGCGCGATGAAGTCTGCAGGCGATGAGCGACATGTGAACAGGTTAAGGCCAGTTAGCGCGGCAGTTTCATCCGCTGAGCGTTGCGCCGCAGCGCCCATTCGTTGCGTGATCTGGCAGTGGGGCGCATGTTCGTTGTTCTCACCCTCCGCCGGATGAACGCCCGATCGGGCGACGCCTGGCGTCTGTTCGCCCGCACTCCGGACGGTGCCGTGGCCCTGCGCCGAGGGTGACCATCGTGGCATCGCCGCGATTGAGGGAGCGAGAGCATGACGGAAGCATCTGCAGGAGTCCAGTACTCCGAGGACGGCCAGTTCTGGTGGGACGGCGCCGACTGGCAGGCCGGTCGACACGGGCGGTGAGAGGCGACTCGGGGCTACCGACTCGACATCCACCGACTCGGGGAGACGCGTGTACTCCGAGGACTGGTCAGTACCTGGGTGGGACGGCAGCGACTGGCAGCCGGCTCGGGGACCAGTCGGTCGACGGGACCGAGACGACG
>CAWGTM010000021.1:0-97286 GCA_963825445.1 uncultured Actinomycetota bacterium
CGGACCGGACCAGGTGGCGCAACAACGACGGCACCGTGTCGGCCGACAGGCGGGAACGGTCGATCCGCATGGTCACCAGCGCCGGTTCGGGATCGGGCCAGGGCGGCGTCGAACAATGCCAGTGCCTCGGCCGGGGACATGCCGGGCATGCCGTCGCGGGCCATCCGGTCCTCGTCGCCGTTCGCCAGGTACCGCAGCATGCCGTCGCGTTCGTTCCACAGGCCCCAGGCCAGCGCCTGGCCCGGCAGGCCCGCCGCGCGTCGCCGCACGGCCAACGCGTCCAGGTAGGCGTTGGCCGCCGCGTAGTTGCCCCGGCCGGCGCCGCCGAACGTGCCGGCCACCGAGGAGAACATGACGAACGCGTCGACGTCACCCACCAGCTCGTGCAGGTGTCGGGCCGCGTCCGCCTTCGGGCCGAACACCGTGCCGATGCGTTGCGGGGTCAGGGATTCGATGACCCCGTCGTCGACCACGCCGGCCGTGTGCACCACGGCGGTCAGCGGGATCGTCAGCGACGCCAGCAGGTCCGCCACTGCCGACCGGTCGGCCACATCGCAGGCGACGACGTGCGCCGAAGCACCGAGAGAACCCAGTTCCGCTACCAGTTCTGTAGCGCCCGGGGCCGTCAGACCGCGACGACTCGTGAGCACCAGGTGCCGGATGCCGTGGGCCGCCACGAGATGCCGGGCCACGTGCGCGCCCAGGGCGCCCGTGCCGCCGGTGACCAGCACCGATCCGGCCGGGTCGAGTGGCCGCGCCGGCTCGGACGCACCGACCGGGACGAGCCGCGGCGCGAACACCGCGTCCTCCCGCACGATCAGCTGGTCCTGCCCCGCGGATAGGGCTCCGAGTACCTGTTCCACCGGCAGTTCACCGTCGAGGTCCACGAGCGCGAACCGGTCCGGGTGCTCGATCTGCGCCGACCGGACCAGGCCCCACACGGGTGCGGCCTCGAGGTTCGTCCCGTCGGTCGCGCCCCTGGTCACGAGCACCAGGCGCGATTCCGCCGCCGCCAGCCAGTTCTGGACCAGCTCCAACGCGATGTCCACATCGGACACCGCGGCGAACACCGTGTCCGGCACGCCGTGCGCGACCAGTTCGGCCAGGTCGGGGTCGCGCCATGTGTCGTCCAGGCCGAAGCCGTCGGCACCCAGGATGCCCCAGGTTCCGGAGTGGACAGCTGTCGCGGCCGGCGACCAGCGGACCTGGTGCAGGCCCTCGGTGCTCCGGTCGACCGTCAGCGGCTGGGTCACGATCGCGCCGATCACCAGCACCGCCGCGCCGGCCGGGTCGTGGGCGACCACCCGGAACGAGTCGCCGTCGGGGGTGACCCGCACCTTCAGCCGGGTGGCGCCGGTGGCGACCAGCGACACGTCCGTCCACGAGAACGCCAGCCGCACCTCGTCACCCGGCCCGGTCAGCAGCAGGCTGTGGAGGACGGCGTCGAGCAGTGCCGGGTGGATGCCGAACCCGTCGGTGCGCTGTCCCTCCGGCAGTTCCACCTCGGTGAACACCTCGTCACCGGCAGCGCCACGCGGCCCGCAGGCCCTGGAACGCCGGGCCGTAGGCGTAGCCGCGTTCGGCGAGGTCGTCGTACCAGCCGGTCAGGTCAACGGGTTCGGCGGTGGTCGGCCACTCGAACGCCGGCACCGCAACGGTGTCGCGGGCCAGCACACCGACCGCGTGGCGGACCCAGACGTCGTCACGCCTGGCGTGCACGGCGAACGCGCGCCGCCCGTCGTCGTCCGGTTCCTCGACCACCACCTGAATGCCCAGTTCACCGTTCAACACCAACGGAACGAGCATGGTCAGTTCCTCGATGGCACCGGCGCCGACCTCGTCACCCGCGCGGACCACCAGGTCGGCGAACGCCGCGCCGGGCAGGATCACCTGGTCGGCCACCATATGGTCGGCCAGCCACGGGTGCGAGCGGGTCGACAGCCGGCCCGTCATGATCACCTGCTCGGCGCCGGCCACGCCGACGGCCGTGCTCAGGATGGCGTGTCCGGTGGTGTTCTCGCTCGTCGCGCCGCCGACCGGGAGCCAGTACCGCTGGCGCTCGAACGCATACGTGGGCAGGGACACCTTGCGAGCGCCCGGGAACACGGTGTCCCAGTCGACCGGGACGCCGACCGCCCAGGCCTGCGCGAGGGAGGCGTGGAACCGGTCGAGGCCGCCCTCGTCGTGGCGCAGCGTGCCGAGGACGGCGTCGACCGTCTCGCTCATTCCCATGGTGAGCACAGGATGCGCGCTGGATTCCACGAACACGTCGTGCCCGTCCTGGGCCAGCAGGCGGATGGTCTCGTCGAACCGCACGGTCTCCCGTAGGTTCCGCACCCAGTAGTGGGCGTCCATGGTGGACGTGTCGATCCGCGCGGCGTCCACTGTGGAGTACAGCGGAACCGTGGCGGCGCGAGGTCGGACGGCCGCCAGGACGTCGAGGAGTTCGGCGGCGATGGCGTCGACGTGGGCGCTGTGGGAGGCGTAGTCGACCGCCACCCGCTTGGCCCGCACACCGGCGGCCTCGCACTCGGACAGGAACTCGGTGAGCGCGTCGGGTTCACCGGACACCACGACCGAGCCGGGTCCGTTGACCGCCGCCACCCACAGGCGACCGGCGTAACCGTTGGCGATACTGGCGGCGACGTCGTCGGCCGGCAGGGCCACGGACATCATGCCGCCCAGGCCGGCCAGTTCACGGCCGATGACCTGGGACCGCAGCGCCACGATCCGCGCGCCGTCCGACAGCGATAGTGCACCCGCGACACACGCGGCCGCGATCTCCCCCTGGGAATGCCCGACGACTGCGGCCGGGGTCACGCCGTAGTGACGCCACAGCTCGGCGAGCGACACCATGACCGCCCACAACATCGGCTGGACCACGTCCACCCGCTCCAACTCCGGCGGGTCGTACGGGTCCCAGTCCACGAAGGACCGCAACGCCGCCGCGCACTCGGCGAACCGCGCGGCGAACACCGGCGACTCGGCGATCAGCCGGTCGGCCATCCCGACCCACTGCGAACCCTGGCCGGGGAACACGAACACCGTGCGGCCGTTGCCGGTGGTGCCGCGCACCACGGACGCCGACTCGCGGCCGGCGGCCAACGCCGCCAGCCCGTCGGCGTGGTCGTCGAGCACGACCGCCCGGTGCACGAGCGCCGCCCGGGTGACGGCCAACGAGTAGCCGACGTCGGCCGGATTCGAGTCGGGCAGGGCGCCCAGCAGCCGAGACGCCTGCTCGGTCAGCGCGGCCGGGGTCTTGCCGGACAACACCCACAGGGCCGGACCGTCCGATTCGGACGCCTCGACCGGATCGGGCGCCTGTTCGAGGATCACGTGGGCGTTCGTGCCGCTCAGCCCGAACGATGACACGGCCGACCGACGCGGCCGATCCCGGTCCGGCCACTCCTTCTCGGCCGTGACCAGCTCGACCGAACCGGCCGTCCAGTCCACCTTGGACGACGGCTGGTCGATGTTCAGCGACGCCGGCACCACGCCGTGGCGCATGGCCTCCACCATCTTGATCACGCCGCCGACCCCGGCGGCCGCCTGCGCGTGGCCCAGGTTCGACTTGAGCGACCCGAGCAGCAGTGGATCGTCCCGGTCCTGTCCGTAGGTGGCGAGGATCGCCTGCGCCTCGATCGGGTCACCGAGTGTGGTGCCGGTGCCGTGGCCTTCCACCACGTCGACGTCCTGAGTGGACAGTCCGGCCGACGCGAGTGCCGCGAGGATGACCCGCTGCTGCGACGGCCCGTTCGGTGCGGTGATCCCGTTCGAGGCGCCGTCGGAGTTGATGGCACTCCCCCGGACGACCGCCAGGATCTGGTGCCCGTTGCGGCGAGCGTCGGACAGCCGCTCGAGAGCCAGGACACCGACCCCTTCGGACCAGCCCACCCCGTCGGCCGCCTCGGCGAACGGCTTGGACCGGCCGTCGGGTGCGAGACCGCGCTGCAGGGAGAACTCCACGAACACCGACGGCGTGGACATGATCGCCACCCCACCGGCCAGCGCCAGGTCGCACTCGCCGGCCCGCAGCGCCTGCAAAGCCCAGTGCAGCGCGACGAGCGAGGAGGAACACGCGGTGTCCACCGTGACCGCCGGGCCTTCCAGCCCGAGCACGTAGGCGATGCGGCCGGACGCGATGCTGCCGGCCGACGCGGTGCTCAGGTAGCCGCGCAGCTCCTCCGGGACCTGCTCACGGCGGCCGCCGTAGTCGTTGTACATGACACCGGCGAACACGCCGGTTCGGCTGCCGCGCAGCGACGACGGGTCGATCCCGCCGGCTTCCAGCGCCTCCCAGGAGGTTTCGAGCAGGAGCCGCTGCTGCGGGTCCATCACGAGCGCCTCACCGGGGGTGATGCCGAAGAACACCGGGTCGAAGTCGCCGACGCGGTCGAGGAAACCGCCCTTGTCCACATAGGACGTGCTGTCGGAGTCGCCGAAGAGCGCGTCGAGGTCCCAGCCCCGGTCGTCGGGGAACTCCCCGACCGTCTCGCCGCCGGTCGCCACCAGCCGCCACAGGTCGGCCGGGGTCTCGATGCCACCCGGGTAGCGGCAGCTCATGCCGACGATGGCGATCGGATCGCTGTCCGGGGCCACGCGCTCGGCGACCTTCGCCCGAACGGTCCGGCCGCCCAGTTGGGTGTCCACGAACCGGGCGAGCGCCGAAGGGTTCGGGTAGTCGAAGATCACGGTCGCCGGCAGGCGCACACCGACCGCGGCGGCGAGCCGGTTGCGCAGCTCGATGGCGGTCAACGAGTCGAAGCCCAGTTCCTTGAACGGAGTGGTCGCACCCGCCCCGGCTCGGCCGAGCACGGCGGCCACGTGGTCCTGGACCAGCCCGGTGAGCAGCCGCTCCCGTTCCGGTGTGGGCAGTCCGGCGAGCCGATCGTGCCAAGTGGACTCACCCGCCACGGCCGCCGTCCGCCGCGCGGGTCCCCGCACGAGGTGACGCAGCAGCGCGGGCGCGGTGGCGGCCGACAACGTGGACCGGTCGATCCGCACCGGCACCAGGGCCGGTTCCGGGCTGCCGAGCGCGGCGTCGAACAACGCGAGGCCCTCGGCCTCCGACAGTCCGGCCACGCCGTCGCGGCCCAACCGGGCCACGTCACCGTCGTCGAGGTGTCCGGTCATGCCGCTGCGTTCGGACCAGAAACCCCAGGCCAGGGACTGTCCGGGCAGGCCGGCCGCGCGGCGCTGGACGGCGAGCGCGTCGAGGTAGGCGTTGGCGGCCGCGTAGTTGCCCTGCCCGGCGGACCCGAACGTGCCGGCCACCGAGGAGAACATGACGAACGCCTGCACATCGCCGACCAGTTCGTGCAGGTTCCGCGCGCCGTCGGCCTTGGGGCCCCACACGGTCCGCAGCCGCTCGGGGGTCAGCGCGGTGACCACGCCGTCGTCGAGCACGCCGGCGGCGTGGATGACCGCGGTCAGCTTCGGCAGGCCGGCCACCAGGTCGGCCACGGCCGTGCGGTCGGCGACGTCGCAGGCGACCACGTCGACGGTCGCGCCCAGCGCACCCAGTTCGGTCACCAGCTCGGGCGCGCGGCCGGTGCGGCTGGTCAGCACGAGGTGCCGGATGCCGTGGGTGGTCACGAGGTGGCGGGCGAGCAGGCTGCCGAGCACGCCCGTGCCACCGGTGATGAGCACGGTGCCGTCGAGTTTCGTGGGCTCGCCCGGTTCCGCCCGGGTGAGCCGAGCGGCCAGCATGCCGTCGCGGACCGCGAGTTGGGTCTCGCCCGCGGCGATCGCGGCGAGGACGTCGTCGGTCGGCAGGTCGCCGTGCACGTCGACGAGCGCGAACCGGTCGGGGTGTTCGAGTTGCGCGGACCGGACGAGACCCCAGACGGGCGCGGTGCCCAGGTCGATCACGTCGGAGCCGGTGGCGTCGACCGCGTTCCGGGTGACCAGCACCAGCCGGGACCCGTCGGTGTCCAGCCAGTTCCGGACCGCCGCGAGCGCGGCGTCCACATCGGACACCTCGACGAACTCCGTGCCGTCGTCGGTGATCGGCGCGGTCGCGGCCGGCGTCCAGGTGACGCGGTACAGGTGCTCCGGGCCGGTGGCGCGTTGGACCATCGGTGCGGTCACGAGCGACTCGACCACCAGCACGGGGGCACCTGTCGGATCGTGCGCCACGATCGCGAAACCGTCAGACAGCGGCGTGACCCGAACCTTCAGCGTGGTCGCGCCGGACGCGGCGAGCGTGACGCCGGTCCAGGAGAACGGCAGCCGCAGTTCGTCGGTGTCGGCCGCGGGCAGCAACTGCGCCGCGTGCAGCACGGAGTCCAGCAGCGCCGGGTGGATGCCGAACCCGTCGGCGCTCAACCCCTCGGGCAGTGCGACCTCGGCGAACACCTCGTCGCCGGACCGCCACGCGTCCCGCAGGCCCTGGAAGGCCGGGCCGTACTCGAAGCCGCGTTCGGCCCGCGACGCGTACCAGCCGGTCAGGTCGACCAGTTGCGCGTCGGACGGCCACACCAGTTCGGGCAGCGCCGGCGCACCGGGCGCGAGCGCCCCCTCGGCGTGGCACACCCAGTCGTCGGCGCTGGCCGCGTGGACGCCGAACGTCCGCCGGCCATCGGCGTCGGGTGCCTCGACGACCACCTGGACGACCACGTCGCCAGTCACCACCAGCGGTGCCAACAGGGTCAGCTCGTCGATGGTGCCGGCGTTCACCTCGTCACCGGCCCGGACCACCAGGTCCACAAAGGCCGATCCCGGCAGCAGAACCTCGCCGGACACCGCGTGGTCGGCGAGCCACGGCTGACCGTGGACCGACAGGCGTCCGGTCAGCACCACCTGCTCGCCACCGCCGATCCGCACCGAGGCGCCCAGCAGCGGGTGCTTCGTGTCGACCAGGCCGACGGCACCGACGTCGCCGGAACGCACGGCGGCCGGCAGCCAGTAGGTCTGGCGTTGGAAGGCGTAGGTGGGCAGGGCAACCCGCTGTCCACCAAGGAAGACGGTGGCCCAGTCGATGGTGGCGCCGGCCGTCCACGCCTGGGCGACCGACGCGAGCACGCGGTCGAGGCCGCCGTCGTCGTGGCGCAGGGTGCCGAGTACGGGGGCGTCGACCGTCTCACTCAGACCCAGGGTGAGCACGGGATGGGCGCTGGCCTCGATGAACACGTCGTGGCCGTCGTCGGCCAGGAGCCGGACGGTGTCCTCGAACCGCACGGTCTCGCGCAGGTTGGTCACCCAGTACTCGGCGTCCATGGTGGACGTGTCGATGCGGGCGGCGTGGACGGTGGAGTAGAGCGGAAGCGTGCCGGTGCGGGGCCGGATGGCGGCCAGCGCGGTGAGGAGTTCGTCCCGGATGCCGTCCACGTGGGCGCTGTGCGAGGCGAAGTCGACGGCCACCCGCTTCGCTCGGACGTCCTCGGCCGCGCATTCGGCCAGCAGCTCGTCGAGCGCGTCCGGGTCACCGGACACCACCACAGAGGCCGGCCCGTTGACCGCGGCCACCGACACCCGACCGGCGAACCGGTCCAGGCGGGCGGCGATCGCCTCGGCGGACAGGCCGACGGACATCATGCCGCCGTGGCCGGCCAACTCGCGGCGGATCACCTGGGACCGCAGCGCCACGATCCGCGCGCCGTCCGACAGGGACAGTGCACCCGCGACACACGCGGCCGCGATCTCGCCCTGCGAGTGGCCGACGACCGCCGCCGGGGTCACGCCGTAGTGGCGCCACAGCTCGGCGAGCGACACCATGACCGCCCACAGCAGCGGCTGGACGACGTCGACGCGCTCCAGCTCCGGCGGGTCGTAGGGATCCCAGTCGATGAACGGTGCGAGGGCCGCCGCGCACTCGGCGAACCGCGCGGCGAACACCGGCGACTCGGCGATCAGCCGGTCGGCCATGCCGACCCACTGTGCGCCCTGGCCGGGGAAGACAAGGGCCACCGGCCGGTGGTCGCGGTGCCGCGTACGACGTCCGCCGACTCCTGGCCGGCGGCCAGCGCGGCCAGGGCGGCCTCGTAGTCGCCGAGCACGGCAGCGCGGTGTTCCAGCGCCGTGCGGGTGGTGGCGAGCGAGTAGCCGACGTCGCCGGCCGGGGCGTCGGGCAGGTTCGCCAGGAGACGTTCGGCCTGCGCGGCCAGCCCGGCCGGGGTCTTCGCGGACAGCACCCACGGTCCCGCCGGGACCTCGGCACGGTCCGGTGTGGACACGGTGGGCGCGCCTTCGAGGATCACGTGCGCGTTGGTGCCGCTGATCCCGAAGGAGGACACGGCCGCCCGACGCGGGCGATCGCCGTCGGGCCAGGTCTGCTCCTCGGTGACCAACTCGACCGCGCCGGCCGTCCAGTCCACGTGGGACGACGGCTGGTCGACGTGCAGGCTGGCCGGCACGACCCCGTGCCGCATGGCCTGCACCATCTTGATCACGCCACCCACTCCGGCCGCGGCCTGCGTGTGGCCGACATTGGACTTCAGGGAACCGAGCAGCAGCGGGGTTTTCCGATCCCGCCCGTAGGTGGCGAGCAGCGCCTGTGCCTCGATCGGGTCACCCAACGCGGTGCCCGTGCCGTGAGCCTCCACCACGTCGACGTCCTGGATGGACAGTCCCGCGTTCGCCAGCGCGTCGCGGATCACGCGTTGCTGCGACGGACCGTTCGGCGCGGTCAACCCGTTCGACGCGCCGTCCTGGTTCACCGCCGAACCGCGCACGACCGCGAGTACCGGGTAGCCGAGGCGTTCGGCGTCGGACTTCCTAGCCAGCACCAGCATGCCGACACCCTTCGGACCACGCCACACCGTCGGCCGAGTCGGCGAACGCCTTGCACCGGCCGTCAGGCGCGAGGCCGCGCTGGCGGGAGAACTCGATGAACGCCGTCGGGGTGGCCATCACGGTCACGCCACCGGCCAGCGCGAGATCGCACTCACCGGCGCGCAACGCCTGCATCGCCCAGTGCATGGCCACGAGCGACGACGAGCACGCGGTGTCCACAGTGACCGCCGGACCCTCCAGCCCGAGCGCGTAGGCGATCCGGCCGGTGACCACGCTGCCGGCCGCGCCGGTGCTGAGGTAGCCGGCGAGTTCGTTGGGCACCTGGTCGTGTCGCGTGGCGTAGTCGTGGTGCATGAGGCCGGCGAACACGCCGGTCCGGCTGCCCCGCAGCGATGCCGGGTCGATCCCGCCGGCTTCCAAGGCCTCCCATGAAGATTCGAGCAGGAGCCGCTGCTGCGGGTCCATGACCAGCGCCTCACCGGGCGAGATGCCGAAGAACACCGGGTCGAAGTCGCCGGCGTTGTCGATGAAGCCACCCTGGCGGGCGTAGGTGGTGCGAGCGTCCTCCGAGTCGGCGTCCGCGAACAGCGACCCGAGATCCCAGCCGCGGTCGGTGGGGAAGTCGGAGATGCCGTCGGCGGCCGTGGACACCAGGTGCCACAGGTCCTCGGGGGTGGTGACCCCGCCGGGGTAGCGGCAGCTCATGCCGATGATCACGATCGGGATCGTTGTCCTGGGCCGTGGTCGTGCGGGTGACGATCTCTTCGGTGCCGCCCACCAACTCGGTCACCAGGAACCGGGCGAGCGCGGCCGGCGTGGGGTGGTCGAACACGACCGTGGTCGGCAGCCGCACGCCCAGTTCGGCGGCGAGCCGGTTGCGGAGTTCGATGGCCGTGAGCGAGTCGAACCCGACCTCCTTGAACGGGGTCTCCGCGGCGGGCGCGACACCCAGCACGGCCGCCGCGTGCTCCCGCACGAGCGCGGTGACCACCCGGTCCCGCTCGTCGGCCGACAGCACGGCGAAGCGGTCGGTCTCCGGCGCGGCGGAAGTCGCGCTGCGGCGCGCGGTGCCCCGGACGAGTCCACGAAGGACGGTCGGAGCGGTGGCGGCGGACAGGGTGGTGCGGTCGATCTTCGCCGGGCACCAACATGGGTTCCGGGCGGGTGAGGGCGGCGTCGAACAGCGCGAGCCCTTCGGCCGACGACATGGCGGCCATGCCGTCGCGGGCCAGGCGCGCCTTGTCGGCGGCGGCCAGGTGGCCGGTCAGTCCACTGTGCTGCGCCCACAGACCCCAGGCGAGTGCGTGTGCCGGGAGGCCGGCGGCGCGGCGGTGGAGGGCGAGCGCGTCGAGGTAGGCGTTGGCGGCCGCGTAGTTGGCCTGCCCGGCGGCGCCGATCGTGGCGGCGACCGAGGAGAACATCACGAACGCACTCGACGTCGCCGACCAGTTCGTGCAGCAGCCAGGCGGCGTCGGCCTTGGGCCGCAGGACGGTGCGCAGGCGTTCCGGGGTGAGCGCGGACACCACGCCGTCGTCGACGACGCCGGCCGCGTGGACCACCGCGGTCAGTGGCCGGTCGAGGCCGGCGAGCAGAGCTGTCACGGCGTCGCGGTCGGCCACGTCGCAGGCGGCGATGGTGACGTGGGCGCCGGTGGCCGCCAGCTCGTCGCGTAGTTCCGAGGCACCCTCGGCCGCGAGTCCGCGGCGGCTGGTGAGGACGAGGTGCCGGACATCGTGGACGGTCACCAGGTGCCGGGCGAGCACGGCGCCGAGTCCGCCGGTGCCACCGGTGACGAGGACGGCGCCGTCGGGGTCGAGTGGGCGGCCGACCGGTTCGGCTGGGCCCGCCGGGACGAGTCGGGGCACGAGCACGTCTGTCGCGGACCGCCAGTTGGGTCTCGCCCGCGGCGATGGCGGCAAGCACGTCGTTGGTGGGCAGTTCGCCGGCGCAGTCGACGATCGGCGAACCGGTCGGGGTGCTCGGTGATCGCGGACCGGACGAGGCCCCAGGCGGGGGCGCCGGCGAGGTCGACCGGGTCCGCGCCGGTGGCGTCGACCGCGTTCCGGGTGACCAGAACCAGCCGGCCTTCCGCGGTGGTGAGCCAGCTCTGCACGAGTGCCAATGCTGTCTCCACATCGGACACATCGGCGAACTCGCGGGGTCTCGCCATTGAGTGGGTGCGGTGGGGGCGGGCGACCAGCGGACGCGGTAGAGGTGTTCGTGGCTCGCGTGTCCGGCCGGGACCGGACGAGTGACCACGGCGTCGATGGCGAGGACGGGGGCGCCGGCCGGGTCGTGGGCGACGATGTGGCCATCCGGGCCGACGCGAACCCGCAGCCGGGTGGCGTCGGTGGCGGAGAGGGAGAGCCCGGTGAACGCGAACGGCAGCCGAACCTCGCCGTCGTTGTCGAGAAGGTGCATGGCCTGCAGAACGGCGTCCAGCAGCGCCGGGTGGATACCGAACCCCGTGGGGTCCAGTCCCTCGGGCAGGTCGACCTCCGTGAGCACGTCGGCGCCGTCGCGCCAGGCGGCGGTGATGCCCTGGAACGCGGGACCGTAGCCGTGGCCGCGGGCGGCGAGGTCGTCGTACCAGCCGGTGAGGTCGATGGGCTCGGCGGTCGGCCAGTGCGATTCCGGTGTCGCCGGGGCGCCCGGCGCGAGGACGCCCTCGGCGTGCTGATCGGCGCCGGCGAAGATCCGGAACGGGCGTCGGCCGTGGTCGTCGGGGGCGTCGATGACGAGCTGGATGTCGTGCTCGCCGGTGAGTTCGAGCGGGGCGAGCAGGGTCAGCTCGGCGACCGTGCCGGCGCCGATCGCGTCACCGGCGCTGGATCGCCAGTTCGGCGAAGGCCGCGCCGGGCAACAGGGTCCGGCCGGACGACCGTGTGGTCGGCGAGCCACGTACGTGGCGAGACATGGCCGGTGAGGACCACCTGCTCGCCGCCCGCCACGTGCACGGTGGCGCCGAGCAGCGGGTGGTTGCCCTCCGTCGTGGCGGCGCGACCGGCCGACAGCCAATAGCGGTGGCGCTCGAACGCGTACGTGGGTAGGGATATCGGGCGGGCGCCGGCGAACAGTCGTACCCAGTCCACTGTGGAACCGTTGACGTGCAGGCGGGCCAGCGCGGTGAGGAAGGCGGTCGGCTCGTCGCGGTCCTTGCGCAGCGCGGGTGTTCCCTCGACGAGTGCGGACAGGGTGGCGTCCGGGCCGATCTCCAGGAAGGTGGTGGTGTTCGCAGCGCTGACATCGTCGGCGAACCGGACGGTGTCGCGGACGTGGTTGACCCAGTAGTCGAGGTTCGCCACGTCCTTGGTCAGCGGGATGGTGGGCTCGGCGAACGTCACGTCGGCGAGCGCCTTGCGGAAGTCGTCGAGCATGGGGTCCATGAGCGGCGAGTGGAACGCGTGACTCACCTTGAGCCGCTTGTGTTTCCGGTCGCCCACCACCGCCAGTACCGCGGCCTCGGTGCCGGCCAGCACGATGTTGTTCGGCCCGTTCACGGCGGCCACGGACACGCCGTCGGTCAGGGTGAGGTCGGCCTCGTCGGCCTGGACGGCGACCATGATCCCGCCGGTGGGCAGCGCCTGCATGAGCTTGGCACGCGCGCCGACGAGCGTGCACGCGTCGTCGAGGTCGAACACGCCGGCCACGTGCGCGGCCGCGATCTCGCCGATCGAATGTCCCACGAGGACACTCGGGCGCACGCCGAACTCCTGGACGAGCCGGTACAGCGCCACTTCCAGCGCGAACAGCGCCGGCTGGGCCCAGCCGGTCTGGTTGAGCTCGTCGGGATCGGTGCCCCAGACCACGCCACGGAGTCCGTCGAACCGGTCGAGCACCTCGTCGAACGCCGTGGCGAACACAGGGAACCGGGCGTGCAGCTCACGGCCCATGCCCAGCCGCTGCGATCCCTGGCCGGCGAACAGGAACGCGAGCCGGCCCGGCTTTCCGGCGCCGCGCGCGACCTCGGTGACACCGTCCGGAGTGGACAGCAGGACCGCCTTCCGGTCGAACGCCGTGCGGCGCAACAGGGAGAACCCGATGTCGACGGGTGAGCCGGTCAGTTCGGTCAGGCGGGCGAACTGCCCGTCGAGCGCGGCGTCGGACCTGGCCGACACCACCCACGGAAGGACGGCGGGTGCCGGGGCGGCCGCCGCCGGCTCGGCCGGGCCCTGCTCGAGGATGACGTGGGCGTTGGTGCCGCTGATGCCGAACGACGACACGGCCGCGCGCCGCGGCCGGCCCTCGGCCGACCACTCGCGGTTGGTGGTGACCAGCTCGACCGCGCCGGACTGCCAGTCCACATGGGACGACGGACGGTCGACGTGCAGCGTGGCCGGCACCAGGCCGTGGCGCATGGCCTCGATCATCTTGATCACACCGCCGACGCCGGCCGCCGCCTGGGTGTGGCCGAGGTTCGACTTGAGCGAGCCGAGCAGCAGACGGGCGTCTCTCGGTCCTGCCCGTAGGTGGCGAGGAGTGCCTGCGCCTCGATGGGGTCACCGAGGGTGGTGCCGGTGCCGTGCGCCTCGACCACGTCGACGTCCTGAGTGGACAGTCCGGCGGAGCGCAGTGCGGCGCGGATGACCCGCTGCTGCGACGGGCCGTTGGGGGCGGTGAGGCCGTTGGAGGCGCCGTCGGAGTTGATGGCGGAGCCGCGCACCACCGCGAGGATGGGGTAACCGAGGCGTTCGGCGTCGGATTTCCGGGCCAGCACGAGCATCCCGACGCCCTCGGACCAGCCGGTGCCGTCGGCCGCGTCGGCGAAGGCTTTGCACCGGCCGTCGGGCGACAGCGCCCGCTGACGGGAGAACTCGACGAACACCTGCGGTGAGGCCATGATCGCGGCGGCGCCGGCCAGCGCGAGGTCGCACTCCCCCAGCCGCAGCGACTGTGCGGCCAGGTGCAGCGCGACGAGCGACGAGGAGCAGGCGGTGTCCATGGTGACCGCCGGGCCCTCGAGCCCGAGCGCGTAGGCGACCCGCCCGGAGGCGACACTGCCGGCGCCGGACGTGCCGAGGTAGACCTCGAGGTTCTGGGGGATGTGGCTGTTCTTAGCGTAGTCGTGGTGCATGAGGCCGGCGAACACGCCGGTTCGGGTGCCGCGCAACGATGTCGGGTCGATGCCGCTGGATTCCAGGGCTTCCCAGGAGGTTTCGAGCAGGTGGCGCTGCTGGGGGTCCATGACCAGCGCCTCGCCGGGCGAGATGCCGAAGAACAGGGGGTCGAAGTCGGCGACTCCGGGCAGGAACCCGCCGCGGCTGGTGTAGGAGGTGCCGGTCTCGTCGGACTCGACGTCACCGAAGAGGGAGTCGAGTTCCCAGCCCCGGTCGGTGGGGAAGTCTCCGATCGCTTCGCCACCGGCCTCAACCAGCCGCCAGAGGTCCGCCGGCGTGTCGATACCGCCGGGATAACGGCAACTCATGCCGATGATCACCACGGGATCGCCGGTGCGCACGGGTTCGGTGCGCTCCTCGACCACTACCGCTTCGGCGGTCCCACCCAGTTCGGTGCGCAGGAACCGCGCGACGGCCCGAGAAGTGGGGTGATCGAAGGCGACAGTGGCGGGCAGCGCGAGCCCCGTGGCCTCGGCCAGCCGGTTACGCAGACGCACGGCGGTGAGGGAAGTGAGACCCAACTCCTTGAAGGCGATATCAGCGGCAGCGGCGTCGACCGATTCCTCGGTCTCCAGGACGGCCGCTACCTCCGTGCGCACCATGTCGAGCAGCAGCGTTTCCTGGTCGGCCGGAGCCAGCAGCGCCAGGCGCGCGGCCAACTCCGCTCGCACCGAGTCGTCGGCTGCCGTCCACGCCACTGTTTCGTCGGCGGCCTCCCGGCGCAGGGTCAGCAGTGGCTCGGCGCCCGTCGGGCCAGGGGCCACCACGCACTCGTCGTCGGCGGCCAGGGCCGCGTCGAACAGGGACAGGCCCTCGCGGGGGGACAGGCCGCCCTCCCCCCAGCGCGCGGAAGCGAAGAACACCCCGCCGTGCCGACGTACCAGCGCCGCGGCCGACGCTGCCGTGGCGGCGCGGTCCGGGCCCGCGCCACCCAGGACGTCGCGCACGCCCGTGACCACGATCAGTCGGGCGTCGCCGCCCAGTTCGCGCAGGGCTGCCACGTCGTCGTCCAGGCCGGCTACCACCGCGGCCACCGGGCCCGTCGTCTCCGCCACCACGGCGGCGGCCGTCCAGCGGTCGGTCAGGTCGCCCGTCACCGTCCGCACGTCGGCGCCCAGCGTGGTCAGGCGCTCCACCAAGGCCTCGTCCGCTGTTGCCCCCACCAGCAGGAGTCGTCGGACTCCGTGACCGGTGACCAGTTGCGTCGTCATCGCGGCGCCCACCGCGCCCGTCACCATCACCACGTCCGTCGGCGCGAAGTCGCGTACCTGCCCCATCGGAACGCGAGCCAGCCGCGGGACCAGGGCGACCCCGGATCGCACGGTCAGCCACGGCTCACCCGACTCCACCAACTCCGCCAACGAATCGCGGGCCACCGACGGCGCGTCCGTGTCCACCAGCACCAACCGGCCGGGGAACCCAGCCGCCAACGCACGCAGCCGCGCCCACTCCGGGTCCGCCGCGAAACCATCGGACACCGCGTCGCGGGTCACCACCGCCAGGACCGTGCCGCCGTGACGTTCGTCGGCCAGCCACGCCCGGACCCGGTCCGCCAGGCCGGCCAACGCACAGGCCGACACCTCGTCGCTGCCCGGCGACGCGTCGAAAGCCGTCCACCGCAACGGGTCGCCGGCCGGAAGATCAAAAGGCACCCAGGTCACCCGGAACAGCCCGTCGACCGAGCCGGCACCCACGCCCAGCAGTCGGCGCGGCTCGTGGTCCAGCTCGCGCCGCACGATCTTGCCCGACGGCGTGCGTGGCACCCGCGCGATCGCGTGCACCTCCTCGGGCACCTTGTAGTACGACAGCTGTTCGCGGCACGCGGCGATCAGTCGGCGCGGGTCGACGCCCTCGGGACCCGGCACGACCAGCGCCACCGGCACCTGGCCGAGCACCTCGTGCGGCTTCGCGGCCACCGCCACCTCGACCACCCCGGGTTGGCGCGCCAGCACCGCCTCGACCTCGCCCGGGTGGATGTTCTCCCCGCCCCGGATGATCAGGTCCTTGATCCGCCCGGTGATCGTGAGGTAGCCGGCCTCGTCGCGCATCGCAAGGTCACCCGTGCGGTGCCAGCCGCCGGGCGGTGGGACGGCGCCGGTCGCCGGGTCGTAGTAGCCGAGCATCACGCTCGGGCTCGACACCCACACCTCACCCTCGGCACCGGCGGCGACGTCCGCGCCGGTCTCGTGGTCCACCAGGCGCAGCGACAGCCCCGGCACCGGCAGTCCGCTCGAGCCGGGCACCCGGGCGCCGGTCGGCCAGTTCGTGGTGATGGGGCCGCAGGTCTCGGTCGAGCCGTAGTGATCGAGCAGGTCGAGGCCGAACTCGTCGCGGAACGAGTCGCGCAGCATCTCCGACGCGACCGATCCCGCGGTCACGCACATCCGCAGCTTCGTGCGCACCGGACCAGCCGACCGGCCGCGCTCACGGGCGGCCAGGACCAACTGGTGGTACATGGTCGGGACGGCCGCGAGGAACGTGATCGGCTGCTCGGTCAGGATCTCCAGTGCCTGGCCGGCGGAGAACGCGTCCATGATGTGGGCCGTCGCACCGACGGCCGTCACGCCCAGCACGCCGAGGTTGTGCCCGAGACTGTGCGACAGCGGCAGCGGCCACAGCACGCGGTCCTGGGCCGACAGTCCCACGATCGGCGCGTAGCAGGCGGCGATCGTCCACATGGAATTGCGGGTGGTGCACAGGACGCCCTTCGGCTTGCCCGTGGTTCCCGAGGTGAACAGCAGGTAGGCCGGCTCGTCGAGGTCGAGGTCGTCGCGCGGCGGCGCCGGCGCGTCCTCACCCGCGAGCGACTCGTAGGCGATCACCCCGCGCGGCACGGAGGCGCCGGTCGCCACGACCGTGCGGCCCGCCGCCACCCGCAGCACCTGCGGCAGCCGGGACTCGTCGGTCAGCACGACCACCGCGTCGCTCTCGGCCAGCACGTGTGCCAACTCGGCGTCGCTGATCCGCGGGTTCACCGGCACGGCGACCGCGCTCGCCCGCACGACCCCGTGGTAGCCCTCGACCATCTCGACGCGGTTGCCGAAGTGGACGGCCACCCGGTCGCCGCGGTTCACGCCCAGCGCGGCCAGGTGTCCGGCCAGCCGTCCGGTCCGCCGTTCCAGCTCCGCGTAGGTCACCGAACGACGCGCGTCGAGGTAGGCGACCTTCTCGCCCGCGCGCGCCGCGTGCGCACGAAGCAGTTCGGGCAGCGGACGGATCAGGTCGGTGCGCAGCACTTCACCACATCCTCGAATTACCGGACTTCGGGTGAGCGCAACCCTAAGCGCGCCGACGCTAGGGGTTTGTACTGCTTTACTTCCTCGAGCACCCCTGTAATACCCCTACTCGCACCCCTAATTGGCCTGAGGCAAGGGCCCGATGAGCTAATCCTGATGCCGTGGACAGCCGAACCAGCTGCTTCTCCCGGGAGACACCATGACGAGCACGTTACCGATGGTCAACGCGCCGAGCGTCACGTTTCGCGCCCTGAAGGACGATCTGGAGCCGGACTACGGGCGTTATCTCCTGGGCGTGGTCGACTTCACCACGAAGTCTAGGGAAATCACTATTGACAATTCCTGCCCGCGCGTTTCGATCGACCTCGCGGAAACGGTCGCGGACGGTTTCGCGGAGGTGTGGACCACCGCGCGACCGGTGCGGTCCGGCCAGTTCGGCGCGATTTCCTACGCGGCCGACGGCGAATTCCTGTTCGCGGCGTTCCACCTGCCCGAGGCCCCGGCCTACGCCGACGCGACGGAGGCCGCCTACGCCGACGCGCTCGAAGTGACCCATGCCCTGGGCTACCAGCCGTTCCGCATCTGGCACTACATCAGCCAGCTGAACGAGCCGAACGGCGCGGGCCTCGAGGTGTACCGCGACTTCTGCGTCGGCCGGGCCCGCGTGCTCGAAGGGCTGGGCATCACCCACGACATGCCGGCCGCCACGGTCATCGGCGCGCGGGGCGGTGGCATCGTCTGCTACCTGCTCGCCCACCGGTCCGGCACCCAGGTCAACCTGGAGAACCCGCGTCAGGTCCCCGCCTACCACTACCCGCGCCAGTACGGCCCCAAGTCACCGAACTTCGCACGCGCCACCCATCTGACCACACAGGACTCGGAAAACCTGTTCGTGTCCGGAACCGCGAGCATCCTCGGCCACCAGACCAAACACACCGGTGACGTGGCCGCGCAGTGCCGGCTGGCGCTGGAGAACGTCGCGCACGTCATCGGCAACGGCAACCTGTTCGCCCACGACCTGGACGGCGGCTACGGGCTCACCGATCTGACGGCCGTGAAGGTCTACGTCCGCCACCGCGAGGACATCCCGGTGGTGCGCGAGATCTGCGACGCTGCCCTCGCCGCGACGGCCGAGATCGCCTACCTGAACGCCGACGTCTGCCGGTCCGACCTGCTGATGGAGCTGGAAGGCGTCGTGGCGGTCAGGAAGCACTCGTGACCGCCACCTCGCTCTCCCGGCCGGCGCCGCAGCAGCCCGACTGGGGCGGTCACCCCGCCTACCACCGGGTCTGCGAGAAGCTCGCGGCCGCGCCGACGCTCGTCCTGCCCGAGGAACTGCGCGAACTGCGCGCCGGGCTCGCCGAGGTCGCACAGGGCCGGGCCAGGGTGCTGCAGTTGGGTGACTGCGCCGAGAGCTTCTACGAGAGCACGGCCGATCACACGGCCCGGCGCCTCGAGACCCTCGACGCGCTCGCCGACCACCTCGGTGACCGCGTCCGCCAGGACGTGCTGAGGATCGGCCGCATCGGCGGCCAGTACGCGAAGCCGAGGTCGAAGGCCGCGGAGATCGTGGACGGCGTGGCGCTGCCGTCGTTCCGCGGGCACCTGGTGAACTCCGAGGTCGCCTCCCCCGAGGCCCGCCAGCACAACCCGCGCCGACTGCTGTGGGGCTACCAGTTCTCCGACGAGGTGCAACGCACGCTGCGCGCCCGGCGGCTCGAACAGTCCGCCCTGCCCGGCGCCACCGGGGTCCACACGGGACCGTGGTCGAGCCACGACGCGCTCGTGATCGACTACGAGGGCCCGCTCGTCCGCACCGACGCCACCACCGGCGTGCGATACCTGGGCTCCACGCACTTCCCGTGGGTCGGGGTCCGGACCAGCGACCCGGCGGGCGCACACGTGGCGCTGCTCGGCGCGATCGTGAACCCGGTGGCCGCGAAGGTGGGACCGGCGACCACGCCGGAAAGCCTGCTGGCGCTGTGTGCGGCGCTCGACCCCGACCGCGAACCCGGGCGGCTCACGCTGATCGCGCGGATGGGTGCCGGCGTCATCTCGACCGCGCTGCCCCCGCTGGTCCGCGCGGTCCGCGACGCCGGCCATCCCGTGGTGTGGCTGTCGGATCCCATGCACGGCAACACCGTCCACACAGGCGCGGGTGTGAAGACCCGCTACCTGAACACGATCGCCGCCGAGGCACGCATCTTCCGGGACGTCCTGGAGGCACACGGTGTGCACGCCGGCGGGCTGCACCTGGAGACGTCGGCCGACCCGGTCACCGAGTGCGTCGGCGGGAGCGTGGATTCGGAGCGAGAACTGGCAACTCACTACACCTCCCTGTGCGACCCTCGGCTCAACAGTGACCAAGCGGCGGAGCTGGTCGATCGCGTGTTCTGAGGTCGAAGGAGTAGGAATGTCCCCGAACCTGGCCAAGTGCCGGATCTGCGAGTCGGAGGTCGAGCAGTTCCTCGATCTCGGACGGCAACCGCTCTCCGACGCGTTCCGCCGGCCCGAAGACGCCAGCGAGGAGTTCTTCTACCACCTGGCCGTCGGCTGCTGCGCCAAGTGCTCGATGGTCCAGCTGATGGAAGAGGTCCCCCGGGAGCGGATGTTCCACGAGGACTACCCCTTCCACTCCTCCGGTTCGGCCGTCATGCGTGAGCACTTCGCCGCCACCGCCCGCAACTTCCTCGCGACCGAACTGACGGGCGACAACCCGTTCATCGTGGAGATCGGCTGCAACGACGGGATCATGCTCCGCACCATCGGCGAGGCCGGCGTGCGGCACCTGGGCTTCGAGCCGTCCGGCGGCGTGGCGAAGCTCGCGGCCACCCAGGGCGTGCGGATCCGCAACGAGTTCTTCGAGGCGTCGACCGCGCGGGCGGTCCTGGCGGACGAAGGTCCGGCCGACGTGATCTTCGCGGCCAACACCCTGTGCCACATCCCGTACATGGCCTCGGTGCTCACCGGCGTCGACGCGCTGCTCGCGCCGAACGGGGTGTTCGTGTTCGAGGACCCGTACTGGGGTGACATCGTCGCGAAGACGTCGTTCGACCAGATCTACGACGAGCACTTCTACCTGTTCACCGCGACTTCCGTCGCCGCTATGGCCGAGCTGAACGGCCTGGAGCTGGTGGACGTCGAGCGGCTGACCGTGCACGGCGGCGAGATCCGGTACACGCTCGCGCGGATGGGTGCCCGCACACCGTCCCCCGCGGTCGCCGCGCTGCTCGCCGACGAGGCCACCGCCCGTCTGTCCGAACCGGACACCCTCCATGGGTTCGCCTCGTCGGTCGACAAGATCAAGCACGATCTGGTGGAGCTGCTCACTTCGCTGCGTTCGTCGGGGCACAGTGTGGCCGCGTACGGCGCGACAGCGAAGAGTGCCACCGTCACGAACCTGTGTGGCATCGGCCCGGACCTGGTGTCGTCGGTGTACGACAACACACCGGCCAAGCAGCACCGGCTCACGCCGGGAGCGCACCTGCCGGTGGTGCCGACCACGGAGTTCACCTCGCCTTATCCTGACTACGCCGTGCTGTTCGCGTGGAACCACGCGAAGGAGATCATGGCGAAGGAGCGGGGTTTCCGCGACGCCGGCGGCAAATGGGTGCTGTACGTTCCCGACGTGCGGGTGGTCTGAGGTGAAGGCGCGCGAGCTGGGTGTGGTCGGCGCCTACGAGTTCACTCCCCAGGTGTTCGCCGACGACCGGGGCATGTTCGTCTCCACGTTCCAGGCGTCGGCCTTCGAGGCGGCGCTGGGACGGAAGCTGTTCCCCGTGCGGCAGATGAGCATGAACCTGTCGCGCCGTGGGGTCGTGCGCGGAGTGCACTGGACCTCCACGCCGCCCGGCATGGCCAAGATCGTGCACTGTCCACAGGGGACAGTGTTGGACGTGGTGGTGGACCTGCGGGTCGGCTCACCCACGTTCGGCGAGTGGGATTCCGTGGTGTTGGACCGGGAGCAGGCCCGCTCGGTCTACATGCCGATGGGCGTGGGCCACATGTTCGTGGCGCTGTCCGACGACTCGGTGATGTCGTACTCGCTGTCCACGGAGTACGTGGCGACCAACGAACACTCGATCACCGTGTTCGACAAGGACCTTCGACTTCCGCTGCCCGAGGGCATCGAACCGTTACTGTCCCCTCGGGACACCGCCGGGACCACCCTCGCCGAGGCGATCGCCAGCGGAAACCTGCCCGACTACGCCACGTGCGTGGAGTTGGACGCGCTCTGACGGGAGGCCCCGGCCACCGCCGCGGCGATCATGGTGAGGAAGCCGAAGATGGTCGCCAGCCCGGCGATGACACCGTTGGTCTTGTGGAAGCCGAAGAGGAAGTCCATGTGGGTGCCGAAATCGGTGCCCCACAGGAGCGGCGTCAGGAACTCGAGCACCATGAACACCAGCGCCATCACGAACAGCGACCACACGCCGCCGAGCCGGCGCGCGAAGGTGAACCCCGACGCGACCAGGAACCACACGCCACCGATGAACCCGGCGAGGACGTTGACCCAGGCCTGATCGGTCCACTGTTCCGTGGGCCCGTTGCCGTCGATGTTCCAGAAGGCGAACCAGATCACGACCGCCGCGGTGATCACACCCAGCATGCCCGCGATCACCGAGGCGGCGGCGTTGGACCTGCGCCTGGGCGGGGCGCCCTGCCCGGGCGCGGGATACGGCCCGGGCGCGGGATAGTGGCCCGGCGCTGGTACGGCCTGGTGCGGATGGCTGTGGTGCTCGCTCACCGGCGCAGCGTAACGCACCTGGGACGCCACTTCCCCGGAACCGACAAACCGCGAACAGGCTTGTTCGTATACTGCCCGCGTGTCCTACCCGCCGCAGTATCAGCCGCAGTACCCGCCGCCACCCCGGCGTCGTTCCTGGGTCGTCGGGAGCCTGATCGCCGCGCTGGCCATCGCTTCGGTCGCGGTCGTGCTGATCACCGGCCTGGCCGCGCCGGGCTGGATGCGCACCGACGCCGGCGAGCCCCAGGTGGACCCGCCGGTGACCGACACCACCGAGACGACGACCGAACCCGCGGAGGCCGACCCGCAGGCGGTCGGGGTGGCCGAGACCTTCGTGGCCGCGGTGAACGCCAAGGATCAGGCGGCCGCGGAAGCCCAGATCTGCGAGTTGAACCGGTACCTCTACGCCGACGAGGTCACCCGGCTGATCGAGCAGGGCCAGCACCTGAGCACCGATACCGTCTACCGATCCGACGACTCGAGCGGAGCCGGCGCGGACCTGCTGATCACCGGCTCCGAGGAGTCCGTCGGCGGCATCGGCCTCGACGGCCACGGCACAGCGTGGTGCGTCGACGTCGTGATCGCCGACTAGGTCAGAGCGCCGCCAGTACCTCACGCACCGCGTGGATCACCTTGTCCTGCAGGTCCTCCGACAGCGACGGGTACATGGGCAGCGAGAAGATCTCGTGCGCCAGCGCCTCGGTGACCGGCAGCGAACCGAGCTGATACCCCAGCTTCGCGAACCCCGTCTGGGTGTGCACCGGCCACGGGTAACTGATGTTCAGGTTGATGTCGTAGCTCTTCAACCGCTCCATGATCTCGTCGCGGCGCGGGTGGCGGACCACGTAGACGTAGTACACGTGCGAGTTGCCGGGCGTCACGGCCGGCAGCACCAGATCCGTGTCGGCGAACGCCGAGGCGTACCGGGCGGCGACAGCCTGCCGGTCGGCGATGTACGTGTCCAGCCGACGCAGTTTGCGGCGCAGGATCTCCGCCTGCACCTCGTCCAGCCTGCTGTTGTGGCCCGGAGTTTCCACCACGAAGTACGTCGAGGCCATGCCGTAGTACCGCAACCGGCGGGCATTGTCGGCGATCTCCGTGTTGTTCGTGATGATCGCGCCGCCGTCGCCGTACGCGCCCAGCACCTTCGTGGGGTAGAAGGAGAACGCGGCGGCGTCGCCGGTCGCTCCGGCTATCACACCGTCGCGGCGGGCGCCGTGGGCCTGGGCGCAGTCCTCCATGATCTTCAGACCATGCGAGCGTGCGAGAGCGACCAGCGGTGCCAGGTCGACGCACTGTCCATAGAGGTGCACGGGCACGATCGCCTTGGTCCGCGCGGTGATCGCGTCGGCCACCTGGTCGGTGTCCATCAGGTAGTCGGACTCGCGGATGTCCACGAAGACCGGCGTGGCACCGAGTGCGTCGATCGCCACGACCGTGGGGGCCGCGGTGTTGGAGACCGTGATCACCTCGTCGCCCGGTTTGACTCCCATGGCCTGCAAGGCGATCTCGATCGCGTTGGTGCCGTTGTCGACGCCGATCCCGTGCGTCAGCCCGTGGTAGGCGGCGAACTCCTCCTCGAAGGATCGCAGGCTCTCGCCGAGCACCAGCTGACCCGAGCCGAACACCGTCGCCACCGCGTCCAGGATGTCGGCGCGCTCGTTGTCGTACTCTGCCAGGTAGTCCCAGACCCGCACAGTCATACCGTCTCCATTTTCTCCACAAGGACCGCGACCGTGCGGTCGATACCTACAGCCGGCGGCACCGTCACGGCCCAGCCCGACGCACGCTGGAACGGGCCCGGGTCGATCAGCACGTCACGCGCGTCGGCGATGCTCGCGTGGGCCGGCGGGGTCACCGACATCACCGGCACCGGCGAGCGTTCCGTGTGGTCCGACACCGCTCCGGCCACCGCCAGGAAGATGTCCCGCAGCGACCAGACCTCGCCCGATCCCAGGATCCAGTGGCGGCCCACCAGTCGGGCGGGATTGTCGATGGCCGCGAGGATCGCGCCCACCAGATCGTCCACATGCAACAGGTCGCGTTTGACGCTGCCGTCGCCCCAGACGGTCAGCGGGTCACCGGCCAACGCGCGCCGCGCCATGCTCACCACGACGCCCGCGTCGAGTGGGCCATCCGGTCGCTGACCGAAGATGGTGGCCAGGCGCAGGCTGATGCCGCGCACCGCACCAGCCGCGTGACCCGCCATGAGGATCCCTTCGGCCGCCAGCTTCTGCTGGTCGTAGCCGTTGTGGGGGTCGTCGGGTTCGGAGCCGTCCATCGGGTGGGGCGGCGGCATGCCGCACTGTCCGATCGAGCCGGTCCAGATCACCAGGGGCGGTGAAGGAGCGCCGGCGAACGCGTCGACCACCGTGCGCATGACGCCGACGTTCACCACCTCGGTGGCCGGGTCGGTGTCGGCCGCGCGCCAGTCACCGCTGTGCTTCACCAGGTGCACCACCACGTCGGACCCGGCCAGCACCGGTATCAGCGCTGCCGCGTCCGTGACGTCCACCAGATGGTTGACGATCCGCGGTCCCGTAAGAGACACCGGGCGGCGCGACACCAGGCGCAGGTCCACGTCCTGAGTGGACAGTGCGGCCGCCACCGCCGAACCGAGAAATCCTCCGGCGCCCAGGACGGTGATCGTGGTCACGCCGCGTACTCCGACCGCAGGCAGGCCAACAGGCTCCGCGTCTGGATGTTGACGTAGTGACTGTGCCGCAACAGCTCGGTGAGCTGCGCGGGGGTCACCCAACGGTAGCCGGGGTGCTCCACCGGTTCGTCGACCTCGACGATCAGGTTGCGACTCCGGGTGTTCAGGAACCTACCGCCCTCTTCGGACTGCATCACGTCGAACCGGATACGTGAGGCGTCCGCGGTCAGCACCTCCCGCAGGAACGGCGGCCAGGTCTGCTGGGGCAGGTGGATGTAGGTGTCGGGCGCGCACTGCACGGTCGGCGCGATCTCGGCCACGTCGAAGATCCCCGGCTCGACCTTGGCGTGCACCAACACGTGCTGCTCACCGTCGATCACCGTGGACAGGAACGCCGTCAGGCCGGTGGTGCGGGCGGCGATCATCGGCTGGTCCCACGTGCCGACCTCACGCCCGTGGGCCTCCACCGCCACCCCGATCACGTCGAAGTGGCTGGAGTTCTCGTGCGAGATCATGTTCCCGTCGTAACGCCACTGCGTCAGCTCCCGCAGCGGCAGGCGCCGCACACCGATCTCCACGGCCGCCCGTGTCTCGGTGAGCCACCCGAGCAACTCGTCGGTGTCGACACCTTCACGCGAGAACGGCAGGCACGCGAGCACCGACCGGGTGTCCATGTTGACGATGTCGTCCTCGGCCAGCAGGTCGTGGATCTGGCCGAGCGTGAGCCAGTGGAACCCGTCGATCACCTCGACGTCGTCGAAGACCTCGACCACCATGTTCCGGTTCCGCTTGCTGAGGAACCAGCTGCCCTGCTCGGACTGCCGCACGTCCACCAGCACCCGGTGCCGTTCGCGGTTGCGGAAATAGTCGAGATACGGGATCGCGGCGCCGCCGTGCACGCGCGTGTAGTTGCTGCGCGTGGCCTGCACGGTCGGCGAGATCTGGATCCCGTTGAAGTTGCCGGGTTCGGCCTTCAGCTGCACGAGAAAGTGCAGCACTCCACCGAAGTCCTTCACCAGGATCCCGAGAATCCCGATCTCCGGCTGGTTGATGATCGGCTGATCCCACCTCGGGATCGTGGCCGACGGCACCGTGACCTCCACGCCCTGGACGGTGAAGAACCGTCCGGTGTGGTGCCGGAACATCCCGGTGTCCGGGCACTCGTGCCAGTCGGACAGCGCCGAGAGCGGCACCCGCTCGACGTTCGTGTACATGGTGGACGCCGACTCGCGGATGGCCTTGCGAAACGTCTCCAGGTCCCCGACAGCCGCGGCCGACCGCGACGCGGACCGAACCAGGCGCTCGGCGATGATCCCAGTCTCTTCCAGCAGTCTCATGCGACGTTCTCCGGTCGGCCGGCGGTGTCTGCACCGGACGGTAGCCGCGAGGGCGTTAGGGAAATCCCAGTACAGGATCTAGGGAAATCCCGACGGGCCCGATCCATAGCGTCAACAGGCGTTCGCCGCGAGCCGATAAGGGGACCCCATGTTCACCGAGTCTCATGCCGACGTCTACGAGACGCTCTACACCGGCCGCGGCAAGGACTGGGCGCACGAGGCCAAGGTCCTGGCCGAGCGGATCCGGGACATCAAGCCCGACGCCGACTCGCTGCTCGACGTGGCCTGCGGGACCGGCGCCCACCTGAAGTGGTTCGCCGAGCACTTCACCCGCGCCGAGGGCCTCGAGATCGCCGTGCCCATGCTGGAGCAGGCCCGCAAGCGGCTGCCCGGCATCGCGCTGCACGAGGGCGACATGCGGAACTTCGACCTCGGCACCACCTACGACGCCATCGTCTGCATGTACTGCTCGATCGGCTACCTGGACAACGTCGACGAGATGCGCGACGCCATCCGCAGCATGGTCGCCCACCTCAACCCCGGCGGCGTGCTGGTCATCGAGCCGTGGTGGTTCCCCGAGCAGTTCATCGAGGGATACGTGGCCGGTTACGCCGCGCAGGAGGAGGGCCGCGTGGTCACCCGCGTGTCGCACTCCACGAAGGTGGGCCACAAGACCCGCATGGACCTGCGGTACGTGGTGGGCGACGAGCGCGGCATCACGGAGTTCAGCGAGATCGAACTGCTCTGCCTGTGGACGAAGGAGGAGTACCTGTCGGCCTTCGCCGACGCCGGCGCTCCCGCCGTCTACACCCCCGGCTGGCCGACCGGCCGCGGCCTGTTCGTCGGTACGAAGGTCAGCTGAGTTCGAGTGCGGATCCTGTTCGCCGCCGCCGACGCGTACGGTCGCGTCTTCCCGCTGCTGCCGCTGGCCGACGCCGCGCGCGCCGCGGGCCACGACGTGCTGTTCGCCACCGGCGAGGGGATGTTCCCCGCGCTGCACCGGGCGGGGATCGCGACCATCAAGGCCGGGATCCCCCACGTCGACGCGTTCAACAAGGTCATCGCCGCCCGAACCGTGCCCGGGCAGGACATCGCCGATCAGATGCCCGACATCGGGACCACGGTGTTCGGCGACATCGTGCCCCGGGCCATGTTCGCCACCATCCGGCCGGTGATCGACCGGTTCCGCGCGGACCTGGTGATCAGCGAGATCGGCAACCCCGGCGCGTGGTTCGCGGCCGAACACGCCGGTGTGCCGGCCTACGGCACCACCTGGGGGCCGGTGGCGTCCACGCCCATCACCCGGCAGGCGGCCGACCGCACGGCCAAGGTGGCGGCCGACCTCGGCGTGTCCGGGGTGGTGCCCTACCTCGACATCTGCCCGGAGTCGTTGCAGTCGGCCGGTTTCCGGGCCGGCATGGAACGGATTCCGATGCGTCCGGTCGGGTGGAGCTTCCCCGACGACGAACTGCCCGCTGTCGTGGCGAACCGCACCCGTCCGGTGGTCTACGTGACCGTCAGCTCCGCCATGGACACCGTGGAGAGCACGACGCTGCGTGACATCGCCACCGGCCTGTCCCGGCTGCCGGTGGACGTGCTGCTGTCCACGGGCGCGGTGAACGAGGACCTGACCGGGCTGCCGGACAACGTGCACGTCGAGTCGTGGGTGCCGCAGAGCCTGGTGGTGCCGCACACCGCGCTGGTCGTGCACCACGGCGGGCCCGGCGCCATGCTGAACACCCTCGCCGCCGGCCTCCCCCAGCTCGTGCTGCCCGACCCCCAGAACGTCGAGAGTGCCTCGTCGTCGGTGCTGGAGTCGGGCACGGGTGCGGTGCTGCCCCAGGACGAGGTGACCCCCGAGGCGATCTACGAGGCGGCGAAGGCGTTGCTGGCCGACGAGTCCGTCCACGCGAAGGCGGCCGCGCTGGCCGCGGAGATCGCCGCCATGCCGCTCCCCGCCCAGGTAGTCGAGCTTCTGGAGAAACGATGACACGCTTCGAGGCGAGTCCACTGTGGGCACGCTACAGCGAGACCACGGTGACCGAGGACTTCGCACTGGACCTCACGGACTTCAAGTCCGCCCCGGAGAACAAACTGTCCATGTGGGACCCGGCGACCAACGGCGTCCGCTACGTGAAGTCCCTGATCTTCCACATCGGCATGACCATGTCCGAGCAGAACCTCGCCAGGGTGCGGAAGATCGAGAACCGGCAGCTCGGTTCGCCCATCACCGTGCGGGTCCGCGGCGAGCACCTGTGCACCGACTACCTGCTCGGCGTGCACGAACTGGACTTCGTCGCGCCCCATGTCCCGCTGGACGGCGCGCGGGTGCTGGAGATCGGCGCCGGCTTCGGCCGCACCTGCCACACCCTGGTGTCCAATCACGACATCGCCTCGTACACGATCGTCGACCTGCCGAGCACCCTCGCGCTGTCCCGCGCGTACCTGACGGCCGTGCTGAGCCAGGACCAGTTGGCCCGCATGAACTTCGTGACCATCGACGAGGCGGACGCGCTCTTCGCGACCACCACGTTCGACCTGGCCATCAACATCGACTCCTTCGCCGAGATGACGCCTACGACGGTGACCAGCTACCTCGAGGCGATCAACGAGTCCAGCCAGTGGTTCTACTCGGCCAACCCGGTGGGCAAGTACCTCGACCCCACGCTGGACGGCCACAGTCTCGGCGCGGAACTCGTGAACCTGGCGCTGGCCACCGGGCCGCTGCACGACGTCATCGACATCAGCGACACCGACCAGGTGATCGCCCAGGTGCCGAAGTTCCTGGACGCGTACCGCCCGGGTTCGGCGTGGCAGGCCGTGGCCGACGGCCACCATCTGGCCTACCCGCACTACTGGCAGGGCCTGTACCGGAAGTCCTGACTTATCACTGGAGATTGGTTCGCATGTTCAACGAGTCACACGCGGAAGTCTACGAGGTCATCTACAAGAGCGGCCGGGGCAAGGACTACCAGGACGAGGCCCGGCTCGTGGAGAAGCACGTCCGGGAACTCAAGCCCGACGCACGGTCCCTTCTGGACGTCGCGTGTGGAACGGGTGCCCATCTCGGGCCGTTCAACGAGATGTTCGACCACACCGAGGGCATCGACCTGTCCGACGCGATGCTCACGCTGGCACGCAAGGAACTCGACAGTTCCATTCCTCTGCACATCGGGGACATGCGTGACTTCGACCTCGGCCGCAAGTTCGACGCGGTGGTCTGCATGTTCGCGTCGATCTCCTACGCGGGCGACCTCGACGGTCTGGTGGCCGCGATCCGCACGATGGCCGCCCACCTGGTGCCGGGCGGGGTGCTGGTGATCGAGCCGTGGTGGTTCTCCGAGAACTTCATCGAGGGCTACGTCAACGGGGACGTCACGCGCCGCGACGGCCGGGTCCTCACCCGGATCTCGCACTCGGTCCGCGAGGACGGCCACACGAAGATGGAACTGCGGTTCGTGATCGCCGACGCCAACGGCATCCGCGACTTCACGGAGATCGAGCGGCTCGCGCTGTGGACGAAGGAGGAGTACGTGACCGCCTTCGAGCGCGCCGGCATCCCCGCCGAGTACCACCCGGGGCAGCCGGCCGGTCGCGGACTCTTCGTAGCCGTCAAGAAGTAGGGATCACCATGCGCGTCCAGTTCGTCCCGTTTCCCGCGCCGTCACACTATTCCCTGGTCGTACCGCTCGCCTGGGCGTTCCAGAACGCGGGACACGAGGTGCGGGTGGTGATGCCGCCGAACGTGCTCGACACCGTGACGTCCACGGGTCTCATCGCCGAGCCGTACGGCGATCCCGCGGATCTCGGCATCAACATCGGTGAGATGACCTGGCTGGACCGGATCTCCGGGATCGACAGCGACGGGTCGCCCCACGACGAGGAACTGCGCAAGCTCATGCTCGGGCCGCTGGTGCTGCACTACGGCTCGGACATGTTGAAGAACACGATGACCGAGCTGATCGAGAAGACCCGGGCGTGGCGGGCGGACCTCGTCGTGTGGGACACCCTTGCCTCCCAGGCGATGGCGGCCGCGCGGGCGGCCGGTGCGGCGAGTGCCCGGCTGATCTGGGGTCAGGACCACTTCGGACGGATGCGCCGGAAGTTCCTGGAGCGCAGGGCACGCGACGGCGCCGAGGACAGCATCGCGATCCTGTTGGAACAGATGCTGGCGAAGTACGGCGCGACGAGCGACGAGAACGCGATCCTCGGTGACTGGACCATCAACCCGGTTCCGTTGCTGGGCACCGGTTCGCTGGAGTCACCGACCGTCGCGTTGCGACAGTTCGCCTTCGCCCACGTGACGGAGGTGCCGTCGTGGGTGCACGAACCGCGCACCCGGCCGCGGGTGTGTCTCACCCTCGGCCGGTCGGTGCGCGACGTCCGCAACAGCGACAACTACGGCATCGCCGTGGCGGACCTGTTCGAGGCGGTGACCGACCTGGACATCGACGTGGTCGCGACGCTGACCGCCGCGCAGGTGCCGGAGGATCTGAAGGTCCCGGACAACGTGCGGCTCGTGGACTACGTGCCGATCAATGTGCTCATGGAGACGTGCTCGGCCGTGATCCACCATTCCGGTGGCACCACGATGATGGCCGCGCTCTGGCACAAGGTGCCGCAGGTGATCATCCCGCCGGAGTCGTGGGGTGACCCGACCATGGCGAACGAGGCGGCCGAACACGGTGGGGCGATCGTGATCCCCATCCACGAACTGACGGCCGGCCGCCTGCGCGAGGCTTTGCTGCGAGTACTGGACGAGCCGGAGTTCGCGGAGTCCATGGCCCGTATGCGCGCCGCCCAGCTGAGCCTGCCGACCCCGAACGACGCCGTGCCGATCCTGGAGCGTCTGACCCGGGAGGCGATCGACTCGCGCGCCTCACGGGCCTGACACACCCAGTTACCGGACGGCTATCGCCTCATCGATGGCCGAGATCCCCGCCAGGCCGGCGATCTGGACCGGTGTGTTCCGCGTGCAGGAACTGCCGGGACCACAGTCGTGTCCGGCACCCAGGGCACCGCGTTCGTAGGAGCCCCAACCCCACACGGTGCCGTCGGAACGCAGCGCGTACGAGGAGAACGGCCCGCCACTGATGTCGGTGACCCCCGTCAACCCCGACACCGGCACCGGCACGGCCGAACTGCAGCCGTTGCCCGTCTGGTGATCGCACGTGACCCCGTTGCCGAGCAGACCGTACGAGTTGCTGCCCCACGCCAGCACCGAACCGTCCGGCTTGATGGCGTAACCGTTGTCCTCGTCGCCGGCCACCTTGACCGCGCCGCTCGCACCGGTCACCTGCACCGGAGTCCGGACGTACTGCTCGGTCGTCGGACCCGTGCCGAGCCGGCCGTCGACCGCGAGGCCCCAGGACCACACGGTGCCGTCGGACTTCAGCGCGTAGCCCGTCAACCGCCCGGACGACAGACTGGTCACAGTGGACAGTCCGGTCACCTGCACGGGCACGAGCGAACGCTCGGCGTCCGACCCGTTGCCCAACTGACCGATCGAGTTGCCGCCCCACGACCACACGGTGCCGTCGGACTTCAGCGCGTAGCCGGTGCTGTACCCGGCGGCGATCGCCGTGACACCGGTGAGTCCGCTGACCCGCACCGGCACGCTCGACGGGTTCGCCGTGCCGTCGCCGAGGCCATCCGCGTTGTTGTCGCCCCAGACCCAGACCGTGCCGTCGGACTTCACCGCCATACCGCCGCCCCCGAAGGACGCGATGGCCGTGACGTTCGTCAGCCCGACCACCGGCACCGGCAGCGGAGTGTAGAGACCGCGCCACCCGTTGCCGAGACTGCCGTTGTAGTTGCTGCCCCAACCCCACACGGTGCCGTCCGACCGCAGGGCGAACTGCCCCTCGACGGCCGTGACCCCGGTCAGACCGAGCACGGTCGTCGGCTCGGCCGACCAGAGCGAACGGTCGCCGTCGCCGCGCTTCCAGCCGCCGTTGTCGCCCCACGTGACCGCGCAGTCGGTGGCGCAGGCCGCGCCGGAGGAGATGAACACGCCCGACAGGTCGCCGATCAGGTCGACCTGGCCCTGGCTGTTGTAGGCGGCGACGTCCGAGCCGGGACGCAGTTCCACGGAGGCCAGGTTGGCGACCGTCTGACCGCGCGAGACGTTCACGGTGGCCGACTTGGGGCCGCCGATGCCGCCGTCGGGTGTCCACAGTGTCAGGAACGTGTCGGCCGTCGGCTGCACACCGGTCACGTTGACCAGCGCGGAGGTCGCGTTGTCCGGCACTCCGAAGCGGACGATCCGCTGCGAGTCGGGCTGAAGCCGCTCGCCGCCTCGGGTGTCGATGACGCGGGACGGGACCATCGGCACGAACGTCGAGCCGTAGACGGGGGTGTAGAAGCCGGCCAGGTCGGCCGTCAGGTGCACGTTGCCGCTGTTGTTGTACAGCGCGACCTTGCGGCCGGCGCCGAGCGCGACGGTCACCAGGTTCCCCCGGACGCTGCCCGCCGGCAGGTTCAGGTTCGACGCGTCCGGCTTCGTGGTGCCCGCCGCGTACGCGGTCACGTAGGTCGCGACCGACGGCGTGATGCCCGTGACGTTGAGGGTCACGGCCGTGGCCGACGCCGGCACCAGGTTGGTGAGGTCGAGGGTCCGCACGCCGTTCTGGCCCACCGGGCCACCGGCCGTGCGGGTGTCCAGGGCCCGCCACGGCGGCTGCGCCGTGTAGCGGCCGCCGGCCGTGGCGGTCGAGTAGTGGCCCGCCAGGTCGGCCACCAGGTGGATGGTGCCGGCCGCGTTGTACAGGTCGACCTTGCGGTCAGCCCCGACCTTCACGGTCACCAGGTTCGGCCGGGTGTCACCGGCCGGCAGGTTCAGGTTCGACACCCCGGGCCGCGCCGTTCCGTGGGGGAACGCCGTGACGTAGGTGTCCTTGGTCGGCGTGGCCCCGGTCACGTTGAGCACCACGGCCGTGGCGTCGGCCGGAATCCGGTTCGACAGGTCCAGCACCACGGTCTTGTCGGGCCCGACCGGGCTGCCGGTGCGCGTGTCCAACACCCGCAGCGGCGCCCGCGGCGTGTAGGTCGACCCCGTCTCGGCGTTCGCCGGAGCCGGTGCCGGATCTGCTGATGCCTGCCCGCCCCCGATCAGTAGGCTGCCGGCCACCAAGCTGGCTATGAGCACCCATTGTCCTGTTTTCACTTGTTGTTCCCTTCTCAACTGTGGATATCGCGGCCTACACGCACGACCGGGTGATCCGGTTGCCACGAATTTCCGAAAGTGCGCGCAGCTGCCGGACACGAAGTTGAGGGTTAACGGGGTGCCGATCTGGTTACCCTGTCGGTCGCTCCGGAAGGCGGTGTGAGGGTGAGCGACAACGAACTCGCCAGAAGAGCCGCGCGTGGTGACGGTGAGGCGGCGGCCGAGCTGTTGATGCGTGTGCGGCCGGGGGTCGTCCGGTACTGCTGGGCGCATCTGGGCTCGTTGCGCCGCGGACCGACCACACCGGACGACATCGCCCAGGAAGTGTGCCTCGCGGTGCTCGAGGCGCTGCCCAGGTTCCAGGACCGGGGCCTGCCCTTCGCGGGGTTCGTGTTCCGCATCGCCGCCAACAAGGTGGCCGACGCGCACCGCGCGGCCCGCACGTCCTCCGAGGTGCGGCCGATCGAGACGGTGCCCGAACCCGCCGACGACCACTGGGATCCCGAGCGCCGCGCCGTGCTGGCCGACCTGTCGCGCCGGGTGCTGGAACTGCTGGACGAACTGCCCGAGACGCACCGGGAGATCGTGGTGCTGCGGGTGGCGGCCGGGCTGTCGGCCGAGGAGGTCGGCTCGGTGCTGGGGATGTCCGCGCCGGCCGTGCGGATGGCCCAGTCGCGGGCGCTCGCCCGGCTGCGAGAACGCGCCCGCCAGCAGGACTCGGACGAGGTGGTCGTATGAACGACCTGACCAGGATGGCCGAGGACGACCAGCTGCTCGACGCGCTCGGCCGCGGCGAGACCCCGGACGGCGACGATCGGGTGGCCGCGCTGCTGCGTGAGTGGCGGGCCGCGCTGCCGGAGACCGTCCCGGTGCCCACACGGGCGCCCCGGCGCCGGGTCCGGCGGGGCCTCGTCGCCGCCGCCGTGGTGCTGATCGCCGGCGGCGGGGTGAGTGCCGCGGCCGAGCACGCCGAACCGGACAGCCCGCTGTGGCCGCTGACCAGACTGTTGTACGGCGACCTGGCCGACTCGCGGGCCGCGCGGCACGCGGCGGACGAGGCGGTCACGGTGGCCGCCGAGGCGGCCGAGGGCGGCCGCTACGACCACGCGACCGAGCTGCTCGACCAGGCCGACGCCCTGGTGGCCCAGGTCGACGAACCGACGACCGCCGAGCAGCTGCGGACCCGGATCGCCACGGTGCGGGCCCAGATCGCGACGGCCACGAGCGGCGTGACGGAGGGCATCGCCGAGGTTCCAGCTCCGCCGCCGGCCGCCGACCCACCACCCGCCGGCGAAGCGCCCCCGGCCACCACACAACCCGGACCGGGGAACGGCAACCGGCCCGTGGACCCGCCCGGCAACGGCCCACCCACAGGCGTGCTGCCGACGGTGCCCGGGCTGCCCACGGTCCCGGGGATCGGCCACGGGAAGTAGCCCGCCATCCTCGGTCCACCCACGCACCCGCCGAGCCGCCGCCGACCATGCCCCGACCACCCCTGGCCGGAATCGACGAGGGAACCAGCCCGCCATCCTCCTTCAGCCCACACACCCGCCGAGCCCGCCGCCGTCCACGCCGGGGGCCTGCCCGGAATCGGGCCTGGACGGTAGCCCGAACGGAGCAGACGACTACGCCAGGTGACCCCATCTCGAGAATTCTCGACCGGATCCTGTTGCGTCCGGGCATCTGGCTCGATCCTCACAAGAGTCCCGTTGCGGGAGTCATTCGGCAGCGCACCCGGTCCCTGCGCGTTGCCGAGAACGTGGTGTCCTCGCCGGCTCCCCCACGCCGCCGAGCCGGTGAGGACACCATGCTCACTGGGCCAACCGGTCGCCGAGCAGTCCCCGCGACGGCAGCTCCAGCTTCCGCAGGATCTTGCCCACGTGTTGTTCCACCGTCCGCCGCGAGATCACCAGCCGCACGGCGATCTCCTGGTTCGTGAGGCCGGCGGCCGCCAGCTCGGCCACCTCGTGTTCCCTGGGGGACAACGTGTTCCCGTAGCCGATGCGGCCCTTGCGTGGCTGGCTCGGGTCGTAGCGGCGCACCGCGCGGCGGCAGCGGTGGGCGTCGGCCGTGGCGGTCAGCCGGTCGAACTCCGCCTCCGCCGTCCGCAGGCGTGCGACGGCCGTCGGGACGTCCCCGCTCTCGGCCGCGCACCGGCCGGCCAGCTCCGCGGCCGTGGCCGCCGCGTGGGGATGGGGTAGCACGCCGTAGGCCTCGCTGGCCGCCGTGAACAGCTCGACGCTCCGGCCGAGCACCGCGCGGCAGAACAGTTCGGCCGCGGCGGCCAGGGGCGCGTCGCGGTCGGCGATGCCCCGGGCGAACTCGGCCACCAGCTCGGACGCCTCGGCCACCCGGCCGGTGTCGACGAGCGCCTGCACGGCCACGGGCGTCAGCTCGGACGCCCACACCCAGTTGTTCTTCTGCCGCACCAACGCGAGGCCGACGGCCGACTCGTCGTACGCGGCCACCGCGTCACCGCGGGCGAGCAGCAGCCGGGCCCGGCCGGCGTGGCCCGCCGCCTCGATGGGCACCATGCCCGGGGCCGCGACGCCGGCCGCCGTGAACGCCGCCATCGCCCGGCCACCGCGCAGCCGGCCGGTCTCCAGCCAGCCGCGGGCCAGCAGCGCGTCGGCCGCCAGGTACCCCATCTCACCCACCTGCGCGACCAGCTGGTCGATCTTCTCGGCCAGGCCCTGCCAGTCGCCGGTCACCGCCGCGAGCCGCAGCTCGGTGCCGACCGCGAGGGTCGCCAGGTAGGGCACGGCCGTGTCGGCCACCAGCGCCCGCGCGGCCTCCAGATGCCGGCGGGCGGGGGCGAAGTGGCCGTTCCAGGTGGCCGCGTCGGCCAGGTTGAGATAGGTGCGGGCGAGTTGGCGGCGCACCTGCGGCGAGGCGGGCGCGGCCGGCAGGTCGGCCACCACCTGCCACACGCGCGGGTCGGCCACCTGCATCTGCGCGGTCAACCGGTTGGCGCGCAACGCGGCCAGCACCTCGTGGTCGTTGCTGCCGGCACACGCCTGCTCGGCCTGCGCGAGCCAGCGCAGGTTCCGCTCGACGGGCACCGCACCCATGGCCGGCAGCGCGAGCGACGCCAGTCCCCTGGCCACCACCGACCGCCGCAGCGACAGGTCGGCCACCGCGCGCTCGATCTCGCGACGGCCGTCGTCGACGTGGCCCACCTGGTTGATCAGGACGCGGCCGACGTTCATCCGGATCTCGCCGCGCGCCCCCCGCGACAACGGCCAGTCCCGCACGATCGTCCGCAGTCGCTCGAGCGTGCCGGGTTTCGCGATGCCCTGTTGCATCTCCCGGGACAGCCGCACGGCCAGCGATTCCTTCGCGGCGACCGGCAGTTCCGTGTCGTCCAGCGCCTGTTCGAGCACGGTCACGGCCAGCGCGGTGTCGCCGCGGGACGCCGCCTGGTCGGCCGCCGCGACCGTGTACTCGACCCAGCGCGGCAGGTCGTCGGCGTAACGGTGGTGGTGGGCGAGTCGCACGTGGGCCTTGGGGTCGGACGCGGCGAGCAGCGCGGCGGCGCGGACGTGCATCTCGCGGCGGCGCGGCCCGGGGGTCGACTCGTACACCGCGCGGGTGGCGAGCGGGTGACGCAGGGCGTAGCGGCCGGGCCGGACCTCCCGTACGACGGCCGCGTCGAGCGCCTGCGACACCGCGTCGGCCACCGTCTGCTCCGGCAACCCGGCCACGGCCACGAGTTCGGCCTCGGACACCGGATCGTCCAGCACGGCCATGGCCCGACAGACGGCCGTCACGCCGCGGCCGAGCCGGCTCACGCGGTCGAGGGTGGTGGCCCGGATCCGGTCGGGCACCTTCTTGTCGGGCTCGCGCACCAGCTCCAGGATCTCCAGCGGCAGCCCGCCGCTGCGGTGGTGCAACGCGGCAACGAACGCGTCGGACACCGGGCCGACCACGGCCGCGGCCAGCTCACCGCAGGCCGTCACGTCGAGCGGCGCCAGTTCGATCCGCGCCACCTCGCCGTACCGTTCGGTCAGCGGCGGGGAGTCCAGTTCGCGGAACTCGTGGCGGCGTAACGCGAGCACCACGGTCGGCCCCTCGTCGGCCAGGACCCGGAGCAGGTCGAGGGTCTCGGGGTCGAGCCACTGCGCGTCGTCGATGACCAACACCGCCGGAGCCAAGGCCGCGAGGACCTCCTGGAACGCCCGCACCACCTGGTGCCGACCCGGTTCGACAGCGGGCGGCAGCACGTCGGCCAGTTCGGGCAGCAGCGATCGGAGCGCGCCGGTGACCGCGGGCAGCGGCCCGGCCGCGCGGAGCCGGTCGGCCGTGTGCCGCAACGCCTCCACGGCCGCGCCGCCGGCGAACGGCGTCGCCACCGGCGGGCACTGGGCCCGCAGCACTGTCCGGCCCGCGAGGCACGGCTGGACCAACAGCTCACGCACGAGCCGGGACTTGCCCACCCCCGGCTCGCCCTCCACCAGCACCAACCGCGGCGCGCCCGTGACCGCCCCGATCAGCGCGGCCAGCTCCGTGTGCCGCCCGACCAGCCCGCTCCTGCTCCGCTCCACCAGCCATATGGTGCGTGACCAGCACGGACCCCGGCCAGACCCCAGTCAATTGATAGGTACACCTAGCTCTGCGGTACCTACCGCACTGTGCGGGGCTCACAGTCTCGCTAGACCAAATGTAGGCATGGCGTTCCTTCTCCCGGCGTGTGCGGCGTGTCACACTGCGCGCGGACCGCTCCGTACCGCCGCCGAGTCACCACTCAGCGTGCAGGCGCCCTGCACGTCGGGTGAGAGGAATGCCCCCATGGCAGAACACCGTCGTTCTCCTGCTGAACCCCCTGGGACTGACACCCCCGACACTCCCGAGACCCCCAGCCGTCGCCGCTTCCTCGGCTACCTGATCGCCGCCCCCACCCTCGCCGTCGGGGTGTCGTGGGCCGCGTCGGGATCCCGCGAGGCCGAGGCCGTCATCCCGTCCCTGCCCCAGCCCGAGGACATCTTCGACCTGGGCGACCTGCAGAACCTGGCGGCGCTGCCCACCTCGGGCCTGATCAGCGTGCAGATCAACGAGGACGGCACCGCGTCGTTCGCGCTGCACCGCTGCGAGGTCGGCCAGGGCATCACCACCACGGTCGCCATGATCATCGCCGAAGAGCTGGACCTGCCGATCGAGAAGGTGCGGATCACGCTGGCCGACGCCCGCCCGGAGCTGCTGTTCAACCAGCTCACCGGCGGCTCGAACTCGGTGCGCAGCATCTTCACGCCCGTCCGCACGGCCGCCGCCATCGCCCGCCGGCGGCTCGCCGCCACGGCCGCCGCCAAGTGGGACGTGCCGGAGGGCGAGGTGAAGACCAAGGACGGCAAGGTCTCGCACGGCAGCCGCAGCGCCTCCTACGGCGAACTCGCCACGGCCGCCGCCAGCGACGAGACCGTCTACGTGTCGGCCACGCTCAAGCCGGCCGCCTCGTTCCAGCTGCTGGGCAAGCCGCAGAATCGGATCGACGCGCTCGAGGCGGTCACCGGTCGCAAGAAGTTCGGCATGGACCTGCAGGTGCCGGACGCGAAGCCGTGCATGGTCCGCAGGCCGCCGACCATCAACGGCACCGTGAAGTCCGTACGGAACAAGGCGGCTGTCGAGGCCATGCCGGGCATCACGGACGTCGCGGTGATCACCTACGGCGTGGCCGTGCGCGGTGAGACGTTCGGCCAGTGCATCGACGGACTGCGCGCGCTGGACGTCGAGTGGAACCCCGGCACGGTCGCCCGCGAGTCCGACGCGACCGTGCACGCGAAGCTGAAGAAGGCCCAGCTCCCGCTGGCCGTGCCGCCGCTGGGCGCGCTGTCGGTGGAGGGCGAGTTCACGTTCAACTTCGCGAGCAACGCCCCGCTGGAGCCGGACAACGCGATCGCCGACGTCCGCGCCGACCGCGCGGAGATCTGGTCGACGCTCAAGGTGCCGATCGTGGCGCAGGGTGAGATCGCCCAGAAGTTGGGGATGCCGCAGCACAAGGTGGTTGTGCACGTGGTGCCCGGCGGCGGCTCGTTCGGCCGCCACCTGTTCGCCGACGTCGCGATCGAGGCCGCCGAGATCTCACAGAAGATGGGCAAGCCGGTCAAGCTGTCGTGGACCCGCACCGACGACTTCCGCCAGGGCCGCACCCACCCGATGTCCATCTCGCGGGTGCGCGCCACCCACCTGCTGGGCAACGTGCTGACCTACGAGCAGCGCCACGTCAGTTCGGAGACCGACTTCGGCCACGGCCTGGGCGAGATGCTCACGAACTTCGCGGCGGAGCTGCCGATCGCCGGCAACCTGACGTTCGCCGAGTCGATCTTCCTGCTCAGCCAGTCGGTGCCCTACAACTTCGGTGTGGTCACCCAGCTGCTCAACGAGATCCCGCTGAAGTTCAACACCGGCTCCATGCGCAACATCTACTCCCCCAACGTGGTGACCGCGCAGGAGCTGGTGGTGGACCAGCTGGCCGCCAAGCTCCGCAAGGATCCCCTGGCGTTCCGCCGCGAGTTCATGAAGGACGACCGGCTCGAGGCCGTGATGAACAAGGCGGCCGAGTTGGGCGAGTGGGGCAGAGCGATGCCGAAGGGCATGGCGCAGGGCATGGGGGTGCACGCCGAGTACCGCGGCGCGGTCGCCATGCTCGTGGAGATCGACTGCCGGCCCGAGACCGTGAACCGGCCCATCCGCGACGGGGTGACCGGGCCGCGCGTCACGAAGGCCACGATCGTGGTCGACGCCGGACTGCCGTTGAACCCCAAGGGTCTGGACGCGCAGATGATCGGGTGCCTGAACGACGGCATCGCCCTCATCCTCACGTCCAGCCTGCACATGAAGGACGGCCTGCCGCTGGAAGGCAGCTGGGACAACTACTTCTACACCCGGCAGTGGAACACCCCGCTCGAGGTCAAGGTCGAGGTCATGCCGCCCACCACCGGGAATCCCAGTGGCGCCGGGGAGTTGGGCGTCGCGGCCGCGTGTGCTGCGGTGGCCTGCGCGTACGCCCGCGCGGTCGGGCAAGATGCCGACCAGCTTCCCCATCAACCACGGCACGCTGTCGTTCACGCCGTACCCGACGCAGCCGTCCACCCCGCCCTCGCCGACCAACGGCCTCGAGACCGCGCTGAACGGAGCTTGCGGAGTGAACATCACTACTGACTAGGAGACTTCCGTGCCCCACCACACTTTCAAGCTCAACGGCGCGCCGGTCACCGTCGACGTGGCCGACGACGTGCGCCTGCTCTGGGTGCTGCGCGACATCCTGGGCGTCACCGGCCCGAAGTACGGCTGTGGGCTCAACGTCTGCAAGTCGTGCACCTCGCACATCAACGGCAAGGCGTTCAGCCCGTGCTCGGTGCCGGTGTCCCAGATCAAGGCGACCGACGAGATCACCACGATCGAGGGCCTGCCGGACACCGTCGCCGGTCACGTCGATGGGGACCTGCACCCCATGCAGGAGGCGTGGCTCGAGGAGGACGTCTCGCAGTGCGGCTACTGCCAGCCGGGCCAGATCATGGCGGCCGTGGCACTCGTGCGGAAGGTGAAGGCCGAGGGCCGCGCGATCACCGACGCCGACCTGGACACGCTGCGCAACATCTGCCGCTGCGGCACGTACTCCCGCATCCGCACGGCCATCAAGAAGGGTGCCGAGCGGATGTAACACCGGTGTGCCTGTGTCACACAAAAGTGCCTTCTTCCCAGGTCATCCCCCGTCACGGAGCATGTCCTCCGTAACAAAGGATGCACCAAGGAGGACTTGTGAACAGGCTCGCGCTCGCCGTGCTCTGCGCCGGTCAGATGATGATCGTGATCGATCAGAACATCGTGAACGTGGCGCTGCCGACGCTGCAGGAGAGCCTCGGGTTCTCCCCGGCGAGCCTCGTGTGGGTGGTCAACGCCTACGTGATCCCGTTCGGCGGGCTGCTGCTGCTCGCCGGCCGACTGGGTGACCTGGTCGGCCGGCGCGGCGTCTTCGTCACGGGGATCGCGGTGTTCAGCGCGGCGTCGCTGCTGTGTGGGTTCGCGACCAGCGAGGCGACGCTCATAGCGTTCCGGTTCGTGCAGGGGATCGGCGGTGCGATCGCGTCGGCGTGCGTGCTCGGGATGGTCGCGACCCTGGCGGCCGACGCGCGCGGGCGGGCCAGGGCGATCGGTGCCTACAGCTTCGCCTCGGCCGGCGGCGGGGCGGTCGGGCCGCTGCTCGGCGGGGTGCTGACCGACCTGGCCGGCTGGCAGTGGATCTTCTTCATCAACGTGCCCATCGGGGCGGCCGTGGCGGTGCTCGCCCTGCGTTTCGTCGTGCGGGACACCGGGTCCGGCAAGGGCGCGGACGTGCTCGGCGCCGTACTGGCGACCGCCGGGCTCATGCTGGTCGGCTACGCGATCGCCGACACGGCCGTGCTTCCCGGCGTGATCGCGGTCGTGCTGCTCGTCGGGTTCGCGGTGCGCCAGGCCCGGGCGGCACGCCCGCTCGTGCCGCCGCGGATCCTGCGCGTGCCCGGTCTCGTGGCGGCGAACGTCGTGCAGTTCCTCATGATCGCCGGCATGTTCGGGCTGCTGTTCTTCGGCACGCTCTACGTGCAGCGGGTCCTCGGGTACGACTCGCTGCGGGCCGGGCTCGGGTTCGTGCCGATCGCCGTGGTGATCGCCGCGATCTCGCTGGGTCTGTCGGCGCGGCTGATCCTGCGGTTCGGCCAGCGCCCGGTCCTGCGGACGGGTCTCGCGCTGATCGTCGTGGCGTTCGTGCTGCTGTCCCTCGCCAGGGCCGACGGCACCTACCAGGTCGACTTCCTGCCGGCCACGCTCGTGATGGGCCTCGGGTTCGGGTTGGCGGCGCCCGCGGTGATGGGTCTGGGGATGGCGGCCGTGACGCCGGCCGACTCGGGCATCGCGTCGGGGCTGTTCAACACCACCCAGCAGGTGGGTGGGGCGATCGGTCTGGCCGTGCTGAGCGCCGCGGCGGTCGGGGCGGACGGTTACCGGACGGCGTTCGTGCTGGCCGCGGGGTTCGTGGGCGTCGCGCTCGTCGTGGAACTGAGCACGGCGCGGCGGCGTGTGGTGGCATCATCGGAGGTATGACCGAGCAAGGGGACGCGATCGTCGCCCAGGCCTGCCCGGTGCGTGAGGTGCTGGACCGGGTGGCCGGCAAGTGGAGCATCCTGATCATCGTGGCCGCCGCAGGCGGGCCGATCCGGTTCACCGAGCTGGAACGGTCGATCGACGGGATCAGCCGGCGGATGCTGACCCTGACGCTGCGCAACCTGGAACGCGACGGGCTCCTCGACCGCAAGGTCTATCCGACCGTTCCTCCGAAGGTCGAGTACACGCTCACCGACATCGCCCGGGAGTTGCACGAGTCGCTGCTGTCGCTGACCGACTGGGCGGAACGGCACCGGGCGACCATCACGGCCGCCCGGCACAGCTACGACGCCGATCGCTGAGAAGCGGCCCCGTGAGTCACTGCCCGCCCGGCTGTGACCCACGGGGCCGTTGGCCCTTACCCCAGGTGACAGCCGGCCAGGACGATCTCCTGGCCCAGCAGGGTCACCACCCGGATCGCGTACTGCGACAGCTCCCCGCTGGGCGTGGTGACCGTCTGGTTGTAGTAGACGGTCGCCACGAGCGGGATGGCGATCGAACCGGAACCCGTGCCGATCGGGCGGCCGTTGATCGTGCCGACCCGTGACGAGCCGAACAGCCCGTCGGCCCCCGCCCGGCAGCTGGTCTCGATGTTGGCGATCGAGATCAGCCCGCCGAGCAGGCTCGCACCGTCCACAGAGGCCTCCGCGACGGTCGTGCCGGTGGCGGGATCCATGGTGCACTCGGCGTTGAGCGCACTCACGTTCGCCACTCCCGGCACGTTCAGCCCGATCGTGGTGTGCGACGAGTTCGGCGGGCAGCCCGCGTACGGGGTCCGCGGAATCGTCACGACGCCGCTCGCGCTGATGGCCCACGCCTCACCCGGCACGTAGATCACCACCCGCACGGTCGCCGTGCCGACACCGCCGTCGTCGTCGGTCACCGCCACCGTGATGTCGTGCGGGCCCAGCGCGGAGAACGCGTGGGTTGTCGCGCAGGTGCCGCCGGTGATGGTCCCGGTGGCGACCGGGGTGCCGTCACCGAAGTTGACCGTGCAAGTGTGCGTGTCGTTGCTGCCGGCGTCGGTGAACGGCGCCGCGAAGGCCACGGTGGTGCCGCGTTCGAACGTCGCACCGTTGACCGGTTCGGCGATCTCCACCACCGGCGCCACGTTCGTGACGGTCAGCGTGGCGTTCGCCGGCACGGGGGCGTTGATGCTGTCGTCCGCCGTCAGCGTCAGCGTGTACGTGCCGTCGTCGGTGCAGGTGACCACAGTGGACTGAGCGGCCGCGTCGGCGAACACACAGGTGGCGCCGGCGTCGACGTTCGGTCCGGCGGTGGCCGTCCACGCGGTCACCAGCGCCGGCCCGTCCGGGTCGGTCACCGTGCCGGTGAGCGGGATCCCCGCGCCCTCGTTGCCGCTGTACGGTCCGCCCGGTTCGACCACCGGCGGCGCGTTCACCACGACCGTCACCGTGTCGGTCCCGGCGCCACCGTCGTCGTCCGTGACCGTCACCAGCACCTCGTGCGCGCCGGCGATGGTGAGCGCCTCGCTGGCCGAGCAGGCGCCGTCCACGACCGTGCCGACCACCGGCGGACCGCCGTCGGTGAAGTCCACGGTGCAGGTGTGGGTGTCGTTGCTGCCCACGTCCGTGAAGTCCGCGGTCACCGTGACGACCGCGCCCGTGGCCACCACGACGCCGTCCTCCGGTGTCGTGATGTCCACCACCGGCGCGACGTTCGCGAGCGTCAGCGTGGCGGTGTCGGACACCGGTGCGTTGAGCCCGTCGGACGCCGTGAGCGTCAGGGTGTACGTGCCGTCGTCGGTGCAGGCGACCGAAGTGGACAGTGCGGCCGAGTTGCCGAACGCGCAGACCGTGCCACTGTCCACACCGGACGCCGGGGCGATGCTCCACGTGTGCGTGAGGCTCGGCCCGTCCGGGTCGGTCACCGTGGCGACCACCGGGATGGTGGCGCCCTCGGCACCCGTGTACGGACCACCGGCGTCGACCACCGGTGGCGCGTTCACGATCACCGTGACCACGTCGGTGGCCGACGCGCCGTCGTCGTCGAGCACCCTGACCAGCACGTTGTGCGGGCCGGCCACCGTGAAGCCGTGGCTGCTCGCGCAGGTTCCCGCCCCTGATGCCTCCGTGATGGTGCCCGGCGCGACCGGGGTGCCGTCGTCGTAGTCGAGCGTGCAGGTGTGAGTGTCGTTGCTGCCCGCGTCGGTGTAGGTCGCGGTGAACCCGACGACCGCACCCGTGGCCACCACCACGCCGTTCGCCGGTGCCGTGATGTCCACCTCCGGCGCCTCGTTGAACAGTGTGAGCGTGGTGCTCACGGCGACCGGCGCGTTGAGCCCGTCGGATCCCGTGAGCGTCACCGTGTACGGGCCGTCGTCGGTGCAACTGACCGAAGTGGACACCGCGGCCGGGTTGGCGATCGTGCACGTGGTGCCCGGGTCGACCCCGGCGCCCGGCGTGACCGTCCACGTGTGCGTGGTGGTGGGCCCGTCGGGATCGGTGACCGTGCCGGCGATCGCGATGTTCGCGCCCTCCTGACCGGAGTACGGACCACCGGCGTCCACCACCGGCGGCGCGTTCACGATCACCCGGACCGTGTCGGCACCCACGCCGCCGTCGTCATCGGTCACCGCCACCGTGATGTCGTGCGCGCCGGGCGCGGTGAGCGTCAGGCTCGCCGAGCACGTGCCCGCGCCGATCGTGCCGGGCACCGAGCCCACGGTGCAGGTGTGGGTGTCGGCGGTCCCCGGATCGGTGAAGCCCGCGGTGACCGTCACCACGGTGCCGGTGGGCACGACCGTGCCGTCGGCCGGCGCGGTGATCGTCACGGTGGGCGCCACGTTCGCGACGGTCAGCGTGGTGCCCACGGAAACCGGCGTGTTGACGCCGTCGGAGGCCGTGAGCGTCAGCGCGTACGTGCCATCGTCCGCGCAGGTGACCGAAGTGGACAGTGCGGCCGCGTTGCCGATCACGCAGGGCCCGGTCACGGTCCAACTGGTGGTGAGGTTCGGGGCGTCCGGGTCGGTGGCCGTGCCGGAGATCGCGATGCCCGCGCCTTCGGTGCCGCTGTACGGGCCGCCCGGGTTGACCGCCGGCGGCGCGTTGACGATCACGGTGACCACGTCGGTGGCCGAACCACCGTCGTCGTCGAAGATCGTCACCAGCACGTTGTGCGTGCCCGGTGTGGTGAACCCGGCGCTGCTCACACAGGTGCCGGACCCCGGCACCTCGGTCACGATGGGCGGACCGGACGCGGCGCCGCCGTCGTAGTCGAAGGTGCAGGTGTGGGAGTCGTTGGTGCCGACGTCGGTGAACGGCGCGGTGAACGACACCACGGTGCCCGGGGTGACCTCGGTGCCGTCGGCCGGTGCCGTGATGGTCACGGCGGGCGCGACGTTGAACAGCGTCAGTGTGGTGCTGGCCGCGATCGGCGGGTTGAACCCGTCGGACGCGGTGAGTGTCAGGGTGTACGCGCCGTCGTCCGTGCACCGGACCGAAGTGGACACCGCCGCCGGGTTGGTGATCGTGCACGTGGCACCGGGGTCGGTGCCCGCACCCGGGGTGACCGTCCACGTGGACGTCAGCCCGGAGCTGTCGGGATCGGTGACCGAACCGGCGATGGCGATCGTGGCGCCCTCCTGGCCGGAGTACGGGCCACCCGCGGCGACCGTCGGCTCCACCGTGAACCGGACGCTCGTGCAACCGGGCAGGGAGATGCCGGTGGCGGCCGTGACGTTGGCCGCGCAGGTGGTGTAGGTGCCGGGGTTCGGTGCGGTGACCCGGACGGTGGCCGTGCAGGAAGCCTGGCCGGCGTTCAGGTTGCCCGAGACGCTGACCGTGCCGGCCGTGGCCGTGGCGGTACTGCCCGGACAGGTGGTGCCCGCCGATCCCGGGACCGTCACGAGACCGGCGGGCATGCTGTCGGTGAACGACCAGCCGTTCTTCACGGCCAGTTCGCTCGTGTTCGTGATCGTGTAGGTCAGCGCGACGCTGCCGTTCTCGGGAGCCGTGGCGGCCGCGAAGTTCTTGTCCAGCTGGGGAGTCACGTCGAGCACGCGGATGTTGTCGATGGCGAAGTCGTTGCCGTTTCCGTTGCCCTGACCGTTCACCAGCCGCAGTCCCATGGCGGAACCGGAGAACAGCACGGGACCGTTGCTCGTGTAGGTGCCGACCGGGATGCCGTCGATGGTGGACGGCGGGTTCACGCACGCCTCGATGGGCGAGCTGAACGTCGGAATCGCCGTGGCACCGCTCATCAGATAGAACTTCAGCAGCGAGTGCACGCCCGCGCAGCCGATCTCCGCCACGTCCACCGAGAACGTGAGGAACCGGCTCGCGCCGCTCAGCGGGATCTGCTGTTCGGTCTCCACCACCACTTTGTCGGCGCCGGGCGCGAAGTCCGACGACGCGTCACCGAGCGCGTGGTTGCCGGCGCCCACACCCGAGTACTGCCCCAGAATGTCCGCCGGGATGGTGATGTCGTGCCACCAACCGACACACTCGGAGTCGACGGGTTCCGGCGAACTCGCCCTGGCGATCCAGCCGCTGCAATGCGTGAGCCAGGCGGGATCGGCCGTGTAGGTGGAATTCACGGGCGGCGCGCCGGTGTAGTCGGTCAGCCGGACAGCCGTGTTTCCCACGCCGTTTTCGAAGCCCTCGGCATAGACGACAAGGGGTGCCTGCGGGGTGCCCGGAGTGCCAGGTGCCGCCTGCGCGGCGGGAGCGGCCGGAGTGGCCGCCACGGTCAGGGTGATCCCCAGAGCTGCTGTCGCGGCAACGATTCCGAGCGACAGGGCCCGCCTGAGATGGCGGCCGAGATTCCGACTCGCTCCGTGCATTTCGGGCACTCCTCTCTCACACGGGCGCTGACCCGCAGGTGGTGCGTCGTGGTCTGTTTGTCGCCTGTTACGAGAATTCTTTGAAAAACCCCGACACCGGCGCGAAAAAGAACCGATCGGCCTAATTTCCATGACAAATGTCAGCATTCACCGCACGCGGCCGAAACTTTCGGAGCCGCTTGTCTCCAAGCTTGACCAGGTTGCGGAACCGACCTACCGTCTTCACGTCGTTGTATCGGTAATGTGCCGAAACTTTCGGAACCCCTGAGGTGTGCAGCCCATGAAGGTTTCCCGGATCGCCACGGTCGTCCCCACCGCAGTCCTCACCGCGGCCACCGTCTTCTCGTTACTTCCCGCCAGCGGAACGCCCGCGCCACCGGACCGGCCCGGTCTCGATCGCCCGCTGCGCGAACTGGCCGGCCGGGACTTCTTCATCGGCACGGCCGTCGACCACGCGGCGTTCACCGCCGACGCGACCTATCGGGAGCGGGTCGGCACGGAGTTCAACTCGATCACCGCGGAGAACGTGATGAAGTGGGAGGTGGTGGAACCCGAGCGCGGCCGGCTCGACTTCACGGCGGCCGACCAGTTGGTGGCGGCGGCCAAGCGGAACCACCAGGGGGTGCGCGGGCACACCCTCGTGTGGCACAACCAACTGCCGGCATGGCTCACCACGGGCGTGGAGTCCGGCGAGATCGACGCGACCGAACTGCGGGGCATCCTGCGCCAGCACGTGACCGAGGTGATGCGGCACTTCCGCGGCAAGATCTACCAGTGGGACGTGGTGAACGAGGTCATCGACGACAACGGCGTGTTGCGGGACTCGTTGTGGCTGCGTGAACTCGGTCCCGGCTACATCGCCGACGCGTTCCGCTGGGCACATGCGGCCGACCCGAAGGCCAGGCTGTTCCTCAACGACTACAACGTCGAGGGCCTCAGCGCGAAGAGCGACGCGTACCTTGCGTTGGCGAAGGACCTGGTGGCGCAACGGGTTCCGGTCCACGGCTTCGGCGCGCAAGGCCACTACGGCGTGCAGTACGGCTTCCACAGCGCGGCCGAGGTGGCCGCCAACCTCGACCGGTTCGCGAAACTGGGCCTGGACACCGCGATCACGGAGGCCGACGTGCGGATGATCATGCCGACCGACGCGGCGAAACTCCAGGCACAGGCCCAGGGGTACAGCGTCCTGTTGGCCGGGTGCCTGCTGAGCAAGCGGTGCAACTCGTTCACCGTGTGGGGTTTCACGGACAAGTACTCCTGGGTGCCCGGCTGGTTCGACGGTGAGGGCGCGGCGAACCTCCTGGACGAGAACTACGCGGCGAAGGCCGCCTACCGCGAGGTACAGGCGGTGCTCGCGCTGGCCCGCTAGTCCAGGAAGAACGCGGTCATCTCCGCGGCGAGCAACTTCGGATCGACCAGGTGCCACTCGCCCGGCAGGCTGCGGTGGCGGCCGTTCGGCAGCGCGGCCGCCACCTCCCGGGACCACCGCACCAGCCGCTCGTCGCTCCCCTCGCTGTTCACCACGAGCGTGGGGATCTCGATGGCCGCCACCCGTTGGGGCGTCAGGGAATCCGTGACCAGCGTGTCGTAGACGAGCGTGTGGGCCAGTGCTTCGAGACCCGGCCAGAACGGGGCCTGGCGCAGGCCCTCGATCAGCTCCTCGGGCACGCCGATGCTGCGGTTGAAGTGTTCCATGGCCTCGCCCCGGCGGCCGGCGGCCACCAGCTCCGTCACCTCCGCGCCCAGCGGCGACGGCGGCGCCTCGAAGTCCACCGGCGGTTCCAGCAGGGCGAGGCCGAGCACGCCCGGTCCCGCGGCGTGCAGGGCGAGCGCCGCCCCCGAGGAGAAGCCGAACACGTACGCGCTTCCGCCGGCCGCCGCGATCACCGAACGCAGGTCCTCCACCTCACGGTCCACGGCGTAGGGCAGGGTGTCGCCGCTGTCGCCACGGCCGCGGCGGTCGTAGGTGAACACCGTGAACCGCTCGGCCAGCAGCGGGATCAGCGGCTCGGTCGGCCGGAACCCGTGGAAGCCCGAGGCAGGATCCACCATCACAAGTGCCGGGCCGGTACCCACCTGCTCGTACGCGATCGTCGTGCCGTCCGTCGAGATGATCATGTCGCTCTCCTCTGCAGTACTGGACCGTACAGTACTGAGTACTGGACAGTCCAGTACTATCGATGCCGTGGAGAACGGGCGCTCGGAGCGCAAACGGCAGGCGATCCTCACGGCGGCCAGGGCGGCGTTCCTGGACCACGGGTACGCCGGCACCAGCATGGACCAGATCGCCGCGACGGCCGCGGTGTCCAAACAGACGGTCTACAAGCACTTCGCCGACAAGGACCGCCTGTTCGCGTCGGTCATCACGGGCGACATCGGCGACGCCGAGCAGCAGTCCAGAGCGGTGATCGACGCGCTGCCCGACAGCCCCGACCTGGCCGCCGACCTCCGCGCGTTCGCCCGCCAGCACCTGGCGATCGTCGCGCAGCCCCACCTGGTCCGGCTGCGGCGCGTGGTCATCGCGGAGGCCGACCGCTTCCCCGACCTGGCCAGCACCTGGTACGCCAGCGGTCCCGAACGCGGCCACGCCACGCTCGCCGACCGGTTCGCCGCGCTGGCCGCCAAGGGCCTGCTGCGGATCGACGACCCGTTGCTCGCCGCGCAGCACTTCAACTGGCTGATCCTGTCGATCCCGTTGAACCGGGCCATGTTCCGCCCGGGTGCCGAGCCGTTCACGGCCGCCGAACTGGATCACTACGCCGACGAGGGCGTTCGGGTGTTCCTCGCGGCCTACGGTCCCGGTTAACATCTCCGGCCAGGGGTGGGGAGTCATGGAGTTCCAGGTTCTCGGGCCGGTCCGCGTGGTCCAGGACGGTGCGGCGGTGGCCGTCGTCGGCACAGTGCAACGCACGTTGTTGGCCGTGCTGCTCGCGCGAACCGGGCCCAGCGGCTCCAGTTGCACGTCCACCGCCTGCGCCGGCTGCTCGACGACCCCGGCCGGATCGTCTTCGCCGACGACACCTACCTGCTGCGGGTGGAGCCCGGCGAGCTGGACGCCGCCCGGTTCGAGGGTCTGGCCGCCGAGGCGGCCGACATCACGGGCGCCGACCCCGAACGCGGCGCCACGCTCGCCCGCGGCTAGGTTCGGGTGGCCTGCAGGGTGTAGCTCGCCGCCAGCCGCTCGGGACGCTCGGCCAGCCGCCACTCGCCCGACTCGTCGACCACCATGTGGCCGCGCAGCGCGTTCCACGGGACGCTGTCGTGTTCGACCAGGCCGGTGAGCCGCAGGCCCGCGTCCAGCAGGCCGGTCACCACCTCGCCGAGCCCGTGGTTCCAGCTGTGCGTGACGCCGTGGGTGAGCCGCGCGTCGGTCTCCACGTAGGTGGTGGCCTCGTCCCACACCACCGGGTCGGCGTGCTCGTAGTACGAGTAGTGCGGGGTGGGCTGGTCGGTGGTCTCGTCGAGGGTGCCGAGCATCGGGTGTTCCTCGCGGATGAACAACCGCCCGCCCGGCGCCAGCAGACCGGCCACCACCCGGGCCCAGCGGGCGACGTCCGGCAGCCAGCACAACGCGCCGATTCCCGTGTAGACCAGGTCGAACGAGCCGGCGCCGAAGACGTCGACCGCGTCGTAGACCTCGGCCTCGCGGTAGTGGATCTCCGTGCCGGTCGCCTCGGCCAGCCGGCGTGCCTCGCGCAGTGACGCCGGCGAGAAGTCCAGGCCGCTCATCCGCGCGCCGAGCCGCGCGAGCGACAGCGTGTCCGTGCCGATGTGGCACTGCAGGTGCACGCCGCGCAGGCCGGTGAGGTCACCCAGCCGGAGCCCGTCGAACCGCACGACGCCGCTCAGGTGCTCAGGGTCGGCCACGAACCGGTCGAAGTCGTAGCCGTCCGACGCCGCGTGCACCGGCGCGCGTTCGTCCCAGTTGGCCCTGTTGATCGTCACGTAGTCGCCCACCCGCGCACGGTAGCGCGTGAATCAGACGTGCACGAAACGCATATCTCGGCGCTGTTTCATGAGGTCAGAACCGAAAGGAGCTGGTCACCATGACCAACAAGAAGATCATCGCCGTGGTGGGTGCCACCGGCCAGCAGGGCGGCGGCCCGGCGCGCGCCATCCTCGACGACGCGGCCGGCGAGTTCGCCCTCCGCGCAGCAGGCGCTGACCCGGCTGGTTCGCTTCTACAGCACGGAAGAGGAGCGGCTCCCCTCCGGCGCGTAGAGCGCACCGGAGGGAAGCGGGCGTCACTCGGAGACGATCAGGACCGCGGCCGGGCGGCCCATGCTGTCGTCGTCGTCATCATCGTCATCGTCGTCGCCGGTGTCGTTGCACGCCCCCAGCAGCGGCAGCAGCAGGAACGCGCCCATGACGGCGAGCAGCCTGGGCGAACGACGGGCGGGATCGAGGGCCATGAGGCCTTCCCTTCTCAGGTGAAATGTCCGGAATTCCTCCCTCATCCTGTACCCAACGGTCCACCGACCAAACCGCGCCCCCGTCCGCGCCGAACGACCGGCATGGACAGTGAAACCGCCAGTGACACGGCCGGCGACGCCAAGCACGCCCAACCCGACAACCGCCTCGCCCGGTGGGTGGTCATGCTCATCGGCATCCTGTCCGTGGCGTCGGCGCTGGCCGTGAGTCACCTGGTGGCCGGCCTCATCGACCCCGACGCGTCCGCGTTCGTGGCGGTCGGCAACTCCGTCCGTGACCTCAGCCCGCCCGCGGTCACCGAGTTCGCGATCAGCGAGCTGGGCGACCTGAAGGGGCCGCTGCTGTTCGGCGGGCTCGGCGCCGCGCTGCTGGTGGTCGCGATGATCGCCGGTCTCGTGTCACGTCGGCGCGCCTGGCCGGGCATGGCGTTCGCCGCGGTCATCGGGCTGGTCGGCCTGGCCGCCGTGCTCAGCCAGTTCAACGTCGAGCCGCTGGGGATTCTCGCCCCGATCACCAGCCTGGTGGCGGGCGTGGGGGTGTTCGGGTGGTTGCACCGCCTTGCCAGCCGCAGGGCCGAGCCCAAGGAAGACGAGACCGAGACCGCCGGTCCGTCCCGCCGCAAGTTCCTCGTCACCTCCGCGGGAGTGGCCGTGGGAGCCGGTGTGTTCGGCGGTGGCGGACAACTGCTCGCCGGCCGGCTGGACGTCGAGTCCTCCCGCGCGAACGTCGGTTCGCTGAAGCCCACCACCCCGGCCCCGGCGATCCCGAACGGCGCCGACTTCGCGTCCATCGGCACGCCGCGGTTCATCACCAGCAACCGCGACTTCTACCGCGTGGACACCGCGCTGCTCGGCGTCCCCCAGGTGCGCGCCGAGGACTGGATCCTGCGCGTCCACGGCATGGTCGACGAGTCGAAGACGTTCACCTTCAACGACATCCGCCAGCGGGACCTGGTGGAACGCACGATCACCATGACGTGTGTGTCCAATCAGGTGGGTGGCGGCTACATCTCCACCGCGAACTTCATCGGCGTCCCCCTGCGTGACCTGCTCGACGAGGCGGGCGTCAAGGAAGGCTCCGACCAGCTGTTCTCCACGAGTGTCGACGGCTGGACGGCCGGCACCCCGGTCGAGGCGGTCATGGACCGCAATCGCGGCGCGCTGCTGGCCATCGGCATGAACGGCGAGGCCCTGCCGGCCGAACACGGCTTCCCCGCGCGCATGGTGGTGCCCGGCCTGTACGGGTTCGTCTCGGCCACCAAGTGGGTGGCGGACATGGAGCTGACCACGTTCGACGCCAAGCAGTCCTACTGGCTCAAGCGCGACTGGGCGCAGAAGGCCCCCATCAAGACCCAGTCCCGCATCGACGTCCCCGGCGGCTTCGCGAACGTGCCGGCCGGTGTGGTCACGATCGCCGGCATCTCGTGGGCCCAGCACATCGGCATCGACAAGGTCGAGGTGCGCGTCGACGGCGGCGAGTGGCGGCCGGCGACACTCGCCACCGAGGTCAACAAGCAGACCTGGCGCATGTGGAAGATCGACATGGAGGTGGGTGCCGGCGGCCACACGGCCGAGGTCCGCGCCACCGACCGCAACGGCCGCACCCAGACCGACGAGCGGGCCGAGCCCATCCCGAACGGCGCCAGCGGCTGGCACTCGAGCCAGTTCACCGTCAGCGCTTAGACCAGGGTCACCCAGTAGTCCCAGAACTCCATGAGGATCAGCGCGACGATGGCCACGTACCAGACGGCGAGCACCGCGGAGTGCACGCGGGTCAGTGCGTGGCCGACGCCGCTCGTGCCCTCGCCCTGGCGCAGCGTGTCCAACGTCGTGTACCAGAAGATCGGGATGGTCACGACCCACACGACCATGCAGTACGGGCACAGCGCGTGGATGTCGTACAGGCTCGCGAGGATCAGCCAGTGCACGAACAGCACGCCGAAGGTGACCCCCACCTGCATCCCGATGCGGAACCAGCGGGGCGGGGCGAACCCGGCGAGCATCACCACGCCCGCCGTGATCACCACGGCGAACGCCACGAGGCCGAGCAGCGGGTTGGGGAACCCGAACGCCTCGGCCTGGGACGAGTCCATGACCGAGCCGCACGAGATGATCGGGTTGAGCGAGCACGTCGGCACGTAGTTCGGGTCGCGCAGCACGGCGAGCTTCTCGAGGGTGAGCGCGGCGGCGGCCGCCAACCCGACGCCACCGCCGATCACGTACAGCCAGGCGAGGGACCGGCTCATGAGCCGAGCGCCGCGTCGATCTGCTCCCGCATCTGGTCGGCCACGTCGCTGAACTTGTCGCCCTCCGGCACGAACTTCTGGCCGTTCACGAAGAACGTGGGCGTGCTGTCCACACCGACCTTCTGACCGGCGGCGGCGTCGGCGTCGATGCGCTCCTGCACGCTCGGGTCGGTCAGCGCGGCCCTGTACTGCGCGATGTCCAGGCCGATGGTGGTGGCGTAGCCCTCGAACAGGGTGGTCGCGCGCTGGGTGTTGTCGCTGACCTGCTGCCCGTTCACCGCCCACTGCTCGTAGTTGTCGTACAGCTGGTGGTACATCTCCCGGTACTTGCCCTGGAGCGCGGCGGCCTCGGCCGCGCGGGCGGCCTGCTGGGCCAGCGGGTGGGAGTCGAGGGGGAAGTTGCGGGTGACGAACGTGATCCGCCCGGCGTAGTCCTCCTCCAGCTGCTTGGTGACGTTCATGTAGTACGCGGCGCAGGCGGGGCACTGGTAGTCGAGGAACTCGACGATCGTGACCTTGCCCTCGGAGGCACCCTCGGCCTCGGCGAGCAGGTTGCTGTCGCCGTGGACGCGCAGTTCCGTGGGAATGGGGCCGTCACCACTGCCGCCGCCGGTGTTGTCGCCGGTGTTGTCGTCCTCGGACCGGTTGAACAGGAGCACGCCGCCGATGACCACGGCCGCCACCACGACGATCGCGATGGTGATGATGACGTTTGCCGACAACCCGCGGGGGGACGTCACGGAACTGCGGGACTTGCGTGCCATTCCTACCGGTGCTCCTTCAGGTGTGTGTGCTGCTGGTAGTCGCGCGCGGGACGGCCCGAGTTCCCGAGCGTGCGCTGCGCCACTCCGACAGTAGGACGCCCTGAGTTTGGTGGCTGTGTGCGGCGTGCGCCACACCGGCCCCGGCCTCGAGTGGAGTCCGACATCGGGGGTACTCCGGTCGGCCAGGAGGTGCCCAGTGGCGAGAACACAGGCCAGAACGTTCGGGGTCGAGGAGGAGTTCCTGCTCGTCGATCCGGCGACCGGGCGTACGACGCCGGGCGCGGCCGAGGTGTTGCGGCTCGCGAGTGGACACCCGCCGGCCGCCGCCGACGCCGCCCTGCACACGGAGCTGTTGGCCACCCAGGTGGAGGCGGCGACGGGCCGGTGCCGGTCGCTAACCGAGCTGGCCACCCAGCTGACCCACGCGCGACGCCAGTTGGGTGCCGCGGCGGAGGCCGCCGGCCTGTGGCTGGTGCCGAGCGGCACGGCCGTGCTCGGCGGCGACATGGAGATCGCGGAGATCACGGAGATCACGGAGATCTCAGTCACCACGCCACACGAGCGGTTCGCGGGGATCGCCGACCGGTTCGCGGAGGTGGTACGCGAGTACCAGGCCTGCGGCTGTCACGTGCACGTCGGCGTGCCCGACCTGGAGACCGCGGTCGCGGTGGCCAACCACGTGCGGCCGTGGCTGCCCACCTTGCTGGCGCTGTCGGCGAACTCGCCGTTCCACCACGGCCGCGACACCGGCTACGCCAGCTGGCGGATGATCGAGCAGGCCAGGTTCCCGGGGGCCGGGGTACCGCCGTGGTTCGACTCGGCCGGTGACTACACCGCCCAGGTCGGCAGGCTGGTCGAGCAGGGCGTCTTGCTGGACGAGGCCATGACGTTCTGGCTCGTGCGGCCGTCGGCGCACCTGCCGACCGTGGAGTTCCGGGTGGCCGACGCGGCCATCGACGTGCCGGGCGCGCTGCTGCAGGCCGCGTTGTCGCGGGCGCTGGCCGCGACGGCGCTCACCGAGCTGAACCGGGGCCGGACCGCGTTCCCGGTCGAGGCGCAGACGGCCGCCGCCGCCCTGTGGTCGGCCGCGCGCTACGGGCTGACCGGTCCGGGAGTGCACCCGGTGCTGGCGAAACGCGTGCCGGCGACCGAACTGCTCGGCGACCTGCTCGCCTGGGTGACGCCGGCGTTGGAGGAGGCCGGGGATCTGGTGGCGGTCCGGGAGCTGGTGGCGGGCGTGCTGCGCGACGGCACGGGGGCCGAGCGGCAGCGGGCCGTGACCCCCGCCGATCCCTTTCAGATTGTTCGCTACCTGGCAGGAGACCGATGAGTGCTCAGATTCCGACCCCGCGAGGGCCGTTGTCCTCGGCCGTGGTGGCCGCGCTGCGGACGCGCCCCGGGGACGGCGTGTCCGCCGTGTCCACCAACGACGTGGATCCGTTCGGCGAGGACCTGGCGGTCGCGCTGCACACCTGTTACGAGCTGCACTACCGGGGCTTCGACGGCGTGGACCCGGACTGGGAGTGGGACCCGGACCTGCTGCGGTTGCGCCAACAGCTCGAACGAGCCTTCGAGCACGCGTTGCGCACCGAGGTCGACGGTGGTGACGCCGTGACGGACGTGCTCGACGAGCTGCTGGTCGAGACCGTGCCCGGCGACGGCGTCTCGCACTTCCTGCGTGACCACGGCGGGTGGGGGCAGTTCCGCGAGTACCTGGTGCACCGCTCGATCTACCACCTGAAGGAGGCCGATCCGCACGCGTGGGTCATCCCCCGGCTGCAGGGGCAGGCGAAGGCGTCGCTGGTGGCCGTGGAGTTCGACGAGTTCGGCGGCGGACACGGCGACCGCATGCACTCCAGGTTGTACGCCGACCTGCTGGACGCGTCCGGACTGGACAGTGGCTACCTGCGCTACTTCGACCAGGTGCCCGCGCCGATCATCGCGATCGTCAACCTGATGTCCATGCTGGGACTGCACCGGCGGCTGCGGGGCGCCCTGGTGGGACACTTCGCGGCCGCCGAGATCACCACGGCACCCAGCGCGCACCGCCTGACCAAGGCCCTCGAGGGCTGGGGCGGCGGTCCGCGCAGCACGCACTTCTTCACCGAACACATCGAGGCGGACGCCGTGCACGAGCAGGTGCTGCGCAACGACGTGGTGGGCAGCCTGCTGGTCAGCGAGCCGGAACTGGCGGCCGACGTGGTGTTCGGCGTGCAGGCCACGGAACTGCTGGAGGCCCGCCTGTCGGCGTTGCTGCTGGATGCCTGGCGGGCGAAGGAAAGCTCACTGCGCGAGCCGCTCGCCGATCACCCGGGGCCGGCCTGACGTCGCTTGCGGTGACTGGTGTCGCACAGCGGGAAACGCTTGCTGCGCCGGCAGGTGCACACCGCGACCAGGAACCGGTCGGACACCACCGAGGCACCGTCCTCGGTGACCAGTTCGACCGGGCCCTCCACGAGCATGGGACCGCCGGGCACGAGCCGCACCCTCGTGGGGTCAGGGGATCGGTCGGTCACCGCGGATCACCACCAGTTCCTCGGTCCGCTGTCCCGTGTCGATCAGTCCACGTGCGACCAGTGTCCGTTCGCGACCACGCAGGACGGGGCCGAACGGCACCTCCTCGCGGGCCACCACCGCGGCCTTCAACCCGCCGTCACGCAGCTGTCGCACCGTGGTGTCGGCGTCACACAGTCCCGAGTGGACCACCAGCAGCGTGCCGCCGGGCGCGAGCAGCGCGGGTGCCGCGGCACACAGGCGATCCAGCATCGCGCGCCCGTCGGTCCCGGCGTCCCACGCCCGGCGCCGGCCGCGCCGGGGCACCTCACGCGGACCGGGAACATAGGGCGGATTCGCCAACACGAGGTCGAAGGACCGTCCGGCGGCGACGTCGAGCGCGTCGCCGCATTCCACCCGGACGGGAAGCCCACGGGTGTTGACGCGGGCCGCCCACACGGCTCTTCGCGACACGTCGACCGCGGTCACCGACCGGGGTCTCGTCCGGGCGGCGAGGATCGACAAGACTCCCGTGCCGCAGCCTATGTCGAGCACGTCGCCGCCCGGTGGGATGCCGGCCGAACCCAACGCCTGTCCCAGAAGCCAACTGTCGGCCTGCGGGAGGTAGACCCCGAAGGGGCGCACTAGCCACATGGCAGGGGAAGTACCTCGGCTTTGTCCACCCAAACAACAGTGCTCGGTACTAATTGGCACCGAACTAATTAGCACCGAGAGAAATGGCACCGTCCTTCGCCAACAGTGGCGGCTCGGCCAGCGGTGCCGTGTGCGGGTACTTCAGGTCGCTGCCCGTGTTGAGCACCACCACCTCCTCGGCGCCGTCGAGCCAGCCGCTCGCCCGCAGCTGCTCGACCGCCGTGAGGGTGGCCGCGCCCTCCGGGCACATGAGCATGCCCTCGGCCGCCGCGCACGCGGCCTGCGAGGCGAGGATGTCCGCGTCGTCCACGGCGATCGCGATGCCGCCCGTGTCACGCACGGCGTCGAGGATGAGGAAGTCGCCGAGCGCGCTCGGCACGTTGATGCCGAACGCGACCGTGTCAGCGTTCTCCCACGGCTCGGCGGTCACGGCACCCGCCTCGTAGGCCCGCACGATCGGCGCGCACCCGGCGGACTGCACGGCCACCAGCCTCGGCAGTCGGCCGGTGATCCAGCCGAGCGCGAGCAACTCGTCGAGTGCCTTGCGGATGCCGATGAGCCCGACCCCGCCGCCGGTGGGGTAGACGATCACGTCGGGCATGCGCCAGCCGAGCTGCTCGACGATCTCCAGCCCCATGGTCTTCTTACCCTCGATGCGGTAGGGCTCCTTGAGCGTGGCGGTGTTGAACCAGCCGTCGGCCACCGCCTGCGCGGCGAGCTTGCCGGCGTCGCCGATCAGACCGTCCACAAGGAACAGCCGGGCGCCGGCCATCGCGCACTCCATGCGGGTGATGGGCGGCGCGTCCTTCGGCATGACCACAAGCGATTCCAGCCCGGCGCGCGCGGCGTAGGTGGCCCACGCGGCACCCGCGTTCCCGTTGGTGGGCATGGTGATCCGCTCGATGCCGAGTTCCCGCGCCCGCGAGACACCCACCGCCGCACCCCGCGCCTTGAAGCTGCCGGTGGGCAGCAGGCCCTCGTCCTTCACCAGCAGTCCCGGCACGCCGATCCGCGCGCCGTGGACCGGCAGCGGCAGGATCGGGGTCATGCCCTCGCCGAGGGTGACCACGTTCGCGGGATCCCGCACGGGCAGCAGTTCGCGGTAGCGCCACAGATCGGCCGGCCGCGTGGCGATGTCCGCTGTGGACACCGTGGCGGCCACTGTGGACAGGTCGTAGCGGACGAGCAGCGGCGTGCCACAGGTACACAGGTTCTGTGGCGCGTCGGCGTCGTAGCGCGCGGCGCAGCGGCCGCACTCCAGGTGGGTCAGTGCGCTGGTCCAGGGTGCCACCGGATTGTCCTGCCTGCTAGATCGATTTTGGATCTAATATACAAACGCTCGGCGGGTACCGTGTGCGTGTCATCGCGGAGGAGGGCTATGTCACTGGCACGGAGCACGCTCAGCAGCATGGCCTACCACCAGTTGCGGCAGTCGATCCTCGGCGGCCGCCTGGCGCCCGGGTCCCACGTGAGCGTCCGGCCGTTGTGCGAGGAGTTCGGGCTGTCGGCCACGCCCGTGAAGGCCGCCCTGACCGCGCTGGAGCGCGAGGGCTTCCTGGTACTGCACCCGCACCGCGGGTTCTTCGTGCCCGAGGTGGACCGCGAGGACATGCGGGAGCTGTACGAGCTGCGTGAGGTGCTGGACGGCATCGCCGCCCGGCGAGCGGCCTCCACAGTGGACCGTACCGGCCTGGTGGAGCGGCTGAACGGGCTGCTGGAGCGGCAGACCCGCGAGGTCGCCCGAGCGCACCTGGCCGGCTACGCCGAGCTGGATGTGCTGTTCCACCAGGAGATCCTGGAGGCCGCGGGCAACGGCCGGCTCCAGCAGGTGGCCGAGAACATGATCGGTCAGCTGCGGCTGGGCCGCGCCACGTCGACCCGCGTGCCCGGCCGGCCGGACGCCGCTCTCGTCGAGCACGGCGGGATCATCGCGGCCATCGCGGCCGGCCAGCCCCAGCAGGCCGAGCGCCTCGCCCGCCGCCACGTCCGCAGGTCGGCCAACGCGCTGGACCGCTACCTCACCCGGGAGGTCGACCATGACTGAGCACGACCCGTTCGTCGCCGTGCCCCACGGGCGCGGCACGCGGCCCTCGCCGACCGCCGCCTGGTGAAGGGCGGGCCGGAGAGCCAGCCATTCGCGGTGGAGCTGGAGATCTCCGCCGGGCTGAGCAACCACATGCTCACGGCCGACCCGCCCAAAGCACACGCGGCTGCGCAAGCTCGTGGCCATGGCGTTCACCCGCCGCCAGGTCGAGCGGCTGGCGCCGGGCATCGAGGCGATCTGCGCGACCCTGCTCGACGACCTGGGCAAGGAGCTGGCCGCGACGGGCGGGGCCGACCTGATGGCGTCGTACGCGAATCCGTTGCCGCTCACCGTGATCTGCGAACTGCTCGGCATCCCGAACGAGACCCGCGCCGACGTCCGCGACTGGATCCAGCCGCTGCTCGTGGGTGGGATCAACGGCTTCGAGCCGTACGAGGCGGCAGCGCGGAAAAGGATCGCGTTCCTGCGCGAGCCGATCGCCCACAAGCGCGACGTGCCCTCCGACCATGGTCCTGCTGCTGTTCGCCGCCGGGCACGACACCACGGTCGCGTTCCTCTCCAACAGTGCCCTCGCGCTCATGGCGAACCCCGAGCAGTGGAAGGCCGTCCGCGCCGACCCGGCGACCCTCGACCTCACCCGCGCGGGCGGCGGCACGGGTGGTGGCCATCTCGCGTTCGGCCACGGCATCCACCACCGCATCGGCGCACCGCTCGCGCGGCTGGAGGGCCGGATCGCGTTGCGGGCGCTCAGCGACCGCTTCCCCGATCTGCGACTGAGTGTGCCGGCGGCGGCCCTGTGGCGGGAACCCGCGCTGCTGGCGGACAAGCTGACGGCGCTACCGGTTCGGAACCGCTAGCCGCACCAGTTCCGTGCGTGAGGTGATGCCGGTCTTCTGGAACACCTTGCGCAGGTGGTAGTCGACCGTGCGGGTACTGAGGAACAGCTGCGCGGCGATCTCGCGGTTGGTGGACCCCTCGGCGACCGCCGTGGCGATGCGAAGTTCCTGCGGGGTGAGCGCCGACAGCGCGTCGGGAGTCGGTTCGGTCGTGGTCTCGCCGGTGGCGCGCAGTTCGTCGCGGGCGCGGTCGGCCCACACGGTGGCGTCGAGGTGGGTGAACGCGGTGAGCGCGGCCCGCAGGTGGATCTTGGCGTCGGCGCGGCGTCGTTCACGGCGCAGATACTCGCCGTAGAGCAGGTGGGTGCGGGCCAGCTCCACCGGCTGGTCAGCCGGGTGCAGTTCGAGCGCGCGGCGGAACGCGGCGTCACCCGCGCCGCCGAGCGCGGCGCAGCGGGCGGCGAGCGCCAGCAGGTCCGGGGAGCCGGTGGCCTCGGCCCAGCGGGTGTAGCGCGCGAGTGGCTCGGTCACGAGGTCCCGGCGGTCGAGGCGGTGGGCGGCCTCCACGAAGTCCGGGACGGTCGCCAGGGTGAGTCCGGGGTGGCCTTCTCGGAACCGCAGGTGGGTGACCGCCTGCTCGGCGCGGCCGGCGGCCAGGTCGAGCAGCCCGAGCGCCCGGTTGGCCAGTGCGGCGGCCGCCACCAGGTTGTGGCCGGTGGCGCCGGCCAGGGCCTGGTCGGCGAACTCGCGGGTCTCGGCGTCGCGTCCCCGCAGGGCGGCGACCGTGGCGAGGGTGCCGAGGAACCAGGACCCGAGGTTGGGCTGCCCGGTCTCGACGGCGTGGCGGTGTCCTTCGTCGGCGTGTGCGGCGGCGGCCAGCAGACGCCCGGCGGCCAGCTCGTCGATCACCACGAACTGGAGCACCCAGGCGAGGGTGCCGACCGCGCCGAGGGCGACCGCGCGGTCCATGGCGCGGCGGCGCAGCCACCGGCTGCGGGCGCGGTCGCCGATGCCCCAGACCATGCCGCCCGCCCAGCACAGCCGGCCGGGGTCGGACAGCCGCTCGATGATCGCGAGGTCGTGGTCCGCCAGTCCGGCCGGGGCTCCCGCGCGCACCCGGCCGACCGCGCGGGCGAGCCGGAGCAGGGTGTGGTCGTCCTCGTCCCCGGAGAGATTGAGCTGTTCCACGGCCGCCGTCACCTGCTGCCAGGCCTGCGCGTCGGCCGCTTGGTAGCTGGCCTCGCCGAACAGCATGAGCAGTTCGATCGCCGTGGCCGGGCCGGCGGCAACGCTTCGGCGACGATCGGGCGGAGGAGGCGCAGCGCGTCGGCCGGGTCGCCCGTGCGGAGTTCGATCTGGGCCCGCAGCAGGGTCGGCCGGGGTGCCGTCCAGCTCCGCTCTCGTCCAGCCACGCCTTCGCTCGTTCGGCGGCGCCGCCCTGCCACGCGGCCGACGCGGCGGCCGTCAGTCTGCGGGCCCGGTCGGGGCCGGGTGGGGTGAGGGCGGCGGCCTTCGCGAAGGTCGTGGCGGCCGTGGCCGGGCCCGCCCGTCGCAGCGTGCGCTCGGCGGCCTGTTCGAGTTCGGCCGCCACCTCCGGATCGGGGCCGGACGCCGCCTGGCCAAGATGCCACGCCCGCCGGTCCCGGTCGTCCAGCGCTTCCGCCAGCGCCAGGTGCGCGGCGCGGCGCTGCGCCGCGCTCGCCGAGTGGTAGACGGCCGAGCGGACGAGCGGGTGGCGGAAGTCGACGGTCGGGCCGTCGAGGACCAGCGTGTCCCCCAGCTCGTCGAGAGTCGGACTCGGGCGACCCCGGCCGCGCGGCACAGGACCTCCCGCCGGCCGGTGCCGTCGGCCGCCGCGATCAGCAGCAGTGCCCGCGACGGGTGGTCGGCCAGGCGGTCGAGGAACGCGTCGCGCAGGCGGTCGACCAGCGGCAGCGGCTCGCCGGTGGGCAGGCCGGTGGGCAGTTCCCGCAGGGCCAGGGGGTTGCCGGCGGCCGTGCGGAGCAGGAGGTCATCTCCCCCACCGCGTTCGGCCAGCAGTTCCTTGGCGGCCGCGCGGTCCAGGCCGGCCAGGGGCAGCTCCGGCAACCCCGCGAGGAGGTCGGAGCGCGCGGCGATCAGCAGCGCCACCGGTTCGGCCGCGAGCCGCCGCCCGGCGAAGGCGAGCGCGTCGAGCGACGGCCGGTCGGCCCAGTGGGCGTCATCGACCAGGCACAGCAGCGGGGTGTCCCGCGCGGCGTCGGACAGCAGGGTCAGCACGGCGAGCGCCACGAGGAACCGGTCGGGCGCGGCGGAGCGGGACCGGCCGAGCACCACGTTCAGGGCGTCGGCCTGTGCGTCCGGGAGCCGGTCGATCCCCGGCAGCAGCGGCAGCAGCAGCCGGTGCAGGGTGGCGTAGCCGAGTTCGGCCTCCGGCTCGACACCGGCCGTACGCAGTACCCGCAGGTCAGCGGCCTGTGCGGCGGCGTCCTCCAGTAGCGCGGTCTTGCCGATGCCCGGCTCGCCACGCAGTACCAGCACCCCGCCCGCGCCGGCCCGCGCGCCCGTGAGGAGCGCGGCCACCGCGGCCTGCTCCTTCGCCCGCCCGTGCAGCATGCGGCGAGATTAGTCGCCCAGGACTGGCAACTTCGCTGATTCGCCGGCAACCGGATCTTCCTAGCGTCGACACCATGAACAAGACACCGGAAACCACGGCCGCGGCCTGGCTCGACTCCGAGACGACCGGCACGGGCATCGAGGCGCTGCTCACCGACGACTTCACGGGCATCGGCCCGCTCGGCTTCGTCCTGAGCAGGGCCGACTGGCTGGACCGTCACACGAGCGGCGCGCTGACCTACAGGCGCTGCGGTTCGAGGACCAGGAGATCCGCGAGCACGGCGACCACGCGGTGCTCGTGGCCAGGCAGACGGGGTCGGGCAGCTACCGGGGCCACCCGGTGCCCGAGGCCCTGCGTGCCACCGTGGTGCTGCGCCGCGAGCCGGACGGCTGGCGGGTGGCCCACGTGCACACGAGCTTCATGGCCGGCACGCCCGGCGCCCCGCCCATCCCCGGTGGCCCGCGATGAAGGACACCGTCGCCCTGGTCACGGGCGCGAGTCGGGGCATCGGCGCCGCCACGGCCGTCGCGCTGGCCGACGCGGGTGCGAAGGTCGTGCTGGCCGCCCGCGACGAGCGCGCACTGCACGCGGTGGCCGACCGGATCACCGACCGCGGCGGCAGCGCCCTGGTGGTGCCGACCGACGTGCGGTACCCGGAGTCCGTCGCCCGGTTGGTGGAACAGACCCTGGGTGCCTACGGCCGGCTCGACGCGGCCGTGAACAGCGCGGCCCTGAGCAGTACCGCCGGGACCCGTCCGACGCCGCTGGCCGAGCTGTCGGTGGCCGACTTCGACGCCATGATCGAGGTCAGCCTGCGCGGGATGTTCCTGGCCATGAAGTACGAGATCCCGGCCATGCGGGACGGCGGATCGATCGTCAACGTCTCCTCCACGGCCGCCGCCCAGCCGGTGGGCGGGCTCGCGGGCTACGTGTCGGCCAAGGCCGGGGTCGTGGGGCTGACCCGCACGGCCGCCCTCGACTACGCCGCCCAAGGCATCCGGGTGAACGCGCTCGCGCCGGGTCCGATCCGCACCGACCACCTGGAACGAGCGGGCGAAGCGGCACAGCGGCACGTGGCCGCCGGTCTGCCCCTGCGTCGCCTCGGCCGGCCGGAGGAGGTCGCGGCCGCCGCGCTCTGGCTCTGCGGACCGGAGTCCGCCTTCGTCACCGGCACCACCCTCACCATCGACGGCGGCCTGCTCGCGGGCATGCCCCCCTTCGCACAGGAGCGACCATGACCACCAACACCTGGCTCCAGTACACCCACCTGGAGAAGCTGTACGGCTACCTGCCGGGCATGCCCGACGCGCTGCCGGCCGTGTTCGCCATGCCGACCGCCGAGTACCACACCATCCGCGAGGGGTTCACGGCCGCCGCGTGGAAGGCCGCCCACGGCCTGCTCGCCGACCCGGAGTTCACCGCAATCGTCGACGCGCTCCCGTTCACCCCCGGGCAGACGGTCCTCGCGGTCGGCGACAGCGTGACCGACGACCTCCAGTCGTGGGCGGAGATCCTGCGTCACCTGCTGGAGCTGCGCCGCCCCGAACTGGGGGTGCGGCTGGTCAACAACGGCCTGTCCGCCCACACCACCACCATGGTGCTGCGCCGCTGGCCGGCGACGGTCAACGGCACCCGGCCGGACTGGGTGCTGTGCGGGCTCGGCGGCAACGACGTCACCCGCGTCGGCGGCTACCTGCAGGTCGACCCGGCCGCGAGCGTGGCGAACCTGCGGCGGCTGCGGGCCATCGCGCCCGACCCGCACTGGCTGTGGCTCACGCCCGTGCCGGTCGACGAGGAGCGGGTCGCCGCGTTCCCGCCGTTCCGGTTCGGCGGATCGTCGTGGCGCAACGCCGACATCCACGCGCTGGTCGAGGCGATGCGTGATCTGGAAGACCCGGTGGTGGACCTGGTGGCCGCGATCGGCGTGCCCGTCGACGAAGGCCTGCAGGGCGACGACGGTGTCCATCCGACACTCGCCGGGCAGACGACAATCGCCCGCACGGTGGTCGAGCGGCTCGCGAATTCCGGGCGTACATAGTGGTCGATTAGTCCGTCCGCAGGGTGGCGCTATCTCTTTAGTGGCCGGCATGACAAAGTCAGGTATGCGCAGTCACGTGCGGGAGGCACTCGGCCGATGGCTCGGTGAGGACGCTCGGGTCGTGAACCCGCTGTCCGATCAGGAACTCGAGCTGTTGCACGACGCACTCGTGACCGCCAGGAAAAGTCAGGCCAAAGCGCTGGCGGAGGCATCTGACGAGGCAATGCGTCAGCTGCCCGCGCTCGCGCGGACCAGTATCGGCAGAATTCTGGGGCGCTGAACGGTGGGGCACGACTTAACGACCGAGGGCGAGCTGATCAAGCTGGCTCGGGCACTGGGCACCACGCCCGAGCAGGTGTCGTTCGCCGCGAAACTGGGGTACCGGGACATCCGGCTGCTGCGGGAGCGGGTGGTCGGCGCGCTGTACGACGAGCACCGGCTCACGTTCCAGCGCGTCGCCACCGTCACCCGGATGTTGCCGACCGCGCTGAACGTCCGGATCGCGCTGCGGGCGTTCTCACCGATGCTGGCCGCGCGGGTCGCCGGTGAGATGCCGCCCGACCGCGCGGCCGAGCTGTGCAACCGGATGCCCGTGGCGTACCTGGCCGAGGGGTGCGTGCACCTGGATCCGCGCCGCACGGGCCGGCTGATCGGCCGGGTCGACCACGACCGGGTGCTGGCCGTGGTGGTGGAACTGGTCGAACGGGGCGAGTACGTGACGCTCGGCCGGCTGCTCGACGCGGCTTCCGATCGGGTCATCAACGACGTGGCGACCCTCATCACCGACGAGGCGCTGCTGCGGATCGGCTTCTACGCCGAGGCCGACGACCAGCTCACCCGCGCTGTGACCGCCCTGCCGGCCGAACGCCTGCGCAGCGTCGTGACCCGCGCGTTGACCGGATCGTCGGAACTGCGCTCGGCCGGGCTGGCCATGATGGGGCGCCTGACCGACGACCGGCTGCGCGGCCGGCTGGCGGAGTACGCGGCCGAGCACGACGACGACACCCTCACGCTGCTGCTGCACACGGCCATCGAGGACGGCGCGGTCGAGGAGTTGCTGACCGCGGTGGCGGCCATGGGTGAGCCGGCGCGGCAACGGGTGCTGGAACTGCCGGCGCTGGCCGACCACGTGACGTTGCTGCACCGGGTGGCCGAACTGCGCTGATCACGCCACGAGTGCCTCGGCGTGGTCGTCCACCCACCCGATCTCCCGGGCCAGTTCGTCGTACACACCGCGGCGAGCCGCCGCCACCTCCCACTCGGAACCGGCGGCGACCAGCCCTCGCAAGTGATCGAGGTACTGGCGCATCCGTTCGATCCCCGTCCGCAGGATGGTCACGTCGGGTTCGACGCCGTATCCCTCGAGCAGCAGGCGGAACCGACGCGCCCTGTCCTCGATGCTCGTGGGCAGTCCCGCCGCTCGGCATCTTTCCTCGGACGAGAACGGCACCCAGTACCAGGCGGCGTAGCCCAGATCCCAGGCGCGCGGTCCGGGTGCCGCCGACTCCCAGTCGATCAACGCGACCGGCACGCCCGCGCGGAGGACGACGTTGCCCGGCTTCAGATCGTTGTGGCAGACCGTCTCGACCGGTTCCCGCACCGGCACCTGCCAGTCGCGGCCGGTCCACGGAAACGTCGACGCGGCATCGTGATACGCCCGCAGGAGGCCGCCGAGACGCACGAGCACGTCGTCCGACAGGTCCACTCCGGTCTTGCCGTCGACGTAGGTGAGCACCTCGCGGCCGCGGTCGTCGAAGCCCAACGCGCGGGGCGCGCCGCCGAAGCCCCGTTGCTCGAGGTGGCGCAGCAGGTCGAGCACGTCCGACGACCAGGGACGCCCCACCCGCCGGACCGTGTCACCGACGCGCACGGCCTCCGAGTGCGAGCCACCCGCCAGGGGAATCTCGGGTTCGGTCACGGGCGCAGGGTCGCCGTGCGGCTGGCGCCGTGGAGCTGATGGGTGTCCACCCGGACGAGCGTGCCGCCGGGGATGCGGGTCACCCGCACGCCCTCGTCGGCCGCCACCGGGCGCAGCGACTCACCCAGCAGGATCAGCGAGATCTCCGCGCGGTCCATGGTCGGGTCGGCCACCGCGAGGCCCACCAGCCCACCCGGCTGCCGTCGCACGAGGACCGAGGCGGGGCCGTCGATCGCCACCCGGTCGACGTACTGCCAGCCGCGGTCGAACACGGTGGCCGCGAACAGTTTCAGGCCGTGGTGGCGGATCGCCTGGAGTCGCCGGTCGTTCGCCAGCACGGCGATCGGGCCGCGGTCGTATCGCCGCAGCGCGCTCTCCTCGGCGTTCGGGACCAACGCGTAGGCCATCGCGGTCGGCCGGGAACCCTGGTGTGCCACCGAAACGCCGAACACGTTCCGGGTGGCGGCCGTGTCCGGGTTGGCCGCGCGGACCACCCGGCGGCTGCGGCTCACCTGCGCCAGCTCGACCGTCACGTTCTGGCGGTCGAGGAACACGTAGCCGACGGCCGAGCCGGCCGTGCGGTTCGCGTACCGCAGCCACCGCAGCTCGGCCGTGCCGGTGCCCTGCCAGGCCCGGTTGTCGCGTCGCGCGCCGGTGATCACGATCTCGTCGGCCGGCGCCGCCGTCCGACTGTCCACTGTGGTCACCACGTCGCGGCCGTCCGGGTCGGCGATCCCAGCGGCCAGCACCACGATCTCGTGGTCGAGCAGGAACCACGACTTCGTGGACCGGGCGTTGCGGTACACCGTGAAGTCCTCGGGCAGCGTGCCCGCTTGTTTGTCCACATAGGGCACGTCGTCGGACTGGACCATGCCGGCCACGCCGTAGGCCCCGAGCGTGGCGCCGCCGGAGAAGTCGTTGGTGCCACGGGGGAAGTACACGTACTTGTTCTGCGACTCCGACGAGGACGTGAACCCCAGCGGGTGCCCGGGGTTCTCGTACCAGAACCGCCCGTACAGCTCGGGCACCGTCCTGCGCGCCTCGACCGGCGCCGTGACCCCGGCCAGCCGGTGGGGCGACACGGTCGTGAAGTGGTCGACGCCGAACGCCTGGTTCTGGTCCTGTCCGGACAGATACAGGTAGTACGCGCCGTCGCCCTGGAACCAGGGCATCAGGTTCTCGCCGTTCATGTACTCGTACTTGCTGATCCGGTCGGAGCTGCGGGCCAGCGCGAAGGCGTAGCCGGGCCGCAGGTGCACCGTGCGGTCCATGGCGTTGAACGCCACGCTGCGCTCCGGCGGGTTCAGGTCGGCGGCCGGGATCGTGTCGTCGGCCAGGATGTCGGCGTAGCGCGCCACGCTCACCGGCGAGACGAAAGCCGTGGGGTTCAGGGGTTCCCGTGACGCGGCGCGGACGAACTTCACGTATCCCCTGAGCGCGGTGGCGTCGGTGACGTAGTCGGCCAGGTCGACGATCGCCTCCACCACCACCGCGACGTCCGCGTAGCCCGACAGCGTCCGCGACACCGCGCGACCCTTGACGACCTCCATCATCCAGCCCTCGAAGATCAGCGGCGCGAACCCGTTCACCACCCAGCCACGCACCGTCTCCACCAGCTCGGCGCCACCCGCGTAGCCGGTGCCGTCGAGGATCTTCACGGCCTGCACCACGCGGGTCAGCAACGCCTTGCCGTAGGAACCGGTGTAGGCCACCGAATGGTGCTGGATGAACGACCCGTCGGCGTAGTAGCCGTCGGTGTTGCCGTGCTGGAGGTGGTACGGGTCGATGGTGGCGAACACCGTGCTCTGGTCGGCCACCGCCTTCGCGATGCGTGCCTCGTCGGCCAGCAGCGCGCCCTGGATCATTCGGTTGGTGGTGATGTCCGCGAGGTTCGCTCCTGTGTGGAATCGGGAGTCGAGGTCGACGTCGCCGTCCTTGCCGTTGCGCAGGTAGGCGTCCATGGACGCGACGTAGGTGGCCACCAGCCGCGGGTCGCGTTCGGTCAGCAGGGCGAGGGTCTTGCTGACGTGGGTGGGGATGCCGATCTCCCAGCTGTGCCAGTTGCCGTAGTAGCCGGCCGCCTGGTCGCCGTAGTACCGCTCGTGCAACCAGACCAGGCCGTCGACCACACGCTGCTGCAGCGCGGGATCCAGGTCGACACCGGGCGTGCGCGTGGCGAGCGCGATCTCGTAGAGGCTGAGGAACGACCGCACGAGGTTCGCGTCGCTCGTCCCGAGGGGAACGCCGGCGAACAGTTCGTTCTCCCCCGCGTCGTCCATTTCGGTCAGCCGGGTGCGGGCGGTGTTCGCGATGGCCGCGAGCTTGGCGGCGACCTCTGGCCGCGCGTTCGTCTCGGCCGTGCCCGTGAAGATGGCGACGGCGTTGGCGAGGAGCCGGTCGTCGGCGGGTGCGCCGACCGCTCTCCCTGGGTTCGCCATCGAATTGGCCGCGGTCAGCAGGCCTGCGGCGGGGACGAGCGCCAACACCTGGCGGCGGGAGAGCTGCGGCATGCCGGCAGCCTATAGCGGACCCATAGGAAAGCGTCAGTCCTGCGCCGCGTCATCGATCTGACCGGAGCGATCTCACGAAACGGTCCTCGCCGGCGTCTACGTCACATGAGCACCCACACGATCCTCGAGTCGCCGGTCGGCGAGCTGACCCTCGTGGCCGAGGACGACGCGTTGACCGGCGTGTACTTCCCGCACCACTGGACCCGCCCGGACCGCACGACGTTCGGCCCGCCGGCAGACTTCCCCGAGGCCCGCACGCAGCTGGCCGAGTACTTCGCCGGCGAACGCGAGGAGTTCGACCTGCCCACCCGGGCGACCGGCGACGAGTTCGACCGCGCCGTGTGGGCGGAGATCTCCCGCGTCCCGTACGGCGCCACGGTCACGTACGGCGAGATCGCCGCGGCAGTCGGGGGGCATGCTCGTGACGTCGGCGGTGCCGTCGGTCGCAATCCCCTGTCGATCATCGTGGCGTGCCACCGGGTGGTCGGCCGCGACGGAAAGCTGACGGGTTACGCGGGCGGCCTCGAACGCAAGCGTTTCCTCCTGGAGCTGGAGCAGCCGACGCTCTGGTAGCTGTTGCAGAGCCATGACACAACGCGCACGGGACGCGAACACCGCGCGGGCAGGGTCTTGGCTGTGCGAATCAGATGGTTGCTGGTGGTCCTGACACTTGCCGGTTGCGCGGCCGAGCCGCCGGGCGACCCGGGCGACACCCCCCGGGGCAGCGGACAGGTGGTCGAGAACCTGGCCGTCACCGACACCGACCACCCGGCCCTGCGCAACCTCGATCCCGAACTGCTGGCGGCCGTACAGGCGGCGGCACGCCACGCACTGGAGGAGGACGGGATCGAACTGAAGGTCACTTCGGGCTGGCGCAGCAAGGAATACCAGCAAGAATTGCTCGACCAGGCGGTGTCCAAATACGGCAGCCTGGAGGAGGCCCGAGAATTCGTGAACACCCCGGACAAGTCCACCCACGTCACGGGCGACGCGATCGACATCGGCCCCACGGACGCCGCCGACTGGCTCATCCGCAACGGCGCGGACCACGGCCTGTGCCAGACGTACGCGAACGAAATGTGGCACTTCGAGCGGATGACCGAACCGGGCGGTGAATGCCCGGCGCCGTTGAGCAACGCCGCTGGTTAGGTCAGCGTTGTTCTCGGCAGTCGCACTTTTTCGCTTTCCCGGCACGGGTGGCGCCGAAGTCAATCATCACACCCGGGAGTTTGGGACAGAACCGTCCACTTGTTCGGGCGGCCACCAGTGCCAGCACGATCACGAGAATCGCCACGATGACGAGATACCACAACATCCGCGTGCACCTGTCCGGCCGCTGACCCAGGGAACTCCGCGGCCTGACGGGGACGTTGGCAGCATGAGTGTGCGGCGGCAGCCATCCCTGGGCGGCTTGCTGGAAGCCATATGGATGCCGAGCAGATTCAGTTCGATCTGGGCTGCTCTTCAGTCAAGTAGCACGGAGTTCTTCGCCGTGTAACCAGATAAAAAAACAGCGCTCCTTCAGGTACACCAGAAATCTGCCACGCGAAGGGTGGGGCCGACTGCGGGCCGGCCCCACCTTTCGTGTCAGACGCCCGCGATCGAGCGGATCCAGCTCCGGTACTGGGTGATGTTCGTGTACGCCGTCCGGGTGGCGCGGTCGCTCGTGGACGCGACACCGACCTGGACGTTGCCGGCGAACATGGGGCCGCCGGAGTCACCGCCGGCCGTGATGCCGTCCACGCGGTTCGCGCACACGGCGATGCCGCTGTGGTAGTCCCGGCAGTTGATCGAGTAGACCCGCACGTTCGCGTACTTCAGGTAGCGGGCCTGGCAGTTGATCTCCGGCTGGTTGGTGCACGTGGCGCCCCAGCCGTAGACCTGCACCGTCTGGTTGACCGACACCGAGCCCGTGCTGCCGAGCGGGGCGTACGTGGCGCTCACGTCGCGGTCCAACCGGGCGATCGCCAGGTCGGCCTGCGTGCTGCGGGTGATGGCGACGGCGGTGGCGACCGTGCCGCCGCTGGTCTGGTCGAGGCTGCCGATGCGGAACGTGTAGGTGGCGCCGGTGTTCGACACGCAGTGACGCGCCGTGAGGATGTAGCGGGGCGCGATGATCGTGGCGGAGCAGTTCTGCTGGCCGTTCACGAACAGCCGCGCCGCCCACGGGGCGTTGGTGGCCGGTTGGCCGCCGATGATCTGCGGCGCCATGCCGGGGTCACTCGGCGGCGGCACCACGGGGCCGGCGGTCGCCGCCGGTGCGGCGGTCACCAGGGCCAGCGCGGCGCCGACCACCACGATGGCGGATCTGAGGAATCTCATCTTCGCTCGATTCTGCGGTCCGGGGACCGCGGCAGGGGTGCGGTTACCATCCGAAGTCGGGCAGTAACCGTTAGAGATAACGTTGTCACCCGAGCGCGTGAACAGGCAAGGAGCCGTGCTTCCCAGATTCACACCGAGTGGGCGCCCTCCCGACGCGAGACTCCTTGTGGCGACGCCATAATCTGGTGCGGTGCACGGGATCGACTACTACGAGCTGCTCGGGGTGCACCGCGACGCGTCCGCTTCCGAGATCAGGTCGGCCTACCGGACGCTCGCCAAGGCCATGCATCCCGACTCGGGCGGCACGGCCGGCGCGTTCCGGCTGCTGCACGAGGCGTACGAGACGCTCACCGATCCCGACCGGCGCGACAGCTACGACGCCGACGTGGTGGCCGTGCGGGTGCGGGTGCCGGCACCCCCTCGGCAACGGCGTGCCCGCAAGGTCGGCGACGATCCCGACTACCTGCCCACGCTGCCCACCCTCGATCCGACCACGATCGGGTGGTGGGACACGGTCGGCCCCGGACGGGTGACGCTGCTCCCCCTGGCGCGCCCGAGCCGGGAGGTGGCGCTCGCCGCCCTCGGCGGGTGGTTGCTGCTGCTCGTGCTGCTGATCCTCGGCCCGCCCACGCCACTGCTCGTGATCGGGTTGCTGGTGCTGGCCGGGTCGGGGGTGGCGGTGTGGCACGTCGGCCGACGTCATCTGGCCGCCGCCCGCGTCCACCAGGAGTTCACGGCGGAGTTCGGCGACCGCGCGGTGTTCGGCAGCCCGGGCACCGACCCCGACCAGGTGGCCGAGCGGCTCACGGCCGAGCTTGCCGAGCGGTACCTGACGCACATCCCCGGCGTGCGGATCTTCCACGGCCTGGCGGCCGAGGTCGGCTCGGTGTTCGCCGACATCGACCACGCGATCCTGTGCGGGAACCGGCTGGTGCTGATCGAGTCGAAGCGGTGGCTGCCCGGCCACTACGACGTGGACTCCGGTGGTCTGCGCCGCAACGGCCACCGGTTCCGCGGCGGGACCGTCCGGCTGCCCGACGGCGTGGCCGCCTACCGCCGGATCCTGCCGGGCCTCGAGGTGCGTGGCGTCCTGCTGCTCTACCCCAGCCGAGCGGGGTCGATCACCGTCGGGGACGACGAGACGGACTTCCCGCCGATGGTGCCGGAGGGATTCGTGCGGGACGTCGGCGCGTGGCTGGCCGCTGATCCGTCTGCTGTGGACCGTCCGGCGTTCCGGACGATGCTGGGCCAGGTGGTCACCCCGTGCTGAGGCTCCTGCCCCTGTTGCTGCTGCTCGCGGCATGCTCGGCGCCGGAGCCGTCCTTTCCGTCCGGTGCGGCGGCCGACTACCAGTTGGGCGGCGCGTACCTACCGCCGGCCGGGGTGACGCTGGTGGTCCGTGACCGGGCGGCCGAACCGGCGTCCGACGTCTACAACGTGTGCTACGTCAACGGTTTCCAGTCCCAGCCGGAGGACCGCGCCGAATGGCTGGCGGATCACCCCGAGCTGGTCCTGCACTCCGATGGCGAGCCGCTGGTGGACGAGAACTGGCCGGACGAACTGATCCTGGACACCTCCACGGAGACCAACCGCACCCGCCTGGCATCGATCGTCGGCGCGGCCATCGACGACTGCGCGGGCTTCGACGCGGTGGAACTGGACAACCTGGACTCCTACCTCCGTTCGGCGGGAGCCCTGACCATGGAGGACAACCTGGCCTTCGCGACGGCCCTGGTGTCCCACGCCCACGAGGCCGGCCTGGCCGTGGGCCAGAAGAACACGGCCGAACTGGGCGCCCGGGGCCGCGACGAGGCCGGGCTTCGACTTCGCCGTCACCGAGGAATGCGTGCGCTGGTCGGAATGCGCGACCTACGAGGATGTGTACGAGGACCGCGTGGTGGACATCGAGTACACCGACGACTGGCCGGACCCGGCGGACGCGTGCGCCGCCGGGGACCGGCCGAGGTCGACCATCGTGCGGGACCGCGACCTGGTGCCCAGCGACGATCCCGGCTGGTTCTACCTCCGCTGCGACTATCATGTTTAGCCGGTGGCCCACCTTCCACCGCGGGTTGAGACTTTCGAGGCGTGCACCGTCCACAATCGACGAAAAGTCTCCGGTGCGACTTCAATGACAGCGTTGAAGTCATGACAGAAACAGAGAAAGCGGCTTCCTGGCGGGAGCTGTTCGGTCCGGAACATCTCGGTGCCGTGACCGTGCTCGCCGGTGGCGTCCTGGTCGGCGCCGTGAACATCTACCTCGCCTCGGCCATGCTGCCGACCGCCGTGGCCGACCTCGGCGGGCAGAGCTTCTACGCGTGGAACATGACCGTCTACCTGGTGGCCATGGTGATCGCCACCATGCTCGCCACCCGGTTCCTCGCCCGCCGCGGCAACGTCGGCGCCTACCTCATCGGGTTCACGGCCTTCCTGGTCGGCTCACTGGCCTGCGCGGTGAGCCCGTCGATGCCGGCGCTGCTGGTCGGCCGGGGGGTGCAGGGTCTGGGCGCGGGACTGTTGTCCGGACTGGGTTTCGCGGTGATCCGCGCCGCGCTGCCGCGGCGGTTGTGGACCAGGGGCAACGCGGTGATGTCGGCCATGTACGGCGTCGGCAACTTCGTGGGTCCGGCACTCGGCGGCCTGTTCGCGCAGCTGGGTTCGTGGCGCATGGCATTCGTGGTGATGGCCGGATTCGCGGCCGTGTGCGTGGTGCTCGTGCCGCGGGTGCTGCCCCGCGGTGCGCGCGGCGACGCACGGGTGCGGCTGCCGATCGGGTCGCTCGCGTTGGCCATGGCGGCCACGGCGGCGGTCAGCGTGGCGGGCGTCCTGTCGGACACGGTGGCGATGGCGGCGGGCATCGGGGTGGCGTTGGTGCTGCTGGTCGCGTTCGTGGCGTACGAGCGGCGCAGCGACGTGCGGGTCTTCCCCCGCGCGACCTACCGGGCGGGGTCGCCGCTGCGGTGGATCTACCTGACGATCGCGTTGCTGGCGTTCGGGGTGGCGGTCGAGGCGTTCGTGCCGCTGTTCGGCCAGGAACTGGGTGGGCTGCCGCCGCTGGCCGCCGGGTTCTTCGGCGCGGCCGTCTCGCTCGGCTGGTCGGTGACCCAGATCGGCAGCTCGTCGGCCGTACGGGAGAGCACGGTACGGCGGCTCTGTCTGGCCGGCCCGGTATTGCTGTCATCGGGTTTCCTGGCGCAGGGGCTGTTGCAGCGGGCGGACGCGCCCGGCTGGCTGGTGCTCGTGTGGGTGCCGGTGCTGTTCGTGGCGGGCGCGGGCATCGGCGTCGCCTACCCGCATCTGGCGGTGGCGGCGATGGCCAGCACCACCGACGAGGCGGAAGGCCATCAGGCCGCGGCGGCGATCGCCACGGTGACCACCATGTCCACGGCCTTCGGCACAGCGGTGGCCGGCGTCCTGGTGAACCTGGGCGACGACTCGATGCTGGACTCGGCGCGCTACGTCCTGTTCGGATTCGCGATCATCTGCGCTCTCGGGATCGCCACGGCCAGGGGCGCGGTCCGGGCCCCCTGACCAGCGGCACGGTGGTGGCGGGCGGCGGTGTTGTGACGCTGATCCGGACGTTCGCTTTTCGTTTCAGGCAAGCAACTCGCGGGCCAGCGACTCGGCCCACCACGCCTCCACGCGCTCGGGCGACCAGGACCGCTCGACGGTCAGCGTGGTGAACACGTCGAGGTTGCAGAGGGCCGCGTACCGGTCGACCGCCTCGGCCACGTCCACCCGCAGCACCCCGGCCTGCCACGCGGAGAACACCTGAACCCGCGTCCGGTCGCCACCCGCGCGGCCCGCCGCGTAGGCGGCCGCCAACTCGGGTTCCGTGCGCCCGGCCTCCCGGACGAGCGCGATGACGTCGCCGGACCGCTCGAACAGCCGCCGGTCGTAGGCCGCCATGGCGGCGAGTTGCGCGGCGGGTGTGGTCGCCGACTCGAGGTCCGCGATCTCCCGGGGCAGGTCGGCCAGCAGGTCGGCGGAGTCGGCCAGCGCCCGGACCAGGCCCGTCTTGTCGCCGTAGGCCGCGTAGACCGTCGGGACCGAGACGCCCGCCTCGGTCGCCACCTCCCGCACGGTGGTGGCCGACCAGCCCTTCGCCACGAACAGGCGCCGCGCGGCCGCCGCGATCTCCGCGCGGGTCTCCTGTGCCTGTGCCGTGCGGCGCAGCGAGTCGTACCGACGCTTCTCCACAGTCATTCCCTTTTGACTTTCCGCTCACTATATTCAATACATGCTACGTCAACTCAATCGATCCGGCGGGCTCGCCGGCGTCGGTTTCGCCACGCTGATCGTCCTCTGCAACGTCATCCTCGTGCCCGCCGGCCTGCCGACCACCGGCACCGACACCGCGGCGGTCATCGACTTCTTCGGCTCGAACGGGGGCGCGGTCGGCGTCGCCACCGCCCTGACGCCCCTCGCCTGGGCGCTCGCCACCCTGTTCGGCGCCGCCGCGGTCGCCGCGCTCTGGCGGACCGAGCCGGGGTGGGCACTGGTCGGTTTCGCCGGGATCCTCCTGCAGAACGGCGCCTTCGCCGGCGTGATGGCGATCCGGCTGGCGCTGAGCGCGACCGCCGACCACGTGGTGACCCCGGGCCTCTGGGCCCTCCACGACGCGCTGTTCACCCTCAACGGCACGTTCCTCGCGCTGGCGCTCATCGGTCTGTCGGTCGCCGGCCGGCGCGCCGGGCTCATCCGGCCGTGGCACGCCTGGCTCGGCCTGGTCGCCGCCGCGCTGCTGTTCACGTCGGCCACCCTCGCTCCCCTGGCGATCGACCACAGTGGACCGTGGGGGCTCCTCGGCCTGGGCGGCTGGCTGCTCTGGGTGGTGTGGATCGCCTACTACGGCGTGGTTCTCACGCGAGCAGCGCCCGCGCGGTAGCCACCTGCGCCGGTTCGAGCGCGGTCTTGCCGTCCTCGATGTCCCACAACGCGTTCTGCAGCACCCGCCCGAGGGTCCAGCCGATCGCCCGCTCGCGGTCGAGGCCCAGCACCTCGGTCAGCAGGTCGAACCGGCGCAGCACCGCGCGCCGCACGTCGCCGCTCGCCATTACCGCGTCCCACCGGCTGTCCAACGCCGGCCACAGGTCGAACCCCGGGTCGCCGGCCAGCGGCTCGGGATCGATCGCCAGCCATGGCTCCCGCGACCCGGCGAGGACGTTGTCGTAGTGCAGGTCCCAGTGCAGCAGCCGGTCGCCCGCCTCACCGGCCAGTTCGGCGACGGCGGCCGCACACGTCCGCACCAACTCCCGCTCGTCCGGGTCAAGCAACGCCGGCAGCGCGCCGGGGACCTGGTCGAGCATGGCGGCCGCGATGTCGGCCAGGCACCGCACGCCGGGCGGGGCCGGCACGGCCACCAGGCGCGCGAGCAACTCCGCGAGGATCCCCAGGGCCAGGCCGTCGTCGGGCAGCGACGACAGCGGCCGCGCGGCGTCGAGGCGTTCCAGCAACTGGGCGCCGGAGTCCGGGTCGTGGTCGAGCAGCAGCACGATCCCGTTGCCGGCCCAGATCCGCAGGCCAACAGCCGCGGCAGCGTTGTCGTCGCTCACCGGCTGGAGTTTCAGCGCGGCCGGCGTGCCGTCGGCCCGGAGCACGGGCCACACGACCGACGCCATGCCGCGTGCCGGCGGGCCGTCCAGGCGCAGGTCCCAGCGCTCCAGGTGGTCGTCCAAGATCACTCCACCACGCTACCGAGGGACCCACACTTCGCGTCGTGTCCGATTTGTGACAGAATGTCACCGTTACCGCGAGATTCCGCGCACCAATCCGAGAGGTCACCTTCATGGGCTTGTTCGACGCCTTCAAGGAAAAAGCCAGCGAGCTGCTCGGCAGCGCCGGCGACAAGGTCAGCGAGCTGACCGGTACCGAACTGCCCGGCCAGGACGCGGCCGCCCAGGCCACCGAGACCGCGCAGGGCTACGGCGACCAGGCCACCGAAGCCGCGCAGGGTTACGGCGACCAGGCCACCGAGGCAGCGCAGGGTTTCGGTGAGCAGGCCACCGGCGCGGCCCAGGACGCCACCGAGTCGTTCAACAACGTCACCGACCAGTACCGGCCGTGAACTGACCGCTCGTGGCGTCCGCGACACCGTTCGTCGCGGACGCCGCGAGTCCGGTAACAGCACTGACCAAACGGGCGACGTACCTGGTCATGAGGGGTACGGACGCCGAGTTGCTGGCGCTGTTCGCGGCCTGGCGTGCCGATATCGACGCGGAGCCCTACACGCGCGACGACTGCTTTCACGCCGCGCTGCGCGAGTGGCAACCAGGACCTCTGGGGCCTCCCGCACCCCGCACTAGCTCGCCCGGCGAACCCCCGGCACGCGCGGTACCGCGGCGACCCGGCCCCACGCCATCCTCGACCACGGCGCCGCCATCTCCCCCGGAGCCGTGACTTCGGTCGGCGTCAGGTCAGCGAGCCCGACAGCATCCATGTGCCGAGCGAACGCCGCCTCCACGTAGCGGTGCCCGGTGTCGGCCGCCACGAAGACCACCTGCCCGGCCGGCGCGAGCCGCGCCTCCCACCGCGCCGCCAGATACGCCGCACCCGCCGACAGCCCGGCGAACACCGCGTGGTCCCGCAGCAGCGCCACACTTCCGGCCAGCGCCGCGTCGAAACCCATCCAGTGCACGGTGTCGTACAGCTCGTGCGCCACGTTCTCGAACGGGATGGAGCTGCCGATGCCCGCGATGATGATCTCCGGGTCGTGCACGTGCTCGCTACCGAACGTCACGCTGTCGAACGGCTGCACCCCCACGAGCGCCACCCCCGGATCGGCCTCACGCAGGTACCGCGCGAGCGCGCCGGTCGACGCGCCCGTGCCGACGCCACCCACCACCGTCAGCCCGTCGGTGCCCAGCTCGCGACGGATCAGGTCGGCCACCGGCCGGTAGCCGAGGTAGTGGATGTCGTCGTGGTACTGGCGCATCCAGTAGTGGCGCGGGCGGTCGCGGAGAATCTCGCGCACCCGCGCGACCCGGCGGCTCTGGTCGAGCTTCAGGTTCGGCGTGGGCGGCATCGGCTCCACCGTGGCGCCGAGCACCGCGAGCTGCACCCGCAGCGTGCGGTCCACCGTGGTGGACGCGACGATGTGACAGCGCAACCCGTGGCGGTGACACGCCAGCGCGAGCGCGTGGGCGTAGATGCCGCTCGAGCTGTCGACCAGCGTGTCGCCGGGCGCCACCACCCCTCGGTCCAGCAGGTGGCGCACGGCGGTGAGCGCGGAGGTCACCTTCATGGTCTCGAAGCGCAGGCAGCAGACGCGTTCGCTGACCCGGATGAGAGCGGGCCGGCTGAGCGCGTCGGAGATGTGGTGGTCCACCGTGGTCATCCGGCCCGGTAGGCGTACAGCGCCGTCTCGTCGGCGCTGAACTGCGAGAACGGGAACGGCTCGGCGGCCAGCGCGGTCATGCCGGCGCCGAGGAACTCCCGCACCACGGCACTGCCCGTCTGGGCGTAGACCACCAGCGGCACGTCGCGCCGGCGACAGCGCTCGAGGATCTCGTCGAACGTGCCGTTGCCGACCGTCATGCCGGTGGCGACCACGGCGTCGGCGATGTCGAGCACGTCGCGCATGTCGGCCGTGACCGGGTCGCCCCACCGGGTGGTGCGCAGCGTGAGGTCGCACGGCAGGCATTCCGCGCCGCGCTCGCGGATGGCCGCCACCAGCGGGTTCACCACGCCGATGAGCGCCACCTTCTTGCCGGTCACGTCGGGGAGCAGGCGGGCGACCGCCGTGTCGCGGGCGTTCGCGCGAACCTCCGGTGTGCCGGCGGGCAGGGTGACGTGCTCCACAGTGGACATACCAGTGGACGTCCGATGTGGACGGACGTGCGCCAGGTAGGCGTCCAGCGCGGCGATCCGCACGGGCGCCGGGAGATCGAGCAGTTCGGCCACCGACCGGCCGGACAGGTCGCCGCACACCGCCGGTTCCACCTCGCCGTCGGCGAACGCGCACGCCCCGAAAGCGGCGCCGACGCGGGCCAGCACGTACTGGTTGCGGTAGGTGGTGTCGCCGCCGGCGAGGCGGGTGCCGTGGTGGGCCCAGAAGACGCTCGTGACGGTGACGGTCCTCGGATCGGGCCCGCGCCGGCCGGCCAGTACGTCGGCGAGCAGTTCGAGCGTGGTTTCCAACGTTACCTCCAGAGGGGACTCGACCGAGGTTATATCGAAAACGATTGTCATTTCAAGTAGCTGTTTCGTTGCGGCAACAGGGTGATCCGCGGGTCCCCCGGGTGACGTGGGTCCCACCAGGGGTCGAACGCGAGTTACGTTCGCCTGGTGCACCCACCCGGAACTGTTCTCGACCGGCTCGTCCTGCCGTCGACGATGTGGCCCGAGCACGCGGTCGAGGCGATCCACGTGGTGTACCAAGGGATCGGCTACGACGGCGCCGCCCGCGGCGTGAGCGGCTCGGTGTTCCTGCCGAAAGGCGACGCGCCGCCGGGCGGCTGGCCGGTGGTGAGCTACGCCCACGGCACCACCGGGCTCGCCGACCACTGCGCCCCGTCGCGGGCCGGGTTGAGCCGGCTCGAACGCGAGCACGTGTCCCGCTGGCTGGCCGCCGGTTACGTGGTGGCCGCCACCGACTACGAGGGTCTCGCGTCGGCCGGGCCGCACCCGTACTTCAACGGCGAGGCCGTGGCCGACGACGTGATCGACATCGTGCGGGCGGCACGCGGGCTCGACGCCCGGGTGAGCCGAACGTGGCTCGTGACCGGGTTCTCCCAGGGCGGGCACGCCGCGTTGTTCGTCGGGCTGGTGGCCAGCCGGTACGCACCCGACCTCGACTTCCGCGGCACGGTCGCGCTCGCGCCACCCGTGCACCTGCCGCTGCTGATCAGCGTGGTGACCGAGGACGGCACCCGGCCGGTGTCGGTGTTCCTGCCGTTCCTGTTGGCCGGACTGCGGACGTCGCACCCGGACTTCGACGCCCGGCCGTTCCTCACTTCCGTCGGCAGCGGGCTGGTCGACGCCGCCACCACCGCGTCGCTGGTCGACATGTTCCGCGCCATCGCGAAGCGCACGAACGACGACCTGGGGATCACGCGCCTGCACACCCGCCCGGGTGTCGAGGAGATCCTGCGCGCCTGCCGCGTGCCGGTCACGCGGATGGACCGGCCGGTGTTCGTCACGGCCGGCACGGACGACGACGTGGTGCCGGTGGCGGTGGTGGAGCGGTTCGTGGCCGACCTGTCCTCGGCGGACACGGACGTGCGGTTCCACCGCGAGGAGGGCGGCAACCACGGCGACATGCTGGTCGCGGCCCACGGCGACGTGATCGAGTGGACCCGGTCGCTCGCCACGCCGCCACCGCCGCCGCCCCGGTTCAGTCTGCTCGACGCGAACGCCGACGGATACCTGACGCTCGACGACTACGAGGTGTTCGCGCTGCGACTGGCCCAGGCGTTCGGGAAGCCGCCGGGGTCACCGGCCGCGCTCGCCGTGCGGCGGGGCTATCGCGCGCTGTGGCAGGCGGTGGCGGCGCGGTCGGACACCGACACCGACGGCCGGGTGAGTCCGGCGGAGTTCGTGGCGTGGCTGGATTCCGCGCCGTCCGCCGTCGACCTGTCGCCGCTGGCGGAGGCGGTGATCGCGCTGGCCGACAGCTCCCGCGACGGCACTCTGGACGCGGATGAGGTGGCTCGGCTGCTGCGGTCGTGCTCACCGGACGGTGCGGCGACGGTGTTCGAGGCGCTGGACCGCGACCACGACGGCCGCGTGTCGGCCGCCGAGCTGGTGGCCATGGTGCGGGACTTCTGCCTCGACCCCGCGCCGGGCAAGCCGGGTCACTGGCTGTTCGGATCCGTTTGATTCCGGCCGTGCCGGGTAACAACTTCTCGTGAGCGAGTCGCCGCTGCGCCGGGCAGCCATGAACTGCCTGTACCTGCTGATCATCGCGGCGACCCTGTGGGTGCTCGGCCAGGTGGTCGGGCGCCTCATGATCGTGGTGGTGCCGGTGGCGGTCGCGCTGCTGCTGGCCGCGTTGCTCGCGCCGGGACTGGGTTTTCTCGTCCGGCACGGCGTTCCCCGTGGCCTGGCCACGTCTCTCGTGTTGCTCGGCGGCCTGGGCGTGTTCGGCGCGTTGCTGTACTTCATGATCCGCGCACTGGTGGCCGGGCTGCCCGACCTGGGTACGCGCCTGGGTGAGAGCTACACCCAGCTGCGGACGTGGCTGACCGACGGCCCGCTGGGGCTCAGCGGTGAGCAGCTGGACGGGATGCTGGCCGACGGCAAGGACTGGTTTCAGTCGAACCGGGGCGACCTGGCGACCGGCGCGTTGGGCGCCGTCTCGACGGTGGGCGCCGCCCTCGCCGGTCTGGTGCTCGTGATCTTCGTGTTGATCTTCTTCCTGCACGGCGGCGAGCGGATGTGGCGTTCGGTCATCAGCCCGCTGCCGTCGCGCGTGCGCCCGAAGGTGTTCGAGGCGGGCCAGCGCGCTTTCACCGACCTGACGGCGTTCGTGCGGACCACCATGCTGGTGGCGGTGATCGACGCGGTGGGCATCGGCATCGGCCTGTGGGTCACGGGCGTGCCGCTCGTGCTGCCCCTGTCGGCGCTGGTGTTCTTCGGCGCGTTCGTCCCGATCATCGGCGCGTTCGTGACGGGTCTGGTGGCCGTGCTCGTGGCGCTGGTGGCCCAGGGCCCGCTGGTGGCGCTGATCGTGGCCGGCGTGGTGGTGCTCGTGCAGCAACTGGAGGGCAACGTCTTCGAGCCGCTGCTGGTGAGCAAGACCGTCAAGCTGCACCCGGTGGCCGTGATCCTGTCGGTGGCCGTGGGCGTCGAACTGGCGGGCGTGGTGGGCGCGTTGTTCGCGGTCCCCCTGATGGCCGTGGTGCGCGCGGTCTACCTGACCCTGCGCAAACCGACGATCGAGAAACCCGGCGAGCCGTCGAAGGACCCCGGCCCGGAAAGCGCATGACAGGACCGTCCCGTGCGGTCAGCATGAGCGGATGAACCTGGAGGTCTTCCGCGACACCGCGTCGCTCTGGATGGTCCGCCGCGCGAGCGCCGAGGACGTGGTCCGTGTCGCCTGCGACCTGCTCGTCGCCGGCGTGGACGGACCGGCCATGTGCGAGTTGGCCGCGGTGTCGATCAGGCACGCCGACGCGGATCTGCCTCTCGTGCTGGAGCCCGCGCTGCGCGAGGTCGGTCTTCCCCATCACGAGCCCGGAAGCACCGGTGCACAGGAAGCGGGACTGGTGGTCATGTGCGCTCGCGTCCTGGCGAACGAGGTGCACCCGCAGTCCCTCACCTCGTGGGCGCACGCCGAGTTCGGCCACGGCGGGATCGACCTCGCCCAAGGGTTGGTCACCCTCGACGACTCCTACGACATGGCCGACGTCACCGGCGCCGACACCGGGGAACTCGACGCGGAGGTCCGCGCGGAGGCGCTGCGGGTCGCCACCGCCGTTCGCTAGTTCTCCAGCAGTTCGCGGGTCGGCGCGTGGCGCACCTCGCCGCCGTGGGTGACGCACGCGCCCGCGATGATCTCGTCGTCGAAGTTCGGGGTCAGGCCGTCCTCGGTGTGCATGAGGAGCAGCAGGTTCACCACGTTCGTGCCGTACAGCTGGCTCGCCTGCGCGGGGAGGTCGCTCGGGACGTTGCGCGCGCCCCAGACCGACACGTCGCCCACCGTGACCTCCTCGCCCGGCTTCGCGCCCTCCACGTTGCCGCCCGACTCCGCGGCCAGGTCGACCACCACGGAACCCGGGCGCATGGCGGCCACCATGTCGGCCGTCACCAGCACCGGGGCCACCCGGTTGGGCACGGCGGCCGTCGTGATCAGCACGTCCGCGTCGGCCACGTGCGGAGCGAGGCGTTCGCGTTGCAGTTGGGACCGGTCCTCGGTCATCTCCCGCGCGTAGCCGCCCGCACCCTCCAGCGTCGGCAGCTCCAGGTCCACGAACTCCGCGCCCAGGCTGCGCACCTCCTCGGCGGACGCGGCGCGCACGTCGTAGGCCCGCACCACCGCACCGAGTCTGCGAGCCGTGGCGATCGCCTGCAGGCCCGCCACCCCGGCACCCAGCACCAGGACCTTCGCCGGCGGGATGGTGCCCGACGCCGTCATGGACAGCGGGAACAGCCGGGGCAGCCGCTCGGCCGCCACCAGCGCCGCGCGGTAGCCCGCCACGAAAGCCTGGGACGACAACGCGTCCATGGCCTGGGCGCGGGAGATACGCGGCACCAGCTCCATGGCGAGTGCCGTGTGTCCCGCGTCGCGCAGGGCACGTACGTAGTCGAGGTGCTGGGCGGTCGGCAGGAACGAGATGGTGATGGCGCCCGTCCCCAGCGACGTCACCTGCGACGGCGACAGCGGCTGCACGGACAGCACGACACCCGCTCCCACCAGCGCGTCCTCGTCGACCGTCGACCCCGCGTCGCGGTACTCGTCGTCGGTGAAGCCCGCCGGTTTGCCGGCACCCGGCTCGACCGCGACCTCGTAACCCTTGCCCGTCAGACGGGACACCAGACTCGGCACGACCGCGACACGTCGCTCACCGGTCTGCGTCTCCCCAGCAATGGCGATCTTCACGCTAGGCACCATACCCTGACGAAATGATCATTCTCCCTGCTGACGATCGGGACGCAAGCCCTCATACGGGGTTCACCCGGGACCACTGGGAGGCCGTGGCCGACGGGCTGCTGGCCGCCGCGTGGCGGTGGGCCACGCCAGGCAGCGCGCTGCTCGACCTTCCCGGACGGCCGTCGGCCAGCGGTGCGCGCTCGGACGGGCTCGAGGGGTACGCGCGGACGTTCCTGGCCGCGGCGTTCCGCGTGGCCGGTGGCGGCGATCCGCGGGGGTGGCTCGAGCGCTACGCCGCCGGGCTCACCGCCGGCACCCGCACCCCAGGCCGCGACGATCTCGAGTCCTGGCCGGTGATCGGCGACCACTTCGTGCGCCGGGGCCAGCCGATGGTGGAGTCGGCTTCGGTGGCGCTCGGGTTGCGGCTCACCCGGCCGTGGCTGTGGGACCAACTCGACGACGACACGCAGGACCGGGCTTCGGGGTGGCTGCGTGGGGCGCTGACCCACGTGCCGGCACCCAACAACTGGTACCTGTTTCCGTTCACCGTGGCGGGTTTCCTGGAGTCCGTCGGTCGTGGCGACGAGGACACGGCCCGCGTGCGGGACCGCGCCCTGGAACTGCTGGAGACCTGGTACGTCGGCGGCGGCTGGTACTCCGACGGCGACGGGCGCGCGTTCGACCACTACAACGGTTGGGCGCTGCACCTGTATCCTGCTCTGGACGCACATCTCGCCGGTGAGTCCACTGTGCACGGTGACCGACTTCGGGACCATCTGGACGGTTTCGGCTCGCTGTTCGGCGCCGACGGCGCGCCGATCCACTTCGGACGGTCGCTGACGTACCGGTTCGGCGCCGCGTCGGCCGTCGGGCTGGGCGCGGTCACCGGGCACACGCCACTCTCCCCCGGCACGTCCCGGCGGATCCTGAGCGGTGCGCTGCGGCACTTCCTCGACCGGGGCGCGGTCGACGACAATGGCCTGCTCAGCCTCGGCTGGCACGGCCCCCACGAGCCGACGCTCCAGTTCTACTCGGGACCGGCGTCACCGTACTGGGCGTCGAAGGCGTTCGTGTGCCTGCTCGCCGGGGCCGACCATCCACTGTGGACTTCGCGCGAGGAACCGGCGCCGGTCGAGCAGGCGGACCGGGTGGTGGCGTTGGCTCCCGGCCTCCTCGTGCAGACGACGTCCGCCGATGGCATCGCCCGGCTGCACAACCACGGCAGCGACCACGTCCGCCCGGACGCGGGTGAGGTGGCGACCGAGGAGGACCCGCTCTACGGGCGGTTCTCCTACTCGACGCGCACCGGCCCCACCGCGTTGCGCAACCCGGCGGACAACCACGTGGGCGTGGTGGTCGCGGGAGCGCGCTGCGTGCGGAGGCGGATCCACCCGCTCGGCCACGGTGGTGACGGCACCTGGGGCTGGGCGGCGTCGTGGCACCGGCCGGTGTTCGCGTCGGGCCCGCCTTTCCTTCCGGGGCTGCGGATCGAGAGCGTCACTGTCGCGTTCGGACACTCGGAGCTGCGGGTGCACCGGGTGGTGGCCGCGCCGGCCGGCGCGCGCGTCGAGCAGACTGGTTGGGCCACGGGCGAGGATCTGGTGTCGACCCTGGTGCCGCTACACGGGTGGACGGACACCGACGAGGTCCGTGCTCCGCAGGGCACGGCCTTCGCCGAGTGGGTCACCGTTCCCCGGCTCGCCGCTCCGGTTCAGGGCACGGCGATCTTCGCGACCGTGGCCACGCTGTCGACGGAACCGGTGCGGGTAGCGGCCGAAGCCACGGCAACGGCCGACACCCTCGAAGTCCGATGGTCGAACGGCACCCACACCCGGATCACCTTCGACCCGATAGCGGTCACCCACACACCCTAGGGAGCGGCGGCCGCCGCCGAGGCGCTGCGCAGGAAGGCCTCCGCCTTGTCCGGGCTCATGAACCAGTGCTGGAAGTCCGTGGGGTCGGCGAAGCCGTTGGCGAAGCGCTTGGCCACCGCGGGGATCTGGCTCGCCGCGCCGATGATCTCCAGCACGTGCGGGGGCGGGGGCTGCAGCATGGCGTTCGTCCAGTTGGTCACGTGCGAGGCGTACTCCCAGTACTTCTCGAACGTGGTCTCCATCCAGGCCTTGTCGAACGCGCCGTCGCCGCGGGCCAGGATCTCCTTGAGGTACATGGCCGCGCAGTGGCTCGCGTTGTTCGAACCCTGGCCGGTGATGGGGTCGTTCGCCACCACCACGTCGGCCATGCCGAACACCACCTGACCCGACGGCAGCTCACCCACCGGGCGGCGCACCACCGGGGTGTAGCCGCCGGCCAGCGCACCGCCCTGGTCGGTCAGCACGGCGTTGCGGGACCGGTCGTACTCCCACGGCGTGAACTGCTTCATGAGGTCGAGCATGCGGCGGAGCTGCTCGTCGGGCTCCGGACGGTCGTTGAACACGTCCAGCGGACCGCCGGGAATGCCTTCGAAGAACAGAATGTCGCAGTTCCCGGAGACCGTGTAGCACGGGATCATGAACAGCTCGCCCACACCGGGAATGATGTTGAACCGCACGGCCTTGAAGTCCGGGTGCTCCGGGCGCGGCTCCACGCCGTTGGTGTACACAACGGACAGTGCGCGCTGCGGCGCCGTGTACGGCGAGCGCGACGGGTCGCGGTCGAACAGCTGAACCAGCTCGCCCTTGCCGGCCGAGATGATGGTCAGGTCGAACATGGCGGCGAGCTTGTCGAGGTCGGCCGTGGTCACGCCGTGGATGACCAACTGGCCACCGCGTTCCTCGAACAACTCCAGCCAGCCGGCCATCTTCACCCGCTGGTCCACCGACTGCCCGTACTCGTCCATCTTCGTGACCCAGTCGAGCGCGCGGGTCCCGTCCTCGCCGAGGATGGACACACCCAGTCCCTCGAACGGGATCGTGTCCTCCTCCCACAGGTTCAGGTCGTGGTCGCGCTCGTGCTGCAGCGCGGGACCGAACATTCCCTGCGTCGACATGACCCGCCCGCCCCGGATCTCCTCCGGGGTCCTGGCCGACATGAGCGTGACTTCGTAGTCGTGTTCGAGCAGGGTCAGCCCGAGTTGCAGGCCGGACTGGCCCGCCCCGACGATCAGCACCTTGCGCATGTTCTGTACTGCTCCTCCGTACTGGTGGGGAATCTCCGAAGGCCTAACCGGGTGTGGACACTGTGGACAGTGCCAGCGAGTTGGTGACCACCGCCTGCAACACGCTGATCGATGACCCGCGGTCGCGGGCGTCGCACTCGATCAGCGGGATGGTGTCGTTCAGCGCCAACGCCTCGCGCACCTCGCCCAGGTCGTGCGGATGTCGCCCTTCGAACCGGTTGACCGCCACGATGAACGGCAGCACCGAGTCGTGCTCGAAGTAGTTCACCGCGGCGAACGACTGGTCGATCCGGTGTGTGTCCACGAGCACCACCGCGCCGAGCGCACCACGCGACAGGTCGTCCCACAGGAACCAGAACCGCGACTGCCCGGGCGTGCCGAACAGGTACAGCAACAGGTCCTGGTGCAGGGTGATGCGACCGAAGTCCATGGCGACCGTGGTGGTCGACTTCTTGCCGTACGGCGGCAGATCGTCGACGCCCTCGCTCGCCTCGGTCATCCACGCGTCGGTGTTCAACGGCGCCACCTCGGACACCGAATTGACCAACGTCGTCTTGCCGACCCCGAACCCACCGGCGATGACGATCTTCGCGGATATCGTCAGCAAACCCGAATCAGACGGGAAGCTGCTTGAGTCCATCGAGGATCCTCTCCAGCACTTGCGGATTGTTCTGGTAGGCGTAGGCGGTCGGGTGGATGAACACCGCGTTCTGACCAGCGAGATCGCTGACCAGAACCCGCACGACGCCGAGCGGCAGGGTGAGCGTCGCGGACAGCTCCGCGATCGACATGCGTTGGCACGCCTTGGAATAGAGCGCGCGGGACTCGGGCATGAGCGAGTCGGCGAGCACCGGGTCGAACTCGGGCACCGAGATGAGCGTCTCGACCAGCAGGTGGTGCCTGGTCCGGGTGCGCCCACCGGTGAGCGCGTAGGGCCGGACCCGCTTGCTCTTCATCTTGGAGGTCGGCAGCTCGAGCTTGGCCGACTCGGGCCGAACGCCGTTGCGCGGTCGGCCGCGCACAGCGTCATCGCTGGAATCATCGCTGGACACCGGGATCACGTCCTTGGCGGGGTCGGTCATGCCGGGGGCCGGCGCGCGGTCAGGACTTGGCGGAGGTCGGCACGCAGCTCCGGGGTCAGCGCGTGGCCCGCGTTGGTGACGAACTGGGTCATCTCGTAGGCGACCACCCGCATGTCGCACTCGGGGTCGGTCAGCACGGCGAGACCGGCGCCGGTGCCGATCCCCATGAACAGGAAGTACCCGCGAGTGAGCCGGATGATGATCTGTTCACAGCTGCCCTTGCCGTACAGCGCGGCGCTGCTGCCGGCGAGGCTGAGCAGGCCGCTGGCGATGGCCGCCAACTGTTCGGCGTCGTCGGGTTTCACCGCTTCCGAGGCGGTCAGCGGGAAACCGTCCGACGAGGTGATCAAGGCGTGGCTGACGCCGTGCACCTTGTCCACGAAGTCGTTGAGCAGCCAGGTGATGTCGGCTGCCGACGGTTTCGGGTTGGCGGCGGTCACGGTGCGTCTCTCCCGGTCTCACGGGAGCTGTCGGACTCCGCGTCGGTGTGCTTGCCCGGCTGCTGGGCCGCCTGCTCGCCTGCCACGAAGGCGTCGAGGTCGGCCAGCAACTGCTCGTGGCCGGCCTTCTCGTCCTGGGGTTGGGCGGGTGGCGGCGGCGCCGGCTGCGGGGTGGAGTCGTCGCCGTGGTCGGGGTTCTTGATGCTGCGGGACACCCGACGCGGCAGGCCGTTGGCCGTGCGTGCCGGGTCGACCAGGTCCTGGGGCGCCGGGGGCCGGGTGACCGTCCGGCTGGCGGTGCCCGTGCTGGGGCTGGAGTTGGAGCTGCCCCGCCGCGGCAGGCCGCCGATGGTGGTGCCGTGCGCGCCGGTCCTCGGCCGGGACGACGGACGCCGGGCCGCGGGGACGGGCTGGGGGGTGCGGGACTCGGCGGCGGGCATGACCACCGTCTGCGACCCGGACCAGGCGGCCTCCGGCAGCTCGCACAGCAGGCCGGCGGGCAGCAGGACGGTCGCGGTGGTGCCGTGGGGTGCGCGTCGGTTGAGTCGGACGCGCATGTCGTGGCGGGCGGCCAGGCGCCGGACCACGGCCAGGCCCATGTGCCGCACCGAGTCGTCGTTCAGCTTCGGCTCGTCGGACAGGCGGCCGTTCAGTTCCTCGATCCGGTCGGCCGGCAGGCCGATGCCGTCGTCCTCGATGCGCATCAGCACGCTGCCCTCCTCGGTGAGGTGGGCGCTGACCCGGACCGACGTGTCCGGCGGGGACTGCTTGGCCCCGTTGTCCAGCAGCTCGGCCAGCAGCCGGCTGAGGTCATCAGCCGCGATGCCGACCACACCGAGTGAGAGAACCCGGCCGATGGAGACACGCGAGTAGCCGTCGATCGAGGACATGGCGGCGCGGACGACGTCGACCAGGGACGCGGAGTCGGAGACGGTGTCGCTGGCGTCGCGGCCGGCCAGAACACGCAGGTTCTCGGCGTTGCGGCGCAGGCGGGCGGCCAGGTGGTCGAGCTTGTAGAGCTGACCGAGGCGGTCGGGATCGGCCTCGTTCTCCTCCATGGTCTCCAGGAGGGAGAGCAGCGAGTCGACCAGGTTGAGGTCACGCAGGGCGATGCTCGCGCAGATGTCGACCACCGCGCCCTCGGGCTCCTGGTGGACCATCGAGTCGTGCGAGCCCTCGATCACCCGGGGCAGCGTGGCGGCCTGACCGCGCGGCTGGTCCAGGAACTGGACAGCCGCCACCCGGGAGCGTTCGAGCAGGTCGCGTGAGCGTTGGAGCAGTTGTCTGGCTCGGGTGGTCATTGTGTCCCAACGGTTTCTCGTCACGAGTGGGTGCAGGCCGACCGCGGACGGCAACGCGGGCCATGTAACCAGAACGAGAACCCAGTGTCTACGACAAGTCCATGATCCACTGCGGACAGTAGTTACCTTTGGACTGTCCACACCGGACCGGGCGACCCGCTGACGGGCGACGATGCCATTTCGTTACACTTCTGGGTGGTAACCCTGGGTAGTGGTTGCAGCGTGCAAATTGCGACCTGGAGTCAGGTTTTGAGGGCGGCGGCGAGCGCGGCGGCCTGGTAATGCGACAGGTCGCGTCCTTCTGTCACTACCTCGACCAGCCACGGCGCCCGCAGCTCGACCGCCAGCCGCGAACTGAGCCCGCTGTAGGCGAGCAACTCGTCCGTCCCGGGCGCCACCCGCACCACGTACACCCAGGTCGCGGGCCCGGGAGCGCCGGCGAGCGGCTCGCGCCAGGCGCGGCGCGGCTCCCGGCCGCCATGCTTCGGGGCCTCGGCGGCCAGCAGGGCGTCGGCGCGAAGGTCGGGGGTGCCGCCCGGACCGAACCGGTAGAGAAGGGGTACCTCGTCGACGGCGAGCACGTCGTCGAGTTCCGGGTGGTCGGGGTCCTCGAGGGTGCGGCGGATCAGGTCGCGCTCCTCGGCGGTGATGCCGGCGCCCTCGTGGACCAGGCTGAGCAGCAGCGTCGCCTCGGCCAGGTAGCCCTCGCCGACCGCGTGGTGCACGCGGATCGAGTCGAGGACGTCGTCGGAGAGCCGGCCGGCCAGCCGGGCGCACACGTCGACCACGGCCGCGTAGGTGATCACGTCCATCTGTCCACTATCCCGTGGGGCAGACTCGGGTGCGTGGAACTACCCGACCTGCCGGTTCGTGCCGTGCTCGACGAGGTGGTCACGGCACTCGACGGGGCGGGCACGGCCGTGCTCGTGGCGCCGCCCGGCACGGGCAAGACGACGGTCGTGCCGCTGGCTCTCATGGGGACCGGTGGCCGGGTGGTGGTGGCGGAGCCGCGCCGGCTCGCGGCTCGTGCGGCCGCCACGCGGATGGCCGCGTGGCTCGGCGAGCCGGTCGGGCGCACGGTCGGCTACGCGGTGCGCGGCGACCGGCGGACGTCGAAGGACACGGTGATCGAGGTGGTCACCACAGGCCTGCTGGTCCGGCGGCTGCAGAGCGACCCGAGCCTGCCGGGCGTGGGCACCGTGCTGCTCGACGAGTGCCACGAGCGTCACCTGGACGCCGACCTTCTGTTGACGCTGCTGCTCGACGCGCGGGCCGGGCTGCGGCCGGACCTTCGACTGCTGGCCACGTCGGCCACCGTGGCGTTCGAGCGGGTGGCGGAACTGCTGGACGCGCCCGTCGTGCGGGCCACCGTGCGGACGTTCCCGGTGACCACCACGTACACGCCGCCCGCGCGGGGCGAGTGGATCGAGCGATGCGTGGCGCGGGCCGTTCGCACCGCACTGTCCGAGTCGGACGGTGACGTGTTGGTGTTCCTACCGGGGGTGGGCGAGATCGCGCGCACCACGGGGCTGCTCGGCGGCATCGACGTGGTGCCGTTGCACGGACGGCTTCCGGCGACGCAACAGGACGCGGCGCTGCGGCCTTCCGAGCGGCAGCGGGTGGTGCTGGCGACGGCGGTGGCCGAGTCGAGCCTGACGGTGCCCGGGGTGCGGGCGGTGGTGGACTCCGGTCTGGCGCGAGTGCCGCGGATGGATCACCGACGGGGCCTGTCGGGGCTGGTCACCACGCGGGTGTCGGCGTCGGTGGCCGAGCAGCGGGCCGGGCGCGCCGGGCGTGAGGCGGCCGGGCGGGTGTACCGGTGCTGGCCGGAACACGAGCACGCGACGCTGCCCGCGCAGCCCGAACCGGAGATCCGCACGGCGGACCTGACCAGGCTGGCGTTGGAGCTGGCCTGCTGGGGCACTCCCGACGGCGCGAGCCTGGACTGGTGGGACGCCCCACCGCCGGGTGCGCTGGCCGCGGGCCGGGCAGTACTGACGGCGCTGGGTGCTCTCTCCGAGGGCTCGGTCACGGACCGGGGCCGCCGGATCGCGGACGTAGGCCTGCACCCCCGGCTGGCGCGGGCCCTGTTGGACGGCGCGGACGCCATGGGCGCGACGGCGGCCGCCGAGGTGGTGGCACTCCTGGACGACGACACCCTGGCCACGAGCCCCGACCTGACCGACGCCCTGCGTGCCCTGCGCCGCGACGACGGCGACCGCTCCCGCCGCTGGCGCCGGGAAGTGAAGAGGCTGGTGGGGCAGGTCCCCGCCGCCCGCGCGGGGGCCGCGCAACCGGAACGTGCCGCAACCGCGAACTCGAGTGCGGGAACCGCGATCTCGGGTGCGCCCGATCCCGCGCTCGTGGTGGCCCTTGCCCACCCTGAACGACTCGCGCGTCGTAGGGGGCCCGGGTCGCGGACCTATCTCATGGCCGGCGGGACCGCTGCCGAGCTGAAGGGTTCCGCCGATTCCGAGTGGCTCGCCGTCGCCAGTGCCGATCGGCAGCCCGGGCGCGCCGAGGGGATCATCCGGCTCGCGGCGCGTGCCGATCAGGAGCTGGCCGAGCGCGCGGCCCCGGCTCTCCTGTCCACTGTGGACGAGATCGCGTGGGTCGACCACGACGTCGTCGCCCGCCGTGTCCGCCGGCTCGGCGCGATCGTCCTGCGGGAGCGCGCCATCACCGACCCGGACCGGGAACTGGTGCGGGCCGCGCTGCTCGACGGGCTGCGGAAGGAGGGCCTCGGGCTGCTGACCTGGTCCGATGCCGCCACCCGCCTGCGTGGCCGACTCAACCTCCTGCACCGGGCGCTCGGCGAGCCGTGGCCCGCCATCGACGACGACGCCCTGCTGGCCGGCGTCGAGACCTGGCTCGGACCCGAGCTGACCCGCGCCCGCCGCCGCGCCGACCTCGCCAAAGTCAACACCCACGACGCGCTCCAGCGGCTCCTGCCCTGGCCGGCCGCCGCCCGGCTCGACGAACTCGTGCCCGACCGGCTGGCCGTCCCCACCGGCGCCCGCGTGCGCGTCGACTACTCCGGTGACGAGCCCGTGCTGGCGTTGCGGGTGCAGGAGGCGTTCGGTTGGACGGCCACCCCCACGATCGCCGACGGTCGGGTGCCGGTGTTGCTGCACCTGCTCTCCCCCGCCGGCCGCCCGGTCGCGATCACCCGCGACCTCACGTCCTTCTGGCGCGACGGCTACCAGCAGGTCCGCACCGAGCTGCGCGGCCGCTACCCGAAGCACCCCTGGCCGACCGATCCGACCACGGCCACGCCGACCTCCCGCACGAAACGATAGATTCAGCACAGTGAGCGCAACTCTCGTCGCCAAGGGACTGACCGCCGGCTTCGCGGACCGCGTGCTGTTCACCGGGCTGGACCTGGTGGTGGCACCCGGAGACGTGGTCGGGCTGGTCGGAGTGAACGGCGCGGGCAAGTCGACCCTGCTGCGGATCCTCGGCGGCGTCACGGCCGCGGAGGAAGGCGTGGTGCGGCTGTCCCCGCCCACCGCGAACGTCGGCTATCTCCCCCAGGAACCCGACCGCCGTCCCGGTGAGACGGTCCGCGCGTTTCTCGGGCGCCGCACGGGGGTCACGGCCGCACAGTCCGATCTGGACACCGCGACCGAGGCCCTGACCGCCGGCGCTCCCGGCGCCGACGACACCTACGCCGACGCCCTCGAACGCTGGCTCGCGCTCGGCGGCGCCGACCTCGACGACCGCATCGGCGAGGTGCTCGCCGACCTCGGGCTGACGGTCGACGTCGACGCGGCCATGACGTCACTGTCCGGCGGCCAGGCCGCGCGGGCGAGCATGGCGTCGCTGCTGCTGTCGCGCTACGACGTGTTCCTGCTCGACGAGCCCACGAACGACCTGGACCTCGACGGCCTCGACCGGCTGGAGGCGTTCGTCACCGGGCTGCGGGCGGCGACCGTGCTGGTCAGCCACGACCGGGAGTTCCTGGCGCGGACCGTGACGAGCGTCGTCGAACTGGACCTCGCCCAGCAGTTGGTGCGCGAGTACGGCGGCGGCTACGACTCCTACCTGGCCGAACGCGAGGTCGCGCGCCGCCACGCCCGTGAGCGTTTCGAGGAGTACGCCGACACGAAGGCGGGGCTCGAACAGCGGGCGCGGACGCAGCGGGCGTGGATGGACAAGGGTGTGCGCAACGCGCGCCGCAAGATGCCGGACAACGACAAGATCGGGCGCAACAAGCGGGTCGAGTCCACGGAGAAGCAGGCGGCCAAGGCACGCCAGACCGACCGGCTGATCGAACGCATGGAGGTCGTGGAGGAGCCGCGCAAGGAGTGGGAGCTGCGGATGGAGATCGCCGCCGCGCCCCGGTCCGGTGCGGTGGTCGCCGCGCTGCGCGACGCGGTCGTGCGCCGCGGTGGGTTCACCCTGGGGCCGGTGAACCTGCAGATCGACTGGGCGGACAAGGTCGCCATCACGGGCGCCAACGGGGCCGGCAAGTCCACTTTGCTCGGTGCGCTGCTCGGCCGGATCGAGCTGGCTTCGGGCAACTCCTCGCTCGGCCCGGGTGTGAAGGTCGGCGAGGTCGACCAGGCCCGCGCGTTGTTCGCCGACGACCGCACGCTGCTCGCCGCGTTCGAGGCGCAGCTGCCGGACTGGCCGCCGGCCGAACTCCGTACCCTGCTGGCGAAGTTCGGGCTGACGGCCGTGCATGTGTTGCGCCCGGCGACAAGCCTGTCCCCCGGCGAACGCACCCGGGCCGCGCTCGCGTTGCTGCAGGCCCGCGGGGTGAACCTGCTGGTGCTGGACGAGCCGACCAACCACCTCGACCTGCCGGCCATCGAGCAGCTGGAGTCCGCTCTGGACAGTTACCCGGGCACGCTGCTGCTGGTCACCCACGACCGACGCATGCTCGTCCGCTGTCCACACCACGCGGCATCTCCACGTGACGGACGGGCAGATCACCGACAAGTAGGCCCGCCGCCGCCACGGCGGGCCGGGCTCAAGAGGGCGCGCGAGCAGGGTCGGTGGATGCCCGTCGTGATCGAGGTGGTTCCTGGCGGTGCCGCGCAGGCTTCGGCGTACCGGGTTGTACTTCGATGCCTGCGCGGTGCCGCCAGGGGCCGCCTCGGCGCGGCGGGCGCCGCCAGCCCTGTTCGCGCGTCCTCTAGGCGGGCTGGCTGGCGAAGGCCGGCATCACGTGGTCGTGGACCATCTGCAGCTGCTCGCGCATGGTCGCCACACCGGGGAGTTCCAGGCCGGAGAACGCCTTCACCAGCGCGGCGTCCGTGATCGCCAGGACCAGGTGGTTCACGCCGGTCGACGTGATCTCGGACTTGATCTTGTCGGCGCACTCCTCGGGGGTGCCGGCCACCGAGAGCCGGTCGGCCAGCTCGGGCGACGTCAGCTCATACGCGCGGTCCACCCGGCCCTCACCCACCGCCGCGATGATGTCCGTCAGCTCCGCGGGGTCGACGTTGTTGCGTTCCAACTGTTCGGTCGGCATGGACGACGCGTACAGGCCCACCATCGCCCGGGCCGCGTCCTTCGCGGCGCGGGAGTCCTCGCCCGTGGCGAACACGATCCACGCGCCGAGGTCGAGCGAGTTCACGTCCTTGCCGGCCTTCTCCGCGCCGATCCGCACGTTGTCCACCATGTACTCGTACGCCTGCTTCGTGTAGCTGAGCGCGTGGTGCACACCGTCGGTCAGCTCACCGGCCGCCTGGAACGACTTCGGTCCGCGCATGGCACCGAGTTTCACCGGCACGTGTTCCTGCACGGGCCGCGCGAATGTGAACAGGCCGGTGTAGTTGAAGAACTCGCCCTCGAACGTGATCGCCCCGTCGTCCAACATCGTCCGCACCACGTGGTGGGCTTCCTTCAGGCGTGACAACGGCTTCGTCTTCGCCCAGTCGATGTGGTACTGCGCCAGCAGGCCGAAGTTGCCGGAGCCCAACACACATTCGGCGCGTCCACCGGTCAGCTCGTCGAGCGTGGCCGTGGCCTGCGCGATGAGCGTGGGCTCGCGCAGCGTGATGGCCGACAGGCTCGGGCCGAACCGGATGTTCTTCGTCTTGTCGGCGGCGGCCGCGAACAGCAGCCACAGGTCCTTGTGCCAGGTCTCGTCCGCCGCGTAGCAGCCGTAGTACCCCAGCTCGTCGGCGAGTTTGATGGATTCGATCGTGTCGTCGAGCGGGTAGTCGGGCAACATCACATAGCTGAACCGCATGATCCCTCACCTTTCGAGCCGTGGTACTGGTTATACGTCCATGTTGGACATGACATGTTTGACCCTCGTGTAGTCCGCCAACCCGTACATCGACAGGTCCTTGCCGTACCCGGAGTGCTTGAACCCGCCGTGCGGCATCTCCGCCACCAGCGGGATGTGCGTGTTGATCCACACGCAGCCGAAGTCCAGCTCGCGGGACACCCGAAGCGCCCGGCCGTGGTCGCGGGTCCAGATCGACGACGAGAGCCCGTACTCGACGTCGTTCGCCCACCGCACCGCCTCGGCCTCGTCGGTGAACCGCTGCACGCTGATCACCGGGCCGAACACCTCCTGCTGCACGATCTCGTCGTCCTGCCGGAGCCCGGAAACCACGGTGGGGGCGTAGAAGTAGCCGCGGTCGCCGACCTGGCTACCACCGTGGTCGATGTTCGCGTGGTCGGGCAGTCGGTCGACGAACCCGCGCACCCGGTCCAACTGGTTGGCGTTGTTCAGCGGCCCGTAATCACCGTCGGTGGCGGTCCTGGTGCCGCCGGCCTGCTCGGCGAGTGCCGCCACCAGGTCGTCGTACACCCTGGGGCCGGCCAACACGCGGCTGGCGGCCGTGCAGTCCTGACCGGCGTTGAAGTAGCCGGCCGCGGCGATCCCCTCGGCCGTGGCCGCGATGTCGGCGTCGTCGAACACGATCACCGGCGCCTTGCCACCCAGTTCCAGGTGCACGCGCTTGAGGTCCGCGGCCGCCGCGGTCGCCACCTCCCGGCCCGCCCGCACCGACCCGGTGATCGACGCCATCGCGGGAATCGGGTGCGACACCAGCGCGGCACCGGTGTTT
>CAWGTM010000022.1:0-16388 GCA_963825445.1 uncultured Actinomycetota bacterium
GTGAGCCGTCAGCACGGCATGCTCACCCACACCGAGGGCCAGTGGTGGGTGTCCAACACCGGCCGCCTGCCCATCCGCCTCCCCGGCTCCCAATGGCTGTTCAGCAACGAGGAGTCCCTGCCGCTCGGCGAGGGCTACACACCCCTGTTCGTGCCGGGCACGCGCGGCCGTGAGCACCTGCTCGAGCTGTTCGTCGCGGGTGACGACGGCGCCCGCCCGTCACCGCGCCCCGGCGACGTCACCGAACCTCCGCGTACCTGGCGACTGCTCGCCGACGAACGCCTGGTGCTGGTCCTGCTCGGCCAGCGCTACCTGTTGCACGAGGCCGACCCCCAGCCGTTGTCCCGTCAGCAGACGGCCGAGCAGCTCGAACTGCTGCGCCCCAACGAGGGGTGGACCGGCCGGCGCGTCGAGCACACGGTCAAGGCCGTCCGCGAGCGGCTGTCCAAGGCCGGCGTGGCGAACCTGACCCGCGAGGAGGTCGGCGAGCCGGTGGGCAACAAGCTGAACGACAACCTGCTGCGCGAACTGGTCCTGTCGACCACTCTCGTGCCGCCGGACCTGCGACTGCTCGACGGCCCGGACTCGGGGCCCGCCATCGGCGACACCGAGTGGGACGCCTAGCCATGGCCCACGTGGATGACCGGTTCTCGCCGATGCTCCTGCCGCCGACGGTCGGTGGCCTGGCCGGCGGCGCGCCTCCGGCCCCGCCGGGGTCCATCTTCGTGCTGGGGGCGGGTGGCGGGTTCGCGGCGCCGCCCCGCCAGCGTTTCGAGTTGCTGTTCGGCCGCAAGGAGCCGGACGTCCACGTCTGCATCGGCCCGGACGACCCGAGGATCAGTCGCACCCACGGCCGGATCGTGTGCACGGGCACGGAATGGTGGCTGCGCAACGAGGGCAAGCTGCCCATCCGCCTGCCCCAGTCCACGTTCCTGTTGTCGGGCGAGGAGATGCCACTCGCCCAGGGCTACAGCCCGCTGTTCATCCGCACCTCCAAGGAACGCGTGCACCTGCTGGAGGTCCGGGTGGTCGGCTCGGGCGCCAAGGACACGATCGTCGGCCCGGACGACAAGACCCGCGCGCCGGACGCCTGGAACGTCAGCGAGACCGAGCGGCTCGTGCTGACCGCGCTCGCCCTGCGGTACCTGCGTCAGGAAACCCATCCGCAGCCCCAGGCCTGGCGACAGGTGGCCAACGACCTGAACAACATCCCCGACCAGGCGGGCTGGACCGAGAAGCGCGCGGCCAACGCCGTCGGGCGGGTCCGCGAACGCCTGGCGCCCTACGTTTCGGGGCTGACGCTCGAAGAAGTGGGCGACCCGGCGGGAAACCTGTTGAACCACAACCTCATCCAGGAGCTGCTGCAGACGGCGACGTTGCAGCCACCGGACCTGTGGCTGCTCGGCGACACGGAATAGGGCCGCTAGATCGGGCCGGCGGCCGTCCGCCACCACTCGATCAGTTCCGCCTGGTCCCAACCGAAGTAGGCGAAGGTCAGGATCCGGAACTTCTCCGACGTCCAGGTCAGCGCCGGCTGCGGCGGCGTCCCGGTGGTGCCACAGGACAGCCGACCGGTGTCACCTCGTGCCGCATACGGCGAGTCGCCGCTGAAGTTCGGCGGGTTGGCCTGGCAGTCGCCGCCGGACACGGTCTGGTCGCTCAGGTAGGCGGCGGTCATGGTGGCGACGTCGTCGAACTGGTAGTAGAAGACGATGCCGGCGGCCGGGCTCGGTCCGCACACCACGGCCACGATGTCGGTCCGCCCGACGTTGTCCCGCTTCTGCTCCTCCGGCGGGCGCATGCAGTTGACCCGGGTGGTCTCCGGAACGCGTTGCAGCAGCGCGGTCTCGGCCTCCGTGGGGAACGGCGGATCGGCCGTCTCGTTGGAGGCCGCCACGATCTTCGCGATCGGCATGCCGAGGGTGCGGTTCCACCATGTCACCAGGTCATCGGGGGTGGTGCCGCTCGCGCGGGCCATCACCAGCAGCGGCTCCACCGTCCACTCGAGCATCGGCACGCCCCGATCGCCCTGATAGCAGAGCATCGCGCCGAGGTCGACGCTGCGCAGGTCCCAGCCGCGGTTGCCGAGGAACCCGGCGGGCACCGGCGATTCGTGGCAGGCGACCGACGGCGGGTTGTACTGGCCGACGTGCTGGTCGTAGGTGCGCCGCATGGATTCCACGTCGCCGAACCGGTAGTACGTCACCGACACCGCGCCCTCGCTGAGCGGGTCGCACTCGATGGCCGCGTGCAGGTTGCGGAACGAGTCGAGGCCGCCGGCCGGCGCACGCTCGCAGCGGCCCAGTTCCACCAGGTCGATCAGCGTCTGCTCGTCGGCCGTGGGGAACGCCGGCAGCCCCACCCAGCCGGCCCACATCGTGGCCAGGTCCTGGTCGGTCGACTCCCGCGCGGTGGCCTCGGCGATCGTGCGCGCCCGGTCGTTCGTCCACACGAGACGAGTGGTGCCGGCATCGACGTAGCAGAGCGCCCGGCCGACCTGGGTGCCCCCGTTGGGATAGCGGTGCTCGGCACCCGTGGCGACCGTGCAGTCGCCCGTCGCCCTGTTGATTCCGCTGTCCTGCAACATTTTCGAGTACGCGGAGTCCATGGTGGACTGATCGGCGAACAGGCTGAAGACCACTTCCTGCTCGCCGTCGAAGCAGCGCAGGGTGTCCGTGGCCCCGGACACCGACGGATCGGTGCCACGGCAACCGGCACGCAGGGTGTGCGGAATCCGTTCGAGCGGGTTGCCGGACTCGGCGCCGCTACCGCCTCCGCCGTTCGTCAGCACGACCGTCAACACCGTGGCGACCAGCGCCAACGCGGCCGCGACCGCCACCAGGGGCTTCCACCGAACCGGGTGGCGTCGCGTCTTCCGCGGTCGGATCCGCGCGCCGGACAGCGCCCGCGCCAGGTCGTCGGCCAGCTGCTGGCAGGTCGCGTACCGGTTCTCCGGCTGCTTGGCGAGCGCGATCTCCAGCACCCGGTCGAGTTGGACGGGCAGGTCGGGACGCAGCTCGGACACCTTCGGCGGCGCCGCGTTGCGCTGCTCCCACAGCAACGCGCCGGTGTCGGACTGGTTGTGCGGCGCACGGCCGGTGAGGCACTGGTAGAGCACCACACCGAGGGAGTAGACGTCGGCGCGGGGATCGACCACGCCGAGGTCCGGCTCCTCGTCGGGGATCAGCTCCGGCGCGAGGTAGCCGGGGGTGCCGACGCGCCTGCCGACCTCCGTGAGCCGGTCGTCCATGGCCTTGGCCGCGATGCCGAAGTCGCACAGGTAGACCCGGTTGGTGCCGCGTTCGAGCAGGATGTTCCCGGGCTTGACGTCGCGGTGCACCACGCCCTTGCCGTGTGCGAAGTCGAGAGCCCGCGCCACCTCGCTGATGATGTGGACCGTCCACCGCGGGTCGAGGGGACCGGCCTTGAGCTGGGAGCTGAGGTTCGGCCCGTCGATGTAGGGCATCACCAGGTAGAGCAGCTCGTTCTCGGCGGGCGCGGAGAACACGGGAACGATGTTGGGATGGCTGAGGTTGGCCGAGGACAGCACCTCGCGGCGGAAGCGCTCCCGGAAGCTCATCTCGTGGGCCAGCGCGGGGGACATGACCTTGACCGCCACCAGCCGGTTCCCCAGGTGTGGCTCCTCGGCGACGTAGACCACGCTCATCCTGGTCTCCGACAGCTTCCTGATCAGCCGGAATCCGGGCAGCTGGTGGGACAGCTCCGGCAGGCTGGGAAACTGGTCGTCGGTCGTGTCGTCCAACCAGGAACCCCCAACGAGATGTGGACGTCGCGTGGTCCCCATGATGCCAGTGGCCCCCCGCGCGACCAGCGAAGGAGGTCCCTGTGCGCCGCACCGCGTTGACCCTGGTGGGAGTCGCGTTGACCCTGGTGGCCGGGTGCGCCGCCGAGAAGGTGGCGGGTGCGCCGGTCGGACTGGGTGACGACGGCGGCACCATCTTCGAGGAGCCGCAGGCCACCATGACCACCCCGCCCGGCCCGCCCCCGTCCGCCACGGAGCCACCCGGCCCGGCCGAGACCATCCCCAACTTCCCGCAGGCGAAGGACGGCTCGGACGTCGCGGCCTGTTACGACGGCACCTGCGAGGTCGAGGTCCGGGCCCCGCTGGACATCCCGCTGGACCCGGCTGTCACGGGTGTCTCGAGCCTGACGCTCGTGCGGGTCGACGAGGTGAACGGCGCGACCCTGACCGGTACCTCCTCGGGCGGCGGGTCCATCGAGATGGTCCTGTACGCCGACCCGGGCGGCCAGTCCGCGGCCGTGTTCAACAACAGGTTCTCGGTGGCCGCGCTCGCCACGGTGAACGGCCGGGCCGTGCTGCGGATTTCTGTCGTCTGACCTGCCCGAATTGCGCCGTTCGGCGCAGTTCCTGCTCGGTGGCGCGGGGTACTCCCGCACATGACGACTGATCAGACCTACGCGGCCGGCACCGAGTCCGAGGACCAGCGCCTGGCCCGCAACGTCAACGAGTTACTCCAGGAGCTGCGCGTGGCCCAGGCGGGCGTGCAGTTCCTCTTCGGTTTCCTGTTGGCCGTGACGTTCACGGCGCAGTACGAGCACTCCTCGGGCTACCAGCGGGTGGTGCACCTGGTGGCCGTGCTCTTCGCGACCGTGTCGGTGGCGCTGTTGGCCGCGCCGGCCGCCTGGCACCGGGTGCTGTTCCGCAAGGGGCAGCGGGCGCGGATCGTCGAGGTGGCGAACGTGCTGGTGGTGGCGGGCATGGTCTGCCTGGCGGTCGCCATGACCGCCACCGTCCTCCTGCTCACCGACGTGGTGATCGGCGGCTGGGGCGCGGTGGTGATCGGCGGGGTCACGGCGGTGCTGTTCGGCACGCTCTGGTTCGTCATGCCGACGTGGATCCGCAGTGACGAGCGCTGACCTCAGGTCATCATGTCGTCGTACCACTCGCTGATGGACTCGGTGTCGACCTCGGGTGCGTCCTCCAGGTCGTCCATCAGCTCGGTGGCGTCACCGGACTCGCGGGCCGACTCGGAGGTATCGGACGAACCGCCCTCGGAGTCCAGCTCCTCGAACATGTCGGTGGCCGCCTCCCCCAGCGAACCGGCACCGCTCGTGTCGTCGTCCGAGGTGTCGGTGTCCGTTTCGGTGTCGGTCGTGTCGGTCGTGTCGTCGTCCTCGTCGAGCGAGTCGAACATGTCGGAGGCCGCGTCCGCGAGGGACTCGTCGCTGCCCGTGTCGGAGTCGTCCTCGTCGTCGAGGGCGGCGAACATGTCCGTGGCGGCCGATCCGAGGGGCGCGGGCTCGTACTCGGGCTCCCCGCTGCTGGGCTCGGTGTCGGCGCCTGTGTCGTTGGCCGGCTCTTCCCCGGTGTCGCTCGGCTCGCCGCTCTCCGTGTCGTCCCCGCCCTCGGAACCGGGCAGGCCGCCGTCACCGGGCGCCGTGCTGCCGGGCTCCTCCTCGGAGTCACCGGTGTCCTCGCCGTAGGGCTCGTACTCGTTGTCGTCCGTGTCCGTGTCCGGCGCGGGCTCGGGTTCGGGCGCGGGCTCTGGCTCGGCGTTCGTGTCCTCCGGACCGGGCTCGGGAGCAGGCGCGGGCTCGGGTTCGGGTGCGGGCTCGGGGGCCGGAGCCGGCTCGGGGGTCGCGGCGCTGCCGCCCTGCCCGTCCTCGTTCCACGTCCCCATGCCGGTCGGGTCCTGGTAGGCCGACTCGGCCACCCCGTCGTCGTCGTGGTCGAGCAGCGCGGTGTCGGCGACCCCGTCCCCGTCGGAGTCCCACATCACGTCGTCGACCCGGCCGTCGCCGTCGAAGTCCAGCGCGACACCGTCGGCGACGCCGTCGGCGTTCACGTCGACGTTGGCCTCGGACGTGTGCACGTTCGGGTCGCCTTCACCGGTGCCGAACCGGTACTCGATGTCTGACATGTCTCCCCCGGGGTGACTGAGGCTCATCTGCAGTGTTGTAGATGGTGCCGCAGGCCCGACGGTTCCAGTGTTTGCATCGGCGAAGCAATCTGACGGACCGGAACGGATCGCGTCCGGTGTGCGTCAAACGTCCGAAGTGCGTGGGGAGACCGGTCGGGGTGGCTGTCGTTTCGGCGGCCACCCCGGCTCGGCACGCGGGTCAGGCCGCCAGGGGATGGTCGTGGTCGATGATCCGGCGCGTCACGGCGATGACCGCGTACGCCGGCGGCAGAGCACGGCTGGGATGCGGCTCGTCGATCCACCGCCACCGCGCCCCCGTGCAGGTGTGCGGGTCGGTCGGAATCGCCACGTGACCGCCGTGCGGCACCACGTCGACATCCAGGTGATGCAGGTCGGACGTGATGGTGGACCGCAGCGTGTCGAACGGTTTCGTGAGGAACGTCCACCTGGCCCCGGCGGGGTCGGCGACCACGGGGCCACACAACATCGCGATGCCGAGGTCCCGGCGAACGAGCATCCCGAGGCTCGCCGGCATGGTCACGGCGTCGACCGTCTGTCCGGTTGCGACGGTCAGTGTGCGGTCCCCCACCTGTACAGCGACCGGCCACCCGAGGAGCTCTTCGTAGTTCGCGCGGCCGTGGGCGAGCTCTCGTAACCACGACGGTGCCGGCAGGTTCGTGATCTGACTGGTCATGATCTTTCCCTACGCATTTGGCGCACCGGATTTCACATTCCGATGGCTCAAAGATTTCATGGCGCGAACGACCCTGGCTGGAATTGGCATGGAGCGGCCTTGTCAGCCATGGTTTCGCGAGCATCCCCTGCCGGCCGGTGGCCGCCCCGACTCGGCAACCGACCGGCTTCCCCGGGGCTATCCGCCTGCATGATCCCTGGTTCTTCGCTTCGTCCCGGGGCCCGCCCGAGCCGCGGTACTCAACTATTTAAAAACCAACCGCACGGTATGTCAATACCGACCAGCCGGTTTTGTTTAAGGAATCTTGACCTTGGAGATCAATTGGCGAGCAGGGCGTTCAGGTCGTCGTGGACGAGCGTCGCCGACGTCGCCTCGTAGGTTCCCTCGGTAAGCATCTCGGTGGCCGCGCGGGCTGCCAGAGAGTAGGCGGCGAGGGCGATTCGTGCACCCACGGTCACCCTTGCGACGCCCAGATCCCGCAGTGTGGCAACGGATCGCGCACCCGCCCACCCGAGCACGTTCAACGGCGCCGGCACACCGGCCACGAGCGCGGCGAGCGTGTCGTCGTCGAGAGCGCCCGGCACGAACACACCGTCGGCGCCGGCGTCGACGAACGCCTGAGCGCGAGCGAGCGTGTCGTCGAGTCGTGTCTCCGAGTCACCAACCGATAGCAAAAACGTGTCAACGCGCGCATTCACGAACAACGCGACTCCGCTTTCGTCGGCCGCCGCGCGGGCGGCGGCGTAGCGCTCGGCCTGTTCGGCCATGTCCCGCAGCCCGCCGTCGACCGAGTCCTCGATGTTCACGCCGACGGCGCCGGCGGCGACCACCTGGCGGACCGTCTCGGCCACGCCCTCGGCATCGGCGCCGAACCCGGTCTCGATGTCGGCGGTCACCGGCACGTCCACGGCGGCCGCGATCCGCGCGACGGCCGCCACCGCCTGCTCGCGGTCCAGCCGGTCGCCGTCGGGCTGCCCGAGGCTCCAGGCGACGCCCGCGCTCGTGGTCGCCACGGCTTTCGCGCCCGCCTGCTCGACGATCCGCGCGCTGGCCACGTCCCAGGCGTTGGGCAGCACGAGCACCTCGCCCGTCGTGTGCAGGGAACGGAACAGGTCGGCCTTGGTGCTTGTCATGTGACCACTCCAACAGCACGGCGGGTGGTCGCGCCAGCGGAATACGGTGGTGTGGTGCGCACTCACACGATCGTCGACAGTCCGGTAGGTCCACTCACCCTTGTCGCCTCCGACGGGGCGTTGACCGGGCTGTACATGGTCCAGCAGCGCTACCGGCCGGACGAGGACCTGTTCGGCGAGCGTGCGGAGTTCGCCCAGGCGACCGAACAGCTGGCGGAGTACTTCGACGGACAGCGGACGGAGTTCGACCTGCCGCTCGCGTTCGTGGGCACCGAGTTCCAGCGGCAGGTGTGGACCGAGCTGTGCAAGGTGCCGTTCGGCGAGACGACCACGTACACGGAGCTGGCGGCCAGGGTCGGCCGCCCGAACGCCGCCCGCGCGGTCGGCCTGGCCAACGGACACAACCCGATCAGCATCGTGGTCCCGTGCCACCGGGTGATCGGTACGACCGGCAACCTCACGGGTTACGGCGGCGGCCTGCCCCGAAAGCAGTTCCTGCTCGACTTCGAGGCAGGCCGACCGGTGTTGCCGCTGCTGAGCGGGTGACCGGCCTCCTCAGCTGGCCGGTGGGACCCGCTCGAACCGCACCTTGCTCAGCCACCCGGGGAGGTCGCTGAGCACGTACAGCTCGCCGTGCACGTCGGTGCCGATCGCGGTCGGCTGGATCGGGAAGTTGCCGATCGTGGCGGTGTCGTAGCCGCCCTCGGACTTGGGCCGCACGGCGAACGCGAGGGTCGAGCAGTAGTCGCTCGCGACGTAGGTCCCCCACGCCTCCGGGGTCCGGGACCCTCGGTACACGACGCCGCCGGTCACCGAGCAGTTCTCCGTGAGGAAGTGCTCGTACTCGAAGACCGGGTCGGTGTACCGCGCGCCCGGCCGGCACTGCTGCTGGTCGAACACCGGGGTGCCCTCCCGACAGGACCAGCCGAGGTTCGCCCCGCCCTGCCACGGGCGGACGTGGTTGATCTCCTCGACCAGGCCCTGGCCGACGTCACCGATCCACAGCGAGCCGTCGACCGGGTCGACGGAGAACCGCCACGGGTTGCGCAGCCCGAAGAGCCAGATCTCCGGTCGCGCACCCGGCGTGCGGACGAACGGGTTGTTGGAAGGCACGCAGTAGGGCTTCGCGCCGCAGGTGCGGTTGACGTCGATGCGCACGATCTTGCCGAGCAGGGTGCCGAGGTTCTGGCCGGACTTGAACGGGTCGTTCGCGTGACCGCCGTCGCCCGTCGACCAGTAGAGGTAGCCGTCGCGGCCGAACGCCACCTGTCCGCCGTTGTGGTTGCCGTACTCGGCGTGCTCCTGGGTGAGCAGCACCTGCACCTGCGCGGGGGCGCCGAGGGGCACTCGCGCCAGGGTCAGGGCGCCGGCCGGCAGGCTCGTGTAGGCCACGTAGAGCATCCCGGTCCGCCGGAAGTTCGGCGCGGGTGTGATGCCGAGGAGGCCGCGCTCGTTGTCCGACGTGTCGATCAGGGCGGACAGGTCGAGCACCGGTGCGGCCGCCAGGCCGGTGTCGGGATGGTAGGCGCGGACGGTGCCGTTCTTCTCCGCGATCAGCATCCGCCCGTCCGGCAGCCCGGTGATCGCGATCGGGCGCCGCAGGCCGGACGCCACCTGTTCGGACACCACGGTCAGCTCGGTGAGCGGCACCGCGCGGGGATGGGAGGCGCCGGCGGCGGTCCCGCCCGCCGAGGGCGCCAGGAGTACGGACAGGACCAGAGCGAGCAGGCCGGCCAGCATGGTGGCCGGGCGACAACGCCGTCGCGACATTCGGGCTCCTCGCGCAGGGGAACGGATTTCTGGGAGCGCTCCCAACGTACAACGGATTCCCGGCGACAACCAACCCCCAGTTTTGCCGACGTCTCAGGAGTATCGGTTGACAGGACGGGGGCCGCGACAGGTTCGAACTGGGAGCGCTCCCACTTTGCGCTGGTCGCGCGGCTGCCGTCAGGGCGTGGCGTCGAGCCGGCGACGCAGCCAGTCGGAGATCCGGTCCTCGTCACGGGGGAACAGCTCCAGCTCGCGGGTGAACTGCTCCGCGGGCGGCACGTGGTCCCAGTCGGGCTCGTTGTCCCACTCGTACTCGGCGGTGTACCTGCTGTCGTGGCGGGTCAGGTGGTAGCGCACCGAGGTCCAGGCCTCCCGGCCCGGCTTGTGCATGTACCGCTTCAGGTCGAGGAAGAACCCCACGACGTCGTCCGGCACGCGCAGGTGGCCGCTGCCGCCGAACACCGTGATGATCTGCGCGGGAATCTCCACGTAGTTTCCGACCGACCGGAAGGTGAGGAACAACTGCTCCCACTCGGTCGGCAGCGTCTGGACCATCCAGGTGGTGAAGTCCAGGAGTTCCTCGTTCTCCTCCACGGGGTTGAACGGCCGGCCCAGCGGTGTCTCCCTGCGGATGCGGCCGAAGTCGTAGTTGTAGGTGATCCGGCCGGGCGCGGTCAACGTGATCCGCGTGGAGCGCCATTCGCCCTTGTCCGGGTCCGTCACCAGCGCCCGCAACTTGCCGAGGATCACGCCGATCTGCTCCGGGGGCGTGACCGTCTGCCGCGACCGATCGTCCATGAGCACGGTCAGCTCGTGGCGCTCCGGTGCGCCCCACAGGTCGACCCGTCGCCACCCCTGTTCGGGAATCAGGGTGAAGAACTGGTTGCCCAGCTCCTGGATCAGGTCTTCGTGGCCGTCGATCTGCATTGGACGAACGGTAGTACTTGACCTGGTGCGCGCTCCAACTCGGAGACTCGCAGCCATGAAGTCCCGCACCCTGGGAACTCGCCCGGTCAGCGTCCTGAGCCTGGGCGCCATGCTGTTCGGCACCACCACCGACGAGGCCACGTCGTACGCCATCCTCGACCGCTACGTGGAGGCCGGCGGAACGTTCATAGACACGGCCAACAACTACGCGTACTGGGTCAACGGCACCCAGGGCGGCGAGAGCGAGACGCTGCTGGGCCGCTGGCGTCGCGCGAACGGCTTGGGCGACGAGGTCCTGATCGCGACCAAACTGGCCGGCCGCCCACTGGCTCCGAGCAACACCCTCACGATGAGCATGGAAGGCCTGTCAGCAACGACGATCCGAGAGTCGTCCTTTCGCAGCATGGAACGCTGGGGCGTCTCGAAGCTGGATCTCCTGTACGCCCACGGCCAGGACCCGCATACCCCACTGGAGGAAACAGTGGAGGCATTCGGCGCACTGGTAGCGGAAGGCAGCGTGGGTCTGCTGGGAGTGAGCAACCACTGGAGCTGGCGAGTGGAGAGATGTCGTCACCTGGCAGCCGCCGCCGGCATCCCGGGCTACGAGGTGCTCCAGCACCACCACACGTACCTATGCTGCTCCGTCCGGACTCGGGTGCTGGCCCATAGGATGACCTGGCGCTTTGGCGTTCAAGCATCAAGATTGTCGGTGGCCCGCGCTACCGTGCCATCCTGCCAACTTATGTTGAGCTACAGATCTCCGGAAGATCTCGATCTTTGACTACTGGTGAGATGGTCAAACTCTCGAAGGTTGCCAAGCGATAGTTGCCCGTCTTGGATCCAGGACAGTGGCGCCTCGCATGCGCTGACCAGGCGTCGGTTACAGCGGTTACACGCGTAACGTGCCTGGTCAGATGTGGTGTTGAGCAGATACCGCCAGAGTTACTGCGGTTGCACCCAGCTTGTGAAACTGACCTGGCACCAACCCCGTGAACGGGCAATTCACTCCGACTTCGGATGAGCGAACTCCCACCCAGATTACGTGACAACCCTTAGTTGGTCAGTTGCCTGACCTACCTGATGCGTGCAAGCCAAGCCAGGGATTTCCATTCTTCTGCGATTCGCTCAGGACCTTTCATAATTTTGCCCGAACCCATGTTGAGCTTGACGCACAATTCGCCGCTGAACAACCACACAGTGTCGTCCATACCGCGAAGAAGGGCCGCGTCGATCTTTGTCGCAAAAACAGTGCCTTGCAGGTTCGGCCAATACTGTTCGATCTTGTCGAGAGGACTCGAAATCTTGCCGGAGCCCATGTAGGTACTGAGACACTTATCGCCCTTGAAGAACCAAGCTAGGTCGTGATAGTTTCGCGCGAACGCCGCATCTACGCCGTCCTCCATGGGTGTGTCTTTGAGCGCTGGCCAGACGTCGCCTACGACCCCCTTGTAGTCCAGCTTGTCCGCCCCCATGAAAACCCGAGCGGTGTGCCTTCCCTTGAAAAAGAAGGCCGCGTCGTCCAGCAAACGCGAAAGCGCGGCGTCTATCCCGTCTGCATAGATGGTCTGCGCGTGAGCATTCCACAGGTCCTCGATGTATCCAGGGCCGGCAACAACCTCGTCCTCCCCCATTTTCACGCAAACACATTGATTCTCTTTGAAGAACCAAGCGCGGTCGCCCCAGTCTCGAAAGAGAGCGGCGCTCAAATCTCGTGTCCAGTCAAGCTTCGTGATGCCGTGTGTGGACATGTACTGCTCAACATCTGCACCTTCGACAGTCATCAGCAAAGCCCTTTCAGCGGTGAACTCGGTCGATGTATATATCTTGTCGACGTCGCGCCCTTTGGGACAAGATATGCGCTCCGATGTCACGCGATGATGCACACATGTTGCCTCGGGTGGGCGACCCTTTCATGACGTTCTGTGATAATGCGACCCGAGTGGCACTCACATGGCCGCATTGTCGGATAGCGGTCGGGAGCTCACCCGTCGGCCACCACGCAGCCGGACGTAACCTCTCGACTTATCCGACTCGTCGCTTTAGAGCCCGTAACACATTTGGTGATCTTGGTTGAGATGATCTGGTGGTGGCTGCGGCCTGGATGGTGTCTGACGAGTTGTGGTCTCGGATCGAGCCGCTGTTGCCGGTTCGGCCGGTGAGTCGGACGGGGCCGAAGCCGTTGCCGGATCGGCTGGTGCTGCAGGGGATCCTGTTCGTTCTCCATACCGGCATCGGGTGGGAGGACCTGCCCCAAGAGCTGGGATTCGGCTCCGGGATGACATGCTGGCGACGATTACGGGACTGGCAGGCCGCGGGAGTGTTCGACCAGCTGCACCAGGCCCTGTTGGCGGAGCTGAACGCGGCAGGACGGCTCGACTGGTCCCGTGCCTGTGTGGATGCCTCCCACGTCCGGGCGAAAAGGGGGGCGCTGACACCGGGCCGAGCCCGGTAGACCGGGGCAAGACCGGCTCCAAACACCATCTGATCTGCGATGGCGGCGGTATCCCGCTCGCGGTGACGTTGACCGGCGGCAACCGTAATGACATCACCCAGCTCGTCCGCTCCTCGACGCGATACCGCCGATCCGCGGTCGGCGGGGGCGACCACGACGTAGGCCTGACGTCGTTGTAGTTGGACCGTGCGGATCTGGTCGATGTCGCGGTATCCGGCGAAGAGTCTCGCCTCCACGAATTCGCCCCACGTGACCCAGCTCGTCTCGCTCTTGTGGATGTGATCCTTCGATCAGGGCGTGCCCCGGGCTCCGCGACGGGGACACCTCGGTGCGCAACGGCCCAGCATGTGCCTGCGTAGGACTCAAATGAGACTGTGATTGAGACTGGGGCGGGGCGGTGGAGCTGGTCTCAGGTCGACTCCACCGACGTTGCCGCAGGTCAGACTGTGCGGAGGCGGAGGGATTTGAACCCCCGGTCCCGTGAAGGACTCCTGTTTTCAAGACAGGTGCATTCGGCCGCTCTGCCACGCCTCCCTGGCCAGGAGACTATCTGGTTCAGTCCAGAAGCTCGCGGAGGTGTTCCGTTACTCGCTTGAGGAGCGTGGCCAGCGGGCTCAGTCCGGGAGTTCGCCCAGGTGTTCCAGAACGCGCTCGAAGATGTCGGCCAGAGCGGTCTGGTCCGACGGGTCCAGCAGGTCGACCAGGTGGGAGCGGACGCCCTCCACGTGCGTAGGCGCGCTGCCCTGTAGGCGGGCCATGCCGGCCTCCGTCAGCTCGGCGAACACGCCACGAGCGTCGTCGCCGCAGTCGACGCGTTGGACCAGGCCCACGGCCTCCAGGCGGGTGATCTGGTGGGACAGCCGACTCTTCGACGAAGCCACCTCGCTCGCCAGTTGGGCCATCCGCATCCGGCCACCGTCCCGTTCGGACAGCCGCACCAGTACCTCGTAGTCGGCCAACGCCAGGCCGTGGCGTTCCTGCAGCTCGCGGTTCAGTTGTTTGCGCAACAGTTCGCTGCCGATCACGTAGGCCCGCCAGGCCCGCATCTCGCTCTGGCTCAGCCAGCGCGGCTCCGCAACGTCCGTCACAGGGTCAAGGTTACGTCCAGCAGCGAAATCAGGCAGACTCCACACCCTCTGACTGTCGGGGACGGAGGATCATGAGGGCACGCACGCTGTTATGCACCATCGCGCTGGGGTTGGCCGTCACACAGGCCACACCAGTCGCCGCCGAGACGAGCACCACCGACGTCCGGCTCATCGCGTTCAACGATTTCCACGGCAACCTCGAGCCACCTGCGGGTTCGAGCGGCCGGGTCACCCTGCCGGACGGCACGACCGTCGACGCCGGGGGCGCCGCCTACCTGGCGACCCACCTGAAGGACCTGCGCACCAAGAACTCGGTCGTCATGTCCAGCGGTGACAACGTGGGCGCCTCGCCCCTGGTGTCCGCCCTGTTCCACGACGAGCCGACCATGGCGCTGCTCGACGAGCTGGACCTGGACGCCTCGGTGATCGGCAACCACGAGCTGGACGAGGGCTACGCGGAACTGAAGCGCATGCAGTTCGGCGGCTGCCATCCCACCGACGGCTGCCAGTTCCGCGACAGCTACCCGGCCGCGCGCTTCCCGATCCTCGGCGGCAACGTCCGCTTCGAGGACAACGGGCTGCCGGCCGCGTTTCCGTTGACCATCAAGATGGCCGGCGGCGTGCCCGTCGGCATCATCGGCGTCACCCTCGAGGACCTGCCGAAGGTGGTCACCCCCGAGGCGATCGAGGGTCTGGAGTTCGGCGACGAGGTCGAGGCCATCGACAAGGCCTCGCGGCTGCTGGACTTCCTCGGCGTGCGCACCCAGGTGGTGCTCGTGCACCAGGGCGACAACACCGAGGGCGGCGGCCCGGACGAGTGCCGCACGGTTCCCGGGCCGGCCACGGAGATCGCCACGAAGGCGTCCGCTTCGGTCGACGTCTTCTTCACCGGCCACAGCCACCAGCAGTACAGCTGCGAGTGGTGAGACCGACACGACCCTCGACGAGATCCTGCCCGGGCCGAGCGTCCACGACCCGGTCAACCAGGTGATCGCTACCGAAGAGCTGGCGAGCCTCGTCTCCTGCCTCTCCGGCGTCTCCGGGGTGCTCTCGGACCTGGAGAGCCGCGTCCTCTCGCTCTACCTCGACGGCCACTCCTACGAGGCGATCGCCGAGCGGCTCGAGTGCGACACGAAGACCGTCGACAACGCCCTGCAGCGGGTCAAGCGCAAGGTCGGCGCCCACCTGGCTTCCCGCGAGGTGCCGGTCTAGGGGCTCAGGTAGGCGGCGATGCAGCCGGCCGGCAGATCGGCGAGAACGTAGTCGAGGAGTTCGCGCCCGTGGTCCGAGGCGACGGCGATGTCGTCGGCCTTGACTCGGACCCGGTGCAGCGACTGCATCCACAGCACGTCGCCGTCGGCGTGGCGGTTCGGGAAGACGCCAGCGTAGGAGACGCCGAGCCGCTCGAGGTCGTCGGCGACCGGGCGGTCGCCGGCGTCCGCGCGGCAGGTCGCGTGAGACGGCGTCGAGGCCGCGGCGGTGGAAGAGGTGGTGGCGCTCGGCGGCGACCGCCTGCTCGAGGTCGGCGCCCGGCTCGCGGACGGTGATCAGCGCCAGGTTGTGGTCGTCCTCGACCTCGACGTGGAGGTCGGTGCGGGGCGCCAGCTCGAACTCGGCCGGCGGCTCGGCGACGGTGCCGCGCAGCTGGCAGAGCTCGATCGTCTGGGCGACGATCGCGCGGTGGCGCTCGGGCGCGTAGACGGGCCGGTCGAGGCCGTCGTTCAGCTTCGTGTAGAAGAGCGCCGCCGACTGGCGCCGCGCGGCCGCCCGCGCGGCGGCGTCGTTGGCGACCGAGGCGGGGATCCAGCCGAGCAGGAAGCCGGTCTCGTGCGCGCCGAGCTCGATGTTCGCCCGCTGGCTGTAGGGGTGGGCGGCGGTCGCCTCGCTGAACATCCCGGCGAAGCCGTCGCTCGCCCGCCCAGTCCATCAGGAAGCGCTTGGTCCTGGTGAAGATGTGCTGGCCGCGCGCCGTCGGCATCGTCACCGCCTGGCCGAGTGGGCGACCCGGTCGCCGGCTTCGACCACGCTCATCCCCTCGTGGCAGAGCAGCTCGCCGGCCGGGGTCTCGGCGACGCAGGCGTAGTAGCGCCCGTCGGCCAGCCGCGCCGCCACCTCCTCGGGGTCGTAGACCCAGCGCACGTCGTAGCTCTGCCCGTAGGCCGCTCGATCGCGGCGGTCAGCACGGTCCCCTCAGAGGGGTCCAGGAACCGGAAGTTCACCTCTTTCAGTGCCCATCTCTGCCCATTGTCGGCAGCTCGCCCCCCTAACTCGACCTGGGAGAGCTCCTGATTTGTAATCAGGAGGTTGCCGGTTGGAACCCGGCGGGGGGCTTTCAGGAAGAAGTCCTGCAAATCGCAATCATGGCCTCGGCCGGACCATTTCTAACCGGGGCCCCTATTGGCCACCATTTCAGCCACTAGT
>CAWGTM010000023.1:0-79996 GCA_963825445.1 uncultured Actinomycetota bacterium
GCGTGGATGTCCGGCCCGAAGACGGAGAGGTCGGGCGTGGTCTCGGTGACCAGTGCCTCGGTCTCCGCGGCGCTAACGGCGGACGTGGCGATCACGTCGACGTCCGGCCCGGCCGCGACGTGGGTTTCCCCCGCGCCGATGCTCGAACCACCGTACGTGGATCCGGTGGACAGTTGCTCGGTCACCGGTCAACTCCTCGGCCCTCAGTCGTTTCGCGGTCAGCCGCGTAAGACTCGGTCATGAGCCCTCCTCTGTCTGAGCCGCGTGCTCCCCAACCGCACCCAAGGGGACCGGGACGCAAACCGACCACACGTGCCTTGCGAGTGAGTGCGTGACGTCCCGAAGCGACCACGCGGGAAAAATCCGGGGAGGCGGACTAGTCATGAGTACGACCTCCGCTGATCCGGCGGCGGGATCTCCGCGCCCTTGTACTCGACCGGGATGCCACCGAGCGGGTAGTCCTTGCGCTGCGGGTGGCCGTCCCAGTCGTCCGGCATGAGGATCCTGGTGAGCGCCGGGTGACCGTCGTAGACGATCCCGAACATGTCCCAGGTCTCCCGCTCCTGCCAGTCGGCCGTCGGGTAGACGTCGGTCACCGACGGGCAGTGCGGGTGACCGCCGTCCTCGGCCGACCAGTCGATGACGACATCCAGCCGGATGCGGCGCCGGTAGGTCATCGAGGTCAGGTGGTAGACCGAGTGCATGCGCTGCGGCACGTCGGCGCCGTAGTCCACTCCGGACACCGAGCTGCACAGCTCGAAGCGCAGGGTGGCGTCGTCGCGCAGTGCCTGGCAGATGCGCACCAGGTGCTCGGCCTGCACGTAGAGAGTGATCTCGCCGCGGTCGATCGTGACCTGCTGGATCGACTCGGTCGGGATCTGCCGTTCCTTCATGGAGGCGACCAGCTGGTCCACGAACTCGTCGAACCAGCCGCCGTAGGGCCGCTCGGCGGGTGCCACCACATGTGCGGGCAGCCGCAGGCCACCGAAGCCGGAGGTGTCACCGCTGCCGGACACGTTGAACATGCCGGAGCGGGTCTTGCCGACGTACAGCGGCGCGGCGGCGGTCGAGGTCCGTTCGCCGACGGCCTGCGCGTCCTCGCCGGCCGGGCGCAGCTCGACGTCGGCGGGCCGCTCGGCGCTCGAGCCTTCCTGGCCGGGCGCCCTCTTGTTCTCGTCGTCAGACGCCATCCTCAGCCCCGCCCCCACCCGCTCATCGAAACGCTCCGCGTTGCAGTGTTCATTTCGAGCTCACTTCTTCGCGTACTTGACGGAGGAGGCGATCATCTCGGTGCGAGCGCCCGAGGCGGCCCGCAGCGCCGCGCGGCGCGCGTTGATGGGCTCGTCCTGGATCTTCGCGTGCAGCTTGAGGATCGCGTCCAGCAGCATCTCGGGGCGCGGCGGGCAGCCGGGCAGGTACATGTCCACCGGCACCACGTGGTCGACGCCCTGGACGACCGCGTAGTTGTTGAACATCCCGCCGGACGACGCGCAGACACCCATGGCCAGCACCCACTTGGGCTCGGCCATCTGGTCGTAGATCTGGCGGAGCACCGGGGCCATCTTGTTGGTCACCCGGCCCGCCACGATCATGAGGTCGGCCTGCCTGGGCGTCGCGCTGAAGCGCTCCATGCCGAACCGCGCGAGGTCATAGCGCGGCCCGCCGGTCGTCATCATCTCGATCGCACAGCAGGCGAGGCCGAACGTGGCCGGCCACAGTGAGTTCTTCCGGCCCCAGTTGACCAGCTTCTCCAAGCTGGCCAGCAGGATTCCGTTGGGGAGCTTCTCTTCGAGGCCCATCTCCCTCTCCCGTCAGTTCCAGTCGAGCCCGCCGCGCCGCCACACATACGCGTAGGCGAAGCCGACCGTCGCGATGAACAAGAAGATCTCCACCAGCCCGAACAGCCCGAGAGCGTCCGCGGATACCGCGAACGGGTAGAGGAAGACCATCTCGATGTCGAACAGGATGAACAGCATCGCGGTGAGGTAGTAGGCGACCGGAACACGGCCACCACCGATCACCGGCTGCGGAGACGGCTCGATCCCGCACTCGTACGCCTCGAGCTTGGCCCGGTTGTACCGCTTGGGCCCGACGAGCGGGCCGAGCAACGCGGAGAACAACGCGAACGCGGCCGCGAGCACGAAGAGCAGGAACAGCGGTAGATAGCTGTCGAGGCTCGTCCCTGGGATCTCGTCCTGTGCTACAGATGTACCGACAGCTGCGAGTACTGACACTTCGCCGTCCTTTCCCGCTCCCTCGCGGGCACCTTATGGGGTGTCCATCTCTCGCCCCGGGTTAGGCAGACCTAACCTGGATCTTCAGCGAGCTTGTGAATCTTTTCACAAGCTCGGTCGTGAAACGCTTCACAAGATCGCGGCTCTCAGTGTAGATACCGGCATTTACGACGCCACTAGTTAGGCCACCCTCACTTGGCGCCTTCCCTTACACAGCAGAAGGGGCGCCCGGCCTCAGTCGGCCGAACGCCCCTTCCAGGGGAAAGCTGTTAGTCGCCCTGCAAGTACGACAGCAGTCGCAGGATCTCCAGGTACAGCCAGACGAGCGTGACCGTCAGGCCGAACGCCGCGTACCAGGCGTACTTGGCCGGCATGCCGGCACGGATCATCTGGTCGGTCTCGTCGAAGTTCAGCAGCAGCATGAAGGCACCGATGCCGATGACCACGAGGCTGAAGACGATGGCGAGCGTGCCACCGTTGCGGATGCCGAGCGCACCGCCGGCGAGCAGGTTGATGAGCATCATCAGGACGGCGGCGATGCCGGCACCGATGACCCACTTGGTGAGCCTCGGCGTGACCCGGACCGCACCGGTCTTGTAGAGGGTCAGCATCACCGCGAACACGAGGCCCGTACCGAGGATCGCCTTGACGGCAATGCCAGGGAAGTACGCCTCGAACACACCCGTGATGGCTCCGAGGAACACACCCTCTGCCGCCGCGTACGACAGCACCATGGCCGGGTTGGCCTTCTGCTTGAAGATGATGATCAACGAGAGGACGAGACCGACGATCATGCCGCCGATCGCCAGCGGCCAGGGGCTGACGGCCCCCGTGAGCACGGCGAACGCCGTGATCACGCCGGTGAGCATCGTGGTGCCGACCGTGATCGCGGTCTTGGAGACCACGTCGTCGATCGTCATCGGGCGCTCAGTGGCGGCCGGCGGGGTCATGTAGCCGCCGCCGTATCCCTGCTCGGCTTGCGGCTGGTTCTGGAAACCCGCGTAGCCGCCGCCGAACCCGCCGGTCGGCAGGTTCCGGAACGCGGGATTACTGGTTGAACGCACCTGTTCCTCCTGGGCCTGATGGCTCTGCACCGGGTTCAACGGCCAACCATGCCGTTCGGTTCCCGGTGGGTAAAGCTGACTTTACTCGTCAATGCGTGATCGTTACGGACAGACCCACTTCCCCGGTCCGGCGTCCCCCGAGCGAGCGACTAGCCTCCGTAGTCTTCACTGAGTGCACATAACCGCCACGACCGGGGAGGCGTGATGAGCACGGCCGGGGGTCGGCGCTGGGGTCCCATCGTCACCGGCGTCGCGCTCGCTCTCACGTTCCTCGTTCTGCTGGTTCTCGGGACTCGCCTTCCCGAGGGCGGCGAGCGTACGCCTGGCCCGGCGCCGCAGGCCAAGACCGGCCCGCCGTCCTGGATGCGCCCACTGCGGGCGGACGAGAAACCACCGCAGTTCGTGCTGTTCTCCTTCGACGGCGCCGGATCCCACGACCACTGGCAGCGGGTCCTGCCGCTGGCCGAGCAGGTGAACGCGCAGGTGACCGGTTTCCTGTCGGGCATCTACCTGCTGTCCGACTCCCGCAGCACCGAGTACACGGGCCCCGGCCACGAACCGGGCGTCGCGTCGATCAGCTTCGGCGGACCGGACACCGAGGTGCGCACCCGCATCGCCGACCTGAACGCCGCCATCGCCGCGGGCCACGAGATCGGCACGCACTACAACGGGCACTTCTGCGCGGGCAACGAACCGAGCGAGGCGTCGTGGTCGACCGCGCAGTGGCGCGACGAGCTGGACCAGTTCTTCGGCATCCTGCGTGACGCCACCGGGCGTGGGCTGCGGGTGGCGGAAACGGCCGTCCGGGGCGGGCGGACCCCGTGTCTGGAGGGCGACTTCGCCGAACTCGCGCCGGCCATGGCCGACCACGAGTTCACCTACGACTCCAGCAGGACCACCGAGGGCGTCGCCTGGCCGACCCTGGTCGACGAGGTCTGGGAGTTCTGGGTGCCGATCGTGCGGCCGCCGGCGCTCGGCGGCAAAAAAGTGATCATGATGGACTACAACCTCTGGTACGCGATGAACGGCGCGCGCGAGGAGCCGGCCCGCGACGCCGAGTTCACCAGGGTCACGCTGGAGACCTACCGGGCGGCGTTCCAGGCGGCTTACAACACCAACCGCGCGCCGCTCACGGTCGGCAACCACTTCAACGACTGGTCCGGCGGCGCGTTCACCAACGCCACCGAGAAGTTCATGTCGGAGATCTGCGTGCGTGCCGAGACCGTCTGCACCACCTACTCGCAGGTGATCGAGTGGATGTCGCTGCAGGATCCGGCGGTGCTGGAGAAGTTCCGCGCGATGCCGGCCGCGCAGATCTCATAGTCATTCTCTGAATAGTCATACAGACACGTTTTCCGCCGCCGCCCATCCGCTGATCTGGTGGAATAGGTCCCAGCAACAAACGAGGAGGCACGGCTGATGGCTACCTACCTGGTGACCGGTGCGACCGGGTTGATCGGCCGGCACTTCGTCGCCGAGATCCTGGACCGGTCCGACACCGAGCGCGTCTGGGTTCTCGTCCGGGAGCAGTCCCAGGACCGGCTCACCGCCGCGGCCCGCGACTGGCCCCACGCCGAGAAGATCAAGACGGTGCTCGGCGACGTGCGAGAGGAACGCCTCGGCATCGGCGACGAACAGGTGGCCGAGCTGACCGGCACGGTCGACCACCTCGTGCACCTGGCGGCGCTGTACGACATCGCGGCCGACGACGACGCGAGCATCGCGGCCAACGTCGACGGCACCAGGCACGTGATCGAGCTGGCCGAGGCGTTGCGCGTCGGTTGCCTGCACCACGTGTCGTCGGTGGCGGTCGCCGGCGACTACCGCGGCCGGTTCACCGAGGAGATGTTCGACGCCGGGCAACGCCTGCTCACCCCGTACCACCGCACCAAGTTCGAGTCCGAGCGTCTGGTGCGCACCCAGACCGAGGTGCCATGGCGGGTCTACCGACCGGCCGTCGTGGTCGGCAACTCGGTCACCGGCGAGATGGACAAGATCGACGGGCCCTACTACTTCTTCCCCGCGCTCGCGCGGCTGGGCGCCGTGCCGAGCGTGCCGCTCGTGTTCCCGGACATCGGCGACACGAACATCGTTCCCGTCGACTACGTGGCCGCCGCCATGGCCCACCTGGTCAACGCGCCGGGCCTCGACGGGCGTGCGTTCCACCTGGTCAACCCCGAGCCGCAGTCGGCGCGGTCGGTGTACAACGCGTTCGCCCGCGCGGCCGGGGCGCCGGTCGCGAACAGCGAACTGGGTGCCGGGCTGTCCGCGCCGCTCATCGGTCTGGTGAAGCTGGCCGAACACGTGCCCGGAGTGACGATCGCGCGCGACGCGTTCCTCGACCGGCTCGGCATCCCGCCCGTGCTGCTGACCACGCTCACGTTCGAGCCCAGGTTCGACTCGGCCGAGACCCGCAAGGCCCTGGCCGACAGTGCCGTGGTGGTGCCGCCGCTCGCCGACTACGCCGACGTGCTGTGGCGCTACTGGCGCGAGCACCTCGACCCGTTCCGCGCTCGCCGCCACGGTCAGCGCGGCCACCTCGACGGCCGGCGCGTGGTGATCACCGGCGCGTCCTCGGGCATCGGGCGGGCCACCGCTCTGAAGGTCGCGGCCGCCGGCGGCGTCCCCCTCCTGATCGCACGTCGGCAGACGGAGCTGGAGGAGGTCCGCGCGGAGATCGCCGCGGCGGGCGGCCAGGCGTTCGTCTACCCGTGCGACCTGACCGACGAGGAGTCGGTCACCAAGACGGTCGCCGCCATGATCACCGAGCAGCCGGGCATCGACATGCTGGTGAACAACGCCGGCCGGTCGATCCGCCGCTCCGTCCAGCTGTCGTACGACCGCATGCACGACTACGAGCGCGCCATGGCCATCAACTACTTCGGCGCCGTGCGGCTGATCCTCGGCCTCATGCCCCACATGATCGAGCGGCGGTTCGGCCACATCGTGAACGTGTCGTCCATCGGCGTCCAGGGCATCGCCCCTCGGTTCTCGGCCTACGTCGCGTCCAAGGCGGCTCTCGACCACTTCAGCAAGATCGTGGCCACCGAGACCCACGGCGCGGGCATCACCTTCACCACCGTGCACATGCCGCTGGTCCGCACCCCCATGATCCGCCCGACCAAGATCTACGACGCCTTCCCCACGAAGTCCCCCGAGCAGGCCGCCGACATGGTCATGACTGCCTTGCTGGAGCGCCCGAAGCACATCGGCACCCCCACCGGCCGCCTGATCCAGGCGGCGTACGAATTCGCGCCAGGCCTCGTCGACGCCATCGCCTACCAGGGCTACCGAATCTTCCCGGACTCCACAGCCGCAGGCGGCTCAGGCCGCCTGAAGATCGGCAAGGGCGACCGCCACCTGGGCTCCGCGGCAATGGCCCTGGCCAAACTCACCCGCGGCTTCCACTGGTAGAGCAGCCAGCGGCGAACGCCACGACTCACGCACACCGAGCCAGCCATTGGCGTACGCCGAGTCAGCCACCCACGCACGCCGAACCAGCCACTCACGTACGCCGAACCAGCCGTACACGCACGCCGACCCAGCCAAACGGTCGCCGACGCCTGGCTCGGCAGCGATGACACCGACCAAACTGACACGCGGCTTCCAAGCAGCGAAGGAGACGCACATGATCACCGGCGCACACACGATCATCTATGCCGAGGACGCCGAGGCGGCGCGCACCTTCCTGTCCGAGACGCTCGGACTGCCCGGCGTGGACGCCGGCGGCGGCTGGCTGATCTTCAAGGCACCGCCGTCCGAACTGGCCGTGCACCCCACCGAGGGCGCCGGACGCCACGAGCTGTACCTCATGTGCGACGACCTCGACGCCACGGTCGCCGACCTGAAGGCCAAGGGTGTGGTCTTCACGAGCGAGGTGAGCGACCAGGGCTGGGGCCTGCTGATCACCCTCGAGGTGCCCGGCGCCGGCGAGATCGGCCTCTACCAACCCCGACACCCCACGGCCTACGACTTACCGTGAACCCGAGCAGGTAGCCGACCGTCCACAGTAGACTCTCAGGATTTGATCTGTTGCGGTATGTGGTCGCACGAGTACCTTCACCTCCATGGCCGCCGCCGAGGATCGTGACCCAACCGGACCGGACGCCAGCTTCTCCGTGGTGCGCCACGGGTTCGACCGGTCGCAGGTGAGACGGCGCGTCCAGGAGCTGGAGGACGCGGTCGAGCGCGCCCAGGCCGACCGCATGGAGGCACAGGCGCAGGCCGCCGAGCTGCAGGGCGAGCTGGAGATCGCGCGGCGCGAGATCGCCGCGCTCAGCTCGCGCCTCGACGAGTTCGGCTCGGGCACCGGCGACTCGGCAAGGCTGCTCGAGGTGGCGAAGTCGCAGGCCACCGAGGTCACGGCCAGGGCGCAGTCAGCGGCCGAACACACGTGGGCGGCGGCCGAACAGGCGTCGACCGCCCTCCGCGACCGCTACAAGAAGCTGCTGGCCGAGCTGGACGAACAGCACACGGAGATCCACGCCGCCCACGAGACGATCATGTCCTCGGCGAAGGCGCGCGTGGAGGAGATGACCATGGCCGCCGAACGCCGCCGCCGCGAGATCGACGCGGCCGCCGAACGCGACCGAATCCGCATAGACCGCGAGTTCTCGGAGTCGATGACCGCGAAGCGCGAGGCACTGACCACCGAACTAGCGAAAGCCAAGACAGCCGCCGAGGGCGAGGCAGCCGCGCGCCTCAGGTCAGCGGACGAGGAGGCCAAGCGCCGCGTCGACTCGGTCACCGACCAGGTCCGCCGCCTGACCAAGGTGCGCACCGAACTGGCCGACCGCCTACGCGAGACCCAGGAAATCCTGACCCGAAGCGCCAACCTGCTGGAACCCATCCCGGAGGAGCAGGAGGTGGACGCCACCCCGGCCCAACCGGAGGAGGTCCCCACCCAACGCGAGGCAAAGAAGCCAGCGAAGCGCTGATCTGCCCCGCGTGCTCGACAGCACCTCTAGCAACTCTCTGACCTGCGAAAAACGGCGCTCCAGGCTGGACCCCGGATGCCTCCGCCCCCGGAATCCAGCGTACCGACGAGCACCGACAATCCCCGCCGATGTGGATCTTGCCTGTGGATGGCGTCCCACTTGTGGACAATTTCCCTGCAGACGATCTTCAACGAGCCCTACTGTCGGTGCCCGCCAGTACGCTGGATTACGGGGGGCCGTGGCCCGCTGTCGATCTTGGTCCGGGCGGCCGAGGGTGTCAGGCCATGCCGTACACGTGCGTCACTCGCAGACGCAACACGAGTCGCTTGTCCGCCACCATGGCCTCCCGATATTCGTCCCAGTCCGGGTGTTCGCCGCTGATCGTGCGGTACAGGTCGACCAGCTCGTCGACCGTCGCGTCGTTCACCGCGGCGGCCACGGGAGTCAGGTCCGCGTCGCCCTCCGCCACCGCGTACGGGCCGAAGTTGCCGGTCGTCGTGTAGAAGCTCGCGCGTGGGTCGCGGCGTAGGTTGGCCGTCTTCGCGCGACCGTCGGTCACCGAGACGCGGATCAGCATGGTCGCCGGGTCGAAGGCGTACGTCACGTTCGACAGTTGCGGTCGGCCGTCGCGCTTCAGCGTGGTCAGCACGCCCAGGTTCGAACCTTCTAGCAGTGCCAGCAGTCGCTCATCCATACCGCGATTCTGCAAGCTCCACCAAACCCGAGGTCAAGCCGCCTCGCGTGCCGACGCCTGTGAGCACGTCGCGGTGATCAGCGACGCCACCTGCTCCGGCTCGTCGATCATCGGCACGTGCCCCGCCCGGTGCAGCCACACGTGCCTGGCCTGCGGCAACAGCTCCGCCGCCCGCCGCGCCTGGCGAGGCCACAGGATCCGGTCCCTGGTCCCCCACGCGACCGTCACCGGCACGGTCGGCGCCGGGCTCGCGTACGCGTAACCCTTACCGGCCGTGGCCACCAGGTCGAACGCCGGCGAACCGACCATCGACACCAGGTCGTCCAGCATGATCTCCGCGGTCATCCGCGACGGATGTCCGTAGAGCAGGCTGGCGCCGGCAGCCCGGAAGAACCGGTTGCCGAACAGGAGCGTCCGCAGCGGCGCCGGGAACCGGCCGGTCGACCGGATCCGCCGCAGCACCCACAACGCGTACGCCCGATCGCGAGGCGACCAGAACCCCGCGGGTGCGAGCGCGGTCGCCGACGCCACCAGCCCGCGGGACGCCGCCTCCAACGCCAGCACGCCGCCGAGCGAGTTGCCGGCGACGTGCGGGTGGTCGAGGCCCAGATCGTCGAAGATGTCGGCCAGCGCGTCGACGGCCGACGAGATGTCGTAGCCGCGCCCCTCCGGCAGCAGCGGCGACTTGCCGAAGCCCGGCAGGTCGACGGCGATCACGTCGTGCTGCTCGGACAGCAGGTCGAGCACCGGCGCCCAGGCCTGCCACCGGTGCCCGATGCCGTGCAGCAGCACCAGCGGACTGCCGTTGCCACGCCGCTCGAACGCGACCTCGATAGGTTGGCTCGTCATCCCGGACACCCCTTCGTCGGCGAAACGGTCTCGCTCAGCAAAGTACATGTAACCGGGATTTACATCTAGCTCAGTATTCGTCGTGCACGCGCCACCAGCGGCCGGGGCCGCCCTCGCCGCGCCCGGACTCCTCCCACGACTCACCCCGGCCGAACGGCGTCAGGTCGAGGTAGCGCAGCGTGCCGACCAGCAGGTCACCGCCGCGACCGGAGGTGTAGTACGTGCGGAACACCCGGTCGCCGTCCCGCAGGAACACGCTCACCCCGAAGCCCATCCCCGCCCCGCAGTCCTCGGTGAAATCCGAGCCGAGCGCGGAGACCCACGGCACCGTCCAGCCCATCCGCTCCTTGTACGCGTCGATCTGCGCGAGCGGCGCCGGCGCGGTCACCACGAGCGTGGTGTCCCGCGCGTGCAGGTGCGCGAGGTGGCCGATGTTGTCGACGACCATCGAGCAGCCGGGGCACCGGTGGTCGTCGCCGTCGAACATCATGAAGTGGTAGACGATCAGCTGACGGCGCCCGTCGAACAGGTCGAGCAGACTCGCCCGCCCGGCCGGCCCGGTGAAGACGTACTCCTTGTCGAACTCCACCATCGGCAGTCTGCGCCGCTGCGCGTTCACCCTGTCCAACGCCCGCAGCGCGGCCTTCTCCTCGATCAGCAACTTGTCCCGCTCGGCCTGCCATTCGGCCGGGGACACCATGATCGGCAACTCGGTCATCGGACGCCTCCCGCCAGGTAGCCGGCCAGGTCGTCGAGGCACTCCTGCCAGCCACCGCGGTGGCTGTCGCGCTCCTCCACCGACCCGAACCCGGCCTGCCGGAAGGTCATCTCCGTCTTGCCGTCGAGATCGGCGAAGGTGACGGTGACCAGCGTGTCCAGGCCGGGCGTGCCGGCCGGCTCCTCCCACGCGAACGAGAACACCAGCCGCTCAGGCGCGACGATCTCGCGATACGTCCCCCGCGCCCAGTACTCGGCACCGTCCCCGTTGCGCATGCACGTGCGCCACCCGCCGCCCTCGGCCAGCTTGATGGTGCACGACGTCGCGGTGAATCCCTTCGGACCCCACCACTGCGCCAGGTGGTCCGGATTGGTCCACACCTCGAACACCAGCTCACGCGGCGCGTCGAGCAGGCGCGTGATCGACAGCGCGGTTTCCATCAGTCGTTTCCTTTCTGGAGTTCACGAAGGTGTTCCTCGAGGCGGTCGAAGCTCTGCTCCCAGAACCTGCGGTACTCCTCGAGCCACGCGTTCGCGTCCTTCATGGGCGCGGCGTCCAACCGACACGGACGCCACTGCGCACTGCGGCCGCGGGAGATCAGTCCGGCCCGCTCCAACACCTTCAGGTGCTTGGAGATCGCCGGCAGGCTCACGCTGAACGGCTCCGCCAACTCGGTGACCGTGGCCTCCCCTGTGGACAGTCGAGCGAGGATCGCACGCCTGGTCGGGTCGGCCAGCGCGGCGAAGGTGCTACTCAGTTGGTCTACAGTCATCCGTACTCAACCACCTAGTTAATTAACCGATGGGTTGACTATAGCTCGTCACGCACCGCTGTCAAGTACGGACTGGGTGTCGCGAAAAAGAATCCGCGCAGGGAAAAAGTCAGAATGCGGCAACGCTGCGTGTCTCATCAAATGCGAGGAGTTGCGTACCGATGACGAGAGAAATTGCCATCATCGCCGTGCCCCCGACCGGATTCGAACCGGCACTCCACCCCTTTTAAGGGGGTTGCCTCTGCCAGTTGGGCTACGGGGGCAGCCGCAGCCTATGGCGCAAACACCGCGCTAGGGACGGGTTTTCACAAAATCCGTCCCTCGGCCCAATGCTTGATACGCCATTTAGCTCTACCCATGTTGGGTTTGCTCAGGCTACCTGGTGTAACTCGGGTCTGACCCCTTGAAAAATTCGGGAGTCAGCCCTTCGACACGCGATCGAACTCGGCCCTGGGATTGTTGATCTGGCCCATCGAGATGACCTCGCGCCGTAAGAGTCCACTCAGTAACCAGTCGGCTACTACGCGGAATTTCCGGTTGAAGGTGGGCACTCGTGACAGGTGGTAGCCGCGGTGCATGCCCCAAGCGATGAAGCCCTTGACCTTGACGTTGTAGACGTCGGCCACTCCCTTGTGGAGCCCGAGGCTCGCGACGGAGCCGACGTTCTTGTGGAAGTAGTCCGTGGGCGCCTTGTCGCGCAGCACGGCCACGATGTTCTTGGCCATGCGGTTGGCCTGGCGCACCGCGTGCTGGGCGTTGGGCGCGCACAGGGCGTCCGGGTCCTTTTCGGTGCGCGACAGGTCGGGCACCGCGGCGTTGTCGCCGGCGGTCCAGACGTCGGGCTCACCCTCGACCTGCAGGGTGGTCTTGGCGCGCAGGCGGCCGCGGTCGTCCAGCGGCAGGTCGGAGGCGGCGAGCACCGGGTTGGCCTTCACTCCGGCCGTCCAGACGATCGTGTCGCTGTCGAACTCCGTGCCGTCGGAGAGGACGACGTGGCCGCCTTCGAGCGACTCGGCCAATGTCGACAGGTAGACCTCGATGCCGCGCTTCTCCAGCTGCAGCACCGTGTAGACGCCGAGGCTCGCGCGGACCTCCGGCAGGATGCGGCCAGAGGCCTCCACCAGCACCCAGCGCAGGTCGGACGGCTCGATGTTGTCGTAGTAGCGGGTGGCGAAGCGCGCCATGTCCTCCAGCTCGGCCAGCGCCTCGATGCCGGCGTACCCGCCGCCGACGAAGGTGAAGGTGAGCAGTTTGCGGCGCCGCTCCGGGTCGACCGTGCTGCTGGCGGCGTCCAGCTTGGACATCACGTGGTTGCGCAGGTAGATCGCCTCGCCGATCGTCTTGAAGGCGATGCCCTGCTCCGAGAGCCCCGGGATCGGCAGGATCCGGGCCACCGACCCGAGCGCCACGACGAGAATGTCGTAGCCGACTTCCTCCGAGTGCCCGTCCGGCGCCTCGATGATCACCGTGCGTCGCGCGTGCTCGATCCTGGTGACGCGCGCGGTGAGCACGTGGCAGCGCTTGAGCGTCTTACGCAGCGGCACCACGACGTGGCGCGGCTCGATGGCGCCGGCGGCGGCCTCGGGAAGGAACGGCTGGTAGGTCATGTGGGGCTGCGGGTCGATGACGGTGACAGACGCCTCGTTGCCCTTCAGCCGACGCTGCAACCCCAGCGCCGCGTACAAGCCGACGTAGCCGCCGCCCAGTATGACGATCCGCTTCGGTTCCGCTCTACCACGACCCATGCCTCAATGGTCGCACCACCCGCATCGCAGCGCCCGTCACCCCCCGTGTGATTGTGCACTCTCTGTGACCGCCGTCGCTTATGGCTAACGAATCAGGCGATGTCTTCGGGCTCCGGGAGGGGTTCGGCGGTACCCAGCTCGACCTCGACCCGCAGCAGGCCGAGCATCCGGACCCGCACAGTGACTGCCCGATGGTGCTCGGCGCGCAGGCACCTCGCGAGCACCGAGCCCACGACCCACAGAGCGGCGCCGAGCATCAGGATCAGCACGATGACGAGCGCCCACGGGCCCATAGCCATCGCGGACGCCACCGACATAGCGACTCCTCTCCTTAAACTTCAAGGCGAAGTCGCAAGAACATTGATCCACGCCGCAGACCTTGGGTCAAGCTGCAGAAGGGTGTAGTAATCGTCCTCCCGCGTCGACCTGCAGCTATCGGTTTCAGATTTCACACGGGTGCGGTGGGCCGTCGATGTCCAGCAGGAGCAGTGGCCTCACAGGCCGGCCTGCTGCTTGGCCCTCGTCAGGACCTCCTCCACCATGGCTGGCGTGAGGCGGCCGGTGAAGGTGTTCTGCTGGCTCACGTGGTAGCAGCCGAACAGGTGCAGTGGCGCCGGGCCATCGAGTTCCACGGCCACGCCGTGCCCGAACTTCGGGCGGGGCGTGGGCACGTGCCAGCCCGCCGCTGACAGGACCGGCAGCAGGGCCTGCCAGCCGAAAGCGCCCAGGACCACGATCGCGCGCAGGGTGGGGGTCAGCAGGGCCAGTTCCTCGGCCAGCCACGGGCGGCAGTTGTCGCGCTCGGTGGGAGTCGGTTTGTTCTCCGGGGGCGCGCATTTCACTGGCGCGGTGATGCGGGTGCCGTACAGCTCCAGGCCGTCGTCGATGTGGGTGGCTGTCGGTTGGGAGGCCAGCCCCACGGCGTGCATCGCCGCGTAGAGAACGTCGCCCGAGCGGTCGCCCGTGAACATCCGGCCCGTGCGGTTCGCGCCGTGGGCGGCCGGGGCCAGGCCGACGATCGCCAGTGCCGCGTTCGGTGGGCCGAAACCGGGCACCGGGCGGCCCCAGTACTCCTGGTCGGCGAACGAGGCGCGCTTCACCCGCGCGACCTCCTCCCGCCACGCCACCAGGCGCGGGCAGGCACGACATTCGGTCACCCGGCGGTCCAGGTCGGCGAGGTCGGACACGTCCGGAATTGTCCTTGCCCACAGAGGGAACGCAACACGTAGGGTGCCGATCATGGCATCTCCAGACGACGAGCAGCCGACTCCGGTCGAGCCGGTGGACGATCTCGTCAGCAGCTCGCACACGATCACCGTCAAACGCCGCAAGCTCGGGTACACCGCCACCACCGGGCGGATCGTGCTGCGCCAGGAGGTGCTCACCGACGGCAAGTTCGACGGGCACGTGCCCAAGGCGGAGGTGTTCGTCACCGCGTACACAGTGGACGGTGCCGATCCGGCCTCGCGCCCCGTGACGTTCGCGTTCAACGGTGGGCCCGGCTCGTCGAGCGTGTGGCTGCACCTGGGACTGTTCGGCCCGCGCCGAGTGGTCTCGGGTGACGTCGGCGACCTCGCGCCACCGCCGTACGGCCTGGTGGACAACGCCGAGACGCTGCTCGCGCACAGCGACCTGGTGTTCATCGACCCGGTGGCCACCGGGTACTCGCGGGCCGCGAAGGGCGAGAAGCCGGGCGACTACCACGGTTTCCAGCCCGACATCGAGTCGGTCGGCGAGGTGATCCGGCTGTGGACGTCACGCAACGGGCGGTGGCTGTCGCCGAAGTACCTGGCCGGCGAGTCGTACGGCACGACCCGCGCCGGTGGTCTCGCGCAACACCTGCAGACCCGGCACGGCATGTACTTCAACGGGCTGATCCTGATCTCCGCGGTGCTCGACTTCGCGACGCTGGACTTCAACCCGGGCAACGATCTCCCGTACTCGCTGTACCTGCCGACGTACGCGGCGATCGCGCACTACCACGGTCTACTGGGCGACCGACCGCTCGACGAGGTCCTGGCGGACGCGGAGGAGTTCGCGGCGAAGGACTATCCGTGGGCCCTGGCAAGGGGTTCGCGACTGTCCACTGAGGAGCGTGCGGCGATCGTCAGCCGGATCGCTTCGCTGACGGGGCTGTCCGAGGACTACGTCGACCGCGCCGACCTGCGCATCGAGCACGTCCGGTTCTTCACGGAGGTGTTGCGCCACCAGCGAAAGGTGGTCGGTCGGCTGGACTCGCGCTTCACCGGCGCCGGGCCGGACTACGCCCGCGAGCACATGGACGACGACCCGTCGAGCGCGGCGATCATGGGCGCGTACGCGGCCGCGCTGAACCACTACCTGCACACGGAACTCGAGTACCGCAACGATCTGCCGTACGAGATCCTGAGCATGGACACCCACACCGCGTGGTCGTACAAGGAGTTCGAGAACGCACACGTCACGGTGGCGGACAAACTCTCGGCGGCCATGCGCGCCAACCCGCACCTGAAGGTCCACGTGGCATTCGGCTACCTGGACGGCGCGACGCCGTACTTCGCTTCGGAACACGTGCTGGCGCATCTGTCCATTCCTGCCGAGTTGCGGGAGAACATCGACAGCGCCTACTACCCGGCTGGCCACATGATGTACGTGCACGAGCCTTCGCGGGTGCAGCAGTCGAAGGACATCGCGAAGTTCATCAAGGACACTTCGAACCGCTGAGTCCGGGCTTGGGTTCGGGTCGCGGCGGAGGCATGGGCGGGATCCGGCTCGCCTGTGAGGTTCGCTGCTCCCGAACCCCGCCCACAAAGCGCATTCCGGCCGCGTGGGTCGGGGGTTCCGGTTCCAGGCTGACGCGAATACCGCCGCCGGGACCGCGAACTCGCGTGCCGGAACCGCGATCTCGGGTGCGGGAACCACGAACTCGCGGTTCGGAACCTCGAACTCGCGCCCCGGAAACGCGATATCGCGGGTTCGGAACGTGGCGCCCAGCAGGCCAAGGCGGCGGGCCGAACAGGACGGACACCTGCCCGCCGCCAGCCATGATCAACAGCGCGACTACGTTTGGGCAGTCCCCCACCCATCCCGGGGGCGGCCCTGTTCCAGTCTATCGGCTCACACCCACGGAGCCGGGGCGTGAAGATCCACTTCGGCCGAGTTGTCCACAGTCGGCACGGTTGTCCACAGATCTCGCGAGGGACTGGCAGACGGCCGTATTCATACACCCGTATGAACCGACAAAGGGTCCAAAGTCCCGGAACGTCCCCTCGCTGGGGAGCGACGTGCAGGTTGACCAGCGAGGAGAACCACCATGACTCAACCCACCTGGCAGCCCGCGCCGCCGGCTCCCCCGTCCCCCACGAAACCGCGCTCCCGGCGGTGGCTGTGGATCGGTGGCATCGTTGTCGCGTTCGTCGTGGGGATCGGTGTTGGCGGTGTCGGTCAGAAGCCGGAGCCGTCGAAGGCCGCTGCCGGGCGCACGGTGACCGTTACCGCGCCGGCTCCGCCCGCGGACACCGTGACCGCGCCCGCCCCCGCACCCGTGACCGTCATCGAGGAGCCGCCTCCGCCGCCCGGGCCCGCTGCCACCCTCGGCAACGGGGTCTACGAGGTGGGAGTGGACGTCGCTCCCGGGCAGTACAAGACCGACGGGCCCACCGGGTCGATGGGCATGTGTTACTGGGCCCGTAGAAACAACGACTCCGGGGAGTTCGAGGCGCTCATCACGAACGGCATCGTGGAAGGGCCCGGCAGTCTCACGATCAACGCGGGCGAGTTCGTCGAGATCTCCGGTGAGTGCATCTGGAACCTCGTCGGCTGAGACCAGGACAGCAAAGCGCCCCGGAGCCGTGGCTCCAGGGCGCTCTACTTGGGACAGATCAGCGCAGGTACTGCTTACCGTTCTTCACTGCGTTCCAGGCGTCGACCACGCCGTTGCCGTAGAAGCCGTTGAACTCCAGCGTCCCCTCGCACGTGGCGGTGAAGCTGTCGTCGCGGCCCTCGTCCAGGTAGTCGACCGTGCGGGGTTCCGGGCAGGGAACCGCGAAGGCCGAGCCCTCGAGGACCCGCTCGACCTTGGCCGGGTCCATGGTGACCTTCTTGCCCGAGTACTTGCCGAACTCGGAGACGATCAGCGCGGCCACACCCGAGGCGTGGGGCGTTGCCATCGACGTGCCCTGCAGGAACTGGTAGTAGCCGCAGGTTCCGTCGTTCTTGCACGCCTTCTGGACACCGAGTTCCTCACCATCGGGCGTGATGTTGCCGTCCGCGTCGATGGTGCCCTCGGCGACGCCCACGTTGCGGGGGTACGTCGAGAGGATCATGTTCTCGTTGGTCCTGAACTCCGGCGTACCGAAGTAGTCCCGGAAGTATCCACCCGGCGCGGACACCGAGATGCGCTCGGTGCCGTAGCTCGAGTAGTCGGCCTTCGCCTGCGACGGGCCGAACGAGCCGACCGGCAGGACGTGCGGACCCTCGACCGGCATCGACAGGCAGGTGTCGTTGTCGACCTCGCGGGTGTAGTTGGTGCCGGCCGGGAAGTTCGGGCTGCCGGCGTCCGGGTGCGGGTTGCCGTTGTCCTCGTGCTGGTTGCCCAGCGCGACGAGCTGCGTGACGCCCTTGCGGTGCGCGTACTTCAGTGCGCGGGTCACGGCCGTGACCACCGTGCGCTGCTGTGCGGTCTGCTCCGGCGTGTCGAGCGGGTGCGCCGAGCAGTTGTACAGCCACGGGTCCACGTAGAACGACATGTTGATCACGTCGAGGCCCGCGTCACCGGCGTAGGTGAGCGCGTCGACCACCGGCTGGAGGAAGAAGTAGCCGGAGTCCTGGCCACCGCGGATGTTCACGATGGACACGTTCGGCGCGACGCCGGAGATGCCGAAACCGTTGGCGGCCGCGGCGATCGTGCCGGCCACGTGCGTGCCGTGTCCGCCGTCGTCCCAGTTGGCCGGGTCGACGCAGCCGCGGAACTCACACGGACCGTCCACCACGTTGCCCAGCTCGTCGGTCGGGATGTCCCGCGTGAAGTTGCGGGACAGCGCGGCGTCGAAGTTCGGCGCGATGTCCGGGTGGCTGCCGTCCACACCGGTGTCGAGCACGCCGACCTTGACGCGCTTGTCACCGGGCTGCTCGGTGCGGGCCAGGTCGGAGCGAACCGACGTGAGACCCCACAGCTGACCGTCCAGCGGGTCCATGCCCACCGGCGCCTTCGCGGCCTTGCGCGACGACGGGTTGGCGCCCTGCTTGTTCTCCTGCTCCACCGAGTCCTCGTCGGTGCGGGCGCGCTTGGCGTCCGGCGACTGTCCGATGGAGATGGTGGGGCTCGTGTAGAGCACCGACGGCACGGAGTCGAGCCGGGCGGTGAAGCCGTTGGCCGGGGCCGTGGCGGTGATCAGGCCGGCGGCCGCATTGCTGCGGACCACCTTGCCGCCCGCGTCGCGTACCGCGCGCTCCGCGTCCTTCACGTTGACGCCGTCCGCGGCGAGCACGCTGTACTCCACCGTCTCACCGGACAGCTCCGGCTGGGCGTTCGCCGATGTCACCGCGACCGTCACGCCGGCCGCGGCCAGCGGGACGGCCAGTAAGCCAAGAATCGTCCTACGCCGATTCACGCACTTCCTCCTCGCGTTCTGCTACCAAAGGCCCCGAACCAGCCCCGATGACTCAGGGCACGACTGATCTTTCCTCAGCGAAGTGACATGCGCTGGGGTGCGCGCCGACGCGCGTCATCAGCTCCGGCTCTTCCTCCGCGCACTTTTCCTGCGCCTTCCAGCACCTTGTGCGGAATCGGCAGCCCGACGGCGGGTCGACGGGACTGGGCACGTCACCCTCCAATCGGATGATCTGCCGCTGGCCGCGCACGGTCGGGTCGGCCACCGGCACCGCGGAGAGCAGAGCCTGGGTGTACGGGTGGGTCGGGTGGTTGTAGATCTGGTCCTCGGTGCCGATCTCGACGATCTTGCCGAGGTACATGACCGCGACCCGGTCGGACAGGTGGCGCACCACGGACAGGTCGTGCGCGATGAACACATAGGACAGTCCGAACTCGGACTGCAGGTCTCCCAACAGGTTCATCACCTGTGCCTGGATGGACACGTCCAGCGCGGACACCGGCTCGTCACAGACGATGATGTCCGGCCGCAGCGCGAGCGCCCGCGCGATACCGATGCGCTGGCGCTGTCCGCCCGAGAACTGGTGCGGGTACCGGTTGATGTGCTCGGGGTTGAGCCCGACCACGTCCAACAAGTCGCGCACCTTGGCCGCCCGCGACCCCTTGGGGGCCACTTCCGGGTGAATCTCGAACGGCTCGCCGACGATGTCACCGACCGTCATCCGTGGGTTCAGCGACGTGTACGGGTCCTGCAGCACGATCTGGATGCTGCGCCGCAGCTTGCGCAGCTCACCGCCGCGCATGGCGAACATGTCACGACCGTTGTAGTGCGCGCTGCCGCTGGTGGGCGGTTCGAGCCGCATGAGCACCTGGGCGAGCGTCGACTTGCCGCAGCCGGACTCGCCGACCACGCCGAGCGTCTCGCCCTTCTTCAGTTCGAACGAGACGCCGTCGACCGCCCGGACGTGACCGATCGTGTGCTTGAACAGCACGCCGACCTTCACCGGGAAGTGCTTGACCAGGTCCCGAACCTCGAGGATGTTCTCAGACACTCCGCACCACCTCTTCGGCAAAGTGGCACTTGCTGGTGCGGCCGAGACCCAGGTTGTGGTCGTGTGGCAGCTCCTCGCGGCACCGGTCCACGGCCATCGAGCACCGCGGGTTGAACGGACAGCCCGGCGGGATGTTGGTCAGCGTCGGCGGCAGCCCCTTGATGGTCGCCAGCTTCTCGCCCTTCTGGTCGAGACGCGGCAGGGACTCCAGCAGACCGACCGTGTACGGGTGGCCGGGGTTGCGGTACAGCGACATCGCGTCGGCGTGCTCCACGATCCGGCCGGCGTACATGACCGCGATGCGGTCGGCCACCTCGGCCACCACACCGAGGTCGTGGGTGATGAGGATGAGCCCCATCTGCCGTTCGACCTGGAGCTCCTTGAGCAGGTCCATGATCTGGGCCTGCACGGTGACGTCCAGCGCGGTGGTGGGCTCGTCGGCGATCAGCATCTCCGGGTCGAGCGCCAGCGACATCGCGATCATGGCGCGCTGGCGCATACCGCCGGAGAACTCGTGCGGGTACTGCCGGACGCGGCGGGCCGCGTTCGGGATCCGCACCAGGTCGAGCAGCTCGATCGCCCGCTTGCGGGCGTCCTTGCGGCTCATCCCCAGCCGGATCCGCAGCTGCTCCTCGATCTGGAAGCCGACCGTGAACACCGGGTTCAGCGCGGACAGCGCGTCCTGGAAGATCATCGCGATGCCCTCGGCACGCACCTCGGTGCGCCGCGCCGGGCTGGCCTTCAGCAGGTCCTCGCCGTGGTAGCGGATCTCGCCACCGGCCACGCGGGCCGGCGGGGTGTCGAGGATCCCCATGATCGCCTGCGCGGTGACGCTCTTGCCGGACCCGGACTCGCCGAGCACGGCGAGCGTCTCGCCGGAGTTCACGTGGTAGCTGACACCGTTGATCACCTTGGCCACACCGTCGCGGGTGTGGAACTCGACGAAGAGGTCATCCACCTCGAGCAGCGGGGCGTCGGCCGTGCGGCCTACGTCGCTCGCCTCGCTTACGGACTGCGTTTCCATCCCCTACCTCAACTTCGGGTCGAGTGCGTCGCGGACCGCGTCGCCGAGCATGACGAACGCCAGCACGCAGATCGTGAGCACGCCTGCCGGGAACAGCAGCAGGTGCGGCGCCACTCGAATGTAGTTACGCGCGTCGGAGATCATCACGCCCCAGGACACCGCCGGGTCGCGCAGGCCGATGCCGAGGAACGACAGCGTGGCCTCCGCCCCGATGAAGGCACCGAGCAGAATCGTCCCGTACACCATGATCGGCGCGAGACAGTTCGGCAGCATGTGCTTCAGGATGATCCGGAGCGGGCTGGCGCCGAGTGCGCGTGCCGCCTTCACGTAGTCCTGCTGCTTCGCCGCGATGGCCGCCGATCTCATGATGCGCATGGCGACTGGCCAGGACAGCAGCGACACCGTGATCACCACCATCATCACCAGCGCGAACGCGCTGTCGACGCCGCTGGAGCGGAAGGCGTTGAGGATCACGATCGCGCCGAGGATGAACGGCAGGCCGAAGAAGACCTCGCCGACGCGGGACAGGAACCCGTCGACCATGCCGCCGAAGAAGCCGGCGAGCAGGCCGAGAGCGCCACCGATCAGCACGGTGATCAGGCTCGCGCCGAGACCGACCAGCAGGGACCACCGGGTGCCGTACACGGCCCTGGCGTAGTTGTCGCGTCCCTGGACGTCGTAGCCGAACCAGGCGTCACCGGACGGTGGGAGCCGCGAACGGTCGAGGTCCTTCAGCCCTGGGTCGGCCGACGTGAACCACTGCGGGAAGATCGCCACGACCACCAGGAACACGATCACGACGGACGCGATGATGAACAGTGGTCGTCTGCGGAGGTCGAACCACGCGTCGGTCCAGAGGCTGCGGGGTTTGCCCTGCTTGCCCGGAGGTGGCTCTGTGGTGGGGGAGGCGTGTTCGGCAGCAATAACGTAAGCGCCACCCGTGGCCGCCTGGTTCCCAGACGTCACCGGGTCAGTCATAGCGAATCCTCGGATCGAGTACGGCGTACAGCATGTCGATGATGAGGTTTACCAGGAGGAACACGATCACCAGGAGGACGACGACGCTGGTGACGACGATGCCCTCCTTCTGCTGGATGGCCCGGTAGACGAGCCCGCCGATGCCCGAGATACCGAAGATGCCCTCGGTGACGATCGCGCCGCCCATGAGGCTGCCGAGGTCGGTACCGATGAACGTGAGCACCGGGATCGCCGAGTTGCGCAGCATGTGCACGCCGACGATCCGGCGTTGCGGCTGCCCCTTCGCGAGCGCGGTACGGATGTAGTCGGCGTTCTTGTTCTCCATGATCGACGTCCGCGTGAGCCGCGCGACGTAGGCCATCGACAGGCTGCCGAGCACGAAGCCGGGCACGAGCAGTTCGGACCAGTTCGCCTCCGACGACACGACCGGCGAGATCCATTCCAGCTGGAAGCCGAGGGTGATCTGCAGGACGAAGCCGGTGACGAAGACGGGCAGCGAGATCAGGAACAGCGTGGACACGAGGACCAGGTTGTCCAGGAAGCCGCGGCCGCGGAGGCCGGTCATGACGCCGGCGATGATGCCGATGACCGCTTCGATGACGACGGCCACGATGGCGAGCCGGAGCGAGATCGGGTAGCGGCGCTCGAGAAGGTCGTTGACGGAGATCCCGTTGAAGGTCTCGCCGAAGTTCCCCTGGAGCAGATCGCCCAGGTAGAGGAAGTACTGAACGAAGACGTTCTCGTTCAGGTTGAACTTGTCGGTCATCATGGCCACGAACTCGGGCGGACAGGGCCGCTCGCCGCACATGCCGGCGAACGGGTCGCCCGGCAGTGACCAGACCATGAGGTAGATGAGGAACGTCGCCCCGATGAACACCGGGATCAGCTGCAGCAGCCGCCGCAGGACGTACCGGCCCATAAGAATGTCTCCCTTGACCCCCGAGAGGGGCTGGACCGCCGGGTCACGGCGATCCAGCCCCGTTCAGCGTGCGACTTTAGGCCATCTCGACGTACGAGAGGTCCAGCTCACGGTCGGGCGTCATCCGAACGTTCTTGAGCCGCTCGGACCAGCCGAACTGCGCCGGGGTGTTCCAGAGCGGAACGGACGGCATGTCCTTGGCGATGAGCTCCTCAGCCTCGTGGTACAGCTCGAAGGACTCCTCCTCGGAGGTGGCAGCGTCGGCCTCAGCAAGCTTCGCGTCGACCGCCGGGTTGGAGTAGCCACCATCGTTGGACGAACCACCCGTGCGGAACAGCGGGTTGAGGAAGTTCTCGATCAGCGGGTAGTCGGCCAGCCAGCCGGCCCGGTAGATCTGAGTCATCTCCTTGGCGTTGATCTTCTCGCGGATCTCACCGAAGGCCTGGACCGGGGCGAACACGCACTCGGCGCCCAGGGCTTCCGTGATCTGACCACAAGCGGCCTCGATCCACTCCTTGTGCCCGCCGTCGGCGTTGCTGGTGATCTCGATCGTGCCGGTGTAACCCGACTCGTCGAACAGCTTCTTCGCCTGCTCGGGGTTGTGCTCACACAGGTCGCCGCAGGCGCCGTCGGTCCAGCCCGGCACCTTCGGGACACCGTAGCCGGCGACCGGCTGGCGGTTGCCCTCGAAGATCGTCTTGGTGATCGCCTCACGGTCGATCGCCATGGAGATCGCCTGACGGAACTTCACGTTGGTGAACTTCGGGTCGTACAGCGGGAAGTTGATCTCCTGGATCGACAGGATCTCGGCGCTGTCCGAGCGACCGGCGAGGTCGGTCTCCCAGACGTTGCCGGCGAGGCCTGACGGCGGGATCGTGTCGAGGAAGTCGAGCTCGTTGCCGACGACCGCGGCGTAGGCCGCCTCGGTGCCCTCAAGGAACTGGAACTCGACCTTGCCGACCTTGCCCTTGTCGTCACCCTTGTACTCGTCCCAGCGCGCGACCGTCACGTTGACGTCCGGCGTGGCCGAGTCGAACTTCCACGGGCCGTTGCCGATCGGAGCGGCACCGAACGCGGCCGGGTCGGCGAAGAACGCCTCCGGCAGCGGCGAGAAGGTCGGGTAACCCAGCTTGATCCGGAAGATCGGGTGCGGGTCGGTGAAGGTGACCTTGAACTCGTTGTCGCTGATGACCTCGAGGCCCGACAGCTTGTCGGTGGCCGGGGTCGGCGCGACCGCGGGGCCCTCGGCGTCCGGGTCCTCAGTGTGCACCTCGGCGTAGCCGGCGACCTGCGCGAAGAAGCTGGCACCCTGCTGGGCGTTCGGGCCGTAGGCCGTGTAGTTCCACGCGTCGACGTAGCTGTTGGCGGTGACCGGCGTTCCGTCGTGGAACGTCCAGCCCTCCTTCAGCTTGAACGTCATCTCCTTGCCGTCGTCCGACTGAATGATCTCCTCGGCGTGCGCGTTGCGCGGCTCGCTCGAGACCGGGTCGTAGTCGACGAGGCCGGTGAACAGGGCGTCGACGATCTTGCCGCCACCGGTCTCCGTGGTGTCCCCGGGCACCAGGGGCCGCTCGGGCGCAGTGCCGAACAGGCTGATCGTGGCGTTGTCGTTCTTGCTGTTGTCGGTGGTGCCGCCGGCGTCGTCGCCGCCCTCGTCACCACTGCAACTCGTGATGGCGAGGGCTAGCGCCGTCGGCATCACCACCGCAGCCATCCAGCGCGGTTTACGCATCGGGTCTCCTCCAAGCTTCTTTCAGACGCACCGGCGGGGTCGCCGTCGAGTCCCTCAACCGAGAGCACCACACAGCTCCCGGAATGTGAGAGGACGTTAACGGGGTGCTCGTGATAACTCACCGTCGGGGGCGTCACAAACCAGTCACAATCGTTCACGTTCACACTCTTGCTGGACGCACTGGAATGGCGTGGTGACTGGCCGCAATCACGTGACTGGTCTGCTGTTTTGTTGGTGTTAAGCCGTGATCTCAGGCGATCGAAAGCGCGATGCCGTCGAGGATGTCGTGCTCGCTGACCAGAAGCTCCCCAATTCCGGTCGCCTGGGCGAGTTTGTCCGCCAGCACATCGGTGATGAGAGCGCCGCCGCCGATCACGTCTACCCGTCCGGGGTGGATGGCCGGTTGAGCGGCCCGTTCCTGGTGACTCGCGGACAACAACTGCTCCGCCGTTCGGGTGATGTCCGCCCGGGAGAGCCGCGACAGGTGGGTGCGCTCGGAGTCGTAGGCCGGCAGGCCCTGTGCCACTGCTGACAGCGTGGTGATCGTGCCGGCCACGCCGACCCAGGTGCGGGCGAGGTCCACGGGAACGGTGTCGAAGGCGGTAGCGAGCACCTCAGCGGCCAGCGCGCGGCCTGCCACGACCTCCGACTCGGTCGGCGGATCGGATCTCAGGCACCGCTCGGTGATCCGCACGCAGCCGATGTCGACCGAGCGGGCCCCGATGACCTTGGCGCTCCGGCCGTCCCACGTGCCGACCACCAGCTCGGTGGAGCCGCCGCCGATGTCGGCCACCACGAACGGGCCGTCGTCGGGGTCGAGGTCACCGACCGCGCCGGTGAACGACAGCCGGGCCTCCTCGTCGCCGCTGATCACCTCGGCGGGCGCGCCGAGCAGTTCACTCGTCATGGTGAAGAACTCGTCGCGGTTGCTGGCGTCCCTGGTGGCCGAGGTGGCGACCATGCGGACCCGTTGGGCGCCCTTGCCGCGGCAGATCACGGCGTAGTCGGCTAACGCGTCGCGAGTGCGCTTGAGCGCGGCCACGCCCAGCCTGCCGGTGGCGTCGACACCCTCGCCGAGCCGCACGATGCGCATCTCGCGATGCACGTCGCGCAGCATCACCGTGCCGTCCTCGCGGGCCGTCAGGTCCGCCACCAGAAGCCGGATCGAGTTCGTTCCGCAGTCGATCGCTGCCACTCTCGCCATGCCCGCCAGCTTAGGGCCGGGCACCGACAAGATCAGCAGTTCGGCGTTGTGGTCGTGGTCGTCGTGGTGGTGGTCGTCGTCGTGGTGGTCGTGGGCTCGGTGGTCGGCGTCGTGCTCTCCGCCGGCGGAGTGGTGGTCGTGGTCGTCGGCCACTCGGTGGGCGGCGTGCACGGGGTCGTGCTGGTGGGCGGCCTCGGGATGGTGGTGCCCGTCGGCGGCTTCGGCGTGGTCGACGGGTGGGTGCCGGGCGGCGGTGTCGGACCAGGAGGCGGCGTGGGGGGCGGCGTGGTGCCGGGCGGCGGCAGCGGGGGCAACGTGGGGCCGAGCGCGTCGTCGCCCGGGTCGTAGTCGCCGCCGTCGATCGGGTCGGTGCCGTTGGCGTACGCGTCGGCCCAGTCGAGGACCTGGAACACGTAGCTGTCGGAGTGGTTGTAGCGGAAGATCGCCGTGTAGAGGTCGGTTGGCTCGCCCAGGTTCAGCCCGCCGGAGCACAGGTACTTGCCGGCCGCGACCGTCGCGTCGAAGACGTTGTGCGGGCTCGCGATGCCGTCGCTGTTGCCGTCGGCCGCGTAGCCGGCCCAGGTCGACGGGATGAACTGCATGGCCCCGACCGCGCGATCCCACCGGCTGTCGCCGTCGAGGGAGCCGTTGTCGGTGTCGCTGATGGCGGCGAACCCGCCGCCGTTGAGCACCGGGCCGAGGATGTTCGGGGTGGTGTTGCCCTTGGCGTCGACCTTGCCGCCGCGCGCGTGACCGGACTCGACCTTGCCGATGGCGGCGAGCACCGACCAGTGGAGGTTGCAGTTGGGCTGCATGGCGGCCAGCCGGTCGGCCGCGTTGATGTACGCCTCCATCATCACGGTGTTGATGCCGAGCGAGCCGGACGGGATGCCGGGGTTGGGACCGAGCTCCAGCAGGTCGTCGATGCCGTCGAGGCTGTCGAGGACCTCGTCGCCGATCCGGTCGTTCTCGCCGACCTCGCCGTTCGCGCCGACCGAGTTGGGATCGATCAGTCCGCCGAGGCCGTTGCCGGCCGCACCGGCCGCCTGGGCCGCGCTGGCACCGAGTGGCTCCCCCGCCACCGCCGCCGCGACCATCAGCATCGTGCCGGCCGTCGCCACGACCTTCCGGCGACGGCCCGAAGCCCGCCGATCGGCCCGACGCTGGGCTCTGCTCGCGCTGTTGGACGCACTCACCTGTACCGATCCCCTTCGCCGATCCCACCCACTATCGGGTGGCGGTTGGTCGCAGCCCGTCACACACCCGCCTGCCACCGTCTCACGAACCATCCTCACAAGAAAGGGGTCAACGGAGGGTCAAGTCGGAATCCTTCGTCACCTACGACGCGGATGGATGGCCCTTTGGTTTCCCGATAGGGAAGATCCGGCGGCGAAGACCCGGCTAGCTCGCGCGACAGCTTCCCGCCGGCCAGTCCGGCGCGAGGAGCGCGAGCGCCTCGTCACCGAACGGGTTAACCCCGGGCCCCACAGCCAGTGAGTGCGCCACGTGGACGTGAAGGCACTTCACGCGACCCGGCATCCCCCCGGCGCTGACGTCCGTGCCGAGCGACTCGATGGCGTCGCGTTGTGCCAGGTAGGAGCGGTGCGCGGCCAGATAGGTGGCCGCCAGCTCCTCGTCCTCGTCGAGCCGGTCGGTCATCTCCTTCATGAGCCCACTGGCCTCGAGCCTGCTCACGAGCGACGTCAGCCGGGAGCAGGTCAGGTAGTACAGCGTGGGGAACGGCGTGCCGTCCTCCAGCCGGGGACTGGTCTGGATGACCGAGGGATGACCGCTCGGACAGCGGTGGGCGACCGCGCGGATCGCCCTCGGCGCGCGGCCCAACTGCTCGGCCACCGCGGCGCGATCCACGTCGCGCACCGGTTCCATGATCACTCGCCTGACACCGAATTCCACAACAGCTGGTACCAGGACTGGTCCAGCACCTTTTCCTTCTCGGGGTCGCCGCCGTCCTGGCCGGCGGCGTCGCCGGGCAGCTCCACCATGTACGGCGTCTCCCCCGGCATCACGTACCGCAGCCGGCGCCGCGCCTCGGCCTCCACCTGCGCCGGGTCGTCGAGCTGGGCCTTGCGCTCCTCGAGCGCGTCGACCTGGGCCCGCAGCTCGGCCTGCCGCTCCTCGGTGACCTCGACCTCGTCGCGCTGGCTCAGGTAGGTGCGCAGCGGCACCGCCACCGACAGCGCGAGCGCGCACACCACGATGGCGAACACGGCCGCCCGCCTGGTGTTGGACAGGCCGAACGTGGCGGCCGCCCGCACCGCACGGCTCGGCCGCGCCCGTTCGGTCGACCGCTCCGCCGACGCCGGCCGGCCGGGACGACCGGGGCGGTCGTCCCGTGGCCGGGTGTGCCGCGTGCCCTGCGGACGCCGCGCCGACCGGGACGAGCGGGCATCGGTGGATCCGGTGCCGCGCCGCCGGGCGCGATCGGCGTCCTGCCGATCGCGCTCGGGCTCCTGTCCGTCCTGGTCGGGCTCGCGTCCTGCCATCGCCCTCAGCTCTCCGGGGTGAACCGCGGGAACGCGAGGTCGCCTGCGTAGCGGGCCGCGTCGCCGAGGATCTCCTCGATGCGCAGCAGCTGGTTGTACTTGGCCGTGCGCTCGCCGCGGGCCGGGGCACCGGACTTGATCTGGCCGACGCCCGTGGCGACCGCGAGATCGGCGATCGTGGTGTCCTCGGTCTCACCGGAGCGGTGGCTCATCATGCAGCGGTAGCCGTAGGACGTGGCCAGCGCGACCGCGTCGAGCGTCTCGGACAGCGTGCCGATCTGGTTGACCTTCACGAGCAGCGCGTTGGCGGCGCGGCGGGCGATGCCCTCCTCCAGCCGGTCGGGGTTGGTGACGAACAGGTCGTCGCCCAGCAGCTGCACCCGCTCGCCGACCTCGTCGGTCAGCCGCACCCAGCCGTCCCAGTCGTCCTCGGACAGCGGGTCCTCGATCGAGACCAGCGGGTAGGCGTCGAGCAGCTCGGAGTAGTAGCCGATCATCTGCTCGGCACTGCGCTTCGTGCCCTCGAACACGTACGCGCCGTCGGAGTAGAACTCCGTGGCCGCGACGTCCATGGCCAGCGCGACCTGGCTGCCCAGGGTGTAGCCGGCCTTCTCGATGGCCGTGACGATCAGGTCGAGCGCCTCGCGGTTGCTCTTCAGGTCGGGCGCGAAACCGCCCTCGTCGCCGAGGCCGGTGGACAGGCCGCGACTCTTCAGCACGGACTTGAGCGAGTGGTAGACCTCGACGCCGCAGCGCAGCGCCTCGCGGTACGAGTCGGCGCCGATCGGCGCGATCATGAACTCCTGGACGTCCACGGCGTTGTCCGCGTGTGCGCCGCCGTTGACGATGTTCAGCATCGGCACGGGCAGCACGTGGGCGTTCGAGCCGCCGATGTAGCGGAACAGCTCGAGGCCGCTCGACTCGGCGGCGGCCTTCGCCACGGCCAGCGAGACGCCGAGGATGGCGTTCGCGCCGAGGCGGGACTTGTCCGGGGTGCCGTCGAGGTCGACCAGCTTCTGGTCGACGATCCGCTGGTCGACGGCGTCGACACCGGTCAGCTCGGGGCCGATCTCGTCGAGCACGGCGGTGACCGCCTTCTCGACGCCCTTGCCCGAGTAGCGCTTGGCATCCTTGTCCCGCAGCTCGACAGCCTCGTGCTCGCCGGTGGAGGCGCCGGAGGGCACCGCGGCGCGGGCAAGAGTGCCGTCGTCGAGTGCGACCTCGACCTCGACGGTGGGGTTACCACGCGAATCCAGGATCTCTCGCGCGCCAACCTGCTCGATGACCGCCACGTGCATGCTCCTCAACCGGTTCAGGGACTACTCGACACGAGGGTACCGAGGCGGATTTGTCCCCCGTTGGAGGCACGTGCTGACGCGCCGGGAACGCTAGGTAATGGGTACAACGATCTTCAGGAACAGGGCCGTTCCGGGTAGCGTTGGGGGACCATGACCGAGGACGTCCAAGACACTTTAGAGGCGTTCCGCCGCGCTGAGTCGTTGGTGGCGCAACGCCGGCCGCTCGATGCGCTGGCCGCGCTCGCGCCCGTCCTGGACGCCGAACCCGACAAGTCGTCGGTGCAGTTGCTCGCCGGGCGGGCCTATCTCGGGTCGGCCCAGCTGCGCCGGGCGGAGCAGGCGTTCCGTCGGGTGATCGAGCTGGACCCCACCGATCACTATGCGTTGTTCGCGCTCGGCCGCACGCTGCAGCGCATGAGCCGGCACACGGAGGCCCAGACCCAGCTGCGGCTGGCGGTGGCCATGAACCCGCTGCCCGAGTACCAGGAGGCACTCGGCGAGGTCAGCGCCCGCCTGGCCGTCGAACGGGACCGCTAGGGCCGCGGCCCTAGAGATCTTTGCGCCAAGGTCTGCGCCTGACCAACAGTTACCTCAGGGGCACCGTGACGGCACTCAGCCACCAACCACCTCGGCACCCGCGCCTGCGCCGGGACGCAACCAACACTCAAAAATCCGGGGAGGCGGACTGGACGGCACTCAGCCACCAACCACGCGCCGTCCAGCAGCGTGCGCCGGGTCAGGACCAACACTTTTAATTCCGGGGAGGCGGACCAGCGGCTTTCGCGTACGCCTCGGCTCCGCTGAAGACGTTCTGGCCGTAGGTGGTCGACGCGTTGTACGTCAGCACCGCCTCCCACCAGCCGGCCGGGCTCGAGAGGTCGCCGCCGCTCGCGCACAGGTACCTGGCCGCGCTCAGCGCCGCGTCGTCGATGTCCTGCGGGTCGGGCGCGGCGCCGTCGGGCTCCGCGCGGGCACCCCAGCGCTCCCACGTGGTCGGCAGGAACTGCATGGCGCCGACCGCGCGGTCCCAGGTGGTGTCGCCGTCGAGCCGGCCGCCGTCGGTGTCCGGGATCGCCTGGACGCCGGGTGAACCGTCGAGCGCGATGCCGATGATCGGGGGCGCGAGCTGCCCGTCGTCGCCGATCTCCGAGCCGCCGTAACGGCCGTGGTGGGACTCGACCCGGCCGACGCCGGCGAGCGTGGCCCAGGTGATCCTGCAGTTCGGTGTGGCGGCCCGCACGGCCAACTCGGCCTCGGCGTAGGCCACCAGGCTCCGGACGGGGATCTCGGTCTTCTCCGACAACGTGGTCGCCCAGTCGCGCACGGCGGCCGTGGTGGGCCGGGGTTCGGTGGAGCGGGCGCCGTCCGGTGCGACCGAGGCGGCGGCGGGCACCGCCGAGCCGGGTTCGACCGCGAGGTCGGGCACCTGGAAGGCCGGGTCGGCGATCGGCCGGCGCGGTCCGTCGGAGTTGTTGAGTCCGAGCACCACGGCCACCCCCGCCGCGAGGAGCGCGGCGACGAGCAGGAGCGGCCCGGCCACCCCACGGCGTGGTTGCCGGGAAGGCGGACCGGTCGACGGCACGTCCGCGGACGGTGCTGTCGGCGGCGTCGACGGCGGAGTTGGTGAATGGGCCACGGCCCCAGGCTACGTATCGCGAGCCGGTGACGTGGCCCACCCTGAGGTTTCGGATGCCTGAATGTCCGGTTCCGGCCCGCTCACCAGGACAAACCCGTCAGCGATCTTCTGGCAGGCTGGCCCGCAGGGCGTACAGCAGGGGGATGCGCGGGGCGTCGGGCGGGAGCCGGAACCAGCCGTCGCCCGTGGGCCGCATGGTCGTCCAGCGCGGCCAGGGCAGCGTGTCCTCCTCACGCACCAGGTCGATGCGCAGACCCGCGTTGACCAGGGCGGTGACCACCTCGCCGATCTCGTGGCGCCACTCGTAGACGGTCGTGTCGTGGGTGAGCGCCGGGCCGTCGGTGTAGGTGCGGGTGCCGTCGCGTTCCTCGGCACCGCGGCCGTGGAGGAAGTCGGAGCGCAGGCGGAGTTCCTCGCTGCCGTCCGGCGGCGGGACCACGCCCAGCGCGTACAGCAGCGGGTGGAACTCCACCACGTAGAACTTCCCGCCGGGACGGAGCAGCCGCGCGAGGACGGCCGCCCACCGGTCGAGGTCGGGCAGGTAGCAGACCGCGCCCTTGCCCGTGTAGATCACGTCGAAGGTGCGGCCGCCGAGAGCGTCGACCGCGTCGTAGACGTTGGCCTCGACGTACTCGATCTCGAGCCGGCGCTCCTCGGCCAGCCTGCGGGCCTCGCGGACCGACGCGCCGGACAGGTCGAGCCCCACGGCCCGCGCACCCCGCTCGGCGAACGCGAACGTCTCGGTGCCGAGGTGGCACTGGAGGTGCAGCAGGTCGACGCCGGCCAGGTCACCGAGGTCGGCCCACTCGTAGTCGGCGAACCAACTGGCCGACGTGCGCGACCCGTCGAGGCCGTAGAACGCGCTGGCCACGTGGATGGGAGTGCGGGCGTCCCAGTTGGCCTGGTTGACCCGCATCATCCGCTCGGTGTCCTGATCGAATGCCGTCACTCGTCCCATGGAGCCAGACCGGGCCGGCCGTGTCCAGGGGCTAAGTGAGTGGCGGCACCTCCGGTTGGGTGGCCGGCGGGTGGTCCGCCAGGGTGTCCAGCGCCAGGCGGATGGCCGTGTCGAGCTGGGGATCGCGGTCGGCAACGTGGTCCTGGGGCGTCATGACCACCTCGACGTCCGGGTCGACGCCGTAGTTCTCCACGCCCCAGCCGGGGCCGCTCATCCACGTGGCGTACCTCGGCTGCGTGACGAGGGTGCCGTCGACCAGGTGGTAGCGCATGTCGATGCCGATCACGCCGCCCCACGTGCGGGTGCCGACCACCGGGCCGATGCCGAGCGCCTTGATGGCCGCGTTCACGATGTCGCCGTCGGAGCCCGAGAACTCGTTGGCCACCGCCACCACCGGGCCGCGGGGCGCGTCGGCCGGGTAGCTCTCGGCCGCACGCCCGTCGCGGCTGAGCTGCCAGCCGATGATCTTGCGGGCCAACTTCTCGACCACCAGCTGCGACAGGTGCCCGCCGCGGTTCTCGCGGACGTCGACGATCAGCCCGTCGCGGCGGATCTCGAGACGGAGGTCGCGGTGCAGCTGCGCCCAACCCGAGCCGATCATGTCGGGAACGTGCAGGTAGCCGAGCCGGCCGTCGCTCGCCTGGTGGACGTGGGCCCGGCGCCCGGCCACCCAGTCGTGGTAGCGCAGCTGCATGTCGTCGTGGAGCGGGACCACCACCACGCTGCGGCTCGCGCCACCCGCGCCGGGGCCGATCACCAGCTCCACCGGCTTGTCGGCCGTTCCGGCCAGCAGCGGGCCCGGACCGTGGGCGCCGACCGGGCGGCCGTCTACCGCGAGGATCGCGTCACCCGCCCGGACGGCCACGCCCGGTGCGCGCAGCGGCGAGCGGGCCTGGGGGTCGGACGACTCCCCCGGCAGGATCCTGGTCACCCGCCAGACCCCGGCGTCGTCGCGTTCGACGTCGGCGCCGAGCAGGCCCAGCCGCCGCGCGGACTCGCCGCCACCGAACGGCGGGGACACGTACGCGTGGGACGTGCCCAGTTCCCCCTGCACCTCCCACAGCAGGTCGACCAGCTCGTCGTGGGAGCCGAGCGTCTCGACCAGCGGGCGGTACCGGTCGAGCACGCCCGGCCAGTCGATGCCACCCATGTCGGTCCGCCAGAAGTGGTCGCGCATCAGCCGGCCGGCCTCGTCGAACGACTGACCCCACTCGGCCGCCGGATCGACCGTCACGCGGACCCGGGACAGGTCGACCCGGATGTCGTCGCCGGAGTCGTCGGAGTCGTCGTCGACCTTGCGGTCGGCCGGCTGCACGCGCAGGCCGCGGTCGTCGCGCACCACCAGCCGGGCGGCGTCGCCGCTCACCCAGATGCCGCTCACGTCGTCGACCAGCGTCTCGACCTTGCGCTTGGCGAAGTCGAACCGCTCGAGCGCCGGCTTGGCGTCGTCCTCGTCGTCGCCGAGCACGCCGGAGACCGGGTAGGTCAGCCAGACGAGACCGCCCTTGACGGCCAGCAGGTTGCCGTAGCGCGCGGCCGGCACGGGCAGGGGCACCACGCGTTCGGCCAGGCCCTCGAGGTCGATCTCCGTGCGCGGCGGCTCGTCGTCGCTCTTGTCCGTGTCCTTCTCCGAGCCCTTGTCCGAGTCCTTGTCCTTGTCTGCGTCCTCCTCGACCGGCCGGCCGCGCAGCTGCGGGGAGAACGGCGACGGCGTGGTGGCGGCCAGCGGCACCAGGTAGGGCCGCGACCCACTGGGGAAGGCCATGTCGAACACGTGGACGTCGTAGACCGGGTCGAAGCTGCGCGCCGAAAGGAACGCCAGGTGCTTGCCGTCGGCCGTGAACCCCGGGTCGGAGTCGACGAACCGCAGCGGCGTCACGTCCACTATGGACAGATCGGTGGTGTCGGCCATCCTGATGTGGCGCAACGGGGTCGGCCCGGGATGCGACCAGGCGAGCCAGCTGGAGTCGGGCGAGAACGTGAGGTCGCACGGGTCGCCGTCGGACGTGCTGACGACCTCGCGCAGGTCCCCGCTCTCGACGTCGAGGAGCAGGAGCCGGCCGTCGTGGGTGCTGACGGCCGCGCGTCTGCCGTCGGGTGCCGCGCAGAGTTCGAGGACCCGACCGAGCCCGCCGAGGCCGACCCGACGCGGGGTGGTGCCCGCCGCGAGCCCGGAGACCGGGGCGATCTCGAGCGCGTCCTCGCCGTCGGCGTCGGTGACCCAGACGACCTGCTCGCCGAGCACCCGGGGCGAGCGGGCCCGCACGCCGGGCTCTGCGGCCAGCGCGCGCACCGGGCCGTCGCGATGGGTGAGCCAGTGGACGGTGCCGCGGACCTCGACCGCGCCGCCGCGGCCCGTGTGGTCGGCGCCGTAGTCGGCCAGCTCGTCGACCGCCCGCACGGGGAACGGGACCCGCCCGCTGCGCGGCCCGCCGAGCCGGACGTCGAGCGGACGCGGCTCGGCGTCGAGGTCGTCGAGAATCCACAGGCGGCCGGCGCGGTGGAAGATCACGCGGGAGCCGTCGGTGGTGGCGTTGCGGGCGTAGAACTCGGTGGTGTCCGGCACCGGGTGGCGGCGCAGGTCGCTGCCGTCGGGCCGGCAGGAGTACAGGTCGCCGACGCCCTCGTGGTCGGACAGGAACGCGAGCCGGTCGCCCACCCACATCGGGGACGCGAGGTGGCCGTTGACATCGGGCAGGAAGCGGGTGAACTCGCCGCTGCCGTCGACGTCGAGCCAGAGCTTGCCCATGGTGCCGCCGCGATAACGCTTCCACCAGGCGGGTTCGCGGGAGAAGGCGCTCAGCAGGAGCACCGCGCCGTCGGGCCCGGTGGCGATGCCGCCGACCGGCCCGTACGGCAGCCGGCGGCTTCCGGAGCCGTCGGCCGACACCGCGTAGGCCCAGCTGCGCCGGATCGACGGCTGGCCGACCGTGCTGATGGCCACCACGTCATCGCCGGACCAGCCGAGCACCTCGGTGTTGACGTCGCCCCAATGGGTGAGCCGGGTGCTCGGGCCACCCTCGACGGGGGCGACGTGCACCTCGGGCTCCACGTCACGCCAACTGGTCCACGCCAACCGGGAGCCGTCGGGGGCGAAGCGGGGCGAGGCGGCCGGGACCTGGTCGGCCGAGACCCGCCACGCGCGGCCGCCGTCGAGCGGCGCCAACCAGACATCGTCCTCGGCCACGAAGGTGACCAGATCGCCGTGCAGGTGGGGATAACGGAGGTAGGCGTCGTTCACGCCGCCACGTTAGCCGCGCACCCCGACAAAGCGGTGCCCGAACGGGCACGAAAACGATCAGTTCGAGCCTCGGGACGGGACGCCGCGCACACTCGGAGCAGCGCTGCCGCCCGTTCCGGGGCTTGCGCCCGATCGCGCCCCGGTCAGCCGGCGCGATCTCGGCCGCGGGAACCGCGAACTCGGCGTGCCGGAACCGCGAACTCGTCTGCGGGAACCGCGATCTCGGGCGCGGGAACCGCGATCTCGCGTGTGTCAGAGGTTGGGCCAGTACTGGCGCCAGGTTTCCTCGTCCAGGGTGGTGATGCCCGCCTCGCGGGCCGCGGTCTCCGCGGCTCGCACCTTCGCCGCGAACTCGCGGGCCGTGGTGCGCAGGGCGCCCTCCGGGTCGGTGCCCGCCTGCTTTGTCTTCGCGGCCGCCGCGAAGAGGTCGTCCGTGGGCAGGAGGTCAGGCGGCAGGGCGGCGCGAGTGGTGCGCTGCACCAGTTTGGCGGCCAGCGCCAGCGCCGGTTGGCCCATGGCCACACCGTCCACACTGGACTCCCGGCGCTTCTCCTGCTGCTTCAGTTCCTCCCAGCGGTGCTGCTGGGTGTTGGCGTCACGCACCGCCGGGTCGCCGCCCGCGAACACGTGTGGGTGCCGGCCGACCAGCTTGGCCACGAGTTCGGCGGCCACGTCATCGATGGTGAACGAATCGGGATGCTCCTGGGCCACCCGCGCGTGGAACAGCACCTGCAGCAGCACGTCGCCGAGTTCCTCGCGCAGTGCCACCCGGTCGCCGTCCTCGATGGCCTCCAGCAGCTCGAAGCACTCCTCCACCAGGTACTGCTTCAGCGAGTCGTGGGTCTGCTCGGCGTCCCACGGGCATCCGCCCGGCGAGCGCAGCCGGTCCATCACGGCCACCGCCTCGAGCAGGCCCGTCCCGGGTGCCCTGAGCACCTGGGCTCCCGCGGCCACCAGGGTCTTCGCGGCCGGATGGTCCAGGTCGTCGGTCAGCAGCACCACCGCGCCGGTCGGCTCGACCGGCGGCGCCGCGAAACCCAGCCCGGGGTCCGTGGCGTAGACCGCGTCGGCGGCGCGGACCAGCGGCATCGCGGCCGCCGGGACCACCTCGCCGGGCGCCACCAGCACGACGGCCGCGCCCGTGGCACTCACCGGTTGTCGGCGGCGGGCAGCACGACCTGCTCGCCGACCTCGGCCTCCGTGGTGGGCACCACGGTCTGCGTGGCGTAGTTCCACACGCCGAAGCGCGGGCTGATCTCGATGTGGTCCTCGACCGCCTGTGCCCGGAGCAGGTAGCGGCCGAGTGACGGCAACTGGGTCGCCTCGATCTGGGTCGGGTCGAAGTCGTCGGCCGGGGTCGACGAGACGTCGGTGGACAGCACGTGCACGACGTTGTACGCCTCGCCGCTGCCCTCGGCCGGCGGGAAGATGTACACCGCGTTGTCCACGCCGGCCAGCAGCACGCCGTTCGGCGAACCGCCGGTCGGCTGCTCCAGCGCCGGTGCGCCGAGTTCGCCCTGTGCGGCGTCCATGAGGTCGCCGGACCGGTCCGGATCGGCGGCGATCTCCTCGGCGAGCTTCCTGGCCTCGCCGCCGTCGCTCACCGCGAGAATGTTGTAGGTGGCCTGCGCCCGACCGAGGTAGGTGCTGGCCAGTTCGGCCAGCAGCAGCTGGTCGTTGACGTACGCGTCGGCGCCGCGTGCCCGGTAGACGAGCTGGGACACCAGCTGCTCGGGAGGCACGCTCCCGTCGGTGGGCAGCTCCTCGGCGAACGGGTTCTGCTCCTTGAACTCCTGGACCTGGTCGGGGTCCGGAGTGAGGTCGTCGGCCTCGGCGACCGCGGTCAGCAGCTCGTGCGTGACGAGCTGGGTCACGATCTCGCGGGCGACGAGGTCCAGCTTGTGCTGCTGGGCCAGCGTCTGTGCGGCCGGCTGTTCCTTCACTATCCGGTCGAGCATGGACTGCACGTCGTCGACCGAGATGGTCCGGTCATCGATGATGACGGCGGCGTTGGGCTGGCTCGATCCGGTGCCGCACGCGGTCAGCGCGGCAACGGACGCCACAGCGGTCATCAGGAGGCCAGTACGGCGAATGACACTCGTCACGGTCACCAAGCCTCTCACAACCATTCGGCTCACCTGATCAGGGTCACTCCGATCACGAGTAGGTGACGGAGAAGTCCCGTCAGCCGACCGGAGCCGGGGCGATCACCAGCGAGGACAGGAAGCTGGTGCACCAGTCGAGCAGCTCCTGGTCGCGCAGCGGCGGCGCGCCGATCCGACCGCCCGCGGCGCCCTCGGTGGGGCGGGGCACGGTCACCACACCGGTGACCGCCTTGAGGGTGGCCTTGGGGTGCAACCGCTTCAGCCGGACAAGCTGCGAGTCGCGCAGGTTCAGCGGCGCGAACCGGATGGAGCTGCCCTGCATGGCGACCTCCGTGACCCCGTGGGCACGGCAGCTCTGGCGGAACGCGGCCACCGCGAACAGCCGCTCCACCGGCAGCGGCGGCGTGCCGTAGCGGTCCTGCAGCTCGTCGCGCACGGCCGTCAGCTCGGTGGCGTCCTTGGCGGCCGCCAGCTTGCGGTACGCCTCGAGCCGCAGCCGCTCGCCCGGCACGTAGTCGTGAGGGATGTGGGCGTTGATCGGGAGGTCGACCCGGACCTCGGCCAACTCCTCCTCTTCCTCGCCCGGCTCGGCGCCCGCGTGTTTGCGGAACGCCTCGACCGCCTCGCCCACCAGGCGCACGTACAGGTCGAAGCCGACGCCCGCGATGTGGCCGGACTGCTCGGCGCCCAGGATGTTGCCGGCGCCGCGGATCTCCAGGTCCTTCATGGCCACCGCCATGCCGGCGCCCAGCTCGGTGTTCTGCGCGATCGTGGCGAGCCGGTCGTGGGCGGTCTCGGTGAGCGGCGCCTCGGGCGGGTACAGGAAGTAGGCGTAGCCGCGTTCGCGGCCGCGGCCCACCCGGCCACGCAGCTGGTGGAGCTGGGCCAGGCCCAGCAGGTCGCCGCGCTCGACGATCAGCGTGTTGGCGTTGGCGATGTCGAGGCCGGTCTCGACGATCGTGGTGCACACGAGCACGTCGTACTCGCGCTCCCAGAACCCCTCGATCAGCTTCTCGAGCCGGTCCTCGTTCATCTGGCCGTGGCCGGTGACCACCCTGGCCTCGGGCACCAGCTCACGGATGCGCCGCGCGGCCTTCTCGATCGACGAGACCCGGTTGTGCACGTAGAACACCTGGCCGTCGCGCAGCAGCTCGCGGCGGATGGCGGCGCCCACCTGCTTGTCGTCGTAGCCGCCGACGTAGGTGAGGATCGGGTGCCGGTCCTCGGGCGGGGTGAGGATGGTGGACATCTCGCGGATGCCGGCCAGTGACATCTCGAGCGTGCGCGGGATCGGCGTGGCCGACATGGTCAGCACGTCGACGTGGGTACGCAGCGCCTTGATGTGTTCCTTGTGCTCGACGCCGAACCGCTGCTCCTCGTCGACGATCACCAGGCCGAGGTCCTTGTAGCGCAGGCCGGTCTGGAGCAGCCGGTGGGTGCCGACCACGATGTCGACCTCGCCCGAGGCGAGCCCCTCGATGACCGCCTCGGAGTCCATGCCGTGGGTGAACCGGGACAGACCCTTGACGGTGACGGGGAACGCGGCCATCCGGTCGGTGAACGTGTTGAGGTGCTGCTGGGCGAGCAGCGTGGTGGGGACCAGCACCGCCACCTGCTTGCCGTCCTGGACGGCCTTGAACGCGGCCCGCACGGCGATCTCGGTCTTGCCGTAGCCGACGTCGCCGCAGATCACCCGGTCCATGGGGACGCCGCGCATCATGTCGGCCTTGACCTCGTCGATGGCGGCCATCTGGTCGGGTGTCTCGGTGAACGGGAACGCGTCCTCCAGCTCGCGCTGCCACGGGGTGTCCGGGCCGAACGCGTGGCCGGGCGCGGACTGGCGCGCCGCGTAGAGCTGCACCAGCTCGGCCGCGATCTGCTTGACCGCGCGCTTGGCCTTGGACTTGGTGTTCTTCCAGTCGGAGCCGCCGAGCTTGTTGAGCGTGGGCAGCTCGCCGCCCACGTAACGCGAGACCTGGTCGAGCTGGTCGGTGGGCACGAACAGGCGGTCGCCCGGCTGGCCGCGCTTGGAGGAGGCGTACTCGAGCAGCAGGTACTCGCGGGTGGCGCCGGAGACCGTGCGCTGCACCATCTCGATGTAGCGGCCGATGCCGTGCTGCTCGTGGACCACGTAGTCGCCGTTGCGCAGCGCGAGCGGGTCGACCGCGTTGCGCCGGCGCGACGGCATCTTCGTGGAGAAGTCCCTGGTGGACGTGCCGTGGCGGCCGCCGGTCAGGTCGGTCTCGGTGAGCACCACGAGCGCGCGGTCCGGCGCGAGGAAGCCCTCTTCCAGCGAGCCGCGCACGACCGTGACCAGGCCGGCGGGCGGCGGTTCGGTGAGCCCCTGCTCCGCGAAGGTGGCGGCCACCTCGGCCTCGGCCAGCTGCTCGACCGCGCGCCGGGCGGTGCCCGCACCGGGCACCACGAGCACGGCCGCGCCGCCGGTGGCCGTGTGGGCACGCAGGTCGGCGAACGCGCGGGTGACCTCGCCCCGGTAGCCCTCGACCTGCTTGATGTCGAGCTGCACCACGGACTCGTCGGGCGTGGTGAGCTGGGAGAGCGTCCACCACGGGTGGCCGGTGTCGCGGGCGTGGGTGGCCGTGTCGCCGAGGTCGCGGTAGGCGGAGGCGCCGAGGTCGAGCGGGGACTGCCCGCCCTCGCCGGCCACCAGCCACGCGGCCTCCAGGAACTCCTGGCCGGTGCGCACCAGGTCGTGGGCGCGGGTGCGGACCTTCTCCGGGTCGATCACCAGCACGTGGGCGCCGTCGGGCAGAACGTCGGTGAGCAGCTCCAGCCTGCCGTCGCAGAGCACCGGGATGAGCGCCTCCATGCCCTCCACCGGGATGCCGTCGGCGAGCTTGGCCAGCATCTCGGACAGGTGGGCGTCGGCCTCGTGTTCCAGCGCCAGTTCGGCCGCGCGTTCCCGCACGTCCTCGGTGAGCAGCAGCTCGCGGCACGGCGGCGCGTGGACGTCGGTGATCTCGGTGGGCAGCGACCGCTGGTCGGCCACCGCGAAGCAGCGGATCTCGGTGACCTCGTCGCCCCAGAACTCCACGCGGGCCGGATGTTCGGCGGTGGGCGGGAAGATGTCGAGGATGCCGCCGCGGACGGCGAACTCGCCGCGCTTCTCCACCATGTCGACGCGGGTGTAGGCCAGCTCCACCAGCCGCTCGATCAGCTGGTCGAAGTCCTGGTCGGCGCCGACCGTGAGGTGGACGGGCTCGAGGCTGCCGAGGCCGGGGGCCATGGGCTGGATGAGGCTCCGCACGGTGGCCACGACCACGCGGGGCGGGTTGTCGCGCACCAGCCGGTGCAGGATCTCGAGCCGGTGGCCGACCGTGTCGGCACGCGGGGACAGCCGCTCGTGGGGCAGCGTCTCCCACGACGGGAAGTTGGCGACCGCGTCCTTGCCGAGCAGATCGGCCAACGCGGCGGTGAGGTCGTCGGCCTCGTGGCCGGTGGCCGTGATGGCCAGCAGCGGCGCCTTGCCCGCGATCGTGGCGGCCACCAGCGGACGCGCGGCCGTGGGGCCTTCGAGTTGGAGATCGGCCGAGCCGACCGCGTCGAGCACGGTGGTCAGGGCGGGATCGGGTAGGACGGCTTGGAGCAGACCGGACAACTGACCGGGCACTGACACGGTGAAACCCCTCGAAACGCGGACACACCCCTGCCCGGGACAAGCGCCGCGGTAGGAGTTCTCGTGGCCAAGCCTACGTGCCCGCACCGACAATTTTTGAGCAGCGCGGCTCGCACACCGCTCCAGCGCGGGCCGGCCGGCCTGTCGCCCGGGTTTCGGGACCGGGCAGCATACGAACATGGAGATCGCACCTGGCAGTACCGCAACGTCGGCGCGAAGGTTGACCCTGTGGGCAGGGCGGCTGATCGTCGCCATCTCGCTGCTGCACATCGTGTTCTTCCTGACCGTCTCCTGGGAGTACCTGCCCGACTGGTTCGCCGGCGACCTGTGGGCGAACGAGCCGTTCGGCGCGGACATGTCCCAGGCGCAGGCCCACTTCTGGGTGCTGCTCGGCAGCTTCGCCGTGCCGTTGCTGCTGCTGGGCGCGGTCATCGCGCGGTCGGCCAGGGAGGACCGTCCGCTGCCCTCCTACGTCACGTGGACGCTCACCGCGTGGGTGGTCGTGTGCGCGCTGCTGCTGGAACCGGCGGGCTTCCCGTTCCTCCTGGTGGCGGCCGGGCTGCTGGTCGCGGCGGAGGTCTCCCGCCGACGCGCGTGAACTCGATCCGCGCGTCCTACGGATAGCTGGGTGACACCTTCCGCCAACGGGAGTAGGAGTTCATGCCCCTATCCGAGCAAGAGGACGACGCGTCGATCATCGGCGACTCGGCCGGCCGGCCGGAGCGCTTCGCCGCGATCTTCGACCGGCATGCCCCGCACATCCAGCGCTACCTCGCCCGCCGGCTCGGCCGCCAGATCGCCGACGACCTGGTGGCCGAGACGTTCCTCGTGGCGTTCGGCAAACGCCGTCGCTACGACCTGGCCAGACCGAACGCGCGGCCGTGGCTGTACGGCATCGCCACCAACCTGGTGAGCCAGCACCACCGCGACGAGGTGCGCGAGTACCGGTTGCGGTCGGCCATCGTGCCCGACCCGCATCCGGTCAGCCACGACGACCGGGTGGCCGCGCGGGTCAGCGCACAGGCCCGGCAGCGGGAGTTGTCCGCCGCGCTGGCCAACCTCGCACCGGGCGACCGGGACGTGTTGCTGCTGATCGCGTGGGAGTCCCTCTCCTACGAGGAGACCGCGCAGGCACTCGCCATCCCGGTCGGCACCGTCCGGTCCCGCCTCAACCGCGCGCGCCAGCAGGTCCGCGCCACACTGCCCCAGGAGTCCGTCCATGGATGACCTCGCACTGCTCACCGAGATGGCCGACCGCACCCCGCTGCCCTCCGCCACCGACCTCTCCCCCGCCCGCGACCGACTGATGTCCGCCATCGACGAGTCGCCGCGATTCGTCACCGACTCGGCCCGGGTGCGGCGCCGGTTCCTGGGCTACGGCGCGGCGGTCGTCGGACTGGCCGCGGCGATCACCGCGGTGTTCGCCCTCGGCGGGTTCGGGGTGGCACCGCCGAAGGCGTCGGCCGCGGAGGTGCTGCGGGACGCGGCCGCGTACGCCAGGTCGCTGCCGGACACCCCGCCACGCCCGGACCAGTTCATCTACGTCAGGACCGAAGGCACCGACGGAGTGTTCTCCGAGACGTGGGCGTCGGCGGACGGTACGAGGGACGGACTCGCCGTCAGCTCCTACGAGCGCGCCGTGATCCCCGGCTGCAAGGACGGCCAGCGGCAGAACTACCGAGAAGGCGACCCCCAGCAGGGTTTCCTCGAGCCGTGCGAACCGGACCCCGCCTACGATCCCGCGATGCCCACCGATACCGAGGGCATGCGTGCCTACCTGAAAGAGGTCCACAAGGCCGACGCCACCGACGTCCACGACTTCGCGAAGACCGTTTCGGGGCTGATGGGCGGGTACGTGCCGCCGCGGTCACTCGCCGCGATGTTCGAGTTGATCGCCCAGACCGACGGCATCACCCTCGTGGAGAACGCCACCGACGTGGCGGGCAGGCCCGGCATCGGCGTGACCTGGGGCCGTGACCAGACGGTCGTGTTCGACGCCGAGACCTACGCGCTGCTCGGTGATACGGAATGGCAGGCGCTCATGACCGTGGGGGTGGTCGACGAGGCCGGTCAGCTGCCCTGACCGGTCAGAACCGGGGCGGGCGCTTCTGCAGAAAGGCGGCCACGCCTTCCTGGTAGTCCGCGCTGGTCACCGACAACTCATAGAGCGCGTGCACCGAGTCGTCCTCGTCGAAGTGGCCGTCGGTGATGCGGGCGATGATCGCCTTCGAGCCCCGGACCGACACCTGCGCGCGGCTCGCCATGGTGGTGGCCAGCTCGGTCGCCCGCGCCACGGGGTCGTCGTCCAGTTCGTTCACCAGGCCGATCCGCAGGGCGGTCGCCGAGTCGAGCAGGTCGCCGGTGAACAGGATCTGCCTGGCCCACGACGGCCCGACCGCGTCGACCAGTCGCTTGGTGGACGTGGCGTTGTAGACGATCCCCAGCTTGGCCGGCGTGATCCCGAACCGGGCGTCGGCCGACGCGATCCGCAGGTCACAGGCCAGCGCGATCTCACAGCCCCCGCCAACGCAGACCCCGGTGATCGCCGCGATGGTCGGTTTGGCCAGCGTCGCGATCGACCGCTCGCCCTCGTGCACGGCCTGGCTGTAGCCGCGGGCCCCGGCGGAGTCGGCACGCAGCGTGGCGAACTCACTGATGTCCGCGCCCGCCGAGAAGTGATCGGTGCCGCGGATGACCACCGCGCGCACCGTGTCGTCCGCCGCGAGTTTGCCGAGCAGGTCGGGCAGCGCCGACCACATCTCGTAGCTCATGGCGTTGCGCTTCTCGGGGCGGTCGATGGTCAGCGTGGCGATCGCGCCGTCGACGTCCAGCCTCACACTCATGCTGTGACGGTAGCCAATTCGGACAGTGCGGCGGCTATGGCTGGGTGGTCGCGGCCGCCCGCGCGGGTGCAGGTCAGCAGTTTTCGGCTGGGCGCGGCCGGTTCGGTGAGGCGCAGCCGGGTGATCGGGAGGTGCGGCGGCAGGTAGGCCAGACGGGGCACGAGCGCGACGCCCAGACCGTGGGCGATCAGGTGCGCGATGGCGTTCCACTCGAGCGCGTTGTGCACGACGTTCGGGGTGAAGCCGGCCGAGCCGCACGCGGCGAGCGTGTGCTGACGACACGTGCACGCGACGGTCGGCAGGATCCAGTCGTCGTCGGCCACCTCTGCCAGCGCCAGAGAACCGCGCCCGGCCAGCCGGTGCGCCGAGTGAACCACCAGGTCGAACGTGTCGTCGGTCAGCGGCTGCTGGTCGAACCGCGGGTCCCCGGCGGGCGGATTGTCCACAGTGGACTCGAGGATGGCCAGGTCCACCTCGCCGTCGAAGAGCAGGTCGTAGCCCTCCTGCTGTTCCACCTCGCGGATGTGCACGGTGAGGCGCGGGTATCGCTCCCGCAGCGGCGCGACCACGGGCGCGAGCAATGTGGCCACGGCCGTCGGGATTCCGCACAGCCGCAACGGTCCGGCCGGCTCGTCGCCCGCGTCCCGCAGGTCGATCTCCGCCTGCTCCCACCGGGACTCGATGGCGTCCGCGTGGGCCAGCAGGCGGTGCGCGGCCGGAGTGAGCCGCACCCGCCTGCCGTGCGGTTCGAGCAGCACCACCCCGAGGTCGCGGCCGAGCTGGCGGACCTGCTGGGAGGCGGCGGAGGTGGTGAAGTGCATGGCCCTGGCGGCCGCGGTGATCGTGCCGTAGTGCGCGACCGCACGCAGCACCCGCAGGCGGCGCAGGTCAATCATGAAGTCAAGGCTTCACGGTCAGGTCGAGAAAGTCAACGTGGACGTACACGGTCCGCGCCCCCAGGCTGGACCCATGACCCAATGCCCGCACTGTGGATGGCCGGACGCGGAGCCGTTCCAGGTCGTCTCACAACACAGCACGCCCGAAGGCCAGACCGTGTGGACCCGCTGCGGCTGCGGCTCGCTCCAGATGCGCCAGATCGACGAGGCCGGCGCGCGGGTGGTGGCCCGCGGCCGGCCAGAAGCGGCTAGAGGGTGCGCGAATAGGGTCGGTGGATGCCCGTCGTGATCGAGGTGGTTCCTGGCGGTGCCAGCCCTGTTCGCGCACCCTCTCAGGCGAGCAGCTTGCGGATCTCCGCCAGGTGTTGGTCCACATCGGACTGCTCACGCGTGAGATCCGTGCGCAGCTTGGTGAACGCCGCCACCCGCTGCTCGACCTCCGTGTGCAGACCCGCCTTGGCGTGCAGGGCGTCCGAGGCGGACTTGCGCACCTGGTCGACGTCCATCCGCCACGCCAACGCGGCCCCGCCCAGCGCACCGAACGCCAGGATTCCCCAGCCCCAGCCGGCCGCCACGGCGATCGCCACGAACGCCACCGCGAGGCCCACGCCGATGTAGGCGGAGCGGCGGTGGCGCCGGTCCGCGCTGAACGTCTGGCCGACCCGCTCCTCGGCCTTGGCGAGCGAGGCCGACTCCGCACCCGTGGCGCTGACCGTCACCTGGCCGAACCTCGTGCGGGCCGACACCCTGGTCGGCGCCGGCCGGCGAGCCACCTCGGCGAACTCCTCGGCCACGGCCACCAGGTGTTCCCCGCAGACCCGGACGGCCAGCACCCGGCGGTCCGGCCGGGTGTCGTCGGCCAGGTCGGCGTGCAGCAGCTCCAGCGTCTCGCCCACCGGACCGTTCCACTTCGGCGGTTCCTGGCCGGCGCCCTCGATCACCTTGCGCAGTTCGCGTTCCCGCTCCATGAGCGGCAGTTCCACGGGGCTGCCCTCGTCGACCAGCAGCGTCACCGTCTCCGACACCAGCGGGTCGGCGTCGGTCGCCGGCTCGTTCGTGCGACCCGTGAGTCCCTTGTCCACCCACTCGCGCAGCGCGGCCAGCCGGCCGGCGGCACCCAGGGCGGACGCGAGGTCGTTGGCGCCCTCCAGCTCCCGCGGCACGGCGACCGTCTCGGTGCGGCCGGCGATCGATCGCAAGGCGTCGAGTGCCTTGCTCCTGTCGGCGCCGCGCACGAACTCCACCCCACGGCGGCGGGCCAGCTCCCAGCCGGCCTCGCCGAAGAAGCCGTCGGCCGCGAGGGTCCAAACGGCACGGTGGTACCGGGGCATGGTCGCCTCGAACGCCGGCAGGGTCTCGGCCAGCAGCTCCGCCGTGACGGTCTCGCGGCCGCCGAGCAGCGCGGTGCCGAGCACGTGCAGCACGGCCGAGCGTCGCGCGTCACGGGTCATGGCGACCTCGAGCGCCTCGGTGTCGAGGACGCCGTCGGACGCCACCTGCACCACGGTCAGCGCGGGCGGCAGCCAGTAGGCCTCCACATCGGACACCTGACCGGTGATCGGCGTGCGGGCCAACAACTGCCGGGCCTGGTGACGCACCATGGCCTGGGCGTCGAACAGGCCGAGCGTCACCCGCAGGTCGCTGAGCTCCACAAAGGCGTCGAACGCCTCCGAGAGCTTGGTGATCCGCTGCTCGATCGTGCCGGACATCTTGGACAGCTCGGCCTGCAACCGCTTCTGCGACGAGCGCGCCGAGTTCAACGACGAGCTGACGTAGCTGAGGTCGCTCTCGAGACCTTCGATGCGTCGGTTCTGCCGGCGGTCGTACCAATCGGTGGTCAACCAGCTGTCGGTCCAGTTGTCGCTCATCCGTTACTCCCCTACGCGGCTGGCCCTTACACGAGTGCGACGTTCGCCACGGCATTCTGGACCCATGTCGAACCGGGCGAGTTTTCTCGTCGTCGCACTGACCGCCATGACCCTCGCGGCCTGCACCGACTCGCCGTCGGGCGGCGGGGTCGGGGAGGTGCCGAGGAGCGGGTCGACGGAGGCGCCGACCACGCCGAGCAGCACGGAAACGCCGAAGCTCAAGGTCGAGCAGGTGGCCGGCGGGCTCCAGCACGGGTGGGACATCGGGTTCCTGCCGGACGGTCAGGTGCTGGTCACACAGCGCCCCGCCCGGATCGCGCTCGTCTCCGGCACCGCGCCCGGCGCCACGGTGACCGAGGTGAAGGCCGACCTCTCCGACGTGCTCGTGGCCGGCGAGGGTGGCCTGCTCGGGATGGTCGTGCACCCGGACTTCGAGGAGTCGCGGGAGTTCACCACCTGCCAGACCCACACGGAGAACGGCCAGCCCTCCGACGTCCGTCTGGTCACGTGGCGGCTGGCCGAGGACGGGCAGATCGCCACCCGGCTGCGCGAACTGCTGACCGGACTGCCGCTCGCGTCCAGCGGCCGGCACTCCGGCTGCCGCCCGACCATCGGCAACGACGGGCTGCTGTACGTCGGCACGGGTGACACGGCGCAGGCCGCGATCCCCCAGGACCGGACAAGTCTGGGCGGCAAGGTCCTGCGGCTGGACCTGAAGACCGGCGAGCCCGCGCCGGACAACCCGTTCATCGGGTCGTCCAACGAGCGCGAGCGCTACGTCTTCACCTACGGCCACCGCAACATCCAGGGCGTGGCCGTGCGGCCGGACTCCGAGCAGATCTTCACGGCCGAGCACGGCCCCGGTCAGAACGACGAGGTGAACCTCGTGGCGCCGGGCGCCAACTACGGCTGGGACCCGTCGCAGGGCGGCACGGTGGGCGGCTACGACGAGGGCGTGCCGATGACCGACCTGGAGCGCTTCCCGGACGCGGTGGAGGCCAAGTGGCAGTCGGGTTCCTCAACGGAGGCCGTCTGCGCGGCGACGTTCCTGATTGGCGACCAGTGGGGCGCGCTGAACGGCGCGTTGGTGGTGACGGCGCTGAAGGGCGCGAAGGTGCTACTGCTGACCTTGTCCGAACAGGGCGACGTGGCGTCGGTGTCGATCCCCCCGGAGTTCGACTCGACCTTCGGCCGCCTGCGCGCGGCCCGTAGCGGCCCGGACGGCGCCCTCTACCTGACCACGACCAACGGCGAGGACGACAAGCTGCTGAAGGTCACCCCGGTCTGACCGCCCGGCGGGCAACGGGACTGGTCATCACGCACGACCGCAATGGCCATCATGCGCGACCGGAGTGGTCATCATGCGTGCGTGAGCTAGTGCGACTCGCGGAGGGCGGGTTCGCCCTCCATGTGGCTCAACCCGTTCCAGCACAGGTTGACCAGATGTGCGGCCACCTCTTCCTTGCGGGGCTTGCGCACGTCGAGCCACCACTGCCCCGTGAGAGCCACCATCCCCACGAGCGCCTGGCTGTACAGCGCGGACAGCTTCGCGTCGTAGCCCCGTGACGAGAACTGCACCCCGAGGATGCTCTCCACCTGGGACGCGATGTCGTTCAGCAGGCTGGAGAAGGTGCCCGTCGAAGAGGCGACCGGCGAGGCGCGCACGAGAATCCGGAACCCGTCGGCCGAGGACTCCACGTAGTCCAGCAGCGCGACGGCCGCCCGCTCCAGCAGCAACCGCGGATGCGCGTCCTCGGCGAGCGCCGACGTCATCGACGTGAGCAGGTAGTGCATCTCGCGGTCGACCACGACCGCGTAGACGCCCTCCTTGCCGCCGAAGTGTTCGTAGACCACCGGCTTGGACACGTTGGCCCGGTGCGCGATCTCCTCGACCGACGCGCCGTCGAACCCCTTCTCGGCGAACAGGGAGCGCGCGACGTCGAGCAACTGTTGGCGCCGCTCCTCGCCCGTCATGCGCACCCTGGGCGACACAGCCGTGGCACCACCTCGTCTTGGTGGTGCCACCCTGCGTTCACGTCGCCGCACTGCCATCTCAGTCACCCTACGGGCAACCACCGACAGCCCGTGACCGGATTACTCCGCCCCGACCGAGATCTTCTGCAGTCGCTGCGTCGTGGGCCACCGCACGCTGTGCACCCAGCCGAACTTCTCGAAGAACCAGATGATCCGGGCGGAGGTGTCGATCTGGCCCTTCTTGACACCGTGGCGCGCGCAGGTCGGGTCGGCGTGGTGGAGGTTGTGCCACGACTCGCCGAACGACAGGATCGCCAGCGGCCAGACGTTGGCCGCCTTGTCGCGGCTGGCGAACGGGCGCTCGCCCCACATGTGGCAGATCGAGTTGGTGGACCAGGTCACGTGGTGCAGGATCGCGACGCGCACCAGACCCGCCCAGAAGAACGCGGTGACCGCGCCCCACCAGGACCAGGTGACCAGGCCGCCGATGAGAGCCGGCAGCAGCAGGGTCGCGGTGGTCCACACGGCGAACAGGTTGTTCACCCGGACGATGTCCTTGTCGGCCAACAGGTCGGGCGCGAAGCGCTGCTTGTTGGTCAGCTCGCGGTCGAACACCCAGCCCATGTGCGCGTGCCAGAAACCCTTGGCCATGGCCCACGGCGACGTGCCGTACAGCCACGGCGAGTGCGGGTCGCCCTCGCGGTCGGAGAAGGCGTGGTGACGCCGGTGGTCGGCCACCCAGATGATCGGCGGGCCCTGCAGCGCCATGCTGCCGGTGATCGCCAACGCGATCTTCAGCGGCCGCTTTGCCTTGAACGAACCATGCGTGAAGTACCGGTGGTAACCGATGGTCACGCCGTGCCCGGTGATGTAGAAGAAGGCGAACGCCAACCCCACGTCCAGCCAGGTCAGCCCCCAACCCCAGGTGAGGGGTACGGCGGCGATCAGCGCCGCGAACGGAACCAGGATGAAGATGAACACACCCATCTGGTTCCACCACTGGCGCTTGCCCACGATGATCGGTTTCGGCCCTTTGGCTTCGGCCCCACCGCCCGATGTCGGCTCGAGGGTCGTCGTCATGCGCATCTACCTTCGTCTCGTAAGGCGAGCCTCGCCTACGTCCCCGTAACTTACGTAAGCGTAAGTTGGGACGGCGCCCTGCACCAGACCCGCTTGTGAATGTTCAACGCGGTCTCGACCTAGTGATCCAGCTCACACCCGATCGGACGCAGGTCGAGCCGATACGCCGGGTACCACTGCCGCCCCGCGGCCATGCATGCCACGATGTCTAGCCGTGGACGGAAACCCGTCCGCGTGATCCGCCGTGGTGTAAAGGCAGCACCTCAGATTTTGGTTCTGATGGTCCAGGTTCGATCCCTGGCGGCGGAGCTGCCCCGCAGCCGACGGGGTCGGGTTGTACCGCAGGACAAGAAGGTGGCAAGCCAGGCGTGGATGGCGGCGAGCGGGACGACGTCGAACTTCCCGCGTTGGATGAACGGTCTGACGCGTGGCTGGTGGGGCGCGCACGCGAACTGCTCGCCATCGCGCAGGTGAGTGAGCGCGGCACCCGCACCCGGTACACCGAAGAGGTCGACCGGCTGCTCGCACAGGCGCGGCACAGGGGCGAGCCGAGGATGGTCGGTCAACTGCTGCGCGCGGCGGCCGTGATCCGGGTCAACGACGTGGAGCAGGCCGACACGGCCGAGTCCGCGGTCGACGAGTTCCTCGCCCACTCGCAGCGCCACGGGCTGCTGGTCCTCCAGGCCGACGCGCACGCGTTGCGCGCCAAGCGACTGCTCCTGTCGGGCACCGAGGACGTGGCGCTCACCGAGGCGGCCGTCGGCCTGGCCATGCTGGACGACAAGATCCCGCCGGACGCGTTGTTCGGTCCCCGCGTGTGGGACATGCTCATGGCGTCCGCGCTCATGGACATCGGCCTGGTGCTGATGGAGCTGGGCGTCTACGAGGTCGGCGACCAGGTCATGCGCCGGGCGCACCGCTACATCCGCAACGGTGCCGGCCCCCACGACATCGCCGTGCACCTGATCACCCGCACCCGCATGCAGCTCGTGTGGGGCCTGCGCCTCGAACGCGTGGGTGAGTCCGATCAGGCGGCCGAGCGTTACGCCACGGCCGCCGCCATGGCCACGGGTGTGGAGGCGTCGTTCCGCGAGTCGCTGTTCCCCCGCCGGGCCGACAAGCCTGCGGCCGACCAGATCGCCGTGGTCGGCGCGGCACACGCGCTGGCCGCGCCGTCGCGCGATCACCTGAAGCGGCTGTTCACGTTGCTGGAGATCGCGTCGCCGCGTGAAGTGATCTTCGTGGCGGTCGCGCTCGCCCGCTGCCTCGAGCACGACAACCGCGTCGACGAGGCACTCGAGGTGCTCGGCGGCGTGCAGACCCGCCTGCACCAGACGGTGGCCGAACCGACGCAGTGGCTGTGGCTGATGCGGGAGTTCGCGCGGCTGACCGGTTCGGACGGCGAGCGCACGGCCAGCGCGCTGCGGCGGTACGTGGCCGAGTTGGAGTTCCAGCTCTGGGCCATGCGCCAGACCCGCGCGGCCACGCTGAGCGCGCGCCGCGAGCACGAGCGGCTGTCCCGTAAACACGGCACGGTCGCCAAACAGGCACTGCAGGACCCGCTCACCGGGCTGCCCAACCGACGCGCCCTCGACGAACGCCTCGAGGAGCTGTCCGCGGCCGGCACCGAGCCGCTCGCCATCGCGCTGGTCGACCTCGACGGGTTCAAGAGCGTGAACGACCGGCTCTCCCACGCCGAGGGCGACGACGTGCTGCGGGTGGTCGCCAGCACCGTGCGCGACACCCTGCGCGGCAGCGACATGGTGGCCCGCTACGGCGGCGACGAGTTCATCGTGCTGCTGCCCGGCGCACCGCTGCGGGCCGCCGCGGCCGCGCTCGGCCGGGCGGCGGCCGCCGTCGACGCGCTGCCCCCGGACCTCTCCCACGGCGTCACGCTGTCGGTCGGCGTGGTCTCCCTACGGCCGCAGGAGACCGCCACCCGCGCGCTCGCCCGCGCCGACGCGGCCATGTACCAGGCAAAACGCCGCGGCGGCAACAACGTCATCTCGATCTCCGCCACCGAGGGTGACCACGCGGACTCCGACGAACCGGTAGCGCAGGACGAACCCGACCGGCCGGCTGATCTGCCTGGGTGCTCCCTGACGGGACGTGAGCGCCACGAGAGTGGGCCGAAGTCACGGGCACGTAGGATCGGCTTCCTGACCTGAGTCGGTCAGGCCAATCGATCTGCCAAGGGAGACGGCTGATGCTCGACGGCTCCACCGGGCTCGGTGAAGTCAGCACGATCATTCTCGCCGCCGGCGAGGGCACTCGGATGCGGTCCGCCACACCGAAGGTGCTCCACCGGCTCGCCGGCCGTTCGCTGGTCGAACACGCGGTTCGCGCGGCTGCGGGCTTGGGCCCTCAGCACACGGCCGTCGTGGTCGGCCACGGCCGCGAAGCCGTCACCGAGCACCTGCACGAGGTCGCCAAGGCGATCGACGCGACCGTCACGGTCGCCGTGCAGGAGCAGCAGCACGGCACCGGCCACGCGGTCGGTTGCGGGCTCGCCGCGCTGCCCGGCGACCTGACGGGAACCGTGCTGGTCACCTACGGCGACGTGCCGCTGCTCGACACCGAGACGCTCACCGCGCTCCTGTCCGAGCACGCGAGCGCCGGCAACGCGGTCACCGTGCTGACCTCCGAGGTCACCGACCCCACCGGCTACGGCCGGATCATGCGTGACGGCGACGGCTCGGTCGTCGCGATCGTCGAGCAGAAGGACGCGACCCCCGAACAGGCGGCCGTCCGGGAGATCAACTCCGGCGTCTACGCGTTCGACGCGGTCGTGCTCGCCGAGGCGCTGACCAGGCTGTCCACCGACAACGCGCAGGGCGAGCTGTACATCACCGACGTGCTGGGCATCGCCCGCGGCGACGGCCACCGGGTCGGCTCGTGGACCTGTGCCGACCCGTGGCTGGTCGAGGGCGTGAACGACCGCGTGCAGCTCGCGGCCCTGGGCGCCGAGCTGAACCGCCGGCTGACCACGCACTGGATGCGCCAGGGCGTGACCATGGTCGACCCGGCATCCGTGTGGCTGGACGCGGGCGTCGAGCTGGACCGCGACGTGGTGCTCGAGCCGGGCGTACAGCTGCGCGGCGCCACCACGGTCGGCGCGGGCGCGATGATCGGGCCGGACACCACGCTGACCGACGTGACGGTCGGCGCGGGCGCGAGCGTGGTGCGCACCCACGGACGCGAGTCGGAGATCGGGCCGGGCGCGAGCGTCGGACCGTTCGCCTACCTGAGGCCGGGGGTACGACTGGGGACCGACTCCAAGATCGGCACGTTCGTCGAGGTGAAGAACTCCGAGATCGGCACGGGCACGAAGGTGCCGCACCTGTCCTACGTGGGCGACGCCACCATCGGCGACCACTCCAACATCGGCGCCGCCAGCGTGTTCGTGAACTACGACGGCGTCACCAAGCACCGCTCGGTCGTCGGGTCGCACGTGCGCACCGGCTGCGACAACATGTTCGTGGCGCCGGTGACCGTGGGCGACGGCGCCTACAGCGGGGCGGGCACCGTGCTCCGCGAGGACGTGCCACCGGGCGCGCTCGCGGTGTCCATGGGACCGCAACGCAACATCGAGGGCTGGGTACAGCGACGACGGCCGGGCACCGCGGCGGCCGAGGCAGCACAGCGCGCGCTCGACTCTCAGGAGGACTCATGAACGCGAAGTCCGGGACGCCCAAGAAGAACCTGATGTTCTTCTCGGGGCGCGCGCACCCTGAACTGGCCGAAGAGGTGGCCAAGCACCTCAACGTCTCGATCACTCCCCAGTCGGCCTACGACTTCGCGAACGGCGAGATCTTCGTCCGCTTCGAGGAGTCGGTGCGTGGCTGCGACGCGTTCGTCATCCAGAGCCACTGCGAGCCGATCAACCAGTGGGTGATGGAACAGCTGATCATGGTCGACGCGCTGAAGCGGGCGTCGGCCAAGCGGATCACCGTGATCATGCCGTTCTACCCGTATGCCAGGCAGGACAAGAAGCACAAGGGCCGCGAGCCGATCTCCGCGCGCCTGATCGCCGACCTGTTCAAGACGGCGGGCGCCGACCGGATCATGACGGTCGACCTGCACACCGCCCAGATCCAGGGCTTCTTCGACGGGCCGGTCGACCACCTCTTCGCGCAGACGCTGCTGTCGAAGTACGTGAAGGAGACCTACGGATCGGACAACGTCACGGTCGTCTCGCCGGACGCCGGCCGCACGAAGCTGGCCGAGAAGTGGGCGGACGACCTTGGCGGCGTGCCGATCGCGTTCATCCACAAGACGCGTGACCCGCTGCGCCCGAACGACGTCGTGGCCAACCGCGTGGTCGGCGAGGTCCGCGACCGGCTGTGCGTGGTGATCGACGACATGGTCGACACCGGCGGCACGATCGCCAAGGCCGTGGACCAGCTGCTCGGCGAGGGCGCGAAGGACGTGGTGGTCGCGGCCTCCCACGGCGTGCTGTCGGGCCCGGCCCCGCGGCGACTCCAGGAGAGCGGCGCGCGGGAGGTCGTCATGACCAACACGCTGCCCATCCCGGACGAGAAGCGCTTCCCCACGCTCACCGTCCTGTCGATCGCTCCCCTGCTGGCCCGCGCCATCCAGGAGGTCTTCGAGGACGGCTCGGTAACAAGCCTCTTCGACGGCAACGCCTGACCCTGCCCCCGAAACGGTTGCGCGAAGTGGCCGCGTAGACTATCGGGGTTGCCTCGGCGAGGGCAGGCTTCACGCCTGGCGTGATCGACGCGGCGGCTTAATTGCCGCGCGTTCAACCGTCGCCGCAGGCCGCCGCCACCGAGAAGCCCCGCAGCGTTCCATCAGCAAGGAGAGCCCCACCGTGTCCGAGGTCCGTCTCGCCGCCGAAGCACGCACCGAATTCGGCAAGGGCGCCGCGCGCCGCACCCGTCGCGCCGGCAAGATCCCCGCGGTCCTGTACGGCCACGGTTCCGACCCGAAGCACCTGGCCCTGCCGGCGCTCGAGTTCGCCCGCGTGGTCCGTGAGCACGGTCAGAACGCCGTGCTGACCCTGGAGATCGACAGCGCCAGCGCCGAGCTGGCACTCACCAAGACCGTCACCACCCACCCGATCAAGAACTACATCGAGCACGTCGACCTGCTGCTCGTCCGTCGTGGCGAGAAGGTCACGGTCGAGGTTCCGATCGTGGTCAACGGCGACGCCACCCCTGGCACCCTGGTCACCCAGGACCTCACCTCCCTGCTGGTGGACGTCGAGGCCCTGCACATCCCGGAGCAGTTCGAGATCTCGATCGAGGGCGTCGAGGCCGGCACCTCGATCTTCGCGTCCGACATTCAGCTGTCCGAGGGCGCCGAGCTGATCACCGACCCCGAGGCGCTGGTCATCGCGATCAACGTCGCGCCCACCGCTGAGCAGATGGACGCCGACACCGACAGCGCCGAGGCCGCTCCGGCCGCCGAGGCCGAGGAGTCGGAAGAGTCCACCGAGGACTGAGAGTCGCCCGTGTGGGGCGGCCGAGCGCCGCCCCACACGGAGCAAGGCGGCACGCACATGGCTTCACCTATCGACGACGACCCGGTACTGGTCGTCGGCCTCGGCAACCCGGGGCCCAAGTACGTGGCCAACCGGCACAACATCGGGTTCCTGGTGGCCGACGAGCTGGCCGCGCGCATGGGTGGCAAGTTCAAGGCGCACAAGGGCGGCGCCGACGTGCTCGAGGGGCGGCTGGCGGGCCGGCGGGTAGCGCTGGCCAAGCCCCGGTCGTACATGAACGTCTCGGGCGGGCCGGTCGTCGGCACCGCGCGGTTCTACAAGGTGACCCCGGAGAATCTGGTGGTCATCCACGACGAGCTGGACCTGCCCTACGGCACCGTCCGGCTCAAGCTCGGCGGTGGCGAGAACGGCCACAACGGCCTCCGGTCGATCACCAAGTCCCTCGGCACCCGCGACTACCAGCGGGTACGGTTCGGCATCGGGCGACCGCCCGGGCGGATGGATCCCGCGGACTTCGTGCTCAGGGACTTCTCCGGGACCGAACGCAAGGAACTGGCCTTCGCGGTCGACCTGTGTGCCGACGCCACGGAGGCACTGGTGAGCAAGGGACTGGAAGCGGCGCAGAATCTGTTCCACGCCCGCTGAGCACGGAGGCAGCCGCATGGAGGACAGCACCAACGACGTCGTCCCGCTGACACCGTTGGTCGTGGACGTCGTGACCTTCGACCGCGCCCCGCTCGGCCGTCGCGGCTACCACGAGGACCAGGTCGACGAGTACCTCGACCGTATCCAGGCCACCCTCGCGGGCACCGACAACCTCACGGCGCGGGAAGTGCGCGAGGTGGTGTTCGACGCGGCCCCGCTCATCCGCCGCGGCTACCACGAGGACCAGGTCGACGACTTCCTCGATCTCGTGGTCACCGAGCTGGACACCCGGGAGCGCAACCGCTCGACGCGTGCCGATCAACAACGCCAGCGCACACCCCGGCCGGCCGCGCGCACGACGGCGCCGCCCGCGGACGCCTCGGAGCAGACCAGCCCGGTACTGCCCAAACTCCCTGCCGAACAGCCAAAGGCCACGGCGTCGAACCCGTCGTTCGCACCGGCCGCCGCGCCACCGCGAGCCACCTCCTCCCGCCCGTCGTTCCCGCCGGTCTCCAGGGCCACCGCCTCCACCCCGTCGTTCCACCCGGTCGACGCACAGCAGCCGACCGGTACTCCCGGCCGCGGGCCCCTGGCCCTGCCACTCCCCCCGACCCCACCGGACGAGCGCGGCTACCACCCGGCCGACGTGGCCCGGCTGGTCGCCCTGCTCAAGGAGCCGTCCGAACCCCCGAGTTCGGCCGCCATCACCGGCATGCGCCTGAACCGTATGGATGTGGGCCAGGGCTATCACGCGGGCGCCGTGGACGCGATGCGCGCCATCTGGATCACCGAGCTGCGCCGCCGCGGGCTCTGACGCCCGTTCGGGAAGTCGGCCTCGCCCGATCGTCCGTCCCGCCCGCGTAGCGGGCATGCCGCCGCAACGGCGATGGTGCTGGTACCAAAAACGACCAGGCCAACAAAGGCGGCGACATGAGCGACGAGGTGCTGCGACAGGGGTCGAACGGCGACGACGTCAGCGAGCTGCAGACACACCTGTACCAGCTCAGTTTCTACGCCGGCACCATCGACGGATATTTCGGTCCCACCACTGAGGAAGCGGTCACCGCGTACCGCGAATGGAGCGGGGCCGGCCACGGCGTCGAGCTGGACCAGGACCTGCGTAGGGCCCTGGCCGTCCACGCCGAGCAGTACGCCCAGCCGGAGAGCCCCGCTGTGGACGTCTCCGACCTGCAGACCCATCTGTACCAGCTCAACTTCTACGCCGGCACGTTCGACGGCCAGCTCGGGCCGATCACCGAGGCGGCGCTCACCGCGTACCGCGAGTGGAGCGGGCTCGGCGCGGACACGGACCTCGACCAGCTGCGCCCGACCCTCGCCGCGCACGCCGAGCAGTACGCCGACCAGGGCACGGAAGCAGCGGCAACAGAAACTGCGGCAACGGAACCGGCAGCCGAGGCACCCCAGCCGAAGGCGATCCCACCGGTCGCGAACGACGAGATCGACGACGCGGAAACCGAAGAAGCCCCGGCGCCCGACCTCGAAGCCGCGGCGCTGTAGAAACGGAGGACATGACATGGGTGCAGGGGCAGACCTGGCATTCAAGGCGTTGGACTTCGGCGTGTCCGAGCTGTCCAAGGGCGGCATCACGCTGAAGTCCCCGGACAAGGCGGGCGTGCGGGCGGAGAACCTCTCCGACGAGGTCCGGGACCGGTTGAAGGCGATCGGACCGGTCAGGAAGTCGATCTTCAGTTACCGGAGCTTCACGGGCATGTGGGACCACTACAGCTCGGTCGACCAGGACGGCGACGGCCCGCAGCGCGTCCGGTCGGACACGCCGGCGACCGTCGGCGGCTACGAGGTCGACACCGAGGTGTTCGAGAACGCGAACGTCAAGCTGCAGTGCACGGTGCAGTACAACGGTCCCGAGGTCTGGGCGACCTTCGACCTCTCGATCGACGGCATGCGGTCACGGCTCGGCACCGAGACCACCATCGACATCAAGCCCCAGCTCGACCTCGAGACGGTGGACGCGCCGGACAACTGGAAGAAGATCGGCCTCACGGAGTTTCCCGTGATCTACCTGCCGGTGACCGTGTTCGTCGACGAGGTGTGGCCGAACGACAACTTCAAGGCGTCCTTCACCCTGGTGTTGTCCGGCATGTACGGCTTCGGCGTGACCTCGGGGGGCTCGTTCCAGCAGGAATACCGGGAGGTCAGCGACTGAGAGGGCGCGCGGGCAGGGCGGGCCGCCAGCCCTGTCCGCGAGCCCTCTTGGTCAGGCCGAGTCGCTCTCCCGGTTGCCGATGCTCTCCGCCAACTGCTCGCCGGCCGCGGCGCGCCGAAGCTTGCCGGACGGCGTCTTCGGCAGCGAGCCGGCGGGCAGCACGAGCACGGCGGACGGCCGGGCGTTCACGGCTTCGAAGACCCGTGAGCCGATCTCCTTGCGCAGCAACTTTTCCACGTCGGCGTCACCGGCCTTCTTGGACTCCACGACGACCGCGAAGCGTTCGCGCCGGGTGCCGGCGTCGAGTCGGACGGCCACCGCGTTGCCGGCACGCACACCCTCCACAGCGGACGCCGCGCGTTCGATGTCCGTGGGGTAGATGTTGCGGCCCGCCAGGATGATCACGTCCTTGGCGCGTCCGCAGATCACGACCTCACCGTCGGCGAGATAGCCGATGTCGCCCGTGTTGAGCCAACCCTCGGCGTCCTGCGTGGCCTGCGGACCGTCGACCGTCAGGTAGCCGGGGGTCACGGCGGCGCCGCGGATCCGGATCTCGCCGACCTCCCGCTCGCCGCGGCGGTTGCCGTCACCGTCGACGATCTCCACGTCGAAACCCTTGAGCGGCTTGCCGAGCAGCGCGAACGACCGCGCGCTCGAGCTGGGCGCCACGGACACCGCGCGGTTCTCCGACTCCAACTGTTCGGCGTCCACATAGTCCAGCCGCAGCCCGGTGAACAGCGGCGCGAACGAGATGGCGAGCGTGCCTTCCGCCATGCCGTACGCGGGGAACACACACTCCGGCGCCATGCCGAACCGCGCACCCGCGTCGGTGAACGCCTTCACTGCCTTCTCGTCGATCGGCTCGGCACCGTTGAGTGCCAGGCGAAGCGAGGACAGGTCGTACGCGTCGTCTTCGTCCACACCGGACAGTCGACGGCCCAGCAGGGCGTACGCGAAGTTCGGCGCGGCCGTGACAGTGCCGCCGTACTTGGAGATCAGCTCGGCCCACAGCAGCGGACCGGTGAGGAAGTCGACCGGGGTGACCTTCACCAGCTCGATGCCGAGTGTCATGGGGGTGGTGTAGAAGCCGACCATGCCCATGTCGTGGAACATCGGCAGCCACGAGACCATCGTGTCGTTCTCGTAGTCGAGCCCGGCGCCGTCGGCCATGTCCAGGATGTTCGCGATGAGGTTGCCGTGGGTGATCCGCACGGCCTTGGGGTCGGCCGTGGAGCCGCTGGTGAGCTGGAGCAGCGCCGGAGCGTCCTCGTCGACCTCGACCACCGAGTCGAGCGGTGTGCCGCCCTCGAGGTCGGTGATCAGGTGGTAGGCGATGCCGTGCTGGTCGAGCACCGGCGCCAACTGGTCGAACGGCGCACCCAGCAGCACGAGCTTCGAGCCGATCATGTTCAGCACGCGCACCGTGTCCTCGGCCCACACGGCGAGGTCCGAGCGCGGCGTGGGCTGGTGCAGCATGGTCACGCTGCCGCCGGCCAGCCAGACCGCCTGCACGGCCGGCCCGATCACCGCGGGCTCGGCGGCCAGCAGCGCCACCGCGTCGTGCCGGGCGAGACCTCTGGTGACCAGCGTGCCGGCCATCGACCGGGCCTGTTCGTGGATCTGCGCCCAGGTGGTGCGCACAGCTTCCTTGGGCTCGCCGGTGGTTACCCCGTGCCGCAGCCCGCCGTCCTTGGCGGTGTCGATCAGCTTGTCGACGAAACGACTCATGTCTCCAACTGTAGATGGGACTATTCGGCCGCATCCGCGACGTCCAGCCAACGTTCTTCCGCCGTTGACTTCTCGCTCTGGACCGCACGCAACTCGGCGCCGAGCGTGAGCAGCCGGTCGGGGTCGGTGGCCGCCTCCGCGAGGTCCGTGTGCAGCTGCGCCTCGCGTTTCGTCAGCTTGTCCAGTTGCCGTTCCAGCCGGCCGAGTTCCTTCTGCGCGGCCCGGCGCTCGGCCGCGTTCGACCGGGACGCGTCGGCCTTGGGAGCGGCCGGCGTCGCCAGCTGCTCGTCGCGGCGGTTGAGGTACTCCTCGATGCCGCCCGGCAGGTGGGTCACCCGGCCGTCGCCCAGCAGCGCGAACACCGCGTCGCACACCCGCTCCACCAGGTACCGGTCGTGCGAGACCACCACGAGCGAGCCCGGCCAGGAGTCGAGCAGGTCCTCCAGTTGCTGGAGGGTGTCGATGTCCAGGTCGTTGGTCGGCTCGTCGAGCAGCAGCACGTTCGGCTCGGCCATCAGCAGCCGCGCGAGCTGCAGACGTCGCCGCTCGCCACCCGACAGCTCCCCCACCGGCGTCCACTGCTTGGCCGCCGGGAAGCCGAACCGCTCGGCCAGCTGCGACGCGGACAGCTCCAGCTTGCCGAGCGTGACGCGCCGGGCGACCTCCTCGACCGCCTCCAGCACCCGCTGCTCGCCGGGCAGATCGTGCAGCTCCTGGCTGAGGTAGGCCACTCGCACGGTCTGGCCCTGGATCCGCTTGCCCTCGTCGGGTTCCACGTCGCCGGCGAGCAACCGCAGCAGCGTGGTCTTCCCCGACCCGTTGACGCCGATCAGCCCGATCCGGTCGCCGGGGCCGACGCCCCAGGTCAACTTGTCGATCATGGTCCGTTCGCCGAGCCGGACGGTGGCGTCCTCCAGCTCGAGGACCGTGCGGCCAAGGCGACGCTTGGCGAACGCCAGCAGCTCCACCGAGTCGCGCGGCGGCGGCACGTTGGAGATCAGCGCTTCGGCCGCCTCGATGCGGTAGCGCGGCTTGGACGTCCGCGCGGGCGGGCCGCGCCGCAGCCAGGCCAGTTCCTTGGCCGCGAGGTTGCGCCGCTTCTCCTCGAGGGTGGCGGCCAGGCGGGCGCGCTCGGCGCGGGCGAACACCCAGTCCGCGTAGCCGCCCTCGTACTGCTCGACGGCGCCGCCCACGACCTCCCAGGTGCGGGTGCAGACGGTGTCGAGGAACCAGCGATCGTGGGTGACGACCACCAGCGCCGTGCCGCGGGCCAGCAGGTGGTCGGCCAGCCAGCGCACGCCCTCGACGTCGAGGTGGTTGGTGGGCTCGTCGAGGATCAGCAGGTCCAGCTCCTGCACGAGCGCCGCGGCCAGCGCCACGCGGCGGCGTTCGCCACCGGACATGGTGGTCACGGGCGAGTCGATGCCGAGCGCCATGATGCCGAGGCCGCCGAGGATCGAGCGGGCACGCGGGTCGGCCGCCCACTCGTGCTCGGCCGTGATGCCCAGCGGGTCGAGCACGGCGTGGCGGACGGTGGAGCCGTCGGGCAGCTCGGTGCGCTGCGTGACCACCGCCTGGCGCAGCCCGCGGACGCGGCTGACGCGGCCGTCGTTGGGGGGCTCGAGGCCGGCGAGCACTTCGAGCAGCGTGGTCTTGCCGCCGCCGTTGAGCCCGACCACCCCGATGCGATCCCCGGCCGCGACGCCGAGCGAGACGCCGTCGAGCAGGGGACGCACCCCATAGCTCTTGCCGACGTTCTCGAGGTTGACCAGGTTCACCACGCGGGTGACGTTACCGACCGTGCCCTTTGTGCGTGGCTACCGGTCCGGCCAGAATGATCGGATGCGTCCGCGGCAGGGCGAGCTCCTGCACTTCTCGGAAGATCCCACGATCACGAGGTTCGTCCCGCAGGTGGCGCGCACGTCGCGGGAGCCGGAGGCGTACGTGTGGGCCGTGGACTCGGCCCGCTGCCCGGACTACTGGTTCCCGCGCGACTGCCCACGCGCGATGGCCTGGACCACCCCCGCGACCACCACCCCCGACCGGGACCGGATCATCGGCGCCGGCTGCGGCGACCGCGTGCACGCCATCGAGTACGACTGGCTCCCGGCCATGCGGGCGGTGCGCCTGTACGCGTACCGCCTCCCGGCGGCTTCTTTCACTCCGATCGGCACGCCGGAACCGAACGCGCACGTGGCAACGCGCACGGTCCTGCCGCTGGGCCCACCGGAACCGGTGGGCGATCTGCTGGCGCTGCACGAGAAGTACGGCATTCAGCTGCGGGTGCTGAACAACCTGTGGCCCTTCTGGGACGCGGTGGTGAGCACGACCGTGGGGTTCAGCGGCATCCGCCTGGCCAACGCCCGCCCGCGCCCGGTCAGCTGAAGTGGCGGTCGAGGATGTCCTCGGCCACCGTGCGCAGGGTTTGTTCCTCGGTCTTCCCCCGGGTGCTCACGATCAGCACGACGTCGCCCGGCAGGTTCTCCGCGAGCGCCACCAACAGGTAGCCCTGCTTGTCGTCGACCAGGATTTCGGCGGGGCGCCCGCCGACCTCGGTCTCTTCACTGCTGGGGACGTAGGTCGACCCGGCCTGGAGATACGTGCTCACGGTCGGTTTGCCGGCACCGACGAAATGGCACTTGCCCTCGGCCGTGACCGGCGTCAGGTCGGCGTCGACCGCCTCGGTGGCCAGCGCGCACTGGATGTTCGGGTCGGCCAGCGCGTGGCGGAGCACCTCCAGGGGCGGCCCCTCCGGCACCGGCACCTCGACGTAGGGCTGACACGTCGGATCAGCCACGGTCCGGCAGACGGGATTCGGCACGTCCGGCTCGTCCCACGGGTAGAGCACCGGCCGCTGCGGCGCCCCTGCCGGCGGCGGCACGGCGACGATCTCCATCACCGGTCCCGCGATCCTCTTCGCCTCGTCGCACGACGGGTGCTTCACAGAGACCGCGACACCGCCGGCATTCGCGGTGACCAGGCACACTCCGCGGTAGTCGTCATCGACCTCGATCGGGGTGTCATCGTCCACGTCGCCGAACCGGTCAGCGTCCTGGAGGCTGAGGTTGGTTTCGTCGCTCTGGCAGTCGGACACGTCCCACTCGGACGCCGCCGACACGGTGGCAACATCGATGTTGAGCGCGGTGGCCAACACCGTGCAGGCGTCCCAGCGAGGCTCGGTCTCCACCTGCTCCGGGGTACCGAGCCGGGCGACCACCTGTTCGGCGAGCGCGCCGGCCACATCACACGGCTCCGCGTCTCCGTCGACCTGCTGCGCGGTGATCTTGACAGCCAGCCGGAAACTGATGGGCAGGTACACCGCGCAGTCTCCGTACTCGGTCGTCCGGTACGACCGCATGCCACCGATCGGTTCGGTCGACAGCTGAAGCCGCTCCTCGGTGGGCAGGTCGACGATCGTCAGAAAGATCTGGTCGTTGTTGTCCTTGATTTTCAGCCGGCAGTTGAACGGCGAATCGATTCTGGTTCCGGTACCGGCCGGGACACCGGGGATGCGCGCTTCGCCGGGATCCAGCAGCGCACACGGGTCGAGTCGCCGAACGGCGGAGAGCACGGCGGCAGGGTTCCGGTCCGGGCTCTCGGCCTTCGGGTGCGCCACGGTGGGCAGCGGCTCCAGCGTCGGCGCCGGCCGGGCTCTCGGATCGACCGCGCACGCGGTGAGCGCGAGCAGACAGCCGAGTACCAGCCAAGCGCGTTTCATGCCGACTGCGACGTTCGGGTTCGTGACCGCGTTCCGGGAATCAGGCGTGAACCTGGGGTGGCACCGGGCGGGGCTCGTCGTCGCCGCCCACCACCCGGGCGCCGGGGACCGGGCCGTGGACCACGCGGACCGTGCGGCACACGCCCGCGCCGGACAGTTCGGCCGCCACGCGCAGTGCGTCGTCGGCGTCCGCGCACAGGAACGCGCACGTGGGGCCCGAGCCGGACACCGTGCCGGCCAGCGCACCCGCCGCGACGCCCGCCCGCAGGGTTCGGCGCAGGCCGGGGCGCAGGGAGACGGCCGCGGCCTGGAGGTCGTTGCCCAGCAGGAGCGCCAGTTGACGCGGGTCGCCCGACGCCAGCGCTTCGAGGACGGGTTCCACCTGACCCACGCGCGGGGGTTCGCCGTCGGCACGCAGGCGGTCCAGTTCGCCGTAGACCTTGGGCGTGGCGAGACCGCCGCGGGCGAACGCCAGCACCCAGTGGAACTGGTGGCGCGACAGCACCGGCACGATCTGCTCGCCGCGGCCGGTGCCGAGCGCGGTGCCACCGTGGAGCATGAACGGCACGTCGCTGCCCAGGGCCGCGGCCACGCCGGCCAGCTCGTCGCGTGAGATCTCCAGCTTCCACAGGTTGGCCAGGCCCACGAGCGTGGCGGCCGCGTCGGCGCTGCCGCCCGCCATGCCACCGGAGACCGGGATGCCCTTGCGGATCATGACCCGGACCTTGGGCTCGTCCTTGCCGACGTGGCGGGCCAGCTCCTCGACCGCACGCCAGGCGAGGTTCGCACCGCCGGTCGGCACGGCCGTGGCGCCCTCGCCCTGGACCTCGATCCCCGGCTCGTCCGCGATGGCCACCGTGACCTCGTCGGTCAGTGACAGCGACTGGAACACGGTGGTCAACTCATGGAAGCCGTCCGCGCGCAGGTCGCCGACCGAGAGGTGGAGATTCACCTTGGACGGCACCCGAACGGTAACCGGGCGCGGGACGACAGCGAGCACCCCGCCAGCCTACGGGGCCGCGCCGGTCAGGCCGCCTCGCGGGCCGAGGCCCAGTGGAACGAACGATCAACCGCTCAGCCTGCCGAAGCGCCTTCTCCAGCCCGGACAGAGCAGGGCTCCGGTTCGATATTGGCAGATCGCACCGACAAAAACGGTCCAGGGCCCCCTGATCTAATTTTGGTCGAGAGCACCGACAGTGGCCGTGGGCCGAGGTGGACTCGGCGGTGGTGGAGGTAGCAGCCACGCTCCGCCAACACACCGAGCACCGACCCGACCCGGAGCCACGCCGCGGGCCGCTCCGGTCAGGCCGCCGCCACGCCTCGCGGGCCGCGCGGGATCTGGCGGAGGTAGCCGCCGCGTTCGGACAGCCAGCCGAGGGCCGCGTCCGTGCGGTTGCCGGTCAAGCCGATGCGGAACCGGGCGACCGGGGTCTCCCCGATCTTCGTCACGCCGCCGCCGAGTACCGCGATCTCCGAGTCGAACCGGCTGGCCGCTTCCGGGAGCAGTGCGCCGATGGCCGCGAAGCCCACGAGGATGATGTCCGCCACCGCCGGGTAACCGCCGGGCTCGGCGCCCTCGATCGACGGCAGGACCGCCTGGGCCACCCGGCTGTCCGGGTCGCGCACCAGGTCGAGCAGTCGGCCGCGCTCGAGGATCGTGCCGTTCTCCAGCACCGCCGCGTCGTCGGCGATGCGGCGCACCACGCTCGCGTCCGGGGTGACCACCAGCACCGTGGCGCCCAGTTCGGCGCGGGCGCGGTCGAGGACGGCCAGCACGCCGGCCGCGCCGTCCTGGTCGAGGTCGCCGGTCGGGTCGTCGGCCAGCACCAGGGTCGGCTCGCCGACCAGTGCCCTGGCCACCGCGATCCGCTGGCGCTGCCCGGCCGTGAGCTGGTCGGGGTAGGTGGCCGCCCGGTCGGTCAGGCCGACCAGGTCGAGCAGCTGACCCACCTTCTCGCGGCGGCGCGGGCCGTCGATGCCGGCCTGCTCGAGGGGCAACGCCACGTTGCCGGCCGCCGTCCGCTGCCGCAGCAGCGACTCGCCGGAGGGCACCACACCGATGCGCGACCGCGCGGCGCGCAGGCTGCGCTGGTCGAGGGTGCCGGTGTTCAGTCCGTCCAGGCGGAACGTGCCGCTGTCCGGTCGTTCCCGCAGCGCGAGCACCCTGGCCAGGGTGGACTTGCCGGAACCAGGTGCACCGACGACGCCGGCGATGACGCCCGCCGGGATGTCGAGGGTGACGTCATTCAGCGCGACGACCGCGCCGGTGCTACTTCGGAACGACTTGGTCAGGTTTTCGGTGGTGATCACGACGTGCTCCAGTCCAGGCGCGCGCGGCAGCCTGGCCGCGCGCGAAGTCAGCCCACGAAGGGCAAGGGGTTGTGTGGGGTCGCTAACGCTTGAGAAAGCTGGTTAGCGACGACAGCCCGTGACTGTGCGTCGGCACTGATCGATGACTCGCCGGGTGGTGAGGATTTCCTCCACCGCTCTCACTCCTCCATCGCTCCTGGCGGTAGCACCTGCCCGCGATGGGTGGTTGCTGCGACGTCTTAGAGCCAGGTCTCTCGGTCGCTCGGGATGGAATACCTGATTAGTACACCTGATCCAGCTACTGATAAGCAACCCAGATCTCGCCAGATTGAGTCCCATATCTGCCAAATCACACTGAAGGAGCAGCGCCCGCCGCGATCCGTGCGAAGTCACTCACCGTGAGTTGCTCCCCGCGGGTGCTCGGGTCGACACCGGCGGCCGTGAGCAGCTCGGCCGCTCTGGTGGCCGAACCCGCCCAGCCGGCGAGCGCGGCCCGCAGGGTCTTACGACGCTGCGCGAAGGCCGCGTCCACCAGGGCGAACACGTCCTTGCGGACGCCCGGCTGGGGCTCGCGGCGGGTGAGCAGGACGAGGGCGGAGTCGACGTTGGGCATCGGCCAGAACACGGTCCTCGGGACGGTCGCCACGCGCTTGGCGGCGGCGTACCAGGCGATCTTCACGCTCGGTACGCCGTAGACGCGGCCGCCGGGACCGGCGGCCATCCGGTCGGCCACCTCGGCCTGGACCATCACCAGGACCCGAGTCATGCTCGGCAGCGTCTCCAGCAGGTGGAGGACCACGGGCACCGAGACGTTGTACGGGAGGTTCGCCACCAGCGCGGTCGGCGACTCCCCCAGTTCGGCCGCGGACACCCGGACGGCGTCGGCCCGGCGGACGGTCAGCCGGTCGGCGAGGCCGGGGGCGCGCTCGGCCACCGTCTGCGGCAGGCGCGCGGCGAGCGTGGGATCGATCTCCACGGCCACCACGGCGCGGCAGGCGGGCAGCAGCGCGAGCGTGAGGGACCCGAGCCCCGGACCGACCTCGAGCACCACGTCGTCCGGACCGATGCCGGCGGCCGTGACGATGCGCCGCACGGTGTTCGGGTCGTGCACGAAGTTCTGGCCGAGCTTCTTCGTGGGCCGGATGTCGAGTTCGGCGGCGAGACGCCGGATGTCGGCTGGCCCGAGAAGGGCGCTGGTCTCGGCCTCGGTCACCCGGCGAGCCTAGCGAGGACCACGGTCCGGGGCCCGCGTGGCAGGCCCCGGACCGTGCTGTCAGCGGGTGACCCGGCCGATGGGGTCCTCGTCGAACCACTGGTCGTCATCGTCCGAACGGGGGCGGCGGCCCCTGACCGGCGGCGGCGTCTCGTTCTTCCGCGCGCTTTCCGGGCTGTCCGCACCGGAGTGCTGGTCGGCGGGGAACACGCCACTGTGCACCAGTTCCGCCAGGCTCACCGGCGGCACCCTCGTGAAGGATGCGAAGGCCGCGGAGACACCGCGGTCGAGGGTGCCGTGGACCAGCCCCTCGACGATCCCCCGCCAGGTCAGCTCGCCCTGGTTGATCCGCTCGACGACCAGCCGCCACTGCTCGGTCATCGCGTGGCCGAGGACGAACTCCCTGATGCGCTCGACGTCCTCGTCGGTGGGTGGTTCTGGCGGGCCGAGCTTCTGCTCGAGCTTCTCGGTCTGCTCCTGGACCCTGCGGCCGACGCTGAGGGCGAAGTCGGCTCTGGCGTCCATCTCACGCTCGGCGTGCTCCATCTCCGGCGTGTACAGGGCCCTGTCCGAATGCACTGTCATAGCTCCTTCCCGGCGCTGGGTCCGTCAGTTCCCGGCGTTGGCGCCGATCGAGTCCAACTCGGTCAACGCGTCGTCCGCGGCGGCCGTGCTCTCCTCGAGCGCCTTCGTCTGGTCGTTCAACGCATCGGTGCTGGCCTCGATCGACTCGGCGGTCTCCACGGCGTCCGTGAGGCTGCCGATCTCCGGGATCGTCTTGACGGTGTCGATGAGCTCCTCGAGGGTGGTGAAGTAGTTCTTCATGGACTCGACGAGGCTCTCCATCGCCTGGAACAGCTCGAACACCGCCTGCGCGGTGTTCACGATCTCCATGATGTCGTCGTAGAGGTCGTCGATGTCGACGCCGATGAGCTTGCCGCCCCACTTGCCGAGGGACTGAATGGCGGTCCACGCCCAGCCGACGACGGGAATGGCCTTCGCGGCGATCCGGACGGCGGCCCTGATGATGACGTTGATGGCGTCGATGGCCAGCCCGGCGATCTGCTTGGAGACTTCGGCGATCTTGTTGAAGCCCGCGGCGACGAACGTGCCGAGCTGCTCGCCCGCCCACACGGCGCCTTTCTTCCAGAACAGGTCGAGGAACTGCTTGAACGCCTCGGCGGCGTCGCCCTTCCAGTGGTCGGCGGCCAGGGTGCCCGCGTTGGTGAGCAGGTTCGCGGCCATCAGTCCGAAGTTCGTCCCGACGCTCGTCCACGCCTCGCCGTTGGCCTCGATGCTCTTGTAGTTGCCGGCGAGCGGCGAGATGAGCGAGTCGGTGAAGCCCTTGTCGCCGTCGACCTCGAACTCCCGCCAGATCCAGTCGAGGACGTCCAGAACCGGCCCGGTGTCGTCGATGTCGTCGGAGTACCTCGTGTTCGGGCGATCGATCTCGCCGATATCGAGGCTGCTGCACAGGAAGTTCGAACTGCCGCCCTCGGTGTGGTTCTCGAAGCCGGCGCCGAAGGTGATGTCCGCGTCGTTGTCGAGGTTCAGGCTGGTGCGCTCGAACATGGTCACGTTGCTGTCTTCGGTGTAGCCGTACTCCTTGGCCGCGCTGAGCACGCTGTCGCCGAGGTCGCACAGTTTGCGCTGCATCAGGCTGAACGCCGAGCCGACGAGCACGGACGCGTCGCCGTTGACGATGTCGCCGAGCGGTTCGAGCAGACCGGTGAAGCCGTGGTCGCTCATACCCTCATCGCGGGCGAGCGTCTCGATGGTCGGCAGTGTTTGGCCGGCCTCCGCTCCCAGGTAGAGGCCGAAATCGGCGACGGCGGCTTCATCGATTTCCATTGGGGCTCCCAGATATGCGGGTGTCACGTTCCACGGGAACCCCAGGATGACGGCAGCGCTCTCCTTCGGCTTTCCTCAGATGACAGGCGCGCCCTCGGCGTGACTCCAGCCGCGCGCCGTCACTGTTGCCGGGCGGCGGTCCAGGGCCGGTGGTGGCCGGCCCCGGACCGCGACGTCATCGCGTGACCCGGCCCAGCGGGTCCTCGTCGAACCAGTCGTCCTCGTCGTCGTCCGGTGGCTTGCGGCGGTTGTCGGTGGCCTCCGGCTCGTCCGGCTGTGCCGCGACCTGCTCCGCGTTCGGTACGGGCACGAGTACGCCCATCGCCACCAGTTCTTCCTGGCTCGCCGGCGGCACCCTGCCCAACGAACGGAAAGCGGCGGAGACCTCGCGGTCGAGGGTGCCGTAGAACAGCCCGTCGACGATCTCGCGCCACGTCAGCTCGCCGCGGTCGATCCGTTCGACCACCGCTCGCCACTGCTCGGTCATGGCGTGGCCGAGGATGAACTTCCGCAACCGCTCGACGTCCTCGTCCGAGGGCGGTTCCTTCTCGGCGAACCGCTGCTCGAACTCCTTGGTCTGTGCCTCGAGTTCCCGGCCCACGCTGAGCGCGTAGTCGGCGCGGGCGTTGAGTTCCCGCTCCGCGTGGTCCATCTCCGGCGTGTGCAGACTCCGGTCCTGCATGGTCAACGCCCCCTACTTCCCGGCTTCCGCGCCGATTTGGTCGAGCTCGGTGAGCGCGTCGTCGGCTCTGCCGAGGTTCTCCTCGAGCTGGGTCTTCTGCTCGTTCAGCGCGGTGGTGCTCGAGTTGATCGACTCGGCGGTGGCCACAGCGTCGGAGAGGTTGCTGATCTCCGGGATCTGCGTGATGGTGTTGACCAGCTCTTCGAGGCTGTTGAAGTAGTTCTGCATGGTCTCGACCAGGCTCTTCATGGCCTCGAACAGCTCGAGCACCTTCGGCACCATCTTCACGATGGCCCGGATGTCGTCGACCAGGTCGCTGATCTCGACGCCGAAGAGCTTGCCGATCCACTTGGCGGCCGACTCGAGGGCGCCCCAGGCCCAGCCGACGAACGGGATGGCCTTGGTGGCGATCCGCGCGGCCGCCCTGATGATGGCGTTGATGGCGTTGATGGCCAGCTGCGCGATCTGCTTGGAGACGTCGGCGATCTTGTCGAAGCCCATTGCCACGAAGGTGCCGAGCTTCTCGCCGGCCCAGGCGGCGCCCTTCTGCCAGAACACGTCGAGGAACTGGTTGAACGCCGCGGAGGCGTCGCCCTGCCAGGAGTCGGTGGCGAGCTTGGTCCCGTTGCTCAACAGGTTGGAGGCGAGCAGGCCGAAGTTCGTGCCGACGCTCTTCCACGCCTCACCGTTGGCCGAGATGCTCGCGTAGTTGCCGGCGAGCGGTGAAATCATCGAGTCGGTGAAGCCCTTGCCGCCGTCGACACCGGTCTCCCGCCAGATCCAGTCGAGGATCTCGAACGTCGTGCCGACGTCGATGTCGTCGGAGTACTTGGTGTCCGGCCGGTCGATCTCGCCGATCTCGAGGTTCGTGTACTGGAACTTCGAGTAGCCGCCCTCGGTGTAGTTGGCGTAGCCGTCGTGGCCGTAGCCGGCGCCGAACTTGATTTCCTCGTTGGTGTCGCCGCCCAACTTGTTGTAGTCGAACATCTTGATGGTTTCGGTCTCGGTGTAGCCGTAATGCTTGGCGGCCGCGCGAACGCTGTCGCCGAGATCGCAGAGCTTGCGCTGCATGAGGCTGAACGCCGAGCCGACGAGCACGGACGCGTCGCCCTTGACGATGTCGCCGAGCGGTTCGAGCAGGCCGGTGAAGCCGTGGTCGCTCATACCCTCGTCGCGGGCGAGCGTCTCGATGGTCGGCAGCGTGTAGCCGGCCTCCGCACCCAGGTAGAGACCGAAGTCCGCTACGACCGCCTCATCTACTTCAAAACCCATCTTTCTAGCCCCCAGCTGGTAGATGCCAATTTACTTAGTGCAGATTCGGATCCGGCCTGGACGGTTCCCAAGCCGGTACCTTTGTCAACGCTGTGGCTGATCACCGCAGCTCGGATTCCACTTTTGGGAGTAACTCGTCCATGACCGGCCGGAGCTGCTCGATCGTGCCCTGCGGATCGGCCTTGACCTGGACCTCCACGAACTCGCCACCGACCTCGACGATCGCCGCGAGATGGCTCCCACCGGAACCCACCTTCAGCTCACTGCCCGCGTAGCCCGCCGCCGCACCCACGCCGTCGACCGGCTGGTAGGCCACCGTCGTACCGCCGATGTCGGCCAGCGCCGCGTCGAGCGCCTCCTGCGCGGACGACGCGTCGGTGGCCGTGACCTTGGTGGTCACCTGCAGCTTGTCGGCGAGATCAGCGATCTCGGAGTCCATGAACGCCTGGGACTGGTAGGTACAGAGGACCGAACTGTCCTGCTCCGGCGGGTTCACGCCGCCGAGTACGTCGGCGAACGGCTCACCGAAGGCCTCGCCGACCATGGCGACGTCGACCATGGCGCAGAGCTTGTCGCCGTCGAGGCCGGCCAACGGGCCGTCGGTCACCGTGGCGTTGGGTCCGGCGGTGGTGGTCTCGCCGGAGTCGCCGCCCGTGCCCGGGTCGTCGCTGCCGCAGCCCCCGAGCAGCACCGCCGCGGTCACGACGACGATCCCCGTCACTCTACGGATCACGTCGGCCCCCCTTCGTAGTCGTCGGGGCAGATTCTGCCATCTCACACCGACACTCGCGGGTAAACCGCTGGATGGACCAAAAAGAGCCGGCCTCCCCGAGGGGAGACCGGCTCTCGTGAAGTCACTGACCTACCGGGGCAGGCCCAGCTTCTTGGCGCAGCCCGGCCAGGCGCCGTAGCCGCCGCGGCCGTCGCGCACCTTCGTGGCGATCGCGATCTGCTGCTCGCGGGTGGCCTGGTGGGCGTACGGCGCGTAGGCCTCGCCGCCGTTGGCGTCCCACGTGCCGTCGTTGAACTGGAGGCCGCCGTAGTAGCCGTTGCCCGTGTTGATGGCCCAGTTGCCGCCGGCCTCGCACTGCGCCAGCCGGTCCCACACCTCGCCGTCGGGGATGTGCGGCACCGGGGCTTCCTTGGTGCCGACCTTGACGACCTTCGGCTTCGCCTCGACGGTGACCTGCGCGCCGATCTCCTCGCGCTCGATCTCCTCGCCGTTCTTGATCTTGATGCGGTAGGTGGCGATCCGCTCACCGGCGACACCCGGCTCGACCACGACCTCCGTGCCCTCGTCGGCGTTCGGGTCCTCGATCTCCTGGACGGGCGGCTCGACGACCTCCGTCTGGTTGATCACGGTCACGCCGTTGCGGGTGATCCGCACCTCGGCGCCGTCGGTCAGCTTCAGGTCGGCGCCCGGAGTGACGGTGTCCTCCGCGCCGAGGGTCAGCTTGAGCTCCTCGAGCAGCTCGCCGACCGTCACCGCGTTCGTCTTGATCGGCGCCGGTGCGTTGCCGCCGTCGAAGAAGGTGAGGTTCTTGACCGTCTTCAGCTCGAGCGCCATGCCCTCGAGCGGGATCTCGCTCTTCACGTCCTCGGACAGCCACGCGCCCTCGGCCGGAAGGTTCAGCTGCTTGAGCGCCTCGCCGACCGTGGTCGCGCGCACCCACATTTCCTTCTTCTCGCCGTCGATCGTCATCTGCAGCTGACGACCACGCTGCAGGACGATCGTGCCGCCGTCGTTGATGCTCGCGGCGGGCGAGGGGCTCAGCGCGTCGTGCGCGCCGACGTTCAGGCCTTCGTCCTGGAGGACCTCGCCGACCGTGTCGGCGTAGGTGTTGACCTCCTGGGCCTGCCCGTCGATCTCGACGGTGACCGACTTGTTCATGGCGATCGCCGCGGCGCCGCCACCGATGAGGGTGACGAGGATCGAGGCGAGGGTGGCCTTGAGGACGGTCTTCTTCCACCGCTTGATCCCGGTGACGACCTGCTGGGGAGCAGGCTCCTCGGTCTCGGTGGGGAGCAGGTACGCGCGATCGGCGGACAGGTCGTCCGGGATGATCGGCAGAACCGTGGTCTCGGCGTTGATCAGCCGGATGAGCTCGTCGACGTCGACATTCGCCGCGGCCATCAGCTCGTCGGCCTGGGGGCCGAGCGCGAGGCGCACGTCGTTGTCGGTGAACGCGATCGAGTCGGAGTAGGCGTTCTCGTCCACGTCCGGGAGCTGGCCGAACGAGCCGCTCTCCGATTCGTAGAAGTCGGGGAACTCCGAACGCCAGGCGCGGAAGTCGTCGACGTTGTTGTCGATGACCGCGGTCGCCGTGGCGGCGGGACGCTCTACCGGGGTGAACCAGTCGGTGTCGGCGAAACCATTCGCGCCGAGACCGCCAGATCTGTTACCGGATCCAGTCACTAGGTCGATACCTCCAGAAGGCCGTAGCCGAGCCCAACTACTGCGCGGACTACGCGCTTTCGTTCTGTTACGACGTCCCGTGGCGGCCACCCCGACGTGTCTGGCCTACCTGCGGGCTTCACCCGGGACCACTTCGTTCCGGGGTACGGTCACGGGACAGTAACGGTGTCGGGGAGGTTGCGCAAACACATCCATGAGTGTCGTGATCTGCCTCACTCCACGGATGGAGCAACGTCGGTCGCCCATTCATCGCAGTAATCACGCCTCGCGACCACCGATCTCACTGCCGGTAGTTCCACTGAGGTCGAACACACGCTCGGCGGTAGCCGTGACGGCCGCCGCCAGCTCCGCCGGATCCTCGCCTCTGAGCTGCGCAAGCCCCGTGAGGGTGTAGGCCGCGCAGTACGGCTCGTTCGGCCGACCACGGAAAGGATGCGGCGTGAGGAACGGCGCGTCGGTCTCGATGAGCATCTGGTAACTGGGAATCGCGATCGCCGCCTCACGAAGGGCGTGGGCGTTGCGAAATGTCACGGTTCCGGCGAAGGACAGGACGTAACCGCGGTCGACACAGCGGCGGGCGAATTCCGCGTCCCCGGAGAAGCAGTGGAAGACCACCTGATCGGGCGGGGACTCCTCCTCGAGAATCCGGAAGATGTCCTCGTGGGCGTCCCGGTCGTGGATCATCAGCGGCTTGCCGACCCGCTTCGCCAGGTCGATGTGCCAGCGGAACGCCTCCTGCTGGGCCTCCGGCGGCGAGTAGTCCCAGTAGTAGTCGAGACCGGTCTCGCCGACGGCCACCACGCGCGGCTGCGCGGCCAACTCCTCGAGCACCGCGCGATCGGCCGCCGAGAACGCCGACGTGCGCGTCGGGTGCACGGCGATGGCCGCGAACACCCGACGGTCCCACGTGGCGGCCTGAGCGGCCCACTGGGCGCTCGCGAGGTCGTCGGCCACCGTGATGACCCGCTCGACGCCCACGGACGCCGCACGGTCGACCAGACGGCTGACATCGGCCGCGTCCTTGGCCCCACACGCGTCGAGGTGCGTGTGGGCGTCCACGACAGGAGCGGGGAGCGGCTCCGGAAGCGGGGGCCGCTGCTTCACTTGTTCGCTCCGCGACTCCGCTGAGACGCCGTCTTCCCTCTGCGTCACTGCGAGACCGGGGCCCACTCCGGGCCGGTCTCGCCGAGCTTCGGGTCGAGCTTCGCGAACAGCGGCGACGGCTTGTCCAGCGGCCGGCCGACCTCGATGGGCGTCGACTCCCACGAGGCCTGCTCGTTCTTGTAGTCACCCGTGAGGATCGGGTTGATCCGCCCGGCGATGTCGAGGTCCTCGACCTCCCGAACCTCCGGCTGGGCCGCCCACGTCCCGCTGCCGCCCAGAGCCGTGTGCACCTGCTGTGCGGAGTGCGGCAGGAACGGCGTGAGCAGCGTGTTCGCGTCCTGCACCACCTGCAGCGCGGTGTGCAGGATGGTGTCGCGCCGCGGCTCGTCGTCCTTCTTCTTCCACGGCTCCTGGTCGGACAGGTACTTGTTGGCCGCGCTGACCACCCGCATCGCCTCGGACGCCGCCTGCTTGAACCGCGAGTGGCGCAGGTGCCCGCCCACCACGGCGAACGCGTCGCGCGACAGTGCCTTCAGCGCCTCGTCGTCCGCGTGCGGCGCGGTGGGGGCCGGCACGGCACCCACGTTCTTGTGCGCCATCGAGATCGACCGGTTGACGAGGTTGCCCCACTCGTTGGCCAGCTCGAAGTTCACCCGGCGGACGAACTCCTCCCAGGTGAAGTCGACGTCCTGGTTCTCGGGGCCGCCCACGGAGATGAAGTAGCGCAGGCTGTCCGGGCCGAACTCGCGCAGGAAGTCGTGCACGTAGATGACCGTGCCGCGCGACGTCGAGAGCTTCGACCCGCTCATCTTCAGGAACTCGCTCGACACGACCTCGGTCGGCAGGTTCAGCTTGCCGAACGCACCCGGCTCGCCGCCCTTGTCGCCCGCGCCGTTCTGCCCGAGCAGCAGCGACGGCCAGATGAGCGAGTGGAAGACGATGTTGTCCTTCCCCATGAAGTAGTAGCTCTCGGCGTCCGGGTTGGTCCAGTACTGCTGCCACGCGTCGGGGTCACCGGACCGGCGGGCCCACTCGACGCTCGCCGACAGGTAGCCGATCACGGCGTCGAACCACACGTAGAACCGCTTCATGGGCTTGTCGCGCCAGCCGTCGAGCGGGATCGGCACACCCCAGTCGAGGTCGCGGGTGATCGCGCGCGGGCGCAGGTCCTCCAGCAGGTTCTGGCTGAACTTCAGCACGTTCGGACGCCAGTCCGTACGGCTCGACAGGTACTCGCCGAGCGCGCCGGCGAACGACGGCAGGTCCAGGAACAGGTGCTCGGTCTCGATGAACTCCGGCTTCTCGCCGTTGATCTTCGAGCGCGGGTTCTTCAGGTCTGCCGGGTCGAGCTGGTTGCCGCAGTTGTCACACTGGTCGCCCCGGGCGCCGTCGTAGCCGCAGATCGGGCACGTGCCTTCTATATAGCGGTCGGGCAGCGTGCGGCCGGTGGACGGGCTGATGGCACCGAGCTGCGTCTTCGGGATGACGTAGCCGTTGTTCCACAAACCCGTGAACAGGTCCTGGGTGACCTTGTGGTGGTTGCCGGTGGTGGTGCGGGTGAACAGGTCGTAGGACAGGCCGAGGCCCTGCAGGTCGCCCGCGATCTGGCGCGTGTACTTGTCGGCCGTCTGCTGCGGGGTCATGCCCTCGTTGTCGGCCTGCACCTGGATCGGGGTGCCGTGCTCGTCGGTGCCCGAGACCATGAGCACCTGGTGTCCGGCCATGCGCATGTACCGGGAGAAGACGTCCGAGGGGACACCGAATCCGGACACATGACCGATGTGGCGCGGGCCGTTGGCGTAGGGCCAGGCCACCGCTGTCAGCACAGGGTTGCTCATGTCGGCTTAGCCTACGGACAGCGCTCAACGAGATTTACGAGGAGGACTCGTGTCGGCCACCCGACTGCTTGTGCTGGGTGTCGTGCGGATGTACGGCAAGGCACACGGGTACCAGGTGCGGCGGGAGCTGCTGTCGTGGTCGGCCGACAAATGGGCACACGTGGCGCCGGGGTCGATCTATCACGCGCTCAAGAAGATGGCCGGCGAGCGGCTGCTCGAGGAGGTCGAGACCGACGAGGAGGCCAAGGGCCCCGGCCGGACGGCCTACCAGCTGACGGCCGACGGCGAGCACGAGTACCAGCGGTTGCTCGGCTCGATGCTGGCCGACGCGAGTGACGCGCAGAGCGTGGGTGCGCTGTCGGCCGCCATCAGCTTCCTGCCGACGCTGACCAGGGCCAGGGCCGTCAGCCTGCTCCGCCACCGGGTCACCCAGCTCGAGGGCCAGCGTGCGAACGCGCTCGACATCCTCGAGAACGGCGTCGACTGGGGACAGCCGGCACACGTGACCGAGCTGTACCGGCTGTGGGCGGTGCAGACCGGGGGCGAGCTGGAGTGGGCGCGGGATCTGGTGGCCCGGCTGGAGGCCGGTGAGTACGCGATGGCCGGCGAGGAGGGCAACGCGTTCGGGACCGCCATCGATCTAATCAAACTTGACTAGCTGTCGGCGCAGCTCCGTGGTCGACGCGCAGGGGCAGGCGGCGCGCCGCTAGCAAGCTTGACGTCCTCCAGAGGGGAAGAAACCATGATCAAGGCAAGCGGTCTCGCCCGGACGTTCAAGTCCCGGGGCCGTACGGTCGAGGCGGTCCGCGGGGTCGACCTCGACGTCGCGGCCGGCGAACTCGTCGGCTTCCTCGGCCCGAACGGCGCGGGCAAGACCACCACCCTGCGCATGCTGACCACACTGTTGAAGCCGACGGCCGGCACGGCCACCATCGGCGGCTGCGACCTGCTGGCCGACCCGCTGGGCGTCCGCAAGAGGATCGGCTACGTCGCCCAGGGCGGCGGCACCGCGCCCGAGTGCAAGGTCATCGAGGAGATCGAGATCCAGGGCCGGTTCTACGGCCTGTCCAAGGCGCAGGCGCGCGAGCGCGGCGCACAGCTCTGCCGACCAACTCGACATCGCCGGCCTGGACACAGCGGCTGGTGCGCACGCTCTCCGGCGGGCAGAAGCGCAGGCTGGACATCGCGCTCGGGCTGATCCACTCGCCCGGCCTGGTGTTCCTCGACGAACCGACCACCGGGCTCGACCCGCAGAGCCGGGCCAACCTGTGGGAGCACATCCGGGCGCTGCGCGCCGACCACGGCGTGACCGTCTTCCTCACCACCCACTACCTCGAGGAGGCCGACTCGCTGTGTGACCGGATCCTGGTGATCGACAACGGCCAGATCGTCGCGGAGGGCACGCCCGGACGAACTGAAGGCACGGGTCTCCGGCGACGGCGTCACGGTCGAGGTGCCGGCCGAGCTCGGTCACCGACGCCGCCGAGATCGCCGGCAGGCTGGCCGGCGCGCACGACGTGACGACCGAGGACAACACGGTGCGGTTCCGCGTGCCGCGCGGCGACACCGCGCTGCCCGAGCTGCTGCGGGCACTCGACGGCAAGAACATCGCGATGACGTCCATCCAGGTGCACCGGCCGACCCTGGACGACGTGTTCCTGACCCTCACCGGCCGCAGCCTGCGCGACGCGGAAGCCGCGCCGGCCGTCGACGAGGAGGCGCCCAGATGTTGCGTGACATCTCGCTGGTCTTCCGGCGGCACATGGCCATCTCGCTGCGCAACCCGGCGTGGGTGCTGATCGGGATCATGCAGCCGCTGCTGTACCTACTGTTCTTCGGGCCGCTCATGGAGAAGATCGTGGCGTCGACGCCGGGCTTCCCGCCGGGCGACAGCTGGCAGATCCTCGCCCCCGCGCCTGCTGGTCCAGCTCGGCCTGTTCGGCAGCATGTTCGCGGGCTTCGCGCTGCTCGGCGACCTGCGCAACGGCGTGGTCGAGCGGATGCGGGTCACGCCCGTCAGCCGGCTCGCGCTGCTGCTCGGCCGGGTGCTGCACGACACCGTGCAGCTGCTGGTGCAGGCGTTGCTGCTGTTGCTGGTCGCCTACCTGGTGTTCGACATGCGGGCGCCGGTCGCCGGGGTGCTGCTGTGCCTGGTGATGGTGATGCTGCTGGCGGTCACGCTGTCGTCGGCCTCGTACGCGATGGCGCTGCTGGTGCGCAGCGAGGAGGCGTTCCCGGCGCTGCTGACCACGATCTCGGTGCCGCTGATGCTGCTCACCGGGATCCTGCTGCCGATCACCACGGAGCTGGCGCCGCGCTGGCTGTACGTGCTGTCGCGGATCAACCCGTTCTCGCACGTGATGGATGCCGAGCGGGCGTCGTTCCGCGGTGACTACTCGATGGACGGGATCCTCACGGGCAGCGTCGTGCTGTTCGTGATCACGATCCTGGCCGTGTGGTGGGGCGCGCGGACCTTCCAGAAGGAGAACGCCTGACGTGTGCGGGCGGCGTCCTCACGACCCGCCCCCACGCGTCTCTACTGGTTCACCGCGGCCAGCCCGGCCGGCGTGTACCGCGCACCCGACACCGCCTCGGCCGGAACGGCCGACGTGATCTCCGCCAGCTGGTTCGGGCTCAGGGCCACGTCGGCCGCGCCGGCGTTCTCCTCCAGGTACTTGCATCCGCTTGGTCCCCGGGATCGGCACGATGTGCTCGTCCTGGGCGAGCAGCCACGCCAGCGCCACCTGGACCGGGGTGACACCGAGCGTCGGTGGCCAGCCCGGTGATCCGCTCGGCCAGCGCGATGTTGCGGTCGAGGTTCTCGCCCTGGAACTGCGGCAGCCCGTCGCCGGAAGTCGCCCTCCGGGAGGTTGCGCAGCTGGTCGAGGTTGCCGTGAGGAAACCGCGGCCGACCGGCGAGTACGGCACCACGCCGATGCCCAGCTCGCGGCGCGACCGGCAGCACCGCGTCGGCCAGCGCGCGGTTGAACAGCGAGTACTCCGACTGCAGCGCGGTGATCGGGTGCACGGCGTGTGCCTGGCGCAGCGTGTCGGCGTTGACCTCGGACAGGCCGAGGTGGCGGACCTTGCCGGCGGTGACCAGCTCGGCCATGGCGCCGATCGTGTCCTCGATGGGCACGTCCGCGGTGCGGCGGTGCAGGTAGTAGAGGTCGATGACGTCGACGTTCAGCCGCCGCAGCGACGCCTCGACGGCCGTCCGCGCGTACTCGGGGCTGTTGTCGACCTCGACCACGCCGCCACCGACGACCCGGCGGATCCCGAACTTCGTGGCCAGCACGACCTCGTCGCGCCGGCCCGCGATGGCGCGCCCGACCAGCTCCTCGTTGTGGCCGGCGCCGTAGACGTCGGCCGTGTCGAGGAAGCTCACGCCCAGGTCGAGCGCGCGGTGGATGACGCCCGACCGACTCGGTGTCGTCCGCCGGCCCGTAGGTCTCGCGACATCCCCATGCAGCCGAGCCCGAGCGCCGAGACCTCCAGGTTGCCCAGCATGCGCTTGTTCATGCCTCCCTGCAGCCTGCCTGTCACCAGCGAACACCCTGGAGTGCGCTCCAGGTCAAACGTGTAACGCCGCGTCGTACAACGTCTTCTTGCTGACGCCGGTGGCGGCGGCAACCTCGCCCGCCGCGTCCTTCAGGCGCATGCCGTCGTCGGCCAGCCTGCGGACCTCGGCGACCAGCGTGTCCAGGTCGGCCGCCTGGCGGGGCTCGGCGCCGGCGCAGCACCACGGTGATCTCGCCGCGCACGCCGTCGGCCGCCCACTCGGCCAGTTCGGCCAGCCCGCCCCGGCGGACCTCCTCGTACGTCTTGGTCAGTTCGCGGCACACGGCCGCGCGCCGGTCGGCACCGAGCACCTCCGCGGCCGTGGCGAGGGTCGCGGCGAGGCGGTGCGGGGACTCGAAGAACACGGCCGTGCGCGGCTCGTCGGCCAGCGTGGTGAAGAACCGGCGCCGCTCGCCGTCCTTGCGTGGCGCGAAGCCCTCGAAGCAGAACCGCTCGC
>CAWGTM010000024.1:0-767921 GCA_963825445.1 uncultured Actinomycetota bacterium
ACACTCTACTCCGAGGATCTGCAGCATCGGCAAGTAACTGACAAGCAACCGGAACGTGAACCCCAGGAACGTAAACTGTATCCGAGAGTAGTTACCGCGCCGATTACGTCCTTGCAATACACCACGCCGGACCCGGGTGCACTTCCAATTTGCACGCCTTCAAGCGTTCCGCGATGGCTGCGAGCAACTTTTCTTCAGCCGCCAAGCACAGCTTTCATTTCCGTCCCTCCGTCGGCTGCAGCGAGTGCGTTGATGAGACCGCACTGGCTCGTGCACTGCTCGCGGGGTAAGTGAACCCTGAGCGTAAGCCGCTCGACCGAGACGGCGGGGCGGCTTTTATGACACAGCGATAGAGCCGTTCGAGTTTGGTACGCGCGCGGTCTTCGATGCCGATACCGGCGATCCGGTCGCGGGCTGCGGCGGCAGTCAGAGAGAGTCTGGTGTCAGGCACCGCGTCGTTCTTTTCAAAATTCGACAATTCAGTTCCGGATTCGGGAGCGTCGGACCGCGCCTGATATGGCTTGGCGCGAGACATTGGAGCTATCCTTCACCGCTGATTGGGGAGGGTCGTCTCTTGGAGATGAAGGGAGTCGATAATGAAAAAGCAATGTCGCTCGTTCCTTGCGTTGTTCCTTCCAGCAGTCCTCCTCGCCAGCGGATGCGCTGTCGTTGAGACGGCTCGCGACAGGATCTTCGGCGGTCAGGCCGGCGCTGTGGTCTGATGCTGCCGCCTGGCCGGACCGGCTTGTGCCACGCGCAGGTGACAAGGTCACCATTGCAGCAGGCAAGGAAGTGATCCTCGACGTCAGCCCGCCGGAGCTCGGCGGCCTGACCATCAGCGGCAAGCTCAGCTTCGCAAACAATGCCGACCTTGAACTCACCACCGAGTGGGTGATGTTGCACGGTCAACTGGAGATTGGCAGCGAAACCAGCCCCCACACGCGCAAGGCGACAATCACGTTTACCGACAACGTCCGTGGTGAAGATGTCATGGGAGGAATGGGTGACCGCGGGATCATGCTTGCGGGCGGAACCCTCAGCCTGCATGGTGATCGGAAGAATTCCTGGACCAAGCTGGCAAAGACAGCCAATGCCGGCAGCACAACGCCCGCGTGCTTGGCCGCGTATTCGGCCATCTCCAGGCCGCCCTCGTGGTGGCGAACATGAGCTGCAGGAACAACACGTCCGGGCCTCGGCCCGTGGCGCTGCGCATCGTTCAACTCGTCGGTCGAAGCCATGCCCGGCATGACGTACGGACGTGGTCTGCCGCCGCGCCGTAGCTGTGGCCGTGGCCGCCAGCGGTCATCCACGCCATGTACCCGTCGCCGGCGCCGGCAGGCCCGGCTGGCCCCACACGTGAGCCAGCCGGCCATCTCGCTGGCCTGCGCCAACTGCGTCGACTCGATGTCGAAAGCGAGGCCTAGCAGGTCGCCGTCCGTGGTGGCGTCCCGCTCGATGCCCGCCATGGTACGGCCTGCAGGTGATGCACCCGCATGTCCTGCGCGAAGCCGACGTCCACCGAGTCGGCGCCGGGCGGGCGTCCGCGCCGCACGCGAGCGAGGGTGAGGAGCATCCCGACGGCGGCGCCGACCAGAGGACGGTGATCGTCGCGGCGACGATCACCGCAGGGCCGTGACCTCACTGGGTCGGCGGCGGGGTTCCGGCAGGCGGCGGCGGGGTGCCTTCAGCCGGCGGCGGGGTGCCCTCGGCAGGCGGCGGAGTGCCGCCGCCCTGCTCCTCGTCGGCGGCGTCGGTCGAGCCCTCGCCGGTCATCGGCACGGCGTCCTCACCCGGCGGGGCCGGGTCGAACGGCGGCGGGTTGGCCGGGTCGAACGCGCCGGGCCTGAGCGTCGCAGCGGCCGCCGGGCTCGGGGTTCTGGAACTGGTTCTCCCGCAGCGAGCGGATGAACTGGTCGACGCGCTCGTCGTTCGCGTTGCTCAGCTTGAGCTGGTGGCCCCACGACTGGAGCGAGATCGGCTGGTCGAGGCCGGGGTAGGGGGACAGCATCATGTACGGCTGGCCCTCGACCTTGCCCTTCAGCGTGTCGAGCGCGGCACCCTTGACCTTGTCCGGGTCGTACGCGATCCACACGGCGCCGTGCTCGAGCGCGTGGACCATGTTCTCCGTGCGGACGGCGTTCGGGTACACGGTGCCCTGGCAGTCCGCCCAGGCCCCGTCGTGGGGGCCGCCGACCGGCGGGCTGCGGTCGTAGGCGACCCGCTGCTCGGGGGTGACGTGCTGCAGACCCTTGTACTCGCCCTTGAAGACGCCCTCGATGTTGTCCGACGGATCCTGGTTGTCGTCGGAGACGATCCACTGCTCCTGGTCGGAGATCGTGATGAACGCGTAGCCGAACACGCCGACCGCCAGCAGCAGCACCGCGACGACGGCCGCGATCGTGCCCCAGGGCTTCGGCCGACTGGCCGTCGCGACGGTTGAGCGGCGCCCGCTCTTGGTCTTGGGCTTCGCGCCCTTGCTCTTCGTCCCGCTGGCCATGCCGGTGTCGGACCTCGTCTCGCGCTAACAGGGACACTCCGACAGGTCAGTGTAGGGACCGCGTGTCTGATCTCCGTCAGGACCCGTCGACCGGCATCGCGTCCGGCCCGGGAGCGGCGAACTCGAAGGCCGGCGGATCGGTCACGTCGAAGCCCGTGTCCTGCGAGTCGCACCGCGCGCCGGGCTCCGGCGTCGTGTACGGATTCTCCCGCAGCGCGGCGATGAACTGGTCGATCCGCGGGTCGTCCACGGACTCGACTTTCAGCTGGTGGCCCCAGGACTGCAGCGAGATCGGCCGGTCGAGGTCGGGCCAGGGGGAGAGCATCAGGTACGGCTGGCCGTCGACCTTGTCCGCCAGGTCGGAGACGTCGGCGTCGCTCACGTCGTCGGCGTTGTAGGCGATCCAGACGGTGCCGTGCTCGAGCGAGTGCACCATCTCCTCCGTGCGGACCGGCTCGTCGTAGACGGTGCCCTGGCAGTCGGCCCAGACCTGGGCGTGGGCGCCGCCGAACGGGGGCGACCGGTCGTAGTCCACCCGCTGGGTGAGCGAGAGCGTGTGCAGGCCCTGTGCGTACTCGACCACCTCGACGTCCGGGATGTCCTCGGACGGGTCCTGGTTGTCCTCGGACGGCTCGAACCGCGACAGGTCGGGCGCCAGGTCATCCGGGTCGGAGCCGGGCTCCTGGTCCTGCTCCTGCCTGGCGGATCCACCGTCGGCGTCGCCGCTCGTCCTGGAGGTGCAGCCGGCGAGCAGTACGAGTCCGGCGGCCGCGGCGGCGAACCAGCGCAACATGGTGACTTCCCCTCATGTGGTGCCCTCGTCCAGCCTATTGGCCGAGGCGATTCATCCGGGTGGCGGACCGATACCTAGACTTCCGGGGGTGACTCCCGCCGCGCTTGCCGACCTGGTCCGTTCCGTTGCCGTGGATGTGCTGACCAGCCGTGACCTGGACCGATCCGCGTTGCCGGCCACGGTGACCATCGAGCGACCGCGGAACCCCGAGCACGGCGACTACGCGACCAATCTCGCGCTGCAGGTGGCCAAGAAGGTCGGCGTCGCGCCGAGGGACCTGGCCGGCTGGCTGGCCGAGGCGCTGACCGGCCGCGACGGGGTCACGGCCGCCGACGTCGCGGGCCCCGGTTTCATCAACCTGCGCATCGCGGCGTCCGCCCAGGGCGAGGTCGTGCGCCAGGTGCTCACGGCCGGCGACACCTACGGAAACGGCGACCTGATGGCCGGCCGCAAGGTCAACCTGGAGTTCGTCTCCGCCAACCCCACCGGCCCGCTGCACCTGGGCGGCACCCGCTGGGCGGCGGCCGGCGACGCGCTCGGCCGGGTGCTGTCCGCCCAGGGCGCGGCCGTCACCCGCGAGTACTACTTCAATGACGCCGGCACGCAGATCGACCGGTTCGTCCGCTCGCTCATCGCCTCCGCGAAGGGCGAGCCGCCGCCCGAGGACGGCTACGCGGGCACGTACCTGTCGGACGTGGCGGCCGAGGTGCTGCGCAAGGAGCCGAGCGCACTGTCGCTGCCCGAGGGCGAGGGCAACGAGGTGTTCCGCCGCATCGGCGTCGGCCTGATGTTCGACGAGGTCAAGCGCGACCTGCGCGACTTCCGCACGGACTTCGACGTCTACTTCCACGAGGACGCACTGCACAAGTCGGGTGCCGTGGAGGAGCTGGTCGAGCGGCTGAAGACGCAGGACAGCCTCTACTTCGAGGACAACGCCTGGTGGCTGCGGACCACCGAGTTCGGCGACGACAAGGACCGGGTGGTCATCAAGAGCGACGGCAACCCCGCCTACATCGCCGGTGACATCGCCTACTTCCGCGACAAGCGCCAGCGCGGGTTCGACCTCTGCATCTACATGCTCGGTGCCGACCACCACGGCTACATCGCCCGGCTCAAGGCGGCGGCCGCGGCGCTCGGCGACGACCCGGCCACCGTCGAGGTCCTCATCGGACAGATGGTGAACCTGGTGAGCGACGGCAAGCCGGTGCGGATGAGCAAACGCGCGGGCACCATCGTGACCATGCAGGACCTGGTCGGCGCGATCGGCGTCGACGCGGCCCGCTACGCGCTCATCCGGTCCTCCGTGGACGCACAGATCGACATCGACCTCGACCTGTGGACGAAGAAGACGAACGACAACCCGGTGTTCTACGTGCAGTACGCGCACGCCCGGCTGTCCTCGCTCACGCGCAACGCGGCCGAGCTGGGGCTGGCCGTGCCGACCGCCGACATCGAACTCGACCTCGGGCTGCTCACCCACCAGCGCGAGGGCGAGCTGATCCGCACGCTCGGCGACTTCCCGAAGATCCTGCGCACGGCGGCCGACCTGCGGGAGCCGCACCGGGTGGCGCGGTACCTGGAGGAGCTGGCCAGCTCGTACCACAAGTTCTACGACGCGTGCCGCGTGTTGCCCCAGGGCGACGAGGAGGCCACGCCGCTCACCACCGCCCGGTTGGCGCTGTGCGCTGCCGTGCGTCAGGTTTTGGCCAACGGCCTCGCGCTGCTCGGCGTCACCGCACCGGAACGGATGTAGATCATGAGGGCGCATCCCGCCGGTCCACGGCACGCCGATGTCATGTTGCCCGGCAACACCGCCGGGCCCCGACCGTCCACTCCGGACGAACTGGACGAGCTGCACCCCGCGGTCTGGCCGCGGGGCGCCGAGCGCGACACCGACGGCGTCGTGCGCCTGGGCGGCGTGGACGTCCGTGAGCTGGCGGCCGAGTACGGCACGCCCCTGTTCGTCATGGACGAGGCCGACTTCCGGTCCCGCTGCGCCGAGCACGCGGCGGCGTTCGGCGACCCGGCACTCGTGCACTACGCGTCCAAGGCGTTCCTGTCGGTGCGGATCGCCCAATGGGTGGCCGAGGAAGGGCTCTCGCTCGACGTGTGCAGTGGCGGCGAGCTGGCCATCGCGCTGCGGGCCGACTTCCCGCCCGAGCGGATCACGTTGCACGGCAACAACAAGTCGGTGGTCGAGCTGACCGACGCGGTGACCGCCGGCGTCGGCGCGGTGGTGCTCGACTCGTTCCACGAGATCGTCCGGCTCGACCGCATCGCCCGCGACCACGGGATCGTGCAGCCGGTGCTGGTGCGGGTCACGGTCGGCGTGGAGGCACACACCCACGAGTACATCGCGACCGCGCACGAGGATCAGAAGTTCGGCTTCTCGTTGGCCGGCGGCGCGGCGGCGGAGGCCGTGCGTCGGATCCTCGGCTCGCCGGGGCTGCGCCTCACCGGGCTGCACAGCCACATCGGCTCCCAGATCTTCGACGCGAACGCGTTCGAGCTGTCGGCGCACCGGGTGATCGGTCTGCTGGCCGAACTGCACGCCGAGCACGGCGCTTCCGCCATGGCCTCGGTGACCACTGTGGACCTCGGCGGTGGGCTCGGCATCGCCTACACGGCCGAGGACGACCCGCCGCCGCCCGGCTGGCTGGCCGAGCAGCTGCGCACCATCGTGGGCAAGGAATGCGCGAACAGCGGGCTGGATGTGCCGCGGATCGCCGTGGAACCCGGGCGCGCGATCGTCGGGCCGGGCACCGTGACGCTGTACGAGGTCGGCACCATCAAGGACGTCGAACTGGGACAGGGCGCCGTTCGCCGTTACGTGAGCGTGGACGGCGGGATGAGCGACAACATCCGCACGGCGCTCTACGACGCGGTGTACGACTGCCGGCTGGTGTCGAGGGCGAGCGACGAGGGTGCGCGCGACGAGGACGCCGTGTTGTGCCGGGTGGTCGGCAAGCACTGCGAGTCGGGTGACGTGGTGGTGCGGGACTGCTGGCTGCCGGCGAACCTCGCGCCGGGCGACCTGATCGCCGTGGCCGCCACCGGTGCCTACTGCTACGCCATGGCCAGCAGCTACAACCGGCTGCCCCGCCCGGCGGTGGTCGCCGTCCGCGACAGCGAGGCGCGGCTGCTGCTGCGCCGCGAGACGGTGGACGACCTGCTGAGCCTGGAGGTTTCATGAGTGCGCCCATCCGGGTTGCCCTGCTGGGCTGCGGCAACGTCGGCGCGCAGGTGGTGCGGCTGCTGACCGAGCAGTCCGGTGACCTGGCCGCGCGGGTCGGCGCGCCCATCGAGTTGGCGGGGATCGCCGTGCGGCGGCCCAACCGGCATCCGGACGTCCCGGCCGGACTGTTGACCACGGACGCCGCGGCGCTCGTCGAGTCCGATGTGGACGTCGTGGTCGAGGTGATCGGCGGCATCGACCCGGCCCGTGAACTTCTGCTTTCCGCGCTGCGCAAGGGAAAGTCGGTGGTCAGCGCGAACAAGGCGCTGCTCGCCGAGAGCGCGGGGGAGCTGTTCGCGGCGGCCGAGGAGACGGGTGCCGACCTGTACTTCGAGGCGGCCGTCGCCGGCGCCATCCCGTTGCTGCGCCCGCTGCGTGAGTCGCTGGCCGGCGACCGGATCACCCGCGTGATGGGCATCGTCAACGGCACCACCAACTTCATCCTGTCCGCCATGGACTCCTCGGGCGCCGGCTACGCGGAGACGCTCGACGAGGCGTCCCGGCTCGGCTACGCGGAGGCGGACCCGACGGCCGACGTGGACGGTTTCGACGCGGCGTCCAAGGCGGCCATCCTCGCCTCGCTTTCCTTCCACACCAGGGTGACCGCGGCCGACGTGTACCGCGAGGGCATCACGGCCGTCACCCCGGCCGACATCGCGGCCGCCCGCACGCTCGGCCGCACCATCAAGCTGCTGGCCATCTGCGAGCGCGTCGAGCGCGACGGCAAGGAGTCGGTGGCCGTGCGCGTCCACCCGGCCATGATCCCGCGCAGCCACCCGCTGGCCAGCGTCGGCGGCGCGTTCAACGCGGTGTTCGTGGAGGCCGAGGCGGCCGGTTCGCTCATGTTCTACGGGCAGGGCGCCGGGGGAGCGCCGACCGCGAGCGCGGTGCTCGGCGACCTGGTGGCCGTGGCCCGCAACCGGGTGGTCGGTGGCCGTGGGCCGGGGGAGTCGTCCTACGCGGCGCTGCCCGTGCAGCCCATCTCGCAGGTGAACACCCGCTACCACGTGAGCCTCGACGTGGCCGACCGCGCGGGCGTGCTGTCCACTGTGGCCTCGGTGTTCGCCGAGCACGACGTGAGCATCGCGGCCGTCCGACAGCAGGGCAGGGCAACGGATGCGAGCCTGGTGATCGTCACCCACTCGGCGCCCGACTCGGCGCTGAGGTCCACTGTGGACAAGGTGGCCGGGCTGCCGGCGGTACGGGACGTGGTTAGCGTGATGCGGGTCGAAGGTGAGGAACCATGACTGTTCAGCTGTCGGTGCCCGGCCGGTGTGGCCGGGAGTAGCACTGGCCTATCCGGACCGGATCGAACTGCCGGACGGCGCGAAGGTGGTGACGCTGCAGGAGGGCGGCACCCCGCTGCTCGAGGCGCCGCACCTGTCCGAACTGTCCGGCTGCCGCGTGTTCCTGAAGGTCGAGGGCGCCAACCCGACCGGGTCGTTCAAGGACCGCGGCATGACCGTGGCGATGACCTACGCGCTCGCCGGGGGCGCCACGGCCGTGATCTGCGCGTCCACCGGCAACACCTCCGCCTCGGCCGCCGCCTACGCCGCCCGCGCCGGGCTGACCTGCGCCGTTCTCGTGCCGCGCGGCAAGATCGCGGCCGGCAAGCTGGCCCAGGCGGTCATGTACGGCGCGCGGATCCTCCAGGTCGACGGCAACTTCGACGACTGTCTGGAACTCGCCCGCAAGACGGCCAACGAGTACCCGATCGAGCTGGTCAACTCGGTGAACCCCGTGCGGCTCATCGGTCAGCAGACGGCCGCGTGGGAGATCTGCGACGCGCTCGGCCGCGCCCCGGACGTGCACTGCCTGCCGGTGGGCAACGCCGGCAACATCACCGCCTACTGGCAGGGCTACCGGGCTACCTGGCCGACGGTGTCGTGCCGGCCGCGCCACGCATGTTCGGCTTCCAGGCCGCGGGGGCCGCGCCGCTGGTGCACGGGCGAGCCGGTGACCGACCCGGAGACCATGGCCACCGCCATCCGCGTCGGCAACCCGGCCTCTTGGGCGGGTGCGATCGGCGCGCGCGACGCGTCGGGCGGGCTCATCGACGCCGCAGTCCGACGAGCAGATCCTTTCCGCGTATCGCCTGCTGGCGGCCAGGGAGGGCGTGTTCGTGGAGCCCGCGTCGGCCACCAGCGTGGCCGGGCATGCTGGCGGTCGCCGCCGACGGTCGCCTGCCGGCCGGGTCGCTCGTGGTCTGCACGGTCACCGGCCACGGCCTGAAGGACCCGGACACCGCGCTCGCCGAGCTGCCGCCCGTCGAGGCGATCGCCGGTGGAACCGCACGCGGTCGCGCACGCCCTCGAACTGGCATGAACGTTCACCGTTCGGGTACCCGCGTCGACGGCCAATCTCGGCTCCGGCTTCGACGCGCTCGGTCTGGCGCTCGGCCTGTACGACCAGGTCGAGCGTCACCGTCACCGACGGGGAGACGACCGTCGAGGTGACCGGCGAGGGTGCGGGCGAGGTGGCGCTCGACGAGTCGCACCTGGTGCTGCGCGCGCTGCGGGCCGCCTGCGCGGCACTCGACGTCGCCGCTGCCCGGCGTGGCGTTGCGCTGCCAGAACGTCGATCCCGCACTCGCGCGGCCTCGGTTCGTCGGCCGCCGCGATCGTCGGCGGGCATCGCCGCCGCGTTACGGGCTGGCCGGCCGGCACTCGACGAGGACGCGCTGCATCTGGCCGCCGAGTTCGAGGGGCACGCGGACAACGTGGCCGCGAGCCTGTGCGGCGGGCTGGCACTCGCGCTGGTCGGAAGGCGCCCGCTTCCGGGCGGTTCGCCTGGAGCCGCACGCGTCGCTTTCTCCGGTGGTGCTCATTCCCGACGATCGACTCCGCGACATCGGTCACGCGCGGATTGTTGCCCGATCGGCGTTCCGCACGCCGACGCCGCGTTCGCCGCCGGCCGGTGCGCGCTGGCCGTGCAGGCGTTCACCGCGCGCCCCGATTTGCTGCTGTCCGCCACCGAGGACCGGCTGCACCAGGACTACCGCGAGAAGGCCTGGCCGGCGACCATGCGAATGGTTCGTGAACTTCGCGAGAACGGTGTGGCCGCAACGGTTTCCGGCGCCGGACCGACCGTGTTCGCGCTACCGCCGACGGGCGACTCCCGGCGCGGTGGACGCGGCGGGCTTCGCGGTCCGCCCGCTGGCGGTCGACCGCGCAGGCGTACGGGTCGAGCGCGCCGCGTAGTCGAGGAACAAACTCCAGGTAGGCGATGTCGTCCGGATGTTAGCCACGCCGGACACCCGGTTGTTGCACCTCTATCCGGTGTCCGTCTACCCTCAGGGGCGTTCAGTCACCGCGCGTACGGGCGCCCGGTGTCGTTCCCGGGGATTCTTTCCCGGGTCGCATCATCCGTTCAGTCGTCGGCTCGGCCTTCCTCAGGTCGGAGTTGCCGCTGATGGATACCCAATGCCGTGATGACCGACCGAGCACTCCGGGCCGACGAGCAAGTCGTCCGCATGGCACAACGCCAGGTAGCCACTGTTGTGACAGGGGTCGACCGGCCGCGGGGGTTACGCCGTCTCGCATTCCGACGAACGGCGGTCCGCTGGTGCACGGGTCCACCTCCGGAGGCGGGGACCTGGTCAGGAAGGACATGAGTGAGCAACACTGATCTGCTGGGCAGCGAACTGGCCAACGGCTCGGTCGCCGAGCGCTGCGGGTTCCCCCGACACCACGTCCGCGCACCAGCGCAAACGGGGGTACCAAGCGTCGCGCCGGCCTGTCCGGCATGGTGCTGGCGGAGCTGCGGGAGCTGGCCGGCCAGCTCGGCATCACCGGCACCGCCGGGATGCGCAAGGGCGACCTGATCGCGGCCATCAAGGAGCGTCAGGGCGGTTCCGGCGGTTCTTCCGCGCGACCGGCCGACACGCTGCCGCTGCGGGATCGAGGCCGAGAGCGGCCGTTCCGGCCGTGGCTCGCGCTCCAAGCCAGCCGCGAAGGCCGAGGCCGCGGAGACTCCCGCCGGCGGCAAGAACGATGTCAAGGCGGCTGTGAAGACCGACGTCCAGGTCGAGACCAAGCAGGACGCCGCGCCGCCGACGCTCCGACCGAGGGCGACGGGAACAACGACGATGGCAACCGCCGCGACGGCAGCCGCCGTCGCCGCAGCGCCACCCGGTCGGCCGGCAGCCCCGAGGGCAGCGCGCCGACCGAGGAGAAGCGGCCCGCCGAGGACAAGCGGGACGACAAGCGCGGCGACGACCGTGGTGACCGGGGCGGACGCGGGAGCGACCGCAACGACCGCGGCAGCGACCGTGGCGACCGGGGCGAGCGCGGCGGCAACGACCGCAACGATCGTGGTGACCGGGGTGGCCGCGGCGGCAGTGACCGCGGCGACCGCAACGATCGTGGCGACCGGCAGAACGACGGCCGGGGCCGCAACGACCGGAACGACCGCAACTCGGACCGGAACGCCGACCGCAACACCGGTCGCGACGACCGGAACAACGGTCCGGACGACGACGATGACGAGGACGGCGGCGGTCGCCGGGGTCGCCGGTTCCGCGACCGTCGCAGGCGCGGCGGCACCACGGGCGGCGGCGGCCGGGGCGAGAACCCCGACACCGAGGTCCGCGAGGACGACGTCCTGCTGCCCGTCGCGGGTGTGCTCGACGTGCTCGAGAACTACGCGTTCGTGCGCACCTCGGGTTACCTGTCCGGCCCGAACGACGTCTACGTCTCGCTCTCGCTGGTCCGCAAGTACGGCCTGCGGCGCGGCGACGCCATCACCGGCATGGTCCGCCAGCCGCGTGACGGCGAGCAGCAGCGGCAGAAGTTCAACCCGCTGGTGCGGGTCGAGACGATCAACGGGCTGGACCCGGACCAGGCGAAGAACCGCCCCGAGTTCACGAAGCTGACGCCGCTGTACCCGAACGAGCGGCTGCGTCTCGAGACCGAGTCGCACATGCTGACCACCCGCGTCATCGACCTGGTGATGCCGGTCGGCAAGGGGCAGCGCGCGCTGATCGTGTCGCCGCCCAAGGCCGGCAAGACCATGGTGCTGCAGTCGATCGCCAACGCGATCACCACGAACAACCCTGAGGTCTACCTCATGGTCGTGCTGGTGGACGAGCGGCCGGAAGAGGTCACCGACATGCAGCGGTCGGTGAAGGGTGAGGTCATCGCCTCCACCTTCGACCGCCCGCCGGGTGACCACACCACGGTCGCCGAGCTGTCGATCGAGCGGGCCAAGCGTCTGGTCGAGATGGGCCACGACGTGGTCGTGCTGCTCGACTCGATCACCCGCCTCGGCCGTGCCTACAACCTGGCGGCCCCGGCGTCCGGCCGGATCCTGTCCGGTGGTGTCGACTCGACCGCGCTGTTCCCGCCGAAGCGGTTCCTGGGTGCGGCACGCAACATCGAGGACGGCGGCTCGCTGACCATCTTCGCCACGGCGCTGGTCGAGACGGGTTCCGCCGGTGACACGGTGATCTTCGAGGAGTTCAAGGGCACCGGCAACGCCGAGCTGAAGCTGGACCGCAAGATCGCCGACAAGCGGACGTTCCCGGCTGTCGACGTCGACCAGTCCAGCACCCGCAAGGAGGAGCTGCTGCTCTCGCCGGACGAGCTCGCGGTCACCGTGAAGCTGCGCCGGGTGCTGCACGCGCTGGACAACCAGCAGGCGATCGACCTGCTGCTGACCCAGCTGCGCAAGACGCGGACGAACATCGAGTTCCTGATGCAGGTGGCGAAGAACACTCCGTCGGTCAACGACGACTAGTCACGGTCGCGGTCCTGCCGGCACACCAGTACGAGTACTGCGAGTGCCGGCAGGCCCACCGTGACAGCCACCGGCGTGGGTACCGCCACCGGGCCGATGGTCACTCCGGCCGCGAACACGGCGGCCGCGTAGACGGTTCGCAGCGTCGGCCGCAGGCCCCTCGGCCACGACTCGTTGCCCACCCCGGTGAGCGCGGTCACGGCCGCGGCGGCCCCGAACAGGGCGGCGGACAGCAGAGCGTGCCAGTCGGAGTCCAGCAGGAAGCCGAACGTCGCGGTCACCCCGAGCACCGAGCCGGCGAACAGCCACGGCACGGCCAGCCAGGCGGTCAGGGACAGCGGACTGCCCCTTTGGCGTGTGGCGCCGCTCCGGGTGCCTTGCTCCACGGACAACACGCCGACCAGTGTCTTCTCTCCGCGGCTTCCCAGTTGGCTGACTTCGGTGAGTGGGCGGGTGGCTGCGGCCGGTGGGCAGCCAGGCGCGGCGAACGGTTGATCGACTTCGGCCGCGCGGACGTGGAATATCCCCTGATCGGGGCGTGTTGAAGCCTTCGGTAGGCCGTCTGGCAAACTGTTAGGTCGAGTCCGGCTCCGGTTCACCCCGACACCTTCGGGGACCCGGCGGCCACTGAGAAAGGGCAAGACTGTGAGGACTGGAATTCACCCCGACTACGTCGAGACCGAGGTTGTCTGCGGCTGTGGGAACACCTTCACCACGCGCAGCACCAAGAAGTCGGGCAAGATCCCGTGGAGGTCTGCTCGAACTGCCACCCGTTCTACACGGGCAAGCAGAAGATCCTCGACACCGGCGGCCGCGTCGCCCGCTTCGAGGCCCGCTACGGCAAGCGCGACAAGAAGTCTTAACTTCGGTCGAATGGGCGAAGTGTGTCCGTGGAGAGCGCGGACCGCTTCGCCCTTCGCCATGATTTTGGGGGGCCGAGCCCCCAAGCCCCCCACGGCGCGAGCTTCTCCCGACCCGGCGCGGTTTCGTTCGTGTGGACCAGCGCCGGTTTATTGCCTAGGGAGCGCACGCCGTGGATTCGTCATCGTTGAGCGAGTTGCTGTCGGAGTACGCCGAGCTGGAGTCGTCGCTCGCCGACCCGGCGGTGCACGGCGACCAGACCCGGGCACGCAAGCTCGGCCGGCGCTACGCCGAGCTGACCCCGGTCGTCCGGGCGCTTCGTGAGCTGGAGCAGGCGCGCGAGGACCTCGCGGCGGCCACCGAGCTGGCCGAGGACGAGGCGTTCGCCGCCGAGGCGGCCGAGCTGACCGAGAGGATCCCGGCGCTCGAGGACAAGCTCACCGAGCTGCTGCTGCCGCGCGACCCCCACGACTCCGCCGACCTGATCATGGAGATCAAGTCCGGCGAGGGCGGCGACGAGTCCGCGCTGTTCGCCGGCGACCTGCTGCGCATGTACCTGCGCTACGCCGAGCGCCACGGCTGGCAGTCCGAGATGCTCGACGGCACGGAGACCGAGCTGGGCGGCTACAAGGACGCCACGGTCACCTTCAAGAGCAAGGTCCCGACGGCCGACGGCGTGTGGTCGCGGCTCAAGTTCGAGGGCGGCGTGCACCGCGTGCAGCGCGTGCCGGCCACCGAGTCCCAGGGCCGCATCCACACCTCGGCCGCCGGCGTGCTCGTGTACCCGGACATCGAGGACGCGGTCGAGGACGTGGAGATCCCCGAGAAGGACCTGCGCATCGACGTGTTCCGCTCGTCGGGCAAGGGCGGGCAGAGCGTCAACACCACCGACTCGGCCGTGCGGATCACGCACCTGCCGACCGGCATCGTGGTGTCCTGCCAGAACGAGCGCAGTCAGTTGCAGAACAAGACCCGCGCCATGCAGGTGCTGCGGGCCCGGCTGGTGGCCGCCGCCGAGGAGGAGGCCGCGAAGAACGCCTCCGACGCGCGTCGCAGCCAGGTCCGCACGGTCGACCGCTCCGAGCGGGTCCGCACGTACAACTTCCCGGAGAACCGCATCTCCGACCACCGGGTCAACTACAAGGCCTACAACCTCGACCAGGTGCTCGACGGCGACCTGGACGGCGTACTGGACGCGTTGGCCACAGCGGACCGAGACGAACGGCTCGCCGCCCACCAGGGCTGACGCCGCTGTGCGAAGCTGACGCCGTGACACGACAGCCGCTGCGCCTGGCGATCCTCGAGGCGGAACGCATCCTGGCCGACGCCGGGGTGGCGTCGCCGCGTGTGGACGCCGAGCTGATCGCGTCCCACGTGCTCGGGGTCGAGCGCGGCAAGCTCATGCTCGTGCCGCTGGTGGACCACCAGGTGATCGACGCGATCGGCCAGCTGGTGAACCGGCGGGCCAAGCGCGTGCCGCTGCAGCACCTGCTCGGTTGGGCGGCGATCGGCGCGGTCACGGTCGAGGTGGGCTCCGGCGTCTTCGTGCCACGTCCGGAGACCGAACTGCTGCTGGAGTGGGGCCTCGCGGCCGTCAAGGACGTCCCGTCGCCCGTGGTCGTGGACCTCTGTACCGGCAGCGGAGCGCTCGCGCTCGCGGTCGCCGCGGCCCGCCCGGACGCGACCGTCCACGGCGTCGAACTGGACGCCACGGCGCTGGCCTGGGCGCGGCGCAACGCGTCGAGCCGGGCCTCGCTCGGGGAGACACCCGTGCGCCTGCACGCCGGCGACGTGACCGACCCGACCCTGTTCGGCGAGCTGGACGGCCAGGTCGACCTGGTGCTGTGCAACCCGCCGTACGTGCCGGTCGGCACGGAGGTGCCGCCCGAGGTGGGGGAGCACGACCCGTTCCGCGCGGTGTTCGGCGGCTCCGACGGCCTACAGGTGATCAGGCACGTGGTGAACCTGGCGGCCCGGCTGCTGAAGCCCGGCGGCGGCGTGGCCATCGAGCACGACGACACCCAGGCCGAGTCGGTGCCCGCGCTGCTGTCCGCCCGGCGGGTGCTCACCGACGTCGCGGACCACCAGGACCTGGCCGGCCGCCCCCGCTACGCCACCGCCCGCCGCACCTGACCCGCGAGTCGTACGCCTTCGACAGCGAGTCGTACCGTCTCGACACCGAGTCGTACGTTTCAGGGCCGTGAGTGGGCCACCATCGCGTCATAGATCGGCTTCATGCGGGTGTCCCACACGGGCTCGGCGCCGGCCGCGAAGATGAAGTACTCCACCTCGTTCACCAGCCAGTACAGCGCGCGCACGTGCTGGATGCTCCGGCCGTCGTCGTAGGTGAACTCCCACTCCACGGCCATGTGCCCGCCGTAGCTGGCCCTGGTCAGGTCGATGCGCTCGTAGCCGACGGTGCGCTCGGCGAGGCTGGACTCGTCGGTCACGCGTGTCGCGACCAGGTCGGTCGACTTGGCCCGCGCGCCGCCGTAGCCCACCACCCGGCCGGCGTCGGACGGGTCGGTGGCGCGCATGGCGCCAGGCCCGCCGGCGGTCCCCGTGGGCCAGCCGATGGGGATGACCGTCTCCACGTTCGCCGGCCCGGACACGAACTGGAACCCGGTCGGCGCCACGCGGCTGGTCTCCGACGCGCTGGGGGATCCGCCGCTGAGGCGGTCGTCCGACAGGTAGTTCGGCGGGATGGTCAGGGGTTGCACGGTGTTGCCGTTCGGCATGGTCAACAACGCGACACCGACGATCGCGCTCACCACCAGATAGGCAGTGGCGAACGTGAGCGCGAGCCACCGCGAGCTCAGCGATCGGACGCTCGCCACCAGATTCACCTCGACATCCCCCGACACAGGTCTACTCAGAGTAACCTGCCCGCCGGGGTGATCCAATGCTTCGAGCGTGGCAGGACGTGATCGTCAAGTGGCAACTGGTGCCGGACGATCACCAGTCGGACGAGCCGATGGGCTCCCATCATGGCCGGTCCGCGCTGCTTGCCGGGAAACTCGACGACGCCGCGGCCGAGTTCGAGTCCGCCATCGCCGCCCACGAGCATCCACTCGATCGGGTGGGCCTGGGTGATGTCCACCTGGCGCGAGGCCACTGGGAGCCGGCCGAGCGGAACTACGGCGCCGCGCTCGCGACCGGTGGGCTGGCCGCGCTGCTCGCGAAGGTGGGGCTCGCGCAGGTCCAGATCGGCCAGGACCGCGCGGCCGCCGCGATCGCCGATCTCGAGCACCTGGTGGCCGACCGGCCGTCGGACCCGATCCTGCGTTACTACCTGGCCAGCGCCTGGTACTCGGTGGCCGAGCAGTGCCGCGCCCGCACGGCCGACGACGTCCTGGTGATCACCAGCCACCAGCAGCTGCAGATCTGCGAGGACGCGGCCACGCGCATCCTCGCGCTGAAGACCGGCGACGACGAGCTGACCAGGGGAGCGGAACAGCTGCTGGCCGAGGTCACGGCCGGCCGCCGCTGGATCTGGGCACCGGAGGGCATCGCCGTGAGCCTGGCCGTGCTCACCGTGGCGCTCGGCCTCATCACGGTGGTGGCCGGCGGGCTGATGAGCAACGTGCTGCTGGTGGTGCTCGGCGTCCTGGTGGGCGCGGGCCTGCTGTTCGCCATCGTCTACCGCTTCCGCCGCCAGACCTGGCGCCGCCGAGCCGACCAACTGGCCCAGCAAATCGTCAAACAGGGCGTCTAACACCGCATGATGACCACTCCGGTCGTCCATGATGACCGTTCCGCGGGCCCACAATGACCACTCCGGTCCGCCGGCGGTCACGGGCGACGTGAGTGGTCATCGTGCGCGACGCGAGTGGTCATCATGCGCGACGGGAGTGGTCATCATGGGTTGGCTAGGGTTTGCGCCATGAGTGTCGTGTACGACTGCGCGCGGGAGCCGGACCGGGCCGACGGACTGGCGGCGGCCGCGAGCGCGGTGCGCGCCGGGCGGCTCGTGGTGGTGCCCACGGACACGGTGTACGGCATCGGCGCGGACGCGTTCTCCGCCACCGCCGTGCGTGCGCTGCTGAAGGCGAAGGACCGCGGCCCCGACATGCCGGTCGGCGTGCTGGTCGGGTCGTGGACGGCGGTCGACGGTCTGGTCCTGTCCGTGCCCCGGCCGGCGCGGGCGATCATCGAGGCGTTCTGGCCGGGTGACGTGTCGATCGTGCTGCCGCACGCGCCGTCGCTCGCCTGGGACCTCGGCCGCACGAGTGGCACGGTCATGCTGCGGATGCCGCTGCACCCGGTGGCCATCGAGTTGCTGCGTGAGGTCGGCCCGATGGCCGTGTCCAGCGCCAACCGCTCCGGTCGCCCGCCGGCTTCGACGGCCGAGGAGGCCCAGGAGCAGCTGGGCGACTCGGTGGCCATCTACCTCGACGGCGGGCCGTCGGGGGAGCCGGTGCCCTCGACCATCGTGGACCTGACGGGCGACGAGCCCGTGGTGCTGCGCGAGGGCGCGGTCAGCGTGGCCGCCGTCGCGGAGGCCGTGGGCACCGAGGTGCGCACGGCCGCTAGAACGTACGACTCGTGTCGAGACGGTACGACTCGCTGTCGACAACGTACGACTCGCGGGAAGGCACCCAGCGCATGGAGTCGATGGGCGGGCGCTCGTAGTCCGGGTCCTCGGGCTGACGGGGCGGGAACTCCAGCACGGGCGGGTCCACGTCCTCGTAGGCGACCTGCTCGAGCAGGTGGCTGATGCAGTTGAGCCGCGCCTTCTTCTTCGAGTCGGCGTCCACCGACCACCAGGGCGAGTGGTCGGTGTCGGTGGCCGCGAACATGCGGTCCTTGGCCACCGAGTAGTCGAACCAGCGCCGCCGCGCCTCCAGGTCCATGGGCGAGATCTTCCACCGCTTGGTCCGGTCGGCCAGCCGCTCGTGGAACCGCTTCTCCTGCTCGTCGTCGCTCACCGAGAACCAGTACTTGACCAGCGTGATCCCCGACCGGATCAGCATGGCCTCGAACTCGGGCACCGACCGCAGGAACTCCTTGTACTCGACGTCGGTGCAGAAGCCCATCACGTGCTCGACCCCGGCGCGGTTGTACCAGGACCGGTCCATCAGCACGATCTCCCCGGCGGCCGGCAGGTGCGCCACGTAGCGCTGGAAATACCACTGCGACTTCTCGCGCTCGGTGGGCGTGCCCAGCGCCACCACGCGACACACCCGGGGATTCAGCGGCTCGATGATCCGTTTGATGACCCCGCCCTTGCCGGCCGCGTCGCGCCCCTCGAACAGCACGACCACCCGCAGGCCCTTCGCCTTGACCCAGTCCTGCAGTTTCACCAGCTCGAGCTGCAGTCGTGCCAGCTCGGACTCGTACTCGGCCTTCTTCAGCTTGGTCACTCCAGCACCGTAGTCCGCGAGCGGTAGCCTGGCTCCACAAACAGCGCCGAGGAGTGACCACAGCGTGGAAACGCCGTTCTGGGGCCCGGACTTCGATGCCCTGGCCAGCACGGATCCCGAGATCGCCGACGTCGTGCTCGGTGAGCTGACGCGCCTTCGTGGCGGCCTGCAGCTGATCGCCAGCGAGAACCTGGCCAGCCCGGCCGTCCTGGCCGCGCTCGGTTCGACGCTGTCGAACAAGTACGCCAACGGCTACCCGGGCAGGCGCCACTACAGCGGCTGCGACCAGGTCGACGCGGCCGAGGAGATCGGCATCGCCCGCGCGAAGGAGCTGTTCGGCGCCGACCACGCCAACCTCCAGCCGTACTCCGGCAGCAGCGCGAACCTGGCGGCCTACGCGGCGTTCTGCGAGCCCGGCGACGTCGTGCTCACCATGGACCTCACCCAGGGCGGCCACCTCACCCACGGCTCCAAGGTCAACTTCTCGGGTCAGTGGTTCGAGCCGGTGTTCTACGGCGTGGTGTCCGACACCGAGCTGATCGACTACGACCAGGTCCGCGAACTCGCGCTGACCCACCGGCCCCGCATGATCATCGCGGGGGCGTCGGCGTACTCACGGCTGATCGACTTCGAGGCGTTCCGGTCGGTGGCAGACGAGGTCGGCGCCATCCTCATGGTCGACGCCGCGCACCTCATCGGCCTGGTGGCCGGCAAGGTGATCCCGTCGCCCGTGCCGTTCGCCGACGTGGTCACGCTCAGCACGCACAAGGTGTTGCGCGGTCCGAGAGGCGGCATGATCCTGTGCCGCGAGGAGCACGCGCGCGCCATCGACAAGGCCGTGTTCCCGTTCACCCAGGGGAGCCCGCTCATGCACGCGGTGGCCGCCAAGGCCGTCGCGCTGGGCGAGGCCGCGACACCGGAGTACGAGGGCTACGCCCGCCAGGTGGTCGCCAACTCGGCCGCACTCGCGAAAGGCCTTGAGGCGGAAGGGATGCGGGCCGTCTCGGGCGGCACCGACACCCACCTCGCGATGCTCGACGTCCGTCCACTCGGGACGAACGGTGCCGAGGTGGAGCGCCGCTGTGCGGCCGCCGGGATCATGCTGGACAAGAGCGTCATCCCGTTCGACGCGGCCCCGCCCGCCGCGCCGGCCGGCATCCGGGTCGGCACGCCGACCGTGACCACCCAGGGCATGACCGAGCCCGACATGGCCGAGATCGCCAGACTGATCGGTCGCGCGGTACACGACGATTCCGGCGATCTCGCGGACGAGGTCGCCCGCCTGACCGCCGCCTTCCCCGCGTACCCACGGAGTTAGCCCGTGGATCTCGCGCAGAGCTTCCAACCGGCCGGGTTGCCCATCCGGGAGTACCTCCTGGTCGGGTTGACGGCCGCCGTGCTGACGTTCCTGTTCACCGGCCTGGTCCGCAAGTTCGCGTTGCGCTGGGGTGCGGTGGCCCACCCGCGCAAGCGCGACGTGCACACCGTGCCGATCCCTCGGCTCGGCGGCCTCGCCATGTACCTGGGCGTCTGCGGCGGCATGCTGCTCGCCCACCAGCTGCCCGTGCTGCGCCGCGGCTTCGAGTACACGCTCGACCCGGTGGCCGTGCTCATCGGCGGCGGGCTGATCATGCTGATCGGGATGCTCGACGACCGCTACGAGCTGGACTCGATCACCAAGCTCGCCGGGCAGACCACCTGTGCGGGCATCCTCGTGCTGTTCGGTCTGCAGTGGATCGTCCAGTGGGTGCCGTGGGGCGGCTCCGACGGCGTCAACGGCACCGTCCTGATCCTCGACCAGAACCAGGGCACGCTCATCACCGTGCTGCTCGTGGTCACCATGGTCAACGCCATGAACTTCGTCGACGGGCTCGACGGGCTGGCCGCCGGGATCGGGCTGATCTCCGCGTCCGCCACGCTCGCGTTCTCGCTGCACCTGCTCGACCAGTCCGGCGGTGACGTGAACAACTACGCCCCCGCGCTGATCGCGGCCACGCTCGCCGGCGCCTGCCTCGGCTTCCTGCCCCACAACTTCCAGCCGGCCAAGATCTTCATGGGCGACTCGGGGTCCATGCTCATCGGGCTGATGCTGGCCGCCTCGATCACGTCCGCGTCCGGCCGCGTGCCCCAGCTCGGGCAGAGCGAGACGATCGCGTTGCTCTCGCCGGTGGTCGTGGTGGCGGCCGTGCTGTTCGTGCCGCTGCTCGACCTGCTGATGGCCATCGTGCGGCGTACCCGCAAGGGCCTCTCGCCGTTCCACGCCGACAAGATGCACCTGCACCACCGGCTGCTGGAGCTGGGCCACTCCCAGCGCCGGGCCGTGCTGCTCATCTACTTGTGGGCCGCGCTGCTGGCGTTCGGCGCGGTCGCGCTGACCCTGTTCAACGTGTTGGCCGTGGCCTGGGGGGTCGGTATCGGCCTCCTGATCGCACTGATCGTCTCGGTGGTCCCTAGACTCAGGACACGATGAGTACAGAAAAGACGGAGGGCGGCGACACTCTCGCCGACGACCTCGGCCTCGACACGGACCAGCCGAAGACGCACGGTGAGTCGGTGGTCCGGCTGGCCGATGCCAACCTGAAGCACGCGCTGTGGCCGGGTGTGGCCACCGTCGTGATCGGCATCGCCGCGAGCGCGGTGTTCGCCGGTCTGGAAGGCGCGCTCGGCGCGCTCGTGGGCGGACTTGTGGCGTTCGCCTCGTCGCTCGCCACGCTGTGGCTGATGCGCAAGACGTCCCACCTGCCGCCGATCATGGTCATGGCCGCGGCGCTCGGTGGGTTCGCCGGCAAGATGGTGCTGCTGCTGGTCGTGATGACGCTCGTGCGCCCGATCTCCTGGCTCCACACCGAGTCCCTGGCGTACACGATGCTCGCCACGGTGATCGTCTGGGCGGCCATGGAGACGGTCGCGTTCCGCAAGACCAAGATCCCCACCTTGGTGATCGAGGCCAAGGAACAGTAGATCTTGCGATGATCGTCACAAAGCTGTTCGACGGACGATCACCGCAGGCCAGGCTTAAGTAGTACGCGCGTCCGGGAAGCCCGAGAGCGGCTGATATGGTGCGCGCAGGGCCACGGGGCACCCCTCATGAGCAGGGGCGCCGCTGCTGAGTGCCCAAAGTTGCTGAGGTACGTTAAGTCCTGATCGTGACGATTCCCCCGGCGGTGTGCGCGCCGGCCGGGAGAACCGGAAGGAGCCCCCAAGTTGCGGGCGCTGTGGCTAGCAGACGGCGAGGAGTTCGTTCCCCCAGGGCCGGAGGCTTTCGAGCTGCCGCCGATCTTCTGGGAGGTCACCAAGCCGATGGTGCTGATCGTTCTGTCGATCGGCATCATCATGGCGTTCTTCCTCGCCGCTTCGCGGAACATGAAGATCGTCCCCTCGAAGTTCCAGTACATCGCCGAGTCCATCTACGACTTCGGCCGGAACAACATCGCGCGGGAACAGATCGGCTCGAAGGACTTCATGCCCTACGTGCCGCTCATCGTTTCGCTGTTCACCTTCGTACTGGTGAACAACATCTTCGGCATCATCCCGATCATCCAGTTCCCGAGCATGTCGCACATCGGTTTCCCGATCGCGCTGTCGGTGCTGATCATCTACCCGCTGTACCACTTCGTCGGCTTCCGCCGCCACGGCTTCACCGGCTATCTCAAGCACCAGCTGATGCCGCCGGGTGTGCCGGGACCGATCTACGTGCTGCTCGTGCCGATCGAGATCTTCACCAAGTTCATCATGAACCCGATCACGCACGGGCTCCGGGTGTTCGCGGCCATGTTCGCAGGCCACCTGATCCTTCTGCTGTTCACCCTGGGCGGGGAATTCCTCCTGCTCCACGGTGGCGGCCTGCTGCACGGCGTGTCGGTCTTCGCCTTCGCGTTCGCCATCGCCATGACCTTCCTCGAAGCGCTGATCATGGTTTTGCAGGCATACATCTTCGCTCTGCTCGCCGCCCACTACATCGGCGGCGCGCTGGCTGAGGACCACTGAGAGAAATCACAGACGCACCCGATCCGCGCACCTGCGGACCGAGTTTGAAAGGGAAAGAACCACAGTGAGCAACCTTCTTCTTGCCCAGGATGCGTTCAACACGAACCCCGGCCTGGCGCTCATCGGTTACGGCCTCGGCGCGATCGGCCCCGGTATCGGCGTGGGTCTGATCTTCGCGGCCGTCATCAACGGCACCGCCCGCCAGCCTGAGGCCCAGGGCAAGCTGATGAACATCGCGTGGCAGACCTTCGTGCTGGTCGAGGTGCTCGCCCTGATCGGCATGGTGCTCTTCTTCATCGCGTCCGGCGGCGGCGAATAATTCCCAGATTGAGGGAGAGTTCACCATGAAAAGCACTGAAACCGTGCTTGCCGCGGAACTCGGTCCGGTCATGCCCCATCTGGGCGAGGTCATCCTCGGCCTGGTCGCCTTCCTGCTTCTGTTGTGGGTCCTGACGAAGTTCGCCCTCCCGAAGTTCGAGGAGGCGTACAAGGCCCGCACCGAGAAGATCGAGGGCGGCATCAAGCAGGCCGAAGAGGCCCAGGCCAAGGCGGAGGAGGCGCTGCAGCAGTACACGGCGCAGCTCGCCGAGGCCCGTGCCGAGTCGGCCCGGATCCGGGACGACGCCCGGCTGGAAGCGGAGCAGATCAAGGAAGAGCTCCGTGCCCAGGCCCAGGAGGAGGCCGCGCGCATCGTGGCCCAGGGCCAGGCCCAGCTCGAGGCGCAGCGGTCCCAGATCGTCGCCGAACTGCGCGCCGACCTCGGTCGCCACGCGGTCGCGTTGGCCAGCAAGGTGGTCGGCGAGTCCCTTGAGGACGATGCCCGCCGCCGGGGCACGGTCGACCGGTTCCTCGACGACCTCGACGCTGTGTCGGCGCCGGCCCAGAACTAGGACTCGCCATGACATTCCATGCCGCTAGCCGCGAAGCCCTCGCCGCCGCCGAGCTGAAGTTGCTCGACGTGCTCGGTGGTGCGGGTGCCCCCGCGTCCAAGCCCGCCAGGGCACGGTCCACAAAGGCCGCGTCCACCGCCGCGTCCACAAAGGCCACACCGAAGGCCGCACCGAAGGCCACCGGTGGCACCGACCAGCTCGGCGACGAGCTGTTCGGCGTCGTCCGGCTGCTGGACGCCGAGGTCGGGCTGCGTCGTGCGCTCGGAGACTCGTCGGCCGCCCCGGAGCGTCGGGAGCAGCTGCTCTCCGGCCTGCTGTCCGGCAAGGTCAGCGACCAGGCGCTCGAGGTGCTCGCCACCACGGTGCGGGCCCGCTGGTCCACGCCGCGCGAGCTGGTGGACGGGATCGACCAGCTCGGTCGCACCGCGCTGCTGGTGCGTGCGGAGCGGGACGGTCGGCTGGACGCCGTCGAGGACGAGCTGTTCCGGTTCGGCCGGATCGTCGCGGGGGACACCCGACTGGAGCAGGCCCTGACCGACCGGGCCGCCCCGAACGAGGCCAAGGCGGAACTGGTTCGCACCCTCATCGGGAACCAGGCGGAGGATGTCACCGTTCGTCTGATCGAGCAGCTGGTGCTGGCGCCGCAGGGCCGGGCGCTGGTCGTCGGGCTCGGTGAGCTGGCCGCGGAGGCGGCCAAGCGTCGGGAACGGTCGGTGGCCTTCGTGGTCTCCGCCGGCCCCCTCACCGAGCAGCAGCAGGAGCGGCTCGCCGCCACGCTGCACCGGATCTACGCGCGCCCCATCGCGCTGCACGTCGAGGTCGACCCGAGCATTCAGGGCGGCCTGGTCATCAAGGTCGGTGACGAGGTCATCGACGGCAGTGCCACCGGACGGATCGACGATCTGCGTCGCCGCCTCGCCGGCTGAACGGCACCTGGACCCTTGACACAGAAGTACAAGACGGTAGGAGCGGGAACGACATGGCGGAGCTGACGATCTCGTCGGACGAGATTCGCAGTGCGATCGACAACTACGTGTCCAGTTACTCGCCCGACGTCAGCCGGGAGGAGGTCGGCCTCGTCGTCGACACCGGTGACGGCGTGGCACACGTCGAGGGCCTGCCCTCGACCATGGCGAACGAGCTGCTGGAGTTCCCTGGCGGGATCCTCGGCGTCGCCCAGAACCTGGAGCCGCGCCGCATCGGTGTGGTCATCCTGGGCAACTACGAGAAGATCGAGGAGGGTCAGGAGGTCAAGCGGACCGGCCGGATCCTCTCGGTCCCCGTCGGCGACGAGTTCCTCGGCCGCGTGGTCGACCCGCTGGGTGTCGCACTCGACGGCCTCGGCGAGATCGGCGCCTCCACGCGTCGCGCGCTCGAGCTGCAGGCGGCCTCGGTGGTCCAGCGCCAGCCGGTGAGTGAGCCCCTCCAGACGGGCATCACGGCCATCGACTCGATGACCCCCATCGGCCGCGGCCAGCGCCAGCTGATCATCGGCGACCGCAAGACGGGCAAGACCGCGGTCTGCGTCGACACGATCATCAACCAGCGCGCGAACTGGGAGACCGGCGACCCGAAGCAGCAGGTGCGCTGCATCTACGTCGCGGTCGGCCAGAAGGGCTCCACGATCGCCGCCGTGCGCAAGGCGCTCGAGGACAACGGCGCGCTGGAGTACACCACGATCGTCGCCGCCCCGGCCTCCGACTCCGCCGGTTTCAAGTGGCTGGCCCCCTACACCGGCTCGGCCATCGGCCAGCACTGGATGTACCAGGGCAAGCACGTCCTGATCGTGTTCGACGACCTGACCAAGCAGGCCGAGGCGTACCGCGCCCTGTCGCTGCTGCTGCGTCGTCCGCCGGGCCGCGAGGCGTTCCCCGGCGACGTCTTCTACTTGCACTCCCGCCTGCTGGAGCGCTGCGCGAAGCTGAGTGACGAACTGGGTGCGGGCTCGCTCACCGGTCTCCCGGTCATCGAGACCAAGGCCAACGACATCTCGGCCTACATCCCCACGAACGTCATCTCGATCACCGACGGTCAGTGCTTCTTCCAGTCCGACCTGTTCAACTCGGGTCAGCGGCCGGCGGTCGACGTGACCACCTCGGTGTCCCGAGTCGGTGGCTCCGCGCAGATCAAGGCCATGCGCAAGGTCTCCGGTTCGCTGCGGATCGACCTGTCGCAGTACGAGGAGCTGAAGTCGTTCGCGGCGTTCGCGTCCGACCTCGACGCCACCTCCCGCGCCCAGCTGGACCGCGGTGGCCGGCTCTACGAGCTGCTCAAGCAGCCGCAGTACTCGCCGGTGCCGGTCGAGCAGCAGGTGGTCACCGTGTACCTCGGTACCAACGGTCACTACGACGAGGTGCCGATCGAGGACGTCGCGCGGTTCAACCGGGAGCTTCTGGAGAACCTGCGCCACAAGCACGAGGGCATCCTCGCCGAGATCCGCGACAACGGGCAGTGGAACGACGACCTCGCCGAGCGCGTGGTCAACGCCACCACCGAGTTCAAGAAGGGCTTCACCACCTCCGAGGGCAAGCCCCTCCAGGAGGCCGAGGCCGAGGCCATGTCCGCCGACGAGGTCGGGCAGGAGACCGTGAAGGTCAACCGCCCGGCTCCCAAGAGCTGACGGACGAGTAGATGGCGGCACAACTTCGCGAGCTCCGGTCGAAGATCCGGGCAACCAAATCCATCGGCAAGATCACCAAGGCGATGGAGCTCATCGCCACCTCGCGCATCAGCAAGGCGCAGGCGAGGGTGGACGCGTCCCGGCCGTACGCCGCGGAGATCACCAAGGTGCTCTCCGCGCTGGCCAGCGCCGCGTCCGCGCTCGACGACCCGCTGCTGACCGAGCGCGAGAACCCGAAGCGGGTCGGCGTGCTGGTCGTGACCGGCGACAAGGGCCTCTCCGGCGCGTACAACAGCAACGTGCTGCGTGCGGCCGAAGAGCTGCTGTCGCTGTTGCGTGAGCAGGGCAAGACGCCGGTGCTGTACGTGATCGGCGGCAAGGGCGTCGGCTACTACCGGTTCCGCGACCGCGCGGTCACGGACAGCTGGACCGGCTTCTCGCAGGTGCCGCGCTACGAGAACGCGGCGGAGGTCGGCCGGACCCTGGTCAAGTCGTTCCTCGAGGGCGCTGACGACGAGGGTGACGAGCCCGGCGAGGACGGCATCCTCGGCGTCGACGAGCTGCACATCGTGTACACGGAGTTCCGCTCGATGCTGTCGCAGGTGCCGGTGGCCAAGCGGATCGCCCCGCTCGAGGTGGAGTACGCCGAGGCCTCCGACGAGGACGAGAAGCCGAAGAGCGACGTGATCGCCTCGGCCTACTCGTTCGAGCCGAGCGCCGAGGCGCTGCTGTCGGCGCTGCTGCCGAAGTACATCAATACCCGGATCTACGCGGCACTGCTCGAGTCCGCGGCTTCGCAGTTGGCCGCGCAGCGCAACGCCATGAAGTCCGCATCGGACAACGCCAGCGATCTGGTGAAGAACTACACCCGCCTGGCGAATCAGGCCCGGCAGGCCCAGATCACCCAGGAGATCAGCGAAATCGTCGGTGGGGTGGATGCACTCGCCGCCACAGGAAGTGAAGACTGATGACTACAACAGAGAACGCAGCCAAGGGCCGGATCGTCTCGGTGACCGGGCCCGTGGTCGACGTCGAGTTCCCGCGCGGCGCGGTGCCCGAGCTCTTCAACGCGCTCAAGGTGGAGATCGAGTTCGAGGAGCTGCGCAAGACGGTGACCCTCGAGGTCGCACAGCACCTCGGTGACAACCTGGTTCGCACGATCTCCCTGCAGCCGCAGGACGGCCTGGTCCGCGGGTCCGCCGTCACCAACACCGGCGCCCCGATCTCCGTGCCGGTGGGCGAGGGCGTCAAGGGCCACGTCTACAACGCGCTCGGTGAGTGCCTCGACAAGCCCGGCTACGGCAACGATCTCGAGCGCTGGCCGATCCACCGCAAGCCCCCGGCGTTCGACCAGCTCGAGGGCCGCACCCAGATGCTGGAGACGGGCCTCAAGGTCATCGACCTGCTGACCCCGTACGTGCTCGGCGGCAAGATCGGCCTGTTCGGCGGTGCCGGCGTCGGCAAGACGGTGCTCATCAAGGAGATGATCACCCGTGTCGCCAAGAACTTCGGTGGCACCTCGGTGTTCGCCGGTGTCGGCGAGCGCACCCGTGAGGGCAACGACCTCTTCCTGGAGATGAGCGAGGACGGTGTCATCAACGACACCGCGCTGGTCTTCGGTCAGATGGACGAGCCGCCCGGCACGCGTATGCGGGTCGCGCTGTCCGCGCTGACCATGGCGGAGTACTTCCGCGATGTGCAGAACCAGGACGTGCTGCTGTTCATCGACAACATCTTCCGGTTCACCCAGGCCGGTTCCGAGGTGTCGACCCTGCTGGGCCGCATGCCTTCGGCCGTGGGTTACCAGCCGACGCTGGCCGACGAGATGGGCGAGCTGCAGGAGCGGATCACCTCGACCAAGGGTCGTTCGATCACCTCGATGCAGGCGATCTACGTGCCGGCCGACGACTACACCGACCCGGCGCCCGCCACGACGTTCGCCCACCTGGACGCCACCACCGAGCTTTCCCGGTCGGTGTTCCAGAAGGGCATCTTCCCGGCGGTCGACCCGCTGGCGTCCACGTCGACCATTCTCGACCCGGCGATCGTCGGTGAGGACCACTACCGCGTGGCCGCCGAGGTCATCCGGATCCTGCAGAAGTACAAGGAACTGCAGGACATCATCGCGATCCTCGGTATGGACGAACTGTCCGAAGAGGACAAGGTGACCGTGAACCGGGCGCGTCGCATCGAGCGCTTCCTGTCCCAGAACATGCTGGTGGCCGAGCAGTTCACCGGTCAGCCGGGTTCGACCGTGCCCCGCGAGGAGACGGTGGAGGCCTTCGACAAGATCGCCAAGGGCGACTTCGACTCGTACCCGGAGCAGGCGTTCCTGGGTATCGGTGGCCTGGACGACCTCGAGAAGAAGTACAAGGAACTCACGAAGAAGTAGCTGTACCAACGAGAACGCCCCGTCCGATGTGGACGGGGCGTTTCTCGTTGCTCAGTCCAGGGAGGTCACGGTCTCCCCGACCCTGATGTCGCTGGCGTCGTCCGGTACGAGCGCGGCGCCGTTGCCCAGGTCCTCCCAGGAGCCGTCCGCGCTGGTGCGGTAGGCGATCGACTGGCCCTCGGCGGCCACCACCCGTGCCCTGTCCGTCCGGCGCGGGCGCGATGATCGGCGCCGTGGACGCCGGATCGATCTCCGTCACGCGCTCTACGGTCTCCACGGAGCCGTCCGGTCGCAGGAGGACGGAGAACGCCCAGGCGGGGTTGTCGAGTTCCTGGTACTCGCCGATGATCAGCGTGCGGCCGTCGGGCAGGTCAGCGACCACCGTCCACTTCGGCGGACCTTCCTTGTAGGCGTCGAGCAGACCGCTGTCGCGCAGTCCGTTGGCGAAGGACTCCCACACCTGCCCGCTTGGCAGATCCCGCGGCTCGGGCACGTGGGTCGGGAAGGGGACCCACGGCAGGCCCCGGTTCGGGATCACCGGGGTGAGCGGGTTCAGCCTGACCGGCAGAAAGCCGTCGCGCCCCTCGGGCGTCCCGATCGCGATACGCAGATTGCGTGGCCTGGGCAGCTCGGCCAGCTGGATGACCGTCGCCGTGTCTTCGTCGGAGAACGACTTCCATGCTGACCGCACCGACCGGCCCTCGTCGTTCACCGTGATGGTGGTGGACACGAAGAGGTCCTGGATGCCGTCGGGCAGGGGCGCGAGCAGCGACTTGTTGTCCGGCAGGAGGAAGGCGGTGGGGGTCGGAGACGCGCCGACCAGTTCCAGTTCGTCCGGCCGGTCGTCGTCGGGGTTGTCCACCACCGCGCCACTCGCGACCGTTCTGGTGCCGTCGGCGAGCGTCGCCTCCTGCGCGACGACCGCCGCGTTGCCGAACGAGGTGTGGCCAGCCCAGTACACGTGCGGCTCGCCGTGCAGGTTCTCCGGGAGATACCCACCGCCTCGCCCGCGTTCCCCGCGATGCCGTCCGTCCAGGCGGCGATGGCCGCACGCGTCACCGCCTCGTCGTCGATGAGGTCACCGCCTGCGCGGTCCATCAGGGAGAACTCCGTGGGCTGGTCGGCCGGTGGCGGGGCGGCCAGGTGGTTCGGCAGTACGGTCACCGCGACGGCGGCCACGGCGGCCGTGCCGACCACCGCCGCCCCGATGGTGAACCGGTTGCGGGAGCGCCGGCGACGCGCGCCGCGAAGCACGTCGGCCGCGAAGTTCTGCCGGGGCCTCACGTCGTCGGTGGCCTCGCGCAGGGCGAGGGTCAGTTCGTTGGTGTCCATCAGATGCTCCGGCTGGTGTGGTGCGGGTCCTCGGTTGTGGCGGCGTCGATCAGCTCGCGCAGACGGGTGAGGCCCCGGGAGGTCTGGCTCTTCACGGTGCCGACGCCGCAGTTCATGGCCGCCGCGGTGTCGGCCTCGGAGAGGTCGTCGAAGAAGCGGAGCACGATGACGGCCCGCATCTTGGGCGGCAGTGCCCCCAGCGCCTTGACCACCAGGTCGCGGTTCGCGATTCCCTGCTCCGGCCCCACGAGGTGCGGGTGGGGCATGTCCCAGTCGAGCGGCGCCTCGGCCACCCGACGGGCTTTGTGACGCCATCTGTTGGTGGCCGCGTTGGCCAGCGCGGCCCGCACGTAGGGCTCGGGATGTTCGCGGATGCGTCGCCAGCGGGGAAAGACCCGCTCGAGCACCTCCTGCAGCAGGTCCTCGGCTGCCCCCTTGTCGCCGCCGCAGAGGAGATACGCGGTGCGCAACAGCGCCGGGGACCGGTGTGCCACGAAGTCCGTGAACTCGGCTTCGCTCATCTGTACCCCTGAAGTGTCGTTGTCGGTGACTTGTCTCACCCCTGAAGACACCGGCCTGCGTGGGAAGGTTGAGAGCGGACCAATTAGACTTCCCGAGGAACGTTGACATAGGAGGTATCGCGTGGCCGAGATGTCCGTCCAGCTGGTCGCCGTGGAACGACGCCTGTGGTCGGGTACCGGCACGTTCGTCGTGGCGCAGACCACCGAGGGCGAGATCGGGATCATGCCCGGTCACGAGCCCGTGCTCGGTCAGCTGATCGAGGGTGGCGTGGTTCGGGTGACGACGACCGACGGCGACACCGTAACCGCTGCCGTACACGGCGGCTTCCTGTCGGTGACCGGCGATGGTGTGAGCATCCTCGCCGAGTCCGCCGACCTGGCCGACGAGATCGACATCGACCAGGCAAGGGCCGATCTCGAGTCCGTCGGCGACGACGAGGACGAGCGGGCCAGAGCACTCGGCCGGCTTCGCGCCGCAGGCCAGCGGGACTGACGGCCGGGCGACGGGGGAACGGGCCGTGGACGTCACCGTGGTGCTCGGAGCGGCTCTCCTCCTTGTCGCGGTGGTCCTGACCTGGTTGGGCGTGCGGCGCCTGCGTGCGCTTCGCTCAGGTGGCGTGCACGCCGCGCTGCGAACCAGGCTCGACGAGGCCGGCAAGGGTTGGCATCTGGGCGTCGGCCGCTACCAGGGTGACGAGTTCGTCTGGTTCCGTGTGCTGAGCCTGCGTCCCGGCCCCGATCGGGTGATCCACCGGTCCGGCCTGGAGATCGCGGACCGCCGCGAGCCGTCCGGCCCCGAGCTGTACAGCATGCCGCCGTCCTCCCACGTGCTGCGCTTCCACGACCGCGACGGCACCGCCGAACCGGACGTGGAGATCGCCATGGGCCCCGACGCCCTGACGGGCTTCCTGTCATGGATGGAGTCGGCGCCTCCGGGCCGTCTGCCCTGGGCTTCCTGACTCCGTGCTACGCGTGCTACGCTCGTGACATGAGCAGGAGGGCAGCCATGGCGCGTACGATCCCGCACCGCGAGCTACGGAACAACAGCGGAGCCATCCTGCGCGAAGTGCAGGCCGGGGAGAGCTTCGAGATCAGCAACCACGGTGAGGTCGTGGCCAGGCTGGTGCCACCGGTGGAGCGTTCCCAACCCTCGTTGCGAGTGCGCAAGGCCAGGACGTCGGGCGGATTTTCCGAGCTGCCTCGCGTCCGGATCGATGTACCGGTGCAGGAGTCGATCGACGACCTCCGGGGCGATCGTTGACCGTTTACGTCGACACCTCGGCCGCGGCCAAGTTGATCGTCGATGAGTCGGAGTCCCCGGCGCTGAGCGCCTATCTCGATGGCTTGGTGTCCGAAGGTGTGCCGCTGGTCTCGGGAGTCCTGCTGGAGACCGAGTTGCGTCGACTGGCCGTCCGCCATCGCCTGAACCAGGCAGCGGTTTCCGACGTGCTGGACAGATTCGATCTGTTCGAGCCCGACCGTGCGATCTTCGTCGAGGCCGGACTCCTGCCCGGCCCGAGTCTGCGAAGCCTGGACGCCCTGCACATCGTGGTCGCGGTGCGGCTGGAGGCGGACGTGCTGGTCACCTACGACGTTCGACAGACCGAGTCGGCGCAGCTCGTCGGTCTGCGGGTGGTCGCGCCGGCCTAGGTCTTGTGGGCGCGGGCGGCGGCGAAGCAGTAGACGCCGAACGCCCCGAGTCCCAGCGCCGTGGCTACGAGCAGCACCATGCCGAACGGTTGCGCGGCCAGCGTGCGCAGCGCGGCGTCCAGGCCGCCCGCCTCGCCGGGGTCGGCGTTCAGCGCGGCGAACCCGATGAGCACGCCGACGATGCCCAGCACCAGGCCCTTCGCCAGGTAGCCGGCCACGCCGACGCGCTTCACCCACTGCTGGGTGCCGGACGGCAGGTCCTGGGTGTCGAGGTCCTTCATGAACGACTTGCGGACGCCCTTCACCACGCACGCCACACCCACGCCGATGACGATCGCGGCCACGATCGCCACCAGGATCTGCCCGGCCGGCAGCGCGAGCACCTTGGCTGTCCACTCCTGTTGCTGCTGGTCACCGGAACCGCCGGACCCGCCGCCGCTGGCCATGCGGATGGCCACGACGCCCAGCGTGAACCCGACGACCGCGCGGACCGCCGCGCCGATGCGCTTACGGGTCCGCTTGCCGGACTTCGTCACCCAGCGGAAGCCGATGGCCGCCATGATCGCCTGCCACGCGCCGTACGCGAGCAGCCCGACGCCCAGCAGCCACAGCACGACCGCACCGGGCCCCGTGGACCCGATCTCGGCGAGCGCACCGCGCTGGTCGGCCTGCTGCGAGCTGTCCCCGAACGCCACGCGCAGCGCCAGGTAGGCGACGATCAGGTGGACGAGGCCGTAGCAGACCATGCCCGCACGGCCGAGCCCCTGGACGGTCTTGCTGTTCTTCGCCTGATGCGCTCGCAGTGCCATGACCGGGTAGTTACCCCGCGGTCGAGCGTCCGAACGGGCCGTTTGCAGTAATCAGCGCCCGGCGCCGGGCGACCACAGCACGTCACCGTCGGGGTTGGCCACCCGCGACAGCACGAACAGCAGGTCCGAGAGCCGGTTGAGGTACTTGGCGGCCAGCGGGTTCGTGCGCTCGCCGTCGGCCGCCATGAGCCCCCACGCGCTGCGCTCGGCCCGCCGCGAGACGGTGCGCGCCACGTGCAGCAGAGCCGCGCCGGCCGTGCCGCCCGGGAGGATGAACGAGTTGAGCTTGGCGAGCCGGCCGTTGAAGTCGTCGCACCAGCCTTCGAGCCGCTCGATGTAGGCCTCGGTGATGCGCAGGGGCGGGTATTTCGGGTCGGGCACCACGGGGGCACAGAAGTCGGCGCCGACGTCGAACAGGTCGTTCTGGATGGCCCGTAGGACGTCGGCCAGCTCGTCGGTGAGCCCGCCGAGCGCGAGCGCGACCCCGATGGCGGCGTTGGCCTCGTCCACGTCGGCGTAGGCCGCGAGCCGGGGGTCCGTTTTGGACACCCGGCTCCCGTCGCCGAGCGCGGTGGTGCCGTCGTCGCCGACGCGCGTGTAGACCCGAGTGATGTGGACCGCCATGCCCCCGACCCTACTCAGTCCGGGGCGTCTCCCGACTTGCCGGTGAGCGGGTCCACGGTCGCCGCGGACGGCGGATCTGCCGGGGGATCGGCGGGCGGCGGTGTGGCAGCCGCTGTCTCAGCCGGCGCTGTGGGTGGCTCCCCTGCCACCGCGGTGGCACCCGCGGCCCCGGCCAGCGCCGGCTTGCGGATCCGGTCGCCGAACAGACTGAACAGCGCGACACCGACGTTGCCCAGCACCAGGAGCACGAGACCGACGACCACCAGCCAGAAGCCGGTCTCACTGCGGATCGTGTCGCTGATGATCGACTCGACGTCCGGCATGCCCTCGATGCTCTCCGCCGCACCGGTCTCCCGTGCCTCGTCCAGGAGGCTGGTTTCGAGGGTCGACTGCGCCACCGCGAATGTCACCACGGTCAGCACCAGCGCGACACCGGCGATCCCGGCGGCGCCGAACAGTCGGGCCTTGATCCGGGGGATGAGCACCGTCCCGATGCCGAACAGGAGGAACAGCGCCGTGAAGATCGCGAGCACCTGCACGCCCGGGTCGGGCGGCTCCTCCTCGGTCACGGACGCCGGCGAGTCCGACCCCTCGGACAGTTCGGACAGTTCCTGCGGAATCTGGACCTCCGGGTCGGACCCGAAGGTGAGGTCGGCGCCGCTGTATTCCAACCCGAGCGGCTCACTGACCCCTGGCACCTCGCACGACACCGACATGAACGGCAGGACCAGGAACAACAGCAGGACGAGCGCGAAGCCCGCCGGACTCGCCACTCGCGACAAGACCTTCACAGGATCCCCCTTAAGGAACGCGGATGCGGCAGGTTATCGGACGTGAGGGACGTCACTGCGACCACTGGGTCAGGCGCCGTTCACCGGTTCGGGCATGATGGGCGCTCGTGACGGAGCACTTCCAGGTACACGGTGGCGCGCGGCTCGTCGGCGAGGTCGACGTGGTCGGCGCGAAGAACAGTGTTTTGAAGCTGATGGCCGCGGCGTTGCTCGCCGAAGGCACCACGACGCTGACCAACTGCCCGCAGATCCTGGACGTCCCACTGATGGGTGACGTTCTGCGCAGCCTCGGCTGCGAGGTCACGATCGAGACGGACACGGTCACGATCACCACCCCCGCGGACCTGAACCACCGCGCGGACTCCCCGGCCATGGGCAAACTGCGGGCGTCGGTGTGCGTGCTGGGTCCGCTGATCGGTCGCTGCAAGCGCGCGGTGGTGGCGATGCCGGGCGGCGACGCCATCGGCGTGCGGCCGTTGGACATGCACCAGAACGGCCTGCGCCAACTCGGCGCCCAGAGCGAGATCGAACACGGCTGTGTCGTGGCCGAGGCCGAGGGCCTGCACGGCGCCCAGATCTGGCTGGACTTCCCCAGCGTCGGAGCTACGGAGAACATCCTGATGGCCGCCGTGCTGGCGAACGGCACCACGGTGATCGACAACGCGGCCCGCGAGCCGGAGATCGTGGATCTCTGCACGATGCTGCAGCAGATGGGCGGCAAGGTCGAGGGTGCCGGGACGTCCACCCTGACCGTCCACGGCGTGGAAGCCCTGCAACCGACCCAACACCGCGTGATCGGCGACCGGATCGTGGGCGCCACCTGGGCGTTCGCGGCGGTCATGACCCGCGGCGACGTGACGATCCGCGGCGTGAACGCCCACCACCTGGACCTGGTGCTGGAAAAGCTGCGCACCGCGGGCGCCGAGGTGACCATTCTCGATGAGCAGACGTTCCGCGTAGTCCAACACGACCGCCCCAAAGCTGTCGACTTCGTAACCCTCCCGTACCCGGGCTTCGCAACGGACCTACAGCCTTTCGCGATCGCCCTGACCGCGATAGCCGACGGCACGTCGATGATCACGGAAAACCTGTTCGAGGCGCGATTCCGTTTCATCGAGGAAATGGTCCGCCTGAGCGCGGACGCCCGCACTGACGGCCACCACGCGGTGGTCCGGGGCGTCGAACAACTGTCGAGCGCCCCGGTATGGGCGTCGGACATCCGCGCGGGCGTTGGCCTGGTGCTGGCGGGCCTGTGCGCGGAGGGCATAACGGAGGTGTGGGACGTGTTCCACATCGACCGCGGCTACCCGGGCGTGGTGGAAAACCTGGTAAACCTGGGCGCCGACGTACGCCGAGTAGCCGGCGACCCAGAACGCTAACCAAACCCCCGCATGTCCCCATGTCTCGACCGCATGTCCTCACTTACGGCGAGCGCCGACAAACCGGCCGACCAGCCACGACTGACTAAGATCCCGACCCGTCAGCGTCGCTGCGCCTACGATCCCGAACCCGCACCACCACGAAAACCACCACGGCCGCGGCGATCAACCCAATAACGACCTTCTGAAAAATCCCAGCGTACTGATCAACCACATGCCAGTTGGCCCCCAGCTGATACCCGGCAATCACAAACACACTGTTCCAAATGAGACTCCCAAGCGCAGTGAGCAGCAAGAACTGCCACATGGCCATCCGCTCAATCCCAGCCGGCAACGAGATAAAACTCCGAAACAGCGGAACCATCCGCCCAAAGAACACAGCCTTGGTCCCGTGCTTCTTGAACCACTTCTCGGTCCGATCGAAGTCGGACCCCTTCATCAATGGCGTCCGCACAATCAGGGCACGAACCCGATCCCGACCGAGCCACACCCCGATGTAGTACGTCAGCACAGCGCCCACCACAGACCCGAGCGTCGTCCAAAAGAGAGCCATGAACAAACTCATGGTCCCCTGCGACGCCGAAAAGCCAGCGAGCGGAAGAACCAACTCACTGGGCATGGGCGGGAAAATATTGTCGATGCCGACCAGCAGCGCGGCACCCGGCCCGCCCAGCCGGTCCATCAGGTCGACCGCCAACCCAGCCAGGCCACCCGGCGAGTCGCTAGCTGCCTGGATCATCAAGAACCCCTTGTCCATGATCGCAACGCTATGGCGGCACGTGTGCGCCGACCATGAGGCGAGCCGTCCGATCCGCCTGCGGTATCCCGTACCCCAATCCTGCGGGAAACCGCAGTACGCGGCTCGCGCACCCCGGTTAACCTGGGCACATGCCGAACGCCGGTAGTCTCGTGCGCGCCACCATCGGCCTCGGGTTCGGGGCCGCGTTGGCGTTCGTCGAGTCGGCGTTCCTGATCGTCGGAGTCCCGGCACTGCTGTTCGCGCGCCCCAGGGTCCACACCGCCGCCGGACGGCTGGCCGATCTCAACCGCGCCCGCCTTCGACGCTACCTGGGCGACGAGCACGGTGACGACTACACGGGCGACCGCGCGCTGCGTTACCTGGCCACCCGGTCCATGGTCGGCATGCTGGCGTTCGGGATCTTCCTGCTGATCGCGTTCGGCGCGGTGTCCGGCGTGCTCATGGTCATCCAGCTCGCGAACGGCGAGGCGATCGGCGGTGACCCGGGGGGCCAGGACTGGTGGGACCTCGGCCCCATCGTGCTGCTCGGCGTGCTGCTCATCTTCCTCGCGGTGCAGGGACTCGTGGGCGTCGCCGCGCTGGAACGCCGCGTGGCGCACCACTTCCTCGGCCCGAGTCGAGCAGGAACTGTTGCGCCGCAGGGTGTCCGAGCTGGCCACCAGTCGCGCGGGCGTGGTGGCGGCGGTCAACGACGAACGCAGGCGCATCGAGCGTGACCTCCACGACGGCGTCCAGCAGCGACTGGTGGCGCTGGGCATGCTGCTCGGCCGCGCCCGCCGCGCCACCGACCAGGACCACGCCGACGACCTGCTCCGCCAGGCGCACGAGGAGTCCCAGCAGGCGCTGGTCGACCTGCGCGAGGTCACCTGGCGGGTGTATCCGACCGCCCTGGCCGACGGTGGCCTCGGCCCGGCGCTCGAAGGGGTGGCGGAGCGGTCCGGCGTGCCCGTTACGTCTGCGCTACGGCCTGGTCGAACGCCTGGACGTGGCCACCGAGACGGTCGCGTACTTCGTGGTCTCCGAGGCCGTCACCAACGCGCTCAAGCACGGCGACGCGACGGGCATCGACATCGACGTGATCCGCCAGGGCGGCGGCCTCGCGGTCAGCGTGACCGACGACGGGATCGGCGGCGCCCAGCCGGCCGGCACGGGACTGTCCGGATTGGCCCGCCGGGTCGCCGCGGCGGATGGGGAGTTCATGTGGACAGTCCGGCCGGCGGCCCGACCGTGGTGCGGGCGTGGTTGCCGTGCGGGTGATCCTGGCGGAGGACTCGACGCTGCTGCGCGAGGGCCTGTCGCGGCTGCTGGCCGAGGAGGGGCACGACGTGGTGGCGTCGGTCGGCGACGGCGCCGCGCTGCTGGCGGCCACCGAGCGCGACCAGCCGGACGTGGTGGTCACCGACGTCCGGATGCCGCCCACCCACACCGACGAGGGCCTGCGCGCGGCGTTGGAGATCCGGAAGCGCTGGCCGGCGGTCGGCGTGCTCGTGCTGTCCCAGTACGTGGAGAAGCGCTACGCTGCCGAGCTGATCAGCGGCGACGGCGGTCGGGTCGGCTACCTGCTGAAGGACCGGGTGGCGCAGGTGGGGGAGTTCCTCGACGCGCTGGCCAGGGTCGCGGCGGGAGGCGCGGCGTTCGACCCGGAGGTGGTGCGCCGGCTGCTGGCGCAGGACCTCCCACGTCGACCCGCTGACCAGGCTGACCGCGCGCGAACGCGAAGTGCTGGAGAAGATGGCCGAGGGGCACACGAACTCGGGCATCGCGGCCGGGCTGCACGTGTCGCTGTCGGCCGTGGAGAAGCACGTCAACGCCATCTTCGACAAGCTCGAACTTCCGCAGGACGCGGCCTACAGCCGTCGCGTCCTGGCCGTGTTGCGGTATCTCGGCTCCTAGGGTCACGTCCTAGTCTTCGTTGTGCGGCTGCGCATGCGGGTAGAACATGAGCGACCTGTCGTCGCTGCGAAAGGGGTCGGCATGCGTACCCGCCACCGGATCGGTTCGGCATTGGCCGTGGGGGCGCTCGTCGCCACCGGGCTCACCGCCGGACCGGCGTCAGCTCATCCACAGCCGGGAGAGACGCCGATCGCCACGGGCTACGGCGGTGCGGTCGTGTCCGACACCGTCGAGTCGACCCAGGCGGGCATCGACATCCTGCGGCGCGGTGGCAACGGCGGCCGACGCGGCGGTCGCGGTGGCCGCCACCCTCGGGGTGACCGACCCGTACGTCGCCGGGCTCGGTGGCGGCGGTTTCTTCGTGTACTACGACGCGCGCAAGGGCCGAGTGTCCACAATCGACGGCCGGGAGACCACACCCGCGGCCGGCTCGGAGACGATGTTCGTCGACCCGGCGACCGGCCAGCCCTACCCGTTCAACACCGCGGTGACCAGCGGTCTCTCGGTCGGCGTGCCCGGCATGCTGGCCACGTGGGAGCGTGCCCTGCGGCGGTGGGGTCGGCTCGACCTGGACGACACGCTTCAGCCCGCGATCCGCGTGGCCGACCGTGGCTTCGTCGTCGACCAGACGTTCCACTCGTGGACCCAGTCGAACGCCGCGCGGTTCGCGCAGTTCAGCTCCACGGCCGAGCTGTTCCTGCCCGGTGGCGCGCCGCCGGTGGTCGGCACCAAGTGGCGCAACCCCGACCTCGCCGACACCTACCGTGAGATCGCCCGCAACGGCACGCGGGCCTTCTACAACGGACCGATCGGCCGCGACATGGTCGACTCGGTGCGCACGCCGCCGCTCGTGCCGGACGCCACCATCGACCCGCCGGCCGGTCTGATGACCGCGGCGGACGTGAAGGCCTACCGCGCCATCGACCGCGACCCGACACACAGCAAGTACCGCGGCTACGACATCTACGGCATGGCGCCGCCGTCCAGCGGTGGCATCGCGGTGGGTGAGGCGCTGAACATCCTCGAGCAGTCCGACCTGTCCGACATGGACCCGGCGCAGGCCATGCACCACTACCTGGAGGCCAGCCGGCTCGCGTTCGCCGACCGGGGCCGCTATGTCGGTGACGCCGACTTCGTGGACGTGCCGCAGCGGGAGCTGCTCTCGGACCGCTTCGCCCGCCAGCGCGCCTGCGAGATCGACCCGAACGCCGCCGCCGTCGAGTCCGGTCGCGCCCGGCGATCCGTTCGGTCCCGGCGGGTGTGTGGCGACGGGTGCCGCGACGCCCGACGGCATCCAGGGCACGCACACCAACCACTTCGTGGTGAGCGACCGGTGGGGCAACATCGTGTCCTACACGAACACCATCGAGCAGCTCGGCGGCAGCGGGATCGTGGTGCCGGGGCGGGGTTTCCTGCTGAACAACGAGCTGACCGACTTCAACTTCGCGCCGACCCAGGGTGCGGCGCCGGATCCCAACCTGGCCGAGCCGGGCAAGCGCCCGCGGTCGAGCATGTCGCCGACGATCGTGCTGAAGCACGGCAAGCCGTTCTTCGCGGTGGGCTCGCCGGGCGGCTCGACGATCATCACGACCGTGCTGCAGATCATCGTCAACCGGCTGGACCTGGGTATGACTCTGGAGGAGGCGATCGCGGCTCCTCGCGCTACGCAGCGGAACACTCCGGCCACGCTGGCTGAGCAGGGGTTCATCTCTGCTGTGGGTGAGCCGCTCGTGGCGATCGGGCACAAGTTCGACGTCAGTACGGGGATCGGGGTCGCCGCCGGGCTGGAGTTCACTCGCGGCGGGAAGGTCATCGCGGTGGGTGAGCCGGTTCGGCGTGGTGGCACTTCCGCGGCGGTGGTCCATCCGCCAGCGCCGCTCGACGGTCATCAAGCACCACCGGAATGGTCATCATGCACGACGGGACTGGTCATCATGGCCACCCGCATGATGACCATTCCGGGGGCGCATGATGACCAGTCAGATGGTCAGCAGGGTTCGGATCGCCAGGTCCTGGTCGCCGGGGAAGACCAGGATGCGCATGCCCTCGCCGTCGGGGGCCGGGACGGTCGTGGCGCGGACGCCGGCTTCCTGTAGGCGCTCCTCCACCACTCGGGCAGCTGTCGAGGAGGGCACCTTCGCCACCTCGCGCAGCAGGCCGTAGTCCTTGCGGTGCGCCTTGTCGGTGTCCAGGCTCGACGCCCACCTCAGCAGGAGGGCGAACAACCCCATCACCGCGAGGCTGGTCAGCAGCGTCCACACGCTGACCATTCTCCTCCCCCTGTCCAGGGGCCTGCGGCATTCACCACACATGCGCTGCTCAGAAGGTTACTGGCCAGTACCCTCAGGTGAACGTTCACGGAGGTGTCCGATGCCGTACCCGACCGATGACCAGCGAGACCGGCCGTGGGTGATGCGGACCTACGCCGGCCACTCGTCGGCCGTGGCGTCCAACCTGCTCTACCGCCGCAACCTCGCCAAGGGGCAGACGGGCCTGTCCGTCGCCTTCGATCTGCCCACCCAGACCGGCTACGACCCCGATCACCAGCTCTCCCGGGGCGAGGTCGGCAAGGTCGGCGTGCCGGTGAGCCACATCGGCGACATGCGGCAGCTGTTCGACGGCATCCCGCTGGCCGAGGCCAACACCTCGATGACCATCAACGCCACGGCCATGTGGTTGTTCGCACTCTATGTCTCCCTCGCGCAGGAGCAGGCCGAGGAGCAGGGCACCGACTGGCACGACGTGGTGGGCAAGCTCACCGGCACCACCCAGAACGACATCATCAAGGAGTACCTGTCCCGGGGAACCTACGTGTTCCCGCCCGGACCCAGCCTCCGCCTGATCACCGACATGGTCGCCTGGACCGTGGCGAACGTGCCGAAGTGGAATCCCACGAACATCTGCAGCTACCACCTGCAGGAAGCCGGCGCGACGCCCGTCCAGGAAGTCGCCTACGCCATGTGCACGGCCATCGCCGTGCTGGACGCCGTCCAGGAGTCCGGCCAGGTGCCCCAGGAGAAGATGGGTGACGTCGTCGCCCGTATCTCCTTCTTCGTCAACGCCGGCGTGCGGTTCGTCGAGGAGATGTGCAAGCTGCGGGCCTTCGCCGCCCTGTGGGACGAGGTCACCCGCGACCGCTACGGCGTCGAGAACCCGAAGGACCGCCGGTTCCGCTACGGCGTGCAGGTCAACTCGCTCGGGCTGACGGAAGCGCAGCCGGAGAACAACGTTCAGCGCATCGTGCTCGAGATGCTCGCCGTGTCGCTGTCGCGCAACGCCCGCGCCCGCGCGATCCAGTTGCCCGCCTGGAACGAGGCGCTCGGGCTGCCCCGGCCGTGGGACCAGCAGTGGGCGTTGCGGATGCAGCAGGTGCTCGCCTACGAGACGGATCTCCTGGAGTACGAGGACATCTTCGACGGCTCGCCCGTAATCCAGTCCAAAGTGGACGAGATCGTGGCCGGTGCTCGTGCGGAGATCGCTCGGGTGCAGGAGATGGGTGGCGCGGTCGCGGCCGTCGAGTCGGGTTACATGAAGACCCAGCTGGTCGGCTCGCTCGCCGAGCGTCGCCGCCGGATCGAGGCCGGCGAGGACGTGGTGGTCGGGCGTGAACCGCTTCGACACCACCGAACAGAGCCCGCTGTCGGGCGAGGGCATCATCGAGACGATCAAGCCGGAGGTCGAGCAGGAGGGCATCGACGCCATCCAGAACTGGCGCTCCCACCGTAACGAGTCCGAAGTGGACAAGGCGCTCGAGGTGCTGACGTCCACCGCGCGGACCGACGCGAACCTCATGGACGCCACCCTCCAGTGCGCGAAGGCGGGCGTCACCACGGGGGAGTGGGCGGGCGCGCTGCGCGAGGTGTTCGGCGAGTACCGCGCGCCGACCGGGGTGTCCGGCGCCAGCGCGGCCGGTGAGGCGGGTGGTGACATGGCGACCGTGCGTGACCGGGTGCGGGCGACGGGTGACGAGTTGGGTGGCCGGCTGCGCATGCTGGTCGGCAAGCCGGGCCTCGACGGCCACTCCAACGGCGCCGAGCAGATCGCCGTGCGGGCCCGTGACGTCGGCTTCGAGGTCGTCTACCAGGGCATTCGCCTCACGCCGGAGCAGATCGTGGCGGCCGCCGTGCAGGAGGGCGTCCACGTGGTCGGCCTGTCGATCCTGTCCGGCTCGCACCTGGCGGTGGTGCCCCAGGTGGTGGCCGGCCTGCGTGAGGCGGGTGCCGAGGACATCCCGGTGGTGGTCGGCGGCATAGTCCCGCCGCAGGACGCGAAGCTGCTGCTCGAGAGTGGCGTGGCCAGGGTGTTCACCCCGAAGGACTACGAGCTGACCGAGATCATGAACGAGATCGTCGACGTGATCCGCAGGGCCAACGGTCTGGCCTGAATACCGGCAGGGCCGTTTCCTGCCAAACTCGGTGTCCCCGGCCCGGCAGCGGGCTAGGCTGCGGAGATTGACACGCTTCACTGGTGGTCGCGTGTGCCCCGGGCTTGCACGTGGCGAGCCCGGTTCCCGCATGTCTTCCTGCGGAATCCGCCCATTTCTTTCTGGTAACAGCCTTGATTGATCTTCGCTCACTCCTTTGACCCGGCACGTGCCGTGCCCCTACGTTCGGGGCGCGAACGAGCGACGACAACAGCGACTGAAAACGTTGAGACTGCGCGAATACGAGGCGACACGATGCCGGGGCAGAGTTGGACGAGACGTGATTTCCTACGACGAACCGGTGCGCTGAGCGCGCTGACGATGGTCGGCGGCGGGCTGGGGTTGTCCGCCTGTAGCAAGGTGGACCTGGAGTCCGAACCGAACGGTGGCACCCTGCTCGACCGCCTGCGGGAGCGGGGCTCGGTGCGGGTGGGCTTCGCCAACGAGGGGCCCTACAGCTACGTCAACGGCGACGCCGAGGTCACGGGTGAAGCGGTCGCGCTCGCCAGGGCGATCTTCGGCAGACTCGGGGTGCCCGAGCTGGAACCCATCCCCTCGGAGTTCGGCTCGTTGATCGCCGGCCTGAAGGTCGGCCTGTTCGACGTGATCGGCGCCGGCATGTTCATCCTGCCCGAGCGGTGCGCCGAGGTGCTGTTCACCAACCCGGACTACCGGGCGACCGCCGCTTTCCTGGTACCCAAGGGAAATCCGCTGGGGATCCAGACCTACGAGGACGTGGCGGCCAACCCGGACATCCGGCTCGGCACGCTGATCGGCGCGGTGGAGGCGACCTACGCGACCGGCGCCGGGGTGTCCGAGGACGCCATCACGCCCGTACCAGGACGCGTTGAGCGGCCTCGACGCCGTGAACACCGAGCGGGTCGACGCGTTCTCGCTGACGACCGCGTCGCTCAAGTACACGCTGTCGACCACGCCGAACACGGACCTGGAGGTCACCCAGCCGTTCGTGCCCGAAGTGGACGGTGTGCCGCAGGAGACCGGTGGCGCGTTCGCGTTCCTGTTGGACCAGCAGAACATGGTCAACGCGTTCAACGAGGAACTCGGGAAGCTCAAGGAGTCCGGCGAACTGCTGGACATCGTGGGGCCGTTCGGCTTCACGGAAGAGGAGATGACCGACCTGACGGCGGAAGATCTCTGCCAGGCACCGGCCGCGTGAGGGGAGTGACACGATGTCCAGTGCTCAGTTGAACCTGCTCCTCGAAGGCACGTTGTTCACCATCTCCATCGCCCTGGGTGGCGCGGCGCTCGCCGTGGTGATCGCCTTCGCGGTCGGACTCGCCCGGACCAGCGAGTCGAAAGCCCTGCGCGCCATAGGTTTCCTCTACGTCGAGATCTTCCGCGGCGCACCGGTGCTGGTGCTCGCGTTCTGGTTCATCTACGCGCTTCCGGTGCTCGGCTGGCAGTTGGTCCCCGTATGGGCCGGCATTCTCGCCGTCGGGCTGAACATCGCGGCCTACGCCGCGGAGGTCGTGCGCGGCGCCATCCAGGCGGTCCCGGTTGGACAGACGGAGGCGGCGATCGCGCTCAACCTCAGCCGGGCGCAACGCAACCGCCGGGTGATCCTCCCGCAGGCGCTGGTCGCCATGATCCCGCCGTTCTCCAACAACCTCATCGAGCTGATGAAGGCCACGGCCGTCGTCTCGGTGGTGGCGATCCCCGAGCTGACGTTCTCCGCCCAGCTCATCCGCATCGGCACGGGCAACACGGCCACCGTCTTCGGTGGACTGCTCATCGGCTACGGCCTCATCGCCGTGCTCTTCACGTTCGTCATGCGCATGATCGAGCGGCGGGCCGCCGCGTCCGTCGGTAGGCCGCCGGCGCCGGGCTTCTGGCTCGCCATGCGCCGGCGTCCGGAAGCGGGGGTGTCGGCATGAACTGGGACTGGGACTACGTCGGCGAGCTGATGCCGGACCTGCTCGACGGTCTGGTGACCGCGCTGCAGGCCACGGTCGTCGGCTTCGTGATCGCACTCGTGCTCGGCCTCGGCTTCACCCTGTTGCGGCGCAGCAAGTCCCGCTGGGTGAGCGCGCCGACCGGGTTCGTCGTGGAGTTCATCCGCAGCACACCGCTCATCGTGCAGTTGTTCGTGCTCTTCTTCGTGTTTCCGGACATCGGCATCAGCCTGACGGCCTTCTGGGCGGGCGCCATCGGGCTCGGCCTGCACTACGCCACGTACGTGTCCGAGGTGTACCGCGCCGGCATCGACGCCGTCCCACCTGGACAGTGGGAGGCCGCGACCGCGCTGAACCTGCCGAAGGGTCGCACGTGGACGAGCGTGATCCTGCCGCAGGCCATCCCCAGGTCGCTGCCAGCGCTGAGCAACTACCTGATCGCGTTGTTCAAGGACGTGCCGCAGCTGGTGGCGATCACCGTGGCGGAGCCGTTCTTCGTCGCGCGTGAAGCGTGGTCGGCGTCGTTCAAGCCGTTCGAGGCGGTCACCATGGCCGGGCTGATCTACCTCGTCACCGCGTTCGTACTGTCCTATGCGGGCAGGTTGGTCGAACGTCGATACGGGACGGTGCGCGCATGACCACCAGCCCGAGCACGGAAGGAAACCCGATGACCGCGGCGACCAACGGCGACTTCATCAAGTTCGACGAGATCGGCAAGAGTTTCGGCAGCAACGTCGTGCTCAAGGACCTGTCGTTCTCGGTGGGCAACGGCGAGCGCGTCACGCTCATCGGTCCGAGCGGGTCGGGCAAGACCACGATCCTGCGGCTGCTGATGACGTTGCTGAAGCCCGACGCCGGCACGGTGTCGGTGGGTGGGGACTACCTGTTCCACGAGAAGCAGGGCGACTCGCTGGTGCCGGCGAGCGACGCGCACATCAGCACGGTACGCAGCCGGATCACCATGGTGTTCCAGCAGTTCAACCTGTTCCCGAACATGAAGGTGCTGCGCAACGTCACCGAGGCGCCGATGCTCGTGCACGGCAAGTCGCGCGACGAGGCCACGCAGCGGGCACGGGAACTGCTCGACCTCGTCGGCCTGTCCGGCAAGGAGGACGCCTACCCGTCGCAGCTGTCCGGCGGACAACAGCAGCGCGTGGCGATCGCGCGGGCGCTGGCCGTCGACCCGGACGTGCTGCTGCTCGACGAGGTCACCTCCGCGCTCGACCCGGAGATCGCGGCGGAGGTGCTCGACCTGCTCCGTGACATCGCGAAGACCAGCGACGTCACCATGTTGTGTGTCACCCACGCGATGAAGTTCGCGAAGGACGTCTCACACCGCGTGTTGATGTTCAACGAGGGCCGGATCATCGAGGACGCCTCACCCGAGGCGATGTTCAACGACCCGCAGCACGACCGAACGAAGACATTCCTCCGCTCGGTGCTGGAGGAGACCTGACGTACGGTCGGGGCATGGAGCACGTTGCGGTCACCCGCGCCGGGGACACGGTCCGGATCACCATGAACCGGGCCGCCCGGCGCAACTCCCTGTCCTACGACCACCTGACCGAGCTGCTGGCCGCGTTCCACTCGGCCGGGGAGTCGTCGGCCACGGGTGTGGTGCTGGCGGGCGCGGGTCCCGTGTTCTCGGCCGGGCACGACTTCGGTGACGTGGCCGCCCGGGACCTCGACGGGGTGCGTGAGCTGCTGGAGCTGTGCACCGACCTCATGCGGACCATCCAGTCGGTCCCGCAGGTGGTGATCGCGCGGGTCCACGGGCTGGCCACGGCCGCCGGATGTCAGCTCGTGGCGTCCTGTGACCTGGCGGTGGCCGCCTCGTCCGCGGGATTCGCTCTGCCCGGCGGCAAGGGCGGCTGGTTCTGCCACACGCCGGCCGTGCCGGTGGCGCGGTCGATCGGGCGCAAGCGGCTGATGGAGCTGGTGCTCACGGGTGATGTGGTCGACGCGGCCACCGCACTCGACTGGGGCCTGGTCAACCGGGTGGTCCCCGACTCCTCGCTCGACGAGGAGGTAGACACCTTGCTGGCCCGCGCCACGAGGGGCAGCCGCGCGAGCAAGGCGCTCGGCAAGCAGACCGTCTACGCCCAGCTGGACCGCCCGGAGGCCGACGCCTACGCGGTCGCCCTGGAGGTGATGGCGTCGGCTTCGCAGCTGCCCGGCGCCAAGGAGGGCATGGCCGCCTTCCTGGAGAAGCGCCCAGCCGTCTGGCCCGACTAGTCCGCCTCCCCGGATTTTTGAGTGTTGGTTGCGTTCCGGCGCAGGCGCGGGTACCGAGGTGGTTGGTGGCTGAGTGCCGTCACGTTCCCCTGAGGTAACTGTTGGTCAGGCGCAGACCTTCGCACAAAGATCCGCGGTTGGGGTGGGGGTCAGCTGCGGGTCTTCTGGCGGCTGCGCGAGCTGACGCTCACCACGACCACGCCCACCAGCGCGATCCCCACGGCCACCGGTCCCTGCAGGTTGTCGGCCACCACGTGCCGCACGAGGAACCAGCTCTTGTCCCCGTCCAGGATCTTGCTGACCAGCCCGCCGATGCCCTGGATGCACAGGATGATGCCGATCGCCTCGGTGATCCACTTCATGGTCGTTCCCCTCTCGTGAACTCCTGGCACCGAGCCTGCCGGCGCGCGGCACAGAAGTCGTCCGGCGGTCGGCGCACCGGCGCGTCATCACTTCGACGGACCCCGCCACCACCCGTCGGGCGAGGTCAGCGGGCTGCGGGGTGTGCTGGAATGACTCCATGAACCCGACGTTCGCCGCCGTGCGCGACTGGGCGTTGCCCAGGCTGCCCGTGCTGCAGGCGGCCGCCCTGTTCACGCTCGGCAGTGCGCTCATCACGAGTGGGATGCCGCTGGGGTTCATGGTCGGCGGAACCGAGGTGCTGCCGCCGAACCACCCGCTCCGGCTGGTCTCGCTCGCCGTGATCTGCCTGGCCGAGCTGCTGCGGTCGCGGGCGCCGGGCGTCGGGCTGCTCATCGGCGTCGGGGTCCTGGCCGTGGAGACCACCTACGGCGTCAGCCTCGCCGTGATCCTCGTGCTGGCGGACCTGCTGTACTCCGCGACGCTGCACGGCTCGATGCGCACCTACTGGACGATCATCTGGACGGTCGGCACGCTGGTGCTGTTCCTGTCCGCCTCCGCCATCATCGGCGCACACGACTGGCGCGAAGGCATCCAGGGCGTCATCACCGTTCTCAGCATTCCCGTGATCCCCGTGTGGTGGGCCACGAACGTCCGCATGCACCGCGAGAACGCGGCCGCCGAACGGGCGCGCGCCGACCACGTCAGCCGCATCGCCGAGCTGGACCAGGAGGCGGCCATCGCCGCTGAGCGTGCGCGGATGGCGCGCGACCTCCACGACGTGATCGCCGGGCACCTGTCGGCCATCGCCATCCAGTCGGAGGCCGCACTGTCCATGGTGGACGGTGACCCGGCCGTCATGCGGCGGGTGCTCAGGTCGGTGCGGGAGAACAGCGTCGACTCGCTCACCGAGATGCGCGCGATGATCGGCCTGCTGCGCGACTCCGGCGAGGACCTGGACGAGCGCACGGCCCCGGCGCGACTGCGCGACATCGGGCGGCTGCTCGAATCGGCCCGCGCCGCGGGACTGGACGTGGACGCGACCACCGACGTCGACGGCGACCTGCCGGTGGCGGTCGACCTGTCGGCGTACCGGATCGTGCAGGAGGCGCTGACCAACGCCGTGAAGCACGCTCCCAACAGCAAGGCCGAGGTGACGGTCGGCAGCCGGGACGGGACACTCGTGGTCGAGGTGCGCAACGAGCGCACGGGACCTGACGCCCAGGGGAGCGGGCTGGGGCTGTTGAACATGCGGGAGCGGGCGCAGGCGGTGGGCGGCGTGCTGGTGGCCGGTCCCCACGAGCGCGAATGGCGGGTACGGGCGGAACTTCCCGCCGAACAGGAACGGGGAGCCCGTTGACCATCAGGGTGCTGATCGCCGACGACCACGCGGCGATCCGGGCCGGCCTCACCATGATCCTCGACGGTGCACCGGACATCGAGGTGGTGGCCGAGGCCGAGGACGGCGCGGCGGCCGTGCGCCGGGCGTCGGCGCTGCGGCCGGACGTGGTGCTCATGGACGTCCGCATGCCGGGCACCGACGGCATCGAGGCCACCCGCCAGGTCATCGAGGCCGGCACCGCGCAGGTGATCGTGCTGACCACGTTCGACATGGACGAGTACGTCTACGGCGCGCTGCGGGCCGGTGCCGCCGGGTTCCTGCTGAAGTCGGTGGACGCGAGCCGGCTGTTGGAGTCCGTGCGACTGGTGGCGGCCGGCGACGGCGTGATCGAGCCGAGCGTGACCAGGCGCCTGATGGCCTCGTTCGCCGGCAACGCGCCACGCGAACCGCGGCGCCCGCCGGGCCTCGACGACCTGACCGGCCGGGAGCACGACGTGCTCGTCTGTCTGGGTGAGGGCCTGTCCAACCAGCAGATCGCGCGCAGGCTGGGCGTCGGCGAGGCCACGGTCAAGACCCACGTCTCGCGCGTCCTCACGAAACTCGACCTGCGATCTCGCGTTCAGGCGGCGGTGCTCGCGAAGGATGCCGGTCTGGTGGACTAGCCTGCCCGGGTGCGTCTCGTGATCGCTCGCTGCCAGGTCGACTACGCCGGCCGGCTCACCGCCCACCTGCCCATGGCCACCCGGCTGCTGCTGGTCAAGTCCGACGGCTCGGTGTCCGTGCACTCCGACGACCGGGCCTACAAGCCGCTGAACTGGATGAGCCCGCCGTGCTGGCTCATCGAGGAAGCCGGCATGTGGGTGGTCCAGAACAAGGCGGGCGAGAAGCTCGTGATCACCTTCGAAGAGGTGCACCACGACAGCAAGCACGAACTCGGTGCCGAGCCCGGCCTGGTGAAGGACGGGGTCGAGGCGCACCTGCAGGTGCTGCTGGCCGAGCACATCACCACCCTGGGCGAGGGCTACTCACTCGTCCGGCGCGAGTACCCCACCGCCATCGGGCCCGTGGACATCCTGTGCCGCGACAATGCGGGAGCCACAGTTGCCGTCGAGATCAAACGGCGGGGTGAGATCGACGGTGTCGAGCAGCTGACCAGATACCTCGAACTCCTCAACCGGGACCCGCTGCTGGCACCCGTGGCCGGCGTCTTCGCCGCCCAGCAGATCAAGCCGCAGGCCAGGACCCTGGCCGAGGACCGGGGCATCCGTTGCGTCACGCTCGACTACGACACCCTTCGCGGTATCGAGTCCGACGAGTTCCGACTGTTTTGACCGGTTCTGTCCGGTTCAGGTGCTTTCAGTCGCCTCTGCGCGGCTCCGGTAGCCGGGCCGCGTACATTTCGGCCTCGTCATGTGATGTGCCGACATCCAGCCAATCGCGCTGGTTAGCGTCGTACACCGAATAGGTCCACCGGAAGTCGTCGTTGACATAGCCCGAGATGGCGCGGTGCGCGGGGTCGGACATGGCGTTTCTCCTGGCGCTCGGGGGATTCCGCATCCATGATGCTGGAGATAAAGGTCCACTGCGAGTAATGTCACCCGGACGGAGCGTTCAAATTCGGAGGTGTCACAATGCGTGGCTGCGGATGCGGATGCAAGAGCTGTTCTGGCCCGGGCTGCGGTTGCTGCGGCAGTTGTGGCTAAGTATCTTGGGCCGGCTCAATTGCTGATCAATAGCCGCTGATTTCCCACTGGAGAAGTCGGCGCGGTGGTGTCGCGTGCCGCGGACCGGACGCTCGAATCGACGGTTCGCCGCACGCGGTCTCCGAGCACTGGCTACGGTGCTCCCGTGAGGGTGAACAGTCGTCGGGTGCTCGCGGTGTCGTCGGTGGTCGGGTTTGCGCTGCTCTCCGGGTGTGGCGCGCAGGTCGACACGGCCAAGGTGGTCAACACGCGCACCACCATGCCCGCCGCCGAGGCCAACGCGGACAGCCGCCGGTCCGACCCCACGGGTGAGCCCAAGGCCAACGACGAGGCGTTCACCAACGACAAGCTGCGGGTGATCGACCCGTGTGCCGTGCTCACCAGCGACATCCTGTCCGCCGTCGGCACCCCGGCCGACAACACGCCCGGCGACCTCGGCAGCTGCGGCAACTACATGAAGGACAAGGACGGCAAGGAACTCAACATCACCGTCTACCTGGGGGAGTCGATCACGAGCGGCGACGACGCCGACCTCAACATCGGCGGGCTGCCGGCCATCGAGGAGGGCACGGACTCCGAGGCCTGCTTCGTCACGGCCATCACCTCCACCACGCCCAACATGGGCATCAAGCTGCAGACGGGCGGCGACGGCGAAGACCTGTGCGAGCCGGCCAAGACCGTGCTCACGTCCATCGTCGAGCTGATCCGGACCGACCCGCCGATCTACGACCTCGCGCAGGGGACGCTCGTCGACCAGGACCCCTGCACGCTCGTCAGCGATGCCGAGCTGGACGCCGCGACCGGCGTCTCCCTCGACGCCGAGCCGTACAACGTGCACTGGTGTTCCTTCCGCGGCGAGGACGTGACGGTCACCGCCTGGTTCCGCACCGGCTACGACCCGAAGTCGACGACCACCGACAAGGTGCAGGCGGTCGACCTCGGCAGCGGCGTCACCGGGTACCAGGAACTGGTCACCAACACCGCGGACAACACGTCGTGCCGGGTCGAGCGGGCCCACCGGCCGCTGTCCGAGGGCGACGACCAGGCCGAGGTCGTGACCACGTACTTCGACACGTACGCGCCGAAGCAGGGCGCCGACCCCTGCGCCCCCGCGCAGGCGGTGGCGAAACTTCTTATTGCTGCCCTACCGAAACCCTGACCATGGGACGATTCCTGTGGGCGGGGCGGGACTTCCATAGGGACGTGATCGGGTGTCTGGCAGATCTGGGGCGGCCGCGGCCGCCATCCTCGTGTTCGCGACTTTCGCGGCAACCGCGTGTGCGACCAAGCTGGGCGGCACACCCGTCGCGGCCACCTCGGTGCCCGACGAACTGCCCTCGTCGACGTCGGAAGGGTTGCTCGGCGACCTGACCACGGTCGACCCCTGCGGTTACGTGGAGCCCGAGCTGTTCGAGGAGTTCGGCCGAGCGGACTGGGGCATCACCGAGTCGCTCGACTACTGCGTGATCGACGTGTCGACCGACGACAGCGAGGTCTACCTCACCATCGGTCACCTCGACGACCAGTTCGTGGAGAAGGACCTGGAGGACCAGCGCGTCCGGGACGTCGACGAGAAGCTGTGGATCGGCCAGCCGGCGGATGAGGCCGACTACTGCTCGCTGATGCTGGTGTTCACCGACGAGATCACGCTGCGGGTGGACGGCCAGGTCAACGAGGGCACGGTCGAGGTCTGCGACCTGGTCGAGGTCGGCATGAACGGGGTGGTCGAGGCCATCAAGGCCGACAAGGTCGGCCACCGCGAGCCGTCGGGCGACTCGCTGCAGACGATCGACCCGTGCGACATCCTCGAGGACGCCTCGGTGTTCGCGCAGCCGGGCCTGGCGGACGCCACCCGCTACGACTACCCGGCGAAGCACGAGTGCATCTGGGTGACGGGCGAAGCGCCGTCGGTGCGCCTGGTGTTCACCACCGGCCCGAAGCCGGTGCCCTACGGGGACGGCTCCACCAGTTCCGACATCGCCGGCCGGCCGTCGGTCACCTACCCGGTGGCGGACGGCGAGGAGTCGGCCTACTGCATCGTGGACACCGAGCACGTGTCGTTCTCCGGGCCCGGTCAGGACGAGGACGTGGTGGAGATCGCGTCGGTCTGGGTGGACCAGGCGATCGGGCAGGTGGACGCGGCCTGTGCCGCGGCCACCGCGCTGGCCACCGAGGTGTGGCCGAAACTGCCGGGAGTCTGAGTGAACCGCGCGGCCCTGACCGTCCTGGTGGCGGTGCTCGCCGTCGCCGGCTGTTCGAGCAGGGCGGGTGGCTTGCCGGTGCCCGCCACCACGCTCGAGTCGGAGACCGTCGAGCCGGCCGGTACGGCCGCCGACTATCTCGGTGACCTGGCGCTGCTCGATCCGTGCTCCCTCACGGCGCCGGAGGTGTTCGACGGGTTCGGCGACGCGGAGTGGGGTGTGGTCGACTCGCTCGACTACTGCAACGTCATGGTCAGCCAGGACGGCGGCGGCCAGGTCCTGCTCTCGATCGGTCAGCTCGATGACCTGATCGAGCACCCGAACGCCCCGGAGATCGAGCGGTTGGACAACGGGCTGGTGATCGTCCAGCCGAGTGACGACGCGACGCTGTGCACACAGTTGCTGGTGTTCAACGACAAGGTCTCGCTCGAGGTGACCGGCTCGGTCGTGACGGGTGAGTCGCCGCGGCTCTGCTCGATGGTCGGGTCGGGCATGGACGAGGTCGTCCGGATCGTGGAGGCCGGCGAGGTCGAACTGCGCGACCCGCCGGACCGGTCGCTGCAGCCGATCGACCCGTGCACGCTGCTCGAGGACGAGACCGTGGCGTCCCAGCCGGGGATGTCGGGGGCCGAGCGCTACGAGCCGCCCGGCCGGCACATGTGCCGCTGGTCGGTGTCGCCGGGCCCGGAGGCCATGACCGTGCGGGTGATCTTCAACGCGGGGATCCCGCCGTCGACGTCGCAGCCGGGTTCCGCCGAGCAGCCGATCGCCGGCCGGGAGGCGGTCATCACTCCGTTGCCGGAGTTGGGCTCGGTGTCGTACTGCCTGATCGACGCTCCGCACGTGGAGTTCGAGGGGCCCGGCCAGGACGAGGTCGTGGAGATCGCGTCGGTGTGGGTGCGCGCGTCTCCCGGCCAGGTCGACGTCGCCTGTCAGGTCGCCACCGCGATCGCCACCGAGGTGTGGCCACTGCTGCCGTCCCCGTGACATGGCCCACGGCTGGGGCGCCGACTTTGTTACTGGCAGGTAGCATCCGCCGTACCTGACCTCGGAGGTGCGCGGTGGCACGGGAGTTCGGATGCGTCGGCGTCGTCGGTCTCGGCACCATGGGTGCGGGGATCGCGGAGGTGATCGCCCGCAACGGAGTGCGGGTGGTCGGTGTGGAAGTCGACCAGGAGAGCATCGAGCGGGCCAGGGGACACCTCTCGCACTCGACCGAGCGGGCGCTGGCGGGCGGCAAGCTCGACGCCGCCGCGCGTGACGCGCTGCTCGACCGGATCACGTTCACCACCTCGCTCGCCGACCTCGGCGAGGTCGACCTGGTGATCGAGGCCATCCCGGAGAACCTTTCGCTGAAGGCCGAGGTGTTCACCGAGCTGGAGCAGGTGTGCCGGCCGGACGTGATCCTCGCGTCGAACACGTCGTCGTTGTCGGTCACGGAGATCGGTGTCCACACAGGACGGCCGGGCAAGGTGGTCGGGCTGCACTTCTTCAACCCGGCGCCGGTGTTGAAGCTCGTGGAGATCGTCCGCACGGTGGTCACCGAGCCGGACGTGGTGTCCGATGTGGAGGCTTTCGCGCGTTCGCTCGGCAAGGAGCCGGTGGTGATCGGCGACCGGGCGGGGTTCATCGCGAACGCGTTGCTGTTCGGCTATCTGAACCACGCGGCGTCGATGTACGAGTCGAAGTACGCGACGCGCGAGGACCTGGACGCGGCCATGCGGTTCGGCTGCGGCTATCCCATGGGACCGCTCGCACTGCTCGACCTGATCGGTCTCGACACGGCCTACGAGATCCTCGAGACCATGTACCGCCAGTCGCGCAATCGTTTGCACGCGCCCGCACCGGTGCTGCGGCAGATGATCACCGCGGGGCTGCTCGGTCGCAAGTCCGGGCGCGGCTTCTACACCTATGACGGGCCGGATTCGCCGAACGTGGTGTCGGATTCGTTGACACCTGTTGGTTCTGTGATGGATTCGTCCACAAGGGACGTCCAGCGGGTCGGAGTGGTCGGCACGGGCACCATGGCCACGGGCATCGCGGAAGTGTTCGCGAAGAAGGGTTTCGACGTCGTCCTGCGGGCTCGGTCGGCGGAGAAGGCCTCGGCTGCTCTGGCGGCGGTGGGCAAGTCGCTGGACCGGCAGGTGACGAAGGGGCGTATCACTTCGGAGGCCCGTTCGTCGGTGCTGGGCCGCATCGTGGGCGTCGTGGAGTTCGACGAGCTGGCCGACTGCGACCTCGTGATCGAGGCGGTGGCCGAGGAGCTGTCGGTGAAGCGCGCGGTGTTCGGCGCGTTGGACGAGGTGGTGAAGCCGGGTGCCGTGCTCGCCACCACCACGTCGTCGCTGCCGGTCATCGAGTGCGCGGCCGCGACTTCGCGACCGGGTGACGTGATCGGCCTGCACTTCTTCAACCCGGCACCCGTGATGAAGCTGGTGGAGATCGTGCAGACGATCGCCACTTCGGAGGACGTGATCGCCACGGCGCGGGCGGTGTGCCAGCGGGTGGGCAAGCACCCGGTGCACTGCGCCGACCGGGCGGGCTTCATCGTGAACGCTCTGCTGTTCCCGTACCTGAACGACGCGGTGAAGATGCTGGAGGCGCACTACGCGAACGCCGACGACATCGACACGGCCATGAAGGTGGGCTGCGGCCTGCCGATGGGCCCGTTCGAGCTACTGGACGTGGTCGGGTTGGATGTGTCGCTGGCCATCGAACGCACGCTGTACTACGAGTTCCGCGACGCGGGCTTCGCACCCGCCCCGCTGCTCGAGCACCTGGTGACAGCAGGCCGCCTGGGCCGCAAGACGGGCAAGGGCTTCCGGGACTACTGATACAACGCGACGCCGTTGCGCGACAACGGGTTGTGGACAAGCGCGCTCGTTGGTCGATCGTTCTCGCCGTGACCTCACGGACTATGTGTTCGCCCAGGAGATTCGCCCCGTCATCGATCTGCGGGCACGTGCCTGGCCGGGTTCCGGCGCCGAACTCGGACCTGACGGGTTTCGCCCTCAGCGGCGCAGACCTGGGTGGACGAACCTGTTCGCCATGCGTACCGACCTGATCGGGCTCAGCGGCACCGTGCTTGCCAGGGCCAATCTCCGCGGGAGTGACCTCACCAGCCTGGTGCACGTGGGACGCACCGACTTCACCGGTGCCGAGCTGGTGGCAGCGAGATTCGGGGACACCATGGTGAGCGGCGTGACCTTGGTCGATGCGGACCTCACAGGGTCCGACCTGGACCTCACCGGTGCGGTCCACGGCGGGTCGACCCTCACGACCAGGGCGACCTACGACCTCGACACCGTCGGCGCCTGGTGGTGAGGGTCAGCCGCAGCCGCAGGACCCGCCGCAGCAGCCGCCGCCTCCGCCGCTCATCATCGGGGCGCTCGCGCCGTCGCCGCCGCCGGTCAGGGCGATGGTCGACAGGAGTTTGACGGTGTTCTGGTGTCCGTCGGGGCAGGCGGCCGGGTCGGACGACTGGCTCATCGACCGGCGGACCTCGAAGGTGGTGGCGCAGTCGTGGCAGCGGAACTCGTAGGTTGGCACGAGCCCATTCTGCCTTGCCGCTACCGTGACATGTCGTGCCTCGCCGTAACCGCGACCGGCGCGTGACCCGCGCCGCCCAGCCCGCCAGGGAGTTGGGCACGGCCGCCTTCCAGCGGCTCGAGGAAAGCCCGGACGGCGACTGGTACGTGCGCACCGTGTCCGGCACCCACAGCGTCAAGGAATACCGCTGCCCCGGCTGTGACCACGAGATCCGGCCGGGCACCGCGCATCTCGTCGTGTGGCCTGCCGACGACACCGGCTCGGTCGCCGACCGCCGGCACTGGCATCAGAACTGCTGGTCGGCGCGCCACCGGCGGCATCGGACCAGACGCAGATAAAAAGTTCTGGTGAGATGTCGAAACCGGTCGGCTCACTTCGACGTGTCTGTGCAAGGAGGAAACAGCACAGAATCGGAGAGAACCGTGTCGCACTCACTCGGTCAGCTCGCTGACAACCTCGCCGCTTACGCGATCTACGCCACCGCGCAGTCCGAGATGCGGCATGCCTACTTCCTGATCGACTCCGGCGAGTACGCCGCGGCGGCCGCCGAACTGGACTCGGCCGCACACGCGGCACGGGTGCTCGCCAACGTTTCCGCGTCGGTCGAACCCGAGCGCGCCGCGCGCTGGCTCCGGGTCGCGCAGGCCCGCGCCCGGTTCGCGGAGCAGGCCAGGGAGCGCGCGGCCGAGCACGCCGCACTGGCCGCCTACGAGCGGGCCGAGCGCCTCGCGTCCGTGCACCACCTGGCTGGCCAGGAACGCTTCGCCGACGCCGCCCGCGAGCGCGCCGTCGTCCGAACCCTCGCCGCGGCCTGACACTCCCCAGGACAGTCCCATGGCCGCGACGCTGATCAAGCCCGCCACCGAGAACACCGTCACCGGCCGCCCGCAGGCCGGCGTGCTCGTCGCCACTCGCGTGGTTGTCTCGTTCCTGTGCCATGGCCTACGCGTACTTCGTGGTGCACCAGCCGATCGCGCTGCTGCCCATCCCCAACGGCGGCGAGGCGACTGCGCTGTTCAGCTGGATCTTCCTGCTGATCGCCGTGCCGGGACCCGGCGTGTTCGCCCTGGACAATCTGCGCAACCCGCGTCGCTGACTCAGGGAGTCCGGCGGTCCCTCTCGCGAGGGGCCGCCGTTCCCATGTTCCGGCAGGTGGGATGGCAACAGCTCGTGGCGTGAGTGATTGAACCCCTCGCCGCGACCGGGCGTAACTGGATGCGGGGCGTAACCGGGCGAGCCCGGAGAGTCCCCATCCGTTGATCCGTCCGGAAAGGGCCCCTGCGATGACAGCCACCCTGCCTGACCCGACGAAAGTCACCACGGCGGAGCGTCTCCCCGCCGCCGCGATCGCCGCGACCCGCATCGTGGTCGCGTTCCTGTTCGCCTGTCACGGCGCGCAGAAGCTGTTCGGCCTGTTCGGCGGCGACGTCGTCGCCTTCCCCGCCTGGCCGGGTTTCTGGGCAGCCTGCATCGAGCTGGGTGCCGGCCTGCTGGTCGGCCTCGGGCTGTTCACTCGCGTGGCGGCCCTGCTGTGCTCCGGTGCGATGGCCTACGCGTACTTCGTGGTGCACCAGCCGGTCGCGCTGCTGCCCATCCCCAACGGTGGCGAGAAGGCCGCGTTGTTCGCGTGGATCTTCCTGCTGATCGCGGCGATCGGGCCGGGCGCTTTGGCGTTGGACAACGTCCGGCGGCGTTAGCGGGGGAACGTCCGGGCCGCGGCCAGGAACGCGTCGTTCTCCTCGGGAAGCGCGACCGTGGCCCGGACCCCCTCGCCCGCGAACGCGCGGATGATCACCTTCTGGTCGAGGCAGTGCTGGTTGAACTTCGCGGTCTCGTCGCGGAGCGGCAGCCACACGAAGTTCGCCTGGGTCTCCGGGACCTCGAAGCCCATGTCCAGGAGGGCGTCGCGGACTCGTACGCGTTCTTCGGTCACCGGCTTGCAGTGCGCGAGCAACTCGTCGGCCGCGTCCATGGCGGCGACGCCCGCGGCCTGCGCGACCCGGTTGACGGCGAACGGGATGCCGACCTTGCGCACGGCCGCGGCCACCTCGGGGGAGGCGACGCAGTAGCCGACGCGGATGCCGGCCAGGCCGTAGGCCTTGGAGAACGTCCGCACCACGGCGACGTTGTCCCGGCCCTCGGCGATCTTCAGGCCGTCGGGCACGTCGGGGTCGGTGACGAACTCGCGGTAGGCCTCGTCGAGGACCACCAGGACGTTGTCCGGCACGCGGTCGAGGAAGGTGGTGAGTTCCTTCGTGCGCAGCGCGGTGCCGGTCGGGTTGTTCGGGTTGGCGATGAACAGGACGCGGGTCTGGTCGGTGATGGCGTCCAGGATCGCTTGGAGATCGAAGGTGTGCTGCGCGGTGAGCGGCACCTTGACGCCGCGCGCGCCGGCGATCTGCGTGACGATCGGGTAGGCCTCGAACGAGCGCCAGGGGAACACGACCTCCTGGCCGTCGGTGCACATGGCCTGCACGAGCTGCTGGCACAGGCTGACCGAGCCGCAGCCGACCGCGAGCTTGCTCTGGTCGGTGTTCAGGTAGGTCGCCGTGCGGGCCATGAGGGCGTCGGCCGCCATCGCCGGGTAGCGGTTGACCTGGCTGGCGGCGTCCGCGATGGCCGCCAGGACGCTCGCGGGGGTGGGCGTCGACATCTCGTTGCTCGACAGCACGACGGCGCCGGGCAGCTTCAGGCCGGCGACGTAGTCGGGCATCTGTGCGAGGTCGGCTCTGACTGTTACAGGCATGCCCGCATCATGTCATTTGGTGTTTGATGGGTCGATGCGGTTCTCTGGTCTGCCGGTTGTGCTGTTGCACGCGTTCCCGCTGGACTCGCGGATGTGGGACGGCGTTCGCGTCGAGGGGCTCATCGCGCCTGATCAGCGGGGGTTTGGTGCTGCGCCGCTCGGGTCCGCTCCGCCGGATCTCGACGTGGCCGCCGCTGATGTGATCGCGCTGCTGGATGGGCGGCGCGTGGTCCTGGGCGGCTGCTCGATGGGTGGTTACGTGGCGATGGCCGTGCTGCGGGCGGCTCCTTCGCTGGTGGCGGGTCTGGTGCTGGTGGATACGCGGGCGGCCGCGGACTCTTCTTCGGCGCGCTCGAATCGTCTTGTGGCGGCTGAGCGGGCTGCCTCGGAGGGGGTTGGGTGGATTCCGGATGCGATGCTGCCTTCGTTACTCGGTCCGGGGGCGAGTCCGGCGGTGGTGGAGCGGACGCGGTCGCTGATCCTGGAGCAGGATCCGGCGGCTGTGGCCTGGGCGCAGCGGGCTATGGCGGCTCGACCGGATTCTGGGTCTCTCTTGCGGTCTTTGGGGGTTCCGACGTTGATCGTGCGGGGGGCGGAGGATTCGTTGATTCCTCGGGCTGAGGCTGATGCGTTGGCGGAGTTGATGCCTGGGGCGGACGTGGTTGAGATCGCCGGAGCTGGGCATTTGCCGCCGTTGGAGACGCCGTTGGAGTTCTCTGCTGTGGTTCGGGCGTGGTTGGAGGGGTGAGCCGGGCGCCGTGGTCGATCTCGGGTGTGGGAGCTGCGATCTCGCGGTCGGGAACCGCGAACATGCGTGCGGGAGCCGCGAACATGCGTGCGGGAACTGCGATCTCGCGGTCGAGAACCGCGAACTCGCGGTCGGGACATGGCGGCATGCTGGCGCGTTAGCGTTTGCGGCGGCGGCTTCTCCTGGGTTTTGTCTCGTCGTCCGGTTCCAGGGGGATGCGTGGGGGCTCGTCGGGTTCCTCGTTGCCCACCAGACCAAGAAGTTCCGCCGCGATTTGCTGCGCCGACTCCGCCAGGGTCTGGGCTTCCTCACCGGCGCGGCGCAGGCTCGCCGACTTCAGGCGGGCGTAGCCGCGTACCGACACCGGCCGTCGGGTGTGGATCGAGTACTGCGGTGAGTCGGCCAGGGCGCCCGCCAGCGAGCGGTCCACCAGGACCGAGCCCGGCCTGGCGATCGACGTCAGGCGGCTCGCGATGTTCACCACCGAGCCGTACACGTCGCCGAAGCGGCTCAGCACCCGCCCGTACGCCAGGCCCGCCCGCAGGGACGGCACGCCCTCTTCGGCCTCCGCGCGTTCCAGCAGGCACAGGGCTATCTCGGCGCCGTCGGTCGCCGAGTCCGCCACGAACAGGACCTCGTCGCCCAGCATTTTCACTATTCGGCCGTGGTTGTCGGCCACCACGTCGGCCGCGATGGCGTCGAAGCGGTCCACCACAGCCACCAGTTCGTTTTCCGTGGATCGCCTGGTCAGGCTCGTGAAGCCCACCATGTCCGCGAAGCCCACCACCTGTTGCCGCTCGTCGATGTCGTCCTCGGGGGAGACCAGCATTCGCACCGAGTTCGCGGCCAGATGGCGGCGCCACACGAAGTTCTGCAGGTGCTCCATTTCCGGGGCCAGGTGTTCGACCATCCGCGTCAGGAGGCGCTCGTCGGCCGCCAGTTCCGGGTTCGCGTTCAGCACGTCACGCAGCAGGTGGACCTGGGACTCGGCCAGCCTCGACATGTGCTGGCCCATCATCCGCGCCGTGGACGTCGCCAGAGTGGGGTCGAGGATGCCGCCCTGGATCAACGCGTCGACCGACTTCAGGGCCTGGACGTCGCCGTCCGTGAACATTTTGGCGTCGTCGGCCGCGGTGGCGAAACCCAGTGCTCGCCACAGTGCGGTGGCCCGCTCCGGGGGCACGCCGGACAGTGACGCCACCTCGGCGCGCGTGTACTCGCGGCTGCCGCCGAGGAGTACACGTTCGATTCGGCGCTGCAGCGCCTCCAGTTCCTCGTCGGTCACGTGGTGTGAACGATGAGCACGTCGACCTTCGACTTGCGCGCGGCCTCGGACGGCACCGAGCCGAGGATGCGGCCGGCGAACGTGTTCAGGCCGCGATTGCCTACGACCAGCAGGTCGGCCGAGCGCTCGGCCACCACCTTGGCGAGCGTCGGCACCGGTTCGCCGTCGACTACTACCGTGTCGATCGCCGTGGCGCCCGCCTTCCGCGCGCGTTCGGCGGCGGCGCGCACCGACTCCTCGGCGGGGCTCGAGCCGACGACCTGATACGCGACGTCGGCGCCCAGCTGATCCTGTGCGCGTTCGACGTCGTGCTGCGCGGCCGGGTGGTACGCGCAGGCGATGACCAGCGTCGCGCCGGTGGCCGCGGCGATGCTCGCCGCCCGGTCCACCGCGAGGTACGAGGAGTCCGAGCCGTCCGTGCCGACGACCACGGTCTGGTAACCGGTCATGGGTTCCTCCCGGGCGGGGGTTAGCTACTCGCGAGTAAACCTACCGTGTCCGGCGACCGCGGTGAAGATCAGGCGGCGTGCCGGCAGGTCGGACACGAGCAGTCGGCACAGGTGCAACTGCTGCACGAGTCGGAGCACTCGGCGCACTCGCAGGTCGCGTGGTTGCAGGTCGGGCAGGTGCAGTCCGCGCAGTCGCACTTCGCGCAGGAGTCCGTGCAGTTGGCGCACTGGCAGGTGGCGCACTCGTCGTAGTGGACGCCGTTGGTGTCCTGGTGCTCGTGGTGCAGGTGCCCGTCGTGGAGGTAGTCGACGTGGTCGTCGTGCAGGACCGACTCGTGGCCGCAGCCGGGGCCGTGGGTGTGGCGGTGCTGCTCGGCCGGGCGGTGAATGGTTGTGGTCATGTCGACCGATGGTCGTATGCGCACGTGTGCACGGCAATTCGAGAGTCGAGGGTTCCCCCGGACGTGGTTGGCTTGTCGACATGAACGAGCTGCTGGCCGTGGCGGTCGAGGAAGCCAGGACGGGACTCGCCGAGGGCGGGATCCCGATCGGCGCGGCGCTGTTCGGCCCGGACGGCGAACTGCTCGGGCGCGGCCACAACCGCCGCGTCCAGGACGACGACCCGTCCATGCACGCCGAGACCGCGGCCTTCCGCGCCGCCGGCCGGCGCCGCCACTACCGTGACACGACCATGGTGACCACGTTGTCACCGTGCTGGTACTGCAGCGGCCTGGTCCGCCAGTTCGGCATCGGCGCGGTGGTGGTGGGGGAGGCCACGACGTTCTCCGGCGGCCACGACTGGCTGGCCGAACACGGCGTGACGATCACCGTGCTCGACGACCAGGAGTGCGTGTCCCTGATGACCGACTTCATCGCCGCCCGCCCCGAACTGTGGTTCGAAGACATCGGCGAGTGATTCGCCGTACGTGAGTGGCGGGTTCGGTGTGCCTGGGTGGCGGACTCGCCGTGCGTGAGTGGCGGACTCGGCGTGCGCGGACGGTCGAGTCGCCGTGCTTGGTTGGCGGATTCGGCGTGGGTGGGCGGTCGACTCGCTGTGCCTGAGTGGCCGACTCGCCGTGCGCGAGCGGCCGACCGCCATGCCGGGCCGGCGGATCGGCGTAGCTGATTTGGCCAACTCTTGCCGTACGGGAGCGGCGGATTCGCCGTGCGTGAGTGGCGGACTCGGCGTGCCTGAGTGGCCGACTCGGGGTGTGTGGCTGGCGGATCGGCGTGCGCGGGCGGCCGACTCGGGGTGTGTGGCTGGCGGATTCGGCGTGCCTGGGTGGCGGACTCGCCGGTGCGTGGGCGGTCGACCTGGCGTGCCTGGGGGCTGGCTCGCCCGTGCGTGGGGCTAGCGGGCGATTCGTTTGGTTTTGGCGTCCGCTACTTCTGGTGGGATGACCGTGGCGCCGCCTGATTCCCACGATTCCTTCGGCGGTGCGCCGGGGATCGGGTTGCGGTCCTTCGGGCCGGGGCTGGGCCGGTCGGCCGCCTCGCGCTCCTCGGGTAGCTCGTCGAAGGCGGGTACGGCCGTCTCGAGCTGGGTGTGGGCGTCGGTGACCAGTTCGCGGGCTGCCTGGAGCTGGGTGGCGACCTTGGACCGGAGCTGGCGCAGTGCCGCGACGCGGTTGGCCGCGTGGCTGATCCGCCGGTTCGCCTCCTCGGTGGCCTCGCGGACCCGCCGGCGCGCCTCGTCGGAGGCCTCCTGCAGTCGTGCGGTCGCCTCGGTGACCGCCTCGTGGCGGCGGCGGTTGGCCTCCTCCGTGGCCTCGCGGACGCGCCGCTCTGCCTCGGACTTCGACGTGGCCTCCTGTTCGGCCAGGGCGCGCATCGACTCGGTGCGGCGCGAGGCCATGGCGATCTCGAAGTCTTCCTCGACCTGGGCGCGCCGCGCCTCGCCCGCCTTGTCGGCCTTCTCGCGTTCGGCCGCGGCGGTGGCGGTGATCGTCTCGGCCTCGGCGTTCGCCTTCTCCAGGACGCCCACGTGCTCGGCCTCCATGGCGGACCGGCGCTCGTCCAGCTCGGCCAGCTGCTTGTCGTAGCGCTTGCGCAGCAGCTCGGCGTCGGCCTCGGCCTTGGTGCGCATGTGGTCGGCGTCGGCCGCCGCCTTGGCGCGCATCTCCTCGCACTCGTCCTGCGCCAGGCGCATCATGCGCTGCAGTCGCTCGGACAGGCCCTCCATGGTGGTGGGCGGTTGGGCCAGCCGCTCGACCTGCTTGTGCAGCTCGTCGATGTTCGTACGGGCGACCTCGAGCTGCGCGGTCAGCTCGGCGGCCTGCGCCGCCGCGGCGTTGCGGTCGGAGGCGAGGATCTTGAGCTGACTGTCCAGCTGCTCGAGATGCTCCTCGACCTGCATCCTGCTGTAACCGCGCTTGGTGATGTCGAAGCCGGCTCCCAATGGGACAAGATCACGTTCTTCGCCAAGCGCCATGGCCCCACGCTACCTTGCCCACCGGCCGCGATGTGCCGCCGTGTCGGAATGTCCTTTACACGCCGCGAAAACGATTGATATCCGCGAGATGCCGCGCGCGAAGTTCGGGATCGCCAACACCCAGACCTTCTTCCGGCGCCAGGCACAGCACGCCGACCTTGCCCTGGTGCAGGTTGCGGTGAACGTCGTAGGCGGCCTGGCCGGTGTTGTCCATCGTGTACACGCCGGACACCGTCGGGTGGATCTTTCCCTTGGCAATCAAGCGGTTCGCCTCCCACGCCTCGCGGTAGTTCGCGAAGTGCGAGCCGATGATCCGCTTCAGGCTCATCCACAGATACCGGTTGTCGTACTGGTGCATGTACCCGCTCGTGGACGCGCACGTGACGATCGTGCCGCCCTTCTTCGTCACGAAAACACTGGCGCCGAACGTCTCCCGGCCCGGGTGCTCGAACACGATGTCCGGGTCCTCACCGCCGGTCAGCTCACGAATCCGCGCGCCGAACCGCTTCCACTCGCGCTGGTCCTGGGTGTGCTCGTCCTTCCAGAACTTGTAGCCCTCGGCGGAGCGGTCGATCACCAGCTCGGCGCCCATCTTGCGGCAGATGTCCGCCTTCTGCGGGCTCGACACCACGCAGATGGGCGTGGCGCCGCCGTTCAGCGCGAACTGCGTCGCGTAGGAGCCGAGGCCGCCGGACGCGCCCCAGATGAGCACGGTGTCGCCCTGCTTCATCCCGGCGCCGTTGCGGGACACGAGCTGGCGGTACGCGGTGGAGTTGACGAGCCCGGGACTGGCCGCCTCTTCCCAGGTCAGGTGCGCGGGCTTGGGCATCAGCTGGTTGGACTTGACCAGCGCCAGCTCGGCGAGCCCGCCGAAGTTCGTCTCGAAGCCCCAGATCCGCTGCTCGGGGTCGAGCATGGTGTCGTTGTGCCCGTCCGGGTGCTCCAGCTCCACGTTCAGGCAGTGCGCCACCACCTGGTCGCCCGGCTTCCAGGCGTTCACGCCCGGCCCGGTGCGCAGGACGACGCCCGCCAGGTCGGAGCCGACCACGTGGTAGGGCAGGTCGTGGCGCTTGGCGAGCGGCGAGGTTCGGCCGTAGCGCTCGAGGAAGCTGAACGTCGACACCGGCTCGAAGATCGACGTCCACACGGTGTTGTAGTTGATGGCGCTGGCCATCACGGCCACGAGCGCCTCGCCGGGGCCCAGCTCGGGGGTGGGGACGTCGTCGACGTGCAGGGAGCGGCGCGGGTCCTTGTCCCAGGAGTTCTCGCCGTCGAACATCCCGGCCTCGTCTGCGTGCACGGTCACGCCCCGGTAGCTCTCGGGGACCGGCAGCTCGCCGAAACCTTCGAGGTCGTCAGCGAGGATGGCGTCGAGGATCTTCCGCATCTGCCGAGCCTCCGAATGTGCCGGTAGTGGGTCTGCGGCGCGACGTTACCGACCAGTAACGGTACAGAGCCACCTGGCTTTGACGTACGTCACTCAAAGGGTGTCCGAACGGAGCTTGCGGAGAGAGCCATATTGTTGACCGGCCGGCCAATCAAGGAGCATCATCGGGGTGAGGCTCCAGAACACGGAGGTGGTCTCAATGAGTGAGTCATCCGCAGTCCGGCCGTGGACCCGGCCACACGACTGGGCTGAGGTCGTACTGGGTGTCGTGGCGCTGCTGTCCCCCCTCTGGATGGACACCAGCAACGCCGCGATGTGGACGATGATCGTCCTGGGCGCGCTGGTGGCCCTGGACGGACTGGCGTCGCTGGCCGTGCCCGGCATGGTCTACGGCGAGGCGGTCCAGATCGTGCTCGGCGTGCTGATGTTCATCTCCCCATGGGTGATCGGCTACACCGAACTCGGTGGGATCTCGTGGTCGTCGTGGATCATCGGTGGCCTGACGGTCATCGTCGGCGCCGCGGCACTGCCCGTCGCGCAGGCCGCCCACCGGGCGGGATCAGGAATGGCCGGCCAGCACTGACGTGCTGCTCGACCCTGACGACCTTGCTGTACCGCGCGGTCCATCACGTGCCCTCCCGGGATACGTTGTGGACCGCGCCTTTTGCGAGTAAGGGGACTGCTGACATGCGTCGCGCACGGAGGAACGGTGAGGATCCGTCAGCCAGGGAGCGCATCCTGGTGGCGGCGGAGGAGTGCTTCGCCGAATCGGGCTTCGACGCGACCCCGACCTCCCGGATCGCCACGCGGGCAGGGGTGCCCAAGGGCCTCGTGCACTACTACTTCCAACGTAAGCCGGACCTGCTGACCGCGCTGGTCGAGCGGCTGCCCGACGAGCACGTGGAGCCGGCCGGGGTGGTGGTGCCCGGTGACATCGCCGCGAGCCTGCGCCGCCTGGTGGCCGAGCTGGACGCGCGGATGAAGGCCTCGACCCTGCTGTCGCACCTGCTGTGGCGCGAGGCCGACACGCATGTCGCCGTGAAAGAGGCTCTGCAGCAGCGGTTCACGCACGTGGTGGACCAGGTCCGGGCGGTGATCGTGGCGGCCAGTACCGGCACGTTGCCGTTGGCCGCCGTGGACACGGCGGCGGGACTGTTGGCGCTGGCCGTGAGCTACCGGCACTCCGTGGCGCAGGCACGGCGAGGAGGACGCCACCATGGACGCCGAGGTCGCGTTCATAGCTGCAGCGCTGGTTGCACCAGCTCGATGAGCACGCCGCCCGTGTCCTTCGGGTGCACGAAGTTCGCCCGGCTGTCGGCCGTGCCCACGATCGCCTTCTCGTAGAGCACCCGCATGCCCTTCGCACGCAGGGCCGCGGTCGCCGCCTCGATGTCCGTGACCCGGAACGCCAGCTGCTGCAGGCCGGGGCCGCTGCGGTCGATGAACTTGGCGATCGTCGACTCCGGGGTCAGCGGCGCCAGCAGCTGCACGGCCGAACCCTCGTCGCCCGGGGCGGACATCATGGCCTCGCGGACGCCCTGGCCCTCGTTCACCTCCTCGTGGGTCAGCTCGAGACCGAGGGTGTCGCGGTAGAACGCGATGGCCTTGTCGAGGTCGGGGACGGCGATGCCCACGTGGTCGATGGCCGTGACGAAGGGCTGCAGAGCGTCCATCTTCCGACCTTACGACGAGGCCATCCCGCGCGGGGCAAGGGTTGTGCGAGTCCTCACACACCAGCGGGTTTGTCGCGCTACCAGCGGGTAAGGTCGAAACACAGACTCACCGAGGAGGCCTCCTGTGTCCGGATCCGTGATCGTCGCCGGAGCGCGTACCCCGATCGGCCGGTTGCTCGGCTCGCTGAAGGACTTCACGGGCGCGCAGCTGGGCGGGATCGCGATCAAGGCCGCGCTGGAGCGCGCCGGCGTCGCCCCCGACCAGGTCGAGTACACGATCATGGGCCAGGTGCTCACGGCCGGCGCCGGGCAGATTCCCGCGCGTCAGGCGGCCGTCGCGGCCGGCATTCCCATGACCGTGCCGGCGCTGACCATCAACAAGGTGTGCCTGTCCGGCCTGGACGCGATCGCGCTGGCCGACCAGCTCATCCGCGCGGGCGAGTTCGACATCGTGGTGGCCGGCGGCCAGGAGTCGATGACCCAGGCGCCACACCTGCTGCCCAAGTCGCGGTCCGGGTTCAAGTACGGCGACGTCACGATGATCGACCACATGGCCCACGACGGGCTGTTCTGCGCGTTCGACCAGGTGGCCATGGGTGCGTCCACCGAGAAGCACAACTCCCGCTACGGCCTGACCCGCGCCGAGCAGGACGCGTTCGCCGCGCGGTCGCACCAGCGGGCGGCCGACGCCATCGCGTCCGGCCGGTTCGCCGACGAGATCGCGCCGGTCAGCGTGCCGCAGCGCAAGGGCGACCCGGTGGTGTTCGACACCGACGAGGGCGTGCGGGCCGACACCACGGCCGACGGCCTCGGCAAGCTGCGCCCGGCGTTCGCGCCGGACGGCACGATCACCGCGGGCTCGGCGTCGCAGATCTCCGACGGCGCCGCGGCGGTCGTGGTGATGAGCAAGGCGAAGGCCGAGGAGCTGGGCCTGACGTGGCTGGCCGAGATCGGCGCTCACGGGGTGGTGGCCGGGCCGGACGCGAGCCTGCACGAGCAGCCGTCCAACGCGATCCTCGCGGCGCTGGCCAAGGCCGGACTGTCCCCGTCGGACCTGGACCTCGTGGAGATCAACGAGGCATTCGCGGCGGTGGGCGTGGTGTCCACCCGGCAGCTCGGCATCAGCGAGGACATCGTCAACGTCAACGGCGGCGCCATCGCGCTCGGCCACCCGATCGGCGCCTCGGGTGCCCGGTTGGCCGTCCACCTGGCCTACGAGCTGCGCAGGCGCGGCGGCGGGCTGGGCGCGGCCGCGCTGTGCGGCGGCGGCGGGCAGGGTGACGCGCTGCTGCTCCGAGTGCCTGGTGCCATGGAGCACGATTTGAAACAGGCCGACGGGCCGGACATCGCTAGGTGAGAGATGTTGCCAACGGAGGTCGGCCGGACTTTTGAATCGTGCTCCAGCTGAGACACCGATAGGCGAGCTGGTCGAGCGGGCGCGGGCGGGCCAGGCCCGGGCGGTCGCGCGGCTGATCTCGCTCGTCGAGGATGAAAGCCCGCGGCTGCGTGAGGTGGCCGCGGCGCTCACCCCACACACGGGCAACGCCGTGGTGCTCGGCCTGACCGGGCCGCCGGGCGTGGGCAAGTCGACGTCCACGTCCGTGCTGGTCGGGGCGTTCCGGGCGCGTGGCCTGCGGGTGGGCGTGCTGGCCATCGACCCGTCGTCGCCGTTCTCCGGGGGCGCTCTCCTGGGCGACCGCATCCGGATGCACGACCACACCACCGATCCCGACGTCTTCATCCGCTCGATGGCCACGCGTGGGCACCTGGGCGGACTGGCGGTCGCCACCCCGCAGGCGTTGCGGGTGCTGGACGCGGCCGGCTACGACGTGGTGCTGATCGAGACCGTCGGGGTTGGACAGTCCGAAGTGGACATCGTGTCGCTGGCCGACACCACGGTCGTGCTGTTGGCGCCGGGGATGGGTGACGGCATCCAGGCGGCGAAGGCCGGCATCCTCGAGGTGGCCGACGTGTTCGTGGTGAACAAGGCCGATCGCGACGGTGTCGAGCAGACGGTGCGGGACCTCAAGCACATGATCTCTCTCGGGCGTCGGGAGCGAGGGCCGTCGTGGCGGCAGCCGATCGTGCGGACGGTGGCGTCCTTGGGGGAGGGCGTTTCCGATGTGCTGGCGGCGTTGGACTCCCACCGTGCGTGGCTCGAGTCCCATGGGGAGTTGACGGTTCGGCGCGAGACGCGGGCGGCGCGGGAGATCGAGGCGATCGCCGTGGCTTCCCTGCGTGCCCGGTTCGCGGGACCGGGTGGTTCGGCGGTCGCGAGCCTGGCGAAACGGGTGGCGGCGGGGGAGTTGGACCCGTACGCGGCGGCCGACCAACTGACCGGCTGATTTCTGTCGGTGCCAGGGGCTACCATCGCCCGCGTGAGCATGCCAGGGGGACCACAGTTCCAGCAGCCGTACGGTGCGCCGCCGCCCTACGGTCACCAGCCGGGGCCTTACGGGCCGCCGCCGGGATACGGCCCGCCGCCGGGTTACCCGGCGGGGCCCCCACCGGGATTCCCGCCGGGCCAGCCTGGTCCGCCGCAGGGCTTTCAGCAGGGTCCGCCCGGTCCGCCGCAGGGGTTCCCGCCGGGCCCGCCGCCCATGCCGCCGGGTCCGCCGCAGATGGGGCCGGGACCCATGGGTGGTCCGCCGCCCGGATTCGGTCCGCCGCCCGGGATGGGTGGGCCCGGGGTGGTCATCGACGTCGGCAGGACCGACGGACGCAAGGCCGTGGCCGGCGCGATCGTGGCCGGTGTGATCGGCATGGTGGCACTCATCTCGAGCCTGGTCGGCGCGGTCGACGGCGGCGGTGCGGGAGTGGCCGTCGGGCTGGTGTTCGGCGTGCTGTTCCTGATTCCCGCGGTGTTCGTGGTCATCAAGAAGGACAAGGTGTTCCGGCCGCGCAGCCTGGTCTTCGAGCCCCAGGGGCTGCGCTGGGACGACCCGCGTGGCGCGCCGTGGGCGGTGCCGTGGGGCGAACTGGCGGCCGTGGCCATCTCCAAGCACACGCCCATGCAGACCCCGGAGAGCCTGTCCGACAAGATCTCGGGTGCGGCGACCGAGAAGATGCTGGGGGAGCGCGCCCATGTGCGGCTCGACTTCTACCCGGCCGACCCGGTCTTCGCCGGCCGCCACCCGGAGCTGGCCCACCTGTGGGAGCGGCAGGGCGTCCAGGGCGGCTACCGCCTCCCGCTGGGCAGCAACGTCAAGTTCATCCCCCTCATCGCCCAGGCCATGGCCCAGTTCGCCCCGAGCATCTACCGGGGCGTGCAGAAGACCGAGGGAGTGATGGGCCTCAGCTAGACACCCGCTGGCCCAGCAACGTACGACTCGCTGTCCATTCAGTACGACTCGCGGGTGGGGCGGGCCGTAGAGCGGGTGGGGGCGGGGCCGAAAACCGGATGATCCACTCTCGGCGGGCGCACTACTGTCGAGGCATGTACTCCGACGCCGCGCGCCGGCTGCTGGCCGAGCCCAATCCCGTCGCGCTCGCCACCGTGAACGCTGACGGGAGTCCGCAGACCTCCGTCGTCTGGGTCGGGCTCGACGGGGACGACCTGCTGATCTCCACGGCCGAGGGTCGGCTCAAGGAGCGCAACGTGCGCCGTGAGCCGCGGGTCAGCCTCATCGTGCACGACCCGGCCGACCCGCTCCGCTACGTCGAGGTCCGTGGCACGGCCGTGGTCGAACCCGACGTCGGCCGGGCGCTCGCCGTCCGGTTGGCCGAGGAGTACGAGGGCGCGGGCGCCGGCGAGGAGTACCTGGAACTCCCGCCCGAGGTCATCCGCGTGATCATCCGGATCAGCCCCTCTCGCGTGCGGAGTAACGCAAAAGAGTGACCGCGTGAATCACGTCACTTCAGGCAACCTCGATTCTTGATAGTTCACCTTCGGCTGCGAGCATGACCGCCGCTCGCACCCCGGAGGTCGTATGCCGCAGAAGCTTGCTGTCAGGGATCAGGATCCGACTCCTGCCCTGACGACGAGACCTGCGGCCCGGGTGTACCGCCCGGAGCTGCAGGGCCTGCGCGCGCTGGCCGTGGTCCTGGTGGTCGTTTACCACGTCTGGCTGAACCGGGTCTCCGGCGGCGTCGACGTGTTCTTCGTGATCAGCGGCTTCCTGCTCACCGCGCAGCTCGTCCGCGCGGAAGGCCGCGTCGAGTTCGGCCCGATGTGGGGCCGGATGATCAAGCGGCTGTTCCCGGCGGCCCTCACCGTGTTGGTGGCGGTGATGGTGGCGAGCATCCTGATCGTCCCGGAGTCGCGCTGGTACCAGACGATCCGCGAGGTCGTGGCCGCCGCGCTGTACCTCGAGAACTGGCAGCTGGCCGCCGACTCGGCCGACTACTTCGCCCAGAACAACACGGCGAGCGTCGTCCAGCACTTCTGGTCGCTGTCGATCCAGGGGCAGCTGTTCGTCGCGTGGCCGCTGCTGATCGTGGGCATCGCGCTGCTCGCGCGGCGCTTCGACGGCAACCTGCGGACCTGGGTGGCTGTGGCACTCGGCGCGATCGGCGCCGCCTCGCTCACCTACTCGGTCGTGCTCACGGCCACGCACCAGCAGCTGGCGTACTTCCACACGCTCACCAGGGTGTGGGAGTTCGTGCTCGGCGGGCTGCTCGCGTTGTTCATCGACTCGGTCACGCTGCCCCGGCTCGTGCGGCTGGTACTGGGCTGGGCGGGCGTGGCCGGGCTGGTCCTGTGCGGGCTGATCCTGCAGGTGGGCACCGTGTTCCCGGGTTACGCGGCGCTCTGGCCGACGCTCTGCGCGGTGTTCGTGCTGCTGGCCGGCACGAGCGGCAGCCGCGTCGGCGCCGACCGGATCCTCGGGTCCCGGCCGGTCCGCTACATCGGCGACCTCAGCTACGCGCTGTACCTGTGGCACTGGCCGGTCCTGCTGTTCTACCTGACCTACCGCAACCAGCCGGAGGTCGCGCTGCGCGGCGGCGCGGTGATCATCGCCGTGTCGTTCGGGCTGGCCGTGGTGACCCACCACTTCATCGAGGAGCCCGCCCGCAAGTCCCGGTTCGGTGCCTACCGCTTCGGCGCGGTGCTGCTGGTGGCGGCACTCGGCGCGGCCCTGGCCTGGCAGAACCACACCGACCGGCGGGCCGAGTTCGCCATCGCGGTCGACGACCCGAACCATCCCGGCGCCGCGGCGCAGTACCCGGGCTTCCGCTACCGCGGCGAGCCGAACGTCGAACCGCTGCCGCCGCTGGTCGCGCTGCCCCACGAGTGGGGCACCACCGAGGGCATGGACTGCGAGATCGACGGCGCCATCTGCACCCAGCGCCCCGAGGGCACGCCGACCAGGCAGGTGGTGATGATCGGCGACTCACACATGCAGCAGTACCTGGCGGCCATGCGGCCGATCGCCGAGCAGCGCGACTGGGAACTGACGGCCATCCTCATGGGCGCGTGCCCGTACGCGAGCGACGCGGCGGACTTCGGCGAGGCCTGCACCGAGTGGAACGACGACGCGGCCGAGCGGATCATCGACCTGGCGCCGGACCTGGTGTTCACGCAGGCCACCCACGACGTGCGCGTCGGGCTGACCGAGAAGACCCCGCCGGGCTTCGTCCAGGGCTGGAAGACGCTCACCGACGCCGGCGTCCCGGTGGTGGCCGTGCGCGACACGCCACGACACCCGTCCGACCCTGCGACGTGCGTGCAGTTGAACGGCCCCAAGGCGCCGGCGTGCACCACGCCCCGGGCCGAGCTGTACTCGGCGAACCCGCCCTACGCGTCGACGCCGGGCGTTCCACCTGGTGTGTCCTTTGTGGACCTGACGTCGTACTTCTGCACGGCGACCGCGTGCCCACCGGTGATCGGCAACGTGTGGGTGTACAAGGACTTCAACCACCCGACGGCCGCCTTCATGCGGACGTTGTCACCCGTGTTGGCCGAGCAGTTGGACGCCGCCCTCGGCTGGTGAACCACGCAACGGTCATCATGCGCGACCGGAGTGGTCATCATGGGGTGGGTGGTAGGCAGCGGATGGCGGTCAGGTCGCCCGTCAGCGTGGCCTCGCCCGCCGCGTGGGGGATGACGTACGTGTCGCCCTTGCGCAGTGGGACGTCGCCCGCTCGTTCGGTGTGCAGGGTGCCGCTGCCCGTCAGGGCCACCAGCACGGCGAACGACGCCGCCAGCGCAGCGCCGTCGCGCAGGCGTTCGGCCCGGAAGAAGTCCGGCTGGCCGAAGAGGTCGGTCACCGGGTCGGGGGAGTCGGCGTGACGCACCAGCTGGTCCAGCCGGTCCGCCCAGCCGTTCCGGTCGACGCACCCCAGCGCCGTGTCGAAGCCGATGCCCAGGTGGCCGCCGACGTCCGAGTCGAGGAAGTCCTGCCACTCCAGCGTCACCGACAGGTCGGTCGGCTGCTGCAGCTCCACGATGAACACCCCGGCGCCGATCGCGTGCGGCACGCCCGCCGGGACGAAGACCGTGTCACCAGCCTGGACGGTCACCGGGTTGAGGGCACCCAGCATGGCGGCGGAGTCCTGAGTGGAGACCCACTCGGCCACCGTCGACGCCGAGGTGTCCGAGGCGAACCCGATGTGGACGGTCGCATCGGGAACCGCGCCCACCACCACCCACGCCTCGGTCTTGCCGTAGCGGGAGCCGTAGTGCGTGGCCGCGAAGTCGTCGCTCGGGTGGCAGTGCACGGGCAGCCGCTGACCGGCGTCCAGCAGCTTCACCAGCAGCGCCGGCGAGGAGCCGAACCGCGCCACGTGCGCGTCACCCAGCCAGTTCGCCGGCGCGGCGGCCACGGCGTCACGCAGCAGCACCCCGTCCGGCAGGGTGGTCAGACCGGCCGACCCCGAGCCGTGGAACGTGGTGCACGACGCCACCCAGTCCTCCGGCCCGAACTCCATGGCCGGGCTGTCCCCGCGCAGCGCCGCGATGGCCGCGCCGCCCCGGTAGAAGCGTGGCGGCTGGTTCGCCGGCAGGCGTACTGGCCGCAAGCCGCTGGTCATAGGCCAGGTCATCAGGTTTCCAAACCGGCGGATACCCCGGCGTTCGTGCCGGGGAGGAGCCGCTCTGTCCGTAGTGAACGGGATGTCACTCGGTGACCTACTACCCTCTGAGAATGGCGGAACGGGTGGTGAAGCGGGCATACCGCTACCGCTTCTACCCGTCGGGCCAGCAGGCGACGGAGTTGTCGCGGACGTTTGGTTGCGTCCGTCTGGTCTACAACCGAGCCCTGGAAGCACGTGCGACCGCCTGGCACCGCGAGCAACGGCGTGTGTCCTATGTCGAGTTGTCGGCACTGCTCACCGAGTGGAAGCAGGACCCGGACCTGGCGTTCTTGTCCGAGGTGTCCTCGGTGCCGCTTCAGCAAGGACTGCGGCACCTCCAGGGCGCGTTCGCCGCGTTCTGGGACAAGCGCGCTCGGTATCCGCGTTTCAAGTCCCGCAAGCGCGCGGAATACACCCGGTCGGCGTTCCGGTGGCGCAACGGTCGACTGACTCTGGCGAAGATGTCCGAGCCGCTGGACATCCGCTGGTCGCGTCCACTGCCCGACCGTGCCGAACCGAGCACCGTCTCGGTGTCCCGCGACCCGGCCGGGCGCTGGCACGTGTCGATCCTCGTCGAGGTCGCCATCGATCCGGTCTCGAAGTCCGAGAGCGCGGTGGGTATCGATGCGGGGATCACGTCGCTGGTCACTCTGTCGACAGGAGAGAAGGTCACCAACCCCTGTCACGAACGGAAGGACCGGGCACGCCTCGCGCTCGCGCAACGTCGCCTCGCCCGCAAAGCGAAGGGGTCGATCAACCGAGCCAACGCCCGACAGAGGGTGGCCCGGGTCCACGCTCGCATCACCGACCGGCGCCGCGACCACCTGCACAAGCTGTCGACTCGACTCGTCCGTGAGAACCAAACGGTCGTGATCGAGGACCTGCAAGTCCGCAACCTGATGCGTAACCACTCGCTGGCCCGGTCGATCTCCGACGCGAGCTGGCGGGCTCTTCGGGCCATGTTGGAATACAAGTGCCAGTGGTACGGCAGTGACCTCGTGGTGGTCGACCGCTGGTTCCCGTCGTCGAAGGTTTGTTCTGCGTGCGGGGCGATCCAGGAGACGATGCCGCTCAATGTCCGCGAGTGGGAGTGCCGTTGCGGTGCCCATCACGCCCGGGACGTGAACGCGGCAATGAACATCAGAGCCGCCGGGCTGGCGGTGCTCGCCTGTGGAGATGGCGTAAGTCCGGGGCGCGCGCAAGCGTCGACCGGCAGCGGTCGCTGAATCAGGAACTCTCCCAGGCGACTGGGGGAATCCCCGTCCTTCAGGGCGGGGAGTAGTCAAGGGGATACCTCTCCGGAACCGCGGGGGATGAGCCGGACCGGCATGACGATCCGGCGCGGCGGCGAGCAGTCGCCCTCCAGCCGTGCGAACAGCAGTTCCGCGGCCGCCTTGCCCAGCACCGCCGGGTCGAGCGCGACCACGGTGACCGGCGGGTCGAGCAGGTCGGCCAGTTCGAAGTCGTCGAAGCCGACCAGCGCCGGCCGGTCCACCACCCCGGCCAGCGCCCGCAGCACCAGCACGGTGATGCGGTTGTTGCCGGTGACGATCGCGGTGGCCGGGCCCAGCATGGTGCGCACCGTCTCGTCGGTGTGCGGTCCCATGGCCACCAGGTCGTGGGGGATCCCGACCCGGGCGCAGCCCTCGCGGAAGCCGCGCAGCCGCTCGGCCGCCGTGAAGATCGTGGGGGCGTCACCCAGGAACGCGATCCGCCGGTGGCCGTGGGCGGCCAGGTGCGCGACGGCCTTCGCGGCACCCGCCGCGTTGTCGACCAGCACGGTGTCGGCCGTGACGTCGCCGGGCGGACGGTCCACGAACACCACCGGCATGCCGGACGCGATCTCCGGCATGAGGTACCCGTGCTGGTCGCCGGCCGGGATGACGATCAGGCCGTCGACCCGGCGGGAGCAGAACTCCAGGGACAGCTCGCGTTCGCGGACCGGGTCCTCGTCGGACGATCCCGTGAGGACCTGGCGGCCGAACCGCCTGGCCACCTCCTCGGCGGCGCGAGTGAGGCCCGAGTAGAACGGGTTGGCCACGTCCTCGAGCACCAGGCCGATGGTGCCCGTGGACACGCCCCGGCGCAGGTTGAACGCGCCGAGGTTGCGGCGGAACCCCAGGCGCTCGATGGCTGCCAGGACGCGTTCGGCCGTGTCGGCGTGGACTCCCGGTTCGTCGTTGACCACACGGGAGACGGTCTTGATGCTCACGCCCGCCTGTTGCGCCACGTCGCTCATGGTGGCTCTGCGGGCCCTGCGCGACAACGTTGTCATGGTGGCGTGATTCGACTACGGGCGGCCGTTCCGTGTCAATTCGGCAGGCAACTCGAGGCGAACCGGTCCAGCTGGGCGACCAGCGTGGACCCCATTCCCGCGGTCTGCGTCTCGTGGCCCGCCTCGTCGATCATGATCAGCTCGCAGCCCGGCCACGCGTGGGCCAGCAGCCACGGCGTTCCGACCAGGTTCCCCAGGTCGAGCGCGCCTTGGACCAGCACACCGGGGATGCCCGCGAGTCGGCCGGCGCCCGCGATGACGTCCCCGTCGGGCAGGAAGTGGCCCTGGCTCCAGTAGTGCGTGACCAGCCTGGCGAACCCCTGGCGGAACCGCGGGTCGCGATACCGCGGGCTGGCGCCGGTGGTCGGCACGATCGCGTCCTCCCACGCGCACCAGTCCCGCGCGGCCCGGTCCCGCACCTCGACGTCGGGAGAGTTCAGCAGCTCGTAGTAGGCGGTGGGCAGATCGGCACCCGGCGCGCCCGCGCGAAAGCGCTCCCACGCCTCCGGGAACATCGGCGCCAGGCCGCGCGTCAGAAGGTCCACTTCGGCCTGTCGGCCGGTCGCCACGCTGAACAGGACCATCTCGGTCACGTGGTCCGGGTGACGCTGCGCGTACGCGAGACCGAGGACCGAACCCCAGGACGCGCCGAACAGCAGCCAGCGGTCGATGCCCACCTCTTCGCGGAGCGCCTCGATGTCCGACAGGAGATGATCAATGGTGTTCGTGGTCAGGTCGGTGTCCGGATCGGACGCGTGCGGCGTGCTGCGCCCGCAGTTGCGCTGGTCGAACAGGACGATCCGGTATCGGGCCGGATCGAAGTAGCGGCGCCAGCCGGGCGTGGCACCCGAGCCGGGGCCGCCGTGGAGGACGAGTGCGGGCTTTCCGTCCGGGTTGCCGCATTCCTCCCAGTAGAGGAGGTTGCCGTGTCCTACGTCGAGCATGCCGTGCCGATAAGGTTCGATCGGGGGATACATGGCGTGCGAGAGTAGTGGCGCTCCAAGGGATTGACCTAGAGGGCGCGCAACCAGGGCTGGCGGCGCCCGCCGCGCCGAACCACCTCGATCACGACGGGCATCCACCGACCCTGGTTGCGCACCCTCTTGTGGTTTACGAGTTACCTTCGAGCCACCTTCGAGTCGAACGCGCTGTCATGGCGGCCTCAGGACTCCCGAGAGGCGGACTCCTGGGTGTTGCCGTCAGCGCAACTCGAGCACCTTCGGGGTGCCAACTCTATGTCCGAGTCATTCTTTTTACGTTGAAGCACAACGATTTTCGTTGGCACGAGGTATCTTCATGTCATCATTTCGGGGGCCCGGTGGTGAAGGGCGGCAGGCTATTGTGGAATGAACGGGCCAGTTCTATAATCCCTCGGACGCCACTGTTTTTGGCGAATGAGGCATTCTCTGTTTCGGGGCAGGTTTCGGGTGCTAGGGGCTGTGCGTGATTAGGGTTCTGCTAGCCGAGGACATGCACATGGTTCGGGGCGCCCTGGTGGCGTTGCTCGTGCTCGAGCCGGACATCGACGTGGTGGCCGAGGTCGCGTTCGGGACAGGGATCCTGCCGGCCGCCCTGGAGCACCGGCCCGACGTCGCGGTGATCGACATCGACCTCCCCGGCAAGGACGGGATCTCCGCGGCCGTCGAGCTCCACGAGCACCTTCCCGGGTGCCGCACACTCATCCTGACCAGCCTCGGAAGGCCCGGCACGCTGCGTCGGGCACTGGCCGCGCGGGTCAACGGGTTCATCCTGAAGGACGCTCCCGCCGAGAAGTTGGCCAACGCCATCAGGGAGGTCTCGGTTGGCAGGCGGGTCATCGACGGCGAACTCGCGCTCGCCGCGTGGGACACCGAGGAGTGCCCGCTGACCAGCAGGGAACTCGAGGTGCTGCGCATGACCGAGAGCGGTGCCGACGCCGTGGACATCGCCGCCCGGCTTTTCCTGTCGGCCGGTACTGTCCGCAATTACCTGACTACAATTGTCACCAAGCTCAACGCGCGAAATCGGGTGGACGCAATCCGGATCGCCCGGGACGCCGGCTGGATGTAGTCGGGTCTATCGCCGCTCGGCCAGTGGGATCGTGGCGCGCAGCCGGAACCGCTTGTTCGGCAGTTGCTCGGCCACGAGCGCTCCGCGCACCGTCTTGACCCGCTCGGACAGGTTGCGCAGCCCGCTCCCGCTGCTGTGGCTGTCGTCTGGCAGGCGACCGGGTTCGGTGGACGCGCCGTCGTTGACCATGTCGATGAGTACCGAGCGCTCCGACTGCCTGATCTGGATGTCGCACCGCTCGGCCCTGCTGTGGCGCAGCACGTTCGTGACGCCCTCGCGGAGCACCGTGGCGAGCAGGGTGCCGGTGCGTTCGGGCAGGTCGCCGTAGTCGCGCTGCAGCTCGACCTTCACGTCCGCGATGGTCAGCACCGACTCGGCGGAGTCGCATTCCTCGTCGAGGGACAGTTGGCGATAACCGCTGGCCACGAGTCGGACGTCGGCGAGCGCCTGGCGGGACACGGTGAGGATCTCGGCGAGTTCCTTGGCCGCCCGGTCCGGGTGGTCGGGGATCAGCCGGCTGGTCAGTTCGCTCTTCAGGGTGATGGCCGACAGGCTCATCCCGAGCAGGTCGTGGAGATCCCGCGCGAATCGCAGCCGTTCTTTCGCGACGGCCAACTGGGCGAGTTCATTGCGTGCCGCGTGCAGTTCGGTCACCAGGTTGGTGAGGCGGGTCAGGCCGAACACCACCAGGCCGGTGATGATCGTGCCGACCGCCGTGAACGCCACGTCCACGCCAGATCCGGTCAGCTCGCTCTGGATCCAGCCCGTACTCGCCACGACCAGCACGAACAGCGGCAGGCCCACGGCCGCGTGCATGACGAGCAGCAGACTCCCCGCGAGGAAGCCGGGCCTGCTCACCCAGTCCTGCCCGTACTGGAGGAACGGCAGGTACACCAGGCCCGCCTGGATCACCAGCATCGTGTACTTCAGCACCACGCCGCGGGGTCGGTGCGGGCGACTGAAATAGCCGACCTGGACCACCAGCAGCGCGACCGTGTACACGAACGATAATGCGACCGCTAACGTATCGCCCTGTTGTTGGGTCGCAATACTGATTGCGGATACAACGCAAAATCCGACAAAGACGGTAACCAGAACAGTATTCGCAAGTGACGGGGCTATGCTTGGCCAGCGAAGAGCTGATGAACTCTCGCCTTCCGGCCGTAACCCGTCATCCATGAAGTATCCCCATGTCGTAGGCACGGGGATATCACCCCGAGGTGCGAAGTGTAGCCTACTCGCCACTTATGTGAATGAAAACCGTTAACCGGTAGTAATAGGACTACGGTTCGCGATGACCGATGATGCATTCGCCGATGCCGACCTCCGCCGGCCAGTCGAGACGCAGTGCCCGGTCCGTCGTGTCCGTACTGTCCAGTACGAGCGGGCACGCCGCCAGCCCCGCGCCCGTCGCCACCAGGTTCAGGGTCTGCTGCAACGCGCCGAGATGCATGAGCGTCATCGCGTACCCGGCGCCGCTCACCAGCCACAGCAGCCGCTCCGCGCGCGCGGTCACGGTGATCAGGGCCGACGGGCGCTCGCTGCGGCGGGCCGCGACCTTCGCGTTGTCCAGCAGCGCGGCGAGATCGGCTTCCGAGTCGTTCACGAGTGTGAGGGCGTGGCCGGCCGGGTCGTAGTGGTAGATCCCGCGCGGCAGGTCGGCGCAGCGGTTCACCGTGATGTACAGCTCCAGCTCGTACAGCCCGGCCACGCTCAGGTACGGCCGGTCCGACGTCTCGTAGGACACTCCCGAGTAGACGGACGAGGACGACACCGACCGGACCCGGGCACTGCGGAAGAGCAGCTCTCCCAGCTGCCGGGCCTGTAACGGCTGGTTGGAGACGTCCGGGCAGGTCCGCTCGGTCTCGATGACGCTGGTCAGCGACGGGCCGGCGTCCGCGACGTCGTCCGGCCGGTAGAGCGGGAAGCCGGGACCAGAGGGCACCGGCTTGGTCACCGGCGGCGGTGGTCCGGAGCGGTGCGCGGCCTGCGCGGGCAGCGGGTCGCGGCCGATCCTCGTGCGGGCGTGGAACATGAGGTCGTGATGGGACCACTGGGCGACCCCGGCCGGGTCGGCGGCGCCACCGTCCCGTGTGGCCGGTAGGACCACCCCGGCCGCCACCAGGTACCCCACGAGATCCGAGATGACGGCCGGCGAGACCCGCAGCACGGCCGCCAGTTCGGTGACCGACGTGGTCCGGCCGAGCGAGATCACCACCCGGTAGGCCAGCGGCCGGTGCAGCACCACCTGGAACGGCGCCACCGCCGACTCCAGCACCAGCTCGTCGCGTCCCGTGCGGATCGCGGCGAAGCGGGACAGTCGCAGTGGCCGGTCCGGGTCCACTTCGGTCACCCGGAAGCGGGCGTGCTCGGCCGCGGGAACCACGGACAACAGCACGCCGATCCCGTTGTCGTCCAACCGAAGCGTGTGCACCACCGACCCGCTCATCAGATCGAGCATCTCGGCGAGGGCCTCCCGCTCACCCAGGCTCGCGGGCTCCACATTGGCCACGACGCTCGGCCCCATGCTCATCCGCTCCAGCGCACCGCGGACCGCCGTGGTCACGTCGTCGAAGACGAACTCGCCCCACCGGGTCACCACACGCACGCGCGCGTCGTGTTCGTCCGACCTCTCGACCAGGACGTCCTCGCTCAGCGACCGCAGATGGGAACGTGCGGGCGGCTGGTCGTGCTCGGTGGCCATAGTGGGGGATCTCCTAGGCGGTCATGCCGGCACCCGCGCTGGCATCGGCATGCGATGGCACCCGACGATCTCCGTCGGGTGCCATGTGCTCGGTCGGTGGGAACGGGGTCACATGAACAGCGGATAGGGGTTCAGTTGGTCGTACGGCGTGGGCTCGGTGAGCCGGCCGAGCCGGACCGGAACGTCGTAGAGGCGGCCGGGTCCGTACCTGGCCCAGAAGTGGCGCATTCCCGGCACGATCACCTTCACCACCGGCATGCCGACATCGGGACGGGTCTGGTCGAGCACCAGCACCTCCATGCCCTGCGCGGAGATCGCGGCATGGACGCGCCGCACGTCCTCGTACAGGTCGGTGGTCGGCGCGTAGGCGTGGTCGGCGGGTAATCGGTACGGCGCGTCCGGCGCGGGCAGAAGATACGGCTGGTTGGCCACGGTCGCTTCGCGCCACCACCGCAGGGCGTCAGGGTCGTCACACTGGTAGTTGTCGGTATCGCCCTTGCCGATCATCGCGGGCATCAGCTGGTTGAGTTCGGTCAGCGCCCGGCGCAGCGCCACCCTCGGGTCGAGGTGCGCGCCGAACCCGAACATGATGTCCTCACGCTCCGCGCCCACCCGGCGGGAGATCGCCGCCATGGTGGGGATCCCGAGGTCCGAGGTGATGTCGAGAACCCACACCTCACGGCCGAGGGAGGCGTAGGCGGCCTGCAACTCGTCGATCCACGAGTCTGCGCAGGCGTCGAGGTCGATGCCCGGCACGGGCGTGCGGTTGTACCACCACAGCGCCACGGCGTCGCGCTCGACGAGTTCCAGCATCGCCTGCAGCACAGCGTCTTCCAGGCTGCTGCCCGCCGCGTTGCCGTTGGAGTCGGCCTGCACGAACCACGGGCCGGGCTCGGTGGGCGTGGCGAAGTAGAGCATGCCGGTGGGCAGCAGGCGCTGGGTCTGGTCGGTGAGTGACCACACGGGAGTCCAGTCCAGCTCGGCGTCGTCGTCGAACGGGTCGCACACCTGTTGGAACGAGCCGTGGGTCATGTTCCAGCCGGTGCGGTCGCGGTACTGGCGTTCGTGGAACTGCTGGCAGGTACGCGGATCCACGGCCTGGTCGCCGAGCGAGCGCAGGCTGCCCCGGACGCGCGGCTCGTCACCCTGGAAGATGCCGCTGTAGCGCTCGATCGCCTCGCACAGCGCGCCCACCTCGGCCTCGATGGCCGTGACACCCTTGCCGCCGTTGGCCATCCGCAGTGTGGCGCTCAACGTCTCCAGCGAACGGGTGCCCAGCGCGGCGTTCTGGCCGGAGCGGAACGAGTGGAACATGGCAGGCCCGCGCCGGTCGCGGTCGATCTCCTTGATCACGCCGGTGACCGGGCTGACCAGATGCCCGTACCGCGCGAGGGTGTCCTCGGGGGTCAGCGCCCGGTGCCATCCGCCGGGCGCCTTCGGTTGGGAACCGAGCACCACCGGGCGGCGCGTCAGGTTCTTCACGAGATCCGGGTCGCCGCAGTGTTCGCACTGCGGGCGCGCGCTCAGCTCGTGGTGTCGAGTGGACAGATCGAGACTGTCCATGACCCACACGCTGCGCTGGCCGTGGTAGCGCTGACCGGCCAGCCACTTGGTCGCCTCGAGCACCACCATGTCCATGGCCGCGCTGGACAACGGCGACACCGACGCCATCGGCGGCTGGACCCGATCCCGGTGGCCCAACTCCGCGATGGCACAGACCTCCGCCTGCCGGTGCTGCCCCAACCGGTGGGACAGGCAGTACCAGCACCCCGTCGTGCCCGGCTCGAAGAACGGTCCAATCCAGACCTGACCGCCCGCGGGTTTGGCCAGCAGCCACGGGATTCCGGCCACCTGCATCGCCTCGGACATCTCACCGAGACACGGGTTGAGGTAGTCGTCGCAGAGCACCACCGGGAGGTCGACGTCCAGGTGGGCCGGGTCGAGCGGCAACCCCGCGGTCACCGCCAACCCGGCCGAGCGGAACGCCGACCACGCGGCCACCGTGTCGACGTCCCCGACCGTGAAGACGGCGATCGACTTGGTGGCCGTGCTTTCCACGGCTTCGTCGGCGTCGAGGCCGACGGTGTCCCAGTAGGCCAGGGTCGGTGCGTCGGCCGTGTTCGTCACGTCCGGTTTCCGAATGGAGATCAACCCGGCCTGGTTCAACTGGGCCACCAGGGACTCGACCGTCTCCCTCGCGAGGTGCTGCGAGGTGTCGTGCATCAACTCGTCCAGGCTGCGGGTCCCGTCGAGCAGTCGGGTGAGGGCCGCGATCTCCGCGCCGCGCAAGGTGGTCATGCCCCGCTCGGAGAACAGGTAGGTGACGCCGTCGGCGACCTCGGCTCGCAGGTGCCTCTTGAACCCGACCAGCTCGGACCCCAGCCCGGAGTCGGTCATGCCGCGCGACCCTTGGTCGGCGTGGGACCGTCGCCCCAGGTGATCGACGTGGGCCGCAGCATGACGGCGTCGTTGTTGTGCCAGTGATCGAACCGGTCGATCACCAGGGTGGGTCGGGGTGCGGGCCGGTCGGTTTCGATCTGGTCCCTGGTAGCGTTTTCCTTTGCAGCAACCGACATGCTGACACTCCCTCAGATCTCGAGTGGTTTTCGACCCCACGCTCATTCACAGTGTCGAGACCAGGGCCCTGACCAGCCAGTGCCCGGCTCACGGCTCGCATGTGTTTTCCTCATACTGCGGTCCCGGGCTTTTCACATCTCCGATCATGCCCTCCTCACTGCCGGTGGCTCTACCGTTCTGCGAGCGTTTCCCCAGTGCTTCGGGACAGCCGAGCTTGGGAGGTAGGACCATGCGGATCAACGTGTTGGGACCGTTAGAGGCTTATGTGAACGGTCGCACGATAACTCCTAGCGCGGCGAAACACCGGCAGATGCTCGCGCTGCTCGCCCTGCACGGAGGCGAGGTGGTGTCCGGACGGGTCCTGCTGGAGGAGCTCTGGGGTGACGCACCCCCGGAGACGTCGCAGCAGACGTTACAGACGTACATCCTCCATTTGCGCCAACGCATCAGCGACGCGATGGACACCACGAAGACCGACGTCGCGAAGACCGTGCTGGTCACTCACCACACGGGATACTCGCTGCGCGTCGGCTCGCTCGACCTCGACGCCGGCGAGTACGAGGTGCTGGCCAAGAAGGGACGCCGCGAGATGGCGCGCGAGGACTTCCAGGCGGCGTCGGACTCGCTGCGCGGGGCGCTCGACATGTGGCGTGGCCCGACGTTGGTGGATGTCCACACAGGCCACCCGCTGGGTGTCCATGTGAACCGTTTGGAGGAAAGCCGGTTAGGCGTTTTGGAGGACTGTGTGGACGCTGACCTGTGGTTGGGTCGGCATCACTCCCTGCTGAGCGAGCTGGCCGAGCTGACCGCGCGGTATCCCATGAACGAGCGGCTGTGTGCCCAGTTCATGATCGCGCAGTACCGGTCGGGCCGGCAGTGGCGGGCGCTCGAGATCTTCTGGAAGCTGCGCAACACCATGGTGGACGAACTCGGCCTGGAGCCGTCGGTGTGGATCCAGCGCCTGCAGCGCGCGATCCTCAACTCCGACCCGGTCCTGCGCCGGCAGCGCACGAGTGGACAGTTGCTGACCACAGCGGCGTCGTGAGCTGTGACCGCGGCTACCGGCGCGCACCCTCGCCGGCGGCCACGGTCACGTGCTCGTGAATGCGTTTACCCCAGGTGTTCCGCGAGCAGCTCGGCCACCGCCAGGCGGTGCTCGTCGAGGAAGAAGTGCCCGCCGCTGAAGACTTTCAGTGCGAAGGGGCCGGTCGTGTGATCACCCCAGACGGCGACGTCATCGACGTCGGCCAGGGGGTCGGCGTCGCCGGTGAGCGCGACGACCGGACACGACAGGGGCGGCCCGGGAACGTAGCGGTAGTTCTCCGCCGCGCGGTAGTCGGCGCGGATCAGCGGCAACGCCTTGCGGGCGAACGAGTCGAACCCCGGCAGTTGGGCGTTCACCCCGGCCAGTTGCCGGACCGAGCCGAGCAGCATGGTGTCGGGCAGCCGGTGCGTGCGTTCGTTGCGGTGCCTCGACGGCGCGCGCCGGCCGGAGACGAACAGTCCACTGAGCACGATCCCCTTCGCCTCGAGCTTGCGGGCGACCTCGAACGCGAGTGCCGCGCCCATGCTGTGCCCGAAGAACGTCAGCGGCCGGTCGGCCAAAGGGAGTAGCGCGTCTGCCGTCAGCCGGGTCAGCTCGTCGAGATCGTCGATCGCCGGCTCGTGCAGGCGTTCCTGGCGACCGGGATACTGCACAGCGAGTACTCGGGCGCATGTGGACAGTGATCGTGCGTAGGCGCGGAAGTACTTGGCCACGCCGCCCGCGTACGGGAAGCACACGAGCCGTTGCCGACTGTCACCGCCGTAGTCGCGTACCCACGGGTTCTCCTCGGTCATGGCCGCCCCACTCGACTGTCCAGTTCGGTCAGATACTCGTCGAGGCCGCGGGTGCGAAGTAGGGTCGTGCCCATCAGCAGGCCCGCGTAGCCGGCCTCGAGCAGTTTGGCCGCGACGGTCGGGCTGCCGATGCCGCTCGCGCTCACCGGGCACGGGGTGCCGGCGCGCTCCAGCGCGGGCAACAACCGCAGACTGCGCCCGACGTCGCCGGAGTCGCGTTCCTTCGTCCGGATGTCCTTGTTGTTCACGGCGATCACGCACTCGCTCGCGTGCGGCACGGCGTCGATCTCCGCCTCGTCCGTCACCTCGACGAACGGGGTGAGACCGGCGGACAGGCAGGCGTCGACCAGCGAGCCCATGCTCGACCTGGGCAACAGCCCCGCGGTGAGGAGCACGGCGGAGGCGCCGAGTTCCTTGGCGCGCGTCACCTGCGTCCGCCGGGTGATGAAGTCCTTCTGCAGGATCGGGAGGTCGGTGTGCTCGGCCACCTCGCGCAGCATGTCCTCGGTGCCGCCGAACCACCGCCCGGTCACCACCGAGACGCAGGGCGCGCCCGCTTTCTCGTACTCGGCCAGCACTTCGGCCACCGACCGGTCGCCGATCAGGTCGACACCGTCACCGTCGTGCCGCTTGATCTCCATGATCAGGGGAAGCCGAGCGGCTCGCAGCGACTTGACGAACTCACTCATCGTCCCGCCTCCCCGGAAATGCGGTCGAGACTTGGCAACATGCGGTCGGGACATGGCGGCATTCAGGCCACCTCGTTCTGCGAGCGTTGGCCGGTTCGCCACGCGCGGGCGATGCCGCGCACGGCCGATCGCGCCAGGCGGCCGTTGCGGTCCCTGGCGGCGGTGTCGACGTCGATGCCCGCGTAGCGCGGGTGTGCGGTGACCGCCGTGAAGTCCTGACGGTTGCCGGCCGACAGGCCGCCGGCGAGCAGGAACGGGCGGGTCGAGTGTTCGGCCACGGCCAGTGCGTCGCCCGCGTCGAGGGCGTGGCCGGTGCTGCCCACCTGACCGTCGGCCGTGAGGGTGTCGAGCAGGAACAGGTCGGTGCCGGCCCGCTCGTAGGCCTTGATCAGCGGGCGTTCGAGACACTTGCCGCCGCGGATGTGCAGCACCTTCACCACGGTCAGCTCACCGGGCAGCGCCGTGTGCAACCCCGCCACGGTCGTGGGCAGTTGATAGGCGTGCAACTGCACCCACCGGATTCCCGTCAGCCGCAGGACGGTGGTCAGCATCCCCACGTCCTTCGCGAAGGTCACGAGCATCGGCTCGATGCCGGCCGACCGCGCCGCGCCGGCCAGGGTCGCGAGGTCCGGAAGGGACAGTTCCGCATACCCGTCGGGGATGCCGTGCCACAGCCCGACCACGTCCGCGCCGGACTCGGCGAGCAGGGCGACGTCCGCGGTGGACGTCGCCCCACACACCTTGAGGAGTGGCCGGTTCACTTGCCCAGCCCCAACATCGAGGCCACGCGGTTGTACTGGATCTCCGTGGAACCCGAGTAGATCGTGCCGGCCACCGAGTTGCGCACGTCCTTCTCCAGTCCCGTCTCGGCCATGTAGCCGTGCCCGCCGAAGATCTGAACGGCCGACAGGCTGGACTCCACGTTGGCCTCACTGGTGATCAGCTTGGCGATGGCGAGGTCCACCGTGACGTTCTCGCCGGCCATGAGCCGTTCACCCGTGTCGTAGAGCCATTTTCGAGCTGTTTCCAACTTGATCTTCATGTCGACGATCCGGTTCGCGATCGACTGGTGCGATCCGATCGGCTTGCCGAACTGGACCCGCGTCTTCGCGTACTCGATGCAGCGGTCGAGCCGGTGCTGCATCTCGCCCACGTTGACGATGAACGAGAAGAGGATCTCCCGTTTCATCACGAAGTCGAGGACCATGAACCCGCCGCCGACCCGTCCGAGCACGGCGCTCTTCGGGATCCGGCAGTCGTCGAAGAACAACTCCGACAGCGGCGAGGTCCGCAGCCCCATCTTCTTCATGGGCTTGCCGACCGACAGCCCCGGCGTGTCCTTGTCGACCAGAAAGGCGGTGATGCCGAGCGCGCCCGCGTCCGGGCGGGTCCGTGCGTAGACCACGATCACGTCCGCCACGGGCCCGTTGCTGACGAAGGTCTTGCTTCCGTTCAGGACGTACTCGTCGCCGTCCTTCTCGGCCCTCGTCAGCATCTTCATCGCGTCGGACCCGCCGCCGGCCTCGGTGATCGCGTGTGCGCCGATCACGTCACCGGAGCAGATCCCCGGCAGGTACCGCTCCTTCTGGTCGGGGGTGCCGAACTGTTCGAGTGGAACACCGGTACTGCAGATGCTGGTGGTCACCGAGAAGCTCAGCCCGCCGTCGCGGCACCCCTCGCCGAGTCCTTCCAGGACATACATGGTGGTCAAGATGTCCTGGCCGAGCCCGCCCCAACGTTCGTCGAACGGTAGGGCGAGGATGCCGGTCTCCTGGATCAGTTTCCACTTGTCCCAGGGGAAGGCGCCTTCCTCGTCCCGTTCGACGTGGCCTTCGCTGAGGTCGTCATGCCACCGGGCCAGCCCGCCCCGCAGGGCGAGCTGGTCGGGGTTCCACTTGGTCAAGGCAACCGCCTTCTAGTATGCCGATGAAACGTGCTCGTCGAGGCTGTGGACCTCGTCCCCGCGCAACGCGGGGGTGAACACGCACACCAGCCGGAGGTCCTCGTACGGGCTCGCCACCAGGAAGTGCGCGTCGTGCTCGTTGAGGGCGTAGAGCGTGCCGGGCGTCAGCGGGTGGGAAGTCCCGTCGAGCTCGATCACCTCACCTGACCCCTCGATGCAGTAGCAGGCCTCGAGGTGGTTGCGGTACTCCAGCCGGGACTTGGTCCCGGCGCGGACGAGGGTGTCGGTCACGGTGTAGCCGACGCCGTCGTCGGCAACAAGGAAGCGCCGGCTCGTGCCGTTGCCCCACTCGATGGCCGGCACGTCGGTGCTGTTGCGGACGATCATGGTCAACCTCCTGTCCTGAATGTGTTATTCCTCGTCTGGTACCGCGATGGACGAGACGAAGTCCTCGAAGTCGGCCACCACGTCGCGGCCGGCGGAGAGCGCGTTCTCCACCCGGGCCACGCCGGCCGAGCCGATGATCACGCCGTCGGCGCCGTTGGCCGCGACCCGATCGGCGTCCGCGCGGGTCTTCACGCCGAAGCCGACCGCGATCGGTGCCGACGTGCGCTCGCGCAGCGCCGCGATGGTCGCGGCCAGTTCCGGGCCGCCGGTGGTGGCCGTGGTGCCGCTCCTGCCGTAGTGCGCCACCAGGTAGAGGTAGGCCGAGGCGTTGGCCGCGGCCTCGTCCATCACCTGCCGTGAGGAGACGCTGTGATAGCAGGTGGTGACGACGGGAAGTCCGGCCTCGCGCGCGATCGCGTGGTAGTCCGGCCGCAGCCAGGGCGGGAGCGCGTGCACGAGCAGACCGTCCACACCGGACTCGGCGACGTCGCCGACCACCGATCGCAGCGGCCGTTGCTTGATCGAATAACTCCAGTCGGCGAGCAGCGCGATCCGCAGGTGGTTCAGCTTGGGGCGCACCCGCGCCACGAACTCGAGCACGTCGTCGAGCCCGGCCCCGCCGGCGTCGAGCGCCCGCCGCGCGGAGCGGCGGATGGTCGGACCGTCGGTGACCGAGTCGGGGAACGGCACGGCCAGCTCGAGGCAGTCGACACCACGCTCGTCGAGCATCAGCACCAGGTCCTCGAGCACCGGCAGCGGCGGGTCGCCCGCGTTGAGGAACAACGCGAGGCCGTACCCGCCGGAGTCTCGGCGTCCGGTGAAGAACTCAGCCATGTGCGACCGCCTTCGCTGTTGTCCTGCGGCGCCTGGCCGGGTCACGCATCAGGTCGACCAGATCGCGGGCCGCGCCGGTGCGGACCGCCTGCCGTGCCGAGGAGATGGCCGGCGCCCAGTCACTGGAGTGCCCGGCGGCCATCGCCATGGCGGCGGCGTTGAGACAGACCGTCTCCGTGGCGATGGGGCCTGCCCCGCCCGACACGATGTCGAGGAAGCGCGCCTCGAAGTCGTTGCCCTCGGCCGGTGCCACGTCGTCGAGCGACCCCGTGCCCGAGGTGTGCTCGCCCGGTACCAGTCGCACCTCGCCGGCCCTGGTGTGGATCACGTTGGTGGCGAACCCGAGCAGCTCGTCGGCACCGATGTCGTTGGTGCACAACCAGATCGTCTTACCCTCGACCGTGTCGGCCAGCTGGCGCAGCCGGTCCAGCGGCGCGGCCGCCGACACACCCGTGACCTGTGCGTCCACCGGCAGTCCCGCGAGGAACGGACCGATGGTGTTCAGGAACCGGCCGAACCACCGCATGCTGGTCGGCAGGATCGTCCTGGCCAGTCTGGTGAGGACGGTGGGGTACACGTACTGGCCGGCGAACGCGATACCGAAGTGGTCCAACGACTTCTCGGTGTCCGCGTGCGACTTCGCCAGACCGATCCCGAGCCGCTCCAACAGGTCGATCGAGCCGACCTTGCTGGTGTAGGCGCGGGAACCCGTCTTCACCACGGGAACGCCCATGGCCGCGGCGACGAACGCGGACGCCGTGGAGATGTTGAACGTGCGCGGTCCGCCGCCGGTCCCGACGATGTTGACCGCACCCGGCCAGCGCGACGGTGCCGGCGGACGCCGCTCGTCGAACGACGCCAGCAGGGCACACAGCGTGCCGTGGTCCGGCAGCCGGGTGGCCAGTGAGGACAGCACGGCGACGGCTTCGCCTCGGTCGACCTCACCGGCCTCCAGCCGGTCCCACAGGCTCCGCCATTCGTCGAGGGGAACGTCGCCGCGCTCCATCAGCCCCTCGAGTACCCCACTCACGACTACACCGCCGAGGTCGACTTGCGCGACTCTTCGATGAACGTGTCGATCGCCGTGATGCTGCGGAAGTTGTCCGGGTCGAGGTCGTCGTCACCCACAGCCAGGTCGAACCGCTCCTCGATCCACGCGATCAGCTTCAGCACGCCCAGGCTGTCGATGAGCCCGTCCGCGAGCAGGTCGTGCTCGTGGTCGAGTTCGCTCGGCTTGACGTCCGGGAGAAACTCGTCGATCAGGAACTTCTTGATTGCGTCGATGTTGCTCATGACACCCTTCCTCTGGCGGTCGTTGTTACAGGCGATTCCTCGGGGAGACTGACGGCGTTGCGGTCGACCTTGCCGGTGGACGTCTTGGGCAGCGGACCGTCGCCGATCCGCATCACCGTGGGGATCGCTGCCTGCGGAAGCCGCGTCGAACAGTGCTTGCGAAGCACCAGACTGTTCAGGCCGCTGTCCGGCCTGCGCTGCACGGCACACATCAACACGGCACCCGTGAGATCGTCCTGTTTGGTCACCGCCGCGGCCTCGAGCACGTCCGGGTGTTCGAGCAGGACCCGTTCCACCTCGGCCGTGTTGATCGCGACGCCGCGCACCTTGACCTGGAAGTCGCTGCGCCCCACCAGGAAGACCTGGCCGAGCTGGTCGCGACGCACCAGGTCGCCCGTGCGGAAGTACCGCAGTTCGTCCCACCCGTGCGGGTGCCCGACGAACCGGTGGTCCTGGTCCGGCCGGTTGAGGTAACCGGTGGTCTGGAACGGGGTGGACACGTACAGCTCGCCCATCCCGGCCCCGGGCAGGACCTGGCCGTTGTCGTCGACGATCTCGGCCTGCACACCGGTCAGCGGCTCGCCGATCGGGAGCGAGCCCGCCGTGCCGGCCGTGGCCCGGTGCACCTCGTGGATGAAGCTGTCGTTGGTCTCCGTGCAGCCGTAGATGTTGTACAGCCGCGCGTTGGGGAACGCGCCGGGCAGTTGCTCCAGGGTGCAGTCCGGCATGGCGTCACCCGTGAACATGGCGTGCTCCACCGACGGGAACGTGCGCTCGGCGTCGCGGGTCATGAGCGCGTAGAGCAGCAGCCCGTAGAACATGGGCACCGCCTGCAGCACGTGGATCTCGGTGCGCTTCAACAGGTCCAGCAGGTGCCGGCCGTTGGCCGCCTGCGCGGGGTCCACCAGGACCACGCGCCCGCCGTGTGCGAGCGTCGTCCAGATGTCCAGCAGGCACAGGTCGAAGTTCAGCGGGGCGTAGTTGAACACCGTACGGCCGGGGCCGATGTCGAACTTCTTCGCCGCCCACGCAACGAACCGGTCCACACCGGACTGTCCGAGGGGGACGACCTTCGGAAGCCCGGTCGACCCGGACGTGGTGAGCATGAACGAGACGTCGGTCTGGTCGACCACCCGCAGCGCGGGCGGTCCTGGTGGCGGCACGGGTTGCGCGTCGCCGTCGGGGGTGAGCACGTACCGGCAGCCGCCGCGCGAGAACAGCGCGGTGAGCGTCTGGTCGGCGAACGCGGGCGAGGGCAGCAGGAACGGTCTGCCCGACAGCACGCACGCCAGCACCAGGGCTATCGCGGCCGGCGACTTGTTGGCCAGCACACCGACCGGCTCGCCGGGCGCGAGGTCGAGCCCGATCAGCTGGGCGCCGGCCTTGGTCGCCATCTCGTGCAACTCGCGATAGGTGGTGTCCTCGCCGTGCCAGACCAACGCGGTGGCGTGGGGCCTGGTGTCGACCTGGGCGAGAAATGCTTCGGCTAAACCGGGAACCTCTGTCATCAGGTACTCGCAATCGTTCCTGTCTCGGGTAACAGGGTTTGCTCCTACTCGCCGAGCGTGACCCATCCGCCCTTCAGCGCCAGGCCCTGTGGGGTCCGGCAGCTGAAGCAGATGGTGTCGCCGTCGGGTTGGATCGTGATGTCGACCGGCTCGTTCGGACGGACGGGGGCGGAGAACCGGACGCCGATCTCCCGCACCCTGGCCGTGTCGCCGCCGGCGTGGCGGTCGACGATCTCCTCGCACACGAGCGCGAGGACGCTCATGCCGTGTGCGATGACCCCGTCGAACCCGGCGGCGCGGGCCGCGTCGTCGGAGAGGTGGATGGGGTTGTCGTCGCCAGAGGCCTCGGCGTAGCGGCGGATCCCGTCCACACTCAGTTGTCTGTTGAGGACGGTCGCCGCGTTCTTCGTGCGGTGACCGGGAAACGGTGGCAGGTCGCCGAACGGCTCCGGCGTGACCGCGCCACCGAGCAGCGCCCCCGTGACCAGCTCGGCGAACTCCACGCCGTCGGCACCGGTGAGCACCGCCCGCATGGACACCCGCACACCGGCCGCCTCGCGGCGGACGCCGAGCAGATCGACGTTGACCGTGACCCGCTCGTCGGCCAACAACGGCCGGGTCAGGCGGATCTCCTGGCTCAGGTGGACCCGCGACGGCTCGCTGCCGTCCTCACGGGCGGCACCGATCTTCTCGAACGCCAGCTCGAACGCCTGGTGGGCAAGGACGAACGGGTGCACGGGGGAGGGGCCTTCACCGCTGGTACCGAGTGCCGTTCGGGCGGCAGCGCGGTAGGCGGTGATCTCGTCGGCCGTGATGGCGCGAACCAGCGTGGCGACCGACTGTCCTTCTGGGATGCTCATGGGGTCATCACCAGGCATCCGTTGTGGCCGCCGAAACCGAACGAGTTCGACAGCACCGGTCCGGGTGTGATGGCCCGGGGACTGCGGCTCACCACGTCGATCTCCATTCCCGGCTCCAGCCGTTCGTGGTTGGCGGTGGGTGGCACGACCGAGTGGCGGTTCGACAGGACGGCCGCGATGGCCTCCACCGCACCGGCGGCGCCGATCAGGTGACCGATCACGCTCTTCGTGGAGGTGACCGGCGGCCCGTCCGGACCGAACACCTTGGCCAGCGCGGTCGCCTCGGACATGTCGTTGCGCTGTGTCGAGGTGCCGTGCGCGTTGATGTGCGCGAAGTCGCTGGGACCGAGGCCCGCGTCGCCGATCGCGGCCTCCATGGCGGCGATGGCGGCCGAACCGTCCGGCAGCGGCATCGCCAGGTGGAACGCGTCGGCCGTACTGCCGTAGCCGGCGACGTGCCCGTAGATCTCGGCACCCCGGGCGACCGCGTCCTCCTGACGTTCCAGGACGACGAACCCCGCGCCCTCGCCCATGACGAACCCGTCACGGTCCACATCGAACGGTCGGCTCGCCAGCTCCGGCGCGTCGTTGCGGGAGGAGACGGCGTTGAGGTTGCCGAACGCCGCCAGGGTGACCGGGCTGAGCGTCGACTCGGCGCCACCCGCGATCACCACGTCCGCGCGACGGTCGCGCAGCATCAGCATCGCGTGCCCGATGGCGTCCGCCCCGCTCGCGCAGGTGGTCGCGATCGTCAGCGCCGGGCCGTGCCAGCCCAGGCGCATGGCCAGCAGCGCGGCCGCGGCGTTGGGCATGCTCACCAGCGGCAGCAACGGGCTCACCCGGTGCGGTCCGTGCAGGAAGTAGTTGCCCACCTCCGCGTCGGTGGTCTGCCGGCCACCCACCGCGTTGCCGACGACGATCGCCGTGCGGTACGGGTCGGCGGTCGGCGAGCCGGCGTCGGCGTAGGCGGCCAGCGCCGCCGTGACACCGAAGCGCGCGAAGGGGTCCATCCGCCGGGACTCCTTGGGCGTGATCAACCCGACCTCTTCGAACCCGCGCACCGCGCAGCCGAACTTGATGGGGTGGTTGCTCATGTCCACATCGGTCTTGAGCGGCGCGGCCGTGGACTTCCCGGACATGATCGTCGTCCAGAAGTCGTCCACCGTGGACCCGGCTGGGGTGACAACACCCATCCCGGTGATGGCGATCGAGGCTTTCGTCATTCTGGTCACTCCCCGATCAGCTGGCATTGGCGCGCGGCGGTGAGGAAGGCCTCGATGGCGAAGTCGATGTCGGCCCGCGAGTGGGCCGCGGTGATCGCGATTCGCAGCCGGGCGAGGCCCGGTGGTACGGCGGGGGTCATGACCGGCAGACCGATCACGCCGGCCTTGCGGCAGGCGGTCGCGTAGTCCCACGCTTTCTCGTCGGAGCCGACGATCAGGGGGACCACCGGGGACTGGCTGTCGCCGGTGTTCATGCCGGCATCGCTCATGATCTGGCGGAACCGGGCGGCCTCGGCCTGCGCGCGGACCACCCGCTCCGGCTCGCGGTCCAGGATCCGCAACGCCTCCAGCGCGGCACCCGCCGCCGACGGCGTGAGCGCCGCGGAGAACAGGAAGGGCCGGGCCCGGCGCTTGAGATACTGCAGGTTGTCTTCGGTGCCGACGAGGTATCCACCGTTCGACGGGATGGACTTGGACAGCGTGCCGACCTTGATGTCGGCCTTCACCTCGAAGTTGAAGTGCTCCTCGATGCCCCGGCCGGTCGCGCCGATGGCGCCGAGCGCGTGTGCCTCGTCCACCATAAGCAGCGCGTCGTGCTTGTCGCACACCTCGCGGATCTCGGGCAGCGGCGCGATGTCGCCGTCCATGGAGTAGACACTGTCCACCACCACCAGGCGCGTGCCGGAGGGGTCGGCGCCGGCCAGCCTGCGGTCGAGGTGGCGGGGGTCGTTGTGGCGGAAGCGGGTGATCGTGGCGCCACTCAGCTGGGCGCCGTCCACGATGCTCGCGTGGTCGAGTTTGTCAAGTAGGACAGTGTCTCCCTGGCCGACCAGCGCGACGACCGTGCCGACGTTGGCGGCGTATCCGGAGTTGAACACCAGTGCGGCTTCCCGGCCGGTGAACTTGGCGATCTCGGCCTCGAGCTCCTCGTGCAGTGGCACGGTGCCGGCCAGCGCGCGGACTCCCGGGGTGCCCGAGCCGTACTCGTCGAGCGCGTCCTTCGCGGCCTGCACCACACGCTCGTCCCCGTTGAGGCCCGCGTAGCCGTAGCCGGACATCATCAGCAGGCGTTCACCGTCGACCTCCACGTAGGGGCTGTCGCGTTCGGGCCGATAGGCCACGAAGTTGTTGCGGCGACTGGGCTCCCACTCGAGCTCGGCGATTCGCCGGTTGATCGCCACAACCTTCGGCTCGAGGTGTTGCCAGGCAGCTGAAGCGTTCACTTGCGTCTCCTCACCCACGTACCCGTTCACGGCACTGAGGTTTTCTACGGGGCTGACCGCAAGTGGGGCGCAACACAACGCGTCGGGAAGAGTCAGATCAACAGAGCGCAACAACTCCGCTCGTGCCTTGCTCAAGTCGTACGCGATCGCTACCCAAACGGGTGAACGCACGCTTATGTCGAAAGGAGGCGCGATGCTGCCCGAGAAAACCGACGGTTTACCGGCTCCACGCGTGCTCATTCGGCTCGCCGGACTGGTGGCCATCGAGGACGGCTCCGCTGATCCCCACTATCTGTCCAGCGCACAGGCTCAGGTCGCGTTCGCCAGGATGGCGCTGGAACGGGTCGCCGGAACCGGGCGGGAGCAACTCGCCGACACCGTCTGGCCCGACGGGCTGCCTGACACGTGGGCCTCGGCGTTACGGAGCGTGGTCAGCCGCGTTCGCTCATTCGTGGCGGACGCGACCCGGGAGGAGGGCGCTCCGGCCGACGAGCTGGGCGACCAGTCCTGGGTGGTGGCCAGGGGCGGGCGGTACCTGCTGCGGCTGCCGGCCGGCGCCGTGATCGACCTCGAACTCGCCGAGCGGGAGGTGGTCCAGGCGGCCGCCGCGCACGCGGCGGGGGAGTTCGCCGAGGCGCAACGACTGGCCGAGTCGGCCGTCACGTGTCTGCGCCGACCGTTGCTGCCCAACCACGACGGCGAGTGGGTCACGGAGATGCGGGCCCGGCTGGACGAACTGCTGGTCACGGGGCTGGAGACCGCGAGTCTCGCGGCGTCGGCCCGCGGTGACGGGCCGGCCGCGCTGCGGTTCGCCGACGAGGCCGTGCGGCGCGAGCCCCTGCGGGAGAGCACGCACCGGGCCCGGATGACCGCGCACGTCGCGGCGGGCAACCGCGCGGAGGCCATGCGCTCCTACCACGACCTGCGCTGCACCCTGGCCGACGAACTGGGCATCGACCCGTCGCCGGAGAGCCAGGCCGTCTACGTCGAGTTGCTCGGCGGTGCGGAGGACACCGACGGCCAGGACGACGCGTCCCGGCCGGGCCCCCGCTCGGCCGCGCCCTTCGTGGGCCGCCGGGGCGAGCTGGCCGCCATGACCAGGGCCTGGTTCCGGGCCGAACGCGGCACCAGCCACATGGTGTTGATCACCGGCGAGGCCGGGATCGGCAAGACCAGGCTGGCGACCGAGGCCACGCGCCGGGTCAGTCTGGCGGGCGGGCTGGTGGCCCAGGGTCGCTGCGACCGGGAGCCGTCGGTGCCGTACCAGCCGCTCGTGGAAGCGGTGGAGGGGCTGCTCGCCGCCGGTCTCGACGGTGGCGACTCCGGCCCGGCCCGACAGGCCCGCGCGCTGCTGGCCGCCATGACCACCGGCACGGCCGAGACGCACGCGCCCGCGGTCGCCGACCTGCTGGTGCGGATCTCCCGCGACCGGCCGGTGCTGCTGTTCCTGGACGACCTGGATCTCGCGGGTGCCGACACGCTCGCCGTGCTCCGTCAGCTGTTCCGACGCCGGCACGAGGCGTCGGTGCTGGTGGTGGGCACCGCGAGGCTGCCGGCGCAGCGCGCCGAACGGCTGGTGACCGCCATCCAGGAGGTCGACCACGACGGCTGGCTGTACCGCCTCGCCCTGCCCGGTCTGGCCGAGCCGGAGGTGGCGGACCTGGTCGACGAGGTCGTGCCGCCGCAGTTCGTGCAGGAGGTGCCGACCGCGCAACGACTGGTGGCCGACACCGCCGGCAACGCCTACCTGCTGCTGGAGATGCTGCTGTGGCCGTGTGAGCAGAACGGCGCCGGCTCGAGGCAGGAGCTGTCCCCGGCCGTTCACGAGTACGCGACCGCCCAGCTCACCTGGCTCGACCCCGTGCCCCGTCGTCTGCTGCGCACGGCGGCCGCCGCCGGCCGGACGTTCGAACTCGACCTGGCGGGCGAGGCCGCGGGGCTGGACCCCGACCTGGCGATGGACGCCCTGGACCTGTTGCTGGCGGCCGGGATCATCTCCGAGGCCGGACGCGGCAAGTACCGCTTCACCCACGACGTGCTGCGCCGGGCGATCTACGCGCAGTTCAGCGCGGTCCGCAGGCGCGGTCTGCACGCGCGGCTGGCGGACGCGATCGAACGCCGGCGCGCCGGTGACCTCGACCGCTACACCCGTGCGTTGGCCCACCACGGCACGGCCGGCGCGGCCGAGGGCGGTGACCAGCGTGCCGTGCGATGGGTGTGGCAGGCGGCCGCGCGGGCCGGTGCCGACGGGGCGTTGGAGGAGGCCGTCCGGTTGCATCGCGACGCGTTGCGTCACGTGCCGAGCACCGACGACGGGTCGCGTGCCGAGGCCATCACGAACCTCGGGTTGGCCCAGCTCGCCGCCGGTCACCCGGAGTGCGAACAGACGCTGCTCGACGGGGCTCTGCATGCGATGCACAGCGAACGGCTGCCGCTCGCCGCTCGGGCCGCGCTCGGGTTGGCCGACGCGGTCGACCTGCGTGCCGAGCTGCGCAGCGAGGCCGCCGCCCTGATCGAGCTGCTGGTGGCCGAGGTGCGGGTGCCCCCGGGCGGCGACGGGCCGATCGACGGCGTGACCCTCGGTCGCCTGTTGGCCAGACAGGTCCGGCTCGGTTCGCCGGTGGTGGCCGGGCCGGCGGCCGACGCGGCGCTCGTCGCGTTGACCCGTGAACTCGGCCAGCAGGTCGGCGGCCCGGATGCGGTGGCCAGCCGAAACACGCTGGCCGGCGAGCTGCTGGCCGTGGCGAACGCGGTGAACGACGTGGACGCGCGGATCGTCGCGGTCCACCACCAGGCCATGGCCGCGGAACTCCGTGGCGACGTCGACGCCCGGCAGAAGGCGCTGACCGCGCTCGTCGCGGCCGGCCACGGTGCCAGCCCGCTCGGCGACGCGCTGCTGCTCGACCACGCGGTGGCCACGGCCGTGGCCCAGGGCCGGTTCACCGACGCCGCGCTCACCGCCAGCCTGGCCGCGGCCCTGACCAGGGAGTCCGGGGTCACCAGCGCGGTGGACGGCTGGGCGGCCATCACCCCGACGCCGGGGAGCCTGGCCGAGCGGCAACTGCTGGTGGCCGGCCTGCTGCGGTCCAGCCTGTGGCCGGCGGTCGCCGGTTCGGCGGAGACGTCGCTGGAGGCGGCCGAGCGGTCGCTGCTGACGCTCGCCGACGGCGCGCGGGGCCGTCCGCACCTGACCGTGCGGGCGTACGCGACCGGCGCCGAGTCGCTGCCGACGGGCGACGAGTGGCCGCACCTGATGGGTGTGCTCGCGCTCGGCGCCGTGGAACTGGGCGACCCGACGACGGCCGAGGCACTGCGCGAACGGCTGGCGCCGCACGCGGGAATGGTGTGCGGGGTGGGCTACCGGACCTTCGCCGGCCCGGTGTCGTTCCACCTCGGGCGGCTCGCCGTGGTGGTGGGCGACTGGGACGAGGCGGAGAGCCAGCTGACGTCGGCCATCGCCTGGCTGGACGACCGTCAGGCGAGGCCGTGGGCGGCACTTGCCCGGCAGGCCTTGGCTCGCGCTCTGGCCGGCAGGGGGCGTGCGGGGGACCGGGACTCGGCGCGGACTCTGCTGGCCGAGGCGAACGCGGCACTCGCGGATGTCGGTCTACGACACCGAGTGACAGCCGACCGCTGACCCCGCGAGTCGCCCTTTCGCGACGCTCGAGTTGGCGGTTCGTGGCCGCCCGTGAACCGCCGACTCGGAGGTTCTGGGAGGGAGACTCGCGGGGTTGCGCTGCGGTTGCGTGGTCGGCCGTATACCTGAAAGCACGTAGGCGAAGGGATAACCATGGATCTGCGGTACTGGCTCTCCCGTGCCGTGGATGTCGTGGATCAGTGGGGCGAACGTTTCGGGCCCTACACAAGGCATCCGTCGCAACTGGTGGAGGACGCGGTGTTCGCGCCCGCGTTCGACACCTTCGCCGAGCGCATGACGAACAACTATCCGTTCTTCCATCCGCGGTACGCCGGGCAGATGGTCAAACCCCCGCACCCGGCGGCGGTCGTCGGCTACCTCACCGCCATGTTGTTCAACCCCAACAACCACGCGGCCGAGGGCGGACCGGCGACCACGGAGATGGAACGGGAGTGCGTTGCCGCGCTGGCCGGGATGTTCGGCCTGCGCGAGCACGTCGGGCACCTGACCACCAGCGGCACCATGGCCAACCTGGAAGCACTTTACGTCGCACGCCAGACACATCCGGGTCGCGGCGTGGCGTTCAGCTCCGAGAGCCACTACACGCACCAGCGGATGTGCCACGTGCTGGGCATCGAGGCGCATCCCGTGTCGGCGGATGCCGCCGGTCGGCTCGACGTCGCCGCCCTGGAACGGGTGCTCGCCACCGGCCGGGTCGGCACGGTGGTGGTCACGGCCGGCACGACCGGGCTCGGCGCGGTCGATCCGGTGCACGAGGTGGTGCCGCTGGCCCGCCGCTACGGCGCCCGGGTGCACGTGGACGCGGCCTACGGCGGCTTCTTCTCCCTCCTCGCCGGACGGGAGGGGATCGATCCCTTGCCGTGGCAGTCGATCGCGGGTTGCGACTCGGTGGTGGTCGACCCGCACAAGCACGGCCTGCAGCCCTACGGGTGCGGCGCCGTGCTGTTCGCCGATCCCGCCGTGGGGCGGCACTTCGCGCACGACTCGCCGTACACCTACTTCACCGACGCCGAACTGCACCTCGGCGAGATCAGCCTGGAGTGCTCCCGCGCCGGCGCGTCGGCCGCGGCGCTGTGGCTGACGCTGCAGCTGGTTCCCCTGGACGAGACCGGATTCGGTGCCACGCTGGCCGCCGGCCGGCGGGCCGCGCTGCGCTGGGCGGACCTGATCGAGGCGTCTCCCGAGCTGCGGCTGCACCAGCGGCCGGACCTCGACATCGTCACGTACTTCCCAACCGCCCCAACGGTGAGCGCTGTGGACGCGGCCTCGAACCGGGTGCTGCGCGAGGGTATGTCCACAACGGACGATCCGGTGTTCCTGAGCGTCGTGCGCGTCGACGCCGACGCGTTGCGGCGCCGGCATCCCGATCTCGTGGCCGACGCCGAGTCCGCCCACGTGCTGCGCAGCGTCCTGCTCAAGCCCGAGGCGGAGGACTACCTCGACCACCTGCACGGCCGGGTGCGCCGGCTTGCGGACGGAGACAGTATGCGAACCGAAGCCGTACCCGCGACCAGCGCCGACACCGAGCAACTGGTGGACGTGCTCACCCGGTCGTTCCTCGACGATCCGCTGATGGTCTGGATGATCCCGGACGAGCGGCGCCGCGCGGAGATCGTGCCCGAGTTCTTCCGGGCGCACCTGGACCTCGCCCTCGACTACGACGGCGTGTACACCACGCCCCGACGCGACGCCGCGCTGCTGTTCCTGCCGCCGGGCGCGTGGGAGAAGGTCGAGGCGCGGGACACGGAGTTGACCGAGGTGTTCGCGGGAATCACCGGTGAGTACTGGGATTCGCTGCTGACCATCATGGAGGCACAGGCCGAGCGGCACCCTTCGGAGCGGCACTACTACGTGTCGTTCATCGGCGTCGACCCGCGAGCCCAGCGCCGCGCCACGGGGACCGTCCTCGTCGACGCGCTCGTCGAGAACGCCGACCGGGAAGGGGTTCCCCTGTACAGCGAGACCAGTTCCACCGGCGGCGCCGGGCTGGCCGGGCGCTACGGCTTCGCCCCGCTCGGGGCGGACATCCTCCTGCCGGAAGGACCATCGTTGCGTCCGATGTGGAGAGTGCCGAAGTGAGCGTGGACCGGCTCCAGCTCTGGCCGGCCAGCCAGGTGCGGGAGGGCGCGGCCCCCGAGCCGGTGGCGGAGATCCTGCGCTGGAGCGAGGAGTTCCTCGTGTCCTCGCACGCGGACCTCGGCCGTACTGGCCCGGTCTGCCCGTACACGGCGCCGTCGCTGCGCAAGGACCTGTACTACCTGGGCGTCCCTGTGGACGACGGCACGGGTCCGGACCTGCCAACCCTGGTGGCCCAGCTGCCGTCCTGGCACGCGCGGCTGTCGGCCGGCCTGCCGGAGGAGGACCGCGAGCTGCTGGCCGTGCTGGTGGTGCTGCCGCACCTCGACCACACGGACTCCACGGAACTCGACGAGCTGCAACTCAAGGCGAAGGACGAGTTCGTCGCGAACGGACTGATGCTCGGACAGTTCCATCCGACCTGCCCGGAGCCGGGCCTGTGGAGTCGGACGTTCCGCCCGCTGCGCTCACCCGTCCCGCTGCTGGCCGTGCGTCAACTGCTGGTGTTCGACCTGCCGTTCCTGGACAGCGAGCCGCACCTGGCGCAGTACCTACAGCGCTTCGCCGACACGATCCCCGCCCGCATGCGCGACCAGCTGGTCACCCGGCTGACGCGCGGCGACCTGCGATAGCTCCGCGCGCCCAACGGGTCGTGGAGCTGATTCCGCGAGTCTCCCTTCACAGACGTGCGAGTTGGCGCTTCACGCCCATGTTGTGGGTGGCGCGAAACGCCAGTTCGGAAGGTCTGGGAGGGAGACTCGCGTGTCTTGGGAGGGAGACTCGCGTGTCTTGGGAGGGAGACTCGCGGGAAGGCTGTTGAGTCCGGTACGAAAACGGCGGGCCCGCGCTGAGCGGTCCCGCCGTTTTTCCGCTGGTCGTCAGGTGATCGACACGCCGCCGTCGACGCTGAGGACCTGGCCGGTGATGGTGTCGCCCTCGATGAACAGGCGCAACGCCTTCGCCACCTCTTCCGTCGTGGGCAGTCGCGGAATGGGGGACTTCTCCCGGATTCCGTTGACCACCTCGTCGGACAGGCCGCTGGTCATGGGGGTTTCCATGAACCCGGGCGACAGCGCGTTGACCGTCACCCCGCGGCGGCCTACCTCCGCGGCCAACGTCCTGGTGAGCCCGATGATGCCCGCCTTGGACGCCGAGTACGCCGTCTGTCCCGGTGAGGCGATGAGCCCCGACGGTGAGACGATGTTGATCACGCGGCCCCACCGCTTGCGCAGCATGCCGCCGATCGAGGCCCGCGTGGTGTGGAACGTGCCGATCAGGTTCGTCTGAATGACGTCGTACCAGTCCTGCGGCGCCTGCATGGCCATCAGGGCGTCCTTGCGGATGCCGCCGTTGTTCACCAGCACGTCGATCGGACCCAACTCGGAGCGGATCTCCTCGTACATGGCCTGGACGGCTTCCCACGAACCGATGTCGCCGCCCACCACGATCGAGGTGTTCTCCAACTTGTCGGCCACGGCACGCGCCGCGTCCGCCGACCTGTTGTAGTGCACCGCGACCCGGCAACCGAGCGCGTCGAGTTCGATGGCCAGCGCCTGGCCGAGGCCGCCGGACGCTCCCGTTACGAGAGCGACCGGCGACTCGGGGCGAACCCCGCTTGCTTTGCTCATGTGGCTTCGCCACCCCATTTCAGGAGCATCGATCCCCACGTCATGCCCGCACCGAAGCCCGCAAGCAGCACCAGGTCGCCGTCCTTGATCCGGTCGGCGTCGAGTGCTTCGGTCAACGCGATCGGCATGGAGGCCGACGCGGTGTTGCCGTAGCGCTCGAGGTTGGTGATGAGTTTCTCCTGCGGCAGCCCGGTGTGGCTGAGGATCGAGTTGATGATGCGGATGTTCGCCTGGTGCGGCAGGACGTGGTCCACCTCGTGGGCCTCGACCTTCGCCTGTTCCAGCGTGGCCCGGATCGTTCGGACGGAGAATCGGACCGCGTTCAGGTAGATCTCGTTGCCCTTGATCTCGGAGAAGTGCAGTCCGTTTCGGACGGCTTCCTCCGTGATGGGCATCCGGCTTCCGCCTGCCTGGATCTTCAGGCTGTCGGCCTTCGAGCCGTCAGCACCCAGGTTCCAGGCCAACATCCACTTGCTCGGCGTCGGGGTGAGCACGACCGCGCCTGCCCCGTCCCCGGCCAGGATGCTGAGATCGCGGTCCTTCGGGTTGATCGTCAGCGAGTGGGTGTCCGAGCCGATCAACAGGATCGGCCGCGGGTCCAGTGTCATCAGACCGGCCGCGGTCACGAGCCCGTAGACGAAACCCGAGCACTCCGCGTTGACGTCGTGCGCGCTTCCCGTGATGCCGAGTTCGTGTTGCACGAACACCGACGTGGCGGGGGAGAGCTGCTCCGGTGTCGCCGACGCGAGGATGAGGTGCGCGATGTCGGAGCCGGTCAGCCCCGCGCGTTCGAGCGCGCGGCGACCGGCCTCGATCGCGAGGCTGGCGGTCGACTCCTTGCCAGGGGAGACGAACCGCCGCTCGCGAATCCCGCACCTGCTGACGATCCAGTCCTCGGTCACGCCGAAACGTTCGGCGATCTCGACGCTGGTCACCACGCGATCGGGCACGGACATGCCCCAGCCGGCGATCTGAAAGCCAGTCACGGCCGTCCCTTACGCCTGCGCGGGCTGCGACACCAGCGCCACGATCTTGCCGTGCACGTGGCGCAGCGTGGTCGTGTCGTCCAGGTCACTGAACAACGACTCGTCCGCGGGAATGTGCGGGTAGGAGGACTGGAAGTTGTACAGCCACTCCATCAGGTCCAACGAGTCGACGTCGGAAATCTTCTGAAGAGGGGAGTCGACGTCGACCTCTTCCGCGCCGGAAACGTCCTGCAGCTGTGCCGCCAGGTCCTCGACGGTGGGCAGTTCCATGAGTGTGGGTCCTCTCGAGGAGTGCGTGTCGTGGTGGCAAGGAAAGCCGGACCGGCGCAACGCCGGCGCAACGTCGGATCGCCGCTTGCGCACCGCCGTCGCGCTGTTGCGCACCGCTTGCGGGCCACCCGGTTATCTCTGTCGCGACATGTGGAGGTTTCGGGCTCCAGCTGATGATTGACGAGAAGAGGCGAGAATGACCGCGGTCCACGAAAAGTCGGTGAATCCCGAGGTCGACGCGATTCGGCATCACTACGAGGTGAGTAACGACTTCTACCGCCTCCTGCTGGGGCCCGCCATGATGTACTCCGGCGGTTACTGGGAAGAGGGCGAGGGCCTTCGTGAGGGCCACGACGCCGCCCAGTACCGCAAGCTCGACGCCTTCATCGAGCAGGCCCGGGCCGTCGGCGCGAACAAGATCCTGGACATCGGCAGCGGCTGGGGCACCATGCTCGACCGCGCCACCACCGAGCACGGCGTGAAGAGCGCCACCGGCGTGACGCTCAGCCGTACCCAGAAGGAGTTCGTCGATTCCCTCGGCAACCCGAGGATCGAGATCAAGGTGGAGAGCTGGGAGGACCACCGCACGGAGGAGCCGTACGACGCGGCGTTCTGCGTCAACGCGCTCGAGCACTTCGTGCTGGCCTCACTGCCGCCGAAGGAGCGCGTAGGCCGGTTCCGTGCGTTCTTCAAGCAGTGCCACTCGCTGCTCAAGGTCGACGGCCGCCTGGTGCTGCACATGATGACCATCGAGGCGCCGCCGCTGAACCGCAAGCTCATCGACGACCTGAAGTTCCTGCAGCGCGAGGAGTTCCAGGGCTGCTACATCCCGCACACGAACGAGCTGGTGCAGGCGGCCGAGGGTCTGTTCGAGATCATCGAGCTCAAGAACGAGCGGGAGACGTTCAGCCAGGCCTGCCGTGCGTGGCTGGAGAACCTGGCCGAGCGCCGCGACGAGGCCGTGGCCATGGAGGGCGAGGAAGTTGTCGCCCGGTTCGAGCGCTACCTCGACATCTTCGCGTACACCCTCGAGGACAAGATCTTCAACAACTTCCGCATCGTGCTCTCGCGGAACGCCTGAGGAGGCACCTCACATGACGATCATCGACCCATCCCTGGGCGACGTGCGCCAGGACAGCGGAGGCGGGCGGCGCGTCCCCCACGTCCGCGTGGCGATCATCGGCGCGGGGTTCTCCGGCCTCGGCATGGCCGTCCGCCTGCTGAAGTCCAAAGAGGACGACTTCCTGATCTTCGAGCGGGCCGGTGAGGTCGGCGGCACCTGGCGGGACAACACCTACCCGGGCGCCGAGTGCGACGTTGCGGCACTGCTGTACTCGTTCTCCTTCGCCCAGCGCAACAACTGGCAGAGCACGTACGGCAAGCAGCCGGAGCTGCGCCGGTACCTCAACGAGGTGGCCGACGACTTCGGTGTGCGGCCCTACATCCGGTTCCGCCACGAGCTGGTCTCCGCCCGCTGGGACGAGACCGTGCGCCGCTGGCACATCGAGACCAGCCAGGGTGACTACACGGCCAACGTCCTGGTGACCGGCAGCGGCTACCTGAGCGACCCGGTGGTCCCGAACATCCCGGGCATCGAGGGTTTCAAGGGCAAGATCTTCCACTCGTCCACCTGGGACCACGACTACGACCTCAAGGGCAAGCGGGTCGCGGTCATCGGCACCGGCGCCTCGGCGCTCCAGTTCGTACCGAAGATCCAGACCGAGGTCGGTCAGCTGGACCTGTACCAGCGCACGGCCGCCTGGGTGGCGCCCAAGAACGACAAGACGAACGGCAAGTTCCGGCAGTTCCTGTTCAACAACGTGCCGGGCTACCGGGCCTTCCGGCGCGGCTACAACCAGAAGGGCCGCGAGATCCTCGCCGCCATCCTGGCGCGGCCGGCGATCGCCGAGAAGACCGTGCAGAACATGTTCGTGAAGAACCTCAAGTCCATCAAGGACGAGGAGCTGCGCACCAAGCTGACGCCCGACTTCACCATCGGCTGCAAGCGCATGCTGTTCTCCAACACCTACTACCCCGCCCTCCAGCAGCCGAACGTGGATCTGATCACCGATGGCATCGCCGAGGTGCGGGAGAACTCGGTCGTCACGGCCGACGGCAAGGTGCGTGAGGTCGACGCCATCATCCTGGGCACCGGGTTCGCCGCCACCGAGCGGCCGGTCGCCAGGAAGGTGTTCAACGGCAACGGTGGCTCGCTGGCCGAGGCCTGGTCCGACGGTGGCATGGCCGCCTACAAGGGCACCACGGTCGCCGGTTTCCCCAACCTGTTCATGCTGCTCGGTCCGAACACGACACTCGGCCACTCCTCGCAGACGGTGATGATCGAGGCGCAGGTCGCCTACGTCGTCGACGCGCTGAAGGAGATGGACAAGCGTGGTCTGGCCAGTGTCTCGGTGCACGAGGACGCCCAGACCACCTACAACGAGATGGTCCAGGAGCGGCTGAAGACCACGGTGTGGAACGCGGGTCAGTGTGCGAGCTGGTACCTCGACGCACACGGCCGCAACCCGTCCATCTGGCCGGGTCTCACGTCGCAGTTCCGCAAGCAGCTCAAGAAGTTCGACGTCTCGGCCTACCAGATCACCACGCTGACCAACGCCGAGTACGCGGGCCGGACCAGCTCAGAGATCCGGAGCTGAGAGACGATGGCGAACCTGACGAAGGGCGCTCTCACCAGACGGAGCGTCCTGCGGCGAATCACGGTCGGAGCGGCCGTGGTCGGCTGGAGCACGGCGGCCGGCTCGTGGGCGGTCGCGGGTGCCGATACGAACGGCGTGGTGCGTCTGCCGCGGCTGGACGGCACCCTCGAGACCGCACCCGAGGTGGTCGGCAGGTTCGCCACGGACTTCGGCCAGGTGGTCACCGGCACGCCGAAAGCCGTGCTGCGGCCCGGTTCGGTCGGCGACATCATCGCGATGGTCCGGTACGCCCGCGTCAATGGCCTGACCATCGCCATGAACGGGCAGAGCGGCGGCTCGGCCGACCATCTCGAGTCGCACTCGAACTACGGCCAGGCCGCGGTGCCGGGCGGCATCTCGATCGACGCGCGGGGACTGTCCACAATCCACAAGATCGGTGTGGACAGTGCCCTGGTCGACGCAGGCGTCACATGGGCGCAGCTCATGAACGCCACGCTGCCCAGGGGAAAGATGCCGCCCGCGCACACCGACTACCAGCACCTGTCGGTGGGCGGCACGATCAGTGTCGGCGGAGTCGGTGGCCAGGTGCAGAAGTACGGCCTGCAGGCGGACACGGTCTCGGAGATCGAGATCGTGACCGGCCGGGGCTATCTGGTCCGCGCCTCGGCCACCGAGAACTCCGACCTGTTCCACGCGGCCCTCGCGGGCGGCGGGCAGGTCGGGATCATCACGAAGGCCAGGGTGAAGCTGGTCCCCGCGCCCTCGCGGGTGACCACGTTCGCCCTGTACTACGACGATCTGCGGACCTTCCTGGCCGACCAGGACCGGCTCATGCGGGACGGCCGGTTCGACTTCCAGGCCGGGGGACCCGTCCGCACGGCCGACGACACCGGCTGGCGGTACCTCCTCGACGTGGTCGCGTACTACGACGGGGACACCCCGCCGGACCGCGCGGCACTGCTCGCCGGCCTGAACGACGACCGCGCCGCGGCCACCTTCGACGATCTGTCCATTCGGGACTGGGTGTTCCGGCTGGACCCGCTCGAGGTGTGGATGCAGGAGAACGGGTACTGGGAACAGCCGCACCCGTGGCTGTCGCTGGTGCTGCCCGCCTCCACGGTCGTCGAGTTCACCGAGAAGGTCATGCCCGAGCTCACGGCGGCCGACCTCGGTGTCGGATTCGCCGGGCTGTACCCGATTCCCACGGCCAAGCTGACCCGGCCGCTGTTCCGGGTGCCCGACGAGCCGGTGGTCTACCTGTTCGACCTGCTGCGGTTCCCGCATCCGGGAGACCAGGGGACCGCCCGCATGCTCGAGCAGAACCGCAGGTACTACGACCTCGCCGTCATGCTCGGCGGCACGCGCTACCTGGTCGGTGCCATCCCCGACATGACGAAGCGGGACTGGCGCGGCCACTTCGGCGTCGACTGGTGGCGGCTGGTCGCGGCGAAACAGCGGTACGACCCCGACCACGTGCTCACGCCCGGTCAGGGCTTTTTCGGCCAGCGAAGGACTTCGGGAGGGACCCCATGACCTACGACATCGTCGACACCACGTACATCGACTCGTCACCGGACGTCGTCTGGAAGGAGCTCATCGCCGAGCTCAACGGCGGCGCCGCGTGGTGGGTGCCGAAGAACACCTTCAAGCCGGGCGCGACCGCACCGGAGGAGGTGGGTGGCGAGACCGAGGTGACCGTGCACGCGAAGAGCGTGGACAAGGGCGGCCCGAAGCTGCGGTTCCTCGCGCGGACCACGGAGGTCGAGCCGGGCAGGCGGATCGCGGCCGACTACGTGTCGGGCGTGTTCCTCGGCACCTGCGAGTTCACCCTGGAGCCGGCGGCCGGCGGTCAGCGCACCCGGCTTTCCATGCACTTCAAGGCGGAGCCGAAGGGCCTGGCGAAGGTCCTCGGCAAGGTCGCCGACATCGGTCTGGAGCACTCGACGGCCACGCGGGCCGCGTTCAACCGGCTGAACCAGATCGTCGGCGGCAGCGTGCCCGTGGACATCCAGGCGGACAAGGGCGACACGCGGGTGGTCCGCACGAACGACGGCGCCCAGCTCGCGGTTTCCGTGCTCGGCCCGCCGATCGGTGACGGCGAGGGCACGGTCGTGCTGTCCCACGGTTGGGCGTCGGGTCGGGCCTGCTGGTCGCCCGTGGCCGGCCGGCTGGTCGCCAAGGGCTACACGGTCGTCACCTACGACCAGCGTGGTCACGGCGAGTCGGTGCTCGGCTCCGAGCCGGTCAGCGTGCAGCGCCTCGGCGACGATCTGGCGGCTGTGCTGTCCGATGTGGACGTGCGCGACGCCGTCCTGGTGGGACACTCCGGTGGCGGATTCGCGACCATGCACTACGCGATCAACAACAGCGCCGACGCCGCGGAGCGCGTGCGCGGTCTGGCCCTGGTGGCCACCGCCGCCCACGACCAGGAAACCCCGGACAGCGAAGTGAAGCTGATGGGCAACCCGGTGTTCAGCTGGGCGGTCGCTCGCGGTCCGCTCGGTCGCAAGATGCTGCGCCAGACCATGGGCACCACGGTCGACGCCGCGGCGCTGGAGACCAACCGGAAGCTGTTCGCCGCGACCCCGCGTACGGTCCGCGCCGACTACTTCCGCTCCTCGCGCGGGCTGGACCTGCGTGCGGGTCTGCGTGACGTGACCCTGCCGGCCGTCGTCCTCGCGGGCTCGGCCGACTCGGTGATCCGGCCGGAGCTGGGCCGGGTGGTGGCCGCGTCGCTGCCGAACGCCGTCTACGAGCGGATCCCCGGTGGTGGCCACCAGCTGCCGCTGGAGTTCCCCGACCAGGTCGCCAGGGCGATCATCGAACTGGCCTGACGACCATGGACGCCGTTCGGCTCGCCGCGCTGGTTCTCGCGACCGTCAGCACGGGCATGGTGGCCGGGATCTTCTACGGATTCTCGATCTCGGTCCTGGTCACCATGCGCGGCGTCGACGACCGGACCTATGTGGACCTCAACCAGAAGATCAACCGGGACATCCAGAACGGGCGCTTCTATCTGGTGTTCGTCGGTGCCGTGCCGCTCCACGTGCTCGCCATCGTGCTCCTGCTCGGTGGTGGCCGCGGCTCGGTGCTGCTCCCGGCGATCATCGGGTTGGTGATCTACTTCGCGGCCTTCGTGGTCACGGTGGCCGGCAACCTGCCGCTCGTCGCGCAGTTGGACCGGGCGAACGCGAAGAGCGACGCCACGGCGATGCGGCGTCGTTACGAGGCGCCCTGGGTCCGGTTCCACACCATCCGCACGATCCTCCACACAGGAGCGTTCGGGGCGTTCTGCTGGGCACTGATCGCCTTCGGCGCACTGTGAGCCACCGATGACCGCCCTGCTCGCCGAGATTCTCCCCGCCGGGGTCAGGTCGTCCGAGGCATTCGACGACCTGACCCCGGCGCCGCTTTTCGCGGCCGAGGACGCGTTGCTCGCCGGCGCCGGGCCCAAACGGCGCGGCGAGTTCGCCACCGTGCGCCGGTGTGCCCGCGCCGCGCTCGGCCAGCTCGGCTTCCCGCCCGGTCCGCTGGTACGCGGCACGGGCGGCGCACCCGTGTGGCCGGGTGGCGTGGTGGGCAGCATGACCCACTGCGCCGGCTACCGGGCGGCCGCCGTGGCCCGGGCGGGGGAGGTGGACGTGCTCGGCATCGACGCCGAGCCGGCCGAACCGCTGCCCCGGGGCGTCCTCGGGCTGGTCACCGCTCCCGACGAGCGTGACCACCTGGCCGAGCTGGCGAACGACGCGCCGGACGTGTGCTGGGACCGGCTGCTCTTCTGCGCGAAGGAGGCCGTCTACAAGGCCTGGTTCCCGCTGACCGAGAAGTGGCTGGGGTTCCGTGACGCCACCGTGGAGATCGATCCCGGTGGCGGTTTCTCGGCCGAGCTGCGTCCCGGCGCCGCTCCCAGCCGGTTCGCCGGGCGCTGGCGCGCTGGTGACGGCCTCATCGTGGTGGCGATCGCCGCATGACATTTTCACACCATCGGGCGTGTACGACTCCCTGGTACCAGCACCGTAACCCTGTGACGCTGGAGGCGTCCTCGAAAGTACGTCGAGCACGGGCAGGTGGTCGCATGACGGTCCACACCGCGGTTCATGGCACACGGTCGCGAGACGGTCTGCGGGACTCGGGGATCGTGCTGTCCTGCCAGGGCCTGCGCGCGGGTGCCGGTGGCACCGCGATGGTCGAGGACGTGTGGTTCGACGTACGGGCCGGCGAGGCCTACGGGCTGATCGGGCCCGAGGGCTCCGGCAAGACCACGATCGTCCTGGCTGTGTGTGGCCTGCTGCGCGTGGACGCCGGGACCATCCAGCTCGACGGCCGCGTGGCACACGCCGTGCGGGACGCGGCGATTCTTCCCTCGGCCACGGTGGCCGACAACCTCAGCTTCTGGGCCAGGGTGCACGGGCACGACGGGGTGGCGGCGGCCATGTCCGCCGTCGGGCTCGACGACTACGCCGACGTGGCGGCCGACCGCTGCCCCGCGGGTGTGCGGCGGGGCATCGGCCTGGCGGCCGCGCTGCTGACCCAGCCCCGGCTGCTCGTGCTCGACGGGCTCACCGGCGGCCTCGACCGCCCGGACGCCGAGTGGCTGCTCGCCACCGTGCGCCGCCTGCGTGAGAACGGCCTGAGCGTGCTCTACGCCGGCCGGCTGGCCGACGACGTGCGTTCCGTGTGCGACCGGGTGGGCCTGCTCGACCGTGGCCGCCTCACCGCCGAACACGCGAACGCGCCTGCGGCGTGACGCTAGGTCCACTGTGGACGAATGAGAGAGGTGAACGACCGTGCGCGTGCTGTTGATCGGGTCGACCGGTGTGCTCGGTCGTGAAATCGTGCCGGCGCTGCAGGCCGAAGGTCACGAGGTGACCGGTTTGGCCAGCAGCGAGGCGCGGGTCGCGGCCGTCGGATCGCTCGGCATCAAACCGGTGGCGGCCAACGTGTTCGACGCGGGGGAGTTGCTGACCGCGTTCCACGGCCACGACGCCGTGGTGAACGTGGCGACCAGGATCCCGGTCGGACGGGCGATGCTGCGCAACCGCAAGTGGGCGGACAACGATCGGCTGCGCACCGAGGCGAGCCTCGCCGTGGCGAAGGCCGCGCGGGCGGCCGGTGTCGGTGTGCTGGTCCAGGAAGGCGTCTCGCTGGTCTACGCGGACGGCGGCGACACCGTGCTCGACGAGAACGCGCCGCTGAACCCGGTCGGCCCGGCGGAAGCGGCGGCGATCGCCCACGCCAACGCCGAGCGGTTCGACGGCGAGGGCCGCACGGCCGTGCGGCTGCGGATCGCCACCCTGCACGGCGACGACGGGATCAGCCGGTGGATGATCGCCGGCGTCGCGAAGGGCGGCCCGGCGTACTTCGGCGACAGGGATGGCTGGATGACCGCCATCCACCCGGCCGACGCGGCGTCCGGCGTCGTGGCGGCGTTGTCGGCACCGAGTGGGGTGTACAACCTCGGCGCCGAACCGATGCGCAAGAGCGAGTTCGGCCGGGTGATCGCCGAGGTGGCGGGCAAACGCAAGGCCAAGACCATCCCTCGGCTGTTCACCAGGGGCTTCCTGGCCATCCTCGCCCGGTCGCAACGGTTGAGTTCCGCCAGGTTCACCGAGACCACTGGTTGGCGTCCGAAGAGGACCGAACCAGCCGTGGACTGGTTCCCAGCCGAGAACCAGTCCTAGTCACCAACCAGGAGAGAGAGAAGAAAGATGGACATCTACCGCAATCCCCAATCGCACCAAGCGGTGCCCAACAACGGCTCGGGCTCCGACCGGATGGTCGGGTTAACGCTCGGTGTTGGCACCGTCTGCCTGGGCATGATCGCGGGGATGTTCTTCGACTGGGCCACCTCGATCATGCCGTCGCTGGCCGACGCCGACGACCGGACCTACGTGGTCGTGATGCAGAAGACCATCACGACGATCAACAGCAGCCCGCTGTTCCTGCTCTCGCTCATGGGCGCGTTCGTGTTCACGGGTGTGGCGGCCATCCTCCAGAACCGTCTGGGTGCGAAGGCCGCGTTCCGCTGGACGCTCGCGGGTCTCGCGCTGTACGTGGTGGCCATCCTGATCACCATGGGTGTCCACTTCCCGCTGAACGACACGCTCGAGAAGGCCGGCGACCCGGACGCCATCGACGTCGCGGCACTGCGCGCCGAGACCGAGGACCCGTGGGTGGCCGCCCACCTGGCCCGCACCGCGGCGTCGGTGCTCGGCCTGGCCTTCCTCTGTCGTGCGCTTTGGTTGCGCCGTAAGTGATTCACTCCACTGACCTGATTTCCGCAGGGAAGTAACGAAATTTTGGACCACACGAGGGAGCCACAAGAAGTGACTGCGACAGAAGATCAAAGCGCCGGCGAATACGCCGTACCCACCCCCGAAGAAATCGGAATCAGCTACGACGAGTTCGCTGACTTCTACCGGCTGATCAACAGCGACGTCGGCTTCCACATCGGCATGTGGGCCGGGTCGGCCACGGACGACGGCCTGGCGTCGGTCTACGACCTGTCGAACAAGGCGCAGACGCGCGTCGTCGAGTACTGCATCGACGCGCTCAAGCTGAAGCCGACCGACCACTTCCTGGACCTCGGCTGTGGCGCCGGTGCTCCCACCGTCCAGATCGCCGAGACGACCGGTGCGAAGGCCACGGGCGTCAACGTCAGCAAGGTCCAGCTGGAGGAGGCCACCGGGCGCGCCGAGGCCGCCGGCATCGCCGACCGCGTGAAGTTCGAGTACGGCAACGCCATGGAGCTTGCCTACGCGGACGAGACCTTCGACGCGATCGTGGCCATCGACCTGTTCCCGCACCTGTCGGACCGCCCGCTGGGCTTCCGGGAGGCCTACCGGGTGCTCAAGCCCGGCGGCACCCTGCTGCTGAGCGAGTTCACCTACCGCGGGGAGGCGCCGGAGGAGCAGTTCCGGGCGTTCCTGGAGACCTTCGAGGGCCAGCCGCCCGCGCCGCCGGAGCAGTCGATCCAGTGGGCGAGCGAGGCCGGCTTCGAGCTGGTCTGGGCCGACCGCAAGACCAAGGACGTCGCACTGTCCACAGAGGTCATGTACTTCCTCTACGTCGACCGGCACGCGGAGATCACCGAGCGCTACGGCGAAGAGGTCGTCGGCGGCCTGGACTACGTGATGCCGCTGGTGCGTGCGTACATGCGCGACCACCTGGGCTACTACTACTTCCTGGTGCAGAAGCCCGAGTGACGCTCGCGGTCAACCACGACGTCTGCCGCGGCGGAGCCTTATCGACTCCGTCGCGGCAGACGGGCGTTGACGTAAGAATTCGCACAATCATGGAGTCTTCACCAGGAATCTAGTGTGGACTCCTACCGTTGCTTCATGGAATTACGCACCGACGACAAACGGGGCACATTATGACCAGTGTAAGTCCGACTGGCACCTCGAAGAATTCCAGCGGCGGCGCGGTCACCGCCGTCTGTGTGGCGATCCTGGTGGACATGCTGGTGTACAGCATCGTGGTCCCCGTTTTGCCGATCTACGCCCAGGAACTCGGCGCCTCGACCGCGGCGATCGGGTTGCTGTTCGCCGTGTACGCGGTGGGTCTCGTCCTGGCCACCCCGGTACTGGGCATGCTCTCCGACCGGTTCGGCAGGCGCAGGCCGATGCTGATCGGCTCGGCCGGTCTGGTGGCCTCCACCGTCCTGTTCGCACTGGCCGACACCTATCCGCTGCTGGTGACCGCACGGTTCGTGCAGGGTGTCGCCGCGGCGGCCGTGTGGACGGCAGGCGTGGCGCTCGTGGCCGAGGTGACCGAACCACGGAACCTGGGCAAGGTCATGGGGGTCGTCATGACCTTCATGAGCATCGGCCTGATTCTCGGACCGCCGGTCGGTGGTTTCCTCGAGCACTGGGGCAACCACAGCACCCCCTTCATCGTGGTGACCGGTGTCGCGGTGATCAGCGGTATCGTGCAGTACTTCCTCATCCATGACCCGGAACGCGCCGAGGAACAGGAAGAACTCACTCCCTTCGGGACAGTGCTGGCCGACCCGGTCATGCGGGGCACGATCATCGCGGTGTTCCTGGCGTCGACCGCGCTCAGCATGCTCGAGCCGATCCTGCCGCTCGACCTCACCACCCGACTGCTGGCGGGTCCGCTGGCCATCGGTCTGGTGTTCGGCGCGGCCACACTGGCCAACGGTGCCACCAGCCCGTTCGTCGGGGCCCTGTCCGACAAGTATCCGGGCGCACGGCGCAAACTCATGGCCCTCGGGCTGATCGGAGCCGGCGTGCTCATGCCGGTGCTGATCCTGCCGGATTCGGTGTTCCTGGTCGGCGCGCTGCTGGCCGTGTTCGCGATCGGCTACGGCTTCGTGCTCGTGCCCGCGCTGCCCGAGCTGGCTGACGTCGCACAGAACAACGGTGTCGGTTACGCGGCCGTGTACGGCGCGTTCAACGTGGCCTACAGCCTTGGTATGGCCGTCGGTCCGTTGGTCGGTGGTATCGGTGCCGGCTGGTCGCTCATGTCGACGCTCATCGTGTCCGGGTCCGTACTGGGTGTCGGGGGACTGCTGTTCCTCTTCGCCGCCAGCCGGTCCCGAACCGCGGCGCCTGCCACGGTGTAGGCCGCTCCGTATCGGGAAAGGCCTTGGCTATGCCCGGTTTCGCCGAAGATGTTCGCTTGCGGGCGGTGGACGCGTCCTCCGGCGACCCGGTCGTGCTGATCGACCTCGACGACCTGCGCGAGGGTGGTTCGCCCCGGGTGGCCGGTGTGGACGAGTCCCATGTGGACGTGCTGGCCGGCGTGTTGGACAAGGTGCCGCCGATCCTGGTGCACCGTGAGAGCCTTCGGGTGATCGACGGGGTGCACCGGGTTCGGGCGGCCCGGCTGCTCGGCCGAACCCGGCTGCCCGCGCGGCTGGTGGACGCCGACGCGGACGAGGCGTTCGTGGCGGCCGTACGGGCCAACACCGAGCACGGACTACCGTTGACCGTGGCTGACCGGAAAGCGGCCGCGGCAACGATTCTGCTGTCCCACCCGCACTGGTCCGACCGGATGATCGCCGACGTCGTCGGCCTCTCCGCGAAGACCGTGGCGACCACGCGAACCGGTGACGGTGTCGCGCGGACCGGGCGGGACGGCAAGGTGCGGCCCCTCGACGGGGCGCGGCGGCGGCGGGTGGCGGCCCGTCTGCTCGCCGACAACCCGGACCTGTCCCTGCGGCAGGTGGCCAGGATGGCCGGTATCTCGCCGGAAACCGCGCGTTCGGTGAAGGTGCGGCTGGCACGCGGCGAGGACCCGGCCGGGCACGAACGCACGGCCCCGGTCCGAGCCGTGCCGGAGGAGCCGGACTGGACCACCGTGGTCCGACGCCTGCGCGCGGATCCGTCGCTGCGGTTCACCGAGACCGGGCGGGCGTTGTTGCGGTTGATGGACGCGCACGCGGTCAGCACCGGCCGGTGGGAGTCCATCGCCGGTGGCGTGCCGGCACACGCCAGGAGCACGGTCGCGGCGATGGCCGGCGAGTTCGCCCGCGCCTGGCACTCCTTCGCCGAACAACTCGAGCGCAACCCCGAGTGAGGAGGTCGCGTGAACAGGGCCGGCGGCACCCACCGACCCTGTTCACGCGACCTCCAGACCCAGGAGCCGAAGTGGTTGGCATACCCTCGATCGCGCCCTACTCCCTCCCCACACCGGACGAACTGCCGGAGAACACCGCCTCCTGGAAGGTGGATCCCGGCCGCGCGGTCCTGTTGGTACACGACATGCAGCGGTTCTTCCTGCGCCCGCTGCCCGAGCCGTTGCGCACCCGGCTGGTGGAGAACGTCGCCGAGGTGGTCGGCCGCGCCCGCGCCGCCGGTGTTCCGCTCGCCTACACCGCCCAGCCCGGCGGGATGAGCGACCAACAACGCGGGCTGCTCAAGGACTTCTGGGGCCCTGGCATGCAGGCGTCGCCCGCCGACCGTGAGGTGGTCGAGCCGATCGCTCCCGAGCCGGGTGACTGGCTGCTCACGAAGTGGCGCTACAGCGCGTTCTTCCGGTCTCTCCTGCTGGAGCGCATGCGCGCGGTCGACCGTGACCAGCTCGTGGTGTGCGGGGTCTACGCGCACGTGGGCATCCTCATGAGTCTGGTCGACGCGTTCACCAACGACATCGAGGGTTTCCTCGTGGGGGACGCGGTCGCCGACTTCTCCCTCGCCCAGCACCGAATGGCTCTCGACTACGCCGCCGGGCGGTGCGCCGTGGTGGTTCCGGCGCGGGAGGTGTTCCGGTGACCGATCTGCTCGCGACCGTCCTCACCGGACGGCCGCCGCCGTTCGCCCTGCTGCACCGGCCACACACGCATGGCCGCGTGGACGTCCTGGTGGGCGACGTGTCCACACCGGACACCCTGGCCGACGTGCCGATGGACGGCGACGACGTGCTGCTCGTGGTGCCGTACCGCCAGATCGGCGAACGCGGGTTCGAGCGAGTGGACGACGGCGCCCCGCTGCTGGCGCTCACGGTCGCCGACCGCGACGAGATCGACCTGGTCGACGCGCTCGCCCGCATCCCCGACCTTCCCGTCCACACCACGGACGGCCGGTTCGACGTGTCCGACGACGACTACGCGACCACCGTGCGGGCCATCGTGGATGAGGAGATCGGCCGCGGCGCCGGCTCCAACTTCGTCCTCAAACGCACGTGGCTCACCCGGATCGAGGACTACACGCCGGCCCACGCGCTGGCCGTCTTCGCCCGGCTGTGCCTGCGCGAGTCGGGCGCCCACTGGACGTTCCTCGTGCACACGGGCGATCGCACGTTCGTCGGCGCCACCCCGGAGCGGCACATCACGCTGCGCTCCGGGGTCGCGGTGATGAACCCGATCAGCGGCACCTACCGCTACCCGGCCGGCGGCCCCACCCTTGACGGCGTGCTGGACTTCCTGCACGACACCAAGGAACGCGACGAACTGCGCATGGTGGTCGACGAGGAACTGAAGATGATGGCCGGCGTGTGCGACGAGAGCGGCCGGGTCTCCGGGCCGTACCTGAAGGAGATGTCGCGGCTCGCGCACACCGAGTACTTCATCGAGGGCCGCACCTCCCTCGACCCCCGGGAGATCCTGCGCCGCACGCTGTTCGCACCCACCGTGACCGGCAGTCCACTGGAGAGCGCCTGCCGGGTGATCGCCCGCCACGAGCCCGAGGGCCGCGGCTACTACAGCGGACTCGTGGCCCTGCTCGGCCGCGACGACCGGGGCGACGCGGAGCTGGACTCCGCCATCCTCATCCGCACGGCCGACATCGACGCCGAGGGCCAGGTGCGGATCTCGGTGGGCGCGACCGTGGTGCGTCACTCCGACCCGCACTCGGAGGTCGCCGAGACCCAGGCGAAGGCCGCGGGTCTGCTGGCGGCCATGGCCGACCGGCGGCCCAGCCCGCTGGCCGAACATCCCGCCGTGCGCGCCACTCTGGCCGACCGCAACACGGGCCTGTCGGGGTTCTGGCTCGAGGGCGCCACCCCGACCTGGGTGCCGGCGCTGGCCGGCCGCCGGGTGCTGGTGGTCGACGTGGAGGACACCTTCACCGGCATGATCGCCCACCAGCTGCGGGCCATCGGCCTCGACATCACCGTGTGCGACGTGGCCGAGGACTACGCGGTCGAGGACTACGAACTGGTGATCATGGGCCCCGGCCCGGGTGATCCGTCGGACACCACCGACCCGCGTATCGCCCGGCTGTACGGGGCGATCACCGCGCTGCTGGGCTCGCGACGTCCGTTCATCGCCGTCTGCCTGAGCCACCAGGTACTCAGCCGGGTGCTGGGCCTGGAGGTCCGCCGCTGCCCGGAGTCCAACCAGGGCCGGCAACGCGTGGTGGACCTGTTCGGCGAGGCCGAACGGGTCGGCTTCTACAACTCCTTCGCCGCCCACAGCGACGAGGACAAGGTCGAGAGCGACGCGGCCGGCCTGGTGGAGATCAGCCGGGATGTCGAGACGGGAGAGGTGCATGCCCTGCGCGGCACGCGGTTCTCCTCCATGCAGTTCCACGCGGAGTCGGTACTCACGGAGAACGGCCCGCGTATCCTGACCGCCCGGATCAGAGAGGTACTCGCCATATGAAGGCATCGATCACCTGGTGGGATCTGTCCGAATCGGACCAGACCATCGAGTCCCTGCGCGAGTACCTGCGTGACGGCGGGGTGGAGCCGTGGGAGCGGGTACGCGGGCTGCGGCTCAAGCTGTGGATCGCCGACCCGGTGGGCAACCGCTGGGGCGCGATCATGGTGTGGGAGACCGACGACTTCGGCGCGGGGCAGACCCTGCCGCCACACAAGGCGGTGGAGCTGATCGGCTATCCGCCGACCGAGCGTGTCCGATTCGACGTGGAGGCCACAGTGGAGGGTGTCTATGACAACCCGACGCTCGCGGGTCTCGGCGCGGTGTTCGCGGGGGTGGCCTCATGAGCTTCTTCGACGTGCCGCCCGCCGAGCCCATGTCCACTTTGGTCGCCTGGTTCGAGGATGCCAAGGCCACCGGGGCCCGTGAGCCCGGAGTGCTCGCGTTGGCCACCGTGTCCGAGGCCGGGCAGGTGTCCAACCGGATCGTCCAGACCATCCGCCTCACGGAGGACGGTCTGGTCTTCACCAGCCACGGCGGCAGCCAGAAGGGCCGGGATATCGCGGCCACCGGCCACTCGTCCGGGGTGTACTACTGGCGCGAGTCCGGCCGGCAGGTCATCGTGTCCGGGCCGACGGCGCCGCTGTCGGCCGAGGCCTCGGACAAGCTGTGGTACGCCCGGCCGGTCAGCACGCACCCCATGTCCGTGGCGGCCGTGCAGAGCGCGCCCCTGGACGACGAGGACAAGCTGCGCGCCGAGGCGCTGCGGCTGGCCGAACCGGGGGAGGCACTGCCCCGGCCCGACCAGTGGCTGGGGTACCTCCTGACCCCGTACACCGTGGAGTTCTGGGAGGCCGTCCCCGACCGCCTGCACCGGCGGCTGCGCTACGACCGCACGGAGGACGGCTGGACGGTCACCCGACTACAGCCCTGACAGGTCCAGGTCGCCGCGGGCCACCACCACGGCCGTGCCGGACACCTCGACCCGGTCCACTGTGTCCAGTTGAGCGTCCGGTCCGGTGCCGGGGATCGCGCGGGCACGCATCACCGAGTGCCGGCCCATCTCCACTCCCTGGTGGATGACGATCTCCTCGTCCCAGTCGGCCAGCCCGTGGCGGGCCAGGTGGATGGCGAGGGGACCGGCGGCCGACCCGGTGGCCGCGTCCTCGGCGACCCCGTAGGCGGGTGAGAACATCCTGGCCCGCCACTCGCCGTTCCAGGGCGCGAAGCAGTTGGCCGCCATGTCCAGATGTTCGGCCAGGGCCAACAGGTCCGGCCGCAGCGCCGACAGCTCGGCCACCGTGGGGAGTCCGATGTAGACGTGACGCGGCCCGTTGCGGTACACCTCGACGGGCGCGGTCGACGTGGTGACTCCCAGCGCCTTCAGCAGGAGGTCGGCCTCCGGGTACGGACCCCACTCGGGTACCGGTTGGGCCATGGTCACGCCGGTCACCCGGGTTCCCGCGCGGCGCAACGAGAACGGTACGGTCCCCATGCCGGTCTCCATGGTCAGTACGTCACCGCGGTGGGTCTCGCCGAGCACCACTGCCGCGCCCAGCGTGGGATGCCCGGCGAACGGGAGTTCGTTGACCGGCGTGAAGATCCGCACGCGCACGTCGCCGTCGGCCTCGGCCGGCAGCACGAAGACGGTTTCGGACAGGTTCATCTCGCGTGCCACCCGCTGCATGGTGGTACCGTCCAGCCCTCGAGCATCGACGTACACGGCGACAGGGTTTCCCTGGAGCGCCTGCTCGGTGAACACGTCCGCCACTACGTATCGGTACATGGCAACGAAGTTACGCCCGTACCGGCGGGCCGTCCAAGTGCGGAACGGTCGGGGTTGGACGTTTGACCCCCGTGTCAGGCAAGGGAAAACTGGCGATCGGAGCATGGAGTTCAGCCGCCGCACTCAAATCCTCGCGAGGTTAAAATCCGATGACCGACACGCTGTCCCCCTTCGCCACGGACCTCGACCTGCGCCGCCGCAACCGCGCCACCGTCGAGGACTACCTCAGCCGCTACGGCGAGAACCGGCTCACCCGCTACCTGCTGTTCGCCGAGGACGGCAGTGCCGGTCTCTACACGGCGGACACGCCGCAGCCCGTCGTCTCGAGTGGACTGGACGTGCTCAAGGCACACGGCGAGTGGTCGCTGCGCATGTTCCCCGACTGGCGCTGGTACAACATCCGGATCTTCGAGACCCAGGACCCCAACCACATCTGGGCCGAGTGCGACGGCAAGGGCAAGATCCTGTACCCCAACTACGAGCCGGGGTACTACGAGAACCACTTCCTGCACTCCTTCGAGCTGCGCGACGGCAAGATCGTCACCCAGCGGGAGTTCATGAACCCCTTCAACCAGCTGCGCGCACTGGGCATCGACGTCCCGGTGATCAAGCGCGGCGGAATCCCCACCTGAGGAGCCGTCGTGGGTGAGGACTTGGGTGCCGCGCGGGAAATGGTCGAGCTGATCACCGGCGGCTGGCGTGCGCAGGCCGTGCACACGGCCGCGAAACTGGCGCTGGCCGACCACATCGCCGCCGGCCGGACCACCGACGCCGAACTGGCGGCCGCCACCGGTTCCAAAGAGGACGGTGTGCACCGGCTGATGCGTCTGCTGGTGGCCATGAAGGTGTTCAAAACGGATGACGGCGGCTACGGCAACACCGCGCTGAGCGAACTGCTGCTGACCGTGCCGGGCTCGCAGCGGGACATGGCGCTGCTCTACGGCGCCGAGTTCTACACCGCGTGGTCCCACGCGCCCGAGGCCATCTCCACGGTCAGCTCGGGCTTCGAGATCGCCTACGGCACCCCGCTCTACACCTACAACGCCGAGAACCCCGAGTTCTCCGACCGCTTCCAGGGCACCATGAAGGCGGGCAACCTGTTCTTCGCCCACGCCCCGGCCGTCTACGACTTCGCCGGCAAACACGTGATCGATGTCGGCGGCGGCAACGGACAGCTGCTCTCCGAGATCCTCACCGCGCACCCGACTGCCAGGGGAACCCTGTTCGACCGCGAGAACGTGGTCGACGCGGCCACCGCGAACCTGGCCGCCAACGGTGTCCTCGACCGGGCCTCCGTGGTCGGCGGCGACATGCGGGTGTCGGTGCCCGACGGCGGGGACGTGTACGTGCTCTGCCGGTGTCTGGCGGGACACTCCGACGACGACGTCCTCGGAGTGTTCCGCCGGGTGCGGGCCGGGTTCAGCGGACCGGACGCCCGGTTGCTCATGCTCGACCGGCTGGTCGACGAGGCCAACCCGACCGTGCTGCCCGCACTCTGGGACCTGCACCTGCTCATGACCACGGGCGGGCGGCACCGCACGCTCGCGCATCTGACCGACCTGCTGGACCGGGCCGGGCTGGCCGTCGAGTCCCGCGCCGACCTGCCGGTGGAGACCACCGCGCTGGTCGTCGCCGCGAAACCGGACTGAGGACGACCCATGTGTGGCATCGCCGGAACCGTCGACTTCGCCGCGGATCTCACCGCCCACAGCGATACCGCGTGGGCCATGACGGAAACCATGACCTGCCGCGGCCCCGACGACTCGGGTGTCTGGATTGGACGCCACGCCGCACTCGGGCATCGCCGCCTGGCGATCATCGACCTGATCGGTGGCGCGCAACCCATGCGCGACGGCGAGGTCGTGCTCACCTACAGCGGCGAGGTCTACAACTACGCCGAACTGCGTGACGAACTCACCGCGGCCGGCCACCGGTTCCGCACGGAGAGCGACACGGAGGTCGTGCTGCGGGCCTACCTCCAGTGGGGCGACGCGCTGGTCGACCGGCTCAACGGCATGTACGCCTTCGCCGTGTGGGACGGGCGGGACCGCCGGCTGCTGCTGGTCCGCGACCGCCTGGGCATCAAGCCCCTGTACTACTACCCGACGCCGTCCGGTGTCCACTTCGGATCGGAACCGAAGGCCATCCTCGCCAACCCGGGCGTGCGCCGCGCGATCGGGCTCGATGGCCTCCGTGATCTGGTCGGCTGGACCATGGCGCCCGGCTGGTCGCTCTGGGAGGGCATGCACGAGGTCCAACCGGGACAGCTCGTGGTGGTGGACGAGGCCGGCACGCGGGCCCGCACGTACTGGCAGCTCGAAGCCGCCGAGCACACCGACGACCTGGACACCACGATCTCCCGGATCCGCGAACTGCTGACGGACACGGTCGAGCGGCAGCTGGTGGCCGACGTGCCCCGGTGCGTGCTGCTGTCCGGCGGGCTGGACTCCAGCACGGTCACCGGACTGGCCGCCGCCCGGCTGCGGGACGAGGGGGAGCGACTGCGGACCTTCTCCGTGGACTTCACCGGGCGTGAGGAGTCGTTCCGGGCGGACTCGGTGCGCGCCACCCCGGACACCCCGTACATCCGCGACGTGGTGGCCCTCGTCGGCTCCGACCACGAGACGATCTCACTCGACCCGGCCGCGCTGAGCGACCCGGACCTGCGCCGGACAGTGATCACCGCGCGCGACCTGCCGCTCGGCTTCGGCGAGATGGACACCTCGCTGTACCTGCTGTTCCAGGCGATCCGGGCGCGCTCCACGGTCGCGTTGTCCGGGGAGGCGGCCGACGAGGTGTTCGGCGGCTACCCCTGGTTCCACGACGAGGCGGCCGTCGGCTCGGGCACCTTCCCGTGGCTGGCGTTCAACAGCGCCATGAGTGGCGACCGGGCGGCGCTCATCCACCCGGAACTCCGCGCGGCGCTGGACGTCCCCACCTACGTGGCCGACCAGTACGCCACGGCGGTCGCCCGGGTTCCGCACCTGGACAGCCATGACGCTGCCGAGCGACGCCGGCGGGAGGTCACCCACCTGCACCTCACGCGGTTCGTCCGGATGCTGCTCGACCGCAAGGACCGCGTGTCCATGGCCGTGGGCCTGGAGGTCCGGGTGCCGTTCTGCGACCACCGCCTGGTGGAGTACGCGTTCAACGTGCCGTGGTCGATGAAGACCTTCGACGGCCGGGAGAAGAGCCTGCTGCGCCACGCGGCGTCCCACGTGCTGCCGGCGTCGGCCCGCGACCGCAAGAAGGCCTCGTATCCGTCCATCCAGGACCCGGCCTACCTGGTGGCGTTGCAGCAGCAGGCGAAGGAAGTACTGGCCGACGCCGACAACCCGGTCCACGACCTGGTGGACCGCGCGTGGCTGACCTACGCGGTGGCCATGGACCCGTTCACCGTCCCCAGCCACATCCGGCGCGGGGTGGACCGGGTACTCGATCTGTACCACTGGCTGGATCTGTACCAACCGGACATCGTGGCCTGAGTCGGGTGCGGATTATGTCTCGCTCAATTCTCGGTGATGTCGCGCCGGCGTCCGGCGATTCGTGTGTTTCTCATACGCCCTCCGTGGCCCGCTCACTGTCGACCGGTCCGTCGATTCTGCGAAAGTGCGTAGCGTCGCGGCTCTTTGTCTCGACCTGGCCGGGTCCTTCGGCGCGGGAGATAAGCCATGAACGCCACGAGAACGACGAAATCGACAAGCCTGCGGTTGACCCCCGTGGTCCTGCAGGCGGCGGGAGTCGCCGCGCTGATCGCCTGGGCACTGCGGGACAACGCGGAGTACCTGCCGAGCGGCGAGGTGATCCGGCGGTCCATGTCGGCGCTCAGCTCGGGCGGCCACCACGGCGGCGGCACGTTCGTGGCGCCGGCCGCGGTGGCCGGCAACTCGCTCGCCAGCTACGCGGGGCTCGCGGCGTTCGCGCTGCACGCGTTGATGATCGCCGTGGCGGTGGCCGGGATCGCCATGCGCCGCTGGATCGGAAGATCCACTGTGGATGGTGGCGGCGTCGTGGTCCGGCTGGTGTTCGCGGGATCCGTGGCCGCGGTGGCCGCACTCACCACCGCGGTGATGGCCACCGTGCTGCTCGGCCCGGCCATCTCCTCGACCGCCACCCTCGCCGCCTCGATCACCGTCCTCCAGTTCTCCTTCGTGCTCGTGCTCGCTTTCTCGGTCGCCTTCGGCGTGCCCTGGACTGATGGAAAGGACAAAGATGCTGAACCGAAGGGACACCCTGAAGATCGGAGCGGCCGCCGGCGTCGCCCTGGCGTTACCGGCCGGGCAGGTGGTGGACGCGCTCACCGGGACGGCAGCCGCGTCACCGCAGCCGTTCACCGTGCCGCTCCCCATTCCCCGTGAGCTGAAGCCGGCGTTCCGGGACCGCACGACCGACCACTACAACCTGACCATCAGGCCGGGCACCGCGCGGATCCTGCAGGGCAAGGACACGCCTGTCCTGACGTTCAACGGCGAGTTCCCGGGCCCCACCATCAGGGCGACCCGCGGCCGTCAGGCGATCGTGCGGGTCACCAACCGGCTCGACACCCAGACGGCCATGCATCTGCACGGTGGCGCCGTGGCGCCGGAGGACGACGGGCATCCGCTCGACTGCATGGAACCGGGTGCCTCGCGGACCTACCGCTATCCGAACGACCAGCCGGGGTGCACGCTCTGGTACCACGACCACGCACACCACCTCGAGGCCGAGCACGTCTACAGAGGACTGGCGGGCGCGTACATCATCGACGACCCCCGTGCCAACCTGCCGAGCGGCCGGTTCGACATCCCGCTCGCGTTGCGGGACGCGGGCTTCACGGAGAGCGGCGAGCTGCTGTGGCGGTCGGGCGGTGCGGCCGACCGGACCTCCGTGCTGGTCAACGGCGCCATCCAACCGATGCACACGGTCGAGCGCCGCAAGTACCGGCTGCGCCTGATCAACACGGCGAACGAGCGCAACTTCCGCATCCGGTTCGGTGGCGCGGAGTTCCTCCTCATCGGGCTCGACGGCGGTTTGTTACCCACGCCGATCCGCACCACCGAGGTCTTCATCAGCTCGGCCGAGCGTGCCGAGGTGATCGTGGACTTCGCGAAGTTCGGCGCGGGCAGCTCCGTGCTCATGGAGAACGTGGAGGGTGCGGCCACCTCCGACCGCGAGATCATGAAGTTCCAGGTCTCCGGCGACAGGGTGGCCGACGACGCGCCGCTCGACCTGGCCGCCATCGCGGCCGTGGCGCCCGTGATGCCCGCCAAACCGACGTTCGCCGTGCCCACCAGGAAGATCGAGTTCGCCTTCGACCCGGCGACCTCCATGTTCCACATCAACGGCAAGGCGTTCGACCCGCACCGCGTGGACTTCACGGTCAAGCGGGGCAGCACGGAGATCTGGGAGATCTCCACCCTCGGCCCGTATCCCATCCAGCACTCGTTGCACGTGCACCTGATCCAGTTCCGGGTACTGGATCGCAACGGGGTGCCCGTGAAGCCGCTGGAGGCCTATCCGAAGGACAACGTTTTCGTTCCGTTCGGGGAGGTTGTCCGAATTCTCGTCACGTTCGACTCCAAGTACACCGGGCGATACCCGTTCCACTGCCACTTCGTCGATCATTCGTCCATCGGAATGATGGCGCAGCTGGAGATTGTTCCGTAGGCATGAATTTTTCCCTACCGGCGCGCGCAGTGCGCTCGGTACCGTCATTTCGCATTGCGTTGCGAACGTTCAAGGGAGCTGTGAACAGTGACAACAACTGACCCGGTAGACGTCGGATACACGTTACCGAGCCCTGAGGACATCGGCGTCAACTACGACCAGCTCATCAATCTCCACGAGCTGATCGCCGGCGACCTGAGCCTCCACATCGGACTGTGGACGAAGCCCGGTGAGCGCAAGCCGGCGTCCACCCTGCCCGACCTGGCGAACAGGGCGCAGGAGGCGACCACCGACTACCACCTCGAAGCCCTTGGGCTGCAGGCGAACGAGCACCTGCTCGACATCGGCTGTGGCGCGGGCTCGCCGGCCATCCAGATGGCCAGGCGCAGCGGCGGCAAGGTCACCGGCATCAACGTCAGCCGGGGCCAGCTCGCCAAGGCCACCGAGCGGGCACAGGCGGCAGGCGTCTCCGACCGGGTCACGTTCGCCTACGGCGACGCGCAGGCCCTCGACTACGCCGACGAGACGTTCGACGCCGCCACGGCCATCGAGGTGTTCGCGCACCTGACCGACCGGCAGAAGGCGTTCGACGAGGCGGCTCGCGTCCTGAAGCCGGGCGGTCACTTCCTGGTCAGCGAGTTCACGCTGCGTGGCAACCCGACCCCGGAGCTGCTGGCCGCGTTCCAGTACACCTGGGAGTCGTCGCTGCCCGGCACGCCGGCCGAGACCATGCAGTATGCGGCCAACGCGGGCTTCGAGCTGGTGAAGGCCGAGAGCATGACCCAGAACACCGCGCTGTCCGGCGAGGTCATGGGCCTGCTCTACGCCGACCGCAAGGAAGAGATCATCAACACCTACGGCCCCGAGGCCGTGGAGCAGATGGACGGTGTGATGCCGGCGGTGCGGACGTTCTTCCGCGAGCACCTCGGTTCCTACCTGTTCCTGCTGCGCAAGCCGAACAAGGTGTGAGAGAAGATGTGCGGCGAGTGGTCCGTCGGGTGACGTGACCACTTTGCCGCATTCTTCCTTTTGAGCGGACATCACTGCCGGTCTGGCGGTTGTCCCAGTGCGTTACCGGCTAGGTTCTGCCCCGTGAGGGATCAAGCGATCGTCGTCGACGACATCCGCAAGTCCTACGGGGATCTTCTGGCGGTGGACGGGGTCTCGCTCTCGGTGGCCGAGGGCGAGTTCTTCGGCATTCTCGGCCCGAACGGGGCCGGCAAGACCACCACCCTGGAGATCATCGAGGGGTTGCGTCAGCCGGATTCCGGTTCCGTGCGCCTGCTCGGCGAACCGACCTGGCCCCGCAACACCAAGCTCCTGCCGAGGATCGGGGTGCAGCTGCAGGCGTCGGCGTTCTTCGAGAAGCTGACGGCGCGCGAGCAGCTGGAGACCTTCGCCTCGCTGTACGGCGTCGGTCCGGCCACGGCGTTCGAGATGCTCGAACTCGTGGGCCTGGCGGACAAGGCGGACACCCGCGAGGACAAGCTGTCCGGCGGGCAACGGCAACGCCTGTCGATCGCGTGCGCGCTCGTCCACGACCCCGACGTGGTCTTCCTCGACGAGCCGACCGCCGCGCTCGACCCGCAGGCGCGCCGCAACCTCTGGGATGTGCTGCGCGCGATTCAGGATCGCGGCAAGACCATCCTCTACACCACGCACTACCTGGACGAGGCCGAGATCCTCTGCGACCGGGTGGCCATCATGGACAGAGGGAAGATCCTCGCCATGGACGCGCCCGCGACGCTGGTGCGCGGGCTGGACGCGCCGACCCACGTGTTCCTCGAACTCGGCACACTGTCCGAATCGGACGCCCAGGCGCTGCCTGGCGCGGACACGGTCACCGTCAACGAGCTGTCACTGGAGATCACCACCCGGCGAGCGGCCGACGTACTGTCCGCGCTCGCCGACCGGGGCACGCTCGCGGGCCTGCAGGTGCGCACCGCCACTCTCGAGGACGTCTTCCTCGACCTCACCGGACGGGAGTACCGGGCGTGAGTACCGGAGCGGGAGCGACGGAGCGGACGCCGTCTGGACTGAGGAGCGCGCGCAGGCGCGCCAGCGCCGAGCACGCGACGAGGGAAGACGGCGTGCTAGCGGAGGAGCGGAGCGACCAATGAAAACAGCGTTCAGGAGCCTCGCGCTCGCCATGTTCAAGGGGTTCGTGCGCGACAAGATGACCCTGTTCTTCACCTTCGTGTTCCCGCTGATGTTCCTCGTGGTGTTCGGGTTGCTGTTCCGCGACGCCGGCACCGAGAAGATCGCGATCGGCGTGGTCGGCGAGGGCCCGGTGGTCGAGGCGCTCGAGCAGACGGGCGTGCTGGAGCTGGAGCGCTACTCCTCCCTCGACGAGGCCGTGGCCAAGGTCCGCGACGGTGACCTGCCGGCCATGGTGGCCGAGGACGGCGAGGCGATCACGTTCCGGTTCGCGGCCAGCGACCAGAACCAGTCCGGCACCGTGCGGGGCATCGTGGAGGGCGTGGTCGGCCACGTGAACCTCGCGGCGACCGGTCAGCCCGCGCGGTACACAGTGGACAGCTCGAGCGTCGAGGACGCGTCGCTGCAACCGATCCAGTACCTCACACCCGGCATCATGTCCTGGGGTGTCGCGATCACCGCGGTGTTCGGCGCCGCGCTCACGCTCGTGTCCTGGCGGCGCAAGCAGGTGCTGCGGCGCATCCGGCTGGCGCCCATCTCGGCGGTGACCGTGCTCACGTCCCGCGTGGTCGTGACCATCGGCGTCGCGATGGTGCAGGCCGTGGTCTTCGTGGGGATCGGCCTGCTGCCGGTGTTCGGGCTCAAGCTGACGGGCACCTGGTGGCTCGCCGTTCCCGTGTTCCTGCTGGGCATCCTGGCGTTCTTCGCGATCGGCATGCTGGTCGGCGCGTTCTGCAGGACCGAGGAGGCGGCGTCGGGTGCGGCGAACATCGTGACGCTGCCGATGGCGTTCCTGTCCGGCACGTTCTTCCCGATCGACCAGGCGCCGGGCTGGATGCAGACGGTGTCGAACGCCCTGCCGCTGCGTCACATGAACGACGGGATCATGGACTTCCTGGTGCGCGGTCAGGGCGCCGAGGCGCTGGTCCTGCCGTGCCTGGTGCTGGTCGGCTTCACGCTCGTGGTGGGCACGATCGCCGCGAAGGTCTTCCAGTGGGAGGACAAGTAACTACTCTTCAAAGTCCCCGACGGCCTTGCGGACCTTCGCGAGCAGGTCGGTGAGCAGCGCGGTCTGACGCTCGGTCAGGCCGCGCAGCCCGAAGTCGATGTCCGTGACCGCCACGGTGGCCTCCTCGCGGCGCTGCTTGCCGGCCTCGGTGATCTCCGCGAGCGTGGTGCGCCGGTCGGTGGGGTGGGGGAGCCGCTTCACCAGACCGTCGGCCTCGAGCCGGTCCACGATGTTCGTGACGCTCGTGGGGTGCAACTGCAGCCGCTCGCCCATGACGCGCATCGGCAGGTTGCCCTTCTTGGCGAACGTGAGCAGCACCAGCGCCTCGTACCTGGCGAAGGTCAGTCCGTGGGGCCGCAACGCATTGTCCACGGCGGACTGAAGGACCTGTTGGACCCGCATGATGCTGGTGACCGCGGCCATCGTGCCGGACGGGCCCACCTGTTCGGTCCACAGCTCCGCCGCGCGGGCGATCGGATCGAACGGCAGCGCGCGGGGGCTCATGGCGCTTGAAGTTACCAGTCGGTACCGGGAAGGGTGCTCCAGGCAACACCGTTGGGCAGTGAGGAGATCGCGTGTTAGTCGCATTCAGTGTCGCACCGGCTGGTGGGGATTCGGACAGTGTGGGCGAAGCGGTCGCGGAGGCCGTTCGGGTCGTGCGGGAGTCGGGCCTGCCTTGTGAGACCAACTCGATGTTCACGAACATCGAGGGTGAGTGGGACGAGGTGATGGCCGTGGTCAAGCGGGCCTGCGACGTCCTGGCCGAGCGCGCGCCCCGGGTCAGCCTGGTGCTCAAGGCCGACATCCGACCCGGTCACGACAACCAGATGCGGGCCAAGGTCGAACGGATCGAACGTCACCTGGGGCAGTAGCGCGACACGCCGAACGGGCGGCGTGTCAGGATGGTCACGTGACAAGGCCAGACCCACGCCAAACCGCAGCACTGTCGGCCGCCCTGTCCGGGGCGGTCGACCTGTCCGCGCTCAAGGCCCGAGCGGACGCGGCCAACCGGCCGCCCGCCGCTCCGGCGCCCGCACCGCCAGGCCAGCCCCAGGGCCAGAGCCAGCCGCAGTCGGGCTTCGTGATCGACGTGACCGAGGAGACGTTCCAGACCGACGTGGTCGAGCGGTCTCTGCAGGTCCCGGTGGTCGTCGACCTGTGGGCCGACTGGTGCGGCCCGTGCAAGCAGCTCTCGCCGGTCCTCGAGCGACTCGCGGCCGCCGCCAACGGCGCCTGGATCCTCGCCAAGATCGACGTGGACGCCAACCCGCGGATCTCGCAGCTGTTCGGGGTGCAGTCCATCCCGACGGTCGTGGCCATCGCGGGAGGTCAGCCGGTCGAGGCGTTCTCCGGCGCCCAGCCGGAGCCGCAGATCCGCCAGTGGCTCGACGGCCTGCTCGACGCGTTGCGCGACCGGCTTCCCGGCATCCGCGCGGCCGAGGCGGGCGCCACCGCGCCGGCCGAGCCCGAGCCGGAGCCCGAGGACGAGCGCTTCGTCGAGGCCGAGACCGCCTTCTCGAACGGCGACTACGCCAAGGCCGAGGCCGCCTACCAGAAGATCCTGGCGGCCGAGCCGGCCAACGAGGACGCCAAGGCCGCGCTCGCGCAGGTCCGCTTCCTCGCCCGTGCCGAGGCGGCCGACCCGTCGGTGGTCGTGCGTGCCGACACCTCCCCGGAGGACATCGACGCGCAGCTGTCGGCGGCCGACGTGGAGCTGGCCGGTCAGCGGATCGAGAAGGCGTTCGCCCGGTTGCTCGACACCGTGCGCCGCACGTCCGGCACCGACCGCGACCGCGTTCGCACTCACCTGGTCGAGCTGTTCGGGCTGTTCCCACCGGACGACCCGGCCGTCGCACAGGCTCGTCGGGATCTCGCCAGCGCTCTTTACTGACATATGGGCGCCTACCGGGAGCTGCTCGCGACCCCGGGGGTGCGGCGGCTGACGTTGGCCGTGCTGTTGTCGCGGCTGTCGGTCTCGATGCTCAGCCTGTCGATCCTGGTGGCGGCCACGCAGCTCCACGGGTACGCGAACGCCGGTCTGCTGATGCTGGCGTACGCGCTGACCAACGCGGCCGTGGGTCCCGTGCGCGGCCGCCTGGCCGACCGGTACTCGCCGCGGCGGGTGATGTTCTCGCTGCTGGCCGTGCACGTGGTGGCGTTCGTGGTGCTCCTGCTGGCGTTCGCCGCCGAGGTTCCCATGTCGCTGCTCGTGCCGGCGGGCGTGCTGCTCGGGCTGAGCGTGCCGCCCACCGGCCCGGTGGTCCGCGGCCTGTGGCCCACGGTCGTGCCGGCCGAGCGGCTGGCCACGGCGTACGCGTTCGACTCCGGCCTGAACACCGCCACGTTCGTGGCCGGCCCGATGGTGGCGGGCGGGCTTTTGCTGGCGTTCCCGGTTCACGTGGTGGTCGCGGTGACCGGCGTGTTCAAGGTGACGGGTGACGTACTCGTGACCGTCTCGCCCATGGTGCGCGACGCGACCCGGGTGGTGGCCCAGGCGGCCGCCGGCTGGTCGGCGCGGGTGTTCGGGCCCCTGGTCCACGGCCGGGTCCGGCTGCTGCTCGTGCTCATCCTGCTCGACACGTTCACGTTCGGGGCCATGGAGGTGGCGGCCGTCGCCTCGGCCTCCGGCCAGGGCTCGGCAGGCCTGCTGACCAGCGTGTTCGCGCTCGGCGCGGCGATCAGCGGCATCGGCTACGGCGCCCGGGTGTGGCCGGGCAGCCCGCGGGCGCAACTGCTCCTGCTGGGCGCCATCGGGACGGTCGTGCTGGCCGCCGGGTCGGTGAGTGCCGAACTGTTGGCCGGGATGGTGCTGGTCGGTGTGGTGTTCGTGCTGTTCGGCCTGACCAACGGGCCGGTGGAGACGGTCAAGCAGGTGCTCATCGGCGAGGTCAGCCCCGAACACCAGCGGATCGAGGTGTTCTCGTGGGTGTTCAGCATCATGTGGCTCGGATTCGGCCTCGGCACGGTGGTCGCCGGGCAGCTGGCCGAGTCCGGCGAGGCCGCGCCGACGCTGCTGGTGGCGACCGCCGCCCAGCTGGTGGCCGTGCTGGTCACGGTGGTCGCGGTGGCCGGATTGCGCCGTCCTCACCCGGTGAACACCTGAGTCGGGGCAGACTGACACCGTGCGCCCCGCTATCGCCAGGACGACTCGCCTGACCGTGCCGCTGCTGCTCGTGGTCTCGGTTCTCGCGTGCACCGCTGCGTGCACCACGACGGTGTCCGGCACCCCGACCAGCACCGACACGGTCACCAGGGACGGATCGGGCGGCAGCGACGCGGACACGTCGTTCGTGCACAACACCGACGGCGGCGAGATCGACCAGCTGGCCGCCACGGTGATCACCGACGTGCAGAACTTCTGGGTGGAGACGTTCCCCGCCACGTTCGACGCCGAGTGGAAGGAGCTGCGGGGCGGCTACTACTCGGTCGACACGGCCGACGCCGACTCCGAGCCGCCGCCCTGCGCGCGCAACGCCACCGACGTCGAGGGCAACGCGTTCTACTGTCCGTCGGAGGACGTGATCGCCTGGGACCGCTCGGCGCTGCTGCCGGTGCTGAAGGAGCGGTTCGGCGAGGCGGCCGTGATGTTCGTGCTGGCCCACGAGATGGGCCACGCCGTGCAGCGCCGCGCCGGGCTGACGCCCCAGGAGGAGCAGAACAACCCCGAGGAGTACCCGACGATCCTCATCGAGGCGCAGGCCGACTGCTACGCGGGTGCCTTCGTCCGATGGGTGGCCGACGGAGAGGCGGAGCATCTGCGGATCTCGCCGGACCGGCTGGACTTCGCGCTGGAGGCGCTGGTCACCTTCCGGGACCCGATCGGCACCGAGCAGAGCGACCAGGACGCCCACGGCGACGCGTTCGACCGCGTGTCGGCGTTCCAGGACGGCTTCGACCAGGGGCCCGCGATGTGTGCCGACATGAGCATCGAGAACCGGACGTTCACCCAGCGCGGGTTCAACGACGCCGGCGACGCCGAACGCGGCGGCAACCTGCCGTTCGAGCAGCTGATCACCACGATCACGCCGGACCAGGAGACGTACTTCACCACCCTGGTCACCGAGCAGGGCGGCGAGTGGACGGCGCCGACCGTCGCCACCAGCGAGGCCAGCCCCGAGTGCGCCGACACCGACCAGGGCCCGATCGCGTTCTGCTCGGACACCGGCGAGATCGACGTGGCCACCGAGGGCGAGCTGCCCGAGTTGCACAAGGAGATCGGCGACTTCGCCACGGGCACCATCCTGGCCAGCCGGTTCGGTCTGGCGGCCATGGCCGCTCTGGGGAGACCGATGGACGGCGAGGACGCCCAGCGCGAACTGCTGTGCCTCACCGGCTCGTACACCGGGACGCTGATCACCAGGGAGCAGGGCTTCACGCTGTCGCCGGGCGACCTGGACGAGGCGATCCAGGTGCTGCTGCGCTACGACTACGCGGGCCGCGACGCCGAGGGCGGCGCGCTGGACACGGGCTTCGAGCGCGTGTCGGTCTTCCGCAACGGCGCGCTCAACGGCGTGGAGTCGTGCGAACTGTCCTGAGTGCGTTGAGTACGCGCCGCCAGGTGAGGGCGGCTGCCTGCTCGTCGTGATCGGGCAGGTCGGCGTCGAGGTAGAAGTGGCCCGCTCCCGGATAGGTGAAGACCTCCGCGGCGGCGCCGGCGCTGATCGCCCTCGCGTGCCAGCCGGTCGGGTCGGGCACGAACGGGTCCGGATCGGCGACGTGCAGTTGGACCGGCAGCCCCACGCGGGCGGTGGCGGGGATCTCGGCCTGCGTGTGCAGGAGCAGCACGGCGGCGGTGTCCGGCCGGTCGGGCAGCAGCGCGTCGACCACGGCCGCGCCCATGGAGAATCCCATGAGGACGGTGTGGGCGGGTCTCTCACGCACCGCCTCGCGCGCCCGCTGCTCGACGACCGACCAGCCGATCCGGTCGTTCAGCGCGAAGCCCTCATCCAGGGTCGCGGCGACCTCGCCCGCGTAGAGATCGGGCGTGGTGACGTCGTGTCCGGCCGCCCGCAGTCGGTCCGCGGCCTTCCGTTCCACCGGTCGCAGACCGAGTACGGAGTGGAACAGAATGACGTCGGCCATGGGGCGATGGTCTCAGAAGGTCGGTTCTCCGGACGTATGTCGGACCCGGCCAGTATGGTTCGGGCAGCCCGGCGGACAAGCTGCCGGCATCGGAGCGTTGGGGACAGCTGTGCGAGCAGGGCAGAGGCGACGGGTGGGGCTCATCACCGCCTTGGTGGCCGTGATGGTGGGGATCGTCGGTTGTTCGGGGCAGACCGTGGCCGGCAAGCCCACGGTCATGGAGGACATCGACCCGGACAACGCGGGGGGTTTGCCGGTCACCGACGGGCCGAGCGGTTCCAAGGAGAACGTCGACCCGGCGCGCCTGGAGGTCGAGGGCACCGACGGCGGCGAGATGGACATCATCGCGACCAACGCCATCGCCGACCTCTACGACTACTGGCACAAGCAGATGCCGGAGCACTTCGACCAGGAGTTCGAGGAGCTGCAACGGCTTCTGTCCTACGACTCGGGCGGCGAGGCCGCGGAGATCTGCGGTGAGAGCACCGCGGGGCTCGTCAACGCGTTCTACTGCGGCGGCGGTGGCGAGGACGTCATCGCGTGGGACCGCGGCGAGTTGCTGCCCGCGCTGAACGAGATGTTCGGCGAGATGTCGGTGGTCGGTGTGCTGGCCCACGAGATGGGCCACGCCGTGCAGTTCCGGCTCGGCGAGAAGTCCAACATGGACATGAACACGCCCACCATCGTGCGGGAGCAGCAGGCCGACTGCTACATGGGCAACTACTTCCGTTACGTGCACGACGGCAATTCCAAGTACTTCGACATCGACAACGGCGAGGGCCTGAACAAGGTGCTCGCCACGCTGTTCTTCATTCGTGACCCGGCGGGTGCCGGTCACATGGAGGAGGGCGCCCACGGTCTGGCGTTCGACCGGGTGTTCGCGTTCCAGGAGGGCTTCTCGAAGGACCCGGCCCGGTGCGCCGAGATGGACACCGCCGAGATCGACGAGCGGATCGCGGAGAAGGAGCGTTCCGACGATGAGCTGGAATCGTCGGCCGACGAGGGCGACATCGATCCCACCCAGGCGGACGTCATCAAGCTGCTGCAGGAAAGCCTGGACTCGGCGTTCGAAGCGAACGGTGTCGACCAGCCGGAGTTCGTGGACAACGGCTCCACGTGCGAGAACGGTGACGCCACCAGCCCGGTCACGTACTGCCCGGACGAGAACATCATCGGCTACGACGCCGAGGCCCTGCGGGAAGTGGCGGCCAAGCCCGACCCGGCGGCAGTCCCGGGTGAGGCGGACAGCGGCGGACTCGGCGACTTCGCGGCTTTCGCGGAACTGGCGTCCCGCTACGCGCTGGCCGTGCAGAAGTCGATCGGTGCTCCGCTCGACGACGAGAAGGCGGGCCTGCGCACCGCGTGCCTGACCGGCGCGTGGGCGGCGTTCGCCGACTCCGACGACGCGGGCAAGCTGCGCCTGGCCGTCGGCGACCTGGACGAGGCGGTGGCCGAACTGCTGCTGGAGGAAAGCCTCATCGCGGCGGACGTGAACGGTGAAGGGGTGCCCTCCGGGTTCGCCCGGGTGGAAGCCTTCCGCCGCGGCTTCATGGAGGGCTCAGCCCCCTGCACGGAGGACTTCTCCTAACCCTCACAACGCACGCAAGCAACGGGCCCCGGGATCATCCGATCCCGGGGCCCGCTGGCACGACACCCCTCCGCCCACACACTGCCCACTCCGGCCGCCCAGTCCCGTCTGCACGCTGACCGTTCCGGTCGCGCACGATGCCCGGGCACACGCTGACCGTTCCGGCCGCGCATGATGCCCAGTCCCGTCCTGCATGATGACCGTTCCGGTGGCGCACGATGACCGTTCCGGTCGCACATGAGCCCCGCGTGTCGCTACTGCCCGACCGCATGTCGCCATGTCTCGACTCCGTGTCGCCAAGCCTCGACGGCATGTCGCCATGTCTGGACCGCGTGTCGTTGGCTGTCTTGCCGCCTGGGTGGTCACCAGCGCGGGCGGTTGGCCGGGTTGTCGGTGGTCGTCGGTAGGCTGGATTACGGGGGGCCGTGGCCGTCTGTTGATCTTGCGTGGGGTTGCCGGGCGTGCATTGTTGCTGGTCACCGGGTGGGTTCGGGGGTGGCGGCGGATTTTACGGGCGGCCCCTCCCGCGTCAAGGGCGCTCCTTCGTCGCGTCGGCTTCGCCGATTTCGCTTCGCTCAACCCTTGACCCGCGAGCCTCCGCCACCCTAGGTCGAGCACTAGGGGCGGGCTGGCGCCCGCCTTCCCCTGCCCGCCGCCACCCCGAACCCCGCGCGTTCCCGGTTGCACCCGCGCCAGGAACTCGCACATGCGTGCCACAACCATGCACATGCGTGCGAGAACCGTGAACATTCGTGCCGGAAGTGAGGACATGCGGTCGAGACATGGGGACACGCGTGCCGGTATCTCCGAACCCGTGCTGGGTGTCCCTTTAGGACTGCAGGGCCAGCCAGACCACGCCCTGTGGGGGGAGTTGCAGTAGGGCCGAAGCTGGTTGGCCGTGCCACGGTTCTTCTGTTGCCACTACCTCGCCCAGGTTGCCTACCCCGGATCCACCGTAGAGGGAGGCGTCCGTGTTCAGGATTTCTCGCCAGCGGCCGGCGAACGGTAGGCCCAGGCGGTAGTTGTGGTGCGGCATCCCGGCGAAGTTGGCCACGCACGCGACCACCGCGTCAGGTGAGGCCGGGTCGAAGCGTAGGAAGCTCGCCACGTTGTTAGCCGAGTCGTTCGCGTCGATCCACGAGAAGCCCTCCGGCCGGGCGTCGGCCGCGAACAGTGCCGAGTGGTCCCGGTACGCGCGGTTCAGGTCGCCCACCAGCGACTGAACGCCCTTGTGCAGCGGTGACTCCAGCAGGTGCCAGTCCAGCGAGCGGCTTTCCGACCACTCGAGTTCCTGGCCGATCTCGCCGCCCATGAACAGCAGTTGCTTGCCGGGGTGGGCCCACATGAACGCCAGCAGCGCTCGCAGACCGGCTGCCTTGTTCCAGGCGTCGCCGGGCATGCGGGTCCACAGTGAACCCTTGCCGTGGACGACCTCGTCGTGGGACAGCGGCAGCACGAAGTTCTCGCTCCACGCGTACATCAGCGAGAACGTGATCTCGTTGTGGTGGAACGTCCGGTGCACGGGGTCATGGCCGACGTAGCTGAGCGTGTCGTGCATCCAGCCCATGTTCCACTTGAAACCGAAGCCCAGGCCGCCCAGGTGCGTGGGGCGGGTGACGCCCGGCCACGCGGTCGACTCCTCGGCCACCATGATCGTGCCCGGGTGGTGCTTGTAGACAGTGGCGTTCAGTTCCTGGATGAACCGCACGGCGTCGAGGTTCTCGCGGCCACCGTGGACGTTCGGGAGCCACTGGCCCTCCTCGCGGGAGTAGTCCAGGTAGAGCATGGAGGCCACGGCGTCGACCCGCAGGCCGTCGATGTGGAACTCCTCGATCCAGTAGAGCGCGTTCGCCACCAGGAAGTTGCGGACCTCGGTGCGCCCGAAGTCGAACACCAGCGTGCCCCAGTCGGGGTGCTCGCCCCGGCGGGGATCGGCGTGCTCGTACAGGGGAGTGCCGTCGAAGCGGGCCAACGCCCACGCGTCCTTCGGGAAGTGCGCCGGCACCCAGTCCATGATCACGCCGATGCCCTTGGCGTGCATGGCGTCGACGAACACCCGGAACTCGTCCGGTGTGCCGAACCGCGCGGTCGGCGCGTAGTACGACGTGACCTGGTAGCCCCACGACCCGCCGAACGGGTGCTCGGCCACCGGCATCAGCTCGATGTGCGTGAAACCGTGCTCCGAAACGTAATCGGCAAGCTCGGTCGCCAGCTCGCGGTAGCCGAGGCCCGGCCGCCACGATCCCAGGTGGACCTCGTAGACACTCATCGGCGCGGAGATCCACTCGGTGGCGTCTCGACGGGCGAGCCATTCGTCGTCGGCCCAGACATGGCTCGACGACGTGATCCGCGACGCGGTGGCCGGCGGCACCTCCGTGGCGAACGCCATCGGGTCGGCCTTCTCCTGCCACGTGCCGTCGGGGCCGAGAATGCGGAACTTGTAGCAGGCGCCTGCCGGCAGCCCGGGGATGAACAGCTCCCAGACACCGGAGGAACCGAGCGAGCGCATGGGGTTCGCGCGGCCGTCCCAGCCGTCGAAGTCACCGCAGACCCGGACGCCGCGCGCGTTGGGCGCCCACACGGCGAACGACGTGCCCTCGACCACACCCGTGGGAGTGTCGTAGGACCGCACGTGCGCGCCGAGCGCCTGCCACAGCCGTTCGTGACGGCCCTCGCCCAACAGGTGCAGATCCAGCTCACCGAGCGTGGGCAGCCAGCGGTACGGGTCGTCGACCAGCACGGCGTCGCCGCCGTAGTCCACCTCGAACAGGTAGGCCCCCGGCGGTTCCGGCAGCTTCGCGACGAACAGCCCGTCGCCGACCTCGTCCAGCACGTGGCGGGTCTCGCCGGCCAGCAGGGTGACCGACTTGGCCCCCGGCCGGTAGGCGCGCGCGACGGCCGTCCCCGCGCTGCCGGCATGTACGCCAAGCAGCGAGTGGGGATCGTGGTGCGCACCGGCCACCAGCCGGTGCAACTCGCTCGGGTTCACGGTGTCCATTGATGCCCATTGTGCCGCTGGGCCGGTGGGTCTGCTCAACAGCCCACCGGCAGGCGGCGCTCAGCCCTGGGCGATGTACGACTCGAGCTGCTCCCGGTCGGACTCCAGCTGCTGGATCCGGCTCTTCACCACGTCACCGATGCTCACGATCCCGACCAGCTGACCGTCGTCGACCACCGGCATGTGCCGGATCCGCCGCTCGGTCATGATGGCCGCCAGGCTGTCCACGCCTTCGCCGGAACCACACGTGACCACCGATGTGGTCATGATCTCCGAGACCGGTGCGTGCAGCAGCTCGGCACCGCGTTCGTTGAGGCCGCGGACCACGTCACGTTCGGAGACGATGCCCACGAGCGCCCCGGACGCGTCGACCACCACCATGGCACCCACGTTCGCCCGCGCGAGGTCCTCGAGAAGTCCGGAAACCGACAGCTCCGGCAGCACCGAGGCCACTTCAGAACCCTTGTGCCGTAGCAAGTCCGCGATCCGCATCAAGACACCCCGATTCGTCCGGCGGCGACCTTTCCGAGAAAAGGCCCTTCCAAGAAGGCTAACTTCGCCGGTTGATCGCCGCTAGTGGGATGGGGAGCCAGTCGGGCCGGTTGTGGTGCTCGTAGCGGACCTCGTAGACCGCCTTGTCCAGCTCCAACGCCCGCAGCAGGACCCGGTGCTCGCGCGGGTCGGTGCCCGCTTCGGCGTAGCCCTCGCAGAACGCCGCCCGGTTGCGGTCGGACCACTCGGTGGCCCGCGCCGACAGTTGACGATCGGCCGTCTCACCCGCCAACAGGTGGAACGCCGCGTAGTCGAACGAGCGGAGCATGGCCGCCACGTCCCGCAGCGGCGTGCGGGCCTCCTGGCGCTGGGCCGGGGTGGCGGCCGGCTCGCCCTCGAAGTCGATGATCACCCAGCCGCTGGTGGTGCGCAGGACCTGGCCGAGGTGCAGATCGCCGTGGACCTGCTGGACCAGGAGCGGCGCACGCACTTCGCGGACCGCGTCGAACGCCTCCCGCAGCGTCGCCTCGTGCTCGGCCAACACCGGCACCTCGCGGAGCACGGTGTCCAGCCGCGCGTGCATGGCGGCCACCTCCGCCACGACGTCGTCCGCGCCGACCTCGGTGGTCCCGAGCGTCTCGGCCAGGGCGGCGTGCACCTCGGCGACCGCCGCGCCTAATCGGGCGGCCTCGCCGGCGAAGTCGCCGCCGACCTCGTCCGCGTGCAGGTCACCCTCGGCCAGCAGGTCGCGGACGCTGGCCGTGGCGGTGGCCCACCCCTCGACCGCGTCGGGCAGAAAGCGTTGCAGGAAGCCGAGAACCACGGGCTCGGCACCGCGCTCGTCGACCAGCACGCCGAGCGGGGCGGCGATGTGGGGGCTGTAGACGGAGTTCAGCGCGCGGTGCAGGACCACGTCGCGGTTCGGGCCGGGATCGGGCCGCCGGTACAGCTTCAGGATGTAGTGGTTGCCGAAGATCAGCGACGTGTTGCTCTGCTCGACGCCGATCAGCCGGGCCCGCAGGCCGGGCTCCAGGTCCGCGCCCGGCTCCCGGCGCAGCCGCAGCCCGGCCACCGACTCGCCGCTGAGCAGCTCGTCGAACAGCCGGCCCATGAGGTCGCCGTCCTGCGGCGCGTCGTACACGTGCAGGCCGCCCGCCGTGCCGATGTGGGAGTGCTCCAGATGGCTGTCCGGTTCGGACCGTACGGCCAGGAACAGCTGGTAGGGCTCGTCCCCGACCGTGACCATCGCGTGCACCAGACCGGGATCGCCGTCGATCAGCACGGACGTGTGCTCGGTGCGGACGGCGGCCGCGCCCTGCGCCTTCGACCGGTACCAGCGTTGCCCGACGATCCAGTGCGACAGCGTCTCGCCGAGTTCCTCGGCCAGTTTCTCCGGCTGGGTCACAAGCTCTCGCCTTCGTCGGAGTCGATGTTGAGCTGGAACCAGTAGAACCCGTGGCCCGGCAAGGTCAAAAGGTACGGCCACTCGCCGATGGCGGGGAAGCGCACGCCACCGGTCAGCTCCACCGGCACGCGGCCGGCCATCTCGGACAGGTTCAGCTCGACCGGCTGCGGGAACCGGGACAGGTTGTTCACGCAGATCACCAGGTCCTCGGCGACCCCGTCGGACGCCGGCAGGTGCCGCAGGTAGGCGAGCACGCTCGGGTTGGACGAGCCCAACTCCGTGAACTCGCCGAGCCCGAACGCCGGGTGCTCGCTGCGCACCTGCAGCATCCGCCTGGTCCAGTGCAGCAGCGACGACGAGTTGTTCAGCTGCGCCTCGACGTTCACCGACTGGTAGCCGTAGACCGGGTCGGCGATCACCGGCAGGTACATCCGGCCGGGGTCCGCGCGGGAGAACCCGGCGTTGCGGTCGGGCGACCACTGCATGGGCGTACGCACGGCGTCGCGGTCACCCAGCCAGATGTTGTCGCCCATGCCGATCTCGTCGCCGTAGTACAGGACGGGCGAGCCGGGCAGCGACAGCAGCAGCGCGGTGAACAGCTCCATCTGGTTCGCGTCGTTGTCGAGCAGCGGCGCGAGGCGGCGGCGGATGCCGATGTTCGCCTTCATCCGCGGGTCCTTCGCGTACTCCGCGTACATGTAGTCGCGCTCGTCGTCGGTGACCATCTCGAGGGTCAGCTCGTCGTGGTTGCGCAGGAAGATGCCCCACTGGGCGCCCGCGGGGATCGCCGGCGTCTGCGCCAGGATCTCCGAGATGGGGAACCGCGACTCCCGCCGCACGGCCATGAAGATCCGCGGCATCAACGGGAAGTGGAACGCCATGTGGCACTCGTCGCCGCCCACCTCCGGGTCGCCGAAGTAGGCCACCACGTCGGCCGGCCACTGGTTGGCCTCGGCGAGCAGCACCCGGTCGGGGAACTCGTCGTCCACCACCTTGCGGCAGCGCCGCAGGAACTCGTGGGTGCGCGGCAGGTTCTCGCAGTTGGTGCCCTCCTCCTCGAACAGGTAGGGGACCGCGTCGAGCCGGAAGCCGTCGATGCCGAGGTCCAGCCAGAACCGCAGGACGTCGATCATGGCGTCCGCGACCTCGGGGTTCTCGTAGTTGAGGTCGGGCTGGTGGGAGAAGAACCGGTGCCAGTAGAACTGGCCGCGCACCGGGTCGTACGTCCAGTTGGACGACTCGGTGTCCACGAAGATGATCCGCGCGTCCGGGTAGGCGGTGTCGGTGTCCGACCAGACGTAGTAGTCGCCGTAGGGCCCGTCCGGGTGCTGACGCGACTCCTGGAACCACGGGTGTTGGTCGGAGGTGTGGTTGAGCACCAGGTCGGTGATCACCCGCAGGCCGCGGCGGTGGGCCTGGTCGAGCAGGTAGACGAAGTCGTCGACCGTGCCGAACTCGGGCAGCACCGCGCGGAAGTCGGAGATGTCGTAGCCGCCGTCGCGCAGGGGAGAGGCGTAGAACGGCGGCAGCCAGAGGCAGTCGACGCCGAGCCACTGCAGGTAGTCGAGCTTGTCGGCCAGGCCACGCAGGTCACCCGTGCCGTCGTTCGTGAAGTCGTTGAACGCGCGGACCAGCACCTCGTAGAAGACGGCCGTCTTGTACCAGTCCGGTTGCTTCGGCGCTGATCTCGCGTGGCGGAAGTCGTCGGCGTGCGGCTCGACCAGATGGCCGTCGGTGGTCACCGACTCCCCGGTGTGCGGTACTCCGTCCAGTCCCAGGCCGGCGTCCGGACGAGTGGTCTCGGGCGTATCGGTCATCCCCGCACCTTTACCTAGTCAGCTTTCTTCCCAACAGCCTTTGTCGGGGAGTCGCGATCATGGTGCCAGGTCGGCAGCGGCTCCCTGCTCCATGGTCACCGCTATGACCGGATCGTGCACAACGCGGGCGCCACCGGGGTAGGTGGCGCCCGCGTTCATCTACGCGCGGTAGGCCGCCCACTGGTTCTGCATACGGGACTTCTGCCCCTGGGTGAACTGGTTGTAGCAACTGTCGTAGGAGTAGTCCATGTAGTTGTGGATCGGGTCGTTGCCGGCCGCCGGGCAGGTGTTCTTGCCCGCCGGGCACCCGGTGGTCGAGGTCTTCTCGGCCGGGGTGTCGGACACCTGGTCGTTCGAGGCGCTGCAGGCACCCTGGAACGTGTGGTAGAGCCCGAGCCAGTGCCCGGCCTCGTGCGAAGCGGTCTTGCCGAGGTTGAAGTTCGTGATCGAACCGCCCGGCAGCGAGCCGTACTGGATCACCACGCCGTCCAGTTCGGGGTCGGCCGCGTACCACGAGGGGAACGTCGCGTAGCCCAGGTAGCCGGTGTTCGTGGACCAGATGTTCAGCACGCCCGCGTCACCCTCGTGGGTGGCCGATTTCATGGCGGCCTCGCCCGCCGCGCTGTCCGGGTCGTTGAACCAGGAGTTGTTCGCGTGCCGGCGGGTCGCCTGGAGGGTGAACCGGAACTCGGTGTTGGCGGCCTGGCTGCTCTCGCCGCCGCCGAAGTTCTGGTTCATCTCCGCGATCTGCTGGGTGATCTGGGAGTTCGTGACGTTGCCCGTGCCGTTGGTCGCGTGGACCACGTGGAACACGACCGGCACGGTCACCACGGCCGGCAGCGGTGCGCGCCGGTCGGCAAGACGGGCCGCGGCCTCCCGCTCGGCCGCGAGCACCTCCTTCTGGGAGATCTCGTTGCGCTCGTGGCCGTGCTGGTCCGGGCGAACACGTGCGGCCGAGCCCTCATCGGTCGCACATTCGGCGGACGGGGTGGTCCACTGGTTGTCCTCGGCCACGGAGGCCGCCGGTGCGGCGACGAACGCGGACGCGAGCACGGTGAACGCGGCCAGCATCACGCCGCGTCTGATCCTTCTCTCGGACATTCGGGGTACCTCTCCAACGCAGGGAGCACGACTTATGCGTGTCGTGCCATACATCGGACCGTACGGCGAACTTCCGTCCCGAGTAAGTCCTTGTCTCACAAGGGAAAAGGGGTGACAATGACAGGCTGCGCACGGCCGGTCACGTGACCAGAAGCGGTCATCGCGGACGATCGGGGCACGCGGTTGGCGACACTGGCCTCGTGGACAACGTGCGGGCGCTCGAAGCGATCCTCGTGTGGCAGCGCGCCATCGACACCTTCGGCCGGCCGGCCGATCGACATGCCGACCTGCTGGCGAGGTATCAGGTCCGGCCCGAAGAGACGTTGCTGTGGCCCCACGGGGCGGCCGGCTGGCTCGCGGAACAGGCGGGGTTCGAGCCACGGGTGGTCACCAGGTCCGAGGCAGCGCTGTTGGACAGGCTGGTGCTGGGCCCCACCGGACCCGCGGAACTCATCGTCTTCAACGACATCAAGGAGCGCGCCGAGGATGCCGCCGAGGCCAGGTTCCCCGGCCAGGGCCAGGAGGACGGGCACGGGGACGCCTTCCGGCACGCGTACTGGAACGCGCTGATGGCGCAACGGTACGGCGAGCAGTGGGCCTCCGATTTCGCCACGGCGCACGAGCGGAACCCGACCAGCCACCCCGTCCCGGTGGCCATGGACCTGCACAACAACGAGCTGGGCCGCGGGATCGCGCGGGACCACCCCGGCTCCAGCCCCGAGGAGCTGGCGGGTCTGGTCGAGCAGGCGGTCCGAGAAGGCCGAACGGTGGTCGTCGACCGGACCGACACGCTGGTGCCGTCGGTCCCCGGTGAAAGCCGCGTCACCAACAAGGACAACCCCTGGCCGACGAACAACCCGGGCCGCTCCGACGACACCGTGCCTCCGCCGGTCTACGGCAACTGAGCGTCCTAGGTGATCACCGCGAGGATGTGGGCGACCCCGCTGGTCGGGGCGAGGCGGACGTAGTTGGACTGGCCCCAGTTCCAGGTTGAGCCGGTGACCTCGTCGCGGACCGGGAGCTTCTCGTCCCAGCCGCGGCCGAGTGCCGGCAGGTCGAGGTGGACCGTGCCCTCCTGCGGGTGGTCGGGGTCGAGGTTGACCACCACGATGACCAGGTCCCCGGTGGTCGGGTCGGACTTCGAGTAGGCGATCAGCGCCTCGTTGTCGACGTCGTGGAACCGCAGCGTGCGGAGCTGCTGGAGAGCCGGGTGGGCCTGGCGGATCTCGTTGAGCCGAGTGATCCACGGCTCGAGCGAGCGGCCGTCGGCGAGTGCGCCCGCGAAGTCCCGCGGCCGCAGCTCGTACTTCTCGGAGTTCAGGTACTCCTCGGAGCCCTCCCGCACGGCCTCGTGCTCGAACAGCTCGTAGCCCGCGTAGACACCCCAGCTCGGCGACAGGGTGGCCGCCAGCGCCGCCCGCAGCGCGAACATCGCCGGCCCGCCGTACTGCAGCGACGCGTGGAGGATGTCCGGCGTGTTCACGAACAGGTTCGGCCGGCACTCGTCGCTGTGCTCGACGATCTCCTCGCCGAACTCGATCAGCTCGGCGCGGTGCGTCCGCCACGTGAAGTACGTGTACGACTGGGTGAACCCGAGCCGCCCGAGGCCGTAGAGCCGGGCCCGACGGGTGAACGCCTCGGACAGGAACAGCACGTCCGGCTCCACCGCCTTGACCTGGTGGATCAGCCAGTGCCAGAAGTTCGGCGGCTTCGTGTGCGGGTTGTCCACCCGGAAGATCCGCACGCCGTGGTTGACCCAGTGCAGGACCACGCGCAGTACCTCGGCGTAGATGCCCTCCGGGTCGTTGTCGAAGTTGACCGGGTAGATGTCCTGGTACTTCTTCGGCGGGTTCTCCGCGTAGGCGATGCTGCCGTCCGGCCGGGTGGTGAACCACTCCGGGTGCGCCTCGACCCACGGGTGGTCCGGCGCGCACTGCAGCGCCAGGTCGAGCGCGACCTCCATGCCCAGCTCGTTCGTGCGGGCCACGAACGCGTCGAAGTCCTCGAGCGTGCCGAGCTGGGGGTGGATGGCGTCGTGGCCGCCCTCGGCCGAGCCGATGGCCCAAGTCGAGCCCACGTCCTCCGGCACGGAGATGACGCTGTTGTTCGGGCCCTTGCGGTTGACCGCGCCGATCGGGTGGATCGGGGGCAGGTAGACCACGTCGAAGCCCATCCGGGCGACGCGGTCCAGCTCCTTCGTGGCCGTGGTGAACGTGCCGTGCACCGGCTTGCCCGACTCGTCGAGGCCGCCGGTCGAGCGCGGGAAGAACTCGTACCAGGAGCCGAACAGGGCGCGGGACCGGTCGACCCAGATCTGGTTCTTGCGGCCCCGGGTGACGAGGTCGCGGATCGGGTGGTTCTGCATGTACCGCTGGATCGGCTCGTCGAGCGCCTCGGCGATCCGCCTCGGCAGCGGTGCCGTGGTGTCCCGCAGCCCCGCGGCCGCGGACAGCAGCATCTTCTTCTCGCCATTGTGGGGAAAGCGGCGGGCCGCCCGGTCGAGCAGCCGTGCGCCCGACTCCAGGTCGTTGGCCAGCTCCTCGGCCGTCTGCGCGGCGCCGACCTTCACCTCGACCGCGTGACGCCAGGTGGCCCACGGGTCGCTCCAGGCGTCGACCCGATAGGTCCACATGCCGGTCGCGTCGGGGGCGATGTGTCCGATCCAGGTGTCGGCGTTCGGATCGTCGACCGCCATCCGGGTCAGGCGCTCGGTCTTGTCCTGTGGTCCACGCCACACCACGGTCGCGCCGACCGCGTCGTGGCCCTCTCGCCAGACGGTCGCCCGCACGGGGATGTGCTCGCCGACTACCGCTTTCGACGGGTAGCGCCCACAACTGACCACGGGGGAGACGTCGTCGATGCCCAGCCGACCACTCACCGGCACGCCCTTTCCTGGTAAGCCCGAGGTGTCTTGTTTCATCGTCCCCTACGAACAGAGTGCCCCGTCAGTGCGGTGCGCACACCTGCTCGGCGTCCGGACGATAGGGTCGGTCGCCGTGAAAGCTGTGCGCCGCTTTACCGTCCGAGCCGGACTGCCGGAACCCCTGGCTGAGCTGGGTACCCTGGCCACCAATCTCCGGTGGACCTGGCACCCGCCCACCCAGGAGCTGTTCGCCGCCATCGACCAGCGCACGTGGGACCGCCTCGGCGATCCACTGCGCCTGCTGGCGGAGGTGCCGGCCAGCCGGTTGGAGCAACTGGCCACCGATCATGAGTTCCTGGGTCGGGTCGCCGGGCTCTCCGACGACCTGCGCCGGTACCTCGCCGAGCCGCGGTGGTACCAGGAGCGCGTCGGCTCCTCGGGCGACCGGATGGCCCGGTCGATCGCGTACTTCTCCATGGAGTTCGGGGTCACCGAGGCGCTGCCCAACTACTCGGGCGGTCTCGGCGTCCTCGCCGGCGACCACCTGAAGGCGGCCTCCGACCTGGGCGTGCCGTTGATCGGTGTCGGGCTGCTCTACCGGTCCGGGTACTTCCGGCAGTCGCTGTCGCTCGACGGGTGGCAGGTCGAGCACTACCCGGTGATCGACCCCAACGGGCTGCCGCTGTCGCCGCTGGTCGAGCCGTCCGGGGCGCCGATCCTCGTGCACGTGGCCATGCCAGGTGGCCGGGTGCTGCGGGCGCGGATCTGGAAGGCGCAGGTCGGGCGCGTGCCGCTGCTCCTGCTGGACTCCGATGTGGACGGCAACGACGACGACCTCCGTCGCGTCACCGACCGGCTCTACGGTGGCGACCAGAATCACCGAATCCGGCAGGAGATTCTCGCCGGTGTCGGCGGAGTGCGTGCCGTGCGTACGTACTGTGAGCTGACCGGCCACGTTCAGCCCGAGGTGTTCCACACGAACGAGGGACACGCCGGTTTCCTGGGCCTCGAGCGACTGCGTGAGCTGATGTCGGCTCATGGTCTCTCTTTTGACGAGGCTCTCTCCGCTGTGCGTTCCGGGACCGTCTTCACCACGCACACGCCCGTGCCCGCCGGGATCGACCGGTTCCCCGTCGATCTCGTGCAGCACTACTTCGGTGACGGTTCGCTACTGCCCGATGTGGACATTCGGCGGGTGCTCGCCCTCGGGGCCGAGGACAACGTCGGGATGTTCAACATGGCGCACATGGGGTTGCGGTTGGCCCAGCGTGCGAACGGGGTCTCGAAGCTGCACGGTGAGGTCTCTCGCCAGATGTTCGGCGGGTTGTGGTCCGGGTTCGACACGGACGAGGTGCCGATCACGTCGGTGACCAACGGCGTGCACGGCCCTACGTGGACCGCTCGTGAGATGACGTCCGCCGTGCCTGATCTCGATGACGCGGCGTTGTGGGATCTGCGGTGTGCTCTTCGGAAGCGGCTCGTGGTCGAGGTGCGGCGGCGGGTTCGTGAGGCCTGGCTGCAGCGTGGGGCTTCTCCTCTGGAGTTGGCCTGGACGGACACGGTGTTCGATCCGGATGTGTTGACCGTCGGTTTCGCTCGTCGTGTGCCCACGTACAAGCGGTTGACTCTCATGCTGCGTGACCACGACCGGTTGCGTGCTCTGTTGCTCGATCCGGATCGACCGGCTCAGCTCGTGGTGGCCGGGAAGTCGCACCCTGCTGATGACGGCGGGAAGGCGTTGATTCAGCAGGTTGTGCGGTTCGCCGACGAGCACGACGTGCGGCATCGGATCGTGTTCCTGCCGGACTACGACATGTCGATGGCCCGTTATCTGTACTGGGGCTGCGATGTGTGGTTGAACAATCCGACGCGGCCGCTTGAGGCTTGTGGGACTTCTGGGATGAAGTCTGCTCTGAACGGTGGATTGAACCTGTCCATTCGGGACGGGTGGTGGGACGAGTTCTACGACGGTAGTAATGGGTGGGCCATTCCTACCGCTGACGGGGTTTCTGATCCTCTTCGTCGGGATGACCTCGAAGCGGCTGCCCTCTACGAATTGTTGGGTTCTCAGGTCGCGCCTTTGTTCTATGACCGTTCTGCTGGTCCGCCGACGCAGTGGCTCGCTATGGTTCGGCACACGTTGGCGTCATTGGGGCCGCAGGTGCAGGCTTCGCGGATGGTGCAGGAGTATGTGAATACTCAGTACACGCCGGCTGCTACCGCTGTTTCGCTGGCTGATGGTGACGGGTATCGGGCTGCTCGTTCTCTTGCCGCGTACAGGGACCGGTTGTCCGGGGCTTGGCCTCATGTGCGGATAACGTCTTGTGAGTTGAGCGTTGATCATGGGTCTACGCCGGTGCTGGGGGAGCGGGTGCAGGTGTTCGCTTCCGTGGACCTCGCTGGGTTGTCTGCTTCGGATGTTCAGGTGCAGGCGGTTGTGGGGCGGGTTGGGGACAGTGACTCTCTCTACGACGTGGTCACGGTTGCAATGACGCCTGGTGCTGATGGGCGCTATTCGGCTGAGGTCGCGTTGCCGCATGCTGGAGCACTTGGGGTTACCGCCCGGGTGCTGCCTCAGCATGAGTTGTTGGCCAGTCCGGTGGAGTTGGGGCGGGTGGTTCACGCCGGCTAGCCGGTTGATCATGGCTTAGTCATGGTTGTGGCTGGGCGGCCGTTCCAGGAGAAGTCAGGTGACCTCTAGGCGGCTGCGGGTGTTCGCCACTCGCGGCCACCAGGACGCCAGCTTTTCCGCTTCCGTCAGTGCCTCGCGGGCCGCACGGTTGTCGCCCGCTGCCATGTGGGCGCGGGCCAGGGTGGCCAGGTCGTCGGCGCGGACCAGGACGTCGTCGCCGGAGCCGGCGGCTAATCGGGCCAGTGAGATGGCTCGGTCGAGGTTGCCGCTCAGTAGTTCCAGCAACGCTCGTACGCCGTTCAGGCGGTAGGTCGGGTAGCCCAGCGTCGCGGCGTTCTCCAGTGCTTGGCTTGCTGTGGACAGGCCGATCTCCGAGTCGACCTGGCCCGCTTCCACTGTTACGCAGGCCAACCCCGCCAGTGCGGCGAACGAGCCTGCCGCCTCGCCCGCGTCCTGTTCCAGGTCGGAGGCCAGGCGCACCGCCAGGACCATCGCCTCGCCGTAGCGGCCCCTCGCCTCCAGAACCGCTATTCGGGCGCTGATCGCTGAGCGTAGGTCCGGGTACGTTTCGCGTAGGCGTACCGCCAGGCGTTCCGCCTCTGTCAGTTCGCCCGCGTGGGCGTTTTCGATCGCCGCTGCCACCAGAGGGGCGGCTTCCAGCTGGCGGACCAGATCTGGGCCTGCGAACGGTAGGCGGAACAGCAGCCAGCCTGTGGACGTGCTCGTGGCCGACCTGTGCGGTACCAGTGAGTACAGGGCCGTCACGCAGCCCGCGACCGCCGCGCCGCGTAGGAACGGGCCGTTCGCTGCCAGGACCGCGAAGGCGGCCATCGCCAGTTCTGTGACGGTGGAGCACAGGGCCGTTACCCACATCCGTATCCGGACGGGTGGTTGACCGGCGCGCACTGTCACCGTCAGCAACACCGGGAACGCTCTCAGTACCACCGTGCGGTTCGGGCGGCTCCAGTCGGCCAGTCTTGGGCCCAGGCCGATCACCACTCGGCGCACGCGTACGCCGGCTATCGGGGCGGCCATCAGCAGACCCAGCTGGCTGGCTATCACCACGGCCACCATGCCGGCCAGCGCACCCATCAGGGCGACCAGCGACCCGGCCGGACCCCATTCCACGATGACCAACGCGATCACCGTCGCGACGGTTACCAGCCCGGCAGGCCTGAGCACAATGCGAACAACCCGCACATCCGCAGACGTTACGCGGTGAAGCCCCGGTTCCGTCGCCTTCGTGGACAGCTAAAAGGGCAAACCTGGCTAGGTGACCGCCTGTGTGCCGCCCTCCTGGACGGGGAGGCCGGCGGCGCGCCAGGCGCGGAAGCCGCCCACCAGGTCGGTCGCCTTCGTCAGGCCCAGTTCCTGCAGGTCACGGGCGGCCAGGCTGGACGAGTAGCCCTCGTTGCACAGCACTACGACCGTGGTGTCCGCCGTGATGTTCGGTAGGCGGTGGTCGCCGGTCGGGTCCAACCGCCACTCGAGGACGATGCGCTCGATGGGCACCGCGTTGGGGATCTCGCCCTCGGTCACGCGGTTGTGGAGGGGGCGGATGTCCACCAGCAGGGCGCCGTCCTGGCGCAGCCGGTCGGCTTCCGCCGGCTCCACTCTGGCCAGGCCGGCTCGGGCCTTGGTCAGAATCTCGTCGATCATGGTTCTACGGGCTCCGTTCGCAGGTCGGCGAGGGTGCGGTGGGGTGGCAGCGGGGGGATCGAGTCCCGGATGTCGTGCAGGCTTGTGTACTCACGGGTCGGCACGAGTGGCGGCGAGTAGGCGTGCACGCTGGCCGCCTTCGTGAGACCGACGTTCCACACCTGGTGCGCGCGGCCGGCGCCGAAGCCGAGCCGGTCGCCCGTGCGGTGGGTGCGGTGCCCGACCGTGCTGCCAGGGTATCGGTAGGTCTCGGCCAGTTCGCCGTGGATCACGGAGAAGGCGCCGGACGCGCCGCCGTGATCGTGTGGGGCCGTGTGCTGGCCGGGCAGCCAGGACAGCAGCCACAACTCGACCTCCTCGGTCAACGCCAGGCGCGCCCACCAGCGCTGCGGGCTGGCGAACCGGACGAAGTCGAGCAGGGGGTCGGACAGCTCGTCACTGATGCGGGTGACCAGTTCGCGCAGCTCGGTGGGGGTCCACAGCGGGACGCGCGGGCGGACGAGGTCGGCGAGCAGGGGCTGGTCGAACCGGGGATGCAGGTCGGTCAGTGCGACGGGCATGGCGAGGCTCCGAAGGTGGCTCCGGCGAAACAGCGGACGACGGGATGGGTCGTCAGGGACACCCGCACGAGGCGACCAGTAGGAGGTCCACCGTGCGGTCGCGCCAACTCCACAGCGACCGGAACATGCCCATGATCGTGACAGCCCTCTCGCGCCTCGACCAGTCGTCTCAGAAAGTGGTACGGCCTAGTGGGATTCGAGTCAGGCGAGCAGGCCCGTGAGGTACATGAGCACGACGGCCCCGGTGAAACTCGCGGCGGCGAGCGGGCTCGGCCTGGCCACCACGAGCCGGCCCACGGAGATGAGCACCTGGGCGATGGCCCCGGCCGCGACGCCGAGCCCGAGGACCGCGAGCGCACCGCCACCGGTGAGGCCGCCGATCCAGAGCCCGGGAATGGCAGGCAACCCGGCGACGGCCACGAGAGGCACGAGCCGCCAGAAGGACAGGGAGGTGCCCGAGGTCAATGGCGCGGCTATCGCCACGCCTTCCGTGAGGTTGTGGATCGCGAAGCCCACCACCAGAGCGGTGCCCAGAGCCACCTCGCCCACGCGCATGGCCGTGCCCACCGCCAGGCCCTCGCCCAGGTTGTGCAGGCCGATGCCCGTCGCCACCAGCCAGGCCAGTCGCATGCCGGTACTGCTTGTGCCCAGTGATTCCACCGCCGCGAACAGGGCCAGAGCGCTCAGGGCACCCAGGGCGAACACGCCCACGCCGTTCAAAGACCCCAGGCCCGCCGCCAGTGAGAGGCCCTCGGCCGTCGAGTCGACCAGCAGGAACGCCAGCAGGCCCAGCGCGAACGCCAGCGTTGCCGTGATCGTTGCCGCGGACGCGCGGCGCAGAGCTGGTAGCCACAGTAAGCCAAGAGCCACCGGGATGGCGGCCATCGCCAAGCCGATCAAAGTCAGCATGCCAAGAGTGGCCGGTGTTCCGGTTGGTGTCAGAGCCGGTGCCTCCACCGTGTGGTCGATCACCGTGCCCGTGGACGTCAGCAGCGTCACGTGTACGGGCACCGCCACCTCCCACGGGTACGGCACGGTCACGGTGGTCGACGCCAGGCGGTCCACTGTGGACGAGTCAACGGTGAAAGGCCGGAAAGCGTCGTCCACCGTCACCTGGCTGATGGTCACCGGTGACGGCGAGTCGTTGCGCACGCTCACCTCCAGCGTGCCCGGCGTGAGGCGCACGTCCTCCACCACCAGCGATTCCACCGGCACGCCGCCGCTGACCGTGTGCACCAGGCCCCCGAACAGCAGGACCCCTACCAGGGCCGCCAGTCCGACCACCGGTGCCAGTATCAGCAGCAGCCGACGAGGACGGACAAGCAGCGCGGGGCCTGGTTTCTTCTGGTACATCACGTGGCCTCGAACAATCCCATCCAGCCCAGATCGGAGAACTCCGTCTGGTGCGCGTGGAACATGTACCGACCGGGCTCCCGGTACCGGAACTCGATGATGTGCCGCTCGGCCTGTCCCATGGAGACGATGTCGGTGAACTCGTGGGGTACCAGGGAGGTCCCCGTCCGGAACAGGTCGAAGAACGTGGCGTGCAGGTGGATCGAGTTGACGGGGTCGAACTCCGTCACGTTCACCACGTACGCGCGCTGCAACTCACCCGCGCGGATGGGGATCGGCTCGACCGCGTACGCGAACGCCACGGTGTTCACCGCGTAGACCTCGTTGGACCCGTTGAAGTCCGTGTCGAACGCGTTCATCACCATCACGTGCTCGTTCGCCGGCGGCCGGCCACCCACCGGGTCCACGATGAACGCGCCGTACAGCCCGCGCGCCATGTGCATCCGCAGCGGCAGCGAGTGGCAGTGGTACAGGTGTAGTCCGAACGGCTCGGCCGTGAACTCGTACGTCACCGAACCGCCGGGCACCGCCTCCCGCGCGCCGGGCACACCGTCCATGTTGGCCGGATGAAACCCGTGGAAGTGCACGCTGTGCAGGTGTTCGGTGGCGTTGGTGAGCGTGATCCGCATGAGGTCGCCCTCGACCGCCCGGATGGCCGGCCCCGGCACGCGACCGTTGTACGTCCACGCCGGGTACACCACGCCCGGCGCGATCTCGATGTCCTTCACCTGCGCGGTCAGCCGGTAGTCCCGAACCGTGCGTCCATCCTCAATGGACTCGACGCCCCAGTCGAACTCCGTCAGCAGTTCGGTCGGTGTGAAACCGTTGCGGGAGTGGTCGACCGTGCCCACCACCGGGGAGTGCTCGTGCGGTAGGCCCGCACCCGTCGCCAGGAGGCCCGCCGCCCCGAGGAATCCCCGGCGCCCGATGCCTCTCATCGCTCCAGCACCAGGAAACCGGCCACCGCGACCAGCGCCGACACCGCCAGCACGGTGGAGGCGTGGCGGTGCCACCAGCGGACCCTGGCCTCGACGGCCGCGGGGATCAGATCCCAGCTGACACAACGGATCGCCAACAGGTACGTGCTCATCGACGCGACGCCGAGCAGGCCGAGCAGCGTCAGGACGGGCATGGGTCCTCCTTCTGGGCGTGGACCCGGGCGCCGCGACTCACCCGGATCCACGATCAGCTCAACCACCCCGAACGGGATGGCCGAAACTCAGTAGATGTTGGACGGACGGACCATGCCCTCGGCCAGATCGCCGAAGCCCGGCGCCATGATGGCGCCCGGGTTGCCGACGATCTCCTCCACCACCAGCGTTTCCGTGGTGAGGAGCAGCGCGGCGATCGACGCGGCACTCTGCAGTGCCGACCTCGTGACCTTCACGGGATCGATCACGCCGCGCTCGAACATGTCCTGATAGGTACCGGACATGGCGTCGAACCCGTGCCCGAGCGGCAGATCGCCGACGCGCTCGATCACCTCGTCGCCGTCGAACCCGGCGTTCACGGCGATCCACCGCAGCGGCTCACCGAGTGCGCGGCGCACGATGTCGCGGCCCCGCGCGGCGTCACCCGTCAGCTCCACACCGTCCACAGCGGACCGTGCCTGGATGAGTGCCGTGCCACCGCCGGCCACGATGCCCTCCTCGATGGCCGCGCGGGTCGCCGACAGCGAGTCCTCCACCCGGTGCTGGGTCTCCTTCAGCTCGACCCCGGTGGCCGCGCCGACATGGATGACCGCGACGCTGCCGGACAGCCGCGCGATCCGCGCCGCCAGGTGGTCCTGGTCGTGCTCGTTCTCCGCACGCTCCAGTTCCCGCTTGATCTGCTCGATCCGTGCGGAGACCGCGGTGTCCGCGCCGGCGCCGCCCACGAGCGTGGTGGACGACTCGGTCACCGTGATCTTGCGGCACCGTCCGAGTTGCTCCAGCCGCACGTGCTCGAGCGCCAGTCCGGCGTCCCCGGTGATCACCTGACCACCGGTGAACACCGCGAGGTCGGTCAGCTCGGCCACCCGCCGGTGCCCGAACCCCGGCGCGCGGATGGCCACCGACCTGAACGTGTCGTGCACGTTGTTCGCCACCAGCATGCCCAGCGCCGGACCGTCCACCGTCTCGGCCAACACCACCAGCGGGTTGCCCGTCCTGGTGACCTGTTCGAGCACCGGCATCAGGTCCTGCACGCGCGAGATCTTCTCGTTCGTGTAGAGGATGTACGGGTTCTCGTACACGGTCTCCATGCGGTCGGTGTCGGTGACCATGTACGGCGAGACGTAGCCGTGGTCGAACTCCACACCGTCCACAAAGGTCACGTTCAGGCCGAACGCCGGCGACTCCTCGACCGTCACCACGCCCGTGAGCCCGACCCGCTGCATGGCCGCGGCGATCGTCTCGCCGATCTCCGTGTCGTTGTTGGCCGAGAGCGTCGCCACGTGGGCCAGTTCCTGCTGACCCTTCACCTGCTTGGCCCGCTCACCCAGCACGCTGACCACCGCGCGGACGGCCTGCTGGATACCGGTCTTCAGCAGCATCGGATTGGCACCGGCTTCGACGGCCGCGAGCCCCTCCCGCACCAGCGCCTGTGCCAGCACGGTCGCGGTGGTGGTGCCGTCGCCGGCCACCCCGTTGGTCTTCATGGCGACTTCCTTGACCAGCTGGGCGCCCATGTTCGCGAACGGGTCACGCAGCTGGATCTCCCGCGCGATGGTCACACCGTCGTTCGTGATGGTGGGCGCACCGGTCAGCTTCTCGATGACCGCGTTGCGCCCCTTGGGGCCCAGCGTCACCTTCACGGCGTCGGCGAGCGCGTTCACGCCGCTCTCCAACAGCTGCCGCGCCTCCACGTTGAACCGCAGATCCTTTGCCATTGCCGAACTCCCTAACTGATGTCGCGGACGGGTGTTCAGGGCACGAGGATCGCCCGGCCGCGGACCTGGCCGCGGTCGAGGTCGTCCAGGGCCCGTGCGTAGTCGTCGAGCGTGTAGATGCTGGTGTGGAGGGTGACCTTGCCCTGCGCGGCGAGCACCATCAGCTCGGCGAGGTCGTTGTAGGAGCCGACCAGGTTCCCGATGAAGTTGATCTCCGTGGAGATCACGTCGATGGTCGGCACCACGAGGTTGCCGCCGTAACCGACCACGTAGTAGTTGCCGGCCCGGCGAAGCATGGCGATGCCGTCCTCGACCGCGCCGCCCTCGCCCACGAAGTCGATGACCGCCTCGGCGCCCTCGCCACGCGTCAGGTCGAGTACCGCCTCGACCTGACCGCCGTCGGCGAGCACCGTGTGCTCGGCACCCAGCTTCTTCGCGAGCGCTAGTGCCTCCTTGTTCCGGTCGATCACCACGAGCCGCGCGGGGGAGAGCGCCTTGAGCGCCTGGATCCCGATGTGTCCGAGACCGCCGGCGCCGATGAGCACCGCGATGTCCCCGGGCCGCAACGCCTTCGCCGCCTTGCGGGCCGCGTGGTAGGCGGTGAGGCCGGCATCCGCCAGTGCCGCCACCGCGGCCGGTGGCAGCGACGCGTCGAGCTTCACCACCGCACGGGCGTTGGTACGCAGGAGTTCCGCGTAGCCGCCGTCGGTGTTGATGCCCGGGAACGTCGAGTTCGGACAGTGGACGTCGTCGCCGTCCCGGCACGCCCGGCACAGCCCGCACGTGGCGAGCGGATGCAGGATCACCGGGTCGCCGACCGCCACGTTGGACACCGCGTCACCGACCGCGTGGATCCAGCCGGCGTTCTCGTGGCCGAGCGTGTAGGGCAGCTCGACCCCGGACTTGGCCTCCCACTGGCCCTCGATGATGTGCAGGTCGGTCCGGCACACCCCCGCGCCGCCGATCCGAACCACCACGTCGAGCGGTGACTCCACCTCCGGCTCGGCCACCTCGACCAGCTCGGGAGTGGTGTCGTACTTGCCGAGCCGTACTGCTTTCACGGCGATTCCTCCGGATACCTCGTCTTGAGCAGCCCACGGCAGAACGCGGCGTTGCCGTCCACGCTCACCCGCACGGCCTTCGCGAACCGGAGCCGGCCGGCGACCTGGCCGGCCTCGACCGGGGTGCCGTCGTCGTCGATGAACAGGTGCGCGTGGTCGTCCGTCGACAGCCCCAGCTCCGCCCGGCGGCGGACCAGGCTGGCCCGCTCGGGGGAGTCCGGGATGTCGGCGAGCTGGACGTGTGCCAGCTCGTCGACGTGCCAGCCGCTCGCGATGAGCTTCTGGCAGGCCCGTTCGAGACAGGCCAGATGTGCCTTGCGCCGGAAGGTGGTCCGCAGCTCGTCCAGCTCACCGGTGGCCTGCGCGGGGAACGAACCCTCGAACCCCGCGGCCGCCGCGACGCCCTCGTTGATCTCCTCGGCCGCGAAGTGATCGGCCAACTGGACGTCCACATGGGACACCCAGGGGAGGTCCTGCACGGCGTCGCGGGCGTCGGCGACCATCAGGTAGGCGAAGTTGGGCGCGCAGAAGTAGGTGGGCAGGCGCAGGCGGACCCGCACCATGCCGTCCTCGACCTCGGCCGCGGACACGAAACCCAGCTCTGTGACCGGCTGGTCCAGCTCCGGATCCCGCACCGTATCCAGCGCCCGCCACACCTGCGCAACCAACGTGCTGCCGGCATCGATCGCCGTCATGCCGGTACTCCTGAGGGGGATACCGGTTCCGAGCCCACCGCCCCGCTGCCGTTCGAGGCGGCGTTGACCTCCGCGGGGACCTCGAGGTTGTACAGCTTCGCGGCGTTCAGTCCGAGGATCTTCTTCTTCGCGTCCGTGGACAGCGGCCCGTACTCCGACTGCATGTCCTCGGGGATCTGGAAGTCCACGAACTTCTCGATCAGCCACTTCGGCTGCCAGATCGCGTAGTCGCTGGCGAACGTGATCCGGTCCTCGCCGATCCAGTACAACAGCTCGCCGATGACCTGCGCGAAGTACCTCGGCCTCGTGTGGATGAACGGCATGACCACGGCCAGGCCGCCGTACACGTTGGGCTCCTGCGTGGCGATCCAGCAGAAGTCCTCCAGTCGCGGCAGACCCACGTGCTCGATGATGAAGTTGAGATTCGGGAACGCCGTGGCCACGTCGTCCACGTCGGCCACGTCGAACGCGTCCCGGTTCAACGGGTAGATCGTCGGTCCCTTGTGGATGTGGATGTTCTTGATGCCGAGCTGCTCACACTTCTCGAGGTACCGGTAGGACCACGGGTCGGTGAGCTTCCAGCCCTTCGAGTCGCCCTTCCACTCGGCCGTGTAGAGCTTGACGCCCTGCAGGCCCCACCGCTCCGACAGTTGCTCGAGCTTGTCGATACCGGCCTCGCCGTCGCGGGGGTCCCAGGCGCCGTTCACGATGAACTTGCCGGGGTTGCGTTCGGCCACCGCGCCGTCCTGCTCGGTGGTGTTGAACCCGTTGACGTAGAAGTCGGACAGGTACGTTGGCTGGAAGATCGCCTTGTCCACGTAGCCGATCTCGAACAGGTCGTGGATCAGGTCACGCTCGGAGTACTTCGAGAACTTCTCCAGCGTCCACACCTCGGACTCGGGGGAGAGGTTGCGGTGGTAGTCGTAGAAGCACTCGATGAAACCCTTGCCGTAGCGGTTGGCCTGGTTGGCCGGACTGCCGTCCCAGAAGTGGGTGTGGCTGTCCACGATGAAGTAGTTCTCGCCGTCCTTTGTGTACATGTCGCGGCTCCTCGCTCAGTCGACGGGCTTGAGGTCGAAGTCGATGTACTCGGCGGCGTCCTCCGGGTTGGCGAACAGGATCGTCTCGTCGTCGAGGTGGACCATGCGCCCGTAGTGGGTCGACATGATCTCCTCGAAGTCGGGCTGGGAGAACTCGAATCCGATGGCCTCGGAGACCTCGTCCCAGTTGAAGACGACCTTGTTCTCGCCGTCGACGCGGATCATCGACGGGTACTCCCGCACGGTCACGCCCGGCTTGCCGCGCATGATCTCCGCGACCACGTAACCGTTCTGGTTGTTCATCAGGGTGACTCCGCACATGTTCGACGATGTGCGGTTGACGTCGAACTTGCTGGCGGCGGTGGCGGTCACTTCAGCAGCTCCTTCGGTTCGGTCAGACCGAGTTCACCGAGCACGGTGGCGAATTCGGTGCGTGCGGCGGCCCACGAGTCGGCGAACGTCACGACCTTCTCCGCCGGTTGGGACCAGATCGGTTGCAGGTCGTGCGCGGCCTTCACACTGACCGGCACCCAGCGTTCCAACCAGCCCTGCAGGGTGGCCTTGTTCTTGTCGCCGTGGGTCTCGTCGGAGGTCAGCATCTTGAACAGCGCCCGCGTGTAGCCGAGGTCGCGGCCGTAGTCGTGTTCGCCGGCGCCGATCAACGTGGGGGTCACGTAGTCGTTGTTGCGTGCGGAGATCTGCATGACCAGGTGGCTGCGGAACAACACACCCACGAGCGACTCGAACACGATGTTCGCGGCGAACAGCGACTGCGCCCAGTCACCGATGGCCGTGAGTTCCTCGACGTTGCGGCGAACGCCCTGCCACACCGGGTCGTCCTGCCACACCTTCTTGTGCTTGGCGCCGTCGAAGTCCAAAGCGGACTCGGACAGGTCCAGGTTGTACAGCGCGAGGTCCTGGGCGAAGCGCAGCTTGTGCACGCAGTTCACGGCGATCGCGTTGTTGATCATGTTGGTGGGAGCGGAGCGCTGCTCGGACAGGAACACGTGCATGCCCATGCCGTGCTCGGCGTGCATCCACGCGCCGATGTGCTGCTCGATGAACTTGACCCAACCCGGTGCCCACGCGGCGTAGGCGCCCGCCTTCTTCGCGTTCTCCAGGTTGCGCTGGATCTGGCGGACGGTGTTGGCGTTGTTGCGGTAGATGGTCTGTTCCCACTCGGCGTTCGGGTCGAGGAACAGGTGCCAGTCGGAGGACTTGACCTCGGTCCACTCCTGCGGGTAGCCGCCGGGACCCTCCGCGAAGCCGTAGACCCAGCCCTGGCTCAGGTGCCGCTCCGGGTCGGGCTGGACATCGACGGTCACGTCCTCGTACACCGTGGCCCGCAGCTTCTGCGGCTTGAAGTAGTTGTAGGAACGGCTCTTGGAGCCGGGGAACTCCTTGAGGCCGGCTTCCGCGCCGGTGAACTCCGGCTTCGGGAAGCTCTGGCCGACCGTCTCTGCACTCGCCATCGAGCACACCTCTCTCACTCCGCCGCGGCGGTGATGGTGAACTTGTCGTAGTAGATCTGGGACTCCGGTACGCCGAGCGCGGCCAGCAGCGGCAGCGCCGCGTCGATCATCGGCGGCGGCCCGCACAGGTAGACGTCGCATTCGGACAGTTCCGACTCGCACCGTTCGAGCACCTCGGTGACCATCCCCGTCTCGGCCGACCAGTCGGTGGGCCAGGTGTGGGAAAGGCATGGCACGAAACGGAACTTCGGCAGTTGACGTTCGATCTCGGCCAGCTCGTCGAGCAGCATGAGGTCGGCCTCCCCGCGGGCGCCGTAGTAGTACACGGCCTCGCGTTCGTTGCCGCTCTCCACCATCTGGCGCAGCAGCGACAGGATCGGCGCCATGCCGGCCCCGCCCCCGACGAACACCAGCTTGCGGTCGGAGCTGACCCGCAGTGTGAACGCGCCGTACGGTCCGGTGATCTCCAGGGGGTCGCCCACCTTCAGCTCGCCCTCGAGCAGTCCGGAGAACTTCCCGCCCGGGTAACGCTTCACGATGAACTGGAGCCGACCGTCCGAACAGGACGTGTTGGCCATGGAGAACGACCGGTGCGCGTCCATACCGGGGATCGAGATGTCGACGTACTGACCGGGGTGGAACCGGAGTCCGTTCTCCGTCAGCTTGAGCCCGAGTGCCGTGATGTCGTGCGTCAGGTCCGAAATGGACTCGACGGTCGTCCACGCGGTGACCACCGGCAGCCCCGAGCGGATCATGTCCTCGTCGTAGTTGATCAGCTCGACCTCGAGGTCGCTGTACGCGTGGGACCGGCAGAGCAGAACGTAACCCTCCTCGCTCTCGTAGTCGGCGAGCGCGAACGTCGAGTACTTGTCCATCTGCAACTCGCCGTCCAACAGGAAGGACTTGCACGCCGAGCACTGGCCTTCCTTGCACCCGTGCATCAGCATCACGCCCTGCCGGAAGGCCGCGTTGAGTACCGTCTCGTCCTCGTCGACCTCGATGTCGATGCCGACCGGTTCGAACCGGACCTTGTGGGTCTCGCCCATGTTTCCTCGCAGGTTGGCTCCCCACCGCGCCGCGCAGGCGGCGCCGCGGCGCGGCGGGGTGGCTCCGGGGGCCGGTCAGGCCGGGGTGACGTTCGGGTTCGCCTTGTAGGCGGCGATGTGTGCCTCGCGCTCGGCGTCCGACATCTTGTTCAGCGCGATGTTCGGGCTGCCGAACGGGATTCCGCGGACGTCGTCCAGCTTCCACAGCTTCTTCTCGTCGTCGAGATCGAGATGCGGCTGCGGGACGAGCGTCCTGCCGTCGTCACGGACGTACCCGAGGTCGGAGATGATGTCGGCCAGGTCCCAGCCGTCGTAGAGCGTCTCCCACTCCCGCTTTCCGGTCAGCCGGCCCATGTTCGGGGTCGGCGTGCCTTCGTACTCCGGCCGGAACGCGGTCTTGTCGGTCCACGCGCAGGTCTCGGAGCAGTACGTGCGCCACTGGTTGTCGACCTTGTCGGTGACCATGTCCTCGCGGATGAGGCAGGGCACCATGCAGGTCCAGCAGCGGTGTGGGTACTCGTAGCCGACGTTCTCGAACGCGATCGGCTTGTGACTGTTCGGCTTGGACAGTCGGGCGTAGGCCTCCCACCACTTGCCGAACTGGTTGTACCAACCCGGGTACTTCTCCTCGAACCACTCGAAGTCCGTGTCGGTCATCGGGTCGATGCGCCAGTAGTTCACCGGCCAGCCGGTCGCGAAGAACTGCGCCACGCGATGCACGTAGAACTTGTTGTAGATCCGGTTCCACGCCTCCTCCACCAGGTCGTGGGGGATCACCAGGCCGTACTTCTCCAGCGGCATCAGGTAGCTGCGGTAGTAGTCGTCGTAGATCCACCGGCGCCACATCTCCGCGTAGCTGTCGCGGTCCTTGCGGCGGTCCTTCGTGCCGTACTCGATGAACGTGCCGATGGCCGCGTCGACCACCGCGTGGTTGTTCCACCACGCGTAACGCAGATCGCGCTCGAGCAGCTTGCGGTTGTCCTCGTCGGCGAGCGCCATCAACAGGATGGAGTAGCCGTTGGAGATGTGCCGCGACTCGTCGGACTGCACCGAGTGGAACACCGTGGGCAGCAGGTAGTCGCCGTTGGCGGCCGCCTCGGACGGCATGGCCACGAACAGCGTGTTCGTGAACGCCGTCTCGGCCACCACCGTCAGGTAGATGTTCGCCGCGGTGATCGCGTCGCCCGTGATGAACCCTTCACCGAACTGCCGGCCGATGGTGCCGCAGTAGCTGTTCGAGAACGCCTTCTCGGTGATGTCGAATCCCGCGGGATCGATGTAGTGGTTCATGTACAGGCGTTTGAGGTTCATCTGAATCGTGGAATGCCGAACCTCGTCGATCATCTGCACGGCGAGCCCGTTGTGCACTTCTGGGTTGGGGACCGCGTCGATTGCCAGCGGCATCGCCCGGGCGGCGGAGATCTCCGGGAACGGGATGATGGACAGGAACAGCTTCTGCCATTCCATCCACCGCTCCTGGACCTGGCGGAACATGTTGCCGCGGATCGCGCCGTCCATGGCGCCGAACACGCGGTTGTCCTTCTCCTCCTCCATCGGGAAGTAGGAGCGGAGAATCTGCTTGAGCGGGTCCTTCTTGGGAGCCTTGTCGAACTTGTAGTCGGTGCCGAACCGCTTCGCGGGAGTCGCGTAGGTCGGCTCCCAGGACAGCTCGGTGATCTTCTTGTGCGCCTTGCTCAGACTTTGTCGGCTCACGCCTTGCCTCCTGTGCTGGGCCGTCACCGAGCGGCGTCGCGGCCGGCCCGCCTGCGGGCCACCTCCCGGTTCCTCGAATCACAACTCGTCGGCAGGGCGCACCGGGTCTCAATCTGAGACAATTTCCGGCACCTCTTTGCTCGTACGCTGCGTAACATGGGCGCAACGTGGCGGCATGCGTCTGCGCACCCGGCACGACGGCGAGCCAGGAGATGATTCGTTGACGAACTCCGATGCTCCACGCCACACGGCGGACCAGTTGGCGCTGGCCCGGGAACGTTTCCTGACCGACGCGACCCCGGCGGAGCCCGGAAGCCCGGACGGAGTGCGCAAGACCATTCAGGCGTCCTGGTCCAGGTCACGGACCTGGAAGGTGGCGGCCGACCACATCGACCTCGCCTACGTGAAGGACCCGAACCTCGAGACGCCGCTGACCCACGGGGCCTCGCCGGTGCTGCGACGGCTCCAGGAACAGCTGTCCGGCACGGCCGTGAGCATCATCCTGACCGACGCCGACGGCGTGGTCATCGACCGGCGAACGGGCGACACCCAGCTCGAACAGCGCCTCGACCAGGTGCATCTGGCCCCCGGGTTCAGCTACGCCGAGCAGTTCGTCGGCACCAACGGCATCGGCACGGCGCTCGAGGGCGGGCAGGCGGCCGACGTCTACGGCCACGAGCACTACGCGGAGGGCCTCGAGGAGTTCGGCTGCGCCGGCGTGCCCGTGCGTCACCCCATCACCGGCCAACTGCTCGGCGTGCTGGACCTCACCTGCTGGAGTCGCGACGCGTCACCGCTGCTCATGGCGCTGGCGCGGACCACGGCCGGGCACATCGAGCGGGAGCTGACGGCCACCAGCGGCCGTCGCGAGCTGGCGCTCGTCCAGGAGTACCTGCGGGCCTGCCGGCACAGCAACGGGATCGTGCTCGCGCTGAACAACGACCTCGTGATGATGAACGACCACGCCCGCCAGCTGCTGCCGCCCCAGGACCAGGCGACGCTGCTGGCCACGGCCGCCGAGGCCATGCACGGCAGCAAGCGCGCCATCGTCGACGTGGACCTGCCGAGCGGGGCGAAGGCGCGGATCTACTGCGCGCCCGTGCTCACCGAGTCCGGCCCGTCCGGCGGGGTGGTGCGGGTGCGGCTGATGGAGGGCGCCGAACCGGTGGGGTCCAAGCCGTTCACCCACCCGCTGCTGCCGGGGATCGTCGGGTCGGGCGCGTTGTGGCAGCGGGCCTGCGACGAGGTGTGCGTGCAGCAGGTGCACGGCGAGTGGATCGCCGTCCACGGCGAGGCCGGCGTCGGCAAGCTCGCGCTGCTGCGGGCCGTGCACCGGCGCTACAACCCGGCTGGCCGCTTCCACGTGGTGGACGCGTTGTCCCGGGCGTCGTTCATCGCCGAGGTGCGCCAGGAGCTGGCGGAGAACGGGGGCACGCTCGTGCTCGCCCACGTCGACGCGCTGCCCTCGGCGGAACTGGCCGCCCTGGCCACCCTGCTGCGGCGGTCCAAGACGCGGGCCTGGGTGTGTGCCACGCACCTGTCGGGCGACCACGAACTGGCCGACGTGCTGGCGTCGTTCCCCAGCTCGGTCGAGGTGCCGCCGCTACGCCACCACATCGAGGACATCCGCGAGCTGGTGCCGTTCCTGCTGGTCAAGCTGGCGGCGGGGGCGGCGCTGTCGTGTTCGCCCGCCGCCATGCGGCTGCTCATGCGGACCAGGTGGCCGGGCAACGTGGCGCAGTTGCGTGAGGTGTTGCGGAAGGTGACCACGCACCGGCGGGTGGGGGTCATCGAGCCGGGGGACCTGCCGCCCGAGTGCCAGACGGTGACCGGTCGCGTCCTGAACCCGCTGGAGTCGATCGAGCGTGACGCGGTGGTGCGGGCCCTCCTCGACGCGGACGGCAACAAGAAAGAGGCGGCCGGCGCGCTCGGCATGTCCCGCGCCACCATCTACCGCAAGATCCGCGAGTACGGCATCGACATCCCCCAATAACCCGCGAGTCGCCCTCCGGAGACACCCGAGTTGGCGGTTCGTGACCGGGGTGGGCCCTGTCGCGAACCGGCGACTCGGGTGCCCCGCGACGGAGACTCGCGAGGTTGGAACCCGGCGAGTCTCCCTTCCGCAGCACCCGAGTTGGCGGTTCGTGACCGCCGAGGACCTGCGCGAACCGCCAACTCGCGTGTCCTGGGAGGGAGACTCGCGGTGGTTAGCGGGGGGTGCGGAAGACCAGGAGCGTGCGCGGGGGCACCGTGAGGGTTTTGCCGGCCTCGACGGGGGTCTCGTCGGCCGGGACGCCGCGCGGGGTGCCGCTGTCCAGCACCGGGACGAACACGTCGCCGAAACCCACGCCCGGAAGGGTGATCTCCAGTTGTTCGTCGCCCGCGTGGAGGAGCAGCAGCCACGAGTCGTCGGCGATCAGTTCGCCGGAGCGGTCGCGGGACAGGCTGGTGGAGCCGTCGATCCACATGCCGATCGTGCGCCGGGTCTCGTCGAACCAGTCGTCGTCGACCATCGGCGCGCCGTCCGGGGAGAACCACACGAGGTCCGGTTTGCCCGAGTGCGACGGGCGGCCGTCGAAGAACTCCGGCTGCCGCAGCGCCGGCGAGTCCGCCCGCAGCGCGATCACCCGGCGGGCGAACGCCAGCAGGTCGTCGGCGCGCTCGGACGGCGTCCAGTCGACCCACGAGATCTCGTTGTCCTGGCAGTACGGGTTGTTGTTGCCGCCCTGGGTGCGCCACCGCTCGTCGCCCGCCACCAGCATCGGCGTGCCGGTGGACAGCAGCAGCGTGGTCAGCAGGTTGCGCACCTGGCGGTCGCGCAGTGCCAGGACTTCCGAGTCGGCGGTCTCACCCTCGACACCGCAGTTCCACGACCGGTTGTCGTTCGTGCCGTCGCGGTTGTCCTCGCCGTTCGCGTCGTTGTGCTTGTCGTTGTAGGACACCAGGTCCCGCATGGTGAAGCCGTCGTGCGCCGTGACGAAGTTGATGGACGCCCACGGCCGCCGCGTGTTCATGGCGTACAGGTCCTCGGAACCGGACAGCCGGTAGGCCAGCTCACGCACGCCGTCCTCGCCGCGCCAGAAGTCCCGTACGGCGTCGCGGAACCGGCCGTTCCACTCGGTCCACTGTGGAGCGAAGCCGCCGACCTGGTAGCCGGCGCCGGTCGCGTCCCACGGCTCGGCGATCAGCTTGCACCGCGACAGCACGGGATCGCTGGTGATGGCCGTGAGCAGCGGGGAGTTGCGGTCGAACGCCGCGCCGCCCGGGCGCCCGAGCGCGCTCGCCAGGTCGAGCCGGAAGCCGTCGACGCCAAGCTCGTCGGCGAAGTACCGCAGGGAGTCGGTTACCAGCCGGACCACCGTGGGGGAGGCGGGATCGAGCGTGTTGCCGCAGCCCGTGAGGTCCACATCGGACCCGTGGCCGTCGAGCAGGTAGTAGGCGGGCGCGTCGAACCCGCGCATGGACAGCGTCGGGCCCGACACCCCGCTCTCGCAGGTGTGGTTGAACACCACGTCGAGGATGACCTCGATGCCCGCCGCGTGCAGCGCCGCCACCATCGTGCGGAACTCGGCCACCTCGCGGCCCGGCTCGCTCGCGTAACCCTCGTGGGGCGCGAAGAACCCGAGCGACGCGTAACCCCAGTAGTTGTGCCGGCCGGATCCGTGCAGCGACGGCTCGTCGACGAACGTGTGGACCGGCAGGAGTTCCACGGCCGTCACGCCCAGGCGCACCAGGTAGTCCACAACGGACGGATGGGTGAGCCCGAGGTAGGTGCCGCGCTGGTGTTCCGGCACGTCCGGGTGCAGCTTCGTGAACCCGCGCACGTGCAGCTCGTAGATCACCGTCTCCTCGAACGGGATCTCCGGCTTGATGCCGGTGTCCGGGCCGCCGGGCGAGGTGACCACCGACAGCGGCACGTGGCCGAGCGAGTCGGTGTGCGACGGATGTCCGGTCATGGGGTCGCGCCAGTAGCCACTGGCCGCGCCGAGATCGGTGAGCGTGCCGGTGATCCGGGTGGCGTACGGGTCGACCAGCAGCTTGTGCGGGTTGCAGCGCAGGCCCCGCGCCGGGTCGTACGGGCCGTGCACGCGGTAGCCGTAGCGCTGACCAGGGGTGACGCCGGGAACCAGGCCGTGCCAGATGCCGAACGTGCGTTCCGTGAGACCGATCCGGTGCTCGCTGCCGTCCTCACCGATCAGGCAGACGTCGACCGCGTCGGCGATCGAGGACGCCACCGCGAACCGCACCCCACCAGCCTCGGGATGCGCCCCGAGCGGGAACGGCCGGCCGGGATGCACGTGTTGGGAATGATCGGCGCACATCTGTCCATCTTGCCCGCTTCTCCGGCGGAGTAGGGTCTCACGTGATGTTGGTCCCCGACTTCCCCCTGCGTACCGCCCGGTTGGAGTATCGGCCGTATGCCGAGAGCGACCTCGACTTCATCCACGAACTCGAGTCGAACCCGGTGGTGGTGCGTTACGCCACGTTCGACGCGCGCGACCGGGCCGAGGCGCGTGCGTCGCTCGCCAAGAAGATCGACGAGACCGCGCTGCGCGCCGAGGGCGACAACCTCACGCCCGTGATCGTGTTGCCCGAGTCCGGCGAGCCGATCGGCGATGTGCAGCTCACGTGGACCAGCCGCGAGCACCGCCAGGGCGAGATCGGCTACATCGTCCACCCGGACCACACGGGCAACGGCTATGCCACCGAGGCGGCGGAGCTGATGCTGCGGCTCGGCTTCGAGGGGCTCGACCTGCACCGCATCGAGGGCCGACTGAACGCCCGCAACGGTGCGTCGGCGCGGGTGCTCGAGCGACTGGGGATGCGCCGGGAGGCGTGCCTCGTGCAGAGCGAGCTGGTCCGTGGCGAGTGGACCGACGTGCTGGTCTACGCGATCCTCGCCCACGAGTGGCGGGCTCAGAGCCGGTAGGTGTGGGTCTCGAAAGATTCCTCCGGCACGGCGGGCACGTGGATCGGTTCGTCCGGCGTGGCCGAGCACACCATCTGTCCGAACAGGAGCTGGTGGGTGAGCCAGCCGCGGCTCGACGGGCAGGCCAGGGTCAGCAGCAGCGTGCGGCCGCTGTCCGGGTCCGGCACGAACGCCTGGAGCTGGAGCGCGAGCGGCCGTCGCGAGCGGGCCTGCTCGACGCCGGGAACGCGCTGCGCCACCACCACCGGCCCACATTCCGTGTCCAGCACCACCGTCTCCCGCACGTCCGGGCCGCCGACGTCCTCCATCGAGTCACGCAGCACGGCCGCAGTCTCCGGCCCGCATGTCGCGTCCAGCGGGATGCCGGTCAGCACGGCGGGCGCCGCCTCCGGGGCGGTGACCACGGCGAGCAGCACCGCACCGGCGTCGATCGCCGACTCGACGGCCTCCGTGGCGAGGCCCTCCAGGTCGATGGGCGGCGCGTCCCGCAAGGCGGCCACTATCGAGGCGTACTCCTGGACGGCCAGGTCGGGCCGGTCGAGCGGGAGCCGGTGCACCCAGTCGGGCATGGCCAGTCGCATGGTCATTTCTTCGCCGCTTCCTTCGTGAGATCCTCCACGGCCTTCTCCAGCTGCTGCGGGGTCGGGTTGATGCCCTGTTGCAGCAGTTTCAGCTCGGCCCGCTGGGTGGGCGTCAGGTCCACGCCCGCCTTCTCGGCGATCTGCGAGCCCTTGTCCACCAGCTCGGCGTAGGCCTTCTGCTGCTGGGCCTCCATCCCGATCCGCTGCAGCTCGGCCTTGCGGTCGGCCAGGTTGCGCGGCAGGTCGTCGTAGGTGCCCTCCCGCTTGGCCACCTCGCGGCCGGCGGCCGTGAGATCGCGGGACACCTTGCCCTCCAGCCCGTGGCGGCGGACCTGGTTGATGCTGTCCACCAGCCCGGGGACCGCCCCGCCGCGGGCGGCCTCGGCGATCTCCTTGCGGGCCTGCCGCAGTGCGGCGGCCGAGCCACGTGACCCCGCCACCCGCCCGGCACCCCGCACGCCGGCCGCCACCGTCCCGCCGCCGGGGATGACGCTCGTGCCGAGACCCAGCCCGACGCTCGCCCAGCCGGGGGCGTTGCGTGAACCGGACAGCTGCTGGCCGAGTGCGGCCAGCGAGCCGACGGCGCCGGACGCCGTGGAGGTGGCCCCGAGCACGGCCGCCGCCGGGAGACCGATGCCGGTGGCCGCGAGCCCGGCGGCCGCGGTGGCCGTGACCAGCGAGACCCCGTCGGCCGCCTTGGCCAGGCCGTCGAAGCCCTGGACGTACCAGGTGTCGTTCTCCGGCTTGAACGGATCGCCGTCGGAGCCCTTGCGGATGGCGTCGGCCGTGGCCTCGGCCTGACGCACGTGCCGGTCGCGCAGCCGGCCGGCGTCGTCCAGGACCTTCGCGAGGACGGTCGAGACCTGCGTGGACTCCGGGGTGCACTTGTCGAACTCGGCGAGTCGGGCCTTCAGGCGCTTGGCCTCGGCCTCCAGCACGTCGGCCGCCGCCTGGTTGGCCGAGAGCCGCCCGAACCAGGTGGACAGCGCGTCGGACACGGCGGTCATGGCCTCCGCACCCTTGCCGAGGCCCATCGGCAGGTCGTCGCCGTGATCGCTGAACTCCTCGGCCGCGCTGCCGCCCCACTCGGAGTCGTCGGTGATCTTCGCCGCCTCCTCCAGCCGGGGCAGCGTCGCCACGATCGTCTCGGTGGCCGCCGCCAGTCGCAGCATCAGCTCCTGGACGGCCGCCTTGTCGCCCTCCGCCGGGTCGAACCCGAGCGCCGGGAAGCTCCGCGCGGTCACGGCTTGGCCCCCTTCAGTGCCTCGAAGACCTGGTCACGCACGGTGCCCTCGGCCAGCGCGCGCATCCGCTCCTCGCCGCCCTGCTCGACCAGCTCGTAGTTGTCGACGGCCTGGCTGACGTTGCCGGCGATCGTGTCGATCTTGTCCTGCATGTCGCCGAGGTTCGATCGCCACGTGCCGGCGACGTCGGCGACCGCGCCCGCGATGTCGCCCGGCCCGAGGTCGCCGCCCGACAGGTCGAGCGTGCCGACGATCTCGCCGACCTGGGCGGCGACCGCGTTCAGCTCGCCGACCCGGATCGCCAGACTGTCGGTGTTGACGGTGTACCCGTCCATCGGTCCCTCCCGCTTGACCTGCTGTTTGACCGGTAGTCAACGGGTCGGGCCGGCTGTTGCGGTAGCTCGGCTGCGCACGGAGGCAAACCGACGGCACGGCCGGGCAAACCCTGCTGTTGAATAGGGCACCGTGACGGGAGTGGATCTGGACGACCTGGTCGTGCACATGGCCGACGTCGGTGTCCGACGCGGCTCGAACCACCTGCTTGCCGGGGTGAACTGGAGTGTGGAGCTGGACGAGCGCTGGGTGATCCTCGGCGCCAACGGGGCCGGCAAGACGACGTTGTTGAAGCTCGCGGCGGCCGAGCTGCACCCGAGCACCGGGTCGGTGCACGTCCTCGGCGAGAAGCTCGGCCGGGTGGACGTGTTCGAGCTGCGGCCACGGATCGGGTTCTGCTCGGCGGCGCTGCTCGCGCGGGTGCCACCGCAGGAGAAGGTGATCGACGTCGTGGTCAGCGCCGGGTACGCGGTGCTCGGGCGCTGGCGCGAGGACTACGACCAGCTCGACACCGCCCGCGCGGCGGAGCTGTGCAAGGCGCTGGGCATCGCCGACCTGACCGACCGCGAGTTCGGCACGCTGTCCGAGGGCGAGCGCAAGCGCACCATGATCGCCAGGGCGCTCATGACCGACCCGGAGATGCTGCTGCTCGACGAGCCGGCCGCCGGTCTCGACCTCGGCGGGCGCGAGGACCTGGTCAGCCGGCTGTCCGAGCTGGCCCGCGACCCGGACGCGCCGGCCACCATCCTGGTCACCCATCACGTGGAGGAGATCCCGCCGGGATTCACCCACCTGTTGCTGATCTCCGACGGCGGGATCGTGGCGCAGGGCCTGCTGGAAGACGTCCTGACCAGCGAGAACCTGTCCTCGACGTTCGGGCAGAGCCTGGAGCTGGACAAACTGGGCGACCGGTACTTCGCGCGGCGAACGGCCAGCGACTAAGTTGTGGTTACTCGCGGGTAGCAGAGCGAAGGAGCGGACGCCGTCTGGACTGAGGAGCGCGCGCAGGCGCGCCAGCGCCGAGCACGCGACGAGGGAAGACGGCGTCTTGGCGACTGAGCGGAGCGACAAAGTGTTACTAGTAGGGAGGCCGTTCGTGGGTGAGTTCATCAGGTTCGAGGTCGACAGTGGGGTCGGCACCATCTGGCTGCAGCGACCGCCGATGAACGCGCTCAACCGGCAGATGCAGGAGGAGATCCGCGCCGTCTCGCACGAGGCGACCCACCGTGACGACGTGCGCGCGGTGATCGTCTACGGCGGCGAGAAGGTGTTCGCGGCCGGTGCGGACATCAAGGAGATGGCCGCGATGTCCTATGTGGACATGGCGGAGCGGGCGAGTGGCCTGTCCTCGGCCCTGTCCGCCCTCGCGGAGGTCCCGAAGCCCACGGTCGCCGCGATCACCGGCTACGCGCTCGGCGGCGGCCTGGAGCTGGCGCTGTGCTGCGACCGGCGCGTCGCGGGCGACAACGTGAAGGTCGGCCAGCCGGAGATCCAGCTGGGCATCATCCCCGGTGCGGGCGGCACGCAGCGGCTCACGCGGCTCGTCGGGCCGAGCCGGGCCAAGGACCTCGTCTACACGGGACGGTTCGTGGAGGCGGCCGAGGCGTTGGAAATCGGGCTGGTGGACGAGATCGTGGCGCCGGACGACGTGTACTCGACCGCACACAAGTGGGCCGCCCAGTTCGTGAACGGCCCCGCGCGGGCGCTGGCCGCCGCGAAGCTCGCGATCGACGGCGGCCTCGACGGTGACCTGAACAGCGGACTGCGGCTGGAGAGCCAGGCGTTCGCCGCGCTGTTCGCGACGGAGGACCGAGAGTCCGGCATGCGGTCGTTCATCGAGAACGGTCCGGGAAAGGCGACGTTCAGTGGCAAGTGACCCGGTAGGCGACCCCGCTCCCAACCCGCACGCGACCGAGGCCGAGGTCGAGGCCGCGCGGTCGGATCCCAAGCTGGCCAACGTGCTCTACCACGACTGGGAAGCCGACACCTACGACGAGAAGTGGTCGATCTCCTACGACGAGCGCTGCATCGACTACGCCACCGACCGGTTTCGCGCCGTGGCGGGCGAGGACGGCTGGCCCTACGAGCACGCCATGGAGTTGGGCAGCGGCACGGGTTTCTTCCTGCTGAACCTCATGCAGGGCGGGGTGATCAAGAAGGGGTCGGTCACCGACCTGTCGCCCGGCATGGTGCAGGTGGCGCTGCGCAACGCGGCGAACCTGGGCCTCGACGTGGACGGCCGGGTGGCCGACGCCGAGCGGATCCCCTACGAGGACAACACTTTCGACCTGGTCATCGGGCACGCGGTGCTGCACCACATCCCGGACGTGCCGGCCGCGTTCCGCGAGGTGCTGCGGGTGCTCAAGCCGGGCGGCCGGTTCGTGTTCGCCGGTGAACCCACGAAGGTGGGCGACACCTACGCGCGCAAGCTCGGCCAGCTGACCTGGTGGCTGACCACGAACGTGACGAGGCTGCCGGCGCTGTCCGCGTGGCGGCGGCCGCAGTCCGAACTGGACGAGTCCTCGCGGGCGGCGGCGCTCGAGGCGATCGTCGACCTGCACACGTTCGACCCGGCGACGCTCGAACGGCAGGCCCGCGACGCGGGTGCCTCCCGGGTCCGTGCGGTGACCGAGGAACTGGCGGCCGCGTTGTTCGGCTGGCCCGTGCGGACGTTCGAGGCGGCCGTGCCACAGGAGAAGCTCACGCTCGGGTGGCGGCTGTTCGCGTACAAGGCGTGGCTGCGACTGTCCTGGTTGGACGAGAACGTGCTGGCGAAGATCGCGCCCCGCAACCTCTTCTACAACGTGCTGATCACGGGGACCAAGCCCTGAGTTATGCGTTCAGTCTGGACGACGTCCGCTATCTGCGTTCGGAGTCGTTCGACGAGGTGGCGGCGCTGCCGCTGACGCCGGCGTCACTACTGGCCGACGTGGCGACCGCCCGTCGCCTGCTCGGCTCACTTGCCGGGCCGGTGGTGGAAACCGTGCTGCTGCGGCGGAAGGCGGCGTCCAAACTGGACTCGCCGGACCGGTGGCTGTTCACCGACCCGGCGTTGCAGCAGGCGACACCCATGCCGGTGGCCCGTCACCGGGCGGCACGGTTCGCCGGCCGCGACGTGCACGACGTGACGTGCTCGGTGGGCGTGGACCTGGTGGCGTTGGCCTCGACGGCTCGGCGTTGCGTCGGCTCGGACCTCGACGAGGTGCGGGTCGCCATGGCGCACCACAACTGTTCGGTGGCAGAGGTTTCGCCGGCGGTGATTCGCGCGGACGCGTTGGCACCGGTCACCCGGGGAACGGCGATCTTCGTGGACCCCGCGCGCCGCGACTCGGCCGGACGGCGCCGCTGGCAACCGGCGGACTTCGTGCCACCGCTGGATTCCCTGGCGGCTGTCTACGCCGGCCGGGACCTGGCGGTGAAGTGCGCGCCTGGGCTGGACTTCGCGGAGCTGCCGTTCACCGGCGAGGTGGAACTGGTGTCGCTCGACGGCCAGGTTCGGGAAGCGTGCCTGTGGACGGGCTCGCTCGCCGGACCGGCCCGTCGCGCAACGGTTCTCCGCGCTGGAAGTCCCACGTGGACGGTCACCTCGGACGACCCGGACGACTGCGCGGTCCGCGAACCGGGGGAGTGGCTGGTCGACCCGGACGGCGCCGTCGTGCGCGCCGGACTCGTTCGCCACTACGCGGCGCGCCACGGCCTCGGCCAACTGGACGAACGCATCGCCTACCTGACGGGCGACACGCCACCGCCCGGCATCCGCGCGTTCCGCGTACTCGAACACGGTCACTACAGCGAGAAGTCCCTGCGCCAGACGCTCCGCCGCCACGAGATCGGCCGCCTGGAGATCCTGGTCCGCGGCCTGGACGTCGACCCGAACTCCCTGCGCCCGCGCCTGAAGCTGCGCGGCCCGGCCGAGGCGACCGTGGTCCTCACGAGAATCGGCCGCACTCCCACGGCCTTCCTCTGCCGGGCCGAACGCACCTAGTCGCCCGGTACGACCTTGCCGAGCGCGACGGTGGCCAGTTCGGTCGCCCCGCCCTTGACGTTCGCGCCCTCGGTCTGGTTGTGGTAGTTCACGTCGTACACCACGTTGCGGTAGCGGACGGTCACGGTGGCCGAGGTGTCGTCGGTCTGCGAGAGCTGGGCGTCGTCGGCGTCCGGCACGTTGACCTCGACCCCGGCGGGTATCCGCTCGGTCATGTGCTCCACCGCTTTGTCCACACCGGACACCGTCTGGTCGGCGTGGTAGACGTAGCTGGTCACGATCAGGAACGCGCCCCGGACACCGTCCTCGGTGAACGTGCCCGTGTTGCCCCAGTTGCACTGTCCCTGGTCGTGGTGGGCACGGGTGCCCGAGTTCGCGCCGCCCGCCTCGTAGTCCATGCGGCCGGGGATGTACGGCGCGACTTCCGCCTCCTCGAGCATGGCGCAGCCGATCGGCGCCTCCGCCAGGTCCTGGGAGGAGTCCACGGGCGGCAGCGCGGGCGGGTCGTCCAACTCCTCGTACAGCCAGAACCCGCCCGCCGTGAGCCCCGCGACGAGCAGGGTGATGAGCACCCAGATCACCACGCGGTTCTTCTTCTTGCGCGGCGGCGGGGAAGGCGCCCACTGAGGGTGGTGGTGCTGCGGGTGCGGCTGCTGCTGCCACCCCTGCTGCGCGGGCTGCTGCCACCCCTGCTGCGGATAATGCTGGGGGCCACCGGGCCGGGTCATCCAACCTCCCTCGACGAAACTCGCCGAGGCAGCCAACCAGGCCCGCTCTCCTCGCGCTCTCCTACGCGGACAGGCGCTCCAGCATGAACGCGTGCAGGGCGTCGCGGTCCGTGTCGGTCGCCACGTCCACCTGCTGGCCGGAGTCCGTGTCCGAGGTCTCGCGCACCGCCTGGGTCCGGCGGTCGACCAGGACGGCGCCCCGGGACGGCCCGAAGGCGCACTCCACCTCCACCGGGTAGCGGGTGGTCCTGAGGATGCCCGGCCGGATGACCTCCGCCAGCGCGAACGCGTCGTGCAGAACCGTGCCCGCCCAGCCGAGTTCGGTGAGGTAGTGGGCCTGGTAGGCCTCGGTCAGGGCGACCAGCAGCTCACCGCGCGGGCCGCTGGCCGCCAGCGAGCGCAGCCAGTCCTGGTCGACCGCGCAGCTCTTCGTCAGGTCGGTCGGCACGAGGACGGTCGGTACCGACTCCTCCACCAGCACCCGTCGCGCGGCCTCCGGGTCGCTCCAGAGGTTGAACTCCGCGGTCGACGTGACGTTCCCGCCGGCCACCGACCCACCCATGATCACCAGGCGGGCGATCTTCCCGCGGATCCCCGGGTGCGCGGCCAGCAGCAGCGCGATGTTCGTCAGCGGTCCGATGGGGGCGATGGTCACCGGCTCGGGTGCCGCCTCCAGCAACTCGACCATGAGCGCCACGGCGTCCGTGCCCGCCACGCCGCGCGTCCGCTCCGGCAGCCGGTCGGCGTGCCCGGACAGGCCGTCCTGGCCGTGGACGTAGCGCGCCCGGTGCGCGTGGGGGAACACCAGCGGCCGGTCGGCGCCCGCGGCCACCGGCACGTCCTCGCGCCCGTACAGCGCCAGCAGCCCCAGCGCGTTGCGCGTGGTCATGGCCAGTCCGACGTTGCCGAACACGGTGGTCACGCCGAGCAGGTCGACCTCCGGGCTGGCGCAGGCCAGGGCGATGGCGAACGCGTCGTCGACGCCCGGGTCCGTGTCGATGATCAGCGGTGTCATGCCTGTGACGCTATCGCCCGCCCGGCGCGCAGCAACCAGAGCTGTCCGCCGGCGGCCACCGCGAGCACGGTCACCACGACCGCGGCGGGCAGCAGTCCCGACAGCGCGGCCACCCCGAGCGGGAGGGCCACGGCCAGCGCCCGCAGCGGCCACCGGCGCGAGTGCGCCACCAGCAGGTTGATGATCAACAGGAACGCCGCCAGCCCGCCGCACAGCAGCCACGCGGTCGACACCGGCAGGTGCTCCTTGTTGGCAACCACCACCGAACCGAGCCCGGCGGCCACCGTGGTGATCGCCGCCACCGCCACGAAGTGCGCGGGCAGCACGGCGGCCGGCCGGAACCGGGTCTCCTCGGCGAACCCGTAGCCGACGTTCAGGCCCCACAGCGTGATCAGCAGCAGGAACGAGGCCACCACCCCCAGCAGCAACAGCCAGCCCTCGCCGCCGCCCGGCCGCCAGTCCTCGATCTCCGCGAGCGCGCCCACCAGCTGCAACATCGCCTCACCGAGCACGATGATCACGAACAGGCCGAGCCGCTCGCCGAGGTGGCCGGCGTCGACGTGGCCGGCGACCAGCGTGACGTCGCGACGGCCCCGGCGCGCCACGGCCGCGTTCATCTGGCGGAGCAGTTCGTCCTGGTCACGACGACCGGAGAACACGCTGCTCCAGAGGGTGATCATGAGCCCGAACAGCCACAGGCCGAGCTTCCACCAGGTGTCGTCCACCCAGAACGAGACGATCCACGGCACCAGCCCGGCGTTCTGCGACGCGGCCGTCCACGACACCAACACCTGACCCGACCGCGCGAGCGTGCCCGTGCCGATGCCGTTGGTGATCAGGTAGGCGGCGGCGAACAGGTCGGCGCGGCCGTCCATGCTGTGCGGCACGGCGGCCGCCATGGTCGCGATGCCCGCCATTCCCATGAACATGGCGCGCTGGTGGACTTTGTGGGCCACGACGTTCGAGTACAGCGTGAAGGTCGTCCACAGCAGCCAGATCGTGAGATACAAGGTGAAGAACGTGACGATGTGCTCGGCGCCGGGGCCGTGGTGGGCGTCGCCGTGGAGCAGGTGGGCGAGCTGGTTCACGGCCACCACCACGACCAGGTCGAAGAACAGCTCCAACCAGCTGGCGTGGCGGTCTTCCGGCGCGGGCTCGGTCATGAGCGGAACCTAGCGTGGGCTAACGTGACCTGCCATGACCTCGATGTGGGGCGCGCCGGTCGCGGAGCGGGTGCGGGGCTGGCAGCGCTCGCGGCGGGACCCGGCCCAGGCCCGTTTCCTGACGCTGGACTCGCTGCGCTGGGTGATCCGCAACCGGGCGTGGACCCCGTGGTACCTCGTGCGGTACTGGCGGCTGCTGAAGTTCCGCGTCGCCAACCCGCACATCGTGCTGCGCGGCATGGTGTTTCTTGGAAAGGACCTGGACGTCCACTGCCGGCCGGGCTACGGGCGCATGGAGATCGGCCGCTGGGTCCACATCGGCGACGGCAACGCCATCCGCTGTCATGAAGGCTCGCTACGCATCGGCGACAAGGCGGTCTTCGGGCGCCAGAACGTGATCAACTGCTATCTGGACATCGAACTGGGCAACGCCGCGCTGGTGGCCGACTGGGTGTACATCTGCGACTTCGACCACGTGACGGCCGACATCCACCAGCCGATCAAGGACCAGGGCATCGTGAAGTCGCCCGTCCGAATCGGCCCGGACACGTGGCTGTGCACGAAAGTCACGGTCACGAAGGGCACGCGAATCGGCCGCGGCAGCGTGATCGGCGCCCACGCGGTGGTGAAGGGCGACGTGCCCGATTTCGCGGTGGCGGCCGGCATCCCGGCAAAGGTGGTCCGCGACCGGCGCGCCGCCTACGAGGCAGACGCCCAACGCCGAGCCGCGGTAGCGGACATGTCCCGCAAGGCAAAAGCAGCCCTGAAGAAAACCCTGAACAGCAACTGACCCACCCCCGCACAATGACCACTCCGGTCGAGTCCGCCACTCAGACACGCCGAGTCCGCCACTCAAGCACGCCGAATCGGCCCTTCGCGCACGCTGAATTGGGCCCCCGCGCACGTCAACCGGTCATCATGCGCGACCTGAACGGTCGTTGCGGGCGACGGGAATGGTCATCATGCGGGACCGGAGTGGTCATCATGCGTCCGGACGGTCCGACTCGCTGTCCGGACGGTACGACTCGGTGTCGAGAGCGTACGACTCGCGGTCAGGAGTGGAAGGCGTTGCCTGTCGCTATCTTCGGGCGGCCCAACGGGGGGCGGTCCTGGATCGTCGCTGACTGGTACACCGCCGCTGTTGCTGACGCGATGCCCTCCCAGTTGAACTCCGCCGCCAGCCTTGCTTTGGCCGCGCGGGCTCGGCGGGCGGCTGCTGTTGGGTCGGTCAGTACTTCCGTGACCGCGTCGGCTATGCCGGCTACATCGCCTGGGGTGATCGACAGGCCGGTTTCCCCGTCTACCACCAGTTCGGCCAGGCCGCCGGCCGTGGAAGCCACCAGAGGGGCGCCCGCGGCCGCAGCCTCCAACGCCACGATTCCGAACGGTTCGTAGCGGCTCGGTAGGACCACCACGTCGGCCGCGGCCAGGCACGCCACCAGGGAGCGGTCCGGTAGGTGGCCCACGAAGTCGACCGCGCGGCGGATCCGTAGTTTGCGGGCCTGCTCCACCAACGCGGCAGCTTGTACGCCCTGGCCTGCCACCACCAAACGCAGGCCGGGATGGCGACGTCGCAAGCGAGGGATCGTTGCCAACAGATCCTGTACGCCCTTTTCGTACTCCAGGCGGCCGAAGTACACCACCAGCGGGGAGCCGTACTGCGAGCGCGCGGAACGGACGGCAGCTGGAGAGACCCGCCACCCGCCCGGTTCGATTCCGTTGTGGATTACCGCGATGTCCTGGGAGACCTCGAACAGATGGGCCACCTCGGCGCGCATCGCGGCCGAGCACGTGATCAACGCGTCCGCGCGGTTCGCCAGCCACCATTCCACCGAGTGGACCTGCTGGTTCAGCGGCTGGGACAGCCACCCCGCATGCCGCCCGGCCTCCGTCGCGTGGATGGTCGCGACCAGCGGCACCGAAGCGGCTTCCGCCAGAGCGACAGCCGGGTGCGTGACCAGCCAGTCGTGCGCGTGCACCACGTCCGGGCGCCACGAACGGAAGAGCGCGAGACCCGCCCGCACCAGGCCGTGACCCATCGCCAGAGTCCAAGCCACCAGGTCCTTCTCGAACCGCACGTGCGTCGGGTCCTCGGCCACCATGATCACCCGTACGCCCTCGGTGACCGTGTCCGTCGTCGGATGGGTGACAGCGTCGGTGCCGGCGGAGTGTCGGCACAGCACCACCACCTCGTGCCCCTGCGCCACCAGGTGCCGCGCCAGAGCGTGGACGTGCCGGCCCAGGCCGCCCACCACGACCGGCGGGTACTCCCACGACAGCATCAGCACCTTCATGACAGCAACCCCCGTGCGTCCAGGTGCCCGAACGGCCCGTCCTCGGCGCGCAGCTCGGCGACCCGGGCCGACGACGACCGCCCCGCGCGCACCAATCCGGCCAGCTCACCGAACCGGTCGCCGTGCACCTTCGCCCGCCGCCGCGCGTAGTCGGCCGCCGAGTCCTTCGTGACCATGAACGCCCAGTCGCTCGACAGCGTCAGCAGCGCCTCGCGCACCGTCTGGTCCCGCAACGGATCCCGCAACGAGGACCCGGGCAGCGCCAGCAGTTCCCGTTGCAGCGCCGCGCCCGCGGCCACCAGGTCGGCCACCTGCTCGCCGTCCCACACGCGCCAGTCCTTGCCGGATCCCCACGACGACGCCGGCAGCGACACCGGCGCTCCCACGTGCCCCGCCTCGAGCGCGCCCCGCAGTGTCGTGACCCGAACGCCATGTGAAGGCAGCGCCCGCAGCACCGCCTCCAGCCACGCCGGGCCCTCGTGCCACCAATGTCCGAAAAGCTCGGTGTCGTACGCGGCCACCACCAGCCCCGGCGCGCCGTGTCGGGATCGCAGCGACCGCAACCGGGCCACCACGGTGTCCACAAAGTCCTGCGCGTGGCGGGCGACCGCCGAAGCCGCCAGCGTCGGCGAATAGGGCTGCTTGTCCTGCGGCGCCACCTGTTTACCCGTCACCCGCGACGGCTTCAGCCCGCTCGGATGGTCGTAGGTGTGGAAGTCGCGGTACGCGGCATCGCCCGGATATCCGGCCTTCGGCGACCAGACCCGGTACGTGACCTCCAGGTCGCGCCCGAAACACATGACGTCCGACTCGCCGACCGGCCGCGCGGCGTGTGTGTCGCCGTGCAGCGCCGGACCGTCCACAAGGAACCGTCCGACGCCGGCCGCCGCGTAGTCCCGTTCCATACCAGGGGAGTAGCCGCACTCCGGCGCCCAGATCCCGGCGGGTGTGTGCCCGATCCGCAAGAAGGTGTCGTCGAGACCGGTAGCCAGCGCGAACTGCCGCACCCGCGGGTCGAGCAGCGGCTGGAACGGATGCGTGGCCGGCCCGCCGAGCAGTTCGATCACTCCGGAGTCTACGAGCGGCCGCAGCACCGGGGAGAACCCGTGGCGCCACCGGGTCTCGAACGTGTCGAGCGCCGCCCCCGCCGCGCGGAACTCATCCGCAGCCAGGTCACGCAGCAGCGGCTCGCGCCAACGGGTGGCGGCGAACTGCGCCCGCAACTGCCAGTTGCCGAGCCAGTCGTGAAAGGACCGCAGTGCGTACGGATCGTCCAGTTGCGCGGCCAACACGGGCGTCACGCCCAGCGTGAGCACGTCGCGCTGTCCGGAGGAGGCCAGTCGTTCCAACAGGTCCACGACCGGCAGGTAGGAGTGTGCCCACGCCTGGTAGAGCCATTCCTCGCCGACCGGCCACGTGCCGTGGTGGGGCAGCCAGGGCAGATGGCTGTGCAGCACCAGGCAGAACGAGCCCTCCTCGCTCATAGGCGCTCCGCCACGGCCACGATGTCCAAACCGGACTCGAGGTCGTCGGTGGTCAACTCGAAGTCAAGAGCCGTCACCGACTCGACGGCGTCCAGCAATGCCGCGGGCCACGGCGAACCGGAAACGGCCACCTCCACCTGGGCGTCGATGAGAGAGCCGCCGAACGCCGCATCCAACCCAAGCAGCCGTGGCCCGTGTCGCAGCACGCCGAGATAGGAGACTTCGAACCCGGCGTCGGCCACGAGATCGCTCAACTCCAGAGGAGCCAACTCCCTGGTGTGGAAGGGATTGAGCGGCGTGTCCCGGCCGGGGGAGAACGTGATCCGGTTGGGCGTGGTGACCAGCAGCCGTCCGCCCGGCCGCAGCACCCGGTGGCACTCGCGCAGGAACCCCGTCTGGTCCCACAGGTGCTCGATCACCTGGAGGTTCGCCACGACGTCCACAGTGGACGACCCGAGGGGGAGCGCGGCGAGGTTGCCCCGCACGGCCCGCACCCGGGGGTAGGAACGCGCCACATGCGCGGCGGTCAGCACGTCGTAGTCGAGCCCGACCACCAGGCGGGCGTCGGCCGACAGAAGGTCCGCCCCGTAGCCCTCGCCGCAGCCGGCCTCGAGCACCACGGCGTCCACACAGAAGCGTCGGAGGTCGAGATAGGCCGCCTCGTGCCGCCGGAACCAGTAGTTCTCTTCCGCGATGCCGGGGACGGTCCGCTCGCCGGTCAGCGGCAACCGCTCGACGGCGGCGGGCTCGGATACCACCGAGGCAGGTTACTACGGGGTAGGAAGATGTCAGGTCGGCGAGATGCTGATCCCCACGGCGCCGGGGCCCACGTGGACCCCGATGGCCGAACTGACCTCCGTGAAAGTCATCTCCCTGGCCTCGGGGAGGCGGGTCCGGAGGCGGGCCATGACCTTGCCCGCGCGACCCACGGCGCCGAAGTGCTCGACCGCCACGTCGACCGTGCGGCCGTCGGCCTTGCGCACGGCCGCGTCCACCAGGTGACGCAGCGCACGCTCACTGCCCAGCACCCGCTCCAGCGGCGACACCACGCCGTTGACCATGGTGAGTAGCGGTTTCAGTGACAGCGCGCTGCCCAGGAACGCGCTCGCCGCACCGATCCGGCCGCCTTTGCGCAGGTACTCCAGGGTGTCCACGTAGATCAACTCGGCGCTGTGCTCGAGGCGCCTGGCCAGCGCGTCCATCACCCGCCGCGGCCCGCCGCCCGCGCCGGCCACCCGTGCGGCCGCCAGCACCGCGTAGCCCAGGCTCATGCCGGCCGTGCCGGAGTCCACCACGTGCACCGGCACGCGGCTCTGCGCGGCCGCCTGCCGGGCGACCTCGTAGGTCTGGGACTGACGGCTCGAGATGTGCACGGAGACGATCTCGTCCGCCCCGCGTCTCGCGAGGTCCTGGTACGCCCACAGGAACCCCCCGATGTCGGGAGCCGAAGTCGTCACTGTCATGTCTTGCTCGAGCGCCCTGACCAGCACGTCCTTGGGCACCACATGCTCTGCCCTGGTCTGCTCGCCGATGCTGATGTTCGTTGGCACCACGGTGATTCCCCACTGCGACGCCATCGATGCCGGGATGCTCGATGTGGAGTCGGTAACCAACCCAACGCGGCCAGGCATGACTCCGAGGCTAACCCCTGACCCGCTGTGGGCACGATCACGGCGGCGTGAGGGTCCGTCGGTTTGCCACTAGGCTACTGGTGAGTAACATTTGGGTGGCCAACCACACCGTGCCAATCGACGTGCGTCATGGCAAGGTCAGGCCACAAGTCGTAGGCGCGTGCAACCGGAGGTCGGAGCAGACCCATGCCAAACATCGTCGTGCTGGTGAAACAGGTGCCGGACACCTATTCGGAGCGCAAGCTGTCCGACGCCGACAACACCCTTGACCGGGACTCCGCCGACGCGGTTCTCGACGAGATCAACGAGCGCGCCATCGAGGAGGCGCTCGTGATCAAGGAGGCCCACGACGGTGAGGTCACCGTGGTGAGCGTCGGCCCGGAGCGGGCCACCGAGGCCATCCGCAAGGCACTGTCCATGGGCGCGGACAAGGCGGTGCACGTCGTCGACGATGCGCTGCACGGCTCGGACGTCCTGCAGACCGCCAAGGTGCTGGCCGCCGCGATCGGCACGGTCGACGACGTCGACCTGGTCATCGCCGGCAACGAGGCGAGCGACGGCGCGAGCGGCGCGGTCCCCGCGATCCTGGCCGAGCTGCTCGGCTACCCCCAGCTGACCCACGCCCGCAAGGTCGAGGTCGACGGCACGACCATCAAGGTCACCCGTGAGACCGACGAGGGCCTGACCCACCTCGAGGCGAGCCTGCCCGCGGTGATCAGCGTCGGCGAGAAGATCAACGAGCCGCGGTACCCGTCGTTCAAGGGGATCATGGCGGCCAAGAAGAAGCCGGTCGAGACGCTGTCCATCGCCGACCTCGGTGTCGACGCGGGCGACGTCGGCCTGGCCAACGCCTGGTCCTCGGTCGTCGAGGCGGCGCCCAAGCCGCCGCGCGAGGCCGGCCAGCGTGTCGAGGACGACGGTGACGGCGGAAGCAAGATCGCCGAGTACCTCGTTGCCCAGAAGCTGATCTGAGGGAGGAACACGGAATGACTGAGGTCCTGGTCCTCGTCGATCATCTGGACGGCGAGGTAAAGAAGGTCACGTTCGAGCTGCTCACGGCCGCTCGCGCCATCGGCGAGCCGAGTGCGGTGGTGGTCGGCGCGCCCGGCACGGCCGCCAAGCTCAAGGAGGCGCTGGGTTCCTACGGCGCCGAGAAGATCTACGTCGCGGAGTCCGACGACGCGGCCGGCTACCTGGTCACGCCCCAGGTCGACGTGCTGGCCGCACTGGTCGAGCGCACGTCGCCTGCCGCCGTGCTGGTGGCCGCGTCCGCCGAGGGCAAAGAGGTCTCCGGTCGGCTGGCCGCGCGGATCGGCGGCGGCCTGCTGGTCGACGCGATCGGCGTCGAGGGTGGCGGCAGCGACCTGGTGGCCACGCAGTCCATCTTCGGTGGGGCGTTCGTGGTGAAGTCGAAGGTCGCGAAGGGTCTGCCGGTCGTGTCCGTCCGTCCGGGCGGGCTGGAGGCCGAGCAGGCGTCCGGCGCGGCGGCCGAGGAGACCGTCGAGGTCCCCGCGGTCGACCCGGCGAAGGCCGCGAAGATCACCGGCCGCGAGCCGGTCACCGGTGGCGACCGTCCCGAGCTGACCGAGGCGTCGGTCGTCGTGTCCGGCGGCCGTGGTGTCGGCAGCGCGGAGAGCTTCGACGTCGTGGAGAAGCTGGCCGACTCGCTCGGCGCGGCCGTCGGCGCCTCCCGTGCGGCCGTCGACTCCGGCTACTACCCGGCGCAGTTCCAGGTGGGGCAGACCGGCAAGACCGTGTCGCCGCAGCTGTACATCGCGCTGGGCATCTCCGGGGCCATCCAGCACCGGGCCGGCATGCAGACGTCCAAGACCATCATCGCGGTGAACAAGGACGCCGAGGCGCCGATCTTCGAGATCGCCGACTTCGGTGTGGTGGGCGACCTGTTCAAGGTGTCGCCGCAGCTCACCGAGGAAGTCCAGAAGCGCAAGTAGAGTTCACCGGGCGGCCACGCACGTGTCATTGGTTATGGCACGTGCTGGTTGCCCGGTGGCGCGTACACCTGAGGCATGACGCAAGCCCAGTTGCTCGTCAGCACCGCGGGTGCGACCGCCACCCAGCCGCGCTACTCACTGCTCGTCGCCCGTGATGGTGACGAAGTCCTTGCCGCACAACGACTCCGCTACCGCGTGTTCGCGGAGGAGATGGGCGCGAACCTCCACACGCTCACGCCGGGCGTCGACGTCGACGCGTTCGACGAGCACTGCGACCACCTGGTGGTCCGCGAGGACGCGACCGGCGAGATCGTCGGCTGCTACCGGATGCTGCCGCCCGAGCGGGTGCCCGCCGCCGGGATGCTCTACTCGGAGACCGAGTTCGACCTGAGGTCGCTGGCGAACCTGCGCGGCGCGCTGGTCGAGACCGGCCGCTCGTGTGTCCACCCCGACCACCGCACGGGTGCCGTGGTGAGCCTCGTGTGGGCGGGGATCGCGCGGTACATGCTGCTGTCCGGTCATTCCTGGCTCGCCGGTTGCGCGTCGGTGCCGCTGGCCGACGGTGGTTCGCTGGCCGCCGGAGTGTGGAACACCGTGCGGCACAAGCACTACGCGCCGTCGGAGTACCGCGTGCGGCCGCTGCGGCCGTGGGACTCCGACGGCATCGAGGCGCCCCGACGGGTGGTGCTGCCGCCGCTGCTGAAGGGCTATCTCCGTCTGGGGGCGTGGGTGTGTGGCCCGCCGGCCCACGACGCCGACTTCGGGGTGGCCGACCTGTTCGTCCTGTTGGGACTCGAGCACGTCGATCAGCGCTATCTGAGCTACTTCCTCGGGGACTTCCAGTCATGAGTGCACATGCCTGGTTCCCTTCGTCGCCGTGTGGCCCTGGGTGTCTCGGGGGTCAGGAGCCGACCGTCGGGCGTCTGCGCAGGATCTGGCGGCTGACGGCGGTCGTGCTCGTGGTGTTCTTCTCGCTCCTGGCGCTGCCGTTCCTGCCGGTGGTCGGTGGCCGGGGTCGCGAGTGGATCGCCCGCGTGATCTTCCGGGCGGTGCTGCTGGCCGTGGGTGTTCGGTTGGTGGTGACCGGCGCGGCGGCGCTCGCCGCGCGCGGCCGGGGGACCATGGTGGTCAACAACCACACGTCGTGGCTGGACATCGTGGCCGTGAACGCCGTGCGGCCCATGCGGGCGCTGGCCAAACGGGACATCGCGGCCTGGCCGGTGCTGGGCTGGCTGGTCTCGGCCGCCGGTTCGGTCTATGTGGACCGTGAGGGCCTGCGGTCTCTGCCGGGCACGGTGACCGAGCTGGCCACCGCGCTGCGGTCGGGCGCCACCGTGAACATCTGCCCCGAGGGCACCACGTGGTGCGGCCTGACACACGGCCGGTTCCGGCCGGCCATGTTCCAGGCGGCCATCGACGGCGGCGTCCCCGTGCTGCCGGTGGCGCTGCGGTTCCGGGTGGCGGACAGCACCACCACGGCTCCCGCGTTCATCGGCGACGAGACCATCGTGGACTCCGTGCGCCGCACGGTCGCGCTGCGCGGGCTGGTGCTGGAGATGCACGTGCTCGACGAGATCGCCCCCGGCCGGGCGGCCGACCGCCACGAGTTGGCGGCCCTCGCCGAGGCGGCCGTGGACACCGTGTTGCTCCCCGCCCCACTCGCGCACGAAAAGCTCTCGACTTCCAGTGCGGTGGAGGTTGCAGGATAGGCGGGTGAGCCTGGAAACAACTGCCCCGCAGCGCGTCTCGGTCTGGGTGACGCCCTACCGCGCCACCACCATCGGCATGCTGATGCTGGTCACCATCGCGGCGTTCGAACACCTCGGCGTCTCCACGGCCATGCCGAGCATGGTCCACGACCTGAACGGCGAGAGCCTCTACGCCTGGCCGTTCACCGCGTTCCTCGCGGCGAGTGTGATGGCCACGGTGCTCAGTGGGCGGCTGTGCGACCGGCTGGGCCCGGCTCCCGCGCTGCTCGGCGGCCCCGTGCTGTTCTTCGCGGGTCTGGTGACGTCCGGCGTGGCCACGGCCATGCCGGTGCTGCTGGCCGGACGGGTGCTGCAGGGTCTCGGCCTCGGCACGCAGGTGGTCGCCATCTACGTGCTCGTGGCGCTGGTCTACCCGAACCGGGCCCGCCCGGCCGTGTTCGGCCTGCTGGCGGCCGCGTGGGTGGTGCCGTCGCTCATCGGGCCGACTGCCGCCGGCCTGATCACCGAACACATCGGCTGGCGCTGGGTTTTCCTGGGTATCGCCCCGTTCGCCGTGCTCGGCCTGCTCCTGTTGGTGCCGGTCATCCGCAAACTGCCCGAAATGGACGCTGACGCGCCCGAGTCGACCGCGCGACGCGGGGTGGCGCTCGCAGCCGTGGCCACGGCGTTCGGCATCGCGGCGCTCAGTTGGGCGGCACAGCATCCGTCGGTCGGCATGCTGTTCCTCGGTCTCGCGGGGCTGGCCGCGCTGGTGCCGGCGCTGCGCACGTTGCTGCCGCGCGGCACGTTCCGCGCCAAGCCCGGGTTGCCGGTGACCATCCTGGTCCGGGGCGTGTTCGCGGGCGCGTTCTTCGGGGTGGAGGCGTACGTCCCGCTCACGTTGTCGTCCGTGCACGGCTTTTCGCCCGCACTGTCCGGTTTGCCCCTCACAGTCGGGGCATGTGGGTGGGCGGCCGCGTCGCACTGGCAGGGCCGGCGTCCCGACGTGTCTCGTGCGCTGCTCATCCGGACGGGTCTCACCACGCTCGGGTTCGCGCTCGCCGGGGTGGCGCTGATCGGCCCCGACTGGGGACTCGCGTGGCTGGTGCTGCCGTTCTGGCTGGTGGCGGGCGCGTCCATGGGGCTGGCGTACCCGTCGATCAGCGTGTTGAGCCTCGACTACGCCGCACCACGCGACCGCGGGTTCGTGTCGTCGGCGCTGCAGGTCAACGACATGACCTTCGCGGCCATCACCGTCGGTCTCGGGGGAGTGATGCTCACCACGTTCGCGTCCACAGCGGACCCGACGGCCGCGATTGTGCCCCTGAACCTGCTGATGGCGGGCCTGGCGTTCTTCGGCGCGGTGGTGTTCCGGCCGCAGCGGACAGCCTCGTGACCGATTTTCACCGAACCGGGACTACTCTGGTTGAGCGATGACCTATCTCGACCACGCGGCCACCACGCCGATGCTGCCGGAGGCGGTAGCGGCGATGACCGCGCTACTCAACGAAGCGCGGCCCGCTCGGGGTAACGCGTCCTCCTTGCATACCTCGGGACGCCGGGCCAGACGGATGGTCGAGGAGGCCCGCGAGGACATCGCCGACGCGCTGGGCGCCCGGCCCTCCGAGGTGATCTTCACGGCGGGCGGCACGGAGAGCGACAACCTCGCGGTCAAGGGCATCTTCTGGGCCCGTCGCTCGGCCGATCCGGCTCGCCGTCGCATCCTCGCCTCGGCCGTGGAGCACCACGCGGTGCTGGACGCCGCGCAGTGGCTGGTCGATCACGAGGACGCCGAGCTGACGCTGCTGGAGGTCGACGGCTTCGGCCGCGTGCACGACGACACGCTGCGCGCCGCGATCGCCGAGGATCCCGCGAGCGTCGCCCTGGTCACGGTCATGTGGGCGAACAACGAGGTCGGCACCGTCAATCCGGTGCGTGAGCTGGCTCGCACGTGCGCCGAGCAGGGCATTCCGTTCCACACGGACGCCGTGCAGGCGGTGGGTGCGTTGCCCGTCGACTTCGCCGCGTCCGGTGCGAGCGCGTTGACCATGACCGGGCACAAGATCGGCGGTCCGTTCGGCGTCGGGGTGCTGCTGCTGGGCCGGGACGTGCCGTGCACGCCCGTGCTGCACGGCGGGGGACAGGAGCGCGAGGTTCGCTCGGGCACTTTGGATGTGCCGGGGATCGTGGCTTTGGCGGCCGCGGTCCGGGTGGAGGTCGACGGCCGAGCCGAGCGCGCGGCGCACCTGACCGTGCTGCGTGACGAGCTGGTGGAAGCCGTGCGTGCCGCGGTACCCAACGTGGTGTTGAACGGCGACCCGGGTCAGACGGAGATGGACGGCGGCCCGTCGCGACTGCCCGGCAACGCCCACTTCACGTTCCCCGGCTGCGCGGGCGACAGCCTGCTGATGCTGCTCGACGCCCGCGGTATCGAGTGCTCGACCGGGTCGGCCTGCACGGCCGGTGTCGCGCAGCCGAGCCACGTGCTGCTGGCCATGGACATCGAGCCCGCCCCGGCGCGCGGCTCGCTACGATTTTCGCTCGGCCACACCTCGACCCGCGCCGACGTGCGTACGGTCGCCGCCGCCATCGGCCCGGTGGTGGACCGGGCTCGCAACGCCGGCATGGTGGGTCTGCGTCGTTCGGCGGGGGTGGAAGTGTGAGGGTGCTTGCCGCGATGAGCGGGGGCGTCGACTCGGCCGTGGCGGCCGCGCGTGCCGTCGCCGCTGGTCACGACGTGGTGGGCGTGCATCTGGCGCTGTCCGCCAAACCGGGAACGCTGCGCACGGGCGCGCGGGGCTGCTGCACGGTCGAGGACGCGCACGACGCGCGCCGGGTGGCCGACATCCTCGGGATTCCCTTCTATGTGTGGGATTTCGCCGAGCGGTTCACCGAGGACGTGGTCGAGGACTTCGTGGCCGAGTACGCCGCCGGCCGCACCCCGAACCCGTGCCTGCGCTGCAACGAGCGCATCAAGTTCGAGGCGCTGCTGGACAAGGCGATCGCTCTCGGCTTCGACGCCGTCTGCACGGGCCACTACGCGCGACTGTCCCTTGTGGACGGTCACCCGGAGCTGCGGCGGTCGGCGGACGACGCGAAGGACCAGTCCTATGTGCTCGCCTCGCTGACCACGTCACAGCTGCGGCACGCCATGTTCCCGCTCGGACACTCGGTGAAGTCCGAGGTGCGGTCGGAGGCCCTGTCGCGTGGCCTCGCGGTGGCGGAGAAGCCGGACAGCCACGACATCTGCTTCATCCCCGACGGCGACACACGCGCGTTCCTGACGCGCCACCTGGGCGAACGCCCTGGCTCCCTGGTCGACGACGAGACGGGCGAGGTCCTGGGCGCCCACGCCGGGGTGCACGGCTTCACGGTCGGCCAGCGCCACGGTCTGGGACTGCGGGTACCCGCGCCCGACGGACGTCCCCGGTATGTCCTGTCGCTGGAGCCGGTGTCGGGCTCGGTGCGGGTCGGCTCGGCGGAAAAGCTGGCAGTGCACGAGATCGTGGGCACCCGCCCGGTGTGGCCTTCAGGTACTGCACTGGTCGGCGAGGTGCCGTGCGTGGCACAGGTACGCGCCCACGGCAGCACCGCGCGAGCCACGGCCTCCGTCACGAACGGCGAGGTTACCGTCCGCCTGGAGGAAGAACTCCGCGGCGTGGCCCCGGGCCAGGCAGTCGTCCTGTACCGCGAGGACCCCGCAGGCGACGTGGTCCTGGCCAGCGCCACCATCACCACGACGCGTTAGCCGCCTCCGCGTGGGCCGGTGAATTCAGGCTTCTTGCTGGGGATCGCGTTGTCGCAGGCGTTCGCTGGGTCAGTGAGCTGTCCGCGCCGACCACAGGATCGGACGCACAATGTGGTCCTCGGCAGCACGACGATCACCACCACGCGCTTGCGGCCTCGGCGAGGCGGCGTGGGCCGGTGGATCCAGGCTTCTGGCCGGAGATCGCGTTGTCGCAGGCGTTTGCGGGCGAGTGAGTTGTTGGCGCCGCCCATGGGACCGGACGCGCGATGTGTCCCTGAGAAGCGCCACGATCACCACCACACGCTGAGTCTGCGGGTTCCCCTCCCGCTCGCGCCCGCTCAGACCCACCCCCGGTGTCGCCCGATCTGACTCCGGCTGCCCGCCGCTGCAGCGTTGACCTCTGCGGTGGTTCTGTCCTTCCCGGCCCCGGCCCCGGCCCCGGCCGACCTGCTCCGGCCAGTGCGGCTAGTCCGCGCGTTCCACCTCCACGTCGTACTGGTCGAACACGCGGTCCGACGTCAGGATGGTGAGCTGGTCGAGTTGGGCCTGGGCGATCAGTAAGCGGTCGAAGGGATCGCGGTGGTGGGGCGGCAGTTGCGCGACGTGCAGGGCGTGGCGGTGGCTGATCTGCAGACCACCCACCCCGTTGGCACGCATGCGATCCGGGACGTAACGCTCGGGCGGCTCGGGCAGCGGCAGTGTGCCGAGCGCGTACTTGATGGACATCTCCCAGGAACTGGCCGATGACAGCAGCAGCCGGACCTCCGGGTCGTTGACCAGCTTCTGTGCCTTGCGATTCAAGCGCTCCGGTGTGATCTGCAACCACAACCAGGACTGCGTGTCGAGGAGGACCTTCACTCGAAGTCCCTGAGCACGTCGTCGGGTAGTGGTGCGTCGAAGTCGTCGGGCAGCGAGAAGACGCCACGGTCCCGTCCGAAGACTCGCTCGCCTCCCTGCCGCACCGGCATGAGCCTGGCCACTGGTCGCCCCCCACTCTTGATGGTGATCGTTTCGCCGGCGCCGACGCGCCTGAGCAACGCCGACAGATTCGTCTTCGCCTCGTGCACGCCGACCTCGTCATCACCTAAGTCATCCACGGCCATCATCATACCACGACGACTAAGTCCTCGACTAAGTCCGCAAAGTGGTATTGTCTGAATCCTGACATCGCGCTCAGGGTCGGACGACTATGCTCGCCGGCATAACCCGAAGATGTGGAGGGGACCGGCCGTGGAGTTCCTGCTGGTGCTGATCGTGCTCGCTGTCGTGGGGGTGGGCGTGGTCGTGTGGATGCGTGCCCGCGCGAACCGCACCAAGCCGGTCACGGAGGCGCCCCGCAAGCCCGAGGATCCGTTGGCGGACCACCAGGGTGTCACCGACATCCGCACGGTCCGGGCCGGCGACATGATCGACTACGGCGACCAGCTCTACTTCGTGCGTGGCTCGCTGCGTATCAAGGAGGGCGGCTACAGCTGGGCCGAGCACTTCCTCGACGACGCGCGCGGCAGCCGCCTGTGGGTGTCGGTGGAGGAGGACCCCGATCTCGAGGTCGTGTTCTGGCGCGAGACCGAAGAGGTCACCGAGCCGGGCGGCAAGACCATGGAGATCGCCGGCGTCACCTACCGCAAGGACGAGGACGGCACCGCCAAGTACACGTCCGAGGGCACCACCACCCTCGCCGAGAAGGGCACTGTCGAGTACGTCGACTACGAGGGCCCCGACGGCAAGGCACTGAGCTTCGAACGCTTCGACGGCGGCAAGTGGGAGGCGGGCCTCGGCGAGACCGTCGCCCTGCCCGCTCTGCGCGTCTACCCCGCGGGCAGCGATCGCACATGAGGACCAGGATCGACACGCGGTTCACCGACTCGCGGGCCGCGGACCTGAGTTTGGTCTACGGGCTCGCGCCCTTACCCGCGCTGGGCACGCATCGCGTGGTGCTGCCCGGCTTCGAACTGCAGCTGCGCGTCCTCGGCGCCTCCCACCAGGTCATGCTCGGCGACTGGTCGGAGACCGTGGCCTGCCTGCCCGACCGTCCGGGCGCGCTGCCGGCCACCGAGGAGATCACCGAGAACGGTCTGCGCGTGCGGTTCGAGGCGCGCTGCCTGTCGCTCGGCCCCGGCGAACTGGCCGCCCGGGTGGCCGAGGTGGCCCGTGAATGCGACGCCGACGAGCGCGCGCTGATCGGCGCGTTCCCCGGTTCCCCCATGGCGGTGACAGCTTTGGCGGCCCGCGCCGAGCCCGGCGGCGGTGCCAGTTGGCGCACCTGGCACGCCTATCCGCAGGCCGGTGAGCTGGTCGAGACGTTGAGTGTGGTGAGGCCGTTATGACCAAGCGCGGCAAGCTCTTCCTGGCAGGCGGGATCGGTGCCGTCGGTCTGATCGTGCTGCTGATCGCGATCCTCGGCGGCCGCGGTGTCCGCAGCCACCTCGACGACACCTACCAGCGGGTCTCCAGCAACGGGAACTCCGTGGTGTACAAGTCGGACCAGAAGCCGAAGGCCGTGTACGAGGCGATCCGCTCGTCCGTGTCACCGGCCGACACCCAGGTCGACCCCCAGGGCTACTTCCTGCGCTACTCCGACGACATCGTGGCCATCACGGCCGACGGCACCGGCTCACGGATCTACCTCGACGACGAGCGGCGCGGCTACGCCACGTGGTTCCCGTTCGTGGTGGGTGTGTGGGGGACCGGCGGTGGTGCGGGCGAAGGCATCCGCGGCGGCGGACCAGGGGCCGGCAAGTGAAGCGTCGTGTGGGGGCCGTAGTTGGCATGGCCGTACTCGCGGTGTGGCTCGCGCCCGGCGCCGCGTCGGCCGACGTGCTGTTCGACCAGGCCGACGCCGACGAGCTGGCGGCCACGCTCGACGAGGCCTACCAGGCACAGGGCGTCTGCTACAGCTGGAACGTCACGATCGACAACGTCGGGTCCGTCGAGGACAGCATCGGATCCAACTTCGGTGCCGGCCGAACGGTCTCGGACGCGCCGTCGGGGGAGAGCTGCTCGGCCACCGTCGAATTCTCGGCTCGCATCACGTGGACCAGTGAGTCGTCCGAGTCGGAGGACTCCGGAAGCTACTCGGTGCTCACCGAAGGCGGCGACCGGCCGGACACCTCCGACCTCGACAGCCTCGAGCTGATCAGCGTCGACGGGCTCATCGGCGACAACGGCGACGCGGAGGTCTACAAGGCCGTGTCCGCGCTGCCGCTGCTCGCAGCGGACGCCGGGCTGGCCGATCCCATCGAGGCCACGCCCGCGCCGCCGGACCAGGCGGGCGACGACGCTCAGCCCACCAACTCGCCCGGCTCCGACTTCTGGCGCAACAACGGGATGATGATCCTGTGGGGCAGCGTGATCCTGCTGGCCGGCGGAGTGTTCGCGTGGTGGGTCATCCGGACCGACCGACGTCGCGTTCCCCTCGGCAGGCGCACCACCGGTCCCGTGCGGGCCCAGCGCGCGCCGGTCGGACCGCCCGCGGAGCAGATCCCGGCCTACGTGCCCGAGAACTGGTCGAAACCCGCGCCCGAGCCGGAAAAGCCGGCCGAGCCCGAGCCGACCGCCGAGTTCACTAAGCCGGCCAGGCCCGAGCCGACCACCGTGCCCGAGCCCGAGCCCGCGAAGCCTGCCGAGTCCGAGCTGTCCGCCGAGTGGGAAAAGCCAGCCGGGCCCGAGAAGCCGGCCGAGCGGGAAAAGCCGGCCGAGTCCGAGAAGTCAGCCGAGTCCGAGAAGCCGGCCGGACCGCCGAAGCCAGCAGAGCCGGAGAAGCCGGCCGGGCGGGAAAAGCTGGCCGAGCCGGAGAAGGTGGCAGAGCCGGAGAAGGTGGCCGAGTCCGAGTCGCCCGCCGAGCCGGACAAGTCCGTCGAAGACCCCGAATCCCCGCCGGAGCCGACGCCGGAGGATGATCCGGACCGCACCGACGACCGCACCAAGGACGACCCACCCGAGGCCAGCTCGCCGGACGAGCCGCCCCGACCGCAGAGCTGAGCAGAAGGAGTCAATTCACGATGGTTTCCGACATCTTTGGCGAGGTCGGCATCGCCGCCACCTACGGGTTGGTCGGGCTGGTGCTGATGGCTGTCGGCTTCGCGCTCGTCGACGTGCTCACCCCGGGCAACCTGCGCGAGCAGGTCTGGGTGCAGCGCAACCGCAACGCCGCCATCCTGGCGTCCAGCAACCTGCTCGGGGTCGGCATCATCGTCGCCACGGCCATCGCGGCCAGCGAGGGTGACTGGGCCCAGGGCCTGGTGTCCACCGGCGCGTACGGTCTGCTCGGACTGGTCCTCATGGGACTGTCCTTCGTGGTCATCGACGCGTTCACGCCGGGCAAGCTCGGCGCGATCCTCGTCGAGGAGGAGCCGCACCCGGCCGTGTACGTCAGCGCCGCCGCCCACCTCGCGGTGTCCGCCATCGTCGCCGTCGCGATCTTCTGAGCTGAATGACCGACATCGCGACAGCTCCCGCTCGTCGCGCACAGCGCGCCGGGTTGCTGTTCGCGACGTTCGTCTGCGCGGCGTGCGGGCTGGTCTACGAACTGGCGTTGGTCGCCCAGGGGTCCTATCTGCTCGGTGACTCGATCACCCAGGCGTCGGTCGTGCTGGCCACCATGGTGTTCGCCATGGGCATCGGCTCGCTGGCTGCCAAGCCGTTGCAGAGCAGGCCGTTGCTCGGCTTCGCGGTCATCGAGGCGGCGCTCGCGCTCGTCGGTGGGCTGTCGGTGCTCGGCCTGCACGCCTCGTTCACCTGGCTCGACCTGTACTGGCCGGCGCTGATCACCATCTCGCTGCTCGTCGGCGGGCTGATCGGCGCGGAGATCCCGCTGCTCATGACGTTGCTGCAGCGGATCCGCAAGCAGGACGCCGGTTCGGCCACGGCCGACCTGTTCGCGGCCGACTACATCGGCGCGCTGATCGGCGGCCTGGCGTTCCCGTTCCTACTGCTGCCGCTCCTCGGGCAGACCAGGGGAGCGTTGCTGGTCGGCATGGTCAACGCGGTCGCCGGCGCGGCCGTGGTGCTGGTGCTGTTCGCCCGCACGGTGTCCCGCCAGCGCCGGCTCGCGCTGGGCGCCGGCACGCTGGCCGTGCTCGCGGTGCTCGGGGTGGCGTTCGCCGGCAGCGACGCGTTCCTGCGCTACGCACGGGACTCGCTCTACGACGACCCGGTGGTCCACGCCGAGACCAGCAGCTACCAGGAGATCGTGGTGACCGAGTCGTCGCCGATCGCCGAGGGCCCGACCGACACCCGGCTGTTCCTGAACGGCGACCTGCAGTTCTCCTCGATCGACGAGTACCGCTACCACGAGGCGCTCGTGCATCCGGTGCTCGCCGGCGCCCGCGAGCGGGTGCTCGTGTTGGGCGGCGGCGACGGCCTGGCACTACGCGAGGTGCTGCGCTACCCGGACGTCCGCGAGGTCGTCGAGGTCGAGCTGGACCCGGCCGTGCTGCGGCTGGCCGAGGAGGACCCCCGGCTGGTGGAGCTGAACGGCGACGCCCTGCGCGACCCCCGCGTCGACGTGGTGCCTGCCGACGCGTTCGCCTGGCTGCGGGACGCGACCCAACAGTTCGACGCGATCATCGTGGACATGCCCGACCCGGACTCGACGTCCACGGCCAAGCTGTACTCCGAGGAGTTCTACACGCTCACCCAGCGGGTGCTGGCCCCCGGCGGCCGGATGGTCGTGCAGGCCGGTTCCCCGTACTTCGCCCCCCGCACCTACGACTGCATCGTGGGCACCATCCGCGCGGCCGGCTACGGCGCCACCCCGTACCACGTGTATGTCCCGAGCTTCGGCGACTGGGGCTTCGCGTTGGCGCAGAAGGGTTCCCCTCCAGACCTGCGACTGGACCTACCCGACTCGCCGAAGTTCCTGGACGAGGCAAACCTGAAAGCGGCGGCCATCTTCCCGGCCGACCGCCACCCCACGGGCACCGAGTCACCGTCCACACTGGACGACCCGAGAGTGCTACGCCTGGCCACCTCGGAGTGGCAGCAGTACTAGCGAGCACGCACCAGGGCCTGCGCCATCGCGGGAACGTCGCGCAGCAGATCCTCGACGAGCCAGCCCATCTCCGCGACGGTGTAGGTACGGCGTAGATGGGGCCCCTGGAGGTAGGCGAGCGCCTGGATGTCCTCCGGAAGGTCGCTCGGGACCAGCCGGCCGCGAGCGCCCACCAGGACCGGGATCACCGGGACCCGGTAGGCCAGCGCCGTCACGATTTCGCGGCGGACCCAGTCGGAGTGGTCGTTCAGTAGGCGCAGCCCGTGGTCGTCGTCCCATTTCTCGCCGATGATCGAGAGCATCATCGCGCAGCGGCCGGCCCGGTCGGTAATTTCGCGGGGGAACTCGACGCCGGCGGGTATCCGGATGTCACGGAACACGGCCCCGGTGCCCAGGCGGCGATTGAGCTCCGTCTCGAGGTCGGTCGCCGCCCTGTCGTCCGAGCTACGGTAGTTGATGAACACCAACGGCTCGCTCCACACCAGATTCGAGTTGGGTGCCGCCGAGTTCGGCGGTGTCGGCGCGCCGACAATCTTTCCGATGTTGCCGTTTCCGGACATGGTGAAGCTGTCGCCGGTGTACCCGGGCATTCCGGATCCGGGCTTCCCGCTCGGCGCCTACCACGGCTCGGACGTGCAGTACCCGTTCGACATCGCCGACTTCCCGCCGCTGCCGACCGAGCCGCAGCGGGGCCTGGCGGCGGACATGATCGGGTACTGGTCGCGGTTCGCGCTGCCGGCGACCCGGACTGGCCGCGCTGGCCCACGTCCAGTCACTGGCACCGGGCGCGATCGGCGCTGTCGACTACTTCTGCGAGCACCGGTTGACTTCTGGTCTGGTCACGGCAGCAGCAGGTTGACGTCGCCGAACTCGTGCCAGAGGTAGTTTTCGGCGATGGCCTCGGCGTAGGTCCGGTCGAGCAGGTCGCGCCCGGCGATGGCCGCGAGCATGTCCAAATGGGACGCTCGGGGCTCGTGCAGCCCGGTGAGCAACCCGTCGACCACCCGAACCCCCCGGTCTGGCGTGACGATCAGGTCGGTCCAGCCGGTCCGGGGGCCGACTGTCCCTTTCGGACCGACCGCGCTCTCGACGGCCCGCACGGCCGTGGTGCCGACGGCGATGACCCGCCGCCCGTCGGCCCGCGCGGCGTTGACGGTCGCGGCGGTGGCCGCTGAAACCACGAACCGCTCGGGATAGGGCCGCTCGTGCGCCTCGGCCGAGGCAACGCCCGTGTGGAGCAGAATGGGCGCGAACTGCACACCCGCCGCCACCAGGCGCGTGACCACCCGGTCGGTGAACGGCCGGGAGGCGCTCGGCATCTCCGCGCTGCCGGGCGTGGTGCCGAAAACCGTTTGGTAGTAGGAAATCGGCCACGGGATCGAGACGTAGGAGTAACGGATGGGCGCGCCGAACCGGTGGAGATAGGCGAGCACGTCGCGCCGGTCGAGCCGGGCCTCCCAGAGCCGACCGGCGGAGAACGGGCGTTGGAGGGTGAGGGTCGCGCCGCCGGGAAGGTGGAACCGCTCGCCGGCCTCCCCTCCCGCGAAGGGCCCGTTCTGGTGGCGCAGCTCGACGAGCCAACTCCCGGTGTCGGTCTCGGTGGAAAAATGGACGGCGAGCGGCCGCCCGTCGATGGGGACGGCGGCGGGCACGGTGGCGGAGGTGTTGACCACGAGCACGTCCCCCGCCCGCAGGAGGTCGGGCAGGTCGGCGAACCGGTGGTGTCGGACATCCTCGCCCTCACTGACCAGAAGCCGCACCCCGTCCCTCGCGACCCCGCGGGCCTCGGGCGGCTCGTGCGCCTCGAGCGCGGGCGGCAACACGAAGTCGACGCTCATGACATCACCGGAGTTGTCCACACCCGCACCGAGCGAACGGCCCATTCGCTCGCACTGGTTGTCCACACCCCGCGCGAATGGCCCACCCGAAGGCCTACCCCGGATAGACTGGAACAGGGCCGCCCCCCGGAGTGGGTGGGGGCTGCGTGAGTGGTGTAGTCGGCGGCGGTTCCCGCGAAAGCGGCGGAGGTTCCGGCGAAATCGGTGGTTCCCGTGTAGGCCGGCCCGGTGTGCCTGGTGGTTCCCCTGTGGGCGGCGAGCCCCGTGAAGCTGGTGGTTCCCTTGTATGCGGCGGTTCCCGTGAGGTTGGCGGTTCCCCTGTGGGCGGCGGTTCCGGTGCCGGCGGCGGTTCTGCCGCTGGACCGTGCAGCCCGAATCGGGTGTCCTGTCACGGCTTCTCCTTCCACACCATCACTCGCGCGTCGGCCGGGCCGCGTACCTCGAATCCGTAGTGGCCCCGCGGATAGCGGTGCGGCTCCACGAGCACGTCCGAAGAGGACACCCGCGCGAACGCCGAGTCCACGTCCGTCACCTCCAGAGCCAGCGCCGGGTCGGGTCGCGCACCCGGTGACACCAGCTCCACGAAAGCCCCGTCCGCGGCCTGGAGCACGACCCCCCGTTCGCGCGGAGTGGACCAGCCGTCCACTTCCGACAGTCCGAGCGACGTGTAGAACGCCGTCGCCGAGGGGAGGTCCGCCACCGAGAACGGCACCCACAGCCTCACGCGGCCACCAACCGAACCCGACCCGAGGAAGGCCGCGACGTCACGAGGCGAACGAAGGCCGGCACCACCGTCTCCGGCAGCGGTCGATCGCTGATGTCCTCGCCGGGGAACGCCTCCTGGTGCATCCGCGTCCGCAGGTCGCCGGGGTCCACCCGCCACACCCGGACGGCCGGCTCCTCCGCCGCCAGGATCGCCCCCGCCTGGTCCAGCGCCGCCTTCGCCGAGCCGTAGCCACCCCATCCCTCGTACGGCTCGACCGCCGCGTCCGACGTCACGTTCACCACGGCGCCGCCTCGTGATCGCAGGTCCGGAAGCGCCAGCTGGATCATGCCGAGCGGGGCGACCACGTTCACCTCGAAGAGCTCACGCAGAACGGACAGCGGATAGGCAGCCACCGAGGACGCCGGCTCCCCGAGAATGCCGGCGTTGTTCACCAGGAGGTCCACCCCGCCCAGCTCGGCGGCGGCGTCGACCAGAGCGGCACGGTGCGCGGGATCGGTGACGTCACCGGGCACGACCACAGCGGACAGATCAGACACCGCCGACTTGAGGGCAGTAGCGTCGCGGGCGTCCACGACAAGCTGCCAGCCGGCCTCCGCCAGGCCACGGGCCAGGGCCAGGCCCAGCCCACGGGACGCTCCGGTGATGATCGCGACAGGCATCGCAGGTCCTTTCGTCGGTTGATCTCGACGCTAGGAGCGCGCGTCGCCCCTGCCATCGGGCGCGCGGGCCGCTGGTCCTCGGTCCTTCGACCTAGGACCACCCTCGCGGGCACCCGGCGTGGGTACCGTGGGTGACGTGGTCGGATTCGACAGGGACGAGCTGCGTCAGGTGAGCGCGGCCGTGCTCGCCGTGACAGCGCACCTGTCCGTGCGGGACGTGCTGAACACGATCCTGACCTCCGCCCGCCGGCTGGTCGGCGCCCGCTACGCCGCGCTCGGCGTACCCGACGGCGACGGCGGGTTCGCGGAATTCCTGGCCGACGGCGTCAGCGACGAGGACTGGGCGGCCATCGGCCCGCTGCCGCGCCAGCACGGCGTGCTCGGCGCCATGCTGTGCGACCCGAACCCCGTGCGGATGGCGAACATCCGGGACCACCCGCACTTTCGCTGGTGGCCCAAGGCGCACCCCACGCTCACCGACTTCCTCGGCATGCCGATCATCGACGGCGACGAGATCCTCGGCGAGCTGTACCTGGCCAACAGCTGCCACCCCGGCGGTTTCACGGCCGACGACGAGGAACTCGTGAAGCTCCTCGCCGCCCACGCGGCCATCGCGCTGGTGAACGCCCGCCTGTACGAACGCGAGCGCGAACTGTCCATCGTGGAGGAACGCAACCGGATCGCCCGCGAGCTGCACGACGCGGTCACCCAGAAGCTGTTCAGCCTGCGGCTCACGGCCGAGGCGGCGACCACACTGCTGGAGCGCGACCCGGCGCGCGCGGCCGTCGAGCTGGCCACCGTTCGGCGCCTGGCGTCCGAGGCGACCGAGGAACTACGCACGATCGTCGTCGGCCAGCGTCCGCCCGACCTGACGGGCGACGGCCTGGACATCGCGCTGCGCAAGCAGGCCGAGCTGCTCGACCGGGTGCACCAGCCGACCGTGCGGTACATGGGTTGCGGCTGCGTGCCGAGGCTCTCCGACGCCGCGCAGCAGGCCGTGTACCGGATCGCCCAGGAGGCCATCCACAACGCGCTGCGCCACGCGGACGCGGCGCACCTCGACGTGCGTCTGGACAGTCGCGAGAGGACGGTCGCGCTGGTGGTGAGCGACGACGGCGCGGGGTTCGAGCCGACGGCCGCGGTGGCGGGTCGGCGGTTGGGGCTGGCGTCGATGCGGGAGCGGGCCCGGGGCGCGGGTGGTCGGTTGACGGTGGCGTCGCGGCCGGGTGGCGGGACCACCGTGACGTTGGAGGTGCCCAGTGGCTGACCAGATCCGGGTGCTGATCGTCGACGACCACCCGGTGGTGCGCCAGGGTCTCCGGACGTTCCTCGACCTGCAGGACGACATCACGGTGGTCGGCGAGTCGGCCGACGGGGAGTCCTGTGTGGCCGACGCGGAAACGCTTGCGCCGGACGTGATCCTGCTCGACCTGCGCATGCCGGGGGCCGACGGTGTCGCCGCGCTGCACGGCCTGCGCGAGCGGGGCAACCCCGCGCGGGTCCTGGTGATCACCAGTTTCACCGAGCCGTCCACCGTGCTGCCGGCCGTCCGCGCGGGGGCCAGCGGCTACGTCTACAAGGACGTCGACCCGCCCGCGCTGGCGGCGGCCATCCGCTCGGTGCACGCCGGTCACGTGCTGCTCCACCCGGACGTGGCCCGCCTGCTCGCCGCGGGGGACGCGCGCCCGGCCGACCTCACGCCCCGCGAGCGGGACGTGCTGGTGGAGGTGGCCCGCGGCCGGTCGAACCGGGAGATCGCGCGCGAGCTGTCGGTCTCGGAGAAGACCGTGAAGACCCACGTCAGCGCCGTCCTCGCGAAGCTCGGCGTGCAGGACCGCACGCAGGCCGCGCTGCACGCCGTCCGCTCGGGGCTCGTCGAACGGTAAACCCGGGACCGGTCCCGGGTTTACCGGTCAGGGTTGGCCCCGATGGAGCAGTTGCAGCCGAGCGACCCGGAGCGGGTCGGTGTCTACCGCCTGCACGGCCCGAGCGGCTCGGGCAAGAGCACTCTCGGCCGACTGCTGGCCGGCCTGGCATTCCCGTCGCGGGCCCGAGTGGAGATCGACGGCGTCGCGCCAGGGCCCGACCGCCGCTCCGGTCGCCCGAACCCGGTCCAGGTCGTGCACCAACACGCCCACCAGGCGATGAACCCGCTGTGGAAGATCACGGCGATCGTCGCGGAGGGCGGATCGCACGACCAGGCCCTGGTCCCGGAATCGCTACTGGACCGCTTCCCCCACGAGATCAGCGGGGGAGAGGCCCAACGGGTGAACCTGGCCAGAGCACTGGCGTCCGGCCCGAGATTCCTGGTGGCGGACGAGATCAGCGCGAGCCTGGACCCCATCAGCCATGCCCAGGTGTGGCGCCTCCTGCTGGCCGCAGTGCGAACCCGGGACATCGGCGTGCTGGCCATCTCCCACGACCGCCCTCCACTGGACGCGGTAGCCGACCGAGTGGTGGACCTCGCCGACCTGAGTGCGTGACTCAGGCAGGCGACCAGTCCGTGTTGGCGCCGCACAGGATGAGGCACGGCAGGTCGCCCGGCACCTGCCCGCTCAGCCACGCCGCGAACGGCACGGCACCCGCCGGTTCCACGGCCAGCCGGAACTCCTCCCACAGGCGGTCCCGCGCCGCGAGGATCTCCGCGTCCGAGACCAGCACCGACGTGGCCTCGCGCAGGAGCGAGAACGGCAGCTCACCCACGCGGGTGGCGCCCAGCGCGGACGACGCGATCGAGTCGACCACCGTGTCCACCGGTCGTCCGGCGGCCAGTGCCGCGTGCAGGGACCGGCAGCCCTCGGGTTCCGCGGCGACCACCGGGCGGCCGCCGCCCAGGACCGTTCCCGCCGCGAGGCCGCCGCCCCCTACCGCGGCCACCAGGACATCCACGTCCGGAGCGTCGGCCACCACCTCGGCCGCGCACGTGCCCTGGCCCGCGATCACCAGCCGGTCGTCGTACGCCGGCAGGTAACGGGCGCCCGCCGCTTCGGACTGTGCGGCGGCGGCCGCTTCCGCGTAGGTGGCGCCGTGGCGGACCAGCTTCGCGCCCGTCGCCTCGATCCGGCGGGCCTTGGCGGTCGGCACGGACTCCGGTGTGTACACAGTGGCCGGGATGCCGAGCAGCGCGGCGGCCGTCGCCACCGCCAGGCCGTGGTTGCCGCCGGACGCCGTCACCACCCGCGCCGGCGACCCGGCCAGCAGCGCGTTCAGCGCGCCGCGCAGCTTGAACGAACCCGTGAGCTGGAGTTGCTCCAGCTTCAGCACCACCGGCCGACCTTCGACCGCGACCCGCATGATCGGCGTGCGCCGGGCGTAGGGCTCAATGCGTGCGGCTGCTTGCGCGACTTCTGACACCATGAGCCACGGTAGCTCGAAGGAGGTGCGGCGTGCTTTCGGTGATCGCGTTCGGCGTCGCCTGGTGGCTCGGGCTGTACCTGTTCGCGCGCGGCCCCGCGAAGCCGACGCTGCGCCGCGCGGGCATCGGCCTGATCGGCTACGCGCTCGCCCTGGCCACCGACGGTCTCGGCAACGACCTCCTGACCGCCGTGCTCCTGTGCCTGCCGGCCGTGTTCTGGACGGGCGTCCTCGTGGCGCTGCTGCCCGACCGGCCGGTCATCGACCGCTGGTGGCGGTTCGCGATCCTGCCTGCGTCGCTCGTGGTGGCCGTGGCCAGCGCGTTCACCAGCGAGATCGTGGTGGTGGCGGCCGTGGCGCCGCTGTTCTGGGCGCTCGGGCTGCTCCTGCGTCACCGCGCGGAGATCCGCCAGGACGCCGCGTTCGGTGTGCTCGTGGTGGCGCTGCTGATGTTCGGCCTCACCCTGGCGTTGGTACTGGTGGGGTTCGACGTGGTGTCGCGGGAGCTGTTGCTCGCGGGCATCGGCGTGGACATCGCGCTGCTCGGCGGGTGCGTGGCGGTGTTCGACGCGTTCGACGAGGGCGAGACGATCCGCCGCGACATGCTGTGGTCGCTGGCCGTGGCGGGCGGCACGGCCGTGCTGTTCGGCAGTCAGGTCGCGCTGGCGATGCTGGTGGCCGGCGACCTCGACCTGCTGCTCTACGGCGTGGTGGCCGCCGCGATCGCCGTGCAGGTGCTCGCCCGGCCGATCAACACGCTGGCCGACCGGTTCGCGTTCCCGCCCGACCTGCGCCGCGAACGCGGGGAACTGCGTGACGTGGCCGCCGCGCTGCCCCGGCGCGATGAGACGCTCGCGCTGGCCGCACTCGACGAGGCGGAGTTCGTCCGGCTGACCCGCCGCGCGCTCAGCAACTACGGCGACCTGGGCAAGCTCGTGTCGAGTCCGCTGGCCGCGCTGCCGGCCATCGACTCCCGGCTCGCCGCGCGGGGTGCGGCGGGCGCGCCGCTGGAACGGGCGACCGAACTGAAGGCGCTGCTGCTGGACACGATCGCGCGGCTCAAGCCCCGCGACGGCGACTTCGGTACGAGCGAGGAGTGGCGCCACTACAACGCGCTGTACTTCTACTACGTGGTCGGCGTGCGCCCGTACAGCGTGCGGACGAAGGTGACGGAACTGGACCCGGTGGCCCGGCGCGCGCTCGCCTGGTTCGCCGATCACGTGCCCGAGCGGACGCTGCACAACTGGCAGGCGGCCGGCGCGAAGATCGTGGCCGGCGAACTGCGGGCATCAGTTTCACACGCCTGACCTGGGGTTGGCAGTGGTTGGCAGCTCTTGGCGTGGTGCTGGCAGTGCGGTCTCGGCGACCTTCGGTGGCATCAACACACCACTTCAGGAGGAACCATGACCGCCACCATCACCACCGCCCCCGCCGCCCCGCTGCTGCGTACGGCGCTCAAGTTGGACGGCTACGCCACGCTCCCCGCCGGGGTCGTGCTCGCCGCGCTGGTCGGGGCACTCGACGGCCCGCTGGGCATCCCCACGGGTGTGCTGCTCGGCGCCGGCTTGTTCTTCGTGGCCTGGGGCGCGTTGGTGCTGTATGCCGGCACCCGCCGGACGATCAACCGCCGCGCGGCCGGCGCGATCGCCACGATCAATCTGGTCTGCGCGCTGGACGCGGTGCTGATCGCGGCCCTGGGCATCGGCGACCTGACCACGCTCGGCACGACGCTGCTGCTGGTCCTGGCCGCGGGGGTCGCGGGGATCGGCGGGCTGCAGTTTCTGGGTCTGCGCCGCTGACCCTGACCGAGGCCCGAGCGATTGGGGACGACCCCACCGCTCGGGCCATCGGCATCCGCTAGCTCACGGCGATCGCGGCTATCCCTGCCAGTACGACCAGCGATCCCGACAGGCGGCGGACGGCGTGTGCTTCACCCAGGACTCGCCAGGCGGCCAGCCCGCCGAGCACGATGCTCAACTCCCGCGTCGGGGCGACCAGACTGACCGGCGCGATCCGTAGCGCGAAGAGCACGAGCAGGTATGCCACGGGCGACAGCAGGCCGACGATCAGAATCCGTCGGCGATGGTCCCGCCACAACTCGGTGACCTCGGACTTCTCGCGCAGCGCGTACGGCGCCATCAGCAGGCATTGGAGGAGGGCACTGAAGCCGAAGTGGATCAGCGGCGGGACCGCGAGCGTCGTCACCGCGTAGGCGTCCCACAGCGTGTAACCCGCGATCATGACCCCGGTCAGCACGCCGTAGCCGATGCCCGCCCGGCGTCGCGCCGGCGAGGTGTCCTCCCCCGCCGACGCACCGGCGCTGATGACCAGGACGCCGGCGATCACCAGGAACGCCCCGACCAGGCCCGACCAGCCGGGTCGTTCACCGAGGAAGAGCACTGCCACCAGCACCGACAACAGTGGCCCGGTGCCTCTGGCCAGCGGATACACCACAGAGAGGTCGCCGACCGAGTAACCGCGCTGCAGCACGATCCCGTATGCCACGTGCAGTGCCGCTGTCACCAGCCCCGCGAGCGCCCAGGTCCACTGTGGACGTTGGGCGTCGATCATCAGGAAGACCAGTCCCGCCGGGGCGAACACGGCGGCCGAGACGGTGTAGTAGAGGAACACGAATCGCGCTCCGCCGCCGCCGACCTGTTTGGCCGCGAAGTTCCAGATCGCGTGCACCACGGCGGCGACGAGCACGAGCGACAGGGCCAGTCCGTTCACGCGAGATCCTCCGAACGAGATTTCCTGATCAAGCTATCCCCGGGCTTCGGCCCCAAGCGACTCAAATGTGATGCGGCCGGTGCTGGAGCCCGGCCCTCGGGCGTGCAGCACACTGTGCGCGTGACCACCGCACCCTGGCCGCCTGGCGCGGCTACCGCCATCGGGTCCATGCCCGGCACCGATCCGCTCGAGGCCAGTTCCGTCGTGGTCGGTGAGTTGCCCGAGATGCCGCACCTCCCGGAGCTGCCGGGGCGTGGGCTCGGCGCGGACATCATCGGGCGTGGGGTGGCGTTGCTGGTCGACATCGCGGTCGAGGTCGTGCCCTCGGCCTACCGCGTGACCGCGCGGCCCGGCGCCGACTACCGCCGGGCGTTCGACGCCCTGCGGTGGGATCTCGACGCCTTCGAGCAGGCCCTCGAGCCTGTGTCGCCGTCGCTCGTGAAGGTGCAGTTGCCCGGGCCGTGGACGTTGACGTCCGAAGTGGAGCTGCCGCGCGGGCATCGGGTGCTCACCGATCCGGGTGCGCTGCGGGACTTCACGGAGTCGCTCTGCGAGGGGGTCACCCGCCACGTGGCCGAGGTGCGCCGGCGGACGGGTGCCGAGGTGGTCGTGCAGTTCGACGAGCCGTCGTTGCCGGCCGTGCTGGCCGGTTCGCTGCCGTCGCCGTCCGGGCTGAGCATGGTGAACGCGGTCGCCGAGCCCGACGCCCGCGACGTCCTGGCCCAGGTGATCGACGCCGCCCGCGCCGCGACCGGCAAGCCCGTGGTCGTGCACTGCTGCGCCCCGCGGCCGCCGGTGGCACTGTTGCGCAGCGCCGGCGCGGACGCGATCTCGCTCGACGCCAGCCTCCTCGACGGCATGCCCGCCGTGTTCGCCGATCAGATCGGTGAGGCCTGGGACTCCGGCTGCGCCCTGTTCCTCGGCCTCGTCCCCAGCACGGACCCCGCCACGCGCCGCTCACTGCACGACGTGGCGAGGCCCGCGCTGGAGCTGGTGGACCGCCTCGGCTTCCCCCGGTCGATTCTCGCCGAGCGCGCGGTCCCCACCCCCACCTGCGGGCTTGCCGGCGCGACTCCCGAGTGGGCCCGCCGCGCCCTGGAACTGGTCCGCGACCTGGGCAAGGGCTTCGTCGAGCCGCCGGAATCCTGGTAGCTCAACGGATCACGCTCAGCGCCTGCCGCACCGGATGATCCGCACGCAACCGCAACGTCACCGGTGAGGCCAGGCCCGGCGCCCGGTGCTCGATCTGGACTCGCGACAGGCGCCGGCCGTGCGCGCTGATCGGGCCGAGCTGATCGGCCATGATCGTCCTCCTGGCCACGATCCACATCCGGAGGACCAGCCGATCGGCGTACACGGTCGCCGACACGTCACACGCGATTCGCTTCGGGCCGATGTGTCCCGTCCGCCACCAGGACTTCGCGAGTGGCGGACCGGTGAGCGGTGGTGGCGCATCCTCCGGCCGCAACACCTTGGAGAGTTGCCAGCACCCGATGAGGAAACCGATCGTGCCGCCCCACAGTCCGGCGGCGACATACACGGGGATGGTGCGCGTGAACTCGTTCGCCACGAACAAAGCGAACGCGACGACCGCCACAGCGATGATCCAGGTCCGCATACCCGAATCCTTCCGACCACGAGACGCCGTGGCCATCGATCCGGGCGGAGTTGCGGGAGAAGTGCCGGATCACCGGCGGGAGGCGAACGACACCGCCACCGTCAGTGCCGCGAAGCACGCTGCCGCAAGGAAAGCCGCGTTCATGCCCGCCATGAGGTTCGCGCCGCCGGCCGCCACCGTGACCACTACGGCCAGCCCCAGCGCGGAGCCCAACTGTTGCACCGTCTGCATGGTCCCGCCCGCCGCGCCGGCGTCGGCGGGCGGCACGTTCCCCATGATCACCACGCTGAGTGAGGTGAACGCCAGTCCGGCGCCCACGCCGAGGAGCAGCATGGGACCGAGTACTCCGACCACATAACCGTCGTCCACGGCGAGGCGGCTCAACCACGCCATGCCGAGCGTCATGAGCGTGGTTCCCGTGATGGTCAACGGTTTCGGCCCGAACCGGGGCAGCAGCGTGGGCACCAGCCGGGACATCCCGAAGACGCCCGCCGCCATCGGCAGGAACGCGAAACCCGTGGCGAGCGCGCCGAATCCCAGGATCCCCTGCAGGAACTGGGTGAGGAAGAAGAACGCGGACATCATGGACAGCGGGCCGAGGAAGAAGTTGGCGTAGCCGGCCGCGCGGTTGCGGTCGCCGAACAGGCGCAGCGGCAACAACGGCTGCGCCGCGCGCATCTCGATCCACAGGAACACGGCGATCAGCACCAGCCCGCCGGCCAGCGAAACGAGCGCCGTCGAGGAGCCCCAGCCCGCCTCGGCCGCGCGGATGAAACCGTAGACCAGACCACCGACACCGAGCGTCGCGGTGATCGCGCCCGGCAGGTCCAGCCGGGCCGGCACCCGCGGCGGCTCGGCGATGTGGCGGTTGGCGAGTGCCAGGATCACCAGGCCGAACGGGACGTTGATGAACATGACCGCGCGCCACGTGAACCACTCGGTGAGCAGTCCGCCGACGATGAGGCCGATGGCGAACCCGGAACTGGCCATGGCGGAGAACAGGCTGAGCGCGCGAATCCGCTGGCGCTGCTCGGTGAACGTGCTGGTGATCAGTGCGAGCGTGCTGGGACCGGCGGCCGCCGCGCCGATGCCCTGCAGGATCCGGGCGGCGAGCAGCACCCCGGCGGAGTCGGCGAGCCCGCCGGCCAGCGACGCGGCCGTGAACACCGCGACGCCCACCAGGAACACCCGCCGCCGGCCGAACAGGTCGCCCAGTCGCCCGCCGAGCAGCAGCAGGCCGCCGAACACGAGCGTGTAGGCGTTCATCACCCACGACAGCCCGGCGAGCGAGAAGCCGAGGTCGGTGCGGATGCGGGGAAGCGCGACGTTCATGACCGTGACGTCGAGCATGAGCATGAGTTGGGAGGTGAGGAGCAACGTGAGCGCGAGACCGCGCCGCCGTGTGCCGGTCGAGATGGTGGTAGCCAAGAAAACCCCTAAGTGGAGACACTCTCCGTTTGGACTCGGCTAGCATATGGAGAACATCTCCGGATGCGCAAGAGTAACCGGAGAATCTCTCCGGATGGAAGGCTGGGTGCGTGACGACAGCCGAGCGGCCGATGCGGGCCGACGCGCGGCGCAACTACGAGCGGATCGTGGCGACCGCCCGTGACGTGTTCGCCGAGCACGGCATCGACGCGCCGCTCGACGACATCGCCAAGGCCGCGAAGGTCGGTCCCGGCACGTTGTACCGCCACTTCGCGAGCCGCGAGGCGCTGATCGAGGCCGTCTACCGCGGCGAGGTCGGCCAGCTGGCCGACCACGCCCACGAACTGCGCGACACGCTGCCGCCCGAGGAGGCGCTCTTCGCGTGGATGCGGGCGCAGATCGCGTTCATCACCGAGAGCGGTGGGCTGGCGCTGGCGCTCAAGACGGCCATCGACGCGAACTCCGAGACCTTCGATTACTGCCGGGCGCAGCTGAACGGCGCCGTGGCCGCGCTGCTCGAGCCCGCGCAGGCGGCCGGTGTGATCCGGGCCGACCTGGAGCCGAGGGATCTGCTGCGTCTCGGCCACGGCGTCGGCACGGCCGCCGCGTACGCCGACGAGGCCGGCGCCGAGCGGCTGCTGTCCGTGGTGCTCGACGGGCTGCGTGCGTCGTGAAGTGGTTCAAGCGACGTGAGCAGGCGGCCGCGACCGGCCCCGACCCGGCCGTGCTGGCGCGCCGGTTCTGGGCGGGCTGGTACGACCTGCTGCCCGAGGTGGCGGCCGCGCTCGGTGACCGCGAGCCGAACCGCGTGGAGAACCAGCTGTGCAAGCTGGTGGCCGACGTCCATCCCGACCTGCACTTCGCGCTCGAACGCGGCCAGCGGGCCATCTTCGCGCTCGTGGTCAGCGGCCAGGAGGACCCCCGGCTGCGGCCCTACACCGACGCCTGGCGCGCGGCCGCGCCGCCCGAGGACGCGATCTGGGAGTACCACGACTCGGTGCCGCCGGTGCCCGACCCGACGATCGTCACGGTGAACCTGGGCGAGCACCGGATCTCGCTGGCCGACATGCGGGTGGTGGCGCAGGTCGACCGCACGGCCGGCGTGGTGGACGTCGCCGTGCATCATCCGCTGATGGCCGAACTGGACCCGAACGCGAGGTCGGCCATGACGTACTTACCGCTGGACGCGACGCTCGGTGAGCGGCTGGCGGCGGAACGCCTGCGCCGAGTGGAGACCGCGGAGGTGGAGCCGGCCGACACGATCGGGTTGCTCGAACTCCGGACCCTCGTGCGCGAGCTCGACGGCTCAGGAATTGTCGGTGGGGATGACTAGTCTGCCCCCCGTGACCAGTGCAGAAGGTGTCGAAGACGTACCCAGCGAGGTGCGTGAGCGTCATGGTCGGTTGTCCGAGGAGATCTCCGGCCACCGGTTCCGGTACTACGTGCTCGACTCGCCCACCATCTCCGACGGCGAGTTCGACACGTTGTGGCACGAGCTGTTGGCCATCGAGGAGAAGCATCCGGGTCTGGTCACGCCCGAGTCGCCGAGCCAACAGGTGGGCGGCACCTTCTCCACCGACTTCACGGCGGTCGACCACCTCGAGCGCATGCTCAGCCTCGACAACACCTTCGACGCCGACGAGCTGGGCGCCTGGGTCGACCGGATCGAGAAGGAACTGAGCGCCACGTCGTTCCTGTGCGAGCTGAAGATCGACGGGCTGGCCATCAACCTGCTCTACGAGAACGGTCGGCTGGTTCGCGCGCTGACCAGGGGCGACGGGCGCACGGGCGAGGATGTCACGCTCAACGTCCGCACCATGGAGGGCGTCCCGCAGCGGCTCACGGGCACCGCCGAGTTCCCCGTGCCCGCGCTGGTCGAGGTGCGCGGCGAGGTCTACTTCCGGGTCGAGGACTTCGCCGAGCTGAACGCGTCGCTGGTCGAGGCCGGCAAGCCGGCGTTCGCCAACCCGCGCAACACGGCGGCCGGGTCGTTGCGGCAGAAGGATCCCAAGGTCACGGCCCGCCGGCGGCTGCGGTTGATCTGCCACGGTTTCGGCAAGCGCGAGGGCTTCGAGCCGGCGCGGCAGTCCGAGGCCTATCGGGCGCTGACCGCGTGGGGTCTGCCGGTCTCCTCACACACCAAGGTGATTTCGTCGCGGTCCGAGTTGTTCGCCCACATCGAGTACTGGGGCGCCCACCGCCACGACGTCGAGTTCGAGATCGACGGCATCGTGATCAAGGTCGACGAGGTGTCCGCGCAGCGCAGGCTGGGGTCCACGTCGCGGGCGCCACGCTGGGCGATCGCGTACAAGTACCCGCCGGAGGAGGCCACCACCACTTTGGTGGACATCCGGGTGAACGTCGGGCGCACCGGCCGGGTCACGCCATATGCCGTGATGGAGCCGGTCAAGGTGGCGGGGTCCACGGTCGAGATGGCCACGCTGCACAACGCGAGCGAGGTCAAGCGCAAGGGCGTGCTGATCGGCGATCGCGTGGTGATCCGCAAGGCGGGCGACGTGATCCCCGAGGTGCTCGGCCCGGTGGTCGACGCGCGCACGGGCGCCGAGCACGAGTTCAAGATGCCGATCGTGTGTCCGTCGTGCGGCACCCTTCTGGCGTACGAGAAGGAGGGCGACGCCGACATCCGGTGTCCGAACGCGCAGTTCTGCCCGGGGCAGCGTCGCGAGAGGTTGACCTACATCGCCGGCCGGTCGGCGCTCGACATCGAGGTGCTGGGCTACGAGGCGGCCGCCGCGCTCGTCGACTCCGGGGCGCTGGCCTCCGAGGGCGACCTGTTCGACCTGGATTCCGACACGCTCACCTCGGTGGAGCTGTTCCGCACCAAGGCGGGCACGCTGTCGGCCAACGGCCAGAAACTGCTGGCGAACCTCGAGGTCGTGAAGCAGCGTCCACTGTGGAAGGTGATCGTGGCGCTGTCCATTCGCCACGTGGGTCCCACGGCCGCCCGCGCGCTCGCGATCGAGTTCGGCTCGCTGCCACGGATCATGGAAGCGTCGGAGGAGGAGTTGGCGGCGGCCGAGGGCATCGGGCCCACGATCGTCACGGCGCTGCGGGAGTGGTTCGCCACCGACTGGCGGCGCGAGATCGTGACCAAGTGGCAGGCGGCCGGCGTGCGGATGGCCGAGGAGCGCGACGCGTCCATCCCACGCAACCTCGAGGGACTGTCCATTGTGGTCACAGGAAGCCTGGCCACGCTGTCCCGCGACGAGGCCAAGGAGTCGATCCTGGCGCGCGGGGGCAAGGCGGCGGGCTCGGTGTCGAAGAAGACGGCGTTCGTGGTGGTCGGCGACGCGCCGGGTTCCAAGTACGACAAGGCCGTGCAGCTGAAGGTCCCGGTACTGGACGAGGCGGGCTTCCGGGTCCTGCTGGACTCCGGCCCGGAGGCGGCAACGGAGGTGGCACAGGTGGGGGAGCCAGATGAGTGACGTGACGATCCGTCCGGCCCGCGCTTCGGAATTCGCGGCGGTGGGCGAGCTGACGGTCGAGTCCTACCGGGTCGACGGCTACCTGGACGGCGGCAGCGGCGACTACACGCTGAAACTGGCCGACGCGGCGTCCCGAGCGAGCGAGGCAGAGCTGTTGGTGGCGGTGGACGGCGCCGGCACCCTGCTGGGCACGGTGACGATCGCCCCGCCGGGCTCCCCGTGGTCCCAGGTGGCGGCGGCGGACGAACTGGAGTTCCGCATGCTGGGCGTGGCCTCCGCCGCGCGCGGCCGAGGCGTGGGCGAGGCCCTGACCCGCCGCGCGATCGACCGCGCCGTGGAACTGGGCCTACGCGCGGTGACGCTGAGCAGCTCGGTGGAAATGGCGGCGGCCCACCGCCTGTACGAACGCCTGGGCTTCTACCGCACCCCGAACCTGGACTGGGCACCCAGACCCGGGGTCGCGCTGATCACCTACCGCCTGGACCTGAACCCCTGACGCCCCGGGACCGGGCGCCAACCACCGCATGATGACCATTCCGGTCCCGCACAATGACCGTTCCGGCTGGCCATGATGTCCACTTACCGAGCCTGCCACCCGGACACGCCGAGTCGGCCACTCAGACACGCCGAGTCCGCCGTTCACGCACGTCGAGTTCGCCACTCAGACACGCCGAGTCGACCCCTCGCGCACGCAGACCACTGCCCCTGTAGGACGCACCCTGCACACCGCACCCCGCAGCAAAGCCGGGGACGCCCGTACAATCCGCCGACACCCCCGCCCCTGACCACCACAAACGTGCAACAACACGGTGCATGCGCGGGTGGCGGACTCGGCGTGTCCGAGTGGCTGACTCGGCGTGCCTGAGTGGCCAACTCGACCAACCGGAGTGGTCATCGCACGCGACGGGACCGGTCATTGTGCGCGACCGGAGTGGTCATCGTGCGCGACGGGAGTGGTCATCATGCGGTCGCGCGTGAGGGGTCAGCCGGACAGGACTACCGCGATGATGCCCGCCAGATGCGCCAGCCGGGCGACCTCGGCAGCACGGAACATGGGACCGCCGGGTCTGCCCACCAGCAGCACCCGATCGGGCTTGCCCAGCGGAGTGGCGGCCAGTTCCGTCCCCAGCTCACGCCAGGTCTCCGGCACCCAACTCTCCTCACCATCGAGCACCGTGGCTCGCGCGAGTGGCAGGAACGGCAGATCGAGCGTCTTCAACTGCGGCGCGGCCGTCGACGCCGTGAGAGCGCGAGCACCAGCCTCATCCGGCCCAACGACCATCGCCCAGCCCGCGCGAACGATCCGCGGTACGCCCTCCGTGAAGATCGCCAACCCCTCGTCCGGCTGGGCGGCGACCTCCTCCACCAGCTCCAGCTCACGATGGGTGTCCAGCACGCCGGCGTACGGACGAACAGCGTCCACCTCGACGTCCTGTACCGACTCGGCCGCGGTGATCAGCACGTCCGGCAGGCGCCCTTTGGGCAGCTCGACGACCAGGTCGTCGATGGCCGTGCCGGATTTGCGCTCGACCACGTCCACACTGAGTATGTCGGCCCCGATAGCGCCAAGAGCGGTGGCCACCGCCCCGAGCGCGCCCGGGATGTCCGGGAGCTGCACCCGGATCAGGAAGGACAAGGCGAACGCCTCCCACTGCGTAGGTGTCGATCTCGTGCCGGTCGACGATTCTCGCAGACCTCCGGACGACGCTGCGCCGGCCGTCCACGTCGCGGGAACGGGTCGCCGCACAACCCCACCAGCCTGCCATCCCGATAACCCGTTCGGGTCGCGACAGGCGCTCGAAATAGACTCAGGCCTCATCAACTCAGCACATACGCAGGGAGTTCGTCCAGTGCCCAACATCTCCCGCGACGAGGTGGCCCACCTCGCGCGCCTGGCCAGGTTAGCCGTCACCGACGACGAACTGGACATGTTCGCCGGTCAGCTGGATGTGATCCTCCAGTCGGTGGCCAGGGTCAGCGAGGTTGCGGCCGACGACATCCCGCCGACCTCCCACGCCGTACCGGTCACGAACGTGTTCCGCGCCGACCTGGTCCGCCCCGGTCTGACACAGCACCAGGCGCTGGCCGGCGCACCCGCCGTCGAGGACGGCCGCTTCCGCGTGCCGCGGATTCTGGGGGAGGAAGCATGAGCGAGCTCACACATCTCACCGCCGCCGAGCTGGCCGAGAAGATCCAGTCGAAGGAGGTCTCGGCGGTCGAGGTCGCCCAGGCCCACCTCGACCGGATCGGCGCGATCGACGGCACGGTCCACGCCTTCCTGAACGTCGACACCCAGGGCGCCCTGTCCGCGGCCCGCGCGGTCGACGAGGACGTGGCCGCCGGCCGCGAACCCGCGTCGCCGCTGGCCGGCGTGCCGCTGGCCCTGAAGGACGTGCTCGCCATGTCCGGGCTGCCCACCACGTGCGGCTCACGGATGCTCGAGAACTGGATCCCGCCGTACGACGCGACCGTCACCCGCAAGCTCCTCGAAGCGGGCGTGGTCATCCTCGGCAAGACCAACATGGACGAGTTCGCCATGGGCTCCTCCACCGAGAACTCGGCGTTCGGCGTCACCCACAACCCGTGGGACCTCGACCGCGTGCCCGGCGGCTCGGGCGGCGGCTCGTCGGCCTCGCTGGCCGCGTTCGAGGCGCCGCTCGCGATCGGCACGGACACCGGCGGCTCCATCCGTCAGCCCGCCTCGGTCACCGGCACGGTCGGCGTCAAGCCCACCTACGGCGGCGTCTCCCGCTACGGCCTCGTCGCGTTCTCGTCCTCGCTCGACCAGGCGGGCCCGTGTGCGCGGACCGTGCTCGACGCGGCGCTGCTCCACGAGGTGATCGCCGGCCACGACCCGCTCGACTCCACGTCCATCGACGCACCCGTGCCGCCCGTGGTGGCCGCCGCGCGCGAGGGGCTCAACGGCGACCTGTCCGGCATGCGGATCGGCGTGGTCAAGGAGTTCACGGGCGAGTGGTACCAGGCGGGTGTCACGGCCGCGTTCGAGCAAGCTGTGGAAGCGCTCCGGAACCTGGGAGCCGACGTGGTCGAGGTGTCCTGCCCGCACTTCGACTACGCCATGCCCGCGTACTACCTGATCGCCCCCAGCGAGGCCAGCTCCAACCTGGCCCGCTTCGACGCCATGCGCTACGGCCTCCGGACCGGCGACGTGAACGGCAACAGCGCCGAGCAGGTCATGGCCCTGACCCGCGAGGCGGGCTTCGGCGCGGAGGTGAAGCGCCGCATCATGGTCGGCACCTACGCGCTCTCGTCCGGCTACTACGACGCCTACTACGGCCAGGCCCAGAAGGTCCGCACGCTCATCTCGCAGGACTTCGCGAACGCGTTCAAGACGGTCGACGTGCTGATCTCGCCGACCACGCCCACCACGGCGTTCCGCATCGGTGAGCGCATCGACGACCCGGTGGCCATGTACCGCGCCGACCTGTGCACCATCCCCGCCAACCTGGCGGGCACGCCGGCCATGAGCGTCCCGGCCGGCCTGTCCGACGAGGACGGCCTGCCGGTCGGCCTGCAGATCATGGCGCCGTCCCTGCAGGAACAGCGCATGTACAAGGTCGCGGCCGCCTACGAGACCGCCCGCGACGCCGCCTGGGGCGGCGCGCTCATCAACCGCGTCCCGGAACTGGAGATCGCCCGATGACCGCCACCGTGATCGACTACGACGAGGTCCTCGAGCACTTCGACCCGGTACTCGGGCTCGAGGTCCACGTCGAGCTGAACACCCACACGAAGATGTTCTGCGGCTGCCCCACGGCGTTCGGCGGCGAGCCGAACACCCAGGTGTGCCCCACGTGCCTGGGCCTGCCCGGCGCGCTGCCGGTGGTCAACGGCGCGGCCGTGGAGTCGGCCATCCGCATCGGGCTGGCGCTCGGCTGCGACATCGCGCCGTGGTGCCGGTTCGCGCGCAAGAACTACTTCTACCCCGACATGCCGAAGAACTTCCAGACCTCCCAGTACGACGAGCCGATCGCGTTCAACGGCTCGCTCGACGTGGAGCTGGAGGACGGCACCGTGGTGACTGTGGCGATCGAGCGCGCGCACATGGAGGAGGACACCGGCAAGTCGCTGCACGTCGGCGGCGCGACGGGGAGGATCCACGGCGCCGACCACTCGCTGCTCGACTACAACCGCGCGGGCGTGCCGCTCGTCGAGATCGTCACCAAGCCGATCGAGGGCACGGGTGCCCGCGCGCCGGAGGTGGCCCGCGCGTACGTCGCGGCGCTGCGTGACCTGCTGCGCGCGCTCGACGTGTCCGACGTCCGCATGGACCAGGGCTCGCTGCGCTGTGACGCGAACGTGTCGCTCATGGCCAAGGACGCCACGGAGTTCGGCACCCGCACGGAGACGAAGAACGTCAACTCGCTGCGCAGCGTCGAGCGTGCCGTGCGTTACGAGATGACCCGCCACGCGGCCGTGCTGCTCGACGGCGGCACGATCCTGCAGGAGACCCGGCACTTCCAGGAGGCCACGGGCACCACGTCGGCCGGGCGGCGCAAGGAGACCTCCGAGGACTACCGGTACTTCCCGGAGCCCGACCTGGTGCCGATCGCGCCGGAGGCCGAGTGGGTGGAGAAGCTGCGCGCCACGCTGCCGGAGATGCCGGCCGCGCGCCGCAAGCGGATCCAGGCCGAGTGGCAGCTCACCGACCTGGAGATGCGTGACCTGCTCAACGCGGACGCCGTCGAGCTGGTGGCGGCCACGGCCGACGCCGGTGCCACGCCGGACCAGGCACGGGCGTGGTGGGTGAACTACCTGTCCCAGGAGGCGAACACGCGCGGCTGCGAGCTGGCCGAGCTCCCGATCACGCCGACGCAGGTCGCCAGGGTGGCGGCGCTGGTCACCGAGGGCAAGCTCACGAACAAGCTGGCCCGCGAGGTGGTCGACGGCGTGCTGGCCGGCGAGGGCGAGCCCGACGATGTCGTGGAGAAGCGTGGCCTGGCCGTGGTGTCCGACGACACGGCGCTCTACGCGGCGATCGACGAGGCACTGGCCGCACAGCCGGACGTGGCGGACAAGATCCGCGGCGGCAAGGTGGCGGCGGCCGGCGCGATCGTCGGCGCGGTCATGAAGACCACGAAGGGCCAGGCGGACGCGAAGCGCGTGCGCGAGCTGATTCTGGAGCGCTGCCAGTAGGTGAGATACGGGGTGCTGGGCCCGCTGCTGGTGACCGACAGCAGCGGGCAGTGGCTACGGCTGCGGGGCGACCGGCAACGGTCCCTGCTCGCCATGCTGCTCTTCCACGCCAACACGCAGGTTCCGGCCGAGCGCCTGGTGAACGCGCTCTGGCCGGACCTGCCACCCAAGTCCTACGCCTCCAACCTCCACACCTACGTCTCGCGGCTCCGCGAGCGCCTCGGGCCGATCGAACACATCGGTGACGGCTACCGGTTCACGGTCGACACGACCGACCTCGACCTGCTGGTGTTCCGCGCCGAGGCCGACCGGGGCCGCCGCGCCGACGACCCGGCCGCCGCCGCGGCCCACCTGCGTACCGCGCTCGCCCAGTGGCGCGGCCATCCCCTCGACGACGTACACCTGCCGGCGCTCGACGCCGAGGTGGCGAGACTCGAGGACGAACGGCTCTCGGTCCTCGAGGACTGCCTGGACGCCGAACTGGCCGCCGGCCGCGACGCCGAGCTGATCGGCGAACTGCGGGTCGCGGTGGCCGAGAACCCGCTGCGGGAGCGGCTCACCGGCCTGCTGATGACCGCCATGCAGCGGTCGGGCCGCCAGGCCGACGCCCTCGAGGTCTACCGCCGCACCCGCGCCACCCTGATCGAGGAGACGGGCCTCGAGCCCGGCGCCGGGCTACGTGCCGTGCACGCGGCCGTCCTGCGCGGCGAGGGACCGGAACCCACGGCCTGGCCGGTCCGCCAGCTCCCGGCCGACCACGACGGGTTCACCGGCCGCGAGGAGTCGGTGGCCGAACTGACGGGCCTGCTGGCCGACCGCCGCGCCCCGGTCGTGCTGCTGACCGGCGAGCCGGGCGCCGGCAAGAGCACCCTGGCGTTGCGCGTCGCGCACCGCGTGGCCGAGGCGTTCCCGGACGGCCAGCTCTACGCCCACCTGGCCGGCGCCACCGAGCCCCGCCCGGTCGACGACGTGCTGGCCGACCTGCTGCGCGGCCTCGGCGTGTTCGGTCAGGGCATCCCCGACGACACGCACGCCAAGGCAGCCGTCCTGCGTAGCCGGCTCGCGGATCGCCGGGTCCTGATCGTGCTCGACGACGCCGCCGACCCCGGCCAGGTGCGGCCGCTCATCCCCGGCACGCCGACCAGCGCGGTCCTGGTCACCAGCCGCCGCCGGCTCACCGGGCTCGGCAGCGCGCACCGGGTGACCGTCGGCTCGTTGCGTGACGCCGAGGCCCGCGACCTGCTGGTCCGGCTGGCAGGCGACCGGGTGGCGGCCGAGCCGGAAGGGGCCGCCCGGATCGCGGCGGCCTGCGGCAACCTGCCTCTCGCGTTGCGCATCGCCGGCACCCGCCTCGCCCTGCGGCCGGGGCTCTCACCGGCCGCGCTCGCCGACCGGCTGGAGGACGAGCGTCGCCGGCTCGACGAGCTGACGGTCAGCGACCTGCAGGTCCGATCGAGTCTCGCGTTGAGCTACCGGGCGCTGTCCGCGCCGGCCGCCGCGGTGTTCCGCAAGCTCGGCCTGGTGGGCGTCGGCTCGCTGCCGGCGTGGGCGCTCACCGTGCTGGCCGACGGTCCGGCCGGCGAGCGCGCGGTCGACGAGCTGATCGAGTCCAGCCTGCTCCAGCCGGTCGCCGCGGACCGCTACGAGCAGCACGACCTGGTGCGTGCGTACGCGCGAGAGTTGGGGCGGGACGACGACACCGGACTGGCGGCCGCCGGCACGCGGCTGCTCGACGCCGTGCTCGGGCTGACCGACCGGTTCGCGCGCCTGCTGCCGAGGGCCCTGCCCATGCCGGACCTCGTCGAGCACCTGCCCACCGCACTGGACGTGCCGGTCGACGCCGAGTCGTGGTTCGCCGCCGAGCGGACGGGACTCGTCGCCGCGGTCCTCCGGATGTGCGCCGGCGGGCTGCACGCCGGCGCGGCCCTGCTGTTCGAGCGGCTCGCCCGTTACCTGTGGCTGCACGGCTACCACGACGACCTGCGGACCTGCGCGACCACGCTCGCCGGAGTTCCGGACGAGCGGATCCGGGTCCGCGCGACGGCCGTGCTCGCATTGGTGCTGCACGTGCGTGGTGAGTACCGGCTGGCCGAAACCCAGTACCGGTGGTGCGCGCGGCGACTGTCGCAAGTGGACGACCGGCCGGCGTACGGGTGGGTGCTGGCCAACCTGGCGGACTGCCTGACCGGGCTGGGGGAGCCGGACGAGGCGCTCGACCTGGCCGACCGGGCGGAGACCCTGTTGGGGGAGGACGAGTTCGGCACGCTGGCCGTGGCGCGCGTGCGGTCGACGGCGCTGAACCGGCTCGGGCGGCCGGACGAGTCGGTGCGGATCGACACCGAGGCCGTGGCCGACGCCCGGCGTGCGGCCGAGCCGAGGCGGGTGGCGCAGGCGTTGCAGAGCCTGTCGTGGAGCCTCACGTTGACCGGCAGGCTGGACGACGCGGCGGCGGCCGCCACGGAGGCGGTGTCGTTGCTGCAGGGCCCGTCGGCGCGGTCGTCGTTGGCGCGGTCGCTGCGTACGCTCGGCGCCATCCACGCCGGGCGGGGCGAGCGAACCCTTGCGCTGCAGGCGTTCGCCGAGGGTCGGGAGATCGCCGAGGAACTCAACGAGCGGCCGCGGGTGCTGGCCTGCACCCGCGCGATCGCGGCCGGTTGGGTCGGCGCCTGCCGGGCCGGCGAGGCGGTGCCGGAGCTACTGCGGTGCCTGGCGGCCTACCGCGAGATGGGCAGCGTGTCCTCGGCGACCGTCACGTTGCGGCTGTTGGCGAGTGCGTACACGGCGACGGGCGACGAGGCGGCGGCGGCGGACGCGACGGCGGAGGCCGACCGACTGGCCGACCCCCGCGACGCGAACGCGGACACCCTTGTCCGCCTCCTGCTCCAGTTGACTCGCGTGCCGGGCGGCCCCCTCAACCGCCCGGCACCCGATCAGCGGAGCGCCTTGGCGTAGCGGCCGTTGGCCGGCAGCCACGTGAGCACGATCGCGACCACACCGCCGAGCATCGCCACCACGGACAGGAGCGCCATGGTCGACGTGGTCTCGTCGGCCAGGATCACCAGAGCGAACACAATGGACAGTGCGGCGGCGATCGTCACCATGATCCGCGCCCACGTCGCGGCCTTCACCATCACCAGGCCGAACACCAGCAGCGCGGCACCGGCGAACAGCGCCAGGTAGCCCCTGGTCTGGAACGTGCTCACGAAGGCGTCGAGCGAGTCGTGCCCCGCGAGCAGTGCCAACCCCTCGATGTCCGCGTCGGTCAGACCGGGCATGCCGGCCTCCGCGAAGATCTCCTTGATCATGTCGACCCCGCCGGTGGCGACCATGATGCCGTTGACCACCGCGGCGATCGCGGTGACGACCGTGACGGCGACGGCCGCCGTGAGCGTCGCCGGACGGCGCGTGGTGGCGGTCTCGGTTGTTACGGACACGTGTGTGTTCTCCTTGCTCTGCCTGGAAAGTGGAGTTCCCCTTGGGTGATCACCCAGGCGACGCACGGTAGTGAAGCCCGCCACACGGAGCGCACACAGAACGGCAACCGCTGGGACCTGCTCCAACCGGCGTTCAGCTGAACGCCGGCCTCGGTGTCCACGGCCCAGAAGCTACATCTGCCCAACCGATGGTTGTGTAGCCACGGTTCAGTCACGTCCCGGTCACCACCCAGACGCGACGCGCAGAAGCGTCGCCGCTGTGCGGCACAGGAGCCGCGACCCCACGGTAACCGCCATGACCTGCTCATCTGGGTTTACAACCATCAGTTGGGCAGATGTAGCCTCCGAGTCAGCACTCAACCGAGCCTCGCGCGGGCGCGCTCCAGGGGATCGCGGCCATGTCCACCCCGGCCGGCAGCGTGCCGAACGCCGCGCCCCAGTCACCACCCAAACGCGACGCGCAGAACGCGTCCGCCACCGCCGGGTGACCGTGACGCACCAGCAGGGAACCCTGCAGTACCAACGCCATCCGTTCGACCGTCCGCCGCGCGCCGGCCCGCGCTTCGGCCAGGTCGGACATCCCGGCCAGGTCCTTGCGCAGTCGCGCACCGCGCCGTCCCAGCCGAGCGTCCGCGCCTGCCGCCTGGTCCATCTCCGCGAAGAGGTAGGGGTGGCCCTACCCGCAACCCGGTGGGCCGCCCCATACCGCTCGGCCGCGCCGACGGCCAGGGTTGTCCGTACCGACAACCCCTGGGGATAAACCGATGCGGAGAACTCGAGTACTCGCTGCCTTACTGTGCGCCGGAATGTTCGCCGCACCCGTGATGGCCACCGCGGCGCCCGCCACCGAGACCGTGGTCTCGGCGTCCCGGCTGACCACGGTCACCAAGATCGCGTCCCTGAGCCGCGCGGAGGTCGCCGCGTATCTCACGGAGTACGAACTCGACGCGGCGGCCGCGCGCCACGGCGTGACCCTGTACCGGATCACCTACCGGACCGGCGGAGCCACGGCGAGCGCACTGGTCGCGTTGCCCCGCAACGACGCGCGCCGGCTGCCGACCGTGGCGTGGCTGCACGGCACGCGTGCCTACCGCGGCTACACGGGTTCCATGGTCGACAACCTGGACCGGGCGGCGGCCGTCCAGTTCGCGGCGGCCGGCTACGCGACCAGCGCTCCCGACTACCTCGGCCTCGGCGAAGGCCCGGGCCTGCACCCGTACATGATCGCGCGGCCGACGGTCACGGCATCGATCGACGCGTTGCACGCCACCCGCGAACTGGCCGCGCGCGGCGGCGTCCGGCTGGACCGCGACGTGGCGGTGACCGGCTTCTCGCAGGGCGGGCACGCGGCCATGCTGGTCGGGCGTGCGCTCCAGGACGACGAGTACTTCCGGACGAGGGCGATCGCGTCGCTGAACGGACCGCTGGACATCCGCGGCGCCGAGCTGCCGGCCGTGTTCGACGGGCGGCTGGACGGGCGGAGCGCCACGTTCTACCTGGGCTACGTCATGGTGTCGTGGCACCGGCAGTACGGCCTGTGGTCCTCGCCGTCGGAAGCGTTCCAGGCGCCCTACGACCGGACGATCGAGACCCTGTTCGACGGCGAGCACCGCGAGGAGGACATCTTCGCCGCGCTGCCGGCGACGCCCGAGGAGCTGTTCACCCCGTCCTACATCGCCAAGTTGAAGCATCCGACCGGTGAGCTGCGGCAGGTCATCGCGGCGAACGACCAGGCGTGCCGCGACTGGCGGCCGCGAGTGCCCGTGCGCCTGTTCACGTCGACCGGCGACCGTGACGTGGACATCGAGAACACCGAGAACTGCGCGGCCCAGCTGTCCGAGAGCGGCGCCCGCGCCCGGGTCGTGAACCTCGGCGACCTCGACCACTTCGCGGCCGGCCGCACGGCCGTGCCGCTGACCCTCGAATGGCTGAACCGCCTGGACTGACGGGTTCTCACGGCCGCCCGGCTGGGTGGCGGTCGCTGCCGCCGCGAGCGCTGAGGTATCGGATGGGGCGGATCAGCGGCCGGTAGAAGGGGCGCACCAGCCAGCCGGGGACGAAGCCGTGACGCTCCTCCTCCCAGACCCGGGCCCGGGGGTGACTCCTGAGCACGGGGCTTTCTCTGACGACCGGGGCGGTGGTCAGCACCTCGACGCGGCAGAGGTGCTTGACGTTGACGTAGCCGTACTGGCTGGGGCTGACCAGGCGGACCGGTGCGCCGTGGTCACTGCCGAGCGGCTCACCGTTGAGATTCTCGGCGATGAGCACGTCGTCGGACAGGATGTCCTCGATCGTCACCACCGCCTCCACCCCGTCGAGACCGCGGCAGCGGACGTGCGTGATCGTGGTGTCGGCCGGAAGCGCCGGCTCGATGAGCGCACGGTAGAACGTCTCGAACGAGACGCCCTCCCAACGCAGATCGGTGGCCGACCAGCCGGCCACGCAGTGGAAGTCGGCGGTGATCTCCTTGCGCGGCAGGGCGGAGAGCGCCGCGAGCGGCACCTCGAGTTCGGCCGCCCCGCGTATCTCGATCACCATGTCGTCCGGCACCGCGGGGGCGGGCTTGGAGAGGTGGGTGCCGAACCGGGGGAATCCCTCGACACGGCGTTGTCCTGGAGGAAGTCGGTGGTTCACCAGGCCACTATCTCCCCGACGACCCGGCCCGATCTCACCCTTGAGAGGGAGGCCACTCCACCGCGAGAGTGATTTTGAACGCGTTCAGTCCTCCGCCGAGGACGGGAGCGGGGGTGGAGGTGTCCAGCGGAGTCCGGCACCGTCGAGGTGCTGGACGATCCAGGCTCGCCCTTGTGGCCCGCAGGTGTTCCAGGTCCAGCTCAGTGGTCGCGCCGCCGTCGCGGCCTCTCGCCGGCTGGCCGCCTCCTGGTGAGCGGGTTGGCCGGGTAGCGGCCGGGCGATCAACGGCAGGTTGTGTGCCAGGTCGGCGAGGAACCTGATGCGTTCGAGAGCATCGGCGGCGGAGGCGTGCTGCGGTGCGGCCTCGTGCCGGATCTCGACCAGAGCCCAGGAAGCCAGGAAGGCGGCGGCCGTTCGGTCGTCGATCTCACCAGTGTTCGTAGAGTCCGGGCGTGATCGTCTCCAGGGCCACCGCGCGGATCGTGCCACGGCTCGGATCAGTCCTTGCCGGCCGTGCCGCCGCCCTGGGGGAACACGATGACCACGGCTCGGTCGTCGCTGGAGACCGGCGTGCCGCCGGACTTGTTCACCGTGCCCGCGATGCCCATCGACTCGTTCACCAGGTCCACCGCGCCCCAGCGGCCGAAACCGGCCGGCGGGGCCATGGTCACGGTGGGCTTGTCGGTGAACGTGCCCTCCGCGGTCATGGGCAGGTTGTGCTGGCTCGCCTCCGCCTCCATGAAGACCCACATCACCTCGGGCGTCGACGCGCACCCCGCCACCCCCGGCCGCTCCGGCCACGTCCACGCCGGCGCGCCCAGAGGCTGGCCCGGCTGGATCTTGTAGAGCACGTCGGCGCCGGCCGCCCGGTCGGTCACCCACAGGTGCTGCCCGTCCATCGACGAGCAGATGCCGCCGGGGGAGCGCAGCCCGCCGGCCACCACGGCCGACGAGCCCACGGTCGGCTGGCCGGCCGTGTCGATCATCAGGACCTTGCCGGCCAGCGACTTCAGGTCACCGGCGCTGGTCGGGCTGCCCGCGTCACCGGTGGCGACCAGCAGCCCGCCCCGCCGGTCCTGGGTGAGCGACCCGCGGTTGCCGGTGGCGCCGCGGGGGATGCCCGTGAGGACCGGCTTGGGGGTGTCACCAGGCGCGATCCGCACCACGCGGTTGTCGCTTGCCGTGGTGATGTACGCGAAGATCAGCTGGTCCTCGGTGTAGGCGGGGGACAACGCGAGGCCGGTCAGACCGCCGTCGGTGCTGCTGTCCACGGGCACCACGGCCACCAGTTCCGGCGGCGCGCCCGGCTGGACGCGCAGGATGCGGCCGGTCCGCCGCTCACCCACCAGCGCCACCGGGTGCTGGCCGTCACCGGGCAGCGCGGCGACCGCGGTGATCGTGTCCAGACACGTGCCGATGACCGCCCGGTTGAAGTCCTTGCACCCGTCCGGCGGCGGCACCTCGGATGGTTCCTGCTGGTCACCGCCCTGTCCCGGCGACTCGGACCCGCCGGGGACCTGCGGGTCCGGGGCGGCCTGCGGGGTGAGTTGCTCCTGCGGCTGCCACTTCTCCGGCGGCGGCTGCTGGGGGAAGCTCGCGCAGCCGGACACCAGCAACCCGCCCGCCGCGATCACGGCAAGCTTCGTCCGCCACCTGACTGCCATGTCACCAAGCTAGGTGTCCGGCCGTGAACAACACGTGAGAGGGTGGCCCACTGTGACGATCACCGTGGTGGTGCCCGACGAGGAAGGCGTGTCCGCGCTGGCGGACCTGGCCGGCGTCGAGGTCGTGTCCTGGGACCCGGACGACGAGAACCAGCAGATGCCCGAGGCGGCCGAACGCGCCGAGATCCTGGTGCCGAGCTTCCTGGTGGCGACCGATCCGGCAACCGTGCTCGCGCGGATGCCGAACCTGCGGCTCATCCAGCTGATGACCGCGGGCGTCGAGCACTGGCTCGGCCGCATCCCCGAACACGTGACGTTGTCCACGGGCCGCGGCGCCCACGGCGGCAGCACGGCCGAGTGGGCGTTGGGTGCCCTGCTGACCATCTACCGCGACTTCCTCCCGTTCGACCGGGCCCGGCGCAAGCGGGACTGGTCGCGCCGCCCGACCGACACGTTGCAGGACAAGCGGGTGCTGGTGCTCGGCGCCGGTGATCTCGGCCGCCGGATGCGCACGAGGCTCGAGGCGTGTGACGCGGTCGCCACGCTCGTCGCCTCCCGGGCCCGCGACGGCGTGCACGGCATCGACGAACTGCCCGACCTGCTCGGTACGCACGACGCGGTGGTGGTCATGGTGCCGCTCACCGAGGCGACCACGGGTCTCGTGGACGCGGAGTTCCTGGCGCGGATGCCGGACGGGGCGATCCTCGTGAACGCCGCGCGGGGCAAGGTGGTGCGGACCGACGCGTTGCTCGCCGAGCTGACGTCTGGACGGTTGCGGGCCGCGTTGGACGTGACCGATCCGGAGCCGCTGCCGGCCGACCATCCACTGTGGACCGCGCCGGGACTTCTGTTGACACCGCACGTCGCCGGCAGTGTCCACGGTTACCAGCGGCGCGGTTATGCCGTGGTCGCCGAACAGATCGCGCGTTACGTGGCGGGGGAGACACCGGCCAATGTGGTCCGTGGGGAGTACTGAGTTGGGCCGTTCTGTCGGCACCCGCTTGGCCGATGCCCTACCCTGCGCTGGGTGAGTACAGAAGACGACCGTCCCCAGGCTGCGGGCGGTTACTCAGACAGCGGCCTGTACAACTCCGGCGATTCGTACTCCTCAGCTGGTCAGAGTTACGGATCCTCCTCTTCGACGGCGAGCGACTCGTCGATGTACGACGACGCCGGCTTCGCCAACCAGCCGACGAGCGTGCTGCCCGGTTCCTCCGGGTTGGGCTCGTCCTGGGACGACGAAGACGAATCCAGTCCCCTCACCGACGGACCCGTCCGCACCGGCCCCCAGTGGCACTTCGGGCTCGACCTCGGACTGCTGGTGCTGCGTGTCGCCATCGGTGTGTTCTTCCTGGCACACGGCGCGCAGAAGCTGTTCGGCTGGTTCGACGGCCCCGGCATGGACGGCGCCGAGCAGATGCTCGCCGGCTTCGGGTTCACCGAGCCGGGGATCCTCGTGTGGGTCACCGCGCTCAGCGAGACGATCGGCGGGGCCCTGCTGGTCCTCGGCCTGTTCACCCCCGCGGGTGCGGCCATGGTCCTCGGCGTGATGGCCAACGTGATCGTCGTCAAGTTCGCGAGAGCCGACTTCCTCGCGGGGGTCGAGCTGGAGATGACTTACGCGGCGGCGGCGTTCGCGCTGCTGTTCACCGGGCCGGGCCGGTTCGCGCTGGACCGGCACACGCACTGGTGGCGCAAGGCCCCGGTGTACGGCTTCGTGTTCCTGGTCCTGACCGCCGGCGCCACGGTCGTCACGCTGGTGGTTTTCCGCTAAGTAGGCTGGCCACGTGCCATCCGTTCTTCCTGACGGGGAAATCGCCCCGACCGACGGGTCGCTGCCCGAGTCCGCACTGCGCGGCCTCGGGCAGCGGCCGTTCGGGGTGTACGTGCACGTGCCGTTCTGCGCCACCCGCTGCGGCTACTGCGACTTCAACACCTACACGGCCGCCGAACTGGAGTCCTCGCCTGCGTCGCCCGCGTCCTGGTTGGACGGTCTGCGCGCGGAACTTGCCCTGGCCGCGCGGGTTCTCGGGTCGCCGCCGCGGGCGGACACCGTGTTCGTGGGTGGCGGCACGCCGTCGCTGCTCGGTGCGTCGGGGCTGGCCGAGGTGCTCTCCGCGGTCCGCGACACGTTCGGGCTGGCTTCTGACGCCGAGGTCACCACCGAGTCCAATCCGGAGTCGACGTCACCGGAGTTCTTCGCGGGCATCCGGGAGGCCGGCTACACGCGGGTGTCACTCGGCATGCAGTCCGCCGCGCCTCATGTGCTCGCGGTGCTCGACCGCACGCACACGCCCGGTCGGGCCGCGGCCGCTGCGCGGGAGGCCCGCGCGGCGGGGTTCTCGCACGTGAACCTCGACCTCATCTACGGCACGCCGGGGGAGCGGGCCTCCGATCTGGCGGCGTCGCTGGACGCGGTGCTCGAGGCCGGCGTGGACCACGTGTCGGCGTACGCGTTGATCGTCGAGGAGGGCACGGCACTCGCCCGCCGGATCGCGCGCGGTGACCTGCCGGCGCCCGACGACGACGTGCTGGCGTCGCGGTACGAGCAGGTCGACGCCGCGCTGGCCGCCGCCGGGCTGCACTGGTACGAGGTGTCCAACTGGGCCACCGAGCCGCTCGCGTGGTGCCGGCACAACCTCGGCTACTGGCACGGCGGCGACTGGTGGGGCGCCGGGCCCGGTGCGCACAGCCACGTCGGCGGGGTGCGGTGGTGGAACGTGAAACACCCGGCGCGCTACACGGAAGCGTTGGCACACGGGCGTTCCCCGGCGGCCGCCCGGGAGGTGCTGTCCGCTGTGGACCGTTATGTGGAGCGGGTGATGCTGGAACTGCGCCTGGTCGACGGCCTGCCGGTGGACATCCTCGACCCCCACGCGCAACGCGAGGCCCACGCGGCGGCGAGCGAAGGCCTGCTCGACGTGGACGCCCTGGCAGGCGTGAACGGCCAGTTCGGCCGCTGCGTCCTCACCCCCCGCGGCCGCCTACTGGCCGACGCGGTGGTCCGCCGCCTGGCCTGACCCGCGAGTCGTACGTCGCGAACAGCGAGTCGTACCGTCTCAACCGCGGGCGGCCAGGCCTGCCAGGAGCCGGGTGATCACCGTGCCGTACTCGGCACGTAGCCGGGCCTTGTCCTCCATGGGGGCCTCGGCCAGCGCCTTGCCGGCCGTGCCGAGCAGGCCGAACGCGACCTTGCCGGTGGTCTCGACCGGCAACGCGGGCGGCGCGATGAACCCGCCGTCGATCAACGCGCGCACGTACTGCTCGACCAGTCCGTAGGCGAACTCCTGCTCGAGTTCCTCCCACCGTGCCCACCCGAGCGCGATCGGGCCCTCCTGCCACACGATCCGCCCGTAGATCGGCTCGGTGCACCGGTCGAGGAACGAGTCGAGCGCCAGCACGGCGCTGTGCCAGGCGTTGTCACCGGCCGCGCCCGCCGCCTCCGCCTGCGCCATCGCCTCGGTCTCGAGTTGCTCCAGTACCGCCTCGAACAGGGCCCGCTTACTGCTGAAGTGGTGGTAGACGGCGCCGCGGGTGGCCTGGATGTCGGTCGCCACGTCCTCGAGCGACGTGCCCGCGAACCCCAGTTCGCCGAAGCGCTTGGTGGCAGCGTCGAGCAGAGCGATACGCGTGGCCTCGGAGAACTGGTCGCGCCTGCTCTTCAGCGTTGACATGCGCTGAGTATAAGACATACGCTGTGTATGTTGCCGACACTGAGTAGGTGAGAACGGTGGGGTGGGAGCAGGCAAGGCGACGTTTTCGACTCGTTCAGACCGTGCTCGACACCGTCGCCGAGACCCGGGAGCTGCCGGCCGGGCTTCGTGCCGAGGTGGAGGCGGAGTTCGGCGACCTCGGCGGCTTCCTGGGGGAGGTCGCACGGCGCTGGTACCGCACGTTCGACGCGCGGCTCGACGAGCTGCTGGAGCGCGGCGACCGCGACCTGCCCCGTCTGGCGCGGGACGTCGACGACGCCCTGCCGGGAGCCCGCCTGCTGCTCGACGCGCACGAGGCACACCCGGCGCTCGTCGACCTGCGCGAGCACCACCGCCGGTCGCTGCTCGCGGCCACCGGCGTCGACCAGTACGAGCCGCGCATGCGGTCCAGCGCGTGACCCGAGGAGAAGAGATGACCCGGTCCGACGAGCTGATCTTCAACCCGTTCGTTCCCGGTTTCGCCGAGGACCCGTACCCGACCTACCACCGGCTGCGCGACGGCGACCCGATCCAGAACCACCCGCTGGGATTCTGGCTGGTGTCGCGGTACGCCGACGTGACCGCGCTGCTGCGGGCAGGCCTGTCGGTCGAGGACCGGCACCTGGCGGCCGGTGCGGTGTTCGACCAGTACCAGACGCTGACACAGGACGGCGCCACCACGATCAACATGTCCATGTTGGACCGTGACCCGCCCGACCACACGCGGCTGCGGTCGCTCGTGATGAAGGTGTTCACCGTGCGGGCGGTGGCCGCGCTCGAGCCGATGGTCACGTCCCTGGTCGATCAGTCGCTCGACCGGATCGCCGACGCGGGATCCGCCGACCTGATCGACGAACTGGCGTTCCCGCTGCCGTTCGCCGTGATCTCGGAGATGCTCGGCATGCCCGACACCGACCACGTGCGGCTGCGGGAGCTGACCGGCACGCTCGTGCGGTCGCTCGAGGTGGTCACCGATCCCGAGGTGCTGGCCGCGATCGCCGCGGCGGAACACGAGCTGACCGCGCTCATGCGCGAGGTCATCGAGTGGAAGAAGTCGCACCCGGCCGACGACCTGCTCTCGGCGCTGATCGCGGCGGAGGAGGACGGCGACAAGCTGAGCGACGACGAGCTGGTGGCGCAGGTGCTGCTGCTGTACGTGGCCGGCCACGAGACCACGGTGAACCTGATCGGCAACGGAACGGTGGCGCTGCTGCGCAACCCGTCGCAGCACGAGTTGCTGCGCGCGCAACCGGACCTGGCGGCGAACGCGGTGGAGGAGCTCCTGCGCTACGACAGTCCCGTGCAGCAGACCCGACGCATCACCACGGCCCCGTACGTGTTGGGCGACCACGAGATTCCCGCCGGCACGTTCGTGATCGCCGGCCTGGGCTCGGCCAACCGCGACGAGCGCCACTTCGGCCCGGACGCGGGGGAGCTGAGGCTGGACCGCGAGGACGCCCGCACGCACGTGTCGTTCGGCGCGGGCCCACACCACTGCCTGGGCGCGGCACTCGCTCGCCTGGAAGGGCGTCTGGCGATCGGCCGCCTGGTCGCGCGCTTCCCGGGGCTCGCCCTGGACGGCGAGGTCACGTGGAACGGCCGCCTGAACCTGCGCGGCGCGCAACAGGTCCCGATCCGCGTGTGACACGCGGTCGAGACACGGCAAACATGCGGGGGAGGCGCATGTCGCCATGTCTCGACGGCATGTTGCGGGTCAGGGGAGTTGGGCGCGGACCAGGCCTGACTCGTAGGCGGCGATCACCAGTTGGGCGCGGTCACGGACGTCCAGTTTGGTCAGTAGCCGGCTCACGTACGTCTTCGCCGTCAACGGGCTGATCACCAGTTGCTCGGCCAGTTCCGCGTTGTTCAGGCCCCGCCCGATCAACGTCAGCACCTCCCGTTCCCGCTCCGTCAACACCGTCAGACCCACGGGCGTGGGGTCGGGATGGCGGAGCACGCGGGAGATCAGCGACCGGGTCGCACCCGGGGACAGCAACGCCTCGCCGGCCGCCACCGTGCGGATGGCCGACAGCAGCGTCGCCGGTTTCGTGTCCTTCACCAGGAAGCCGCTCGCCCCGGCGCGCAGGGCCGCCACCACGTTGTCGTCGCTCTCGAACGTCGTCAGGATCAGCACCCGCACGCCCGCCAGGCCCTCGTCGGAGGCCAGCAGAGCGGTCGCCGCGATGCCGTCCACGCCGGGCATCCGGATGTCCATCACCACCACGTCCGCCCGCGTCGAGCGGGCCAGCTCCACGGCTGAGGCGCCGTCTCCCGCCTCGCCGACGACCTCCATGTCCGGCGCCGAACGCACGAGCATGGCGAACGCGCTGCGGACCAGCTCCTGGTCGTCGGCCAGCACCACGCGAATCATCGGTCACCGATCGGCACGGTCGCCACCACCCGAAATCCCCCGTCCGGGCCGTTGCCCGCCGTCAGTCGCCCACCCAGCGCCTGCGCCCGCTCGGTCATCCCCACAATGCCGTATCCGCGCTGGCCCCCGACCAGGCCGTGCCCGTCGTCGCTGACCTCCAGGCGGACCTCCGAGACACCATGAGTGACCACCACCTTCGCGTGCCGGGCGTCCGCGTGTTTCACCACGTTCGTCAGCGCCTCCTGCGCGATCCGGTACAGCGTGACCTCCACGGCCGGCGGCAGCGCGCGTTCACCGTCCACCTCGACCGTCACGGGCACCCCCACCCCGGCCGCCAGGTCGGCCAACCGCGCCAACCCGGGAGTCGGCTGCCGGTCGTCGACCTCGTTGCCCCGCAACACGTCCAGCGTCGTCCGCAGCTCCGACAGCACCCCGCTGCTCGCGTCGGCGATCGTGTGCAGCGACTCCGCGACCGACGAGAGATCCCCCCGAGAGTCCAGGAGATGCGCGGCCACCGCGGCGTGCGAGTTGATCACGACGATGTGGTGCGCCAGCACGTCGTGCAGGTCCCGCGCGATCCGCAGCCGCTCCTCGGCCACCCGCCGCTCGGCCGTCTCCGCGAGGAACGCCCGGTGGATCCGCACCGCCTGCCCGGTGACCGCGGCCGCCACGAACCAGCCGAGCGGCCAGATCACCTCCGTGCCGGGCGGCCCGTCCTGGCTCAACCCGACGGTGGTCACCAGCGCCAGCGACGTGACCCCGAGCGCGCTCAACATCACCGCCCGCGACGCGGTGACCGCCACCGTGTAGATCAACGGCACGGCGATCAGCAGCGCGACCTCGTGGGCGTAGTCGAACGCGTGGTACACGATCTGCGGCGGCACGACCGCCAGCAGCGCGGCCACCGGCCAGCGTCGCCGCATGAGCATCGGCAGGCAGGACAGCACCAACAGCAGCAGGCCGAACCAGTCGGCCCGGTGGCCGTCGAGCCAGTCGGTGGGCAGCACGGTGGCGCCGAGCACGGCCACGACGGCGACGGACACGGTGAGCAGCACATCGCTCCGGCCGATCCCCGTGTCCGTCCGCACGTCAGCTCCGTCCCGCCAGCACCGGCTCCTCGGCGACCGCCTCGGTCCGGCGGCGCCCGGGCCACCAGATCCACCGCGACAGCCCCACGATCAGCGGCGCCACCAGCGCGGGCGCCACGACCAGAGTCTGCAGCAGAACCCCGAGCGCGACCACCACACCGATCTCCACCATCGGTACCAGCGGCAGCGACGCGAGCACGGCGAACGTCGCGGCCAACACCACCCCGGCCGACACGATCACCGGCCCGGTCGCGACCAGCGCCCGGCGGGTCGCCTCCCGCGTGCCGTGCTCACCAGCGTCCTCCGCGATTCGCGCCACCAGGAAGATCCCGTAGTCCACGCCGAACGCCACGAGGAACACGAACGCCAGCACCGGCATGGTCGGCTCGGCACCCGGGAAGCCGAACACCGTGTCGAACAGCAGCGCGCCGAGCCCCAGCGCCGCCAGGAACGACAGCACGACCGCACCGACCACCACGAGCGACGCGGCCAGCGCCCGCAGCAGCAGGACCAGCACGATCAGCACCACCCCGAGGACCAGCGGGATCACCAGCCGGGTGTCGCGGTCGGTCGCCACGTCGACGTCCACCCGTTCGGCACCCTCACCGCCCACCAGCCCGGCGGTCTCGGCCCGGAGCCGCGCCACGATCGCGCCTTCCTCGGCGCTGTCCGGCGCCGCGCCCGGGACCGCGTCGATCAGGGTCCACCGGGCGTCGGACCGGTCGACCTCGGCGTCGACGATCCCGGGGACCTCGCGCACCTGGGCCAGCACCTGCTCGGCGCGGTCGGTGGGTGCGGCGATCACCAGCGGCCGCCCGCCGGCACCGGGGTATGCGGCGTCGAGCGTGCCGAACCCGGCGACCGACTCGGGCGTGCTCGTGAACAGGTCGGCCTGCTTGAGATCGGTGGACAGCGCCAGCACCCCGAACCCGAGCGCGCCGAGCACGACCACCGACACGGCCGCGGTCCGCACCGGACGGCGGAACGAGAACCGGTGCCACACCGTGCGTTTCGCCGGCGGGACACTGCCGAACGCCGGCACCCGCGGCCAGAACACCCTGCGCCCCAGGGCGACGAGCACCACGGGGAACAGCGTCAGCATGGTGAGCAACGTGGTGGCCACGCCGATCGCGCCGATCACCCCGACCCCGGAGATGTCGTTCATCTGCGCGACGAACAGGCACGCGAGCCCCAGCGTGACGGTCGACCCGGACGCCAGGATCGCCGGCCCCACCCCACGAAGGGCGGCGCGCATGGCGTCGTGCGGATCGTCGTGGGCGCGCAGCTGTTCGCGGTAGCGGGCCACGAGCAGCAACGCGTAGTCGGTGCCCGCGCCGAACACCATCACGATCATGATGGACGTGCTCTGCGTGCTGACCGTCAGGTCGAACGCCTTGCCGACGGCCGTCACGGCGGCCATCGACACCCAGGCCGCGGCGCCGACCGTCAGCAGCGGCACCAGCCAGAGGAACGGGCTGCGGTAGGTGATGATCAGCAGGAACGCCACCACGAGCACGGTCGCGATCATGAGGGTGGCGTCGATGCCCTCGAACGCCGCGTCGATGTCCGCGGAGATCGCGCTGGGCCCGGTCACCTCGGCGTTCAGCCCCGCCGGCCGCTCGGCCACCACCTCCCGCACCCGCTCGACGAACTCGGCGGTCGCCTCCTCGGTTCCGTCGCCCCCGGGATGGCTGACGGCGAACATGAGCGCCGTGCCGTCCTCGGAGGGCACGGGCGGCATGTCGACCGAGAACTCGCGGCCCAACTGGTCGTGCTGGGTCCCCGCCACCTCGGCGTCGGCGTCGGTGAGCCCGTCGTCGCGGTGGTAGACCACCAGCACCTCGTCGGCCTCGATTCCCGGTATCCCGTCGGCGATCTCGATCACCCTGGTCGACTCGGCATCGGCCGGTAACCGGTCGGTCGCCTCGTCGCTCTGCACCGAGTCCATAGTGGACGCGAGCGGAAAGGCGACGGCGAGCACGACGATCCAGAGCGCCATGGTGATCCACTTGCTGCGCTGCCCGAGCATGACCTGCACACCTCACTTGTCGTTGGTGTGCACACGGTCGCGCGGTAGGGGTACCCGGCACGTCGGCCCAGGGCGGACACTTCGCCGTACTCCCGTGGTTGACATCACCGGCCACTTACGGGAACCGAGGTTGCCCCGATCAACTCCCAGTACGGGGAGCGAGTTCAGGGGGACTGGGGATGGACGGGTTTCGGTAGACGTCGACGCCCTCACTGCCGCGGGCGAGGGGATCGCGGAACTGATGAGGCTGCTCGACGAGCACGAGGTCGAGGACATCGACTGCGATTCGGACGCGGTCGGACATGAGGGCCTGCAGAGAAGCTGGAAAGTTTCTGCGACCGCTGGCAGGTCGGCGTCGAAGCGCTGGCGGAGGACGGTAGCCAGATCTCCAAGCGCCTGCTGTCCAGCGCCGCGGCCTACCGCGAGTACGACGACACGGTGGCCGGCGCGCTGAACGGTGGTGGCACCGATGGCTGAGTTGGGCGACACCTCTGATCCGAAGGAACTGGTGCCCGGCGATCCCGAGGCACTGCGTGGCACGGCCCGGTCGCTTTCCACGTACGGGGACACGCTGACACAGGCGGGCAACGGGCTCAAGAAGATCGACGACGGCGGCTGGACGGGGCCAGCGGGCGACGCCTTCCGCAGCGCCTTCGACGGTGAACCGGCACGGTGGATCACCTGCGGCGAGTCGTTCCTGTCGGCTCGGGACGCGCTCAACACCTACGCCGACACGCTCGGCTGGGCACAGAACGAGGCGGCGGCCGCGATCTCCTTTGTGGGAGCAGGGGGAACAGGCCACCAGCCAGGCGCGTGAACAGCACGAACAGGCCGAGGGACAGGCACAGCGGGCGGCGTCGGCAACCTGACGGGCATCACGGCCATCTCCGACGCCGGTGACGCGGTGGACAATTCCCTCGACGACGCGGGTGACGCGGTCGACGAGGGCTTGGACGACACGGGTGACGCGTGACACTCTGACGACGCGGGTGACGCGGTCGACGAGGCTTGGACGACACGGGTGACGCGGTCGAGGAAGGCACCGACGACGCCGGTGACACGGTCAACCCGGACGAGGACGACGACGGCCACGACGAAGGCGACGACGGTGAGGGCGACCGGGACGGCGACGACACCGACGGCAACGACGGCGACGTACCGGACACCGACGACGAGCGCCGGCAGACGGGCACCGAGTGGGACAACGCCGACGGTGACACCGAGGCGCTGCCGGACCCGGAGACCATCTACACGACGCCGGAGCGCCAGGAGCACATCCTCGACGGCGACCCGAACGACCAGGAGAGCGGCGGGCACCGCCACGGCGAGGGCCGGCCGAACAAGACCGAGTTCCCCGAACGTTGGGACGACGACGACGTGATCGAAAACGTGGAGGACGTCGCCGCCAACCCCGACCAGCCGCCGAGACAGCTGCCCGACGGCAAGTGGGAGGTCCAGGGCGAACGGGACGGCGTGAACATCCGGGTGATCGTGCGACCCGACGGCTCCATCGAAACAGCGCATCCGACCCACGGCGAGGGCGTGGTCAAGAATGACCGCCAGGGCAATCCGCACCCGAAGCCGTACCGATGAGGGGAGAAGGCATGGCGATCGACCGCGATCGGTTGTACGACGGCACGGAGGATCTGCTCGATCGGCTGGCCGACCGGCTGCCGGAGCGGGACCTGGAGACGTTCCGGTCGCTGCACGACGTCGGCGAGCCGATCTACCTGCTGAACCTGCTGTGCGCCGGGCTGGTCAAGTGGCAGACCGCGCTCACCCCGGGGGAGCGGGACGCGCTCGCCGAACTGGTGTCCGACCTGGCCATCCCGAAGGAGCGCTACGAGTTCCTCGACGACCCGGCCGACACGCTCGCCAAGCTGAACGTCATCAGCGAATGACCTCCACGGCCGTGGCCTTGCCCAGCTCGGCCTCGAGCTGGTCGGCCGGTAGGTCGGGTGCGGGGAGCACGTAGAGCGGGCTGCCGGGCTGCCAGCCGTCGGCATTTCCAGGCCGCCGCACAGACACGACGAAAGTAGGGTTTCGGCCGCCGTAGCCCGGGAAATCTCCGGTCAGAGCGACGGAATCGCGGAAGCAGGGCCGTGATTCCGGGCCAGGCCGCCGGCGCTGCCCTCGGGGTCGGCGGCCTCTCTCATGTCAGGACCCGTCCGGCAGGTGGGGGAGGCTCGCGAGGAAGATCGTGAGCCCGAACTCGAAGCGTTCCTCGGTGGGCGTGGTGCCGAGCACCGGACCGACCCGCAGCAGGTTGGGGTACTGCTCGGCGTGCTCGGCCATGAACGCGCCGATCTCCGCCGACCGCCGGTCCACGTCGGAGGCCTCCGCCGCGCCGACCTCCACCGCGAAAGCCGCGCCCCACAGGGAAAGCGTGTCGAACGCCAGCGCGGCCGACCGGTCGGACAGACCGCCGGCCCGCAGCAGCGCGAGCATGGTCTCGCCGTGGCGCAACGCGTTCGGTCCCGTGGGGACGGTCGTCTCCATGCCCACCCTGGCGATGCCGGGATAGCGGGTGAGCACGGCGAGCTGCGCGCGGCACACCTCGCGGAGCTGCTCCTGCCAGCGTGACGGATCGGGCTCCGGCAACGGGATGGTGCCGAGCAGCCGGTCGAGCATCAGCTCGTGCAGCTCCTCCTTGTTGCCGACGTGGGCGTACAGCGACGCCGCACCCGTGTCGAGCACCTGCGCCACCCGCCGCATGGACAGCGACTCCAGGTTGCCCCTGCCGAGCACCTCGAGCGCCGCGTCGACGATCAGCTCCCGGGTCAGCGGCTGGCGGCGGGACGTCGGCTGGGCCGCGCGGGGCCATGTCATGGCGAACACTGTACTTGACGCGAACACAGTTCGTCTGTAGAACAGTGTTCGTCACAACGAACGGTGTTCGAAGGGGATGGTATGGACGAATACCCGGTACTGGTGGTCGGCGCGGGGCTCGCCGGCCTGTCGGCCGCGATGTTCCTGGGCGTGCACGGCGTGCGGGCGCTGGTCGTGGAACGCCACGCCACGACGTCGCTGCACCCCAAGGCCCGCGGGCAGTTCCCGCACACCATGGAGGCGCTCCGGGCGGCGGGCGTCGACCGGCGCATCGCCGAGGCGGCGCCCGCCGACCCTGGCTTCCACATCGTGGTGGCCGAGAGCGTCACCGGCCGGGTGTTCAACGACATCGTGGTCGACACGACGCCCGACTTCAGCGCGTTGTCGCCCGCCGGATGGGCGAACGCCAGCCAGGAACGGGTGGAGCCGATCCTCGCCGACCGGGCCCGCGAACTGGGCGCCGAGCTGCGGTTCTCGACCGAGCTGGTGTCGTTCACCCAGGACGACGACGGGGTGACGGCACTGCTGGGGGACGGGACGACCGTGCGCGCCCGCTACCTGGTCGCGGCCGACGGGCACCGCAGCCCCGTCCGCGAGGCACTCGGCATCGGCACCCACGGCCGGGGCGACCTCGGACGGTCGAGCGGCGTGATGTTCGACGCCGACCTCGGCCGCACCGGCTTCGGCCTCTACTACCTGCGGAACCCCGGCCTACCGGGGGCGCGGGCGTGGTGGTGGGCACCGACACCCCGCACCGCTGGGCGCTGTCGGTCGGCTACGACCCGGAGATCACCGACTGGGTCGGGCTGATCCGTGCCGCCACCGGCCGGCCGGACCTCGAGCCGGTGCTGGTGGGCGGCGAGACGACCACCGGACACACGTCCGTGCGGGTGGCCGACCGGTTCAGCGACGGCCGCGTGCACCTGATCGGTGACGCGGCGAGAGTCATGCCGCCGACCGGTGCGTTCGGCGGGAACACGGCCATCCTCGACGGCCACTCGCTGGCGTGGAAGCTCGCGCTGGTCGTACGCGGCGAGGCCGGCCCGGGCCTGCTGGACAGCCACGACGTCGAGCGCCGCCCGTACTCGGACCTGCTGGTGGAACAGCAGTACCGGGCCTTCGTGGAACGGATGAGCCCCGGTCTGGCCGACGGCACCCTGGCCGAGCCCGTGGAGCCGGTCTCCGCGCTGTTCTTCGGTTACCGCCAGCTCGGCGCGATCGTGGCCGAGCCGGACGACGACGGCGCCCTGCTGGAGAACCCCGAGCAGCCCACCGGCCGCCCCGGCTCCCGCGCGCCCCACGTACCGCTGGCACGACGGCTCGTCCACAGTGGACCTGTTCGGCCGCGAGTTCGTGGTGCTCACGGGATCGACGGCGTGGGAGACGGCCGCCGAAGAGCTCGGCCTGCCCGCGCACCGGCTCGACGGCGGACTGAAACCGTACGGCGTGACCGACGAGGGTGCCGTCCTCGTCCGGCCGGACGGGTTCGTGGCCTGGCGGTCGGTGGGGGAGGGGCCGGCCGAGGACCTGGCGCGGGCGCTGGACCGTGCTCGCCCGTTAGCCATGCGACGTTCGATCAGCTCCGGCTGGACGGCGACGACTTCCTCGGACCGCTCGTCGGCCCAGGCCTCGCGCGCGACGCTCTCGAATCGCTCGCCGCCGGTCGGGCGGGCCCGCCGAACACGGCGGCCAGCACGGCCCCCACCACCAGTACCCCGATCAACAGGATCACGCGTCGGACCGTCATTCGGTCAGCTTCCCACCCCCGTGAAGGCCCCCCATGCACTCGTACGAAGCTCGAGGCGTCATCGAGGCGCCGCTCGACACCGTTCGCGCGACCTTCCTCCGCGTGGCCGAGGGACCCGTCGGTCCCGACAACGCCCCCCTGCTGCGCGGCCTGCCCGGCGCCGGCCGGTTCATGACGGGCGCCACCCTGCGTGGCGGGCCCACGCCTTCACCGTGCACTACGGCACCGACGCCGGCGGCACCGTCGAGGTCGGCACCAGCACGTTCACCTTCCGCGGCGGCTACAAGTTCGCGGCCGACTACGAGTTCAGCGCCCACGAGCGGGGGACCCTGCTCACCTACCGCGCCCACAACGTGGCACCCGCCAGCCACCGCGACAAGGCGCTGGTCCGGCCCAGTTCTGGCGGCCGGGCGGCTGCGGATCGGCCTGCGCGGCGCGCTGCGGACCATCGGCAGGCGCCTGGACTGCCACACCCAACGCGGACAAGTAGCACCACTTCGACTCTGTACCCCGCCATGGCTCCGTAAACTCGTGGTGAGAGGTCCGGCGACGGCGACAGGGAGGTGGCGATGGCGAACTCGGACGAGCGTCGGTTCGCGGTACTGCGCGCGATCGTCGCCGACTACGTGTCCAACCAGGAGCCGGTCGCCTCCAAGGCCATCGTCGACCGGCACAACCTGGGCGTGTCCAGTGCGACCGTGCGCAACGACATGGCCTCGCTCGAGGAGGACGGCTACATCACGCAGCCGCACACCAGCGCGGGCCGGATCCCGACCGACAAGGGCTACCGGCTGTTCGTCGACCGGTTGTCCGACGTCAAGCCGCTGTCGGGGCCGAGCGCCGGGCCATCGGGTCGTTCCTCGAGGGCGCGATCGACCTCGACGACGTGCATGCGCCGCAGCGTCCGGCATGCTGGCCCAGCTGACCAGGCAGGTCGCGGTCATCCAGTACCCGACGCTGACCCACTCCACGGTCCGCCACATCGAGCTGGTCCAGCTCACGCCCGCCCGCATCATGCTGGTGCTGATCACCGACAACGGCCGCGTCGAGCAGCGCATGGTCGACCTCGGCGACGTGATCACCGAGGAAACGGTGGCGCGGCTGCGGAAGATGTTGAACACCACACTCGTCGACCATCCGTTGACCGAGGCCGCCGCCAAGGTCAGCGAACTGCTCGAAGACGCACCGTCGGACCTGCGGGACGCCATGACCAGGCTCGCGACCATGCTGATCGAGTCGCTGGTCGAACACCCGGAGGAGCGGCTGGTCCTCGGCGGTACGGCCAACCTCACCCGCAACGCCGCGGACTTCCCCGGCTCGCTGCGCCAGGTGCTAGAGGCGCTCGAGGAGCAGGTGGTGGTGCTGAAGCTGTTCGCCGCCGCGAGCACGCCTGGCACCATTACCGTGCGGATCGGGGAGGAGAACGAGGCAGCCGAGATGCGCAGTACCTCGGTCGTCTCCATCGGCTACGGAGCGCAGCAGACACTGCTCGGCGGCATGGGTGTCGTCGGGCCGACCAGGATGGACTACCCGGGCACGATCGCGGCGGTGCGCGCGGTCGCCAACTACGTGGAGACATCCTGTCCGGGCGATGACGCCCGGCACACACATGCGATACCCCCGAGTGCGTGTCGGGGCAGGAGGACGGGAACACGGTGGCGAGGGACTACTACGGCACTCTCGGAGTGCGGCAGGACGCGACGTCCGACGAGATCAAGCGCGCCTACCGCAAGCTCGCGCGTGAGCTGCATCCGGACGTCAACCCCGAAGAGGGGGCGCAGGAGAAGTTCCGCGAGGTCACGGCGGCCTACGAGGTCCTGTCCGACCCGCAGAAGCGCAAGATCGTCGACATGGGCGGCGACCCGCTCGGCAACGGCGGCGGCGGGGGTGGCCGCGACCCGTTCGCCGGCTTCGGCCTCGGCGACATCATGGACGCGTTCTTCGGCGTGGCGGAGCGGGCGGCGGCCGGGGGCCCCGCAGCCGCGTCCAGCCCGGCTCCGACGCGCTCATCCGCATCGAGCTGACCCTCGAGGAGTGCAACACCGGCGTGTCCCGTGAACTGACGGTCGACACGGCCGTCCTGTGCGACGCCTGCCGCGGTGCCGGCTGCGCCGACGGCACGTCCCCCCAGGTCTGCGACACGTGCGCCGGGCGCGGCGAGATCCAGTCCGTGCAGCGGTCCTTCCTCGGCCAGGTGGTCACCGCCCGGCCGTGCCCCGTGTGTCGCGGCGTCGGCGAGGTCATCCCCGACCCGTGCCGTCAGTGCGGCGGCGACGGCCGGGTCCGCGCCCGGCGCACCATCACCGCCAAGGTTCCCCCGGGCGTGGCCGACGGCATGCGCGTGCGCCTGTCCGGCCAGGGCGAGGTCGGCCCCGGCGGCGGACCCGCCGGCGACCTCTACGTCGAGGTGGTCGAACGTCCCCACGCCACGTTCGAACGCAACGGTGCCGACCTGCACTGCACCGTGCGGATCCCCATGACCACCGCCGCGCTCGGCTCGTCGCTGCCGCTCGACACCCTCGACGACACCGTCGAACTCGACCTCGAGCCAGGCACCCAGCCCGGCACCGAACTGCTGCTCCCCGGCCACGGCCTGCCCCGGCTGCGCTCGTCCGGTCGCGTCGACGGGCGCGGCGACCTCCACGTCCACGTCGAGGTCGACATCCCGTCCAAACTCGACGCCCGCCAGACCGAACTGCTCCGCGAACTCGCGTCGCTGCGCGGTGAGGAGAACGAGATCGTGGCGTCCAGCAACGGACGGGGCGGTCTGTTTTCGCGACTCCGCGCCCGGCACCGGTAGCTCGCTTGAGTGACACCGCACCGGTCTTCCTGGTGCCGACGGTGCCGAGTGGCGGGGTCGCCGTGCTCGACGGACCCGAAGGCCACCACGCGGCCACCGTCCGCCGGCTCGGGCCCGGCGCCGAGCTGGTGATCGCCGACGGCCGCGGCACGGCGGCCGCGTGCGTGGTGTCCTCGGTGGAGGGCAAGGACACTGTCACACTGCGCGTGGACCGCCGCTGGCACGAACCCGAGCCAGCGCCCCGCATAGTGCTCGCACAGGCTCTCGTGAAAGGCGACCGGGGCGAACTGGCCATCGAACTCGCCACCGAGACCGGCGTCGACCACGTCCTGCCCTGGCGCGCCGCCCGCAGCGTCGCCCGCTGGGATGACGGCCCCCGAGGCGCCAAAGCACTGGCCCGCTGGCGAAGCACCGCCCGCGAAGCCGCCAAACAGTCCCGCCGCAGCTGGATCCCCGACGTCGGCGAACCCGTCAGCACCACCGCACTCGCCGAGGTCATCCGCGACAGCGCCGCCGCGCTCCTCCTCGACACCGGCGGCACCCCACTCGCCGACCTGACACTCCCCAGCGAAGGTGATCTTGTCCTGATCGTGGGTCCGGAAGGCGGATTTACCGACCACGAAACTGAAACGTTTGTTTCCGCAGGAGCGCAGGTCGCACGCCTCGGCCCCACCGTGCTGCGAGCCTCCACCGCAGCTGCCGCAGCGATTTCCGCACTCGGAGTACTCACGCCACGCTGGCGCTGAGCGTGTACAACGGTCTACCCTTTGCAGTGCAGGACGTCGTTACTGATAGGCGTCCAGCGTTTGGACTACCGCCGGACACCTCCCCCCTCGGTCCGGCGGCACCGCGCCGCGGTGAAGCGACCCCCAGGCTTCACCGCGGCGCGGTATCCTCGCCTCCGCGGAGCCTTGCTCGCGGAAAGCGCTCGCATTGAGGCTCGTGTGATGTGTGGGGGGCCGAGCCCCCCAAACCCCCCACGGTGCGAGTTCCTGCTGACCCAGCGTGGTTGCCGTTGGGAGTTGACCAACGCCGCGCTTCGCGCGTTGGCTCGCTTCGCTTCGCATGATGACCACTCCCGTTGTGCATGATGACCGTTGCCAGTGCGGATGATGACCGTTGCGAGCGGGTGTGATGACCGTTCCGGTCGGCTATCTTGCTCGTGTGGGTAAGGGTGCTCCTGCTGTGGAGCTTGAGGTTGGGGATCGGACCGTTCGGTTGAGTAGTCCCGATCGGGTTTACTTCGCTGCTCGTGGTGAGACCAAGTTGGACCTTGCTCAGTACTACATCGCTGTGGGGGACGGGATTGTGCGGGCCCTGAGGGAGCGGCCGTGCATGATGCATCGGTTCCCGTCGGGGGTCTCCGGGGAGAAGGTTCATCAGAAGCGGTTGCCGCGTGGGGCGCCGCCCTGGGTTGAGACTGTTCGGGTGCACTTTCCTCGGTATGGGCGGCATGCTGACGAATTGTGTGTTACCGAGTTGGCGTTCGGTGATGTGGTCGGTGCAGATGTCCTGTGTGGAGTTCCATCCTTGGAACTCGCGGCGGCTTGACACTGAGAAGCCGGACGAGTGGCGGATCGATCTTGATCCGATGCCTGAGGCGTCCTTTGAGGATGTTCGGCGGGTTGCTGCTGTTGTGCAGGAGGTTCTTGCGGAGCTTGGGGCTGTGGGGTATCCGAAGACTTCGGGTGGGTCTGGACTGCATGTCTACGTTCGGATCGAGCCTGAGTGGGGGTTCGGTGATGTGCGGCGGGCGGCGCATGCGTTTGCGCGGGAGGTTGAGCGGCGGGCGCCCAAGCTTGTGGACCTCACCTGGTGGCGTAAGGATCGTGATCCGTCCACTGTGTTCGTCGACTACAACCAGAACGCGCGGGACCACACCATTCGTAGTGCCTACTCGGTGATCGGGGTGCCTGAGGGGCGGGTGTCCACGCCCATTCGGTGGGACGAGGTGGCCGATGTGGACCCTCGGGAGTTCACCATCGCCACCGTGCCCGCTCGCTTCGCGTCGCTCGGGGACCTGCACGCCTCGATCGATGACTCTGCCTATCGGCTCGACACGCTGCTGGAGTGGGCTGATCGGGATGGGCAGGAGATCCCGGACCTCGATGAGTGAGCCACTAGCCTTTCGTCATGGCTGACTGCTTGTTCTGCAAGATCATCGCTGGGGACATCCCGTCCGACGAGGTGTACTCGTCCGACACGGTCTACGCGTTTCGGGACATCAACCCCCAGGCCGCCACCCACGTGCTCGTCGTTCCGCGGGTGCACCATGAGGACGCTGCCGCGCTCGCCGATGCCGACCCCGCTGGGCTGGCCGCCGTGGTGCGCGCTGGGCGTCGATTGCGCGGGCTGAGGGGATTGAGGAGTCCGGGTATCGGCTGGTGTTCAACACTGGGGACGACGCGGGTCGGACTGTGTTTCATGCTCACTTGCACGTGCTTGGTGGGGAGCAGTTGGGGTTGTTCGGGCGGGCTGGGGGTTGACGCCGGGAACGTCGATGCGAAGTGTCGGTGTGGGCGACTAGCATCAAAGATGACACAGGTGACGACCAGCGCAGCGAGCGCAGAAGGCAGGACCGAGAGCACGTGACCGGTACCGCACGGGGCGACGGCGACCAGCCCGCAGCCCGCACTTCTGCGCAGACATCTGACCAGACTCCGGCCCAGTCCCGGTTCAACGTTCCTGACCAGGCAGTTCTCGCGCTGCTCGGGTCTCGTGACGAGAACCTGCGGGTGGCCGAGGAGCTGCTCGACGCCGACATCCACGTCCGCGGCAACGAGGTCACCCTCAACGGCGCGCCCAGCGACGTCGCGTTCGCCGAGCGCGTGTTCGCCGAGCTGGTCACCCTCGCCAGCCGCGGCCAGCAGCTCGGCACCGACGCCGTCCGGCGCACGGTCGCCATGCTGTCCGCCGGCGGCTCCGAGTCGCCAGCCGAGGTGCTCAGCCTCGACATCGTGTCCCGGCGCGGGCGCACCATCCGGCCCAAGACGCTGAACCAGAAGAAGTACGTCGACGCCATCGACACCCACACCGTGGTGTTCTGCATCGGCCCGGCCGGCACCGGCAAGACGTACCTGGCCATGGCCAAGGCCGTCCAGGCACTGCAGGCCAAGCAGGTCAACCGCATCATCCTCACCCGCCCGGCCGTCGAGGCGGGCGAGCGGCTCGGGTTCCTGCCCGGCACGCTCTACGAGAAGATCGACCCGTACCTGCGGCCGCTGTACGACGCGCTCCACGACATGGTCGACCCCGAGTCCATCCCGCGGCTCATGCAGGCCGGCACCATCGAGGTCGCGCCACTCGCCTACATGCGTGGCCGCACCCTCAACGACGCGTTCATCATCCTCGACGAGGCACAGAACACCTCGCCCGAGCAGATGAAGATGTTCCTCACCCGCCTCGGGTTCGGGTCCAAGATCGTCGTCACGGGTGACGTCACCCAGGTCGACCTGCCCGGCGGCACCCAGAGCGGGCTGCGCGTCGTCCAGGGCATCCTCCAGGGCGTCGACGACATCCACTTCTCCGTGCTGAACAGCCAGGACGTCGTGCGCCACAAGCTCGTGGGTGACATCGTCGACGCCTACGACCGGTGGCAGGTCACGCACGACGCCGAAGAGGACGTGCGGCGCTCCGGGCCCCGAGGCCAGGTACGACGGGGACGCTGAGGAACACTGACGCTGTGAGTATCGAGATCGCCAACGAGTCGGGAGTGGCGGTCGACGAACCGTCGATCGTCGCCGCCGCCCGCTTCGCGTTGGACCGCATGCAGGTCAGCCGCCTCGCCGAGCTGTCCGTGCTGCTCGTCGGCCTCGACGTGATGTCCGACCTGCACGAGCGCTACCTCGACCTGCCGGGCCCCACCGACGTGATGGCCTTCCCCATGGACGAGCTGGACTCGGCGCGCCGGCCCGACGCACCCGACCTCGGGCCCACACTGCTCGGCGACCTGGTGCTGTGCCCCAAGTTCGCGAAGGACCAGGCCACCAAGGCCGGCCACTCGCTGATCGACGAGCTGCACCTGCTGACCGTCCACGGCGTGCTCCACCTGCTCGGCTACGACCACGCCGAGCCCGCCGAGGAACGCGAGATGTTCACGCTCCAGAAGCGGATCCTCGCCGACTTCCAGTCCGAACGCAGCGCCGCCCAGCGCCGCGCCGCGCAACGCCGCGAGGACGACAAGCTGCTCGGGGCCGTCGGCCTCACCACCAGCGACAAGGCCGACGACAAACCGGCCGACACCGCCGAATAAACCCTCGGGGGAGAACGTGACCAGCTCGACCGGTCTACTGGTCATCGCGGTGCTGCTGGTCGTCGCGGCGGGCTTCTTCGCGTGCGCCGACGCCGCACTGTCCGCCGTGTCCCGCGCGCGCGTCGACGGCCTCGTCCGCGCCGGTCGCGCCGGCGCCCGCCAACTGATGGCGGTCGTGGCCGAACGTCCGCGCCACATCAACCTGCTCCTGCTGCTGCGGCTCAGCTGCGAACTGGCCGCCACGGTACTCGTGGCCGCCGCCTGCTACGACCTGATCGACACCGGCTGGCTCGCCGGCTCGGTCGCCGCGGTCGGCATGCTGGTCGTGTCCTACGTGCTGGTCGGCGTCGGCCCCCGCACCCTCGGCCGTCAACACCCGTACACCGTCGGGCTGATCGCCGCCGGCCCCGTCCGCGCGCTCGGCACGGTGCTCGGGCCGCTGTCCCGGCTGCTGATCCTCATCGGTAACGCCATCACCCCCGGCCGCGGTTTCCGCGAGGGCCCGTTCTCCTCCGAGGTCGAGCTGCGTGAGCTGGTCGACATGGCTCAGGAGAGCGGCGTGGTCGACGCCGACGAGCGCGAGATGATCCACTCGGTGTTCGAGCTGAGCGACACCATCGCCCGCGAGGTCATGGTCCCGCGCACCGAGATGGTGTGGATCGAGCAGACCAAGTCCGTTCGCCAGGCACTCGCGCTGTCACTGCGCACCGGCTACACGCGGCTGCCGGTGATCGGCGACAGCGTCGACGAGGTGGTCGGCGTGGTCAACCTGAAGGACCTGGTGAAGGCCACGGTCGACGCGCCGCAGAACGGCCGGTCCGACCGGCAGCGCACGGTGGCCGAGCTGATGGGCGACGCCTCGTTCGTGCCGGACACCAAGCGTCTCGACGACCTGCTGCGCGAGATGCAGCTGTCCCGCAACCACCTGGCCATCGCGGTCGACGAGTACGGCGGCACCGCCGGCCTGCTCACCATCGAGGACATCCTCGAGGAGATCGTGGGTGAGATCACCGACGAGTCCGACACCGAGGACCGTCCGCCGGTCGAGCATCTCGACAACGGTTCCATCCGGGTCAGCTCGCGGCTGCCGGTCGAGGATCTGGGCGAGCTGTTCGGCATCGAGTTGGACGACAACGACGTGGAGACGGTCGGCGGCCTGCTCGCCCAGCGGCTCGGCCGGGTCCCGCTGCCCGGCACGGAGGCCGAGATCTCCGGCCTGCGGCTGCGGGCCGAGGGTGGCAAGGACGGGCGCGGCCGGATGCGGATCACGTCGGTAGTGGTGCACGCGGCGGACGCCGAACTCGAACTGCGAAGGAGTGAGCGTGGCTGAGCGGAGCTTGCGGAGCGAACATGGCTACTGAGGATGAGGACCAGAAACTGATCACGTTGGCCCGCTCGGCGCGGGCCCGCACCGGCGCTCCCGAGGGCGCGGCTGTGCGGGACCAGGACGGCCGCACCTACCTGGCGGCCACGGTCGACCTGCCGTCGCTCAAGCTGACCGCGCTTCAGGCGGCGGTGGCCGCGGCCGTGTCCAGCGGCGCCGAGGGCCTGGAAGCGGCGGTGGTGGTGAGCGAGTCGACGTCGGTGGACGCGGCCGCCGTGCACGACCTGACACCCGGCGCTCCCGTGCTGCTGGCCGACCCCAGCGGCACGCTGCGCTGACCGGCGACCACAATGGCCGGATGACCAGCACACATCGTTCCGGGTTCGCGTGTTTCGTCGGCAGGCCCAACACCGGCAAGTCGACCCTCACGAACGCGCTGGTCGGCACCAAGGTCGCCATCACCTCCAGCAAGCCGCAGACCACCCGCCACGCCATCCGCGGCATCGTGGCGCGGCCCGACGCACAGCTCGTCCTGGTCGACACCCCCGGCCTGCACCGGCCGCGCACCCTGCTCGGACAGCGCCTGAACGACGTCGTCCGCGCGACGTGGTCCGAGGTCGACGTGATCGGCTTCTGCGTCCCGGCGAACGAGAAGATCGGGCCGGGCGACAAGTTCATCTCGGTCGAGCTGGTGAAGCTGTCCCGGCACACGCCCGTGGTCGGCGTGGTCACGAAGACCGACCTGGCCAGCAAGCAGCAGATCGCCGACCAGCTGATGGCGCTGCAGTCGGTCATGGAGTTCGCCGACCTCATCCCGGTGTCGGCGGTGGACAACTTCCAGGTCGACGGCCTGTCCGACGTGCTGGTCAGCCACCTGCCCGAGGGCCCGCAGCTCTACCCGGACGGCGAGCTGACCGACGAGCCGGAAGCCACGCTGATCTCCGAGCTGATCCGCGAGGCCGCTCTGGAGGGTGTCCGCGACGAGCTGCCGCACTCCATCGCCGTGACGGTCGAGGAGATGGTGGAACGCGAGGGCCGCGACGACCTGCTCGACATCTACGCGAACCTGTACGTGGAGCGCGACAGCCAGAAGGGCATCGTGCTCGGCCACAAGGGTGAGCGCCTGCGCGAGGTCGGCTCCACCGCGCGCCGCCAGATCGAGGCGCTGCTGGGCAGTCGCGTCTACCTGCACCTGCACATCAAGGTGGCCAAGGACTGGCAACGCGACCCGAAGCAGCTACGCCGCCTCGGCTTCTGATCCTCCTGCCGATAGGGTCCGGACCGTAAAACCAGTCCGGGAGGGGCAGTCTTGACGAATCCGTACGGCCAGCAGGGCTACCCGCAGTCCTATCCACAGCAGGGCTATCCCCAGCAGCAGGGCTACCCACAGCAGGGATACCCGCAGGGCTATCCGCAGGGCTATCCGCAGGGCTATCCCCAACAGGGTTATCCCCAGCAGGGGTACCAGCAGCCGTACGGCTTCCAGCAGCCCGGCGGAAAGCCGGGCAACTACCTGGGCTGGGCCATCGTCTGCATCTTCCTGTTCTGGCCGGTATCGATCGCCGCGATCTACAACGCCACGAAGGTCGACTCCGCCTGGCAGACCGGCAACTACACCGAGGCCCAGATCCGCTCGGAACAGGCGAAAATGTTCTGCACGGTCGCCAGCGGCATCGGCGCGGCCATCTGGCTCCTGTGGATCATTCTCTTCGCAGTGCTCTGACCTGCGACTACGCCACCTCGAGCTTCCGGCCGCGCCCCAAACCTGTCGGTGCTGCCGACTAAGATTGAATCCAGGGGTCCCCGGACCGGTTTTGTCGGTGTGAGGTGGGACGATGGGGGCGTGAGCCTTTATCGCGACACCGGCGTGGTGGTTCGCGTGCAGAAGCTCGGCGAGGCCGACCGCATCATCACCTTCATCACCCAGAAGCACGGCAAGGTCCGCGCCGTGGCCAAGGGGGTGCGGCGCACCACCTCCCGGCTCGGTGCGCGCGTCGAGCCGTTCGCCCACGTCGACGTCCAGTTCTACACCGGCCGCACGCTCGACGTGATCACCCAGGTGGTCACCCTCGACGCGTTCGGCGCCGGCATCGTCGGCGACTACCAGCGCTACACGGCCGCCTGCGCCGTGCTCGAGACGGCCGACCGGCTCTCGGCCGAGGAGGGCGAGCCCGTCCTCCGGCTCTACATGCTGGTGGCCGGCGCGCTCCGAGCGCTGGCCGACGGCGAACGCGACCCGTCCCTCGTGCTCGACGCGTTCCTGCTCCGCGCCATGGCGTTCGCCGGCTGGGCGCCCGCCGTCTCCGAGTGCGCGCGCTGCAACGAGCCGGGTCCGCACCGCTCGTTCAGCGTGCCGGCGGGCGGCGCCGTCTGCCCACGCTGCCGCCCACCCGGCTCGGCCGCCCCGGCGGTCGAGACGCTCCACCTGATGGACGCCCTGGCACGCGGCGAGTGGAACGTGGCCGAGGCGTCCGGCGGCAACGCCCGCCGCGAGGGCAGCGGCCTCATCGCCGCCATGCTCCAGTGGCACCTCGAACGCCAACTGCGCTCGTTGCCCCTGGTCGAGCGGGTGGTCCGGCCCGGTGCCCGGACCGACGAGCCGATGTCCGAGCATGGGGCGCCCACTCAGTAGGGTCGCACCCATGCTGCGCCGACGAACCAGCCGCCAGGCGATCGAGCCCCCAGCACCGCACCCGTCCGGCGCGAAGCCCCCGGCCATCCCCGCGCAGTTCGTGCCCCAGCACGTGGCGATCGTCATGGACGGCAACGGCCGCTGGGCCAACCAGCGCGGCCTCACCCGCGTCGAGGGCCACAAACGCGGCGAGGCCGTGGTGGTGGAGGCCGCCCGCGGCTGCATCGAACTCGGCGTCAAGTGGCTGTCCCTCTACGCGTTCTCCACGGAGAACTGGCGGCGCAGCCCCGAGGAGGTCCGCTTCCTCATGGGCTTCTCCCGCGACGTCATCCGCCGCCGCACCGACGAACTCGACGCCATGGGTGTCCGCGTCCGCTGGGCAGGCCGCCGGCCGCGGCTGTGGCGCAGCGTGATCTCCGAGCTGGAGTCGGCGGCCGAGCGCACGAAGGACAACGACGTCCTCAACCTCGCCATGTGCATCAACTACGGTGGACGCGCCGAGATCGGCGACGCGGCCCGCGAGATCGCCCGGCTCGCCGCCGCCGGCAAGATCAACCCGGACAAGGTCAACGACCGCACGATCGAGAAGTACCTGTACCAACCGGAGATGCCCGACGTCGACCTGTTCATCCGCCCGTCCGGCGAACAGCGCACCTCCAACTTCATGCTGTGGCAGTCCGCCTACGCTGAGCTGGTCTTCCAGGACATCCTGTGGCCGGACTTCGACCGCCGCGACCTGTGGCGGGCGGCCGAGCAGTACGCGCGGCGCGACCGGCGCTTCGGCGCCGCACAGGACAGCGACGACGTCGCCGCCACTCTCAAAGAAGAGGATTCATGACCGAACAAGAGGCCGTGAGCACCGCGGATCTGCTGACCAAGGCCCGCGTCGCGCTCGAGACGTTCCATGAGGTGCACGTCGACGACGACGGCGCCCTCACGTTCCGCCACATCGACGTGCCCTGCGCCGTGCAGGCCATGCAGCTGGCCGAGGGGCTGACCGTGCTCAGCCTCACGTGCGTGGTGGCGTGGGACCTGCCGGACGACCCGAAAATGGCGTCGTCGGCCGCCGAACGTGCTGGTCAGGGCCTGTTCGGCACCCTCGGCGTCGTGCACACCGACCGAGGGATGGACGTGACGCTGCGCTACGCCTTCCCGGCCGACGGGCTCGAGACCTCCGCGCTCGGCACGCTCCTCATGCTCGTGGTCTCCACGGCGTCGCAGTTACGCGTCGAGCTGCTCGGTGAGGTCGGCGAGAAGCAGGCGGAGTGACCGCCACGGCGCCGGCGCCGCCCCGCCATCGCATCACCTCGCTCGAGGTCCTGTGCGTGCTGCTGGTGCTCGCGCTGGTGGGGCAGTCGTGGCTCGCGTCGGTGCTCGACGTGCCGGCCATCCGCACGGGCGCCACCATCTTCGTGGCCGTCTGCGCCCAGGCGCTGCCGTTCCTCGTGATCGGCGTGCTGCTGTCGGGCGCCATCGCGGCGTTCGTGTCGGGTGACGTGCTGCGCCGGGTGCTGCCGAAGCGCCAGGCGCTGGCCGTGCCGGTCGCCGGTGCCGCCGGGGTGGTGCTGCCCAACTGCGAGTGCGCGGCCGTGCCGGTGGCGAAACGGCTGATCCAGCAGGGCGTGCCGCCGTCGGTGGCGCTCGCGTTCCTGCTGGCCGCGCCGGCCGTCAACCCGATCGTGCTGGTGGCGACGGCCGTCGCGTTCCCCGGCGAGCCGAAGATGGTGCTCGCCCGCTTCGCCGGCTCCATGGCCACCGCGCTCGTCATGGGCTGGCTGTGGGCGAGGTTCGGCAGGATGGAGTGGTTCGCCGAGCGGGCCCTGCGCCGGCTGCCCGACGAGGAGGGCCGGTCGCGCTGGGCGGTGTTCGCCGAGACGTCCAGGCAGGACCTGGTGGAGGCCGGCGGCTTCCTGGTGATCGGCGGACTGACGGCGGCCGCGCTGAACGTGGTCGTGCCGCGCGGCTGGCTCGACACCCTCGGCGACCAGATCGTGCTGGGCATCGTGGTGATGGCCGTACTGGCCGTGGTGCTCGCGCTGTGCAGTGAGGCGGACGCGTTCGTCGCCGCGTCGCTGTCCGCGCTGCCGCTGCTGCCTCGTCTGGTGTTCCTGGTGGTGGGACCGGCGATCGACATCAAGCTGTTCGCGCTGCAGGCCGGCACGCTCGGCAGGCGGTTCGCCGTGCGGTTCGCGCCGCTGACGTTCGTGGTCGCGATCTGCTGTGCGGTGGCGGCCGGCGTGCTGGTGCTCGGCGGTGTCCGGTGAGGCGCGAGACCCAGAACGTCCTGCTGGTGCTGCTGGGCGGCGCGCTGCTGAAGATCTCGTTCAACGGCACCTACCTGCGTTACGTGAAGGCCGGCCACCAGTGGCTGCTGATCCTCGCGGGCGTGGTGATGATCGTCCTGGCCGCCGTCTCGATCGTCCGCGAACTGCGGGGCGCGCGGATCCACGGCCACGACCATCCGGCGCGGAGCGCGTGGCTGCTGATGCTGCCGGTGCTGGCCGTGTTCCTGGTGGCGCCGCCGGCGCTGGGTGCCGACACCGTGAACCGCCGGGACACGGCCGAGTCCCCACGCACGGACGTGGCGGCCGACGGCACGGAACTGTTTCCCGCCCTGCCACCCGGCGACCCGGTGGACGTGACCCTGACGGACTTCTCCCTGCGCGCGGCCTGGGACTCGGGTGACTCACTGATCGACCGCCGGGTCCGCCTGACGGGCTTCGTGGTGCACGACGGCGACAACACGTACGTGGCGCGGATCGCCATCGCGTGCTGCGCGGCGGACGCGTACCCGGTGAAGGTCCGCCTGCGCGGCGACGACCTGGCGGCATATCCGGACGACAGCTGGGTCCACCTGGTGGCAACGGTGGTCCCGGATTCGGCAACGAAGGGGAACGAGTACGTCCCGACGGCGACCGTCCACCAGGTGACCCCGACCACCGAACCCGAGGACCCGTACGAACACTGAGCCTCCCGACCGATGAGTTTCCGGACCACCACCCGTCTCACAGGTATGCGCAAACTCATCATCACGCAGAACGTGACCCTGGACGGCTCCATCGAGATGCTGGGCGACTGGTTCAACGCCCAGGGACAGGCCGATGTGGACAACTCGGACCTGCTGGCGGAACTGCACAGTCAGGACCGCGACTCCGACGGCTTCCTGGTGGGCCGCCAGACCTTTGAGGACCTGCGTGGCTACTGGCCGACCCTGACCGACGACGCCACCGGAGTCACCGACTACCTGAACAAGGTCCAGAAGTACGTGGTGTCCACAACCCTGACCGACCCGGGCTGGCAACACACGACGATCCTGGCGGGTGACCCGGTGGAGGAAGTCCGCGCCCTGAAGGAGAAGCAGGGACAGGACATTGTGGTCACGGGCAGCATCACGCTGTGCCACACCCTGATCGAGGCCAACCTGGTGGACGAGTACCGCCTGTTCGTCTACCCGGTGGTCCAGGGCCGCGGCCGCCGCCTGTTCCCCGAGGGCTTCGAGGCACCGAAACTACGGCTGTTGGACTCCAAGCCCTTTCGCAGCGGTATCACCTTCGCGAGCTACGCGACAGTGTGACCACACGATCTGTGGATCCCCGGCAGGGGTGTGGACAACTCGACCGCTGTTGATCTCCGCACCAGAACCCGTCGGTACCCGCCGGTAGACTGGACTCGGGGCCGCCCCCCGGAGTGGGTGGGGGCTGCGTGACAGTAGGGGGCGTTCTCTCCACGCTGTGCGCGGCGGCGGTTGTGTCTGGCCTGCTGCGAGTGAGCGCTCAGGTAGCGGTGGCGGCCACTCTCCATCCGGCAGGGTGGGTCACGTCGCGCTGACTTCTGGGGCCTCACCGATCCCCGCGTTCGTCCGGGAACCGCGATCTCGGGTGCGGGAACCGCGATCTCGGGTGCGGGAACCGCGATCTCGCGTGCGGGAACCGCGATCTCGCGGATCCCGCGCGACCAACTTAGACCAGGCTCGTTGCGCTGTAAGGGTTTCAGCGATATCTGCCGGGGTCGCCGCGCAAGTCGAACCCGAAGGCCCTGACAGGGGTCACGCCGAGTCGCGGACCACCAGGGTCACCGGGAGTACATGCGTGCGGGGGCGGACCGGGTCGCCGGCCAGCAGTCCCATCAGGACGGTCACCATCTCGTGGATCTGCTCGCGCGGGTCCTGGTGCACCGACGTCAGTGGTGGGTTCATGGCCGGCGCCAGCGTCGGGTGGTTGTCGAAGCCGATGACCGCCACGTCCTCCGGCACCCGGCGGCCGGCCGCGCGCAGCGCCTGCAGCGCGCCGGCCGCCATCAGGTCGCTCGCCGCGAACACGGCGTCCAGGTCGGGGGAGCGGGCCAGCAGCTTGGCGGTCGCGGCCTCGCCGCTCGCCATCGTGAAGTCGCCCGTTTCGGACAGGCCCTCCGGCGTCAGGCCTGCGGCGGTCATCGCCGCGCGCCAGCCCTCCAGCCGGTCGGCCGCCGCCGGGTGGTCCAGCATGCCCGTCACCGTGGCTATCCGCCGTCGGCCCGTGCTCAGCAGGTGTTCCACGGCGAGCCGCGCGCCCGCGTGGTTGTCGAAGTCCACGGCGTGCAGGCCGGACCGCCGCGTGCCCGGCCGCCCACCGAACACCACCGGCACGCGCAGCAGGCGCAGCGCCGTCGGCAGCGGGTCGCCCTTGTGGGGCGCGAACACCAGCGCCCCGTCGACGTGTCCGCCCTCCAGGAACTTCACGGTCCTCGGGACGTCGTCGCGGCTGTCCACGAACATCAGCAGCATCTGGGCCCCGGCAGCCGCCAGTTCGCGAAACGCGCCGTGCATGACGGCCGCGAAGTACGGGTCGTCGAGTACGTTGGCCTCAGGCTCGGACAGCACCACCGCCACCGCGCCCGTCCGCTTGGTCACCAGCGAGCGGGCCGCCTGGTTGGGGGAGTAGCCCAGCTCGCGCGCGGCGCCCAGCACCTTCTCCTTCGCCCGGGTGCTGACATACGCGTCGTCGTTGAGCGCGCGCGACGCCGTGGAGCGGGACACGCCGGCATAGGCGGCGACGTCCTCCAGCGTCGGGCGGTCGTCCTGGATGGGCGGCACGGCGTGAAGTGTAGCGCTCCGGATTGGGAGCGCTCCCTAACGACTCGATTACCGAACTGAACGTTTTCCTTGACACCACTCAGTGCTCCGGGACACACTCGGGCTCTCCTTCTGGGAGCGCTCCCAGAAATCTGGCAGCAAGGGACACACTGACGTGCGACGACAGCAGACACGGGTTTTAGCCGGTGCGATCGCCATGGTGGCGGTGGCCGGGCTGTCCGCCTGTGGTGACGAGGCCTCCGGTGCCGACGGACAGATTGAGCTGACCATCGGCACGTTCACCGAGTTCGGTTACGACGAGTTGCTCACCGAGTACGAGCGGCTCAACCCCGGTATCAAGATCACTCATCACAAGACCGGTCAGGGCGGCCCGTACCACCAGCAGCTGCTGACCAAGCTCGCCGCGAACTCCGGTCTCGAGGACGTGGTGGCCATCGAGGAGGCCCACCTTCCGGACGTGCGCGACAAGCCGCAGCTCTTCCAGGACCTCGCGAAGATCGGCCCGAGCGACGTCAAGCCGGAACGCTGGCTCGACTGGAAGTACGAGGCGGGCACCACCAAGGACGGCACCTGGATCGGCTACGGGACGGACATCGGCCCGCTCGCCATGTGCTACCGCAAGGACCTCCTGGAGGCCGCGGGCCTGCCGGCCGACCCCGAGTCGGTGAAGCCGCTGTTCGAGAGCTGGGATTCCTACTTCGAGGCCGGCGACCAGTACGTCGAGGCCACGGGGCAGCCCTGGTTCGACTCGACCTCGCAGATCTTCAACGCCATGCAGAACCAGCTCGATTCCGGCTATCTCGACACCGACGACAAACTGGCCATCGAGTCCAACCCGGACATCAAGGCCAATTTCGAGCAGGTGGCGGCCGCCGGTAACCGGGGCCAGACGGCGAAGCTCGTGGCGTTCAGTCCGGAGTGGAACAACGGCTTCAAGCAGGGCGCGTTCGCCACGAAGAGCTGCCCGTCGTGGATGCTCGGCGTGATCGAGGAGCAGGCCGGTCCGGAGAACAAGGGCAAGTGGGCGGTGACCGACGCGTTCCCCGGCGGTGGCGGCAACTGGGGCGGGTCGTACCTGACCGTGCCGCAGCAGTCGGAACACCCGGAGGAGGCGGCGAAGCTCGCGGCCTGGCTCACCGCGCCCGAGCAGCAGATCAAGGCGTTCAAGGCGGCCGGCACGTTCCCCAGCCAGGTCGACGCGCTGACCTCACCGGACCTGCTGTCCAGCACCAACGCCTACTTCGGTGACGTGAAATCGGGCGAGCTGTTCGCCACCCAGGCGAACAAGGTCGAGCAGGCGCAGTACAAGGGCCCGGGTGACGGCAAGATCCAGGAGAACGCGACCAGTCCGGCGTTGCAGGCGGTCGAGCAGGGAACGTCTCCTGAGGACGGTTGGCGGCAGGCGGTCGAAGCAGCAGAGAAGATCGTCAAATAATGGCCACACTCACGGGGCGGGCGCCGGGCAGGGCGGCGTCCGCCCCACCCCGCCCGCCCCGGCTCACGATCCGCCAGCGACTGAGCCTGGCCGACGTGAAGTGGTCGCCGTACCTCTACATCGCGCCGTTCTTCGTGTTGTTCGGTGTTTTCGGGCTGTTCCCGTTGCTCTACACGTCGTACCTGTCGCTGTTCGACCGGGACCTGCTCGATCTCGAGGGCACGTTCATCGGGCTCGAGAACTACGTGGTGCTCTTCGGCGACGCGCAGTTCTGGAACGCGCTGGTCAACACGCTCAGCATCTTCGTGCTGTCCACGGGCCCGCAGATCGTGGTGGCCGTGGGTATCGCGGCGCTGCTGAACACCCGGCTGCGGGCGCCGACCGGTTGGCGGGTGGGGGTGCTGCTGCCGTACGTGGTCAGCCTGGTGGCCGTAGGGATCATCTTCGCGAACCTGTTCGGCCCGAACTACGGGCTGATCAACGGGTTGCTCGAGACCCTCGGCTTCGAGCGGATCAACTGGCAGTCCAACAGGTTCGCCTCGCACCTCGCGATCGCCACGATGGTCAACTGGCGGTGGACCGGGTACAACGCGTTGATCGTGCTGGCCGCCATGAAGGCGATCCCCAAGGAGATCCACGAGGCCGCCATGATCGACGGCGCGAACGCGGCCCGCCGGTTCTTCAGCGTCACCATGCCGTTGCTGCGTCCCACGCTGATCTTCGTGGTGGTCACGTCGACCATCGGCGGGATGCAGATCTTCACCGAGCCCAAGCTGTTCGCCGAGATGCCGGGCTCGAACAACGGCGGAGCGTCGAACCAGTTCCAGACGATCACGTTGTACATGTACCAAACGGCGTTCGAGACCCAACATCTCGGCTACGCGTCGGCCATCGCGTGGGTGCTGTTCCTGTTGATCATCATCATCGCCGTGGCGAACTTCCTGCTGACGCGGCGACTCGCGTCGACCGGGGAGGTGGAGCGGTGACCGCCATGGTGGCGCTGCGGCGCCGGGCGACGGGGGACAAGCGGGCGTCGTTCTGGGTGTACGGCCTGCTGATCGCGTTCATCATCGGGTCGGTGTTCCCGTTCTTCTGGTCGTTCCTGGTGGCCTCGCGCGACAGCTCGATGCTGACCGAGCGGGTGCCGCCGTTGTTGCCCGGCGGGAACTTCTTCTCCAACGCGGCGCGGGTGTTCGACACGGTGCCGTTCTGGAAGTCGTTGGGCAACAGCGTGGTCGTGTCCGGCACGGTCACGCTCACGACCGTGTTGTTCTCCACGCTCGCTGGTTTCGCGTTCGCCCGCCTGCGGTTCCGCGGCCGGGACGCGCTGTTCCTGTTCGTGGTGGCCACCCTCGCGGTGCCGACCCAACTCGGGATCATCCCGCTGTACATGGCGATGGCCGAGTTCGGCTGGGCGGGGGAGCTGCAGGCGGTGATCGTGCCGAACCTGGTGACCGCGATCGGCGTGTTCTGGATGCGGCAGTACACCGCGCAGGTGGTGCCGTACGAGCTGATCGAGGCGGCCAGAGTGGACGGTTGCTCGATGATCCGCGTGTACTGGCACGTCTGCCTGCCGGCGGTGCGGCCGGCTGCCGCGTTCCTCGGCATGTTCACGTTCATGACGTCGTGGAACGACTTCCTGTGGCCGCTCGTGGTGCTCGACGCGGAGAACCCGACCGTGCAGCTCGCGCTGGAACGGTTGCAGAGCGGGTTCTATGTGGACTATTCGCTGGTGCTCGCCGGGACGACGCTGGCGACCATCCCGATCCTCGTGGTGTTCGTCGTGCTCGGCCGCCAGATCGTGGCGGGAATCATGCAAGGTGCCGTGAAGGGATGAAGCGTGTCCGTATTGCCAGAGTCAGCTGAGTCGGTCGCGTTCCGCTTCCCGACGGGGTTCGTGTGGGGCGCGGCCACCGCGTCGTTCCAGGTCGAGGGTTCGACCACTGTGGACGGCCGGACCGACTCCATCTGGGACGAGTTCTGCCGGCGTCCGGGCGCGGTCGTGAACGGGGACACGGGGGATCCGGGTGCCGATCACTACCGGCGCTACGAGTCCGATGTGGACCTGATGTCCGGGCTGGGGCTCGGCGCGTACCGGTTCTCCGTGGCGTGGCCGCGGGTGCGGCCGTCGGGTGGTGGGGTCAACGACGCGGGGCTGGACTTCTACGACCGCCTGGTGGATCGGTTGCTGGCCGCGGGGATCAGCCCGTGGGCCACGCTCTACCACTGGGACCTGCCGCAGGCGTTGGAAGAACGCGGGGGTTGGACGTCGCGGGACACGGCGTACCGGTTCGCCGAGTACGCGGAGTCGGTGGTGGCGCGGCTGGGTGACCGGGTCGACGGGTGGCAGACGCTGAACGAGCCGTGGTGCTCGGCGTTCGTCGGCTACGGTTCGGGCCGGCACGCCCCGGGGGTGGCGTCGCCGCACGCCGCGGTCGCGGCCACACACCACCTCTTGCTCGCGCACGGCCTGGCCATGGAGCGGATCCGGGCGCTGGCGCCGGCCGTACCGGCGGGAATCACGCTCAACCTGTATCCCGTGCAGGCGGCCTCGCCGGCCGACGAGGACGCGGCCAGGCGGGTGGACGCGCTGCAGAACCGGATCTTCCTGGACCCGGTGCTGCGCGGCGGCTACCCGGCGGACGTGCTCGTGGACCTGGCGCCGTTCGGCCTGTCGGAGCTGGTGGCCGACGGCGACCTGGCGACCATCGGCGCGCCGATCGACCTGCTCGGTGTGAACTACTACCGGGGCTACCTGGTGCAAGCCGCGCCCATCGAGACCCCGTCGGAGTGGGTCGGGTTCGGGGCCCGGTTCCTGGACAGCGGCAACCCGAGGACGGACCTGGGCTGGGAGGTGCAGCCGGACGGGCTGACCGACGTGCTGGTGCGACTGCACGAGGAATACCCGAGGCTGCCGCTGTACGTGACGGAGAACGGCGCCGCCTACCCGGACGTGCTCGGTCCGGACGGCACGGTGGGCGACCACGACCGGATCGCGTTCCTGGACGGACATCTGCGGGCGGCCCACGCGGCGCTGGCCCGGGGGGTGGACCTGCGGGGCTACTTCTGCTGGTCGCTGCTGGACAACCTGGAGTGGGCCGAGGGCTATGGGAAGCGTTTCGGCCTGTTCCACGTGGACTTCGACACCCAGAAGCGCACCCCGAAGGACAGCGCGCACTGGTACGCGGGGGTGATAGGTCGGAACGGTCTGGCCAGCGCCTGACCGTGGCATCTGCCGTCGCGGCTCGGCTCTGCCGCCGAGCCGCGACGGCCCGACCTCGGGTGTCGCCGTTGGCGGCCGCGCCCGTGGGTGTCCTGTGGATGGACGAGGCCCGACAGGGTCAAACTGTCGGTGCCACCCACTAGGATTGATGCCAGGGGTCCCCAGACCGGTTTTGTCGGTGTGTTCGACTACCGTGCCAACGGGTCTCTGCGCTCACCACGTGGGTCCCGGCGCGGCGTGCTCCAGTGCGGGCAGCAATCGCAGACTTCGTCCCGACACCGCGCACTTTCGTCCGGATGTCCTTGTTGTTCACGGCGATCACGCACTCGCGCGCGAGTGCGCGGCGTGGTGCCGACTCGGTCGCCTGGTTGGCGGCATCAACCCCGACGACCAGGGTTCCGCGACGCGCTGGCCGGCGTGACCACGGTGCTAGTTGCTGCACTCGGCGCAGGTGCCGAAGACCTCCACCGTGTGGCTGACCTCCGTGAAGCCGTTCTCCGCGGCCACCTTCTCCGCCCACTTCTCCACGGCCGGGCCTTCGACCTCCACCGTGTGGCCGCAGTTCCGGCACACCAGGTGGTGATGGTGGTGGCGCGAGCAGCGGCGGTACACGGCCTCGCCCGTGTCGATCCGCAGCACGTCGATCTCGCCGGCGTCGGCCAGTGACTGGAGGGTGCGGTAGACGGTGGTCAGGCCGATTCCCTCGCCGCGGGTGCGCAGTTCCTCGTGCAGGTCCTGGGCCGAGCGGAAGTCGTCCAGTTGTTCCAGCAGCTTCGCAACCGCCGCGCGCTGCTTGGTGGAGCGTCGGCCGGGGACGGTCGGTGAGGTGCGGCTGGTCACCGGGCGGGCCCTTCCTCGACGTGGGCGACCGCGTCGACCACGATGTGTGCCAGGTGTTCGTCGACCAGGCGGTAGACGACCTCGCGGCCGTGCCGTTCGCCGTGCACCACCCCGGTTGCCTTCAGCACCCGCAGGTGTTGGCTGATCAGCGGCTGCGCCACGCCGAGGGAGTCGACCAGCTCGTGGACGCAGCGGTCGGCCTCGCGCAGCTCCAGCACGATCGCGATCCGGACCGGCGCGGCCAGTGCGCGCAGCAGGTCGCCCGCCGCGGACAGGCTCCGCGCCGAGTGCCCGTGCGCCGGGGTCACCGACGGTCGCTCGGGGGAGTGGGCGTGGCGCTCGGCCGGCACGCTGACGGCGTCCGATGTCACGGCACGTCCTCTCGTCGGAGCTGAACAGATACTGGTTACCGTGTTCAACATCCTAGGCGCCGAACCTATTTCGCCAGGAGAACCGACACCGCGATCACCACGAGCACGGCCAGCACCAGCACCCGGAGGAGCCGTTGCGCCGGCGGGAGCACGCGCCAGGTGGCTGCGAACAGCACCGCCACCCCGGCGGCCAGCAGGCCGAGCAGCAGGGCACCCACCGCGCCCTTCACCACCACGCCGACCACGAACACCGCGGCCACCACCAGGAAGGCCAGGATCGGCGACACCTTCGCCAGCGGCCCGTCACCGGGTAGTAGTCGGGCTCGCATCGAGCCTTTCTCGCGCACACATCCTCCTAACGGACGCACTCTGCTACTGCGAGCAACGTCTCATCCTGACATCCGACCGGTTTTGTCACTCGATAGTGGACCAGGCCCCCCGGATACGCTTTGTCGGCCGCGCACCGTTGAATGCCGTTTCCAGCTGCCATTGAATGCCATGGCCCCGAGCGCGCGGCAGTTGGAGTACTTCATGCCCGCCGATCTCGTCGACACCGTCGTCAACCTGTGCAAGCGCCGTGGCTTCGTCTACCCGTGCGGGGAGATCTACGGTGGCACCCGCTCGGCCTGGGACTACGGGCCGCTCGGCGTCGAGCTGAAGAACAACATCAAGCGCGAGTGGTGGCGCACGATGGTGCACAGCCGCGAGGACGTGGTCGGGATCGACTCGTCGGTCATCCTGCCCAAGCAGGTGTGGGCGGCGTCCGGGCACGTCACGGCCTTCCACGACCCGCTGGTCGAGTGCACCTCCTGCCACAAGCGCTTCCGGGCGGACCAGCTGGTGGAGGAGTTCGCGGCACGCAGCGGCACGAAGATCGCGGAGGACGACCTGTCCACCGTGCCCTGCCCGAACTGCGGGGTGCGCGGCCAGTACACCGAGCCGCGCGAGTTCAACATGATGCTCAAGACCAACCTCGGGCCGGTCGAGTCCGAGGAGAACATGCAGTACCTGCGACCGGAGACCGCGCAGGGCATCTTCGTGAACTTCCTGAACGTGCTCACCACCGCGAGACGCAAGCCGCCGTTCGGCATCGGCCAGATCGGCAAGTCGTTCCGCAACGAGATCACGCCGGGCAACTTCATCTTCCGCACCCGCGAGTTCGAGCAGATGGAGATGGAGTTCTTCGTCGAGCCGGGCAGCGACGAGGAGTGGCACCAGTACTGGATCGAAGAGCGCATGCGCTGGTACACCGACCTCGGCATCAAGGCCGACAACCTGCGTCTCTTCGAGCACCCGCGCGAGAAGCTCGCGCACTACGCGAAGCGCACGGTCGACATCGAGTACCGCTTCCGGTTCGGCGGCCAGGAGTGGGGCGAACTCGAGGGCGTCGCCAACCGCACCGATTTCGACCTCACGACCCACACCAACCACTCCGGCGTCGACCTGTCCTACTTCGACCAGGCGACGAACTCCCGCTACCGGCCGTTCGTCATCGAGCCGGCCGCCGGTGTGGGCCGCCCGCTCATGGCTTTCCTGCTCGACGCCTACCGCGAGGACGAGGCCCCCAACGCCAAGGGCGGCGTCGACAAGCGGGCGGTGCTCAGCCTCGACCGCCGGCTCGCGCCGGTGAAGGTGGCCGTGCTCCCGCTGTCGCGCAACCCCGACCTCACGCCGAAGGCCCGGGCCGTGGCGGCCGCGCTGCGCCGCAACTGGAACACCGACTTCGACGACGCCGGCGCCATCGGCCGCCGCTACCGGCGCCAGGACGAGATCGGCACCCCCTTCTGTGTGACCGTCGACTTCGACTCCCTGCACGACCAGGCGGTGACCGTGCGGGAGCGCGACACCATGACCCAGGAGCGCGTGGCGGCCGACAAGCTCGAGGCCTACCTGGCCGCCCAGCTGGTCGGCTGCTGAGCCCACCCCTGACACATGTCACGGTGACGTGGTGACGGTCGGCCTGCGTTCGCCGGCCCCGCGCCGCGCATCGTGGGATGCGTGAACACGACACAGCTCTCATCGACCGGAACCAGTACCGCCGCGGGCGCCGCGGTCATGCTCGCCGGTCTGCGCAAGCACTACGGCGACGTCCATGCCGTCGCGGGACTCGACCTGGTGATCGCCCCCGGCGAGGTGGTCGCCCTGCTCGGCCCGAACGGAGCAGGCAAGTCGACCACCGTCGACATGCTGCTCGGCCTCACCCGACCCGACGCCGGCACGGTCACCGTGTTCGGCGCGGCCCCGCACGAGGCGGTGGCCACCGGAGCGATCGGCGCCATGCTGCAGGGCGGCGCCCTTCTCGACGACGCCACCGTCGGCGAGACGATCGGCATGGTCGCCTCACTGCACCGCAACCCGCTGCCCGTCGCCGAGGCACTGCGCCGCAGCGGCATCGAGGACCTGGCGAGCCGCCGCTGCGCCAAACTGTCCGGCGGGCAGAAGCAACGCGTCCGGTTCGCGGTCGCGCTCGTCAGCGACCCGGATCTGCTCGTGCTCGACGAGCCGACCGCGGCCATGGACGTACGCAGCCGCCGCGACTTCTGGCGGTCCATGCACGGGTTCACCGACACCGGCCGCACCGTCCTGTTCGCCACTCACTATCTCGAGGAGGCGGAGACCTACGCCGACCGCGTGGTGCTCATGCGGGGCGGGCAGATCGTGGCGGACGGCTCGGTCGCCGAGGTGACCGCGCTGGTGTCCGGACGGATCGTCCGCGCCGCCGTGCCCGGGGCGAGCGCCGCCTCGCTGCGTGCGCTGCCCGCCGTGTCCGAAGTGGAGCTGCGTCCCACCGGGGTGACGATCTCCACGGCCGACTCCGACGCGACCCTGCGCGCGCTGCTCGCGGTCTTCCCACAGGCCCACGACATCGAGGTCACCGCTGTTGGTCTCGAAGGCGCCTTCCTTTCCCTCACCGGTGACGACACCGAAGGAGTCGAGCGATGAGCTTCGGTTACCTGGTTCTCGAACTGCGGCGGGCGCTCCGGTCCACCCGCTTCCTGATCTTCACGATCGCGTTCCCGGTCGTGCTGTTCCTCCTCTACACCGGCATCTTCGGCGGCGGACAGTCGGCGGCCATCGGCGTCCTCATGGTCAACATGACGGCCTACGGCGCCATGTCCGGCGCGTTGTTCGCCGGCACCCGGGTGGCCGTGGAACGGGCGACCGGCTGGCAGCGCCAGCTGCGGCTGACGCCGTTGTCCGGCTCCGGCTACCTGTCGGCCAAGGCCCTGACCGGCATGGTGCTGGCCGCGCCCGCGGTGATCCTGGTGCCACTGGTCGCCGGGGTCTTCGAGGGCGTGTCCCTGGACGCCTCCGGGTGGCTGCGGATCGTCCTCGGCACGTGGCTCGCGGCCGTCCCGTTCGCGCTGATGGGGTTGCTCATCGGCCAGCTCGGCACGCCCGAGAGCCTGCAGCCGATCATGACGCTGGTCATGATGACCATGGCCCTGCTCGGCGGGATCTTCATCCCCGTGGACACCATGCCCGGCTGGCTGCTGGACGTGGCGCACGTGCTGCCGTCGTACTGGCTCGGTCAGGTCGGTCGTGGGGCGGTGACCTCCGATCTGTCGGTGAACCTCGGTCAGGCGGTGTTGGTGCTGGCCGTCTGGGCGGCGGTGCTCGCGGTCGCCGTGACCCGCCGGTACCGGCGAGACAGCGCGCGGGTGTGACACCCGCCGCCGTACGGTGAGCACTGTGTTCAGCCAGGAAGTGCGGAACGGGTGGAGGTGGCCTCGGCAGCGCACCGTCCGCCCCGCACGCGCCGGCCGAATCGTGCGCGTGATGCTCTCCTGCGTTTTCCTGATCTACCTGGGCGCTCCCGTCAGCCAGGTCCTCGACGACCCGTATCCGTGGGGGACACGGGTCGCCGTCATCGCGGCGGTCGTGGTGTACGCGGTGGTCTACCTGCTGGTCGCGGTCCCGGACCGGTGGTGGCCGCGGCCGGTGCGGATCACCTTCTTCGGGGTGATGGTCGGCTGTGGACTGGTGCTGGCGGCGCTGCTCGGCCCGGACGACCTCCTCTACATGACCTACGTGATCGCCATGGCGCTGATCCAGCTGCCGCCGATGGTCGGGTTGGTGTTCGGCCTCGGGGTCACCGCGGCTCTGCTGATCGGTACGGCGATCGTCGACGGCGTGCCGGATGTCGGCGACGCTGCGATCCTCGTGGTGCTGACCATGGCGCTGTTCGGATCGCGTCAGCTCGTGGCGGCGAACGACGAACTGCGTGACGCCCGCGACGAGATCGCCATGCTCGCCATCGCCGAGGAGCGGGCGCGGATGGCGAGGGACCTCCACGACGTGCTCGGCCACAGCCTCACCACGATCACCGTCAAGGCGGGTCTCGCCAGACGGATCCTGGAGAGTTCCGGAGACGGTGCGCAGGTGGTCGCCGAACTGCGCGACGTGGAGAGCCTCTCGCGGACCGCCCTGAGCGAGGTTCGGTCCACTGTGTCCGGTTATCGCAAGGCGTCGCTGCCGGCCGAGCTGGTCGGCGCGCGGGTGGCGCTGCAGGCCGCGGAGATCGTGGCGGACCTGCCGCATGCCGTGGACAACGTGCCTGCTGAGCTTCAGGAACCATTCGCCTACGTCCTTCGGGAGGGGGTCACGAACGTGATCAGGCATTCCCGGGCGAGCCGGTGCGAGGTACGCCTGGGCGAGTCGTGGATCGAGATCCGCGACGACGGGGTGGGTGGTGTGTCGTCTTCCGGTCAGGGTCTTGCCGGCCTGGTCGAGCGGTTGGCTCAGGTGGGCGGGTCCCTCACCGCGGGTCCGGACCCGGCCGGTGGTTTCCGGGTGCGGGCCGCGGTGGCCGCGTGATCCGGGTCCTGCTGGCCGACGACCAGGCGCTCGTGCGGGGCGCCCTCGCCGCGATGCTCGGGCTGGAACCGGACATCGAGGTGGTGGCGCAGGTCAGTGCCGCCGACGAGGTGCTGCCCGCCGCGCGGGCGACCCATCCCGACGTGGCTCTGCTGGACGTGCAGATGCCGGGCCGGGACGGGATCACCGCGGCTGCGGAGCTGCACCGGGAGCTGCCGACGTGCCGGGTCGTGGTGTGCACGACGTTCGGCCGGCCGGGATACCTGAGTCGGGCCATGGCCGCGGGCGCCGCTGGTTTCGTGGTGAAGGACGCGCCGCCGGAGCAGCTGGTCGACGCCGTGCGACGGGTGCACGCGGGACTGCGGGTGGTGGACCCCGCGTTGGCGGCCGAGTCGCTGGCCACCGGGCAGAGTCCGCTGACCGACCGCGAGCGGGACGTCCTGCGGGTGGCGAGCGGGGGAGGCACGATCGCGGACGTCGCGCGGGAGTTGGTGCTCTCGCAGGGGACGGTGCGCAACCATTTGTCGGCGGCCATCGGGAAGACGGGTGCCCGGACGCGAGCGGAGGCGGCGAGGCTGGCGGAGGAGCGCGGCTGGCTGTGAGCGGCCGCAGAGACCGGTCGTCATGTGCTGGCTCCTTTCTCGTTGGTGGCCGTCGACGCGGCGGGCTGGTCGGGTACCTCGTGCTGGGTGGTGAGAGGAAGCGGTCCGGGCACCCGCGCCAGTGGCGTTCACTTGCTGGGGTGACTGGTTCGGCCTGCCCGGGTGGTCGACAGGACGTGTTTGAGTGGCTGACTCGGCATGCCGGACCGGTCGAGTCGGGCGTCCGGGCGATCGGCTCGGCGAACTTTTGATGGCTGGTTCGGTGTCCTCGTTCGCTGACTCGGCGTGCTCGAGTGGCTGACTCGGCGTACGGGAACGGTCGACTCGGCGGGAGTTGCGGATTCGGCGTGCGTGAATGGGAACAGGAAGTACCGATCGGCCATGGGTAGCTCCTTGCCCCGGGCGCCAGCCGGCGCGGCGTGCGTGAGTGGCTGATTCGGCGTGCTGGGTTGACTGATCCGGCTGCGAGTGGCTGATTCGCGGTGGTTGGTTGGGTTGCGCCGGTGATCGAAGGACCCGCGTGCGTGGCTGGGGTTGGCTTGCTCGTGTGGCTTGTCTTGGGTGTTCGTGGGCCAAGTCGGCGTGCTGGGGTGGCTGGTTCGGGGTACGCGAGTGGTCGATTCGCAATGCCTGGGTGGTCTACTCGGCGTCGCTGGGTGGCTGTTTCGGCGTGACTGGGTGGCCGACTCGCGGTGTTGGATGCCCAGCCAGGGCTTGGTTGAGGCTGTCTGAGTGGCCGGCCGGCATGCGGGGACGCCGATCTGGGTTGGGTGAGGCCTGGTCAGCGTGGGTGGTGGTCATCGTGCGTGACGGGAGTGGTCATCGTGCGGAGGTCGGTGGGTGGGTCAGGCTGCTGTTAGTTGGGGTTTTGGGCGGTTGGCGGCTTGTTCGTAGGCTGCGCGTAGGAGGTCGGCTACCTCGGATGGGTTGTCTCGCAGGCGGACCGGTGGGGTGTGGACCACCACGATGCCGCTGGTGGTCAGGCGGGCGGCTCTGTCGAGGGTCGCGGCGTAGTCGGCCGGGGACAGGTCGAACGCGTAAGAGTTGATCTCCCACGCCAGACCTACCTCCTCCCACCAGGCGTCTGCTGTCGCCACGTACGCGCCCGTCGGGGAGGTGATCGGGGCGTCCCACTTCGGGGGTGCCAGGCCGCTCATCTGTACCAGGCGTTTCGCCCAGCCGTGGGCCACCGAGCGCACGCCGTCGTCCAGTTCCGCCAGGACTCGGCGGGTGAGGGCCGTGCCTCGTTTGCCTGCCTGGTCCAGTTCGTCGCGCAGGGTGGTCGGGCCGATGGCGCCGCGTTTCACCGCGTCGGTCAGCAGGGTTCGCACGTGGTCGGACGCGGTGGCTCGCCGGCAGGTGTCTATTACCGCCCTGGCCAGCGGGGCCACCGGGAAGCCGTGGCGGAACAGGGGCGTGGGCGGTCTGGTGGTGCGTTCGAAGTAGACGCCGTCCACCAGGCCGGGTTGTCGGTGCGGCGGCACCAGCAGGTGCACTGGTCCGTCGAGGCCACCCTGGGCGGCACCCAGCAGGGCCAACGCGTCGAGACCTGACACGATGGCGGCCGGGCCGGCGACCGTGAGTGCCGCCTGGATACGCTGCACCCGGCTGGGCGGTGTGTCAGCCAACAACACCAGACCCGGTTCCAGCCGTTGCCACGGCCCACCGCGACGACATCGGTCGCGGATCGTGCTGCTGGTGAGCCCCAGCGCGACGAGGTCGGTGGCCGCGGCGACCTGGTGGCGGAAGACCCGGGGGAACTCGTCCATATCGAGCAGAGCGCGGTTGTCGGTCATGCAGCCAGCAAAGCTCACGGCGGCGGGGTTCGCCGGTGTCGTGGCTCGGCTGTGGACAAACTCGGCGGCTGTGGACAACCCGGCGGCACGGCCCCGCGTCTCATCCGTAACTGTCCGACCCGGCGCGTAACATCGGCCGTTTGGCCGCAGGACTGGAAGGATCGACCGAGTGACAGCCCGCCAGTTCGCGCGACGCCTCGTGGTCGGCGTGTTCCTGGTCGGCGCGCTGGTGGTCGGCGGGACCAGTTTCCGGGTGTGGCAGGTGGCCAGGCACGACGACCGCGACCGCGCCGACGTCGTGCTGGTGCTCGGCGCCGCGCAGTACAACGGTGAACCGTCGAAGGTGTTCGAAGCGCGTCTGCGCCACGCGCGGAACCTGTACGAGCAGGGTGTGGCACCACGCATCGTCACGGTCGGCGGCAACAAGCCGGGTGACAACTACACCGAGGCGAGCGCGGCCGCGAACTGGCTGGTCGAACACGGTGTTCCGGAGGACGCGGTGATCAGCGTCGGCGTGGGCACCGACACGCTCGGCAGCCTCCGCGCGGCCGCCGACCAGCTCCTCGACCGTGGCTGGCGCACGGCCGTCGTGGTGAGCGACCCCTGGCACTCGCTGCGCGCGAAGACCATGGCCGAGGACTCCGGCCTGGAGGTCTGGAGCTCACCGACCCACAGCGGTCCGATGGTGCAGACCCGCCAGACCCAGATCCGCTACATCCTCTACGAGACCGCCGCGCTGCTGTACTACCGGCTGACCAGAGCGCCCGCCGACGGGTTGGGCGCCGAGGATGTCGCGGTCGACAAGTAATCTCCGTCCATGACCACGGGTTACACGGCGCACGACGGCGCGCGCATGTTTCCCGAGCCGGCCAAGAGCACGTTCCTGCCGGACTCGTGGCCCACCCGGCGCAGCCCGTTCTCGCGGGACCGCGCGCGGGTGCTGCACTCGGCCGCGCTGCGGCGCCTGGCGGGAAAGACGCAGGTCGTGGGCCCGGGGGAGGGCACCGAGGTCAGCGGTGTGCCCAGGACCAGGCTCACCCACTCGCTCGAGGTCGCACAGATCGGGCGCGGCATCGCCGAGGAGCTGGGCGCTGACCCGGACGTGGTCGACACGGCCGGTCTCGCCCACGACATCGGCCACCCGCCGTTCGGCCACAACGGCGAACGCGCCCTCGACCAGGCCGCCCAGTCGTGCGGCGGGTTCGAGGGCAACGCGCAGACCCTGCGGATCCTCGCCCGACTCGAACCGAAGGTCCTCGACGACGAGCGCGAGCACGGCCTCAACCTCACTCGCGCCTCGCTCGACGCCTCGACCAAGTATCCCTGGCCGCGCCGGGAGGGCACGGTCAAGTTCGGCGTCTACGAGGACGACCGCGCGGTCTTCGACTGGCTGCGTGAGGGCGCCCCGAAGGACCGCCGCTGCCTCGAGGCGCAGGTGATGGACTGGGCCGACGACGTCGCCTACTCGGTCCACGACGTGGAGGACGGCGTCCGCGCCGGCCGCATCTCGATCTCCGAGTTGACCGATCCGGGCGCGCGGGCGGTGATCGCCGAACTGGCCGCCAAGTACTTCTCCACCGAGCCGGTCTCCGCACTCGAGGACGCGGCCGTCGACCTGGTCCGACTGCCCGTGGTGGCCGACCTGGTGGCCCGCGAGTACGACGGGACGCTCGGCGCCCAGGTCGCGCTCAAACGGCTGACCAGCGAGATGGTCGGCCGGTTCGTGGCGGCCGCGGTCACCGCCACCCGGCAGGAGTATGGCGACGGCACGATCACCCGGTACGAGGCCGACCTGGTGATTCCCGCGCGGGTGGCAGCGGAGGTCGCGCTGCTCAAGGCCGTCGCGACGCGCTATGTCATGAGTGACCGCCACCGCCTCGCCCTGCAGGCGAACCAGCGCGAGCAGCTCCTCGCCCTGGTCGCCTCGCTCGAGGCCCGCGGACCGGCGGCGTTGGAGCCGGCGTTCGTGCCGGCCTGGCACGCGGCGGCCGACGACGCCGGCCGTCTGCGGGTGATCATCGACCAGGTCGCGGCGCTCACCGACGCGCAGGCCATCCACTGGCACGACGCGTTCGTCACCCGCGGTCGCTGATCGTCGGGCACACTCGGGGAGTGCCCCATCTCGCGTTCACGCTCGCCATGCACCGCGCCACCGCCCCCGATGCCACTCAGAACGCCTGTTGGTCACCGCTGTCGGTGGCGAGCGCGCTCGGTCTGGTGGCGCAGGGCGCCCGCGGCACCACGAAGGACGAGTTGGCAGAACTTCTGGTGGGGGACAAGGACGGCGACCTCGCCGAGCTGGGCGCGCTGCTCGGCCGCGCCGGTGAGCTGGCGCCGCCCAGGAACAACGAGGACGAGCCGGTCATCGCGGTGGCCAACACACTGTGGACCGACGCGAGCATCGAGATCCTCGCCTCGTTCGTCGAGGAGCTGGGCCGCTGGTCGAGCGGCAAGGTCCGCGAGGCGCCGTTCCAACAGGATCCCGCCCAGGCCCGCGAGATGATCAACGTGGACGTCGCGAAGACCACCCGCGACCTGATCCCCGAGCTGCTGCCCGCCGACGCCATCCATGACGACACGGTGTCCGCGCTGGTCAACGCGCTCTATCTGAAGTGCGCCTGGCGCCACCGGTTCACCGAGGGAGCCACCACCCCGCGCGCGTTCCACGCCCCGGGCGGCGCCCGCCAGGTGCCGACCATGGAGCTGTCGGAGAAGCTCGCCTACGCGGCCCTCGACGGCTGGCAGGCCGTCGCTCTTCCCGCGGTCGGCGGGGTGACGGCCACCGTTCTCCTCCCCGACGGCGACCTCGCCGAGGCGGAGGCCGCCCTCGACGCCGACTCGCTCGGCGCTCTCCTCGACGCACCCGAGCCGACCCAGGTGAACCTGCGGTTGCCGAAGGTCGACGTGTCCATGCAGGCCGAGCTGACCCCGCCGCTCAACCAGCTGGGCGTGCGTACGGTGTTCAGCCGCGAGGCCGACCTGAAGGAGATCAGCGCGAGTGACCTGGCGGTGCAGGCGGTGCTGCACGAGTCGGTGCTCAAGCTCGACGAGCAGGGCCTCGAGGGCGCGGCGGCCACGGCCGTCATGATGCGGCTGCTGTCGCTGCCGACCGGGTCTCCGGTGGACCTGGTGGTGGACCGTCCGTTCCTGCTGGTGGTCCGCCACGACGCCACCGGGGTCGTGTACTTCCTGGCCAGGGTCACCGATCCGGCGTAGCTGTCACGTTCGGCGCCACCGCCCCGTCCTCCCCGTGACACCACAGGGAGGAACACCATGCCAAGGATTCCCGGACTGGCCACAAAGGACGCGGGCCTGCTCGTCCGTCTCGTCTACAAGTTCTCGAAGCGCAAGTACGGCGCCGTCCCGGAGCCGGCGACCGTCCTCGCCCACCACACGAAGTTGCTGATGGCCTCGGGCCGCCACGAGATGGCCGTCGAGAAGGCGAGCACCGTGCTGCCCGCGAACATCCGCGACCTCGCGGTCTACCGGGCCGCCCAGCAGCTCGGCTGCAGCTGGTGCGTGGATTTCGGCACCATGCTGCAGAAACACGCGGGCCTCGACATCGACCGGCTCAAGCACATCGACAACTACGCGACCTCGCCCACCTACACCCACCAGGAGCGGCTCGCGATCGCCTACACCGACGCGATGACCGCGACCCCGGTGACGGTCACCGACGAGCAGGTGGCCGAGCTGCGCGCCGAGTTCGGCGACAAGGGCGTGCTCGAGCTGACCTACCACATCGGACTGGAGAACATGCGGGCTCGCACGTTCAGCGCGCTCGACGTCCGCGACCAGGGCTTCACGTCGGGCGACGCCTGCCTGATCCCCGTGCCGGCCGATGCCGAGGTCAGTCGGTCAGCCGAGTGAGCTTGTCGGGGTTCACGATGTCGTAGATCCGGGTGACGAGCCCGGCCTCCATGTCGAACACCGTCACGCGCCGGTCGATCGCGCGAAGATCGCCCTCGGCCGGCACGTGCGGGATGAACATGCCCAGCTGACCGTTCACCATCACCAGCCGACCGTGGACGAGCCGGTGGGCGCCGTAGGTCTCGGCCAGGCCGAACAGGAACCTGGTGAGCTTGTCGACGCCGACGACCTCGCGTCGTGCGGTGCGGACCTTGCCGTCGCTGTCGCCGATGAGCATGGCGTCCGGGTGCAGCAGCGTGATCACGCCGTTCACATCGCCGGACATGATGGCCGTCAGCAGCTTCTCCACCACCGCCCGCTGCTCGTCCACGGCGGCCAGCGGCGGCGGCTCGGAGTCGGCCGCCGCCCGGCGCCCCCGCGACGCGTGCTGGCGGGCGGTGGCCTCCGCGCAACCGAGGACCTCGCCGATCTCGGCGAACGGCACGGAGAACGCGTCGTGCAGCACGAACGCCACGCGCTGTTCCGGGGTCAGCTTGTCGAGCACCACCAGCGCCGCCAGTCGGACCTGCTCGTCGCGCACCACGAGGTCGCCGGGATCGTCGGAGGTGATCGGGGTGACGATCGGCTCCGGCAGCCACGGACCCACATAGCGCTCCCGCTGCACGGCGGCCGAGCGGAGCCGGTCGAGGCAGATCCGGCCGACCACGGTGGTCAGCCAGCCCCGCAGGTCACGGATGTCCGCGCGCCGCTTCTCGTCCAGACCGGACAGCCGCAGCCACGCCTCCTGCACCGCGTCCTCGGCGTCGGCCAGCGTGCTGGTCAGCCGGTAGGCCACCCCGATCAGGTGGCCGCGGTGGGAGGCGAACTGCTCGGCGAGCACCGCGTCGTCGAGCCGGCCGGTGACGGACATGTCTCCATTATGCGGCGCGGGGGAGACCTGCCCGCCGCCTGTCGGTGGTTCGGCCTAGACTCGGAAAGCGTGGCAGGACGGATCCGGGAGAGCGACATCGCGCAGGTGCGTGAGCGCAATCGGATCGACGACATCGTCGGTGAGTACGTGTCGCTCCGGCGCGCCGGCGGCGGGGCGCTGAAAGGGCTGTGCCCGTTCCACGACGAGAAGACGCCGTCGTTCAACGTGCGCTCCACCCATGGCACCTTCCACTGCTTCGGCTGCGGTGAGGGTGGCGACGTCATCGCCTTCCTCATGAAGATCGACCACCTCTCGTTCGTCGAGTCGGTGGAGCGGCTGGCCGAGCGCAGCGGCATCCAGCTCACCTACGAGGGCGGCACGCCGAACCGGCAGCGTGACAAGGGCACCAGGACCAGGCTGGTCGAGGCGCACCGCGCGGCCGCCGAGTACTACGCCGAGCAGCTCCACACGCCCGACGCCGCCAAGGCCCGCGAGTACCTCCTGGAACGCGGGTTCGACCAGGCGTCCTGGGTCACGTTCGGCTGCGGCTTCGCGCCGAACGGCTGGGACAAGCTCACGAAGCACCTGCTCGGTCGCGGTTTCGAGCTGGAGGAGCTGTACAAGGCGCAGGTGTCCAAGGAGGGTCGGCAGGGACCGATCGACCGGTTCCACCGCAGGCTGCTGTGGCCGATCCGCGACCTGGGCGGCGACGTGGTCGGGTTCGGCGCGCGCCGGATCTTCGACGAGGACCCCATCCAGGCCAAGTACCTGAACACCAGCGAGAGCCCGATCTACAAGAAGTCGCAGGTGCTGTTCGGGCTCGACCTCGCGAAGCGCGAGATCGCCAAGCGCCACCAGGTGGTGGTGGTCGAGGGCTACACGGACGTGATGGCCATGCACCTGTCCGGCGTGCCGACGGCCGTCGCCACCTGCGGGACCGCGTTCGGCGACGACCACCTGAGCGTGCTGCGCCGCCTCCTCATGGACGACGACGCGTTCCGCGGCGAGGTCGTGTTCACCTTCGACGGTGACGAGGCCGGGCAGAAGGCCGCCATGAAGGCGTTCGACGGTGACCAGCAGTTCGCCGGCCAGACCTACATCGCGGTGGCGCCCGACGGCATGGACCCGTGTGAGCTGCGGCAGGCGAAGAACGAGACGGCCGTGAAGGATCTGGTGGCCCGCCGCACGCCGCTGTTCGAGTTCGCCATCCGCACCAAGCTCAAGGACTACGACCTCGACTCGGTCGACGGTCAGGTCAGCGCGCTGCGGGACATGGTTCCGCTGGTCGCGCGGATCAAGGACGTGGCGAGCCGCGACGGCTACGCGAACAAGCTGGCGTTCTGGTCGGGCTGGCAGGACGAGGCGATGGTGGTGCGCCGGGTGCGCGAGAGCGCGGGCGAGCCGGTGGCCGCGCCCAAGCGCAGGCCCCGCCCGCAGCGCGAGGACCCCAACCAGGCGGCACTCGCGGTCGACGTCGACGGCCCGCAGAAGCCGCAGCGCAACGACCCGCGCCTGTGGGTGCAGCGCGAGGCGTTGAAGGCCGCGTTGCAGTCGCCGGAGCTGGCCGGGCCGTACTACGACAGCTCGGTGCCCAAGGAGGCGTTCACCCACCCCGCGTACCTCGAGCTGTACGAGGGTCTGCAGGCGGTCGGTGGTACGTCGTCCGGTCTGTCCGGCCCGGCGTTGGTCGAGGCCGCCACGCAGGCGTGTCCACATCAGACGGTGCGGTCGCTGGTCACCGAGCTGGCCGTGGAACCCATGCACAACAAGGCCGAGGCCGACGTGCGTTACGTGACCAGCCTGATCGCCGCGCTCCAGGAGACGGTGGTGGCCGGCCAGATCGCCGAGCTGAAGTCGCGGCTGCAGCGGCTCAGTCCGGTCGACGACGCCGACAACTACCGCACGCTCTTCGGTGACCTGGTGGCCATGGAGCAGTACCGCAAGGCGCTCGGCGACCAGGCCGCCGGAGGATTCACGTGAGCCTGACCAGACGACTGGCCGAGCGGTTCTTCGGCGGAGGCGCGCCGAGGGACTGGGCCGGCACCCTCGACGCCGACGAGAACGTGCTCGCCGTCGGTGAACCGCGCGGCGGCGGCCACATGGTGGCTACGACGCTCGGCCTGTGGCTGCCCGGTGACGGCGGTCCCCGGCGGGTCGGCTGGCACCTGATCAGCAAGGCGACCTGGGGCAACGGTGCGCTGGTGGTGATCGAGGCGGACGAGATCGACACGGCCGGCGACGCGGTGCTGATCGCCGACCGCGCGCCCCTCCGGTACGCCTTCGAGACGCCGGGCAAGCTGCCGGAGATCGTGCACAAGAGGGTCACCGGGTCGATCAAGTCGCGTCACCACCGTGAGCTTGCCGGCGGCGGGGCGTGGTTCGTGCAGCGCAAGGTGCCCGGGCGCGACGGGATCCTGCTGCAGGTGCGCCCCGATGAGGGCACCGACACCGACACCGTGTCGAAGATCGCGGCCGAGGTGGCCCTGCGAATCCGCGAGGCGGCAGTAGAGTAAGCAGTACGCGCGTACTGCTTACTCGGAGGTGCGGTCATGTGGGACCCGACCAAGTACCTGGCGTTCGCCGACCACCGGTCGCGGCCCTTCTTCGACCTGATCAGCCGTGTCCAGGTGACCGCACCGGCGCGGGTGGCCGATCTCGGCTGCGGCCCGGGAAACCTCACGGAAGCCCTGATCCAGCGCTGGCCCGACGCGATCGTCGAGGCGGTCGACTCCTCGCCGGAGATGGTGGCGGCCGCGCGGGAACGCGGGCTGGCCGCCGAGGTCGGTGACGTGCGGGACTGGCGCCCGAGCGCGGGCATCGACGTGGTCGTGTCGAACGCCGTGCTGCAGTGGGTGTCCGGGCACGATGAGCTGCTGGTGCGGTGGGCCGGGCAGCTGCCGTCCGGAGCGTGGTTGGCGTTCCAGGTGCCCGGCAACTTCGCGGCGCCGTCCCATGTGCGGGTGCGCGAGCTGGCGGCCTCGGCGAGGTGGCGCTCGCGGTTGGAGTCGGTGGTGCTGCGCGAGGACGACGCGGTGCTCGAGCCGGCGGGCTACGCCACCCTGCTGGCCGACGCCGGGTGCGAGGTGGACGCCTGGGAGACCACGTACGTGCAGCGTCTGGCCGGGGAGGACGCCGTGCTGGAGTGGGTGTCCGGCACCGCGCTACGCCCGATCCGAGCGGCTCTTGGCGACGACGACTGGCAGGACTTCCGCGCCGAGCTGGCCCCGCGCCTGCGGGACGACTACCCCCGACGCGACGACGGCACCACGTGGTTCCCGTTCCGCCGCGTGTTCACGGTCGCGCGGGTGCCGTAGGCCAGTGCCGACCACGCCGGGCGCGCCAGTGTCGGCCGCGGTTCGACGGGGGAGGGGGCCCGGCGAACTCCGGCGCGGTGATGACCATGCGCACCAGGTAGCGGATGCCGCCACGCAGCAGTTCGGTGTCGCGCACCCGGCCCTCCTCGCGGAAGCCCAGCACGCCGTGCAGTGACAGCGAGGCGACGTTGCCGCCGTCGATGCCGACCTCGCACGTGTGGTGCCGCTCGAACATGAACGCCAGCAGGGTGGTGATGGCGTCGCTCGCGTAGCCGCAGCGCCGGTGCTGCGCGCCGATCCCGATGCCGTAGCTGAACCGGTCGCCGGTCTCGACGGTCCACATCGAGCCGACGAGCAGACGGCTGTGCACGGTCTCGATGGCGAACTGGTCGCCCGTGCCGTCGCGGTGCGCCGCCCAGTGCCGGTAGCCGCCGATCCGCCGCGAGGTGCGATCGAAGCCGATCAGCGCCTGCCGGTCGGTGGGATCGACCGCCCGCAGCCGCACCTTCTGTCCGGTCAGGCGGGGTCGCGTGATCGTCGGCGGGGACATGCGGTCCACCGTACTCAAGAGGTGATCAGCTCGACTACGGCCGTAACCCAAGTGGCCACTCGGATTCACTGGCGAGTGGCTCTGTCATGAGGCCACTTCCCCTACGACCATGATCCTCGTGCACCACGTGACTGAGTTGGACGACGACCTGGTGGAGCTGGCGCTTCCGGCGATGAAGGAGCTGCGCCCGCACCTGACGGACGCGGCGGAGTTCGTCGAGCGGGTGCGACGCCAGCGGGCGGAGGGCTACCGGCTGGCCGGCGCGGTGGATCTGGACGGCGCGGTGGTCGCGGTGGCCGGGTTCCGCTGCGGGCACAACCTCGCCCTCGGCCACTACCTCTATGTCGATGACCTGGCCACGGTGCCGTCGGCCCGGCGACAGGGCCACGCGACCGCGTTGCTGCACTGGCTGGACGCCGAGGCTCGACGCCTGGGTTGCACCCATATTCACCTCGACTCGGCCACCCACCGCCACGACGCGCACCGGCGCTACCTCTCGTCGGGTTACATCATTCCCGCGCTGCATTTCGCCAAGGCGTTGTCGTGACGGCCGGACATCGTCACAGGTCGCGGCGTGCCTGTTCGATCCATGCCAGCACGCCGTGGGACTCGCTGTTCCTCGCGAGGGATTCCGCCTCGTCGAGCAGTACCCGCGCCTGGTCGCCGCCCTCCAGATAAGCGAGCGCGACCAGGCCCGCGGCGATGCCCGGTTCCCAGCCGAGCTTGCGGCGCAGGAGCACCGACTCCTCCAACCGCCGGCGCGCGGCAGCGGTGTCACCGTTGGCCTGGTCCGCGAAACCCAGGTGCCGCACGGCATAGGACATGGTGAGTTCGTCGCCCGCGGCGGCGGCGAGTTCGTGGGAACGCTCCAGCGTCGGGCGGGCTGTCGCGTGGTCACCCCGCACGACCTGCTGACAGCAGCCGACCCAGAACAGCGCTTCGGCTTCGCCACGCGCGTTGCCGAGCCGGCGATACTGTTCGGCCGCCTGCTCGAAGAGCGGCAGCTCGCGTGGATTCTCCTGGCGGTCCTGAAGAAACCGGGCGTGCAGGACGCGCCCGCGGGCCAACGCGAGACCGGCTTCCGCTGTGTCGAGTTCCTGTTCGGCGAGGGTGAGCGCGTCCGCGTCGCCGCCGAAGACCGCCTGCTCGTAGAGCTGCTTGGCCCGCTCGATCGGGTTGTCAGTGCTCATCGGGTCCACAAACTACACAACGCGAGGGAGTTCGTCGGCGAGTAGCGCGGTGACCCTGGCGAACGCGTCCGCCGCCGCCTCCGGTCGGTAGGTGTCGCGTTCGTCGCAGAAGAAGCCGTGTGGTGCGTCGGGGTAGACGACAAGCTCGTGGTCGACGCCGTCCTCGCGCAGTCGGGTGGCGATCTGGTCGCGTTGTTCGGCGGTGACCAGGTGATCGCGCTCGCCGACCAGGAACAACACGCGGTTGGCGATACTCGACGTGAGGGCCAGGGTCGGTTCGGGGCGGCTCAGCGCGATGGTGGTGTCGGTGAGCCAACCCGGGTAGAACACCGCCACGGCGGCCAGCGGGAACTGCGTGGCGGCGTAATAGGCGAGATGACCGCCCGAGCTGAATCCGACCATGGCCGTGCGGCCGGGCAGGTCGTCCAGCAGCGCCGCCACGTCCCGGCGCACGCCGTCACGATCCAGCCGCCCCAACAACTCCAGGCCGCGTTCGCGGCCGGCCGCGGTGGCCGGCAACGCGATGCGATGCCCGGACCGGTGGTAGAAGTCGGGGGCGATCGCGGTGTAACCCAGGCGGGCGATCCGGTCGGTGACCGCGCGGAGGTAGTCGGTCAGACCGAAGATCTCGGCGCCGACGAGCACGTTCGGGTAGGTGCCGGGCGTCGCCGGCCGGGCCACGTAGGCCGACATCGGCGTGGTCTCACCGGGCACCGGGACTTCGAACCAGCTCTGGAGGATCACCGCCGCGACGCTACTGCGGTGCCACGCCGCCATCCATACTCTGATCATGCTAGTAAAACGGGTACCAGGATGAGTGAGCTGGCGGACCTGCTCCGCTCCCGTCGCGACCGGCTGCTGCCCGCCGACGTCGGGTTGCCGGCCACCGGTCGACGGCGGACCCAGGGACTTCGCCGCGAGGAGGTCGCCCAGCTCGCGGGGATCTCCACCACCTACTACACGTTCCTCGAGCAGGGCCGGCACATCAGCCCGTCGCGCCAGGTGCTGGACGCGCTCGCCCGCGCGCTGAAGCTCACCCCGGCCGAACGTGACCACCTGCACGCGCTCGCCCGAGGTAGCGACCAGGCGACGGCTCGCCCGGCGGTGGAAACCCTCCTGCCCGAGGTGGCGGCGCTGGTCGACCACCTCGATCCGCATCCGGCGTACGTCACCGGGCGCCACTGGGACGTACTGGCCGCCAACCGCGCGGCGCGGGCGCTGTGGACGGACTGGTCCGCGCTGCCGGCCGAGGACCGCAACATGCTGTGGTGGACCTTCGCCGACCCGACCGCGCGCACGGTCCTCGTGGACTGGGAGCAGGAGGCCAGGGCCCAGTTGGCCCGCTTCCGCACGGCGGCCGCCCGCCATCCCGACGATCCCGCGTTCGCCATGCTGACCGAACGCTTGCACACCACCAGTTCCGAGGTGCGGGACTGGTGGCCACACCACGACGTCGCCCCGCTCAGCTCAGGGAGCAAACGGTTGCGCCACCCAGTTCTCGGTGAGCTGGAACTGCGCCACGTGGTGCTACAGGTGGCCGACGACCCCGAACAGAAACTCGTCACCTTCACCGCCAACCCCACGGACCAAGTCCGAATCGCGACATTGCTCGGGATCTGACCCGGTCGCGACGAATTACCAAGATCAGATGGTCTCCGATTATTCATCTGACACAGATAGGCACCCCGGGGGCCCCATAATCGTCATGTCGGTAGGCAGCCGGGCCCGACGTCGGTGTCGTGTGAGGAGGGCCAGTGACTCATCTGACGCCGACACAGCACCGAACCATCCTGGTGGTGGACGTGGTGGGCTTTACCGCACCCTCGCGGACCCTTCCTGACATGATGGCCGTGCGGGAGGGCATGTACGACGTGTTGAAGACCGCGTTCGCCGACTTCGATGTCGACTTCGACTCCTGCGAGCACGAAGATCGTGGGGACGGCGCGCTGATTCTCGTGCCCCCGAACGTATCCAAGAGCACCCTCGCCGACCGGCTACCGGATCGACTGGTCGCGGCATTGCGCCGGTACAACACGACTCGCGCGCCCCAGGCGCAGTTCAAGCTGCGGGTGGGGCTGCATTCCGGCGAGATCCGCAATGACGGCGCTGGTTGGGTCGGCCACGCGGTCAATCTGGCGTTTCGCATTCTGGATGCGTCCGAGGCGAAGGACGCGTTGGCACGGTCGGAATCCGTGGTCGCGCTCATCTCGTCGGAACACTTCTACACCGAGGTCATCGCGCAGGACCCGGGTGCCGACCCCGAGTCCTACCGGCAGATCTCGGTCTCGGTCAAGACTTTCACGAGTATGGCCTGGTTGCGCCTGCTCGGCCGCGACGGGTCCGACCGCGTTCCGGGTGGTGTCGACCATCATGAACACGTGCTGGACCTGATCCCGCCCGCGGAACTGGAGAGTCTGCGCAACTGGTTGACCATGAGCGAAGTTCCCGAGTTGGCGCTCATCATGAGCCGTGCCGTCGGCTCCGCGATTCCCCTTCCCCGGCGGGCCGACGTCGAGAATGCGTGGGACGCGTTCACCTATCTCGCCGATTACAACGCCGGACCGGACGGCATCCCACCGGCGGTCCTGTTCCTGGATCTGCTGGCCGACGAGGTGGGCGGCAAGGTCGGCGAGATGATCACGAACTGGCTCGGCGGGCAGACCCGCCGACTACGGCTGGTGCCCGCGCTGGAAAAGCAGCGACTCACCCGGTTGCCTGTTCCCGACGAGCGACACCTGCATTTGACGATCATGCTGGAACCGGACGCGATCGACCCGGGCCGCTGTGTGCTCTCGTACTGGCGGCAGGAAGATCCGCTGGAGTGGCCGGGCACCCTCGGTGATGTCCGTGAGACAGGCATCGACGAACTCGAATACCTGGTCGACAAGGTGATCATCGAAGCCGAGGAGATGTGGTCCGGCCAGGGGATCTCGGCCGCCGTGGAATTCCTGCTACCTCGGACATTGCTGCATCTGCCGGTGCAGCGTTGGAGCAAGGAACACGAGTCCGGCCAACCTCGGCTTTTGCGCTACGACTACAGGATCTCTTTGAGATCGCTCGAGCGGATGAGGGCCCGACATTGGCACCGTGCGTGGCGCCTGCGGTGGGACTCTATGCTGGAGGACCCGTCGGCGGACCGGCTCGGTTATTCCGGGTCCGCGGAGCTCGAGGAGCATTCCATCGATGACGTGCTGAGCAACCCCGAATTGGTGGGGCTGGTGATGGGTGGAACGCCGTCCCCCCGGCCAGCGTCGTCAGACGCCGGGCCGGATGAGTTGGTGTCCGCGCTGCGGGCCGGACTGCCGGTGCTCCTTTGGCACCCGGACGTCGAGCCGGCGGACCTGCGTGAGTTGATCGACTGGCTGTTCGGCGGCGATGGCGGATTCATGGATCTACTGGCACGTCGCAAATTGGCTAATGTGCCGGCGACTGGAACGTTCAACAAATCTCTGATTCGCGACTTGGTGGTATTGTGGGACGATCCAAAAAGAGTACTCGTTCTCGACCAGCCGTTTACCCCGCCGTCACAGTAAGGGGATACCACGGATGAGCGTGAACGATCAGGACGCAGCGGACGTGCCGCATGGCCGTGCACCGCGTCCCGACGCTCCGGAATGGTGGATCTACCGCGGTACGGGTCGTCCGATGCACGACATCGACCTGGCGGAGATCCTGCCGGCGCCGCCGTCCTGGCGGACCTTCCACGGTGACCCGGTCGCCGAGCACGACGCGCAGCCCGTGGACGACGGTGAGGCCGATCGCAAGCTGGGGACGGAGTTCCACCTCTCTGATCAGGATGTGGATCCGAACGAACTGAACATGGTGAATGCCGCGTTGTATTTGCGGCGGCCGCTGCTGGTCACGGGTAATCCGGGGACGGGTAAGTCGAGTCTGGCGTACCGGATCGCGCGCGAGTTGGGGCTGGGTCGGGTGCTGCGTTGGCCGGTCACGAGTCACACCACGTTGCAGTCCGGTCTGTACGGCTATGACGCGATCGGTCGTGCGCAGGCATCCGCGACCCGACAGAGTGGTGAGCAGGTCGAGGAGCCGCCGATCGGGGATTTCGTGCGGCTCGGTCCGTTGGGTACGGCGTTTCTGCCCAGTCGGCTTCCGCGGGTTTTGTTGATCGACGAGTTGGACAAGAGTGAGGCCGATCTGCCGAATGATCTGCTGAGCCTGTTCGAGGAGGGCGAGTTCCCGATCCAGGAGTTGGCGCGGGTGCGCACCCGGTTCCGCGAGGTCACGGTGCACACCGACGACCCGCTGCGGGCCGCGACCGTGGTCGACGGCCGGGTGGTGTGCAGGGCGTTTCCCGTGGTCGTGATGACGAGCAACGGTGAACGGGAGTTTCCGCCGGCGTTCCTGCGGCGTTGTCTTCAGTTGAGGATTCAGAGTCCGGATATCGAGCAGTTGGCCGCGATCGTGGCGAACCATGTGCTCGATCGGGACGGTGAGCACCGTGACCGGTTGATTCGGGAGTTCGTAGAGAAGAGCAAGGCCGAAGGTGGGTTGCCGACCGATCGGCTGCTGGACGCGGTGTATCTCGCCACTTCGGGTGCCTATCAGCCGGACCACGTGGCGTGGCCGCGGCTGCTGGACGCTCTTTGGCACCGGTTGTCGGTGCAGTGACGTGGGTAGCTCGGCCGAGGTTCCCGACGCGCGCGCCCGTCCACCGGTGGCGGCGCCGCCGGGCGAGTCGTCGCGGCTCGGTGTCGATGACCTCACGTGGACCGATGTGGCGGACATCGTGTGGTTGGCCGGTGCCATCGATCCGGCAGGTCGACCCGCCGATTCTCCCGATTCTCCGGACGATTCCGATGGCGATTCCGCGAGACATGACGAACTAGTTCCGACACCCGATCGGAAGTTGCCGACGTTCGACGACGCGGGCGGACTCGGTTCACGGGACATACCCGAGTCGCCTCCGGTCGCGGACGACGGTCCGCGGTCCGAGACCGAGGACCTTGCGCCGGCCGCGGTCGTGCCGCGCCCGGAGTTTCGGGTACTGAACGGTAACGGGCCCGCGACCACGGGAATCGCGTTGCCGGAGTCGCTGGATTACTTCCGTGCGTTGCGGCCGTTGAAGCGGGAGGTCGTTTCTCGGCGAGAGGATGATCTGGTCCTGGACGAGGTGGCCACCGCAGAGCGGGCGATGGAGACGGGTACCTGGTGGCCAATCACCCGTTCGAGGTCGGAACGGTGGCTGGACCTGACGCTCGTTCTCGACAATTCTCCGTCCATGGCGCTGTGGCGGAGACGGCTCACCGCGTTCGTCGCACTGCTCGAACAGCTCGGCGCGTTCCGCGGTATCACCGTTCGGCTGCTCGACCTCGAGCACGGTGTGCCTGTGCTGCGCGGTGGAACGGCGGGTGCGCCGCCACGGGATCCGGGGGAGTTGCTCGACTCGTCCGGTCGGCGCGCGATGCTCGTGGTGACCGACGGTGTCAGCGACGCGTGGCGTCACGGAACTCCGCACCCGATGTTGTCCCGGTGGGCACGCGCCATGCCGGTGAGTGTCGTGCATTTGTTGCCCCAGTGGCTGTGGGGGCGATCGGGTCTCGAAGTGCACAAGGCGCGGCTGTCGGTACCCGGTGCGGTGAAACCCAACGACCGCTGGACGTTCCACCTTCCCGACGCGTGGCTGGCCCCGGACCCGAACACGCTCGCGCCACCCGGAACCGTGCCGGTCCCGGTCATCGAACTCCAGCCGCGGTGGCTCAGCTGGTGGGCCAGACTGATCACGGGCGAGCACCATGGCGCCGTCGATGGAACTGTTCTGCTCGCCACCGATCGTTCGCGTGCCGGCCGTTCCGGCGACAAGCCCGTTCACCTGTCGCCGCAGGCCCGGGTGCAGAAATTCCGAAGTATGGCGTCCCCGCCCGCATTGCGCCTGGCCACGCTCCTCGCGGCGGTACCGGTTCATCTGGACGTCGCGCAGCTCGTCCGACAGCGCTTTGTACCGGAGGCGAGGGAGGAGCACCTCGGCGAATTGCTCGCGTCAGGTCTGCTGTACAGTCCCGGACCCAGGGACGGGAAGTCCACTCGGGACACGAGTGGTGCTTTTCTCTTTCCTGAGGCAGTCCGTGAATTGCTGCTCAGCGGCGCGAGGCGAACGGAGACCGCCAGCGTTGTGCGAGTGGCCGCCACCCATTTCGGTGAACGGATTCCGGTGCTCGGTCACCTCCGAGACGCCATCGCCGACCCGCACAACACGCCGGACCCCGAGCTCAAACCTGAGTCCACGGCCGACGTTGAACTGGAGAGCGCCGTCATGCGCGCGCTATCCGGGCCTTACCTGTCCCGCGCGGACCGCCTCCACAATGCGGCACGGCGCGAATCCCGTGTACATCCTCCATCGCCTGAATCAATCAAGAGCCGTGTCAACACCCGGACCAACACCTCTGTGAGCGTCAACATGCCCGAGACGGCCGAGCGCGCCGGTCACTCATCCGAATCCGTGTCCGCGACAGCTCGGTCACCACGGCATAGTCAGACCGACACAGCGGACCCGGTGACCAGGCCACTGATCTATCCGTCGGTCTCGGAGTCCCACAAGTTCCCCGAACGGCAAGCGGACGACCCGCCACCTGTTTGGGGGAACGTGCCGCCCCGAAATCCGAACTTCACCGGTCGGGGCGAACTACTGGATCAGCTGGGCAAGCGGCTGACGGGTGGCACCACGGCGGTATTGCCCTCGGCGCTGCACGGCATGGGTGGTATCGGCAAGACCCAGATGGCGACCGAGTACATCTATCGCCACTTGCAGGACTACGACGTCATCTGGTGGATCGACGCCGCGCATCCCACCCAGATCCGGGCCGGGTTGACGGAGTTGGCGGGGGCACTCGGGCTTCCGACCGATGCCAACGTCGCCGTGCCCGCCGTTCTGGAGCGCTGCGCACCGGCCGCCCGTTCCGCCGGTGGTTGCTGGTGTTCGACGCCGCTGACAGTCCGGAGGCAGTTCTTCCGTTCTTCCCGCGCAACGGTCCTGGCGAAATCCTCGTCACCTCCCGCAACTCCGACTGGGCCGGTGTCGCCCGCCCGCTGGAGCTGGCGGTGTTCAAGCGGGAGGAAAGCATCGAACTGCTCAACCGGCGCGGTCCCGAGATCGAAACCCGGGACGCCGACGAACTCGCCGAGCGGCTCGGCGACCTGCCGCTGGCGATCGAGCAGGCAGCCGCGTGGCGCGCCGTCACCGGCATGCCCGTCGACGAGTACATCCGACTGTTCGACGAGTCGGTCGCCGAGATCCTGGACACCGCCACCGCGCCGGACTACGAGGTCTCCGTCGCCGCGGCGTGGAACGTCTCCTTCGACGAACTGAAGACCAGAAATCCCGCAGCGCACCAGATCCTGCACATCTGCGCTTTCTTCTCGCCGGAGCCGATCTCCCGCGACCTGCTCACCGGCGTCAGCCGGGTGTCGATCTCTCCGGAACTCGACGCCGCGCTGCGCGACCCGATCCGGCTCGCCCGCGCCATACGCGACATCAACCGCTACGGCCTCGCGAAGATCGACCACGGCAACAACACCCTCCAGTTGCACCGCCTGGTCCAGCTGGTCCTGCGCAACCGGGTGATGGCACCCCAGGTGCACGCCCAGATGCAGCACGGCGCACACCAGTTGCTGGCGGCCCTCGACCCGAACGACCCCGAGCAGAGCCGGAACTGGCCCCGCTACCGGGAACTGCTGCCCCACGCCTACGCCGCGAACGTCATGGACTGCGACGAGAGCTGGCCCCGCCAACTCGTCATCAACCTCATGCGGTTCCTGTTCGAATGGGGCGACCACGAGGAGGCGGCGCAGCTCGCCCAGCGTGCCCGCAAGCACTTCACCCGACACCCTCGGCCCGACGCACGAGCAGACCCTCGAGGTGTCCGCACGTCTCGGCCTCTACCTGTGGTCGGTCGGCCGGTACGCCGAGGCCGCGGAACTCAACCAGCGCACCCTCGCACTACGGCTCCAGGTGTCGGGCGAGGAGGACGAGCAAACCTTCGCCCTCCAGCGCAACATCGTGGTCGACCTGCGTGCCCAGGGTGACTTCGCGGCCGGTACCAAGCTGAGCGAGGAGATCTATCACAAGTCCAAGCGCATGTTCGGCGAGGACGATCCCGAGACGCTCAGCGCCGCGTTCCAGCACGCTCTCAGTCTTCGGCTGTCCGGTGACTACCGGGAGGCCGCGGAACTGGACGACGACACCTACCGGCGGCGAGTCGAGGTACTCGGCGCGGACCAACCGCGAACGTTGAGTGTCCGGGCCTCGTCGATCATCGACCGGCGCGAGGCGGGCGAGTACGGGCACGCGCGGGTGATGCAGGAGAAGCTCACCGAGCAGGTCCACCTGCGTTACGGCGACGACAATCCGGACACCATCACCTACGACTTCTACCTGTCCGTCGCCCGCCGCAAGGCCGGAGACCACGGCGGCGCCCTCGCCCTGTCCACCGAAGCCTTCGAGCGGTTCCGGCTCGATCTACGGTGACGATCATTCCGCCACCATGGGGTGCGCGCTCGCGCATTCGATCGATCTGCGCCACGCCGGTGATCTCGCGGCGGCGAAGGAGCTGGGTGAGCAGACGTTCGAGCGGTATCGCGCAGCTCTCGGCGAGCACCATCCGCACACTCTGGCCGCCTCGGTCGACCTCGCGGTGACCCTGCGGCACATGGGCGATGCGGCTGGTGCACGCGATCTGGACGAGCGGGCGCTGGAGCATCTCCGTGCGGGGATCGGTCCGGACCATCCGTACTCGATCATCGCCAGCATCAATCTGGCGAGCGACCTCGCGGTCCTGGGCGACACCGAGAAAGCCGTCGAACTCGGCAAGGACGCGTTGGAGCGCGGTAGCCGGGTTCTGGGTGGCGACCACCCCACCTTGCTCGCCGCCGCGTTCAACCTCGGACTCGACCTCGACGCGGCCGGTCGCGCGGATGACGCGAAGCCGTACCAGGAGCCGATTGTGAGCAAGTACCGCAGGATTCTGGGTGAGGCGCACCCGGGCTCCCAGGCAGCGGTCCGAGGGCACGCGCGGACTGCGACATCGACCCGATGCTGATGTAGCACTTGTGACTGGAGCTACACAGGCGGCTCGCTAGTCGGAAACGAGTTGGCCGATCCAGGAAGCGACGCTCTCCGGTGTGGGTTCGTGCCGTGCGGTGTCTCGCAGTCGTCGATGCACCGCGCGGACGAGTTCTGGTCGGTGCAGGAGCGCGCGTGCGGCTGGGTCGGGGCCGCACGCGGACAGGGCGAGGCCGAGTCCGACCAGCGAGGTCGGCCGGTCCGGGTCGGCGGACAGCTCCGCGCGATAGCCGCGTGCCGCATCGGTGAATCTGCCGCTCGCGTAGGCGAAGTCGGTCGGACGTGGCGCCCGGCACCGACGGCCAGCTCTCGGAAAGGTCCACCCCGCTCAGACCGAGCCGGACCAGATCCGTGCGCGCTCGTGACCACGAGCCGTCCGGTACCGGCGTCGGGCGGTAGGTCGGGCGCGTCCACGGTGGCGGGTGGCCGTGGGCGGCCGGCCAGCCACGCGTCGGCCAACTCCGTGACGGTCGCGGGGTTCGGCCGCAGGTGTCGCACCCGCCAACCCGCCCGATGGTCCAGGCCGGTGGCCGATGGCCAGTTCGGCCACGTTCTCGGGAACCGGTTCGGCCTGCCATGGGCCGAGACGTTCGGCGATGCCGTCGAGGAACCGGTGCCCGGCGTCGGTGAGGGTCGCGTCGTCACGCAACACCTGCAGGGTTCGCCAACTCTGCCGACGCCAGTACGCGAACTCGAACGTCGCGAGTCGGGACGAGGTGTCCGCCAACGCTCGCCAGAAGGCGGTCACGCCGAAGAAGGCGTAGACGCCTTGGAGCGCGCCACTGAACGGGCGGGGGTCGTCCCGCCACGGTACATAGAGCCGTTCTCGCGGGTCGTCGTCGTACAGCCGGGTCAGGTGCAGCACACCGCCGAGCACGATGTGCTGGAACTCGTGGATCAGCGTGGCGGCCAGCGACGCGCCGTCCGTCGGCAGGCCGACCACCGCGCTGCCGAAGGCTTCACCGGTCGACGCGCTCGGGTTCCGGAACAGCACGGCGGGTTTCGGCACCAGGGTGTTCAGCCCGACCGGCATGCTGTCGGCGAAGTCCGGGAAGATGTTCGGCGATCAGGCGGCAGGCCTCGTCGATCAGGTGCCGCCACTTGTCGACCTCCGCGCCGGACAACCGTTGCGGCGGCACCGGCTCGTACAGGCCCCGGTACGGATCGAGGTCGTCGAGCCGCAGCGAGAACCGATGCGCGCACCGACACGGGTTCGCACCTGCCGAACGCTCCACCAGCCCGTCGCAGTCCGGTGCCGGGCGGATCCGGCAGTCGCACCAGGCCGTCGATCGTTGGCGACTGTGTACCGGCCGTGCTCACCGCGCACCACGGCGACCGAGAAGGGCGACGTCGCGGTCAGCCGGGCCATGCCCAGCGATGGCAGCATGGCGTTCCCGTCCCACACGGGCACCGATGGTCTCGAAGTCGAGGCCGGCTCGGATGGCCGCGGCCGCCGCCAGCGCGTGCACGTGACCCAGATGCATCCACAGTCGGACCGAGACCGTCGACGCCGTTGCGGAGCAGACGGGTGGTGTAACCGGCCCAGCTACCCGTGTAGGGATGGGTCAGGAGGCGGTCGAAAGCCTTGGGCGAACTGTGCTTCGACCCGCGCCAGCAACTCCCAGGCCGTATCGAGTCGGCGGCAGCGGGCCGAGCAGCTCCGGGCGTCTTCGCGGACTCCTCCATGAGCGCACGCAGGAGCAGCTTGCGCCGGCTTCGCTCGGCTCGGCGAAGCCGGCGCATCATGTTCGGCGTCACCGTCGAGGCGGGCGAGGGCGTCGAAATCGTGCCAGGACAAACGATGGAACGGAGGGCTGGTTTCCGACGGCCGGGTCACTAGTCGATCCGCTCACCGGTCCCGCCAGTGCCGCTTCGGTAGCGTGCTCGGACGTGTCTGGTTCGCTCGACCACGTGGCGCAAGGAATGACGCAGGGCTTCGCTGTCCAGCTCTCGCAGTGTCGTGAATGGAATCGTGTCGAGGTCCATCAAGTCGGATTCTATGCCTGGTTCACTATCCACTGAGAACGAATTCATACTGGCCATTCCCTCCGCCCGCAGAGCAGATAATTCTCATGATAGCCGAGTCTCAGGTGTCGAGGTCCGAACCAATCGCGCGGTCCGGCCGGGGAGGGGGACGCCCGGCGGCCAGCTCTCGCAGGGTTTCCGGGTGCATGATCGTGATGCGTTGGCGCGCGGTGGTCACCACGCCCAGTTTGCGTAGTTCTTCCAGACCACGGATCAGGGTGCTGCGGGAGACTCGCGCGAAACTGGCCAGTTCGCCCTGGTTGAAGTGAAGGTTCACCTGCTTGCTCTCGGCCCAGTTCGGGGCGTGCTGGAGCGCCAGCTCCAACAGTACGGCCGCCAGGCGTTGGGGAAAGTCGGGGCCACCCGACTCCAGGCGCAGCCGATCGGACTGGTGCAGCCGGATCGCGGTCGTGCGGAACAGTTCCTCCGCGATGTGGGGCTGGCTGCGCAGAACGCCCAGAAGGCGGTCGCGGGCCACGACCAACGTGTGGACCTCGTCGATGGCCTGCATTGTCGCCATGCGGGGGAGACCGCTGATCGGGGCCATCTCACCCACTATCTCGGCCGGTCCTCGGGCCGCCAGCGGGGCGTCGTCGCCGCGATAGTTGGTCGCGCTGATCTTCACCCAGCCGCGCAGGACGACAAACATGCTGGTGGGCGGACTTCCTTGTAACGCGAGAATCTCACCGGGTCGCCAGATCTTGACGTGACCCGCCGCGGTCAGGGCGACCCGCTCGGCCTCGGTCAGCCGGTACCAGGCACGGCGTTCGTCATTCTCAGTGGTTGGGGAACCCATCCCGTGGCCTCCCCGGTTCCGCCGGACCCAGTTTCGCCCGGTGTTCCATTTGACGCATCGCGTGCTCCCCCGAGCCGCCAGCATGGTCAGTGACACCAAAATCAGCTTTGTTGACCGGAAACGGTAATTGTGCCAGGCAATTGGCCGCATCACCAGCCTTTAACCGGCCCCCCGAAATGAGGAGGACAGCCATGAGAACCGCCGAGACCGTACTGGGGCAGATCGCGGATCGACGCCACTCGGCCGTCGGTCCCACCCCGCACACCCCGAAGTCCTTCAGCACCAGGCCCGTCGCCTTCGCCCCGCACCCACCGTTGGTCTCCGGGGGCTGGTACAACGGCTCTGACCAGGAGATTGTCGGGCCCGGCCGCTATCCGGTGCCGCGTCCGAAGGACAAGACGACCGGGTCGGCGCTGCTCTGGACGTTCTTCTTCGGCCCACTCGGTCTGTGCTACCTCTCGGTGAACGCGGGGGTGGTGGCCACCGCGCTCACCGCGACGGCACTGATCCTGTCCGGTAGCGCGATCGCGTTGGCGGTCATCTGGCCGGTTGTCATGTTGTTGTCAGTTCTGCGCACCACGGGGAAGTAATCAACTGGGTGGCGCGGGTGCGGCATCATGGGAGCGGTGTCCGTACGGCAGGCCTTCGGGGTGACGACAGGACCGGGTTTGCGCTGTTGGTTGCTTGCCTCGGGCGGTCGCGGTCGCTGCGTGCCCTGGTGCGGCGCGCGGAGATAGCCCCGGCGTACGCGATGGACGTGGTGGCGCGGGCAGTACGGGCGGCCATGGGTGAACGGATGGGGGAGGAGATACTGGCAAGATCGGCAGCGCGCCGCCCGACCCCCGAACTGTTGTGTGCCTTGGTGATCGCTCACACGGTGTCGTCCACAGCGGACTCCGTGCGGCTGGTCCCGCCGGGAACGACGGAGGTCCCGGGCTTCCCGGCCACCGACCTGTTGGACCCGGACGGCCCTTGGCAACAGGCGATCCCGATGGCAGTCGAACTCGGCGCAGTGGTGGACCGGTTCGGCGAACAGGGCCTACTCGTCCCGGCCGCACTGCTCGGCCGTGGCGGCTGGCCCGCCCTATGGAGCCGCGCACACCGCTGAGCCCCGATCCCTTGCTTTTGGCTGTGGCGAGGGGACAGCGGATCGGCATAATGCCTGGTCGTGGGGCGGGTGGGGCTCGAACCCACGGCCAAGGGATTATGAGTCCCCTGCTCTAACCGACTGAGCTACCGCCCCGGGGGCTTGTCTGTCACCTTCTGGGCTGGACTTGAACCAGTACCCGATAGTGACTCTGTTGCCTACGGGGCAAACTTACAACGACTCCGGTCGTTGATCACTTCAGGCCCCGTTTCCGCCCGCGATGAGTTGGTCGTACGGGATGCCGTCGCCGTACTTGGCGGTGACCTTGCAGATCACGCGGATCCGGCCGGCTCGCATGGGGTCTATGCCGTTGACCGCGTTGCGCAGTGTGCCCTCGGGGAAGGAGTCCTCGCCCAGGGCGCTGCACTCCTCGGCCAGACGCCCGATGGACCAGTTGTGCTCTTCGAGCCACCCCCGGATGCGGTCCCGGTTGAGCTTCGGCATGTGGTCGATTCTGCGGGACTCTGCGGGATCTGTCAAACCGCAGAGTCCCGCATAACCGCAGGTCTGCGGAGTTCTGCGACCGAAGTTGGCGCGGATGGTCGGAACATGAGGACTTGTGTTCTGCGGAACTCTGCGGCATTCTGCAACGGTGTCGCCCAAGAATCTGCGAACTGCCGACTATTCAGAGGCCGCCCGGAAGCGGCTGGCCGACGCTGTGGCCCAGGCACGCCGCGCGATCGGGCACCAGTGGCGAACGACCTTCGCGAAGGAGGCCGGAATCGGTATTCGCAGCCTTGAAGCCCTCGAAGCGCACGCGCCCACTGTCGGCGTCTGGGTACTCGAACAGATCGGGCGCGCCCTTGGTCGCCACCTCCGCGACTGGAACGCCAACACGCCCCGCGGCATCCTGGAGGGCGATCCGATCCCGTCGCACGAACCCGTGAAGCCGGTGAAGCCCGCCAGGCGCGCGACGATCGACATTCGCTGGGTCGCGCGGGACGCGCTGATCAGGCTCCTCGAGTCCGGAGCGGAGGCCATGGACTACTCGCGCAGCCTGAACGACTGGCGGGTCCGCTTCGCCGAAGAGGGTTTCGACGAGAAGGAGCTGCTCGAGGTGTCGATGGCCGCCCAGAGTGCCGTCGAGGCCAAATAAAAAGGTCCAGGTCAACTGACCTGGACCGAAAGCTCCTCCAGCTGGACTCGAACCAGCAACCCTTCGATTAACAGTCGAATGCTCTGCCAATTGAGCTATGGAGGACTGCGCTGTGCTGGGGGGCTCCCCCCGGGCACCCGACAACTCTAGCGCATGCCCCGATCGGTTTCGGCGGCACCCGGCGGGGCACCCTCGAGTAGGGGAAGATGACAGCGCAGACGCCGTCTGTGCAGGTCGATGCCTGGGAGGCGATGAACAGATGAAGGCGTTCGTACTTGGCGCCGCGGTCGGGTACGTGCTGGGGGCCAAGGCCGGTCGTGGCCGCTACGACCAGATCATGCGCACGTACCGCAAGATCGCCGATCACCCCGCCGTGCAGGGCGCTGCGGGCATCGCTCGGGCGAAGGTCGGCGAGAAGACCGGGCTCGGGCAGAAGTCGAAGCCGTCGTCGCAGAATGGGCGGCGCAACGTGGGTGAGCCGGTCTATCAGCAGAACTGACCTGCGGGAACTGCCGAAGGCACAACTGCATCTCCATCTCACCGGGGCCATGCGCCCCGCGACGCTGCGGGAGCTGGCCGGGCACTACGGAGTGTCCGTGCCAGCTCCGCTGCCGTCCGACACCGTCGGCACCTGGGCCGACTTCCAGACCCGTTACGACGCCTCTCGTTCGGTCATCCGCACCGCCGCTGACGTGCGACGGGTCGTCGCCGAAGCCGCGGCTGACGACGCCGCCGACGGGTGTGGCTGGCTTGAGATCCAGGTCGATCCCACGTCCTACGCGCCGGTGTTCGGCGGGTTGCGCCGTGCCCTGGAGACCGTGCTCGAGGCGGCTGCCGCGGCGCCGCTTCCCACTGGCGTGATCGTCGCGTCCAGTTGGGCCCGTTCACCGCGGCACGCCACCGAGTTGGCCGAACTGGCCGCTGAGTACGTCGACCAGGGCGTCGTCGGGTTCGGACTGTCGAACGACGAGCGCCACGGCACGGTGGCCGACTTCACGCCCGCTTTTCGGATAGCGACCGACGCCGGCCTCCGAGGCGTCCCCCATTCGGGCTTCTACACCGGCCCGGAGCACGTGCGGGACTGCGTCGAGCTGCTGGGAGCCAGGCGGATCGGGCACGGGACGGCGGCCGCGAAGGATCCCGCCACGCTCGCGCTGCTGGCCGAGCGGGAAGTCACGCTCGAGATCTGCCCGACCTCGTATCCGCCGTTCGGGGTGCACGAACTGGCCGGGGTGCCGGTGCGGGCACTGCTCGACGCCGGGGTGCCGGTCGCGTTCTCCACCGACGACCCCCTGCTGTTCGGCACCGGGCTGGCCGGCCAGTACGCGATCGGCCGGGACACCCTGGGGCTGACGGACCAGGAGCTGGCGACCGTGGCGGCCGCCAGCATCCGGTACTCCGCCGCGCCCGCGGACCTCAAGCGCCGGCTACTCGCCGACGTCGACGCCTGGGGTCAGCGGACGGCCACCGCCTGATACTCGACGTCCGGCCCCGGCGGCGTGGTGAACCGCGCGTTCGGCAGGTAGAGCCGGTCACCGAACGCGGCGACCGTGGTCGGCACGTCGAACCGCGGGTCGGTCAGCGTGTCCTCGAGCGTCGCCCGGGACGCGGATCGGTCGAGGCGAACGACCGCCACCTTGTTGTCCCGGTTCTGCACCACGTAGAGCGTGCGGCCGCGCAGCAGCAGCCCGTCGCCGTTCACGAACGTCTCGGCCGACGTGATCTCCCGGGTGACGCCGTCGACGCCCGCGCGGAACAGCTTGCCCGTGTTGGACTGCACCAACACCAGACCGCGACCGTCCGGCGTGCGCTCGATGCCGTTGACGTTGAAACCCGTCTGGTACACCAAGTCCCCGGTCAGCGGCACGGTCGTGGGGGTGCCGCCACCGAGCGGAATCCGGTACAGCACCGGCTTCGTGGAGTCGGTGAACCAGGCGGCGTGTTCGGTCAGCACCACGTCGTTCACGAAACCGCCGCCCAGCGCGTACTCCGCCAGGATGCGGCCGCCGCGGGTGTCGACGATCCGGGCGTCGCCGGCCGCGCCGCCCGCCACGTAGAGCCGGCCGCGGGCGTCGGTCTTCAGGCCGACCGATGGCGTGCCGGGGCCTCCACTCACGATCCGGCCACGTCCGGTGACCAGGTCGGCGCGGTAGATGGCGCCGTTGGCCAGTGAGCCGAAGTAGGCCACCGGTCCCGGCCCGATGGCGATGCCCTCCGGCTGGAAGCCGTTCGGTAGATCGATGGTGGTGGGGAACAAGGGGGTCGCTTGCGCGCTCGGCGCGAGCAGCGCGCCGGCGAGGGCGGCGATCGCGAGGGGAACTCCGAGGCGTCTGATCATCACGAGGCCCGATCTGTTGGAGGCAGGGACTTCCTTCTCCAACGTACGCAGCCGGGCAGCCGGAGGTTCAGTTCTCCAGGCGCAGCACGGCGATGGCCGACTCGAGCAGCACGGTCCGCACCTCGTCCTCCGGCGCGGGTTCGTCGAGGTAGGTCACCGACGTGAGTGCCCCACCGAGGATCTCCATGGCGGCGACCGCTCGCAGGCGCTGCGTGGTGGTGGGGTCCGGACCGGCGATCCAGGTGGTGAGCCGCTTGCTCGTGTCGACCAGGTCTTCCCAGATCGGGCCGATGGCCGCGACAACGCCGGCCGGGTCACGCAGCATGATGGCCGCCACCGACTGGTTCGCCAGCAGCACGTCCATGGTGCGGCGCAACACCTCGCGGATGTTGTCCGGCGTGTTCGGCAGGTTCTTCACGTCGATCGCCACGGTGCGCCAGCCCTCGATGACCGGGTCGATGATCGCGGTGAGCAGCGCCTGCTTGGACGGGAAGTGGTAGTACAGCGAGGCCTTGGTGAGGCCCACCCGTTCGGCGATCTCCCGCAGGCTCGTCTGCTCGAAACCCCTGGTCGAGAACAGTTCGAGCGCCACCTCGCGAATGGTTTCGCGCGTGTCGCCTTCCATGACGGTCACCTCCTCAGCCGTTTCTCAGGGGGCACACGTTAGCGTCCCGGCGCGGCGGTACTATTGTGCGATCTTACCTACCGTGCGGCAGGTAGATGGCTCCAGGGGAGGGGTTCGATGTTCGAAAGACTGGGTCGGGTCGTAGTACACAACCCATGGAAGGTGATCGCCGGCTGGATCGTGGCCACCATCGCGATCGTGGCGTTCGCCCCGACGCTCGCGGATGTGACCAACTCCGATCAGGCGGAGTTCCTGCCGTCGGACTACGAGTCCGTGCAGGCGGGGGAGCTGGCACAGAAGGCGTTCGGCCAGGCCGATGTGGCCAGCGCGACGATCGTGGTCAAGCGCGAGGACAACGCGCCGCTGACCGACGAGGACAAGAGCGCCATCGGCGCGCTGGCCGAGCGGTTGCAGGGCCAGAACATCGACCTGGTCACCCAGGTGGTCACGGGGCCGCAGGCGTTGTCGCCCAACGGTCAGGTGCAGCTGGTGAACGCCGGGCTCGAGGGGAATCCCAACGACCCGGCCATGCTGACGGCCATCGAGAAGATCCGCGAGACGACCAAGTCGGCGATGGGGGACGCCGGTCTGGAGTACGCGGTCACCGGTGACATCGCCATGTACGCCGACAACGCGGACGCGTTCGACACGGCCCTCATCATCGTCGGTGCCGCCACGATTCTGCTGATCATCGGTCTGCTGCTGCTGATCTACCGCAGTCCGGTCGCCGCGCTGCTGCCGATCGTCACCGTGGGTCTGGTCAGCGCCATCGCACCGGGTCTGGTGGCCTGGCTGGCCCAGGCGTTCGACTTCCAGGTCGACCAGTCCGTGCAGATCATCATGACGATCGTGCTGTACGGCGTCGGCACCGACTACATCGTGTTCCTGCTGTTCCGGTACCGCGAGCGACTGCGTGCGGGCGACGACCCGAAGACCGCGCTCGTCACGGCCGTCGCCAGGGTCGGCGAGGTCATCGCGTCCGCCGCGGCCGCCATCATCATCGCGTTCATGGCACTGCTGCTGGCGGTGTTCGGGGCGTTCACGAGCTTCGGGCCCGGCCTGTCGATCGCCGTGGCGCTCATGGCCATCGCGGCGGTCACACTGATCCCGGCGGTCGTCTCGCTGGTCGGTACCAAGGTGTTCTGGCCGTCGAAGTCCTGGAAGCAGACGCCGAAGGGCACCACGTTCCAGCGGCTCGGCAGGTTCACGGCCCGCCGGCCGGTGGTGGTGGCGGTCGCGTCCGGTGGCGTGATGGTCGCGCTGGCGCTGGGCATGCTCGGCTTCAACACCAACTACGACCAGAACGCCCAGCTGCCCAGTGGCACCGAGTCCAGCCGTGGTCTCGAGTACATGGAGTCCGGGTTCCCGGCCGGTGCGCTCAGCCCGACCTCGGTGTTCCTGGAGGCCGGGAACGGTCAGATCGATCAGGGCTCGCTCGAGGCATACGCGAAGCGCTTGGATGACGTGCCGGGCGTCGGCGGGGTGATGCCCGGCCCGACCGGAGCGGCCACGGTGAGCGAGGACGGCACGATCGCGAAGATCGACCTGTTGCTGGACGACAGTCCGTACTCGAACGCGTCGCTCGACCTGGTCGAGGGTGAGCTGCGGGACGTGGCGAAATCCGAGGCGCCCGAGGGCACCACGGCCGTGGTCGGCGGGTTGACGTCCGCGTTCGCCGACATCCGGGCCGCGAACACCCGCGACCTCTGGGTGATCTTCCCGGTGGCCGGTCTGTTCATCGCGATCGTGCTCGGCCTGCTGCTGCGCAGCGTCGTGGCGCCGATCTACCTGATGTTGGCCGTGGTGCTCGGCTTCTTCAGCACCATGGGCGCCACGGTGATCGCGTTCCAGGGCATCGGCGGTGAGCCGGGCGTGTCGTTCATGTTGCCGATGCTCGTCTATCTCTTCGTGGTGGCGATCGGGACGGACTACAACATCCTGATGATCGCCAGACTGAAGGAGGAGGCGAAACTCGGCAACGATCCCAAGCTCGCGGCCGACCTCGCCATCGAGCACGGCGGGCCGTCGGTGGCGGCGGCCGGGGTCATCCTGGCCGGCACGTTCGCCTCGATGATTCTCGCGGGCGTCTCCTTCCTCGTGGAGATGGGCTTCGCGGTGTCGATCGGCATCCTGATCGCGTCGTTCATCATGTCGATCTTCCTGGTGCCGAGCCTCACGGCGTTGCTGGGCCGCAAGGCCTGGTGGCCGGGTCACGCGGACCAGGAGAAGGTTCCCGTGGCACAACGCGACGACGTTCGCGTCGGTTAGGACAGGGGGTACAAGGCGGCGTCGTCACTCAGGTGGCGGCGCCGCCTTGTTGTGTCGGTGGCTCGTAGGTGATGCCGAGCTTGGTGGACAGCTCGGCCAGGCACTCCTCGAACACGGGCTCCAGGTCGGTGTAGGCGAAGTCCAGTTGGTTCAGGACTTCCATGCACAGCAGGCCGTACAGCCGGATCCAGCACGACAGGAACACGTGCATGGCCGCCGGTGGGAGCGCGCCGCCCGTGCTGGCCGAGTAGGTCTCCAGCTGGGCGCGGTGGGCGGAGGAGAGGTCGGCCAGGTCGGGGGTGGGGAAGCCGGCGTCCGTCCACAGTGTCGCCACCTCGGCCGCGAACACCTGCTCGAAGCTTTCGCCCGCGGTCTGTCGCGGCGACTCCGGCGCCCGGTCCGACACGGGGGTCGCGAACATCCAGCCGAACTCCGCGCGGTTGCGTATCGCCCAGTTCCGCATGGCGCGGCACATGGTCAGCAGCCGGTGGCCGGGGCCGGTGGCGGCTCGCATGGTCTCGGCGAGTTCCGCGTAGAAGTCGGCGGTCACCGCGCCCACCAGGTCCTCGTGGCCTCGGTAGTAGTGGTAGAGCGCCGGGCCGCTCATGCCGACCTCGCGGGCCACCGCGTTGATCGTCACGGCCGCGGATCCCTGCTCGTTCAACAGCTTCCGCGCGGCAGCGTGGATCTCGGCCAGGGTGCTCAGCCGGGCTCGCTCGCGCCGGCTCGTGGACTGCGTCACGGTTGACACCTTAGACCATCTATGTTTACTTAATGACTCTAAGCAAACTTAGAGGGAGTAAGCAATGACGTCCACTCGTCGGCTCAATCCGCTGGCCAAGGTCTTCGCCAAGTACTTCGCCGAGGGCACGGTCACTTCGGTGGAGCCGGCCACCAGCACGATGCTGGGGATCCGGTTCGCCCCGGACCGGCCGGTCGAGCTGCCGTACACACCCGGCCAGCACGTCCGGGTGCAGATCAACGACCCGCTGTCCGTCTACGGGATCCTCCGGCCGATCGAGACGCTGCGGACCTACACGATCTGGGAGTACGCGCCCGACGCCATCGACCTGCGGATCCACCGGTACGACGGGGAGGGGATCGGGCTCACCTGGGCCGAGAACGCGCGGGCGGGCGATCGGATCACGTTCTGGGGGCCGCAGGGCGACTTCGTCACCCGGGACGCGGCGCACCACGTGTTCGTGGGGGACGAGACGGCGACCGCCGCGTTCGGGCCGATGATCCGGGCGCTGGGCCCGTCCGCGCGGGTCACGGGGGTGCTGGAGAGCGAGGCGCCCGGCGATGAACTGGCCGTCCCGGGTTCGCTCAAGCGGGTGTACCGCCGCGGCGCGCCGGCGCACTACTCGCGCACGCTGGTGGCGGGTCTCGAGCAGCTCGACCTGCCGACCGAGCCCGGCGTGGCCTACGTCGCGGGCGAGGCCAGGACCTGCCAGCTGGTCCGCGACCACCTGGTCACCGAGCGCGGCTGGGACCGCGCTGCGATCGTCACGAAACCTTTCTGGACACCGGGAAAGCGCGGTCTGCACTAGGCCGAACTGTGTTTGTCGGTGCCCCGGGCTACCGTGGGCCCGTGCGTGTTGTGACGTGGAACGTGAACTCGGTGAAGCAGCGGGTGCCGCGCCTTCTGCCCTGGCTGGACCAGCGGAAACCCGACGTCGTGTGTCTCCAGGAGACCAAACTGGCCGACGCGGCCTTCACCGCGCTGCTCGGGGCCGAGCTGGAGTCGAGGGGCTACGAGACCGCCCTGTTCGGCGAGGTCCAGTGGAACGGCGTGGCCATCCTGTCCAAGGTGGGGCTCGACGATGTCGAGGTGGGGCTGGCCGGTGCGCCCGGCTTCCCGCACGTCGAGGCCCGGGCGGTGGCCGCCACCTGCGGCGGGGTCCGAGTGCACTCGGTGTACGTGCCCAACGGCCGCGAGCCCGACTCCGAGCACTACCAGTACAAGCTGGCCTGGCTGAAAGCGCTGCGCGACGTGGTGGCCGCCGGACCCGAGGCGGCCATGGTGTGCGGTGACGTGAACATCGCGCCCACCGACGCCGACGTGTTCGACCCGGCGGCCTACGTGGGGCAGACCCACGTCACGGCCCCCGAACGCGCCGCGCTGGCCGAGCTGCAGGCGGTCGGACTGCACGACGTGGTGCGGGACCGCTGGCCGGCCGAGCGGGTGTTCTCCTACTGGGACTACCGCGCCGGCATGTTCCACAAGGATCTCGGCATGCGGATCGACCTCATGCTGGCCTCCACGCCGGTGGCCGGTCGGGTCAAGGCCGCGTGGGTCGACCGCCACGCCCGCAAGGGCACCGGCCCGAGCGACCACGCGCCGGTGATCGTCGACCTCGACGAGGCACCCGACGGCGACATCGGACCGGTGGTGCCGCCGCCGTCGGCGCGGGCTCCCAAGCCAGGCGCGACCAGGCTTCCGCAGTCCCGGTAGTACCGGCCCGGCGCCACCCCCAGTCAAGGCGCCGGGCACTGCGCCAGACGCTATCCGCAACGCCTTTCATCCCGCTTACATCAGCGCTCCGGCCAGGTAGCCGAGTCGCCTGCTGATCTCGGCGGCGCCGTCCATCAGGGCGCGGGCCTGCTCGTGCATGAGGCGCTCGGTCAGGCGGTAGGCGGGCCCCGAGGCGCTCACGGCGGCGAACACCTTGCCGTCCTGGCCGCGGATCGGCGCGGCCAGCGCGTTCAGCCCGATCTCGTACTCCTCCACGGCCACCGCGTAACCGAGTTCGACCGCCCGGGTCAGGTGTTCGGTCAGCTGCTTGCGGTTGGTCACGGTGTTCGGGGTGAACCGCTCGAGGCCCCGGGACAGGACCTCCGTGCGGCGCTTCTCGCTGCGGTACGCGAGCAGGACCTTGCCGCTGGACGTCGCGTGCAGGGGAGTGAGCCGGCCGACCCAGTTGTGCGCGGTCACGGCGGGTGTGCCGCGGACCTGGTCGAGGTTGACCACGTGGTGCGACTCGGCGACCGCGATGTTCACGGTCTCGCCGAGTTCGCGCGCCAGCCGTTCGCACACCGGCCGGCTGTGTCTGGTCACGTCCATCCCGCCGGACACCGCGCCGGCCAGCCGCACGATCCCGAACCCGAGCCGGTACTTGCCCCGGTCCTCCGCCTGCTCCACGAGACCACGCGTCTCCAGCGCGTTGAGCAGCCGGAACGCGGTCGACTTGTGCACCTCGATCTCGGCGGCCACCTCGCTCACGCCCGCTTCGCCCTGGCGGGCCAGGATCTCCAGCACGCTGATCGCGCGATCGACCGACTGCACGCCGGTGGGTGAGTCCCCCGAACTGTTGCTCATGGCGAAACTATAAGCGTCTTCGTCAACGCATGGCGTCTTGTCGGACGTACGAACGGGAGTTATTCTCGGGTCAGGGTAATTGCGTATTACGAATCGAGTTGAGTCATGCGCAACGCTGACTGGCTGCGGACCCCCCGCTACGAAGTCATTCCCACGAACGCCGTCGAGGCACGCATCGTCGAGTCGGTGCCGCCGGAGGTGACGATCACGGTCACCGCGTCGCCCACCAAGGGTCTCGACCCGACGCTCGACCTCACCGAACGGTTGGCCGCCCGGGGTTTCCGGGTGGTGCCGCACCTGTCGGCCCGGCTGGTGGTGGACGACGTGCACCTGAAGGAGATCGTCGACCGGCTGCTGCGGGCCGGCGTCGACGACGTGTTCGTGCCGGCCGGCGACGCCAACCCGCCGGTCGGCCGCTACGACGGCGCCCTGCCGCTGCTCGCCGAGCTGACGGCGTTGGGTCGGCCGTTCCGCCACGTCGGCATCACCGGCTACCCGGAGAGCCACCCGGCCATCGACGACGACATCGTCGTGCAGGCCATGTGGGACAAGCGGGCGCACGCCACCTACATCGTGAGCAACCTGTGCTTCGACCCGAAGGTGCTGGCCGCGTGGGTGGGCCGGGTCCGCCGCCGTGGCGTGCCGCTGCCGATCCAGCTCGGGCTGGCCGGCCCGGTGGAGCGCACGAAGCTGCTGGCCATGGCCGGCAAGATCGGCGTGGGGGAGTCGGCCCGGTTCCTGCGCCGGCATCTCACGTGGTTCGCCAAGCTGGCCGCGTCGTACTCACCGGAGAAGCTCCTGACCCGCACGGCCGCCGAACTGTCCACTTCGGACGCCGGAGTGGCGGGCCTGCACCTGTTCACGTTCAACCAGGTGGCCGAGACCGAGCGGTGGCGTCAGGCACTTCTCAGCAGGTCGGCCAGCTGACTCTCCAGGCCCTCGTCGCCCACCGGGACCTCCTCCAGGGGAAGGCCCAGTGCGGCGGCGGCTTCCCGGGCCTGGATCCGCAACGGTTCGGTCGGGCGTTGGGCCAGCCAGACGGCCCGTCGGTAGTGGCCGAAGTAGTCGTCGCGTAGTTCCGGGTACCGGTCCAGGCCCAGTTCCGCGAGCACCGTGCGGCGGAACGAGCGGACCAGGAAGTCGGTGAGCACGTACGTTCCCGGCTCGGCCTCGAACAGCTCCCGCAGCCGCAGCGCGCCCGCGAACACGTCGTAGCAGTGGGAACCGCGCAGCATCCGGACCCCACGTTGGGCGCACACTTCGCCCAGTGCCCCATAAGTGCCGCAGTCGGCGAACGCCACGGCCACCGTCGGATACGAGGTCAACCCGTCCAAAGCGGACTCCACGGCGGCCGCGATCCGTTGGGGTTGGTTGTGCAGCAACGGTGGCAGCGGATGGACGTGCACGCGCCAGCCGCGACGGGCCGCGATTTCCGTGACGTGGGACGACAACGCGCCACACGCGACGACGGCGACCTCAGCTCGGGAACGAGAGCTGGTCGATGAACCGGTCGTTGAAGTCCGGGCGGTCGGAGAGCTCCACATAGCGCACCTCCTCGAGCAGCGTCGTCGCGCCGGCGCGTTCCCGCACCGACAGCAGCGTCATTTTCGCGCCCTCACCGGCGACGTTGCCGGCGCTGACGATTCGCAGTACCGGGATGTTGGGTACCAGCCCGATGCGCACCGCGTTGGCGGGTGACAGGTAGCTGCCGAACGAGCCGGCGAGCAGCACCTGCTGGATGTCCGACTCGGTCACCCCGAGTTCCTCCACCAACAACCGCCAGCCGGTGGCGATCGCCGCCTTCGCGAACTGCAGCTCCCGGACATCGCGCTGCGACAAGTACACGGTGGGGGCGTCGCCGTCGGAATGCAGAACGAAGACCCGCTCGCCCGCCACCTCCACCAACCTGTCGGCGAGGCCAGGGAACTTCTCGCGCGCGGTGTCGGCCGCCATGAGCCGGCCCGACGCGTCGAGCAGACCGATGGCCACCAACTCGGCGACCGCGTCCACCAAACCCGACCCGCACAGACCGGTCGGTGCCACGTCGCCGATCACCTGGAGGCGCACGTCGTCCGGGCTGATCTTCACCACCTCGACCGCGCCGGGCGCCGCGCGCATCCCGCACCGGATGGCCGCACCCTCGAACGCGGGCCCGGCCGGCGCGGCCGTGGCCAGCAACTGGGACGCGTTGCCGAGCACGATCTCGCAGTTCGTGCCGACGTCCACGAACAGGCGCAAACGTTTGTCCCGGTCCATTCCGGACGCCAGCAGCCCGGACACGATGTCCCCGCCGACATACGCGCCCAGCGCGGGGAACGTGTACGCGGGCGCGCCCGGATGGACGGTCACCCCGAGGTCGCTCGCCAGCACCCGCGGCAGCGTCCGGGTGGCAGTGACGAACGGCGCCACCCCGAGCGGTTCCGGGTCGATGCCCAACGCCAGCTGCGCCATGGTCGCGTTGCCGGCCAACGCGATCTCGTACACGGTCGCCGGGTCGACGCCGGCCTCCGTGCAGACCTCGGCCGTCAGCGTCGCGAGAGTTTCGTGTGCCCGGTCGCGGAGTCGGCCGAGCGCGTCCGGGTCCATCATGGTCGCGCTGATCCGGGTGATCACGTCGGCGCCGAAGGGCTGCTGCGCGTTCAGCATGGACGCCACGGCCGACGGCGTGCCGGTGGCCAGGTCGAGCAGCGTCGCCACGACCGTGGTGGTGCCCAGGTCGAACGCGATGCCGTACCGGGTTCCCGAAGTGTCACCCGGTTCGACGTCCACCAGCCGGTCGTCCACCACCACGGCCGTGACCCGGAAGTCGTCCTCCCGCAACACTTTCGGCAGCCGGCGCACGGCCAGCAGGTCGACCGTGAGCGACAGGTCGTCGAGCGCGTCGAGCAGCCGCTCGAGGTCCGACCGCTGGTCGGTGAGCGTCGGCTCGGTCAGTTCCACGTAGCGCTTCTGCACGGCGGGCCGCAGGATCACCTGCCGCCCGACGCCGACCATGGCCGCCTTCGGCCGGGTGGCGAGCGGCGGCACGTCCACCGTCAGGTCCGCGTGCGCCTGTGCGAGACAGGCCAGCCGCCACCCGGCGGCCAGCTCGTCCGGCGAGAACGCCCGAGAGTCCGAAGTGGACACATCTACGGCGCCGTCGATCCGCACCTTGCACTTCTTGCACGTGCCGTGCCCGCCGCAGGTCGAGTCGATGGCGATGCCGTTCCAGCTGGCCGCGTCGAACACGGTCACGCCGGCCGGCACCCGGACCTCCCGGTCGGCGAAGGAGATCCGGACCCGGTCGGTCATTGGCCCGACGCGGCGCGCACCTTGGCGCGGTGCGCGGCGATCCAGTTGGCGCCCCAGTCGTCGTTTCCCAGCAACAGGTCGCCGGCCTTCACCGACTCCACGAGCATCGGCGTGCGGGCGTCCATGATCGCCGAGGTGAGCCCGCAGCGCATGGCCATCGGCAGGAACGCCGCGCCCAGCATGTGCCGGTTGGGCATGCCGAAGGACACATTGGACGCGCCGAGCGTCATGTTCACGCCGAACTCGTCGCGGATCAGGGCGATCGTGTCGAGTGTCTTGTGGACGAGCGAGGTGTCCGCGCCGATCGGCATCGCGAGGGGGTCGATCACGATGTCCGCCAACGGAATGTCGTACTTGCCGACCGCCACGTCGATGATCTTGCGGGTGATCTCCAGCCGCTTGCGCGGGTCGTCGGGGATCTCGTCCTCCTCGTTGGGCAGGGCGATCACCGCGGCGCCGTAGCGACGCACGAGCGGCAGGATCTCGTCCATCCGTTCCTGCTCGCCGGTCACGGAGTTCACCAACGCCTTGCCCTGGTAGACCTCCAGCGCGGCCTCGAGTGCCTCGACCACCGAGGAGTCGATCACCAACGGCAGGTCGCTGATGCTCTGCACGAGCTTCACGGCCGAACGCAGCAGTTCGGCCTCGTCGGTGAGCGGAACACCCATGTTCACGTCGAGCACCATGGCGCCGCCCGCCACCTGCTCGGCCACGTCGATCTCGATGCGGGACAGGTCGCCCGCGCGCAACTGTTCCTGGAACTTCGACCGGCCGGTCGGGTTGATGCGCTCGCCGATGATGCAGAACGGCTCTTCCGCGCCGATGGTGACGGTGCGGGTGGCCGAGGAGATGACGGTCTGCACTCCTGCCCCTTTCAGACCGAGACGGCGGACGCGGCCGCGACGCGGCGCTGTCGGATGAGTTCCTTCGCCCGCTTCACGGCGGCCGACGCGTCGGCCGCGTAGCCGTCGGCGCCCACCGCGTCGGCGTACTCCTGGGTGACGGGCGCGCCGCCCACCATGACGATCACCTTGTCGCGCAGGCCGGCCTTCTCCAGCGCGTTGATGTTCGCCTTGAACATGGGCATGGTGGTGGTGAGGAACGCCGAGAAGCCCACCACGTCGGGCTTGTGCTCCTCGATGGCCTTCACGAACTTCTCGGGCGCCACCTGCACGCCCAGGTCGATCACGTGGAAACCGGCGCCCTCCAACATGATGTTCACGAGGTTCTTGCCGATGTCGTGCACGTCGCCCTTCACGGTGCCCATGAGGAAAGTGCCGACCTGCTCGACGCCGGTGTCGGCCAGCAGCGGGCGCAGCACGTCGAGGGCACCGGACATCGCCTTGCCGGCGATGAGCATCTCGGGCACGAAGAAGTCGCCGCGTTCGAACCGCGCCCCGACCTCCTCGAGCGACGGGATGAGCGCGTCGAACAGCATGGTCTCGGGCGCCATGCCCTCGCTGAGGCCGGTGTTCGTCAGTTCGAGCACGCGCGGGGCGTTGCCGACGAGGGTCTCGTCGTACAGGGCCTTGAGGATCTCGTCGGGGCTCACGGCGGCCTCTCTTTCGGGAGCGTTATCTCACGGGCTTGTAACCGAGCAGGGTGGAGATGGACCGGGTGTTGTCGGCGAGCCGCGACCCGATGCGTGCGGCGTCCGGCTTGCTGATGCGGGTGGTCGGCCCCGACACCGACACCGCGGCCACCACCGAACCGTCGCGGGAGTGGACCGGCGCCGCCACCGCGACCAGGCCCTCCTCCAGTTCCTCCCAGGTGAGTGCCCAGCCGCGCTTCGCGACCTCCGCGAGGTCGCGCTCGAGGCTGCGCCGCGCCGGCAGTTCCTCCGGCAACGGCATGGCACGGAAGGCGTAGAAGATCTTGCCGAGCGCGGATCGGTGTGGTGGCACCGAAACCTCGAGCCAGTTGGTGGCGCCGAGCAGGTAGCTGGAGTCGACCTGGGCGATCTGTACGACCTCCTCGCCGCGCGGCACGGCCAGGTTGACCGTTTCGCCCGTGTGCTCGCTGATCTCGTCGAGCGTCGGCTGGGACAGTTCGAGCAGGTCCTGGGTTGTGTCGTGGCGGGCGGCGTGGATGGCGAACAGCGCGCCCGGACGGAACGAGCCGGCGCGGTCGCGGCGGACCAGTCGGTTGCGCTCGAGTGCGTGCAGCAACCGGGAAGTCGTGGACTTCGCGAGTCCCAGCTCTTCGACCAACGAGGTGAACGTGCGTGGTTCGTCCGATTCGACGACGAGCGCCAGCAGCGTCGCAGCCCGGTCGACTGCCTGGCTCCCGGCCGGCACGGTCACGTCGGTCAACTCCGATCGGAGAGTTCCATATTATGGAACCAGAGTTCCATAACACGAGCGTAGGATTCGGCGAGCCCCACCGTCAAGGGAGTGCGATGTTCCGTAACGAGATGCCGCGCTACGAGATCCTGTCCGCGGACGCGATGGCGGTACTCGATACCGGCTGGCGCCGGATCGTGTCCGAGATCGGCGTGGAGTTCCTGTCCGACCGCGCACTGGAACTGTTCCGCCAGGCGGGACAGAAGGTCGAGGACAACAACGTCCGGTTCGACCCGGACTTCCTGCTGGAACAGGTGGCGCTGGCGCCGCGTGAGTTCGACGTGCAGGCCCGCAACCCGGCGAACAACGTCCACATCGGTGGCGACCACATGGCGTTCGGCGGCGTCTACGGCCCGCCGTTCGTCCGCGAGGGCGAGGTCCGCCGCGAGGCGTCGATGGCCGACTTCGAGAACTTCGCCAGGTTGGCCCAGAGCTTCCCCGTGCTGGACTCGGCGGGCGGCGTCATCTGCGAGCCCAACGACACTCCGCTCGACTCCCGGCACCTCGACATGACCTACGCGCTGCAGACCCTCACCGACAAGATCTACATGGGCAACGTGGTGTCCGCGGTGAACGCCGCCGACACCATTCGGATGACCGAGATCCTGTTCGGTGGCCGCGAGGCGATCGAGAAGACGCCGGCCACCATCTCGCTCATCAACTGCAACTCCCCGCTGCGGTGGGACGACCGCATGTTGGAGTCGCAGATCGAGTACAGCTCGGCCAACCAGCCGGTGGTGCTCACGCCGTTCCTGCTCATGGGTGCCATGTCGCCGGTGTCCATTCCGGCCACGTTGGCGCAGCAGATGGCCGAGGCGCTCACGGGAATCGCGCTGAGCCAGCTCATCCGCCCGGGCGCGCCGGTGATCTTCGGGTCGTTCCTGTCCAACATCGACATGCAGTCCGGCTCGCCGTGCTTCGGCACCCCCGAGTCGGCCATGGGACTGCTGTGCACCGGCCAGATCGCGCGCCGGTTCGGGCTGCCCGTTCGGTCCGGCGGTGGGCTCACGTCCAGCCAGACGGCCGACGCGCAGGCCTCCTACGAGGCCATGATGACCATGCTGCCCACGTTCCTGGCGGGCATCAACTGGGTCATGCACAGTGCCGGCTGGCTGGAGGGCGGGCTGGTCGCGTCGTACGAGAAGTTCGTGGTCGACGTGCAGATCCTGGAGATGCTGCAGAAGGAGTTCACGCCGGTGGACTTCACGGAGGAGTCGCTGGCGTTCGACGCGCACACCGAGGTGGGCCACGGCGGGCACTTCCTCGGCGCCGCGCACACGCTCGAGCGGTTCCGCACGTGCTTCTACCGGCCGTTCCTGTCCAATTCGGACAACTACGACCGGTGGATGCGCAACGGGGCCAAGGACACGTCCGCCCGCGCCGGCGAGATCGCGCAGAAGAAGCTGGCCGAGTTCGAGGCCCCGCCGCTCGACGACGCGATCCGTGAGGAGTTGGCCGAGTACGTGGTCCGTCGCCGACGCGAGCTGGGCGACTGATGCGCAGGGAGCATTCCGGGCATCCCGAGCACCTCTGGCGCAATCCCTCGCCCAAGCCGTCCTACGACGTGGTGATCGTCGGGGGTGGCGGCCACGGCCTGGCCACCGCGTACTACCTGGCGAGCGTGCACGGCATCACGAACGTGGCCGTGCTGGAGAAGGGCTGGCTGGCCGGCGGGAACATGGCCCGCAACACCACGATCATCCGGTCCAACTACCTGTGGGACGAGAGCGCGGGCATCTACGAGCACGCGCTGAAGTTGTGGGAGGGCCTGGCGCGGGAGCTGGACTACGACCTGATGTTCAGCCAGCGCGGGGTGTTGAACCTCGCGCACACGCTCGGCGACGTCCGCGAGGCGAAGCGCCGCGTCTACGCCAACCAGCTCAACGGCGTCGACGCCGAATGGCTGGATGCCGACCAGGTCAAGGAGTTCTGCCCGATCGTCGACATCTCACCCGACGTCCGGTATCCGGTGCTCGGCGCGACGTTGCAGCGGCGGGCGGGGATCGCGAAGCACGACCACGTGGCGTGGGCGTACGCACGCGGGGCCGACCGGCTGGGCGTCGATCTCGTGCAGGGCTGCGAGGTGACCGGGTTCCTGCGTGACGGGGACCGGGTGGTCGGGGTGGAGACCAACCTCGGTCCGATCCGCGCGGGCTCGGTGGCGTTGGCCGCCGCCGGGCACTCGAGTGTCCTCGCGGGACTCGCCGGGCTGCGGCTGCCGATCCAGAGCCATCCGTTGCAGGCCATGGTGTCGGAGCTGCTCGAACCCGTGCACCCGTGCGTGGTCATGTCGAACCACGTGCACGTGTACGTCAGCCAGGCACACAAGGGTGAGCTGGTGCTCGGCGCGGGCATCGACCCGTTCGTCTCCTACGGCCAGCGCGGCTCGGTCCACGTGATCGAGCAGCAGTTGGCCGCCGCACTGGAGTTGTTCCCGATCTTCGGGCACGCGCACGTGTTGCGGACCTGGGGCGGGATCGTGGACACCACGCCGGACGCGTCGCCGATCATCGGCCCGACCCCGTTGCCCGGCCTGTTCGTGAACTGCGGCTGGGGGACCGGTGGGTTCAAGGCGACGCCCGCGTCCGGCTGGGTCTACGCCCACACTCTCGCCAAGGGCGAAGCACATCCACTGAACAGACCGTTCGGTTTGGACCGTTTCACGACCGGCGCGTTGATCGACGAGCACGGCGCCGCGGCCGTGGCGCACTAGGAGGCCAGGCGTGTTGCAGATCCGCTGCCCGTGGTGCGGCGACCGGGACGAGGTGGAGTTCGGTTACGGCGGCCAGGCGGGCGTGCCGTACCCGGCCGACCCGGACGCGTTGTCGGACGCGGACTGGGCGGACTACGTGTTCGTGCGGGACAACCCGAGGGGGCGGTTCGCCGAGCGCTGGGTGCACTCGGCCGGCTGCCGTCGCTGGTTCGACGCCGTGCGGGACACCGTGACCCACGAGTTCGAGGAGCGGTCGTGAGGCTGCCGAGCGGTGGACGCATCGACCGCGCGGCGCCGCTGCGGTTCACGGTGGACGGAGTCGTCCACACGGGATTCCGCGGCGACACGCTCGCCTCGGCGCTGCTGGGCGCGGGTGTGCTGCAGGTGGGCGCGAGCCCGTATCTCGGGCGGCCGCGCGGGATCGTGGCGGCCGGGGTGGAGGAGCCGAACGCGCTCGTGCAACTCGGTCCGGAGCCCATGGTGCCGGCCACCACGGTCGAACTGGTCGACGGGCTGGCGGCCGAGACGCTGAGCGGACGCGGCAGGCTGACCGAGTCGAACACCCGGGAGTACGACAAGAAGTACGTGCACTGCGACGTGCTCGTGGTGGGTGCCGGCCCGGCCGGGTTGGCCGCCGCGCTGGCTGCCGGCCGCTCCGGCGCACGGGTGATCCTGGCCGACGAGGACACCGAGCCGGGCGGCTCGCTGCTGTCGGTTCGGGACACTCCCGAGTGGCTCGGCCGGGTCACGGGTGAGCTGGCCACGCTGCCCGAGACCCGGATCCTCACGCGGGCCACGGTGTTCGGCTACTACGACCACAACTACCTGACCATCGCCGAACGCCGGCCGGGCGGTGGGCGGCTGTGGCACGTCCGCGCCGGGCACGTGGTGCTCGCGACCGGTGCCCACGAACGCCCGCTGGTGTTCGCCGACAACGACCGGCCGGGCGTGATGCTGGCCGGCGCCGTGCGGACGTATCTCAACCGGTACGCCGTGCTCACCGGCCGGCGTGCGGTGGTCTGCACGACCAACGACAGCGCCTACGCCACCGCACTCGACCTGCTCGCGTCCGGTGTGGACGTTCTGGTGGCCGACACCCGAGCCGAGCCGGCCGAGGCCGCCGAGCGGGTCCTTGCTGCCGGTGGCGAGGTTCGAGCGGGTACGGCCGTGGTCGGCACGGAGGGCGCGCCCGAGGTGAGTGCCGCGCTGCTCAGCGACGGCGAGACCGTCCACTGTGACCTGATCGCCGTGTCCGGCGGCTGGAACCCGGCCGTGCACCTGCACAGTCAGGCGGGCGGCACCCTGCGCTACGACGAGACCCTCGCCGCGTACGTGCCCGATCGCAGCCGGCAGGCAAACGCTTCCGTCGGCTCGGCCAGCGGGGACCTCGACCCGAACGAGCCACTGTGGACGATCCCCGCGCCGAACGGCGAGTGGGACACCCACTTCGTCGACCTGCAACGCGACGCCACGGTGGCCGACGTGCTGCGGGCCACCGGTACCGGCATGCGGTCGGCCGAACACGTGAAGCGGTACACCACCATCGGCACGGGACTCGACCAGGGCAAGACGGCGGGTGTCACCACGCTCGGCGTGATCGCCACCGCGCTCGGAGGCACACCGGGGCCGACCACGTACCGGCCGCCGTACACGCCCGTGCCGTTCGCGCTGCTCGCCGGCCGCGACCGCGGCGCGCTGCACGACCCGGCCCGCGTCACCCCGCTGCACTCGTGGCACGTCGAGCGCGGCGCCCTGTTCGAGGACGTCGGCCAGTGGAAACGCGCCTGGTACTACCCGCAGGACGGCGAGGACATGACCGCCGCCGTGCTGCGCGAGTGCCGCGCGGCCCGCGAGGGCGTGGCCGCCATGGACGCCAGCACGCTCGGCAAGATCGAACTGGTCGGCCCGGACACCGGCGAGTTCCTCAACCGCATGTACACCAACGCGTTCGCCAAGCTGAAGGTCGGCTCGGCGCGCTACGGCATGCTGTGCAAGGCCGACGGCATGGTGTTCGACGACGGCGTGGTGCTGCGCCTGGCCGAGGACCGCTACCTGGCCACGACCACCACGGGCAACGCGGCCGCCGTGCTCGACTGGTTCGAGGAGTGGCTGCAGACCGAGTGGCCCGACCTGCGGGTGCGGTGCACGTCGGTCACCGAGCAGTGGGCCACGATCGCGGTCGTCGGGCCGGGGTCGCGCGCGGTGGTCACCGATCTGGCGCCCGGCAGGGACCTCGACGACCTCGAGTTCATGACCTTTACCGACACCACGCTCGCGAACGGTGTGCCGGCCCGGATCGCGCGGATCAGCTTCTCCGGCGAGCTGGCGTACGAGATCAACGTGGCCAGCTGGTACGGACTGTCCACGTGGGAGGCGGTGATGGCCCACGGTGTCACGCCCTACGGCACGGAGACCATGCACGTGCTGCGTGCCGAGAAGGGCTATCCGATCGTCGGGCAGGACACCGACGGCACGGTCACGCCCATCGACCTCGGCATGGAGTGGATCGTGTCGAAGCGCAAGCCGTTCGTGGGCAGCCGGTCGCTGCGCCGCCCGGACACCGTGCGCCCGGACCGCAAGCACCTGGTGGGCCTGCTGCCGCTCGACCCGACCGACCTGCTGCCGGAGGGCTCGCAGTTGGTGGCCCACGACGTGCCGCTCACCCCGCCGGTGCCGATGCTCGGCCACGTCACGTCCAGCTACCGCAGCGCCGCCCTGGGCCGCACGTTCGCGCTCGCGCTGGTGAAGGGCGGCCGCGACCGGCTCGGCCAGGTGGTGCACGCGCCGCTGGGCGACCGGGTGGTGCCGGCCACGATCGTCGAACCCGTGCTCTACGACCCGGAGGGGACCCGACGTGACGGCTGACCTGCGGCGCAGCCCGCTCGCCGACCATCCCGGCGTCGGCCGTTCCGCAGTGCGGGAGCTGGCGTTCCGGACCATGGTGAACGTGCGCACGAGCGCGTCCGAGCTGCTCGGCGTGCCCCTGCCCGGACCGAACACGGTCGCCACGGTGGGGGAGCGGTCGATCCTGTGGCTCGGCCCGGACGAGTGGCTGGTGGTTGGCCCGCCCGACGACCCCGTGGCGGACGAGCTGACCGGCGATTCCGTGGTGGATGTCTCCGCCAACCGGACAACCATCGAGCTTGCGGGCCCTCATGCGCGGGATATCCTGGAGAAGGGCACCTCCATCGATCTGCACCCGCGCGCCTTCGGTCCCGGCCGGTGCGCGCAGACGCTGCTCGCCAGGGCCCAGGTCGTGCTCGCGCAGGTTGACGGCGAACCGACCTACCATGTGCTGGTCAGAGGCTCGTTCGCGTCGTATCTGGCCTCCTGGCTGGGCGACGCCGCAAGGGAGTTCCGCTAAGTGACCATCAGCGTGTTCGACTTGTTCAGCATCGGCATCGGACCGTCCAGCTCGCACACGGTCGGGCCGATGCGTGCCGCCCGCACGTTCGTGGCCGGGCTGGTCGACGACGGGTTGCTGGACGAGGTCACGACCGTGCGCGCGGAGCTGTTCGGCTCACTCGGCGCCACGGGCCACGGACACGGCAGCTACCGGGCCGTGCTGCTCGGCCTCGCGGGGGAGGCACCGGAGTCGGTCGACATCGACGCGGTGGCCGACCGGGTCGGCCAGATCCGGGCGTCGCGCCGGCTCACGCTGTTCGGCGGCCGGGAGATCGACTTCGACCCCGACAACGACCTGGTCCTGCACCGCCGCAAGAGCCTGCCGTTCCACCCGAACGGCATGCGGTTCGCCGCGTACGCGGGGCCGCGCGAACTGCGTATTCGCACGTACTACTCGGTCGGCGGCGGATTCGTGGTCGACGAGGAGGCCCAGGGCGCCGACCGCATCAAGGTCGACGACACCCCGGTGGCCTACCCGTTCCGCACGGGCGCGGAGCTGCTGGCCCACAGCCGTCGCACGGGTCTCGCGATGAGCGAGGTGATGCTCGCGAACGAGACGTCGTGGCGCTCCGAGTCCGACATCCGCGAAGGGCTGCTCCACATCTGGGACGTCATGCAGGAGTGTGTGAAGCGCGGCTGCGAGCAGGACGGCGTGCTGCCCGGCGGCCTGAAGGTCCGCAGGCGGGCGCGGGAGATGTACGAACGGCTGACGTCGGATCCGTTCTCCACCGACCCGCTGCGGGTGATGGACTGGGTCAACCTGTTCGCGTTGGCCGTGAACGAGCAGAACGCCTCGGGCGGCCGTGTGGTCACGGCGCCCACCAACGGCGCGGCCGGGATCATCCCGTCGGTGCTGCACTACTACATGCGGTTCGTGCCGGGTGCCTCGCCGGACGGGGTGGTCCGGTTCCTGCTGACGGCCGGCGCCATCGGCGTGATCTACAAGGAGACCGCGTCGATCTCCGGCGCCGAGGTCGGCTGCCAGGGCGAGGTCGGCTCGGCGTGCTCCATGGCGGCCGGTGCGCTGTGCGAGGTGCTCGGCGGCACGCCCGAACAGGTCGAGAACGCCGCGGAGATCGGCATGGAACACAACCTGGGCCTGACCTGCGATCCGGTGGGCGGCCTGGTGCAGATCCCGTGCATCGAACGCAACGCCATGGCGTCGGTGAAGGCCATCAACGCCGCCCGGATGGCCCTGCACGGCGACGGCAACCAGGTGGTCACCCTGGACAAGGTGATCAAGACGATGCGTGAGACGGGCGCCGACATGAAGGTCAAGTACAAGGAGACCGCGCGTGGCGGCCTCGCGGTGAACGTCATCGAGTGCTGAGGTAGTTCTCGATCTCCCTGGCGAAGGCCCGTGCGCGGTGGTCGTCGTGGTCGGCCGGCCACACCACGCCCAGCACCGACTCCGGCAGACCGGTCACCGGCACGAAGACCACGGAGTTCTGACCCTGGTGGGCGGCCGTCGTGCGGCACACGAGCATCCCGCCCCGCCCGGCCGCCGCCAGCCCCATGGCCTCCTGCAGCGTGCCGGCCGTGGGGCCGCCGGGCAGAGCGGACGGGGCCTGGGCGTGACGCCAGTAGTCGGGCGCCGTGTCGTTGATCCCGATCAGCGGGACCCGCGCCAACTCGGCGGCCGTGACGGACTCCCGCCGCGCGAAGGGGTGCCGGGGCGAGACGGCGAGCATCTGGGGCTGCCGCGAGAACACCGGGCCCAACACCAGGTCGTCCTCCCGGACGGGCAGCAGCACCACGGCCGTGTCGACCTCCCGGCGGCGGAGCGCGCCGAACGGGTCGGCCAGCGGGATCTCCGTGAGTTCCACCGCGCAGTCCGGCTGCCGCTTCTCGAACCCCGCGATGGCGGTCGCCAGGTGGTCGTCGATGGTGCCCTGGAAGCCCACCCGCAGCACGCCGCCAGCGTGGGCGTTGCGCACGGCCGCCTCCAGCGCGTCGTACGCGGGCCGCAGCTCGGCCAGGAACTTCCGCCCGAGCGGGGTCAGCTCCGCCCGGCGACTCGTGCGTTCCAACAGGGGTGCGCCCAGCCGGCCCTCCAGCGAGCGGAGCAACTGGCTGACGCGGCTCTGGGACACGTAGAGGCGCTCGCCCGCCCGGCCGAAGTGCAGTTCCTCGGCGAGTACCAGGAACGCCTCCAGCTCCCGCAGCTCCATGGGTGTCCTCCGATCCAGTAGCCCCGCTCATAGAAGGATGAGAGATCGGCTGTTGTTCCCGGTCCCGCCCGACGGTTGCCTGGAACACATGACGAGAAGAGCCTGGCCAGGGGTGGTGGCGGTCGCCTCGGCGACGTTCACGGTGGTCACCTCGGAGATGCTTCCCGTGGGACTGCTCACGCCGATCAGCCGCGACCTGGCGGTCACCGAAGGCACGGCCGGCCTGACGCTCACGGTCACCGGCCTGGTGGCGGCGGTCTCGGCGCCACTGCTCGTGCCGGCCGTCCGGCGGTTCGACCGGCGTGCCGTGCTGTGTGTGCTGATGGCCGTGCTGGCCGCCGGGAACCTGCTGGCCGCGTGGTCGCCCGGGTTCGCGGTCATGCTGGTGGCGCGGGTGCTGGTGGGGGTGGGTATGGGCGGCGTGTGGGCGATCGCCGCGAGCCTGGGTGGGCGGCTGGTCCCACCGCGGTCCGCGGCGGCCGCGACCTCGCTGATCTTCAGTGGCATCGCCGTGGCGTCCGTGCTGGGCGTCCCGGCGGGCGCCTACCTGGGGGAGTTCGCCGGCTGGCGGGCGGCCTTCGTCGGCGCCGGTGGTCTGTCGCTGCTGGTGCTGGCCGCGCTGGCGTGGGCGCTGCCGTCGTTGCCCGCCGAAGGGGACACGCGGTGGAGCGCGGTGGTGCGGGTGGTGCCGAGGCTGCGTGTCGGGCTGCTCGTGGTGGCGCTGCTCGTGATCGGGCACTTCGCGGCGTACACCTACGTCCGGCCGGTGCTGGAGGAGGTGTCCGGGGTGGGCGCCGGGATGGTCGGCACGCTGCTGCTGGTCTACGGGCTGGCCGGGGTGGCCGGCAACTTCGCGGCCGGCGCGGCCGCCGCGCGCTCACCGCGGACCACGCTGCTGGTGCTCGGCGCGACGTTGTCGGTGACCATGGCGCTGGTCCCGGCTCTCGGACTGACGGCGCCGGCCGCCGCGGCGCTACTGGTGGTCTGGGGCCTGGCCTACGGCGGGGTCTCGGTGGCCGCGCAGTCCTGGATGCTGGCCGCCGCGCCGGACGCCCGGGAAGCGGCGTCGGCCCTGTTCGCCGGGGTGTTCAACGCGGCGATCGCGCTCGGTGCGCTGACCGGCGGGTTGGCGGCCGATCTCGCCGGGACCACGGCCGTGATGTGGCTCGGCGCGGCCGCCACCGCGCTGTCGCTCACCGTCCACAGAGGACTCACTCGCGTGGGTCGTCCTCGTTCAGTTCTTCCTCGATGATGCGATCGATCCGCTTGGACGCGCGGCGGAGCGAGCGCACCACCAACACCACGACCACGACACCCATGGCCGTGTACGCCAGTGCTTCCAGTACGGACATCGGCGTCTCCACCGGTCGGCGTGGCGCGGACCCACCCGGTAGTCGGAAAAGATCCGCTCACCGTGTCACTTTCCGGAACTATCGTTCGTACTGCGGCTGCCAGGCCGGCGCGGGGCGTCGATCGCGTCGCCGCATGACTACGGACAGCACCGCTCCGAGCGCGGCCGCCACCACGCCAACGGTCAGTATCACCCACAACATCGTGGTGAGGCTGGCGGTCAACGCGTCGTAGAGCGCGCCCGCGACCTCGGGTTCGGGGCTGCGGGTCATGGCCTGATCGCGGAAGAGCCACACCGCCACCGCCACGAGCAGCATGCTGAGCGCCACCCCGATCCCGGCCACCACCAGGGTGCCGGCGCGGCGGGCCGACAGCGCGAGTCCTCCCACCAGCAGCACGATCGCCACGATGGGCAGGATCAGGCTCAGATCCTCGAGCAGGGTGAACGCGGGTGCGGCCTGTTGCAGGTCGGCACGGGAGACGATCTCCACGGACGCGTCGAACTCCGGGAGCGAGATCTGCTGGGGCAGCTGGGCCCGTACCTCGTCGACGATGGAACCCAGGTCCAGGACCAGACCGTCGCCTTCCGCGGCGACCGCGCCGGACTCGTCGCGGAGGATGGCCAGCACCTGGGGATGTGCCTGGCGGTTGAACTCCACCCAGGCGGCTTCGAACGAGGGGCTCTCCATGGCCTGTGTCACGGCCGTCTCGATGAGCGGCTGCGCCTCGGCCGGCAGCTCACCCGTCCGTTCGAGGATCGCCGCCTCGGCCCGGTCGGCGGCGGCCTGGTGCACGGCCGGGTTGTCGACCAGCGGCGTGACGGCCTCGAGGTAGCGGTCCTGGTCGGTCAGTTCGCGGTCCATGGCGAAGGCCGCGACGGCCGGTCCGGCCGTGACGCAGCCGAGGACGACGAGAACGGTGGCGATGGCGGTACGGGACACGGGCGAACACTAGAGGGTGCGCAAATAGGGCATGGCGGCGCCCGCCGCGCCGAGGCGGCCCCTGGCGGCACCGCGCAGGCATCGAAGTACAACACCGGTACGCCGAAGCCCGCGCGGCACCGCCAGGAACCACCTCGATCACGACGGGCATCCACCGACCCTATTTGCGCGCCCTCTTGGTCACCCGCGTTCACCCATACGGTGGGTGGGCCGGCTCACGCGAGACGGATGTCCCGGGTCCACCGTTCGCGCCAGTCCAGCACGAGCGCCACCCCGTGCGCGCCGTCCCGTTGGCGGGCCAGCCCGTCGATGGCCTCGCGGGTGGCGCGACCGCAGATGGCGGTGAGCGCGGTGAGGACGTCCGACCCCTTCCGCAGGGAGACGGCGATCTTCACCTTGCCGACCAGGTCGTGGTCGGGCGAGATCATCGTGCGCTGGTACTCGACGCGCGGGAGGCCGACCACCGCCGGCTCGGCGGCGAGCCGGCGCAGCAGCATCGCCGGCACGTCCTGCGGCTGGGCGTCGCGGTGGTTCAGCCGGAGTCGCCAGGTCGCCCACAGCGGGTACTCGGTGGTGCCGCTCTTGGGCAGGGGCGAGGGGAACGGTCCGGAGACCAGCGCGCGGTGATCGCTCGCCGCTCCCGGTGTGATCTCGCTGCGGCCTCGTGCCCTGCGGGTGGTGAGGCCGCACTCCGTGGCCACGATCCCGAAACCGTCCACTATGGACACCGAGCGGGTGGACGTGCCGGCGTCGCGGGACTGCCTGGCCGGCGCGACCGGCAGCACGAGGTTGACGAACGTGACCCCCTGCAGGGTCATGGCGGAGATGGCGGCGATCCCCACGTTGCGGGTGGCCAGGTTCGCGAGGACGGCGGCGATCGACCCGAGCCGAGCCGGTCCCGCGACCGTGACGAGCATCGCCGACTGCGGGGGCGAGGTCGGCACCCACTTGGCGATCTCCCGCCGGAGGTAGTTGAAGAGATCGGGTTCCGTCCCGACGACCGTCCACCACTGGCCCTTCACCCGCCCGAGCCGCCGGTCGGCGAACGCCAGGCCCCACCCCTGGAGCTGCGCGGTCTCGGTGAGCGCGGTGAACATGTCCATCCGCTGTCCCGGCGTGCCCTCACCGACGATCACGCGGATCGCGAGCCCGTTGGACGACCGCGGCGGCTCACCCGACCCGTCGGTCCGGTACCGCCGCGTCGGGTTCCGGTAGGGCGAGACCGGCGACTTCACGTACAGGATCGGCAACCCGTTGCTGGTGGCGAGTTCGGTGATCTCGGCGACCGCCATGGCGATCAGGAGCGCGTCGACGTAGCCCGGCTGCCACGTGTCGTGCCGGAGCACCACGAGAACTTCCGTGCTTCCCGTGGATCCGTCGGCGTAGCCGGGGTTGGTGAGTGCCCGGCTCCGGTACGTGACCCGCCGCCAGGTCCGGTCGGGGGAGGCCCCCTCCGGCTCGGCCGACTCCGACGCCCACGTGTGCAGCTGGAATCCCGCGCCGCCCACCTGGAACAGGGTGGTGGCGTCGGCGAGTGCCTCCTCGCCCGGCCGGCGGGCGTCGGCCGGCTCCATGGGTGGGCCGTTCCACGACGTGCACGAGTGCGTCACGGCGTAGGACACGGCCGGGCTGCCCGCCGTGATCACCTGGGCGGCCACTCTGGACAGTGCGGCGTGCGGGCTGTCGCGGTCAGACACGGTGATCCTCCCGTTCGGCCGAGCAGAAGTTGGCGACCGACGTCCGCAGGCGCCGCCGCGGCCACATCGGATCCTCGCGGTGCAGCCAGGCGGGCACCACGTGGTAGGACGGCACGCGGTTGCGCCGCAGCAGTCTCTTGATCACCAGGTCGCCCGTGATCAACGTGAACAGCAGTCCCAGGGTCACCAGCACGGCCACGAACGGCTCCCAGAGCGCGTTCGCGGGCAGCAACGCCACGCAGACCGCCAGGACCACGGCCGTCACCACGGACGCGAACGCCACGAACCTCGGCCAGATCAGCAGACGGCCGAGCACACTGCGCGGCGGCAGCTGCACCCTCGTGATCAGCAGCGCGGGAACCAACAGCAACACCGTCACGATCGCGTCGGCCGTGGAGATCGTCCGGCCGGCGTCCTCGGGGGCCACCCCCACCGGGATGCGGGACGCGAGGTCGCCGACCAGCGGCAGCCCGTCGAGCACGTGGGGCGCCAGCAGCACCACGAAGCCCGCGATGAGCAGCAACACCGCCAGGACGAGCTTGGACACGGCCGAGGACACCGAGATCGGATCGTCCACGAGCGACATGTACAGGTCGGCGTCGACCGTCTGTGCCTCTCCACGATCACCCGGTTGACGCTGCCATCGGGCGTGTCCCACGTGTTCGCGGCTGTCGGTGTCGAAGTCGAGGCTCATGTCGAGTGCCGCGGACTCCAGCTCGTCGGCCCAGGCACGCAACGTCTTCTGGTCGAGCGCGCCGTGGGACAGGTGCCGCAGCAGGTCGGCCTCGTACAGGTCGGCGAACCGCGCCAGCTCGCTGACCACCGCCTGCCGCACGGGCAACACGTTCTCCGGGTCGGCCTTCGCGACCTCCGGCGTGCGGAACCGGGGCTTCCTGGTGGTGAAGATGGCGTAGCAGCTCTCGATGTAGTCCTGGTAGGCACGCAGATCGCGGCGCCGCCGCCGGCCGAGTTCGGCCAGCCGGGAGGCGATCCCGTGCAGCTCCAACTGGAGCAGCTTCTGGGAGGCTTCCCCGAGTTTCTCGTAGCGGTCGGCCACGGAACGCATGTCCTCGGCCAGCGACCGGACCTCGGCGCGGTCGCCGCCGGTCGCCAGGAAGAACCGGCGGATCTGGATGCCCTCCGGCATCTCGACCGTGACGTCGTAGGTGTCCACCGCGCGGGGGATCACCGTCCGGTAGGACACGGTGAACTCGCGGCGGAACCGCGTCCGCCGCCGGGTCGACGTCTCCAGCGCGCCCCGCACGTCGTACTGCACGGTCGACTCCAGCTGGTCGGCCGGGAACTCGACCACCAGGAGGTGCTCCCGGGCGACGATGTCCAGCATGCGGGGGAAGGAGCCGTTCTCGCGGAAGATGGCCCGCACCACGGCCTCGGCCTTGCCGCGGATGGCGCCCGCGTCGGTGGTCTCGCGCGCCAGCACCGGCAGCGACGAGTCGCGGTGGTCACCCATCCCGTTCGCGACCACCGACGCGATGGTGGCCTCGATCAGCCAGCGGGAGCGGTGCAGCGTGTCCCGGACACTTGCCGCGAGTTCGGTGTCCTCGTCGGTGTCCTGCGGTGCCTCCAGGTAGACGTTGAACGCCCGCCGCAGGCCCAGCGACATGGCGTTCTCCACCTGCCGGGCGGACATGGTGTGCAGCGCCCGCCCGTCGCCGTCGGTGACCCGGACGAGCCCGGCGGCCTCGCGGGGATGCCGGGCCAGGGGAACCCACAGCTGCCGCCGTTTCCCGCCGGAGACGGGATCCTTGGCGAGCACCGCGCGCCGGGCGGGCGACAGGGTGGACATGTCGATCTCGAGGCTGACCCGCCTGGTCAGGTGGGTCGCGTCGATCAGGCTGAGCCGCTCGGACATCCGCGAGACGTGCTGCTGGTTGAGCGTGAGGTCGAAGAGGCTGAGCCCCAACAACTCGAGCCACCGGTCCCCGCCGAGCGGCGCCGCGGGGATGGGGGTGCGCCACAACTCGGCCACGAACCGGTCCAACGGCCCACCATCGGGCATGAAGGCAACCCCCAACGGCTCTGTCGACGGCAGAAGTGTGTGCCTAACACAGAGTGTCGGTCCGGGACGCCAAGTGTTAACGGAATCCGTTGTCCCGCCCCTATGTCCGCCCGATCGGCCGCGACCGAAGCTCCCTCTTCCGGGGGAGGCGTCTACCGCGCGGAGGGGATCGGCCGCGGGCGTGCGGGCCCTAACGTCAGCGACATGAACTCCCGTTGGCCGGCCTACGCGGTGGCGGCGCTCTTCCTGGGCTACGCCGTGGGTAAGGCCGTCTACGCCGTGCAGGGCCGCCTGGGCTTTCCCGGTGGCCCGCCGGTGTCGCCGGCCGAGACCGAGGCCTACTTCCTGAACCCGACGGCCGCGCAGTGGCTGGCGTCCGCCACCGGCGTGGTGGGTGCGGGCCTGGCCGTCGCCACGGTCACGGCCGTGGGGCGCCGGGTGCCGAGACCACTGATGCGGCTGGCGCTCGCCGCGCTGGTGCTGGCCGCGGTGGGCGGCGGCGGGGTCATGGTCGCGGACGGCTTCCTCGGACTGGGTGTGGGCTGGCGGTGGTACCACGGCCTCCTGGGCATCGTGATCATCGGCCTGGTCCTGGCCATGACCCGAATTTGGGCGAAATGCACTGTTTCGACACCCGGAGTCGCGGGTAGATAGCGGCCGTGACAGTCGACTCACCAGCGGCGGAAGACGTCTTCCCCGAACTGGCCGCCGGAGTGACCGCCGAGTTCCGTGACGACGAGGAGCCGGTGCTGCGCAATCCGGACGGTTCCGAGGTGGACACCTGGCGCGAGAACCACCCGTTCACCGAGCTGATGGGCCGGCCGGAGTACGACCGGGTCAAGCGGCTGCTCCAGATCGAGCTGGTGAAGCTGCAGTACTGGGTGGCCGAGACCGGGCAGCGCGTGGTGATCCTGTTCGAGGGGCGGGACGCGGCCGGCAAGGGCGGCACCATCAAGCGGTTCACCGAGCACCTCGACCCGCGCGGCGCGCGCACCGTCGCGCTGGGCAAGCCGAGCGACCGGGAACAGGGCCAGTGGTACTTCCAGCGCTACGTCGAGCAGCTGCCGACCGCCGGGGAGATCGTGCTGTTCGACCGGTCCTGGTACAACCGGGCGGGCGTGGAGCGGGTGATGGGCTACTGCACGGACGACCAGTACGAGCGGTTCATGCACCAGGTCCCGACGTTCGAGGAGATGCTGGTGGGCGACGGGGTGCTGCTCATCAAGCTGTGGTTCTCGGTGTCGCGGAACGAGCAGCGGACAAGGTTCATCATTCGGCAGGTCGACCCGCTCCGGCAGTGGAAGCTCAGCCCGAACGACGTCCGATCCCTGAACCGCTGGGACGCCTACACGGAGGCGAAGGTGGCGATGTTCCGGGCGACCGACACCGAGACCGCGCCGTGGACGGTCGTGAAGAGCAACGACAAGAAGCTGGGGCGGATCGAGGCCATGCGGAGCGTGCTGGCCCGCATCGACTACGCGGACAAGGACCCGGACGTGGTCGGGAACCCGGATCCGCGCGTGGTGGGGCCGGCCGCCACCCTGCTGGAGGAGGGCGAGGACGAGACGGCACTGAGCCCCACGCCCATCGCCCCCGACCCCCGCCACGCTCCCGGCCCCGGGCTGCACCCGTGACCAGGGCCGCTACGGCGATCCGGCGTTCATCGCCTACCGTCGAGGTATGAACGTCAAGAAGGTCGTGCTGCTCGCCGCGGCCGCCGTGCTGATCTACACCCTGATCGCGCACCCGAATCAGCTGGGCGACGGAGTGCAGACCATCTTCGGCTGGATCGGCGACGGCATCGACTCGATCTTCACGTTCTTCCGCAGCGCCGTGGAATGACTAGGCGCGTGGTCGTAGGCCGCGCCAGATGAACGCGATGCTCACGAACGTCACGAGCACGCTCACGGTCAACGCCAGGTGGATGCCGGACAGCTCCGAGGCCTGCGTGGCGGCGACGGCACTCATGATCGGGATGCCGATGGTGATGGCGACGTTCTGGGTCATGGTCGTGAGGCCGGTGGCCAGGCCCTGCTCCTCGTTCGGCAGGCCGGACGTGCCGGTGACCGTGTAGGCCACGATGGCCGTCACGTGGCCGAAGAAGCCGATGAGCAACGCGGGGATGAGAACGACCAGCCCCATGGTGCCGGCGCCGATGAAGATCAACGGCACCGTGGCGACGGCCTGCACCGTCAGGCCGCCCACCAGCACCGTCCGGTAGCCGTGGCGACCGATGAGACGACCGGCGACCGGACCGGCGAACACGGCCGCCAGACCGGGGACGCCGAAGACCAGGCCGGTGACCAGCGGGGTGAACTCCAGGATGTTCTGGAGGTAGAGCGTCATCATGAAGATCATCGCGGTCTCCGTGCCGAACACCACGAGACCCGCGAAGTTGCCCCACTTCACGGTGGGCCGCCGGAGGATGCGGACCGGGGCGAGCGGTGCGGCGGCCCGCGACTCGATCACCCAGAACGCGGCCAGCAGCACCACGCCGAGGGCGCCCGCGAGGATGCTCCGCTCGACGATCGCGTAGACGGCCGCCAGCAGACCGCCGGTCACGGTGACCGCGCCCGGCACGTCCAATCGGACCCGCTCGGGCACCCTGCTCTCGGCGATGAGGAACGGCGTGAGCGCGAGAATGAGCACGGCCACCGGCACGTTGATGAAGAACGCCGAGCGCCAGCTCAGCAGGCCCACCAGCGTGCCGCCCACGAGCGCGCCGATGGTGAATCCGCCGGACAGCAGCGCGCCGTTGAGCCCGAGGACGCGGTCGCGGGTGGCGCCCTCGGTGAACGTGGTGGTGAGCAGCGACAGCGACGCCGGGATGGACATGGCGGTGGCCAGTCCCTGCAGCGCGCGGGCGGTCAGCAGCATCTCGGGGTTGGTGGCGAAACCGCCGAGCAGCGAGGCGGCGGCCAGCAGCACCATCCCCGCGAGGAACAGCCGGCGACGGCCGAACAGGTCGGCGAACCGTCCGAAGAGGAGCGTGCAGCCGGCGGCGGGCAGGGCGTAGGCGGAGGCGATCCAGGGCAGTGCCGTGCGCGCCATCCCCACGCCCTCGCCGACCTCCGGCAGCGCGACGTTCAGGATGGAGAAGTCGACGGACAGCATGAACCCGGCGCCGAGCAGGATCAGCAGGACCAGCCGCTGCCGGCTGGTGAAACGGGGCGGTGCGAGCGTGGTCATGACGTCTTCACGACCCCGCCGTCGATCAGGTAGTCGGTCCCCGTGATGTTGTTGGGTGACGCGGCGAACGCGATCAGCCGCGCGACCTCCTCGGGCGTCGTCATGCGCCCGGTGGTCATGCCGATCCCGTCGAGCAGCTGCTGGGCGAACGCGGGGTGGGGCACACCCTGGGCCGAGGCGAGCCGGCCGACGAACCCGTCCGCGTCGGTCCACACACCCGTGCTGACCGGGCCGGGGGAGACGCTGACCGTGCGGACGCCCTGGTCGCCGAACTGCTCGGCCAGGATCTTGGTCAGCGTGTTGAGCGCCGCCTTGGACACGTTGTAGTCGAACGGCCCGGTGCCCGGCTGCCGCGCGCCGATCGAGGAGACGTTGACGATCACGCCCCGGCGTTCGATCAGGCTGGGCAACGCCGCCCGGCTGGCGCGCAGCGCGCTGTAGAAGTGCAGGTTGAAGGTGTGCTCCCAGGCGCTCTCCGGCAGGGTGAGCACGGTGTTCAGCACACCCTTCGCGAAGGTGTCGTGGTCGCCGACGCCCACGTTGTTGACCAGCAGGTCGATGCCACCCAGCTCGGCGAGCGCCTCGTCGACCAGCCGCTGTGGACCGTCCGGTGTGGACAGGTCGACCGCCACGGGGAACGCCCCGGTTTCCTTGAGGTCGACGGTGATCGAGCGCGAGCCGGTGACCACCCGCATGCCCTCGTCGAGCAGGGTGCGCACGACCGCCAGGCCGATCCCCTTGCTGCCGCCGGTGACGACGGCCGTCTTGCCTGTGAGTTGCAGATCCACGGAGGTTCCTTCCCGGTACTTGTGTGATGCAACCGCAGAGTTGCACAACATTCGATCGAGTGCAACCCATCGGTTGCGCATGAGGTGTGGGTCGGATAGCCTCGCGGCGGTCGTGAGCTGCTGGTTCCCACCTGATGGCGGATCGGCGACCACTTTTCGGTGCCGGCGGTGTCCATCCAGTTGAGAGAGACCGCAGCACAATGAGGAGTCACTATGCGACAGAGCGCCGAGCAGATGTTGCGGCTGGCGCGCGGCGGCGACGGTGAGGCCTTCCGCGCGCTCGTGGAGCCGTACCGCCACGAGCTTCAGGTCCACTGCTACCGCGTTCTCGGCTCCGTGCAGGACGCCGAGGACCTGCTCCAGGAGACGCTGCTGGCCGCGTGGCGGGGGATCGGCGCGTTCGAGGAGCGCTCGTCGGTGCGGACGTGGCTCTACCGGATCGCCACCAACCGCTGTCTGAACGCGTTGCGCGCCGGCGCCCGGCGGCCGCCCGGGTACGCGGGCTACCTACCGGAGGTTCCGTTGCCCGAGACGCCGCACCGCCTGCCGGAGCCGAGTTGGCTGGAGCCCTACCCCGACGTGCTGCTCGACGTCGTCGACCACGTGCCGGGACCGGAGGCGCGCTACGAGGTCCGGGAGTCGGTGTCGCTGGCGTTCCTGGCGGCGTTGCAGCAACTGCCGCCGCGGCAACGGGTCGTGCTGGTGTTGCGCGATGTGCTGGGGTTCCGGGCGGCCGAGGTGGCGAACATGCTCGACACCACGGAGAACGCCGTGACCAGCGCGCTGAAACGCGCACGGTCCACCTTGGAGCGAGAACCCGACCGGGCGCGCGCCCCGCTGCCGGACTCGCCGCAGGAACGCCGCATCATCGCGGACTTCGTGCGTGCGTTCGAGGCGGCCGACGTGGACGCGGTCGTGACCCTGCTGACCGACGACGCGTGGCTGACCATGCCGCCGATCCCGCTGGAGTACCACGGTCTCGACGACGTCCGGCACTTCCTGGCGACCGTCGCCTTCCGCGCCGGCCACCGCCACGTGCTGATCCCGACGAGGGCGAACGGCCAACCGGCGTTCGGCTGCTACCGGTACGACCCGCGGACCCCGATCCTGCACGCACACGGCGTGCTCGTGCTGACACTGGCCGGCGACCGGATCGCCGTGGTGTCGCGATTCCTGGACAACTCACTGCTGGCGAAGTTCGGCCTGCCCCGGTCACTCCGTGGGGGTGAGCGGTGAACACCAAGCAGGCATGGGTGTTGGGCCTGGCGTCGCTGGCGTCGTTCATGATGGCCCTGGACAGCATGGTCGTGACCACGGCGCTGACCACGATCAAACAGGACCTGACCGCCTCGGTCGAGGATCTCGAGTGGACGGTCAACGCCTACAACCTGACCTTCGCCGTCCTGCTGCTGACCGGAGCCGCGCTGGGTGACCGGTTCGGCCGCCGGCGGATGTTCATCAGTGGACTGGCGGTGTTCACGGTCGCGTCGGTGGCCTGCGCGCTGTCGGAGAACATCGGCAGCCTGATCGTGTCCCGTGCGCTGCAGGGGGTCGGCGCGGCGATGGTGCTCCCGCTGTCGCTCACGCTGATCAGCGCGATCTTCACGCCGGCACAACGCGGTCGGGCGATGGGGTTGTACCTGGGCCTCACGGGTCTCGCGACGTTCAGCGGTCCGTTCATCGGCGGTGCCATCGCCGAGGGCCTGGCCTGGCAGTGGATCTTCTGGCTGAACCTGCCGATCGGGCTGGTCACGATCCTGCTCACCGCGCGGCGCGTGGACGAGAGCGTCGGCCCGAACAACCGGTTCGACCTGGTGGGCGTGGTGCTGGTGACCCTGGGCGCGTTCGGTGTCGTATGGGCGCTGGTCCGCGGCAATGTCGCCGGTTGGGGCAGCGGGGAGGTGCTGGGTGCGCTGATACTGGGCGTGGCCCTGGTGGTCGCCTTCGTCCAATGGGAACGGCACGCGGCGGCGCCCATGCTGCCCATGCGGTTCTTCCGGCTGAGGACCTTCGCGACGGCCAACCCCGCGAACTTCCTGGTGTTCGCGTCGCTGTACGGCACGATGTTCTTCCTGGCCCAGTACTTCCAGACGGTCCGCGGCGAGGGACCCCTGATGGCCGGCCTGATGCTGATGCCGTGGACGGGAACGCTGATGGTGTGCGCGCCGATCGCCGGCAGACTGGTCGACAGATTCGGCGAACGCACCTTCGTGGCCGGCGGCCTGCTGCTCCAGGCACTGGGCATGGGCTGGATCGCACTGACCGTGGACGGCACCACGTCCTATGTGGAACTGCTGCCGGCGCTGGTCATCGGCTCGGTGGGCTGCACCATGGCCATGCCGGCGGCACAGAAGGCGGTGGTGGGGGCGGTGCGACCCCAGGAGATCGGCCAGGCGTCCGGCGCGTTCATGATGATGCGGATCTTCGGCGGAGTGTTCGGCGTGGCGGTGACGGTGGCGGTCTTCGCGGGTGTCGGCGGTTACGCGTCGGCCGAGGAGTTCTCCGACGGTTTCGCGGCGGGCATGGGGGCGGTCACGGTGTTCGCGCTCGTCGGCGCGATCATCGCACTGGGCATGCCCGGCAGGGGTTCGACGGTCGTCGCCCCGGAACCAGTCACAGCAACCTCTGGAGGACAGTGATGGATCAGAAGGCCCGCGCCGAGCGGCTCCGTGAGCTGCACGGCAAGGAAATGCTGGTGCTGCCCAACGTCTGGGACGCGGCGAGCGCGAAGATCGTGGCCGAGGCGGGCTTCCCGGCGGTGGCCACCGCGAGCGCGGCCATCTCGGCCATGCTCGGTTATCCCGACGGCGAGGGCGCCCCGTGGCAGGAGATGTTCGCGGCGGCCGGCCGGGTCGCCCGGGCGGTGTCGGTCCCGGTGACCGTGGACGCCGAGGCGGGCTACGGCATGCGACCGGACGAATTCGTGGACCGTCTACTGGAGACCGGTGCGGTCGGCTGCAACCTGGAGGACACCGACCACCAGGCAGGCGGTCTGGCCGAGGCGGGCGCGCACGCCCAGTGGCTGGCCGACGTTCGTGCGGCCGCGGACAAGGTCCCACTGGTGATCAACGCCCGGGTGGACACCTTCCTGCCGTCCAGCGAGATCCCGGAACCGGACCGTCTGGCGGAGACGATCCGACGGGGCCGGCTGTACCGCGAAGCGGGCGCGGACTGCCTCTACCCGATCGGCGTACGCCGCAGGAAGGACCTGGCCACCCTGGTGGCGGAACTACCGGGCCCGATCAACGGCAACACGGGCGACGAACTGGACCTGTCCACACTGGACGAACTGGGCGTGGCCCGAGTGTCCTACGGCCCGCGTTTCTACTTCGCGGCCCTGGCCACCCTGAAGTCCACGGTTCAGGAACTGGGAGCTACCGGCCGAGGCGCGAGGTGATGGTCCGCACCGCCTCGTCGCGGGCGCTCGTGTCCTGTGTCCGGATGGTCGACCTGGCGGTCGGAAAGATCGAGAACGCGACCGGTTGGCGTGGCGGAGGTCGACCCGGATGCGCGGCGGCCGGTCGGCGAACCCCGTCACGCCCGTCACGGCTTCCAGCGGACAACGGCGCTACCGTCCCATGTGGAGATGGGGCGTGAACGTCACCGCGTCGGCCTCGAGCGCGAGAACCCCGCCCACCCAGGCCATCCGGGAGGTCGTCGACCTGAGCGCACTGGCGAACCACTTGTGGTCGCCATCCACGGCGGCCGCGAACTTCGCGGTGTACATCGGCGCCAGCACGAGGACCGCGGGAACCACCACGGCCGCTAGCACCACATACCGCTCCGGTCGTGGTGGACGGGGAGAGTAACGAGCTGCTCGCCTGGGGCCGGACGCCGAGCGGCGCGGGTGGCCCTGCTTCCCTCCGGTGGAGGGCGAGATGATCGTCCACCCGCTCCACCGGTCACTGTGGACACTCCTGGGCGGGATCGTCGAGCGGTCCTGTTGTTCGCGCCCGACCAATCCTTCGACGGGGTCACCCCGCCGCCGGAGGACTCGTTGTACACGATCGACGACGTGCCCGACCTCGCCACCTGGATCGAGGTGTGTGCCCGGCAGTGGGGCTAGTCCCGGGTCAGCCAGAGGGAGGCGGCCGTCAGGAGCGCTTCGGTCCCACGTCGCAACGTGCGGTCCAGGTCGGTCGGCACGAAGTCCGGTGAGTGGTTGCCGGGGGCGGTGCCGGCGGCCACCGCGAGTTGGGGCTGGTCCGGGTGTTCGTAGAGGGAATCGGGGAAGCCGCCGAAGTTCCAGAACACCGACGGCACACCCAGCGCCGTGCCGAACGTGCCGAAGTCCTCGCTCGCCGGCTTGCGGCCCGCCTCGTGGACGACCTCCGCGCCGAACGCCGCCGTGAACCCGGCGAGCACCCGCCGCGTGGCGGCCTCGTCGTTGACCAGCAACGGGAACGCGTTGATCGGCGTGATCTCCGGCTCGCGGGGCGCCCCGGCGGCGGCCGCCTCGGCCGCCACGATCCGGGCCACGGCCGCGAGGACACGCCGCCGCACCTCGGCGTCGAACGTCCGGATGTTGAGCTTCAGCTCCGCCTCCGCGGGGATCACGTTCTCCTTCGTCCCCGCGCGGAACGAGCCGACCGTGACCACCGCGACGTCGGTGGCCGCCAACTCCCTGGCCACGATCGTCTGCAGGCGCAACACGATGGCGGACGCGATGACGATCGGGTCGACCGTGGTCTGCGGCGCCGACGCGTGCCCGCCCCGGCCGAACACCGTCACCCGCAGGCTGTCGGCCGCCGCCATGAACACGCCGGGCCGGGCATAGAGGTGCCCGCTCGGCGCGGACACGATGTGCTGGCCGAGCGCCACGTCGTAGTGCGGGAACCGGTCGAGAAAGCCGTCGTCGAGCATGGCCCGCGCGCCGGCGCCGATCTCCTCGGCCGGCTGGAAGACGGCGAGCACGGTGCCCGACCAGTGTTCCCTCGTGGCGGCGAGTTGCTCGGCCGCGCCGACCAGCGCCGTGACGTGGGTGTCGTGCCCACACGCGTGCATGACCGGGCCGGTCTCGCCGTCCGGTCCGACGGCCGTGGCGTTGCTGCGGTAGGGAACCGCGTCGTTCTCGCGGATCGGCAGCGCGTCCATGTCGGCACGCAGCAGCACCGAGCCGCCGGCGCCGTTGCGCAGCACACCGACCACGCCCGTGCCACCCACCCCGGTCGTGACCTCGAACCCGGCGGCGGTCAGCCGCGCCGCCACCCGGGCGGCCGTGCGTTCCTCCTGGAACGACAGCTCCGGGTGTTCGTGCAGGTCGCGGTAGAACGCGGTGAGATCGGCGATCCGCCCGGCGAGACCGGCGGTCAGGGACATGGGACTCCTTCGCTAGATGGGTACGCCGGGCGGCAGGTCGGGCAGCGCGGCCGGATGTTCGTACGCGGTCTTCGTGATGGCCTCCCACCGCGCCGCGAGCGCGGGCCGCACCTCGTCGGGCAGCCACCCGGCGACGGTCTCGACAGCGGCCACCCGCGTGGGGTGGTGCAGCACCGGCGACGTCAGCGAGTGTTCGAAGCGGCGCAGGACCGTCCAGCCGATCGCCTCGGTGTCGGGGTCCCTGTCGTCGGTGTGGAGCAACTCGATCGCCCGGCCAACCGTCGCGGCGAGCACGTCGTCGAGGACGGGCCCCAGTCGGTTCAGGCGGGCCGGCGCCAGGAGCGTGCCGGCCACGACGTCGGCACCGGCGCTGATCGCGGCCGTCACGTCGAAGGCGCCGCCCGTGCGGTGGTCGAACTGCCCCTCCCGGCGCGGGCGCCCGCCCGCGGGACCGACGAGCAGCGGCCGGAGTTGGTCGGGGATCGCCAGGAACTCCGGGGTCAGGAGCGTGGTGAGCAGGTCGAGGGCGGTCCGCTGGTCCTTCGGAGGCACCGGGGTCGCCGCGCCGGCGAAGGCCTCGCCGGTCATCGCGTAGCGCCGCCTGCTGCCACCGACGAGCTTGGCGACGGCCGTCGCCTGGTGGCGGTGCAGCAGGTACAGCAACAGGAAGCGGCGTTCGATCTCGTTGGGATCGCTGCCGGGCGGCGCGACGGCCGGGCCGAACCGGCGCAGTGCGGCCGCGCGGATCGCCAGGAGTTCCCGCAGTGCCGTGACCGGCTCGCGCGGCGCGATCCACGTGGCACCACAGGAGTCCGCGGCGTCGTCGGTGCGCGCGTCGGCGTCGGTGACGTAGGGGAGATCCGCGGAGGAACCGGATCCGTAGAGCGCGCCGATCTGATGGAGGTCCCAGGGACCGGGTCCGGTCGCGTACGGAGTGGGCGCGACCGGCCGGTCACCGTCCATGGCGAACAGCGGCCCCGGGTAGTCCATCACGGACGGACGCGCGTGTTCGTGCGAAGCGAAGTTGTGTGCCAGCCCGATTCCGTGGCCGATCTCGTGGGCGGCGAGCTGACGCAGTCGCGCGGCCACCACGCCCGCCACGGTCGCCGCGCCGTCGTCGTTCGAGTACGGCGCGAGCACGCTCTCGGTGATCGCGCGCAGCTGCTCGATCCGCTGGGAACCCAGTCGCACCACAGCACGCAGGATCTCGCCGGTGCGCGGGTCGACCTGGGTCATGCCCATGGACCAGCCGCGGTCGGCCCGGTGCACCCACAGCACCACGTTGCGCCGGGGATCGGTCAGCTCGGCGCCCTCGGGCAGCGGCTCCACCCGGTAGCGGCCGGGCAGCCCGGCGTCGGCGAACGCCTCCTGCCACCAGTTGCCGCCGGTCAGGACGGCGTCGCGCACGGCGGGCGGCATGGCCGGGTCCAGGTGGAAGACGATCGGCTCCTCGGCCCGAAACCTCGTCGCCAGTGGGGTTTCCGCGTCCCGGTCGGCGATGCCGTCGAAGCGGTGTACCGCGAGGTTCGACGTGGCGCCGGCCGTCGGGTCGAGGCGCTTCGGCTCGTAACCGGGTGGCGGCAACGGCCGCAGCGCCACCTGCTGGCGCACGCTCACGGTGTCCGCCGGCGCCGGTCGGATGAGCGGCGCGGGCGGCCCCACCACCACCGGGGAGCGCCCGGTCGTCGGCGACGGTCCCGGCCGGTGCGCGCGGAACGTCAGGACCGACTCCACGGCCAGGACGTCGCCGTACCACTCGACGCGGTCCACGCGACTGAGCGTCCGGTCGAGCACGAACGGGGTGTCGGCGACGTCGGTCAGCCGTCGGCCGGCCCCCACGAGGTCGACCAGGCCGAGCGGTGCGGGGTCGAACGCGTCCGGTCCGGCGGCGGGGCAGCGGGCGAGCGCCGACTCGGCGAACGACCGGGCCGCCGCGGCCTGCTCGGCGGGCGTGTCCCCGGAGTGGCCGAACTCGGCGTTGACGGCGGTGATCACCACGGCACCGTCGTCACCGTTGGCACCGTCGGCGCGGCACACCAGCGACGGCCCGACCTCACCCCGGTCGAGTCCGACGGCCGAGCGGCCGAGACCGCCGGTGACGGTGGCGTGCACCAGAAAGCTCGGCCCGGCCGGCCAGAAGGGCCTCACCGCGCACCGGGAACCGCGGCCAGCAGCGCGCGGGTGTACTCGGCGGCGGGCCTCGCGAAGACGTCGTCCACCGGCCCCGCCTCCTCCACCTTGCCGTGGCGCAGCACCACGACCTCGTCGCTCACCTGCTCCACCACCGCGAGGTTGTGGGAGATGAACAGCATGGTGAGCGACAGCTCGTGGCGCAGCCGGTCGAGCAGCGCCAGCACCTCGGCCTGCACCGAGACGTCCAGCGCCGAGGTGATCTCGTCGGCCACCACGACTTCGGGCCGGGTGATCAGCGCACGGGCGATGGCCACGCGTTGGCGCTGCCCGCCGGAGAACTCGTACGGGTAGCGGTCGGCCGCGTCGTCGGGCAGCGCGACCTCCTGCAGCGCGGCCGCGATCGCGTCCCGGTGGCGGCGCACGCTGGCCCGCGCCGGGTCGAGTGCCTCCGCCAGCGTCTGACCGATGGTGCGGCGCGGGTTGAGCGACGAGTACGGGTCCTGCGGGATCAGCTGCACCCGACGCAGGAACGCACGCCGCTCACGGCGGCCGAACCCGCCGACGTCGGTCCCGTCGAGCAACACCCGACCCGACGTCACGGGCACGATGCCGAGGATCGCCTTGGCGAGCGTCGACTTGCCGGACCCGGACTCGCCGACCAGCCCCACGGTGCGCCCGGCGGGCACGGACACGCTCACGTCGTCGAGCGCGGTCATGGCCCGGGCCCCACGGCCGAACCGCACGGTGAGTCCCTCAACGGCGACGGTGCTCATGGTCGGGCTCCCTGGATCGACAGGCGTGGCACGGATTCCAGCAGCATCCGGGTGTAGGGCGAGCTGACCTCGCCGGCCCGCAGTGCCTCGCGGGTGAGTTCCTCCACGATCACTCCGTCCTTCATCACCAGGACCCGGTCGCACAGTTCCTCGACTACCCCGAGGTCGTGGGAGATGAACAGCGTGGCCGTGTCGGTCTCGTCGCGGATTCGCGCCAGTTCGCGCAGGATGCCGGCCGCCACGGTGACATCGAGCGCGGTGGTCGGCTCGTCGGCCACGAGCAGCGCCGGCTCGGCGGCCAGCGCCGCGGCGATCATGGCCCGCTGCCGCATGCCGCCGGACAACTCGTACGGGTGGGACCGCATGAGTCGGTCGGGATCGGTGATGTGCACGTCGGCCAACAGCCCGGCGATGATCGCGCGGGCCTCCTTGGCCGACCGGCCCCGATGGACCCGCAACACCTCGGTGAGCTGCCCGCCCATCCGCAGCGCCGGGTTGAACGTGGTGCCGGGATCCTGGTAGATCATCGCGACCGCGTCGGCCAGCTCCCGGCGGGTCGGCCGGTCGAGCAGGTCCAGCTCGGCTGCCCGCAGCTCGCTCGCCGAAGCGGTCAGCCCGTCGGGGAGCAGCCGCGCGAGCGACAGCGCGGTCAACGACTTGCCGCTGCCGGACTCGCCGACCAGCCCGAGGATCTCGCCCCGGCGGATCTCGAACGAGATGCCGTGCACCAGCTCGGTGCCGTCCGCGCGCCGCACGATCAGGTCGCGCACCACGACCGGCGCGTCCGAGCCGCCGCGCACCGACCGCGTCGCCGGGACGCGAGGCCCGCGCCGCTGGGAGACGCGCGGGTCGACCGCCGCCGCCAGACCGTCACCCACCAGCATGGCGCCGACCGACAGCAACAGGATCAGCAGTGTCGGCCCCACCACCTCGATGGGTTGCGAGTAGATGGACGGCAGCGCGTCAGCCAGCAGCCGGCCGAGGTCGTAGTCGGGGGTCTGGACCCCGAGACCCACGAACGACAACGCCGACATGGCGACGAGACCCGTGGCGAAGCTCGCGGCCAACTGGATGAGCAGCGGTTCGGCCATGTTCGGCAGCAGGTGGCGGCTGATCAACGCGCGGCGCGGCACCCCGGTCAGCCGAGCGGTGGTCATGAAGTCGCGTTGGTGAATCGCGCCGCCGAGATTCGCGGTCAGCCGGGCGGTCGCCGGGATGTTCGCCACCGCCACGGCCACCACCAGCTGCCAGCGCCCGGCGCCGAGGATCGCGGCGAGCACCACGGCCACCAGCAGTTCCGGGTAGGACACGGTGATCTCCACGATCCGCAGGGAGAACTCCCGCACGCGCCGCGGCGCCGTCCAGATGGCCGTGCCGATCAGCACTCCGACGGTCATGGAGATCGCCGTGGCGGCCAGCGCCATCACCAGGCTCGCCTCGGCGCCGACCAACGACCTGGCCAGGAGATCCCGGCCGAACACGTCGGTGCCCAGCCAGTGCGCGCCCGACGCGGGCAGCGCGATGTCCGAGCTGAGCCCTTCGGCCGAGTCGCGGATGGTGAGCGACGCGATGACCACCGCGATGCCTGTGCCGACCAGCAACACGGCGCCGGCCACCAGCATCGGGTGCCAGCGCAGTCGGCTCGGGCGCTCAGCCATGGTTGCCTCCTCGCACGCGGGGGTCGACGATGCCGAGCAGGATGTCGACGGCCATCGTCATCAACGCGGCCAGCACGGCGAGCACGAGCACGATGCCCTGCACCAGCGGATAGTCCTTGGTGGCCACGGCGTTCACCACGCCCAGCCCCAGACCCGGCCAACCGAACACCGTCTCGACGCTGATGGCGCCGCCCAACATGCCGACCAGGATGATCCCGCTCAGCGTCAACGTGCTGGTCAGCAGATTCGGCAGCGCATAACGCAGTGCGGTCCGCGCGGTGCTCAGCCGCCAGCCGCGCGCCGTGCGCAGGTAGTCCTGTTCGAGCACCACGGCCGTCTCGCGCCGCACGATCCGCGCGATCAGGCAGATGGACGGCAGGCTCAACGCGAGCGCCGGCAACAGGATCGACAGTCCTGGTTGCGAACGCGTGTAGGCGGGTGGCAGCACTTCCAGCGTCACCGCGAACACCAGCACCAGCAGGGTCGCCATCACGTACGGCGGGATGGCCGCCACGAACGCCGTCACGTAGCCGAATCCCGAGTCCAGCCAGCGGCGCCGACCGCCCCGGGTGAGATGGCCGACCGCCATGCCGAGCGGGATCGACACGGCCAGCACCAGGAGCAACGCGAGGAACGCCAGGCCGGCGGTGAACGGCAACCGCCGGAACACCACGTCGGCCACCGGGGCGTTGAGCGAGAACGAATGGCCGAGGTCGCCCTGGAACAGTCCGCCGAGGTAGTCACCGAACCGTTCGAGCATCGGCCGGTCGAGGCCGAGTTCGGCCCGTACCCGCGCGATCTGGTCGACCGTGGCGTCCGGGCCGGCGGCACTCACCGCCGGGTCGCCGGGGATCAGTGGGACGATGAAGAACGTCACCACCACGGCGATGACGACCGTGCCGAGCAGCCCGGCGAACCGGCGCGCGGCGAAGGCCGACCAGGAGGAACCGCTTGCCCCGCCCCGAATCCGGCGGACGGTGGTGTCCGGTGTGGTCATGACGTCACCCGCAGGGTCGCCAGGTCCACGTGGTCGTCGTACATCTGGACGGTCACGTCCGGGCCGGTCACGTAGGTGGTGGGGCTGCCGGCCAGCGGCACGATGTCCGAGCGTTCGAACAGCGAGCGCTGCGCCCGGTCGAACGCCGCGCACCGGGCCGCCTCGTCGGTGGAGGCCAGGCCCTCGGCGAGCGCGGCCTCGCCCTCCGGGTTGTCCGAGGCGCTGTAGTTGCGGCCGCCGTCCTCGACCGCCGGGCCGATCACCCGGTCGAGCGAGGCGCTGATGACGCCCACCGAGTTCAGGTCGCCGAGGAACACGATGTCCCAGTCGGTGCCGCCCTCGGCGATCGTGCTCCAGAAGGTGGCGTTGTCGACCTTGTTCATGGTCACGTCCGCTCCGGCGTCGGCGAGCACCTGGTAGATGTAGTCGGCCCCGCCGCTGAACTGCCGGTTCGCGGTGTTGCCGATGATCGTGATGCCGTCGTCCACTTCGGACAGCACCTCGCGCGCGGCCTCCGGGTCGTGCGGCGGCAGCAGGGACCGGTCGGTGTTGACGCAGGCGAAGCTCGCCGGCGACACCGACGACAGCACCTCGGCCTTGCTGCGACTGAACACCGCGTTGAAGCCGTCCTGGTCGATCGCCATGGCCACCCCTCGCCGCAGGTCGGGCCGGTCGGCGAACGGGCGTCCCGGCCGCTGGTTGAACACCGCGTAGGTGGTCACCGCGGTCTCCACGTACTGGTGCAGGTCCGGCTGGGCGGTGAACCGGGTGACCACGTCCGGGTCGGCGAACTGGCCGAGATCGAGGTCACCGGCCAGGATCTGGTTGGCCACAGTGGACTGATCGGTGGCGATACCCGCCTCGATCTCGCGGGGTGGTGTGCCGGTCAGCGGGGTGGCGAACTCGGGCCACGCGTCGTACTCGGGGCGCAGCGCGAACGTGTAGCTCAGGCCCTGCTGGGCGTCGGCCACCGTGTAGGGGCCGGAGAACGCGCCCGGGACCGTGCCGGCCGCCAGACCGTCCACATCGGACAGACCGGCGGGGCAGACGATGCCGGCCTGGGCGATCGCCAGGCCCTGGGGGAGCGTGGTGAACGGTTGGGACAGTGTCACCCGGACGGTCGGGCCGGAGACCCCGACCTCGACGTCACCGGGGCCGAACACCAGGTTCTTCCACGTGGACCCGGTTTCGGGGTCGGCGAGTCGGCGCAGCGACGCGGCGACCACGTCCGCCGTGATGGGGGTGTCGTCCGAGCAGGTGGCGTCGTCGCGGATGGTGAACGTGTAGTCGGCCGCGGACTCGGTGGTCCAGCTCGACGCGAGGCCGCCCACCAGCTTCTGGTCGACGTCGCGGCGCAGCAGCGTGTCGTAGAGCAGGCTCGCGATCTGGAAGGTCTGGTGTCCCTGGGCCATCGCCGGGTCGAAGCTCGACGGGTCGCTGTTGAAGACCGTGCGCAGGGTGCCGGTCTCCGCCGGCCCGGCCGTGGGTGCCGAGCACGCGGTTGCGACGAGGACCGCCACCACGGCGAGGACGCGCCTCACGACGCGCTCCCCTGCAGCGCGGTGGTGGTGGGGTAGTGCGGCGGGAGGGCGGTGGATCCGGCGGTCGCGCCGCCGTCCACGCGCAGGATGGAGCCGGTGACGAAGCCGGCCTGGTCGCCGGCCAGCCAGACGATGGCCGCCGCGATCTCGGCGGGCTGACCGCTGCGGCCGACGGGGTTGGCGGACACGGCGGCCGCGTACTCCGGCGTCACCGGGTTGACGTCGCTGTCCACCGTCACGAACCCGGGCGCCACGGCGTTCACCCGCAGCCCCTGCCCGGCCAACTCCACCGCACACGCCTTGGTGAGCATCTCCACGGCGGCCTTGGAGGTGCAGTAGGCGGCGGCCCCGGGCCGTGCGCGGGTGGCGGCCGAGGAGCTGATGTTCACCACGGCGCCCGGAAGTCCGGCCGCCGCGACCGCCTGGGTGAGCAGCAGCGGGGCACGCACGTTCACGTTCTGCACCCGGTCCCAGGCCTTGGCGGTCAACTCGGCGAACGGGGTCGCCGGATAGATCCCGGCGGCGTTGACCAACACGTCGACCGGCCCGGCCGCGGCGACCGCACGCTTGACCACCTCGCCACACCGCGCGTCGGTCAGGTCGGCGACCAGCGCACGACCTTGGATCGGCGCCATGGCCATGGTGAGTTCGGCCTCGCGGGCGTCGACGCCGGTGACCGTGTCACCGAGCGCGGCGAAGGCGCGGGCGGCGGCCAGACCGATGCCCCCGGCCGCGCCGGTGACCAGGACATGCCTACTCATGGGACCTCCGAAGCGGGAAGTTGGGCGCGGGCGGCGTCGGCGACCTCGGCGTGCGTGCCGAACCAGATGCCGGAACGACCCGCGATGTGGGCGAGCAGTTCGGCCAGCACCACCAGACGGGAGCGGTGCCCGATCACGTGCGGGTGCAGGGTCAGCTGGAACAGGCCGCCGGTCGCGTGGGCCGCGTCGAACTCGTCGCGCCAGATCTCCAGGACCGCGCGCGGTGGGACGGAATGCGTTGCCAGATAGGGGTAGTCGTCGCGGATCCACTCCACCGGCAGCTCCACGATCCCGGTGGGCGAACCGTCGGCCAGCAGCTCGTACGGTTCGTCGTCGGCCATGAGCGACGAGTCGTAGCGCAGGCCGAGCCGGCGGATGATGTCGAGCGTCGCGTCGGAGAAGTCCCAGCTGGGCGTGCGGATGCCGACCGGGCGGGTGCCGGTGAGCCGGGCGAGCGTGTCGCACGCGCGGCCGGTGAGGTCCAGCTCCTCGGCCGGGCTGAGCAGCGCGTTGCGTTCGTGGATCCAGCCGTGTGCGGCCACCTCGTGCCCGGCGGCCACGAAGGCCTCGATGTCGGCCGGGTGCAGGAGCGCGGACACGGCCGGGACGAAGAACGTGGCCGGCACGCCGTACTCGGCCAGGAGCGCGAGGATCCGCGGCACGCCCACGCGTGAGCCGTACTCGCCCTGGGCGAGGCGACCGGGGCTGGTCTCGCCGTCGCGCAGGGGGATGGTCTCGTGGTCGGCGTCGAAGGAGATCGCGACGGCGGTCGTCGCACCGCCCGGCCAGCGCGGCGGCGTGAGGTTCGCCCCGGCCCGCACACGCTCGACGTGCCCGCGCCAGGTCGACTCGTCCCACTCCCACGGGTTCATGGCGCGCGCCGCCCGTCCGGGTCGATCCGCACCCAGCCCCGTTTGAGCGTGCGGGCCTGCAGGGTCAGGTCGGCCGCGTGCACCCCGGGCAGCGAGCCGACGACCTTGGTCAGGTAGTCGTACAGGTCGCCGTAGCCGGGCAGGACACCGTGCAGGCACAGGTTGAACCGGCCGGTGGTCGCGCTGACGTAGCGGGTGGACGGCTCCTTGGCCAGCCGCGTGCCGACGTGCTCGAGTTCGGACGGCTCCACGGTCAGCCACTGCATGAAGTCGACGTCCAGCCCGAGCACCGGCGTCTCGAACAGCGTGCGGAAACGCAGACATCCCCGCGCCAGCAGGGACTCGACCCGCCGGGCGGCCGTCGACTCGCTGACCCCGACGGCCGCGGCGATCTGCGCGTAGGTGGCCCGGCCGTCGTCGGCGAGCACCCGCGCGATCGCGAACTCCTGCTCGGTGAGCCGCACGGTCTCGTGCCAGGCGCCGTGGTCGGTGAACTCGGCGGGGTGACGCAGTCGCGCGGCCGCCTCCGGGCCCAGCAGCCCGGTGTCCCACTCCTCGAAGGCGGAGAACTTGCGGACCACCACCATCGACTCGGTCTCGACGATGTCGTCCGGCCGGGGGAGATCCTCGACCAGCACCCGCGCGACGTCCTGGTGCCGGCGGACCACGATCTCCGCGGCGACGTCGGCACTACCGGAGACCACGGTGACGAAGCGCGTCACGGCCAGCTCGGCCATCGCCTCGGCCACGGCGTTCGCCCGCCCGGGCCGGCACCGCATGCGCAGCACCAGCGAGATGCCGAGCCCGCAGCGCAGGTGGTCGAGCACTCCGGTGACGCCGACCAGCCGCGACTCGATCAGCTGCTGTCCCCGCCGCGCGACGGTCGACTCCTTGGCATCGATCACGGCGGCGACCGTCTTCCACGACGCGCGCCCGTTGAGCTGAAGCGCGGCGACGATCCGCCGGTCCATCTCGTCCAGGGTGATCGGTTCTCCCATGGGAGACCTTTCTACTGGAGTTTTCCCTCATGTCAAGAGTGGAAGATGGTTGAAACCGTCATGCGAGTCGTGCTGCGTGGCTGTTCCACCCACGCTCGGGTCGACTGTCGGGTGAATAATGACCATTGCCACACCGGCACCCGGTTCGTATCATCGAAGCGATTCGACAGAGGGGTGCGCATGGTGGCGAAGATCGACGACGTGGCTCGCCACGCGGGCGTGGCACCCAGCACTGTCTCCTACGTCCTCAGCGGCAAGCGGTCGATCTCCGAGGAGACCCGGCGGCGGGTGCTGCGCAGCGTGGAGGTGCTCGGCTACCAGCCGCACGCCGGGGCGCGTTCGCTGGCCAGCAACCGGTCCAACGTCATCGCGCTCGTCGTTCCGCTTCGGGCGGGCATCCACGTTCCGGTGATCATGCAGTTCGCCACGGCGGTGGTCACCGCGGCGCGGGCCCACGACCACGACGTGCTGCTGCTGACCCAGGACGAGGGGGTCAGCGGGCTGCGGCGGGTGGCGGGCACGTCCCTGGTCGACGCGATCATGGTGATGGACGTCGAGCTGAACGACTCGCGGATCCCGGTCCTGCGTGAACTGCGCCGGCCCGCCGTGCTGATCGGTTTCCCCGCCGACACCGAAGGCCTGACCTGTATAGACCTCGACTTCACGGCGGCCGGCGCCACCTGCGTCGGTCACCTCGCCGGGCTCGGGCACCGCAGGGTGGCGCTGATCGGTTCGCCACCCCAGGTGTACGAGCGGGGGACCGGGTTCGCCAGCCGGACCACGGCCGGCTTCACCCGCGCGGCGACCAGGCACAGGCTCTCGGCCAGCGTGCACCCGTGCGAGGCGACACCGGACGCCGCCCGCCGACTGGTCGGCGAGCTGCTCGACGCACACCCGGACCTCACGGGTGTGGTGGTGCACAACGAACCCGTCGTCGAACCGGTCCTCGCGGCGTTCCGGGAGGCCGGGCGCCGCATCCCGGAGGACCTTTCCGTGGTCGCGATCTGTCCGGACGAACTCGCCGAGCGCACCACACCGGCGCTGACCTCGGTGGCCATCCCGGCCGAGGAGGTCGGTCGCCAGGCGGTCGGCCTCCTGATGGCCAAGCTGGCGGGCGACCACGCGCCCACCGAAACCCTGCTGCAACCGAAGCTCACCAAGCGCGCCAGCACCAGCACACCGCAGTAACCACCCACGACCCCACACCACCGTGCTCGTCGATCATCGTCGAAGCGATTCGACAGCAGTCGACAGCGATCAGTTGGAGGAACAACGATGTTCACACCAGGCAAGGGTGCACGGCTCGTCGCGGCGCTCGCCGTCACGGCCGCCGCCCTCACCGCGTGCGGCGACGACGCGGGCAGCTCACCGAACGAACTCGTGTTGTGGCACTACGAGGGCCCCGACAGCGCCATGGGCAAGGCGTGGGCAGCGGCCATCGAGGAGTTCGAACGCACCCACGAGGGGGTGACCGTCAAGTTCGAGGAGAAGGGCTTCGAGCAGATCCAGAAGACCGCCTCGATGGTCCTGAACTCCGACGAGGCGCCGGACCTCATGGAGTACAACAAGGGCAGCGCCACCGCCGGCCTGTTGTCCAAGCAGGGGCTGCTCACCGACCTGACGGCCGAGGTGACCGAGCGCGGCTGGGACGACAAGCTGAGCGAGACCGTGCGCACCACCTGCACCTACGACGAGCGCGGCGTCATGGGCGGTGACAAGTGGTTCGGCGTCCCGAACTACGCCGAGTACACGATGATGTACTACAACAAGAACCTGTTCGAGCAGCACGGTGTCCAGGTGCCGACGACCTTCGCCGAGCTCACGGCCGCCATGGACGCCTTCGTGGCCGCCGGCGTCACGCCGCTCTCCGTGGGCGGCAAGGAGTACCCGGCGCAGCAGATCCTGTACCAGCTCGCCCTGAGCAAGGCGGACCAGTCCTGGGTGAGCGACTTCCAGCAGTACACCGGTGACGTGGACTTCCACGGCGAGGCCTGGACCTACGCGGCGAACACCTTCGCCGACTGGGTGGCCAAGGGGTACATCGGCAAGGACGCCGCCGGCGTCGACGCCGAGAACATGGGCGTCTCGTTCATGTCGGGCGACTTCCCGATCATGATGTCCGGCAGCTGGTGGTACGGCCGGGTGCAGAGCACGGTCACCGACTTCGAGTGGGAGTCGGCCCTGTGGCCGGACAGCGACCTCTCGCCCGGCTCCGGCGGCAACCTCTGGGTCGTCCCGCAGGGATCGGACAACAAGGAACTCGCCTACGACTTCATCGAGATCACCATGAGCCAGGCGAACCAGAACCTGCTCGGCAACTCCGGCGGCATCCCGGTCGCCGCCGACGTCTCCGCCATCACCGACGAGAAGAGCAAGACGCTGATCGAGAACTTCGAGACGCTCGTCGACCGTGACGGCCTTGCCTTCTACCCGGACTGGCCGGCGCCCGGCTACTACGACGTGATGGTCTCGGCCACCCAGAAGCTGATCAACGGCAGCGCCTCCCCCGAGGAGGTACTCGACGAGCTCGCCGGTCCGTACGAGGAGAACCTCGCCAACATCGGCGAGTGACACGGATGGCACTTCGTACCGAGCCGGCCCGGACAGGGCCGGCCGGGCAGGTGACCGGCCGGCCGCGGGCTCGCCGAGGCCAGGCCGGCTACCTGCCCTACCTGGTTCCCGCGGCACTGCTGTTCGTCGCCGTCATCGCGGTGCCGCTCGTCATGAACATCGGGATCAGCTTCACCCGGTGGCAGGGCGTCGGCGACCCCGAGTGGGTGGGGGCGGAGCAGTACCAGAAGCTGTTCACCGACGCGACGTTCTGGCTGTCCTTCCGCAACAACCTGGCCCTGATCGTGGCGATGGCCGTCATCCCGACGTTCTTCGGGCTGCTCCTGGCGACCGCGTTGTTCGACGTGGTGTCCAAGCGGATCGGCCAGCGGTCGACCACCTTTCTGCGCGCCTCGTTCTACCTGCCGCAGGTGCTGCCGGCAGTGGTGGCGGGCGTGGTGTGGGGCTGGATCCTGCACCCCGAGTACGGATCGGTGAACGCGCTGCTGCGGGCGGTCGGGCTGGACTCGTGGACGCAGAACTGGCTGGGTGACGAGAAGACCGCGCTGCTGTCGGTGATGGGGGTGGTGGTGTGGATCCAGATCGGCTACCCACTGGTGATCTTCATGGCCGGGCTGCAACGGGTCGACCCCGAGTTGTACGAGGCCGCGGCACTCGACGGCGCCTCGTGGTGGCGTCGACTGTGGTCGGTCACCGTGCCGCAGATCCGGCCCGAGATCTTCGTGGTCCTGCTGACGTGCACGATCGCCGCGCTGAAGTCGTTCGACAAGATCTACGTCCTGACCAGGGGCGGACCGGGCGGGACGACGATCGTGCCGGCGTACTTCTCGTACCAGAACTTCTTCGAGAAGGCGAACGTCGGCTACGGCGCGGCCATCGCCACCGTGCTGACCGTGGTCATCATGGGCCTGGCCTTCCTGTTCCTGCGGGCACAGAACAAGGAGGGCTGAGCCATGCGGACGACTCTCGGCCACCGCCTCGTCTTCGGCGTCCTCATGGTGCTCGCCGTCGGCATGCTGTTCCCGTTCCTGCTGGTCGTGTTCAACGCGATCAAGTCGCCGGCCGAGTACGCGGCGAACGGTCCGCTGGCGCTGCCGGACGGCGTGTACTTCCAGGGCATCCTGGACTTCTGGACGCGCGTCGACTTCACGCAGAAGCTCTTCAACAGCACGGTGATCAGCGGCTCGGTCGCGGTGTTCGCGGTGCTCGTGTCGATCGTCACCGCCTACGCGGTCGGCATCGGCCGGGTCCGGGGTCGCGTGTGGATCGTCGCGGTCTTCCTGCTGGCCAACCTGATGCCCCAGGAAGTCCTGGTCTACCCGCTCTACTTCCTCGCGAAGGAGTTCGACCTCTACGACACGAAGCTCGCCGTGATCATCATCTTCACGGCGGTCCAGAGCGCGTTCGGCACCTACCTGTTCTCCTCGGTGCTGTCCACGTTCCCCAGGGAGATCCTTGAGGCGGCCCGGATCGACGGCCTCAACAGGTGGCAGATCCTGTGGCGGGTGGTCGTACCGATCAGCTGGCCGACGCTCAGCGTGATGCTGGTCTTCTTCTTCATCTGGACGTGGAACGAGTTCTTCATCCCCCTGATCATGTTGATCTCCAACGACAACCAGACCGTTCCCGTGGCACTCGGTGTGCTGCAGGGCCAACGGCTGATGGACGCGACGGCGCAGAGCGCGTCCGCACTGCTCGGCATCGTGCCGGCGGTGGTGTTCTTCCTGATCTTCCAGCGGACACTGACCCGCGGTATCGCGGTAGGGGCGGTCAAATGAAATTCACGGACGGGCACTGGCAGATGCGCGAGGGTGTGCACCCGGCGTATCCCGCGGAACTGCTGGATGTCGAGACCACGGCCGCCGGGCTGCGGCTCTACGCACCCACCTACCCGATCAAGCACCGGGTGGACCTGCAACGCGGCCCGGTGCTCACGATCGACCTCTCGACGCCGATGCCGGACGTGATCGGCGTGCGGCTCACGCACTTCGCCGGCGAGGAGCCGAAAGCACCGCGGTTGGAGCTGTTCGCCGACGGCGCGCCTGAAGCCGTGACGTCGACCGACGGCGACACCGTGGTGCTGACGTCGGGCGAACTCGCGGTGCGGGTCGGCCGTGGCGAGCCGTGGCGGGTCGAGTTCACCGGCGGCGGCCGGGTGCTGACCACCAGCGGTGCCAAGGACATGGCGGTCATCACCACCGACGACGGCGCGCACCACATCCGGGAGCGGCTCGGACTCGGCATCGGCGACGCGGTGTACGGGCTGGGCGAGCGGTTCGGCCCGCTGGTCAAGAACGGCCAGACGGTCGACATCTGGAACGCCGACGGTGGCAGCAGCAGCGAGCAGGCGTACAAGAACGTGCCGTTCTTCCTGACCAACGCCGGCTACGGGGTGTTCGTGAACCATCCCGGCCTGGTGTCCTTCGAGGTCGGTTCGGAGGACGTCTCGCGGGTGCAGTTCAGCATCGAGGGCCAGTCGATGCAGTACTTCGTGATCTACGGTCCGACGCCCAAGGAGATCCTGGCCAAGTACACGGCGCTGACCGGACGGCCGGCGCTGGTGCCGGCCTGGTCGTTCGGCCTGTGGTTGTCGACGTCGTGGAACACCTCCTACGACGAGGCCACGGTCACCGAGTTCGTGGAGGGCATGGCGAGCCGGGACCTGCCGCTGTCGGTGTTCCACTTCGACTGCTTCTGGATGCGCGAGATCAGCTGGTGTGACTTCGAGTGGGACCCGCGCACGTTCCCGGACCCGCGCGGCATGCTGTCCCGCCTGAAGGAGCGAGGACTGCGGGTCTGCGTGTGGATCAACCCCTACATCGCGCAGCGATCGGCGCTGTTCGAGGAGGGGAAGGCCCGCGGCTACCTGCTGAAGCGGCCGAACGGCGACGTGTGGCAGTGGGACAAGTGGCAGCCGGGCATGGCGGTCGTCGACTTCACCAACCCGGAGGCGTGTGAGTGGTACGCGTCCAAACTGGACGCCCTGCTGGACATGGGAGTGGACTGCTTCAAGTCCGACTTCGGCGAGCGGATCCCCACCGACGTGTCCTATTTCGACGGTTCTGACCCGGAGCTGATGCACAACTACTACACCTACCTGTACAACAAGACGGTCTTCGAGCTGCTGCGCAAGCGCCGGGGTGAACGCGACGCCGTGGTGTTCGCGCGGTCGGCCACTGTCGGCACCCAGCAGTTCCCCGTGCACTGGGGCGGGGACAACCTGTCGACGTTCCCGTCGATGGCCGAGACCCTGCGCGGCGGGCTGTCGCTCACCACGTCCGGCTTCGGGTACTGGAGCCACGACATCGGCGGCTTCGAGGGCACCCCGTCGGCCGACCTGTTCAAACGGTGGATCCCGTTCGGACTGCTGTCCTCGCACAGCAGGCTGCACGGCAACTTCTCCTACCGGGTGCCGTGGCTGTTCGACGAGGAGGCGGTCGACGTCCTGCGCCTGTTCACGAAGCTCAAGCTGTCGCTCATGCCGTACCTGTACCAGGCGGCCAGGGTGGCGCACCTCGAGGGAATCCCCATGATGCGCGCGATGGTCGTCGAGTTCCCCGACGACCCGGCCTGCACCCATCTCGACCGGCAGTACCTGCTCGGGGACGACCTGCTGGTGGCCCCGGTGTTCGCCGGCGACGGCGTGGTCGACTACTACGTGCCGGCCGGCGAGTGGACGCATTTCCTGACCGGGCACCGGGTTTCGGGGCCGCGCTGGGTCCGCGAGGAACACGGCTTCAGCAGTGTGCCGCTGCTGGTGCGGCCCGGTGCGGTCCTCGCCGTCGGCGCGGTGGACGACCGGCCGGACTACGACTACGCCGACGGCGTCACCCTGCGGGCCTACGAACTGGCCGACGGCGCCTCGGTCACCACCACCATCCCGACCGTCGACGGCGAGGTCGCCGCCACCTTCACCACCACCAGGAACGGCGACACCGTGCACGTCTCGGTCGACCACCCGCCGGCGCGCTGGCGGTTCCAGCTCGCCGGCGCCGACCCCGTCGAGGCCGACGGCGCCTCGCTCACCGTCCACATCTGACAGTCCGTTTCGCACACAGTCCTTTTCGCACACTGGAGTGCTCATGAGCATCAACAGACGAGGCTTCCTGACCGTGGCAGGCGCGATCGCGGCGGCCAGCACCGTTGCTGCGGGACCGGTCGGTACCGCCGCCGCGGCCACCCACCCGTTCCGCAACCCCCGCCTACCCCTGCCCAAGCGCGTCGAGGACCTGCTCGGCCGGCTCACCCTGGACGAGAAGATCTCGCTGCTGCACCAGTACCAGCCGCCCGTTCCCCGGCTGGGGATGGCGATGTGGAAGACCGGCACCGAGGCGCTGCACGGCCTCGCCTGGTCGACCGACTACAACTCGACGCCCAATCCCGGCGCCGTCCGCACCGCCACCGCCACCGTGTTCCCGCAGGCGGTCGGCCTCGGCTCGACGTGGGACCCGGACCTGATCAGGCGGGTCGGGGCGGTGGTCGGCGACGAGACCCGCGGCTACCACTCGGACAACCCCGTGGTGTGGGGTCTCAACACCTGGGCGCCCGTGGTGAACCTGCTCCGCGACCCGCGGTGGGGCCGCAACGAGGAGGGCTACGCCGAGGACCCGTTCCTGACCGGCGTGATCTCCACGGCGTACGCCGGCGGCATGCGCGGTGACCACCCGCACTTCCTGAAGACGGCGCCCACGCTCAAGCACTACCTGGCGAACAACAACGAGGTGCGCCGCACCGAGACCTCGTCCAACCTGCGGCCCCGGGTGAAGCACGAGTACGACGAGCCCGCCTTCCGGCCGGCCATCGCGGCGAACGCGGCGACCGGGGTGATGTCCGCGTACAACCTGGTCAACGGACGGCCGATGACCGTGCACGCCGACCACGACGACGTGGTGCGCGGCTGGACCGACCAGGCGCTGCTCAACGTCACCGACGCCGGCAACCCCAACAACCTGGTCGGCTCACAGGCCTACTTCGCCACGAAGGCGGAGGGCAACGCGGCCACCCTCAAGGCGGGCGTGGACAGCTTCACGGTCGACGACACGAACGCCACGGCGACCGTCGCGTCGATCAACCAGGCGCTCGCGGCCGGCCTGCTCGCCGAGTCCGATGTGGACACCGCGGTGCGGCACATCCTCGACGTCCGGTTCCGGCTCGGCGAGTTCGACCCGGACGGCGGCCCGTACAGCCGGATCACCATGGACGTCGTCGACCGGCCGGCGCACCGGAAGCTCGCCAGGGAGACCGCGGGCAAGGCCGTGGTGCTGCTCAAGAACGACGACGCGACGCTGCCGCTGGATGCCAAGCGCACCCGGAACGTGGCGGTCGTCGGGCCGCTCGTCGACACCCTCTACACCGACTGGTACTCCGGCCGGATGCCCTACCAGGTCACGCCGCTGGCCGGCATCACCGAGCGGCTCGGCGACAGCGCCACGGTCGCCAGCAGCGAGGCGGTGGACCGGATCGCGCTGCGCGTGGTCAGTGGCGACAACGGCGGGAAGTACGTCACCGCCGTCTCGACGCCGGAGGGCGCCCCGCTCGTGGCCGGCGCCACGAGTGCCGGCCCGGCCGAGCAGTTCGACGTGTTCGACTGGGGCCAGGGCGTGGTGACGTTGCGCAGCGTCGCCAACGGCAAGGTCGTGGAACGCCAAGGCCTCGGCGACCCCACCAGCCCGTTCGCCAACCAGGCACCGCAGCCGCGGGACTGGTTCGTGCACCAGCAGTTCAAGCTCGAGGACGCGGGCGACGGCAGCCACGTGCTCCACTACGTCGGCTACGAGACCCCGAACGACTGGGAGGGACCGAACAACTACCTGACGGTCGGCGACGACGGCACCGTTCGGCTAGGTTCGCCCGACGCGGCCGGCGCCACGCGGTTCACGGTGGAGACGATCACCAAGGGGATCGACACGGCGGTGGCGGCCGCGACCGGTGCCGACGCGGCGATCATCGTGGTGGGCAGCATGCCGTTCATCAACGGCCGGGAGGACCACGACCGCACCACCATGGCACTCGCGGAGACCCAGTCCGCGCTGATCAGGGCGGTGCACGCGGCGAACCCGAACACAATCGTGGTGGTGGAGAACAGCTATCCCACGACGCTCACCTGGGAGCAGGAGCACATCCCGGCGATCCTGTGGACCACCCACGCGGGCCAGGAGACCGGGCACGCCGTGGCCGACGTGCTGTTCGGTGACGTGAACCCGGCGGGCCGGGTGACCCAGACCTGGTACCGCGCCGACACCGACCTGCCCGACCTCCTCGACTACGACATCATCAAGGCGCAGCGCACCTACCAGTACTTCACGGGCGACCCGCTGTTCGCGTTCGGCCACGGCCTGTCCTACAGCTCGTTCCGCTACAACGAACCGCGGCTCAGCTCGTCGACCGTCGGTCCCAAGGGGACGGTGCGGGTGACCGTGCGGGTGACCAACACCAGCGGCCGGGCGGGTGACGAGGTGGTCCAGCTCTACAGCCACCAGCGGACCTCCCGTGACCCGCAGCCGAACCTGCGGCTGCGCGCGTTCGAGCGGGTGCACCTGCGAGCACGGGAGACCAGGACGGTGTGCCTGGACCTGCGCGTCGCCGACCTCGCGCACTGGGACGTCACCAGGAACCGGTGGGTCGTGGAGTCCTCGGACCACGACATCCTGGTGGGGGCGTCCTCGGCCGACATCCGCGCGCGGACGACGTTGCGTGTGCGCGGCGAGACGATCCCGGCCCGCGACCTGTCGAAGGACACCCGGGCGATCGACTTCGACGACTACGCGGGCGTCGACCTGGTGGACGAGAGCAAGGCGCGGGGCGACGCGGTCGGCGCCTCGAGCGGCGACTGGCTGCGGTTCGCCGACGTGGATCTCCGTTCGGGCGCGCGGACCTTCACGGCTCGCGTCGCGCGGGCGCAGGCGGGGTCCGGGTCGATCGAGGTCCGGCTCGACCATCCGGTCACCGGCCGGTTGGTGGGCACCGTTCCGGTTCCGAGCACGGGCGACAAGTACGCCTACACGACGACAACCTCCGCGCTGACCGGCGCGAAGGGCCGGCACGACGTGTACCTTCGATTCATGGGTGACCTGCGGATCAGCACCTTCTCCCTTCGGTAGTCCCCAACCAGAGGTGGTCATGTCCATGCGCGGCAAGGCGATGATGGTTCTGGTGTCCGTGGCGCTGGCCACCGTGTCGGTCCCCTCGGCGGCCGATCCGGTGGCGGGTGGCCCGTTACCCACCGTGTCGCCGACTCCGCGGGACATCCAGCGCGCCGGGCCGGACCTCCCGCTGGGGGACCGGGTTCGCGTGGTCGTCTCCGACGACACCGATCCCGCCGCGCTGGACCTCCTCGAGACGACGTTGCGCGAGCACGGGGTCCGCCGGATCGACCGATCCGGCGGCGCCCCCGTGACCGTCCATCTGGGACCGTTGGACCGGCCGGACGTGGTGGCGGCACTGGGAAACACGCCGGTGCCCGAACAGGCGGAGGGCAACGCCCTGCGGGTCTCGCGGCGCACCGTGGGGATCGGCGGCACCGACGCGGCCGGGCAGTACTACGGCGTGCAGACCCTGCGTCAGCTCTTCGTCCGGCACGGTCGCGGATGGCACCTCGCGGGCGCGTCGGTGAGCGACTACCCGGCCATGCCGTTGCGCGGCACCATCGAGGGCTTCTACGGCTCGCCGTGGACCCACGCCGAACGGCTCGACCAACTGGCCTTCTACGGCGACGTCAAGGCCAACACGTACATCTACGCGCCGAAGGACGACCCGTACCACCGCGACCGCTGGCGCGAGCCGTACCCGGCGGACAAGCTGGCCGAACTCGGCGAACTGGTCGACGAGGCCGCCGCGCACCACGTCCGGTTCACCTACGCCCTCTCGCCGGGCACGTCGATCTGCTACTCCAGCGCCGAGGACCGCGCGGCGCTCACGGCCAAGCTGCGGGCGATGTACGACCTCGGCGCGCGGGCGTTCTCCATCCCGCTCGACGACATCAGTTACACGCGGTGGAACTGCGCGGCCGACGAAACCCGTTACGGCGCCCCGGGTCGGGCCGCGGCCGCCACCGCACAGGTCGACCTGCTCAACGACGTCCAGCACAACTTCCTCGCCCCGCTGCCCGGCACGCATCCGCTGCAGATGGTGCCCACCGAGTACGGCGACCTCACCGACACCGCCTACAAGCAGGTCCTGCGCGCGACCCTCGACCCGGCCGTGCTCGTGATGTGGACCGGCACCGACGTGGTGCCGCCCGCCATCACGGTCGACCAGGCCGAGGCGGCGTCGGCGCTGTTCGGGCGCAAGGTGTTCATCTGGGACAACTACCCGGTCAACGACTTCTGGCAGACCACCGGCCGGTTGCTGCTCGCGCCCTACGACCACCGCGAGGCCGGCCTGTCCGACCACGTGGCCGGCATCGTGGCGAACCCGATGAACCAGGCGGCCGCCAGCAAGGTGGCGGTGTTCACGGTGGCCGACTTCACCTGGCACGACCGTGCCTACGACCGCGACGTCAGTTGGCGCGCCGCCGCGTCCTATCTCGCGGCCGGTGACGGCGACGGCACCCGGGCACTGCTGGACTTCTTCGACCTCAACCACCTGGCGCCCACGTTCGGCCCCCAGCCGTGGCAGCCGCAGTCCCCGGCGCTGGCCGCGCGGGTGGCGTCGTTCTGGCCCCGGTTCGACGCGGGCGATCCCCGGGCGCTGAAGGACCTGCGTGGCTACGTCTCCCGACTGGTTCGTGCTCCGTCGGTCATTCGGGCGGAGGTCGCGGACGGCGGTTTCCGTTACGACGCCGAGAACTGGCTGGCGGCGACGGAGCTGTGGGCGGGCGCCATGAACCGAGGGCTCGACACGCTGGCCGCCGTCCGCGCCGGCGACGCGGAGGCGGCCGCCGCCGCGCGGGCGTCGATGGACGCGCTGGCCGGCGAGGCGTCGCTGATCTGGTCGATGCCGGGGGAGAACAAGTTCGAGGGCCCGGTGCGGATCGCCGACGGCGTGCTCGACGTGTTCCTGGCAGACGTCCGGGCCCGGCACGACGCGTCCTAGACCTGCCGCCGCGGGTCCGATTTTTGGGAGCGCTCCCGGTACCTGTCCTTCGGCGTTGTCGCAGTATCGGCGCTATGTCCTGGTGAAGCCCGGATATTCAGCTTAACTGTTCACCAGGAGTGTGAGTCTGTACACGTCGCGTCAACAAAGCTACCCTCGATCTGGGAGCGCTCCCAGAGATCGCTCAACGCTGAGCAGAGGATCCCAGATGACAGTGAGACCACAGTTGACAGAAACCACCGGGCGCCGAGGTCGTCGGTTCACGGCGGCGGGGACGGCGTTCGTGTTGGCGATCACGACATTCGTGCTCGCGCTGACCGCATCCCCGGCCGGCGCGGCCCCCGGCTGCCGAATCGACTACAGCGTGAACGACTGGGGCGGCGGCTTCACCGCCACGGTCCGCATCAACAACCTCGGTGACCCGTTGACGGGCTGGACGGTGGGGTTCTCGTTCCCCGGCAACCAGCGCATGACCGGGGCGGGCTGGAGTGCCAACTGGTCCCAACCGGCCAGCAGCAACGCCGTGACGGCCACCAACCTGTCGTGGAACGGAACCCTGGCAACGGGTGCGTCCAGGGAGATCGGCTTCAACGGCTCCTACTCCGGCACGAACGCGGCACCCACCAACTTCACCCTCAACGGCGTGGCCTGCAACGGCCAGGACCCCGACCCGGACCCGGATCCCGATCCTGACCCCACGGGCCGCGAGAACAACCCGTACGTGGGCGCGAGCGTCTACGTGAACCCGGACTGGTCGGCCAGGGCCGCCGCGGAACCGGGCGGCAGCCGCATCGCGAACCAGCCGACCGGCGTGTGGATGGACCGCACGGCGGCGATCAACGGCACGACCGGCGCCAGGGGCCTGGTGAGCCACCTCGACGGGGCGGTCCAGCAGGACGCGGCGAACGGCTCACAGGCACTGGTGTTCCAGGTCGTGATCTACAACCTGCCGGGCCGGGACTGCTCCGCACTGGCGTCCAACGGTGAGTTGGGTCCGACCGAGATCGGCCGGTACCGCACCGAGTACATCGACCCGATCGCCGAGATCCTTGCCAGGCCGGCCTACGCCAACCTGCGGATCGTGACGATCATCGAGATCGACTCGCTGCCGAACCTGATCACCAACGTTACCCCGCGCCCGACCGTCGTCCCGCAGTGCGACGTGATGAAGGCGAACGGCAACTACGTCACGGGCGTCGGCTACGCGCTGGCCGAGTTGGGCGACGTGCCGAACGTCTACAACTACGTCGACGCCGGCCACCACGGCTGGCTCGGTTGGGACGACAACTTCAACCCGACCGTGCAGATCATGTGCCAGGCGGCCAACGCGTCCGGCGCGACCCCGGCCGACGTGCACGGCTTCATCGCGAACACGGCCAACTACAGCGCACTGCGCGAGCAGTTCTTCACGGCCAACACCGTGGTGGGCGGCCGACCTCTGCGCGAGGTGGCCGGCGGCTGGGTCGACTGGAACCGCTATGTGGACGAACTGGGATACGCCCAGGCCTTCCGCAACCAGGCGGACTCCCAGTGCTTCGACGCGAACGTGGGCATGCTGATCGACACGTCCCGCAACGGCTGGGGCGGCACAGCCCGCCCGACCAGCGCCAGCACGTCGACCGACCCGAACACCTTCATGAACGAGTCACGCATCGACCGCCGCATCCACCTGGGCAACTGGTGCAACCAGTCGGGCGCGGGCCTGGGCGAACGACCGAAGGCAGCCCCGGAAACCGGCATCGACGCGTACGTGTGGATCAAGCCCCCGGGCGAGTCGGACGGCTCGAGCACCCAGATCGACAACGACGAGGGCAAGGGCTTCGACCGCATGTGTGACCCCACCTACACGGGGAACCCACGCAACAACAACAACATGTCCGGCGCCCTGGGCAACGCCCCGTTGTCCGGGCACTGGTTCTCGTCCCAGTTCCAGCAACTGATGCAGAACGCTTACCCGCCGCTGTAAACCCCACCAACCGGGATGCCCGCCTTCGCACCATCGCGTGCGAGGGCGGGCATCTCCTTTTACGGCAGCCTGGCCGTCGGTAGGAAGCGGCCGCAGGCCATTCGTCCGATCACATCACGAGTCCACTTCCCGGTGCTACGCCGTCCGGATCAGGTCCGCCGCGCGGAGGTCGGTCCACAACTGGGCGGGGACGTCCGCGGCGAACGACTTCAGGTTGGTGCGTGCCTCGTCGGCGGACCGCATGCCCACGGCGATGCCGGCGACCGCCGGGTGCAGGAGCGGGAAGGCCATGGCCGCCTGGGGAAGCGTCACGCCGTGTGTCTCGCACACGTCGGCGATCCGGGTGGCCCGCGCCAGGATCTCCGGTGACGCCGTGCCGTAGTCGTAGGGCGCGTCGGCGCTGGGCCGCGGCACGGCGAGGAGCCCGGAGTTGAAGATCGAAGCGGCGATCACCGAGACACCGCGTTCCTCGCAGGCGGGGAGGAACGCGTCGAGCGCGCTGTGGTCGAGCAGCGTGTGGCGGCCGGACTGCATGACCACGTCGATGTCGGCCTCCTTGACGAGGGTGGTCAGCATCGCCGTGTCGTACATGCCGGCGCCGATCGCGCCCACCGTCCCTTCCGACCGCAGTTCGGCCAGCGCCGGGTAACCGTCGCGCACGGCGTCGTCGAAGTACTCCTCGGCGTCGTGCAGGTACAGCACGTCGATCCGGTCCAGCCCCATCCGCTCCAGCGAGTCCTCGACGCTGCGCCGGACTCCGTCGCGGGTGAAGTCCCGCACCCGGCGATGGGCGGCGGGCACGTGGAAACCCGCCGGGTCCATCCGGCCGGCCGCGTCCTGCGCCACCAGCAGCCGCCCGACCTTCGTGGACAGGGTGAACGACTCCCGCGGCCGCCCGCGCAGGAACTCACCGATCCGGCGCTCGGAATGCCCGATGCCGTAGTGCGGTGACGTGTCGAAGTACCGGACCCCGCCGTCCCAGGCCGCGGCCAGCGCCCCCGCGGCGGTCTCGTCGTCCAACGGTGCGAAAAGCCCGCCGAGCGGCCCACCACCGAACCCCAGCCGCGTCACCTCGACAGCAGTGCGCCCGAGCCTGCGAGTCTCCACCTGCGGTCCTCCCCATGATCAGATCTTCGACACTAGTGCGGCGTGGTGGTGTTCGAGGAACCGTTTTCGGGGCCGAACCTGACCTCGGGATAGCGCGTGGACGGCCGCTCCAACAGGGGTTGCGGGTTGCCGCGCAGGTGCAGATCGAAGAAGGCGTCGACGTAGGCGCGGGTGATCACCACGGAACGGGTGCCGGGGAGATCACTCCCGAGGTCGACACCGGCCTGGTTCATCAGCATGTCGTAGTCGGTGAACGACGGATGCACCGAACCCGTCACCGCGAGCCAGCGCTTCCACCCGGTCAGGCGTGGCCAGTCCCGGACCCACGAGGGTTCCTCCCCGGGGGCGCCGAAGAACATGAACGGCCGCGACAGCCCGCTTTCGGGAAGTGGCTTGAAGTTCGTGCCGTCCAGGTTGATGCCGGCCCGCACCCGGGGATCGGTCAGCATGGTCTCGCCGACACTCGCGCCGCCGAGCGACATGCCCGCCATCCCGATCCGGGACCGATCGACCATCGGCGACCGGGTCAGCTCGTCGAGCACGAAGGAGACGTCGCGTGCCCGGCTCTCCACCGCGAGCGTGGGAAACTCCTCGATCTCCAGCAGGCACGCGTCGCAGGTGGTGACCCGCCCGTCGGGGAAGGTCGTGGCGTGGGTCTCGTAGGTGTGGTCGATCGCGGCGACCACATACCCGCGGCTGGCCAGTTCCTCGGCCAGGGCGGTGAGCGAGGTGCGCAGCCAACCCATACCGGGCGAAAGCACGATGAGCGGACGTCTGCCGCCCACCGGTTGCACGTCGGTGTACGCGTTGGTCCGAGTCCTGCTCAACACGTCGAGCGGCACACCCGTGATCCCCGCGGAGGCCAGGAGCAACCTCGACTCCCGCGGCGTCACGTACCGTGCCCGCCGCTCACCAGGCGATCGAGCCGGGTACCACAGCGAAACCATGAGTTCCCGCGCCCCCGCCTCAGGAACCCACGGATCCGAACGCGACTCGTCGGTCAGATGCAGGGACGCGGTACCGACCGGATGAGACCCGGTCGGTACGGGCAGAGAGAGCGCGCTGGCCACCGGCCCAGGAGAATCGGCCGCGGCCGAGTACCCGGTCGCGGCGGCGGTCACGACAGCGAGCAGCCCAGCGACGGCAACCAGGCCACGAGCGCGTTTACGGACCCGCTCGGTCGGGCTTACGACCGCCGAAGCGGCATCGTCATATGGCATGACCCCATCCTGATGAGCCACTCCGGCCCCGAACATCAGGCGAAAGCACGATTCACGCCAGCCGCAACCGTACTTTTGACCGATACGCCGCAGCGACCGGATTCGTAGCCTGCATCATGTGGACACTCGGGATCGGCAAGCCGCTCTACCCAGGATCGCGGCCGACACCGCCCTCGGCGTCGCACTAGCGGCAGCGATCGCCATCACGGCGTTGGCAATCGCGGACACCTGGGGCGGCAACTACTGGATGTTCGGCTCCGCCACCGGGCTGGTGATGGCCGCACTAGCCCTCATGCGCCGACACCACCGGGGATGGCCCGCCGTAGCGGGACTCGCCGTCGCGACGACCGCGACCGTGACAGCCGAACTGGCCCACCTCCCCACCGAACCCGGCCCAGCCTCCGCTCTCGGCCTGTCCGTACTCATCGGCTCCGCGATCAGAACACTCCCGACCCCGTGGGCAACAGCCATCACAACCGGCGGGCTGGCACTGGTCGCCGGCACCACCCTGACCGAATCGGCATCGACCGTGACAATGCTGGGCATCGCCGGCTGGCTGGGCGCCCTATCGACCGGACTGGGCCTACGCCTTCTGGACACCCACCACCACACGGCCTCCGAACAGGCACGCCACGACGAACGCCTGGAACTGGCGAGGGAACTGCACGACATCGTCGCCCACCACATCACCGGCGTGGTCCTCCACGCCCAAGCCGCAAGAGTGGTCCGACGCAAACACCCGGAGCAACTGGACGACTATCTGGCCGGCATCGAAACCGCCGGCTCCGACGCACTGGCCGCGATGCGCCGCGTAGTCGGCCTCCTCCGCGACACCAACGACGCGTCCCCCGCCACAACCGGCCCAGAACAACTGAGCGAACTGGTAGCCCGCTTCACCAACCACGGCCACACCGTGCACCACCACCTACCCGACAACGACCAGGCATGGCCACCGGAAGTAACCAGCACGGTGTACCGGGTAGTCCAGGAGTCCCTGACCAACATCACCAAACACGCCCAACAGGCCAACACAGTCACGGTCAACGTCACCCAGAACAGCGAAACCATCACCGTCAAGGTCGAAGACGACGCCCCACCAACCCCACCCCTATACCCCCGCCGCAGCGGCTACGGCCTAGTCGGAATGCGAGAACGCATAAAAGCTATCGGCGGCACACTGTCCGCAGGCCCCCGCCACAACACCGGCTGGTCAGTACACGCAGAACTACCACTTCAGATCCAAGAACGCCGATGACAACCCCACCACCATCAGCGTCCTTATCGCCGACGACCAGGCCATGATCCGCAGCGGCCTACGCCTCCTCTTGGAGGACGAACCAGACATCACGGTGATCGCAGAAGCCAACGACGGCGTAGAAGCAGTAGAAATGGCCCGCCGCCTACGCCCTGACGTGTGCCTGGTGGACATCCGCATGCCCCGACTGGACGGCATAGCGGTAACCCGCGCCCTAGCGGGCCAAGGCGTCCCAAACCCCCTACGCGTAGTCGTGGTAACAACCTTCGACACAGACGAATACCTCACCGGCGCACTACGCAGCGGCGCAGCCGGCTTCATCCTGAAAGACGCGGGCCCCACCCTACTAGCAGAAGCCATCCGCTCAGCAAACAACGGCGACGCCCTGGTCTCCCCATCACTAACACGACGACTACTAAGCCACCTAACAACAACAAACACCCTCGCAACCCAACCAGAAAAACCACTGTCCAACCGAGAAACCGAGGTAGTCCACGCCATAGCAAGAGGCCGCACCAACCAAGAAATAGCCGCCGACCTCTTCATCTCCCTGAGCACAGTAAAAAGCCACGTATCAGGCATCCAAACCAAACTAGGAGCCCGCAACCGCGTCCAGATCGCCGCCTGGGCATGGCAAAATCAACCAGTTTTTGAATAAAAAAATCCGGCAACGCAACCACGCTGGGTCCGGCGCGTTACGCACCGTGGGGGGCTTGGGGGGCTCGGCCCCCCAATATAATGCGAAAGAGCCCTGCATCTGCGCTTTACAGCAGATACAGGGCTCCCAGCTCTGTAGCCCCGACGGGATTCGAACCCGCGCTACCGCCTTGAGAGGGCGGCGTCCTAGGCCTCTAGACGACGGGGCCAGGATCTTCATTTTCTTGATTTCAACAGAGGGAACCTTATCAGGTGCTCTCTGCTGGGGTACCAGGACTCGAACCTAGACTAACTGGACCAGAACCAGTCGTGCTGCCAATTACACCATACCCCACTGGCGCTACTCCTCAGCGGGCCTCGGTTGCCCTTGACTCGCTGTCGTAGTGCTGGTGAGAGATGTTAGACCACGCCTCGGAGGGCTCATTAATCGGGGCCGTCAGGTCGGGGGTCCGGTACTCGCTCACGATGAGTCTGGGCAGGTCGGCGAGGGTCTCGATGGTCTGGACGCCCGCGTCGACGGGTTCGTCGGTGCCGACGCGGTCCAGCCACACGGCGTGGAGGCCTGCGTCGCGGGCGCCGATGGCGTCGGTGTCCAGGAGGTCGCCCACGTGCATGGTTTCGGACGTGCTGACGCCCATTTGCCGGCAGGCCGTGTGGAAGATCACGGGATCGGGTTTGGCCGCACCGATCTCGCCGGCGATGAGAATGGTGTCGAAGAAGCGGGAGATGCCGAGTCCCGTGAGTTTGCCGCGTTGGTGTTGGCCTGAGGCGTTGGTCACGGCCGCGAGTTTGATGCCGGCGGCGCGGAGCCAGTCGAGGCAGGGGATGGCGTCGTCGAACAGCTGCCAGGTGGTCCGCAGTTGGGTGCAGCGGCGTTCTTCGAGCGTGGCGACCAGGTCGTCATCCAGGAGGGCACCGAGGTCGGCGAAGAAGGCCTTCGTCCGGGCGCGGTGCATCGCGTCGTAGGGCAGCTCACCGGCGACCACCCTGGCCACGTGCTCGTCGGTGGTCCGCTGCCACCGGAGCCACATGTCGTCGCGCCCGATGAGGTCGTGGAGGGCCTGTCGGGCGGAGCTGGTGAAGTCGACGAGGGTGTCGTCGATGTCCAGGCAGACGGCCTTGATCCGGGGCGGCTCGTGCGCGGCCGCCAGCACGGGAGCATGGCGGTCGGAGGCAGCTGGAAACGGCACGAGCCCAAAGGTCATCAGCAGAGGTTAGGCCGCCGGATGCCACTTTCGATTCGGCTAACGAGGTGATTGTTGCGGAGCTGGCACGATTCAGTGAGTAGCACTCCAGCCAGCTCCGATTATTCAGTATCGCTTCTCGTCAGTGCCGCGTTACCACCTTGTCAGGTCTGGGCCTGGCGCAGCCGCTGGAGTGACCGGTCGCGGCCGAGCAGTTCGAGCGACTCGTACAGCGGCGGCGACACCGTTCGACCGGACGTGGCGACCCGCACGGGCGCGAACGCCTTGCGTGGTTTGAGCCCGAGGCCCCCGACGTCATCGATGAGCGCGGCCTTCAGTGCCTCCTCGATGGCGGCGGCCGTCCAGTCGCCCACGCCCTCGAGCGCGGCGACGCTGGCCGCCAGGACGGGTTGGGCGTCCGGCCCGAGGTTCTTGGCCGCGGCCTCCGGTTCGGGGGCGAACTCGGAGTCGGAGACAAAGAGGAATCGGATCATCGTGGCGGCATCGGACAGAACGGTCACGCGTTCCTGGACGAGCGGGCCGACGGCGGTCAGTGTGGCGAGCTGATCGTCGCTCGGGTTCTCCGGCAGGATTTTCGCGGCCGCGAGATAGGGCACCAGCCGCTGCGCGAAATCGGCGGGGGAGAGCCGCCGGATGTGTTCGGCGTTGATGGCCTCGGCCTTCTTCAGGTCGAACCGCGCGGGGTTCGCGCTGACGCGCGTGATGTCGAAGGCTTCGACCATTTCGGACATGGTGAAGATGTCGCGGTCCTCGGCGATGGCCCAGCCGAGCAGCGCGAGGTAGTTCAGCATGCCTTCCGGCAGGAATCCGCGGTCCCGGTAGTGGAACAGGTTGGACTCGGGGTCGCGCTTGGACAGTTTCTTGTTGCCCTCGCCGCGCACGAGCGGAAGGTGTCCGAACGTGGGCGTGAAAGTGGTCACGCCGATGCGCTGGAGTGCGCCGTACAGCGCGATCTGACGCGGGGTGGACGGCAGCAGGTCCTCGCCACGCAATACGTGGGTGACGCCCATGAGCGCGTCGTCGACCGGGTTGGTGAGCGTGTACAGCGGGGCGCCGTTGCCGCGCACCAGAACCGGGTCGGGCACGCTGCCGACCTTGAACACGATCTCGCCGCGCACCAGGTCGGTGAACACGATGTCGGTCTCGGGCATGCGCAGCCGCAGCACGGGGTCGCGGCCCTCGGCCCGCAGCGAGGCCTTCCGCTCGTCGGTGAGCTCGCGGTCGGCGTTGTCGTAGCCGAGCTTCGGGTCCTGGCCGGCGGCGCGGCGGCGGGCCTCGACCTCTTCGGGGCTGGAGAACGACTCGTACAGCTCGCCGGCGGCGAGCAGCCGGGCGGCGATGTCGGCGTAGACGTCGCCGCGCTCGCTCTGCCGGTAGGGCTCGTGTGGCCCGCCGACCTCCGGCCCCTCGTCCCAGTCGAGGTTCAACCAGCGCAGCGCGTCGAGCAGCGCGTGGTAGCTCTCCTCGGAGTCGCGGGAAGCGTCGGTGTCCTCGATGCGGAACACGAGCTTGCCGCCGTTGTGCCGGGCGAAGGCCCAGTTGAACAGGACTGTGCGGATGAGACCCACGTGCGGGGTGCCGGTCGGGGACGGGCTGAAGCGGGCACGGGTGTCGGCCGGAGCGAATGCAGTAGTCATGGCCCGATCAGCGTATCCGGGTTGACGACGGGCGGCGCCGGGTGCATCCTGGACTTATTCAACACACATTGAATAAGGAGGGGTCATGGAACGAACCACGTGTCTCGTCGTCGGTGGGGGACCGGCCGGCATGGTGCTCGGGCTGCTGCTCGCGCGGGCCGGCGTCGAGGTCACGGTGCTGGAGAAGCACAGCGACTTCCTGCGTGACTTCCGCGGCGACACCGTGCATCCGACGACCCTGGAACTGTTGGACGAACTGGGCCTCGGCGAGCGGTTCGCGAAGCTGCCACAGAGCAGGCTCGAGGGAGCGATGGTGCCGTTCGGGGGCGGCCAGGTGCGGTTCGCGGACTTCACCACGCTTCCCGGCCCGCACAACTACATAGCCATGGTGCCGCAGTGGGATCTGCTCGACCTGCTGGCCAACGCGGCCAAGGAGGAGCCCGGCTTCACCCTGCGCATGGACACCGAGGCCGTCGGTCTGGTGCGGGAGAACGGCCGGGTGTCCGGTGTGGAGTATCGGACGAAGGACGGCGCCACCGGCCGGATCCACGCCGACCTGACCGTCGCCGCCGACGGCCGCCGCTCGGTGCTGCGTGGGGAGGCGGCGCTGCGGGTGCGGAACTACCCGACCCCGCTGGACGTCTGGTGGTTCCGCCTGCCGCGCCTCGAGAGCGATCCGAGCGGCGCGGTCGGCATGTTCAGCCGCTCGCGCGCCATGGTCATGCTCGACCGGTTGACCTACTGGCAGTCGGCCATCCTCATCCCCAAGGGCAGCGACCCCGAGCTGCGTAAGCAGCCGGTGTCGGAGATGGTGGCGAGCCTCGCCGAACTGGTGCCGTGGCTCGGCGACCGTGGCGACGCGGTCGAGTCGTGGGACGACGTCAAGCTGTTGGACGTCCGGCTGGACCGGTTGACCCGGTGGTACCAGGACGGCCTGCTGTGCATCGGCGACGCGGCGCACGCCATGTCCCCGGTCGGCGGGGTCGGCATCAACCTGGCGGTGCAGGACGCGGTGGCCGCTGCCCGGCTGCTGGCCCGGCCCCTGCTGTCAGGTCACGTCACCACGAAGGACCTGGCGAAGGTGCAACGCCGCCGCCTGCTCCCGACCGTGGTGGTCCAGGGCCTGCAGCGGATCCTGCACGCCCGGATCCTGCGGCCGGTGGTGGCCGGCGAGGTCGAGGTGGCCCGCGCCGAACGGCCGCCGCTCCCGTTGCGGGTGATGATGCGGTTCCCGTGGTTCCGGCGGATTCCCGCCCGACTGGTGGGTCGCGGGATCATGGCCGAGCACGCGCCGGACTTCGCCCGCCGCTAGCGAAGCCGCTCCAGGTACCCGTTGTCCAGCAGCCATTTCACGTTCAGCTGGGCTGGCGCGCCGGGAACCAGCGATCCGTCCAACTGGTACTGCAGGCCGCCGCCGCGCTGGAAGAACCACGCGGCGATCGGCCCGGCCTGGACGTCGAAGGGCGTCAGCACCTCGTAGATGTGGTAGTTGCAGCCCGCCGCCGGGGTGCCCACGAGGTTCGACGGCGGGATGGCCCGCGCGGTGTACGCGGCCCCGCGCGGGGCGAGGAACCCGCCGAACTCGCTGCCGTAGCGGTCGATCTCCACACCGGCGGTCAGCGTGCGCGTCCACTTGATCGGTTGGCCGTCCGGGCCGAGGGCGTAGCCGTCGTTCGGCGGGTAGCGCCAACTGCCGGTCGCGTCGTCGTAGTAGCGCTCCAGGAACATCTCCACCGGGCGCCAGCCGGTGCGGCTGTAGCCGTACAACTGGCTGCCCACCGGGCCGAGCAGCGGCAGCTTCTCCGGGCCGAGCCTGCGGTCGTCGTGGTACAGCTCGGTCGAGCAGTCGGTGAGGGACGGTGGCGTGGCCTGCGCCACGGGGGTGATGCCCAGCAGTACCAACAACAGTCCGGCCAGTACCGGCACCATGCGCCCGCGTGTGGTCATGTCCTCGACCGTGCCAGGCGGGACCAGCGGACGGAACGAGTGTCACCCGATCGGGTTCTATATGGTCGGGGCGTGGCCTTCGCACTCGCTGCCGACGACGTCGCCATCCACTACGAGGTGCACGGTCGGGGAGACCGCGTCCTCGTGCTGCTGGCCGGACAGTCGAACAACCATCACTGGTGGGACTCGGTCCGCGCGGATTTCGACGCCGTGTTCCGGACCGTCACGTTCGACTACCGGGGCACGGGCCGCAGCGACAAACCGGACGTCGAGTACAGCACCCGCGGTTTCGCGGCCGACGTGATCGCCGTCCTCGACCAGTTGGGTGTGGATCGGGTCCATGTCTATGGCACGTCCATGGGTGGGCGGGTCGCGCAGTGGGTGGCCGCCGAGCATCCGTCCCGGGTGGACCGTCTGGTGCTCGGCTGCACGTCGCCCGGCGGCCCGGAAGCGGTCGAGCGGAGCAGCGAGGTGCACCGGGCGTTGGCGCGGCGCGACCCGGAGCAGCAGGTGCTGAAGGAACTGATGTACACGCCGGCGTGGCTGGCGGCGAACCCCGGTCCGTACAACACCCTCGGCGACCCGGACATGCCAGCGTTCGCCAAGCGCCGCCACTTCGCGGCCAGCGCGGACCACGACGCCTGGGCCGTGCTGCCTTCTGTCGCCGCGCCGACCCTGGTGGTGCACGGCGGCGACGACGTGTTCAACCCCACGGCCAACGCGCCGCTGCTGGCCGGGCGGATCCCGAACGCGCGGCTGCGGATCGTCGACGGCGCGCGGCACGCGTACTTCGAGGAGTTCCGCGCGGTCGCCAGCCCGCTCGTGCTGGACTTCCTGCGATGAGGGACCTTCTGATCGAGGGGCTCAAGGCTCCGGTGACGGAAGAGGGACGCGACAGTGTTCTCCGCCTGCTCGAGACCCATCTCGCCGGTCCGCCGACCGTGACCCGGGTGAAGGGAACGCCGATCCCGTACCCCAGCGCGGTGGCCGCGTTGGGTAGGCGTTTCGACTTCGCCGACGCCGCCTGCGTTCTCCTCGCGGCGGGCGAACTGGATGACGCCGACGTCGAGGCGCTGGCCGAGTTCCTGCCGTCGTACTGCGGGATACGCCGGCAGCAGGTGCTGAACCGGCTGGCGGTGGGCGATCTGGCCGGGGCCCGCGCGGCGGCGACCGACTCGATGGCGTTCCGCGACATCGGTGCGTGGCTGGCCGACCGGGGCGACGCGGCGGAATTCTTCGGCGACTGGAAGCGCTACGAGGCGGGCCGGGACCGCCACGGCATGGCCGACCTTCGCCGGCGCCTGGTGGCCGGCGTGGCGGCGAACGCCGGATGGCAGGCCGCGCTGGCGGTGACGGGGGACAGACGGATCGGCCCCGCCTTCGCGAGGTACGCCTTCTCTTTCGTGACCGACCTCGACGAACTGCGTGGGGCGGTCGCGGGTGTTCTGTCCGAATTGGACGAGCTGAGTGTGCTGGCCGGAGCGGTGCGGCAGGCGTCGGGCCACAACCCCGTGCGGGATCACCCGCTGCTGGGCGAGATCGTGGACCGCATCATCGCGGTCGACCCGACGACCGACAAGGCAACCATGCGCTGGCGCGACGGCGAGTTGTTCGGCCTGTGGCCGGCGTACGGCGACCAGGCGACGCTGGACCGCGTGCGCGCGGCCGTGCGCACACCGCGGTATCGCCGCGAACTCACGGTGCTGGCCCGCGACCTCTAGCCTTCGGCGGCGACCTCGTCGTTGGTGCGGCCGGTCTTCACCGAACGGGGGTGTTCCTCGGGGTTCCAGCCGGGGCGCGCGTGGTCGTCGTTCTTGTGGACGAGGAGCCAGTCGCGCGGGCCGTGGCGGGGACTGTGGATGAGTACGAAGCGCCCGGCCAGCTTTTCGCCCAACAGATCGAAATGCAGCTCACCCGCGGCGATGGCGGCCGCCGGGTCGTCGGTCTTCGCGGGCTCCCACGTGCCCCAGTCCCACACTATGACGTCACCGCCGCCCGGCCGTCCCTTCGCGATCACACCCTCGAAGTCGTAGTGGCTCAGCGCGTGATCGCCCACCTGGACGGCCAGCTGCCGCGACTTCGGATCGAGCGTCGGTCCTTTCGGAACGGCCCAGCTCACGAGCACACCGTTCAACTCCAGCCGCAGGTCGTAGTGCAGCCGGCGGGCGCGATGGCGCTGGACCACGAACCTCATTCGATCTCATCCACCGCGACGTCCGGGCGCAGCCGGTGGATGCGTGGGCGCAGTCTGCCGTTGAACGACATCACGGTCGCCTCGGCCTCGATCTCCACCACGAGTGCCGCGTGCACCGGCAGATACTCCCCGCCCTGGTGTCCCATGACCGAACCGGGCAACCTCGTGCGTGGCTCACCCGTGGGAGTCATCAGCGGACCCGTCTCGTCGCGCAGCGCGGGAGGCAACGGCAGCGACAGCCCGATCGCCACGAGCGCACCGGAACTGTCGGGGCGGGCGAGCAGCAACGCCTCCGGGCGGTCGGCCGAACCGGCCACCCCCACGACCACCGCGTCCACCACGATCTTCTGCCGCACCTTGCGCCAGCTGCCCGTGCGGCCGGCGCGGTACGGCGACGTCACGTCCTTCGCCACCACGCCCTCGATGCCGACCTCCGCCAGTTCCGGGCTCATCCACCGCATCGCCGCCTCCCTGTCCGACGTGGACGGTGTGACCTGGAGCGGCGGCCGGGCGCCGGCCAGCAACTCCGCCAGCCGCTCCCGGCGCTCCCGCAACGGCAGCGCGCGCAGATCGGCCGAACCGTCGGCCAGCACGTCGAACACTATGTAGTAGATGACCACCCCGGCCGCCTCGCGCCCGCGGGGCATCGACGTGAGCGCGCCGAACTCCAGCCGCCCGTCGCGAAGGGCCACCAGTTCGCCGTCGAGCACGAGGTCGCCGAGTTCCCGCCCGGCCGCCGCGATCTCCGGGAACCGCGCGGCCAGGTCGTTGTTCCGGCGGGACTGCACCACCCCGGCGGCGGTGAACAGCATGGCGCGCCAGCCGTCGAACTTCGGCTCGTAGACCCAGCGCGGGTCGGCGTCCGGCACCTCACGCTCGTCGCGCGCCAGCACCGGCGCCACCGGGAACCGCAGCACCGCCATGTCTCGCACGATAGTCCGATCCCAGGTCAGCGGCGTCCGGAGTGGACCGTCAGAGCCGGGTCTGCAGTGCTTCCGCGGCCGCCAGCAGGTCGGCCGCCCAGCGGGCACCGGGCCGCCGGCCCATGCGATCGATGGGCCCGGACACGGAAACCGCGGCCACCACGGTGCCCGACGCGTCGCGCACGGGAGCGGAGACGCTTGCCACACCGGGTTCCCGCTCGGCCACGCTCTGCGCCCAGCCACGGCGGCGCACCTCGAGCAGCGCCCGCTCTCCGTAGACGGCGTCGGACAGCAGCGCGCGCTGGGTGGCCGGATCCGTCCACGCGGCAAGCACCTTCGCGCCCGACCCGGCGGTCATCGGCAGCCGCGCGCCCACGGGAACGGTGTCGCGCAGGCCACTCGGCGGCTCGGCCGTGGAGATGCAGATCCGGTGCACACCGTCCCTGCGGTACAGCTGCACGCTCTCGCCCGTGCGGTCGCGCAGCCGGGGGAGTACCGAGCTGGCCGCGTCGAGCAACGGGTCCACCGCGCCACCCGCCAACTCGGCCAGCGCCGCACCCGGTCGCCACCTGCCGTCGGTTCCCCGACGCAGCAAGCGATGCACCTCCAGCCCCACCGCGAGCCGGTGCGCCGTCGCACGGGGAAGCCCCGTACGCGTGCACAGCTCCGCCAGGCCACAAGGCTCCTTGGCCACTGCCTGGAGAACGGCCATTGCCTTGTCCAGTACGCCGATGCCGCTATGCTGTCCCACGTCTCGATATTATGTTCCCACTGTATGGGAAGTCCAGTGTTTCAGATCGTGGGAACCCCCGTTGTGGAAGTTGATGGTGAGAAGCGATGGCAAAAACGCTTGCCGAGAAGGTGTGGGAGCAACACGTTGTCCGGCAGGGCACCGGTGCCGAACCGGACCTGCTCTACATCGATCTCCACCTGATTCATGAGGTGACCAGCCCCCAGGCGTTCGACGGACTGCGACTGTCCGGTCGCCCGGTGCGCAGGCCGGACCTCACGATCGCCACCGAGGACCACAACGTCCCGACCATCGACATCGAACTGCCGATCGCGGATCCCGTGTCCAGGACCCAGGTCGACACGCTCCGCAAGAACTGCGCGGAGTTCGGCGTTCGCCTGCACCCGATGGGCGACGCGGAACAGGGCATCGTGCACGTGGTCGGCCCGCAGCTCGGGCTGACGCAGCCCGGCATGACCGTGGTGTGCGGCGACAGCCACACCTCCACGCACGGCGCGTTCGGCGCGCTGGCCTTCGGGATCGGCACGTCCGAGGTGGAGCACGTGCTCGCCACGCAGACCCTGCCGTTGCGACCGTTCAAGACGATGGCGATCACTGTGGACGGCGAGCTTCGGCCCGGTGTCACGGCGAAGGACATCATCCTCGCGGTCATCGCGAAGATCGGCACGAACGGCGGCCAGGGCCACGTGCTCGAGTACCGCGGCAGGGCCATCGAGCAGCTGTCGATGGAAGCGCGGATGACCGTGTGCAACATGTCCATCGAGGCCGGTGCCCGCGCGGGGATGATCGCCCCGGACGACACCACTTTCGAGTACCTGAAGGGCCGTCCCCACGCGCCCGCCGGGCAACTGTGGGACGACGCGGTGGCCGCGTGGCGCGAGCTGCGTACCGACGACGGCGCGGAGTTCGACGCCGAGGTCCACATCGACGCGAGCGCGCTCACGCCGTTCGTCACGTGGGGTACCAACCCGGGGCAGGGACTGCCGCTGTCGGGAGAACGTGCCCGACCCGGAACTGATCGCCGACGAGAACGAGCGGACGTCCGCCGAGAAGGCGCTGTCTTACATGGATCTCACGCCGGGCACGCCGCTGCGTCAGATCTCCGTGGACACCGTGTTCCTCGGTTCCTGCACCAACGGACGCATCGAGGACCTGCGTGCCGCCGCGGCCGTGCTGCGTGGGCGCAAGGTGGCGAACAGCGTGCGGATGCTCGTGGTGCCCGGCTCGATGCGGGTTCGAGCGGTCGCCGAGTCCGAGGGACTGGACCGAGTCTTCCTCGACGCGGGCGCCGAATGGCGGGCAGCGGGTTGCTCCATGTGTCTGGGAATGAACCCTGACCAGTTGAAGCCGGGCGAGCGCAGCGCGTCCACATCGAACCGGAACTTCGAGGGCCGGCAGGGCAAGGGAGGGCGCACCCACCTGGTGTCCCCGCTGGTCGCCGCCGCCACGGCCGTGCGCGGCACCCTCTCCTCGCCCGAAGACCTGCTTGCAGGGTCGAGCATCAGCACTGAAGACCTGAGCTGAAAGGAACCTGAGAAACCGTGGAACCCTTCACCACGCACACCGGGGTCGGCGTGCCGCTGCGCAGGTCCAACGTGGACACCGACCAGATCATCCCTGCCGTGTACCTCAAGCGGGTGAGCCGCACCGGTTTCGAGGACGGACTGTTCTCAGCCTGGCGTGCCGACACCCAGTTCGTGCTGAATCTGGAGCCCTTCCGTGCGGGCAGCGTCCTGGTGGCCGGACCGGACTTCGGCACCGGGTCCTCCCGCGAGCACGCCGTTTGGGCCCTGTCGGACTACGGCTTCCGGGTGGTCATCTCCTCCCGGTTCGCCGACATCTTCCGTGGCAACGCGGGCAAGCAGGGCCTGCTGGCGGCCGAGTGCAGCCAGTCCGACATCGAGCTCCTGTGGAAGCTCCTGGAAGCCGAGCCGGGCACCGAAGTCACCGTCGACCTGCAGGACAAGACAGTGCGGGCCAAGGACTTCACGGCCCAGTTCCAGGTCGACGACTACACCCGTTGGCGCCTGCTCGAAGGACTCGACGACATCGGACTGACGCTGCGGCACGAGGATGTCATTGGGGCCTTTGAGGGGGGTCGGCCCGGATGGAAGCCGACCACCTCTACACTCCCTTCCTGAGTGGCCGCCGAATAGCCGCCACGCAACAAGATCCGGCACCCTTAGCGGGGAATTTGGGCGAGTCGCGTGGAAAAAGTCGCAACTTAGGCATACGGTGGCCAGAAGTCGGCCGGATTGGCCGAGAACGCAAGTGTGGTCAAAACGGAGGACTGAAGGGTGAACAAGGCCCAACTCATCGAGGCGCTCTCGGACCGCCTCGGCGACAAGAAGGCCGCAGGCGCTGCGGTCGATGGTCTCGTCGATGTGATCGTGCGCACGGTCAACAAGGGCGAGAAGGTGAACATCACCGGCTTCGGTGTGTTCGAGAAGCGTGCTCGTGCCGCCCGCACGGCCCGCAACCCGCGCACGGGTGAGACCGTGAAGGTCAAGAAGACCAACGTGCCTGCTTTCCGTGCCGGCACCACGTTCAAGGACGTGGTGAGCGGCGCGAAGAAGCTGCCGAAGGTCGCTGCGACGCGTGCGGCCGCCAGCCGTCCCGCGGCGTCCACGACGCGCACCGCGGCCAGCACCACGCGTACCGCGGCCGCCCGTCCGGCGACCACGCGCGCGGCTGCCGCACGCTCCACGGCCACGACGACCCGTACCCGGGCCGCCGCGGCGAAGCCGGCCACGCGCGCCGCCAAGCCGGCGGCAGCCAAGGCCGCTCCGGCCAAGGCGACCGCGAAGAAGGCCGCTCCGGCGAAGGCCACGGCCGCCAAGGCCAAGGCTGCACCGGCCAAGAAGGCCGCTCCGGCCAAGGCCACCGCCGCCAAGGCGACTGCCAAGGCACGTCCGGCCGCCAAGAAGGCGACCACCCGCAAGAAGTAGCTTCACACCTGAAGGGCCGTCACCAGGATCCGGTGGCGGCCCTTCAGCATGTGCACCCCCTGTGCACAGGACCCCAACCACCACAGAGGAACCCCCGCCCGGCAGGCGAACCCCCCCGGGCCAGCCCCCGAGGAACTTGGGGCCACCCGGTCGAGAACCGCGATCTGGCGGTCGACAACCGCGATCTGGCGGTCGAGAACCGCGATCTCGCGGTCGGCAGGCGGGGACACACCCGAGCCGTCCCTCAACCTGCGCGTGTCCCCACGTCTCGACCGCATGTCCTCGCTTCTCGCACGCATGTGCCCACTTCCGGCGTGCGAGATCGCGGTTCCTCGACCGCGAGATCGCGGTTTCTGCACGTGAGTGTGCGGTTCTGGTGCGTGAGTTCGGGTTCGGGCTCGAGTCCTGAGTGGTCAGGGTCCGTCCGGAGTGGTCACTCTGCCGGGCGGGGGAGATAGTCGGCGGCCACCAACTGGCCGGCAGCGAAGAAAAGGGCCCACACGCTGCCCTTCTTGGCCTCCACTCGCCGCAGCGGCAGTCCCGAGCCATCGGCCACACGGGACACCAGATCGGGGATCACCCCGCCCTGACTGCACACGATCGGCACGCCGTCCTCCGCCGCGATCTCCAACAGTCGCAGCCGGGCCGTCTCCGCGTGGTATTCCAGTTCCGCCAGCGCCGGCTCTTCCACCACTTTGGTGTCCAGGTCGTCGGCCACCGGCTGAACCGTCCGCACACAACGGACCAGCGGAGCGGCATGTACGTGGTCCACTCCGTACCACTCAGCCATCGCGCGCACCGGCGGAACCTGGCGTTCGCCCGTCCGTGACAGCGGCCGCTGGGAGTCCGGACCGTCCCAGTCGTCGCGCCGGCCGGCCTTCGCGTGGCGCACCAACAACAGTGTGGTCAGGTCTGCGGGCAGCGCCCCGAACGAGGCCAGCACCCGCCGGTCCGCGTCATACGTGAGCAGCTCGGCCGCAGCCGAGGGCGTGCACCAGCGGATCTCGTCGACCTCGTCGGACGGCGAGAAAGCACCGTCCAGCGCCCGTGCCGCGAAGTAGTCGACCTTCTTGGCGTCCCGGCCGGCGCGGTACCGGACCCGCACGAGCGAACGGCCCAGCGCCACCCGCAGGCCCGTCTCCTCGCGTACCTCCCGCACGGCCGCGGCGCGCGCAGGCTCGCCGCTCTCGAGCTTTCCCTTGGGCAGGCTCCAGTCGTCGTAGCGGGGCCGGTGGACGAGAACCACGTCCCCGCCCGGACGCCACACCACCGCCCCCGCGGCCGCGATCGTCATGTCAGCCGAGGGCCCGATGCCCGGCGAGCATCTGTGCCTGATGGTCCCGCACCGACGAGCCGTCGGCCGGGGAGGCCGCCCAGTCGCCGCTCTGCTCGAGCACCCAGCACCGCGTGGCGGGGTCGAGCGCGGAGTCGAACATGGCGTCCAGCTGGGCATCCAGCTTCGGATCGGTGATCCGGACCTGGACCTCCACACGGCGATCCAGGTTGCGGTGCATCATGTCGGCGCTGCCGATCCACTGCTCGTCGGAGCCGATGAACTTGAACACCCGGGAGTGCTCGAGGAACCGCCCGAGGATCGACCGCACCCGGATGTTCTCCGACAAACCGGGAATCCCGGGCTTCAGCGCGCAGATCCCGCGCACCACGATGTCGACCTCGACGCCGGCCTGGGAGGCCCGGTAGAGCGCGTCGATGACCTGTTCGTCGACCAGTGAGTTGATTTTCATGCGAATACCCGACGGGCGCCCGGCCCGATGGTGTTCGCTCTCCCGTTCGATTAGTTCCACTATGCCCCGCCGAATTCCGTACGGCGCCACCAGCAGACTGCGGTAGGTGTCCTGTCGCGCATATCCGGTCAGCACGTTGAACAGATCGGTGAGGTCGGCGCCGATGGACGGTTCGGCGGTCAGCAATCCCACGTCCTCATAGAGCCGCGCGGTCTTCGGGTTGTAGTTGCCGGTGCCGATGTGGCAGTAGCGCCGGATGACCGAACCCTCCTGGCGCACCACGAGTGCCGTCTTGCAGTGGGTCTTGAGCCCCACCATGCCGTAGACCACGTGCACGCCCGCCTTCTCCAGCGTGCGCGCCCACTTGATGTTCGCCTGCTCGTCGAAGCGTGCCTTGATCTCCACGAGCGCCACCACCTGCTTGCCGGCCTCGGCCGCGTCGATCAGAGCCTCGACGATCGGGGAGTCGCCGGAGGTGCGGTAGAGCGTTTGCTTGATGGCAAGCACCTTCGGGTCGGCGGCCGCCTGCTCGATGAACCGGTGCACGCTCGTGGAGAACGAGTCGTACGGGTGGTGCACCAGCACATCGCCCTCGCGCAGTGTGGCGAACACGCTCTTCGGCGTCTCGCGCTCGCCGAACGCCGGGTGGGTGGCCGGCACGAACGGCGGGTCCTTGAGATCCGTGCGGTCCACTCCGTGCAGCTGCCACAGACACGACAGGTCGAGCAGTCCCGGCACCACGACCACGTCGTGGGGGTCGACCTCCAACTCGCGCAGCAGCAACTCCATCATGTGCTCGCTCATGTCGTCGGCCACCTCGAGTCGCACGGGCGGGCCGAACCGCCGCTGTGCCAGCTCACGTTCCAGTGCCTTCAACAGGTCCTCGTCCTGGTCCTCCTCGACCTCGAGGTCGGCGTTGCGGGTGACCCTGAACGCGTGGACCTCGGTGACCTGCATGCCGGCGAACAGGTCGTTGAGGTGGGCGGCGATCAGCTCTTCCAGGGGCAGGAACGTGGCGCCCCGGTCGTCGCGGCTGTGGTCGATCGGCACGAGCCGCGACACGTTGTCCGGCACCTTGACGCGCGCGAACCGCTCGCCGCCACCGTTGGGATCCCGCACGGTGACCGCGAGGTTCAGTGACAGTCCGGAGATGTAGGGGAAGGGGTGCGACGGGTCGACGGCCAGCGGGGTGAGCACCGGGAAGATCTGGTCGCGGAAGTAACGCCGCAGCCGCTCACGCTGCTCGTCGGTCAGCTCGGCCCAGCCGGCGATCCGGATGCCCTGCTCGGCCACCTTGGGGCGCAGGCGCTTCTCCCACGCGGCCGCGTGCTGCCCCACCAACTCCTGGTTGCGCTTGGAGATGTAGGCCAACTGCTCGCGCGGGGTCAGTCCGTCGGCGCTGCGCACGGACAGGCCGGTCTCGTCGCGACGCTTCAACCCGGCCACGCGGACCATGTAGAACTCGTCGAGGTTCGACGAGAAGATCGCCAGGAACTTCGCGCGCTCGAGCAGCGGCTGCGACTCGTCCTCGGCGAGGGCCAGGACTCTGGCGTTGAAGTCCAACCAGGACAGTTCGCGGTTCAGGTAGCGGTCGTCGGGCAGGTCGGTGACGACCGCGGCCGGGGTGACCGCGGGTGGTGCCGATGGCACGGGCCGGGGTTCCGGCGAGTTCTGGTTGGCCTCGGCGGGATCGGTCTCCGCCGTGGTCGGGACGGGCTGCTCAGAGGTGCTGTCCGTACTCACAGCCTCATTGTCCAGCAATTACGGCCGAGTGGTGCAGCCGCGGTCGAACGACGTGGTGAACTTTCCCGATTCCTCCAGAAGAGTGGCGCTGTGACCACCGAGGCCCAGTGCGGCGGCCGTCGCCAGGTCCTCGCCGGTGTCGACGTCACAGCGCAGCGAGGGCGCCCCGTCGAGCGGGATCGCGCCGCCGTCCGCGTGCGCGGCCGCCGAACCGACGCCGAAACGGGGAGCGAGCGGCTGACCGGGAGCGGCGACCAACAGCGTGGTCCCGGTGCCCGGGCGGTCCGCGCAGAACGCCCTTCGCCCGGCGGCCGCGGTGATCGCGGCGGCGAGATCGCCCGACCGCAACGCCGGCAGGTCGGCCTGCAACGCGCCGACCGCGCCGCGCGGGTCGGCCGCCCGGAGCAGTCCGGCGCCGTGGTCGAGGGCCGCGTTCAGTCCGGGCAACCCACGGACATGGACACATTCCGCACACTCGGCGCCCGTGCCACGCAGCGCGACCGGCACCCGGTCGTCCTCACAGATCACCAGCACGCGGCGCACGCCGGGCGCGGCGACCGCGGCGGTCACCGTGTCGAGCAGCAGCGCCAGCACCAGTTCCGCGTGCTCGACGCCGGGTACGGCACCGCGTAGCCGGGACTTCGCCCGGTCCAGCCTCTTGATCGGTACAACCAGGTCCACGGGGCCCATCGTGCAGGACGGCCCTCCATGCGCGTCCCCCGGCCGGTGACCCGGGCATACTCTCGGGCAGCTTCATGGGTGGTCAGGAACGAGGAGGACAGGTGCCGGCGCGAATCGAGAAGACGGAGTTCTGGGTAGGGGTCACCGCGGCGATCTTCTATCCGATCTCCTGGATCGGGAAGGTCCGGCCGAAGCGGAGCGAGAAGCTGCGTCGTGAGGGCGGCCTTCTGCTGGTGATGAACCACGTGTCCCACATGGACCCGGCGGTCGACGCGGTGTTCGTGCACCGCAGCGGGCGGATCCCGCGGTTCCTGGCGAAGGAGAGCCTGTTCCGCACGCCGATCTTCAAGTACCTGATCGGCGGCGCCGGCAGCATTCCCGTGGCGCGGCGGTCGGCAGGCGCGGCCGAGAGCCTGCACGCGGCCAACGACGCGCTGCGGTCGGGCAAGCTCGTGGTGATCTACCCGGAGGGCACGATCACCAAGGATCCGGACGGCTGGCCCATGCGCGCGCGGACGGGCGTGGCGCGGCTGGTGCTCGACAACCTCGAGCACGGCGTGACCGTACTCACGGCCGCCAGGTTGGGCACGAACGACATCTTCAACGGTTACACGAAGAAGTTCCGGCCCTTCCCGCGCAAGCGCATCACGATCGACGTGTCCGACCCGGTCGACCTGTCCGGTTATCTCGGCAAGCCGGTGACCAACGAGCTGCTGCGCGAGGTGACCGACCTGCTGATGGGCCGGGTGCGCGACCAGTTGGCCGTGTTGCGCGAGGAGCCGGCGCCCGCCGGGTTCTACGTGCCGGCGAAGGCCGCGTTGGACGCGAAGAAGAAGGACTCCCCGGAAGCATGAGAATCGCGGTCTTCGGTGCGGGGTCGTGGGGTACGACGTTCGCGAAGGTGCTCGCCGACGCCGGCAGCGACGTGACGCTGTGGGCCAGGCGCCGGGAGGTGGCCGAGGCCGTCGCCGAGCGCCGGGAGAATCCCGACTATCTCCCCGGGGTGACGTTGCCGCGCGGTCTGCGGTCCACTTCGGACCCGCGGGTGGCGCTGGAGGGCGCGGAGGCAATGGTGCTGGCCGTGCCGAGCCAGAGCCTGCGCCACAACCTCACGGCGTGGAGCGGCCTGATCGACCCGTCGACCACGCTCATCAGCCTCGCGAAGGGCGTGGAACTGGGGACGCTCAAGCGGATGAGCGAGGTGGTGGTCGAGGTGCTCGGCGTGCCGGCCGAGCAGGTGGCCGTGGTGTCCGGGCCGAACCTCGCGAAGGAGATCGCGGCCGAGCAGCCGACCGCGTCGGTCATCGCGTGCAGCGACCACGACCGCGCGGTGGCCGTGCAACAGGCCTGCACCACGGGATACTTCCGGCCCTACACGATCACCGACGTGATCGGATGCGAGCTGGGTGGCGCGTGCAAGAACGTGATCGCCCTGTCGTGCGGGATGGCCGGGGGACTGGGGTTCGGGGACAACACACTCGCCACGCTCATCACCCGAGGACTGGCGGAGATGTCGCGGCTGGGCCAGGCGCTGGGCGCCGACCCCATGACGTTCGCCGGCCTGGCCGGGCTCGGCGACCTGGTGGCCACGTGCTCGTCCCCCCTGTCGCGCAACCGCACGTTCGGCGCCCGGTTGGGACGCGGCGAGACGGTGGCGCAGGCCCAGGCGGCGGCACATGGTCAGGTGGCGGAGGGCGTGAAGTCGTGCTCGTCGATCCGGGAGTTGGCCCTGCGCCACGGCGTGGAGATGCCGATCACGGAGGTCGTGCACCGCGTCTGCCACGACGGCTTCGACCCCCGCGAGATGGCCGGCGAACTGATCGGCCGCAAAACAAAACCCGAACGCTGACGGCTGCCCACGGCCCGAACCCGCCGACCCGGCCTTGGGACACCGAGTCGGCCGTGGGGGTACCTCGAGTTGGCCACTCAGGTACGCCGAGTCGGCCATTGAGCCACGCCGACCTGGCCGCTCGCGCATGCTGTGTCCCGGCCATCGGCGGATGCCGAGTCCGCCATTGGCGTACGTCGAGTCGCCACTCGCGTACCCTCGATTGGCCGCTGGGGCACGCCGAATTCGCCAGTAGGCACCTCAAGGTCGCCCTTCGGCATACCGGGTTCGTCATGGGGAGCCGGTTGGTGTGAGCAGCGCCCGCTCCGATCTGCGCGTGCTTCAGTGGCCGACTCGGCGTGTCCGAATGGTCGACTCGGCGTTCCTGAACGGTCGACTCGGCGTGCGCGGGTGGCGGACTCGGTCGGCGCCGTGGGGGTGTCTCACGGTGTGGGACCGGTTGACCGGGGTCGGCTCGGCTGATTTCCTTCTCACCATGTCGACGAGCGTGCCGAGCCGCCGGTGGAGCTGTATTCAGCTCCGCCGGGTTGCCAGCGCGCTGTGTCCTTCTCGGTAGACCCGCACCCCTCGTTCGCGTCTCCCAGAAGGTCACACCCATGTTCGCCGTGCCGGCCAACACCATCGCGTCCACCGCGACTCCCGCCACCGTTCATCCCGCGCTGATCGCCCACGAGTACGCGGCCAACCGCGACCGCTGGGCCCACCTCCTGCGCTACGACCCCGACGAGCGTTTCGCCGCGCTGGTCGACGCCACCGACGGCCAGGAGGTCTGGCTCATGAGCTGGCTCCCCGGCCAGCACACCGACCTCCACGACCACGGCGCCGCCACCGGAGCGTTCACCCTGGTGTCCGGCGCGCTCACCGAGCACGTCCGCGGCGTGACCCACGAGCTGACCGTCGGCCAGTCCCGCGTCTTCGGTCCCGGCTACATCCACCAGGTCCGCAACGACGGCATCGATCCGGCGGTCAGCCTCCACGTCTACCGCGCCGCGCGCACCATGCGCTCCATCACTCAGGACCGGGCCGCCGGCTGACGTAGTCCGGCACGTCCACATCGGACGGTAGGTGCGGGCACGGGTCCGGCGTTCCCCACGCCCGGACCAGCGGCACCGCGCCTGCCCAGATCCGGCCGAACTCCTCGGACTCCAGGTCCTCCGGTTCCTCACCGGGCGGGCCCGTGCGGATCTTCACGGCCGCTTCCGTCAGGTCGAGCGCCAGGACGGCGGTCTTCGCCAACTCCTGCGGGCTCGGCCCACGCGCCCGGTCCCAAGCGCCGGGCGCGATGTGCTCGGTGATCACCCGCAGCGCGTGCAGCTTCTCGTCGCGGTCGGTGACCTGCACGGCGGTGCCGTGGACGGTGGCGGAGCGGTAGTTCATCGAGTGGTGGAACACCGCCCGGCTGTAGATGACCCCGTCGAGCAGCGTGACGTTCACGCACACCTCGGCACCCGCGCCGGCACGCAGGCTGGCCGCTCCGGTCGAGCCGTGCACGTAGAGCGTGTTGCCGTCGTAGCCGTAGCCGGTGGGGATGACCACCGGTGCACCGGAGGGCGTCACGAACGCGAGGTGGCACATCAGCCCGGCGTCGAGCACGGCGGACAGCGCGGCGCGGTCGGTCACGGCGCGTTTCTTGCCGCGCTGGATGGTGCTGCGTGGAGTGGGTGACAGTTGGCTCACGGGGTCCAGCATCGCCGCCTCTAGTGGCATCATTGAAGGGCCACGACCCCGCGATTCTGGAAGGCCACTTCCTGATGGCTGAGACACCCGCGCTCCCGGTGACGCTCGACCGCGAGTCGGTGACCCCGCTCGCCGTGCAGCTGGCCGAGCAACTGCGCGCGGCCGCCGGGGACGGCCGCCTGCGCAGCGGCGACCGACTGCCGTCGACCCGCGCGCTGGCCGGCGAGCTGGGCGTGAGCCGCACGGTCACCTCGGCCGCCTACGAACAACTGCACGCCGAAGGCTGGATCGCCGGCCGCCACGGCTCCGGCACCTACATCACCACCGCGCCACCGGGTTCGCTCGCCGATCCACCGAAGCAGGCGCGCCGCGAGCTGGTCACGGAGTCCACTGTGGATCTGACGCCCGGATCGCCGTGGGCGGGCGGAATCGACCAGGCGGCGTGGCGGCGGGCGTGGCGCGCGGCGTCCCACGTCGCGCCCATGGTCCGACCGAATCGCGCTGGGTTGCCCGACTATCGCGCGGCCGTGGCCGAACACCTGTTGCGCCACCGAGGTTTACGGGTGGGTGCGGGCGACACCGTACTGGCGACGGCCGGCACGAGCACGGCGGCCGCCGAACTGGGCGCGGCCGTGCTGAAACCCGGTGACGTGGTGGCCGTGGAGGAACCCGGTTACCAGCGGGCGGTCGGCGCCATGCGGGCCGCCGGTCTGCGGGTGGTGCCGTCGCCCGTCGACGCCGACGGCCTCCTGATCGACGCGATCCCGGCCGCCGCGCGTGCCGTCTACTGTTCGCCCGCGCACCAGTACCCGCTCGGCGGCCGCATGTCCGCGCGCCGCCGGGTGGCGCTCGTCGAACGGGCCCGCAAGCAGGGCTGGCTGGTGATCGAGGACGACTACGACGGCGAGCTGCGCTACGACGTGGCACCGTTGCCGCTGCTGGCCGCCCTCGCGCCGGACGTGGTCGTGCACCTCGGCACCACCAGCAAGATCCTCACCCCGACGTTGGGCGTCGGCTGGATGGTCGCGCCGCCCGCCGTGGTGGCGGCCGTGCTGGCCCACCGCGACGCCACGGGCATCGGCACCGCGCCCGCCGGGCAGCTGGTGGTGGTCGAGCTGGCCAGGGGCGGCGACCTCGGCCGGCACCTGCGGCGCCTGCGCCGCGAGCTGTCCGAACGCCGGTCGCTGGTGGTCGAGGCGCTGGTGCACGGGGGAGTGCGGGTGCTCGGCGACGACGCGGGCGCACACGTGGTGGTGCCGGTCGAGTCGCCGGACGCCGAACGCGAGTTGGTGCGCCTGGCGCTCGGCCGCGGCCTGCTGCTCGACGGGTTGGCGCGTCACCACATCGGCCCGGCCAGCTGGTTCGGCGTGGCGCTCGGCTACGCGGCCTGTTCGCGCGAGCAGCTGCGGCGTGCGCTGCCCGTACTGGTGGAGCTGGTAGGCCGGGTCACCTGAACGGGTATGGTCGTGCGCCATGGCTGAGCAAAAGCGAATCCGCGTGGCAGTCGTCTTCGGTGGGCAGAGCACCGAGCACACGGTGTCCTGCGTATCGGCGGCGAGTGTGCTCGCCAACCTCGACCAGGAGCGGTTCGAGGTGCTGCCGGTAGGGATCACGCCGGAGGGTTCCTGGGTGCTCGGCCCGGCCGACCCGGCGACGCTCCAGATCCAGGACCGGCAGCTGCCGACCGTGTCTTCCGGGACCGCGTTGACCCTCCCGACCTCGGGTGACCTGGTGGTGCTCGAGCGCGGTCGTGAGGGCGAGGTGCTCTCCGCGGTCGACGTGGTCTTCCCGGTGCTGCACGGTGCCTACGGCGAGGACGGCACCATTCAGGGCCTGCTGGAGATGGTCGGCCTGCCGTACGCGGGTGCCGGCGTGCTCGCGAGTGCGGTCGCCATGGACAAGGAGTTCACGAAGAAGCTCCTGACGGCCGAGGGCCTGCCGATCGGCCCGTACGTGACACTGCACCGAGGCACACCGACTCTTTCGGACGCGGAGCGCGAACGCCTGGGGCTGCCGGTTTTCGTGAAGCCCGCGCGTGCCGGCTCGTCCACGGGCATCACCCGGGTGACCGACTGGGCCGACCTGGACGCGGCAATCGCTCGCGCACGCGAGATCGACCCCAAGGTGCTGGTCGAAGCGGCGATCGTGGGTCGCGAGGTGGAGTGCGGGGTGCTGGAGTTCCCGGACGGCCGCGTCGAGGCATCGCTGCCGGCGGAGATCCGAATCTCGGCCGACGGCCCGGCCTTCTACGACTTCGACGCCAAGTACCTCGACGAGGTAGCCGAACTGGACATCCCGGCGAAGCTCGACGACGACGTGACTGACCGCCTGCGGACGATGGCGGTAGCCGCGTTCCGCGCGCTGGACTGCCAGGGCCTGGCGCGCGTGGACTTCTTCGTGGCCGCCGACGGGTCGCTCATCATCAACGAGCTGAACACCATGCCGGGCTTCACGTCCACCTCCGCCTACCCGAAGATGTGGGCGGTAACGGGCGTGGACTACCCGACGCTGCTGACCACACTGGTGGAGACAGCGATAGCGCGAGGAACAGGGCTGCGCTGACCAGCTGGGTGGCTCAGCCGCTGACCGGCAGAATCTCCGCCACCAGTTCGGAGATCGTCTGGAGCGCGCCGGTCCCGGTGCCCTCCGGCACGGTCAACGCGACGAACACGGCCCGATCCACCGTGTACCAGGTGGACGCACCATCTCCCGCGACCGGCAGCCACGCGACCTTGGAGACCTCGCGGAGTTGAGCGGTGGGCACCAGCTCGGCGGGTTGACCCAGCCCGCACCGCAGCACCACCGGCTCGCCGCGCTCGCCACTCCACGCGGCCGCCGCCTGTGGTGCCGGCTCGGCCAGGTCCAGTCGGGTCAACGGCCTGCCGTCGCTGGTGATCTCGTCCGGCAGCGCCTCGGTCAACGAGGCGCATTCCGGCGATGCCGCGCCGGGCGCGTCCACGGCCACCAGCGCCAGCGGTCCCGTCCTGGGTGCGGCCGTGGACTGGGTCGTGTCCGGAGTCGAGCCGGCGTCCGATCCGGACCCGAGCATCACCCCGGCCACCACCACACCAACGGCCAGCACCACGGCCAGACCGGCCGCGACGCCGAGTGTCACGCGGGAGAAAGGCTCCTCTGCCACGCGTCAACTAGAACATGCCTCAGAGATGGACCACCGGGCAGGTGAGGGTTCGAGTGATCCCGTCCACGTTCTGGATGCGGGCGACCACCAGTTGACCGAGGAGGTCGACGTTGTCCGCCTCGGCACGCACGATCACGTCGTACGGACCGGTCACATCCTCCGCCGTGGTGACTCCGGATATCTCCGCGATCTTGGCGGCGACCGCGGCTGCCTGGCCAACCTCGGTCTGGATAAGGATGTATGCGTGGACCACGGCGCGCCCCTTCGTGTCTAACTGTCCTTAAGAGGTAGGAACATGAGCAGCAAAAGGTACCGCAGTTGCGGATCGTTTGGGGATCCGACTATCGGAGGGTGTCATGAGCGACAGTAAACGAGGAGGTGCTCATGATCCACCGGAGACCGTCGCGGATGTCGGCGAGTTCGGCCTGATCGGGCGGGTTACCGCCGGTCGCACCCAGCCGAAGACGACGATCATCGGGCCCGGCGACGACGCCGCGCTGGTGGCCGCGGCGGATGGCCGGGTGGTGGCGAGCACCGACGTGCTCGTCGAGAGCGTGCACTTCCGGCTCGACTGGTCCAACCCGGAACATGTTGGGCGCAAAGCGATCGCGGTCAACATGGCCGACATCGCGGCCATGGGCGCGGTGCCGACCGCGTTGCTCGTCGGCCTCGCGTGTCCGGCCAAGACTCCGGCCGAAGTGGCCGAGGGACTGGCGGCCGGGATGTGGCAGGAGGCGTTGCGTGCCGGCGCCGGTCTCGTGGGCGGCGATGTGGTCCACGCCGACCAGATCGTGATCTCTGTCACGGCACTCGGTGATCTTCAGGGTCGAGCCCCCGTCACGCGTGGCGGCGCCATGCCCGGCGACGTGATCGCCGTGTGCGGCCGACTCGGTTGGTCGGCCGCCGGACTCGCCGTGCTGGGCCGTGGATTCCGCTCGCCGGTGACCGTGGTCGGCGCCTACCGGGTGCCGGAACCGCCGTACGAGGCCGGACCGCAGGCCGCGCTCGCCGGCGCGACCGCCATGATCGACATCTCGGACGGGCTCCTGGCCGACCTCGGGCACATCGCCGAGATGTCCAATGTGGCCATCGACGTGCGGACCGATCTGCTGAAGCCACACCAGCGACTGGTGGAGGTGGCCTCGGCACTCGGCGCCGACGCGCGCCACTGGGTGCTGACCGGTGGCGAGGATCACGCTCTCGCCGCGACGTTCCCCGATCCGGCCGGTGTGCCGGAAGGTTGGGTCACGATCGGCACGGTGACCAGGGGAAGTGCGGTCACTGTGGACGGGCGCCCGTACGAGGGTGGCGCCGGTTGGCAGCACTGGCGCTGAAACTCGGGTGCCGCGGCGGCCCGTTCGTGGGTGAGAATCCGGTGGTGCGGATTGAGGCTGTTTCTTACGACCACCCGGACGCCGAGGCGCTGATCGCCGAGCTGCAGGCGGAGTACGTGGTGCGCTACGGCGAGCAGGACGGGACCGCGGTGGCGCCGGAGCAGTTCGCGCCGCCGCTCGGTCTGTTCCTCGTCGGCTATCTCGAGGACGAACCGGCGGCGTGCGGCGGCTGGCGCTCCCACGGCGACGGCGTGGCCGAGCTGAAGCGGATGTACGTGAACCCGCGGCTTCGCGGGCGCGGCCTCGCCAGGGCGATGCTGGCCGAGCTGGAGCGCACGGCCGGTGCCGCCGGGCACACGCGGATCATCCTGGAGTCCGGCCGGAACCAGCCGGAGGCGCTCGCCATGTACGCGTCCTCCGGCTACACGCCGGTGCCGAGCTTCGGGCACTACGCCGACCACGAACTGAGCGTCCACCTCGGCAAGACCATCGGCGCCGAGCTGGAGGTGCGGTAGTGCCCCTCTACGCACTCGGCGACCTCGAACCGACCATCCACCCGGACGCGTACGTGCACCCGGACGCCACGATCATCGGCAACGTGCACCTGGCGGCGTTCGCGTCGGTGTGGCCGCAGGCCGTGCTGCGCGGCGACGCGGGCGGTATCTGGGTGGGGGAGCGGTCGAACGTGCAGGACGGCACGGTCGTGCACTGCACCGACTACCACCCGACGCGGATCGGCGCGGACTGCGCGGTCGGGCACAACGCGCACATCGAGGGCGCGACGATCGCCGACCACTGCCTCATCGCGTCGGGATCCGTGCTGCTCAACGGCTCGGTGGTCGAGGAGGGCGCCGTGCTCGGCGCGGGTGCCGTGATGTCGTTCAACGGGCACCTGCCGGCGCGACGGATGGCGCTGGGCGTGCCGGCCAGGGTGCGCGAGGGCCACGAGGTGCCGGCCGACATGGTGTCGGGGATCGTCGCCAACTACCTGGCGCGCATCGAGGTGTACCGGGCGGGGCTACGCCGGCTGGACTGAGTAGGGTTTTGGCCCGTGAGTGCCAAGCCGTTGCACGAAGTTGTCGAGGCCGGCTGGGCGGAGGCCCTCGCGCCTGCCGCCGAACGCATCGCCGCCATGGGGGAGTTCCTCCGCGCCGAGATCGCCGCCGGTCGCCGTTATCTGCCGGCCGGGGAGCACGTGCTGCGCGCGTTCCAGCAGCCGTTCGCGGACGTGCGGGTGCTGATCGTGGGCCAGGACCCGTATCCGACGCCCGGGCATCCGATCGGGCTGTGCTTCTCCGTGGCGCCCGACGTGCGGCCGGTGCCCAAGAGCCTGGTGAACATCTTCAAGGAGTACGGCGAGGACCTCGGCCACCCGCTGCCGTCGAACGGTGACCTGTCGCCGTGGACCCAGAACGGCGTGCTGCTGTTGAACAGGGCGCTGACCGTGGAGCCGGGCAAACCGAACTCCCACCAGGGCAAGGGGTGGGAGGAGGTCACCGAGCAGGCCATCCGCGCCCTCGCGGCACGCGGTGGCCCGCTGGTGGCGATCCTGTGGGGACGCAATGCCCGCAACCTTCGCCCGCTGCTCGGCGCGGTGCCGTGCATAGAGTCGGCGCACCCGTCGCCGCTGTCGGCGCACAACGGGTTCTTCGGGTCGCGCCCGTTCAGCAAGGCGAACGAGTTGCTGGAGCAGCAGGGCGGCACGCCGGTCGACTGGAAGCTGCCCTAGCTGCTCTTCCTGTCCGTAGACAGCAAACCGGGCCGCTGGCGATGCCAGGGGCCCGGTTCGTAGGTTCAGCTCAGGTTCGCTCGTTACCCGCGGGTGACCTTGCCAGCCTTCAGGCAGGAGGTGCACACGTTCATACGCTTGCGCTGCGAAAGGCCGATCTTCGCGCGCACGGTCTGAATGTTCGGGTTCCACCGACGGCTGGTGCGCCGGTGGGAGTGCGAGACAGACTTGCCGAAGCCTGGCTTCTTGTCACAGACGTCGCAGACGGCAGCCACGTCGAACACTCCTTCTCTCACCAAAATGGGAACCGACCGATGCGGTCAGCAAGCTCACGCGCCCGGCGTCCTGCCGAGCAGGCATCAACCAGGGTAACGGCTCGCAACCTGGCACTTCAAACCGGCCCACTAGTCTCCCGCTTGACGAGTGGGAGGTCGAATGCTCCAGGCACTGGATGCCGGCCAGGTCCGACGGTGGGCCGTGGCCTGTGTGCAGTCTCTCGACGCGCATCGAGAGGCCATCGACCGCATCAACGTCTACCCGGTCGCCGACAGTGACACCGGGTCGAACCTGGTGCACACCATGCGGGCCGCGCTGGACGCGTTGCTGCGCGCGCCGGCCAGGGACCGCGCGGAGGCCGGCACCGCCCTGGGCGTGCTGGCCCGAGGCGCGCTGACCGGCGCCCGAGGCAACTCGGGTGTGATCACCTCCCAGCTGCTGCGCGGCATGGCCGACGCGCTCGCCGACACCCCGATCGTGCTCGGCCCGGGCCTGCGCGACGCGCTTTCGCGCGGCGCGCGGTTGGCCGGCGAGGCCGTGGCCGACCCGGTGCCGGGCACCATGATCACCGTGCTGCGGGCGGTCGCGGACGCCGTGCGGACCCAGGAGTCCGACGCGCTGTCGGACATCGCGGAGACCGCCGCCGCGGCCGCGGCCAACCGCGCTCGACGAGACCCCCCAGCAGCTGGCCGTGCTGGCCGAGGCCGGGGTGGTGGACGCGGGTGGGCGCGGCGTGGTGGTGCTGCTCGACGCCCTGCTGGCCGTGGTGACCGAGCAGCCGGCCGCGCTGGCCGCCGCCCAGCGCGCGCGGGCCGAACGCGCGGCTCGTCCGCCGGTGGGCGAGAACCCGCTGTTCACGGCGCGCGAGTCGGGTTCGGATGCTTATGCGTACGAGGTCATGTACCTCCTGGAGTCGGATGCCGAGCCGGCCGGGCAGCTGCGCGACGCGCTGCTCGGACTGGGCGACTGTGTGTCGGTGGTGGGGGACGGCGCCGGGCTGTGGACCGTCCATGTGCACTGCAACGACGTCGGCGCGGCCATCGAGGCAGGTATCGACGCCGGTCGACCCCGCCAGATCAGGGTCGCCCGTTTCGCCGACGCGCCCTCGGCCGAGGCGAGCCGGTACGTCCGGGACCGGGCCGTGGTGGTGCCGACGCGCAGTACGGAGTTCGCGGATCTGCTGATCAGCGAGGGTGTCACCGCCTTTCAGTTCGCCGAACAGGACGAGTCGACCGCCTACCACCTGCTGGAGGCCATCACGCGGACCGGCGCGTCACACGTGACCGTGCTGCCCGCCGACTCCACCCTGATCGAGATCGCCGACGAGGCCTCCATTCGCGCGGTCGCCGCGGGTCAGGACGTGGTCGTGGTGCCGTGCGCGTCGCCCGTGCAGGTGCTGGCCGCCGTGGCCGTGCACGACCCCCGACGCCGCGCCGGTGACGACGTGGTGGCCATGGCCGAGGCCGCGGCCGCCACCCGCCGGGGCGAGGTGGTGGTGGCCACCGAGGCCGGCATCACCTGGATAGGCGCCTGCGAGGCCGGCGACGTGCTCGGTTTCGCCGACGGCGAGGTGGTGCTGATCGAGCCGGGGCCGCCGGACGTGGACGCCGTGGACCGCGCCGTGTCCGGTGTGATCGAACGCATGCTCGCGCCGGGTGGTGAGCTGGTCACCGCCCTGATCGGGGTGGACGCCCCGGACGAGGTGGCCGACGAACTGGGCGACTTCCTACGGCGCGAGCATCCGGAGACCGAGCTGGTGGTCTATCAGGGCGGCCAGTCGGATGCGGTACTGGTGCTGGGCGTGGAGTAGCGCGCACCGGTCTGTTGCTCTGTCTGGGTGGGCTCCTTTCGGTTGGTGAGGATGCCTTCGGGTGGCCATCCGGAGGTTCGAGCTGGTGGGCCATCGGCCGATCGGCGGCCTGCCCGCGCCCAGTGGCGACCTGGTCACGGCGCTGACCACCGGCTGCGGGCCACCACACACGTGGCGGGGGCCGCACCGTCGCATCGCCGTGCCGGGCGCCGACCCGCCGTGCCGGCGAATTGCCGACGCCGGGCGTCGAACCGCCGCGCCGCCCGCGCCGGCCCGCCCGCCGTGCCAGCCGGCCGCCGGGCCGCCGATGCGCTGATTCGGCGTGTCGGAGTGGCGGGTTCGGCGTGCTTGAGTGGCCGACTCGGCGTGTGGGAGTGGCTGTTTCGGGGTGTGTGAGTGGCCCGGTTCGGTGTTGGAGTGGCTGACTTGGGTGGGTTGGTCAGGGGCCTGGGCGGTTGCGGGTGGTGTGGGAGTTCGGGGGGCGGGTTGGGGGTTTGCCCGTGCGGGTGGTCGGGGGGCGGCTCGGGGCTCGGCGGATTACGCCGCGCAGAACTCGTTCCCTTCCGGATGTGGTGGTCACCAGCCCACCGAGCCGTCCACGCGTTCTCGCAGTAGGTCGGCGTGGCCGCAGTGGCGGGCGTAGTCACAGATCAGCAACAGCAGGATCCGGCGTAAGGAGATCTCTCGCCCGTTTGGATCCGGATGCTTGTGTCGTCCAGGGAGGCGGCCTCGATGATCTGCCGGGAGCGCTCGATCTGCGCTCGCCACATGGCCACCGAGTCCTCGAAGCTGCCGGACAGGTCGCCGAAGTCGTCCTCCGGGTTGGCGAACAGGGGCTCGACCTCCTGGCGGGCGAACTGTTGGTGCAGCCACCACTGCTCCACCCCCGCCAGGTGGCGCACCAGCCCGTGGAGCGTCAGGTCGGACGGTGGCACCGCCGCCTCGTTCACCTTGTCCGGTGGCACCTCGGCGCACTTCGACGCGATCGTCTCGCGGTGGAAGTCGAGGTAGGCGACCAGCATCTCCTTCTCGCCGGCCACCAGCGGCGGGTCGGTGCGGGTGGGGGTGGAGAGCTTGGCCGACAGCTGGGATTCCTCGTATGGCTTCATGCCCGGGGAGCCTGCCAGCGGGGTCCGACATTTTTTGTTCTGGCGTTGACGTCGGGGGCAATGTTTAGCATCGGTCCCATGCGGATCGGTGAACTCGCTGTCACGACCGGTACCACCACCAGGGCACTGCGTTACTACGAGCAGCAGGGCTTACTCAACGCTCCACGACGGACAAACGGCTACCGAGAGTACGACGAGTCACACCTTCGAGTGGTGCGGGAGATCCAGACCCTCCGCGAGGTCGGCTTCGCGCTCGAGGACACCCGGCCCTTCGTCGAGTGCCTGCGTGCCGGCCACGACGCCGGGGACTCGTGTGCCGACTCCGTCGCCGGCTACCGCCGCAAGATCGCCGAGGTCGACGCGTACCTCGAGCAGCTGACCGTCGTGCGCAACGAACTGCGCGCCAAGCTCGACGCCGCCGTGACGCGGCGTGCAAAGGGGGAGTAGGACATGGAGATCATCACCGAGGACACGTTCGCCGACCGCGTGCTGGCCCGTGACAAGCCCGTACTCGTGGACTTCTGGGCCCAGTGGTGCCCGCCGTGCCGCATGATCGCGCCCGTCCTCCACCAGATCTCCGACGAGCGCGACGACTTCGAGATCGTCCAGCTCGACTACGACCAGTACCCGTCCGTCGGGCAGCGCTACGGCGTGCTCGGCCTGCCGACCATGCTGCTGTTCCGCGACGGCGAACCGGTGCGGGCGATCGTCGGCGCGCGGTCGAAGGCCCGCCTGCTCACCGAGCTGGACGACGCATTGCGCACCGGGTCCGACTGATTGTCGGTGCGACACGACATAATCGGCCCCGATGCTCTCCATGGACGACAAACTGGTTGCGGCGGTGGGCGCCAAGTCGGCAAAGGCCCTGACCGGCGCCTTCGACCTGCACACGGTCGGCGACCTGGTCAGGTACTACCCGCGGCGCTACGCGGAGCGCGGTCAGCTCACCGACATCGCCGGTCTCGAGATCGGTGAACACGTCACGGTCATGGCGCGCGTCCAGACTGTGAGTCACCGCACCATGCGCACCAAACGCGGCTCGATCAGCGAGGTCTCCATCACCGATGGCAGCCGCTCGCTGATCTGCACGTTCTTCAACCAGCCGCGGGTCGCGCGCACGTTGAAGCCCGGCGGCAGCGCGCTGTTCGCGGGCAAGGTGTCGATCTTCAAGAACAAGCTGCAGCTCACGAACCCCGACTTCCAGCTGCTCGACGAGGACACGGCCGACGAGAAGCCCGACGGCGAGAAGACCAACGACGAGAAGATCGAGGCGTTCGTCGGTCTCATCCCCGTGTACCCGGCGGCCGCCAGCGTCCAGTCGTGGCAGATCGCGAAGTGCGTGCGCCAGGCGTTGTCGCTGCTCGGCGAGATCGAGGACCCGATGCCGCCCGAGTTGCGGGACAAGCGGGGCTTCACCAACTACGACGAGGCCATCCGCGCCATCCACCTCGGCACCGACTGGCCGGCCGTCAAGTCCGCGCAGAGCAGGCTGAAGTGGGACGAGGCGATGGCCGTGCAGCTGGCACTCGCCCAGCGTCGCGCGGCCGCGTCGGCCCGGCCGGCGCCCGCGTGTCCCCGCCGCGACGACGGCATCCGCGCGGCGTTCGACGAGCGTCTGCCGTTCACGTTGACCGCCGGCCAGCAGGAGGTCGGCGACCAGGTCGCCGAGGCGCTCGAGGTCGAGCACCCCATGAACCTGCTGCTCCAGGGCGAGGTCGGCAGCGGCAAGACGATCGTCGCGCTGCGGGCCATGCTCCAGGTGGTCGACGCGGGCCGGCAGGCCGCGCTGCTCGCACCCACCGAGGTGCTGGCCGCCCAGCACGCCCGGTCGCTGGGCGCGATGCTGGGCGACCTGGCGCAGGCCGGCGAGTTGGGCGGGGCCGAGGAGGCCACCAGGATCACGCTGCTCACCGGCTCGCTCAACACCGCGCAGCGCAAGCAGGCCATGCTCGACGTGGTCAGCGGCGCCGCCGGCATCGTGGTGGGCACCCACGCGCTCATCCAGGACAAGGTGACCTTCGCCGACCTGGGTTTCGTGGTGGTCGACGAGCAGCACCGGTTCGGCGTCGAGCAACGTGACGCGCTGCGCACCAGAGCCGGCGAGAACGTGAGTCCCCACGTGCTGGTCATGACGGCCACGCCCATCCCGCGCACGGTCGCCATGACCGTCTATGGCGACCTCGAGATCGCGTCGCTGCGGGAGCTGCCGGCCGGGCGGTCGCCGATCACCACGGCGGTCGTGCCGATGGCCGAGAAGCCGGCGTGGCTGGAGCGGGCGTGGCAGCGCATCCACGAGGAGGTGGCGGCCGGGCACCAGGCCTACGTCGTCTGCCCGCGGATCGGCGACCAGCCCACGGCGGGCGAGGACGTCGAGGAGCCCGAGGACGTCCAGGAGGCCATGGAGTCCACTTCGGACACCGGCCGGCGCGCGCCGCTGGCCGTGACCGAGGTGGCGCGACTGTTGTCCGACGGCGCGCTCGCGGGGCTACGACTCGCCGTGCTCCACGGCAAACTGCCGCCCGACGAGAAGGACACGGTGATGCGTGCCTTCGCGGCCGGCGAGCTGGATGTGTTGGTGGCGACCACAGTTGTCGAGGTGGGCGTCGACGTCCCGAACGCCACCGCCATGGTGATCATGGACGCCGACCGGTTCGGCGTCAGCCAACTCCACCAGCTTCGCGGCCGGGTCGGCCGGGGCAGCGCGGCGGGTGTGTGTCTGTTGGTGAGCGAGGCGCCGGCCGGCACGTCGACCCGCGACCGACTCGACGCCGTGGCGTCCACATTGGACGGATTCGAACTCGCGCGGGTCGACCTGGAGATGCGCCGCGAGGGCGACATCCTCGGCGCCACCCAGTCCGGCAACCGCTCCACACTGCGGCTGCTTTCCCTGCTGCGCGACGAGGATCTGATCGCCGAAGCCCGCGTCGAAGCGCAGGAGTTGGTAACCAGGACACCCGATCTCGCGGAATTCCCCCGCCTTGCGAGCATGGTGGCGTCGATGGTCGCGGGAGACCGGGCTGAATACCTGGAGAAGGCCTGAAACGGCCCACGCACAACGGTTATCACGCGCTACCGGAATGGTCATCATGCGCGACGGGAATGGTCATCATGGGAATGGGCTTACCCGGCGGCGGGACCTTGAGGCCGCATCGGTGAGCGGTTGATTCGCTTCGGTGACCGGACAGTAAGCGGCCCCCCGCGCCGTGGGCGCGAGGGGCCGATGGGGGACCGGAAGAGTTACTGCTTGCCGTTCACCTGAGCCTTGGCCTGCTGCTGAGCAGCGGGCTGGGGCTGCGGCTTGGGCACCTGGACGGTCTGCTGACCGACCGGACCGCCGGGCCGGGGCTTGTCCTTGTCGCCCGACTTGGCGGCCGCACCCATCGCTTCGGAGAAGTGGCGCTTGGCCTCCTCGAGGATCACGAACGTGGACGTGACCTGCTCGGACACCCGGCGCTCGAACTCGTCGGCGTGGTTGGTCCGCTCGCGGGCCTCGGCCAGCCGCTGCTCCGCGTCCTCGATAATCTTGGCGGCGCGGATCTTCGCGTTCGCCTGCTGCTCGGACAGCTCCTTCTCGATCCGCGAACGCTTGTCCGAGATCTCCTTGTCCGCCGTCTGGCTGCGCAGTTCGGCGTCGGTGACCGTCTTCTCCGCCTGCTGCTGTGCCATCGACTCCAGCTCGGCCAGGTGCTTCTCGGTGGCCGCGCGCTTCTCGGCGAGCGTCTTCTCCTGCTCGTCGGTGCGGCGCTTCGCGTCCTCGATGATCTTGGCGGCCTGCTTCTCGGCCGCCGCCTCACGCGCCGCGAGCTGCTGCTCGACCTCGGCCCGCTCGGCCGACACGGTCTCGCGGAGCTTGGCCGCCTCGCGCTCCGCGTCGCCGATGATCTTGGCGACCCGGTTGTTCGCGACGGTGCCGCGCTCGGTCAGCTCCCGCTCCAGCTCGGCACGCCGGGCGTTGAGCGCGATCTCGGTCTCCTGCTCGAGGGACGCGCGCTTCTCGCCCGCCTTCTGGTCGAGAAGTTCCCGCTGCTTGCCCGCGACGGTGTCCTGCTGCGCGCGCCGCTGCTTGGCCTCGGCGTCGAGCTGGGCGATGCGCTCCTCGTTGGCCTTGGCCGCGCGCTCCACCTCGTTGCGTGCCTCGGCCATGAGCTGGTCGTGCTCGGCGTTGTGCCGGCCGCGGAGCTGCTCGTACTCGGCCTCGAGCGCCGCGTGGTTCTTCGAGTACTCGGCCTCGAGCGCCTTGCGCCGGTTCGCGAGTTCGGCGGTGGTGGCGTCGTGCTTGGCCTTCTGGTCCTTCGCGTAGTTCTGCGACTCGGCCCGGACGTTCGCCGCGTAGTCGTCGGCGGCGGACTTGGTGGACACGACGTACGCGTCGGCCGTGGACCGGATCTCGGCGGCGTGCTCGTCGGCGCCGGTCCGGGTGGTCATCGCGTACTTGTCGGCCTCCTCGCGGGTGCCGGAGGCGTGCGCGTCGGCCTTGGCCCGCGTCGAGTGGCTGTACTCGTCGGCGTCGGCTCTGGTCGAGCGGTCGTAGTTGTCCGCGTCGCGCTTGAACTCCGCGATCTCCTCCTCGGCCAGCTGCCACATGAGGCGCTGCCGCTCGGACATCGCCTCGGTGCTGGTCGGGTTGGACGTGATGCGGTTGAGCTGAGCCTTTGCGTCGATTAACTGCTGCTGGGCGCTGCCGAGTGCCTTGGTCAGTTCGGCGACCTTGGCAACAGCTTCGTCGCGGCTCTTGGTGACGTGGCCGAGATCGAATGTCAGGCGCGTGACCCGCTCATTGACCTGGCGCTGGTTATAGCCCCGGAGAACGGTGTCAAACCGGGGGACACGGGCATTTGCTTCGGAATCGCCAGCTGGCATTGCCCCACTTTAGATGGTCCCTCCGAGGGGTGACGCCGGCAGGAGGGTGATAAGCCGCTGAAGCCCACCATGCCGTCGCTGAACGGCATGGTGGGCTTCAGCGCGACTGGTCACCGCACGGGCAGCGGCAACCCGGCCCTTGGTTCGGACGAGTGATCATCCTTCGGGGGAGCCGGTGGCACCGAGTGATCAACAGCGTGCACCTTCGACGGCCACCAGTTGGCCTTGCCGAGCAGCGCCATGAGCGACGGCAGCACCAGGACCCGAATGATCATCGCGTCGAGGAACACGGCGACCGCGAGCCCGACGCCGATCTGCTTCATCTCGTTCATGCTCAGCGTCGCGAAGATCGCGAACACCGACACCATCACGATCGCCGCGCTCGTCACCACGCCGGCGGACCGGGTGATGCCCTGCGCGACGGCCTCCTTGTTCGGCAGCCCACTCTGGACGCCCTCGCGGATCCGGCTCACCACGAACACGTGGTAGTCCATCGACAGTCCGAACAGGACGGCGAACAGGAACAGCGGGATCCACGCGACCACCGTGCCGTTGGACTCGAAGCCCAGCAGCCCTTCCGCCCACGTGTGCTGGAACACCAGCGTGAGCGTGCCGAACGCGGCGGCCACCGACAGCAGGTTCAGGAACAGCGCGGTGATCGCGACGACCACCGACCGGAACGTCACCGCCATCATCAGGAACGTGAGCAGCAGGACGAACCCGATCACCAGCGGCATCCGGTCGGCCAGGTTGTCGGTGTAGTCGATGTTCCCGGCGATCTCGCCGCCGACCGCGTACTCGGTGCCCGACACCGTGCCGACCGTCTCCGGCACCAGTTCCCGCAGCTTCGCGAGCGACTCCTCGCCCTCGGGGCTACCGGGTGCGTGGGTGGTCGGCACGTCGAGCCGGGCGACCGTGCCGTCCGCCGAGACCTCGATGGGGGGTTCGGCGGTCGGTGCGAACAGCGGGTCGTTCTGGGTACGGCCGGACAGTTCCGTCAGCTCGGCCCGCACCTGCTCGATCCGCCCGGGGTCCGTGCGGACCGCGACCACGTGGTTGGTGCCCTCGCTGGGGAACGCCTCGGTGAGCCGGTCGTAGGACTGCATGACCGGGATGGTCCGCGGCAGGTCCTCCTCGCCGGAGGCCTTGAGCTTCAGGTCCAGTGCCGGAAGCGCGAGGGCGCCGAGCGCGAGGATGGTGAGCACCAGCGTGACGAGCGGGAAGCGCAGCGCGGGACGCAGCAGCTTCGGCCACACGCGCGGCGGCCCGGTGCGGTTGGTGAGCCGCCACAGTCCCGGCACCCGCGGGCGGTCGACCCTGCGGCCGAGCTTGGCCAGCAGCGCGGGGAGCACGGTCAGCGAGCCGAGCACGGCGACCGCCACGACGATGATCGATCCGGTGGCGAGCGAGGAGAACACGGCGTCGTTGGCCAGGTAGAGGCCGGCCATCGACACGATCACCGCGAACCCGGACACCACGACCGCGTGGCCGGAAGTGGCCGCGGCGATCTCCACCGCGCGGACGTGCTGGTTGCCGTTCGCGCGTTCCTCGCGTTCTCGCTTCAGGTAGAAGAGCGAGTAGTCGACGCCGACCGCCATACCCATCAACAGGATGACGCTCGACGCCGAGTCCACGGCGGGGATGACGTGCGACGCGAGTGCGGACAGACCGAAGGCCGAACCGACGGCCGACAACGCGAGCAGCACCGGCACCCCGGCGGCGATGATCGCGCCGAACGCCACCAACATGATGAGCAGCGTGACCGGCAGGCTGATGAACTCGGCCTTCTTGAGGTCGTTCGCCACCTGGTCGTTGATGCCCTTGTTGATCGAGGGTCCGCCGACCTCCTCCACCCGGACGTCCGGATGGTCGCTCTGGACGGCGGCGGTCGTGTCGAGCAGCGCGCCGACCCGGTCGTCCGCGTCGTCGGAGTCGCCGGTGATGGTGACGGGGACGAGGAGTGCCTGACCGTTCTGCGACGGCATCGGCCGGCCGACCTCGGCCACCTCGTCGAGGGCCTCGAGCCGGCGGGTCGCGTCGGCCGCGGCGGCGTTCGCCGCGGCCTCGTCCCACTCCCCGTCGCGTGCCGTGATCAGGATGTTGTCCACGGCCGGGTCGGCGAAGTCCCCGGAGTTGACGATGGTGGTGGCGCGACCGGACTCACCGATCGCCAGGTCCTCGTCGTTCGCCTCGTTGGTCCCCACCCACCCGCCACCCGCGAAGCACACGGCGACGAACACGATCCACATGCCCATCGCCCGCCACGGGTGGGTGGCGCTCCACCTCGCGACGCGTACCGTTACTGGTTGCTTGCGCACCTTACTGTCCTTCCCTTGCCTGGTAACGGTTACAGGGTCTCGGTTTGCTCCTGTTCGGACACGGGTGTGCGCCCCCGAACCCGGGGTGGGGCTAGCCCTACCGCCCAGGTGGCAACTGGTGAACCTTGCTCACGTCTGCGTAGTCGACTAACGACAATGGGTATGAACCTGCGAGGGATGGCAAGGATCGGCGTCGCGTGCCTGATCGGCACCGCGGCGACAGCGTTGGTCGCGACACCCACGAGCGCGGCGACCGAAGCCGACTACATCGTGGTGCTGGAGGCGGCGACGGGAGTCGAGGCGCGAGCCGCGTCGGTGGCGGACCGGTTCGACAGCACGGTGGACCACACCTACCGGAACGTGCTGTCGGGGTTTTCGTTGCGGTTGAGCCAGGATGAGGCGCGCAAGCTCGCCGGTGCCGACGGGATCGCGTCGGTGACACCGGACAGCGAGGTGCACGCGCTCGGCGAGCAGGTGAACCCGCCGTCGTGGGGCCTGGACCGGATCGACCAGCGCGACCTGCCGTTCGACCAGCGGTACCGGTACCCGAACGAGGCCGAGGGCATCACGGCGTACGTGCTCGACACGGGGGTGCGGAGCACGCACCAGGACTTCGCCGGGCGGGTGCTGCCGGGCTACGACTTCACCGACGACGACACGAACGCCTCCGACGAGAACGGGCACGGGACGTTCATCGCGGGCATCATCGGCGGCACGAAGTACGGGGTCGCCAAGAAGATCAACATCGTGCCCGTGAAGGTGCTCGGCGCCAACGGCAGCGGGACGATCTCCGACGTGATCGCGGGGATCGACTGGGTGGTCCAGCACGCGACCGGACCTGCCGTGGCGAACATGAGCCTCGGCGGCTCGGCGAACTAGCTCCTCGACGACGCGGTGCGCGCGGCGATCGCGGACGGGCGTGAGTTTCACGGTGGCGGCGGGCAGTTCCGCGACGGACGCCGGCAACTTCTCACCGGCGCGGGTGGTCGAGGCGTTGACCATCGGTGCCAGTGACATGCGGGACTGCATCTCGCCAGCACGAACCGGGGGCCGCTGGTGGACATGTTCGCGCCCGGCGTGAGCATCACCGGTCCGTGGATCAGCTCGGACACGGCGACCAACACGATGTCCGGCTCGTCGCTGTCCGCGCCGCACGTGGCGGGTGCCGTGGGGATCTACCTGTACGACCACCCGACGGCGACGGCGGCCGAGGTGGCCTCGGCACTCATCGCGGCGTCCACAAAGGACAGGTTGTGCAATGTCCCCGCCAACACGGCGAACCGGCTCCTGTACGTCGGCTAGTGCGTGATCGTCCACACGTTTCGGTGCACGTGACCCGGTCGCCGACCGGCAGTGGTCGGTGTCGCCGTCGCCGTCGCAGACCTCGGTGGGGAACGGGCCGTTCGGGTTGGAGATGGGGAAGCCGCGTTCGGGTTCGCGGACCCAGTCGCGTTGTCGTCGAGGTGCGCTGGCACCGTTCGCGGCCGTCCTCGCCTTCGCGGATGTCACTCAACTCGGCGTGGCTGCACGGCGCGACGAGTTGGGGCACCAGACGAAGGGCGGGTTGCCGCCGGCGCGGCCGCCCGACCGGCGGTGGGACAGCCGGGGACGGTGCGGGTCATGGACGCGACCCAGAGCGTGCCGGCGCCGCCGAGCCAGGAGCAGGAGGACGAGCAGGAGACGACCCGTCGCGCGCGGCGCTTCTTCTTGAGGCGGCTTGGTTCGCCGCGCCTTGGGTGGGGCGGAGATGTCGGCCGGCGGGGTGGAAGCTCGGGGGAGTGAGCCCGCTGGGGCGGGGTCGACACGGGTGGCGGCTGGGCGACCAGCGCGGTGACCTGCCCGGCCGACGGACGCAGACTGGCGACCGGCTCGACGGCCGGGGTCGTCCCGCCGGTATCGCGCGCACGCGCGGCCGTAACCGTCGTGGGGGTGTCCGGGGGCAGCGGGACCTCCAGGGTCCAGCCCGACGGCAGGTCCGACCAGCAGGTCCGCCGCCTTCACGGACGTGAGGTCGCCCCGGCGCTCAGGTGGGGCGGCGGCCAGCAGGGCCTCCCGTGCCTGGGCACAGTCCGCGTACCGGCGTCGCGGGTCCGGGTCGGCCATGCGCCGCAGCACGGCTGCCACGTGGGCCGGCACGCCGTCGGGCAGGGGGAGCGTGGTGCTCCAGTCCGAGGGGATGGCCGGCGAGGCGTTGCTCTGGTGGACCAACCTGCTGCCCGACAGCAGCTCCGCCGCCAGCACACCCACGGCGAACAGGTCGGTCGCCGGAGCGGGCTGGCTGCCGTCCAGGTACTCCGGCGCCAGGTATCCGGGCGTGCCGATGGCCGCGCCGATGCCGGTCATCGAGACCGTGCGCCACGTGGCGATGCCGAAGTCACCCACCAGCAGGTGCGGGCGGGCGGCACCGGCGTCACGCAGCAGCAGGTTCGCCGGCTTCAGGTCGCGGTGCACCACCCCGGTCGCGTGCAGTGCCACCAGCGCGTCCAGCAGCTGGTCCACCGCCTCGGCCACCCAGCCCCACGGCAGCGGACCGCTGCGATGCATCAGCTGCCGCATCGACCCGCCGCGCGCCAGCTCGGTCACCAGCCACGCGCGGTCGTCGACCAGGCGGAACGCCAGCGTGCGGACCAGGTGGGGATGCTCCACCCGGATCCGCGACTCGATCACGAACCGCAGCAGGCCCAGCTCGTCCTGCCCGGTGAAGCGCTTGACCGCCACCCACCGTTCCGCCACGGTGTCCCAGGCCAGATGCACCTGCCCGAAGGCCCCGGTACCCAGCGGCAGCACCCGCGTCCAGCGGTCCAGATCGTCCACGGCACCAGAGCCTAGGACCCCGCGTATCGATCAACTGGGTGAACGGCGCAACCGTCTGGGCACAGCGACACGTCGGAGCGTGGTCGACAGGAGCAGGAAGGCGTGATGGGGATGCGGCGGATCTGGGGCGTGTTGGTGTTGGGGCTGGTGCTCACCGCGTGTGGGGAGGACACGCAGGGCACCCCGTCGGCCGGCTCGAAGCGGCCCACCACCACCTCGTCCACCAGCGCCGCGCCGTTCGAGGGGGAGGTCGTGGCCGACGGTGAGGTGGTGGCGGTCGACAAGCTCGACGGCGTCAGCCTCAAGTCGCCCGACGACGGCCGCCTGCGCAACTACGGCGTCGCGGCCGAGGTCCTCGACTTCGGCACGGCCGACCTGGTCGACGCGGGCGAGGGCCTGCAGTACGGCGCGGGCCCGGACTCCACCCTGCTCGCGTTCAAGCTGCGTGTGGCGCCGTTCCTCGAGAACCTCGGCGACAAGATCACCGCCACGGTCTCCGTCGACGGCCGGCAGCGCAGCCTGCCCGACTTCGAGTACACCCTGTCCACCGCGGGTGAGGATGCCACCGCCCAGTACGTGGTCGCCGTGCCCGACGACCGCCGTGAGGTCGAGCTGGAACTGAAGTACGCCGGTCTCCCCCAGACGTTCGACCTCCTGGAGGGCGAGCGCACCGGCGATCAGCCGGACGTCCTCTACCGGGGATCGGACAGCCCGGTGATCTACGTCGAGAACCTCACGCCGGCCAAGCTCACCGTCACCGACGACGAGGGCGAGCCCGGGTCGTACGTCATCTCCGTCACGAACGCCGCGCTCACCTACTTCACGGCCGAGCTGGGTGACCAGCCCGACGACCCGAAGAACACCTGGCTGAGCGTGATCTACGAGCCCACCGCCGACGGCGGGATCGAACATGACGCGCCGGCGTCGTCGTGCGTGGTGCCGTTCGAGGCGTTCACCCTGGAGAGCGAGGGCACGGTCTACCAGGTGAACGGCCAGCACTCCACGATGGAGCAGTTCGAGAGCGAGAAGGTACTGGTCTTCGAGGTCCCGGCCGATCTGACCGATGCCACGCTCAAGGCGGCTCCGGCGGCCATGACCTGCACGAGTGGGCTGGACTACCCGTTCACCGTGACCAACACGGCGGCCATCGAGATCAACTTCCCGGAGGACTGATCATAGACGTTCCTCGCTGAGAGAGGCGCCCGTCACGTGGAACGGTTCTCCCGACTGTCGGGATCGCCGGGTAACGTTTCCTGGACGTCGTGCCGGCTCTCCAGGAGGTACCTGCATGTTCCGCAAGGTGCTCGTCGCCAACCGCGGTGAGATCGCCATCCGGGCCTTTCGCGCTTCGTACGAGTTGGGGGCCGGCACGGTCGCGGTCTTCCCACACGAGGACCGCAACTCGCTGCACCGGATGAAGGCCGACGAGGCGTACGAGATCGGCGAGGCCGGGCACCCGGTGCGTGCGTATCTGTCCGTGGAGGAGATCGTGAAGGCGGCCCGCAAGGCCGGCGCCGACGCGGTCTACCCGGGCTACGGCTTCCTCTCGGAGAACCCCGAGCTGGCCCGCGCGTGCGCGGCCGCGGGCATCACGTTCGTCGGGCCGAGCACCGAGATCCTCGAACTCACGGGTAACAAGGCGCGGGCGGTGGCCGCCGCCCGCGAGGCCGGCATCCCCGTGCTGAACTCCTCGGCGCCCTCCGACGACGTCGACGAGCTGCTGGCGGCCGGCGAGAAGCTGGGCTTCCCGCTGTTCGTGAAGGCCGTCGCCGGTGGTGGCGGACGCGGCATGCGCCGGGTGCTCGAGGCGTCCGCGCTGCGGGAGTCGCTCGAGGCGGCCATGCGCGAGGCCGAGTCGGCGTTCGGCGACGCCACCGTGTTCCTCGAGCAGGCGGTCGTGCACCCCCGCCACATCGAGGTGCAGATCCTGGCCGACGGCGATGGCAACGTCATCCACCTGTTCGAGCGCGACTGCTCGGTGCAGCGCCGGCACCAGAAGGTCATCGAGATCGCGCCGGCCCCCAACCTCGACCCCGAGCTGCGGGAACGGATCTGTGCCGACGCCGTGGCCTTCGCGCGCCACATCGGCTACCGCAACGCCGGCACCGTCGAGTTCCTGCTGTCCCAGGACGGCCGCCACGTGTTCATCGAGATGAACCCGCGCATCCAGGTGGAGCACACGGTCACCGAGGAGGTCACCGACGTCGACCTCGTGCAGTCCCAGCTGCGCATCGCGAGTGGTGAGAACCTCGACGACCTCGGGTTGTCCCAGGATTCGGTACGGCTGCGCGGCGCCGCGCTCCAGTGCCGCATCACCACCGAGGATCCGACGAACGGGTTCCGCCCGGACACCGGGATCATCAACGCCTACCGCTCGCCGGGCGGCGCGGGCATCCGGCTCGACGGCGGCACCGCGTCGCCCGGCACCGAGATCAGCGCCCACTTCGACTCCATGCTCGTGAAACTGTCCTGCCGCGGCCGTGACTTCCAGGCGGCCGTGGCGCGGGCCCGGCGCGCGGTGGCCGAGTTCCGGATCCGCGGCGTGGCCACGAACATCCCGTTCCTGCAGGCCGTGCTCGACGACGAGGACTTCCTGGCGGGCAACGTCACCACGTCGTTCATCGAGGACCGGCCCCACCTGCTGACCGCGCGGCACTCGGCCGACCGCGGCACCAGGCTGCTGTCCTACCTGGTGGACGTCACGGTCAACAAGCCGCACGGCGCCCGACCGGAGATCATCGACCCGCTGGAGAAGCTGCCTCGCATCGAGCTGGGAGAGCCGCCCGCCGGGTCCAAGCAGAAGCTCGACGAGCTGGGCCCGGAGGGTTTCGCGCGCTGGATGCGTGAGTCCAAGGCGGTGGGCGTCACGGACACCACGTTCCGCGACGCGCATCAGTCCCTTCTGGCCACTCGGGTGCGCACAAAGGACTTGTTGACGGTCGCGCCGTACGTGGCGTCGATGACGCCCGAGCTGCTGTCGGTCGAGTGCTGGGGCGGGGCCACCTACGACGTGGCGCTGCGGTTCCTGGCGGAGGACCCGTGGGAGCGGCTGGCCGCGCTGCGGCAGGCCATGCCGAACCTGTGTCTGCAGATGTTGTTGCGTGGCCGCAACACGGTCGGCTACACGCCGTACCCCACGGAGGTGACGGCCGCGTTCGTCGAGGAGGCCACGGCCACCGGCGTCGACATCTTCCGGATCTTCGACGCGCTCAACGACGTCGAGCAGATGCGCCCGGCCATCGACGCCGTGCTGGCAACCGGCAAGGCCGTGGCGGAGGTGTCGCTCTGCTACACGGCTGATCTGTCCGATCCGAACGAACGTCTGTACACACTGGACTACTACCTGAAGCTGGCCGAGCAGATCGTCGGTGCGGGCGCGCAGGTGTTGTGTGTGAAGGACATGGCGGGGCTGCTGCGGCCGCCGGCCGCACACCGGTTGGTCACAGCGCTGCGTAAGGAGTTCGACCTGCCGATCCACCTGCACACCCACGACACGGCGGGTGGGCAGCTGGCCACGTACTTGGCGGCCATCGCCGCGGGCGTGGACGCGGTGGACGGCGCCTCGGCGTCGATGGCCGGGACCACCTCGCAGCCGTCGATGTCCGCGATCGTGGCGGCCACCGACCACGGCGAGCGGGAGACCGGGCTCGACCTGCAGGCGGTGTGCGATCTGGAGCCGTACTGGGAGATCGTGCGCAAGATCTACGCGCCGTTCGAGGCGGGACTGCCCGGGCCGACCGGGCGCGTGTACCGCCACGAGATCCCCGGTGGACAGTTGTCGAACCTGCGGACGCAGGCGGCGGCGCTCGGGCTGGGGGACCGGTTCGAGGAGATCGAGAAGGTCTACGCGGCGGCCGACCGGATGCTGGGCCACCTGATCAAGGTGACGCCGTCGTCCAAAGTGGTCGGCGACCTGGCGCTGCACCTCGTCGGCGCGGGCGTCGACCCGGCGGAGTTCGAGGCGGATCCCGGCAAGTTCGACATTCCGGGTTCGGTGATCGGCTTCCTGCGCGGCGACCTGGGCGACCCGGCCGGCGGCTGGCCGGAACCGTTCCGTACCAAGGCTCTGAAGGGCCGCGCGGAGGCCAAGCCGGTGCCGTCACTGTCCGAAGAGGACCTTTCTGGTCTGGTCGACGATCGGCGCGCCACCCTGAACCGGCTGCTGTTCCCGGAGCCGGCCAAGGAGTTCCTGTCGCATCGCGAGCAGTACAGCGACACGAGCGTGCTGGCGAGCAAGGACTTCTTCTACGGTCTGAAGGCGCGCAAGGAGTACCCGGTCGACCTGGAGAAGGGCGTGCGACTGCTGATCGAGCTGGAAGCGATCGGCGAGGCGGACGAGCGCGGCATCCGCACGGTGATGGCGAACCTGAACGGTCAGCTGCGCACGGTGCAGGTGCGGGACCGCTCGGTGGCGTCCGACCTCCCGGTGGCCGAACGCGCCGACCGCACGAACCCGGGCCACGTGGCGGCCCCGTTCGCGGGCGTGGTGACCCTGGCCGTGGGCGAGGGCGACGAGGTATCCGCCGGCGACACGGTGGCGACCATCGAGGCCATGAAGATGGAGGCGTCGATCACCGCACCGAAAGCCGGCACGGTGGAACGCCTGGCGATCAGCTCGGTGGCCCAGGTAGAGGGCGGCGACCTGCTGGTGGTCCTGAGCTGACGGCCACGCGGTGAATCCGCTGACTCAGCAGGTCTTCACCCTGCTGGCAGTGCTTCTCGGCGCCGGCGCGACGTACTCGGTCACCGCGTTGACCGAACGATCGCGCCGGCGCCGCGCCCAGCAGACCCGGTGGGACGACAACCGGCTCAATGCCTACGTCGAGTACGCGAACGCCGTGAAGAAGTGCGTCCAGATGTCGTACCGGATCGCCGGCTTCCGCGGGTTGCCGTCGCGTGGTCAGCCATTGGGCCCGGTCGACGGACTTCCGTTGCTGGCGGATGCGGAGGCGGCTCGCGCCCAGAGGTGGGAAGCCGTACTGCTGCTCGGCGAGATCCACACCATCGATGCCGCGCGTCGGTGCACGAAGCCAGTTGGCGGATGGAGTGGTTTGCTCGTGGTGAGCTGACGGATCCAGAAGAGTTCGTGACGGCCTACGCCGCAGCCAACGACGCGCGCGCAGGGTTCTACACCTGCGCCCGCAGGGATCTGGGGATCCGGGACGCTGAGATCAACCCTCCACCGGCCTCGCGCTACCTCAGTGGCTACGACCCTCCGTGATCTGTGCTGAGCTGAGGCGTGGGCGCCGTCAACCCTGTTCGGTCTTCTGTGGATGTCCGCGGGCCCTGTGGACAACTCGACCCGATGTGGATCTTCGCGCCCGTGACTGTCGGTGTGAGCCGATAGACTGGAACAGGGCCGCCCCCGGGATGGGTGGGGGACTGTCCTCTTGGCAGGGGCGCTCTCGGGGTTTGTTGGTGTATAAGGGTTTCCTGGCCGTCCGTGCGGGGACCTCTTGGTCGGCGCTCAGTGGGTGGCGCCGGCCGTGGCGGCGGTGGTCAGGGCTTTGCGGAACGCCTCCACCGGTTGGGCTCCCGAGATTCCGTACCTGCGGTCGATCACGAAGAACGGGACGCCGTTCACGCCCAGCGCGCGGGCCTCCTGGATGTCCTCGGTCACCGCCGTCGCGTACTCGTCGCTCGCCAGGACTCGGCGGGTGTCCGGTTCGGGCACGCCGACCTCGGTGGCCAGGCGGACCAGCGTCTCCGAGTCGTTCAGGACCGCGGCCTCCACGAGCTGGGCGCGCAGCAGGCGTTCGTGCATTTCCGTGCCCAGGCCCGACGCCTTCGCCAGGTGGGCCACTCGGTGGGCGTCGAAAGTGTTGACCATGACGGCGTTGTCGAAGTCGTACGTCAGGCCCTCCGCCTCGGCCAACGCCCCGACGTTGCCCGTCATCGCGCGGACCTGGGCCGGCGAGGCGCCCATCTTCGACTGGAGGGCCTCCGACACCGGCTGCCGCGCGTCCTTCGGGTACGTCGGGTCCAGTTGGAAGCTGCGCCACTCCACGGTCACCGGGTGGTCGAATTCCGCCAGCGCGGTCTCCAGCCGCCGTTTGCCCAGGTAGCACCACGGGCACACGATGTCCGACCAGACCTCGATCTTCACAGTTCGCAGCTCCCGTCCTCGCACACGGGCACGTCCTCGTCGCCCAGCATGATCAACTCGTCCGGTTCCATTCCATCCCCTTGGTTACTTCTTGTGCGTAACCCCATCATGCGTCAGCATCGGGGCGAATGGGGAGGAGGCACTTTGATGTCGGTCACGAACACCGAGGTAACCGACTGCCCGGTCCGCGAGGTGCTCGACCGCGTCGGCGACAAGTGGAGCGTCCTGATCGTCGTGCTGCTCGGCCGCCAGACCCACCGCTTCGGCGAACTGCACCGCGCGATCGACGGCATCAGCCAGCGCATGCTCACCCTCACCCTGCGCTCCCTGGTCCGCGACGGGCTGGTCGCCCGCACTCCACATGCGACCGTCCCACCCCGTGTCGACTACGAGCTGACCGACCTCGGCCGCACCCTGCTGGTGCCGCTCTCGGCGCTCAACGACTGGGCCGTGGCCCATCGCGACGACGTTCGCGCCGCGCGGGAACGGCACGACGGGGGTTAGCCCCAGCTCGCGACGGGGGACTTCCCCAGTGTGCGGCTCCCGCCGGCTGCCTACCGGTGCGACCGGACGGCCACTTCCGCATGGGCAGCACCACGAAGACGTTCGTCGCGACCGTCGTGTTGCAGCTCGTCGGCGAGAAGGCGCTCGCCCTCGACGACACGGTCGAGCGATGGCTCCCGGGGGTGGTGCGGGGCAACGGCAACGACGGCCGCGCGATCACCATCCGCCACCTGCTCCAACACACCAGCGGGATCAACGACGACAACTTCCCGTCCATGGACTCCGCGGCCGGGTACTACGAGCACCGGTACGAGATCAACGTGCCCGAGGAGATCGTGGTGGCCGCCATGGAACTGCGGCCACACTTCGCGCCCGGCGCGGGCTGGGCCTACTCGAACACCGGCTACGTCCTGCTCGGCATGATCATCGAGCGGGCCGCCGGCCGGCGTGGCACATGGAGGTGGCCGACCGGATCGTGCGGCCGCTGTGCCTGACCGACACGTCCTTCCCCGGCCCCGATCCCGCGCTGCCCCGGCCGCACGCGAAGGGTTACCAGCAGTTCGCGGTCGGCGAGCCGTTGGTCGACGTGACCGAGCTGACCGACGCGGACGCCTCCGGCGGGATGGTGTCCACCACGGTCGACGTGAACACCTTCCTCCGCGCCCTGCTCGGCGGCCGGCTGCTGCGGCCGGCGGAACTGGCCGAGATGATGCGGGACCCCCGCCCGATCGGCCAGCCCTACGAGCAGCTGATGCCCGGCGCCCGCTACGTGCTCGGGAATCTTCGAGATGCCGTTGCCGTGCGGAGGCAGCTTCTGGATGCACCCCGGCGGCCAGAACGGTTTCTCCACGAACAACGGCGTGACGCCCGATGGCCGGCGCGCGGTCACGGTGTCCGCGTCCGCCACCCTGGCACTGGCCGAACCGCTCGCCACGAGCCCGGGATTCGTGCAGGAGCGCCGGTCCATCGAGCTGGTCGAGAACGCCCTCTGCCGTTAGGCGAGGGTTTCGCAGAAGTTCTCCGACTCGCCGGTGGACACCCGCAGGTGCCGGGTCCCGTCCTGCTCGTAGGCGATCGAGGTGACGCCGTCGAAGCGGTAGTAGCCCTGCCCGTGGGAGTCCTCGGCGCGGAAGCCCGCGGTGAACGGGCCGAGCACGGAGAACGACTTCCACGTCTCGCCGTCGGGATACACCTCGTGCCAGGCGTGTCCGGAGATGTCCCGTACCACCGACTCGCCGGTGGCGACGTTCGTGAACCGCGAGACCAGCTTGCCGCGGTACTCGTACAGGTGGGGCGTGCCGTCGGGGTAGCGGGCGGTCACCCGGTACTCCTCCTCGTCCTCCACCGGCTCCACCCGCAGGGCGAAGTCGCAGTACTTGCCGGCTTCCGCCTCGAACGGGGTGGATCGGTATGGCTGCCACGGCTCGGGTTCGGCCTGGGCGGGCGCCGCCGTGAGGACCAGCGCCAACGCCGCGATGGCGGCCGTGCTCCACTTACGCATAGAATCACTCCTAACCAGTTTTGAGGATTCAAGTGGTTAGTTGGACGAGGTGTCAAGGGTGAAACTGCCGCCGTACGCCGTGCGAGTGGGGGAGTTCGTCCTGCCCAAGCCGATCGGCGGGCATCCGGCGCTGGAGCTGTGCAACACGTACGCCGGCTGGGGCGAGCCGCCCCTGCCGCGCGGGGAGTGGCTGCGGGACTACCCGACGCTGCTCGCGTGGGCCGAGTTCACCGGGCTGATCGAGTCGACGGCGCCGAGGCCGGGAGGGGAGGAGGTGCTGGCGTCGGTGCGCTCGTTCCGGGGGGCGTTGTACCGACTGCTGCGCCACGGCGAGGGTTTCGAGGAAGTCGCCGCGCAGGCCGACCGGGCGAACGCGCTCACCACGCTGACCGCCGACCCCGACGGCGGCGCCCGCTTCCGCCTACCGCCCTCCTCTGACCCGGAGCTGCCTCTGCACGCGGTGGCGCTGGCAGCGGCCGACCTGCTGAGCAGCAACGCACGCGTGGGTGCCTGCCCGGGGCCCGGGTGTGGATGGCTTTTCCTGGATCCCCGCGGTCGGCGCGTGTGGTGCAACATGGCTTCCTGCGGCAACCGGGCAAAGGTGAAGGCACACGCGGACCGACAACGCTCGGGCGAGTAGACGCCTGCCGATCAGAAATGTCGGTGCTCGCGACTGGAATTAAATCCAGGGGCCCCCCGACCGTTTGTCGGTGCTGTGTGCCAATATCGAACCGGAGACCTGTTCTTGGTTGGCCGAGCAGGCGAACGCCGAGGTCAGGGCCGTTCCGGGAGTGCCCGGGCGGAGTGCGCGGGACGATTCAGACGTCCTGGTCCAGGTCCTGGAAGGTGTCGGCGTGTAGGGGAGCCTGCTGCGGACAGGGCTCCGGTTCGACCGTATCGGAGAACACCGACAAACCGGTCCAGGAACCCCTGGATTTAATTCCGGTCGCGAGCACCGACAAAAGTTCGTGCTGAGACGCCGCCCTGTGGATCGATCGCGGAAGATGCTGAGGGGCGGATCAGTTGTCGGTGTCCGTCGCTAGGCCGGACTCCGCCGTCGAGTTGCTCAGCACAGCGGGGCGAGCGCTGCGGTCGGCGCGATCTCTGGGGTGTCGGTAATTCCCGAAAGCCGTCACCGGGTGGGACCGGCGATGACGAGCCAGGTCCGTTATCGGGTGAAGAAGTTCGCCAGGACCGGGACCAGAGCCTCGGCCGCCACAGCGTGGGATTGGCCCGCTAGCGACGTCCAGCTCCCGGCTGGCAGCAGCTCCGCCAGTTCGCGCATCCCCCAGCGGCCCACTCCGGGCTCGCAGTGCCGTCAGGTGTTCGGGAGCCAGGCCGACGGCCAGGCAGTAGTCGTCGGCCGCCTCCGCGGTCAGGCCGCGCAGCGTCGCCAGGTAGTCCACGGGAAACGGTTGCGTTCGTACATCGCGAGCCGGGTGATCGGCAGCACGGCGGCCAGGTCCTCGATCTCCCGATCGACCGCGTACGGCGGGGTGTCGCCGCGGTCGTGGCGCAGCACGGTGAACGGCCGCGCCAACAGGTCGGCGACTCGCTGGGGAACGCCCGGCTGCCGAACGTCCGGTCCACGGCGATCTCCGTGCCGTCGGCGGAACGAACCCTCAAGCCGGCCAGGACGGGTCGGTGGTCAGCACCGTCAGGCGCTGGGTCGCGCGGGTCAGCGCCACGTACAGCGTGCGCGGGCCGGTGGTCGACTCGGTCACCAGCTCGTTCGGCTCGACCAGCACCACCGCGTCGTACTCCAGGCCCTTCGCCTCCAGGCCGTCCACCACGTGCAGCCGGTCGTGCGGCGCCAGAGCGGCCTGGGCGGTCGCCAGAGCGGAGGTCGACGTGATCACGCCCACCGTGCCGTCGACCTCCTCGAGCAACTGCGCCGCCGCCAGGCGCAGCGCCTCCGGCAGCTCCGGCGCCGTGATCGTGCGCACCGACGGTTTGACACCCGTGCTGCGGACGGCGTGCGGCAGCTGGTCGGCCGTCGCCACGTCGCCGACCACCCGGGCGGCCAGCTCGAAGATCTCCGCGGAGTTGCGGTAGTTCGTGGCCAGCGTGAACCGGCGGTGCGTGGTCCGCGCGCCCAGCGCGGCCGTGCGTGCCGAAGCCGCCTCGTCCGGGTCGGGCCACGAACTCTGCACGGGGTCGCCCACGATCGTCCAGCTCGCGTAGCGGCCGCGCCGCCCGACCATCCGCCACTGCATGGGGGACAGGTCCTGGGCCTCGTCGATCACGATGTGCGAGTACTCGTCGTAGTGGGTCGCGCGCCGCGGGCCATCGGACTCCGGCCACGGCTCGGGACGACGCCTGCGCCGCTTCGGCGCGGTGCCCAGCAGCACCCGCAGCTCGTCGAGCAACGCGACGTCCGCCACCGACGTCCCCTCCAACGCCCACGACGACGCGAGCAGCGCCACCTCGGAAGCCGACAGCGCCCGACCGGCGACCTGCGCCAGCCGCTCGGGGTCGGCCAGCGACCGCAGCGCCTCGTGTTCGGTGAGCAGCGGCCACCACACGACCACGAACCGGTGGAAGTCGATCCGCTCGCCCAGGTCGGTGATCAGATCGTCGCGGTCGATGCCCGCCTCGAACGCCTCGGCCTTGCGCCACAACGCTTCCAGCAGCGCCTCGGCAGCGTCCACCCTGGACTGGTTGGGCGGGCGACCGGCCGAGTGGACCGATCGGCGCACCTGGGCCAGTTCACGCTCGTCGAGCTTCAGCACGTCACCCTTGTAGGTGATCCGCAGTTCGGTCGGCGCGTCCGGCGGAGTCTCGCGCAGCGCCCGCTTGAGCACCCGGCGCATCCGCAGCGACCCCTTGATCCGCGCCACGGGCGCCGGGTCGTTGCGGGTGGCGAGCGCGCCGTCGAGCACCTCGCCGAGCGAGCGCAGCTCCACCGTGTCCTCGCCCATCGACGGGAGGACCCGCGAGATGTAGGAGGTGAACGCGGGCGACGGGCCGATCACGAGCACGCCGGACCCGCCCATGCGCCGCCGGTCGCGATACAACAGGTACGCCACGCGGTGCAGCGCCACGGCCGTCTTGCCGGTGCCCGGCCCGCCCGTGATCTCCGTGATGCCCCGCCACGGCGCGCGGATCGCCTCGTCCTGCTCGCGCTGGATGGTGGCCACGATGTCGCGCATCCGGTCGCCGCGGGCGCGGGTGAGCGACGCCATCAGCGCGCCCTCGCCGACCACGGCCATGCTGTCGGGTCGCTTCTCCGGCGCCAGCAGGTCGTCGTCGATGTCCACCACGGACTGTCCGGTGGAGCGGATCACCCGACGCCGGATCACGTTCATCGGCTGCTCGGCCGTGGCCTGGTAGAAGGCGGCGGCCGCGGGGGCACGCCAGTCGGTCACCAGGTTGTCGAAGTTGACGTCGCGGATGCCGAGGCGGCCGACGTACATGGTCTCGGCGCCTTGGGAGTTATCAGCGTTTTCCGTGTCATCCGTGATGTCCAGCCGCCCGAACACCAGACCCTCGTGCTCGGAGTCGAGGCTGCGCAGGATCTGGTTGGCGTGACGCACCATCACGTCGCGCTCGAACAGCATGGCCGCCTGCTCGAAGATCGCCTCGTTGCGCGCGCCATGGGCGAGTTCGTCCCCGCGGTTGCGCATGGCCGTAGCCTCGGTCCGCATCTCGTCGACCCGTGCGTACACGACATCGACATGAGCCTGCTCGACCGCGATCTCGGCCTGCCTGTCAGAGGTCTGCGACACGCACTTCTCCCCGAGTGCCCCTACCAAAAGTGAGAAGAGCGAGCTTACGCGAACTGCGGGGGCGCGGGGTGGAGGCCCTGATCAAGTGCCACCATGACCCGGTGACGAGGATCGTGGCCGGCGTCGCCGGTGGCCGCAGGCTGACCGTGCCGGGCAAGGGCACCCGGCCCACCTCCGACCGGGTACGCGAGGCGCTGTTCAGCGCGGTCGAGGCGGCCATGGACCTCCACGGCGCCCGGGTGCTCGACCTGTACGCCGGGTCCGGCGCGCTCGGGCTCGAGGCGCTGTCGCGGGGCGCCGAGGTCGTGACACTCGTGGAGGCCGACGGGGGAGCGGTCGCCGTGCTGCGCAAGAACGTGGCGGCCGTGGGCCTGCCGGGCGCGGTCGTGCGCCAGGGCCGGGTGGCGACAGTGCTGGCCGAGTCACCCGAAACGCCCTACGACCTGGTGCTCTCCGACCCGCCCTACGCGCTGGACAACGACGCGCTGCGGGCCGACCTCACCGCCCTCGTGGACCACGGCTGGACCGCGCCGGACGCCCTGGTGATCGTGGAGCGGGCCCGGCGCTCCGGGCCGCCGGACTGGCCGGAAGCGTTGGTGGCCATGAAGGTTCGCCGTTACGGCGACACGGAGTTGCACTGGGCCAGTAGGGAGTGACCAACGCCACCGTAGACAGGTCGAAAAGCCCGGCTCCTGATACGGTCCCGCGCTATGCGGCGCGCGGTGTGTCCCGGTTCCTATGATCCGCCGACCAACGGCCACCTCGACATTCTCGAGAGAGCCTCCGGCGTGTTCGACGAGGTCGTGGTCGCCGTCCTCATCAACAAGAACAAGCGCGGCCTGTTCTCCGTGGACGAGCGGATGGAGCTGCTGGCCGACGCGCTGAGCCACGTGCCGAACGTCCGCATCGACTCCTGGCACGGGCTGCTCGTCGACTACTGCCGCCAGCACGACATCAAGGCGATCGTGAAGGGCCTGCGCGCGATCAGCGACTTCGACTACGAGCTGCAGATGGCGCAGATGAACCAGCAGCTGTCCGGCGTGGAGACCCTGTTCATGCCGACCAAGCCGGAGAACAGCTTCCTGTCCAGCTCGCTGGTGAAGGAGGTCGCCACCTACGGGGGCGACGTCTCCCACCTGCTCCCGGAGACCGTGCACACCCGTCTCGTCGAGCGGCTGGCCGACAAGAGCTAGCCGTGCTCGGCTTCGACGAGTTCGACATCGCCACTTCGGGGACCACCACTCACGGGCGCCGGGGCGGGCAGGGGCCGCCGCTTTTGCTGCTGCCCGGCATCTCTGAGGCGCACCTCATGTGGCACGCGGTGGCCGAGCGACGGGCCGAGCGGTTCACGGTGGTGGCCACCGACCTGCGCGGCTTCGGCGACAGCGGGACCCCGCCGAGCACGCCGGGCCACGCGCCGTACAGCATGCGGGAACTCGCGAAGGACCAGGTCGAGGTGATGGCCGCGCTCGGGTACGAGCGAACGAAGCCATAAGTGTTTTGGAGAAGGCGAACATTCACCTTCAGACGTGACCATGAGCATTCGGTTGTGAACATGAGTGTTCGCACTTTCTCAAGCGCATGCACACGCTGGCGCGGACGTTCGCGGTGAGGCTGACCACGCCGAGGCCCGGGTGGGCCTGGGGTGGCAGGGCTGGCAGGCCACCCTCGACGCGGGCCGCCCCGAGACCGGCGGCGGCAAGTACATGTTCGAGCACTTCGCCGACGTGCTCGAGGCGGGCCGACCCACCTACGAGTTCGTGAAGGACGTGGTGCGGCGCACCGGCCAGCCGCCCGTCTAGAGGGCGAGCTTCATGCCCACGTGGCTCGCCACGAAGCCGAGCCGTTCGTAGAACCGGTGCGCGTCGACCCGGCTGGCGTCCGTGGTCAGTTGCACCATCGCCGCGCCCTGCTCGCGGGCCGTGTCGATCGCCCACTCGATCAGCCGGCCGCCCAGTCCGCTGCCGCGCTGGTCGGACCGCACCCGCACGGCCTCGATGAGCGCCCTGGTGGCGCCGAGCCGGGACAGGCCGGGGATGAACGTGAGCTGCAGCGTGCCCACCACCTCGCCGGCCGCGTCGGCCACCACCAGCACCTGGCGGGGGTCGGCGTCGATGTCCTCGAACGCCTCGGCGTAGCGCGCGTCGCCCGGCCGTTCGCGCTTCGCGCCCAGCGGGTCGTCGGCCAGCATGTCGACGATCGCGGTCACGTCCTCCGCGCGGGCCCGCCGTATCTCCACGTTCGCCATGAGTTCATTCAATCCCAGACGAACGGCGCTAATCGGCGTCACCCGATCGAGTTACGGTCGGAAAATGAGCAACGTCACATCAAAATCGGTGAAGACGCTACTCGCCCTGCTGATCGCCATGTTCGGAACGCTCGGGCTCACCTCCACCGCCGCAGCGGTGATGCCCGAGATGGCGGTCGCCCAACCGGTGTGCGGCGACCTTTCCAGTTACGACCAGGTACCCCTCGGCGACCTGCCGCCGGAGGCGACGGACACGGCCGACCTGATCGCACAGGGCGGCCCGTTCCCGTATCCGCAGGACGGCACGGTGTTCCAGAACCGCGAGGACCTGCTGCCCGACTGCCCGAGCGGCTATTACCACGAGTACACGGTGGAGACGCCCGGCAGCCCGGACCGCGGTGCCCGGCGAATCGTCACGGGGGACGACGGTGAGCACTTCTACACCGACGACCACTACGCGAGCTTCGTGCTGATCGACCTGGGCGGCGCGCCCAGCGAGTGCGGGACTCCGGCCGGGATGACCGAGGCGCCGCTGTCGAGTCTGCCGGCCGAGGTGGCCGACACGCTCGACCTTGTGGCCGCCGGCGGACCGTTCCCGTTCCCCGACGACGGCGCGGAGTACCAGAACCGGGAGAGCGTGCTGCCCGACTGCGCGGCCGGCTACTACCGCCTCTTCTCGGTGCCGACCCCCGGTGTCGAGGGCAAGGGCAACCGGAGGTTGATCACCGGCAGTGGCGGCGAGAGCTTCTACACGCCGGACAGGTACGCGAGCTTCGTGCTGATCGACGTGCGTTCCTGACACGCCAGAGCGGCCCGACCTCCACCGATCACCCCGGGTTACCCGGCAGACTAGAAAGCTGCAGGCGAGTGCCCGGGGTGGCGGAGGAGGCAGGCGTGTACAAGGTTTTCGAGGCCCTCGACGAACTGGTCACCATCCTGGAGGAGGCCAGGGGGCTCCCGATGACCTCCAGTTGTGTGGTGCCGCGAGGGGACATCCTCGAACTGCTCGACGAGGTGCGCGACGCGTTGCCCGGTGAGGTCGACGACGCCCAGGACGTGCTCGACCGCAAGGACGAGATCGTGGGCAAGGCCGAGCACGAGGCCGAGCAGACGATCAGCAAGGCGAACCTCGAGGCCGAGCAGACGGTGGCCGAGGCCCGCGCGGAGGCCGAGCGGCTGGTGGCCGACGCCACCGCCCACGCCGACCGGCTGATGGAGGACGCGGAGAACCAGGCGGCCCGCACCATCGCCGCCGGTCAGGCCAAGTACGACGACCTCGTCGGCCGGTCCCAGCACGAGGCCGAGCGGATGATCCAGGCCGGACGCGAGTCCTACGAGCGGTCCATCGAGGACGGCCGGATGGAACAGGAACGGCTGGTCTCCCAGACCGAGGTGGTGCAGGCCGCGCATCTGGAGTCGGCGCGGATCCTCGACGCCACGGCCGACGAGTCCACCCGCCAGCGCGCCGAGTGCGACGAGTACGTGGACGGCAAGCTCGCCGAGTTCTCCGACCTGCTGTCCCACACGCTCCGCACGGTCGGCAAGGGGCGGGCACACCTGCGCGGCGCCGCGAACGGCGTGCCGGCCGCCCCCGTGACGCCGTTCGACTACCAGGTCTGAGGGCAGCGTAGGATTGTCGGGTTGCCGCGTTCGCGGCGGTCGAAATACGCAGACAGTCTGGGATGTTGACTAGAGCCATGTCCGAACAGCGCAAGGGTCCGTGGATCGTCGACACTCGGGAGCTGGCACGTCGTGCTGGCCTGAGTCGCGACATCCACCGCACGGTCGCCGTCGCCGCCCCGCTCGGGGTGGAGGGCGTCATCACCGTGCCCACCGGCGCCGAGATCGAGCTGGACGTGCTGATCGAGTCGGTGGTCGAGGGCGTGCTGGTGTCCGGCTCGGCGCTCGCGCCGATCCAGGGCGAGTGCTCCCGCTGCCTCGACCCGATCGAGGGCCGCGAGATCGAGGTCGAGTTCACCGAGCTGTTCGCCTACCCGGACAGCACGACCGAGCAGACCACCGACGAGGACGAGATCGCGCGCCTGGTCGACGACCTGGTCGACCTCGAACCCGTGGTCCGCGACGCGGCCGTGCTTGCCCTTCCCGCGGTGCCGCTGTGCCGCGAGGACTGCCCCGGTCTGTGCGTGGACTGCGGCGGTAAGTGGGCCGATCTCGGTCCCGATCACCGGCATGAGACCATTGACCCTCGGTGGGCCGCGCTCACGGAGCGGTTCCGCACGGATCGTGACGTGTGAACGTGTCGTTCGATCCCACCACCAGCTCGTTGGAGGAGAATTAGTCGTGGCTGTCCCGAAGCGGAAGATGTCGCGTTCGAACACGCGTGCGCGCAGGTCGCAGTGGAAGACCAGTGCTCCGCACCTGGTCGAGTGCTCGAACCGCGCCTGCCGGGCTCCGAAGCCCCAGCATGTCGTCTGCCCCACCTGCGGTCAGTACGGCAACCGTCAGATCACCGAGCCAGCCTGATCCAGTGCAGCGACGGTGGTAGACGGCTGTGGGGGGTAGGGCGGCGCGGGGTCCGGTAGCTGACCCGGGTGAGCTGCTCGTATCGCTCGGCGTCGAGTTGGACGCCGAGCTGTTGAAGCTCGCCATGACACACCGCTCGTACGCGTACGAGAACGGTGGGCTGCCGCCCAACGAGCGTCTGGAGTTCCTCGGCGACGCGGTGCTCGGTCTGGTGGTCACCGACCACCTGTACCGGACGCACCCCGACCTGCCCGAGGGGCATCTGGCCAAGCTGCGCGCGAGCGTGGTCAACATGCACGCGCTCGCCGGTGTGGCCCGTAGCCTCGGCGACGACGGGCTCGGCGCGCATCTGCTGCTCGGCAAGGGCGAGGAGATGACCGGCGGCCGCGACAAGGCGAGCATCCTGGCCGACGGCATGGAGGCCGTGATCGGTGCGGTGTTCCTGCAACACGGCATCGAGACGGCCCGCGAGCTGGTGCACCGGCTGTTCGACCCGTTGCTGACCGAGGCGCCGCTGCTCGGTGCCGGGCTCGACTGGAAGACCTCGTTGCAGGAGCTGACCGCCTCCGCGAGCCTCGGCGTGCCCGAGTACCGCGTGCAGGAGGAGGGCCCCGACCACCGCAAGGAGTTCACGGCCACCGTTGTCGTGGCCGGCCAGGACCGCGGCAGTGGCGACGGCAGTACCAAGAAGGAAGCGGAGCAGAAGGCGGCCGAGGCCGCCTGGCGCACGCTCTCCGAGTTGATCAAGACGGCCGATCAGAAACGGTCTGGTGCCTGAACTTCCCGAGGTCGAGGTCGTCCGGTTCGGCCTGGAGACACACGTGGTCGGCCGGGTTGTTTCCTCCGTCGAGGTGCACCATCCCCGCGCGATCCGCCGCCACCTGCCCGGTGCCGCTGACTTCTCCGGCCGCCTATCCGGCCGCAAGGTGGTCGCGGTCCGCCGGCGCGGCAAGTACCTGTGGGCCGAACTGGATGAGGACCTCGCGCTGCTGACCCACCTGGGCATGAGCGGCCAGATGCTGGTCCAGCCGGTCGGTGCCCCGGACGAGAAGCACCTGCGCGTGCGGTTCCGCTTCGCCGACGACGGCGCGGAGCTGCGGTTCGTGGACCAGCGCACGTTCGGCGGTTTGCTGGTGGACGAACTGGTGACCGTAGACGGCGCTTTGCTGCCGCTGGCCATCGCCCACATCGCACGCGACCCCATGGACCCGGCGTTCTCGCAGCGCGCGGTGATCACCGCGCTGCGGCGCAAACACACGGAGATCAAGCGGGCACTGCTCGACCAGAACCTGGTGTCGGGCATCGGCAACATCTACGCGGACGAGGCCCTGTGGCGGGCGCGGCTGCACTGGTCCCGCCCCACCGACCGCCTGTCCGCCGCGAAGGCGGGCGAGGTGCTGACCGCCGCCACGGACGTGATGCGCGAAGCACTGGGCGCGGGCGGCACGTCCTTCGACGCGTTGTACGTCAACGTGAACGGCCAGTCGGGCTACTTCGACCGGTCGCTCGCGGTGTACGGGCAGGAGGGTTTGCCCTGCCAGCGCTGCGGAACCGCCGTGCGCCGTGAACCCTTCATGAACCGCTCGTCCTTCTTCTGCCCCCGCTGCCAACGCCGGGGCGATCTCGGAGGAGAGCGCGGTAATAACAGTGATCAGGGCTCGGGCGGACATGCCGAATGCTTGCGTGGTCAACGGGAGAGCGGTCAAGTGCTCGGCGTGCAACGCGTAATGGATCTTGGTCGCGGCGTTTTCCAGGTTGCGTTGCCGGCCGGCTTGCCGGAGCAGGGTGATGATCGCGTCGAGGGTCAACGTCTGCCCTGCCGCTGGGGTCGGCGCGGCGGCCAGGACCGCGAGCGCGTCCCGCCCGGCCAGGTCGGGGAAGGCCACCAACGCGGCGGGGTAGTACTCCCGCAGCATCGAGCGGAGCTGGTTGGTCTGCCGCTGCCGGGTCCAGATCAGGTACTGGTGGCCGCGTGCGAGTACCTTGACCGCCTCGGACAGGTCCGAGTCGCCCGCGATCTGGCGGTGATGCGCGCGGTCCAACCGGACGATCTCCGCAAACACGTGGGCGTCCCCACGATCAGATTTCGCACCCGAGGTCGAATACCGTTCCCGATATCGAGCCGCTTGCATCGGATTGATCGCGAATACCCGGTAACCGGCCGCGATCAACGCCGTCACCCACGGGCCACGATCTGTTTCAATCCCGATCACCACATCAGCAGGTTCCGCGTCATCCGGAAGAGAATCCGCGATCAACGCATGCAAACCAGCGAACCCCGCGACACCCTCCGGGAATCGTTTCCGCATCAGCCGCCGCCCGGACTCCTCCACCACCTCCACATCATGATGATCTTCAGCCCAGTCATCTCCCACGAACAGCACCCGAACACTCCTCTCCGCCGAACAACAGCACTCAGCCTCAAGGAGAATCACAGCGACCTAATGGATCAGTGCTCAACACACGGCACGACATCCCACCGGCTGTCAGTCCTCCCCGGCCGACCGGTGGCGGCACGGTCTAACCCTCGGGCTCGACGAACGGCCCAGAGACGGGCAGTGCTCGACCACCGGCGGCTGAGGCGCACCAGCCTGCCGCATCAACGACCAAGCCGGTACGAACCCATAGAGACTCGCCCGCCACCACCCACCGGCGAGTCCCACGTTGACACCCGGCGAGTCCCACGTTCGAGCACCGCGAGTCTCCCTCGCCGGACATCCGAGTTGGCGGTTCGCGAACCAGCCCGTGGCCCGCGAACCGCCAACTCGCGTGTTCCGAAAGGGGGACTCGCGTGGGTTGAACGTGGGACTCGCGGGCTAGAGACTCGTTGGACGGCCGCCCGATCGTGGAGGCGTGGTCCCATCCGGACGACGCCAACAAAGACTCCGCCCGTCCACCGAATTGTCGGAGATCAGCATGTAACCAGCGTCCTCGGTAGGCGCCGACGCAAGCTCGTCGATCCCGATGGTCGGCCCGGGCAGCACGTCGTCGGCCATGACACTCAACAACCCATCGAGCAGAAGCTCCATGTGCCGATGAGAGAGCCGATGATTGTCCTCCGGATTGATCGCCTCCGACAGCGGTAGCGCGAACCGGATGATCAGGAGGCCGATGTCTCCGGACTTGACGTCCGCGCGCAGCGACCGCTCCTCGTGCGCCTGACGAACCATCTCATCGACAGCCTCACGCGAGTCCTGCCGAGCGGTCAGCAGCTCGTCGTCCATCGGGACCTTCTCCGCGAGCACCGGCATGATGGCGCCGATCCGCAGGTCGATGGAGTCGTGCATGTAGCGGGTGAGGGCGGTGAAAGCGTCGTCCTCCTCGGCGAGCGCCGTCTCCGCCTCGTGGGTCGACTGGCGTAACAGGTCCAGCGCCACCTGGCGGAGTAATACCATCCGGTCGGGAAAGTGCCGGTACAGCGTCGCGATGCCGACGCCCGCCCGCTTGGCGATCATCTCCAGCGGTACGGCCGGTCCTTTCTCAACGACCAGGTCAACGGTGGCGCGCAGGATCTGTTCGCGGTTCCGGAGCGCATCCGCTCGGATACGTCGCGGCTTGTTGTCCTGTCCTGCGTCGCTGCTCACGTGAACCTCATCCGGAGGGAAACCCTTCGGAAAGCAAGGTAATGCAGTTATGTCCGGATCGGCTATACCTCCGCTAACCCCGGCTGCTCGGCTGGCGGGTCTGGCGCAGACTGACACCGTGACAGACGAGGGACCACGCCGGGGCGAGCTGCGTATCTACTTCGGCGCGGCACCCGGCGTCGGCAAGACCTACGCCATGCTCGGCGAGGCGCACCGCAGGCTCGAGCGCGGCACGGACGTGGTGGTCGGCCTGGTCGAGGCCCACGACCGCGAGAAGACCCTCGAGCTTCTCGGCGGACTGGAGATCCTCCCGCGCCGCGGTATGACCCACCGCGGCCGCGACTTCGCCGAGCTGGACGTCGACGGAGTCCTGGCCCGCCGGCCGGAAGTCGTCCTGGTCGACGAGCTGGCCCACACGAACGTGCCGGGCTCCCGCAACGCCAAACGGTGGCAGGACTTGGAGGAGCTGCTGGCCGCCGGCATCACCGTGGTGACCACGGTCAACGTGCAGCACCTGGAGAGCCTGAACGACGTGGTCGAGCGGATCACCGGGGTGCGCCAGCAGGAGACGGTGCCCGACGAGGTGGTGCGCAAGGCCGAACAGCTCGAGCTGATCGACATCACCCCGGAGGCCCTGCGCCGGCGGCTCGCGCACGGCAACGTCTACCCGGCCCGGCGCATCGACGCGGCACTCGGCAACTACTTCCGGCCGGGCAACCTGATCGCGCTGCGGGAGTTGGCGCTGCTGTGGGTGGCCGACCAGGTCGACGTGGCCCTGCGCCAGCACCGGACCGAACAGCAGATCACCGAGACGTGGGAGGCCAGGGAACGCCTGGTGGTGGCCGTGACGGGCGGCCCGGAGACCGAGACGCTCGTCCGCCGCGCCGGCCGGATCGCCGCGCGGGCCGGCGCCGAACTGCTGGTCCTCCACGTCCAGCGCGGCGACGGGCTCACCGACGTCGGCCCGTCGGCCATCGCCGCCACCCGCAAGCTCGCCGAGAACCTCGGCGCCTCCTTCCACACGGTGGTCGGCGACGACGTGCCGACCGCGCTGCTCGACTTCGCGAGCGGCGCCAACGCCACCCAGCTGGTGGTCGGCACCTCGCGGCGATCCCGGTTCGCCCGGCTGTTCTACGAGGGCATCGGCGCCACCGTGGTGCAGCGGTCCGGCTCGATCGACGTCCACATGGTCACCCACCCCGAGGCGGGCCGGGTCTGGCGCCCACGCGCGCCACGCAGCCCGCTCACCCTCTCCCGGCGGCTCGTGGGGTTCGTGCTCGCCGCGCTGGGGCCGGCGGCCGTGACGCTGGTCGGCACGCTGCTGCGCGGCGACGTGAGCCTGTCCACCCACGCGGTCGGCTTCTTCCTGGCCATCGTGATGGTCGCGCTGGTCGGCGGTATCGCCCCGGCCGTGGTGGCGGCCGTGCTGTCCGGGATCGCGCTGAACTACTACTTCGCCGACCCCATCCACACCCTCGACGTGGCCGACACCGAGAACATCGTGTCGCTCGCGGCCATGGTGATCGTCGCTGTGCTGGTGGCCATGGTGGTGGACCGCGCGGCCCGCCGGTCGGTGCAGGCGGCCAGCGCGCGAGCCGAGGGGAGGGGGGGGGGGGGGGGGGGGGGGGGGGGGGGGGGGGGGGGGGGGGGGGGGGGGGGGGGGGGGGGGGGGGGGGGGGGTGGGGGGGGGGTGGGGGGGGTGGGCGGGGGTGGGCGGGCGCGGCGCCCCCCCCCCCCCCGCCGCGCTGCTCGCCTCGTACGCGCGGACCGTGCTCACCGACCCCGAACCGGTCGACCGGCTCCTCGCCCAGGTCCGGGAGAACTTCGGTCTGACGTCGGTGACGCTGCTGGAACGCTCCGGCGGCACCTGGAACCGCGTGGCGTGCGCCGGTGCGCGCCCCTGCAACGGCCCCGACGAGGCCGACGTGGACGTGGCCGTCACCCCGGACGTCCACCTGGCGCTGCGTGGCCGGTCCCTGCCGGCCGAGGCGCGCGGGGTGCTGGAGACGGCCGCCAAGCAGGCGCTGCTCGCGTTGCGCCAGCAGCGGATGCACGGCGAGGCGGTGGCCGCGCGCCGCCACGCGGAGACCACCGAGCTGCGCACGGCGCTGCTCTCGGCGGTCGGGCACGACCTGCGCACCCCGCTGACGTCGATCAAGGCGGCGGTCGGCAGCCTGCGCGCCACCGACCTGGAGCTGTCGGAATCCGACGAGGCCGAGCTGCTGGAGGCCATCGAGGAGTCGGCCGACCGGCTGACCGAGCTGATCGACAACCTGCTCGACTCGTCCCGGCTCGCCACCGGCGCCGTCGCGCCGCAGCTGCGCGCGGTCACCTACGACGAGGTGGTGGCCGGCGCGCTCGCCGGGCTGGACCGCCGCGACGAGGTGGCGGTCGACGTGGACGAGCGGCTGCCGGCCGTGGTGGCCGACGCCGGGCTGCTCGAGCGGGTGGTGGCGAACGTGGTGGCCAACGCCATCCGGCACGGCACCCCGATCGCTCCCGTGTCGGCCGCCGAACCGGCCATCGCCGTGCGGGCCAGCGCGCACACCGACCGGGTGGAGCTGCGGGTCATCGACCACGGGCGCGGTCTGCCGAAGGGCACGACCGACGTGGCGTTCGCGCCGTTCCAGCGTCGCGGCGGGCCGGCCAGCGGCGTCGGGCTGGGAATGTCGGTCGCCAAGGGGTTCACCGACGCCATGGGTGGCACGATTCGCACGGAGGACACGCCGGGTGGCGGGCTCACCGTGGTGATCTCGTTGCCGGCCGATCGAGGGAGTGTGCGGTGACCAGGGTGCTGGTGGTCGACGACGAGCCGCAGATCGTGCGCGCGCTGCGGATCAACCTGTCCGCCCGCGGCTACGACGTGGTCACCGCGCCCGATGGCCGCGAGGCGCTGCGGGTGGCGGCCGAGGCAAGGCCGGACGTGGTGGTGCTCGACCTCGGCCTGCCCGACATGGACGGCACCACGGTCATCGAGGGCCTGCGCGGCTGGTCGTCGGTGCCGATCATCGTGCTGTCCGCCCGCCTGGACTCCGGCGACAAGGTCGCGGCACTGGACGCCGGCGCCGACGACTACGTGACCAAGCCGTTCGGCATGGACGAGCTGCTGGCCCGCCTGCGCGCCGCCGTCCGCCGCGCGTCGGTCCCGGCGGCCGACGGCGACGCGGTCGTGGAGACCGAGTCGTTCACCGTGGACCTGGCGGCCAAGAAGGTGCTGCGCGACGGCGCCGAGGTGCACCTGACGCCCACCGAGTGGGGCGTGCTGGAGCTGCTGGTCCGCAACCGGGGCAAGCTCGTGGCGCAGAAGCAGCTGCTGCAGGAGGTGTGGGGACCGACGTACGCGTCGGAGACGCACTACCTGCGCGTGTACCTGGCCCAGCTGCGCCGCAAGCTCGAACCGCAGCCGTCGCGGCCGAGGCACCTGGTCACGGAGGCCGGCATGGGCTACCGCTTCGAGCAGTAGCTCACCAGCCGAAGTTCTGGACCCAGTACCAGCCGTCGGTGTCCAGGCCCACGCCGATGGTGCTCAGGTCGCAGTTGAGGATGTTCCGGCGGTGCCCGTCGGACTCCATCCACATCTCCATCACCTGCTCGGCGCTGCGTGCGCCGTACGCGATGTTCTCCGCGCCCGGGCTCGGGTGGCCGGCGTTGCGGATGCGCTGGTCGAACGTGACGCCCTCGGGAGTGGTGTGCGAGAAGTAGTCGCGGTTGGACATGTCCTCGGCGTGGCCCTGTGCGGCGGCCGCCAGTCGGGAGTCCACCTGCACCGGACCGCAGCCACGTTCCTGGCGCTCGCGGTTCACCAACGCCGTCACCTGGTCGCGGTGCGAGCCGCTGGGCTGGGCCGGCTCCGGGTCGGGTGGCGGGGGCTCGGCGGGCGGCGGCGTCTCCGAGGTGGTCGACGGCGGCGGTGCGCTCGTGGTGGACGGCGGCGGCGTGGTGGTCGAGGTGACCGGGGGAGCCGACGTGGTCGGCGCTCCGGACGTCGGGTCACTGCCGCGTTTCCCGCGCTCGAACTCGCCGTTCTGCAGGTCGGAGGACGGGGTGTCCGGGAGCGCGAAGCTCAGCCCGCCACCGTCCGCGGTGGATGCCGGCGGGGCGGACACCATGGTCGCGGCACCCGCGACGAGAGCGCCCGCGAGAACGGCGGTGAGCACAGGGAGCACGGGTCGCCGTGCACGTGACGAGGTCACGGTTCGGCAACGTACCACTAACGAGTGACCCCGGACAGGGGGGAGGTATTACTAGGAAGTAGTGGGCGGAACGGTCACCGTGACGGTCTTGGTCTCCCCGTCCGAGGCACCGTCGTCGTCCTTCACCGTGAGCGTCACGTCGTAGCTGCCAGCCGAAGCGAACGTGTGCGACGCGGTGGCGCCGGACCCGCCGAAGCTCCACGAGTACGACCTGATGGACCCGTCGGAGTCCGTCGAGCCGCCGCCGTTGAAGTCGCACGCCAGGTCGGTGCAGTTGAACGAGAACGCGGCCGTCGGCTTCTTGTTCGGCGGCGGGGGCGGCGTCGTGGTCGTGGGCGGCGGCGGGGGTGGCGGGTCCTCACCCTCGGTGGTCGTCGTCCGCTTCGTCGTGGTTGTGGTGGTGGTCGTCGTCGTTGTCGTGGTGGTCGACGTCGGTGTGGTCGGCGTCGTGGTGGGGGTGGTGGTCGTCGCGTCCGTGGTGTCGGTGCGCTGCGTGTAGGTCTGCTCCGTGTCGTTGCTCCGGCGCTCCGGCGCGGCCTCGTCGCTGGAACCCGCCGACATCGCGGCGACGGTGGCGAACGCGGTCGACACGACGACGGCGGCCACCCCCAACGCGATGTAGGGGGAGCGCGACAGCCCCGACTTCGGCGGCTGCTCGGGCGGGAGCGGAAGCAGCTCGTCACCTGGCTGGGACATGCGGGATCCAACCTCCTCGACTGCCGCCACGTTGCTCCGGACGGCCTATCACAGCGAGGTAACGTATCACCGTCACCCGCCGTGTCAGCCAGAGGATCGAGGTAACCACGTTCCGTGACCGACACCGCCATTCGGCTCACCGCCTGGGTCCACGGCCGCGTCCAGGGCGTCGGGTTCCGCTGGTGGACCCGCGCCCGCGCCAGTGAGCTGGGGCTGACCGGCTACGCGAGCAACCTGTCCGACGGTCGGGTCGAGGTGGTGGCCGAGGGCCCGCGCCCCGACTGCGAGCAGTTGCTGAAGCTCCTGCGCTCGGAGAGCACGCCCGGCACGGTCACGCTCGTGGTCGACCGCTGGAGCGATGCCAGGGGCAACCTCGCGGGATTCGTCGAACGCTGATTGAACCGTCCGACTGAGCTGGGCGTATCAATGTCATGTGGGGAACACCCCGGACCAGGAAGACGAGCTCATCCGTGAGCTCTACAGCCGCTACCGGCGACCGTTGTTCGGCTACGTGCTGCGCGCGGTCGGCGGCGATCACCAGTACGCCGAGGACGTCGTGCAGGAGACGCTGCTGCGTGCCTGGCGCAACGCGGACACGCTGAACGCCGAGCACGCCGGGCCGTGGCTGTACACGGTGGCGCGCAACCTCGTCGTCTCCGGCTACCGGCGCCAGAGCGCGCGGGTCGACGAGGTGCCGATACTGGAACGGGACTGGCCCCGGCCCGGCGACGACTTCGACCGGGTCCTGCAGGGATGGCAGGTTGCGGAGGCCATGCGGGCGTTGTCCAAGGATCACCGCGCGGTGATCGCGGAGCTGTTCTACCGGCGGCGCACGGTCGCTGAGGCCGCCTCGGTGCTGGGCGTCCCGCCGGGCACCGTCAAGTCGAGGTCGTTCTACGCGCTGCGGGCGCTGCGGGACGCGTTGGAGGAGCGGGGGGTGACCGAGCCGTGAACTGTCCACACACCGTCTCACTCGGGGTCTACCTGCTCGGCGCGCTCGAACCGGCGGAGCGGTACGAGTTCGAGACGCATCTCGCCACCTGCGACGTGTGCCGCCGCGAGCTGGTCCGGCTCTCCCCGCTGCCCGGGATGCTGAACCAGATCTCGCCGGAGGACTTCGAGGACGAGCTGCCGCCCACGGCCGTCGAAGTTCACCCGAACGTGGTGCCTCTGCCCACGCCACTGCCCGCGTTCCGGTACGAGCCCGGCCCCGACCCCCTGCCGCGGGAACCGCAGGTGAACCCCGACACGCCGAGGCGACCCACCCGGCGCTACGCCCAGATCGTGGGTGCCGCCGCCGTCGTGGTGCTGCTCACGATCGGGGGAATCTTCGGCTGGCAGGCCATTCGGCACACGCCCGCCGACGAATCTCCCCCCGGAGTCACGTGGTCGGCCGAGGGCACCGACGGCATCTCCGGCGACGCCCGTCTCGTGGATCATGAGTGGGGCACGGAGATCCAGGTCACCATGCGCGCGCTTCCCCCAGGTAAGAGGTGCTATCTCGTGGTGTACGACCACTACGGCCGCTACGAGGTGGCCGGCTGGTGGGGCACCGACCACGACCCCGAGCAGGAGATCCCGGCCAGCACCTCCATCGACCGGAGCAAGATCGAACGGCTGGAGTTCAAGCTGGACGAGACCACGACCGTGCTGACCATCGAGCCCCCGGCTCGGTAGCCACCTCCCACGGTTCGCCCGAACGCACAGGTACCCTCATGGCCGACGGACCGGACTTCGGTAACCAGGAGAGGTACGCGTCTCGTGCATTTGAAGAGCCTGACGCTCAAGGGGTTCAAGTCGTTCGCCTCGGCGACCACGCTGCGTTTCGAACCCGGCATCACCTGCGTCGTCGGCCCCAACGGCTCCGGCAAGTCCAACGTGCTGGACGCGTTGCGCTGGGTCATGGGCACGCAGGGCGCGAAGGACCTGCGCGGCGGCAAGATGGAGGACGTCATCTTCGCCGGCACCGCCGGTCGTGCGCCGCTGGGCCGCGCCGAGGTCAGCCTCACGATCGACAACACCGACGGCGCGCTGCCGATCGAGTACACCGAGGTGTCGATCACCCGCCGCATGTTCCGCGACGGCGCGAGCGAGTACGAGATCAACGGCAACACCTGCCGGCTCATGGACGTCCAGGAACTGCTGTCCGACTCCGGCATCGGCCGCGAGATGCACGTGATCGTCGGCCAGGGCCAGCTGGCCCAGATCCTCGAGGCCAAGCCCGAGGAGCGCCGCGCGTTCATCGAGGAAGCGGCCGGCGTCCTCAAGCACCGCAAGCGCAAGGAAAAGGCGCTGCGCAAGCTCGACGCCATGCAGGCCAACCTCACCCGCCTCACCGACCTCACGGGCGAGCTGCGCCGCCAGCTCAAGCCGCTCGGCAAGCAGGCGGAGATCGCCCGCAAGGCCCAGGCCGTGCAGGCCGACCTGCGTGACGCGAAGCTGCGCCTCCACGCCGACGACCTGGTCACCCAGCGCACGGAGATCGCGCGGGAGCAGGCCGACGAGGCCGCCGCCCGCGCCCGCCGTCACGAGGTGGAGCAGGCACTCGAGGTCGCGGACGCCAAGCAGACCCACCTGGAGGACCAGCTGGCGGCCGACGCGCCGCGCCTGGCCACCGCCCAGGACACCTGGTACCGGCTCTCCGCGCTGGAGGAGCGGTTGCGCGGCACCGTGCGGCTGGCGGTCGAGCGCGAACGCCACCTCACGGCCGCCGTCGAGGCCCCCACGGGCGGGCGCGACCCGGAGGAGCTGGAGGCCGAGGCCGAGGAGACGGCCATGCGTGAGGCCGAGCTGGCCGAGCGGGTGGACGTCGCCCGGGGTGCCCTCGGCGAGACGGCCGAGCGCCGCGCCGAGCTGGAGCAGGCGGTCTCCGCCGCCGAGAAGGCCCACCTGGCGGCCGTGCGCGCGGTGGCCGACCGGCGCGAGGGTCTGGCCAGGCTGTCCGGCCAGGTCGAGGCGCTGCGCAGCAAGACCAACGCGACGGCCGAGGAGATCGAGCGGCTGTCCACCACGCTCGCCGAGGCCACCGAGCGGGCCGAGGACGCGGCCGTCGAGCTGGCCGAGTCCCAGGCCGAGACCGGCATCGAGGACTCCGACGACGCGGGCCTCGGTGAGCGGCTCGAACGCGCGAAGGAGGCCCAGAAGGCCGCGCAGGCACGGGTCGAGGAACTGGTGCGGGCCGAGCGCACGGCCGAGAAGGACATCGCCTCGTGGCGGGCCAGGGTCGACGCCCTGTCCATGGGGCTCAACCGCAAGGACGGCGCGGGCGCGCTGCTCGCGGCCGGTGACCGGATGCCCGGCCTGCTGGGCTCGGTGGCCGCGCTGCTGACCGTCGAACAGGGAGCGGAGGCCGCGTTGGCCGCGGCACTCGGCCCGGTGGCCGACGCGGTGGCCGTGGCCAGCGGCGACGACGCGCTCGCCGCGCTCCAACTGCTGCGCTCGGGCGACGCCGGCCGCGCAGGGGTCCTGGTCGGTGGCTTCACGGGCGTCGACCGGTCCCGCTGGCCGATGCTCCCGCACGGCGTGCGCTGGGCGGCAGACCTGGTCCGCGCGCCCGAGGCGCTGCGTGACGCCGTGCTCCGCGCGCTCGACCAGGTGGCCGTGGTCGACTCGCTGCCCACCGCCCGCGACCTGGTGGCCCGCTATCCGGACGTCCGTGCGGTCACCACCGACGGCGAGGTGTTCGGCGCGCACTGGGTGGTCGGCGGGTCCGAACGCGGGCAGTCGGTCATCGAGGTGCAGGCCGCGGTCGACGAGGCCAACGAGAAGCTGGCGGCCGCCGAGAGCGCCGCCGAGCGGGCGGCGGCGGCGCTCAACGGTGCCCGCGCGGAGCAGCAGGCCCGGGCCGCCGAGGCCGCCACGGCCGGCGAGGCCCGCAACGAGGCGAAGGTGCGCGCCGCCCGGTCCACCGAGCGGCTCAGCCGGATGCGCCAGGCCGTTCGGGCCGCGCAGGCCGAGGCCGAGCGGGTCCAGGCGCAGCGCACCAAGGTCGAACTGGCCCGCGAGGAGGCCCTCGCCAAGCTGGCCGACCTCGAAGAGCGGCTGATGGTCGCCGAGGACCAGCCGATGGACGCCGAGCCGGACACGGCCGTGCGTGACGAGGCGACCGCGTCGCTGTCGGCCGCCCGCCAGCAGGAGATGGACGCCCGGCTGTCGCTGCGCACGGCCGAGGAGCGCCACCGCGCGCTCCACGGCAAGGCCGACGAGCTGATGCGCGCCGCGCGGGCCGAGCGCGAGGCCCGTCAGCGGGCGGCGCGTCAGCTGGCGTCCCGCGCGCGGGGTGCGGCCGTCGCACAGGCCGTGGTGTCGGCCGGTGAGCTGGCGCTCGAGCGGATCGAGATGTCGCTGCGGTCGGCGGCACGCGAACGTGACACCGTGCAGGCCGAGCGCTACGACCGCGAACGGGTGCTGATCGAGGTCCGCAACCGGGTGCGCGAGCTGTCCACCGAGCTGGAGAAGCTGACCGACGCCGTGCACCGCGACGAGGTGCTGCGGGCCGAGCAGCGGATGCGTCTCGAGCAACTGGAGACGCGGATCGGCGAGAGCTTCGGCATCGGGCTCGACGACCTGGTGGCCGAGTACGGGCCGGACGTGCCCGTGCCCGCCAGCGACGTCGAGGTGGCCGAGTACGAGGCGGCCAAGGAGCGCGGCGAGACGGTGGTCGCGCCGCAGCCCAGCCCGTACGACCGCGACACCCAGGCCAGGCGGGCCAAGCGCGCCGAGCGCGACCTGACGCTGCTCGGCAAGGTCAACCCGCTGGCGCTGGAGGAGTTCGCGGCGCTGGAGGAGCGCTACAAGTTCCTGTCCACCCAGCTCGAGGACCTGAAGGCCACCCGGCGCGACCTGCTGACCGTGGTGAAGGAGGTCGACGACAAGATCCTCGAGGTCTTCACGTCGGCCTACGAGGACGTGGCCCGCGAGTTCGAGATCGTGTTCTCCACGCTGTTCCCGGGCGGTGAGGGCCGGATGATCCTGACCGACCCGGAGGACATGCTGACCACGGGCGTCGACGTCGAGGCCCGTCCGCCGGGCAAGAAGATCAAGCGGCTGTCGCTGCTGTCCGGTGGCGAGAAGTCACTGGTCGCCGTCGGGATGCTGGTGGCCATCTTCCGCGCCCGCCCGTCGCCGTTCTACGTGATGGACGAGGTGGAGGCCGCGCTGGACGACGTGAACATGCGTCGCCTCATCGGCCTGCTGGAGGAACTGCGGTCAGCGTCCCAGCTGATCATCATCACCCACCAGAAGCCGACCATGGACATCGCCGACGCCCTGTACGGCGTCAGCATGCGCGGCGACGGCATCACCCAGGTGATCTCGCAGCGCATGAACGGCTCAAAGAACTAACCCACCACCGCAGAAGTCCCACCCCCGGACCCGGCCCTAAACCCCCGCGAGTCTCCCTCGCGGAACACCCCGAGTTGGCGGTTGGTGGCACGCCACCCCCGGTCGTGAAACGCCAACTCGCGTGTCTGGGGAGGGCGACTCGCGGGGGTAGGAGAAGGGCCGCCTCCGGGGGGTGGCGGAGGCGGCCCAGTTCGTGGGGTGGTCAGGCCGAGCGGCTGGCCTTCGCCGCCGCGCGGTAGACCAGGTACGCGGCCGCGCCGGACGCGAGTGCCGCCAGCAGGCCGATCACCAGACCGAAGCCGGCACCCGAGTCGATGCCCAGGTCGACGCCGAGGGTGAATCCGCCGAGGCCGCCGTCGTCCGGCAGGGTCAGCCAGCGCAGCAGGATGATCACGGCGGCGCCGGCGGCCACGGACAGCCAGATCAGCGGCAGGCGGTCGACCTTCAGGCCGAAGTGGGTTCCCAGCACCAGACCGCCCACGACCATGAGCAGCAGCACGGGCAACCACGCGCCGATGCCCGTGTTCCACGCGCTCAGGCTGTCGCTCTCGCCGCCGAAGTCCCACGAGTACCAGGGGAAGAAGCTGACCAGGAAGGCCAGCGCGCCGGCGCCGATACCGGCCCACTCGAGCGGGGTAACGCTCTTCACATCGAACTCAGCCATGACGGCTCGGCCTTTCTACGCTGGTGGCTTTGAGATTGCGCGAAGTATGTGCGCGGAATGGGCCGAAACAGAGCCTCCGGAGCGGACACTGCCCGTCCAGCCACCCGACGCTGCCCGAGTGGGCGGTAATCCGTTCGCGCCGTAGCCCTCCGGAGTTCAGGATTTGCGCTATGTATCGAGTTCGCACCGCGTCCGGCGAGGACCTGGCCGACGTGATCGGTCTGGTCGCTCGGCTCCAGGGCGATCCGGCGCACCACATCGGCTTCTTCGGCGAGTCACCCGAGGAGGTCACCGAGGAGCTGTCGGCGTTGTTCCCCACGGGAGCGGTGGTGGCGGTCGACCAGGGCGGCCGGCTGCGTGGCGTGCTGTGTGTCGAGCGGGGCGCCGAACGGTCCTCCCTGTACGGGCCGTTCGTCGATGTGCCGGCCAACCATCCGGCGGCCGGCCAGGTCTGGCAGGCCACGGCCGACGCGCTGCTCGAGGCGGCCGCCGTGGATGGTCCGCTCGAGTTGTTCGGCCACCGCGACAACCGGCTGCTCGCCGACTTCGCCTTCCGCCACGACGTGCCCGTGTACCAGGAGACCGGACTGTTCCTGTTGGACCAACAGCCGCTGCGTGACCTGCTGGCCAAGGAGATCGTGGACGACCGGGCGATTCCGCTGCCGGCCGATCCGGCTGTGCGCGCCGAGGTGACGCGACTGCATGAGCTGTGTTTCCCCGGCGCACCCGCCCTGGGCAAACACACGGTGGTTGTGTTGCTGGGTAACAGATTGCTCGGCTATGCGGCCGGATTCTCGCAAGCCGCTGAGTACTATGTGGACTATGTGGGGGTCGACCCCGACGACCGGTCCTGCGGCGTCGGCCGCACGGTGGTCCGGCGCCTGCTGGTGGAACTGGCCCGCACGGGTGTGCGGCAACGGGCCGCCGCCACCATCCGATCGGGCAATCACGCCTCCGAGCACATGTTCGCGAAGCTCGGGTTCGAGCGCACGGCCGACCTGGTCTGCTACCGCACCGACCGCGTCCCGGGGTGACCGATAGCGTTGGGGCGTGACCGGAGATCCTGTCGACGACCTCGTCGGCGAACTTGAGACGTGGGCGAAGAAGAACGCGACCGCTGGGAACATCGAGGACGCGGAGCTGGTGCTCCAGCTGCTCCTCGAGCACGTGGTGAACGACCCGGCCGAGCTGGCGTCGGGTGACCTCGACGAGCTGCTGCTCGACGTGTATCCGAGCCTGGTGACCGTGCTCGCCCCCACGGAGTTGGGCGACGTCATCGCCTCCACCCGCGACCTCGTCGCCTTCTTCACCGCCACCGGGCGCGTCGATACCGAGCTGGCCGACGCGTTGCGCCGGGAACTCGACGACGTCGAACCGCGTTTCCTCGAGGCGGTCATGGACCCCGCCAACTGGGGTCCCACCAGGACGGTCACGCAGGCCATGGCCGCCGCGGGCGTCGACATCACCGACGAGTCCCAGGTCATGAACTGGATGAGCGAGCACCACCCCGAGGCGCTCGAGGAGAACCTGGCCGACGCGCTCGGACTGCCGGACCGGCTGCCCGCGCTCCGCTTGCCGCTCGACCCCGACCTCGCCGCCGCCACGCACGACAGCGGTCTGCTGCGGCGCACGAGCGAACTGGCCGCGTGGGTCGGCGACGGACGTCCGGTGGTCGCCGACGAGCTGGAGCAGGCAGACGACGCGGCCGCCGCTCTCGGTGTCGCCCGGTCGGACCTGGACCGGCTGTGGGACGTGGCGCTGACCGTCGGCTTCGTGACGATCGAGGACGATTCGGCCCGCGGCGACGCGTCCGACTGGCCCGGCGACGTCGGCGACGACCTCGAGGTGTGGGCGCTGGCCTTCGACGCGACCGTCGCCGGGCTCGACCTCGACGCCCAGCTGGCCGGCGAGGAGGACCTCGACTTCGAGGGGGCCGGTGCCGTCTGCCTGTCCCTGTTCCTCGAGCGGACCACCGGCATCCCGCGTGCCGAGCTGAGCGAGCTGCTCCACGCCGACGCGACCGACGACCTCGACCCCGAGGTGGCGGACCCGGCGTGGAAGGCGTGGGTCGAGGCGCACGGTGACCCGGCCGAGGTCCTGTTGGAGCGTCTGGCTTCCCATGGCGCCGTGGAGGTTGACGGGGAGATCGTCCACCTCACTTCGCTCGGCCTGTGGGCCATGTGGCAGCAGCTGACCGACGGTGGCATCGAGATCCCGCTGCTGCCGCCGACCGACGAGATGACGGCCACCGACCTGCTGGCCGCCGCCGACGGGCTGCCCGAGGACGAGCTGGAGCAGGAGATCCAGGCGTGGCTGGGATCGCGTGCCCCCGAAGCGGCGGCGGCCGAGCTGCTGGACGCCGCGGCCCTGGGAGATCCGGCGGACCGCCTCTTCGCGGTGGCCGTCACCAACCGGCTGGGCGAGCGCGCGGTGCCGAGGTGGCGCGCCGCGCTGGACCAACCGGGGCTCCGGGCCTACGCGAAGGTCGCCCTGCCCGAGCTGGCGGGTCCGGCGGGGATCGACCCACTGACGGTGGCCGACCTGGCCTGGCTGGTCACCGACCTACTGGCCGTGGCGGGCGAGGACGATGACCTCGAAGCGGAGGTCAAGGCCGCCATCCCCGCCGGCACGGAGTACGAGGTCATCGACCAGATGTGGCGCATCGCCCACCCCCACTCGGCCGACGTGCTGACCCTCCTGGGCGACCACCACCCGGACCGCAAACTGGCGAAGGCCGCGCGAACGGCAGCGCACAAGGCGACCTCACGCCGGTAACCGAACGCCGAGTCGGCCGTTCAGGAGCTACACGTCCCAGGCGACCGGCAGTCGGCTGATGCCGTGGATGTTGATGGCCGGGCGGATCACGACGTCCTCGACCGAGCCCGCCAGGCGCAGCGTCGGGAAGCGGGCCAGGAGCGCCGGGAACGCGACCCGCATCTCGACGCGGGCCAGTTGCTGGCCGAGGCACTGGTGGATGCCGTGCCCGAAGGCCAGGTGTCCGGTGGCCTTGCGACGCACGTCCAACGCGTCCGGCGAAGGGAACCGCGACGGGTCGCGGTTGGACGCCATGACCGACACGACCACCGACTCGCCCGCGCTCACCAGTTGTCCCTCCACCTCCACGTCCTCCAGGGCGGTCCGCACCCCCGTGTGGGCGATGCTCAGGTAGCGCAGGAACTCCTCGACCGCACCCTCGGTGAGCCCGGGATCGTCGCGCAGCGCCGCGAACTGCTCGGGGTTGGTCAGCAGCGCGAAGGTGCCGAGGCCGAGCATGTTCGCCGTGGTGTCCAGGCCCGCGCCGAGCAGGAACGCGCCGACGCCGGCCAGCTCCTCGTCGGTCAGGTCGCTCGTCGTGAGGTCGCTCAGCAGATCGTCGGTCGGCGACGCCCGCTTGGCCAGGGCCAGCTCGTGGATGTACAGCTGCAGCTGGCCGTACGCGGCGTACTGCTCCTCCACGGACACGTCGATGCCACCGAGGTCGGCGGTCATCCGCTTGAACAGGTCGTGGTCGGCGGCGGGCACGCCGAGCAGCTCGCAGATCATCATCGCGGGGATCGGCTGGGCGAACGCGGCGACCAGGTCGACCGGCGGGCCGGCCTTCGCCATGGCGTCCAGGCACTCGGCCGTGACCTCCTCGACGCGCTCGGTCAGAAGGCGCATCCGGCGGACCGTGAACTTACCGGTCAGCAGCTGGCGGAAGCGGGTGTGCTCGGGGCGGTCCATGGCCGTCAGGTCGCCGACCGCGCCGACCAGGTCCTCGGGGATCTCCAGGCCGGGGAACGGGTTGTGCATGTTCTCGACACGGGAGCTGAACCGCACGTCTCCCAGGATCGCGCGCGACGCGGCGTGCCCGGTGGCGAGCCAGCCGAGGTGGCCGTCGGCGAACGTCAGCCGGCGCAGCGGCCCCTCGGCGCGGATGGTGGCCAGCTCGGGCGGCGGGTCGAACGGGCAGCCCTCCGCGCGTTCCACGGGCAGTTGGGCGATCGGCTCGGTCATAACAAAAAACGTACGTTGCGTTTCACTATTGCTCAAATATGAAAACCCATTCAAGCAGGTAAAGTACGTGATATTGTTGCAATGAGGATGGCGTCGAACGCAACGGAGACAGGCATGCCGGGAGGCCGGCTCACCCACGACGACCGCCGCCAGATCGCCGCGGGACTGGCCGACGGCCTCGGTTACGCCGAGATCGCGCGCCGGCTCGGCCGTCCGACCTCCACCGTCACCCGCGAGGTCACCCGCAACGGCGGTCCCGGCGGCTACCGCGCCGAGCGCGCGCAACGCATGACCACCCAGCGGGCCCGGCGCCGCGTGCCGGCCTCCCCGGCGAGCGCGCCGCCCGCCACCGGTGAGGCCATGCGCGCCCTCGAGGAGCGCATGATCGCGCTCTTCATCGACATGGGCCTGCCGAAGATGGAGGCCAGGGTGCTCATGTCCCTGCACCTGGCCGACGCGGACGGCCGCTCGGCCGCCGAGCTGGTGGCCGAGCTGCGGGTCAGCCCGGCGTCGATCTCCAAGGCCGTCGCCTACCTCGAACGCGTGGACCTCGTCCGCCGCGAGCGCGACCCCGACCACCGCCGCGAGCGATACCTGGTCGACGAGGACCTCTGGCTCCGCAACTGGCGGTCCGGCGTCCAGCAACACGCGGAGATGGCCAAGCTCGCCCAGCAGGCGGCGGGCATCCTGGGGCCATCCACGGCGGCGGGCGCCCGGATGCGCATGGCCCACCTGATGTTCCACTTCCTCAGCCACGAGTTGGCCGACCTGGTCGAGGAACACCTGGCACGCTTCCGCGACCAGTCCTGATACTCGTGGAGTGACTCCCACCTTCGTCCTCGTCCACGGATCGGGCGCCAGCGGGGCAGCCTGGTCCACGATGCAGCAGGAACTCGCGCTGCGCGGCCACCGCACGATCGCGGTCGACCTGCCGGGTCGCGGCGCCGGCTACTCGCTGGCCTACCACTTGCAGGACCTGGACACGTTCGCCACCGAGCCGTCGCCGGTGGCCGACGTGACGGCCGCGGCGACCATCGGCCACGTGGTGGAGGTCGTCCCGCGAGTACGCGCGCACGGCCCGGTCGTCCTGGTCGGCCACAGCTACGGCGGCCTGGTGATCACCGGAGTGGCGAACGCGATTCCCGACCAGCTGGACCGGCTCGTCTACATCTCCGCGCAGTGCCCGGTTTCGCGTCACCCCGGCGCGTACCTCGGCCTCCCCGAGTGGTCGACCACGGACCTCCTGACCGCCACCGGCGCCATCATGGTCGAGTCGTCATCGGCAGTTCCCAGCCGGACGAACTGCTCTGGCACACCGATCCGGACTGGGACGTGCGTGCGGACAGGGCCACGTGGGGCACGATCCCGCGCACCTTCGTCCGGCTGTCGAGCGACCGCTCCATGCCGGTGGCAGCACAGGACCTGTACATCAGCGAAGCCGACGCCCTGACGCCCGACAATCCGTTCGACGTCCACACGGTGGACAGCAGCCACGGCGGCTTCTTCCGCCGCCCACGGGAGGTGGCCGACATTCTGGTAACGTCGTGTATCTAGAAACACGACGTTACTGAACGGAGCCCGATGGAGCGGCTGACGAGAGTCGAGCAGCAGCAACGCACGCACGAGCGGCTGCTCGAGGCCGGCCGGGCGGTGCTCACACGACGGGGGTTCCTCGCCGCGACGGTCGAGGAGATCGCGGCCGAGGCCGGCTTCACGCGCGGCGCGGTCTACAAGCACTTCGGCGGCAAGGAAGGCCTCTGGCTGGCCGTCATCGACGCGCGGGCCGACGCGCATCTCCGGATGCTGCGCGACGCGCTCACCCGGGTGTCCAGCCAGGAGGAGTTCGTGGCCGTGCTGACCCCGCCCAGCGTGGTCGACGACGAGGACGCCGCCCGGTGGAGCCGGACCACGGCCGAGTTCATGGCGGCCGTGACCCGCCTGCCCGAGACCGCGGCCGCCGCCGTCGCCGCGCAGCGACGCAACGAGGAGGAGATCGTCGCGTTGTTGGCGGAACACTGTGACCGGCTGGGAATCCGCCCGGCCATGCCGCTGCCGCACGCGGTGGTGCTGGTGGCCGCGCTCAGCGGCGGCCTGGCCATGCGCCGGGGCGTCGACCCGGCCACCGACGTGCCGGCCATCCTGGCCGGTGCCCTCGCGATCGTGTTCCCGAAATGATCGCCCGCAACGGCGAGATCGAGATCGCCTACGAGACGTTCGGCACCGAGGGTCGGCCGCTGCTGCTCATCCAGGGCGCGCTGGCCCCGATGATCGGCTGGAACGACGACTTCTGCGCGGCGTTGGTGCACAAGGGCTTCCACGTGGCCCGGTTCGACAACAGGGACGCCGGCCGGTCGTCACGGGCCACGGCGAAGTACGCCCTGACCGACCTGGCTGACGACGGCCTGGTCGTGGTCGACGCGCTCGGCTGGGCGGGCGCACACGTGGTGGGTGTGTCGTTGGGCGGCATGATCGCCCAGGTCATGGCCTCCCGGCACCCCGACCGCGTGCTGAGCCTGACGTCCCTGTCCTCGGCACCCGACCACTTCATGCGCTGGGACCGGCGCAAGTTCGCCACGATCGCCCGGTTCGCGGCCGTCCACCTGCGCCGGCCGACCGATCCGGACCGGGCGGCCGAGCAGATGATCCGGATCTACCGGATCCTCGGCTCGACCGGCTACCCCCACGACGAGGACTGGATCCGCGACGTCGGCCGCCGGTCGTTCGAGCACCGGCCGGACTTCGCGGCCTTCCGCCGACAGGCGGCCGCGGTGTTCGCGGCGGGGGACCGCCGCGCGGACCTGGCCCACGTCACGGCGCCGACCCTGGTCATCACCGGCGAGGCCGACCCCGTGCAACCGGTCCGCGCCGGCCGCGCGACGGCCGAGGCCATCCCGGGCGCCCGGTTCGTCACCTACCCGGGAATGGGCCACGACCTGCCCCGCGAACTGTGGCCCGCCATCATCGACGAGATCCACCGGACGGCCGGCTGATCACGCGGCCTTGGCGGTCGCCACCTCCTCGGTCGGGGCGGGGCGGCCGCGGTGCCGAAGCGACAGCAGGCCGCCCACCAACAACGTCACCGCCACGCCCAGCGGCGTGTACCACCAACTGGTCAACGTCCGCACGCCCTCGGCGGGGGCGGCGGGGGAGAAGTCGACGGTGATCGAGTCCCACTGGGCCTGGGCGCTCGCCACCGGGTCGGCCGCGGCCGCCGGGCCGATGAACTTCACGCCCAGGATCACGAACGTCATCACCACGATCGTCGCGGCGAACGCCACGATCCCGTCGAACTGCGTGACCCGCTTGAAGATCAGTCCCAACAGGAACGCACCCAGCAGCGCGCCGTACGTGTAACCCGTGATGCTCAACGCCTGCACCACGATCGGGTCGGCGGTCGTCTTGTTGGCCGTCGCGAACAGGCCCGCGCAGATGATCAGCAGGCCCGCCCAGATGACCGTCCATATGCGACCGAGCCGCAGCCGGTCGCCGTCGGACAGCACCTTCCGCGACACCCGCTCGTACACGTCCGTCACGGTCGCCGAAGCCAGCGCCCCCAGCGACGACGACAAAGCGGCCGCCAGGATGCCCGCGATCACGAACCCGGAAAGCCCCGACGGCAGCTCGTTCACGATGTAGTTCGCGAACAGCTCGTCCTTGTTCGCCAGACCCAGCCCGCCTTCGGAGGTCGGGTCCGTCGGCACGGCCGCCGAGTAGAACGCCCACATCATGGCGCCGATGAACAGGAACATCGCGAACTGCAGGAACACCACGAAACCGCTGGCGATCAACGCCTTCTGCGACGCGCGAACGTCCCCTGTGGACATCAGCCGCTGCACGATCAACTGGTCCACGCCATGTGAGGCCATCGCGAGCATGGCGCCACCGAAGAACGCCGCCAGGAACGGGAAACCGCCGGTGAGCGGATCCGACGAGAAGTCGAACAGCTGGAACTTGTCGGCGTCCATGGCCTCGCCGAACCACCCCGACGGCAGCGCGCCGGCCAGCGCGATCACCACGATGATCCCGCCGATCACGTACCAGAGCATCTGAATCGCGTCGACCCACACGACCGCGCGCACACCACCCACGAACGTGTACGCCACCATCGCGATGCCCAGCACGATCACGATCGCCCAGTACGACGCGTTCACCCCGTAGGACGCGAGTACCACCTTGATGGGGATGGCCGTGGCGAACAGCCGGATACCGTCCGCGAGCAGCCGGGTGAACTGGAACGTCACCGAAGCGGTCGCGCGCATCCCGTCGCCGTAGCGCTTGCCGAGGAACGCGTACGCGGTCACCAGGTCACCCGCCACGTACTTGGGCAGCAGCACGAACGACACGATGATCCGGCCGACGATGTAGCCCAGCGCCAGCGTCAGGTACGTCATCCCGCCGGACTCGGGTGTCGCCAGGTAGGCGACCACCGGCACGGACAGCACGGTGAGCGTCGACGTCTCGGCCGACACGATCGACACGCAGACGACCCACCACGGGATCTTCTTCTCACTCACGAAGTAGTCGGTCGCCGACTTCTGCCGTCCGCCGATCAGGACGCCGAGCAGCGGCATCCCGACCAGGAAGACGACGATGATCGCGATATCAAGCGCGCGCACGGGCCTCTCCCACGTTCTCGAGGTTGGCCACCCGCAGCCGGGTGACCTCGGTCGTCGCCGGCTCCGGAAGCCGTAGCGGCGTTCTACCAGGGGTGATGCTGCCGAGCAGCCGGGGTCCGCGGGCCCCGGTGGCCGTCGGTCGGTTGGCCGGCACGCCGGTCCACGTGAGGAAGCCGATCAACGCGGTCAGGTACGCCTCCTTCGCCCCCGACGGCAGCCCCACGTCGTCGCTCGTCACGAGCGTCGCGGGCGCCAGCCGCCGAGCCAGCGCGGCCATGAGCGTGGGGTTGCGCACTCCGCCGCCGGACGCGACCACCCTGGTCACGCCGTGCGACCGGCACGCGTCGGCCACCGTGACGGCCGTGAGCTCCACGAGCGTCGCCAGCAGGTCGGGCCCCGACACCCTGGGCACGCCCGACAGAGCGGCCGTCAGGTGGTCGAGGTGGAAGTACTCCTTGCCGGTCGACTTCGGCGGCGGCGTGCCGTAGTACGGGTCGGCGAGCAGCGCGGTCAGCAGGTCGGAGCGCACGGTGCCGCTCGCCGCGAGGTCGCCGTCCACGTCCTGCTGCCACGCGCCGCCGGAGATCATCCGCGCGGCCGCGTCCATGAGCGCGTTGCCCGGCCCGGTGTCGTAGGCCAGCGCGGATCCCGACGGCGGCACGATCGTGACGTTCGCGATGCCGCCGATGTTGAGCCCCGCGACGATGACGTCCGAGGCGTCCGGGGTGTCCGACCGCAGCCACAGCTCGTCGAGCAGGCTCGCGAGCGGTGCGCCGTGCCCGCCGGCCGCCACGTCCCGCGCCCGCAGGTCCGAGATCACGGGCAGCCCGGTGGCCTCGGCCATCCACGCCGGCTGGCCGAGTTGCAGGGTGCCGAGGCAGCGGCCGCCCTCGACCCAGTGGTAGATCGTCTGGCCGAGCGAGGCGATCAGGTCGGCGCGCCCGTCGGCCACGGTCGCCAGCACCTGCCCGGCCGCCGCGGCGAACGCCTGGCCCACGCCGGTGTCCAGGCGACACAGCTGCTCGGCCGTGCACTGACCCGGCGGTAACGCCGCGAGCAGCGCCGCCCGCAGCGGCTCCGGGTAGGCCAGCTCGGTATGGCCGACCGGCACCAGCTCGACCGTGTCGCCGGAAATCCGCAGGTCAGCGACGGCCACGTCCACGCCGTCCATGGAGGTTCCGGACAGCAGCCCGATCACCCGATACGTGTTCACGGGTTCGTTGCTATTGGGCCGACGGCCGGCGTGCAACACGTGAAGTTACTTCTTAACCGAATCGATGTCATAGATGGTTGAGTGTTGGCGGTAGAAGGTATAGACCAGGGCGATACTGTGTGACCCACCTCGCGCCGGGGAGCGGGGGATGGGCCGGCGGACAGATCTTTTGAACAGCACAAGGAGCGGAGCATGACCAAGTTTTCGGCGGATTGGAGCAGGAGGAAGTTCCTGCGCGGAGCGTTGGCGACTGGCGCTCTCGTGCTCCCTGGCACGGGACTCCTCGCGAGCTGCGCGACCTCCGACAGCGGCGGCGACGGCGCCACCGAGGGGACCGTCTCCGACGAGAATCCGCTGGGTGTGCCCACCGACCAGCCGCTGGAGATCTACATCTTCAACGGCGGCTTCGGCGACGCGTACGCCACCGAGATCCACGAGCCGATGTTCGAGGAGAAGTACCCGAACGTCGAGATCAAGCACAAGGCCGAGGTCGACATCGCGGGCGCGCTGCAGTCCCGCTTCGTGGCCGGGGACCCGCCGGACTTCGTGAACAACTCCGGCGACGGCCAGATCCCGCTCGGCCAGATGGTCTCCGACGGTCTGCTCTACGACCTCTCGGACCTCTACGACGCGCCGAGCTGGGACGACCCCAGCAAGAAGGTCCGCGACACGCTCGTCCCGGGCACCATCGACGTCGGCAGCTTCGACGGCAAGCCGTTCGTCATGCACATGGCGCTCACGGTCTTCGGCCTCTGGTACAACAAGACGCTGTTCGCCGAGAAGGGCTGGACCCCGCCGACCACGTGGGCGGAGATGACCGCCCTGTGCACCGAGATCAAGGCCGCGGGCATCGCGCCGTGGGCCTACCAGGGTGTGCACGCCCGGTACATGAACTGGCCGCTGCTCACCATGGCCGCCAAGCTCGGCGGCCCGGACATCCTCAAGGCGATCGACAACCTGGAGGAGGGCGCCTGGGCGAACGAGGCGATCCAGGAGTCGGCCAACGCGCTCGCCGGCCTGCGTGCCAGCGGGTTCTACCTCGAGGGCACCGAGGGCATGGACCACATCCAGTCCCAGCAGGCCTGGTGTGAGGGCAAGGCGGCCTTCATCCCGTCCGGCTCGTGGCTGGAGAGCGAGCAGGAGGACGTCACTCCGGAGGGCTTCGAGTTCGGCTACCTGCCCGAGCCGCTGCTGTCCGACTCCGCGGCCATGCCCAAGGAGACCCTGCGTGCCACGGCCGGCGAGCCGTACGTGGTGCCGGCCAAGGCGAAGAACCCCCGCGGTGCGCTGGAGTACATGCGGATCATGCTCTCCCAGGAGGGCTCGAAGGGCTTCACCAAGGAGGTCTCCAGCCTCACGATCGTCCAGGGTTCGGCCGACGGCGTCGAGCTGCCCCCGGGCCTCACCTCGGCGAAGGAAGCACTCGCCGCGGCCGGCGACAACGTCGTGAACTGGCTGTACCCGACCTGGTACGGAACCATGGAGAACCCGGGGATCAACGCGGTCACCGGCGACCTCCTGGCCGGCCGGATCAACGTGGCGCAGTGGTCCGAGGGCTGCGAGGCGGAAGCCGCCAAGGTCCGCGACGACGACACCGTCACCAAGTACACCCGCTGATACTGGCTGAAACGAACAGTGTCGACGCAGCAAACCGTACGCAGGCGGGCCTCGAAACCGGGGCCCGCCTTGCAACACGGCAAGTACACCTTCATCGTCACCTTCCTGCTGATCCCGATCGCGATCTACGCCCTGTACGTGATCTCGCCGTACTTCCAGGCGATCCAGATCTCGATGACCGACTGGACGGGCCTCACGGCCACCCAGAACTTCGTCGGGTTCGACAACTACGTGCGGCTGTTCGACGACGACCAGTTCTGGATCGCGTTGAAGAACAACCTGATCCTGCTGGTGGTCGTCCCGATCGTGACCCTGGTGCTCGGCCTGTTCTTCGCGTCCATGCTGAACGTCGGTCGCAAGGGCAAGCAGGGCATCCAGGGGGTCCGCGGGTCGGGGATCTACAAGGTCGTCTACTTCTTCCCGCAGGTCCTCTCGGTGGCGATCATCGGCGTGCTGTTCAAGTACGTCTTCGCGCCCACCGAGGCGGGCGGCATCCTCAACGGGTTCTTCCGCGCCATCGGACTCGACTCGTGGGCCAAACCGTGGCTCGGCGACCCGAACTTCGCGTTCTGGTGCGTCGTGGTCGTGATGATCTGGTCGTTCGTCGGCTTCTACGTGGTGCTGTTCTCCGCGGCGATGCAGTCGATCCCCAAGGACATCTACGAGGCGGCGCTGCTCGACGGGTCCAGCCGGTTCACCACGTTCCGGCACGTGACGCTGCCGCTCGTGTGGGACACCGTGCAGGTCGCGTGGGTGTACCTGGCCATCCAGGCGATGGACGGGTTCGCGCTGGTGCACATCATGCTCGGCATCAGCGGCGGGCCGTCGCGGGCCGGTGACGTGCTGGGCGTCGCGCTGTACCGCAGCGCGTTCAACGGCTACCGGTTCGGCTACGCGTCCGCCATCGGTGTCGTGCTGACGATCCTGACGCTGATCGTGTCGGTGCTGTTCTTCCGGGCGGCCAGGCGGGAACGGGTGGAGCTGTCATGACCACGACCTTGGAACGGCCTCCGGAGACCCCGGCGCCGCCGCGTCGCCGCCGGGGTGTCGGCCCGGGCGCCGGTGCGCTGAACCTGCTGAACGGCACGTTCCTCCTGATCTGGGGCCTCGTCACCACGCTGCCCCTGCTCTGGGCGATGGTGTCGTCGTTCAAGACGAACAGCGAGTTCCTGTCCAACCCGTGGGCCATGCCGGACGCCGCGCAGTTCGACAACTACGTGCGCGCCTGGACCACGGCCAACATCGGGCAGTACTTCATGAACAGCGTCATCGTGGTGGTCATCTCCGTGCCGCTCACGATGCTGCTGGGCGCGATGGCCGCGTATGTGTTGGCGCGCTACGAGTTCCCCGGCAACCGGCTCGTGTACTACCTCTTCGTCAGCGGGCTGATCTTCCCGGTGTTCCTGGCGCTGGTGCCGCTGTTCTTCGTGGTGCGCAACACCCAGGACTACCCGCTGGTCGGCGACTTCCTCGGGTTGAACAGCCACCTGTCACTGGCGTTGGTGTACGCGGCGTTCTCTTTGCCCTTCACCGTGTTTTTCCTGTACGCCTTCTTCCGCACCCAGCCGACGTCGGTGGCGGAGGCGGCGATCGTGGACGGCTGCTCCCACTTCGGGCTGTTCTTCCGCGTGATGCTGCCGATGGCCAAGCCTGGGCTGATCAGCATCGGCCTGTTCAACGTCCTCGGGCACTGGAACCAGTACATCCTGCCCGTGGTGCTGATGAACGACCCGGAGAAGAAAGTGCTGGCCCAGGGGCTTGCTGCGCTGGCCATCAGTCAGGGGTATCGCGGCGACTGGACGGCTCTCTTCGCGGGCTTGGTCATCGCTCTGATGCCCGTGCTGATCGTGTACATCCTGTTCCAGCGCCAGGTGCAGGCTGGACTCACGGCGGGGGTGCTCAAGTAGCGAGTTCCGACTTGGCGGCTTCGCCGAGGGCGAGCAGGAGTTCGAGGTTGGCACTGCCGAGGGTGATCACGTACTGCTCCTTGTGCCCGAAGTAGAGGGTGGCGAGATCGTTGTCGCGATCCACCTCGTACCGCATCGTGACGTCAGGCTTCATCTCCACCCAAGACGTCTGGTAGATCTCGGGCAACGAGTACAGGTGCATGCTCACGATCGGGGACCTTTCCGCTGAGTAAGGTTGAAGCAGTGGAACTGCAAAGTCGTACGTACGACTTTAACAAGCCAGTGAGTCCTTCGCTGCGCGCAAACGGGTGAATGGTCGAGGTTGCGGATGGGCGAGGCCCGCCAGACGTTCGAGCGACGGCGGCTCGGCCTCGCACTCCGCCGCCTCCGCGAGCAAGCGAGCGTGTCGCAGCAGGAGGCTGCCGAGCTGATCGGCAAGGCCCGGCCTCGCATGGTCGAGTTGGAAGACGGGCGCGGAGTCATCTCCACCGCGGACCTGGAGTCGCTGCTCGATCTCTATGGCGTGGCCGCCGATGAGCGTGCGGTTGTGCTCGAGGTCGGTGCGCAGGCGCGGCAGCGACCGAAGCGCCGCTCCACCTCGCACCTTCCGCCCGGCGAATACCAGCGGTTCGCCGACATGGAATCCAATGCCCTCGAAAGCGACTACTACGAGTCCGGACTCGTTCCTGGGATGTTGCAGTCGCCGGGCTACATGCGCGCCATCTTCGAAGAAGCCAACGGCGTCTGGTGGGACGCATCGGGCTCGGAGATGGAGGAACGACTCGCCTTCCGCATCGGTCGGCAGAAGCGGGTCCTGGAATCGGCCGCGCCGCCGAGAATGCGCTTCGTGTTCTCCGATCGAGTGCTCCTGGAAGGTCTGGATGCCGCGGTGCTGAGGGAGCAGCGGCGACACATCCTCAACCTGGTGGCCCGCAACGACAACCTCACCGTCCAGATACTTCCCGCCGCGAAGCCGGGCAATCCCGCTCGCGGTGGCGCCTTCTCCCTCTTTCGCTTCGGGACCGGTGCGCCGCCGGTGGGATTCCCGTCGGCCTCCTACGGCCCATCGCCGTACTACGACGACGAGAAGACCACGTCGCTCATGCTCCGTGTGTTCGAGCGGGTGCGGGAGTTGGCACTCGATCCGGAGGAGTCCGTGCGGTTCATCCGTGAGGCCGACGAGCGCTGACCATTCCGTACCCTGCCGGGCCTCGTCCATGCCTGTGTCGAGGTGCGGATCACTGACGTGGCCACCTATGTGCGGGATTCGAAGAACCCCGAGGTGATCATGACCGTCGATCTGGCCGCGCTGGTGGCGGCGGTCAGATAACGCAGAAGGAGCCGGTGCCCCCACGACACCGGCTCCCTCTTTCGCTGCGTTCCCCCCACGCGGCGTGGGCGTTTCCCCAAACGACCCACTGACAAGAGCGCCGCCGCGCGGTCCAGATACACAGCGAAGGGGGCCGGCGCCCCTGCAAACGCCGGCCCCCGGCTCGCTGTCAGAAGCCGCAGTGTCTGAAGCTGCCGCCGTCCTCCAGCAGGTCGTCGCGGACCCAGCCCGCGACATTGGTTCGGACGTTGCGCAGGAACGTCCAGGTGTAGCCGTCGTTGCCGACGGTGTAGCAGTGGTAATCAGCCCGGTCGCTGGTCTGCAGCACGCCGTCCGTGTCACACGACTGGGACGAACCGGCGCGCTGCCTTGCCGCCGTCTTCGCGGTGGCTCCCCACGCCCCGGAGTCCAGATCCGAGGCGTTCTTCCCGCACGCGGCGTGGGCCGGCGCGACCTCCCCCTTGGGATCCGCGCTCGCCGGTGAGGCGAACAGGAACCCTGACGTCGCGACGGCCAGACCGGCCACCACTGCCATCTTCACCTTCATCGATGCAACCCCCATTGAATCGACGACCCCCGGGGCCGTTTCCCCGAACGGTCCACAGAACAAGAGCGCCGAAGCTCACCCCGGATACGAGTGATGCGAGGATGGCCGCGTGTCGACCACCGTGATCGTGATCATCGTTGCCGTAGTGGTGTTGCTCGCGCTGGCCGTCGTGGCCGGTGTGGTGATCAGCCGCCGGCGGCGGATCAGCCTGACCGAGCAGCAGCAGGTCTCCGAGCGCAAGACCTACCAGGCCGGCGGCGGCATCAGCCTCGCGCCCGGCGGCACCAAGGCAGATGAGGCCGAGTCGCCGCCCACCGAACTGTCCGACGAGGGCGATCCGGTCACCGTGGCGGCCGAGCCCGCGCTGGTCGACGAGGTCGTGGCCGAGCCCGAGATCGACGAGATCGAGCCCACCGAGGGCCGTCTCGAGCGGCTGCGCGGCCGGCTCTCGCGTTCGCGGTCCACGTTCGGCCAGGGCCTGCTGGGCCTGCTCGGCGCGGGTGACCTCGACGAGGACTCCTGGCAGGAGATCGAGGACACCCTCCTGCTGGCCGACCTCGGATCCGGCGCCACGAACGAGATCGTGGAGCGGCTGCGGTCCGAGCTGACCACGCGGGGCGTGCGCACGGCCGAGGACGCCCGGACGCTCCTGCGTGACGTGCTGGTCGAGGCCCTGCACCCGAACATGGACCGCGCCGTCCGCGCGCTGCCCCACGAGAGCGGGCCGGCGGTCGTGCTGGTCACGGGCGTGAACGGCACCGGCAAGACCACCACCACCGGCAAGCTCGCTCGCGTGCTGGTGGCCGACGGTCGCACGGTCCTGCTGGGCGCGGCCGACACGTTCCGCGCGGCGGCCGTGGAGCAGCTGGCCACTTGGGCGTCGCGCGTCGGCGCCGAGGTCGTGCGCGGCAAGGAGGGCGCCGACCCGGCAGCGGTCGCGTTCGACGCGGTGAAGCGCGGCATCGAGGCCAAGGTAGACGCGGTGCTCGTCGACACGGCCGGCCGCCTGCACACGAAGACCGGCCTGATGGACGAGCTGGGCAAGGTCAAGCGCGTGGTGGAGAAGCTGACGAAGGTCGACGAGGTGCTGCTCGTCCTCGACGCCACCACCGGCCAGAACGGCCTCACGCAGGCGCGGGTGTTCGCGGAGGTCGTGGACATCACCGGCATCGTGCTGACCAAGCTCGACGGCACGGCCAAGGGCGGCATCGTGTTCCAGGTGCAGCGCGAGCTGGGCGTGCCGGTCAAGCTGGTGGGCCTGGGCGAGGGCGCCGACGACCTGGCCCCGTTCGAGCCGACCGCCTTCGTGGATGCGTTGCTGAACTGATGGACTTCCAGGACGTGGTGCGGCGCCGCCGCATGGTGCGCAAGTACGAGGACCGCGAGATCCCTTCCGAGGTCCTGGCACGGATCCTCGACAACGCCACTCGCGGCCCGTCGGCGGGCTTCTCCCAGGGCCAGGCTTTCCTGGTCCTCCAGGGCGACGACCTGGCCCGCTTCTGGGGCGTGGGCCCGACCTGGGCGATGGCGAGCGTCCGCGAGACAGCCCCGCTGGTGATCATCCCGTTCGCCGCCAAGAACGTGTACCTCGACCGCTACGCCGAACCCGACAAGGGCTGGACCGACCGCGACGAGTCGCGCTGGCCGGTCCCGTTCTGGTACATCGACACGGGCATGGCCGCCCTCCTGATCCTGCAGACGGTCGTCGACGAGGGCCTGGGCGCCCTGTACTTCGGCATCGGCCCGGACGACGTGGACACCTTCAAACGCGAGTTCGGCGTCCCGGATGACCACGAACCCATCGGCGCAATCGCGATCGGCTACCCGGACGAACCAGCGGTCAGCCCCCGAAGCTCAGCCGCCCGCCGCCCCCGCCGCGACCGCACGTCAGTCATCCACCACGGCACCTGGTAACCCCGCGGGTGCCACCCACACCCGCATGTCCCCATGTCCGGCACGCATGTCGCTATGTCCGGCCCCGCATGCGGTCATGTCCGGCGCGCGTGTCCCCGCCACCGGCGCGTATGTCCGCACTTCTCCGCGCGCGAGATCGCGGTTCCTGACAGCGAGATCGCGGTTCTCGCGCGCGAGATCGCGGTTCCTAACAGTGAGTTCGCGGTTGCGGCACGCGAGTTCGCGGTTCCGGTTGGTGTGTTCGCCCGCCGCCCCGCCTCGGTCAAGCGAGCTGGCGGCGGATGTCCAGCAGGTGGTGGCGCACCTCGTGAGCGGTGTGCCGCGCGACCCAGCGCAGTGACCGCCACGCGGGTTCGGGGTAGGAGTAGTAGATCGTGCGTTCCCAGTCGCCGGGCGCGAGCCGGTCCAGCACGGTCGTGAACATGAGGGCGGCGTCGGTGAGCTGCCGGGCGACAGCCTCGGGTGCCTGCGAGGCGTAGCCGTCGTGGTCCACGCGCTCGTCGCGGCCCATCGGCTGGCACCGGTACCCGTCGGTGCGTCGTCCGGCGAGCACGCGTTCGCGCTGCACCAGCAGCACGTCACGCAGGTGACAGGCGTACTCGAGCGGCGACCACGTGGCGGGATCCCGCCGGGTCCGGAGATCCCCAGGGCCGCGCAGCACCGCCGCCACGTCCGCCACCACGTCGGTCATCGCCGGGAGCACGTCGGAGTCGTAGTCGAACCCGCACTCGTCACAGTCCATGGTCATCCGATTCTGAGGAGGATGGGCGTGCCGGTGACGGTGAGCGTGTCGCCGGCGGGCTCGCTGCTCCCGTCGAGGTGTGTGACCGAAGTCGTCTGCGGGGCGGCCGGCACCCGCAGGCTCCGGTCGACGGTCCACCAGAGGGCGCGAAGGTCGAGGGCACACTGCGCCCGGTGCAGTAGCGACGCACGGAGCGCGCCGCCGTCCGCCATCCCCGAGAACCCCTTCCCGATCACCTCCCAGCAGTGTCCCACTGACGCTGCCTCGCCGGGCCAAAGTCTCCCAAGAGCCATCTCAGACGTCGTGTCCCCGCAGGTCAGCGCCTCCTTTTCATCCCAACCGCTTGCCCCAACTGCCACCCCGTCGACACCGTTGATGCGGCGGGGGCGCTGGGGGAGACGTGCGGACACGCGAGCCGGTAGTCGTTGAGGAGAGTGGTCACGCCTGAAGGAACTGGCCGTGAGGTCGTCACCGGCGCGCGTCGGAAACAGGTGGCCGATGTGTTCGACGCGTGCTGTGCGACCTGCGCATCGACCCGAAGGCATTCCGAAGTCCTCACCCGCGCCTCATCGGGCGCTCGGTGGTGGAGGCCGTGGCCGACGGGCGCCAACGGATGCTCAAGGCAGCGCGGGAACGGGTCGCCGGTGCGCGGTCGTGAGCGGGCGTTTCGAGCTGCGGCTCTACGACCGCGAGGTACTCGAGCCGGAGACGCCGTCGCCGCTGGTCCGGCAGCTGCCGAGTGGCGTGGGCTCCGTGCGCGCCGACCCCGGCGGAAACATCGTGGCCGTCGACCTCGAGCCCCGCCGTCTCCAGACGGTGGACCCGGCCGTGCTGATGGCCGAGCTGACGGCCGCCATCCAGCAGCTCCAGCTGCGTGCGGTGAACCGCCGAGCCGACCGCGTCCGCCGTCCGTGACACCCTGATCCAGAGAGGATTGGCTCCTTGGCCGAGCACTACATCACCGAAGTCCCGCACTCCGCCACGGTGGAGGCCGCGCTCGAGAAGTTTCACCAGGCACTGACCCGCCGCTGGCGCGACGACGTGGTCGAGGTGATCAACCACCCGCTCAAGGGGGACGAGTTCCCGAGTGGCTTCGAACGTGCGATTTCTCCTTACCAGCAGCCAATGTGGCAATACGACACGGCCGAGGCCAGGGAGCACCTGATCGACGACGGTGAGATGTGCGCCTATGTCCAGTGGGTGCTGAACGGTCAGAGGGGCTCGCTCAGTGCCGTGAGCTGTGACGGCAGCACGAGCGGCGACGAGCCGTTTGTGTCCCGGGACCCCAACACAGGACGGGAGGTCGAGATACCGCCGAACATCGAGTGCGGCATGGGCGAGCTGCTGGAGACCGAGGAGACCAAGCCGAACCCCTGGCCGGCGGGTGTCCTGTGGCGCTGTCCGCGCCCGGCCATCCGTGCGGTGTGACACGAGGGGTCCGCGCGGACGGTCGGGGCGTCATAGAGTGTCGGCATGGTCGACATCCAGGTTCTCGGCGGTTCCGTCGAGCGAAGCGACGAGATTCTCACCCCGGCGGCGTTGGAGTTCGTCGCCGAGCTGCACACGCGGTTCGCCGATCGGCGTGACGAGCTGGTGGCGCGGCGGGCGCAGCGCCGGGCGGAGGCGGCCGCCAACAAGAGGCTCGACTTCCTGCCCGAGACGCTCGAGGTCCGTGAGTCCGACTGGCGGGTCGCGCAGGCGCCGGACGACCTGGCCGACCGGCGGGTCGAGATCACCGGGCCGACCGAGCGCAAGATGGCGATCAACGCCCTCAACTCCGGCGCCCGCGTGTGGCTGGCCGACCTCGAGGACGCCAACACTCCACACTGGACCAACGTCATCGGAGGGCAGGTCAACCTCGCCGACTCCGTGCGCGGCACGATCGCCTTCACCTCGCCCGAGGGCAAGAGCTACGCCCTCAAGGCGGAGCGCCCCGCGGTGATCGTCATGCGCCCGCGCGGCTGGCACCTCGACGAGCGCCACCTCACCTTCGACGGCCGCCGCGGTGTCGGCGCGCTCGTCGACTTCGGGCTCTACTTCTTCCACAACGCCCGTGAGCTGCTCGAACGCGGCAGCGGCCCCTACTTCTACCTGCCGAAGATGGAGAGCCACCTCGAGGCCCGCCTCTGGAACGACATCTTCACCTACGCGCAGGAGGCGCTCGGCGTCCCGCACGGCAGCGTCCGCGCCACCGTCCTCATCGAGACCATCCCCGCGGCGTTCGAGATGGAGGAAATCCTCTACGAGCTGCGCGACCACGCCTCCGGCCTCAACGCCGGCCGCTGGGACTACCTGTTCAGCATCATCAAGTACTTCCGCGACGCCGGCCGCGACTTCGTGCTGCCCGACCGCAACGACGTCACCATGACCGCGCCGTTCATGCGTGCCTACACCGAGCTGCTCGTGCGCACCTGCCACAAGCGCGGCGCGTTCGCCATGGGCGGGATGGCCGCGTTCATCCCGAACCGACGCGACCAGGAGGTCACGGCCAAGGCGCTCGACAAGGTCCACGACGACAAGCGTCGCGAGGCGGGCGACGGGTTCGACGGCTCCTGGGTCGCCCACCCCGACCTGGTGCCGATCTGCGTCGAGGAGTTCTCGGCGGTGCTCGCCGAGCGGCCCAACCAGCTCGACCGGCTGCGTGAGGACGTGTCGGTGACGGCCGACCAGCTGCTCGACATCAAGTCCACGCCCGGCGCGGCCACCGAGGCCGGCCTGCGCGCGGCGGTCGACGTGGGCGTGCGCTACCTCGCGTCGTGGCTGTCGGGCAACGGCGCGGCGGCCATCCACAACCTCATGGAGGACGCGGCCACCGCCGAGATCTCCCGGTCGCAGGTGTGGCAGTGGGTGCGCAACGAGGTGGAGCTGGAGACCGGCGCGACCGTCACGGCCGACCTGGTCCGAACGGTACTGGCCGAGACGCACAAGGCGCTGGCTTCCGCGCTGCCCGCCGAGTTCCTCGACCCGGCCGTCGAGCTGTTCGAGCAGGTGGCGCTGGCCGACGAGTTTCCCGACTTCCTCACCCTGCCCGCGTACGAACGGATCTGAGGCGTCGTGCGCACCACACTCGACGCACCGATGCTCGCCGAGACGGTCGCCCGGTTGTCCGAAGTGGACTTGACGCGAGCGGCGCGATATCCCGGTGACGCGGGCGGTCGGCAGCCGGTGCACACGTGTTACGTGCCGGCCGACCGGGTCACGGGTGACGTGGCGGCCGAGTGGGGTGCCGCGGCGCTGGAGGCGTTGGAGGAGAACGCGCACGGGCCCCGGACGTTCGCCGACGTGCTCGACCTGTCGTCGGACCTGGCCGAGCCGGTGTACGAGCGGGTGGTGGCGAAGCTGCGCCGCGAGCCGGTCGAGGACCTGCGGGTGGACTTCGAGGACGGCTACGGCCTTCGATCCGAGTCGGTGGAGGACGCCGACGCCGTGCGGACGGCGGCGCTGGTCCGCAGTTGGACGAATCCGCCGCCGTGGGTGGGCATCCGGTTCAAGTCGTTCGACACCACGGCGTTGTTGGAGCGTGGGCTTCGCACGCTCGACCTGTTCGTCACGGAACTCGGCGCCGCGCCCGTGCTGACCTTCCCGAAGGTGACGGCCGTCGAGCAGGTCGAGGCGCTGGTCGAGCTGTTGCCCCTGCTCGAAGAGCGGCTCGGCCTCGGCGACGGCACGCTGCGGTTCGAGATCCAGGTGGAGACCACCCAGTCCATAGTGGACGCCGAGGGTCGGTTCGCGCTACCACGCTTCATCGCCGCGGGGGCCGGCCGGGTGAGCGGGCTGCACTTCGGCACCTACGACTACACGGCTGCCTGCGGGCTGTCGGCGGCCGAGCAACACCTGGCGCACGCGGCATGCGACTTCGCGAGGAACGCCATGCAGGTCAGCGCGGCTGGCACTGGCGTGCGCCTGTCCGACGGGTCGACCAACATCCTGCCGGTCGGCGACCGCGAGGCCGTCCACAACGGCTGGCGCACGCACTACGACCTGGTGCTGCGGTCGCTCGCACACGGCTTCTACCAGGGCTGGGACCTGCATCCGGCCCAGCTGGTGACCCGCTACGCCGCCACGTTCGCCCACTACCTGGGCAACGCCGAGGCCGATGCCAAGCGCTTGCGGGCCTATGTGGACAAGGCCGACTCGGGCGTGCTCGACGAACCCGCGACGGCGCAAGCGCTTGCGATGTCGATGCGGCGGGCGCTGGACTGCGGCGCGCTGGAGGCGGCCGACGTGGAACGCCTGTGTGGACTGTCCGAAGTGGAACTCGCGGCGCTGGCCCGGCGGGAGGCCTGAGTGGACCTCGTGTTCCGGGCGCGCCGGATCGTCACGCCCACGGGGGAGCGGGCGGGCGCGGTCGGCGTCCGGGACGGCAGGATCGTGGCGATCTCGGAGGTGTTGACCGCGCCGCGCGTGATCGAACTGGCCGACGACGAGGTGCTACTCCCTGGTCTGGTCGACACCCACGTCCATGTGAACGACCCGGGCCGCGCCGAGTGGGAGGGCTTCGACACGGCGACCGCGGCGGCGGCGGCCGGCGGCGTGACCACGATCGTCGACATGCCGCTGAACAGCGTGCCGCCCACCACGGATGTCGCGGCACTCGAGGTGAAACGGGACGCCGCGCGCGGCCGGGTGCACGTCGACGTCGGCTTCTGGGGCGGCGCGGTCCCCGGCAACCTCGCTGAGCTGGCGCCGCTGCACGAGGCGGGCGTGTTCGGCGTCAAGTGTTTCCTGCTCGACTCGGGGGTGGCGGAGTTCGGCCATCTGTCCCCGACGGAACTGGCCGACGCACTGTCGACGGGCCTGCTGGTCATCGTCCACGCGGAGTCCGCCGAGGCCATCGGTGACGCGCACGGCCGGCGCTATGCGGATTTCCTGGCGTCCCGGCCACGGCAGGCGGAGAACGACGCGATCGCCGCGGTCATCGACGCTGCCCGGCGCACGGGCGGCCGGGCCCACATCGTGCACCTGTCGTCGTCGGACGCGATCCCGCTGGTGGCCGACGCGCGCCGCTCCGGCGTGCGGATCACAGCCGAGACGTGCCCGCACTACCTGACGTTGACTTCGGAGGATGTCCCGGACGGCGCCACGGAGTTCAAGTGCTGCCCGCCGATCCGCGAGGCGGCCAACCAGGATCTGCTGTGGCAGGCACTGGCCGACGGCGTGATCGACTGCGTGGTGAGCGACCACTCGCCGTGTACCGCCGAGCTGAAGCGGTTCGACACGGGTGACTTCGGGCAGGCTTGGGGCGGCATCGCGGGGCTGCAGCTGGGTTTGCCGGCAGTGTGGACGGCGGCTTCTTCGCGGGGAGTGCCGTTGACTGAAGTGGTCCGCTGGATGTCGACCGCGCCGGCGTCTTTGGTGGGTCTCGCGCGCAAGGGCGCGATCGAGGTGGGCCGCGACGCGGACTTCGCGGTGTTCGCGCCGGAGTCGGAGTTCACTGTGGACGCTGCCGCGCTGCGACACCGCAACCCGGTGTCCGCCTACCACGGGCGGACGCTGCGCGGGGTGGTGCGGTCGACGTGGCTGCGGGGTGTCGAGGTGACGGGACCGCCACGCGGGTGGCTGTTGGAACGGGGAAACTCATGACCGAGTGGCTGGCATTGCCCGATCTGGCGTCGCGGCGGGTGGGCGGCGGCGTCGTGTGGGCGAACGACGAGCTGTTCGCCGAGCGGGAGAACCTGATCCGGCCGACGGAGCCGGTGTTCCAGCCGTCGACGTTCGGCCACAAAGGACAGATCTACGACGGGTGGGAGACCCGGCGGCGGCGCGACCAGGGCGACGACCAGGCGATCGTGCGACTGGGCATGCCCGGGGTGGTGCGCGGCGTGGTGGTGGACACGGCGTTCTTCACGGGTAACTACCCGCCTTTCTGCACCGTCGAGGCCTGCGCGGCGGAGGGCTATCCGGCCCCTTCGGAGTTGACCGCCTGGGAGCCTCTGGTGCCGCGCGCCCCGCTGGCCGGCGACACGCGCAACCTGTTCGAAGTGGCGTCCTCACGCCGATACACGCACGTGCGGCTGACCATCCACCCCGACGGTGGGGTGGCCCGTCTACGCGTACACGGCGAACCGGTGGCCGACCCACGTTTCCTGGACCTGTCCGCAATGGACCTGGCAGCCTTGGAGAACGGCGCGACGGTGGTCGGCTGCAGCAACATGTTCTACTCGTCGCCGTCGAACCTGATCTCGCCAGGCTTCGCGGCGGTGATGGGGGAGGGCTGGGAAACCGCCCGTCGTCGCGACAACGCCAACGACTGGGTGACGGTCCAACTGGCCGCTCCGGGCACGATCCGCCTGGCCGAACTGGACACCAGTCACTTCAAGGGAAACGCTCCGGGCTGGGCGTCGCTGACCGGCCTCACTTCCGCCGGCGAATGGGCCGAACTGCTACCGCGCACCCGCTTGCAGCCAGACACTCGCCACCAGTTCCTGCTCGCGCCCCAGGTGGTGAGCCAGGTACGGCTGGACGTCTACCCGGACGGCGGCATGGCGAGACTGCGCCTACACGGCTCAGCCACGGAGGAAGGCCGCGCGGGCCTAATCGCCCGGTGGGAGTCGCGGTAGCGGCCCTTTGACCGAGCGAACGGTCCATTCGCTCGCACTGGTTGTCCACATCTTTTGCGGGACCCGAGCCGCAGTGAACCAAATGTGCTTGTCACGCACGTTTCCCGAGGTCCCGGATGCGGTACTCCGGCCAGCGTGCCCTTGATGATGTTGCGTCGCGTCAGACATGCCACCCGTCGGCTTCGGCGGGTCGGTCGCCTCGACCTCGAGTTGATGCGACGCAGCAGCGAACTGCCCCCGTCGCCGGTCGACCGCGGGATGCGCCACCTCGGACGTGCTGCCGACCGCAGCAAGATCTGGTTCACCATCGCCGCGCTGCTCGCCGCGCGCAAGGGTGCCACTAGGCGCGCCGGCCTGCGCGGGGTCGCGGCCATCAGCTTCGCCAGCTTCGCCGCGAGTCTCGTGGGCAAGCGGCTCTTCCCGCGCCGCCGGCCGGCCGCCGACCTGCTGCCCGTGGCACGCCGGATGTCGCGACGGCCCACGTCCTCCTCCTTCCCGTCCGGTCACTCCGCCTCGGCCGCCGCGTTCGCCGCGGCCGTCACCATGGAGCACCCGAAGGCCGGCGCGGCCGTCATCCCGCTGGCCGCGGCCGTCGCCTACTCGCGCGTCCACACGGGCGTGCACTGGCCGACCGACGTGGTCGCCGGCTCGGCCATCGGCGTGGGCGCCGCCTACGCCACCCGGCACTGGTGGCCCCACCACCGCGACCTGCCGACCGGCGTCGACCAGCGGGTCACGGTCGCCGAGCTGGGTGACGGCGACGGGCTCGTGATCGTGGTCAACCCCGCGAGCGGTGCCGGCGGCAGCGACGTGACCGAGGACGTCCACAAGGCCTGGCCGCTCGCCGACGTCATAGAGATGGGCGAGGACGTACCGGCCGAGCTGACCAAACGGATCGAGAACGAGACCGTGCGCGCGCTCGGCGCGGTGGGCGGCGACGGCACGGTGGCGTGCGTCGCCGAGGTCGCCGCCGACCACGGCCTGCCGCTCGTGGTCGTCCCGGCCGGCACCCTCGACCACTTCGCCAGGGACGTCGGCGTCGCCACGCTCGAGGAGGCGCGGGCCGCCAGCCGTGTCGGCTCGGCCGTCCTGTCCGACGTGGGCGAAGTGGTGATCGAGGACCGCAGCGGCACGTCCGTGCGGCGCCGGTTCATCAACACCGCGGGCCTCGGCGGCTACCCGGAGACCGTGCGGCTACGGGAAAAGCTGGAGTCACGCTGGCCGAAGTGGGTGGCCACGCTCATCGCCACCACCCGGACGCTGCGCAGCGCGAAGCCCCTGCCGATCCTGGTGAACGGCCACCGCAGGCTCGTGTGGATGCTGTTCGTCGGCAACGGTGCCTACCAGCCGAAGGGGTTCGGCGCGGCGCGGCGACCCACGCTGACCTCCGGCCTGCTCGACGTGCGCTACCTGCGCGCCGACCTGCCGTACTCGCGGCTGCGCTTCCTGGCGGCCACGCTCACCGGCACGCTCCACGCGAGCCACGTCTACCGGCACGCCGAGGTGGCGGAGGTGGAGGTCGTGCTCACCGACGGCGGCCGTCGCATCGCGCTGGACGGCGAGGTCGGACCGCTCGGTCGCCGGTTCGCCTTCCGCCTCCAGGAAGCCGCGCTGCCCGTCTACGTATCTTGACTACTCGTTCCAGATAGCGCTACGGTTCCGGGGTGGCCAGAACCAAGGAGTTCGATCCGGACGTCGTCATCCGCGCGGCCATGGACCTGTTCTGGCGCAAGGGCTACGAGACCACGTCCATGCAGGACCTGGTCGACCACCTGGGCATCGGCCGGGGGAGCATCTACGCGACCTTCGGCAGCAAGCACGACCTGTTCCTCCTGGCACTCGACCGCTACGCCGAGGAGTCGGGCGACGGGATCCTCGAGCGGTTCGGCAAACCGGGGCCGGTGCTGCCGGCCGTCCGGGAGTTCATCCGCGGGGTGGCCGACGAGGCGTTGACCGAGCAAAAGGGTTGCCTCATCACGAACACGGCCGTCGAATGCTCGGCCGACCGGCCGATCGCCCGCCGCGTGGAGTCCAACTGGGACGGTCTGGAGACCGCCCTCACCGGCGCGCTCGTGCGTGCGCGTGCGCAGGGTGAGCTGTCGGGCGACCCTCGTGCGTTGGCCCGGTTCCTGGTCACGCTCATGCAGGGGATCAAGGTGACGGCCAGGGTGCCCGACGAGCGTCGCATGCGTGACGCGGTCGATCAGGCGTTGACGCTGCTCGCCTGAGTGGCGTTTTTTCGTGCTCAAATTCTGGAACGATCATTCAAATTAGGGAGATCTCGATGCAACGACGGACGATCCTGGGCGCCACGGCGGCCGGCGGTCTGCTGGCAGCCACCGGCGGACTGGGCGGCGGACCGACGGAAGCCGTGGCGGAGCCCCGCGGGCTGCCCGGCGACTTCCGCCACGGCTACGCGAACGTCAACGGCGTCCGGCTGCACTACGTGGCAGGCGGGCAGGGCGAGCCGCTCTTCCTGATCCCCGGCTGGCCCCGGACGTGGTGGGAGTTCCACAAGGTCATGGGCGACCTGGCCCGCACGCACCGGGTGATCGCGGTCGACATGCGCGGCATGGGCGACTCGGCCAAGCCGGAGGACGGCTACGACAAGAAGACGATGGCCGCCGACATCGCCGCGCTCGCCCACCGCCTCGGGCACCAGCGGATCGACGTCGTCGGGTCGGACATCGGCGCCATGGTCGCGTTCAGCCTCGCCGCCAACCACCCGGACCTCGTGCGCAGGGTCGCGCTGCTCGACGTGCCCCACCCGGAGGCCAGCATGTACGACCTGACCCTGCTGCCGAAGCCCGGCCAGCCGTTCCACCTGTGGTGGTTCGCGTTCAACCAGGTCCGCGGCCTGCCCGAACAGCTGATCGCCGGGCGGTCCCGCGCGCTGATCGACTACCTGTGCGAGCTGATCCTCGTCGACCAGGACACGGTGACCGACCGGGACCGCGACATCTACGCCCGCGCCTACAACACGCCGGAAGCCATCCGCGCGGGCAACGGCTGGTACCAGGCATTCGCACAGGACATCGTCGATGACGGAACCTACGCGCCGGTCGGCATGCCGTTGCTGGCACTCGCGGCCGCCGGCAACTACGAGTACCTGCGTGGGCTGCTCCCCACGAAGGCCGTGAACTCCGAGGTCCGGCTGATCGAGAACTCCGGCCACTACCTGGTGGAGGAGCAGCCGAAGGTCGTTCTCGACCACCTGGTCCCGTTCCTGACCTAAGGGATGTCTCGTAGTCCGGTTCGGGTGGCGGGAGTTGGTTGACTCCGTGTGATCATCTCCAGGAGATGTCGACAGCGGCTTCGTTGAAGAAGTGCGGCGAGTAGGTGACCAGTTCGGCGGCCTGCCTGATGGGTGTGGGCAGTTGCTCGAGAATGATCGGGACGGACGGGCTCGCGAGCCGCTTGTAGGGCCCGTGCCATATCGTCCAGTCATAGGTGAAGAATCCCCGCTGGGCCGTGGTGAGCCAGGACGAGAAGTCACCATCGTCGGGTAAACAGACCTCTGCGGCCTTCCCGATCACCGGTAGCCGCGCGATCGCGTCCACTGCTCGGTCGACCAGCGACACATTCCGGAGCACGGCCTCGGGAACGGCGCCATAGCCAGCGCTGGTGAACATCGCCACCTGCTGCTGGTCGTCTACTGCCAGCCAGTCGAACTCGATACCCCACCGTGGGTGTTCCCTGGCCATTTCCACGACCTCGATGTTACGAGGGGGAGGTGGGTCTGGGCCGGCGCGTTGGTCTCGCCTTCAGACCAGGAACGTGAAGAGAGGACTGTCCGGGGGCACCCGCTCGATGGTGTGCGGGGCGGCCTCCATGCGTTTGAGCATGGGGGCCAGGCTCTCCGGCGTGCCGAGTTCGATGCCGACCAGCGCCGGGCCGGTCTCGCGGTTGTTGCGCTTCACGTACTCGAACAGCGTGATGTCGTCGTCGGGGCCGAGCACGTCGTCCAGGAAGCGGCGCAGCGCGCCCGGTTCCTGCGGGAACTCCACGAGGAAGTAGTGCTTGCGTCCCTCGAACACCAGGGCTCGCTCGACGATCTCCGCGTACCGGCTCACGTCGTTGTTGCCGCCGGACAGCACGCACACCACGGTCGACCCCGGCGCTAGCTCGAGCTGGCTCAGCGCGGCCGACGCGAGCGCGCCCGCCGGCTCGCTGATGATCCCGTCCGACTGGTACAGGTCCAGCATCTCCACACAGATCTGGCCTTCGGGCACCGCCACCAGCCGCGGCCGGTGTGCCGCCGCGAGCGCGTGGGTGTGGGTGCCGACCTGGCGCACGGCGGCGCCGTCCACGAACGGGTCGACCTCGGCCAGCGGCGCCGGGCCGCCGGCGTCGAGCGCGAACGCCATGCTCGCCGCGCCCAGCGGCTCCGCGCCGATCACCCGTTCGCCCGACCCGAGCCACGCGAGCGCGCCGGCCAGCAGACCACCGCCGCCCACCGGCACGACCAGCGCGTCCGGGGTCCGGCCGAGCTGCTCCACGATCTCCTTGGCGACCGTGCCCTGGCCGGCGATCGTGCGGGGGTCGTCGAACGCCGGGATCAGCACGGTGCCGGTGGCCTCGGCGTGGCTCCGGGCGGACGCGGCGGCGTCGTCGTAGGTGTCGCCCTCGACGACCACCTCGACGTGGCGCCCGCCGAGCGTGGCCACCCGGTCGCGCTTCTGCCGCGGCGTCGTCCGCGGCAGGTACACCCGCGCCCGCACGCCGAGCGAGGCACACGCGAACGCGACGCCCTGGCCGTGGTTGCCGGCACTCGCACACACCACGCCGCGCTCACGCTGGTCGGCGTCGAGGTCGCTCACGAAGTTGAACGCCCCGCGCCCCTTGTACGACCGGACGGTGTTCAGGTCCTCGCGCTTGAGCCACACGTCCAGGTCGTGGCGCGCGGACAGCCGCGCGTTGCGCTGCAGCGGGCTGGCCGGGATCACCCCGGCGAACCGCTCCGCCGCCGCCGCGACCTCCGCCGCGCTCACCATTCCCATGCTCAGAGGCTACGCAGGCGCCGCAGCCGCTCGTCCGGGTGCTGGCGCGGGCAGCTCGTGCACTTCTGCTGACCGGGTGCCTCGTAGATGAGGCAGCACGACGCCCGCCGAACCACGCGTCGCCCCGCCACCTCGACGTAGCGCGGCCGGGGGAGTCGCGAGTCGGCCGCCAGCTCCAGAGCGACGTCGGGGGAGCCACCCGCCCACAGCACCCGGTTGGCGAGCGAGTCGGTGGCGATCGCCCACAACGTCGGTACGGACGCGCCGCTCGGCGCGGCGACCGCGTCGACACACATCTCGAGCACCGCGCCCAGTCGCTTCGGCAGCTCCGCACGGTCCACGGTGGACGCCGAACGCGCGTCGAGCACCCGGCCGTCCGGGTGCAGGAACAGCGTCAGCGAGGCGAGCGCGGGATCGGCGGCCGGCCCGCCGCGCACGTACGTTTCCGCAGGTGGGCCCAGCAGAACCGAACTCGCCGAGTACCACCACAGCACGCCGTTCGCCGCCCGGTCGGGCAGGCGGAAACGACGCGCGTTGGCGTCGAGTTGGGCGGCCAGCCAGTCCGGGTCGGTGACCGCGGCGGCCGGCACCGGCAGCAGTTCGGCGATGGGCGCGAGCGTAGTGGGCGAAACGTGCTCGTAACAGAAAGGCGCGCACAGTTCACCACCGCGAAACGTGCGGCGCGATCCTGCGAAACGTGCCTTCTCGATGCTCCCTGCAAGTCCGAAATGGCCGGGTAGGCGGGGTAGTTCACGAGGAGGAAGTGTGGAAGGGAATACGGCCTGGTTGCTCACCAGTGCCGCCCTGGTGCTGTTGATGACGCCGGGTCTGGCGTTCTTCTACGGCGGCATGGTGCGCACGAAGAGCGTGCTGAACATGTTGATGATGTGTTTCGGGTCGATGGCCGTCGTCGGGGTGCTGTGGGTGATCTACGGCTACTCGATCACGTTCGGCGACGACGTGGTCGGCGGCCTCTTCGGTGACGTCAGCCAGTACCTCGGCCTCTCCGGTCTCATCGGCGCGGAGGACGCGCTGACCACCACGGGCTTCGTGGCGTTCCAGGGCATGTTCGCGATCATCACGGTCGCGCTGATCGCCGGCGCGATCGCCGACCGGGCGCGGTTCGGCGCCTGGCTGGTGTTCGCCGGCATCTGGGCGACGCTCGTCTACTTCCCGGTGGCGCACTGGGTCTTCGACTTCAGCAACGACGCCGGACACGTCGGCGGCTGGATCGCCAACAACCTGGTGGCGTTCGACTTCGCGGGCGGCACGGCCGTCCACATCAACGCCGGTGCCGCGGCCCTGGCCCTCGCGTTCGTGCTCGGCAAGCGCCGCGGCTGGCCGCGCGAGCCGATGAAGCCGCACAACCTGCCGTTCGTGATGCTCGGCGCCGGTCTGCTGTGGTTCGGCTGGTTCGGCTTCAACGCCGGCTCCGCGCTCGGTGCCAACGGACTGGCGGGCCTCGCGTTCGTCAACACCCTCACCGCCACCTGCGCGGCGATCCTCGGCTGGCTGCTCATCGAGCGCATCCGCGACGGGCACGCCACCAGCCTCGGTGCCGCGTCCGGTGTGGTCGCCGGTCTGGTGGCCATCACCCCGGCGTGTGCGTTCGTCGACACCTGGGGCGCGCTGCTCATCGGTGTCCTGGCCGGCGGGTTCTGCGCACTCGCGGTCAGCCTGAAGTACAAGTTCGGCTACGACGACTCGCTCGACGTGGTCGGCGTCCACCTGATCGGTGGACTGTGGGGCACGCTCGCCATCGGCCTGTTCCAGACCACCTACGTCAACGACACGGGCGTCAACGGCCTGTTCTACGGCGGCGGACTCGGACAGTTGGGCAAGCAGGCGATCGGTGCGGGAGCGGTCCTCGCGTACTCGTTCGTGGCGACGCTCATCATCGGCTACGCGATCAAGGCGACAATGGGCTTCCGGATCGACGACGAGGCCGAGGCGACCGGGATCGACGAGGCCGAGCACGCGGAGAGCGCGTACGAGTTCTCCGGGCTGCGCAGCGGGACGTCCTCGATCTCCAGGGCCGCGGACGCTCTTGCCGACGGCAAGGTTTCGAGTAAGGAAGGCGCGACGCCATGAAGCTGGTAACGGCCATCATCAAGCCGTTCACCCTCGACGACGTGAAGGCAGCGCTGGAGCAGGTGGGCGTGCTGGGCATGACGGTCAGCGAGGTCCAGGGCTACGGCCGCCAGAAGGGTCACACCGAGGTCTACCGCGGTGCCGAGTACTCGGTCGACTTCGTGCCGAAGGTGCGGGTCGAGGTCCTGATCGACGACGCCCTGGGCGACAAGGTGGTGGAGGCGGTGGTCGAGGCGGCCCGCACCGGCAAGATCGGTGACGGCAAGGTCTGGGTCACGCCGGTGGACACCGTGGTCAGGGTGCGCACCGGAGAGCGCGGCACCGACGCCCTGTAATGGCACTCAAGGGGGAGGGGGCGGTCCCCGTGACCGCCCCCACTGCCGCGGATCTGGTGCTGGCCCGCGACCGCCTGCTCGGTGGTCGGCCGGGTCAGCACCAGTCCGCGCGCCTGGCGTCCGACGCGTTGCGTGCGGCACTCACCGACCTGCACGAGTTCTGGCTGACCGTCCACGCGTCGCACGCGGGCATCCACTCCGACGCCGTGGGCATCGCGCTGGTCGCGGTCGGCGGGCTCGGCCGTCGCGAGCTGGTGCCGTACTCCGACCTCGACCTGGTGTTGGTCCACGACGGCGGCACGCGGGTGGACACCGTGGCCGAGCAGCTCTGGTATCCACTGTGGAACTCCGGGGTCGGCCTCGACCACTCGGTCCGCACGGTGGCCGAGGCGATCGACGTGGCGGGCACCGACCTGCGCACGGCCATGGGCCTGCTCGACGCCCGTCACCTGATCGGCGACGCCGCGTTGTCCGGTCGGCTCGCTGAACAGGCGCGTGCCGCGTGGCGGGCGAGCGTCCGCAAACGCGTCGACGCCCTGCTGGACTCGGCCCGGCAGCGCTGGCGGCGCAGCGGCGAGGTCGCGCACTGGGTGGAACCCGATCTCAAGCACGGCCGCGGCGGGCTGCGCGATCTGTCGATGTTGGACGCGCTGGCGTTCGCCCAGGTGGTCGACCGGCCGTCGGGCGAGGTCAGCCAGGCCCGGCAGCTGCTGCTCGACACCCGCACCGAGCTGCGTCGCATCGCCGGGCGGCCCCGCGACGTGCTCATGCCCCAGGACGGCGACGAGATCGCCGCGGCGCTCGGGCTCGGCGACCGTTTCACCCTGGCCCGCGCGCTGTCCGGCGCCGGGCGGTCGGTGGCGTACGCGCTGGACGTGGCGCTGCGATCGGTTCAGCCGGTGCGCAAGGTGCTCGGCGTGCTGCGCCGGGGTCCGCAGCGCAAGCCGCTGGCCGAGGGCGTGGTGCTGGCCGGCGACGAGGTGACGCTCGCCCGCGACGTCGACCCGACGAAGGATCCCGGGCTGCTGCCGAGGGTGGCGGCGGCCGCCGCGCGGACCGGCCGGCCGATCGCGCCCGGCGCGCTGGCCCGGCTCGGCGAGTCGGCGCCGGAGCCCCGCGCGCCGTGGCCGCCCGACGTCCGCCAGGAGCTGGTGTCGCTGCTCGGCGCGGGCGAGGGCCTGATCGACGTGGTCGAGGCTCTCGACCGGACCGGGCTGTGGGCGCGGCTGTTCCCCGAGTGGGGCGCGGTGCGCGACCTGCCGCCGCGCGACGCGGCACACGTGTGGACGGTCGACCGGCATCTCGTGCAGACCACGGCCAACGCCGCCCGGCTGGTCACGTCGGTGTCCCGACCGGACCTGTTGTTGATCGGCGCGCTGCTGCACGATCTCGGCAAGGGCCGCGACCAGGACCACTCGGTGGTCGGCGCGGCGCTGGCCACGCAGGTGGGTACTCGGCTGGGGCTGGTTCCGGATGATGTGGCGACGTTGTCGGCCATGGTCCGCCACCACCTGCTGCTGCCGCACACGGCCACCAGACGCAACATCGAGGACGAGACCACGGTGGAGCGCGTGGTCGAGACGGTCGGCGGCGACCCGGTGCTGCTGGAGCTGCTGTACGCGCTGGCCGAGTCCGACTCGCTCGCCACCGGCCCCGGCGTGTGGACCGACTGGAAGGCCACGCTCATGGCCGACCTGGTCGTCCGGTGTCGTCGGCTGATGGCGGGGGAGCGGCACTCGCCGCCGCTCGAGCTGGACACCGCGCAGCGCCTGCTGGCGGAAAGCGTTGCGGCGTCAGGGAAACCGGATGTGCTGGTGGACTCGCTGTCGTCCGTCGCGACCATCACGCTGGTGGCGCCGGACAACCCGGGTCTGCTGTCGCGGGCGGCCGGTGTGCTGGCGTTGCACTCGCTGAAGGTGCACGCGGCCGAGCTGCGCAGCCACGCGGGCGCGGCGGTCGACGTGTTCTTCGTGTCGCCCCGCTTCGGCACGCTGCCGGACGCGGGGCTGCTGCGGGAGCAGTTCACCCGGGCGGTCACGGGGTCGCTGCCGTTGGCGGAGAAACTGGCGGCCAAGGAACGCGACTACGCCGACCGTCCGGACGACCCGCCGTCGCCTCGCGTGTTGTGGTTCGAGGACGAGGCGTCCGACGGCGACGTGGTGCTGGAACTGCGCGCCGTGGATCGCCTCGGCCTGCTGCACGGCCTGGCGGAGGCCCTCGAGCACTGCGGCGTCGACGTGCGCTGGGCCCGCGCCATGCAGGTGGGCGGCACGGCCATCGCGTCGTTCAGCATCGCCTCGGTATCGGGCGACACGGCTTCTTCGGACTGGCGCGGTGCGGTGGAGAAGGCAGTACTCGCCGTGTGCGTTGAGTAGTTCCACCTAGGACGAACCGGGGGCGATCACGCTGCCGCTTCTTCCGCGCCCTCGGCAAACTCTGTGTCACCCGCGTCATGGGGGTCGCGGGTGACCCGGGTTGGGCCCGTCGAGGGGTCGGGCCCATCCCGGTGGTCACACGCATGATGACCACTCCCGTCGCGCACGATGACCACTCCGGTCGCGCGAGCCCGCCGTTCTCGGTCAGGTCAGCGTCGCAGCGTGCTGGAGCGCGTCGGCGACCAACTCGCGGATTCTCGGTTTCTTCGCCGGGCCCTGCCAGGCGTCCACCGCGTGCCAGTCACGATCGGTGAGCGGCGGCACGGGTTCTTGGCGGCGCAGGTCCGGCGGCAGGTCGGGAATCCGGACCATCAGCCAACCCGTGCCCAGCGCGGCGGCCGCCACGACGCCGTTCACGGCCAGCACCGGTACGCCGTACAGCGGAACGATCGGATACCCGTCCGGCGGCATCTCTTCGAACCACTCGACCAGGTCGGGGTGCGTGTGCGGTTCCCAACCGCCGTAGCCCTCGCATGGCCGCCCCTGGTGGCCGCCGCACGGCCTCGGCGGGCTGGCCTGTCGCCGTAAGTGCGCGATCAGGTCCTGGTTTCGAGGATGGTCGAGGTCCACCAGGTCGTTGGCCACGGTGAGAACCGTAGCCGGATTTTCGTTGCAGTAGGCTCGTCAGGGTGTTTGACACCCTTTCCGACCGGCTCACCTCGGTACTGCAGAACCTGCGTGGCCGCGGCCGGCTGTCCGAGGCCGACGTCGACGCCACCGCGCGCGAGATTCGCATCGCGCTGCTGGAGGCCGACGTCGCGCTCCCGGTCGTGCGTACCTTCATCGCCAACGTCAAGGAGCGCGCCAAGGGCGCGGAGGTCTCCGGGGCGCTGAACCCGGCGCAGCAGGTCGTCAAGATCGTCAACGAGGAACTGGTCGCCATCCTGGGTGGCGAGACCCGGCGACTCAGCTTCGCCAAGAATCCGCCGAGCGTGATCATGCTCGCCGGCCTGCAGGGTTCCGGTAAGACGACCCTGGCCGGCAAGCTCGCCAAGTGGCTGACCACCCAGGGGCACACGCCGCTGCTCGTGGCCTGTGACCTGCAGCGTCCCAACGCGGTCAACCAGCTCCAGGTGGTCGGCGAGCGCGCGGGCGTCCCCACGTACGCGCCGGAGCCGGGCAACGGCGTCGGCGACCCCGTCGACGTGGCCCGCCGCTCGATCGAAGAGGCCAAGCGCACCCAGCACGACATCGTCATCGTCGACACCGCCGGCCGGCTGGGTGTCGACGAGGAGATGATGCGCCAGGCCGCCGACATCCGCGAGGCCGTGCAGCCCGACGAGGTGCTGTTCGTGGTCGACGCGATGATCGGTCAGGACGCGGTCACCACGGCCGAGGCGTTCCGCGACGGCGTCGGCTTCACGGGTGTAGTGCTCACCAAGCTCGACGGCGACGCCCGCGGTGGTGCCGCGCTGTCGGTCCGCGAGGTCACCGGCCAGCCCATCATGTTCGCGTCCAATGGCGAGAAGCTCGAGGACTTCGACGCGTTCCACCCCGACCGGATGGCCTCGCGCATCCTCGGCATGGGCGATGTCCTCACCCTGATCGAGCAGGCCGAGCAGGCCTTCGACCAGGACCAGGCCGAGGCGGCCGCCGCCAAGATCGGCACGGGCGAGCTGACCCTCGAGGACTTCCTCGAGCAGATGCTCGCCGTCCGCAAGATGGGCCCCATCGCCAACCTGCTTGGCATGCTTCCCGGCGCCGGCCAGATGAAGGACCAGTTGGCCCAGGTCGACGACAAGCACCTCGACCGGCTCCAGGCGATCATCCGGGGCATGACCCCGGCCGAACGCGAGAACCCCAAGATCATCAACGCGTCGCGCCGGGTGCGCATCGCCAAGGGTTCCGGTGTGGCGATCCGCGAGGTCAACGACCTGGTGAACCGCTTCTACGAGGCCCGCAAGATGATGCAGCAGATGGCCGGCCGGTTCGGTTTCGGCGGCGGTGGCGGCCGGGTGAGCAAGACCCGTAAGGGCAAGAAGGGCAAGGGCAAGAAGAAGGGCCCGACGCAGCCGAGGGTGCGCGGCGGACTGCCCGGCGGCATGCCTGGCATGCCGGGAATGCCGCCCGGCGGCCCCGCCGGTCTGCCCCCGGGTCTCGGCCTGGACCAGCTGCCGCCCGGATTCGACCCGTCGAAGCTCAAGTTCCCGAAGAACCCACCCGGGAACAACTAGTGCCCGCTCTGCACGTCCGGGGCGTGGTCCTGCCCGAGGGTCTCGAACAGGATCTGTGGATCGTCAACGGGCGGGTACGCACCACGCCCGTGCCCGGCGCGGAGACGGTGGTCGACGGCGGCTACCTCATCCCCGGCCTGGTCGACGCACACTGCCACATCGGGCTGGCCGTGCAGAATCTCGAGGAAGCGGCCGAGCACGCGGTCATCGACCGCGACACGGGCGCGCTGCTGCTGCGTGACTGCGGTGCCCCCATGGACACCCGGCCGCTGCAGGAACGCCTGGAGCTGCCGCGGATCATCCGCGCGGGCAAGCACATCGCCCGGCCGAAGCGCTACATCCCGTACATCAGCCAGGAAGTGGCGACCCCGGACCTGCTGCCGGCGGCCGTCGCCGAACAGGCGGCCGACGGCGACGGCTGGGTGAAACTCGTGGGCGACTGGATCGACCGCGACGCGGGAGACCTGGCGCCCCTGTGGCCGGACGACGTCCTGACCGAGGCGATCAAGGTGGCCCACGACGCCGGCGCGCGCGTCACGGCCCACGTCTTCGGCCCGGACGCGCTGCCCGGCCTCATCAACGCGGGCATCGACTGCATCGAACACGGCACCGGCCTCACCGACGACACCATCGCCCTGATGGCCGAGCGCGGCACGGCGCTGGTGCCCACGCTGATCAACATCGAGACGTTCCCGGGCATCGCCGCCGGCGCCACCAAGTATCCGCGCTTCGGCAGCAGGCTCCTGGACCTGTACTCCCGGGTGCGGAAAACGGTCGGCGCGGCGGTGGAGGCCGGCGTCACGGTCTACGCGGGCACGGACGCGGGCGGCGGCATCGCCCACGGCCGAATCGTCGACGAGATCCTCGCTCTGCACGAGGTGGGCCTGACCGCCGAAGAGGCCCTGGGCGCCGCCTCATGGCGCGCCCGCGAGTGGCTGGGCTGGTCCGGCATCCGCGAGGCGGCGACCGCGGACATAGTCGCCTTCGACGAGGACCCACGACTGGACCTGAACGCCCTGCGCACCCCGTCCCGAATCATCCTGCGGGGCCGAATCATCCGCTGACGCGGCTCACACGAGCCCGCCGCTGGAGCGCACCAGACCGCTCGCCGACCCACGCCGAGTCCGCCACTCACGCACGCCGAGTTGGCCATTGGCGCACGTCGAGTCCGCCGCTCAGACACGTCGAGTGCGCCACTCACGCCCGCTGGGTCCGCTGTTCGGCTTGCCGAGTCGCCGCCCGCTGTGCCCGCCGTTCCTTCTGCGGGATTCGCCGTTCCGTTCGCTGAGTCCGCAGTTGCCGCGCGTCGAGTTCGCCGCTCACGCATCCTGGGTTCGCCGGCCGGCTTGCCGAGCGCGCTCCCGCGCACGCGGAGTCCGCCATTCCCGCACGGTGACCTGGCGAGCGTCGGGCCCTGCAGCAGGCCAAACCCGAGATTCACGCGGCACCCGCTCGCGAGTCGGGATCAGCAGCCGCCGCGTCCCGGCACAACCGGATCCGTGTCGCAGGTGGCCGGTCCGATCGAGATTCGCACCCGTCCGTCCCATCCCACGTCAACCCGCCCAAATCGGATCTTCCGCTGAGAGGTGTGCCCCGTCATCTACGGACTACTGTCAGGTAGGTGACGGCCGATCAGGAAGCGACAGACACCGCGAACAGCGCGGATGTCGCCGTTGCCCCCGACCGAACCCACCGCTGGGGCTTCGGCGCCTTCCTGTCCGTCTTCGCGGTCTTCGTGCTCTCCGCCGTGGTCATCGGCGCGCTCGTCGGCGCGATCGCCCCCGACTCGATCAACTCCCCGACGGTCACGGTCGTCGGCACCATGGTGCCCACCGTGCTGGCCACACTCGCCGCGCTGCTCGTCACCAAACTGCGCGGCAACGGCCCCAAGCTCGACCTGCGCTGGTCGATGAACCGCGAGGACCTCCGCGTCGGCCTCAAATGGGGCGGCATCGGCCTGCTCTCCACCACGGTCGCCGCGTTCCTGTGGACCAACTTCGTCGGCGAGGAGAACGCGTCCTCCGCGGTCGGCAAGCTGGTGGAGAACCAGCGGATGCCGATCGCCGCCGCGCTCGCCATGTTCTTCTTCGTCTGGCTGATCGGACCGATCTGCGAGGAGATCATCTACCGCGGCCTGCTGTGGGGCGCGCTCGAACGCCTGCAGTGGGGGCGGTGGGCGGTCTTCGGCCTCACCACCGTGATCTTCGCGGTCAGCCACCTCGAGCCGCTGCGCACGTCATTGCTGCTGGTCATCGGCATACCCATCGGCCTGGCCCGGCTGTTCACCGGCCGCCTGGGCGCGAGCATCGTGGCCCATCAGGTGAACAACTTCCTGCCCGCGGTCGCCATGCTGCTGATCGCCATCGGGGTCATGCCGGCCTGAGTAGGACGGTCTGGCAGAATAGCTAGCTGTCCGTCGTGGCTCGGCCCCTCTCTCCGTGCCATGGCGCCACCGAACTTCGGGAACCAGCGGATTCGCAACCCCACGCGATCCACCGGCGCCCAACCATGATCCAGAGGAGCACCACAGCAAGTGGCAGTCAAGATCAAGCTGCAGCGTCTCGGCAAGATCCGGGCGCCGTACTACCGCGTCATCGTCTCCGATGCCCGTACCCGCCGTAGTGGCAAGGCGATCGAGACGATCGGCCGGTACCACCCGAAGGAAGAGCCGAGCTTCATCGAGGTCGACTCCGAGCGGGCGCAGTACTGGCTGGGTGTCGGCGCGCAGCCGACCGAGTCGGTGCAGCGCATCTTCGAGGTGACCGGCGACTGGCAGAAGTTCAAGGGCCTGCCGGGCACCGAGGGCACGCTCAAGGTCAAGGAGCCGAAGCCGTCGAAGCAGGCGCTGTTCGACGCCGCTCTCAAGGCCGCCGGCGAGGAGCCGACGACCGAGGCCACCACCCCGAAGAAGAAGGGTGGTGCCAAGAAGGCGGAGGCCAAGAAGACCGACGAGCAGCCGGCTGAGGCCAAGCCCGCGGACGAGGGTGCCAAGGCCGAGTCGTGAGCGAGCTTGCGAGCGAACCAATGTCACAGGGCGACCGCGAGCGGCGACACCGAGCCTGTGAGGGGTCGTCGTGAGCTTCCTGGCTGACGCTCTCGAGCACCTGGTGCGCGGCATCGTCGACAACCCGGACGACGTGCGCGTCGAGCTGGTGACCACTCGCCGTGGTCGCACGCTCGAGCTGCACGTCAACCCGGAGGATCTCGGCAAGGTGATCGGCCGCGGCGGCCGCACGGCCACCGCGCTGCGCACGGTGATGGCCGGAATCGGCGGTCGCGGCATCCGAGTGGACGTCGTCGACACGGATCAGTAGTGACAGAGCTGCTGGTCGGTCGAGTGGCCAAGGCCCACGGCATCGCCGGGGAGCTGGCCGTCGACATTCACACCGACTCGCCGGAAGAACGCTTCGCCCCCGGGGCCGTGCTGTCTGCACGGCTCCGGGACCGTTCGGTCCGGCCGGTCACGGTGGCCACCGCGCGCGAGCACTCCGGCCGCCTTCTCGTCCGTTTCGACGAGGTACCCGACCGCAACGTCGCCGAGACCATGCGTGGCGCACAGCTGCTGGTCTCCGCCGACGAACTGCCGCAGTCGGACGATCCGGACGCGTTCTACGATCACGAACTCGAAGGCCTCAAGGCCGTGCTGGCCGACGGCACCGAGGTCGGCACGGTGCGCGAGATCGCTCGCGGCCCCGGCGGTGAGCTGCTCGTCCTCGTCCGCCCGGACGGCACGGAGGGCCTGGTCCCGTTCGTGCGCGAGATCGTCCCCGAGGTGGACGTCAAGGGCGGCCGCGTGGTCATCGACCCGCCAGAAGGTCTCCTCGACTAGTGCGCATCGACGTCGTCACGATCTTCCCGGAGTACCTCGACCCGTTGCGGGCCGCGTTGCTCGGCCGGGCCATCGAGCGCGGACTGCTCACGGTCGACGTCCACGACCTGCGCAAGTGGACCCACGACGTCCACAAGGCGGTCGACGACAGCCCGTACGGCGGCGGCCCCGGCATGGTGATGAAGCCGCAGGTGTGGGGCGAGGCGCTCGACGAGCTGTGCGCCGCCGGCACCCCGCGTCTCGTGGTGCCCACGCCCGCAGGCCGGCCGTTCACCCAGGCCATGGCGCGTGAGTACGCGGCCGAGGACTGGCTGCTGTTCGCCTGCGGCCGCTACGAGGGCATCGACCAGCGAGTGCTCGACGACGCCGCCCGGCGGATGCCGGTCGACGAGGTGTCGATCGGCGACTACGTCCTGGTCGGCGGCGAGGTCGCGGTCATGACCATGGTCGAGGCGGTCGCCCGCCTGCTGCCGGGCGTGCTCGGCAACCCCGCGTCGGCCGAACAGGACTCGTTCTCCGACGGCCTGCTGGAGGGCCCCAGCTACACGCGTCCGGAGGTCTGGCGCGAGCTGGCGGTGCCCGACGTGCTCCGCTCCGGCAACCACGCGGCCATCGCCCGCTGGCGCCGTGACCAGGCACTGACCCGCACGGTGCGGCGTCGTCCGGAGCTGATGGACGCGCTGCCGGAGGGGGCGCTCGACAAGCACGACCGTGCGCACCTGGCTCGTCTGGGTGATCCCGATTTCGACCCCGGATCGGGCGTCTGACATACTTGACCGGTTGCTGCGACCGGGTGGCTCCTCGGCGCGCTCGACGTTGACTCCCCAAGGTTGACTATCGGTTCTTACCGCGCCTTGGGACGAACGAACGACATGAGGACGGATACACCGATGAACACCCTGGACGCCCTGGACGCCAAGTCGCTGCGTTCCGACATCCCGGACTTCCGCCCGGGCGACACGCTGAAGGTCCACGTCCGAGTGATCGAGGGCTCGCGCTCCCGTATCCAGGAGTTCCTCGGCGTGGTCATCCGCCGTCAGGGCGGCGGCATTCGCGAGACCTTCACCGTTCGCAAGATCTCCTACGGCGTGGGCGTCGAGCGCACCTTCCCGGTGCACTCGCCCAACATCGCCACGATCGAGGTCGCCCGCCGCGGTGACGTGCGTCGCGCCAAGCTGTACTACCTGCGCGAACTCCGCGGCAAGGCCGCCAAGATCAAGGAGAAGCGCGAGGCTCGCGAGACCGCGCGTACCTCCTGACCAGGATTTTTCTGGCGAGCCCGGTAACCTGGGCTTTGTGGTCACCCCTGTGCACGCACACACGCCTGAGGATGATCCGGAGCGGACCGAGCTGATCCCCAAGGTCGTCGACGACTCCGGCTCGCCGGTGACCGTTCCGACCGGTGGTACGGGGGAGAAGAGGCCGAGGAGGGGTCGGCATCGTCGACCCCCCAAGAAGCAACCGCTGTGGCGTGAGCTGCTCACGCTGCTGGCGGTCGCCCTCGTGCTGACTTTCGTCATCCAGCACTTCCTCGGCCGCGTCTACTCCATCCCGTCCGGGTCCATGGAGCAGACGCTCCACGGCTGTCCCGGCTGCACGGGCGACCGCGTGCTGGTCGACAAGCTCGTCTACGCGTTCCGCGATCCCGCGCCCGGCGACGTGATCGTGTTCCAGGGTCCCGACTCGTGGACCGAGAACGACATCCAGGCCGAGCGGTCGGGCAACTTCATCTGGCGTGGGCTGCAGCAGATCGGTTCGCTGGTCGGGCTCGCCCCGCCGGACGAGCGCGACTTCGTCAAGCGGGTGATCGCCGTCGGCGGCCAGACGGTGCAGTGCTGCGACGAGGAATCCCGCGTACTCGTCGACGGCAAGCCGCTCGACGAGCCGTACGTGTTCTGGCAGAACGGTGCTCCCGACGCCAGGCAGCAGTTCGACCCGGTGCTCGTGCCCGAGGGCACGCTCTGGGTGATGGGCGACAACCGCAGCGACTCGTGTGACTCCCGTTGTCAGGGCGGCGGCGGCATCCGTGGCGTCGTCCCGCTCGACAAGGTGATCGGCAAGGCGCGGTTCATCGTGCTGCCGCCCTCGCGTTGGCAGGGCGTCGGCGATCACAACCCGCAGCACGCGCGCGCCACCCAGGCTGCGGTTGCGTCACTGGGCGCTCCCGCGTGGCAGCTGGGGCTGCCCGCGGGGGTCGGTCTGATCGCCGCGTGGCCCACGCTGTGGATCGGCAGGAAGGTCAAGCGGGTGATCCGTCCGCCACGCGGGCCGGACGGTGCCGGGGCGCGCGAAGACCCCTTGTAGTCTGCTCGGGTGGCCGACGTCGCACATTCTGGAAAAAGCCGAGACAACCAGGACGAGGGGGACGGCCCGGCCGAGGATCGCGACAAGCGCGACGCCGGTGCCGAGCCGGAGCCTGGTTCCGCCGACGATTCGGCCGAGACCGAAACCGAGGACTCCGACGGCAAGAAGAAAAAGAAGAAGCCGCAGCGCTCCTTCTGGATCGAGCTGCCGATCCTCATCGGTGTCGCGCTGGTCCTGACCTTCGTCATCCAGACGTTCCTCGGCCGGGTGTTCGTGATCCCGTCCGAGTCGATGGAGCAGACGCTGCACGGCTGTCCTGGCTGCTACGGCGACCGCGTGCTGGTCGACAAGCTCGTGTACACCTTCGGCGACCCCGAACCGGGGGAGGTCGTGGTGTTCGAGCGGCCCGACACGTGGAACCAGATGGAGTTCTCCTCCAACCGGTCGAGCAACGCGTTCGTGTCGTGGTTGCAGGACGTCGGCGCCAAGTTCGGTCTCGCGTCGCCCGACGAGGACGACGTGGTCAAGCGCATCGTGGCGGTCGGCGGCGACACGGTCGAATGCTGCGACGACGAGGGCCGGGTCATGGTGAACGGCCGTCCGCTCGACGAGCCGTACATCTTCTGGGCGCCGGGTGCCTCCCGCGGCGACCAGGAGTTCGAGGCGATCACCGTGCCCGAGGGCTACCTGTGGGTGCTCGGCGACAACCGCACCAACTCCTGTGACTCGCGCTGCCAGGGTGGCGGGGGTGAGAACGGGTTCGTGCCGGTGGACAATGTCATCGGGAAGGTGCGGTACATCGTGCTGCCGCCGGGCCGTTGGCGTGGCGTCGGCGACCACAACCCGCAGGGCTCGGAGGTGGCCGCGATGGCTTCCTCGATCGCCCTGCAGGGCGCGCCGCTCGGTGCGGGCCTGCTTCTGGCGTGGCCGACCGTGTGGCTCGGCCGGCGGGTCACGCGCTCGGTGAGACGTGGTGAGGACGACAAGTGACGCTGGCGCGACTGGCACGGATGGAGTGGCTGGAGTCCAGCCCTCCGCGCGCGGTACTGCGCCGTGAGAACGGGAACTGGGCGCTGCAGACGGCGCTCGACCGCCGTGGCCTCGGCCCGGTGGCCGGTGTCGACGAGGCCGGACGAGGCGCCTGCGCGGGCCCGCTGGTGATCGCGTCGTGCGTGCTCCGCCCTGGTGACGCGGCCCGTTTCGAGGGTCTGACCGACTCGAAGCTGCTGACCGCGGCCGCCCGGGACCGGATGTACGACCTGGTGATCAAGCGGGCGCTGGACTACGCGGTGATCGTGGTGCCGGTCGAGGAGGTCGACCTCATCGGCGTGCACGTGTCGAACATCGAGGGCATGCGGCGGGCGATCGCCCAGCTGCGGAACCATCCCGGATACGTGCTGATCGACGGCTTCCGGGTGCCGGGACTGACCGCGCCGAGCATGCCGGTCATCAAGGGCGACCAGGCGGTGGCCTGCGTGGCTGCGGCATCGGTCCTGGCGAAGGTGACCAGGGACCGGATGATGGCGGCCCTGCACGAGCAGTACCCGGTGTACGGGTTCGACGAGCACAAGGGCTACTGCACGGGGGCGCACAGTGCCCAGCTGGCCACGCACGGGCCGAGTGCCGCGCACCGGTGGTCGTTCGTGAACGTAGCGTCCGCCGGCCTTGCACATGGCCTGACCGCACCTCATCCGGTGGCCTTGAGTGTGGCCGCAGCGGCTGTGGTTCAGAATGGGAGGTCGGCACCCGTCGAGCAGGAGGAGCGCGTAACCGCATGAGCGCAGAGGATCTCGAAAAGTACGAGACCGAGATGGAGCTGCAGCTCTACCGGGAGTACCGCGACATCGTCAGCCAGTTCTCCTATGTGGTCGAGACCGAGCGGCGCTTCTACCTGGCCAACGGCGTCGACGTCCAGGTGCGCGACTCCGACGGTGAGGTGTACTTCGAGGTACGGATGTCCGACGCCTGGGTGTGGGACATGTACCGGCCCGCTCGGTTCGTGAAGAACGTCCGCGTGATCACGTTCAAGGACGTGAACGTCGAGGAGCTGGACAAGCCTGACCTGCGGCTTCCCGAGGAAGGCCCCTTCGGCACGTAGACACGGTCGGCCCCTACCACACCCCACCGACAATCCAGGCCTTCCGGACCTTCTGACCGGTCGGGTTGTCCACAGCCTCCGCGGTTGTCCACAGCGAGCCAGAATCCGTGGCGAGGGCCACGAGGCCGGGGCACCGTCGATGGCATGACGGCAGACGTGATTCCGGCAGGTGCCCCCCACCTACGTACCGGCGCCCGCGGCGAGACCTTGGCGGCGCGCTACCTCGAGAGCCTGGGCTTGTCAGTGCTGTCCAGAAACTGGCGCTGTCGAGAGGGCGAACTGGACCTGGTAGCCACCGACGGCGAACGCCTGGTGGTCGTGGAGGTCAAGACCCGAACCAGCACCAGCCACGGCCCACCGGCAGACGCCGTGGACCACCTCAAGGCCGCCAGGATCCGCCGCCTGTCCCGCCGCTGGCGCGTGGCCCACGACCTGCCGTGGTGCGAAGAACGCTTCGACATAGTCGCGATCCTCTGGCCACCGAACGAAACCCCCCGGATAACCCACTACCGGGGAGCCTTCTGATGGCGCTGGCCAGAGCGTGGTCGGTGGCGTTGTTCGGGGTCGACGGTGTGGCTGTCGAGATCGAGGCCGACATCGGGGGCGGCAAGCCCAGGACCCAGATCGTCGGGCTGCCGGACGCCTCGCTCAACGAGGCGAAGGAGCGCGTCCGCTCGGCCGTGCGCAACAGCGACCGCGAGTGGCCGAGCGAGCAGATCACGCTCGCGCTGTCCCCGGCCGCGCTGCCGAAGGGCGGCTCCGGCTACGACATGGCGCTCGCGTGCGTGGTGCTGGCCGCGGCCGGGCTCATACCCCCGGAGCGCCTCGCCGGCACCGTCCTGCTGGGTGAGTTGGCGCTCGACGGCCGGGTCCGCGCCGTGCGTGGCGTCCTGCCGGGGCTGCTGGCCGCACGCCGGGCGGGTCTGCGCCGCGCGATCGTGCCGACGGCGGCGCTGGCGGAGGCCGCGTTGGTCACCGACGTGGAGGTGTGGGGAGCCGAGCGTCTGGTCGAGGTGCTCGACTGGCTCCGCGGCGAACCGGACACCCTGCGTGCGCCCGCGCCGCAGCGGACCCAGCCGGCGGAGGGCGTGCCCGACCTGGTCGACGTCCTCGGTCAACCGGAGGCCCGCTGGGCGGTGGAGGTCGCCGCGGCCGGCGGCCACCACCTCCTGCTCACGGGGTCGCCCGGCACCGGCAAGACCATGCTCGCCAAACGTCTGCCCGGCCTGCTGCCTCCGCTGTCCGACGAACAGGCCCTGGAGGTCACGGCCATCCACTCGCTGGCGGGTGCCCTGCTGCCCGACGCACCGCTGGTCATCACGCCGCCGTTCATCGCCCCACACCACACGACGTCGGCCGCGGCTCTGGTCGGCGGTGGGGTGGGCCTGGCGAAGCCGGGCGCCATCAGCACCGCACACCAAGGGGTGCTGTTCCTGGATGAGGCGTGCGAGTTCGGGCCGCAACGCCTGGAGGGGTTGCGCACGGCACTGGAGGAGGGCGAGATCCGTCTGGCCAGACGCGACGGCGTGGTGCGTTATCCGGCGAGGTTCCAGCTGGTGCTGGCCACCAATCCGTGCCCGTGCGCGCCGGCCAGGGACATCGACTGCACCTGCACGCCGTACGCGAAGCGCAAGTACATGACGCGTCTGTCCGGTCCACTGCTCGACCGAGTGGACATCCGGGTGCGGATGCGCCCGATGACGGCCATGACCAGAGCCGGAGCGATCGAACCGGAGTCCACGGCCACCGTCCGAGCCAGGGTCGAACAGGCAAGACAACGGGCGGCCACACGCTGGCAGGCCCACGGCTGGCGCACCAACGCCGAGGCCCCGGGCCCGATCCTCCGCAGAGAGTTCGGCCTGTCCCCCAGGACAACCGCCTTACTGGACAAGGGCCTGAACTCGGGCGCCCTCACCGCCCGAGGCGCCGACCGCTGCCTCCGAGTGGCCTGGACCCTGTGCGACCTGGCCGACGCCGACCACCCCCAATCCGACCACGTGGCCGCAGCCATGGAATTCCGCGACCGGAGAGCAGCATGACCCCGAACCCCAACCCCACACCTCCGGCCAACCCTCACGACCCAGGCCCCACGGCAATCCGCCGCAGAACCCCGGACAGTCACGACGCCACCCCCACACACCCGCTCCCCGCAACAGCGGCGATCCCACCCGATCCGCCCTTCGGGCCGCACGGCGAAGGCCGAGCGTGCACGGCCCACCGGTCGGAGGGAGCAGACAGGGCCGATTTCGCCAACTCCGCCAATCCGAACCGCCCGGCCGACCGGGCCGATCTCGCCAACCCGGCCAACTCGAGCCGAACGGCTGGCTGGGCCGATCTCGGTCATCCTGCGAACTCGAGCCGGACGGCTGGCCGGACCGATTTCAGCAAACCTGCCGATCCGAACTATGCGGCCGACCGAGCTGATTCCGCCGATACAGCCGACCCCGGCCCTCCAGCCGAACGGGCCGGCTCGGATCGGCCTGACGGCGCGGTGGTACTGGCCGATCTGAGTGGTGCGGTGGACATGGTTGAACCCAGCGGCCCGGTCGACTCAGTTGCCCCGGGCGACCTGCCGAGCCCGATCTATCTGCATGACTCGGATCTCCCAGCAATGCTGGGTAACGCAGGTGATCTGACCAGGCCGGGGGACTGCGCCGGTGTCCCGCCTCTTCTGTTCCCGATGGCGGCACCTGCCAAGTGGTTCGGATTGATGAAGACGATGTGCGGCGGGATCGGCGGGAGATCAGGGAGTACCTGGCGCGGCGGGCTCGGGTGCTGGGGGCGGCCGAGGGGCTGTGCATTTGTCGGGGCGCTGATCGGGCTCCTCATCTTCTGCTCGTCGAGGATCCGCTCGACCTGGCGCGTCGGGAGGCTCGGGCTCGGCTGGGTTCGATTCTTGGGCACTGTCGGTGTGAGCCTGGGGCGGTGGCGGCGTGACTGGGGCCGACGAGGAGGTTCGGCTTGCTCGGGCCTACCTGATGCGCGTCGCTGAGCCGCCTGCTCCGGCGCTGGCTGAGTTGGTTGCTCTTCGGGGTGCTGTGCGGACCGCGGAGCTGGTTCGGGCGGATCGGGTCTCCGCGCAGGTGGGGGCCGAGACCTCCGCCCGCCGGAATGTCGAGCTTGCTGCCGTTGATCTCAAGACCGCCGGGGCGGTGGGCGCTCGGCTGGTGGTGCCCGAGGACGACGAGTGGCCTGCCTGGCAGTTGCTCTGCCTGACCTCGAACAACCTGCGTCGGGATCGGATGGCGGTGGCGCCGCTCGGGTTGTGGGTTCGCGGGGCCAGTACGACCGTGGCGGAGGCGTTCGACCGGGCGGTGTCGGTGGTCGGGGCGCGCAGTGCCACCGGGTATGGGGAGTTCGTCGCGGCGGAGACCGGTTATCACCTGGCCCGGGCTGACACGACCGTCGTCTCCGGGGCCGCCTACGGTCTCTAGCCGGTCAGCTGTTGTTGATGACGGGCTGGCTCTACGTTCTTGATCATGAGAGTGGGGTTAGAGCCTGGCCGGTGGGCGGTGTTCCATTACAACCTGGACCGTCCGTTTTCCATGTCAATGGACGACGTCCCGGAGGTTGTTCGTGTCGCGGTTGCGGGCCTTGAAGATCGCGGACGTCGTCACGGTCAGCCTTTTCTGATTTCGCCTTCCGGGATGCCGGATGCTCGGGTGAACGAGTTTTTCACGTGGCGAAGGATGCGAAGGCGGTCGCCTCTCACGTGGAAGAAGTACGCGTACGCGATCGGGTTGTGGCTGAACTTCCTCGCCGTGTTGGATCGGCGTTGGGATGAGGCGAGCGAGGACGACGCCGAGTACTTCAAGGAGTGGCGGATCACCGACGCCGCCAACCCGAGGCCAGTGCGGCCCGCGACCCTTCGGGGTGACTTGATCGCGTTGCGCACCTTCTATCGGTGGGCGTCAGCTCGGCACGGCGTGTCCGACCCGGTCGCGGCGCTCGACGACTTCGACTTGATGCCGCGCGGTCCGCGGCAGAAGGACATCAAGTGGCTCGACCCAGCTGGCTACCGCCGCTGGCGGGACATCGGTCTCCGCGGCCTGGACGCCGACGGACGGCCGGATCTGGGGTGGCGAGGTCGCAACGAGCAGCGTGATGCCGCGTTCGCTGACGGTCTCTACGGCACGGGTCTGCGCCTGACGGAGTGGGCCAGCATCCTGCTCGGCGAGTTGCCGCCGGAGCAGCCGCGTCGCGGTTATAGCCGATGCTGGCTGTCGGACGGCACCGCCAAGGGCGGCTACGGCCACGACTACTGGATGCCGCGCTGGGCGCTGGACGAGGTCCTCACCTACATCGAAGGGGCGCGAGCGCGGGCAGTGCGCCGCGCCCAGCAGGCGGGCAGTTACGAACAGCTGCCCTGGCTGCGCATGGTGCTGGAGATTCAGCGCGATCATCTGCTGATCGCCGAGCCGGACGGGCGGCAGACCCGGCCGGCGGTCAACGCGCTCGGGCCGAGGGCGAGGCGGCGGCTGTTCTGCCGAACACCGCAAGGGCTGGAGCCGCTGACGGTGTGGTTGAACGAGGACGGCCTGCCACGTGACCCGCATGGTTGGCAGCACACCTTCGACGGGGCCAACGACCGGATCGCCAGGCTCGGGTTCGCCGGGTTCCGCGCAACACCTCACCACCTGCGGCACAGCTTCGCGTTGCGCTGGTACTCGGTGGGCAGGCTCGCCTACGAGAAGCGGTTCGCCCACCTGGACGACGAGGAGCAGAAGGACTTCCGCGAGCAGTTCGGCAACACCTGGGACCTGGTGGCCACCATGCTCGGCCACCGCAACCCGCTGACCACGAAGCAGCACTACCTGGAGCCATTCCGGGCACTGGACGTGGAGCTCCTGCTGCGGCACGCCGGCGAGGCCGCGGTCGACCAGTTCCTGACCAACTACCTGGCTGATCACCCGCGAGTGCGCACCGACCCGGTCAGCAGGGTCGGATGAGCGGGCACGGACGGCGAGCCGCGCTGCCCCCGGCCGGGTTCCGGCCGCAGCTGCGGTTGCGCCACGGACAGGACGGCCTGATCGTCCGGTTCGTCGCCGAGGATCACGGCGCCGGCACCAAGGACTACGACTTCAACGTCTTGCCGGTCGGCCCGGCGCTGCGGCTGGCGTTCGCGCAGGCATTCGCCGAACGCACACGTCCCGGAGGCCCGCTGCGCGCCCTGGCATCAGCCAACAAGACCTACTGGCGGCTGACCCACTTCGCCGGCTACCTCAGCACGCTGAATCGGCCGCCTGAGCGGGCTGGTGACCTGGTCCCGGTTCACTTGGATGGGTGGTTCCTGCAACGGTCATCGCTGGCCTCGGCCGTGATGGAGCTGACTCAGCTCAAGGCCGACCTGCGCAAGATGCCGGGAATCTCGGCCCAGTTCGCCGGCAAGGCGGCCGACCGCAATGAGCGGCGGCCGCCGCCCAAGGCGTCGACCACCTACAGTCGTGCCGAGTTCGACCGCATCCTCAACGCCGCGCGCACCGACATCCGTCGCGCCGCCAAACGCATCCGAGCCAACCGAGACCTGTTGAACCAGTGGCGCGCTGGACAGATCGACGAGCAGGCCGACACACGCCGCTGGCGCCAGGGGCACGTGCTCAGCTCGGTGGACCGGACCGCTGACGTCGCCCGCAACGCCTCCGGCAAGCAGCCGCGGGATTGGGTTGCCGAGCTGGGCACCGTAACCGAGCACGTCACCTCCCTGCACCTCGGTCCGGACGAGGCGGTCGCGTTCGTCGTGCTGCTGGTCGGGCTGACCGGGCAGAACAAGAGCACGATCCTCACCGCGCCTGCGGCGCACCACCGCCCTGACGGCTACACCGGTCCGATCCCGACCGCGATCGTCGAACTGGACAAGCCCCGCCGAGGCGCCAACCGCCACATGGACACCGCGTTCGTCGACCTGCCCGCGTGGGTTCCCACACCGCACGAGCAACCCACCGGAACCGACGCCGGACCCGATGACGCGCTCGACTTGCGGACCCCGTTCGGGATCTACATGCTCCTGCATGACCTGGCGTCGACCTCGCGCCGGATCGCCGGCAGCGACCGGCTGCTGGTCTGGTGGGCCAGCCGCGGAGGCAAGGGCAAGGGACGAGGTTTGCGAACCGGGCTCTGCAGCAACGTGATCAGCGACTGGGCAGCGAAGAAGGCTTTGCCCAGCGATCCCGTCGACGGCCGATCCGACCCAGAACCACTACGCGTGTTGCTGCCGCAGTTGCGCCTGACCCGCGCGGAGATGCACCAGAAGCCGGTCGCGCACACCGACGACACCCTCGCCAACGACTACCTGCTGCGCAACCGCGGCAACATCCGCGACTACCAGAAGGTCGTCGCGGACACGCTCGATCAGGAAGTCGCCAAGGCCAAGACCCGATCCGCCCTGCACATCCTCACCACGGCTGAGGTCGAGCTGGCCCGCACCGACCCCACGTCGGTCGCGGCCCGGCACGGCATGGACCCGGCCACCCTGACCAAGACGATCAACGGCGAGTTGGACACCGTCATGGCCGCCTGCACCGACAACCACGCCAGCCCGCACACGCCACCCGGGCGCCCCTGCACGGCCTCGTTCATGCTCTGCCTGTCCTGCCCCTGCGCCCGAGCCCTTCCACACCATCTGCCCTTGCAGGTCGCCGTCCACGGCGCTCTCCATGACCGGCGCTCCGCGATGACACCGCTGCGCTGGGCGCAGCGCTACGCCCAGGCGCACGCACTACTGGCCGATCTCCTCGATCGCGCCGGCTCGAGCGCTGTCGCCGACGCCCGCACTCATCTCACCGATGATCAACGGGACCTGGCCAGCCGGTTCCTCAACCGAGAGCTGGACCTGCCATGACCCGGGCGATCGCCGCCAACGCCAAGATCGAAGGTTGCTGCAGCGAACCAGACCCCGACACGCTGGTGCTGCTGCACCGTGACCTGCTGCCGAACGCCGACCCCTCGGCCCTGCCGGTTTTCGGCGACGAGCGTTGGGACCTCACCCACGGCATCTTCGAAGCGCACACCCAGGCTTGCAGCGTGATCTTCACCGACTGCCCGGACGCCTTCCGGACCGCGGTCAGACGCTACGTCTGGGAACTCATCAACCACGAGGCACCCCAGTCCATCCGTTCGGCGGGCACCGACCGGTTGGCGCTGTCCAGCGTTCGGTCCGCGTTCCGGATCCTGCTGCCGTTCCTGACCTGGCTGGACACCCGCGGAGTCACCAGCTTCGATCAGGTGACGAACGCCGATCTCGACCGCTTTCTCGATGACCTGATCGCCAGCGAGAGCAGCCACCGAACCAAGGCGACCCAGCTGATCGAGATCCGCCGTTTGTGGTGTTACCGCCAGCGGCTGCCCGAGTTCATGAGACTGCCCGCCGCGCCTCCCTGGGACGGCGACGACACCCGCGACCTGCTCGACACCCCGCGCGCCGATCGGGAGAACGCCACACCCCGCATCCACCCCGACACGCTGCAACCGCTGCTGATGTGGTCCCTCAGGTTCGTCGAGGACTTCGCCGACGACATCATCGCCGCATTCGCCACCTACCAGCATCTCCAGCAGCGAGACCGGCCATTTCGCCGCAAGTCCAACGACCCCGTCGGGGTCACCATCAATGCCGGCCGCCAGGGATGGCTCCATCCGTTCATCACGGACTGGATCGGGCACCAGCGCGACCGGGGCGGCGAGCTGCCCGGCCGCCAGCGACCCGACGGCACCTGGGACGTCCACTGGCGCCACCTCTCCCGGGTCTTCTCCTGCTCGGAGTCCGCCTGGGAGCCCAACTCCCGAGTCCGGCGACTCATCCTCGAATCCGGCCTGCCGATCGCCGATGACGCCTACCTGGACACGCCGATCACCGGCCACCTGCATGGGCGCCCCTGGCACTCCGGCCCGATCTCCTACACCGAAGCGCCGCGACTGGCCAAGATGCTGGTCACGGCCTGCGCGGTGACGATCATCTACCTGTCCGGCATGCGGCCGGGCGAGCTGGTCAACCTCGAACGCGGCTGCACCGAGCACGACCCAGTCGGCGACCTCTGGCTGCTGCATGGCCAGCAATGGAAGGGAGCAGTCGGGCCCGACGGGCAGAAGCTGCCCCAGGGTGCACCGCGTCAGGACCCCGGACTGTCATCCCACCCGTGGTTCGAGCCGTCGACGTCCTCCAACGCCTGCACCCTCACCGGCTGCTGTTCCCCATCCAGCTCCGAGCCAAGGGCCGGATCCGCGGTCCCGAGCGCGGCACACCGCTGGCCCAGGCCAGCCGCCTGCAGAACGTCACCGACGCCATCAGCTCGTTCATCGACTGGATCAACCAGCACTGCGCCGAGCACGGCTATCAAGACGAGCAAGTCCCCGCGGACCCGGCTGGTCCAGTGTCACTCTCACGGTTCCGCCGAACGTTGGCCTGGCACATCGTCCGGCGTCCCCGCGGACTCGTCGCCGGCGCGATCCAGTACGGCCACCTGCACGTCAGAATCACCCTGGGCTACGCCGGCACTTACAACTCCGGGTTCCCAGACGACTACGCCTTCGAGGATTGGCTTCATCGCCTTGAACAGCTCGCCGACCGGCACGAACGCATCGCCGCAGGTGAACACGTCAGCGGCTCCGCTGCGGATCTCTATCGCCACCGCGTTGCCGCCGGCCACGACACGTTCGCCGGTCGAGTGCTGACCAGTAACCGTCAAGCCCTCGACCTGCTCGACAATCCGCTGCTCCAGATCTTCCCCGGCAACGCCATGACCTGCGTATTCGACGCCAAACAGGCCCGCTGCCAGATCCGCAGCGCCGAAGGCGACACCCGGCGCACCCCAGACCAGGACGACTGCCGGCCCCAGTGCCGCAACCTCGCCTACACCGACAGGAACATCGCCCAGCTCCAGGCCCGTGCTCACCACCTGCACGCACTTGTCGAAGACCGACTCGCACCCTCGATCCGCCGCGCCCGCGAACGGCAAGAACTCAACCGCATCAATGACATCATCCGACGCCACCACAGGAGATAGATCGTCATGGGCGCCGCCACGTCGGCATGGCCGCACACCGAAACCGACCCCCAGCGCCGCGCGCTGCTCGCCGCCGCGGACCGGCTACTCGCCGGCACCCCCAAACGATCAACCGGCAACCTGTCCGTGGTCCAACTCGCGGTCGAAGCTGGAGTCAAGTACTGGGTCGCAGCGCAGAAGCACCCCGACCTCCGCGACCACTTCCAGCAACTCGCCACGAGCACCGGCAACGTCCCCGTTGCCTTCCGCGACACCGTCGACGCGCACACCAAGCTGGTTCAAGATCACGCAGAACTCCGCGAGCGTTGCACGAAACTTCAGCAGCTGGTCGACATCTACGCCGCCGCCAACAACGAACTTGCCTTGGAGAACCAAGCCCTCGAACGCCAACTGTCTGACCGCGCTACAACGGTCACCCCGCTCACATCACGCAAACAGCGTCGCGAACAACAGCCTTGACACGCTAAGTGATGTCTCGTAAGTCGGGGTGGGTGCTGTTCGGCTGGTCGAGCACGTAGTTGATCATGTACGGGTGCAGGTGATCACCGCGTCGCGCTCGGAGTGGATCGTCCCGTTCACCGGTGTGCAGCCGGGCCAGTTCCGCAAGCTGGTCGCGGTCGTGGCCCAGCGGGGTGGCCCGGCGATCGCCGACGGGCGTCGGGGCAGGCCGTGGAGTCTGCAGTTGCCCGACAGGGTGTTGCTGGTCGCGACGTATTGGCGGACGAACCTGACGATGCGCCAAATCGGACCGTTGTTCGGTGTCTCGCACTCCGCGGCCCACCGGATCATCGACACCCTCGGCCCGTTGCTGGGTTTGGCGCCGGTCCGCAAACGACGCGTCGACCAGGTCACGATCGTCGACGGCACCCTTGTCCCGACCCGTGATCACCGCCTGGCGGCACCGTCGAAGAACTACCGGTACTCAGTGAACCTGCAGGTCGCGATCGACGGCCGACACCCGCCTGGTCATCGCGACGGGTGACCCGCAACCAGGCAACCGCAACGACTGCACCGTCTACCACGAGTCCGGCATCGACCAGCAACTCGCCGGCCGGCCGGTTATCGCGGACGGCGGCTACTACGGCGTCCCCAAAGTGATCATCCCGTTCCGCAAACCAGTGCACGGCGAGATCACCAACTGGCAAGAAGAACTCAACATCGTGCACCGCCGCGTTCGAGCTCGGGTCGAGCACGCGATCGGGCAGATGAAGACCTGGAAGATTCTCTGCGACTACCGACGAGCAGCCCATACCCTCACCACCACAGCGTCAGGCATTGCCTACCTGCGCAACATCGCGTTCGTCAGCTGACCACACCGCAACCATGGCCACCGCCCAGCCACAAGATCAATTACGAGACATCACTTAATCGTAGAACTGGCGCAGTCGTTTTGTTAGCTCCGTCTTGTCGATGCCCATCGCCAGTGGGCGTTGGTAGTTCGTCAGTTGGTAGGGGCAGCTTTCGTCGTCCTTGCGGTTGCCCAGGATGGTGAATTCGTCGAGCTTGTTCCCGGTCTTCGCTTCGCGCATGGTGACGTGGTAGACGCTGTTGAAGACGTCGAAGGTGCTGGGTGAGCCGTCCTTGTTGGGCACATCGCTCGGGTCCCGGTACCAGCAGGTCACATCCCGGCCGGTGTCCGTGGTGATCTCCACACCGACACAGACGACTACCTGCGGTGCCGCGTTCACCGGGGACTGCACGGCGTCGGCCAGCCAGCCGGCGGGCTCCGCGACTTTCTCGTACGTGAATGAGACGTTCAGCGGACCGTAGTTGAGGACCTCGAGGGGATGTGGGCCGGGCCCGGCGTACGGGGGAGCGGCCGGGTCGAAGACGTAGAGCCGTGGTGACTTACAAACCTTGTTTTCTACGTCGACGTCCGCCTTGACCTTTCCACTCGGTGCGGGCAGGGGCTTGAGCTGTCCGGAGGCCGGGCCGTCCGGGCGGTCCGGTGGCCACGCGCACGGGCCGGTCAGCACGAGGTTGAACTGGTTGGTGTCCCGGTGCACCTCGGTGGTCATCAGCACGCCGTCGGGGCCTTCCAGGTCGTACTCCTCGATGGACTCGCCCAGTTGCCCGAGTGCCCGACTTCCTTGCCGAAGCCGTTGCTGGACCCCCAGATCTGTACGTCGTCGAAGTACTTGTCGGTCCGGTCGCGGTCGCCGGCCGAGACCTTGAGCTCGGCGCGTGGCGTGACAGCCCAGTCAGGGCCCGCGTTGCCGCAGCCCGGAGTACGGGTCACCGCGGGTCCGGACACGGTGACATCAGTGTCGAACACCGCCGTCACGAGCCGGGTGAGGTGCTCCTGCAACCGGTTCTCCACCTCGCCGGCGGACACCGTCGGCGACGGCCTCTGGTCCTCGGGCTCCGAGCTACATGCGGCCAAGGTCGCGATACACAGGATGAACGGGACGAACCGTGCCATGAGACCCCCTGGACCAACCCGCATTAGGCCGAACATACCTCTGGGAGTGGTCCCGGAGCCAGTTGTTCACCTGTGGTGGACACTGCAACGCCCACTGCCGTCCCGGCCGCCCATCCGCGATCTCCTCGCCGCCGCGCTCGGCTACCAGCCGCACCAGTTCGCGGAACTGGCCTGGATCCAGCCCGGTGAACGAGACGATCCACTCCGACCTCGACGCTGTGATCACCTGCACCACAACATGATCAACTATCGACTGAACAGCCAGACGCCGGGGTTACGTGACAGCCCTTAGACCTGAACAAGCGGAAGTCACTCAAGATCACGCAGCCTCGACCGACGGCGCCGAGAGCCAGGACGAGTGCGATTCAGCGACGCGGAGTACCTCCAACGCGCGCTCAGCCCGCTTTGGATCGCGAGTCAGGATCGCCACGATCCCGGCAAACAGGGTCAGGAAGGCGGGCGCGCCCCAGCGCAAGGCCGCAAGGACAACGACGATCGCAACCGGCAATGCACTGACGATCTCAAGAGGCGCAGCCATGGCGCTGTTCTCCTTGCACACGAAGGAAAAACAGCGCCTGCGCACCCCCGCAACACAGGATCGAGGAAGGGCCCACGTTGGGCCTTCGATCCTCTACCACGGGGGAGGAACAGACAGTGTTTGTATTCTGTCGGCTTCAACAATGCCACGAGACTATAGCACCTCGCCATAGCCCAATCAGGGGACCTCTATTACCTCGAAGGAAGAGGAGATCGCACAGGCGCGTGTCTCACCACGGGCGCACCGTTCGTCCAATTGGGACCGCACGGTCCTTTCCATCGCCTTCTTGCAGGCTGCGGGTGCGGTCAACAGCATCCACGCGAGTCAGACTCAGTGCCTATCAGTCCAACTGCCCTCGCCAGGGTCTCGATCAACAGCGAAGCACGAGCGAGAGAACCTACGGCATCGACGGGGCAGCGCATCGTGGGGCGCTGGCCGCTGAGGGGCTGACCGTGGCGGTGCTCGCTTGTGGGGTCGACATTCCCTATCCGCGGGGGCACGCCACCTTGATCGACCAGATCATCGCCACCGGGCTGGTGCTCAGCGAGTACCCACCGGGCACGGCGCCGGCCAAGCACCGGTTCCTCGTCCGCAACCGGTTGATCGCCGCGCTGTCCTCCGCGACCGTCGTGGTCGAGGCCGGGAGGCGCAGCGGGGCGCGGAACACGGCCACCACCGCCAAGAGTCTGGGCAAGCCGGTGCTGGCGGTCCCTGGGCCGGTCACGTCGGCCGCGTCCGTCGGGTGCCACGAGCTGATCCACGACGGGGCGGCGACCATCGTCGGGTCGGTGGACCAGATCGTCGAGGAGACCTCGCCGTTGGGGGAGAACCCCGCCGACCGCACGTCGGGGCCCTCTCGACGCACCGACGGGCTCGGTGACCAGGCACTCCGTGTCCACGAGGCGCTCCGACGGCGGGAGGGGCGCAGCTACGAGGAAGTGGCCGTCGAGTCCGGGATACCGCTGGACCGGGTGCGTGCGCTCTTACCCGAACTGGAGCTGACAGGCCTCGCCGAGCGGTGTGACGACGGTTGGCGACAGGCGGTAGCACCATGACGTCGCACTGAAGTCGACCCGACGCCCGACGCGGACGGCGCCCCGCTCGGCGCGGCGGTGCTTGACTCCGGTCCGGGTGATGGCGGAGCGTCACAAGCGTGGCCGAGGGAAAACGTGTCGACCTACGTCGGGTCCGCGACGAGCTGCCGGGGGACATCGCCGGCGTCGTCGCCGACTACGAACGGCACCTGGCGCTCGAGCGGGGGCTGTCGGCGCACACCGTGCGGGCCTATGTCGGTGACGTCGTCTCCCTGCTCGGGTTCCTGCACGGCCTGCCGGTGCTCGACCACCGCCGTGGCATCGACCGCAGTCTGGGGAAGGGGCTGGTCGCGCTCGACCTGACCGTGCTCCGGGCCTGGCTGGCCGCCCAGCGTGCGGCCGACGTCAGTAGAACCACGCTCGCGCGCCGCTCGGCCGCGGCGCGCACGTTCACGGCCTGGGCGCACCGGCGCGGACACCTCGAGACCGACCCCGGGGCACGGCTCGCGGCGCCGCGACCCCACCGCAAGCTGCCGTCGGTGTTGCGGCAGGACCAGGCCAGCGAGGTGCTCAGCGCCTCCGCGAGCGGCGCCGCCGAGCAGGACGCGGTAGCGCTGCGTGACCACGCACTCCTCGAATTGCTGTACGCGACCGGGGTACGGGTGTCCGAGCTGTGTGGCCTGGACGTGGAAGACGTGGACCTGCACCGACGGGTGCTCGTGGTGCTCGGGAAGGGGGCGAAGGAGCGCACCGTGCCGTTCGGCGAACCGGCGGCGAAGGCCGTGGAGACCTGGCTGGCACACGGTCGCCCGGCGCTCGCCCGACCCGCCTCCCCACCTGCGCTCCTGCTCGGCGCACGAGGAGGCAGGTTCCAACCGGCGAGCGTTCGACGTATCGTTCACGAGGCGCTGGACGCGGTTCCGGGAGTTCCCGTCATGGGGCCTCATGGGCTGCGTCACACTGCCGCGACACATTTGCTCGAAGGTGGTGCTGATCTTCGTAGCGTCCAGGAGCTGCTCGGTCACGCTACGCTCGCTACCACTCAGCTATACACACATGTGACCGTCGAACGGCTGAAGGCAATCCATGACCGAACCCACCCTCGCTCCCATTGATCCAGGGGAAGGTTCTCGGACACCGGCCAAGCTGCCCGCTGCGCCGACGAACGGGCATGCGCGCACCAACGGCCATGCCGCCACCAACGGGCACACGAACGGGCACGCGGGGACGAACGGCCACACCAACCGCCGGGCGGGGACCTTCGGCCTGGGGGAGACCGCCGGAGTACTGCCCGGCGACCAGCGCACCTTCGACGACGTCGAGGCCGGCATCGTCGCACTCTGGAGCCGCTTCGGTGAACGTCGCGAGCAGCCGCTGCGCGACCGGCTGGTGCTGCACTACGCCCCGCTGGTCAAGTACGTGGCCGGCCGCGTCGGCACCGGCCTGCCCGCTCACGTCGAGGTGGCTGACCTGATCCAGTCCGGCATCTTCGGCCTGGTCGACGCCATCGAGAAGTTCGAGCCGGAACGCGGCCTCAAGTTCGAGACCTACGCGATGCAGCGCATCCGCGGCGCCATCCTCGACGACCTCCGTGCCCAGGACTGGGTCCCGCGCTCGGTGCGTGGCCGCGCCCGCGAGCTGGAACGCGCCCTCGAACGGCTCGGCGCCCAGCTGCGCCGCACCCCGACCGACGCCGAGCTGGCCGAGGAACTCGGCCTGTCCCTCGACGAGCTGCGCGAGGTCTACGCCCAGCTGCAGCTGACCAGCGTGGTCGCCCTCGACGAACTGGCCGCCGCCGGCCGCGGCTCCACGCCGCTGGCCGACATCCTCGAGGACCAGGAGGCGCTCGACCCGGTCGCGCTGCTGGTCGACCAGGACAACCGCCGCCAACTGGCCGAGGCCATCGCACACCTGGCCGAGCGGGACCGCGTGGTGGTCACCCTCTACTACTTCGAGAACCTCACTCTCGCCGAGATCGGTCGCGTCCTCGGCGTCACCGAGTCACGCGTCTGTCAGTTGCACACCCGCGCCGTGCTGCGGCTGCGCGCCAAGCTGCAGGAAAAGTCCGAGAGCTAGTCCTCCCACGGCAGTAGTCGCACCCGGCCGGTGCCCAGCAGACCCAGCGGATCGAGGTAGTCGCCGCCCCGGCGCACACCCCAGTGCAGACACGCGGCGGCCGGACAACCGGGATGGCCCGCCATCAGCTGCCCGAGCACCTCGCCGGCCGCCACCTGCTGACCCGCGGTGACCGAAGGAGTGACCGGCTCGTAGGTGGTGCGCAGCCCGGAGACGTGGTCGACCGAGATCACCCCGCGCCCGGCCACCTGACCGGCGAACACCACCGTGCCGGCCGCCGCCGCACGGACCGCCTGACCGGGTGTGCCACCCAGGTCGACGCCGCGGTGGCCAGGGCCGTACGGGCCGGCGGGCGCCTCGAACGGCCGCAGCACCTGGTGGGGCGGGTCCAGTGGCCAGGAGAACACCGGCCCGGCCCGCGGGTTGCCCGGCAGGGGCGCGGCGGGCGGAGCCGCACCCATCAGCGTCACGCCAGGGGGCGCAGAGAACGGGTCACCCCACTGGGTCGTGGAAGGGGCGGCATTCAGCGTTGCGTCGGGGGTCGCGGTGGACCGGTCACCCCGCTGGGTCGCGGAAGTGGCTGCGCCCATCGGCGTCACGTCGGAGCTTGCCGGGAACGGGCCACCTGCGGATGTGGCGGCGAGAGGGGTGGCACCCACCAGGGTCACGCCGGCGAGCATGCTGAGAACGGTCACGAGGAGCGGTCGGAGTCGCATGGGGACCACGATGCCGGGTGAGGACGGCTGGGGTCGGGGAGAAGGGCCGAGCTGTGGACAACCGATGCGGGTGTGGATAACCCGGCCGCAACAGGGCAGCCAGGTCCGGGGCTGACGGCGCGACCGCGTACACTGCGTTTCGCGGTCCGTGGCAACACGGATCGACTTCGCGTGCCAGCGCACCTGCCTTGGTTTTCCACCTCGGCTCGCGGCATCCGGCGGTCCTGAAGCGGGTGGCTCGACTCTCGGGTCGAACCACGGCCCCAGGTCCGGCTGTCGGCACTGGCACCAGGGCAGACCCCTCAACGAGAGGTCCGCGACAACCGACACCGCGCCGCGGCGAAGACCCGGCGCGCAGAGAAGAAAAGGGTGCGAACCAGGCCATGGCCGTCGTCACCATGAAACAACTGCTGGATTCCGGCGTGCACTTCGGGCATCAGACCCGCCGCTGGAACCCGAAGATGAAGCGCTACATCCTCACCGAGCGCAACGGCATCTACATCATCGACCTCGAGCAGACCCTGAACTACATCGGGCGCGCCTACGAGTTCATCCGCGACACCGTCGCGCACGGCGGCTCGATCCTCTTCGTGGGCACCAAGAAGCAGGCCCAGGAAGCGATCGCCAACGAGGCGCTGCGCGTCGGCATGCCCTACGTGAACCAGCGCTGGCTGGGCGGCATGCTCACCAACTTCCAGACCGTCCACAAGCGTCTCCAGCGCCTCAAGGAACTCGAGGCCATGGAGCAGACGGGTGGCTTCCAGGGTCGCACGAAGAAAGAGATCCTGATGCTCACCCGCGAGAAGGACAAGCTGGAGCGGACCCTCGGCGGTATCCGCGACATGGCGAAGATCCCGAGCGCGGTGTGGATCGTCGACACCAAGAAGGAGCACATCGCCGTCGGCGAGGCTCGCAAGCTCCACATCCCGGTCGTCGCGATCCTCGACACCAACTGCGACCCGGACGAGGTCGACTACCCGATTCCGGGTAACGACGACGCCATCCGTTCGGCCGCGCTGCTCACCAAGGTCGTCGCCGAGGCCGCTGCCGCTGGTCTGATGGCCCGCTCCGGCGTTCGCAACGGCGTGCCCGACGGTGAGGACAAGCCGGCCGCCGGCGTCTCCGCCGAGCCGCTGCCCGAGTGGGAGCAGGAGCTGCTGGTCGGCCAGACCGCGCCGGCCGCTGCCGCTGCCGCGCCCGCCGCTGCCCCCGCCGAAGCTGCCGAGGCTCCGAAGACCGAGCAGCCCAGCGAGTCCTGAGCAACGTCGCGCGGGCGGCCGGCCGGGCCGCCCGCGCGCTTGTACTGAAGAAAAGGGATGGAAAGAGCCACGATGGCGAACTACACCACCGCCGACCTCAAGCGGCTCCGGGAGCTCACCGGCGCCGGCATGATGGCCTGTAAGAAGGCCCTTGACGAGGCCGACGGCGACTTCGACAAGGCCGTCGAGATCCTGCGCATCAAGGGCGCCAAGGATGTCGGCAAGCGCGCCGAGCGCAGCACCACGAACGGTCTGGTCGCCTCGGACGGCGGCGTCATGATCGAGCTGAACTGCGAGACGGACTTCGTCGCGAAGAACGCCGACTTCCAGGCGCTGGCGGACAAGGTCATCGCCGTCGCCAGGACGGCCAAGCCGGCCGACGCCGACGCGCTCGCCAAGGCGGACCTGGACGGCAAGTCGGTCGCCGACGCCGTGCAGGAGCTGTCCGTCAAGATCGGCGAGAAGCTGGAGCTGCGCCGGGCCGTCTCCTTCGACGGCGCGGTCACCACCTACCTGCACCGCCGCGACCCCGACCTGCCGCCCACGGTCGGCGTCCTGGTCGAGTACACCGGCGACTCCACCGAGGCCGCCCGCGGCGCCGCCATGCAGATCGCCGCCATGAAGCCCCGCTACGTCACCCGCGACGAGATCCCGGCCGACGTGGTCGCCACCGAGCGCCGCATCGCCGAGGAGACCGCTCGCGAGGAGGGCAAGCCGGAGGGCGCGCTGCCCAAGATCGTGGAGGGCCGGGTGAACGGCTTCTACAAGGACGTCGTGCTGCTCGAGCAGTCCTCCGTGCAGGAATCGAAGAAGACCGTGAAGGCCATTCTCGACGAGGCCGGCGTGACCGTGACCCGGTTCGCCCGGTTCGAGATCGGCCAGTCCTGAGTCCAGCTCGGATATCGTCCGCGGTGCCCCGACCTCACTGTTCGGTGAGGGCGGGGCACCGTGCTGTCTCAACGTGACAACCACCGGCACGCGAGGGAGAGCGTCGTGATCGAATACCGGAGACACGGCTTCCGGAGAGTGTTGCTCAAGTTGGGCGGCGAGATGTTCGGCGGCGGCGAGGTCGGCGTCGATCCGGACGTCGTGCAGACCGTGGCACGTCAGATCGCCGAGGTCGTGCGCGACGGTGTGCAGGTGTCCATCGTGATCGGCGGCGGCAACTTCTTCCGCGGCGCCGAGCTGTCCCAGCGTGGCATGGACCGCGACCGCGCCGACTACATGGCCATGCTCGGCACGGTCATGAACTGCCTGGCGCTGCAGGACTTCCTCGAGAAGCTCGGCATCGACACCCGCGTGCAGACGGCCATCACCATGGGTCAGGTGGCCGAGCCCTACATTCCCCGGCGCGCCGAGCGGCACCTCGAGAAGGGCCGCGTGGTGATCTTCGCGGGCGGCGTCGGCATGCCGTACTTCTCCACCGACACGGCGGCCGCCCAGCGCGCGCTGGAGATCGGCTGCGAGGTCGTGCTGATGGCCAAGTCGGTCGACGGGGTCTACACGGCCGACCCCAAGAAGACGCCGGACGCCAAGATGTTCGAGCACATCACGCACCGCGAGGTGCTCGAGCAGGGACTCGCGGTCGCGGACGCGACGGCGTTCAGCCTGTGCATGGACAACAACATGCCGATCATCGTCTTCAACCTGCTCACCGAGGGGAACATCGCCCGCGCGGTGCGTGGTGAGAGGATCGGCACCGTCGTCAGCACTCCCTGACAGCGGCCGGGGAGCACAACAACAGGAGCAGCTTTGATCGACGAGACACTCCTCGACGCCGAGGAGAAGATGGAAAAGGCCGTGCAGGTGGCCAAGGACGAGCTCGGCACGGTGCGTACCGGCCGCGCGAACCCTGGCATGTTCTCGCGCATCGTCGTCGACTACTACGGTTCGCCGACCCCGCTGAACCAGCTCGCCGGGATCTCCATCCCGGAGGCCAGGATGGCGATCGTGAAGCCGTACGACGTCAGCCAGCTCGGTGCCATCGAGCGGGCCATTCGTGACTCCGACCTGGGCGTCAACCCGTCCAACGACGGCGCGATCATCCGCATCGTGATCCCGCAGCTGTCCGAGGAGCGTCGCCGCGAGATGGTCAAGGTGGCGAAGAACAAGGGCGAGGACGCCAAGATCTCCATCCGCAACGTCCGCCGCAAGGCCAACGAGGAGCTCCACCGCATCGCCAAGGACGGCGAGGCCGGCGAGGACGAGGTGAGTCGCGCGGAGAAGGAACTCCAGAACGTCACCGACAAGTACGTCACGCAGGTCGAGGACCTTGTCAAGCACAAGGAAACCGAGCTGCTCGAAGTCTGATGATCAGCGTGCCTGCCGAACACACCGAGCCCGCGGAGTCAGCGGAGCCACTGGAGCCACTGGATCCGATGGACCCCGCGGCGTCCGCGGACCGCTGGGCGGCCGCGGAACGCGCGGCATCCGAGGAACGCGAGGAACCCGCGGTGTCTCCGGAACCCGCGGCGGCCGCCGTGCCTGCCGCGCCGTCGCGTGCCGGTCGCAACCTGCCGGCCGCCATCGGCGTCGGTGTGCTGCTCGGTGCCGCCGTCCTGGTGTCGCTGCTGACCGTGCGACACCTGTTCATCGGCATCGTCGCGGCGGCCGCCGCGGTCGGCACGGTGGAGCTGGTGGGCGCGTTGCGGCGGGGCGCGGGGATCCGCGTCACGCTCTGGCCGGTGCTGCTCGGCGGCCAGGCGATGGTGTGGCTGGCCTGGCCGTTCGGCCGCGACGGCATGCTCGCCGCGTTCGTGCTGACGATCTTCGCGTGCATGGTGTGGCGCTTCCGCGGCGGCGTCGACGGCTACGTGCGCGACGTGAGCGCGTCGATCCTGACGGCCGCCTACGTGCCATTGTTCGCCGCGTTCGCCACGCTGCTCGTGGTGGCCGACGACGGCGTCGCGCGGGTGCTGTGCTTCCTGATCCTCGTGGTCAGCTCGGACACCGGCGGCTACATCGCGGGGGTGCTGTTCGGCAAGCACCCGATGTCGCCGACCATCAGCCCGAAGAAGTCCTGGGAGGGCTTCGCGGGCTCGATGACCGCCGGCATCGTGGCCGGGGTGCTGACCGTCGTGCTGATGCTCGACGGCCAGTGGTGGCACGGCGTGCTGTTCGGCGCCGCGATGGTCTGCATCGCCACCGTCGGTGACCTGGTCGAATCGCTGATCAAGCGCGACCTCGGCGTCAAGGACATGGGCCAGTTGCTGCCCGGGCACGGTGGGCTCATGGACCGGCTGGACTCGCTGCTCCCGGCCGCCGTCGTGTCCTACCTGCTGCTGCAGCTGTTCGTGCCCGCCTGAGTCACCTCGGCGTGGTTTGCTGGAGGGCGTGAAAGTCGTGTCGAGGGTGCGGGAGCGCATAGCGGCGGCCCGGCGCGGTGCGGATGCCCTGCCCAGCCCCAACATCTGGCGCTGGCCGGACGTCTACGAGGTGGAGAACCGCGCCCAGGACGTGACGGGCGCCGTGTGGCGGGCGCTGGCCGAACTGGTCGACTGGACCGGCCGCGACGTGATCGACATCGGCTGCGGATCGGGCTTCCACCTGCCGCGCTTCGCCGAGACCGCCCGGCGGGTGACCGGCGTCGAGCCGCACGAACCGTTGGTACGCCTCGCGAACGCGCGGGTGGCGGGCAACCCGGCGGTGACCGTGGTCGCCGGTTCGGCGCAACGGATTCCCCTGCCCGACGCGAGCGTGGACGTGGCGCACGCGCGTACCGCGTACTTCTTCGGACCAGGCTGCGAGCCCGGGCTGGTCGAGGCGGATCGCGTGCTGCGCCCGGGCGGCGTGCTGGCGGTCGTGGACCTCGACGTGCGGCACCCGCCCTACGGCTACTGGATGCGCGGCGACCTGCCGTCCTACGACGCCGAGGCCACCGACCGGTTCTTCGCGGCCGCGGGGTTCGAGTGCCGTCGGGTCGAGACCCTGTGGCGGTTCGAGACCCGTGCCGACCTGGAAGCCGTGGTGGGCATCGAGTTCTCGGCGGCGGTGGCGAAGCGGGCGGTGACCGAGGTGGTGGGGTTGACCTTCCCGGTCGGCTATCGGGTGCTGACACGCCGACGGCCGACCGGTTTGATCCTCTAGTCCTCAGCTCTCGTCGTCATCGTCCTCGGCATCCTCGGAGACGGGCGGCGGCTCGGCCTCGCCGAGGATGGCGTACAGCTCACGCCGGGCCTCGTTGAGAACCTGGACCGCGCGGTTCTTCTGCTGGTCGGTGGCGGCCTGCGCCACCTGGTACGTGGCGCCCATGAGCTGGCCGATCGCCTCGCGGAGCGTGACGTCGCTGGGGTTCGCGTCCTGGGCGATCTGCTCCCAGGGCGGGGTGCCCAGCTGCTCGGCCGCCGTGCGGCCCTCGTCGGTCAGCTCGTAGAGACGCTTGCCGCCCGCGCTCGAGACGCTGGTGACCAGGCTCTCGTCCTCCAGCAGTTGCAGGGTCGGGTAGACCGACCCGGGGCTCGGCCGCCAGAACTGGCCGCTGCGGTCGGTGATCTCGCGGATCATCTCGTAGCCGTGCATCGACCGTTCTGTCAGCAGGGCGAGGATCGCCGCGCGGATGTCACCGCGCCTGCTGCGCCTGCCCGGTCCGTGCCGGTGGCTGCCTCTGCCCCGGCCGCGCCGTCCGCCGGGGAACTCCCCGAACGGGCCGCCCGGCCACGGCCCGCCGGGTGGCATGGGTGGCAGTGGCGGGAACGGCGGGTGGTGCTCGGAGAACTCCGGCTCGTCGGGGACGTGGATGTGGTGCCTTCGATGTTCGTGTCGCATGGTGTTCCTCCCTGTGTATCGCGTGGTATCGCGATAGGTAAACGATATATCGGAACGTATCGCGATGCAACTGTTTCGACAGTCTCGCTCATCGCCCCAGGTCACAGCGCCTGCGCAAGGGCCGCTGACGGGTCGTGAGAGAATGGGGGAGTTATGACTTCCCTCCCGCTCGTGTTCGAGGCACCCAAGCGCGGCCTACCGCCGCGCCACCTGGCCGACCTGTCGGCGGAGGAGCGGCGCGCGGCGGTGGTCGAGCTGGGGGAGAAGCCCTTCCGGGCCAACCAGCTGTCGAACCACTACTTCGCCAGGCTGACCGCTGATCCGTCGCAGATGACGGACATCCCGGCCGCCAGCCGCGACCGCCTGGCGGAGTCGCTGCTGCCCCCGCTGCTGACCCCGGTGCGCCACATCAGCTGCGACGACGACTCCACGCGCAAGACCCTGTGGCGTGCCCACGACGGGACGCTGCTGGAGAGCGTGCTGATGCGCTACCACGACCGCACCACCCTGTGCGTGTCGAGCCAGGCCGGCTGCGGCATGGCGTGCCCGTTCTGCGCCACGGGCCAGGGCGGGCTGGACCGCAACCTGTCCACGGCCGAGATCGTGGACCAGGTCCGCGCGGCAGCGGCGGCCATGCGCGACGGCGAACTCGGCGAACCGGGCCGCCTGTCGAACATCGTGTTCATGGGCATGGGCGAGCCACTCGCCAACTACAAGCGTGTGGTGGCTGCCGTTCGTCGGATCACGGAGCCGGCGCCGTCGGGGCTGGGTATTTCGCAGCGCTCGGTGACGGTGTCGACCGTGGGTCTGGCTCCGGCGATTCGCAAGTTGGCGGACGAGCGGATGCAGGTTCGCCTGGCGGTGTCGTTGCACACTCCGGATGACGAGCTGCGCGACACGCTGGTGCCGGTGAACGAGCGGTGGTCGGTGGACGAGGTTCTGGATGCGGCGCGCTACTACGCGGACGTGTCGGGGCGCCGGGTGTCGATCGAGTACGCGTTGATCCGCGACGTGAACGATCAGCCGTGGCGGGCGGACCTGCTGGCGAAGCGGTTGCGGAAGCACCTGAAGCAGTTGGTGCACGTGAACGTGATTCCGTTGAACCCGACGCCGGGGTCGAAGTGGGACGCGGCGCCGAAGCCGGTGGAGCGGGAGTTCGTGCGCCGGGTGAACGAGGGCGGCGTGACGTGCACGGTGCGGGACACGCGGGGCCAGGAGATCGCGGCCGCGTGTGGCCAACTAGCGGCTGAAGGCTAGTACCTGATTCGCATCGCCCTAGGTGGTTGGGAAAGAGAAGCGACGGACCAAGGGTAGCCAACGTTGATAGGTGCCGACGCGCTCGGGAAGGGCAATTGTGGAGTTGGCGGTGTTGAGCGAGGCCAGTTTGTCGCCCAGTACCGGATCGCCGTCGGAGCGATCCAGCAATTCCAGCAAGGTTCCGTCCGGAGCGGCCTCGGCTACCATGTCGAACAACTGCGGGGCGGTGTTGGGGTGACCGACCAGCACTGCGAGTAGGAGCAGCACTGCCCGGTGAGGTGTCTCACGGGAGCTGGTATTCAGAAACTCGTCAAGGTCCGCTCCCCGCAACCGTGCGCGTAGGAGCCGGTACAAGTTGATCAGGCGCTTGGCTGCCCTCGGCGTCGATACAAGTGGGCCGAGCGTAGCTACGAAGGAGAGTTCGGCCGGGGACGTGTACAGACGCCTGGGCAACAACTCCAGCGGCGGATTGGGGCTCGAGGCCGGTTGTGGTGATTCCATCGACTCCTTCGTTGCCGGTCGGGTGCTTGGAGGAGTCGACTGATCGATCGGCGGGAACGTTGTCGCGCTATCACCCGGGGATGGGCCGGCACTCTCCGGGTCGTGCCCTTCACTTGCTTCGATTCCGTGGACAAACTCCGCGAAAGCCTCGTCGTCCATGGGGCGCAGAACGAGGGGGATCTGGAAGATTTTTTCCAAGTAGTGCGCGGCGAAAGCGTTTCCCTCCGCCGGATGCATGGGGGCTCCATCGAGCATTGTTGCGTAATGTTGGCGGATCGCACGGGTGAGCCATCGGGCGTCGACCCCAACGACAACGGTGAATACCGGCAGGGCCAACATCAGATGAATGGCTTCGAGGACCTGAATGACCACCCTTGGTGGGCATCTGTCCAGGTCATCGATGTAAAGCACGATCCGCTCGATCCCAGCCGCACCGCTTGATCGGTCTCGTTCCCGCGCCAGCATCGCCGCGAACGTTTCCAGATCCCGGCGCAACAGCGAGACCACGCCCAGATGCTGGCGATAGTCCTGACTGCCGCTGCGTGCCTCAACGAACGCGGCGATGTGATGACCGGGGGCCATTTCGGCGATCGCCCGCTCCAGCCGCTCAGTCTCGTCGTCCAGTTCTGCCAGCCGACTGGCGGTCTCGGCGGCTTGTTGGTCGGGCACATCCAGCTTGTCCGCTACCTCGCGGATGCGGGTCACCGCGGCGCGCACACGTGCGACGGCCGTGGCGAGAGCGCCGATCAACGCCATACTCCCCGCCAGTCCGGTCCAACCGGTCCACCCGATCAGAACGGCGAGCAGTCCTACCACCACAATGCCCCCAAGAAGCACCATTGCTGGCATTGGGTCCCGACGCAGCCACCGCACGACTCCTCGTGTCTCTCTGGACAGTCCGATGGTCTCGTCGGCGAAGCGGCGGACATCCTCCAAACTTGGCTCCGGCACGCCGAGTTCGGCCGCGATCCAGGACCTGTCGTCACGGGACAAGTTGCGCAGCAACGCCTCCGCTACCGCCGTGGGTCGATGGCCGCGTGCCGCCCTCTGCTCCTGCTGCGCGGTCAACAGCATCCGCTCCATCCGCGCCGCGCTGAGCTGACCCAGCAACGACTCCTCGGCCCTCCGACTGTCGGCCAGGTCATCTGCCCGACGCTGCAGTTCGTGCTCGGAGCTGCCCGAAGCCAGGTGGTCAAAGATGTGCGAGGCCAGGCTCGCCCACAGATTGGACTCCGTGTAGTGCCAGGCATTGAAGGTGACCTGTCGGATCGACGAGCAGTAAGGACGACACCGAGCGGCCCCGCGTCCCAGCCGCTAGCTCCGCCTTTCCCGCAGCGTCAGCTAGATCCTGCACCCGCTGGCTCATCAGACGCATGAAGAAGCTTTTTCCTGAGCCCCAAGGGCCGAAAAGTCCGATCGACAGAGGCGGCTCGATCAACCGCGACGCCACCAGGTCGGCGAGCATTCGTACATCTGTGGTGATGCTCATCCTGTCGACACCCTCGGGGGTGTCGGCTTGATAGTCGGCAGCGTGTTGCGAGTCGAAGGGCCGCGAGTCAGCTTCCCGCCGCTCAGCTATGTCCACAAAATCTTGCAAGGTATGTACGTTTTCCACGTCGGGAAAGCGTTCACTCACCGCTTGCTGTTCGCGCTTGCTGAGGGAACCGGATATTCGAATCACGCGCGAATTCAGCATCTCCAAGGCGCGAGCCTGCGTCGAGTCCATCAATTCGTCGCTCACGATAGCCAGCACCCAATGGCGCGCGGTACTTCGCAACCACACCTCCAAGTCGCCGATGTCCGCGCGGTCCATGCTGTCGGGGGTCAGGACCTTGTCGAGCCACACCACGATGTCGGCCGACGGGTGATCATCCCAGGGTGCGCTCAACTTGGGGTCGACCACCAAGACCGCGTCAGGCAGCATCCTGCGTAACGCCTCATAGCCGGTCCGTCGGGCACCCGACGAGGAGTCATGCACGAGCAGCACTGCACCGGGCGACGCCAGCGCCCTGTCCAGCTCATCATCGACATCTCTTGGCAGATAGGGCACGCTGATCGACCCGTACCCCAACAGCCGTTCCCCGCCGATGTCGCGCACACGTCGCCCGGATCCCCAACTAGCCACCGCACTGGGGTCATCGTCCAGACCGCTGGCAGACATCAGCTCCCTGCGCTCTTCCGGCCCAAGCTCCAAGGCATCGGCCAGCAACCGCACCGTGGCCGTCCGTGAGCTGGTGCGCTGACCGGTTTCGATGCCACGGATCGAGCGCACACCCAGCCCCGCTCGCTCCGCCAGCCCCTCCTGCGTCAGGCCCATCCGAAGGCGCAGCTGCCGTAGTAGCGCACCGAACTGATCCGTCACGTCGACACCTCTCGATCTCGCGACCCTCCCGTGATCAGGACTCTAACGCGTAGGTATTCCATCACCGACACGTCGACATACGGCCGAGAATGCGAACCGGGGCCAGGAGATCACGGCCGTGTGCGGCCGACTCGCCAGTTGATTTCTGCTAAACGCGATCCTTAGTGGGTCCTTAGCGGCATGCGATGATATTGCGACCTCACTGACGGGGGAGGCGTATGTCAGCTGCCGGGTACCGGGCGATCCGGCAGATCAACGATCATCCTGAGGGTATGGCCGGCCGTCCTGGGGCCAATGCCCACTGACGACTGGCGGCTTGCCGTGATGCGGCGCCGGGCCGCGGCGCGCGTTTGAGGCTGCGGCCGCCGAGCTGGCTGGCTCTGCGCAGGCGGGGGACGCGACCCCGGAGTTGCGGGGCCCGCGGTCGCCGCGCGGGCGGGGGTCGTTACCTGGCGGGAGTGTCTGCTCGGGAAGGGCGATCACCTGCCGGAGGTTCAGGCGTGGGCACGTGCCGACCAGCCGCGGGAACCGGCCTCGAAGAAGCCGCGCGTCGACCGTGGCGACGACGACGGCGAAGCCTCGGTGTTCGGGGAATTCTGACATGATCTCGAAAGGACTTTCCATGCCCAGCGGTGATTTCGACACCCAGTACGCGGAGGTTGCCGACGAGCCGCGCACCTCGATCGGGCCACTTTTCGAGTTCGGCGGCACCTTTGACGAGAAGCTGGCCGACCTCTGTCAGGATATTGTCGTCGAATATGACAAGTCGCGGCTCACCTACGCACCCGAGGGAATAACCGGGGAATCGCCGGGTGACACGCTCGAGGATCCCGCGCAGGGAGGACCGTTCAGCAAGCAGTCCTATGCCGCGGAGATACGCCAGCTCGCACTGGAGGAGTTCCCGGTGTTCTTCGAGGCCGCGAACATCGATCGGTTCGCCGAGATTTCCAGCTCGCTCAAGGCGGCCGCCGATTCCATCGTCGCGGCCAAGGGCGACACCGCTCTCGGTCACCTGCAGGGGCTTGCTGACCGATTGGGACGGGCCGACCGACGCCAACTTCGGGACGTATCTCGACCACCTCGGGACGACGGTGGGGTTCAACTCGCCTTCGTCGGCGACGTCGGTGCGGCCTCCGTGCATTTCGAGACGCTGATGAAGCGCCTGCGCGTCGACGCGTACGGCCTGGCCACCAACCTGATGGCGAAGGTGGATCCTCCGTCGGCCGGCGGCGCCACCACCGTCACCAACGCTCTTCTCGTCATGGGCCTCATCGCCGCCGGTGTCGCCACTTTCGGGACGGGCGCGTTGGTTGGCGTGGCCGGCGTCGTCGCCGTCAGTGAGTTCGCGATCGCGGGCACCGCGGGTGTCGTGCAGATTCAGCAGGGCCTGCAGATGGATGAGGAAGGCGACCGAGAGTAGAACGTTGTCGGTTCTGGCCGCGGGACCGGTGGCGGTCGTCGCGATGGGTGCGCTCGGCGAGGCCGTCCTGCTGGACCGCGCGTGCTGGGGCGCACAGAAGGCCGTTCTCGCGCGACAGACCGACGCCGACACGGTGACGGTCACCGAGGTCGGCCACGCCGATCTCGTCGACGCGGTGGTCGGGCTCGTCCCCGACGCGCAAGCCGCACGCGAATATCGGTGCGGGTACCGCTCGACGGCCCGGTCGACGCGGGGGACTCGATCTACAACGACTTCGGCCCGAGCGGCGCGCTGTCACCGCACTGTTCGACGACGGGGTGTCCGGCTGCGGTGCGTGCGTCCCGGTCCACGAGGAGACGGAACAGTTGCCGCTGACCTGGTTCGACACCGGAATCGCCCGATGGTTCGGGACCACGACGAACGATTCCCACGGCACACCGTGGACGACCTACGTGCCGGGCGATGATTCGCGGATTCGCCAGGCACCGCGCACGGTTGTCGAGCCATTCCGGCAGCGAGCCGGCGCCTGGCCGGCGGCCAGTACTGCCGCGAGGCCTTCCTGAAGGTCCTTGACGAAATACTCGGGGACTTCCAGTGACGGGAAGTGTCCTCCGGATTCGGGTGACCGCCATCGGACGATCTGGCGGTACCGCTCCTGTGCCCAGGGGCGTGGGCACTTCTCGGTGTCGCGGGGATAGATGGTGATCGCCGACGGGACGTCGACCCGGAGTTCGGGGTCGAGCGAGTTGTGGCTCTCGTAGTAGATGCGGGCCGCCGATGCGCCGGTTCGCGTCAGCCAGTAAAGGGTGACGTCGTCCAGAACGCGGTCTCGGGAAATCGTCTCGAACGGGCTGTGCTCGGTGTCGGACCACTCGGCGAACTTGTCGAGGATCCAGGCGAGAAGTCCGACCGGTGAGTCGACGAGCGAGTAGCCGATGGTCTGTGGCCGGGTCGCCTGCTGTTTCGCGTATGCCGCGCGGTGGCGCCAGAAGTGGTGGGTTTCCTCGGTCCACCCGCGCTCGACCGCCGTCAGGCCGTCCGTGGTCAGTCCGGGCGGTCCACCCGCGAACGTGGAGTGGATGCCGAGCACGTGCTCCGGGAACCTGCCGCCGAGCACCGTGGTGATGTTGCCGCCCCAGTCGCCGCCGTGCGCCAGGAACTTGTCGTAGCCGAGCCGTGCCATGAGTTCCACCCAGGCGGCCGCGGTCTTTTCGGTTCCCCACCCGGTGGTGGTCGGTTTGTCGCTGTAACCGAATCCTGGCAGCGATGGCGCCACGACGTGGAATGCCGGCGCGGCCGCGTCTTTCGGATCCGCCAGTTCGTCGACCACATCGATGAACTCGGCGATGCTGCCCGGCCAGCCGTGCGTCACGATCAGCGGCGTGGCATCCGCGCGCGGGGATCGGCGGTGCAGGAAGTGGATTCCCAGATCGTCGATGGTCGTGCGGAACTGGCCGATCCGGTCGAGGCGCGCTTCGAACGAGCGCCAGTCGTAGCCGGTGCGCCAGTAGTTCACGACCTCGACCAGGTCGGCGAGTGGGACGCCCTGGTCCCATCGGCCGTCGACCGTCTCGGCCTCCGGCAGTCGCGCGGCGGCCAGCCGCGCGCGCAGATCGTCGAGGTCGGCGTCGGTCGCGTGGGCTTCGAAGGCTTGAACGTCGCTGGTGAGAAGTGGCATGAGACCTCCTGACAAGTGGAACCGGCTAAGACGGTTCTAGCATGTCGTCACGCCGCCCTGCAACCGGCTAAGGTGGTTCCATGCGCGATGGGTTCCCCGACTTCCGCCTCGGTACCGTGCTGGCCACCAGCTTCACGGCGACGCGCACGGAGCGTCGTGGCGACGCCGTGGAGCGCATCCCCACGCCGCAGCGACTCGTCGACTGGCTGGCGGTGTCCGGCCTCGCCGTGGACTCCTGCACCACTGCCCAGCTCGACCTCGCTCGGGAACTGCGGGAGTCGATTCACGCCGCCGCGACGGCGGCCGCGACCCAAGAAGCGCTCCCCGCGTTCGCTGTCCAGGTCATCAACGACCGCAGCGTCCAGGGTCGGGCCGCGGCCGTCCTGACGCCCGAGGGCGAGCGGCGCTGGCGGCTCGGCTCGGCGTCCCGTGTGGAGGACGCCCTGAGCGTGATCGCCGCGGACGCGATCAGCATCATCGCGGGCGAACGGGACGGAAAGCTGGCCCTGTGTGCGTCACCGACCTGCCGGGCCGCCTTCTTCGACGCCAGCCAGAGCCGCACCCGCAGGTGGTGTGACATGAACACGTGCGGGAACCGTCAGAAGAAGGCCCGCTTCCACGCCAACCAGCGCGGAAGCGGGACCTGAGGGTCAGTGGACGCCTTCGGCCAGTTCGATCACCTGTTGCTGGGTGAAACCCGCCGGTACCTGGAGTTGGAACGCCCGGCCGTCGGGTAGCGGGGCCTGCAGCATCCACCGGTCGTCGGCCAGGTGGACCAGCTCGCCCGCCCGGCCGTTGATGGTCACGGCAACGACGGGGAGTGGGCCGCCTTCGACGAACCTGCCGTAGTCCGGCCACATTTCGAGCATGGTGCTCACGTGCAGGAGGCGATCCGGGTCGCGCGGGTCGTACAACGAGGTGACCGCGCCGTCGCCGTCCGGGCCGGCGCCCTTGAAGGCGTACAGCTCCCAACCGGCCGGGGCGACCGTGACGTCCAGGCTCAGCGGCTCGTCCGTGTCGACCAGGGTGTCGGCGAGTGAGCGCACGGTCTGCTCGTCGGCGTAGTCACCGCTGCCGGAGAGTGTGATCCAGCGGCCGGCGGACCACTCCCAGGTGAGCGACACCGAGTGGTACTCCGGCTCCTCCTGGTCGACACGGCCGAGGACGGCCGGCTTGCCGCCGTGGGTCGTGTCCCGGCCACCGTCGATGGTCGGCCGGCTCCGCGCGGCCCTGATTCCGATGGCGGACCGTCGGTCGGCGCTGTTGTACACCGCCGCGATCCACCCGGGCTCCGCCGTGAAGCCCGGCCCGTTCACCCCGTCCGGGATCGTGTTCAGGACGGGCGGCGGTGCGGGCATGTCGAACCTCACGAGGGTGGGTGGTGCGGGCGGGGCGTCCGCCGACGGCGGGGTGTCGGTGCCGCTGGTCGCAACGATTCCGGCGACGGCTCCGGCGACAACAGCAGCCGCGGCGGCCGCGGCCGTGATGATCACCGCGCGGCGGCGGAGCCGGACCGGACGGCGGGTGCCGGCGTTGATCTCGGTCAGCAGGTCGGCACGGGCCCTGGCCAGTACGTCCTCGGACAGCGGTGTCGGCTCCGGGCCGTGTTCACGGAGCACGGTGAACTCGTTCATGCGGTCTCCTCGGCGGTCAGCCAGCGGTCGTTGAGGTGCGTGCGGAGCTTGCCGCGGGCACGATGCAGCCGGGACCGGACGGTGCCGACCGGAACGTCCAGTGCCGCGGCGATCTCGGCGTAGGACAGCTGCGGGTAGGTCCACAGCAGCAGCACGTCCAGCTCCTCGCGCGGCAGCCCGGCCAACGCGGCGGTCAACTCGCCGCGCAACGCCTGGGCGTCGACCCGCCCGGCCACCTCGCCCAGCTCCGTGACGGACTCGACGTGCCCGGCCGCCCGGCCGAACGCCCGGTACCGCCGCTCCTCGTCGCGGGCGTGGCGGCGCACCAGGTTGGTGGCGATGCCGAACAGCCAGGCCCGCACCGGCGCGCGCTCCGGGACGTAGCCGGTACGACCGCGGAAGGCGAGCAGGAAGGTCTCGCTCACCAGGTCGTCGGCCAGCACGCCGACGCGGCGGGACAGGTAGCCGTGCACGACCGGCGCGTACCGGTCGAAGATCACCGCGAACCGGTCCGGCCTGGTCAGCGACTCGACGAGCAGCTGTTCGTCGGGCGGCGGCTCGGGCTCGGCCGTGGGTTGTCGCAAGGTCATGCTTCCTGTTGCCCGAAGTCGCGAGCCGGTTCGCGGAGAGGGTACCGGCGTCTCATGTGTACCTTCGGCACAGGACGAGGAGGTCGGCATGCACGACACAGCTCTCGGCACCGGCAGGACCGTGGATCTGCCGAGCGGTCGGGTCGCCTACACCGAGCGCGGCTCCGGCCCGCCCGTGGTGTTCGTGCACGGCCTGCTGGTCAACGCCAACCTCTGGCGCAAGGTCGTGCCCGCCGTCGCCGACGCGGGCTTTCGTTGTCTCGCACCGGATTGGCCGCTCGGCGCGCACCGGGTGCCCATGCCCGACGCCGACCTGACGCCCTCCGGGGTCGCCGCGTTGATCGCGGAGTTCCTCGACGCGCTCGACCTGACCGACGTCACGGTGGTCGCCAACGACACCGGTGGCGCACTCACCCAGATCCTGATGGCCGACCACCCGGAGCGGATCGGCCGCGTGGTGCTCACCCCGTGTGACGCCTTCGAGGTCTTCCTGCCCCAGCCGTTCACCGCGCTGCCCCGGCTGGTGCGACTGCCCGGGTCGTTGTGGATCGGCAGCCGCCTGCTCCGGCTGCCGGTCGTGCAGCGACTGCCGTTCGCGTTCGGCTGGCTCGCGAAGCGCGGCATCCCCGCCGAGATCCTCGACTCCTACCTGCGGCCGGCCCACGAGAGCGCGGAGATTCGCCGGGACGCCAAGCGGTTCATCGCCGCCATCCACCACAGGTACACCATGGCGGCGGCCGAGGCGCTGCCCGGCTTCGGCAAGCCGGTCCTGTTGGTGCGCGCGGAGAACGACCGGATCTTCCCCGCCCGACTGTTCGACCGTCTGGCGGCGGCACTGCCCGACGCGCGACTGGTCACGGTCGCCGACTCGTACGCCTTCGTGTCCGAGGACCAGCCGGCCGAACTGGCGCGACTGATCGTGGAGTTCGGCCAGGGAGAGTAGCGGCGGAGAACGTCAACTCGCCCGGTGCTCTGCTTCGGCTTCAGCAATCCTCAACTGATACAGAATCGGCCCGGTGAGCTATCCCGCGCTGATAGACGACCAATAGGCGTCTCGAGGCCTGGTCAAGAATAGTGATCACAGTCCGACACGTAGGTCAGTCGGGAGATGATCAAAATGACCAGAACGTCCCGGATCAACCTTGCCCCGAGGGGTCGAGGTAGACGTCGCATGGGTGCTGACCAGCAGGTCTGCTCTGCGATTCGTGAAGAGCGGCAGTTATTTGACCAGTTCCGATCTTTACTGAGAAACGAGAATTGATATGCAGGTCGAGATCGGAGTACTGGGCCCACTGGAAGTCTCCATCGGGGGCGTTTCGATTGTTCCGACCGCCAGCAAACCCAGCCAGTTGCTGGCGATGCTCGCGTTGAACGCCGGTCATGTGGTGACCGTGCAGGCCATGGCTGAGGAGATCTGGGGCACCGAGCCGCCGCGCAGTGGTGTGCCGACCCTGCAGACCTACATCCTGAAGCTGCGGCGGATGTTGAACCACGCGCTCGCCGACGGCGACGTGAACTCCAAGGACATCCTGAGCACTCGACGATCCGGCTACGTGCTGGCCGTCGAGCCGGGTGACGTGGACGCGACGCGGTACGACCAGTTGTCGGCCACGGGTCGGCACGCGGTCAACGAGGGCGACCACGTGTCCGCCGCTCACTACCTGGCGGAGGCGCTGTCGCTCTGGCGCGGGCCGGCGCTCGCCGACGTGCCGACCGGGCCGTTGCTGGAGATCGAGGCCCTGCGTCTCGAGGAGAACCGGCTCGGCGATCACTATCTGCGCATCGAGGCCGATCTGAAGCTCGGCCGGCATCACCAGTTGCTCGGCGAACTCGCCACGCTCTGTGCACGGCACCCGTTGCTGGAGAACTTCTGTACTCAGCACATGGTCGCGCTGTACCGGTGTGGCAGGCAGAGCCAGGCGCTGGAGGCGTACCGCAGGTTGCGTACGGAGATGGTGGACCAGCTCGGGGTGGAGCCCTCTCCGCGCGTGCGGAGTCTGCACCAGTCGATCCTGTCTGGACACGCAATGGAGGAAGACCGGAGCTTCGCGGTCTATGAGTGACTTCGAGCGTGCTTCGAACGCCGTTGGTTCGGTGGTAGTCGGAACATCGAGCGCAGAACGACCGAGCTGGTCGCGCGCCTCGCCCGACCCTAACGTGGAAATCATTGAAGAGGTCCGAGAGTCGAATACCTACTCGTGGAGTGGTGTGAGCTGATGGACAAGGCTATCGAGACGGCGGTCGAGCGGGTCATCCGCGCGATGCGCGACAATCTGGGAGAAGTCATCACGATCGATGACATGGCACGCACGGCCATGTTCAGCAAGTTCCATTTCACCAGGATTTTCCAACGAGTCACGGGGATCTCCCCTGGCCGGTTCCTGTCGGCGCTCCGGTTACAGGAAGCCAAGCGGCTGCTGTTGATCAGCTCCATGACCGTGGCGGACATCAGCCATGTGGTCGGCTACAACAGCATTGGCACGTTCAGCTCTCGTTTTCGGGCCAGCGTAGGCGTTTCACCGACCGAGTACCGGCAGTACCGGGGATACGTCGCTCCGCTGGACGAGCCCGAGGACGACACCGGCGTGCGCGGCACGACCGTGCGCGGCCACGTGTCCGACCCCGAGGAGCACGACCCCGGCCAGGTGGTCGTCGGTATCTTCAAGGACCGCATCGCGCAGGGTGTTCCGTGCCGTCACACGATGCTGAACGGCTCCGGCTCCTTCGTGCTCGAGGACGTTCCGGAGGGGACCTGGTACGTCCAGGCGCACTCCGTGGAGTTCGGCTTCGACCAGCCGGACCTCGAGGCGGAGTGCCTGGCGGCGTACGGTCCGGTGACCGTCCGCCAGGGCGTCCCGGTCCTCGGCGTCGACCTGCGGTTGCGGGGGCGACGGATCTTCGATCCCCCGCCCCTGCTCGCGCAGCTCGACCTGCCGACCCGGACGGCCCGCGCGTGGGCGTCCTGACGAGCAGCGTGGTTCCCGGTCACACCCGCGGTCAAACCCAAGGGGCGACCGGGTACCACGCGAGGATGTCCCGCATGGCGAGCAGCCGGACATCCCAGTACAGGACCGTGAAGACGCCGGCCACCAGCAGTGCGGATCCCGTGAGGACGGTCAGCCGGCGCGGCTCGGCGGCGAACCACCGCCGCAGCGCCTTGCCGGCCACCAGGTTCACGAGCAGCACGAGCACGGCCAGCACGATGAGGTTGCCGATCGACTGCAGCACGAAGGCACCCGCACCGTAGAACGGATTTCCGGACTCGGCCGCGTCACGGAAAAGCTTGCGGAACAAGGGGAACGGGCGTCCGATCAGGAACGCTCCCACCAGGACCCCGAAGAACACCAAGGGCGCGTTGGGAAAACGGGCGGACAGCCGTGTGAACGGGTCGCGCACCAAGCCCAGCGCCGCCAGGCCGAGGTAGGTCATGGCGAGCCCCACCAGGCCGAAGACCACCATCGCCTGGATCATCCGGCCGGACAGTTCACCCGGCACACTCTCCGCGGTGTCGAACTGTGGCATGTCGGTGCCGACCAACCCCACGACCGCGCCGTAGATCGCCGACACCACCACCATGCCCGCGGCGAGCCACAGGAGAGGCCGCAACGCCGCCGCCAGCCGCTGCCGCATCCCGCCCCCGCCGCCGACCATCGGCGCCATGGTGCCGAACACCGCGATGTTGCACGCCGTGAACGTGCCGGCGAGACCCGAGACGAAGGCGAACAAGATGCCGCTCGCCACCCCGGTGATCGCCGTCTCCTTGGCGTCGTGGCCGAGCATCGTGTTCGCCACGGTGTCGCCGATCGCACTGTCCACAAAGGTCGCTGACCAGACCACGGTCAGGAGAAAGCCGGCTATCGCACTGAACACCACGATCCGGGTCCGCCTGCGTGGCAGGGGGCCGGGGGAGAACGTGCTGGTGTGTTCTTCTGGTCGGTCATCGACTTCGGTCATGATCAACTCCCGCGGGTCGGGTCTACCGTTGTTCCAGAATAGATCCACTATCGGCGATCACGGTCTCCTGGCGTGCGACGCACGGGGTGGACTCCGCACTGTCGGAGTGGTGGAACGGCACCCGTGCCCGTCCGTTACCACGTCTTTTGCCTTTCGCACAACAGGAGTGGGCGGTACCCGAATTCTGTTGCACGCTGGGTGTCAAGTCTGTGGGCCGCGCGTTCCCGCGTTGGTCGGCACTGTGTTCAATCTGGCCGCTGGATGGTGAATGTGAGTAACGAGCGGATCGCCATTGTTGGCATCGGACTCCGATACCCCGACGCCGGTTCTCCCGACGAACTCTGGGACAACGTACTCGCCGGACGCAGGGCGTTCCGGCGATTCCCGGACGAACGGATGAACCAGGCTGACTACTGGTCCGAGGACCCGGCTGCGCCCGACCGGCATTACGCCAGTCGCGCCGCGGTTCTTCGGGACTTCGAGTTCGACCGGGCGCGCTACCGGATCGCCGGTAGCACCTACCGGTCGACCGACCACACACACTGGCTCGCGTTGGACACCGTCGCCATGGCGCTGGCCGACGCCGGATTCCCCGACGGTGAGGGCCTTCCCAACAAGGCCACGGGCGTGGTCCTGGGCAACAGCCTCACCGGCGAGTTCACCCGAGCCAACCTCATGCGCCTGCGCTGGCCGTACGTGCGCCGCACGCTGGCCGCCGCGCTGGCGGACAAGGGCTGGAGCGAAGAGGAGACCGGCGAGTTCCTCCACGAGCTGGAGCCGCGGTACAAGGCGCCGTTCCCCGCGATCGACGAGGACTCGCTCGCGGGCGGGCTCGCCAACACGATCGCGGGCCGGATCTGCAACTACTTCGACCTCGCCGGTGGCGGGTTCACGGTGGACGGCGCGTGTTCCTCGTCGCTGCTCGGTGTCGCGACGGCGTCGAAATCCCTGGTGGACGGCGACCTGGACGTGGCGCTCGCCGGCGGTGTCGACCTGTCGATCGACCCGTTCGAGGTGATCGGGTTCGCGAAGACCGGCGCGCTCGCCACCAAGGAGATGAAGGTCTACGACAAGGACTCCAACGGGTTCTGGCCCGGCGAGGGCTGCGGCATCGTCGTGCTCATGCGTGAGAAGGACGCGCTCGCCAGTGGCAAGCGCATCTACGCGTCGATCACCGGTTGGGGCATCTCCTCGGACGGCAAGGGCGGCATCACCCGCCCCGAGGCCGCCGGGCACCGACTCGCCCTCACCCGGGCGTACGACCGCGCCGGCTACGGCGTGGAGACGGTGTCCTACTTCGAGGGCCACGGCACCGGCACCGCCGTCGGTGACGAGACCGAGATCGAGGCGCTGTCCACCGCCCGCAAGGCGGCCGACCCGACCGCGCCGCCCGCCGCCCTGAGCACGATCAAGGGCAACTTCGGGCACACGAAGGCCGCCGCCGGGGTCGCCGGGTTGATCAAGGCGACCCTCGCGATCCACAACCAGACCATCCCGCCGGCCACCGGGCACTACGAGCCGCACCCCAAGCTCACCGAGGCCGACGCGGCGATGTACGTCCCGTCCGCGCCCGAGCTGTGGCCGGCCGGCGGTCCCGTGCGGGCCGGTGTGTCCGCCATGGGCTTCGGCGGGATCAACTCCCATATCGCGCTCGAGGAGGCGCCGGGTCAGGAACGGCGCACCGAGGTGTCCGACCGGACCACCGCGCTGGTCAACGCCCGCCAGGACGTGGACCTGTTCCTGTTCGACGCGGACAGCGCCGAGGAACTGGGTGCCCGGGCCGCCAATCTCGCCAAGCTGGTCGCCAAGCTGTCGTTCGCCGAACTCGCGGACATCGCCGCCGGCCTCGCCGCGAAGCAGACCGGTGGTGCCTTCCGTGCCGCCGTGGTGGCGGGCAACCCCACCGACGCCGCTCGCAAGCTGGAGAAGATCGTCGAGGAACTGGCGGCCGGCAACACCCAGCTGCACTCGGTGGCCGACGGTGTCTTCGTCGACAACCGGACGTCGGCGCCCCGCATCGCCTACCTGTTCCCCGGTCAGGGGACCAGCCGTGACGCGGTCGGCGCGATCCGCCGCCGGTTCACGGTGGCGAGTGACGTCTTCGGCAACGAGGCCGTGCCCGTCGGTGGCGACCACGTGGCGACCGAGGTCGCCCAGCCGCGCATCGTCGCCGGCTCGGTGGCCGGACTGCGCGTGCTCGACTCGCTGGGCATCGACGCCGACATCGCCGTCGGGCACAGCCTGGGCGAGCTGACCGCGCTGTCCTGGGCCGGTGCCGTGAGCCACGACGACGTGCTGCGTCTGGCCGCCATGCGCGGTCAGGTGATGGCCAGGGCCAGCGAGACCGGTGGCGCCATGGCCAGCGTGTCCGCCGATCCGTCGGCCGTCGAGGAACTCCTCGGCGACGAGTCGGCCGTGATCGCCGGGTACAACGGCCCGGAGCAGACCGTGATCGCCGGTCCCTCGGCGGACGTGGACGAGGTGTGCGCCAGGGCCAGGTCCCGCGGGTTGACCGCGACCAGGCTCAACGTCTCGCACGCGTTCCACTCGCCGCTCGTGCGGCCGGCGGCCGACGAACTGGCCGACAAGTTCGCCGGGTTCGACTTCGCGACCCCGCGGCGTCCGGTGGTCTCCACGGTCACCGGCGAGCAGATCGCCGACGGCGCCGACCTGCGTGCGTTGCTGGTCGACCAGGTGGTGCGACCGGTGCGCTTCCAGGAAGCCGCGGCCAAGGCCATCGAGAACGCGGACCTGGTGCTGGAGGTCGGTCCCGGACGAGTGCTGTCCGGGCTGGTCACGCAGCAGGCGCCGGACACGCTGGTGCTCGCTCTGGACACCGACAACTCGTCGCTGAACTCGCTGCTCACCGCGGCGGGTGCGGCCTACGCGCTCGGTGTGGCGGTCGACCCCGCCCCGCTGTTCGCCGACCGGGTGGTGCGGCCGCTCGCCGAGGACGCCGAACCGAGCTTCCTCGAGAGCCCGTGCGAGACCGCGCCGGAGATCGGCGAGGGTCTCACGATCGACGCCAAGCCGGAGTCCGTGGTGGACGTGACCGAAGGGTCGACCTCGGACGGGCCGACGGCCACCCTCGACGTACTGCGCAGGCTCGCCGCCGACCGCGTCGAGTTGCCGATCGACTCGCTGAACGGGCAGACCCATCCGCTCGACGACCTGCACCTCAGCTCGATCACCGTCGGCCAGATCATCAACGAGGCCACACGTGAGCTGGGCAGGCCGACGCTCGAGGCCACCGCGAACTACGCGACCGTGACACTCGGCGACATCGCCGAGCTGATCGACGAGCTGGACGACACCGCGCAGGACGGCGGGTCGAAGCCGGCCGAGGCCGCGGGCTACGCACCGTGGGTGCGGGCGTTCACGGTGGACCACCAGCACGAGGCCCGGCCGTCGATCGGCATCCACACGGGATCCAACGGCACGTGGGAGCTGTTCGCCCCCAGCGGTCACCCGCTGGCCGAACGGCTGCGCGCGGCGCTGGCCGACGCCGGGGTCGGGGACGGCGTGCTGCTGTGCCTGCCCCGCGACGGTGAGCCACACGTCGACCTGATTCTGAAGGCCGGCCAGGCAGCCGCCCGACAGATCGGCCGATTCGTTGTGGTGCAACAGGATCTGGGCGCTTCTGGCCTCGCCAGGACCCTCCATCTGGAACACCCGGACGTGGCGACGACCGTGATCGATCTGGTCGACGCGGCGCCCGAGCGGTCGGACGACGTCGAGGACGTCGTGTCGAACGTGATCGCCGAGGTCGCCGCCACCGTCGGGTACAACGAGGTGCGCTACACGGCCGACGGAACCCGGACGGTGCCAGTGCTGCGGGCGCTCCCGGAGAACACGCCGTCCGACCAGACGGCGAGCCCCCTGGGGCCGGACGACGTACTGCTCGTGTCCGGTGGCGCCAAGGGCATCACGGCCGAGTGCGCGCTGACCATGGCGCGGGACTCGGGCGCGAAGCTCGCGCTGCTCGGGCGGGCCGACCCGGCCTCCGACGAGGAGGTCTCGACCAACCTGGAGCGGATGGCGGCAGCCGGGGTCGAGGTGCGGTACGAACGTGCCGACGTCACCTCCGCCGAACAGATCGCCGACGCGGTCGCGCGGTTCACGGCCGAACTCGGCCCGGTCACCGCCGTGCTGCACGGCGCGGGCCGCAACGAGCCGAACGCCCTCGCCAACCTTACGGAGGACGACTTCAAGCAGACGCTCGCGCCGAAGATCGACGGCCTGCGTGTGCTGCTCGAGGCGGTCGGCGAGGACAACATCAAGCTGCTGGTCACCTTCGGCAGCATCATCGGCCGGGCCGGGCTGCGCGGTGAGGCGCACTACGCCACCGCGAACGACCGGATGACCGAGCTGACCGTGAAGTTCCAGAAGGAGCACCCGAACGCTCGAGCCGTCGCGCTGGAGTGGTCGGTGTGGTCCGGAGCGGGCATGGGCGAGCGGCTCGGTGTGGTCGAGGCGCTCATGCGCGACGGCATCACCCCGATCTCCGTGGAGACCGGTATCGCCGTGCTGCGCCGGGTGCTCGCCGACCCGTCCTCCGGTTCCGTCCTGCTGGTCAGCGGCAGAGCGGCTGGTCTGCCGACGCTGCGGTTGGACAGCCAGGAGCTGCCGCTGACCCGGTTCGTGGACCGCGTGTTGGTGCACTACCCCGGGGTCGAACTGGTCACCGAGGCGGATCTCAGCGCCAGCAGTGACCCGTACCTGACCGACCACCTGCTGGAGGGCGACCTGCTCTTCCCGGCGGTGGTGGGCATGGAGGCCATGGCGCAGACGGCGGCCGCGATCAGCGGCGAGTCCGACGTGCCGATGTTGGAGGACCTCGAGTTCCTCCGTCCGATCGTCGTCCGTCCGGGAGAGTCGACGACGATCCGGGTGGCCGCGCTGACCCGCGACGCGGGCACGGTCTCGGTCGCGATCCGCAGCGAGGAGACCGGGTTCAGCACCGACCACTTCCGGGCTCAGCTGCGTTACCCACGGCCGGACGTCCCCGCGGCGCCCGACGACCACGACACCACCTTCGAGAGCGAACTGCCGGCCGTGTCGGTGGACCCGGTGGCCGAGCTGTACGGCAGCGTGTTGTTCCAGGGCAAGCGGTTCCAGCGTCTGCTGTCCTACCGCAAGGCAGCCGCCCGGCACGCGGTCGCGGAGCTGTCCACGACCACGCCGGCGCCGTGGTTCGCCGCGTTCCTGTCGCAGGAACTGGCGCTCGCCGACCCCGGTACCCGGGACGCGGTGATGCACTCGATCCAGTGCTGTGTGCCGGACGCGACGCTGTTGCCGCAGAGCATCGAGCGGATCTACCTCGCCGAACCGCGTGGCCAGGACGCCGAGTTCGTGGTCATGGACGCGCGGGAACGCTCGCAGGACGGTGACACCTACATCTACGACGTGGACGTGGCGACCGCCGACGGCGTGGTGGTGGAACGCTGGGAGGGCCTGTCGCTGCGGGCCGTGCGCAAGCGCGGTGGCGAGGGACCCTGGGTGCCGGCACTGCTCGGCTCCTACCTGGAACGCTCCGTCGAACGAGTGCTCGGTGGTACGCGGACCGTCGTGGTGGAGCCCGACCCGGCCGGCGGGTTGGACGACCCGTCCGACCGGCGGGCCCAGACCGAACTGGCCGCGAGCAGGGCACTGCGCCAGCGTGACGGCATCCGGTACCGCCCGGACGGGCGGCCGGAGATCGACGACGGCGTCCTGTCCGCGGCACACGGTGCCGGGGTGACCGTCGTCGTCACCGGCGAAGGCTCGCTGGCCTGCGACGTCGAGCCGGCTGCCGAACGGACCGAAGAGAACTGGGCCGGCCTCCTGGGCGAATCCCAGATCGCGCTGCGGGACCTGCTGGCCACCGAGATGAGCGAGTCGGCGTCCGTCGCCGCCACGCGGGTCTGGTGCGCCATGGAGTGCCTACGCAAGTCCGGGGTGACCGCCGACGCGCTCACGCTCGACCGAATCGACGAGGAAGGGTGGCTCTCACTGTCGGACGGCAATGTCCGCATCGCCACCTGGGTGACCACGGTCAAAGACGTCCCGGACCCGGTCGTGTTCGCAGTCTTGTCGGACAAGGAGGCTTGAGATGACCGACTACTACGAGATTCAACACACGGTTGGTTTCGAGGAGACCAATCTCGTCGGGAACGTCTATTACGTGAACTACCTGCGGTGGCAGGGACGTTGCCGGGAGATGTTCCTCAAGGAGAAGGCCCCGGACGTACTGGCCGACCTGATGACCGACCTGAAGTTGTTCACCCTCAAGGTGGAGTGTGAGTTCTTCGCGGAGATCACGGCGTTCGACCAGTTGTCCGTCCGGATGCGACTCGAGGAGCTGACCCAGACCCAGATCCAGTTCACCTTCGACTACGTCAAGATCACCGATGGTGTGCAGAATCTGGTGGCCACCGGCCGGCAGCGGATCGCCTGCATGCGTGGCGAGAACAACGACACCGCGCCCACCCGGGTGCCCGCCGCACTGCGTGAGGCACTCGCGCCGTACACCGTCGCCGACGCCAAGTCGGAGACGGCGAACGCCGGTGAGCGGCGTTGAGCGGGCCGCGGCAGGAGCCGCCACCAGTGGCGGCCCTGACGGCGCGCGGGCTGCGTGACGTCATGGGCCAGTTCGCCACCGGGGTCACGGTCGTGACCGCCCACGGCGACAAGGCACACGGGATGACGGCCAACGCGTTCACCTCGGTGTCGCTCGAACCGCCTCTGGTGCTGTGCTGCGTGGCCCACACCGCGCGGCTGCACCCGGCGATCCTCGACGCACAACGCTTCGGGGTGTCCGTGCTCGGTGCCGACCAGGAGAGCCTGGCCCGGTACTTCACGAACAAGAGCAGGCCGGAGGGCATGGCGCAGTTCGACCAGGTGGACTGGTTCGCCGGCCGGCACACGGGCGTCCCGCTGTTGTCCGGGTCGCTCGCGTGGGTCGAGTGCGAGCTGGCCGAGGTCTACGAGGGCGGTGACCACACGATCTTCGTGGGCACCGTGCTCAGCGCGGGCACCGGCGACGGCGAGCCGTTGATCTTCGCGGCCGGCTCCTTCCACCACCTCGACGTGCCCGAGGCGAGGAGTGCCTGATGCTGGTGTGTGTGACGGGCGGTAGCGGCTTCGTCGGCGCCCACTCGGTGGCCGCGATCCTTCGGGCCGGCCACCGAGTTCGGGTGCTGGCCCGCGATCCGGCGTCCGTGGCTTCGTCGCTGGAGCCGCTTGACGTCACGCCGGGTTCGGTCGAGGTCGTGCCGGGTGACGTGCTCGACGAGGCGGCCGTCTCGCGGGCGGTCCGGGGAGCCGACGCGGTGCTGCACGCGGCGTCGGTGTACAGCTTCGACCCGCGGCGACGCCAGGAGATGGCCGCCACGAACGAGGCCGGTACCGCGATCGTGCTCGAGGCGGCCGTGCGGGCGGGTGTGCGACGCACCGTGTACGTGTCCACCGTCGGCGCGTTGTTCCCGGCCTCGGGGCCGCTGGAGACCACGTCGCCGGTGGGCACCGCGCGCGACCCGTACCTGGCGAGCAAGGCGGCGGCCGAGCGGGTCGCCCGGCGGTACCAGGACAACGGTGCCCCTGTGGTGATCACGTATCCGCCCGCCTTGCTCGGCCCGCACGACCCCAGGATCGGCGACCAGACCACGCGGCTCCTCGCGACGCTGCGTGGGCTGACCCCGATCTGGCCGGGCGGCGGGTTTCCCTTCGGGGACGTCCGGGACACGGCGGCGTTGCACGCCTCGCTGATCGCGGGGGAGGGCGCGGGCCGCTACTTCGGGCCCGGCCGTTACGTCGAGACCCGGGAGTACCTGGAGACGCTGCGCGAGGTCACCGGCCGGTCGTTGCCGGTGTTGCGGCTGCCCGCCGTGTCGTTGCTGCCGGTGGGCGCGTTCGCGAACCTCCTGCAGCGCGTGTGGCCGTGGCACATCCCGGCCGAGTACGGCGCGATCTACACCTGCGCGCACGCGACCGCGGTGAGCGAGAACGCGCCAACCGGAGGTGTTCCCGCGAGGTCGGTTGCTTCGACGGTCGCCGACACGGTGGCGTGGCTGCACGGGTCGGGTCTGGTGTCGGATCGGGCGGCGGGGCGGCTCGCGGTGCGGGAGCCGGCCGTCCGTTAGGTGGCTGATCGATGCACGCCGTCCGCGAGGGCGGCGGCGTGCCGATTCGGCTCAGGTCTGGGGGCCGGATCCGTTGGACGTGGCGGACTGGTGGACCCCGTCCACCATGATCTCCGGTAGACGTTCGGTCGAGCGGCGGACGGATTCGGTGGCTCGTTCGAGCGTGTCGCCCGCGCCCACCATCAGCGAGATCAGCTGGGACTCGAAGCAGCGGTCCGCGTCGCACGGGTCGACCAGATAGTCGCCGATCTCCAGGGTTACGAGGCCGTGGGTGGCCAGCCACATGTGATGAGCGATCACCATCGCGTCGCCCGGGCGGAAGCGGCCCGCGGAGATGCAGCGCGCCGCGCATTCGACCACGCGCGCCATGGTGAAACGGCCGTACTGGCGATCCTCGTCGGTCAGTTCGAAGCCGGCCAGCGAACGGCCGCCGAACATGACCGAGTACAAGTTCGCGCTGGTGACGGCGGTGTGCCGGTACGCACGGCCGATGAGGGCCATGTCCATCACCGGGTCGTCGGACCACCCTATGCGATCAAAGCTGTGCTCCAGGCGCGCGAAGCCCTCGTGCACGATCTCGCGCACCAGGCCGCTCATGCTGCCGAAGTGGGTGTACACCGCCATGGTGGAGGTACCCGCCTCCGTGGCGATGCGTCTCGTGGACATCGCTTCGGGCCCCTCGCCGGCCAGCAGCTGGGCAGCGATGTGGATCAGTTCGACGCGCGTTGCCGGATCTCGGCGCCTGGGGCTCACCGTGTCATTCTTGCGCATCGAGAGCGTGTCATAATGGAGCTACGGTAACACAACGATGTTATGAGATGGGGTGCAGTCATGAACGAACCCACAAGGTACAACGGTCTGCCTGCTCACTCTCGATTTCGTCTGGAACTGGGACTCGACGTCCTGGAGCCATGGGCGGACCATGCGCCCCTCAGCATGAAGAACGCGGTCTACCAGGCCCTGCTCGCCATGGTCGACGGCTCGCTCTTCGGCAACTACCGGGTCATCGAGGACTACCAGCGGCCGAACGAGGTGTTCGTGATCGTCCGCGACGACCTGATGGTCAAGCTCCGGATCAACTGCATCGACTCGTTCAGCCTGCTGTACATCGGTCCGGTCAACCCCTGACGGCCCACCACGGCTCCGGCACGAGAAGGTGCCGGAGCCGTGTGGGGTTAATACTCAGGGCTGGGGAAAGAACTTCGTGAGGAAGATTTCCCAGGCCCGGTCCCCGAAGATCGCCCGCTGCGGCTTGAGCAGCCGCACGGGAACGCCGATCCGGTAGCGGATCTTCGGTTTGCGTGCGGTGATGGCCTTCTCGATGACCTCGGCCACCTGGCCCGACCGCACCGCGGTACGGCCGCGGCCCTTGGGGTTGTCCACCTCGCGGTAGGCGCCGTGCCATTCCACGAAGTGCTCCCAGAACTCCTTGTACAGATCGCTGTCGGTATCCAGGTCGAGGTCACCGACAGTGGTGGGGACGAACGAGCCCAGGATCGGCGACGGCTCGATGATCGCCACGTCGATGCCCCACGGCCGCACCTCCTGCCGCAGCGAGTCGCTGATGGCCTCCAACGCGTGCTTCGTGGCCTGGTAGTAGCCGCGGCCGGGAGTGGCGAACAGGCCGAAGATCGACGACATCATGACGATCCGGCCGGCCCGCTGCGCACGCATGCCGGGCAGGACCAACTGCGTCATCCGGGACAGGCCGAACACGTTGGTGTCGAACTGGTGGCGCACCTGGTCGAGCGGGGTCTCGCCGACCGTGCCGTTGAGGCTGTACGCGGCGTTGTTGATGAGCACCCCGACCGCGCCGTGCTCCTCGGTGATCCGGTCCACCGCGGCGACCATCGACTCCTCGTCGGTGACGTCCAGCCGCATGGTGGTGATGCCCTCGTCGGCCAGGTCCTTCAGGCCCTCGAGGTTGCGCCCGGTGGCATAGACCGGCCAGCCGGCGCGGTGCAGCCGCAGAGCCGTGGCGCGACCGGTGCCGGAGGAGTGCCCGCCCTGCGAGTGGACCCCGGTGATCAGGACGGCGCGCGAACTCATGCCGCCCCCTCGTCCGGGACCTCCTGCTGGGACACCCGGCTCGCGGCCACCGAGTAACCGAGGCCGAGGCCGTCGACCATGCGGGTGATGAAGTTGAACATCGAGGCCGTGAAGAACGCCTCGAGCAGCTCCTCGTTGGTCCAGCCGGCGTCCATGGCCCCCTTCCAGTCCTCGTCGGTGACCTTGTAGGCCTCGCGGCTCAGCTTGGTCAGCAGGTGCAGCAGGACCTTGGTCTTGTCGTCCACCGGCAGGTCGTCCGCGGACTCCGCCGACTCGACGGCCTTGGCCGTCTCCTCGGGGCCACCGAAGGCCTGGAAGAAGAAGTTGTGCGTGCCGACGCAGTAGGGGCACTCGTTCACCTTCGACGTCCACGCGGAGATCAGCTCGCGCGTCTGCCGCGGCAGGACACCGTCGAGGTACATCCCCTTGTAACCGGCGACCACCGCTTCGAGCAGGTCGGGCCGGGTGGACACCAGGCGGAACATGTCGGGGACGAACGGCAGGTTGGTGGCCTGCTTGACCTCTTCGTACAGCTCGGCCAGTCGGCCGGTGGCCTCGTCTTCGGCAACCAGCGGAACCCGGACGTGGGCTGTCATATCCATTGTCGACTCACCTTTCATGCGGCGGACTGGGCATCACGGGGGGTGTTGCGGCGGCGCAGGACCGGCATGGCCTCGGCCTGGAAGTCGACGTCCGAGTCGAAAACCTTGATCATGCCCTCGATGACGAGCAGGGAGAGCAGCGGAAAGGCGAACTCGGGCGCCGGGAACAGGCCGTAACCGCGTTGGAGGTCGAACAGGCGCCCCGCGAACAGCGCCAGGTCGAACTCGCCGGACTTCGCGCCGGAGGACTCCGCCACCAGCTCGCTGAGCGCGTTGCGGAAGCCTTCCTGGTCGCAGTCCTCCGCGATCTCCGCGGCGCTGTCGATCACGATCTGACCGCACATCCAGCCGTCACCCATGGCCATGTTGATGAAGAAGTCCGCGAAGGACCGGCGCACCGGGTCGGGCAGTTGGATGACGAAGCCCGCGTCGAGCAGCACCAGGTCGGCGTCGTGGTCGAAGTACAGGTTGCCGGGGTGCAGGTCGCAGTGGACCAGGCCGTCCACGAAGAGCATCTCGTAGATCGTGGCCAGCACCGCGCGCACGACCGCGCGTCGGGCGTCGGCGTCCAGTTCGCCGGGCATGAAGCGCGTCAGCTCGTCGACGTACTCCATGACGACCGTCTCGTCGGTGCACAGTTCCGGCACCGGCGCGGGAATCCGCACGTTGTCGAACTCCGCGAGGTTCTCGCGCAGCGCGGCGAGCGCCTTGGCCTCGGCCCCGAAGTCCAGCTGCCGCAGGATCGCGCCGCCCACCTGGGCGTGCATGACCTTGAACGGCATCTTGCGGAGCTTGGGCAGGACGCCGAGCGCGCTCATCGCCGCCGCGGTCAACGTGAAGTCGCGGCGCATCATCTGTTCGATGCCGAGCCTGCGGACCTTCACGGCCACGCGCCGGCCGGAGTGCGTCACCGCCTCGTGGACGGTCGCGATGCTGCCGCAGGCCACCGGCTCCCACTCGAACTCGCGGAACGGCCACGGCCGGTCGCGGTAGGCGCGGCGGACCACGCGCTCGATCCGACGCCTGCTCGGCGGTGCCGCGGCGTCGGTGAGGCGGGCCAACGGAGTGGTGACCTCGTCGGGCAGCAGGTCCCGCCGGGTGCTCAGCAGCTGCCCGATCTTGATGTAGGACGGCCCGAGACGGGTCAGCATCCGGACCCACCGGTCGCCGTCGCGCAGTCCTCGATTGCTGTTCTCGCTGGTTTTCCTGCGCTGGAAGCGCGCTCTGGCCACGGAAGCACCGGTGACCAGGCCGTACCAGAACATGACAGCGCTGACCCAGCCGAAGCGCAGTATCAGGCCGGGGAGCGTGGTTATCGCCCTCAAGATCGACCCCTGTCGTCGGACTCACGAGGGCGACGGGGTGCCGCCCGACCTCGATCGTCCCGACCCCGCGACCGCTCCGGCGACTTCCTCCGTGCGGAGGAAGGATGCGAAAGGGGTGGCAGGGCACGGAACGGCAACGTCGGAGACGCGGCGGCACTTCCTCGAGTGACACGCTGGCGAGCAGTAGGCAGTAGTGCAGTCAGTGAAGTCGTCGACAGTGGAAGGCGGACCGATGCCGAAGACCCGGATGCCGCGCGCCGCCGCGGCGAGCCGTGTCACGCCGGAGAAGTGGGCGGAGGTCCGCGCTGTCCTGCGCGAGACCGGTGACCGGTTCGCCGACCTGACCCTGGCCGTGCCCGACCCGTCGGTCATGGCCACAAAGGACTGGTCGGTGGCGGACACGGCCGCGCACGTGACGGGTATCGCGTTGAACTACACGGCCATGGTCGACCAGAACGGACGGCCGTTGCCCGTTCCCGCGGTGCGCGAACACTTTCCGGTCACCACGGTCGACACAATCCACAGTGGACTAAATCCGGCGCAGCTCGCCGGATTCGTGGAGCGGGACCCCGTGAAGTTGGCGGGAATGCTGCGCGAGTCCATCGAGGACATCCTCGACACCACGGCCGACGCCGATCCGGAGCGCATCATTCCCTGGCTCGGCGACTCGCGGCTGCCCATCGCCGGAGTGCTCGCGCACATGACGAACGAGCTGCTCATCCACGGCTGGGACGTCGCCCGTGCGGTCGGGGTGCCGTGGCGGATTCCCGACGAACAGGCCGCGTTGTTCTTCGAACTGTTCCTCGTCGAGGTCGTGCGGAACGGTTACGGCCATCTGCTGGACGACGACCGTCCGGTACGCCCGGGACGCATCGTGGTGGAGTTCCACTCCGCCCACACCACCCCGGTGACGATGGTCCTGGACAACGGTGTGGCCACTGTGGAGGAAGCGGGCGGAGAGTGTGACGTCCGCATCCGGTTCCGGCCCGCGACGCTGAACCTGTTGCGGTTCCACCGGATCGGTTATCTCCGGGCGATCCTCTCCGGATCGCTGATGGCGTGGGGCCGGCGGCCATGGCTGCTGCCGGCGTTCCTGCGCAAGGTGCGGATGCCCTGACATCTCGCCGCTTTTGTTCTCCCCGAGTAGGAAGGTCAGTTACGTGATCACGTTCGACACGGTGAAGCTCGAGATCGAAGGCCCGGTCGCCACCATCTACCTGAACCGGCCGGACAAGAAGAACGCCATGAACCCCCAGATGCATCTGGACATGAACTCCGCGCTGGACGCGATCGAGGAGGCAGAGGACGTCAAGGCGGTCATCGTGACCGGCGGTGGCGACAGCTTCAGCTCCGGCATGGACCTGGAGGAGTGCTTCCTCGAGCCCTACGAGGACCCGCAGCGGTTCTACAAGACGAACCTCGTGGCGCTCAAGTGGTTCCAGCGGCTGAAGGCGTTCCCCGCGGTGACCATCGCCAAGGTGAACGGCTACGCGTTCGGCGGCGGGTTCGAGGTCACCGGTCTGTGCGACCTCGCGATCGCCGCGGAAGACGTCAAGTTCGGCCTGTCGGAGATCAACTTCGGCATCTTCCCGGCCGGCGGTGCCTCCTGGGCCGCGACCCACAACCTGCCCCGCAAGCAGGCGCTCTACTACATCCTCACCGGCGCCACGATGACCGGTAAGCAGGCCGAGGAGTACGGGCTGGTGAACAAGGCCGTGCCCGCCGAGGAACTGGACGCCGAGACCGAGAAGCTGGTCGGCCGGATCGTCAACAAGAACCCGGTGACCCTGCGGCTGGCCAAGGAGGTCTACGAGCGCACCACGCACATGGACCTGCCCGAGGCCATCGACTACGACCAGGCGAAGCTGTGGGAGCTGGCGCGGCTCACGAACAACGAGTGGATCAACGTCGCGCTCGAGCAGTTCAAGAAGCGCAGCTACCGCCCCGGCCTCGACACGTACAAGCGGGACGTGGCCTGATGATTTTCACCGGACCCCATCCGAGAGCGGAGATTCCCGACATCTCGTTGACGTCGTTCGTCCTGGCCAAGGCCGAGGAGAACGCGGCCACGGTCGCGGCGGTCGACGTCACGAGCGGGAGCACCTACACCTACGGCGAACTCGCGGCGTCGGTGCGGCACGCCGCGGCGACCCTGCCCTCTCTCGGGTTCGGCAAGGGCGACGTGCTGGCCATGCTCGCGCCGAACATGCCCGAGTACCCGATCGCCTACCACGCGGCGGTTCTGGCGGGCGGCGCCGTGATGTCGCTCAACCCGCTGGACACGGCCGAGGATCTCGCCTCCCACCTGAACGAGGCGGGTGCGCGCATCCTCGTGACCGTGCCGGCCGAGGTGGAGAAGGCGATCTCGTTGGCCGCCAGGACGTCGGTCGAGCACATCGTCGTGTTCGGGGAGACGGACAGCGACAGTGACCTGGTGGTGCCGTTCTCCTCGTTGATCGCCGCCAAGGGCGAGCCGGACGAGGTACCCGTCGAGCCGGCGGAGGACGTGGCGACCATCCTGCATTCCAGCGGCAGCACCGGCCACCCCAAGGGTGTCCTGCTGACGCACCGCAACATGGTCGCGAACGTGTACCAGACCAGTGTGGTCGCGCCGCTCGAAACGGGTGAGCGGGTACTCGCCGTGCCGCCGTTCCACCACGCGTTCGGGCTGATCATGGTGATGAACGCGAGCCTGCTGCAGGGCGCGACGCTCGTGACCATGTCGCGGTTCGAGCCGGAGACGTACCTGAAGGCGGTGGAGGAACACCGCATCACGCGGCTCTACATCGTTCCGACGATCGCCGTGCTGCTCGCCAAGAGCCCGATGGTGGACCAGTACGACCTGACGTCGCTGCGTTCGATCGTGTCCGGCGGTGCCGCGCTCGATCCCGAGATCGCCAAGATGTGTCACCAGCGCCTGGGTTTCCACATCGGTCAGGGCTACGGCCTCACCGAGGGTCTGGTGTCGTTCATGCAGCTGCCCGACTCCGAGCCGACCGGTTCGGTCGGCGTGAACTCGCCCAACATCGAGTGCAAGATCGTCGATGTCACGACGGGCGAGGAGTTGGGACGCAACCAGGACGGCGAGATCCTCGTCCGGGGCCCGCACGTGATGAAGGGCTACCTCAACGCCGAGGAGGCCACGAACAAGGTGCTCGAGCCGGACGGCTTCCTGCACACCGGCGACCTCGGCCACGTCGACGACAACGGTGAGCTGTTCATCGTCGATCGCATCAAGGAGCTCATCAAGTACAAGGGACAACAGGTGTCTCCTGTGGAGCTCGAGGCGATCCTCATGCAGCACCCGAAGGTCACCGACGCCGCCGTGGTCGGCGTGCCCGACGAGGAGGCCAGCGAGATCCCGAAGGGCTTCGTGGTGGTGAACGCCCCCACGACGGCCGAGGAGATCATGGCTTTCGTCGCCGAACGCGTCGCGCCGTACAAGAAGGTCCGACAGATCGCGTTCATCGACGAGATCCCCCGCACGCCGGTCGGCAAGACCGAACGCCGCAGTCTGCGGGACCGCGCCGCCTGACGCAAGTCGAGAGTATGGAAAGGAGTTCCGATGAACCTGCCAGACGTTGTTTCCCGTGAGGAGTGGCTGGCGGCCCGCACGGAGTTGCTGGAGAAGGAAAAGGAAGTCACCAAGGCACGCGACATGATCGCCGAGGAGCGTCGCAGGCTGCCGATGGTGAAGGTGGACAAGGACTACACCTTCGAGGGCCCGAACGGCGAGACCCTGAAGCTGATCGACCTGTTCGAGGGACGCCGCCAGCTCATCATCCGGCACTACATGTACGCCCCCGGCGACGAGGTGGGGTGCCCCGGCTGTTCCATGCAGGCGGACAGCGTCGGCGACCTCTCGCACATCTGGGCCAGGGACACCACCTTCGCGATGGTCTCCCGCGCTCCGGTGGCGGACTTCGCGCCGTTCAAGAAGCGCATGGGATGGGACATTCCGTGGTACTCGTCGTTCGGCAGTGATTTCAACTACGACTACGAGGTGAGCAGTGCGGACGGCGAGTCGCCCGGGGTGAGTGCTTTCATCCGCGACGGTGACGACGTCTTCCACACGTACTCGGTCTACGATCGCGGTGGCGAGATCTTCAAGAACTTCTACAACTACCTCGACATCACGGCGCTTGGCCGCCAGGAGGACCAGCTCGAGCACCCCTGGGACTGGTGGCGGTTCAAGGACGAGTACGACGACGACAACGCGACCGTGGCAGGCAACAACCACTGGAACGGCACGAGGTTCCAGTCGTAGCGGGAGGACACACCGTGAGTGAACAGAGCGAGCTGTCCGGCAGGACGGCAATCGTCGTCGGCGCGTCCCGCGGCCTCGGCCGCGGGATCGCCACGGCCATCGCCGAGGCGGGCGCCGCGGTGGTCGCCGTGTCCCGTTCGGAGACGGACTATCCCGCACCCGCGGGTGGCGGCAGCATCAAGCCGGAGGTCGCCAACGCCCGTGAGGCGGCGCTGGCGCCCAGCCTGATCGACACCTACCAGCCGGACGCCGTGATCGTGGTGGCCGGCGCGACGCCGCAGATGGTGCCGCTGCAGGAGCAGAGTTGGGAGGCGTTCTCCGCCCCCTGGCAGACCGACGTCCAGATCGCGTTCCACTGGCTGGGTGAGGCGCTGCGCAGGCCGCTGCGCCCCGGCAGCAAGGTGATCGTGTTCAGCAGCGGCGCCATCCTGAACGCAGGCGGTTCACCGCTGTCGGGTGGCTACGCGGGCGCCAAGGCCATGCAGCGGTTCATGACCGGCTACGCGCAGGGTGAGTCGAAGCGTGCGGGTCTGGACATCACGTTCTCGGCGATCATGCCCCGGTTCGCGCCGGAGACGTCGATCGGCAGCACGGCGGTGGCGGCGTACTCGAAGCTCGCGGGCATGTCGGAGGAGAAGTTCCTCAGTCACCAGGGCCCGTTGCTGACGCCCGAGATCGCGGGCTCGGCGATGGTGGAGCTGCTCGCGGCGGACAGCGTCGCCCCCGGGTACCTGCTGACCGGTGCGGGACTGCAGAAGCCCCCGTCCTGACCGGTTGAATCCGGTCAGCGCACGAATTCAGCGCACAGAGAAGCGGCTCCGGGAAACCCCCGGAGCCGCTTCGTTGTGTGCACTCAGTTCTCACGCAACCAGTGCGCCGTCCGTTCCCCGATCATGATCGAGGTCAGGTTGGTGTTGGCACGCACCGTGGCCGGCATGATGGACGAGTCGCAGACGTACAGCGACTCGGTGCCGTGCACCGCGCCGCGCTCGTCCACGACCGTGTCCGAGTCCGACGCCGGTCCCATCCGAACGGTGCCCACCGGGTGGTAGGCGCTGTCCAGACTCGTCTTCACGTACTGCCGCACCATGTCGTCGTTGTCGATCATGGCGTCCCGCAACACCACGAAGCCCTGTCCGAGCTTCAGGATGTCCGAGTGGTGCGCCAGCTTCCAGGCGGTCCGGACACCGTCGATCAGGATGTCCATCTCCCGCGAGTCGTCGAGGAAGTTCAACTCGACCGCGGGTGCCTCCGTGGGATCGGTGGAGCGCAACGTGATCCGGCCACGGGAGCCGGGCCGCTGGGCCACCACCATCACCCCGAGGATCTCGGTGGTGCCGGCCAGCATCTGCAGTTCCGGGAAGTGCGTCAGGTCGAAGTGATTGACCATGTAGTACTGCAGATCGTTGAAATCGCCCGACACCGGTGAGGTGGTCCGCAGGATCTCCTGCAGGAACGGCTCGGTCGGGTCGGTGGCGCCCGGCTGTGCCACCAGGAAAGCGCCGGTGCGCTGGTGGTCGACCAGGTTGCCACCGACACCCGACAGGTCGGCACGGACGTCGACGCCGAGCCTGCCCAGGTCCTCGGCCGGGCCGATGCCGGAGCGCAACAGGATCGCCGGTGAGGCGACCGCGCCGGCGGCCAGGATGACCCGCTTGGCCGACACGAGCTCGTAGGAGCCGCCGTCGGCCGCCGCCATGACGCCGACGGCCTTGGCGCCCTCGAACACCACCCGGTCGACCGACGTGTGCGCCCGGATCTCCAGGTTCTCCCGATCGCGGATCAACTTGAGGTAGGTCGTCGCGGTCGTGGCACGGAGTTCGGGATCGTGCCGGGTCGACGGGATCGGACCCACACCCGTGGACTCGGGATGGTTGTGGTCCTTGACCTCCGGGAACCCGGCGGCCACGCAGGACTCGATGAACGCCTGCTGTCCCGGCACCAGTTCCTCGTGACGCCAACGCCGGATCGGCATCGGCCCACTGTCACCGTGGAACTCGCTGCCGCCGAAGTCGTAGTCGTTCTCCAGCTTCCGGAAGAACGGCAGGACCTCGTCGTAGGACCACGCCGGGTTGCCGGCGCGGGCCCAGTCGTCGTAGTCGGCCGGGACGCCGCGCAGCCCGACGGTGGCACCCACGGCGGACGAGCCACCGGTGGTCTTGCCCCGCGGGTAGCGGATCCGGCGGCCGTCGTGGACTTCGGCGCGGAAACTCCAGTCGTGGTCCTCGAACGACATGGCACGGCCGTAGTGAATGTCCTCTGGCATCTCCTCGTGTGTGAGGTAGTCCGGGCCACCCTCGATGAGCAGCACCCGCCTGCCGGAGTCCTCGGTCAGCCGGGCCGCGAGCGCCGCGCCGGCTGATCCGGCACCGACGATGATGTCGTCATACTGAGCCGTCATAAGCAGTCCTTGATAATCGTGGCGCTTTCGGGCGCAGGGATTCTGCGACCACAGTCGAGCCTGTCATCGGTGCGGTGATCTTGCTACTCGCGTCGTGCGCGCGTTTCCCGACGTCTCGGAAAGCGCAATATCGAAGACGTTCGGTGGTGAATCAGCCTCGAAAATCCAGTGCGCAACCCGGGAGTGGGCATCGGGCGGGTGCTCCGCAGACCATGAAATAGCGAGGCGCTGCGCCGAAAGCAGCGGCGAAGGGAGTGAACATGTCCAGCATGTGGCGGACGCTGCGGCGTCGTATTTTGACGCCCGGAATGGCCAACGCAGACCTCTCGGTACGTGGTTTTCACGTGAAGAACGCTGCCGCCAAGGAATTGCTGGAAACCGTCGGACGATCTTTCCTGCGCGGTTATTCCTACGCTGCCGAGGCGCGCCGTGCCCGACGACGCCGAGGAGCGACTCGAGAAGATTCCGCGCCAGTTCCGCGGCTTCGCCTACGAGGGCGCCGGGATGGGCTTCGCGGTGCGCGACGCGCTCCGTTCGGCCGGGGTGGCCGCAACGCGCGGTTCATCGAGGGCGCCGGCAGCGTCCACGACTACATGATCTACGTCGGCGCCGGCTGGGCCATGGCCCGGGTGCCGAGGTTCACCTGGTCCCGGATCGAGCTGGGCGACCCCGTGCTGCGCTGGCTCGCCCTCGACGGCTACGGGTTCCACCAGGCCTACTTCCACACGCAGAAGTACGTGCACGACCAGTACCGCGAGCCGAATCTGCCCTGGCCCGCCCACGGCGCGTCCTGGTACACCGACCACGTCGTCGACCAGGGCATCGGACGGGCGATGTGGTTCGTCGGGGGTTCCGACCCGCGGGTCGTGGCGGACATGATCGACGCGTTTCCCGAGGAGCGCCGGGCCGACCTGTACGCCGGTACCGGGCTGGCCGCCACCTACGCGGGTGGGGGAGACGAGGGCGAGCTGCGGCTGCTCAAGGCCCGCGCCGGTCGGTACCTGCCGAATCTCGCGCAGGGCAGCGCCTTCGCCGCCACCGCACGGGTCGAGGCGGATCTGGCCATCGAGCACACCGCCGTGGCCAGCCGGATCATCTGCGAGATGACGCCGGCGGAGGCGACCCGGCTGTGCGCCGACACCCGGCCTGAGCCGGTCACCGAGGTACCGGGCCATCCCGGTGTCCCGTCCTTCGAGGTGTGGCGTCAACGCATCGCGGCGGCGTTCGTGACGGACACGGAGCTTTCGGCATGACCGCGACCGACGCGAGGCCCGTGGGCCGGGAGCTTCCCGGACCACCGCTGAGCGCGACCCTGAGCGTGCTGATCCAGATGGCCAAGGACCGGCTCGCGGTGATGACGTCGGTGTCGGCGAAGTACGGCGACGCCGTGAAGCTGCGCCTCGGCCCCAAGAAGCTGCACTTCTTCAACCACCCCGACCACGCGAAGCACGTGCTGGCCGACAACAGCGACAACTACCTCAAGGGCATCGGCCTGGTGCACGCCCGCCGCGCGCTCGGCGACGGCCTGCTGACCAGCGAGGGCGAGAAGTGGAAGGCCCAGCGCCGCACGATCCAGCCGGTCTTCAAGGCCAAGCGGATCGCCAGCAAGGCCGACGTGATCGCGAAGGAGGCGGTGAGTCTGGTCGACCGGCTCCGCCACGACGGACGCAACGGCCCCCTCGACATCAGCCATGAGATGACCGGGCTGACCCTCGGCGTACTCGGGCGTGCCCTGCTCGAGGCCGACCTCGACGCCTACGACTCCATCGGCGACTCGTTCGAGGCCGTCCAGGACCAGGCGATGTTCGAGATGATGTCGTTGAGTTCGGTGCCGCACTGGGTGCCGCTGCCCCAGCACCGGCGGTTCCGCCGGGCCCGGGCCGACCTGGACCGCATCGTCGCCCAGCTCGCCGCCGAGCGCGCCGCCCACCCGACCATCGACGGCGACGACGTCCTGTCCCGGCTGGTCGACGCCGGCAAGCAGGATCCCGACGCCGAGGCCGGTCGCCAGCGGATGCGTGACGAGATGGTGACGTTGCTGCTGGCCGGCCACGAGACCACGGCCAGCACGCTGAGCTGGACCTTCTACCTGGCCGACCGGCACCCGGAGGTCTGGGAGCGCATGCACGCCGAGGCCGTCGAGGTGCTGGGCGACGGACTGCCCAACTACGAGGACCTCCACAAGCTGAAGTACACGACCCAGGTGATCCAGGAGGTCATGCGGCTCTACCCGGCGGTGTGGCTGCTGCCCAGGCAGGCCCGCGAGGAGGACGAGATCGGCGGCTACCGCGTCGCGCCGGGCGCCGACGTGGTGCTCTGCCCGTACACGCTGCACCGACACCCGGAGTTCTGGGACCGTCCGAACGAGTTCGACCCCGACCGGTTCGAGCCGGGCGCCTCGACCGGACGGCCGCGCTACGCCTACATCCCGTTCGGCGCGGGCCCCCGGGTGTGCGTCGGTAGCAGCCTCGGCCTGTTGGAGGCGACGATCGTGGCCGCCACCGTGGCCCGCGACCTGCGTCTGTCCACGGTGCCCGGCTACGACGTCCGGCCCGAGCCGATGCTGACCCTGCGCGTGCGCGGGGGACTGCCGATGACCGTGCGGCCTGCCGACTGATTCCGAGCGGAGAACCGACATGCGAGCGAAACTGGTGAGCACCGTGCTGCGTGGGCTCTCCACCGTGCAGGTGCGGCAGGTCAAGGCGGTGCGCCACGGCGCGGCGAGCGGCGACGTGGCCCGCATCTATCGAGAGGTGGAGCGGGACTTCGGGGTGCTGGCGCCGCCGGTGATCCTGCACGCGCCCGCGCCGGACGTGATGGCCGCCTGCTGGCTGACGTTGCGGGAGACGTTGCTGGTGCCCGGTTCGGCGCCGCGGGCGTCGAAGGAGGCGGTGTGCACCGCCATCTCCGAGTCCAACAGCTGCCCGTTCTGCGTCACCATGCACTCCTCGATGCTGGGGAACCTGGTCGGCTACCGCGACGGCGTGATCGGCGACCCGGAAGCGAGTGCGGCGGCCGACTGGACGAAGGCGAACGCCGGCCCGGGCACGGGCGCCGGGCATGCGGTGCCGTTCGGGGTCGAGCAGACCCCGGAGATGGTCGGCACGGCGGTGGTCATGCAGTACCTCAACCGCATGGTCAACGTCTTCCTCGGCGAGGTGCCGCTGCCGCCGCGCACGCCGGAGTCCGCGCTCGTCGTGGTCCGGCGCGTGCTGGTCTGGCTGATCAAGACGGCCGAACGGCGCGGGCCGCGGCCGGGTGCCTCGCTCGACCTGCTGCCCGACGCACCGCTGCCCGCGGATCTGGAGTGGGCGGCGGGGCACCCCGCGATCGCCGGTGCTTTCGCGCGAGCGGCGGCCGCCGTCGACGAGGCGGGGCGCCGTTCGGTTCCGGCCGAGGTACGCGAGCTGGTGGCGGACCGCCTGTCCCGGTGGGACGGCCAACCGGCCGGCCTGAGCCGCTCCTGGGTCGAAGAGGCGATCGCCGGGCTGCCCGAGGACGCTCGCCCGGCCGGGCGACTGGCCCTGCTCACGGCGTTCGCGTCGTACCAGATCGACCAGCGGGTGATCGACGAGTTCCGCGCGACGCAGCCGGTGGACCGGGCGCTCACCGACCTGACCGCCTGGGCGAGCTTCACCACCGCACGCCGCATCGGCAGCTGGATGCGCACTCCGGGCGAGACCACCTGGAACGACGCCAAGGCAAGCTGACGCACAACACGACGATGCCGCCCGGCCCTCAGGGGACCGGGCGGCATCGCTGTGACCGGCTATCGGTTCAGGACCACCGGCAGGTGTCGGTGTCCGTTGGAGACGAAGGACTCCAGCGGCTGGGGGAGGGTGGCCGGGTCGGCCAGTTCCAGGTCGGGGAAGCGGTCCATCAGCATCGGTAGACCGGTGCGGGCTTCCATGCGGGCCAGTGGCGCGCCCAGGCAGTGGTGTACCCCGTGGCCGAAGGCGATGTGGTCGCGGCGAGTCTCGCGGGTCGGGTCGAAGTGGTCGGCCGTGTCTCCGTGGATCCGGGGGTCGCGGCCGGCGGCGCTGAAGCTCACCACGATCGGGTCGCCCCTCGCGATGACCACGCCCGCGATCTCGATGTCCTCGACCGCGTAGCGCATCGGAATGTTGGTGAACGGTGCTTCCAACCGCAGCACCTCGTCGATCACGTCGTCCCACGCGAGCCGTCCGGCGCGGACGGCGGCCAGGCGCTCGGGGTGGGTGAGCAGCAGGCACACGGCGTGGTCGAACAGGTTCACGGTGGTTTCGTGTCCGGCCGTGAACATCAGCATCACGGTGTCGACGAGTTCGCGCTCGATCAGGTGCGAGCCGTCCTGGTCGGCCACCTCGATCAGCGCCGACGTGAGGTCCTCGCCCGGTTCGGCGCGCTTGGTCTCGATCAGCTCGATCATGCGCTCGTAGACCAGCGCGAGCGCGGCCTCCGCCTCCTCGGTGGTGACGGTGGTGTTCATGATGGCGTTGATGGCGTCCAACAGTCCGCTGCGCAGCCGGTCGGGCACTCCGAGCAGGTCGGAGATGACCCGCACCGGCAGCGGGTGACAGAACTCCGCGCGCAGATCGACGACCGTGCCGGCCGGGTGCCGGTCCAGCGTGTCGACCAGATCGGTGGCGATCGCCCGCACCCGTGGGCCCATCTCGACCGTGCGACGGCCGGTGAACGCCGTGGCGACCAGGCGCCGCAACCGTTTGTGCTCCTCGCCGTAGGCGGCGACCATGTTGCGGTCCGCCACCCAGTGGGCCAGCGGCCAGGTCCTCGCCAGCTCGCTCTCGCCGTTCTCCCAGGCCGGCCAGTGCCGATAGGTGTCCCGGGAGATCCGCGGGTCGGTCAGCAGGTTCTTGATCAGCGCCTGGTCGGTGGCCCACCAGACGGCCACACCGCTGAGGTCGACACCGGTGATGGGGCCCCGCTCCCGCAGCGTGGCCGCCTCGCCGTGGATGTCCTGGCCGGTCAGATCGATGCGATAGAGGTTCGCTCTGTCCGCCAGGCGGGTGGTGCTCATACCCTGCTCGGGGTCTGCGCCCGGTCGGGAGCCGTCGTCGACACGCGCCGGGAGATGATGAGACCGAACACCGCGGCCGTGATGAACATGACGAACCCGTAGGTCACCGACGGCATCGCCATCTCGGTGTTGTTCAGCAGCGTCGGGCTCATCGCGATCGTGATGGACAGGGTGGCGTTGTGCAGGCCGATCTCGAACGCCGAGGCGATCGACTCCCGCTCGCCCGCACGCAGCAGCCGGGGGCCGAAGTAGCCGAACGCCATGCTGAGCAGGTTGAACGCGATGACCACCACGATGAGCTCGCCGAGGACGGCGAACACGTCCCCGCCCATGCCGGCGATCACGCTGACGATCAACATGACCAGGACCACCACGGACAGGATCTTGACCGGCCGCTCCATCCGCTTGGCGAACGCCGAGAACCGCGAGCGCACGAACATGCCGATGGCGATCGGGATGAGGACCATGGCGAACACCTGGATCACCTTGTCGAACTGAAGGCCGAGCGAGCTGTCCGAACCCAGGAAGCCGGCCACCGACAGGTTGACGATCAGCGGCAGCGTGAACATCGCCAGCACCGAGTTGACCGCGGTCAGCGAGATGTTGAGCGCGAGGTCACCCTTGAACAGATGGCTGTACAGGCTGGCCGTGCTCCCACCTGGCGAGGCGGCGAGCAGCATCATGCCGATCGCGAGTTCGGGCCGCAGGTCGAACGCGACCACCAGACCCAGGCAGATCGCCGGCAGGATGATCATTTGGCAGACGAGGCATACAACCATCGCACGTGGGTACTTAATGACCCTGCGGAAGTCATCGAGAGTAAGGGTGAGGCCGAGTCCCAACATGATAATCGCGACGACGACCGGAAATAGCAGAACCAACGTACCGTTGCTCATAGCCACCCTGCCTTCGGCTGCTGCGGTTTACAAACATTTTCGCAGCATCAGGCGAGGGCGCGCTCCTCCCAACTTGCTCAACGTGGCAACCGGCCACGGGTGACTACTACTGTTGCAGTGCGCTATGGCTCGGGTTACCGTTGGACCCGAATTGGGGCAGAAATCGATCAGCTAAGGTGGGACACAGAAATGTCTGACCCGAAGATCACGGGACGTGAGGAATGGCTCGCCGCGCGCCACGAGCTTCTCGCGAAGGAAAAAGAACTGTTCCGGCACAGGGACGAGGTCAACGCCGCTCGGCGTAGCCTGCCGATGGTCGAGATCACGGAGGACTACACCTTCGACGGTCCGGACGGCAAGGTCAAGCTCCTGGAGTTGTTCGACGGCCGGAGCCAGTTGATCGTTTACCACGCCATGTTCGACGCCGACGACGACGCCCTCTGCCCGGCCTGCTCGTACTGGATGGACGGCGTCGGCGATCTCACTCACCTGCACGCTCGCGACACCACGCTGGTGTTCTCCTCCATCGCGCCGCTCGAGAAGCTCGACAGCTACCAGAAGCGCATGGGCTGGGACCTGCCGTGGTACTCGTCGCACGGCAGCATGTTCAACTACGACTTCCACGTCACCCTGGACGCCGACGTGGCGCCGGTGGAGTGGAACTACAAGACCTACGACGAGCTCGTCAAGGCCGACCCCGGCTGGGAGGGGTTCGCCGGCTCGGAGACGGGCATCAGCGCGTTCCTGCGGCAGGGCGACCGCATCTTCCACACCTACTCCTGTTACGGGCGTGGCATCGACCTGGTCAACGCCACCTACAACTGGCTCGACCTCACCGCTCGCGGCCGCCAGGAGGACTTCGAGAAGCCCGAGGGGCGTAGTGACGGCGGTTCGATGGAATGGTTGCGACGCAAGGACGAGTACGACCCCGAGGTGATCGCGGGCGCGAAAACCTGACGATCGGGTGACGTTTCGTGAAAAGGGCCGAAGTCCTCGTGTACTACGAGAACTTCGGCCCTTTCGCGTTACCTGACTACACCGGGGCGGCAAGCCCGCGAATCAGGTCGGCGCCCTTCTCGGCGATCGCGATGACCGGCGCGTTGGTGTTGCCCCGAATCAGGACGGGCATGACCGACGCGTCGACCACGCGGAGCCCCTCGACCCCCCGCACGCGGAGTTCGGCGTCGACGACCGTGCCCATCGCGCAGGTGCCCGCCGGGTGGAAGGCGGTCCCGGTGTTGCGGCGGATGTAGGTCTCCAGATCGGCCGTGCGGCTGCTCGCGGGCGGCGCGAGCGGGGTGTCGGTGTACCGCTTCAGTGGCCGTTGACGTGCCAGATCCATCCCGAGGCGGAGTGCTTCCACCGCGATCTCCAGATCTGCCTTCTCCTCGTAGAAGTTGTGGGAGATCACCGGTTTCGCCGTGGGATCGGCGGAGGCGATCGTCACGGTGCCCCGGCTCCGCGGGCGGAGCACGCACGCGCCGTAGGAGATGGCGTGTCCCGTCGGCGCGCCGAGCCCACCCTCGCGGAACATGATCGCCCCGGCGTGGAACTGGACGTCGGGTCCCGCGCCGTCGAAGCCGAGGTCGGCGAACCCGCCGGTCTCCACGACGTTCGAGGTGAGCGGGCCGGTGCCCTCCTCCTCGAACTGGCGCTGGTACCGCGGCTCACCGGAGATCAGCAGGCTGAGCGGCTCGTCGTGGGGGTACACGAGCAGGGCCTGCGGGTGGTCCTGGAGGTTGGCCCCGACCTGCGGCTGGTCGACCACCACGGGAATCCCCAGCGACGTCAGCGTTTCCGAGGCCCCGATCCCGGAGAGCATGAGCAGCTGCGGGGAGTTGAACACGCCCGCGGCCACGATGACCTCGCGCTCCGCCCCGATGGTGACCTCGTCGTCCAGGTGGGTGCCGACGATCCCGGTCGCCCGGCCCGCGTCGAACGTGATCCGACTGACCTGGACGTGGGTCTTCACGGTCAGGTTCGGGCGGTCGAGTGCGGGCCGCAGGAAGGCGTCGGACGCGCTCCACCGCCTGCCGTTCTTCTGCGTGAGCTGGAACGAGCCGAAGCCCTCCTGGGTGGCGCCGTTGAAGTCGTCGTTCTCCGGAAGGCCGGCCGCCGTCGTGGCTTCCACGAAGGCCGCCACCATCTCGTTCTTCGATCGGCCCTCGGACACCGCGAGAGGGCCGCCGACGCCGTGGAACTCCGACTCGCCGCGCTCGTTGTCCTCGGAGCGCTTGAAGTAGGGGAGCAGCTCCCGGAAGCTCCAGCCGGGCTGGTTCCACCCGTCGTAGTCGGAGTGGTTGCCGCGGATGTAGACCATGCCGTTCAGGGAGCTGGTGCCGCCGATCATCCGGCCGCGCGGCAGGTAGACGCGTCGGCCGTCGAGCGCCGCTTCCTCCTGGGTGTCGTAGTCCCAGTCGAGTCTCGTGCGGAACATCTGCCCGAACGCCGCGGGGACACCGATGACGTCCGCGGTGTCGGACGGACCCGCCTCGACGAGACAGACCGTCACGTCGGGGTCCTCGGTCAGTCGTGCGGCGAGGACACAGCCGGCCGAGCCGGCACCGATGATCACATAGTCGTACATGCTCAATCCCCTTTGTGGCACAGGGTTTCGTTCGGGCAGCACGGGAGGGTGGCGGTGGACTCCACCCGCCACCCTCCCTTGTGTGTCGTTACCTTCAGCTGGGGCGCAGGGTCTCGTCCGCGTTGAGCCGCGAGACCACCTCGACGATCGCCTCGGCGATCTGTCGCACCTCCGACCGCTCGATGACCAGCGGCGGCGCCAGGCAGAGGGTGGCGTTGTAGTCGCGCAGGATCACGCGGTGCTTCCCGCGGAGTTCCGCGGAAACGGCGCCAGCGCCCATGAGGAGCGGTTGCTTGCTCTCCCGGTCGGCCACCAGCTCCACGCCGACGATCGATCCGGCGATCCGCACCTCGGCCACCGTCGGGACATCCCGCAACGGCGCCAGGTCCTCCCGGAACCACTCGCCGATCTCCGTGGCCCGCTCCCGCAGACCTTCCTGCTCGATCAGGTCGAGGTTGGCCAAGGCGACGGCGCAGGCGACCGGGTGACCGGAGTAGGTGTGGCCGTGGAAGAAGCCCTCGTCCCCGGTGATCACGTCGGCGATCTCGTTCCGCATGAGCACCGCGCCAAGTGGCTGGTACCCGCTGGTCAGGCCCTTGGACGTCACGATGATGTCGGCGTTCATGCCCTGGGCGTCCGACTCGAACCAGGCACCCGTGCGGCCGTAGGAGGTGACCACCTCGTCGGCGATGAGCAGGATGCCGTTCTCGCTCAGCACCTCGCGGACCCGCGGCCAGTAGTCGGCCGGCGGGGGAACCACCCCGGCGCCACCCATGATGGGCTCACCGATCATGGCGGCGATGTTCTCGGCGCCGATGCGCTCGATGGTCTGGGTGAGTTCGTTCACCAGGAAGTCGGTGGGGTCCTGGCCGTCGAAGAACTCCGTGTGGAAGGGGAGTGGCGGGGTGATCCGCTCGACGTTCGGCATGTGGGGACCGAAACCGTGGTGCACCGGCGGGAAACCGCTCGCGGCGCCGCTGCCGTAGGTGCAGCCGTGGTAGGCCAGCTCCCGGGAGAGGATCCAGGTGCGGTCCGGCTCGCCGCGGCGGAAGTGGAACAGCCGCGCGGCCTTGAAAGCGGTGTCGTTACCTTCGGACCCGCCGTTCGTGTAGAAGACCCGGTCGATGCCCTCGGGTGCGAGGTTCGCGATCCGCTGGGCCAGCCGGATCGACGCCTCGTTCGTGTAGACGTCGAACGCCGTGAAGTACTCCAGCTCCGACATCTGCTTGGTGGCCGCGTCGATGAGTTCCGAACGCGAGTGACCCACATGGGCCATCCAGTTGGCCGACCCCATGGCGTCCAGGTACTCGTTGCCCTCGGCGTCCCAGACGGTGCTCCCTTTACCCCGCACGATGACGTGGCGCTCTGGGCGCTCGGCGCGGTGGTGGGGGTGGACCACGTGTTTCCGGTCAAGATCTTCGAGTTCCCTTGCGGGCGCCCGGCCAGGCGATTCAGCGGAGGCTGACATGTTCGTGATCCGATCTTCGGCGACAGTGGTGCCATCGATGTTGGTCGACCGGGCGCACAACCTCATCTCTCTGCGTGCTCCACCCGTATGAGTGAACGACTTTCGAACAGCTTGCAAAATGAAACCACTCCCATTAAGGTAATGGTTATGCAAAGACCGAGGATTCGCGACACAGCACGCTGAGAGAAGCCGCGCGGGTGCGCACCATGTGACGCTCGCAGTCGCGGCTCGTACCCGACACGCGCGCAACTCCCGTCAAGGAAGGTGCACATGAGTACCCCGCGAACCACACTGACCAAACGCAAGACGGACATCGTCCTGGCAACGCTGTTCTTCGGCGTGTTCGTCCTGGGCTGTGCGGAACTGCTCGTGGTCGGCATGCTCGATCTGATCTCCACCGACCTCGACATCTCCATTCCCACGGCCGGCACGCTGGTCACGGCCTACGCGCTGGGCATGGCGGTGGGTGGCCCGCTCTTCACCGCGCTGACCATCAAACTCCCGAGGCGTGCCGTTCTGGCGGGCGCGCTCGTGGTGTTCATCCTGGCCAACCTGGCCCCCGTGCTGATCCCCGACTACGGCCTGTTCGTGGTGGCGCGTGCGATCGACGGCGCGGCGCAGGGCCTGTTCGTGGCCGTCGCGTTCGGCGTCGGCACGGCGATCGTGCCGGCGGAACGCGCGGGCCGGGCGATCTCCATCATCATCTCGGGTGTCGCGGTCTCGGCCGCGCTCGGCGTGCCGCTGGGCACGGCCGTCGGCCAGTCGCTCGGCTGGCGGGGGTCGTTCCTCGCGATCGTCTTGTTCAGCGCGCTCGTGCTGGTCGCCACGATGGCGATCGTTCCCGCGGTGGACAGCACGGACGAGGCCGGCGGTGCCGCCGGACAGGCGAAGTACGCGTTCGCCCCGCGGGTGCTCGCCGTGCTCGTACTGAACTTCCTGGTGTTCACCTCGCTGTACGCGGCGCTGACCTACATCGTGCCGTTCCTGCGGGAGGTCACCGGCGTCACCGGCGTCATGATCAGCGTGTTCCTGTTCGCCTACGGTCTGGCCAACGCCGTGGGGTCGTTCTCCGGTGGGCGGTTCGCCGACCGGAACTCCGCGGGCACCCTGATCGTGGGTACGGCGGGCACGGCGGCCGCCATGCTCGTGCTCTTCTTCGTGGGTGGCAGCCCGATCCTGGTCGCCGTGATGATGCTGGTCTGGGGCCTGTTCGCCTTCATCATGGTTCCCTCGCTCCAGCTCCGCGTGGTGAGCCTTGCCGGGCCGGGCGGTGAGTTGGCGCAGTCGCTGCCGGCCTCCGCGGTCAACGTGGGTGTCGCGCTCGGCCCGATCGTCGGTGGTGCGGTGCTCAGCACCAGCACGTCGGCCCCGATGCTCGTCGGCATGTTCATCGCGCTGGCCGGTGTGGTGGTCGCCCTGGCCACCAGCCGCCTCAAGCCGCCTGCCACGGAGGAGTCCGAGGAGTCGGCCAAGGAAACCGCGCCGGTCTCCTGACGGTCCGCACAACGCTGATGCCGCCGGCGGTTCGCCGGCGGCATCAGCTGTTTCTCAGAACGTCAGTCGTCGTCGTGCTTCAGGGACCGGGCGAACGTCCGAACGTCACCCACGTACAGGTCCGGCACCTCGAGCGCGGGCCAGTGCCCACCCTGCTCGAACTCCGACCAGTGCGTGATGGTCGGCAGCACACCGTCGGCGAACCGGCGCAGCGGCAGGACGACGTCCTCCGCGAACACCGCGACCCCCGCCGGCATGGTCAGCTGCCACGGGCCACCCAGACGGGAGGCGAGGTTCTGGCTGTCGCTGTCCACCGACTCGTAGTAGAGCTGGGCCGCCGAGCAGGCCGTGGCCGTCAGCCAGAAGATGCTGACGTTGGCGAGCATGGTGTCCCGGTCGACCGTGTCCTCCGGCACGGACTCCGCGCCCGTCCACTCCCGGTACTTCTCCACGATCCACGCGAGTTGCCCGACGGGTGAGTCGGTGAGGCCGTAGCCCACGGTCTGCGGGCGGGTGGCCAGGAGGTTGAAGTACGGCGACAGGTCCCGGCCGAAGTGCATCAACCGCTGCAGCCGCCGCCCCTCGTCCTCGCTCAGGTCGGCCAGCGCGGCCGGGTCCTCCGGGGGGAACGTCGCGAGGGTGTTCACGTGGACGCCGGCCACGTGCTCGGGGTCGGCCATGCACAGCTCCGCCGACACCATCATTCCCCAGTCGCCGCCCTGCGCGACGTACCGCTCGTAGCCGAGGCGGGCCATCAGCTCCTTCCACGCCCGGGCGACTCGGAAGTGGTCCCAGCCGGCCTCACGGGTCGGTCCGGAGAACCCGAAGCCCGGGATGGTCGGGATGATTACGTGGAAGGCGTCCGCCGGGTCGCCGCCGTGTGCGCTCGGGTCGGTCAGCGGACCGATGACGTCCAGGAACTCCACGAACGAGCTGGGCCAGCCATGAGTGATCAACAGCGGTGTGGCGTCCGGCTCGGGGGAGGTGACGTGGACGAAGTGGATGTTCGCACCGTCGATCTCCGTGGTGAACTGCGGCAGCTCGTTCAGCCGGGACTCCATGGCCCGCCAGTCGAAGCTGCCGCGCCAGTACTCCGCCAGCTCCTTCAGGTAGCCGACCGGAACACCTCGTGCCCATCCCGCGCCGGCCACCTCGTCGGGCCACCGCGTGTTCTCCAGCCTTCGGTGCAGGTCGTCCAGGTCTGCCTGCGGGATGTCGATTCGGAACGGTTTCATGTGGACGCTGCCTTTCGGATGCTGCCTTTCGGATGCTGCCTTTCGGATACACCAACGGCAGGAGCCCATCTCGCCGAAGTGGCGGACGAGCCCCTGCCGTTGGCGATAACTCAGAGGAACTCAGGCGAACTCAGAGGAACTGCGTGTTCGGCGGGAGTCCACTCGCGACCCGGCCGTAGAGCTCCAGGTTCGTGTTCGCGTGAGCGTAGGCGTGCATGCTCACGGTCTGGCTGTCCCGCGCGATGCGCTGCATCGGCACGGTGTTCATCACCGACGACGCACCGCTCGCGTTGTTGAGGATCTCCACGGCCTCCCTGGACCGCTGGACGGTCAGGCCCAGGTCCAGTCGGCCGGCGACGCGGTCCTCGATCGTCCACGGATCGGTCTTCTCGTCGACCCGGCCCGCGATGCGGTGGGCGTGGAAGCCCGCCTCGTCGATCCGCACCGCGGCGTCGGCCACCTGCAGGTGGGTCAGCGGAGCCTGGGACTGCTGCTCGTACTCCGTGTACGTGATCTTGCGGGTGGGCAGGCGCTCCATGAACGCCGCGTAGGCGGCACGCGCGAGGCCGTAGTGCACGGCGCTGGTCACGGCGGTCGCCCACGGCAGGAACGGGACGTTCCACAGCTTGGAGTTCGCGTTGGTCTTCGAGCGGTGCTTGCCCTCCATCATCACGGGCAGCATCGGCAGGACCCGCGAGTCCGGCACGAACACGTCCTGCGCGACCGTGCTGAGGCTGCCGGAGCCGCGCATACCCGCGGCGTGCCAGTCGTCCACGAACTCCAGGTCGGAGTTGGGCACCAGGACCAGGATCGGCTCGGGGTCCTGCCCCTCGACGATGCGCACCGCGGAGTGCGCGTTCCAGGTGCTCTGCGAGGCGGCGGTGTTGAAGCCCCACTGTCCGTTGAGGACGATCCCGCCGTCGGTCGGCACACCCATCGCGCTGGGCGCGAAGGTGCCGCTGATCTTGACGTCACCAGGAGCGAAGACCTCGTCCTGGATCTCGTCGTCGAACAGCCCGGTCAGCCACGTGCTGAGCGACCACACGGTGGTGACCCAGCTGGCCGCGCCGTCGCCGATGGCGAGTTCGGACAGTACGTCGACCACCGTGGTCGTGTCGCACTCGTAGCCGCCGTACCGGGCGGGAAGCGTCAGCTTCAACATGCCGGCGTTGGTGAGTGCCTCGATCGTGTCGTCGTGCAGGACGCGGTTCTCTTCCTGCCAGAGCGCGTTCTTGGCGAGCGCGGGGGCCAGCTCGGTCGCCCGGCCGACCAGCTCGTCGCGCGAGGGTGTGGAATTCATTGAATGCTCCGTCATCGTCAGATCAACTGCGTGTTCGGCTCGAGTCCACACAGGACACGACCGTAGAGCTCCAGGTTCGTGTTCGGGTGCAGCAGTCCGTGCAGGCCGACCGCGTGCATGTCCCGCACGATGCGCTGCATCGGCACGTGCGAGTAGATGGAGCTGCCGCCGCTGCCGGTCTCGAGGAAGTCGACCGCCTCACGCGAACGCTGCGTGGACGCGCCCATCTCCATGCGTGCCAGCGCCCGCTCGGTGAGCGACCACTGCTCGCCCGCCGCGACCTTGCTGTCGACCCGGTCGGCCGCGCGGTGCACGTGGAACTCCGCCTCGTCGATCTTCCCGACGGCCTCGGCGATCTGGAAGTGCGTGATCGGCGCGTCGGTCTGGTGCTCGTAGTTCGTGTACGTGATGCCGCGGTTGGGCAGGCGCTCGAAGAACTGCTCCTTCGCGGCCTTCGCGATGCCGAGCGGAACGGCACCGGCGCCGGCGGCGCTGATCGGCGAGAAGGGGGCCTGCCAGAGCGCCGACTCGGCGTTGGCCTTCGAGAGGTGCTTGCCCTCCATCACCAGCGGCAGCAGCGGAATGACCCGCGACTCCGGCACGAAGAGGTCCTTCGCGATCGTGGTCACGCTGCCCGTCGCGCGGAGCCCGGCGGTGTTCCAGTCGTCCACGACGGTCAGGTCGGAGACCGGCACCACGACGAACACGGGAACGAACTCGTTCTCGCCGACCGCCTGCACGGCGGAGTGGGCGAAGTACTTGCTGTGCCGCGCGCCGGAGCAGAAGGGCCACTTGCCGTTCAGGATCACGCCACCCTCGGTCGGCACGGCGACGCCCTTCGGGCTGACGCTGTTGCCGATGTGCACGTCGGGGTCGGCGAAGACCTCGTCCTGCGCGCTGTCCGGGAGAAGTCCGGACAGCCAGGAGCCGATGATCAGCGTGCTGACCGTCCACCCGACGGAGCCGTCGGCCCGCGCGAGCTCGGCGATGACCTCGACCGAGGTCCGCGTGTCCGCCTCGTAACCGCCGTAGCGCTTCGGTACCCGCAGTCGCAGCAGGCCGGCGTCACGCAGTCCTCGCAGTACGTCGTCGTGGATGACCCGGTTCTCTTCCTGCCATTCGGCGTGTTTACGGATCAGGTCCACCAGGTCAGTCGCCCGACCAACGAGCTCCGCCCGTGTCGGTGCCTTCGTCGTCATCTGTGCTCCTTGGCTCAACGGAATTCGACTGGACAACTTCTGAATTGCTCAACGACACGGATGCGCGCCGATTTCTACGAACCCCACTCTGGCACGACATATTCGAACGGTCTTCTCTCAGTGTGCGTAGCGGCAAACTGATGGTAAGATGCAACTAGTTCGGAGGTGTGACTGATGCGCAAAGACGTCCGGTCTGACTGTCCGGTCAACCTGTCGTTGGAGATCCTGGGTGACCGCTGGACCCTCCTGGTGCTGCGCGACATCATCTATGTCGACGCCCGCCACTTCCGTGAGCTGTTGAACAGCCCGGAGCGGATCTCGTCGAACATCCTGACCGACCGGCTGAACTCGCTGGTGGAGAACGGTCTGCTCACCAGGGCGGACGACCCTTCCCACAAGCAGAAGGTGACCTACAGCCTGACCGAGCGGGCGATCCAGCTGGTCCCGGTCCTCGAGACGATCGGCGACTGGGGGACCGAGCACCTGCCGGTGGGCCCGGAGTACGTCGCCAGAGGTCGGGTGCTCCGCGAGGGCGGGCAGGCGGCCATAGAGCGGTTCATGGACGAGCTTCGGGAGGCCCACCTCGGGCCGCGGGCGCGCCGTGGCCCGGCGACCGAGGGGCCCACCACCGTGGAGCGAATGCAGGCCGACTATCTGGCCGTGGTCGGCGGCACTTCCTCGTAAGCCGTTCTCACTCGCATATTCGCGAACTCAGCATTCTGGAAGATCAGTATTGAGGCGCGCACGCCTATATTCGATTCTGGAATGCCATACGCACTGCGAAGAGGAGTAATCCATGAAGGTGTTCATCACGGGGGCGAGTGGCTTCGTGGGAAACGTGGTCGCCGAACACCTGCTCGCGGCCGGCCACGACGTCGTCGCACTCGCCCGGTCGGACGAGGCGGCCGCACGGGTCGAGCGGGTGGGCGCCGAGGTGGTCCGCGGCAGCCTCGCCGACCTCGACCTCCTGCGTGAGACGGCCGCCGGGGCGGACGCCGTGGCGCACGTGGCCGTCGACTTCACCGAGCCGGAGATGCGCCAGCTCGAGGAGCCTGCCCTGGACGCCCTCCTCGGCGCGCTCGACGGCGGGCGTGGCTTCGTCTACGCGAGCACGGCCATGGTCTACCCGGACACGGCCGCCGGCGCGGCGACCGAGGACGACGCCCTCGACCCGGACTCGCCCCAGCTCTTCAAGGCGCTCGGCGAGCGCCAGGTGCTCGAGTCGCCCGGCGTGACGGGGACCATCCTGCGTGCCTCGCTGGTGTACGGCCGAGGCGGTTCGGCACTGCTGCAGGGCATGATCGGCGCGTCGAAGGCGTTCGGCGCCGCGCCCTACGTCGGCGAGGGGGCGAATCTGTGGTCGACCATCCACGTCGAGGACCTCGCTCGCCTGTACGTGGCGGCGTTGGAGAACCGGGTCGGTGGCGTGTTCAACGCGTCCTCGCGCACGCAGCTCAGGACGCGTGAGCTGGCTGAGGCGATCTCGCGACTCACCACCGCCGACGCGCAGCCGTTGACCGAGGAGCAGGGGAGCGAGGCCTTCGGTCCCTTCTACGTGATCCTCGGTCGCGAGATCACGCTCGACCCGGCCCGCGCCGAGGAGACCTTCAGCTGGGAGCCGAAGGAGGTCGGTCTGCTCGACGACATCGAGACCGGCTCCTATCGCGCGCTCGCCTGACGACAGACCTGGCCAGTGGCCTCCGGATATCCCGACCACGGGCATCCGGGGGCCACTTTCGTATGTCGGTCACCTCTCGCCTTGACAGTGTTACGTAACGGCGCTATAGTTATTACAGAACGACGTTATGCTACGTGCCGAGGACACGAGAGACGAGATGTGGTGATGGGAATGATCAGGCCTCCCGAACCCGCCATCGGTCAGTCCTACTGGCGGTTCCGCTTGGCTCATGGACAGCACGTCCTGGACGCCTGGTCCGAGAAGGCCTCCCAGCCGAACCGCAACGCCGTGTACCGGCTGCTGTTCGCCGTTCAGGACGGGTCGGTCTTCCGCCGCTACGACACCGTCGACGACGTGGGGGATCTGGGGTTCTCCGTCCACCTCGTCGGCGATGTGGTCGTCCGGATCAGGATCGATGACGACGAGGCTTTCACGATCGACTACATCGGCTGGGTCAACCAGCCCTCGGTCAACTGACCAAACCCCCGCGAGTCCCCCTCCAGGACACCCCGAGTTGGCGGTTCACGAACCGCCAACTCGCGTGTCGCGGGAGGGGGACTCGCGGGGTTCAGCCGGCGAGGATGCGCGCGATCGGGTCGGACACCGCGTCGGCCACGGCCTCCACCAGCAGGTCGACCTGGTCCGCGCGGTCGCCGACCGACAGACGCAGGAACGGCGACTCGCCGTCGGCGCAGGTGTCCTGCGCGACCCACAGGCGGGGCACGGAGAACCCGAAGCTGGTACCCGTGGCCAGCTGCACGCCGAGCCTGCGGGCGTTGGACAGGATCCGTTCGATCAACGCGGCCAGTTCCTCGCGGCTGTTGCGTTCGGGCTGGTCGAACAGGAAGGTCAGGTACCCACCCGGGTGCGGCTGGGCGCGCGCGAGTTCCCGGTCCGGGTGATCGGCCAGCGCGGGATGGAAGACCTTGCCGACCTCGCCCACCCGGGGGTCGGCGTGCAGCCGGGCGGCCGCGCGGACGGCGTTGTCGCCGATCCGCCGCATCCGGCTCCGGTGCGCCTTGCGCGGGTAGCGGGGAAACCGGTCGGCCGCGCGCGGGTCCAGGACCAGCCCGGTGTTGCGGCGCTGCTGCTGGAACTCGGCGCGGGAGCCCACCGGGTGCACCACGAAACCCGCCATGGTCAGGTCCAGGCCGAGCTGCAGGTGCTTCGACCCGCTCTCGTAGTGGATCACCTCCACCGCGGGGTGCGTGGGCGCGGCGATGTCGGGTGTGCCGGAGGAGAGCATGGTGCCGTCGACCACCACGGTGATCGGCTCCGTGGTGACCGTCGGCAGGCGGCGGATCAGCTCCGGGACGTCGATCATCCGCTGGCGCACGTTGTTGGCCAACGGGTCGACGAACACGCAGCGGGGCTGGTGCTTCCGGATGTCGGCGAGCAGGTCCGCCACCGCGTGGCCGGAGCCCCGCAGGATGCGGAAGTAGTGCAGCGCCGTGAGTTGCTCGACGGTCTCGCAGTGCACGGTGGGCGCGATCAGCACGGTGTCGTCTGGACGCAGCCGGTGGCGCAGCAACACCGCCTCGATCAGCGAGTAGGCCGCGATGCCGGACGAGGTCGCGCTGACCGTGTGCGTGTCGGCCGGCACAGCGAGCACGTCGGCTATGTGCCGTTCGACATCCGCGACCGCGCTCGTCTCGTACCGGGCGTAGTTCGTGTCCCGCGAGTTCTGTGCGGACGGGTCGAAGAACTGGACGGTGTGGGACTGGGCGGTGGACGGCGCGCACCATTCCAGCGCGTCCCGCACATAGGAGTTGGTGGCCCAGCCGAAGCGCAGGACGGTCTCGCCGGCCGAGAGTCGTTCCGGGAGTTCGGAGTCGCCGGACCCGACGAGCAGAGTGTGTTCCTGCTCGAGTTGTCTCTCGGCATGGCGCACGGCGTCCAGCAGCCGGTCGATCAGCGGCTGATCCAAGGGTAAACCGTTGTGCAAGCAGTACGTCGCGTGCTCGTCGATGGCGCGTCGCGCGTCCCGTAACTGGAAGGAGCAGGCGTCGAACTGCACGAGCAGTTCGCTCGCGCTCGGCCCGGGCGTGGTTTCCGTGCGCATCGTCGGCACGCTGGCCAGCAGGCGGTGTGGTTGGCTGTGGCCGTGCTCGAGTGCGAGCTTTCTGGTCATAGTTCCTCCACGTTCGGCGCGGGCGAACTCGAGCAGGCGCTTTCGTCGGAACGTGCACGGATTACTCGCGAACCCCGTTTCGTGATTTTGAACGTTAATGCATTGAGCAGTTCTCCAGCCTCTTCTGAAATGCCGTCACAGGGCGTGTGGACCGCCAGATGGCGGGACCGCGATTGGGCCGGGCGGCGTAGTCGCCGTGCAGCGGGTGATCAGCGCGGCCAACGCGGTCGTCACCGACGGTGCGCTGCCCAGGGGCCCTTTGTCACGAACAGTAGTGGCCGCCGACCGCGTGCGTGGGCGGGCCGCCCGCGCCGGTGTTGAGTGCGGCCGCGGAATGTGCGAGGCTGAGTCCGATCGATCATTCTGGTGTCTTATTGGCTTCATTCCGGAGGGAATCGAGAAATGGCATCACTGGAAGTGCCGGGATTAGACGTGTCCGGTCGTGTGCGGGCCAGGGACATCCAGATGGCGGGTGTCGCCGACGTACGGCGCCGGGTGCTGATGATCTCCGGGGCGATCGACGCGGTCGACTACGACGTGTCCGTGTCGATCAATCTGCCGGAACCGGGTCGGTGGCAGATCATCAAGTCCGAGACCAACCTGACGGATCAGACCTGGGTGGCCATGCAGGTCACCACGGACGAGGACACCACGTTCGTCGACGATGACGACACCATGGTGATGTCCCGCCAGTTCAGCAAGACCTTCCTGACCCCCGACCAGCGCCGGCTCATGTTCTACGACGGCGAGGTGCGTCCGGGCGAGGCCGTGCTCAAGGTGTTCTCGATCGAGACCGAGGCCCGCCGGCCCGCCTACGCACACGCCCGCTACAGCCCGGTTTCCTCCGACAGCGCGGAAAGGTCCGAGGAGCTGCTGCAGCAGATGGTCACCGACGGGATGGCACAACGCCCGACCATCGAGGTGATCGTGCCGGTCACGGTTATTGGGTGACCAGGTTCGTTCCGCACCCCCGCCTGCTCGACTCGCCCCGGAACCGGGACTGGCCGCGCTATCCGGCGCCCCAGCTCCCGGACCGGCCGCGGATGCCGCCGCCCGCCGCCGACGTGGTCATCGTCGGCGCGGGCCCGGCTGGTCTAGCGGTCGCCGCGGCGCTGTGGCACGTGGGCGTGCACGACGTCGTCATCATCGACCGCGACGGTGAACCGGCCTCCCGGTTCCTCGGTCGGGTCGATCTACTCGACCAGCGGGTGCTGCGCTCGCCCTACGAACACCATCCCGGCGTGGAGGGCTACCGCGACTGCGAGCTGCGTGACTTCGCGCGAACGCACTGGGACCGGTTGACTCCCGTGGAGCGGCGCGAGGTCCGGATGTCGCAGGCCGGGCACCGCTCGGTCGTGCCGGTGGACGTGTTCGACGCCTACTGTCGCCACACCTCCGTGCTTCACCAGGTGCCGCCACGGTTGTGGCGCGGCGAGGTGGCCTCCATCGATGTGGACGTCGACTCCGGCGACGACCGGGCCGTGGTGCGAGGTTCCTGCCAGGACAACGACTTCACCGTCACCGCGCGCCATGTCGTGCTGTGCCTGGGAGAGGAACGGCGTGACGCGCCCGCCACCTGGTGGACCGGCGAGCGGCCGAACGGAGTGTCCTTCTGGGACGAGCGGGTGCCGCCGACCGCCAGCCGTGAGGTGGTGGTGGGCGCAGGGCTGACGGCCGCGCATCTCATCCACAACGCGCTCGACCGGGGCTCCCGGGTGGAATGGGTGCTGCGCCAGGAATCCGAGCGCTACCAGTGCTCGGACGTCAACGCGTCGTTCTTCCGCGCCGAGGGCCGGGCCCGTTTCGACAGCCAGCTGCGGACGACGTCGTGGGAGGACCGGCTCGCCATGATGGCCGCCCAGCGCCGGGCGACCGTGATGTTCGAGTTCCGCCCGCAGCTCACGGCCGCCGAGGAGGACGGTCGGCTGACCGTGCACCGCGGCGCCGCGGTGCACGCGGTCAACGACAAGGGCGTCGAACTCGACGGCGGCCGGATGGTGTCCGGCGACCGCGTGCTGCTCGCACTCGGCACGCTGCCGTCGAACGGCACGGGCCTGCTCCCCGACGAGGTGGTCGGCGCCCGCGACGGGTGGCCCGACCTCGACGAACGGACGCTCGCCTATCGCCACGCGCCGCGGGTGTTCGCGGCGGGCGCGGCCGCGTGCATGGTGCTCGGCCCGGCCGCACGCAACATCGACGGCCACCGGGTGGCCACCGCGCGCATCGCCGGCACGATCGCGGCCGAGGTGGGGCACCGTGTCTGAGCCGTACGACACGATCTTCTCGCTGCCGGCCGTCGACGACGATCCCGAGACCGAGATCGGTGTGCTGCTCATGGGTTTCGAGCCGGAGCGACTGCTCGCGGGACTCGGGGTGGCCAGCAGACAACTGGCGGACGACCCGGCGACGGTCACCATGTACGTGGACCAGCTCCGCCACGGCGCCCGCGACGACCTCACGCTCGCCGAGGCGATCGACGCCGGCGCGCGGCGGTGGCGAGCCGCCGGTGCCGGGCTCGCGGCGGTCCTGGTCCCGCCGGGCACGCAGTCGGCCGCGTTGCGCCAGTTGTGGGTCACGGCCGCGGCCGCCGTCGATGCCGTCGATGCCGCCGCGGCGGCCGCCGGACCGCGCACCGCGGGCGATGCCGAGCGGGTGTATCTCGTCGCATGCTGGCTGCGTCGTGTGGAGATCACCACAACAGCGGAGGAACTGTGTCCTACCTGAGTTCGCTACCGGACGACGCGGTGCTGATGAACGTCTTCAAGCTCTACCCGGAGACTTCGCGCCCGCTGCTCGATTACCACGAGGTCGTGATGCGCGGCCCGTCACCGTTGTCGGTGGCCGAGCGGGAGCTGATCGCCGCCTACGTTTCCGGCGTCAACTCGTGCGCCTACTGCCACGGGGTACACACCGTGACCGCCGAGGTCTGCGGCATCGAGCAGGGCGCGATTCCCGCCGCGCTCGCCGACCTCGACACCGCACGCGTGCCCGACAAGATGCGGCCGATACTGCGCTATGTCGGCAAACTCACCCGCACGCCGGCCGCGGTCACCCGCGCCGACGCCGAGGAGGTGCTCGCCGCCGGATGGGACGAGCGGGCGCTGCACCACGCGGTCATGGTGTGCGCGTTGTTCAACTTCATGAACCGGATGGTCGAGGGCCACGGCATCAGCGCCGGCGCGGACTACTTCGCCGAGTCCGGTGCGCGCCTCGAGAAGGTGGGCTACGCCGGACTGAACCAGCTGCTCGACGGCTGATCGCGGTCTACTGTGGACCATCCGGGTCCGCATGGAACTCACACACCGGCCAGGATGTCGTGGTGCAGCTGGCGAACGTTCGCGGCCGGCTCGACGCCCAGTTGCGTCACCATGTTCGAACGCAGCCGCTGGAACGCTTCCAGCGCCTGACCCTGACGGCCCGACCGGTACAGCGCGACCATGTGCTGTGCGCAGAAGTTCTCGAGCAGCGGATGCCGCGCGCACAGGGTGGCGAGTTCACCGAGCAGCTGGTGGTGGCGGCCGATCTGGAGGTCCGCCTCGATCCGCAGGTGCTGGTCGCCGAGCCGGGTCTCCTCCAGCCGCAGCGCCTCGATCCCGAGTTGCGGACCGGTCGGCACGTCGGCCAGTGCCGGGCCGCGCCACAGATCCAGCGCCTCGCCGAGTGCCCTCGACGCGGTCTCGTGGTCGTTGCGGTTGACCGCGTCGTGGCCCTCGGCCGACAGCTGGTCGTAGCGCGTGGCGTCGACGTCGCCCGGCGGCACGTCGAGGATGTAGCCGGCGCGGCGGGTGACGAGGATGTCCTTGGAGTTCACGCCCTTCTCCCCGGCCAGCGCCTTCTGGAGCCGCCGGCGGAGCTTCAGGATGTAGGTGTGCAGGGTCGGCAGCCCACTGCGCGGCGGACGACAGTCCCAGATCTCCTCGGTCAGCGCGGCGGTGGTGACGACGTGACCGGCGTTGAGCGCGAGCATGGCGAGCACCTGGCTCGGCTTGCTCGCACTCGGCACGATCGACATTCCACCTAAGTTGACTTCTAACGGGCCGAGTACCTTGATCTCGAATCGCATGACGGTCCCTTCCTCGGTGAAAAGCACTGCGACGAAACTGTCCTCATTCGGCGTTCTCCGGGCGTGGTGATCTGTCGTTGTCGTTCCGGGCCTCGTTCTTGTTCTGTTGGTCACGCAGCGCCAGCCAGCGGTGCGGCGCCCACACGTGGCCCGCCTCGCAGGCCACCTCGTAGGCCTCCGCGCCCTCTCGTGGCGCCTCGGCGTACACGGTCGCCTCGCAGGCCGGCAGCGGGCAGGTCCCCACCTCGGCCCGCACGTAGGTGTTCTGTCCCAGCGACGCGGTGACCGCGGCGGTCAGGTCGGTCAGCTCGTCGACCAGGGCGGGCGCCCCCGGGTGCTGGCAGAGCCACTGCAGGTGGACGCAGAGGAAGCTGACGAGCTCGCGGATGGCGTACTCACCCGGCCCGCGAACGCCGCGGGCGCTGGTGACGAACCAGGACCACGCGACCAGCGCGTCCAGGATCTGTGAACGCACCGAGACGGCCGTCTCGCACAGGTTGATGCCGCGCTGCCTGGTCTCGCTGACCAGCTCCCGAAGGTCACTCAGTCCCAGGTCGAGCACGTCGGCGCACATTTCGAACAGCGCCGGTAACTCGATCAGCGCTTCCTCGATGACCTCCCGGCAGCCCGTGCAGATGCGCAGGTCGCGGGTCAGCGGGGGAGCCGTGCCGGGGTCGTGGCGACGGCTGGTGCAGGTTTGGTAGTCGGTTTCGTCGGGCCGGGGTTGCTGGCTCGCCATGACGGTTTCGCTCCCAAAATCCGTCCGTTCGCACACGATGTCGGTGTCAGTCGGTGATCCGTTCTCCGAGGCCGGTGCGCGTGGCGGCCTCGTGGATCCGTCGGGCGAGTTGCACGTTGAGTTCGTGCACGCCGAGCAGTTCGACCAGCACCACGTCGTCGGTGCGACGACGACCGGGGTGCCTGCCGGTGAGCAACTGCCCGAGATCGGCGGTGATCCGCCGGTCGGCCTCGCCGTGGAAGCCGACCATGTCGCTGGTCGGCGGTGCCAGGTGGTTGGCCACCACGCTGCGGTCGAGGTGGTCGCCGAGCAACCCGAAGTCGTCGACGAACACCTGGTCCATCCGTTCGACCAGGTCGTCCGGCAGGTCCTCGCCCGTGCCGTTGACCACGACCGCGCCGCGGGCGAGCTGCCCACGCCGCAGGGCGTCGAGGTCCAGGCGGGCCGCGCTGTGATTGGTGACGATGATCAGGATGGCGCCGAACACCGCGTCGGTGAGCGTGCGCACGACCGACAGCGCGATGCCGGACATGTCGAGCTGGTCGGCGATCCTCGGCTCGACCGGTCGAGGGCCGCCGGACAGGCACATCGCGACGTGGCTGATGTCCGGCACGTACCGGGAGATCACCGACAGCTGGGGCTGGGTGGCCTCGAGCGAGCCGAGCATGGCGACCGTGACGCCGCTGGTGAACAGCAGCTCCCGTGCGGCGACCGCGGCGAGCGCCGCGACCAACGACGTACGGAGGCTGTGTGCGGGGATCGCACAGGGCAGCGCGGCGTCGGGGTGCTCGTACAGCACGAACTGGTCGCCGTCGGCCCCGGAACCGTTCCAGGGGACCAGGCTGCCCTCGGCCTGGCGGGTGTGTGCCGGCCGGCCGACGGTGCGGCCGACCAGGTCCTCGGCGAGCACCGCGACCGGGTCGATGATCTCCAGTGCGCTCCACACCTCGTGTGCGCGCAGCCGGAGGACCGTCCCGGTCACCGGAACCGTCCCTGAACACCTGAACCAGCCATGCCAGTCAATATTGCTAAGTGCTCTACCGGAGCCTTATTGGCCCGCTATTGCCGGACGATAGCGATCGTTAAGATCGTACATCGCCGGCCAATCTGCGCAATCGGTGAGTGGTTCTCGAGCGGAAACGCCCCGCAAAATGTGATCCACATACGGTAGTCGGAAGGCTGGATCATGTCTATCTCTCACAAGATCATCTCGCCCTTCGTCACGCTGTTCGTCGCTCTGACCGGGATGTTTCCGACGACCGGCACCTCGGGCGGGGACTGCGACTGGAACGTCATGCCCTCCGAGAAGGCGGATTGATCGGGATTGTCGAGGCGGCACTTCCGCGATCTTGCGCGAGTTCTTCGCGCAATCTGGCCGCCTCGGCGGAACGGACCGTGCTGAGCAGTTCGACCGCCTGGTTGAGGTCGCGGTGGGCCAGGTCCGATGCGCCCTGGCTCCGCTGAACGTTCGACAGCAGGATCAGCGCCTTGGCGTGCCAGATGGCCGAGCCGAGGTCGGAGAACCCCACCCTCGCGGCCTCGGCGTGGTCGGCGGCCACGGCGCTCTGACCGCGGCTCACGGCGATCTCACCCAGCGCGTAGTGCGCCATCCCCGCGACCATGCGCTGCCCCACCTGCTCGGCCAGCGAGAGGGCGTGCTGCAGGGTGGTCTCGGCGTTGTCCAGCCGCCCGGTGCGCTGGCGGACCACGCCCAACCGGCACAACGCGTGTGCCTCGCCGATGCGGTCACCGATGTCCCGGACGATCCGCAGCACCCGGTTCAGTGCCTGGTGCGCCTCCTCCGCCTGGTTGGTGAGCAGGAACAGCTCGGCCGACCGGTTCAGCGCCTGGGCCTCGCCGCGCAGGTACCCGACCCGCCGGAACCGCTCGATCGCGGTCCCCAGCATGCCGCCCGCGGTGTCGGCCGCTCCGTCGTCGATCCACATCTTGGCCAGGCTCACCAGGATGTGGGCCTCGCCGACCAGGTCGCCGACCGCGCGCATCTTCTCCAGCGCCGCGTCGTAGTTCTCCCGCATCGCGTCGGTCCGGTTGCGCATCCGGTTGACGGTCGCGCAGTGCCGGAGCACGAGCGCGCAGCCGTGCTCGTCGCCCGACTCCTCGAAGTACTCCAAGGCGGAGGCGAAGCAGCGTTCGGCGTCGTCGAGCCGGACCTGGAACAGGTGCATCGCGCCGAGGCTGTACAGCGTCGCGGCGCGGCCGCGCCGGTCGCCCGCCGTCTCGGTGGCGTCCAGCGCCCGTTCGGCGGTCTCGCGCCAGTCGTCGAAGTGGCCCTTGACCTCGAACAGCGACACCGAGGTGAGCGCGAGATCCCAGCACAGCTCGGACATCCCGTTGTCCGCCGCCATGTGCACGGCCGACACCAGCGAGCGACGCTCCGACTCCAGCCACGCGATCTGGTCGCCCATGTCGTCGACGTCCTCCAGCGCCCGCGCTCCGTCCCAGAGCGGGGCGGTGCCGTGCAGGATCGTGTAGTCGCCGCCGTACTCCTTGCGGTGCGCGTGGCGGGCCCGGGCGAGCCAGGCGCCGAGCAGCCGCTCGATCGCCCTGACGCGTTCGGCCTCGGGCTCCTCGTCGTGCAGTCGTTCGATCGCGAAGACCCGGATCAGGTCGTGGAAGCGGTAGCGCAGGCTCTCGCCCGGGTACTGCACGGTGTCCAGCAACTGGGCGTCGACCAGGCCTTCGACGATCTCGTTGGCCTCCCAGGGGTCGATGTCGAGCAGAGCGGCCGCCGTCCACGCGGGGAAGTCGCGGGTGGTGCTCAGCGCGAACAGTCGGAACAGACGGCGCGCCGTCTGTTGCAGCGCGCGGTAGCTCTGGCCGATGTTGGTCCGCAGCACCAGGCCGCGGTAGGACAGCTCGTCGAGCCGGCGCACCCTGTTGCGCAGCCGGCCGACCAGCACGTCGATACGCCAGTGCGGGCGGGAGGCCAACCGGGCTCCCGCGATCCGGATGGCCAGGGCGAGCCCGCCGCAGAGCGTGACCAGCTCCGCCGCGGCGTCCCGCTCGGCGTCCACCCGGTCCCGGCCGACGATCTTGGTGAGCATGGTGAGCGACCAGTCGGCGTCGAACACGTCGATGTCGACCAGTTGGGCGCCGGGGAGCCCGGACAGGGGAGTGCGGCTGGTGGTGATCACCGCACAGCCGGAGCCCGCCGGGAGCAGCGGGACGACGTCCTCCTCGTTGGTCAACCCGTCGAGCACGACCAGCACCCGCTTGTTGGCCATGTGGCCGCGGTAGAGGTCGGCGCGTTCCTCGACGTCGTCCGGGATCGCCGAGCCGGTGATGCCGAGCGCCCGCAGAAACCTGCCGAGCACGTCGCGCACCCGGTCCTGACCTTCGGGGGCCTGCAGGTCGCCGTAGAGATGGCCGTCGGGATAGGCGTCGCGCAGCTCGTGGGCCGCCCGCAAGGCGAGCGTCGACTTGCCGACGCCGCCCTTGCCGGAGATCGCGACGATGCGCATGCCGTGGCGGGCGACGCCCTGCTCGTCGTTCGTGAGCGCCCGCTTGATCTCGGCAAGCTGCGCCTGGCGGCCGGTGAAGTCCGCGATGCTCGCCGGGAGGCGGCGGGGCACCATCGACTGGCGCTCGTTCGAGGCCGGGGCGGCCTGCTTGTCCTGGGCGGGCCGCCCGCCCAGGCCCTGGCCGGTCCGGCGGAGGTCGAGTTCCGGGTCCCGGTTGAGGATCGCGGCCTCGAGCCGCCGGACTCCCTGGCCCAGCTCGATGCCCAGTTCCTCCATCATGATCGTGCGGGCCTGCCGGGCGACCTCGAGCGCCTCGGCCTGGCGTCCGGATCGGTACAGGGCGAGCATGAGGAACTCGTAGAGCCGCTCGCGCAGCGGGTGCTCCTTCACGAGTGCGAGCAACTCGCCCACGATCTCCTCGTGGCGGCCGAGCACCAGGTCGAGCCGTATTCGCTCCATGACCGCGGCCAGGCGCGCGTCCTCGAGCTGGGCGGCGGCGCGGTGCAGCACCTCCGAGGACAGGCCGGCCAGCGCCGTGCCGCGCCACAGCGACAGCGCGCCGCGCAGCGTGGCGACGCCCTCGGACAGCCGGTCGGCGTCGACGTGGGCCCGCGCGGAGGCGACGAGAGCGGTGAACTCCAGGGTGTCCAGGTCGGTTTCGGGGATCTCGAGCAGATAGCCGGGGGCGCGGGTGCGGATGTGGCCGGTGCTGCCCGGGGCGGCGAGGACACGGCGCAGTCCGGAGATGCAGATCTGGATCTGTGCCCTGGCGGTGGTGGGTGGTTCGGTGTCCCAGACCGCGTCGATCAGCTGGTCGACCGGGGTCACCCGGTTGGCGTTGAGCGCCAACATCGCCAGAACGACCCGATGACGGGCACCGCCTAGGTCGCGGTCCTCGCCATCGATCGAGAGCTCCAACGGCCCAAGCAGTCGCAGTGCCAGCACTTGTCCCCCGTCTCACCCGCAGGCGGCATGTGTTCACCTTTCGTCCCACCCAGGGGCCCCGGCCCCGCGCCGTGGCTGACTACTACTTATCTCGATTATGCGCTGATGGGTGTCAGGCCTGACTCGGCCGTTTAGCCGAACGTCGCGGTCGAATGGTCGAAGTCTGTCAGGTCGGTCCGTTCGGAGTATTGGTTGCGACGGCTGGGTGAGTACCAACAGCGCAAAGCAGAAGGTGCGTCGGACCGGTCCGAGACCGGAGCATGAAGCGTGCAATGTCGATCCTTGTCGATTCTTCCGCCTTGCGGTGCCGGTCCGCCGGCAAGAGATGGGATGCTGGCTATGACGGAGTCCACGTGGAAAATGGTGATGAGCCCCGAGGGCCTCACGATCTCCGGTGAGACGTTCTCACTCACCACGAGTGGTACGGACCCGGGCGGCCTCGACACGGTCGTGTCGCAGTTGCAGACCGTGTCCCGGAGGACCTACGGGCAGTACTGCGGGCTCTCCCGCGCCGTCGAGGCGGTGGGTGAGCGCTGGGGCCTGATGATCGTTCGCGACCTGCTGGCCGGGCCCAAGTCCTCCGCCGAGCTGTACCAGGGACTGCCGCGCGCGCCGCGCGACCTGCTGACGACGCGGCTCCGGGAGTTGACCTTCAGCGGCATCGTGGAGAAGGACGAGACCTCGGACGAGGCCGGCGACCGCCGGTACCGGCTGACCAGCTACGGACGTGAGCTCGAGGCCATCGTGCTGGCCTTCGGCCGGTGGGGTGCGGCGATGCTGGCCGAGCCGCGCCCGGAGGACATCGTCACCGAGGACTCGATGATGACGGGGCTGCGTGCGACGTTCCTGTCCGACGCGGCCGTGGGCCGTTCGGAGGCGTTCGAGCTGCACTTCGGCGACGTCGTGATCTTCGCGATCATCGAGAACGGCATGCTCGAGGTCGGCCGCGGCGGGCTCGACGGCGCCCAGGTGATCCACCCGGGACCGACGTTCAGGCGGATGGTGGCCCGCGAGGTGACGGTGGAGGAAGCGATGGCCACCGGCACCGTCCAGGTCGCAGATCCGAATGTCCTAGCCGCCTTCGTCTCGATGTTCGGCCTTTCGCAGCAACCTGTGTCGGACCCGTCGATCATCTGAGCCAGATCTGCGAAGATCAAATGTTTCCACACAGATGGGAGTGGAGATGACCGCCACGGTTCCGACCGCCCGGTTAACGGGTCCCGACGGGCTGTTGAACACCAAGTACCACAAGATTGGGTTGTACTTTTCAGTTTCATCGTCATAGCCCACTGGGTGGAGCACCTCACGCAGGCCTATCAGATCTACGTGCTCAACTGGCCGCCGCCGAAGGCCGGCGGGGCGCTCGGGCTGGCCTTCCCCTGGCTCGTCACGTCGGAGTGGCTGCACTACGGGTTCGCCCTCTTCATGCTGATCGGCTTCGTGACGCTCCGCCACGGGTTCGTCGGCCGGTCGCGGACCTGGTGGAACGTGGCCATGTGGATCCAGGTGTGGCACCACTTCGAGCATCTGCTCCTGCTGATCCAGGCGCTCAGCGGCTCGAACCTGCTCGGCAAGCCGGTGCCCACCAGCATCATTCAGCTGGTCTTCCCCCGCGTGGAGCTGCACCTGTTCTACAACGCCATCGTGTTCACGCCGATGGTGGTGGCGATGGTCTACCACATGCGGCCGAAGCCGTACGAGCGTGAGTTGATGCGCTGCACCTGTGCCGTCGGATCGCCGGCCTGACCCATGGGTCACGGCGCACATCTCGACTTCGGGTCGGGCATCGGGTCGATGTTCCTTCGGATCATCGTGCTCGGTGCCCTCCCCGTGGTCGTCGGGTTCGTTCTCCTGCGTGGGTTTCTCGGCGAGCCGAGCCGGCGTACGACGGCCTGGGTGATCGGCGCGGCGGCCGCGGTCGTCGGCATGGAGCTGTTGCTGTCCGGCGGGTTGAACCTGCCCGAACAGGTGGTTCCGTTGCTGCTCGCGGTACTCGCCCTGCCGATGTACCTGATCCTGTCGAGGGACGAGCGGTTCGCGCGGCCGGTCGGCCTGATCCGCGGGCTGGCCCCGCTGGTCTTCGCGGTGTTGGCCGTGTTCGCGGCGTCCAGTTCGGCGCCGCCTGGTTCGCCGGCGCCGGGACGGGCCGCACCGCGACCCTCCTGCACACCGGCGTGCTGCTCGGCATCGTCGCCCTGGTCTGGTTCGCGGTCGCCCGGCCGCGGGGACGCCGGGCCACCGTCGCGACGCGGGTCGAGCGCCGCGCTGGTGGCCACGGCGCTGCTGGGGGCCTCCGCGCAGGCGATCACCCTCCGTCCGGCCGACCCGGTGCCCGGGATCGCCACCGAGGCACGGCTCGAGATCGGCCCGGGGTCCGTCGACGTGGTCGTGGTGCCCAACCTGCCCGGCCGGAACCTGGTGCACGTCGGCTCGTCCACGGCGTCCGTCGGCACCAGCGAGGACGACCTGACGCGGGTGCGGCCCCGATGGCCACCGGCGGCTGGCTGGCGCTCGACCTGCCCGCCGGCCGCAGCGACGTGTGGGTGCAGGACGCCGGACAGGTCGACTCCATGACCACCGACACCGGTGGCGCGGGGACCGCGCCGGACGGCCTCGACGGGGCCGACGGCCCGGAGTGTGCGAGTGCCCTGTTCGGCCGGATGGTCGGCTCGGCGCGGTCGCCGACGGCGTGCGCTGCCCGTCGGAGCAGCTGGACCCGGCCGACGCCGACGACGCTGCGGGAGACGGTCGACTTCCTGGCCGACGACGGACATCAGCGCGTCGCGGCGGTCGGGGACAGGTCACCGCGCGGGCTGGCCGCCACCCGCACCGTGGCCGAGGCCGCGGCCGGACGAGGCATCGAGCTGGTGCCACCGGGCGACGTGGGCGCCCCGCTGCTGGTCACGTCCGGCTGGAGCGACGCGGGCAAGGTCTGCAGGTGCGCGGCGGGCGACCTCCCGACGGACGGCACGTACCTGGCGCCGTGGCTGTACACCGACGCCGGTCACCGCGGGTGGTCACCGTCGAGGTGCGCTTCGACACGGACGACGAGTCCTTCCAGCGCTACCGGACCGAGCTGCGCACCGACTATCCCCACCAGCCGGCGTCGGCCGCGGGCTACAAGGCATGGCGCTCCGCGCTCTCCGAGTGGCAACGGACCGATCCGTCCACCCTGGACCGTCTGCTGTGGACTTCTACTCAGGACTGATGCCGGCGAACAGGTCGTCCTCCGGCAGGGTCGTCTCGACGTGGCTGCGGACCAACTCGAAGGACTCGGTCGGCCACACCGCGCGGCGCAGTCGCACCGGCACGGTCGACCAGTGGAGGTCGGTGGCGTGCACGCGCGCCGCCCGGTCCCGGATGGCGAAGTACTCGGCGCACGGGACCTGGGTGGTGACGCGCTCGGCGCGGTCGACGATCTCGGCGAGCCAGCCCGGAACGGCGACGCGAGTCCATCGGCGAGCAGTGCCTCGTGCAGTGCCGTGATCCGATCCTCGTGCCATTCGCGGAGGTAGTACAGCTTCAACGCCTGCCACGGCGGGCCGGTCTCCGGGAACCGCGCCGGGTCACCCGCGGAGTCGAAGGCGGCGACCGCCACGTCGTGGCAACGAACGTAGTCGGGGTGCGGATTGTCGGTCTCGTCGTGAGTGATCACGACGTGGGGGCGGAACTCACGCAGCACCCGCACCAGCCGCTCGGTCGGCACCCGCGGGGGGAGCGACGCGAACCGGCCGGGCGACGCCGAGCCGCCGGAGTGTCGCCCGGTGCCGGTGAAGCCCAGCCGGTGGTGCCCGACGCCGAGGATCTCGGGCGCGCTCCCGGCCGCCGGGTGCTGATCGACGTCCTGGGCGCCGACGTCGTCGGCGCAGGTCACCACCATCACCTCGTGCCCGGTGGCGACGTAACGCGCAAGGGTCGCCGCACCCTCGCCGGTTTCGTCGCCGGGGTGGGCCAGTACCGAGAGGAGGCGCATGGGCGCCTCACGCCACCTCGCGCACCCGATCGTGCGTGCCGGGTACGGCGAACAGTCGGTAGTCGTCGACCAGTCTCGGCATCAGGTATCGGCGGTGCACGGACTCCGCGGCGTGTTTGCCCAGCCTGCGGCGCATCAGCGGGTCCTCGAGCAGGATGTTCAGCGCCTCCACGACCTCGGTGTGGTCGCGCGGGTCCACCAGCAACCCGTTGTGTCCGGGCGAGACCTGCTGGCGCAGCCCGCCGACGTCGGCGGCGACCACCGCGCGGCCCTTGGCCATCGCCTCGGTCACGGTCAGGCCGAGGCCTTCCGCGAGGCACTTCTGCAGCACGACATCCGCGCGCCGCTGCAACGCGTTCGACGTGAGCGCGGCCCGTTCACTGTCCACTGTGGACAGAAGAACCAGGTGTACCCGGGCGCGCTGCGCCGGGGGCATCTCGGCCCGAAGCTCGCGGACCGCCTCGAACACGGCCCGGCCCTCGGTGTTGTCCGGCACCTCGTCGGGATCGTGCCCGGCGAGCACCAGGTGCGTGTCGGACGGCAGCGCCGCGAGGCACCCCAGCACGCCCGGCATGTCCTCGAGCGGTTCCCAGGGTGCCAACTGCAGCACCACCGGCGCGTCGTCGGGCAGCGGCTGGTCCTGCTCCACCTGCCCGGTGTCGCCGGTGCCCGCCGCGGTGAGCCCGAGGCTCTCGAGCAGGCCGCTCACGTCCTCGCGGGACAGGTCACGGTTCCTGGCCGAGTCCGGATCCACGGCGGGGGCGATCACGTGTCGCTTGGCAGGCGGTACCGCCTGCGGCACGAACTCCGGCAGCATGCTCACCGCGGCGTCCACCCTGGACAGTTCGGATCCGAACGTGCGCCAGATGGCGGCCGGTCCGGAGGCGTCCAGCTCGGTGGTGCCGACGTGGCAGTGCCAGACGACCTTCAGGCCGGCGTCAGCGAGCACGGGCGCCATCCCGAGGGTCTGCGGGTCGTGGAGCACCACGACGTCGCCAGGATCCAGCTCGGCGGCGAGTCCGTCGGCCTGTGCGGCGAGTGTCGAGCGGTAGTGCTGCGCACCCTCGGCGAGCCGGTCGGCGGTCGTGGAATCGGCCGCGCCGTGCAGCAGGTGTCGCAGATAGCGGGTGAAGGCGAAGAAGGTGCTGTCGCCGTCGACCAGCGCCCACCCGACCGACTGTCCGGTCGCGGCCTGCGCGGGTATCAGACCGGCGAGCAGCTCGGTCACTCCGCCTTGATGTGCCGGTGCGCTCACGTGCACCAGTCGGGGCGCGGCGCCGGGCCGGCGCTCCCAGGTCGACTTCACCATGTCGGGCCCCTCCCAGCCGTCCGAGGCGGACGGCGGTCAACTTCCATGTCTACCGGGAAGCGCAACGAAAAGCCTCTTTGATGTTGCGGTATCAGGGAAAGCGTGAATGTGAGTGTTTTGTCTAGTTCCGGGTACCCTGACTGGGAGATGTTTGTACGTGACTCTGAGTGGCGGATCTGAGAGAGGAGGGAGCAGGTTGGGACTACGACTGCTGGGACCTCTCGAAGCTGTCGTCGACGGTCGGGTCCTGGACATCGGCGGACCCAGGCAACGGGTGGTCCTGGCGATGCTCGCTCTCAACGCCAACCGGGTGACACCGGTCGAGATGATCATCGATGCCGTCTGGTCCACCTCGCCGCCCTCCACGGTCCGCGCCCAGGTCCAGATCTGCATCTCCGCGCTGCGCAAGCTGTTCAGCGAGGCCGGCGCGCCGTGGACCATCCGGACGAGAGCGCCCGGCTACCAGCTGGATATACCGCACACCGAGGTGGACAGCGAGCAGTTCGCCGGTCTGGTGGAGACCGCCCACGCGCGCGCGTCGGCCGGCCAGGTGGCCGAGGCCGCTGTCACGCTGCGCGACGCGCTCCTGCTGTGGCGCGGCCCCGCGCTCGTCGGACTCGACAGCGAGCTGGTGCGCCGCGGCGCGGCCAGCCTGGAGGACGCCCGGCTGGGCGCGCTGACCGAGCGGTTCCGCCTCGATCTGGCGCTCGGGCGCCACGAGGAGATCGTCGGCGAGCTGACCGCGCAGGCCGAGGCACATCCGTTGCGGGAACACCTGTGCGAGCTGCTCATGGTGGCGCTGTACCGCTCCGGCCGCCAGGCCGAGGCCCTCGAGGCGTGCCGGCGGATGCGGACGCGACTTGTCGACGAGCTGGGCATCGAGCCGGGCCAGGGCCTGCGGCGGCTCGAGTCGGCCATCCTCACCAGCGATCCGGCCCTCGACCTCACCTCCACGCCGGCGGCCGACGAGGAGGAGCGGCGACAGCAGGAGGCCGACGAGGGCGCCCGCGCCGTCCCACGCCGATTACCGGCCAGTATCGACGACTTCACCGGCCGCAGGAGTCAGCTCGACCAGATCACCCGGATCCTGTCCGCGCCGATCGGCCCGGGCGAGGACGAGTACGGCGTACGCATCGTGGCGATAGCCGGCAAGGGCGGGGTGGGCAAGTCGACCCTGGCCATCCGGGCGGCACATGAGCTGATGGACCGGTTTCCCGACGGACACCTCTACGTCGACCTGGAGACGCGGGCCGACGACGAGGACGACGACGGCGGGGGGCGGGTGCTCGCCCGGTTCCTGCGTGCTCTCGGGGTCAACGGTTCGGCGATCCCCGAGGACCTGGAGGAGCGCGCCGAGCTGTACCGCGGCCGGATCGCGAACAGCCGGCTGCTGATCGTGCTCGACGGGTTGACCAGCGAGGAGCAGGCGCTGCCGCTCCTGCCCGGCAGCCCGAGCTGCGCGGTGATCGCCGTGAGCCGGGCCCGGCTCACCACCCTGCCCGGCGCACACGTGGTGGACGTCGAGGTCTTCGAGCCCTCCGGTTCCGTCGCACTGCTGTCCAAGATCATCGGGGACGAGCGGGTGGAGGCCGAGCGCGAGGCCGTCACCGAGTTGGTGAACTTCTGCGGCGGGCTGCCGCTGGCGCTGCGCATCGCGGGCGCCCGGCTGGCCTCGCGCCCCCACTGGCGGGTCCGTGACCTGGTCAACCGGCTGGGCAACACCAAGCACCGGCTCGACGAGTTCAACCACCGCGGCCTGGAACTGCGGGACAACATCGACCTCACCTACCGGGATCTCCCCCCGCGAGCCAAGTCCCTGTTCCGGCTGTTCGCCCTGATCGAGGCACCGGACTTCGCCGGGTGGACCGCCGCCGCACTGCTCGATCTCGACCTGTACGAGGCCGAGGACGTGGTCGAGAACCTGGTCGAGCTCCAGCTGCTCGACGCGGTCGACTACCCGGGCGAGCACCAGCGCTACCGGTTCCACGACCTGATCCGGGACTTCGCACGCGAGCAGCTGATGGGGATCACGACCGAGGAGGAGCGCCACGCAGCGTTGTCCAGGCTGCTCGGCGCGTGGTTGGCCATCGCGGAAACCGCGCACCGCAAGGAATACGGCGGCGACTACGCCATCGTGCACAGCGACGCGCCCCGGTGGCAGCCGCCCGGCGGCGACGCGTTCGAGGTCGACTACCCGATGGAATGGTGGGAGGCCGAGCGCCGGGCACTGGTCTGGGCGGTTCGCCAGGCCGCCGAGGCCGGGTTGGACGATCTGTGCTGGGACCTCGCGCACACGTCGGTCACCCTGTTCGAGGTCAAGGGCTACTTCGACGACTGGCGCGAGACCGCGGCGGTGGCCGGCGAGATCACCGAGCGGACCGGCAACCGCGTCGGCCGTGCGGCCGCCCTCTACTCACTCGGCGCCATGCACCGGTCGCAGCTGCGCCTGGACGAAGCGGAACGGTGTTTCGACGCGGCGCTCGAGATCTTCCGCGCCGAGGGCCACGCACCGGGATGCGCCATCGCGTTGCGCAACTGCGCGGACCTGGACCGCCTCCGCGGACGCACCGCGGCGATGTTGCGGAAGTACGACGAGGCGCTGGCCATGACCCGGGAGATCGACGACCCGGTCGGCGAGGCCCACGTGCTGCGCAACCTCGGCAGGTACTGGATCGGCGAGGGCGACACCGACAAGGCGCTCGAGTTGTTGGACGCGGCGCTCGATCGCTGCCGGCAGGTGAACTATCTGCGCGGTGAGGTGCAGGTGGTCGCCACGTTCGCCGAGCTGTATCTCAACACCGACCAGATCGAGCTGGCGCACCAGTCGCTGGACCGGGTGCTGCTGATCGTGCGGGAGATCGGGGACCGGATCGGCGAGGCCTACGCGCTGTACGGGATGGGCGTGGTTCGCCAGCGGGCCGGCAGGCTCGACGAGGCCGAAGCCACCCTCCGTCACACTCTGTCACTGGCCAGGCAGGTGGGGGAGCGGCTGGTCGAGGGGCAGGCGTTGTACGCACTCGGCGAGATCGAACTCGCCAGGGGCAACGGCGCTGCCGGCGCGGTACATCTGGGGAAGGCATGGCCACTGTTCGCCGAACTCGGCTCGAACATGTGGCACGCCAAGACTTTGGTGTTGCTGTCCGACGTCCATCAGGGCGAGGGTGACATCTGCCGGGCGCACGCCCATGTGGACTGTGCGATGCGGTTGCTGGACTCCGTGGAATCGGCGGAAGGCGCCCGACTCCGTGAGGAGTTGGACGCCGCGCCGACCAGCGGACCTCGGTCGGACCTACCTGGCTGATTCACAGTTTCGGGTCAGTTCCACGGGAAGTCCGAAGTGATCTGGTCGCTCCCGGGAGAGTCCGCGATCTCGGTCCCGGTCTCCGGGGTGCGCTCAGGCGATTCCGCGGTTCCGGCTCCCGGCAAAAGCGCGAGCGCAATTGCGGCAAGCCCGGCGGCGATCGCGCCGACAATGGCCGTAACGAACTTGCGTGTGATCGACATCAGAGTCCCGTCTGGTCTGTTGTGTAGTCCGATGGGGGTGTACCCCCTGCTTGAGTACCACTAAACAGCCTTGCGCTTTCCCCGCTCTTCTCCTCCCTCATCGATCGGCTATCGGCCACCGATAGCCGATCGATAGCGTGTCAAGGGCTCCCGAGCACGAACCGCATGCCTGAAGTGGAGCCCGGCCCCCGAGCCTTGTCACAATTCTGGTGTTTCGAGATCCAGCTATTGACGGAATTCGAGTCGTGGCGCGTTTGCCTGCGTTCACCCCGGTGTGTGTGCTGACGACATGTCTCTTCGGAGGTTCAACAGATGAAAACAACATTGGGCTGGCTGCGCAGGCAGTTGCCCGGGGTTATCGCTGTCGTGGCGATCGTCATCGCTTACTCCGTGGTCCAACTACCCACAGTGAGTTCGGCCGAACAGGAGCAGATGGCCAGCGAGTACGCGTTCGAGCCACAGTCGATCGCGTTGCCCGCCGCTGACAAGCAGCAGGACATCCGCGAGGTCAACCAGGACTACGAGGACATCGCCGCCTGGATCTCCTCGGTCGGCGCGGCCGTTGCGATGAACGACCTCGACGGCGACATGCTGGCCAACGACCTGTGTCTGGTCGACACGCGTACAGACCAGGTCATCGTCACGCCCACGCCGGGCAAGGGCGGTGACCGCTACGAGCCGTTCGAGCTCGAGTCGGACTCGCTGCCCATGAACGACGTGATGGCGCCGATGGGCTGTGTCCCCGCCGACTACAACGAAGACGGCCGGATGGACCTGATGGTCTACATGTGGGGTCGCACGCCGATCATCCACCTGGCCAAGGCGGACGCCACCGAGCTGTCCGACTCCGCCTACGAAGCGGTCGAGATGGTGGCCGGTGACAACTCCACGAACGGCCAGTACGACGGCGCGCAGTGGAACACCAACGCCGCGACCGTCGGTGACTTCGACGGCGACGGGCACCAGGACATCTTCATCGGGAACTACTTCCCCGACGGTCCCGTGCTGGACTCCAGCGTCAGTGGCGGCGTGACCATGAACCACTCGATGTCCCACGCGCTGAACAGCGGTGACAAGTACATCTACCGGTTCACCGACGCGTCGGCGACGTCCGTCGGCTTCGAGCAGGCCAAGGGCGCGTTCCCCGGCGAGTCCGTGCTCGGCTGGTCGCTCGGCGCCAGTGCCACCGACATCGACGGCGACCTGAAGCCCGAGCTGTACATCGCGAACGACTTCGGCGTCGATCGCTTGCTGTACAACAAGTCCACGCCCGGCAAGATCGAGTTCGCCGAGGTGAAGGGCGTGCGTACGCCCGGCACCCCGAAGTCGATGCGCGTCGGCAACGACTCGTTCAAGGGCATGGGCGTCGACTTCGGCGACCTGGACGGCGACGGCATGTACGACATGTTCATCAGCAACATCACCGTGCCGTGGGGTATCCAGGAGAGCAACCTCCAGTTCATGAGCACCGCGGAGGACAAGGAGGGCGCGCGCGCCGCCATGGAAGCGGGCGAGGCGCCGTTCGACGAGGTGAGCGCCGAGGCCGGCTCCGCGTGGTCGGGCTGGGGCTGGGACGTCAAGATCGACGACTTCAACAACAGCGGTGAACAGGCCATCGCCCAGGCGACGGGATTCGTCAAGGGTGAGACCAACCGCTGGCCGCAGCTGCAGGAACTGGCCACCGCGAACGACGCGCTGGTGCCGAACCCGACCTTCTGGCCGAACGCCAGGCAGGGCGACGACATCGGCGGCGACCACACGCTGCACTTCTTCGCGAAGAGCTCCGACGGTCAGTACGTCGACCTGGCACCGCTTCTCGGCCTGGCCGTGCCGGTGCCGACCCGCGGCATCGCCACCGGTGACTCCGATGGTGACGGCCTGCTCGACATGGCGGTCGCCCGTCAGTACGACGAGCCGGTCTTCTACGAGAACACCAGCCCGGATCCCGGTTCGTACCTCAACCTTCAGCTCACTCTCGAAGGCGAGAACGCCGCGGGTGCCACGGGTACCGCGCCGGCTCCCGGCACTCCCGCGATCGGCGCCCAGGTGACCGTGACCACGGAGAACGGCACGTTCGTCGACCGTGTCGACGGCGGGAGCGGCCATTCCGGCAAGCGCAGCCACGAGGCGCACATCGGACTTGGCGACAACGTGACCGGACCGGTCGACGTCAAGATCGAGTGGCGTGACCTGAACGGCAAGGCACACGAACAGGAACTGCAGTTGGAGCCCGGTACGCACTGCTTCCAGCTCGGTGACACCGCGAAGGAGAAGTGAGGACGTGGCAGATCAAAAAACGGCGGCTGGGCCGCGACATGACCCCAAGGTCATCATCGCGTTACGCAGGTTCGCCATCTCGATTACGGTCTTCAACATCCTCGGTTACACCTGGCTCGGGTTCGAGCAACCGTGGACCTACCCGTTCGCGGCACTGGCAATGGCGTACTTCGTCGAGATCGGGCTCGAGCTCGTCGGCGCCCGGGTGGAGGGCCGGGACCCGAGGTTCAAGGGCGGCGGCGTCAAGGGAATGATGGAATTCCTTTACCCGGCGCACATCACGGCTCTCGCGCTGAACATGTTGATCTACGTGAACGACCGCATCTGGGTGATGCTGTTCGGTGTGGTCGTCGCGGTCAGTGCCAAGTGGATTCTGCGGGCCCCGATCAGGGGCAAGGTGCGGCACTACATGAACCCGTCGAACTTCGGGCTCGCCATGCTGCTCGTGCTGTTCCCGGCGTGGATCAGCATCGCCCCGCCGTACCACTTCACCGAGCACGTGAACGACCTGATCAGCTGGATCATCGTGGCCATCATCCTGATCTCCGGGACGATCCTCAACGCGATGCTCACCGGCAGAATGTGGTTGATCGCCGGTTGGCTGAGCTTCTTCGCCCTGCAGGCGGTCGTGCGTGGTTGGCTGTTCGACACGTCGATTCCCGCTGCCCTGGCCATGGGTACCGGTGTGGCGTTCGTACTCTTCACCAACTACATGGTCACCGACCCGGGTACCAGTCCGTCCAAGCCGTTCCCGCAGTTCGCGTTCGGCGCGGGGATCGCGATCGTGTACGGCTTCCTGATGGTGGCCCACATCGCGTACGGCCTGTTCTTCGCCACCGCGATCGTCTGTCTCATCCGGGGACTGTTCCACTGGTCCCTGCACTGGATCAACGCCGCGAAGGAGAAGGCGGAGCAGGACTCGCCGACGGCATCGGTCACCTCGTTGCAGCCCACTCCTCGCACCGAGGATGTCGCGAAGTCGGCCTAGGCCGACAGGTTGTCAGAAGGGCGGTGCCGGAACCTACCGGCACCGCCCTTCCGGCGTGTGGGGAGTTCAAGGCGCAGAAAACCAGACAGTCCACAGTGGAAACCACTGTGGACTGTCTGGTTCGGATGGTCAGCTGGCCAGCGCGGTCGGCGCCCAGGCGTTGATCAGGAAATCGGGGTCGTCCATGTGGGTCGAGCCGGACAGCAGGTCCTGGTGGAGCCTGCGCAGTGGGGCGCCGGGTTCGACGCCCAGCTCCTCGCGGGTGGTCTCCCACATCTCGCGGTAGGTCTCCAGCGCCTGGCTCTGTCGGCCGGAACGGTGGAGCGCGAGCATGTACTGGGCACGGAAGTTCTCGATGTAGGGGTGCTGTGCGCACAGTGCGGCGAGTTCGCCGAGCATTTGCTGATGTCTGCCGGCGAACAGGTCTGCGTCGATGCGCAGGGAAAGGTCGCTCAGCCGGTCCTCGGACAGCCGGGTGGCCTCGATCTCCAGTTCCGACCCCGTGGTCACGTCCACCAGCACGGGTCCCCGCCACATCGCGAGGGCCTCGGTCAACAGTTCGCCGGCCCGGACCAGGTCACCGTCCGCACCGGCGGCCCGCCCTTCGGCGGCCATCCGCTCGTACCGGACGGCGTCGACCGCACCGGGGTCGAAGTCCAACGAGTACCCGGTGTGCTCGGTGATGAGGATTTCCTTGGCAGTTCGCGTCGAATCCTCGGACAGAGCCTGTTCGATCATCCGTCGGATGTGGAGCACATAGGTGTGCACCGTGCTCGACGCCTTGCGGGGGGCGTTGTCGCCGTCTCCCCAGATTTCTTCTCTCAGCGACGCCTTGGTGACCACTCGCCCCGCGTTGATGGCGAGCAGCGCCAGCATTTGGCGTGGCTTCGCGGCGGTCGGCACCACCTGGGTGCCGTCGATGCTCACCTGCAGCGGACCGAGAACGTTGATTTCAGTGTGCATGAGTGACTCGTTTCGCCGTCCAATCCTTTCATGGTATGGCGCCGAGGGGGCAGAACATACTCCTGAAATGCCTGGTAGCAGGGCTTCTCGGGCCGACTCCGTGCGTGCTCTGGATCGGGGTTTCCGCACGTAGGTTGACGGTGTTATATAACGCTGATATTCTACGTGGGTAAGGCGTTGTTCCCGATTCAGTGAGGTCACCGTGATCAACGATTTCGAGCCCATCGACATCCCCCGCGCCCGGTTCCGCATGGACACCGGTCTCGAGGTGCTCGAGGACTGGGCGGAGACAGCCCGTCAGAGCCGCAAGAACGCCGTCTACCGGGCACTGTTCGCAGTGGCGGACGGGACGGTGTTCCGCAACTACCGGATCATCGACGATTTCCAGCAGGCCAACGAGCTCTTCGTGGTCATCAGGCACGATCTGGTGCTGAAGGTGCGAGTGCACGACTTCGACTCGTTCGGTGTCGTCTACGTCGGACCTGTCGCGAACGCTCCGCGCCTGGACCTCGGTTTCGCTGCCTGAGTAGGGCATCAGCGGAGATGCCGCGGCCCCACTCGGTGGGCGATGCTGGTCTTCCAGGTGTGGAACTCGTGTCCACCCCAGGAAAACCGGCGAGAGGACACAACTTGAACACCCCGGCCGGACAGTCGAACACTCCGACAGACGCGCTGCAACAGGCGCTTACCGCGCTCGCCGCCGGTGGGATGGTGGTGGTCGCCGACGAACGCGACCGGGAGGACGAGGCCGACCTCATCATGTCGGCCGCCGCCGTCACCCCCGAGAAGATGGCTTTCTTCCTGCGCCATGGCAGTGGGATCGTGTGTACCCCGATGACCGACGAGCGCGCGAACGCTCTCGGACTGCCACTCATGGTGGAGGAGAACACCGAGAGCCACGGCACGGCGTTCACCGTCACCGTGGACCACGTCGACGTCGGCACGGGGATCTCCGCCACCGACCGCGCGGACACCGCCCGCGCACTCGCCGACCTGTCCACCACCCCGACGGATCTGGCCCGACCCGGCCACGTCTTTCCGTTGCGTGCCAGGGCGGGCGGCGTGCTCAAGCGGGCCGGCCACACCGAGGCGGCCACCGACCTGATCACGCTCGCCGGCGCGGGCGAGGTCGGCGTCATCACCGAACTCGTCGACGACGCGGGCGTGCCGCTCACCGGCACCGCGTCCCGGGCGTTCGCCGCCGAGCACAATATTCCGTTCCTGCACATCGAGGACCTCGTGCGGGCCAGGAGGCGCGACACCCAGCTGGTCACCCGCACCGGCAGCGCGGTGCTGCCGCTCGCGGCCGCCCGGTTCACCGCACACGCGTACACCTCCGTGATCGACGGCGTGGACCACCTGGCGCTCACCCTCGGCGACGTCGAGCTGGCGAGCGACAACCCGCAGGGCGTGCTCGTGCGCGTGCACAGCGAGTGCCTGACGGGCGACATGTTCGGCTCGCGGCGCTGCGACTGCGGCCATCAGCTCGAACAGGCCGTCGACCTGATCGCGGCCGAGGGCACGGGCGCGCTCGTGTACCTGCGCGGGCACGAGGGCCGGGGAATCGGTCTGGCGCACAAGATGCGTGCCTACGCACTGCAGGACGACGGAAAGGACACAGTGGACGCGAACTCCGCGCTCGGGCTTCCCGTGGACTCCCGGGAGTACGGCGTGGGCAGCGCGATCCTCTCCGACCTCGGCATCCGACGACTGCGGCTGATCACCAACAACCCGCACAAGTACGTGGGGTTGGCGGGATACGACCTGGACATCGTCGAGCGGGTCCGCACGACCGTGGGCGTCACGGCCGACAACCTGGCCTACCTGCGTACGAAACGCGACCGGATGGGCCACGACCTCGAGCTGCCCGCCGAGCCGGGCACCGACAAGTTGGGCGAGGCCGGTTGACCCTAGGCTGGCGGCGTGGTGGACGTCGCTGGGTTGCTCGACCGGATGAGCCGCGGTGAGCGGGTGGAGTTCCTGTTCTTCTGGGGCCACCGGCCGGAGCGGGACGGGCGGGTCGGCCCGGGTTGCCTGAGTCAGTGGTGGCCCTCGGCGTTCGAAGTGGACGGTCGGGTGTTCGCCACGGCCGAGCACTACATGATGTGGCACAAGGCCAGCCTGTTCGGTGACGAGGCGGCGGCCGAGCGCGTCCTGGCCGCCGGGGATCCGAGGCAGGCCAAGGAACTGGGCCGCGGGGTGCGCGGGTTCGACCAGCGGCGCTGGGAGGCGAGCCGGTCCGAGATCGTGCTCGCCGGGAGCGTCGCGAAGTTCGGACAGCACCCGGCCCTGCGGCGATTCCTGCTGGACACCGGTGACCGGGTGCTCGTGGAGGCGAGCCCGGTCGACCGGGTGTGGGGGATCGGGTTGGCGAAGGACCACCCGGACACCGCGGATCCTGCCCGCTGGCGCGGGCTGAACCTGTTGGGGTTCGCGTTGACCCGAGCCCGGGCGGCACTGCGCGAGTAGTTGCCGATTCGATTCGTGGTGCCCGACGGTCCGCCTGGATAGCGTGGCGAAATCCGCTCGGTCCACCACTGGGGAGTCATCGTGCGTCCATGGTCCATCGCGCTACGAGCCGGCGTGCTCGTCGCGGCCACCTCGTTGTCGTTCACCGGCCTGGCCGTCACGCCGGCGGGTGCGCGGACGTCGGCGCTGGAGGTGTCGGCGACCGTCGAGGGCGGTCCGTTCCTGGTCGGCACGGCGGAGCGGGTGCCCATCACGTTCACCGTGACCAACAACGGCCCCGAGGAACGGCGAGTGCGCGGCACCGAGCGCATGATCGAAGGCTCGCCGTTCACCGTCCGGAGCTGGACCTGGGGAGATCTGAAGCCGGGGGGCGAGGGCGCGCTGCTCGCGCCCGGCGAGAGCCGGACCTATCAGCTCGAGGGGTATCTGACCGAGTGGGCAGGCCAGTCGCGCGTCGCGCTCGGCGTGTGGCGCCAGACCCCCAACATCCCGGAGGTCGCCGAGGTCGAGGTGTCCATCCCGGTCATCGCGCCGGACGCGACCGAGACCGTCAGCGGGACCGCGTACACCGACCGCAACGACAACGGCGCCGTCGAACCGGGGGAGGAACTGGCCGGCGCGACCGTGCGACTGGCGGACCTCCAGACGGTGACCGGTGCCGACGGCCGCTACTCACTGACCGTCCCGGTGGGTCACTACAGCGCCGAGTTCGGGGGCGCACCCGAGGGTTGGTTGCTGCCGTGGGGCAGTTCCGTCCGGCTGGACGGGGCTGGGACGACCGACCTGCCGCTGCGGGCGCGGCTCTCGCTCGACGACCGGTTGCGTTCGACCTTGGTGTTGGACCGCAAGCGCTACCAGCCGGGTGATGCCGCCGTGCTCACCGCGACGGTGACCAACACCAGTGACATTCCGGTGACCGGTGTGGTCGCCGGCTGCGACCGGGTGGGAACTCCGTTCCACGTGTGGACCGAGGTGGCCGACTGGGGCGAACTGGCCTACGGCGGGCCGGGCGCCACCATTCCGGCGGGGGAGACCCGGGTTTTCACTGTTCCTGGTGTCGTCCCCGCGGCTTCTTCCGATGCGGGCGTGGTGCGGGCGAGCTGTGACTTCGGCGATGACCTCTACGACATGGACCTGGCGCCCACGTTCTACGCGAAGGTGCCCGGGGGTCCGTCGAAGAACCCGACCGGTGCCATCTATCACGACCTCGATGAGGACTACACGGTCGACGAGGGCGAGGCCGTCGCTGACGTCCGGGTCGGCTTGCGTGACGTCGTGACCGGTCGGGTGGTCGCTGTGGTTTCCAGCGACGCTGACGGTCGGCTTGCGTACACGGGGGTGCCGGTAGGTGTGTACACGGCGCAGATCTTCGGGCCGTGGAAGCCGTTGTCTGTGCAGACCGGTGAGTTCCACGTTCGCGCCGACGACACGGTGAACTTCTGGCAGTTGCGAGTCGTCCCGCGAGCCTGATCTGTGCCGCGACGCGGACGTTATAGGGCCCGCCGGTCACGAGGGCACGTACCGGCGGGCCGAACGCCGGAAGCCCCTGCTGCCCCCGACGGACAACGGGAGGGTGCCCGGGGCAATCGCTCGGTAAACCCCGCTGGCCGCAGGTTTGCCGTGATCGCCGCTGGGTAGTTACACCTGAGCGTCAAGCAGCCGGCGCACGCCAGATCGGGCGAGCGAAGGCGGCGAACGCAAATGCACTGGGAGTACGACTCGACGGAGATCCGCGGTCTCCGGGAATATGTCCGGCTCGTGGCCGACGCGGTGGGGCTGAGCGATCCGTGCTGGTTCGTGCAGACCGACCAGCCGGCTCACGCCTACATCGCGCTCGCCGAGCGGCTGCCGACGTTCCCGAACCGCGATGTCGCGCTGCTGTGGGACGAGGACAACGGGTGGACGCTGGGGCTGGAGTCGGCGTCGTCCGGAGAGCTGCTCGTGCTGCGCCGCTTGTGTGACGAGGTGGTGCCGTCACCGTCACGCACGGCCGAGGCGGTGCGTGACGCCTTCCGTCAGCCGGCGACACGCGTCCCGACCCGCACCGTCTGCCACGCCGACGGCCGCGCCGGGCTGCTGGCCCGCCTGTCGAGCTACGCCAGACCCGCCGTCGGACTGGAATCCCTGTCGTGACCACGGGACGCCGGATCGTGGTGACCGGTGCCAGCGGCAACGTCGGCACCAGCGTCATCGAGGCGCTCGGCGCGGACCCCCGGGTCGAGTCGATCGTCGGGGTTGTCCGGCGCCGGCCGACGGTGTCGTACCCGAAGGTGCGGTGGGCCGAGGTCGATCTCGGGAGGAACAACCCGGCCGCGCTCGACGCGGCGATCGCGGGCGCCGACGTGGTGATCCACCTCGCGTGGCTGTTCCAACCCGCCCGCGACCCGGAGGTCACGTGGCGCACGAACGTGCTCGGCAGCCTCCGGGTGTTCGAGGCCGCCGCCCGCCACGGCGTGCTCGCCCTGGTGCACGCGTCCTCGGTGGGCGCGTACTCGCCGGGCCCCAAGGACCGCGAGGTGGACGAGAGCTGGCCGACCCACGGGTGGCCGGCCGCCGCCTACACCCGGGAGAAGGCGTACCTGGAGCGGGCGCTGGACGCGTTCGAGGCGGCGCACCCGGACGTGCGGGTGGTCCGGATGCGGCCGGCGTTCCTGTTCAAGCGCGAGTCGGCGAGCGAGCAGCGTCGGCTCTTCGCCGGCCCGTTCCTTCCCAACAGGCTGGTGCGCCCCGGCCTCATCCCCGTGGTGCCCGACCTTCCCGGTCTGCGGGTCCAGGCACTGCACACCGACGACGCCGCGCAGGCCTACCGGCTGGCCGCCCTCGGCGAGGCGCGTGGTGCGTTCAACCTCGCGGCCGGCCCGGTGGTGGACGCCGCGCTGCTCGCCGACGTCCTCGGCGCGCGGGTCGTGCGGCTGCCGGTGTGGGCGGTGCGTGGCCCGCTGGTGGCGGCCTGGCGGCTGCACCTCGCGCCCGCGTCACCGGACCTGTTCGACGCCACGTTGCGGATGCCGCTCATGGACACCACCCGCGCACGGACCGAACTGGGCTGGGCCCCCACCCACGACGCGGCGGAGGTGGTGGCGGAGTTCCTGGCCGGCCTGCGGGACGGCGCTGGCGCGGCCACGCCACCACTCACCCCGAAGGTCCCGGGCGGACGGCTGCACGAGGTGGGAACGGGCGCGGGCAGTAGGGACTAGACCTCGGGGCGGGCGCCGCGGGTGGCGCCCGCCGACGCGGCCACCACGCACAGCACGGCGATCCACTGCGACCACGCCAGCATCTCCCGCAGCACGACGAGGCCGATGAGGGCGGCCATCGCCGGTTCGAGGCTCATGAGGATGCCGAACACGCGCGGTGGCATCTTGCGCAATGCCTCCAGATCCAATGAGTACGGGATCACCGACGACAACAGCGCCACCCCGAGCCCCGCGATCAGGACCCACGGCTGGATCAGCGCCGTGCCGCTGTCGGCCACACCGAACGGCACGGCCATCAGCGCGGCGACCACCATGCCCACGGCCAGGCCGTTGCCCTCCGTGGTGTGCCGGCCCAGTGCCGCGCCGACCAGGATGTACAGGCCCCAGCAGACCCCGGCGCCGAGGGCGAACAGGAACCCCACGAGGTTGAGGTCGCCGCGGCCCTCCAGCAGCAGGACCACCCCGGCCGCCGCGAGCACCGCCCAGACCACGTCCTGCCACCGCCGCGACCCGAGCATGGCCACCGTCAGTGGGCCGAGGAACTCGACGGTCACCGCGATCCCCAGCGGGATCCGCTCCAGCGCCAGGTAGAAGCACAGGTTCATCGAGCCGAGTGTCACGCCGTAGCCGAGCACCACCGTCCACGTGCGACGATCCAGGCGGAACGACGGCCGCCACAGCAGCAACAGCACGGCCGCCGCGAAGAACAGTCGCAACGCGACCGTGCCGAAGCTGCCCACCGCGCTGAACAGGTTCTTGGCCACCGCCGAGCCCAGCTGGACGCTGACGATGCCGAGCAGCACCAGAACCGTCGGTGGGATCGCGTCGAACGTGCGTCCGACCGCGGTCAGGGGAGGGTTGCTGGCGGCCACGCGCGGATCATCGACCATCGGCCGCCGCGCGTCACGTGGTTTTCCACGATCCGGGACGCACCAGAGTTAACGGTTAACCGGCGCGCTATCCGTTGGTCGGCGTTAGCGTCGAGTTTCCCTGCGAATTCAAAGGAGAATTCGATGCGCGCGTTTGCTGTAGCCGCATTTTCGACCATCCTGGTCCTGAGTGTCTGTAGTGGAGTGTCGGCCGCCGAACCGGCCCCGGATCCGGACCTCCGGGTCCAGCAACAGGAGCAGGCCCATCTGGTGCGTGCCTCCCTGCCCGCCTCGGTCGATCCGGCCGGCACGTGGTTCGACGCGGCCAGCGGGAAGCTGACCGTCGCCGTGACCGACGCGAAGGCCGCGGCCGTCGCGCGGTCCCACGGGGCGAACGCTGTCGTCGTCGACCACAGCGCCGCCGAACTGGAGGCGCTGGTCGACCGGGTCACCGCACTGGTCACCCCGGACGTCGCGGTCAACACCATCGGCGTCGACCAACGGGCGAACACGGTGTCCGTCACGGTCGACCGCACCCGCGTTGACGACGCCACCCGGGAGTTCGTCGCCGCGGTGGCCGACCTTCCGGGTGTCCATCTGACACAGTCCGATGGCGGCCCGCGTCAGCAGGCCGGCGAGGCGCGGCCGGGCAACCCGTGGTGGCCGGGCGGCGAGACGAACTGCTCGGTCGGCTTCCCGGCCACGGATGCCAGTGGCGGCAAGCACTTCCTGACCGCTGGGCACTGCACGAACGACGCCAACCAGCCGGCCTACGGGCAGAGCGGGCAGCAGAACCGGCTCGGTACGTCCAATGTGAGCGGTTCGGGCAGCGTGAACGCACGCGAGGGCGACATGGGGGTCGTCGCGGTGAACCAGGCGGGCTGGACGCTGTCGCCGTCGGTCAACACCTGGGGTTCGGCCGCGGTGACCGTGACCGGGGCGGCGGATGCGCTGGTCGGAGAGAGCGTGTGCCACTCGGGCAACACGTCCAAGTGGCAGTGCGGGACGGTCACCTTCGTGAACCAGACGGTGAACTACGGCGGCGGGATCGTGATCGAGGGCCTCACGTTCAGCACCGCCTGCTCGCGGGGCGGCGACTCCGGCGGCGCCTGGTTGCGGGGCGACAAGGCGGTCGGCCTGCACTCGGGCGGACCCTCCCAGTGTGTGGACAACCCGTCGAAGGACGAGCAGTCGATCTTCCAGCCGGTGGCCGAGCCTCTGGCCAGGTGGAACCTGACGCTCGTGACCGGCGGTGGCGGCGAGGACGACACGCAGGCACCCACGGCGCCGGCGAACCTGCGGTCCCCGGCACAGACCGCGACGTCGCTGTCGCTGGCCTGGGACGCGGCGACCGACAACGTCGGCGTCACCGGCTACGACGTCTACGTGGGCACCACACCGGCCACGTCCGTCGGCACCACCTCGGCCACCGTCTCCGGGCTCAACCCCGACACCTCCTACTCGGTGACCGTCCGCGCCAAGGACGCGGCGGGCAACGCCTCGACACCCAGCGCGGCGTTGACCGTCCGGACCCCACCGGGAACGGGCGGCGGTCGAGCGTTCACCAATGAGACGGACTTCGCCATCGCCGACCACCGGACGGTGGCCAGCCCGATCCGCTCCACGGCCACCGGCCGGGCGGCCAACCCGGTCGCCGTGACGGTCACCGCCCGCCACACCTGCCAGCAGGACCTGGCGCTGCGCGTCATCGGCCCGAACGGCTGGTGGTACCCGCTGAAGAACTCCGGCGGCGCCGGCTGCACGGCGTTCCCCGGCACGGCCACGTACTCGTTCGCGCCGTTCACCGAGCCGGCCGCCGGGACCTGGACGTTGGAGGTCCGGGACAACGGCACCGGTGACGTCGGTGTCCTCGAGTCCTGGTCGATCACCGTCTAGTAGGCGACAATCTCCACGGGAGGCCGAGATGGCAGCTGACCTGCACACCCTGCTCGACACCGGACCGTTCCCCGCCGCGCTGCGGGCGGCCATCGCCGCCCGCGGCCTGGGTCTGGAGCGGCTTCGGCAACGGCTGTTGCTGCGGGGTGTGCGGGTCAGTCCCGCGACGTTGAGTTACTGGCAGTCGGGGCGCAGCCGCCCCGAGCGGCGCGACTCGCTCGTCGCGTTGCGGCACCTGGAGGCCGTCCTCGAGGTGCCGGAGGGCTCGCTGGCCGCCCTGCTCGGCCCGCCCCGGCCGCGTGGCCGCTGGGGCTACAGCGCGAACGGCCTGCCGGCCATCGGTGCCCTGTGGCCGGAGTCGACGCCCGTGACGCAGGCGCTCGGTCAGGTCGACACCTCGTGGGACGAGCGGCTGACCCGCCTCAGCCAACACGACCGCGTGCACCTCGGCCCGGAGGGCGGCGAACTGCGCACCGTGTCGCGGCAGGTGCTGCGCGCGGAGGCGGACGGGCCGGACCGCTGGGTGGTGATCGTGCACACCGACGACCCCCGGCACCCGATCCCGCGGGTTCGTCCGTTGCGCAATTGCACGCTCGGGCGGGTGACCAAGGACGCCGGTCGCGGCCTGATCGTGGCCGAGCTGCTGTTCGACCGGACCCTGGCCCGGGGCGACACGGTGCTCACCGAGCACGAGGTGGTGCACGTGCCGCCGGGCCCCATCGACGGCAACTACGAGCGCAAGTTCCGTCTCCCGGTGCGCGAGTACGTGATGGAGGTGTGCTTCGACCCGGCCCGGCGGCCCCTGCGCTGCGAGCAGTACACCTGCGACGACCAGGGTGTCGAGGAGAGCAGGCCGGTGGTGCCCGATCCCGGCGGATCCGTGCACGGGGTGGCGCTGAACTTCGGGCCGGGCTGCTACGGCTTCCGGTGGTACCACTGACCGTCCTGTCGACCGTGGCGCAGGTGGTGCGCCCGCTGGTGGGTCAGGGCCGGCTGCCCGCCTACATTCCCGCGTTGCTGGACGTGCCGGTCGACCGGTTCGGCATGGCGGTCGCCACGGTCGACGGCGAGGTGACCGGCGTCGGTGACTGCGACGTGCCGTTCTCGTTGCAGAGCCTGTCGAAGGTGTTCACGCTCGCTCTGGCCGGCGACGTGCGGGACCGGGTCGGCCGCGAACCGTCGACGCTGGCGTTCGACTCGCTCGCCCAACTGGAACTGGATCGGGGGCGGCCCCGCAACCCGTTCCTCAACGCCGGCGCGCTCGTCACCACCGACCTGCTGCTGACCAGGACGGGCGACGCGGTCGGCGCCCTGTGCGCGTTCCTGGCGGCCGAGTCCGGCGCGTCGGTCTCGGTGGACACCGCGGTGGCCGACTCCGAGTCGTCGGCCGGCTACCGCAATGTCGCGCTGGCACACGAGATCGCGGGCAACGGCTACCTGGACAACCCGGTGGCCGACGTGCTGGGGCACTACGTCCGCGGCTGCGCGGTGACCATGTCGTGTCGCGACCTGGCTCGTGCGGCGCTGTTCCTGGCGCGGGGCGGTGCCGGCGCGACGGGCCGGGTCCTCCCGCCGGCGGACGTGAAACGCCTGAACGCCACGATGCTGGTGTGCGGAATGTACGACGGCGTGGGGGAGTTCGCGTACCGGGTCGGCCTGCCGGCGAAGAGCGGTGTGGGTGGCGGAATCCTGGCGGTGGTACCGAACCGCTGCGTGGTCTGCGTGTGGAGCCCGGGCCTCGACCCCTGCGGCAACTCGATCGCGGGAATCGCGGCACTGGAGTCGTTCACCGAACTCACGGGATGGTCGGTGTTCTAGTTGTACGCGAGCTTGACGCCGAACCCGACGAGCGCGACGCCGCTGAGGGCGTCCGTCACCCGGCGCACCAACGGCTTCAGGAGACGGTCGCGCACGGTCGAGGCCAGGGTGGCGACCAGAAGCAGCCAGAGGGATCCGGCCGCCGGCAACACCCAGGCATGCGCGAGCCACACCCACGCCGACGCCGTCGGGTCGACGAACTGCGGCAGGAGCGAGAGGTAGAACACGAGCATCTTGGGGTTCGTGATGTTGCAGACGAAACCCTGGCGAAAACCGCGTCCCCGGACGTCCGGTGCCGGCGAGTAGCTGCCGCGCCAGGCCGACCGCAGCGACTGCAGGCCCAGGAAGACCAGGTACGCCACCCCGGCCCACTTCACGGCCGTGAAGAGGGGTTGGGACGCGACGATGAGCGTGCCGACGCCCAGCGAGGCCAACGCCCCCTGGATGACCGACGCCGTCCCGATTCCCGCGGTGGTCGCGACGCCGGCGCTCCGCCCGCCGCCGACCGTGTTGCGCAGGACCATCAGCAGGTCGATCCCGGGCACCAGCACCACGGCGAGCACGACAGCCAGGTACGACCAGCTCATCGGGCGTCGTCCAGGTACTGCAGCAGCTCGTGGGCGGCCAGCTCGACCTCCTTGTGGCCCCACTCGGCCGCGCGGTAGTGGCAGGCGATCAGGCCCATCCGGTGCAGCCGGCGGAAGTCGCCGTAGCCGAACGCGTAGCGGGCCTTCGTCTCCTCGCCCGCGCCTTCGGTGACGGCCAGGTGCCACGAGCCGTACTCGTCCCAGCTGTGCTTGTCGAGGTAGTCGTTCTGCGCGTCGGCGTCGGGCTGCACCTCGTTCCACGTGCTGCGCACCACGTACTGCTTCGCATCGATCAACTTCCGGGCGTGCTCGATCCCGGCCGGGTTCACCTCGTAGGACGCCATGGGTCCATTCTGAGGCCACGTCCGCGGTCGTGCTGGTCAGAGGTGCGACCGGTCCGGACCCCGGACCGGTCGCCTCACCTCAGCTGACGCTGTACGGAATCTCCACGGTGGACTGTGCGCCCTCGCCCGCGGTGGCGCTCGTGCGCAGCGTGGACGTGCCCGAGCCGATGGCGCTCCACACCTCCAGCTTGACGCACCCGTCGGTCAGGTTGGCGCGAGTGCCCGTCTGGGACTTCAGACCACGCGCCTGGGTGTAGGTTTCCCTGCCGGGGAACGGATCCGTGGCGAAGTAGTGATAGGTCTCCGTTCGTGTGTAGGTGGATCCGTTGGGAGCGTAGGAGATCCGCGCCTGCACGCCGTTGGCCACGCTGTTGCCGGAGTCCACGTGCAACGCGAACTGCGTGGTGCGGCTCGAATCGAGCGTGCCGGTGATGCCGCACGCCGTGTACACGCGAGCGTTCGTGGGAGTGCCGTCGTGGTTGGTGCCGCCGGCCGAGGCTACGACGTCCTCACGTACGCCCGTGCCCCCGTCCGTGGTCAGCGAACCCGGGCTGACCAGCTTGAGCACCGGACTCGCCACCGGCGGTTCGGGGTCGGGGTCACCGGGATCGCCGGGCACCGCGTTGCCGCCCGACCAGGTGTGCGCGCCCGTGGTGGCCGTCTTGCCAGGCGCCACCACCAGCGTCCTGCCGTCCGAGAACCGCACGGTCAGGTCGGAGGCCCCGAGGTTCGTGGCGACGTAGGTGCGCGCCCCGTTCTTCGTGAAAACCGCGTGCAGCGGATGGTCGGCCGTCACACCCGTGTCGACCTGTCCGAGCGCGCTGAGGCTACGCAGCCAGTGGAACGTGTGCGCCCGGCTCTCGCCCTCTTCCACCGTATATCCGGAGTTCGCCCGGAACGCGGCCAACGCGGTGTCCGGTTTGGACAGTGCCTGGAACGACCAGATGATGTCCGCCCAGGACCGTGGCGTCTGGCTGCCGGAGTTGCGGACGATCTCCGCCACGTTGCGGTCGATGTAGCCGGGGTTGTGCCCCAGGTAGAGCGAACCGCCGGTGATGGGCAGCATGTTGATGCCGTGGATCTTCTCCGGGTCGGCCGTGAACCACGTGGCGTACGCGCCGCCGTCGCCCCAGACCATGCCGACCGTCGAGTGCTCGAAGCCCGGCGGGAAGACCTGGTCGGCCGGGTCGAACCAGTAGTTCTGGATGGCGCTGGCCTGGGTGGTGTAGATGTACAGCCCCGCGTCGCGGACCGCGGTGTCGCCCGTGGCCTGGCCCCACTGGATGAGCGCGTTCGCGAAGTTCATGCCCTCCGACGAGGACTCCTGGTTGTTGCCGGCGAAGAACGCGCCGTGCCCGGCCGCCCAGTCGTGCCCGGCGAAGATGTCGAAGTCACGCAGGAACGGGAACCGCGAGTCGCCGCGGTCGTAGTTGTTCGCGTCGCGGATCAGCAGGTCGACCATGCCGCCGTACTGGCCGTCGGCCGCCCAGGCCGGGTCGAACTTCGCGAGGGTCGCGGCGGCGGCGATGTAGTAGCCGTAGTGGAAGTGGTGGTCGTTGAGGTCGGTGTCGGAGCCGTAGGACGCGGGGTAGCCGATCAGCGTGCCCCAGTTGCGGTCGTAGTAGAACACCCGCTCGGACTTGCCAGCGGGGGCCGTGAACCAGTCGGTGAGCCGGGTGCGGATGGCGCCGAGCATCTTGTCGCGGACGTCCGCGCGGTTGACCTGGTCGGCGATCTCCGCCAGCCGCGCGGCGCGGCCGAGGGCCTTGCCCGTCCAGTACGTGTCGTTGCCGAAGCCGGCCAGCGGGTCGCCCTGTGCCGCCTGGTCGAGGTAGCCGTTGAGCGTCGCGAGGTCGCCGCTTGTCATGCCGACCGCGGGCACCTCCGGCAGGACACCGTTGTAGCGCATGGAAGTGGTGAACGACGACGTGCCGACCAGGACCTTCATCGGACCGCGCGGCGACGTGTAGGTCTGCGCGATCGGCGTGCCGCCCGCGAGGTTCTGCGACTGGTGCGGGTAGAGCGCCACGACCGTGCCGGACCCCGAGCCCTCGAGTGCGGTGGTGGTGAACGCGTAGGTGGAGCGCACCACGCTCGCGGACTCGTCGTAGTCCCAGGACACGCGGGTGCCGGTGATGTGGTTGTGCGCGCGGGAGCCGTAGGAGTCGGCCAGTGCGTTGCGGTCGGCGTCGTTCGCGGTGTTCGGCAGGACGGCCACGGAGAAGTAGCCCCGGCCAGCCAGGTTCGACGTGATCGCCGTGCCCGACACCGACCAGCCCGCGCCCGACGGGGCGTAGGCGACGTAGTCGTGGCCGTCGACCCGGAAGCCGACCCGGTTGCCGCTGTTGGCCCAGACGGTGGGCGCGGCGGTGAAGCTCAGCCGAGCGTCCCCGCCGGTGACCCGCGCGTAGACGAACGGTGAGCCGTGGCCGATGGTGGTACGCAGCGTGCGGGCGCCGTCGGACCAGTACGGGCTGACCGTCCAGTCGGTCCAGCCGTCGACCTGGGCGGTGGCGGCGTTGAGGCCGGTGACGCCGAGGGTGAAGTCCGCGCCGTACTGGAAGTGGTACTCGCCGACCGTGGTCGGGGTGCCGGTGATGGTGGGCGTGGTGGAGTAGTCGACGCCCAGGCCGCCGGCGACCGTGTCGAACGAGAACGGGTGCGCCATGAGGTTGTCTGAGAACGAGCACTCGGTGCGCTTGTAGACGAGCGAGGACCACCAGTCGTTCGTGGGCACCGCCCCCGCCGGCGCGTTCGCGGTCAGGTGCCGCCGGGGGTTGGTGGCCAGGTCACCGCAGGCCGAGGGCAGGGCCGCCCCGGCGGGCAACGTCGTGGTGTAACTCCCGGCGCCGACCGGTTCCGCCCCGGCGGGCGTGGTCGTGAACAACACGGTGGCGACCACCGCCGCGGCTGTCACCGCGGCGAGCATGCGTAAGGGCGGTCCAGTACCCATGGGTGGCTCTCCTTTGAGCAGCAGGGGGCACGCAGGAAGAAATTCCGAAACCTGTGGAAGCGCTCTCACGTTTCTAGCAGTCCCCGGAGGGGCAGGTCAACGCCCGCTTCCGAGACCCGACCGCATCGTGAGACCCGCCCGGCGCGCCCAGCATCGGAGCGACGAGTCTCCTGCTGCCCATCGTGCTGCTCGGTCATTCGGATATCTCGGCCGACAGCAAGGACGTCGCGGCCAGGCTCATCAGCGAACGCCAGGTTCGGGACCTCCGGGACGCCTGGATCGCCGGCCCGCAATCGTCGATCTGGCGGGCGGCGATCTTCCAGTTGGCCGGCGAACTCGTCGACGCGGCCACGGCGGCCGAACGAGCCCTCGCCGATGCCGTGACGCCCACCTCGCCGCAGGGCCCCGACGACGACGCTCCCGGGGCCGCCGAAGTCGGCGAAGCACTCGAGCACTTCGGTGAGGAGTCCGAACGACTGGTGAGTTCCCTGGCCGGTGTGCTGCCGCAGATACCGGAAATCCTGGCGAACCCGCAGCGTCTCGCGGACCTGGACGAGGTGCTGGAAGGCGAACGCGCTTCCGTGGAGGGTGCCGAGGGGGCGCTCGCGCCAATAGTGGAGGTCGAAGGATATCTGGCCGACTTTCTCGAGCAACTACGCCCGTTGGAGGTCATCAGCGCTCCGATGCGCAATTCCGTCCGCGGTTCTCGGGAAGCCAGCAAGGCGATCCAGGGCGGTATCGCGATCATGCGAAGTTGGCCGAAGATAGCCGACGAGAACTAGTCGGCTCTCAACGCCCGGGCGGCCGGATCGAAAGCGCGTGGTGGAACACGTCGCGTGGGTCCCAGGCCGCCTTGACCCGCTGCAGTCGCGGGTAGTTGTCCTTGAAGTACAGGGTGTGCCACGGCACGCCGGAGGTGTTCCACTCCGGGTCGGCCATGTCGATGTCCGGGTAGTTGATGTAGCAGCCGTCGGAGGCGTCGCCGGGAATGGGGACGCCTCCGGTGGTCGCGTACAGGTCGCGGTAGTACTCGCGCACGCGCCGGATGCCGTCGGCGTCGCCGTCCGGTCCGGTCCACTGGGTGATGAAGGTGGCCTTCAGGATGGAGTCACGTTGCGGCATGGCGGTGGCGTCGGGGCGAACGGCGTTGACCGCGCCGCCGTAGGACAGCAGCCACAGCATCGGTGCCTCCTGCGCGCCGGCCGGGGCGGGCGTCTCGGTGAGGTGTCGATACGAGGTCGCCGCCTGCTCGTCGGTGAAACGCTTGCGCAGGTAGGCCGACTTCTGCTTGTACCGCCCCGATTCACTGTTGACGCCGGAGCTGAGTGCGTTGGTGAGCCAGGGAGTCCGCTCCGCCGGTGTGGTGTACGGCACGGGCACGCCGTCGGTGATGGCCGACTGGAACTCCGCGAGCATCGCGTCGGCGTCGGGCAGCGTGCCGTCCAACTCGGCGGAGATCAGGAAGCCGCCCCCGTCGGCCGCCTCGGTCCGGCGTGGCGCGAGCAGTGTGCTGAACAGGCTGGCGAACCGGTTGCCCGGTGCGCTGTACCGTTCGAAGAACGTGCCGTAGTTGTGCAGGATGCGGGTGAACGCGGCCTGATCCACCTGGGGCCAGCCCCAGAGCAGGACACTGCTCAGCATCACGCCGGGCGGGCGCGGAAGCAGGCGGGTGGGGTCGGTGCCGCGGGCCTTCGGGTCGCGCAGCCAATATCGAGTGACCACACCGAAGTTGCCGCCGCCAGCGCCGGTGTGTGCCCACCACAGGTCGGGATTCTCGTCGCGGGAGGCGAAAACGGCGCGTGCCCTACCGTCGCGGCCCACCACGACCACCTCGACCGCGTGGAGGTAGTCCACAACGGACCCGAGCAGCCGGGACTGCGGACCGTACCCGCCGCCGGCGAAGTGTCCGCCCACGCCCACCTCGCCACACTGTCCACCGGGGATGGTCACGCCCCAGTTGAGGTACAGTGACTTGAACACCTCGCGCAGCGTGGCACCGGCCTCCACGACGAAGGCGTTACGCTTGCGGTCGAAGGAAATATCGTGGAACTCGGACAGGTCGATGATCACCTCGGCGCCGTCACCCACGAAGTTCTCGCAGCAGTGACCGCCACCACGCACGGTGATCCGCTTGCCCGCGCGCACCGCCTTGTTCACCAGACCGACCACCTGCTCGGTTGAACCGGCGATGTGGAACCGTTCCGGGTCGGCCGTGAACCGCTTGTTCACCCCTTTGATCCGCAGGTCACCGTAGCGTGGATCAGTCGGCCCCACCGCGACCGGTTCCCCTTGCGGCGCAACGGATTCAGCCGACGCGATCGTCGGGATGCCGACCACGCCGATGGTGGCCGTGCTGGCGAGGAACCCGCGCCTGGTGAATCCTGACATTTGTGCTACCCCCGTGATGTCGTGGTGGCACTCAAGGTATCGACGCGACCCGGCGATGCCATCAACCGTTCGGTTGATCGAGTACTCAGCCGTTTCGCTGGTGGCGGAACGGACTCCCAGTCAGGTTCCTCGCCCCTAACATGACCGCATGCAGTCACCAATCACAGGCATGGCCGCCGGCGTGCCGTTCACAGCGTTGCCTCCTTCTGTCGAGGGTGTGACCCCGCTGATCGTCACCTGGCACATGCTGGACGCGCCCCGCTCGGATGCCGCGTTCGCCGCCGCGTTGCCGATGCACGGCCTGCCCGCGTGGCGGGTGCACCTGGGTATGCCGATGTGCGGGGCGCGCATGGTCAACGGCACGATGGACGCGGGCATGGAGTTGGTGCGCAAGGACCCGCTGATGGCGTACCTGCATCCGTTCGTGAAACAGGCTTTCGAAGAGTTCCCGGCCGCGCTGGCGTCGATCCGTTCGCAACTGCCGGTGGACTCCGGCCCGATCGGTGTATTGGGCGGTTCGCTGGGCGGTGCGGTGGCTCTGCGGGTCCTGGCCGAGTCATCGGTTCCGGTGTTCGGGGGCGCGGTCGTCAACGCCGCCATCCGCATGCGGTCGGTAGTTGACCTGTTCCCGGGCGACTATCCGTACGACGAGGAGTCGACTGCGGCCGTGGACAGTTTGGACTTCCTGGCGAAGGCGGACGTTCTCGCTACTCGGGCGCCGTTGCTGGTCGTGAGTGGGGAGCTGGACCATCCGGGGTTGCGTGCCGACGCGGAGGCTCTGGTGGCGGCCACCGGTGCTTCGTTGTTGTCGATCCCCGGGCTGGCGCATCCTTTGGCTGACGAGCCGGGGATTGAGCCTTCGCCGCAGTGGGCTACTACTCGATCCGTGGACGATGGCCTGACTTCGTGGTTCCGGGGGCAGCTTGCTGGGTGACTGTGGTGTTGCTGGGACGATCGCGTGCTTCGGTGGCTGTGCATGGGGTTGGGGCGATCGGCGCAGTGTCTCGCCGGTTCGTGGGTGTGGTGTGCTTTGGGTGCGGCGAGCCACTGCAGCGGTTCATGGCGAGCTTCGTACACGGGGCTGGTTTTTAGCGCCTGTTGGTCCGACCTCCTGCAGGGGTGAATGGGCTTACTCATGGTGGTGTCGATCTTTAAATGCTTCATTCGTTCGAGCGATGAAAATATGGGTGACGGGCGTAGGATTGGGTTATGTCCAGCTCTCGCGTGGTGGGGCTAATCCAGAAACTGGATTCCTCCGCCGTAGCCCTCCGTGAAGCGTATGCGTTGATGGTGTCGGTGATATCAGAAATGCGAGACGCTGATGTCGCGCATCTGGCGGGCTATACGCGGTTGAGCGTGCTGGTGTCCGAAGTGGCGCGGCTCAACCCCCGACAGGCTGCTCGGTTGATCACCCACGCTGAGGTGATCGCTGAGGTGATGACCCCGACCGGGCATGTCACTCCGGCGCGGTTGCCGGTGGTGCGCGAAGCCCTGCTGGCCGGTGACCTGGATGCCGAGCAGGTGGATGCGGTTGTGCGGACGGTGAAGAAGATCCCCGACTGGGCACCCGGCGACACCGCCGAGGTGGTGGAGAAGCATCTGGTGGCGATGGCTCGAACCGGCCCCGCCCATGTGATGGCCAAGCACGGCGAAACTCTGCTGGCGCGCATCGACCCTGATGGTGATCAGCCGGCTGAGGTGTTGGCGGCGCCGAAGAACGTGTTCCGGTACCGGCGGGACGCGGCGGGGTGGATGCACTTCACCGGCATCATCGACCCGGAGTCCGCCGAGGAACTGGACTCGATGCTGGGTGCGTTGGCGAAGCCCGGTGGTCCGGAGGATGAGCGGCACCCGACCCAGCGGCTGGGGGACGCGTTCTGCGACGTGGTCCATCACGCGCTGATCAGCGACCAGTTGCCGGTGCGGGGTGGGGTGAAGCCGCACCTGAACGCGACCGTGGACCTGGAGGTCCTGCGTAAGGGTGTGGGCACCGCGACCCTCGAAGGCGGTGCGCTGCTGGGTGCGGCAGCGGCGCGGCGGATCGCCTGCGACGCGGGGGTCATGCCGATGGTGATGAGCGGTGCGTCGGTCCCGTTGGATGTGGGCCGCACCCACCGGCTGGTCACCCCCGCTCAGCGGGCAGCGTTGAACGCTCGGGATGGTGGGTGTGCGTTCCCGAACTGCGATCGTCCGGCGCGGTGGGCGGATGCGCATCACATTCGCCACTGGCTCGACGGCGGCGCCACCGACCTCGCGAACATGGTGCTCCTCTGCCGAAGACACCACCGGATCATTCACCATTCCGAGTGGGAAGTGCGGATGAGTGCGGTGGGGATCCCGGAATTCATCCCGCCTCGGTGGATTGATTCTGGGCAGGTTCCGCGAAGAAACCACCTTCACACCGTGAGATAACTCGGGTAAGGAAACACACAGGGTGTAACCATCAACCCACGCTCCGCTGGAACGCGAGAACACGCCGGGACTTGCACTGCTCACCGCACCCCGTAGCCGATGTTCACCAACAGCCCCGGGACCGGGCGGTACAGCTCGTACGACCCGCTCACCGACACCGGCAGCACCACGTTGCGACACGACGGCGAGGTGGTCGGACGCAACGACGTGCCCGGTCAGGCCGGGTTCGCTGTGCCGCCCGGCACGCCGCCCGCCTGCTGCCGAACTGGCCGCTGACCACCCGCGTCACCGACCGGTGGACGTTCACCGCGAGCACGGACGGGAAACCGTTGCCACTACTGGACGTGGAGTACGACCTGCCCCTGGATCCGGCCAACGCCGCGCCCGCCGGCGAGGAGCTGACCGGTGTCCCTGCAGGTCCCCACCAGGTCGGCGCACAGCGGAGCAAGATCAGTTCGGTGGGTCTGGAGGTGTCCTATGACGACGGTGCGACCTGGCGCCGCGCGGAGACCTCCCGCGACGGTGGAAAGTGGACGGTGCGCATCCCGCCAGGGGCGCCCGGTCAGCGGTTCGCGTCACTCCGCCACACCGCGGCCGACGCGGCGGGCAACTCCGTTGTCGAGACGCTGATCCGTGCCTACCAGGTGAACTCGGGGGAGCGGGGACCGGCAGCGCGGTCATGACCGGTGCGTGCGTTCGTAGTGCCGCGCCACGCGGACGCGGTTGCCGCAGACGTTGCTGGCGCACCACTGCCGGCTCTTGCGTTCGGCCAGGAACAGCATGGAGCAGGCGGGGTTGGCGCAGCGGCGCAGCCGGGGAAGGCGGGCGGGGTCGGCCAGGAGCGCGATCGCCTCGCCCGCGATGGCCGCCAGTGCCGCGTTGCCGCCGTGCTCGGTGTGCCAGCGGACCTCGGCCACGTCGGCCACCAGCCGGGGGCTCGACGGAACGGACGCCGCGGCGGCGTTGAGGTCCTCGATCGAGGTGGCGCTGGGAGCGCGGTCCTCGAGCCGCGCGTCGAGCAGGTCGCGGATGGCGGCACGCAGTCGGCGGGTGGCGGCCGGGTCGGGAGCGGGACCGGGGGGCAGGCGCGGGGCCTGCAGCGCCCACCAGCGGGCGGCGGCCTCGGGGTCGGCGAGCAGGTCGGTGGGCGGGTCGGTGACGGTCATCAGCGTGTCGACCAGGTCCAGCGCGACCAGGGGTTCGCCGCCGATCAGGAAACCCGCTCGCTGCACGTCGACCAGGCTGGGCCGAATGTCCATGTGAGCATCTTAGCCATTAGATGTCTACGCTTGGCAGAGTTAACTAATGGTTTTAGTGTCAAGTTATAAACTAGCTGGCTCGCCGACGACGGGCGGCGGCCGCGATCGTGGGGCCCACCAGCAGTAGTGCCACCGCCGTGACCCCACCGGCCAGCCACAACGCCCGGTTCGCCGGGGCCTCGTCCACGGCGGCGGCCTGGGGGACCGTCAGGTTCTCGGCCGGCGGGGTCGCCGGGACGTCCGTGTTCGGGATGGTCGTCACCGCCGCGAACGGGTCCACCACGCCGTGGCCCACCAGATCGTTCGGCAGCGGGGTGGACGGGTGGTCGGCCGCGCTCATCAGGCGGTCGACCACCTCCCGCGCCGTCAGGACCGGTTGATAGCTCCGGACCAGCGCGGCCGCACCGGCCACATAGGACACCGCCAGCTCGTTGCCCGAGGCCACCCGGTGCCCGGCACCCCGGGGAGCCACCCCCACCAGGTCCAGCGCCGGGGCCGCCAGGGTGGGTGCCGCACCGTAGACCGGGTTCCGCACCGGACCGTCCGGGCCGACCGGGGCCACCGCCAGCACGCCCGGAATCCGTGCAGGGAAAGCCAGTTGTCCGTTCTTCGGGACCGACGCCGACGCCACCACCAGCACGTCCCGTTCCGCCGCGTACGCCACCGCCGCTCGCAGCTCCGGCATGTCCAAAGTGGCCACCAGACCCACCGCCACCACCCGGGAACCGCCGTCCACGGCCGCCCGGATGCCGTCGCCGATGGCGATCGCCAGGCCCGCGTGGTCCTGGATCTTCGGGGGATCGTCGCTCACCCGCACCGGGAAGATCCGCACCCCCGGCGCCACCCCCACGAACGGCACGTCCGGTTGCTCCCGCGCGGCGATCAGCGACGCCATGAACGTCCCGCGACCGAAGCAGTCGTCGTCGCCCGGGCCCTCGCCGAGGTCCGTGCCCGGCAGCACGGCACCGGCCAGCGCAGGGGCGCTCGCGCTCACGCCCGTGTCCACCACGCCCACGATCACGTCGCCGCGGGTCAGCGGCCATACCCGCTCGGCGCCCATTCGTTGCTGCGCCCACGATTCCTGCGTGATCGGCGTCTCCGACGGCGGCGTGCACTGGCCAATCGGGGGCTGAGCGGCGGCCGGTTCAATAGACACAGCGACCGGCGTGAAGAAGGCACCCAGAACGGCTCCCACCATGAGGATCTTCATTCCGTCTCCTCCGTCCAGCCGATCTGCAGACCGACCCCACCGCGGCGGGTCACCAACATCGCACGCCCCGGCGGCAGTTGCCGGCCACGCGCACCGTTCAACAGCGGCAACTCGTTGGCCGGCATGGAAAGCGCCAGCTCCGGCGTGTTGGACTCCTGCAACCGCCGCGTCACCGGCTCCATGGACGACCGGCTCGAGCCGGCGGCCGCACGGGCCATCACCATGTGCAGACCGATGTCACCGGCCTGCGGCACCAGCTCCACCAGCGGCCCGAACGGACCACCCGCCGGCCCGAGCAACAGGTCGTAGTCGTCGACCAGGACGAAGATCTCCGGGCCGCTCCACCAGTCCCGCCTGCGCAGCTGCGCCGGCGTGATGTCGGTGCCGGGCACGCGTTCCTTCAACTCCTCGGTCAGGTCGCGGATCAGCGTCTCGGCGGCCGGGGTGGACACCGCCGCCCCACGGCGGTAGGCGTCCGGCACCGACTCCAGCAGCCCGCGACGGGGGTCGACCACCAGGATCTGCGCCTCCTCCGGCGTGAAGACCGCGGTGATGGCGTTCGCGATCAGACGCAGCGCCGCGGTCTTGCCGCTGGCGCTGTCGCCGACGATCGTCAGATGTGGACGGTCGGCGAAGTCGTGCCAGACCGGCCGCAGGTCCAGCTCGCCCGCGCCGAGCGGCACCTTCGGGCCGGGCAACGGCGCCGGCAGTTCCTCGACCGGCAGCACGGCGGGGAGCATCCGCACGGCCGGAGCGCCCGCGCCGGTCCAGCTCTCCGCGACCGCCGCGCCCAGGTCACGGGTCGCGTCCGCGAGGCCGGCCGTGCCGGCGATCCCGTCGATGCGCGGGACCCCGGCCAGGAAGTGCATCTGGTCGGGTGTCATGCCCCGCCCGGGGATCTGCGGCACCTGCGCCGCCTTACGCATGTTGATCACCGAGTCGATCGAGTCACCCAACCGCAGCTCCAGCCGCGTGCCGAGCTGGTCGCGCAGTGCACTGTGGACATCGGACCACCGGTTCGTGGTGAGCACCAGGTGCACCCCGTACGCGAGCCCGCGCCCGGCGAGTGCCCGCAACGCCATGTCGTGCTGCTCGAACTCCGAGCGCAGCGCGCCCCACCCGTCGACCACCAGGAACACGTCGCCGTGCGGGTCGTCGGCGAACTCGCCGTTCGCGCGCCGCTCGCGGTAGGCGGCCATGCTCTCCACCTCGTGTTCGGCGAAGACCTGTTCCCGCTGTGCCAACAGGGTCTGCACCTCGGCGATCGTGCGCGCCACGCGCTCGGCCTGCAGTCGCCCGGCCACGCCGCTGACGTGGGGCAGACCGTCCAATGCGGACAGCGTGCCGCCGCCGAAGTCGAGACAGTAGAACTGCGCCTCGGCCGGCGTGTGGGTGAGCGCGATCGCCCCGATCAGGGTGCGCAACAGGTTGCTCTTGCCCGACTGCGGCCCGCCCGCGATGCCGATGTGCCCACCCGGCCCGGACAGGTCGACCACATGCAGGTCACGGCTCTGTTCGAACGGCTTGTCCACCACGCCCACGGGAACGACCAGCCGACCGCACCCCGGCCATCCTGCGGCCGTCAGGCCCCGGTCGGGGTCCGGCACCAGCGGTGGCAGCAGTTGGTCGAGCGACGGCGGGTCGGCCAGCGGCGGCAGCCACACCTGGTGCGCGGGTGGGCCGTGCCCCATCAGCTTGTCCACGGCCACCGACAACACCGAGTCGGCCGGGTCCGTCTCGTCCGGAGCGGGTGCGGGTGCGGGCGCCGCGTTGGCCGACGCCGGCAGCCGGCCGACCCCGAACGGAACCACCTGGCGGCGCACCTCTTCCTGGCGCTGCTCGCGGGTCCGCCTGCGGTGCGGCCCGGAGACGTAGGCCGCCTTGAACCGGATGAGCGTCGCCACGTCGCTGCGCAGGTAGCCGTTGCCCGGCGCGCTCGGCAGCTGGTAGGCGTCCGGCACACCGATCACCGACCGGCTTTCCATGGCGGAGAACGTCCGCAGTCCGATCCGGTAGGACAGGTGACTCTCCAGCTTGTGCATGCGTCCGTCGTCGATGCGTTGCGACGCCAGGAGAAGATGCACGCCCAGCGACCGTCCCAGTCGGCCGATCATCACGAACAGCTCGCCGAAGTCCGGATTGGACGCCAGCAGCTCGCTGAACTCGTCGACGATCACGAACAGCGTCGGCAACGGATCCAGTGGCGTACCGGACAGCCGGGCCTTCTCGTAGTCCAGCGCCGAGCTGTAGTTGCCGGACGAGCGCAGGAATTCCTGGCGCCGCACCATCTCGCCGTGCAGCGCGTCCTGCATCCTGGTGACCAGTGTGGCCTCGTCCGCCAGGTTCGTGATCACCGCCGACACGTGCGGCAGCGTGTCGAGGCCCAGGAACGTCGCGCCGCCCTTGAAGTCCACGAGGACGAAGTTCAGGATCTCCGACGAGTGCGTCATGGCCATGCCGAGCACCAGCGTGCGCAGCAGCTCGCTCTTGCCGGAGCCGGTGGCGCCGATCAGCAACCCGTGCGGCCCCATCCCGCCCTGTGCCGACTCCTTGATGTCCAGCTCGATCGGCGCGCCGCCTTCCGTGATGCCCAGCGGGATCCGGAACCGGTCGCGGGTCAACCCGTTGCGTGCCAACGTCGTCGGGTCCCACGTGTCCAGATCGGTGACGCCCAGCAGCTGCGTCAGCTCGAAGTTCGACACCATCGGCTCGGCCACGTCGGTGGTGCCGCCCAGCCGGTAGGGGGAGATGGTGCGCGCGAGCGTGGTGGCGCGCGGCATGGTCATGAGGTCGGGCGTGCACAGTGTCGTGTGGACTTCCTGGCCCGTGCGGTCGGTGCGCACCATGTCCACCTGCTCGTCCGTGACCTCCAGCCGCAGCGTGGTCCGACCGGCGGCGGCGGCCAGCGCGCCGGACACGTCCAGCACCACCGAGTTGCGGTACCCGGTCCCCGCCAGACGCGACTCGGCCGGCACGGTCACGCCGTCCAGCACGATCACCACGTACGGCTCGTCCGCGCTCGGCGCGGCCGCCGCCTCGAAGCGGCCGCGCTCACCGAGCTCCGCGTCCAACAGCTCGGTGAGCGCGTCCACCCCGTGGGCCAGCAGCCGGGCCTGGCCGGCGCCGTCCTGCTCCACCGGGTGTTGCGCGTGGGGCAGCCACTTCACCCAGTCCCACAGGTGCACCCGGCCGGGCTCGGCGCACACGGCGATCCGCAGGTCCTCCGGCGAATGGAACGTGACCAACTGGGCGAGCATCGACCGGGTGAGCGCGCGGATGGCGTCCTCGTCGCCGCCGAACCGGACCTTCGCGAAGCCACGCAGGAACAACGACGTCGGTAGATTGGCCACCGCGCTGTGCGCGTTGATGAACCGGCGCAACGCCCGCGCGGACAGTGGTTCCAGGTCGGAGATCGGCTTGGTGTTCAACGGGGTCATCCGGACGGCCAGCCGCTGCGACCCGGCGCCGATGCGGACCTCGGCGAAGTCACCGTGCGCGGCCCGGCGCTCCCACAGGCGTCCGGTCATGGCCACCGACCACAGCCCGCCGGGGTCCGGGTGCCGCCACTCGAGCGACTCGCGCTGCCGGGTGGCCGTGGCCCGCACCTGGCCGCGGATCTGGCCGAGGTACCGCAGGTAGTCGCGGCGCTCGCCCCGCATCCGGCCCCGACGCTCGGTGCCGCCGCGCATCATGGAGACCACGAACATCATGAGGGCCATCAGGGCCATCAGCCCGAACATGCTCATGCCGAGCACGGGGTTGTTCGGCGCGATGTAGATCAGCATGAACACGCCGCTGCCCATCATCATGGGCAGCATCATCAGCGCGGACATGAAGTCCCGGCCGACGGTCTCCGGCAGCGCGGGTGGCTCCTGCAGCGACAGCTCACCGCTCGGCATCTCCGGCGGTTGTTCCCGGCTGGGCCTCCGGAACAGCGTCGTGGTCATGTCGGCTCCTCGCTGTGTGACCTTCCACCCCCTACACGGCGCAGGACCCTCCGGATGTTCACTGAACCTTTGGCGAGCGCCCAGCCGTGGGGTGGTCATGGCGGCGAACTCGAACGGCGCGACCCAGGCGGTCCAGCCCACTCCGCCGGCCCAGCAGGCCGGTGGCTCCGGCGAGATGTGCCGGCTCACCATCTGCGGTCCGACCTCGAGGGTCGAACTCGCGGTGCCGGCCCACGTGCCGATCTCCGACCTCATGCCCACCGTGCTCGGGCACCTCGACCCCACGCTCGCCACCACCGGCCTCGCGCACGGGGGCTGGGTGCTGCAACGCCTGGGTGAGGCCCCGCTGGACGAGGACCACGGCACGGCCGCCGCCGGGCTCTACGACGGTGACGTCCTGCACCTGCGGCCCCGCAACGACCAGTTGCCGCTCGCCGACTTCGACGACCTGGTGGACGGCATCCACACGGGACTGTCCACTCGCCACGACACCTGGCGGCCCGCGCTGACCAGGCGGGTCTGCGTCGGCCTCGCCGTGGTGTGCGGGCTGCTCGCCGTGCTGGTCACCACGTTCGCCTCCGCCGGCACGACCACCGCCGTCAGCGCCGGGGTGGTCGGCCTCATCCTCATCGGCGGCGGGAGCCTTCTGGCCCGGCTGCTCGACGACCCGACGGCCGCCGTGACGCTCGCCGCGGTCGGGGTGGTGGCCGTCGGCGTCGCCGGCCTGGCCATGCCGGCCGGTGCGACCGGCCCGGCCGGCTGGTTCACCGGTGCCGGGGTGCTCGCCTCGGCGGTGGCCGTCGCCGTGGCCGCCACGCTCTCCCGCGCCGCGCTCGGGGTCGCGCAGGCCGCGTTCCTCGCGGTGGCCAGCGGTGCGGTGCTGACCGCGCTCGGCCTCGTCATCGGCCTGCTCGCCGGACTGTCCGCACCGGCCACCGCGTCCGTCGTCCTGGTGATGGTCCTGGCCATGACCAGGATCGCGCCACAGCTCGCCGCCTGGCTGGCGGGACTCGCCGCCGAGCCGGTGCCGACGACGCCCGAGGAGTTCCAGCAGGGCTTGGATCCGTTGCCCAGCAAGGAAGTCCTCGACCGCGCGGCGCTGGCCGACGCGCATCTCACGGCGTTCCTCACGGTGCTCGGCACCGTGTGCACGGGCGCGCTGCTGGTGGTCGCGTCGCACCTCGCGTGGGACACGCTCACGCTCAGCCTCGTGGTCGCCGTCCTACTCCTGTTGCAGGCCAGGGAGTTGCGTGGCACCTGGCACCGGATTGCGGCATTGGGCCCCGCCCTCGCCGCCCTGATCACCGTGTTGCTCGGCTGGGCGGTCGACCTGCCGCTGCTCGGTCAGCTGTGTGTGGTGGTCGGCCTGCTCGGACTGACCGGCAACGCGGTGGCCGGCGCGCAGGTGCTGCCCGGCCGGCGGCTGGTGCCCCGCTGGGGCCGGCTCGGCGACATCCTCCACTGGCTCTGCGCGCTGGCCGTGCTGGCACTCATGCTCACGGTGACCGGCTTCTACGGCTTCGTCGCCACCTGGCTGTGACTTCCACTGAACCTTTTGCCCACCAGGATCCGTGTGCGATGAGGGAAGGGAGTGCGCATGTACGGCAGGCGTGAACAGGTCGAAGCTCATTCGTTCCTGGTCGGCAGAATTCTCGCGGCGGTGCTGCGCACCGACCCGGACGCCCCCGACCGGCCGTTGCGGCGCACCACCGTGGGTCTCGCGGCCGGCATCGGGATCGCCATCCTGGTGATGGCCGTGGTCCTGATCGTCACCCTGTTCACCGGCCGCGGCAGCGACGCCTGGCGCAGCGAACCGGGCACCCTCATCGTCGACGAGGACTCCGGCAACCGCTACCTGCTCATCGACGGCCGGCTGCGGCCGGTGCTGAACTACGCGTCCGCGCGCCTGCTGGTCGAGGGCAACCCGCCGGTCGCGTCGGTCAGCGCCGAGGACCTGGCGGAGTTCCCGAAGGGCGCGCCCATCGGGATCGCCGGTGCCCCCGACACACTGCCGCCCGCCACCCCGTCCGGCCAACCGTGGACCGTGTGCGCCGGCGTGGCCGAGGACGACCCCGGCCTGGCCGTGACGGTCGGCCCGCTGCCCGGCGTGACCGACTTCCGCCCGGACGAGGCGGTGCTGGTCAGCGCGGGGGAGCAGCAGTACCTGGCCTGGAACGGGACCCGGCTGCGGATCACCGCCGCCTGGGTGCCCCGCGCGCTCGGCCTGGACCCGACGGCCGCCGTGGCCGTGGACTCGGCGTGGCTCAACACCGTGCCGGCCGGGCCCGATCTCGGCTCGCCGCCCGTGACGCACGGCGGACCCGGACCGGACGTCGCCGGCCGGCCGACGACCGTCGGCCAGCTGGTGCTCGCCCCGGACGCCGTGGGAGACACCACCTTCGTGGTGGCGGCCGACGGACTGGTGCCCGTGTCGCTCACCGTCGCGACACTGCTCGGCGCCGACCCGGACGTCACCCTGCCACCGGCCATCACCATCACGCCGGCCCAACTGGCCACCCAGAACGTCCTCGCACCGCCCGTGTGGCAGGCCGAACTTCCGGCGCGGCCACCGTCCGCACTGGACACCTCGGCCCGGGTGCCGTGCGTGCGGTGGGAGTCCGACACCGCGACGCTGGTGTCCGCGCCGGGCATGAACGGGTCCGTTGTGGACAGTGGACAGTCGGGCGTGACCCGTGACGGCCGGGTGGCCGATCTGGTCGACGTCATGCCGGGATCGGGCCTGATCGCCCGCACCCGCCCGGCGCCCGGCGTTCCCGGCGCGGGTGTCTACCTGATCACCGAAGCCGGCGCGAAGTTCCCGGTGGCGGGCGGCAAGGCCGCCGAGGCACTCGGGTTCTCGGTCGACGCGGCCGAACTGGTCCCCGCGGAGCTGCTCGCTCTGCTGCCGACCGGTCCGGTGCTCGACGTCCTCGGTTAGTTCGAAGAACGACAACAGAAGGAGGAAATCCGATGGCCAACTACGGTTACGAAGACGGAATGCTGGTGCAGGTCATCAGCGCCACGGACACCGCGCTCGGGCAGATGCGCACCCTGAACAGTCAGGTGGTCGGGATTTCCGGGCAGCTGCCCGTGGTCAACAACTCCACGTCCGGCGTGAAGCTGTCCGGACTGCTCAGCGACTGGACGACGGACTACAACAAGATCGTCAGCGAGCTGGAGAACCTGAACACCAAGGCGCAGGCCCTGTTGACCACCAACCGCAACGTCGAGCAGGAGACCGGCTCGGCGCCGCCCAGTAGTCGGGCCGCTCCCACCGGAAAGGACACTCACATGACCGCGTTCGACGTCAACCACAACGGCTACCTGGACCTCAACGAGCAGCTCTACAAGGCCGTCGGCGACCTCGGCACCATCATCGAGCAGCTCAACTCGGCGTTGAAGAACATCCCCGCGGCCTCCTGGGGTCAGGCGGCGCCGATCTGGCAGGAGAACCAGAGCCAGTGGAACCGCTCCTACCAGCTGATGACCGAGCGGATCAACCTCACCTCCGTGTCGTCGATCAACATCCACGACATCTTCAAGGGCGGTGACGGCCACGGCGCGCGAATCTTCTTGCGGTGAGTGATCGTGGCGACATCGGCATCCCCGTAGCGGCCCGGCTGACGGGCGAAGCGGAAGGAGAGTTCGGTGGAGGAGACGGATCCGGCGCAGATCCTGCCCGGGAAGAAGCACATCGTCGGAGACGAGTGCACCCGGTTCCGTCGGCCCGATGGTTCCGCCCATGGGAATGCCGATGTCGCCACACGCGCCCACGGTGCCGGCCGAGCCGGTGTCGTCGCGAGAGGAGGTCACCGGGGAACTGCCGCCGGCCGAGCCGTTCGGCTCGCCCGCCGTGTACCTGGCGAACCACGCGCCGCAGGAGTTCTCGGCCCTCGAGCCGGCGGTGTTCGGCACCGTGTCCGGCACGGTGTCCGGAACTGAGCCTGGCACGGTGTCCGGGGTCATGTACGGGGAGCCGGCGGTGGCCCACACGGCGTTCGAGCCGCAGATCCTGCCGGCGGCACTGGCACCGCAGACCTTGCCGGCGCCACTGGAGCCGCACCTTCTGCCGGCGCCCCTCGAGCCGCGGACCCTGCCGGTGGCGGTCGAGCGGGGCAAACCGGTCGATGCCTGCTGCTCGTGTTGCGGGGAATCCCACGACGGCCAGGAGGACCGGCCGATCGACCGCGACCAGGAGCGGGGCGAGCGCGAGGAACACGGGGAGCGGGGCGAGCACGGGGAACGCGGCGAGCCTGACGAGTTCGGCCATGACCACGCCGACCACCACCGTGGAGAGCACTCCGAAGACCGCCACGAGCACGGGCCCGGTGAATCCGAAGACGTAGACACTCCCGCAGGAGGTGAACACTCGTGTTCATGCTGCGGAGAAGAACATCCCGGTCTGGAAACCACGGACCCGAAAAACCCGCCGCCCGGTGGCGGGCTGACCGACACCGAGGGGGAGACGGAGGGGAAGACCGAGGAACCGGAGTCCGACTCCGAGGACTGTCTGCCGCCCACCGAGCCGGACACCTGCGGGCCGGACTCGAAGCCCGAGCACGGTTCAGAACAGACACCGGGATCGCCGACCAAGCCACTGGCACCGAGCGAACCGACGAAGCCGGGCACGCCGCTGACACCGAGCGAGTCGACCAAGCCGGCCATTCCGCTGACGCCGACCGAGTCGACCAAGCCGGTCGTACCGCTGGCGCCGACCGAGTCGACGGGCTACGCGGTCGCCGAGAAGGACAAGGCCGCCGAACCCAGCCTCCCCGGCAGCCCGCGCGCGCCCATGGCGCCGCCGGTATCGGAGAAGCTTTCGCCCATGCAGCCCGTTGTTCCTCGCGCCACCACCGGCGGGCCGGGGCAGACCACGCCGGGCACGCCCGTGGAGCCGAAGACGTTCAGCAAGTCCGCCGGCCCACCGGGTAGCTCGGGTACCCCACTGGTACCGCTGCAGCAGGGCCAGACGATCCAGGCGCCGTTCGCACCAGTGACAACGCCAGTGACAACGCCGGCACCAGCGCCGCAGAGCGGTGGCGGTGCGCCGCCGACCGAAGGCCAGCCCGCCAAGTTCCAGCCGACCACGCTCTCCGTACCGCCCCCGGTGACGAACACCGGCGTTCCACCGGTCACCACCACGGGCGGGACGGGAAACCCGTTCGTCCTCCCGGGAGCCGGGGGCTACGGCGGCGGAACGGTGCCCACGGACGGGAACGTCGGCCCGGACCCGAACATCAAGTTCGACGAGGCGCAGTACAACCAGTTGATCGGGGTGATCGCCGGGGTGCAGGGGACTCTGGACGACGCGACCTCGATCGACGTGACGTACCTCGACGCCGAACTGCGCCTCCAGCCGACCGCCCAGACCTGGGAGCCCGCGACCAACCTGGTGACCAGGGGCGGGCGGTTCGGCGGCTCGGTCGACACGGAGAGCTCGAACCTGGAGAAGACCCTGAAGTCGTTCCACACGGCACTGGAACAGGCGAAGGAAGTGTTCAAGGAGACCGATGACCTGGCCGCGTACGACGCGACCAGGTTCAGCACCGACTACCCCGGCTTCGGCAGCGGCGGCCCCGGACTGGTGTGAGGTGACGTCATGACCGATCCCATCGGCAAGCCCGAAGCACCCGTCGGCGGGGACTTCTCCCAGGGGACGTTCGAACAGGTGCTGTTCGCGATCACCGGCTACGGTCCCGACCTGCACGGCGTGCTCGAGACCGGGGAGACCCCGGGCAAGGGCTGGTTCGTCCAGGGCTCCTCGCCCGCTCCGGGCGGCGAGCAGACGGACGGCGCGTCCGGCGGCACCGGCTACAGCTACCACGCGTGGGACAAGTGGTACATCGCGGTCAACCGCGACGCTTACCAGCCGGGCTACTGGGACGAGGCGATCGGCGACATCGACGGGCTCGCGGACGCGTTGAACACCGGGAAGCTCGGCCTCATGGACGTCAACCGGTTGTGGGACGCCAAGGCCGCGGTCGATCAGTACGTGGCGTGGTTGCACACCAACCACGAGATCATCCAGCAGTGGGTGAACAAGCTCACGAGCGACGACTCGGGGTTCAAGGGCAAGGCGGCGCACGCGATCCAGCAGACCCTGTCGCGGATCGCGCACACCATCAACGACCTGCACGAGCAGATCGTGACCGAGCGCGGCACGCCGGAGTCGTTGCGTGCCACGGCGGAGGCGCTCGCCACGTTCGCCAGGGGCATGGCGAACGTGTGGTGGGAGCACACGAACTCGTTGAAATACCTGGTGAACAACACGATGAACGCCGTGGTGAACAACGTGCACCGGTACATCATGGGCAAGGGCCTGGCGCACGGCACCCCGAACTACGTCCTCGACATGCTCGCGTCGGACAGCCGGGAACGCGCCGAGGCCTACATCAAGAGGGTGGTCACCGAGTACAGCTCGGCGGCGAACACCGGCCCGCAGATGACGGCCACGCCGAGCTGGTCGCACAGCGGCGGGAACCACTACGCGGCGCACACCTGGACGGTCGACTACACGATCGAGGAAACCGGGACCTACCCGTTCGATCCCGGCCCGTTGCCGGAGGGCTTTCCCGTCCTCAGTGGACCATTGGACAGCGCGGCCACCTGGGACGGGTTCAACCGTCAGATCAGCAAGCACGCGCGGGACAAGCTGGAGCCGCTCAACGTGCGGGCCCGGGAGTTGCTGGCCGACCTGCAGGCGGCGTACGAGCGGACGAAGAAGCCGCTCGACGAGCTGGACACGCCGATTCCGCCGGTGACCGGTGGTGGCGGCAATGTGCCTCCGCCCGGTGGTGGCGGAAACCTGCCGCCTCCTCCTGGTGGTGGCGGGAACCTACCGCCGCCTCCTGGTGGTGGGGGAAATCTGCCTCCGCCCGGTGGTGGGGGAGGGAACCTGCCGCCTCCTGGTGGTGGTGGCGGGAACCTGCCGCCTCCGGGCGGTGGTGGGAACGTGCCGCCTCCCGGCGGTACCGGCAACATTCCGCCGCCCCTCGGTGGCCCCGAGACCAACGGGCCTCCCGGTGGCGAGAACAACGTCCTCAATGGACCTCCGGGCGGCGGTGAGCCCCCTGGTGGTGGCACGAGCAACCTGCCGCCGGGCAGCGAGATCCCGCCACCGGGTGGTGACTTCAGCAACCTGCCACCGGACGGCAGTGGCGGCCCCGGTCCGAACGGGAACGGCGCGGTGCCGCCGATCCTGCCGCCAGGGGCGTTGCCGCCGCCGCTGTCGAACAGTGCGCCGCCGAACGCCCAGGGTGGGCCGGGCGGCCAGAACCTGCTCGACGAGAACGGCAACCCCGTCGACGCGAACGGCAACCCGCTCCTGCCGCCGGGAGACCTTCCGCCGTCGATGAACAACTTCCCGGGTGGCGGGTTGTCCGACTCGGACCTGCCCGGTGGGAACTCCGACCTGCCAGGTGACTTCTCGAACTTCCCGGGCGACTTCTCGAACCTGCCCGGTGGTGGCTCGAACGGGCCCGGCGGAACGTCCAACCTGCCGGACTTCTCCAATCTGCCGGGCGGCGAAGGGCCCGGGGGAAACTCGAACCTGCCCGATTTCTCGAATCTGCCGGGTGGCGAAGGACCTGGGGAAACTCGAACCTGCCGGACTTCTCGAACCTGCCGGGCGGCGGTCCGGGTGGAACGTCGAACCTGCCCGACTTCTCCAACCTGCCCGGCGGCGGCGGGGGAGGCGGCGCCGGCGACTTCTCGAACCTGCCTGGTGGTGGGGGCGGCGGCGCACCGGGTGGTGACTTCTCGAACCTGCCGGGCGGCGGGGGAGGTGGCGCACCGGGTGGCGGCGGAGGCGGCGCGCCGGGTGGCGGTGCCGGTGGATTCGGCAACTCGCCGGGTGGTGGTTTCGGTGGTGAGGGCTGGTCGGACTGGTCCGGGCAGAACCCCACCTCCGAGAACGACGGTTCGCAGGTCACCGGATCGTCGGGCGGCCAGCGTGGCGGGATGCCGATGATGCCGCCCATGATGCCTCCGATGGGTGGCAACCAGGGCGACAGCAAGGAACGCGAACGGCAGACCTGGCTGTCCGAGGACGACAAGGTCTGGGGCACGAACAACGACGCCGGCAACGGGGTCATCGGCCTGCCGAACGATCCGTCGCACGAGACCGACGAGCAACTCGCCCCGACCCACGTGCACATGCGCACCAACGCGCCGCGCGCCAAGACCACCGAGCAGGAGCAGAAGACCACCGAGCAGACGGCGACCACGTAGGAGGTCGGGATGTTTTCCCCACTGCACAACGAGATGGCCGGCGTGATGCAGGACCTGCGTGCCAAGCAGGAGCAGATCGCCGCGGCGTACGGGAAACTCGAGGAGGTCACAGCGAGTGCGTCTACAAAGGACCGCAACGTCACGGCCACAGTGGACGGACGGGGACGGCTCACCGACCTGAGTTTTCGAGGGCAGCGCTGGCGGGAGCTGGCGCCGAAGGAACTCTGCGCGAAGATCGTCGAGGTGGTGGCCGACGCGCAGGAGCAGGTGGCCGTGGAGACCGGCGAGCTGATGGCCGGGCTGGTCCCGGACGGCGTCGACCTGGAGCGGCTGCGCGAGAGCGGTCCCGACCTCGACGCCATGATCGAATCGGCGATCCAGGACGCCGGGCGGTGGTCCCGGTGAGCGACCGGCTGTACGTCGACATCGACGCGCTGACCAGAGGCGGGATCGACCTCGACCGCTGGTCGGTGCTGGCGAAGCAGATCGCCGGGCGGATGGAATCGGCCACCGTCACCTACCAGCACTCCGGCGGTACCGGCGAGATGGGCGAGCAGTTCGACACGAACTACAAACCGGGCGAGGTGAAGGCGCTGGAGTTCCTGGCGTTGCTCGAACAGATCGTCGGCGGGTACTCCAGCCGGACGATCGACGCGGCCAGGAACTTCGACCAGACCAACGACGACGCCTCGTCAAGCGCCGGCTAAGGACCCACCATGGCCATGATGGTCAGCCCGGAAGTGGCGAAGCTGTTCCAGGTGCTCACCGGCGAGGAATGGCCGGACGCCAACGAGGATCAGCTGCGTGCCTTCTCGGCCGAGTGGGCGACGGCCGCGCAGGCCCTGGGTTCCCAATTGGGCCCGGGGTTGCGCGCCGCCGTGCAGGCCATCAGGCAGGATTTCGAGGGCGAGGCGGAACGGGCGTTCGTGGCGCGGGTGTCGCCGTTCATCGAGGGCGACAACTACATCGACGCCGCGGCCGAGCTTTTCGCCGGCCTGTCAGACTTTCTGGCCGACCTGGCCCGCGACGTCGAGTACATGAAGCTGGTCTCCATCTACTCCCTGATCGCCCTGCTGGCGGAAATCGCGTGGGCGATCGCCATGTCCCCGTTCACGGGCGGCGCGTCGATGGCGTGGCTGGCGGCCAGGATGGCGATCGTCCGGTTCCTGCTGAAAAGCCTGCTGGGCAAACTGTTGCTGCAGGTCTTGCAGGCGGCGGTGTTCGGCATCGCGTTCCAACTGCTGATCGACGCGGCCGCGCAGGCCACCCAGTACGCGATGGGCACCCGCGACGAGTGGAACACCAAGTACACGGCCAATGCCGCCGGCGTAGGAGCCATGGGTGCCGCGCTGGCGCCGTTCTTCAGCGGTTTGGGCAAAGTGCTGTCGGACAAGCTGACAAAATTCCTGGACGACTATTTCACGAAGTCGTTGGGCAAGGCGTGGCACAAGAACCTGCCGAAAATCCTCACGGAGATGGGCACGGAGGGTTTCCACGAAACGCTCACCGAGGCGCTGTACAAGTACGCCACGGAGGGCGAGTTCGAGATGAACCCGTACTCGACCACGTCGGGCGCGGCGTCAGGCGGGGGAAGCGCGGGCGGCGACGCCTTCGGCAAGTACATGTTCAACGTGCCCCCGGACGGCGGGCCTTCCGGTGGCCCTTCAGGTGACGGCCCCCGCGGCGGCCCTCCGGATGGTTCGGGGGAGAACAGCCCGACCGGCGGTCCGGGTGGCGGCCCGGATGGCGGCCCCGGCGGCGGTCCGGGTGGCGGCCCGAACGGTGGTCCAGGTGGCGGGCCCGGTGGCGGTTCGAACAACGGGCCCGGCGGTGGTCCCAATGGTGGGCCGGGCGGCGGCCCGAACGATGGTTTCAATGGTGGCCCTGGCAGTGGGCCCAATGGTGGTCCCGGCGGCGGCCCGAATGGCGGCCCGGGTTCGAACGGGAACCTCAACAGTGGGCCCGGTGGCGGTTTCAACAGCGGCCCCGGTGGCGCCAACGGTGGTTCCGACAGCGGCGGCGGATTCAACAGCGGCCCGAACGGCGGATTCACCGGCGACAACAGCGGTCCCGGCGGGCTGAACGGCGACCAGCCCCGCGGTACCGACGGCGGCAACACTCAGAACCTGTTCCCCCCTCAGGGCAACGGAAACAACGGCCCGACGGACGTCATAGCCGGCCCGAACGACACCGGCGACAGCACCACCCCATCCACCGTCCCGCCTCCGGTGAACCCCACGCAGGAACAGCACACCCCGACCCCCGAAAGCCAGGGCAACACCCACCAGCCGCCGCCGGTCCAGACCCCGCCGGTCGACACCAACCAACCGCCACCCAGCACCCAGGACTCGACCATCCCGACCCCCGAACCACCCACCAACCCGGTGACCCAACAGCCACCGGGCAACTCGTCGACGTTCCCACCGCCGGTGCAGGAATCGCCGCCGATCCTTCCGCCGGGCGACTCCTCCGTGACCGACCCCCCGATAGTGGTTCCGCCACCGGTGGATCAGTCGGTGACCGACCAGCCTGTGCCAGTCCCACCCTCGGGCGATTCCTCGGTGACCGACCCGTCCGTAGTGATACCGCCGGCAGACTAGCCGGTGACTGAACAGCCTGTGCCGGTTCCGCCGTCGGGTGATTCGTCGGTGACTGACCCGTCGGTTGTGGTTCCGCCGGTGAATGAGTCGGTGATCGAGCAGCCTGTGCCGACTCCGCCGACCGGCGATTCCTCGATGACTGAACAGCCTGTGCCGGTTCCACCGCCGGCGGACTCCTCGGTGATCGAGCATCCCGTGCCGGCTCCGCCGACCAGCAGTTCCCCGGTGATTGAGCAGCCTGTGCCAGTTCCACCGACGGGCAACTCCTCGGTGACCGGCCCGCCGGTTGTGGTTCCGCCGCCGGTTGATCAGTCGGTGATCGAGCGGCCCGTGCCGGTTCCGCCGTCGGGTGATTCGTCGGTGACTGACCCGTCGGTTGTGGTTCCGCCGATGGACTCTTCGGTGATCGAGCAGTCGGTGCCGGCTCCGCCTTCGGGTAACTCCTCGGTGGTCGAGGAGCCGGCCGGCAGTTCGTCGGTCACTGGACAGCCGGTGCTCGTTCCGCCGCCCGGCGGCTCATCGGGGACTGAGAAACCGACTCGGCCGCCGGCGGATCAGTCGGTGTCCGGGGGGCCGGTGGTGGTTCCGCCGCCCGGAAACTCGTCGGTGGTCCAGAGTTCGGTGAAGCCGGTTCCGCCGCCGGCCGCTCGGCAGTCGGAGACCGTGTCGGGCAAGGGTGGGCCGCCGGAGGGGGATACCGCGCCGCGTACCGTCGCGCCTGAGATGCGGCCTGGACCGTCCACTCAGGACGCCCGTCAGGCGGTCGCCACGCTCGGCCAGTCCGAGGCCCCCGCCCCGGCCGAGACCCACGAGCTGACCACGCTCCGGGCGGAGGCGCCGACACCCCGGCCGCCGCGGACCCACGGCAAGGTTCGCGAAGCCGAGCAGGCCGCCGACGCCGCCGCCACCGCGCGGGACAACGCCGCCTCCGCCGTCGGCCGGGCGCGCCAAGCCGACCGGCAGGCCCGGCACAACCTCACCATCACCCGGCGCTCCGCCAACGACGTCGCAGGCACGCTCATCGGCGTCGAGGGTGCGCGGTCGCTGGCTGACCAGCGGTTCCGGCAGGCGCAGCAGCAGTTGACCGACGCCACCCGCACCCGCGACGACCTCGCCACCCAGCACGACAACGCAAGCGACAAACTCGCCGCCGCCAACAACGACGCCGGCATCCGCCGCTGGGCGCCGGTCGTCCGCCGGCTGAGTCAGTCCCTCGACACCGCGAACACCGCCGTCGACCAAGCCACCCGCACTCTGGAAACCGCCCAAGCCGACGTCGACGCCATCCGGATCTCCGTCGACAACGCCCGCGCCGCGAACACCACCGCCCAGGACGCCCTCACCACCGTGCGGCAGGCGGTCGACACCACGGCCGCCGCCCTCCAGCAGGCCAGCGACAACCTCGCCACCGCCAACACCGCGGCCGCCGAAGCCGCGTCGGTCGTCGACACCGTGCGCACCGCCGTCGATCAGGCGAACGCCGCTCGCACCGTCGCCGACAACGCCACCACCCTGGCCGACACGGCACACCGGCACGTCACCGACCTCATCAAAACCCGCGACAACCTCGTCGAACTCTCCCACCTGCCCGAGCCGAGCGACGACCTCACCGAGCAGCGTCAGACGCTCGAGAACACCACCATTCCCGACGCGATCACCGAGGCCGACACCCGCACCGACGAGGCGAACGACGCGAACGAGACCCACCGCCGCCACGACGAGGCCGTCCGCACCATCGACCTCACCACCCACCAGGACACCGCCCGCGACGCCGAGACCGCCGCCAACACCGGCCGCGACCACGCCGAGCAGGCCGCGAAGGACGCCGACAAGGCCAAGACCGACGCCCAGACCGCCGCCACCCAGAGTGCGGTCGAACGCGGCCTCGCCCGCGTGTCCACCCTGCCGCCCGGGTCCCGGTTGCACATCGAGACCCTCGGTTCGCTCGACGCCCTGGTTGACGCCATCACCACGCTCACCGGGCAGGACCGGACCACAGTGGACAATCACCTGACCCAACTCGGACCCGACGGTGTGGCGGAAGCCCTCAACAACCACCGGCTCGAGATCGGCGGGGTGACCGTCGACCTCACCGCCGACCTGCACCGCCCGGCCGAGGGCAGCACCACCTCGCCGGCCACCAAACAGGACACGTCGGCCGAGAACACGACACCGCTGGCCGAGTCGTCGTCGAGCAACATGCCCGTCCGCATCCCGCTGATCTTCGTCACGCCGGTCGACGCGGCCGGCGCCGTCATGCGGCCGATGGTCTACGTCGGCGCCACCATGAAACGCGCGCAGCGCTTCGACTCGTCGACCACCACGAGCAGCAGCACCGGCACCGAGCAGGCCGCACACGTGCCCACCACGATCGCCATCACCGCGTCCGTTCCCGGCCAGACACCCGTGGTGGCCCCGGTGGACGCCGGCCTGCGGCTGCCGGACCTCACGCCGGGCAGCCCGATGGCCACGCCCACCCACACCTTCGTCGGCACCACGGCCGTCGACCACTCCAACTCCACCAGCCACACCAACGGTTCCTCGGTCACACGCGGCAGCGACGCGAACCTCGGCGGCGGCCTCTACGGCGGCCCGAAGAGCTGGTTCCTCGGCGCGTTCACCGACTTCAGCAGCGGCCTGTCCGACGGGACCAACCCGGCCACCGAGAACTCGAGCAGCCACTCCCGAAGTGACACCGAACTGATCTACCAGGTCGACCAGCAGACGGTTCAGGTGTCGGTGCCGCAGGCCCGCGCGCTCGGCCTGCCGCTGCCCCCGCAGTTCGCCGGCTCGGAGCCGGTTGTCAATGCCCAGCCGGAGTACGTGTTCGGCAAGGACGACATCAAGTCCGTGAACACGCGGCCGATCGTGGACTTCGTGGCCGACGGCCTGAGCGACCGCGGTCGTGCCGCGGTCACCGAGAAGTTCAGCTCGCCGGACGGGTCCAGGGACTCGATCTACAACGCGATGCACGGTGGCGAACAGGCGATCTGGCAGGAGAACGGCCGCACCCACATCGTCGACATCCACGCCCGGCCGCGCCCGCCGGCCACCACCGACCCTTCCGGACAGACGAGCGCGGGGGCGGAGGACAAGAACTCCGACCAGTTCCGGCGCACCATCGACTCGAAACGCACGGCCAGGGTGGGCGTCGGCGGCGCGTTCGTCGTGACCGGCACGGATTCCCCGAACCAGAACCCGCCCAAGGCCACCCCCGAGCAGGGCCTGCCGAACCCGTACCAGGGCGGCCCGACGACGTCCGGCGGCGCACCCCGCGCGGCGATCTCGGCAACCTGGGAATCGGGCTACGGCAACAAGTCCGGCTACACCGGCAAGGACGGCCGGGGCAGCTCGTACAGCGGCGACATCCGCGACTTCGACGGTCCACTCGACATCGTGGTCGTGCACCGATCCACGAAGACGCCGAACTGGGCGCAGCGACTGTTCCTCGGCGACCGCCTGCTGTTCGGGCCGGACGCCACCAGTCGGGTGACCGAGCCGACTAAAGTGGACATCGACCAGGCGTTCGGCGGGAACCCGCCCGCCCAGCACATCCGCACGGGCCGGGTGGACGACGCGATCCACGTGTCGACCCCGTCGGACAAGCTGCCGTGGGCCACGAAACCGTTGCCACCGAGTCAGATGACGCCCGGTGTCTACCTCGGCGAGCCGCCGGCGACCGCACCCCGGATCGACCCGAGGGCGCTGGGGGAGTTCACGAACATCGAGAACGTGCGGGTCACGCCGAACACCACGGAGGGCGTCTACCTGGCACTCGCCAAGCGGGTCGAGCCGGTGAACGGCGGGCACGGGCTGCCGACGCGCGTGCCGCCGGTCGGCAGTGGGAACTGGTCGTCTTGGGGAAGCAGGGAGTTCACGGAGACCAGGTCCAATCCGGACGGTACGCAGACGGTCAACCGGTTCACGTACAAGAACTCCGAGCTGTCCCGACCGGGCACGACGTCGGGCGACGCGGTGCGTGACTTCGTCGGCCGGGTCGGCAGCCGGGGGACCGCGAGCCGCGGCATCGGCGGGCTGTCGAGCACCACGGGCAAGATGTACCAGCCCGGCCGGATGACCGACTTCAACGGCGAGTTGAAGGCCACGTCGGAGTACTCGTCGCCGCGGCTGGTCGACGTGCGTGCCGAGGGAACGTTGAAACGCAACCAGGCGGGTGACCACATCGCGGGCAGTACCAAGTCGAGCGGCTGGGGCATCGACGCGGAGGTGAGCCTCGGGGTCGCGCCGAAGCGGGACAGCGGCGTGGGTGCGTTGCTGCGCGGCGTGTTCGGCGGCGGCTGGAAGACCGGCGACAGCCACGCGGTCGACCTGACGAGCGGCGGCAAGCAGGCCCACGAGTACACGGGCCCCACGGCGTTCGTGGCGCTGGACGTGCGGTACCAGTACGAGGCCGACATGAACCTGCGGAACGTCTTCAAGACGAACACGTTCGACTCGCTCCCGGTCACCGTGGACCAGCCGGACGGGGTGCTGGTGGAGATGCCGGTGGCCCATGCCGTCGACCTGTTCACCTCGCTCGGCCTGCCGGTGCCGCCGGACCTCGCCGGAGCACTGCCCGACGTCAAGTCCACAGTGGACAACCCGGCGCACACCCTGCTGTCGGACGGCTACCCGTCCCACAGCGACACCACGGTGATCGACTCGACCGTCCGGAGTGACCTCTCGGGAGTGACCGACAAGCTCGACGAACTCGGGGTGACGGGCCAGAAGTGGCGCACGGCGATCCTCGACCAGGTGACGAAGATGCTCGGCACGCCGAGCGGTCACGTGTGGCTGCGCGACGTCCTGGCCGGCGGCACCGGGCTGATCTCCGTGCCGGACGCGGACGTGGCGTTCGAGGACGTCGTCGACATCCGGGTGACCGCGACGCCGAACGACCAGACACCCGACGCGCCGCCCGCGCGGCCGATCGTGCCGGACAAGCAGGTGAACGCCGACTACCTCGGAACGTCTACTCAGGACAAGAAGTCCACCACGTGGACGGCGGCCGCGGCACTGGAGGCCGGCCTGAACCACCGCGAGGTGCCGACCGTCCCACCCGGACAGAACGCGACGCCGAACCCCGGCGCGTCGTCCGGCTCGTTCACGCCGCAGATCATCGGGGTGAGCAGGAGCGTGAAGACCGACACCGTGTTGCCCACGAGCAGCAGCGACAAGGTGACCACACAGGTGGACACGGACAAGGTGGGCCGGTCGGGGCGCGGCGCCGACTACGAACTGTCGATCTCGCGGCGGCGCACGCCCATGCCGGCGTTCGACACGCCGCTGCTCGGGCTGCCGAAGCGCGCCAACTGGGACACGCCGGCCGGCGCCCCGGTTCCGTTGTCCGGCACGGTAGACCTGGTGTCGCCGAGCGCCGATGCCGCGCCGGCGCTGACCAAGCCCGCGCAGCCGCCGACCGTCGAGGTGGTGACCCGGCGTCCCGAGCAGACCCCCATGTTCGGCGCGAGGGACGGCTGGCGGATCGAGTCGATCGGCACCGACACCGTGCGTGCCATCCAGGATTCCGTGTACTCGCAGCTCGGTTCGCGGCCGCTGCCGGTGGGGCCGGCGACGCCGGAGGCGGTGACCGAATCGGCGACGCACCCGTCGGACCACACCCGGCCGGGCGGTAACGCCGAGTACACCGTGCACGGTGCCACGCTCGGCACGTCCCTCCACAATGGATCCACGGCCATCTTCACGGGCGACAGCTATCACGTCGAGAACATCGTGGGCCGCAAGCACACGCTGCACGACTCGCTGTTCGACCTCACGGTGACCGCGGACCTGCGGCCGGACAGTTTCCGGTTCGTGCAGGCGCTGCCGCCGGACACGACCATGAACCTGAGCCAGGACACCGAATCCGGGACGCCGGAGGGCAGCTCGAAGACGGTGAGCGTGAGTTCTGGTCCGTCGCTGCCGTGGTCGGTGGGCAACACGTACAGCGCGGCCGGCCCGGCGCCCACCACCGTGGTCAGCGGCCCGCCGGTGTCGGAGGGTATCTCCACGGACACCACGACCGCCACGTCGTCGAAGACCGGTGGTACCAACGGGACCAAGCACACCGGTAGGTCCTATCTGTACCGCGCGGACGCGGATTTCTACACGGAGGCCAGGAAGCACGGTTCCAACTGGACACATCCGGTGACGGACAGCGTCATGAAGATCGGTTCGAGGGATGACCTGCACGTGCGGGTGTGGGAATCCGAGGCGCTGGACAAGGGACTGCTCACCATCGCCGACGTGTGGACCCACGGCGGCAAGCAGCCTCCGCCGGGACTGGCGGTGGCTCCGAACCCCGGGGGCGCGACCCTCCACCTGCCGGATCAGCCGGCCCCGAACCCGCCCGCGGCAGACACTCCTCGCGGCCGCAACCTCCATGTCGCCCCGGGCGTGACCCAGTCACAGGTGGAGTCCTTCCTGGGCGGTCTCCCGAAGGACATGCGCCCGACCACGTACACCGTCCCCCCGGGCGCGCCCTTCACGGCGGCGGACCTGCGGTCAGCGGCCAACACCCTCCCCGAACCACCGAAGACACCCGCGACAACGCGGGACCCGGCGCCGCAAGAGCCGGTGACCCAGGAGTCCGTGGTTCACGAGCCGCCGAACCAGCGCTCCGCGACCACCTCCACCAACCCGCCGCCCGTCCACACCGACTCGCTCGGTGGGAGGCAGGGGGAGAGCAGTACCCAACAGGCACCCGTTCAGGTGCGGACCCACCAGGAGATCGCCGCGTGGTTCTCCGACGCGCTGCGGAACTTCGGGCTCACGCCGTTCCTGTCGGGCGGTGCGGCGCTGGGGTTCCAGCAGGGCAGCCGGCCGATCAACGACCTCGACTTCCGGGTCACGGTCAGCGACGCGGAGTTCCGGCAGTTCGGTGAGGACGGCGGCAAGCGGCTGCTGACCTACCTCAACGACGTCATGGTCAAGGACCTCCAGCGTGAGTACCGCGCCCAGCGCACCCCGGCCGGCGGGAAGGTCGAGCAGTTCTTCCCCCTCGGCGGGCCCGACGGCTCGCGCACCATCGGGTCGCCGAACGTGTTGGGGCACGAGGTGAGCGTGTCCGTGGTGCCCGGGGCCAAGCCGCCGACGATCGCCATGGAGCTTGGCGGGTCCCGTGTGGACGTCCTGACCCCCGACGAACTGCGCGCCGACAAGTTGCGGACCATGATCTCGCGCACGAAGACCGGCGACGAGAGCGTGAAGAAGGTCGCGCAGGACCTGTTCGACTTCCTCGACGCCATGGACCTGATCGACGGCCGCACGGACTCCGAGCGCACGGCCGACCACGTGGCGGACTCCGTTACCGCCCGGTTCGGCCAGTACCGCGACGGGAACCTCGACGGCCAACAGTTGCACCACCTCAACGACCAGGCCCTGTTCGACCTGATGCTCGGCCGCGCCGTGCTGACCGCCCGGGCGCACGTGCAACACGGGCCCCGCCGGGACGCGCTCCAGGCCATCATCGGCGACCGGCCGCGGCTCAACGAGCGCCTCGAGGCACTCGCCGACCTGCCTGTCCCGGGCAACGTGGTCCACGAACTGCGTCCGTGGATGCGCGAATGGAACGAATCCGGGCCGCCGCCGGGCCGCGGCAGCGCCCGCCAGCAGTGGCGCCCCGGCGCGGACGCGGGCGAACTGCCGCCCACCGAGTCGCAGGCGCCGCCACCGCCGGCCGTGTCCGACATCCTGGACATCCACGCCGACGACCTCGACGCGAACGTACGCGGCGCCGTGCCGAAGTCGTCGACCGACATCGAGCAGGTCGTGCGCGTGCTGGCGTTCAGCGGCGGCTTCCGCGAGCTGACCGACTCCCGCGAAGACCGCCAGACGCTGGAGTCCTTCGGGCTCACCAAATCGGCGTTCGGCAAGGCGTTCAAGTCGTTGCGTGACGCCGGCCTGGTCGCGCCCAACGCCGCCGGCCTCTCGCTGACGCGCGCCGGCTGGAACCTCGTCCCCACCCACGGCCCGTCGCGGCTGCTCGGCCCGGACGGCGCACCGCTGAACCAGCCGGCCCCGGAGCGCCCGTTCACCCCGGACGAGCTGAACACCATCGAGGACATGAGCCGCGAGGCCCGCGCCAACCTGGACGAGGTGTCGAACCAGGTGCGGCAGGGGCTGCGCGACCGGTCGGCACGCGTGCTGACCCAGGCGGGCTGGGACTCGCAGTTCCCGTCCCGCAGCTACCGCCAGGCGGTCTCGATCATCAGCGACGCCCTCCAGGACGGCGCCCACCCGACCGAACTCCGCGACCTCGCCCGAACCCTGCACGACCGTCGCAACGACTACTACCGCCCGCCGACCCACACCACGGACGCGCTCGCCGGCCCGGTGGCACCCGCACCGGAACCACAGCCGCAACCCATGGACGCGACCCCCGAACCACGCCCCGGCAAACGCTCGCGCGACGAGTTCGAGGCCGACGGCCCGGTCACTGTTCCCGAACCGCGGCCCATGCCGGAGAAGCTGATCCCGCCCGCCCCCGAGGACACGACCGCGTTGCTGAACACCGTGCCGCCCGGCACGAGGTTCGCCGACCCGTCGAGTTTCGTCGAGCTGATCAACGGGTCGCGGTCGGGCCACGGGCGTGACGTCAACTGCGTCGACGCGGCCCTCGCGTTCCACGCCACCTGGCACGGCGACCCACGCGTGGCGGGCATCGCGCCGGACGGTGCCCCCCGCAGCGCGGCCACCGCGGCGGCCGAGGAACTCACCTACGCACCGGAGCTGTTCAGCCGGGGCGAGACCGGCCTCGCCGAGATCGTCGAGCGGATCAGGCGCGCGGGCCACGGCGCGGACGCCGTCGTGTTCGGGTTCCCCCGCAGCGGCCAGGGCCACGCCTGGAACGTCGTGAACCACCACGGCGTCGTGTCGATGGTGGACGCCCAGGACGGCACCATCTCCGATCCCACCACCAATCCGGTGCCGGGACTCGACCGCGTCTACGCGATTCCCCTGGACGCACAAGGGAATTTCGTCACCGACGACGCCGGCCCGCCCGTCGCGCCCAGCGACCCCGACCCGTACACGGCGGCCGAGCACGCCCGCGCCGTCGAGAGCCACGACCTGCGGACGGCCGTCGCGGCCGGCGAGGAGATCCCCGTGCCGGGCACCGACGGCCGGCTGGTCCCGTCGCTCGGCGGGCTCCGGCTGGTGGGCGCGGTGGTCACCGCCGAACTGGCGGCCGCGCTCGCGGCGAGCACCGGCCGCGACGTGATCGCCCTGGTCGTGGGACCGGACGCCGAGTACCCCGAGTTCCTCCGGTTCGTCCCGAAAGGCCGCCCCCTCCCGGTCGAGTGAACTCTTCGTGGGCTCTCGGCCGTGTCCTGAGTGAGTGGAGGAGGCCGAGTGGACGAGTCGATCACCGTGGAACGGGTCGGGCACGCGCTGGTCGTCGGCCGGTCCGACGCAGCCGTTCAACTGGCCCAGCGCCTGCCCGGCGAGCCGGACCGGACGTTCGTGGTGGTCGGCGACTCGTCGCTCGACGCGATGACCAGGCTGGATCCGTGGGTGATCGCCGATCTGGCCGACGAGGTGACCGGCGACCTGTGCGTGGTGGCGCCGGGGTTCGGCTCGATGGGCCAGGACGGGACGCTGCCGCCGGCGCGGCTGTTGGCCGAGCGGCTGGGCGTGGAGGTCACGGCGGCCGACGGCCACCCGCTGGGACTGACCGACGGCACGGTGTTCGTGCCCGGCGGTTGGGTGGCGTACCAACCGGGCGGGCAGCGGACCGCGGTCGGCGCGCGGCTGCCGGCGCCCTGGTGGCAGGACGGCCTGCCCGACCCCTCCGACCACGTCACGCACATCCCGGCCGGCCTGTGGATCCGCGGCGACTCGTCGCCCCGGCCTGCCGACCCGCTCCTGCGCCGCGTGCCCGACCGCGACCGCATGTACGTGGTGCTTGGCGCACCGGGGGAGCCGCCGCCGGCCGTCGCGACCGTGGCCGAGGCACTGCGCGCGCTGCCGGAACGGCACCCGACGGTCCTGGCCTGGTACGGCGAGCCGGCCGGTGAGCTGCTCCGCGCGGTGGCCGACGCACTGGGTGCGCCCGTGCGCGCGGCCCACGGCGTGCCCGGCGACGGGACGTCTCGTGTACTCGAACGGCTGGCACCCGTTCGCCGCGGAGCGTGTGTACGAGCCGGGTGGCGGATCGTTGCTGTACCGGTGGATCGCGCCGCTGCCGACGGTGTCGCCGGGGTCGTATCGGCTGTGCGACGGCTGGCTGGTCGACGTGGTGGCGCGCGGGCTGATCGTGCGGCCGGACTCGGCGCGGCCGGAACCGAGGTGGGCGGCGGAACTCGGGACGACCGCGGACGTCGTGGTGATCGGTCGTCCTCCCGCCGAGCCCTTCGACGGTCTGATGCGTGACCTGCCGAAGGACCTGCGGATCGTGCCGGCGAGCGCCGCGCCGGTGGGCGCGGTGGCCGTGACGGCCGACGGTCGGATCCTGCCGGCGCGGCCGATCCTCGCGACCGCGCCGGCCGCCACGGTCGACATCCGCGACGGCGTGCTGACCATCGACCTCGAGGAGAACGACCCCGACGTCCACGTCCCGGGAATCCCGACGGTCGCCGCGGCCAGCATCGCCCCGGCGGTCACACCGGCCGCGCGGCCGGTCCTCACGTGGGAGCCGGCCCCGGACACGCCCGCCGCACCGACACGGGGACCGGATCCCGTCGCCGCGCCGGTGCTGGGACTGGATCCCGCTGTCGCGCCGACGTTGGGGCCGGATCCCGTCGCCGCACCGACGCTGCGACCGAATCCCGCTGTCGCGCCGGTGCTGGGACCGGATCCTGTCGCCGCACAGTTCGCCGAGCCGTCGTCGGCGCCGAGCCCCACCCCGCTGCCGAGCCCCGCCCCGGCAGCGGCCGTCGCCGTCGAGGCGACGCCCACCCCGGCGGCCCCCACCCAGGCAGTGGCTGCCGCGCCCGCGTTCGTGCCAGCGGCACCCGTAGAAACGGAGCGCGCGTCCCTCGGCTCGATGGTCGCGGCCTCGTCGGCGCCCGCGGTCCAGGCGACCACGGCGCCTACCGAGGAAAGCTCGGTGACCGATCTCCTGCCCGCCCACACCACGCCGCGCCCGGCGCCCATCGAAGTGCCCGTGGACGCCCGCAGCACCGCCGCCCAACGACGGGCCATGCGCGGCCGGCTCGGGTCCAGCTACGACGTCGCCACTCGCGCCGTCACCCGCCTGCTCTCCGAGCGGCCGGGCCTGCGGTTCGGGGCGGGCGACCGGTCGGCGCTGCTCACCGAACTCGCGGTCGTGCGGGTGTTCGCCGACAACCCCGGCGGGCAGTACGACGCCGACTTCTACGTCTGCCTGGCCGACGGGCTCCGGCGCCTGCCGACCGCCAGGGCCGTGGTGGTGCGGGGGATTCCCGCGGACACGGACGTCCGCCCGGCGTCGGTCATCCGGCTGCCCACCCCCATGGTCGCGGCACCCGCCAAGTCCACCGCCCCCGTCGGCCCGGCCGAGGCACTCATCTGGACCACCACCGCCCGCCGGCTCGACGGGCTGGTCGACGGGCTGACAGACGGTGAGAGCCGGACCGACGACGTGGTGCTCTCCGGACACACCACGCTTGCGGGTGCTGGCCGTGGAGAACCAGCGGGTGCTGCTGGCCGAGGACGGCACGGCCGGCGACGTGGCCCTGACCCGGTTGCGTGCCGCGGCGGCCGCCCGGGTCGCCACGCCGGGGCCGGCCAGCCGGTGGTTCGGCCCGCTGCCGGCCGCGTGAGGAGGACACCATGACGGACTTGCTCGCGTTGGCCGGCCGTGCGCCGGACGGGTGGCTGGCGATCGCCCGCGAGGCCGAGGACAGCCGGCTCGCGGAGCTGCTCGCCGCCCTCGACCAGGCGAAGCTGCGGGCCCGGCACCACGACTTCGTGCCCCGGCCGGACGGTCACGAGGAGGCCGACCGCGCGGTGCTCGCGGCCGTGCGAGGAGCCGATGCCTGCTGGGCCAGCATGCGTGACGGCGCCCACCGCGTGTACCTGATCCAGTCCACAACGGACGTGACGGCCGCCGTCCAGCAGGCTCTCGCCCGCTTCGAGGACACCCCCAAGGTCGAGGTGTTCGTACCCGACCAGCCCCTGCCCGACTACCACGAGCGCGCGCTGCTGGCCGCGACCCTGCTGTGGTCGGCGACCCCGGAACAGCCGGTCACCGTGGCCCGCACGTTCGACGGCGCGAGCGCGGACGGCCCGTGGTTCGCCCCCGACCACGAGCGGGTGGCCGACCCGGCGCGGCGCCAGAAGCTCCTGGACTTCCTGACCGGCGGCGAGGTCGTGCTCACGGCCGAGACCCGGCTGGCCGACGTGGTCACCGGGACGCCCGATCGGGTGCCGGCGAGTCTGCGCTCCGACGGCACCTGGGTCTGGTCCGAGGCAAGCGCTTACTACCTCGACCACCACCAGTTCGCGCCGGACCCCGACCTGGCCGCACACGCGCTCGCGCACCGGCCGCCCGACCGGCTGTCCCCACTCGTCCGACACCGCGTCCGCGCGGCACTGACCCCCCAGGAGGACCCGCCGTGGCGAGCAGGATGACCGGAACCCGTTCCATGCTCGGGGTTTCGCCCACCGAGCCGGACTGCTTCCGCACGATCGGCGACGCCATCAGCGCGGCGCGCGACGGTGACGTGATCTCCGTGCGGCCCGGTGTCTACCCGGAGTCGATCGTGCTGGACCGGGACGTCACGCTGTCCGGCTCAGGCTCGCCCGGCGAGGTGCGGGTCGAGGCGACCGGCGAGGCCGTGCTGCGCGTGGTCGTGGAGAACGCCGAGGTGTCGGGCATCGAGTTCGCGCACTCCGGCGGCGAGGTGGCGGTCGACGTGCGTTCCGGCGCGCTGAACCTGGACGAGTGCGTGGTGTCCGCCGACTCCGAGGTGGCGGTCGTGGCGCGCAAGGGCGCCCAGCTGCGGGCCGGCGCCACCACCGTGCGCAACCCGGGCGGCGCGGGCGTGTTGGTGTTCGACGGGGCCCGCGCCGAGCTGACCGGCTGCACGTTCACGTCGGTCGCCACGACCGCCGTGGTGGCGCGTTCCGGTGGCGTGCCGACACTCGTGGACTGCGTGGTGACCGACGCGAAGGGCGCGGTGCTCGCGGCGGACCGGGGCCAGGGCGAGCTGCGCGGCTGCCGGATCGAGGCCATCACCGGCACGGCCATCGTGGTGGAGGACAACAGCGAGCTGACGGTCACCGACACCGAACTGTCCGCTGTGGACGGTGTGGCCGTGCTGGCCGCCGGCTCTCGGGTGGCGCTGACCGACTGTCGTGTCCTGGACACCTCGGCGCAGGCGATCGTGGTGGTGCAGAACGGTTCCGCGGAACTCAAGCGGGTCACGGTCGACGGCGCGCGCGGGCATGCGATGCAGGTGCTCGAAGGGTCCACGGCCGACGTGGTCGAGTGCGTGATCACCGGCACCGGCCACGACGCCGTGCTCGCCGGCGCCGACGGCACCGTCCGCCTGCTCGACTGCGAGATCAGCGGCGGGTCGGGCAGTGGTGTGGTGGCCGAGAAGCACGCCAGGGTGACCGTCACCGACACTCGCGTCGTCGGCGCCACCGGCACCGGGCTCGCCGCGCGCGGGCAGGCGCGGCTGGTGATCGAGGCCGGTGAGGTGCGCGAGTGTCAGACCGGCGTCGCGTGGCACGAACACGCGGAGGGATCGATCACCGGCACCACCGTGCGGGACAACCTGGGTGACGGCATCGCCGTGCTGACCGACCAGTCCGTCGAGGTCGTCGACTGCGTGGCCGACCGCAACCTCGGCAGAGACCTGCCGGGCGGCGCCGTGCCTTCGCTGACCGTCGAGTCCACAGTGGACGCGCCGCCCGGGCCGGACGCCGACGAACTCGAGGGCCTGCTGGCCGAACTCGCGGAACTCGTGGGGCTGGACGGGGTGAAGCGCGAGGTGGAGACACTCGTGCGGCTGCACCAGATGTCCGAACGCCGGGCGGCCGCCGGGCTGCCGTCGCCGCCGCTGTCGCGGCACCTGGTGTTCACCGGCGCGCCCGGCACCGGCAAGACCACGGTGGCGCGGCTCTACGGCCGGATCCTCACGGCACTCGGGGTGCTGCGGTCCGGCCAGTTGGTCGAGGTGGCGCGTCCGGACCTGGTGGCTTCGGTGGTCGGCGGGACGGCCATCAAGACCACCGAGATGTTCACGAAGGCCATCGGCGGCGTGCTGTTCATCGACGAGGCGTACACGCTGTCGGCCGGCAACGGCAGCGGCGGCGGGCCGGACTTCGGGCGCGAGGCCATCGACACGCTCGTGAAGCTCATGGAGGACCACCGCGACGAGGTGGTGGTGATCGTTGCCGGTTACACCAACGACATGCGGTCGTTCCTCGCGGCGAACCCCGGGCTGTCGTCGCGGTTCTCGCGCACCATCGAGTTCGCCGACTACTCCTCGGCCGAGCTGGTGACCATTGTGGAGGGTCTGTGCGGCAGCCACGACTACCGGCTGGAGTTCGAGACGAGGGCCGCGCTGCACACCTACTTCACGAACCTGCCGCGTGACGCCGCGTTCGGCAACGGCCGCACCGCGCGGAAGGTGTTCGAGGAGATGCTCGGACGCCAGGCCTACCGGCTGGCCGACGAGCCCAACGCCGGGCACGTCGCGCTCACCAGGCTGATGCCGGCCGACCTCGGGCCGCTGCCCGGTTCGTCGGTGGGCGCGGGCGCCGGGCGGGTGGACGAGGAGCGGATCGAACAACTGCTCGGCACGCTGCGCGGCCTGGTGGGGCTGGACGAGGTGAAGGCCGAGGTGTCGGACATGGTCGACCTGCTGGCCTCGGCCCGGCGGCGTCAGGCGGCCGGGTTGCCGGCGCCGTCGGTGAGCCGGCACCTGATCTTCGCCGGCCCGCCGGGCACGGGTAAGACGACGGTCGCGCGGCTGTACGGGTCGCTGCTCGCGGCGCTGGGGGTGTTGGCACAGGGACAGGTCACGGAGGTGGCACGGGCGGACCTGGTGGGCGAGTACGTGGGTCACACGGCGCGGCGGACCACCGAGGCGTTCGACCGGGCGCGCGGCGGGGTGCTGTTCATCGACGAGGCGTACACATTGTCGTCGAGCAGGGGAGCGGGCCACGACTTCGGCCGCGAGGCGATCGACACGCTGGTGAAGCTGATGGAAGATCATCGCGACGAGGTGGTGGTCATCGCGGCCGGCTACGAGCGGGAGATGGCCGGGTTCCTGGCGGCCAACCCGGGGTTGTCGTCGCGGTTCTCCCACCGGGTCCGGTTCGCCGACTACACGCCGGACGAGCTGGTGACCATCGTGAACCAGCACGCCACGGACGCGGGCTACGAGTGCACGGGCCCCACGGTGGCGGCGCTGCGGTCGCACTTCGCGACCATGCGCCGGGGCGAGTCCTTCGGCAACGGCCGCTACGCGCGGCAGGTCCTGGACGGGACGGTCGCCCACCACGCCCGCCGCACCCGCTCGCTGGTGGACCCCACGATGGACGACCTGTGCGTGCTGCTTCCGGAGGACGTGCCCACCGTCCCCAGCCCAGACCCCGCATGATGACCGTTCCGGTCGCGCATGATGACCACTCCCGCCGCCCACGATGACCACTCCGCGCGCGCGGATGGCTGACTCGGCGTACCGGACTGGTCGACTCGCCGCGCTCGGGGACGGGAGTGGTCATCGCGGCCGACCGGAACGCGCATCATGCGCGCGCGGAACGGTCATCATGGGCGCTGAGCGGGCTAGGTTCGACGCCATGACCTGTGACTGCGGCGCGCCGGGCCGGTGCGAGGACTTCTACCACGCGATCCTGGCCGAGGAGCAGGGCGATCCGGACATGTTCGCCTGGCACACGCCGGTGGTCTGCGCGTACCTCCTGCAGCATCCGGCCCGCGGTGCTGAGAAGTACCTCGACGGCCAGTTCCGCATGCTGCAGCTCTACGTGGCCGAGGGTCTCGATGCGCTGCACCGCCTGTCGGCTCGGCAGGTGGCGGCCAACAGGGGCGGCGGGACCCCGCCGCCGATCGAGGGCTACGAACCCCTGCCGCAGCACGCACCCGGGCCGTTCCGCGCTTCGTTCAGCGGACTACCGATCCGCGACGACAGCTTCGTGGCCGACGGGTACGAGGCCTACGGCCGCCACATCCAGGAGATCGCGGTGGCCACTGTGGACGCCTACCTAGGCCGCCTCTAGCGCGGGCCCGGTGACCGAGGCACGCAGCATGCGCAAAGCGTTGTGCAGCCTGCTCTTCACGGTGCCGGCCGGCACGCCGAGCACCTCGGCGGCCGAGGCGGCCGTGCGGTCGGCGTAGTACACCTCGACCAGTGTGTCGCGGTGCACGGGCGACAGGCCGTCGAGGATGGCGGTGACCACCACCCTCGTCTCCACCTCGTCGTTCACCGGCGACAGCACGGCCGTGTGTTCCAGGTCCTGCTGCGGCAGTTCGACCTCGGTGGGCCGGGCGCGCCGCCCGCGGTGCTGGTCGACCGCGATGTTGTGCGCCACCCGCATCAGCCAGCCGCGGACCGAACCGTGGTTCTCCGTGAGCCGGTCGAGGTTGCGCCACGCCCGTACCCACGTCTCCTGCACCACGTCCTCCGCCGCGAACCGATCGCCGCCCGTCAGCCGGGTGGCGTAGGAGTGCAGAGCGGCGCCGTGGGCGCACACGACGCTTTCGATGCTGACCATTGCTGACCTCGCCCGTGTCGCTTTCCCTTGGTAGGCAAAGCGTCGCGCTCCGCAGCGGCGAAGTCCCTGGGTCTATCCCTCGTCGTGGGGGAGTTATCCCGCGTCCTCGGGTAGGGATAACCCTACTCAGGCCAGTTGGTCACAGGCAGTGACATCGGTGGCGTTCGCGCCGTCGGGGACCCAGGCGATGTTCTTGAAGGTCACGTCGAGCGGGCCCTGGGTGAAGACCAGGAACGGGGTGTCGACGTTCGACTCGTTCAGGCCCTTGTCGGTGAAGCAGGACAACGGGATGCTGACCTTCTGCTCCTGGCCGACCGGGAGGTCGCGGAACAGGTTGGTGGCGTCGAGTTCGGCGCCGCACGGGTAGCCGCAGTGAGCGGCGAGCGTGACGCCCGCGCCCTTCGTGCTGTGCACGGTCACGTCGAACACCAACGCGGCGTCACTGTCCACATAGGACGACAGGTCGCGTTGGTCGTTCACGGTCTGGAGATATATCTGGGCGTCCGCGCCGCCCAGCCAGTGGACCCGCAGTCCGGAGTCGACGGTCGCGGTGATCACCGAGTGGCTGCCGGTGTCCCCGACGATCTCGGTGCCACCCCAGTTGTCGGCCGACGCGATGAACGCGCGGTAGGGCGGGATGGGCGCGTCGGCCAGGATCGACAGCGGCTCGGGCGCCGCACCCGCCGGCGCGGGCTCGGTGGTGTCGGTGGAGTTCGCGGCGGCGACGTCCGGCCGGCTGTTGAACGCGACCAGGGCGATCACGAGAGCGGCGACCAGCGCGATCGCCGCGGCGGCCGTGGGCACCAGCCAACGCCGCCGGCCCGGTCTCCGTGGTGTCGGGGTGACGGGCGGCGCCGAGACGACCGGCGGCGTGGGCTCGTCGAGCGCGCGCGTCGCGACCGTGGCGGCACCGAGCGCCACCGTGAACTTCGGGTGCTGGGCCACCCGCACCGGCTTGTCGAACTCCTCGAACACCTGCTGGGTCACCAGCGGCACCCGAGACGAGCCGCCGGCCAGCAGCACGGCCGACAGGTCCTCGCCCGTCAGGCCGGCCGAGGTGACCGTGCGCCGCAGCGCGCCGAGCGTCAACTCCACCGAAGGCTTGATCACCTCGTTGAAGTCCCGTCGGGTGACCGTGACCTCCTGTTCGCCGGCCGGCAGCGGCACGGCCAGCGTCACGTCCGGCTCGGTGGACAGGTCGATCTTCGCCTGGACGCACAGCGCGCGGACCCTGGCGAGCGTGGCGGGGTCGAGCGCCGTGATCGCGCCGCCCAGCCGCTCGTCGAGGTGGGCGAGCAACGCGTCGTCGAAGTCCATGCCGCCCAGGTGCTCGATGCCCTCCGGCGTCCCGAGGATCTCCAGGTCGCCGGCCCGCATCCGCAGCACCGTGGTGTCGAGCGTGCCGCCACCGAGGTCGTACACGGCCACGACCTCGCCGTCGCCGAGGGTGCGCTCGCGGCTGTAGTGCGTGGCCGCCGCCTCCGGCTCGGTGATCAGGCGGAAGTGGTCGACGCCGGCCAGCCGGGGGACCTCGGCGAACTGTTCACGACGGTAGGGCCCCCAGACGGCCGGGCAGGTCAGCACGACCGACGCGGGCGGTCCGCCCATGGCGCCGCTCACCTGGTCGAGGACGGCCCGCAGCTGTGCGGCCATCAGCGCGGTGGGGGAGTAGGCGGCGCCACCGAGCATCAGCGGGGTCGGGTCGCCGAGGCGGCGTTTGAACCCGCGGCCCAGGCGGGCCGGGTCGGCGGCCGCCTGCTGGGCGGCCGCGCCGGTCAGCAGCGTGCCGTCGGGCGCGTGATACGCCAACGACGGGACGGTGATGTCCGGTGACAGCGGCACCATCCGCGTCCCCGCCGCGTCGCCCACCGCGGCGCAGGTGAACGTGGTGCCCAGGTCGATCCCCACCGCGTACCGCAACGACGCCTCCCGTGTTCCCCGGACCCCGCCATCCAGTCAATCACACGCGAACACAGCCAGTAGTGACGCGGGCATCCCTGGTAAGGGGGATATCCCTACCCCGGTGGAGGGGCGACACCCTTGTCGGACAAACCGGGAGCCCGTCACCCTGGCAGAGTGCACCGCATGGCCCGTTGGTTCCGCCGATTCCTGCCGGGGTGGCTCCGGCCGCCCGACCGCACGGCCGTGCGGCTGCGCTACGGCCTCGAGCGGAGTCTGCACGACGGCGCGGTCACCGAGATGTCCGCGCTGGCGCTGGCGCTCGGCATGATCGACGACGCCCGCGTGCAGGCCGTGCGGGGCCGGGTGACCCACATCCTCGACGACCTCCGCCAGATCGGGTCGGTGATCTATCCGCCGGTCCTGGCGAGCGCCGGGCTCGAGCCGGGCCTGCGGGCGGTGGCCGAACGTCGGGGGCTGCGGCTGGTGCTCGACCTGCCGGACCAGGAGCTGAGCGCGGAGGCCCGGTCGCGGACCGGGCTGCTGGTGGCCGACCACTTCCACACGTTGCCGCGCGGCAGCGTCGTGCGGGTGCGGGTGCGCGGCCGGACGTTGCTCCGGATCAGCATCACCGACCAGGAGCCGGGCAGCTCGTCGCGCCGCGAACACCGGGCGGTGCTGAGATGCGCGTAGCGATAGCCGAGGACGGCGCGCTGTTCCGCGAAGGCCTGGTGTTGTTGCTCGAGGCGGCCGGGCACGAGGTGGCCGGGTGCTTCGCCGACGGTGACGCGCTGGTCGCGGCCGTCGCCACCGACCCGGTGGACGTCGCCATCCTGGACATCCGCATGCCGCCGGGCCCCGAGGGTGGGCTGACCACGGCCGAGCGGGTCCGGGCGCTGCGACCGGACACCGGCCTGCTGCTGCTGTCGCACTACGCGGAGACGCACTACCTGATGCGGGTGCTGGAGATCGGCGCCGAACGGATCGGCTACCGGCTGAAGGAACGCATCGCGGGCGTGCAGGTGCTCGACGACACGCTCGCCCGGCTCGTGGCCGGCGAGATCGTCATCGAGCCGGTGCTCGCCAGGCGGCTGGTGCAGGGCAGCTCCAGCAATGGTGGCGGCGCGATCGCCGCGCTGAGCGAGCGGGAACAGGACGTGCTGCGGCTGATGGCCGAGGGGCGGGCGAACAACGCGATCGCCGGCGAGCTGTACATCTCGGCGAAGGCCGTGGAGAAGCACGTGGCCGCGATCTTCGGCAAGCTCGGGCTGCCGGGCGACGCGACCGTGCACCACCGTCGGGTGCTCGCCGTGCTGGCGTATCTGCAGGCGAGGCGGATCGACGGGTCGGCGTCGTGAGCGGCGCGCTGCGCCGGCTGATCTCCGGTGGCAGGGCGCCGTACGAGGTGGTCGCCGCTTCCCCTTCCGACCTGGTCGCGGCACTCGTCCGGAACCTGGCCGAGGGCGTCGGCGGTCAGGCCGCGTACGCGGTGCCCTCCGGGGTCGTCGAGAGCTGGCCCGCCGGGATGACCGGCGTCCTCGGTTCGGTCGGCACGGCGCCCGTGACCAGTGGTGGTGCGGTGTACGTGCTCGGGCCGAGCCGGTGGGACGAGGGGGCGCGGATCCTGTTGCGTGACACGGCCGTCTGGATCGGCACGGCCGTCCGGCTGGAGCGGCTGCGCGCCGACCACGACGCGGCCGACCTGCGGGCGCGGCGGTTGCGCAACGAGCTGAGCGTCGCCCGCACGCGCCTGGCCCGGGTGCGTGATCTGGAGCGGCACCGGCTGGTCGGGGCGATCACCACGACCACCCTGCGCGACCTGGCCTCGGTGCGTCGATGGTTGCACGCGGCCGAACTGGGGGAGGCACAGCGGGCGCTGGACGAGCTGATCGACGACTTCCGGGTGGTGGTGCGCGGGGTGTTCCCGGCGATGCTGCCCGACCGTGGGCCGCGGGCCGCGCTGGAGGAGTTGGCCGCGACGCTGCCGAGGCCGGTCATGTTCACCGGTGACCTCGGGCGCCGGGTGGGCTGGCAGCTGGAGTCGGGTTTCTACCACGCGGTCGCGGCGTCGCTGAACGTCTTGGCCGGTAAGGATTCCCCGCAGCCGGTGACGGTGGCGTTCGGCCGGGACGACGCGCTGCGGGCGCGGATCACGGCACGCTGCGCGGTGGCGGACCTGCGTGCCGCGCTGGCCGACGACCTGGAACGCGTGGCCGTGCTCGGCGGCGAGATGGTGTGCGGGATGGTCGACGGCACGGCCGTGATCACCGTGCGGCTGGCGGAGCGGATCGAGCCGATCACTGCTCGGGTGGATCTGTCCACTTTGGAACGCAGTCCGCTGTTCCGGCAGGTGCGCGACCTGGTGCGACAGGGCCAGGAGGCGGGACCGAACCGCGACGCGTGGGATGCCGTGGCGGAGCGGCTGACGCAGCCGTGCCGGGTGGCCGTGGTGGGCCCTTTCTCAGCGGTGCCGGGGGTGTCGGTGGTGGCCGTGGACGCGCCGGCGGACCGCGCGCTGGCCGAGGAGTTCCTGTCGACGTCGGGTCCCCGCGGTGGCGTGGACGCGGTGTTCTGTCTCGCACCCACGCCGGAGTTCCGTGCGGCCCTGCGGTCGGCTTCGTTGACGTTGGCGGAGACGGGCACGGTGGCGTCGCTGGCGGCGTCGCTCGTGGCGCGCGGCCCGGTGATCGCCGCCCGCCGCGCGGTCCTGTCGATGACTACGCTGGTGCGCGACCTGGCGCCGGACCACCCATTGCGGTGGGCGGTGGAACGGGTCCGGGTGGACGCACACGAGTTCGCGGAACTGTCACTACTGGAGGCCCTTTCCCGCGGCGACCTGCTGCGCGGCGTGGCGGCGGAGGCGGCGCGCCTGCTGGGCGCGGAGGGGGCGGATGCCCGCACCCGCCTGGCCCTGCCGCCGGGCGCTTCCCGTGAGGAGGTCGCGCGGCGCGCGGGGGAGGCGATCACCCGCTGGCGCGCGCACGCCGAACACCCAGCGGTGAGCGGCCGCGACCGCGCGGCCTGCGAGGTTCTGGTGCGAACGGCAGAGGGCCTGCTCTAAGCCAACAGCGAGTCCCACGTTCACCGCGTCCTACGCTCCCCACGCCTCTTCCCCCAAAATGCACACCACTCGCACGCCCGGATATTCTAGAAAGAATCCCTCGGTGATGTTCTTCAGTGCCAGGGATGGTTCCCGGGTGAACTCCAAGTCAGTCAGCAGTACAGCGTATGTTCTTGGCTGACCCACGCATTCCATGACTTCCCGTAGGCCTGGGTAGTCCAGGTTGGTTGGTTCGACATCAAAGTCATGGAAGATGCGCGCGAGGTACAACTGATTGCTCTCAGCAAGCCGCACCATCCGTCCGCGGGCTGTCAAAATCTCTTCCGTGCTGGGACTACGCCCCCGCAGATACCCGTAGCACGTCGGCCACTGTCCACATTTATCACTGGTCGACAGAGGCTCAGCGAAGCCCTGTCGTTCAATCCAGATGCCGGTCATGTCCTGCCATTGGTTGAGAAGAGCTATTTCCGTGGCCGACCAGCAAGCGGATATCCCAGCACATGTTCGTACTGGGATATCCGCTTGCACCTGGTCATATTCAGAGCGCCGGTGCTTGCCCACGTCCGGCCTCGTGCCTCGTCCTTGCCTGGTGGCTATGCGTCATCCGGGAGCAGGCGGCCGTCCATACCGTCAGGCCGCCGAACTGTTCGGTTCGTCGTCCAGGTCGACGTAGGCCTTCATCTCCGTGGCCGCCTCGACTCCGGCGGCCAACAGGTTGTGCAGGGCGCGGGCGTCGAAAGAGAACTCGAACTCCTCGCTGCCGCCGCCGAAGATGAAGGTCATCTCTTCATCACTGTTGACGCTGTGCCGGATGGGGCAGTGGCCCTTGACGCTGGCCCAACTCACGACCTTCAAAGGTTCGTACATCTGCTTGTCTCTGCGCTTCCATCGTTGGGGATGTGGGTGCCTTGAAGATCAGGGTGGTGCGATCGGGCAAACCGCCCAGAGCAGGAATGACGAACCTTTGTCGCGACAACGTGGCACTAGGTCGTCCGACCTGGGATAACGTCCGCGAAAGGGTGTTAGGGTGACGGCTCCCTGTCACCGGAGGTACCCGTATGGTTACCAAGCGTCGCCGCGTGGAGCTGGCGGCCGCACGCAAAGCCGCGGGCCACACCCAAGAGGCCTTGGCCGCAGCCCTGCATGTTGACCGCTCCACGGTCATCCGGTGGGAGGCAGGTAGCAATGCCCCGGTGCCGTACTTGTGGCCGAAGCTGGCCAAGCTGCTGGGGGTCACGCCTGAGCGGTTGCAGGTGTTGCTGCTGGTCGACGACGAGTCGGTGGCATCAGCCCCGGCAGTACCGGCCATACGAACGTCGCAGGCGGTAGCGTGGGAGGACATGAAGCGCCGGACGCTGATGAAGTGGGGCGTGGCCGCAACGGCGGCGGCCAGCCTCAACAACAGCGTGGGCCGCTCCGTCGGTCTGGCCGAAGTGCAGCGCCTGGATCGGTCGGCCGCCCGCCTTCACAGCCTTGACCAGCAGCATGGCGGTGACACCCTCTGGCAAGCCGCGCTCGTCCAGGTTCAAGCCGGGGTGCAGCTCCTGGAGCACGGCAGTTACACCAGCATGGTAGGCCAGCAGTTGGTGTCTGCTACCGGCCGACTCCAGATCTGCGCCGGGTGGCTGGCGCTCGATGCCGGGGAACATGAGGTTGCTCGAACCTGCTTCGGTGAAGCGCTGGCTATGAGCCGCCAGGCCAACGACGCGCAGGTCGAAACACGGGCACTCGCCAACCTGGCCTACCAGAGCAACATGCTTGTCCGGCCCCGTGAAGCGCTCCGCTACGCCACGGGTGCCGAACAAGCCGCCACCGGACGGGAGCTACCACGCGGCTGGCGGTTATTCCGCAACTACGCCTGGCAGTAAGCCACGCCCTCGTTGGTGACGCCCGCGAGGCCGATCGCGCCATTGCTACGGCCCGGCAGGTGCTGGAGCGGGAGCGGGAAGCACCCAACGAGGAGTGGTCAGCGTTCCTGAGCCATGCAGAGATTGACGGCATTGAGGCCACCTGCGCGATTGAACTGGGGCGTTCGTTCCGTGCCGAACGGCTGCTCGAACCGACCATCGACGGGTACGCCAAGCAGTTTGCCCGCAACTTGGCGGGTGGCGTATCCGTCTGGCTCGTGCGCGCATAGCGTCGGGTGCTGTTGACGGTGCTGCCGAAGCCGCCCACGGTGCGCTCGACGATCTCACGGGCGAGGTTTCCAGTTGGCGCCTGGCGACGGAACTCAACGTCGTCGCCCAGGAATTGAGCGCTTATCCCGACGTTAACGGGGTTGACAGTTTCCTGGCTCGCTACCAGGCCGTGAACACGTGACTGGGGAGTGCCCGACCTCATGAACGCGAGTGCTGACCTGACTATTCAGCGCCACGATGGCCAGAGTCTTCGGAATCAGAAGGACGACGTGCTGACGGTGTACCGCGAGGCATATGCCGAACGGCTCCAAGACCCGTTCTTCCATCCTGACCGCTTCTGGCAGCGGCTGGAAGGCTACGCCTCTCGCGACGGCTTCCGGCTGGTGACTGGCCGGGTTGACGAGGAGCTGGCCGGCTTCACGCTGGGCGGCACCTTGCCACCCAAAAGTGGCTGGTGGCGCAACCTCCAGAGTGATGTTGACGCGGAATTCCTGCGCGAAACTGGCTCGCGCACGTTCGGCATCAACGAGTTGCAGGTACGTCCATCATGGCGTCGCCGGGGGATTCTATGTCATGGGACAGCTGCAGCCGTTTGATGATTCACCGGTGTACGAGGTGATGGTGAAGGAATTGGACACTTAGAGTGGGTTGAACTGGAGGCGCAGCAATGACCCGCGCCGCGCGAAAGGGGGACTCACCGGGGCTGAACGTGGGACTCGGCGGTTGTCTCGGCGGTCAGAGCGGGACCACGCCCGTGACCGTGGTGCCGGAACCCGGAGCGGAACGGACCTCCACCGCGCCCCCGACCGAAGCCGCGCGCGCGGCCAGGTTCGGTAGGCCCGCGTTCGGCGCGGCCATCGCGAAGCCTGGCCCGTCGTCGGTCACCGTGAACTCCAGGCCCTGGTAGTTGTCGCCCACCGTGACTGTGACGCGGGCGCCCGGCGCGTGCTTGCGCGCGTTGTTCACCGCCTCCAGGACCACGAAGTACACAGCCGCCTCGACCGGCGTCGGGTAGCGGCGGCGCAGAGCGGCGATGTCGAGCGTGACCGTGGCGTGCCGGGCCAGTTCCGTGCGCAGCGCCGCCGCCAGGCCGGACGTCACCAGCACGCGCGGCAGGATCCCGGCCGCCGTGTCGACCAGCACGCGTTCGGTGTTCTCCAGCTGTGCCACCAGATCCGCGATGCGCCCGGTGCTCGCCGCGTGTTCGGCCAGCGCCAGCGACATCCGCAGGGCCACCAGGTTGTGCTGCGCGCCGTCGTGCAGGTCACGTTCCAGGCCGCGGCGCTCCTGCTCCATCTCGGCCGCCGCACGCCACCGGTCGTCGACCAGGGCGCGGGCGGCGGCGTCACCGTCGCGGCGCAACCGGTCGGTCTCCTCGGCCAGCCGGATCGCCGTCACCGGCGCCCGCAGGACGGCCGCCGCCACCGGCATCGGGCCCGGCGACGGGGTGACGGCCAGGACGCCGCCGTCGGGGATCTCCTGCTCCAGCCAGTCGTCGCCGTCGCCCCACTGGAACCGTTGCGTCCCCACGATGATCGCGCACCCGGTCGCGCCGGCCGCCTCGCCGATCGCGCGCGCGAGTTCACGCGGATCCGGATCGTCCCGCGCCAGGTAGGCGGTGATCGCCTCGGCCACGCGCCGCTCCCGGGTGTGCACGGCGTCAGTCCACGACCGAGATGATCACGCCGGACAGCAGGAGCATGAGCACGACCGCCCCGACCATCAGAAGGAGCATCCGCAGCCGGTCGGGAAGGACGACCTTCGGGTTGTGCCGGAGCTGCCCGGTGTCGCGCGCCTGGTAGTAGACGGTGGTGACCTGACCGGGGTTGACGGTGGCCACGAGATCCGCCGGCAGCTGCCCGCCGGCACTGACCCGCACCGCGTAGTGACCCGGCGGCAGGTCGATCGTCCACGTGCGCCAGTTGGCCACATGGGATCCGCCGGCGACCTCGACCGTCGGCCCCGGCCCGGCCAGCACGGCACCCGTGCTCGCCGACGAGTCCACCATCAGTCGTCCCGTCGTCATGTCGCTCATCCCCAGATGTCCAGCGCCAGGACGACCAGGAGGATCACGATGATCGTCGCACCGATGGCCATGTTCAGGTAGAGCTTGAGTTCGGGCCGGTCGACCTTCGGGCCCGGCTCGGCCAGCGCGGCTCCCGTGCTGGCGGATGAGTCCACCACCAACCGTCCGGTGTCGGCGACCTGTGACATGTCCATGATTGTGACCCGCCGCGGGATGTGACCTGCGTCCGGTTCCGAGGTCGGCCCTTGTCGGATGCATACCGGGTATGCATACTCGGTATCTATGTCCGTCCGGTGTGGTCTGCTCGCCCTGCTCGAGCGCGCCGACATGCACGGGTACCAGCTGCGGGCGGAGTTCGAGCAGACGGTCGGCGAGACCTGGCCGCTCAACATCGGACAGGTCTACACCACGCTCTCGCGGCTCGAGCGCGACGGGTTGGTCGAGGTGACCGACCGGGCCGGCGAACCGGGCAAGATCGTCTACCGGCTGACCGACGGGGGACGGGCCGAGCTGGACCGCTGGTTCCGCACACCGATCGTGCCGACCGACCGGCCGCGTGACGAGTTGGCCGTCAAGGTCGCGTTGGCGCTGCACACGCCCGGCGTGAACGTGGCGGCCGTGCTCGAGGCGCAGCGCGCGGCCACGCTCGCGACCCTGCGGGAGCTGACCCGGCGCAAGGCGGCCGCCGAACAGGCGGGCGACGACGCGTGGCTGATCGTCCACGACCTGATGATCTTCCGCGCGGAGGCGGAAGTGCGCTGGCTCGACCATTCCGACGCCCGCGTGGCGGCACGAAAGGCACGCGGGCACTAGTACCGCGTGCGCACTGGGGGGCGGCTTCACACTGCCCATTACTTGAAGGGCAGCACAATGGCGTCACGTCGGATGGTCCTGGTCTGGGCCGCCTGCTTATCGGGAACGACACTCCTCGTGGTGCTGGTCGGGGCACTGATTCCCGGCATGCTCCCGGACCTGATGGTCTATCGCGTCGGCGGCAACGCCTGGCTCGACGGAATCCCGTTGTACACCAACGAGTTCCCGTACCGGCTGCCGTTCACCTACCCGCCGGTGTCGGCCGTGCTGTTCAGCGTCCTCGGCGTGCTGCCGTGGGCCGCGGCGATCGCCGCGCTGTCGGTGACCGGGCTGCTGGCGCTGTCGTTGACCACCATGCTCGTGGCGCCCGCCCACCGGCGGATGGCGTTCGCGGCGGCCGCCGTCGTGCTGGGGCTCGCGCTCGAGCCCGTGCGCGACACGCTGATGCTCGGCCAGGTCAACCTCATCCTCATGGGCCTCGTGGCCTTCGACTGTCTCGCCCCACGAACCCGCTATCCGCGCGGCATGCTGATCGGCCTCGCGGCCGCCGTGAAGCTCACGCCCGCGATCTTCGTGCTGTACTTCCTGACCAAGCGTCGGTACGGACCCGCTGGCACCGCCGCCGCCACGTTCGCCGGCGTCACCACGCTGGGTTTCCTCCTGGCGCCCACCGACAGCCTCCGCTACTGGACGACGTCGCTGTTCGACGCGGACCGGGTCGGCGGCGCCGCGTTCGCCACGAACCAGTCGCTGCGTGCGACGCTCATCCGGTTCGACCTCGACCCGGCCGTGGCACAGGTGTGCTGGCTGGTGCTGGCCGCCGCCGTGCTGGCGCTCGCCTGGGTCGGGACGCGCCGGGCGGGGGACCGGATCATGGCGCTGCTGGTGGTGGTGACCGCAGGGCTGCTGGTGTCACCCGTGTCGTGGTCGCACCACTGGGTGTGGATCGCGCCGGCCGTGGTGGTGGCCGGAGTGCGGGTGTGGCGAAGCCGAAACCGCCGCCACGCCACGATCCTGGCGGCGCTGGTGGCGATTTTCGTTGCCGGACAACGGTTCCTGCCGCACGCGGAGGACCGGGAGCTGGCCTGGACGTGGTGGCAGCACGTACTCGGCAACAGCTACCTGGCGGTGGGACTGGCTTTCCTCGTGTGGAGCGTGGTGCGCAAGCCGGTGCCCGTGGTCCTCACGGTTCCCGCCCACGCCACCTCCACTATGGTCACCCGCGTCTGAACGACAGCGGGAGGAACGTGTTCGTGACCGACACCATGGCCCAGACCCGCGCGGCGTTGCGTGACGTGCTCCCGAGCCTCGTCGCGCTCGTGCGGAGCCTCCCGAACGCCGACACCGGTTCGGTCGGCACGTGGACGGTGAGCGAGATCGCGGCGCACCTGTCCCACGTCTTCCGCTTCGACACCGACGCCCTCGCCGGGAACCCGGTCCCGGAAGTCACGGTGACGCGGGCGGGAATGGCCGAGGTCAACGCGCGGTTGCTGGCCGACGATGCCGAACGCGACCGGAACGCACTCGCCGACCGCCTCGGCGCGCTGGCCGACGAGTTCGACGACGTCGCGTCGCGGTCGGGAGAAGGCACTGTCGAATGGCTGCAAGGCGTTCGCCTGGCGCCTTCAGCGGTTGCCTGCCACCTGCTCGAGGAATGCCTGATCCACGGCCACGACCTCGCCGGCGCCACCGGGCAGGCGTGGCCGATCCGGCGGGACCACGCGCTGCTCGCGATCGAGGGTGGCGTGCTCCCGCTCATCGCGGCGCTGCCGCCCACTGCCTTCGTGAACCAGGACAAGGCCTTCCGCGGCCGCTTCGAACTGCGCCTGCGCGGTGGCGGCCGCACGGTGATGGTCTTCGACGGCGGTTCGTTGACGTTCGACGCGGCCGGCGCACCCGACATCGACGCTCATCTCTCGGCCGACCCCGCCGCCCTCATGCTCGTGTTCATGGGCCGCCAGGGGATGGTGCGGCCCCTTCTCGAGGGCAAGCTCGCCGCCTGGGGCCGGCGGCCGTGGAAGCTCGTCAGCATGCTCGCCGCCGTCAGCACACCGTGAGCGGGTCCCCGAGTCGTACCGTGCCGGGGACGGCGATCGTGGCCAGTGCGTCCAGGCGGTTGTCGTGGGAGCGGGCCACCGCGCGCAGCACCTTCGACGAGTGCTGCAGGCCGGGCTGCTCCTCGTTCACCATCACGCATCGTTCGCTCGAGCCGACGAACTCCACGCGCACGTCCGCACCGATGCGCGCCGGGCGCCCGATCCAGTCGTCCTCAACGAACGGTCGGGTGCCCGGCGGGGTCCGGATCAGCAGGTTGGGCCGGAAGCGCCGCTCGTCGACCGCGACGCCCGGCACGGCCGCGCGCACCCAGTCGAGCGTGGCCGTGGTGAGCACGCTCAGCGGGAGCTGGTCGACGTGGGACACCGTCTCCTCGCGGGCCAGGTCGACGTCCGTCCGCCTCAGGTAGGTGTGCAGGAACGCGACCGTGTCCGACACCGGCTCGCCGTGCAGGTCCAGCAGCTGCGGGATGTCGCCGACGTAGCGGGACCACAGTCGCAGCAGGCCCGGCATGCGCCGGAACCGGCGGGTGCTCTTGCCGGAGCCGAGCTTGCCGGCCGCGTCCCGGACCGCGTACCAGCGGTCGCCCACCAGGCCCCGCAGGTCGACGTCCACCTGGGTGAGCCGTTCGCCGCCGGTCGACTTGATCGGGTAGCGCCAGATCCGTTCGACCACCATGGACCAGGACGTTATCCCGTCCGGCGGGCGCGCAGCACGATGTCCTTCACGTGGGGGTTGCCGTTCGGCTGGTGCGGGCGGGGCCGGATCTCGTTGACCTCGATCGTCCAGCCGTCGCCCAGCAGGGTCGCCACCTCGGCGGGCTCGTAGAGCGTCGTCGGGTCGAAGTCCATGTGGCCCTCGTGGCCGGACAGGTCGTGGCTCACGAACAACAGCGTGCCGCCCGGGGCCACGGCCGCCAGCAAGCCGCGCATGGTCGCGTGGTCGGGCTGACGCAGGACCGGGAAGTACTGCGCCGACACCAGGTCGTACGCGCCGGCGGCCGGCGGGTCGACGGTTACGTCGGTCCTGGTCCAGGTCACCGAGGAGGCACCCGCCAGCCGGGCCGAGCGGTCGAGCGCCACCTGCGAGATGTCGGTGGCCGTGACCTGCCAACCCCGACCGGCGAGCCACTGCGCGTCGCCGCCCTCGCCGCAGCCGAGGTCCAGCGCGCGCCCGGGTGCCAGCGCCGTCGCCTCGGCCACCAGCGCGCCGTTGGGCTCGCCGCTCCATATCTTCTCGTCGTGCTCCTGGTACCGGTTGTCCCAGTACTGCGCATCCCAGTGTTGAGTCATACCACCACCGTGCGCCCGAACCGCGGATTCGGCAAAGTTCGTTGCCGAAACCGCAACTAGTGGCGGGCCCGGCGGACCGCCGCGAGCGCGATCCAGGCGACCGCCACGCCGCCGGTCATGGTGAGCGCCATGGCCGGGCCGTCGTTGCCGAGCACGCCGACCAGCGGCGCGATCAACGCGCCCAGCCCGAACTGGGTGGCGCCGAGCATCGCGGCCGCCGTGCCGGCCGCCTCGCCGTGGCGGGACAGCGCCAGCGCGGGCGCGTTCGGCAGCACGAAGCCCACGAAGCCGAGCAGGAAGAACAGCGGGATCACGAACCCGAGCAGGCTGCTACCCAGCGAAAGCACGGTCAGCACCACGCCGGACACCACGGCACCGGCCAGCGAGTACAGCACGATCCGTTCCGGCGAGTACCGGTTGAGCAGCACCACGTTCAGCTGGGACGCGCCGATGATGGCGATCGCGCCGATGCCGAACACCAGCCCGAACTGCTGCTGGTCCAGCCCGTAGTGGTCCTGCAGCACGAACGACGAACCGGACACGTAGGAGAACAGCGCGGACATGCCGAGCGCGGACACGAGCGTGAGCACCATGAACTGCCGGTCGGCCAGGAGCACCGGTAGGTCCGCAGCACCGGGCGGAACGCGCCGGTGCGGCGGCGCTCGGGCGGCAGCGTCTCGCGGAGCAGGAAGATCGCCACCAGCAGCAGCGCGACGCCGAGCGCGGCCAGCACGGCGAACACCCCGCGCCACGACCCGTTCAGCAGGACGGCCGCGCCGATGGTGGGCGCGAGGATCGGCGCCACGCCCATGACCAGCATGAGCCGGGACAGGACGGTGGCCGCCGCGCGGCCGGAGAACAGGTCGCGGACCACGGCCATGGCGACCACCATGGCGGCCGCGGCGCCGACCCCCTGGAGCACGCGGAGCAGTCCGAGCACCGCCACGTTCGGCGCCACCAGGCACAACACGGACGACAGGACGTGCACGGCCGTGCCGATGACGAGCGGGAGCCTACGGCCGACGGCGTCGGAGAACGGGCCGATCACCAGCTGGCCGAGGCCGAGCCCGAGCAGCGTGCCGGTGAGCGTGAGTTGGGCGGCGGCCGACGTGGTCAGCAGGTCGTCCGCGATCGCCGGCAGGGCCGGCAGGTACATGTCGATGGTCAGCGGGCCGAGCGCGATCAGCGCGCCGAGCACGAGGATCAGCTGGACCCGCGCACGACCGGTCGGCGACTCGTTCCTCTGTAGTGGACGGTGGGTCGAGCAGGGCGCGTTCCATCACGGCCTTTCGGAAAGGGGACCAGGACTGACAACGGCGTCAGTTCAGGTCAGCGCACCTTCCGGCCGGTTTGTTCCCCGCCCGAGTGAATCTCCAGTGCCCGCGTCGTGAATGGGGTGCGTGGATCGGTGGATCCAGGTTTCGGCTGGCCAGGCGCCGGGCCGTCCTCGTACCGGGTTGTACTTGGGCGGTCCGCCAACGCAGTCTCGCCGGCCCGGTACTCGCCGGGCCGCCGAGGCATGTGCCGGATTCCCGACGCGGGGTATTAACGGCGCCAGGAAGTGCGGCGGCGCGCGCGTTCCCAGACCAGGCCACCGGCGACCACGACGGCCGTGGCGATGAGCCACATCTGCTCGGTCGGGGCCACGTGGTTGCCGATGAAGGCCATGGCGAAGACACCCAGCACGGTGATCCAACCGCCGATCTCGCGACCGCGGGGGAACCGGCCGTGCCAACCCCACTCGGCGGACGGCTCCTCATGCGGGTCGACCGCGTTCTTCGACCGCTTCTGCAACTGCGAGCCAGCCACGTGCCCTCCCTGGTAGATCCGTGCGCGAGATCATGCTCCCACACCGGGGTGCGCCCCGTGCGTGAGGAGCCGATCGGCAACAATGTCCCGCGATGAGAGACGAACAGTGCTCGTGCTGGGTTCAACGGGTTCGGTCGGCGTCCAGGCGCTGGACGTGATCGCGGCCAACCCCGACCGGTTCGACGTGGTCGGGATCGCCGCGGGCGGCGCCGACCCGGCGGCGCTGGCCGCCCAGGCCATCGCCCACGGCGTCCGCGGTGGTCGCCGTGTCCCGGTCGACCGCCGCCGAGGACGTCCAGCTCGCGCTGTACGCCGAGGCCAAGCGCCGCGGCTACGAGCAGGGCGGATTCGCCATGCCGCGCATCCTCGCCGGCCCGACGGCCGTGCTCGACCTGATCGACGCCGCCCCGGTCGACGTGGTGCTCAACGCGCATCACCGGCTCCCGCGGTCTCGAGCCGACGCTGCGTGCCCTGGCCACCGGTTCGACGCTCGCGCTCGCCAACAAGGAGTCGCTGATCGCCGGCGGTCCGCTGGTGCTCCGCGCGGCCAAGCCCGGCCAGCTCGTGCCGGTCGACTCCGAGCACTCGGCCATCGCCCAGTGCCTGCGCGGCGGGCGCGCCGACGAGGTGGACCGCGCTGGTGCTCACCGCGTCCGGCGGGCCGTTCCGCGGCAAGGTCCGCGCCGACCTCGCGAACGTCACGGTCGAGGAGGCCATGGCGCACCCGACCTGGGCCATGGGCCCGGTGATCACCATCAACTCGGCCACGCTGGTCAACAAGGGCCTCGAGCTGATCGAGGCACACCTGCTGTTCGGGGTGCCCTACGACCGCATCGACGTGGTGGTCCACCCCCAGTCGATGATCCACTCGATGGTCACGTTCACCGACGGCTCCACGTTGGCGCAGGCCAGCCCGCCCGACATGAAGCTGCCCATCTCGCTGGCCCTCGGCTGGCCGGACCGCGTGCCCGGCACCGCCCGGCGCTGCCACGTTCGACCAGCCGACCGCGTGGACGTTCGAGCCGCTCGACAACGAGACGTTCCCGGCCGTCCGGCTGGCCAGGCAGGCGGGGGAGACGGGTGGCCTGCTGCCGGCCGTCTACAACGCGGCGAACGAGGAGGCGGTCACGGCCTTCACGCGAAGGCAACACCACCTTCACCGCCATTGTGGACACTGTGCAGGGGGTGCTCGACGACGCCCAGGACTGGCACGCGGAGCCGGGCAGCGTCGAGGAGGTACTCGCAGCGGAGCACTGGGCACGGGCCCAGGCCAGGCTGCGCATGGGGCTCGGCGAGGCCGGGCGGGGAGAGGACTGACACAAGTTGGTATTCGTCATCGGGGTCGTCCTCTTCGCGCTGGGCATCTGCGTCTCGGTAGCACTGCACGAGGCCGGTCACATGGTGGCCGCCAAGGCCTTCGGCATGAAGGTCCGCCGCTACTTCATCGGCTTCGGCCCGAAGATCTGGTCGTTCCGCCGCGGTGAGACCGAGTACGGGCTGAAGGCCATCCCGGCCGGTGGCTTCTGCGACATCGCCGGCATGACCGCGCTCGACGAGGTCACGCCCGAGGAGGCGCCCCGGGCCATGTGGCGCTACCCCACGTGGAAGCGCTTCGTGGTGATGGTGGCGGGTTCCGTCACCCACTTCGTCCTCGGCTTCATCATCCTGTACTTCCTCGCGGTCAGCATGGGCCTGCCGAACCTGCACGAGCACCCCGCTGATCAGCGAGACCGGCTGCGCGGCCGCCACCCAGGACCCCGAGACACGCAAGCTGTCCGAGTGCGACTCGAGCGACCCGTCGCCGGCGGCCGACGGCGGTCTGCTGCCGGGCGACGAGATCGTCCGGGTCGACGGCAAGGCCACCCCCACCTGGACCGACGTGGTCACCACCGTCCAGTCACTCGAGGGTCCGAACGAGTTCGTGGTGCTGCGCGACGGCCAGGAGCGCACGCTCACCATCGACGTTCCCCAGGTCGAGCGGCTCACCGTGGAGAACCCGGGCGACGAGCCCAAGCTCACCGAGGTCGGCGCGATCGGCGTGACCCTCCAGACGGTCACCGAGTACAGCGCGGGCGCGGCCGTCGGCGGTTCGATCGAGTTCACGGGCGAGATGTTCGTGAAGGTCTGGCAGGGCCTCATGGCCTTCCCGGAGAAGATCCCGAAGGTCATCGAGGCCATCGGCGGCGGTGAGCGCGACCCGGAGACGCCGGTCAGCGTGGTGGGCGCCAGCATCATCGGCGGCGACGCGGTGGACCAGGGCCTCTGGGAGGTCTTCATCCTCGCGCTGGCCTCGTTGAACTTCTTCGTGGGCGTGTTCAACCTGCTCCCGCTGCTGCCGCTGGACGGCGGTCACATCGCCGTCCTGTTCTACGAGAAGATCCGCGACTGGATCCGGAAGCTGCGCGGCAAGGAGGCGGGCGGACCCGTCGACTACACGAAGCTGTCCTCCATCACCATGGTGTTCGTCCTCATCGGTGGTGCAGTGGTGTTGCTCACGGTGACGGCCGACATCGTGAACCCGCTCCGATTGCAGTAGTGATGCTCGCTCCGCAATCTCCGCTCAGTAGACCGGTCTCACACGGCACCCGGCATGACGCCCCGTAACCTGGAGGCATGAGCGAAGGCATCATGCTGGGCATGCCGGGCACACCCCCGCCCGTCCTTTCCGACCGACGCAAGACCAGGCAGTTGATGGTCGGCAAGGTCGGGGTGGGCAGCGAGTTCCCGGTGTCGGTCCAGTCGATGACCACCACGCTGACCGCCGACGTGAACGCCACGCTGCAGCAGATCGCCGAGCTGACGGCGGCGGGCTGCGACATCGTGCGGGTGGCGTGCCCGTCGGCTGATGACGCCGAGGCGCTGCCGGCCATCGCGAGGAAGTCGCAGATCCCGGTGATCGCCGACATCCACTTCCAGCCGAAGTACGTGTTCGCCGCGATCGAGGCCGGTTGCGCGGCCGTGCGGGTGAACCCCGGCAACATCAAGAAGTTCGACGACAAGGTCAAGGAGATCGCGGCCGCCGCGCGCGACCACGGCACGCCCATCCGCATCGGCGTGAACGCGGGCTCGCTGGACCCGCGGCTGATGAAGAAGTACGGCAAGGCCACCCCGGAGGCGCTGGCCGAGTCGGCGCTGTGGGAGGCGTCGCTGTTCGCCGAGCACGACTTCCACGACATCAAGATCTCGGTCAAGCACAACGACCCGGTGATCATGGTGCGGGCCTACGAGATCCTGGCCGAGCAGTGCGACTACCCGCTGCACCTCGGCGTCACGGAGGCCGGGCCGGCCTTCCAGGGCACCATCAAGTCGGCCGTGGCGTTCGGGGCGCTGCTGCGCCAGGGCATCGGCGACACCATCCGCGTGTCGCTGTCCGCGCCGCCGGTCGAGGAGGTCAAGGTCGGCACCCAGATCCTGCAGTCGCTGAACCTGCGGCCCCGCAAGCTGGAGATCGTGTCGTGCCCGTCGTGCGGGCGTGCCCAGGTCGACGTCTACAAGCTGGCCGACGAGGTCACGGCGGGTCTCGAGGGCATGGAGATCCCGCTGCGCGTCGCCGTGATGGGCTGCGTGGTGAACGGCCCGGGCGAGGCCCGCGAGGCCGACCTGGGTGTGGCGTCGGGCAACGGCAAGGGCCAGATCTTCGTGAAGGGCGAGGTCATCAAGACCGTGCCGGAGCACCAGATCGTGGAGACCCTCATCGAGGAGGCCATGCGCATCGCCGAGGAGGCGGGGGAGACCGCCGAGGGCGGCAGCCCGGTCGTCACGGTGTCCTGACCTGTTAGCCGCTTGTTAGAGGCGCTCGTCAGAATCCGACCACTGTTCAAGTGTGGGAGGTTCTGGTGAATCGGTTGCGATTGTTGTTCGGTGCGGTGGTCGTGATGCTCGCGGTGCTGGTGCCGACGGGGTCGGCCGCCGCGAGCGAGGCTCCGGCCGCTGCCCGGATGGGGCCCACCGTCCCGGCCGGGTCCATCGTGCTGCTGACGGGGTTCTACTGCCCGGGCGCCACCGCCCCGATGTCTCCCTGCATGCCGTGCCGCCCGGACCTCGGGACGGCGTCCTGCCCGGCGGCGTACAAGGCGCCGCAGGCAAACGGACTGGGGTTCCTGCAGATCACCAATCACGCGAACTACGGCGAACACTGCGTCGTCGCCCTCCAAGCCGGTGGTCACCTCGGCAACGAGTGGATCGACGAGGGTGACAACAGCGATCACCTGGTGGGCAACATCCTCCCGAGCGACCGCTACATGGTCCGATGCCAGCGCCGGGCCGCCACGGGCGACGCGGGCATCGGTGGCTACCTGTGGGTGCACACCCCCTGACCTGCGCGTGTTAGCCGCTTGTTAGCGGCGTTCGTCAGAATCCGACCACTGTTCAAATGTGGGAGGTTCTGGTGAATCGGTTGCGATTGTTGTTCGGTGCGGTGGTCGCGTTGGTCATGCTGTTCGCCGTGGTCGTGCCCACGGGGTCGGCCGCGGCGAGCGAGGTTCCCGCCGCCCCGGCCGCTGCCCAGATGGGTCCGGTCGCTCCGCAGGGAGGGATCGTGCTGCTGACGGGGTTCTACTGTCCGGGCGCCACCGCGCCGGCGTCGCCCTGCATGCCGTGCCGCCCGGACCTCGGAACGGCGTCCTGCCCGATGGGGTACAAGGTGCCTTACCGAGGTGGATCGCTGACCATCCAGATCAACAACCACGCGAACTACGGCGAGCACTGCTACGTCATGGCATCGAATGGCGCCAGCGTGGGCAACGCGTGGATCGACCAGGGCGACAATTCCGAGAAGTGGGTGGGCACCGTGAACATCGGCCAGGGCTATCAGGCCCGGTGCCAGCGCCGGGCCGCCACGGGCGACGCGGGCATCGGTGGCTACCTGTGGGTGGACCACATCTAGTTGTGGGACGCGGGGTCCGCGGCAACTCGCGGACCCCGCGTACCGCTAGCGGACCACCTCGAAGCGGCGCAGGGTGGCCGTTTCGAACTCACGCGTCTCCAGTGCTCGCAGGTTCACCCAGTTGTCCAGCGTCGGGAAGAACGGCTTGCCGCCGCCCACCAGCAGCGGATACGTGAACAGCCAGTACTCGTCGACCAGGCCCGCGCGCACCACGGACGCGGCGATCGTGGCACCGCCGATGTCCATGTCCGCGCCGTCCTCGGCCTTGAGCCGGCGGGTCTCGGCCACCACGTCCTCGTCACGGCTGGAGCGGATCAGCCGGGCGGGCTCGCGCACCGACTCCAGCGTCGACGAGAACACCACCTTCGGCGTGGCCCCCCAGATCTTCGCGAACTCGATCTGTTTGGGGCTGGCGTCCGGCTGCTGGTCGGCCGTCGGCCAGAACGCGAACATGTCCTCGTACAGCCCGCGTCCGTACACCTCCAGCCCGACCCCGCGCGCCCGCTCGACGTGGAACGCGAACAGCTCGTCATCCGGGCGTGACCACTCGATGCTCCCGCCGGGGGCTTCGGCGTAGCCGTCCAGCGTGACGCCGAGGGTGTAGATCAACTTTCGCATGCTCCTCCTCTGTTCACACAGGTAGACGAGCGGCGCCCCCGAAACTCATCGGTGCCGGCCCACCTCCGCACGCAGATATTCCTCCAGGCCGGCCAGCAGCACGGGCACCGGCTCGGTCTCGGGGTCCGGCGGCTCGACCGGGGGATCGGGGTTGGACTCGGGGTTCGGCTCGGGATCGGACATGCGGGCCTCCGTTTTCGGGTTCTACTTCCACGTCGAACACACCGAAACCGGATCGACACCCGCGTTGAAGTTTCCGCATCCGGGGTCCATCTGGCACGCTTGACCTTGTGTTGCGGCTTGCCGGAGCGCGGCTGCTCGATGAACGCGATCGACTCGCCGTGCGCGCGATGCTCATGGCGGACCCTGTCGCGTCCTGCATGGTTGCCTCGCGCATCGAGAACCTGGGCATGGACCCGTGGCGGCTCGGTGGCGAGCTGTGGGGCTGCGAGCCGCGCGGTTTCCGCAGCGGCCGCATCGATTCGCTGTGCTTCGCCGGGTCCAACCTCATTCCGCTCCAGGGCAACCGGGCCGCGCTGCGGGCCTTCGCCGACCGTGCGCTGCGCAGGCGGCGGATGTGCTCGTCGGTGGTCGGGCCTGCCGAGCAGGTCCTCGGCCTGTGGCAGGAGCTGGAGCTGGACTGGGGCCCGGCGCGGGAGATCCGCGACGACCAGCCGCTCATGTCCACCAGCAAGCCCGCGGAGATCAGGGCCGACCAGCACGTCCGGCCCGTTCGACCTGATGAACTGGACCGCTATCTGCCGGCCGCCGTGTCCATGTTCATCGAGGAGGTCGGCGTCGACCCCCGGGCCGGCGACGGCGGCGCCAGCTACCGCGCCCGCGTGGCCGAGCTGATCGCCGCCGGGCGGGCGTTCGCCCGGTTCGACGGCGGCGAGGTCGTGTTCAAGGCGGAGATCGGCGCGCTTTCCAACTCGGTGGGCCAGATCCAGGGCGTGTGGGTGCATCCGGAGCGCCGCGGCCACGGGCTCGGCTCGGCCGGCACGGCCGCCGTGGTCGACCGGCTCGTCCGCGGCCTCGGCCGCACGGCCAGCCTGTACGTCAACGCCTACAACGTGGTCGCCCAGTCGGCGTACCGCAAGATCGGGTTCACCCGCGTCGGCCAGTACGCCACCGTTCTGTTCTGACTGTCCGGCATACTCGCTCACCGTGCGCTCACCCTCGTTCCGCCGCGCGGTAGGTGTTCTGGCCGTGCTCGTCCTCCCGCTCGCCGGCTGCGGCGTGTTCGGATCCGACGACGGGGCCCAGAACGCGGCCACCCAGTTCCTCGACGCCTTCGCGAAGGGCGACAACAAGGCCGCCGCCAAGCTCACCGACTCGGCCGACTCGGCCACCGAGCTGCTCGACCAGGTGCGCTCGGCGCTGGAGCCCGAGTCGGTGCGGGCGCGGGTCGACCGGGTGGAGGAGGACGGGTCGAACGCGACCGTGTCCTTCAACGTCACCTGGAACTTCGGCGACAGCCGGGAGTGGACCTACACCGGCCGCTTCGGCATGGGCAACGAGGACGACGCGTGGAAGGTGCACTGGGAGCCGACGGTCGTGCACCCGAAGCTCGCGGCGCAGCAGTCGATGGACCTGCAGGTCGACGAGCCGGAGTTCGCGCCCGTGCTCGACCGGGACGGGCAGGTGGTGCTCGAGCCCAACCAGGTGGTGTCCGTGCTGTTCGAGGCGGCCAGGGCCGGTGACGCGCCCGCCGTGGCCGGCGCGCTGGCCGGTGCCCTGACCGGCTTCGACAACACGATCACCCAGCAGTCGATCCTCGACGGTTCGGCCAAGGTGGAGGCCGGCGCCCCCTACCAGGTGGCCGCGCTCCGATGGAACGACTACGAGCTGGTGAAGCCGCGGATCTACGACCTGCCGGGCGTGCGGTTCACCTCCGGCCCGCGCCTGCTGGCGTTCGACAAGGCCTTCGCGCCGACCCTGCTGCCCGGCCTCCGCAAGCTGGTGGAGGCTGACCTGGCCGGCAAGACCGGCTGGCGGGTGGTCACGGTCGACGTGTCCGGCGCCGAGGTGGAGGAGCTGTTCGCGAAGCCCGCCGAGCCCGCGAAGGCGGCCGTCACCACGCTGAGCACGAAGATCCAGAACGCCGCGCAGGCCACGCTCGCCACCGAGCCGACCGCGTCGATGATCGTGGCCATGCAGCCGTCCACGGGCGAGCTGCTGGCCGTGGCCCAGAACGCGCAGGCCGACGCCCAGGGCGCGCTAGCGCTGACCGGCCGCTACCCGCCGGGGTCCACCTTCAAGATCGTGACGGCCAGCGCCGCACTGCTCGGCGGCACGGTCACCGCCACCACCCCGGTCGGCTGCCCGGCCAGCATCACGGTCGACGGCCGGCCGATCCCCAACAACGACGACTTCGCGAAGGGCATGATCCCGCTGCACGACGCGTTCGCGTTCTCGTGCAACACCACCTTCGCCGACCTGGCCGTGAAGATGGGGCCCTCGGTTCTCACGGACACGGCCAAGCAGTTCGGCCTTGGCGTCGACTTCGTGGTGCCGGGCGCCACCACGGTCACCGGCACGGTGCCGCCGGCCACGAACGTGGTCGAGCGCGCCGAGGACGGCTTCGGGCAGGGCAAGGTGGTGGCGAGTCCGTTCGGGATGACGCTCGTCGCGGCCACCGTCGCGGCCGGCACCATGCCCACACCGACGCTGCTGCGGGACAAGCACACGACGGCCGACGCCGAGCCGGAGGCGGTCGACCCGGCCGTGCTGATCGCCGTCCGCGACATGATGCAGCGGATGGCCAGGAGCCAGCCGGTGCTCGCGCCCTTCCCCGACGTGAACGGCAAGACCGGCACCGCCCAGTTCGGCGACGGCACCCAGTCACACGCGTGGTTCGTCGGATACCAGGGTGACCTGGCGTTCGGCGTGCTGCTGAGCGGTGCGGGCGGCTCGTCGAAGGCGGTTGCTGCCACGAGCCGTTTCCTGGCCGCGCTGGCATCGTAGGCTGGGGGTATGCCCGTACGTGCCCCACTGAAGCCCGGCGTCCAGACCCCGCGGCGCCAGGTCCCGTCCGCCATCGCCCGTCCCGAGTACGTGGACAAGCCGGCACCGACCCGCAACACCGACCCGTGGGTGCAGACCGACGAGATCATCGAGGCCATGCGGGTGGCCGGCCGGATCGCCGCACAGGCGCTGCAGGAGGGCGGCAAGGCCGTCAAGCCCGGCGCCCTCACCGAGGACATCGACGCGGTGGTCCACGAGTTCCTGCTCGACCACCACGCCTACCCGTCCACGCTGGGTTACCGGAACTTCCCCAAGTCGTGCTGCACGTCACTCAACGAGGTGATCTGCCACGGCATCCCGGACTCCACGGAGATCCAGGACGGCGACATCGTCAACATCGACGTGACGGCCTTCATCGGCGGCGTCCACGGCGACACGAACGCCACCTTCCTGGCCGGCGACGTCGACGAGGAGGTACGCCTACTGGTGGAGCGCACCCACGAGGCGACCATGCGCGCCATCAAGGCCGTCCGCCCCGGCCGCGCTCTGAACGTGATCGGCCGCGTGATCGAGGCCTACGCGAAACGCTTCGACTACGGCGTGGTGCGCGACTTCACCGGCCACGGCATCGCCCGCTCGTTCCACAGTGGACTGGTCATCCTGCACTACGACGAGCCGAAGGTCGACACGGTGATCGAGAAGGGCATGACCTTCACGATCGAGCCGATGATCACCCTGGGCGGCATCGACTACGACATCTGGGACGACGGCTGGACGGTCACCACGAAGGACAAGAGCTGGACGGCCCAGTTCGAACACACGATGGTGGTAACCGACAACGGCGCAGAAATCCTCACCCTGCCGTAACCCCAGCCACCCGCCCACATGCCGCCATGTCCCGACCGCATGTCCCCGCATGTCCCCGCATGTGCACGGTTCTGGCACGCATGTGCGAGGTTCCCGGTGTGGGGTGGATCTTGCGCGCAACGCATGTTTGCGGTTGCGGCACGCATGTTCGCGGTTCCTGGCGTGGGGCAGACCTTGCGCGCAACGGGGTTCGGGGGTGGGGGAGGGCGGGCGCCAGCCCTCCCTTGAGGCGTGAGGGGCCGCCCGTACAATCCGCCGCCACCCCCCCGAACCCACCCGGTGACCAGCGACAATGCGCGCCCGGAATCCCCGCGCCCAGAGACCCACCAAGATCAACGGACGCGCAACCACAGCGACCAGCGCCATGACCGACCGCGACCAGCCCCCCGGCCGCGACCCCAGGAGCGAACCGCTCAGAGCAGTTCGGCCAGTACCTCGAGCACCGCGCGCGCCACGGGATCGGCGTCGGTGGCGGGGGCCAGGTGGTGGGTCGACAGCTCACGCACAGGCCACCCCAACTCACGAGCCGACGAAGCATCACCCGCGTATGGAGCGGACAACCGCACATACCCAGCCGGCCCGGTCCACTCAACGTCCGGCCGCTCCTCCTTCAAAAACGCGATAGGCACCTCGGGCGCCTCGTCCGCGATCTCGGCCCGCAACACCGGATCAGCAACCAGCAACAGCGGATCGGGAGAGAACCACCGCTGCCAACGCGGCAACTGCCCCTCCCGCGAGAGCCCTCGCAACTCCGCGTAGAGCGAAGAAGGCACCGTGTCCCGCCAACTACGCCCAGGCGTAGGCAACCCGGCGTCGAGATACACCAGCCCGGTCACCGAATCCTCCAACGCATCAGCGAACGCCGGCAACAACGGCCCAGCCCCGCTGTGCCCGATCAACACCACCGGCCCATCGAGCAATTCATCACTCATGGCGTCAGCGAACGCACCGAGCAACACCTGATGTACGGGAGGAGCCACCACCGACGGCCGCAAGTCGAGCAAGACCGCCGGATGGCCGAGCGCCGCGAGCGAGTCCGCCAGCGGCCGCAGACTCGCCGGGCCGAGAAACGGACTGTGCACGAGGACGGCGGTGACGGGAGTGGCGGGCATAACCGCGATGATGGCAGGTGCGCGGTAGAGCCAGCGGAAAGGGATCACCAAAATGCGGGGAGCGCTGCTGGTCGCCGGCACGTCGTCGGACGCGGGCAAGAGCGTCCTGGTGGCGGGCATCTGCCGCTGGCTCGCGCGCCAAGGGGTCACCGTGGCGCCCTTCAAGGCGCAGAACATGTCGAACAACTCGGCGGTCACCGTCGAGGGCGGCGAGATCGGCCGCGCCCAGGCCATGCAGGCGACGGCTTGCGGCCTGGCGCCGAGCGTCCGGTTCAACCCCGTACTTCTCAAACCCGGCGCCGACAACAGCTCACAGGTCGTACTGCTCGGCCAGGTCGTCGGCACCCTCACCGACTACCGCGAGCGGTCCCACCTGGACACCGTTATGTCCACTCTGGACGGTCTGAGAAAAGACTTCGACGTGGTCGTCTGCGAAGGCGCCGGCTCACCAGCGGAGATCAACCTCCGCGAACGGGACATCGCGAACCTCGGCCTGGCCCGCGCGGCGAACCTGCCGGTACTGGTGGTCGGCGACATCGACCGCGGCGGCGTGCTGGCCCACCTGTTCGGCACGCTCGCCATCCTCGACCCGGCCGACCAGGCCCTCATCGCCGGCTTCGTGATCAACAAATTCCGCGGCGACGGGAGTCTGCTCACACCCGGGCTCGACCAACTGACCGCGCTCACCGGCCGACCGGTGCTCGGCGTGCTGCCGTGGCGCGAGGACCTGTGGCTCGACGCCGAGGACTCCCTGTCCTACGCGGCCGACGGGGTGATCGGCCGGCCGAGCCCACCGGTCGGCGACCAGTGGCTGCGCGTGGCCGTGGTGCGCCTGCCCCGCATCTCCAACGCCACGGACGTCGAGGCGCTCGCCTGCGAGCCGGGCGTGGCCGTCCGGTTCGTGACCGAGCCGTCACGGCTGGCCGACGCCGACCTGGTCGTGGTGCCCGGCTCGAAGTCCACGGTCGACGACCTGGCGTGGCTCCGGGCCCGCGGCCTGGCCGACGCGCTGGTCGCCACGGACAAGCCGGTCCTCGGCATCTGCGGCGGCTTCCAGATGCTCGGGCGGCGGCTGGTCGACCACGTGGAGTCCGGCCGCGGCGAGGTCGCCGGCCTCGGCCTGCTGGACCTGGACATCGAGTTCGCGGTCGCCAAGACGCTGGTGTCCGACGCCACCGGCCACGCGTTCGGCGCGCCGGTGTCCGGCTACGAGATCCACCACGGCCAGGTCGTGCGTCAGACGGTGCCCACTCTCATCACCCGTCCGGACGGCTCGACCGAGGGCGTGCACACCGATCGGGTCATCGGCACCCACTGGCACGGCCTGCTCGACAACGACGCCTTCCGCCGCGAACTGCTCACCTGGGCGGCGCAGGCGGCCGGGCGCACGGGTTTCACGGTCGCGCCCGACACGCGGGTGGCCGAGGCCAGGGGAGCACAGCTCGACCTGCTCGCCGACCTGGTGGGCGACCATCTGGACACCCGGCAGCTGTCGCGACTGATCGAACAGGGCCCGAACAAAAGTCTCCCAGTGTTATCCGCAGGTATCGCTGAGTAAATGTTCTGCGCCCTTATCAGAAGCCATTTACCGCTATTGCGGGGGTTCCCGACCGTTCGTCGACTCGGCGCACGTTCGAGTGATCTGGGTCACTTGGCCGAGATGGTTCTGTTATCCGAGGGGTCACTCGAATGGCCGCAGGGTGACGCTCGCCCGGCCTAGTTCACCTGGTGACAGTGGAAAGCGGTCGACGCAAACGGCCAGGACGCGCCCCGAAGGTAACGAATAGATAACGCAATCCTGCAATTTCGGGTGACGCGACGGCGACCGCCACGACTCCCATCCGTGAATTGACTTCACCGAAAGTAATCACGATTCTGGGGTCCTTCTGTCGGGGGAAACCCATTCGATTACGCAGAGAGAAACTGGAGTTGACGTTGCGTCGTTCCCGCATGTTCGCGACCGGATGTGGACTGGTAGGCGTGGCCGCGCTCACGGCGGTTCTCGCCGCGCCGCCGGCTCTCGCCGCCAAGGGGCCCTCCGGTTCGGCCTACGCCCTGTCCGTGGCGACCACGCTGCTGCACCAGCCACTCGTCAAGATCGACCCCGTGCCGATCGCCGTGTACCCGAGGGGCGCGAACGAGTCGCTCGTCGAGGTCGGCCCCAACCTCGCCGGCCTGGTCACGGCCAACGTGCTGAACGCTTCGGCCACGCTCAAGGGCCGGACCCAGCACAGCGCGGCGAGCATCGCCGACGTCGTGGTGAAGGACATCCTCAAGGCCACGGTGATCAGCGCCGAGTGCACGTCCAACGGCAAGAACCTCACGGGTGACGCCAGCGTCGCCGACCTGACCGTCCTCGGTCAGAAGCTCGACACCTCGATCGAGGGTGACATCGACGTCCTCGGCATCGCCACGGTGCGCATCAACGAGCAGATCCGCACGGGCGACTCGCTCACCGTGAACGCCGTGCACGTGAAGATCGGCGGTCCCATCGGCGGGATCGCGAGCGCGGACATCGTGCTGTCGCAGGCGAAGTGCGCGACCTTCGAGGGCGGCACCGAGCCGCCGACGAGAACGACCACCACGACCACCACCACGCGGCCCACCCAGCCGCCGACCAGCACGACAACGAGGCCGACGGCCACCACCACGACGAAGCCGACCACGAAGACGTCGACCACCGACCCCGGTGGCATCGACAAGGTGTCCGACGACAGCGACCTCGCCCAGACCGGCGTGAACGCCGCCGTGCCGATCTCCCTGGCCGGCCTGGTGTTGCTCGCCGCGGGCGGCGCCACGATGCTCATCGCCCGACGCAGGCGGGCCGACAAGAGCTGATTGGCGCACCCACGGACGACGCGTCCGGGACGGAGCCCCACGTCCCGGACGCGTCGTCCGCTCGCGTCGGCGAGTCGTACGCTTTCGACAGCGAGTCGTACCGTTTGGACGCTGAGTCGTACGTTCTCGTCAGTCCAGGGGGAGCTTCAGCAGCGCGTTCTCCACCAGCTCCGGCATGGCCGGGTGGATCCAGTACTGCTGGGTGGCCATCGACCGGGCGTCGAGCCCGAAGCTCATGGCCTGGATGAGCGGCTGGATCAGCGAGGGCGCGTGCGGGCCGATGATGTGCGCGCCGATCAGCTGACCGGACTCCGGGTCGGCCAGCAGCTTCGCGAAGCCCGTGGTGTCCTCCATGGCCCAGCCGTACGCGATGTCCGCGTAGTCCTGCGTCGCGGTCACGTAGGACAGGCCGCGTTCGCGGGCCTGCTCCTCGGTCAGCCCCACCGACGCGATCTGCGGCGAGGTGAACACCGCGTGCGGCACGAACCGGTGGTCCGACGCGATCGGCGCGTCCGGGTTCAGCAGGTTGTGCTTGACCACGCGGGCCTCGTGGTTGGCCACGTGCTTCAGCTCGAACGGCGAGCTGATGTCACCGAGCGCCCACACCCCGTCGGCCGTGGTGCGCTGGTACTGGTCGACCACCACGTGCCCGGTGGGCGTGACGTCGATGCCCCCGGCGGACGGGTTCAGCGTGTCCGAGTTCGGCGTGCGACCCACGGCCACCAGCACCACGTCCGCGTCCACCGTGTCGGCGCCTTCCGGGCCCTCCATCTGCAGCCGCGCGGTGCCGTCGGCCAGCCGGGACGCCCGCAGCAGCTTGCGGTCCAGCCGCACGTCCCACCGGTCCGACGCGAGCGACGTGAACCGGGCGCTGACGTCGCCGTCCTCGTGACGCAGCAGCGCACCCGACCGGGCGATCACCGTGACCTCGACCCCGAACGACGAGAACACGTGCGCGAACTCGGCCGACACGAACCCACTGCCGATGATCACCATGCGGCGCGGCAGCTCGTCGAGCCGCATGACCGTGTCGCTCGTGTGGTAGCCGACCTCGTCGAGGCCGGGCACGTCCGGGATGACCGGGCGCCCGCCGTTGGCCAGCACGATCCGGTCGGCCGTGATCGTCTCGCCGTTGACCTCCAGCTGACGCGGGCCGGTGAACCGCGCGGTGCCGTCGTAGACCGTGACGTTCGCGTTGTCCTCGTGTTCGGTCCGGTAGGTCCGCCCGCCGGCCGCGATCGGGTCGATCCGGCCGAAGACGCGGTCACGCACGTCGGTCCAGCGCACGCCGTCGAGCGTCAGGTCGACGCCCAACCGGCTCGACGAGCGGGGACCCGCCGCGAGGTCCGCGGGGTGCACGAACATCTTGGTGGGGATGCAGCCCACGTTCAGGCAGGTGCCGCCGAACACCCCGCGCTCCACGATCGCCACCCGCCAGTCGGCGAAGCGATGGTTGAGGATCGAGTTGCCGGAGCCGGTGCCGATGATGACCAGGTCGAAGTTCGTCACGTGCTCATCCAACGCCACGACCCCGCGCGGCGATTCCCGGCCTGGTCAGTGCTGGTAGGTCGGGGTGATGATCGCCCTGGCCAGCGTGTGGAAAGCGAGGTTGAAGCTGACCACGGCGGCCGAGGCGTTCTCGTCGACCTCGAGGGCCTCGACGTCGACCGCGTGCACCACGAAGTAGTAGCGGTGCGGCACGTCGCCCTGGGGCGGAGCGGCCCCGCCGAACGCGCGGGTGGAGAAGTCGGAACGGACATGGAACGCGTCGCCCGGAAGGCTCGCGTCGTCGGCACCCGCGCCGGCCGGCAGCGAAGTGGTGGTGACGGGAAGGTTCACGGCGATCCAGTGCCAGAAACCGCCGGGCACCGGGGCGTCCGGGTCGAAGCAGGTGACCACGAAGCTCTTCGTGCCCTCGGGGAACCCGCTCCAGGACAGCTGCGGCGAGGTGTTCACGCCGCCGGCGCTGTCGTGGACCGCACTCATCGGCAGCTGCTGGCCGTCGGTCACGTCGGTGGACGTGACGGAGAACGATCCGGTGGCCGGAAGCAGCGAGTACGGGTCAGGCGCGGCGGGACGTTCGAGGCTCATCGGGCCACCCTAGTATCGCCGGATCTGACCCGCCGTTCACACGGTCGGCCTAGGCTGGGGCGATGAGTGACGACGTAGTGCAGGGGTCCACTTCGCGCGTGCGGTTCGAGGGCATCAGTCCGCGGGCCTACGAACATCCGGCCGACCGGGGCGCGCTCGCCACGCTGCGCGCGGTGCCCGGCATCTCGGCCGTGCTCAAGGCGGTGGCCGGCATGTGGAGCGAGCGAGCCGAGCGGCTGTACGCGCTGGCGTCCTCCATCCGCGTGGGCCCGCAGCAGTACCCGAAGCTCGACCGCCTGCGCAACGAGTGCGCCGAGACGCTCGACCTCGACACCGTCCCGCAGCTGTACGTCGCGCGGAACCCGATCGCCAACGCGTACACCATCGGCATCGACCAGCCGTTCATCGTGGTGACCACGGGCATCGTCGAGGCGCTGGACACCGAGGCGCTGCGCAACGTGGTCGGCCACGAGATGGGTCACGTGCTGTCCGGCCACGCGGTCCTCAGCACCCTGCTCATCCGCCTGCTGCGCCTGCAACAGTCGGTCAGCTGGGTCCCGATCGGCGCGCTCGGCCTGCGGGCCGTGATCGCCGCGCTCATGGAGTGGTACCGCAAGGCGGAACTGACCTGCGACCGCGCGGGCCTGCTGTGCAGCCAGGACCCGGCGGCCGCGCTGCGCACCGAGCTGTACCTGGCCGGCGGCAGCGTCGGCGAGATCGACATCCCGACCTTTCTCCAGCAGGCCAAGGAGTACGAGGAGGTCGACGACATCCGCGACAGCATCCTCAAGCTCATGACCGTGGAGCACATGACCCACCCGTTCGCCGTGGTCCGGGCCGCACAACTCCAGCGGTGGGCCGCCTCGGAGGAGTACCGATCGATCCTGGCGGGTGACTACCTACGCCGCGAGGACGACGCCCCTTCCTCGTCCATGATGGACGACATCAAGTCGGCGGGCCGCTCGTACAAGGAATCGTGGTCAACCTCGACCGACCCGCTGACCAAGGTACTGAGCGACGTCGGCGAGGCGGTCTCGGGCGCGGCCGGCAAGGTGTGGAACAAGTTCGGCGGCCAGAGGTCCGCAGAGTCCACAGAGGACGACCAGAACGGCACCACCACCTGACCGGCCGTCAGACGGCGGCGTCCAGACGTTCCCGCTGTTCGCCGCTCAACTCCAACGACACTCCGGCGATCGCGGCGTCCAACTGGTCGACGTCACTCACCCCGACCACCGGCACCACCCCCGCGCCGGCCAGCCAGGCCAGCACGACCGCGGTCCGGTCCACGCCGATCTCGGCGGCCACCTCGTCGAGCACGGCGAGCCGCCGGTCGGTGCCTGGGTGGGTGTACGTCTCGGCCAACGGCTTGTCGTCGCGCGTGTAACTCCCACTCAGCAACGGGGTGTACGACCACAACGCCACGTCCGGATGGTGCTCCACGTAGTGCAGCACCTCGTCGGTGACGGCCCCGAACCGAAGCCCGGACGGCCGCACTCCCGGCCGCGGCCGCAGGTACGTGTGGTGCTGCTGGATCGCGGTGAACCCCGCACCACCGCGCTCCCGTGACAGCTGCCGCGCACGCTCGACCTGCCAGATCGCGTGGTTCGAACACCCGACCCGCGCGGCCGCACCCGCGGCCACCACCTCGTCGAACGCCCCGACCGTCTCCTCCAACGGCGTGACGTCATCGGGCATGTGGGCCCAGTACAGCTCGACCCGATCCGTCCCGAGCCGTCGCAGACTGCCGTCCAACGCGCCCTTCACGACGCCGGCCGAGAGCCCTTCCGCGGTCGCGGGCCAGGGACCGGGCGACGAAGGCTCGGCACCCACCTTCGTGCTGATCCGCACACGGTCACGCACCCCCGGCCGCTGCGCCAGCCACCGCCCCAGCACCGTCTCGCTCTGTCCGCCGAACCCGCTCTCGTGCACCCAGAACGCGTAGGAGTCGGCCGTGTCGATCCACACCCCGCCGGCGTCCACGAACCGGTCGAGCAACTCGAACGACCGGCGCTCGTCGGTACGCGTGCCGAACCACATGGCGCCAAGAACCAGATTCTCCATGCCGGCCACCGTAAGCGGCTTCGGCCCGCCGGTACGCTCCAATTCCATGGCGGTTTCCCAGACCAATTTCGCGTGGGCGACGTTGCTGGACATCGGTCCGGAGCGCGGCCGCCTCCACGACCGCCTGGCGCTCGCGCTGCGCACGGCCATCCGCGACGGCCGCCTGCGCGAGGGTGCGGCCGTGCCCCCGAGCCGGGCGCTCGCCGAGGAAATCGGCTGCTCCCGCTGGGTGGTGACCGAGGCGTACGGGCAGTTGGTGGCCGAGGGCTACCTCGCCGCGCGCGTGGGGTCCGCCACCCGCGTCTCCTGGGCGCCGGTCCCCACCCCACCGCCACCCCCGACCAGAGAGCAGACGCCGATTCGGTACGACCTGGGCCCCGGTCTGCCCGACCTGCGGGCGTTCCCTCGCCGCCGTTGGGCCGAAGCCGTCCGGTCGGTCACGGGCGAGGCGTTCCACGACGACCTGGGCCTCCCCGACCCGTCCGGGCACAAGGTGCTGCGCGGCACCATCGCCCAGTACCTGCGCCGGGCCCGCGGCGCGGACCCCGGCTCGGTGTTCGTCTGCGCGGGCATCACCGACGGCCTGTTCCGCACGTGTCGGGCCCTGCGCGCCCGGGGGATCGCCGACCTGGCCGTGGAAGAGCCCGGCTGGGGCCGGTTGCGCGACGCCGCCGTGAGCGCCGGACTCCGCGTGCACCCGGTGTCCGTCGACCACCACGGCCTGCGTGTCGACGACCTCGCGCGGACGCCGGCAAGGGCGGTCGTCGTCGGCGCGGCCCACCAGTTCCCCACGGGCGCGGTGCTGTCCTCGGACCGCCGGGCGGGCCTGGTCCGCTGGGCCCGCGAGGTCGACGGATATGTCATCGAGGACGACTACGACGCCGAGTTCCGCTACGACCACCACCCGGTGGCCGTCATGCAGGGGATGGACCCGGGCCGGGTCTTCCTCCTCGGCTCGGTCAGCAAGACGCTGTCCCCGGCGCTCGGCCTCGGCTGGCTGCTCGCGCCCGGCGCCATGGTCCCGGCCCTGCGGGAGGCGAACCCCGTGGCCGCCGCGCCGCCGGTGCTCGACCAGCTCGCGCTGGCCACTTTCATCGAGCGGGGGTGGTACGACGCCCACCTGCGTGCCGCGCGGCGACGGTTCCGCGTCCGCCGTGACCTGCTGGTCCGCACACTCGCCGACCTGCTGCCGGAGGGTCGGGTCGCCGGCACGGCCGCCGGGCTGCACATCCTGCTGCACCTGCCGGACGCCACGGACACCAGCCGCGCGGTCCGGAACGCCGCGGCAGCGGGCCTGTCCGTGTCCGACCTCGACGACTACCGCACGGAGCCAGCGCCGGACCGCGCGCTGGTCCTCGGCTACGGCAACATCGGCGACACGGAGATCCCCGCGGCCGTCACCCTCCTGCGCGATGTGTTGCGGCCGGCACCAACGCCAGCAGCTCGTCGACCGACCACTGGTCGTAGGCGTGGCGACCCACCTGCCCGGCCAGCACCCGCCCGTCCGGAGCGATGAGGAAGTCGCCCGGCAGCCCGAGCCGCCCACCCTCCGGCCGGCGGGCCGGCAACGACCGCCGTCCCCGCAGTACCGGCGGCAGGTCCCGCGCGATCGACCCCACGATCACCGGCCACACCCGTGGGTCGAGCAGCGAACGCCGCCGCGATTCCACGCCGAACTCCAGGTAGAGCCGCTTGTCGGGATCGGGGATCACGTCGAACGGCAGGTCGTCCACGTGTCCGCGTAGCTCGTCCACGCCGCTGTGGAACACCACCACCTCACGGATACCGGCCGCGCGGATCTCGTCGTGGCGGGACACCACCGTGCGCAGGTGGAGGTTGCAGACCGGGCAGCCGGCGAACCGGCGGAACTGCAGGTGGACGAGCTGGTGAGGATCGGGAACCGGCACCGAGGCGCCGGAGAACGCGACCAGGTCACGCTGGGGGACTCGCATCGAACCTCCGTAGGCGTACGTCGTACATCTACGGTTCAGTATGCGCGTATCTTGTACGCTGTCAACCCGTGCCCCGCCCGCGCTCACTCACGCCGACCCAGATCACGATGGCCACGCTCGTGGTGATCGACCGGGACGGGCTGCCCGCGCTCACCATGCGTGCGGTGGCCAAGGAGCTGGGCATGGCCACCATGTCGCTGTACCGCTACGTCCGGGACAAGGACGAGCTTGAGGCGCTGGTGGTCGACCAGGTGCTGGCCACGGTCGAGCTGACCGTGCCGTCCGGCGACTGGCGCGCGCGGGTCACCACGCTGCTGAACCACGTCCGCGACGCCGTCCTCACCCATCCCGCGGTCGTGCCGTTGTTGTTGCGGCACCGGCATTCCGCGCCCGCGTCCCTGCGCATGGTGGAGGCGATGCTCGGCCTGCTCACCGACGCCGGGTTCACGGGAACCGAGCGCGTGTTCGCTCAGCGCGCGCTGGTCGCGTACCTGTTCGGCGCGTTGCAGAACGCGCACTTCGGCCCGCTGTCCGGTGCCGGCACGTCGGCCATGGCCGCGCTGTCACCCGAGGAGTTCCCGCTCCTGACCGCCACGGCCACCGACGCCGCGGCGGTCTCGGCCGACGAGGAGTTCGGCGCCGGCCTCGCCGTGGTGCTGCGTGGGCTCGGGTCAGGTGCCGGTGCTCGAGAAGTGTTGGATGTCAACGGGATCTGACCACTCGCCGCCCCACTTCCAGCCGATGGCGGCGAACGCGCGCACCACCGCGTCACCGGGCATGATCATCCCCGGTCGCGGGACCGACCTGTCCACATAGGACGACGCGAGTTCCGGCAGCACCAGATCGCCGGTCGTATAAGGGTTGCAGAACGGGTTCACGTCGATCGCCTGTCCGAACGCGTGTGCCGACCACGAGTTCCGCCCGACCTTGTTGCGGCACACGAAAGCCGTGGTGTTGTTGCCGTCGCCGGTCGGCGCCGCGTCCAGTTCGGCCGCGGCCACCACTCGCATCTCCTCGATGGGGTACCCGGCGTCGAAGAGCCAGCCGAAGACCTTCGTGACGTCGTCGGCCACCTGCGCGTTGACGATCATCTCGCCCGAGTGCACGCGGCCGTCGTAGCCGTGGAACGACATGGTGAGGTACCGCAGCTCGGTCGGGGTGACCGGGCAGTTCGCCCGCCAGGTGCTGCGGGCGAGCACGTCGTCGGGCACGGCCGAGACGGTGGACGAGTACTTGCCGTCGGCCGGTGGGGTCAGCAGGTCGGTGGTGGGCAGGCTCCGGTTCACCAGCTCCGGCGGCGTGGGCAGCACCTGACCGAACCCGTCCGGGCGCAACGGCAGCGGGGTGGCGCCGACCTTCCAAGCGGGTGGCGGCAGCGGGGGTGGTGTGGTGGTCGCCGTGTCGGTGCTGGTGGGAGACGGTTCGGGCGGCGGGGGAGTGGTGGCCGAGCACCCGGCCACCGCCACGACCGCGAGAGAGACCACAAGCCTGCGCACCCGTCCAGCATGCCCGATCGCCGATTTCACCTGGTTGGGCGACATGGTCAAGTTGCCTGGGAGGGACGCGTGCCGAAAGGTTGCGAAGGATGCCCATCAGACGTCTACACCTAGGAGACGACATGGGGGCGACCTCGCGGGTCACCCGAATTCTGCTCGCCGCGTGCCTGGCCACAACGGCCGCCGCGGTCGGGCTTTTCCAGGCCGGCGCCGACCAACAGATCGTCGGCGGTCAGCGGGCGAGCATCGCCGACTTCAGCTTCGCCGTCTATCTGGCCACGCCCGACAACTTCCAGTTCTGCGGCGGCACGCTGGTCGACGACAACAAGGTGGTCACCGCCGCGCACTGTGTGACCGGCAAGACGCCGGCGGACCTCGCGGTGGTGGCCGGGCGTGAGGACAAGGAGAGCGGCGCCGGCATCGTCACGCCGGTTCGCGAGATCTGGGTGCACCCGGAGTTCAAGGATGTGCGGTCGGGCAGTGACGTGGCCCTGCTGACGCTCGAGACCCGGCTCCCCTACGAGCCGTTGCCGCTGGTCGGCGCCGATGAGGTCGAGGCGTACGCGCCCGGACAACAGGGTCTGATCCTCGGATGGGGCCGCACGGCGGCCGACGGGCAGCCGTCGCGCTACCTGCTGCAGGCCACGGTCCCGGTGATGGCCGACGCCGACTGCGTGAAGTCGTACCCGGCCTACCTGGCGGCGGCGATGACGTGCGCCGGCGTGCCCCAGGGCGGGGTCGACACCTGTCAGGGCGACTCCGGCGGTCCGTTCGTCGTGGCCGGGCGCCTGGTTGGCGTCACGTCATGGGGTGAGGGCTGCGCGGCACCGGGCAAACCGGGCGTCTACACGCGACTGTCGACCTACGCCGCGCTGCTGGAAGAGCAGATCTGATATTCATCGGAGGTGACTCCGTATCTTGTCGCTGGTGACCAGCTGACGGCTGCCCAGTTGTACGCGCTGCTGCGCTTGCGCTCGGACGTGTTCATCGTGGAGCAGGAGGCCGCGTACGCCGACGTCGACGGCCTGGACCTCCTGCCCACCACGGTGCACCTGTGGACCACGGAACCGGCCGCGTGCCTGCGGCTGCTCACCGACCCGGACGGCACCGCCCGGATCGGGCGGGTCTGCGTGTCGCGGGAGGCTCGCGGCACCGGACTGGGTGCCGTGCTGATGGCCGCGGCCGTCGAGCATCTCGGCAACGTGCCGATGGTGCTCGACGCGCAGACCTACGCCCTGCCGTTCTACGAGAAGTTCGGCTTCGTGGCGGTGGGGGAGCGCTACCTGGAGGACGGCATCGAGCACGTCACGATGCGGCGGGTGGCACCAGTCCCCAGCTGACCGGCGAGTCCCCCGTTCAGCTCGCGCGAGTCCCCCGTTCGCGACACGCGAGTCGGCGGTTCGTGGCTGTGGGCCTGTTCGCGAACCGCCAACTCGGCTGTTCCCAACGGGGGACTCGCGGTCAGCGCGGGGTGCTCGCCTCCGGAGGTGCGCAGCCAAGGATGACTTCGACCGCCTTGTCGAGTTCGCCCTCCGTGAGGTCGGACCGGGCGGTGAGCCGCAGCCGGGACACGCCGTCCGGCACCGAAGGGGGCCGGAAGCAGCCCACCCACACGCCGGCGTCGCGGCAGGCGTTGGACCACTCCAGGGCCGCGTCCGGTGAGGGCGCCCGTACGGAGATCACGGCCGCCGCCGGGTCGGTGACCGTCAGGCCGCCGTCCCGCAGGCGGGTCGCCAGATCGACAGCCACCGCCCGCACCCGCGCCGGGCGGTCCGGCTCGTCACGCAGCACGGACAGCGCGGCGAGTGCGGCCGCCGTGCTCGCGGGGGCCAGGCCCGTGTCGAAGATGAAGCTGCGCGCCGAGTCCACCAGGTGTTTGATCACCCGCCGCGGCCCGAGGACCGCGCCGCCCTGGGCGCCGAGCGCCTTGGACAGCGTCACGGTCGTCACCACGTCCGGATCGCCGATCAGGCCCGCCTCGGCCACCGCGCCCCGGCCACCGTCGCCGAGCACGCCGAAGCCGTGGGCGTCGTCCACCACGAGCGCCGCCATGTGTTCCCGGCATGCGGACGCCAGCGCGCCCAGCGGCGCGAGGTCGCCGTCCACCGAGAACACCGAGTCGGTGACCAGCAGCGCCCGTTCCGTGCGCCGCGTCTTCAGCGCGTGTGCGGCGGCCGGCACGTCGGCGTGGGCCACCACCGCCACGTCCGCCCGCGAGAGCCGGCAGCCGTCGATCAGGGAGGCGTGCAGGTAGGCGTCGGTCACGATGGCGCTGCCCTTGCCGGACAACGCGGTGACGGCGCCCAGGTTCGCCATGAAGCCCGACGAGAACACCAGCGCCGCCTGCGCTCCGCAGAACTTCGCCAGCTCGTGTTCCAACTCGGTGTGCGCCTCGATCGTGCCGGTCACCAGCCGTGACCCGGTCGAGCCGGCACCCCAGCGCAACGTCGCGGCCGCGGCGGCCCCGGCCACCCGCTTGTCCCGCGAGAGCCCCAGGTAGTCGTTGCCCGCGAGGTCGAGCAGGTCGGAGTCCGGGCGGCGTGGGCGCAACTGCCGCGCCAGGCCCGCGCGGCGGCGCTCGTCGGCGTGGGTGTCGAGCCAGTCGAATACCGAGGTCACGCCCAGGAGTCTGACATTCGCCCGCTCGGACCCACCTTGTACCCACGGGTAACGGTCTCGTCATGATCCTTGCTCGCCCCCCACCCGGCGGTTACTGTCCGTTTCTAACGTGATCGGGGTCACGATCGGGACGGCAACCGGCTCAGTGTGGAGCGGCGATGTCAGCGATCTTGTCCGTGAACAACCTCGAGGTCGTCTATGACGACGTGGTGCTCGTGCTGCGGGGCCTCTCGCTCGAGGTGCCCGACGGCTCGATCGTGGCCCTGCTCGGCGCGAACGGCGCCGGCAAGACGACTCTCCTGCGCGCGGTCACCGGCCTGCTGATCGCCCACCGCGGCAAGATCACCAAGGGGTCCGTGCAGGTGGCGGGCACCGATCTCACCTCGGCCGACCCGGCCGACGTCGTGCGCAACGGCGTCGCCCAGGTGATGGAGGGCCGCCGGATCTTCGCGGAGATGTCGGTCGAGGAGAACCTGAAGGCCGGCGGCCACACCCGCAGACGTGCCGAGTACCGCGAGTCGGTCTCCCGGGTGTTCGACCTGTTCCCCGTGCTGGCCGAACGCCGGCGGTCGACCGCCGGATACCTGTCCGGCGGTGAACAGCAGATGCTCGCCATCGGCCGCGCGCTCATGGCCCGGCCACGGTTGCTGCTCCTCGACGAACCGTCCCTCGGCCTCGCGCCCAAGCTGGTGGAGCAGGTCCGCGAGATCGTCGTGCAGATCAACGAGCAGGGCACGAGCGTGTTGCTGGTCGAGCAGAACGCGGTGATGGCGCTGTCGATCGCGCGGTTCGGCTACGTGATGGAGGTCGGCAAGGTCGTACGTGACGGGCCGGCTTCCGAACTCCTTGACGACGAGGACATCCGCGAGTTCTACCTGGGGTCCACACCGGACAGTTCCAACGAGTCCGGGCGACGGTCTTTCGCCGAGGTCAAGAGCTACCGGAGGAAGAAGCGATGGAGCGCGTGACCACCGCGGCCCAGCAGGAGCAAGCGGCGCAGGTGCCCACACCAGCGCCGCTGCTCGAGGTCGATGGCCTGACCCTGCGGTTCGGCGGCGTGACCGCGTTGAACGGCGTGAGCTTCACGGTCGGCCGCGGCGAGCTGTTCGCGGTGATCGGTCCGAACGGCGCCGGCAAGACGTCCATCTTCAACTGCCTCAACGGGGTGTACCGGCCGCAGCAGGGGACGATCACGTTGGCCGGCAAGCGGATCACCGGCCGGTCGCCCGCCGCGATCGCGGGAATGGGCGTGGCGCGGACGTTCCAGAACCTCGGCCTGTTCGAGCAGCTGACGCTCATCGAGAACCTGATGCTCGGCCGCCACCACCTGATGCGCACGGGGATGCTCGCCGGGATGTTCTGGTGGGGCCGGGCGAAACGCGAGGAGATCACCCACCGCGCGGCGGTCGAGGAGATCGTCGAGCTGCTGGAACTCGAGCCCTACCGGCGTACGCCCGCTGGTCTGTTGCCCTACGGCGTGGCGAAGCGGGCCGAACTGGGGCGGGCGCTCGCCATGAGCCCGACGCTGCTGCTGCTCGACGAGCCGGTGGCCGGCATGAACGTCGAGGAGACCGAGGACATGGCGCGGTACCTGGTGGAGGTCCGCCGCGAGCTGGACCTCGCGATGATCCTCGTGGAGCACGACACGCGGCTGGTGATGGACCTGGCCGACCGGGTGCTGGCGCTGGACTTCGGCGTGCCGATCGCCACCGGGCCGCCCGAGCGGATCCAGCGTGACCCCAAGGTGATCGAGGCGTACCTGGGCGGTGGGTCGTGACCGCGGTGGCACAGCGGACGGTCACGCTGGCCGCCCGGCTGTTGGAGCACGCGCGGGACCGCGCGGACGAGGTGGCGATCCGCGAGAAGCACCGGGGTGTGTGGCGCGAGTGGACGTGGGCGCGGTACGCGCGGCGGGTGGCCGACGTGGCCGCCGGTCTGCGTTCGCTCGGCGTCGTGCCGGGTTCGCGGGTGGCCATCCACGCGGAGAACCGGCCGGAGTGGGTGATCGCCGACCTGGCGGCACAGGGGCTCGGCGCGTGCGCGATCGGCGTGTATCCGACGTCGCCGGCCGCGGAGGTCGAGTACCTGTTGGCGCACAGCGAGGCCGAGGTGCTGATCGCCGAGGACGAGGAACAACTGGACAAGGCGTTGGCCGTGCGCGCGGAACTGCCGTTGCTGCGCCACATCGTGGTGATGGATCCGCGGGGGCTGCGCCTGTCCGACCTGCCGGGGGTGCTGACGTTCGAGGAGCTGGAACGGCGCGGGGCCTCCTCGGATTCCGTGGCCGCGTATACGGAAGCGGTCGAGGCGCTGGACCCGGAGTCGACGGCCATCCTCGTGTACACCTCGGGGACCACGGGCCCGCCGAAGGGTGCGATGATCTCGCACACGAACCTGGTGGCCGCCGGCCGGACGTTCGTCGCGGCGCTCGGTGCGGACCGCGGGGACGAGGTGCTGAGCTACCTGCCGCTGTGTCACGTGGCCGAGCGGCTGATCTCCGTGATCGACGGGGTGTGGGCCGGACTGGTGGTCAACTTCGGTGAGGGTGGGCCGTCGTTCGCCAACGATCTGCGTGACGTCCAGCCGACCGTTTTCCTCGGTGTGCCACGGGTGTGGGAGAAGATGCTGGCCACCGTGGAGATCCGGATGGGTGACGCGTCGCGGTTGAAGCGGGTGTTGTACCGGGCGTGTCTGCGCCAGGGCAGGCGGATCGCGCCGCGGCGGATGAGCAGCACTGTGTCCATTGGTGACCGGGTAGTGCTGGCGCTGTGCGAGCTGCTGGTGTTCCGGGCGCTGCGGGAGAAACTCGGGATGGCACGCGTGCGGGTGCCGGTCAGCGGTGCCGCGCCGATCGCGCCGCAGGTGCTGGAATACCTGTGGGCCATCGGGATTCCCGTGCGGGAGGGCTACGGGCAGACGGAGAACACCGCCATCTGCACGCTGACCCCGATCGGCGACATCCGGCTGGGCTCGGTGGGGGTCGCGCTGCCCGAGGTGGAGGTACGCATCGCTGCGGACGGCGAGATTCTCACCCGCTCGGCCGGGGTGTTCCAGGGCTACCTGAACAACCCGACGGCCACCGCGGAGACGGTGGATGCCGACGGATGGCTGCACACGGGCGACGTGGGCGAACTCGACGCGGACGGCTTCCTGCGGATCACCGACCGCAAGAAGGACATCATCATCACGGCCGGCGGTAAGAACGTCTCCCCGTCGGAGATCGAGAACCAACTGAAGGTGTCGCCGTACGTGCGTGAGGCGGTGGTGATCGGCGACCGGCGCAAGTACCTGACGGCGCTGATCGGCATCGAGCTGGACACGGTGGGGAACTGGGCTTCTCGTCGCGGTCTCGCCTACACGACGTATGCGGATCTGTCCACAAAGGACGAGGTGGTGAAGCTGATCGACGGCGTGGTGGCCGAGACGAACCGCGCGCTCGCCCAGGTCGAGACGATCAAACGCTTCACGCTGATCGCCAAGGAACTCGACCACGAGGACGGCGAACTGACCGCCACCCAGAAGGTCAAACGCCGAGCCATGGCGGACCGCTTCAGCGCCGAGATCGAGGCGATGTACCGATGAGAGCGCACAGCGGCTCGCGCGCGCGGTGCAGCCCCCACCCCATCCCGGGGGCGGCCCTGCATCCAGTCTACCAGCGCCCCCTGACAGTTGATCTTCATGAGGGCCTGCCCGTGGATAACTTCGCCGCTGTGGACAACTCGGCGGTGCTGCCGTGAATGCCTTTCTCACCAACGTTTTCGCCGGGTTGGCCCTCGGGTCGACCTACGCGCTCGTGGCGCTCGGGTTCGTGGTCATCTACAAGTCCACCGGCGTGATCAACTTCGCGCAGGGCGGGTTGCTCGCGCTCGGCGCTTATCTCGGGTACACGTTTTCCAACAACCTGGCCGTCGCGTTCGCCGTGGCCATCGTGCTCGCCTGTCTGTCGGCGGCCATCGTCGGGGCCAGCGTGGAAAGGTTGGTGCTGCGGCGAATGGTCGGCCAGCCGCCGTTCGCCGTCATCATGATCACCATCGGCCTTCTCTTCGTGATCGAGCCGTTGATCACCGCCATCTGGGGCTTCGACAACCTGCCCGTCGAGAACCCCTGGAACATCCAGACGGTCGAGGCCGGCGGGCTCGTTCTGGGCGTGCGCGACCTCTGGACCATCGGGCTCACCGCGGTCGTGGTCGCGGCGTTCTTCCTCTTCTTCCGCTACACCTCGTTCGGCCTGGCCATGCGCGCCACGGCGTTCGACCCGGAAGCCGCGCTGGCGCAGGGGATCAGCGCCCGCCGGGTCTACGCCGTGTCGTGGGCCATCGCCGCCGCGCTCGCGGCACTCGCCGGGATCACGCTCGCCGCCGGGCCCGGTGGGCTGTCGCCGTCGATCGGGTTCATCGCGCTCGCCGCGTTCCCCGCCATGATCCTCGGCGGCCTCGACTCGCCGGCCGGCGCCGTGCTCGGCGGGCTGATCATCGGCCTGGCCGAGGCGCTCACCCGCGGCTACCAGGACCAGCTGTTCTCGTGGGCCGGCTCGAACGTGTCGGTGATCGTGCCCTACCTGCTCATGATCGCCATCCTGCTCATCCGACCATACGGCCTACTCGGCACCAAGGAGGTGCGGCGGATATGAAGCCCCACCGCAACCTCGTCCGCCACTACGCCCAGGACCTCCGCCTGTTCGGCTCACCCATGGCGAAGGTCGGCCTCGGCGTCATGCTGGCGATCCTTCTGGTGCTGCCGACCGTGGTGCAGGACGACTTCTGGCTGTCCGTCCTGATCTACTCCGGCATCACGGCCATCGGCGCCATCGGGCTCAACCTGCTGACCGGCTACTGTGGACAGATCTCGCTCGGCCACGCGTTCTTCATCGGCGCCGGCGCGTACTGCGCGGCCATCGTCGGCGGCGACGCGGGACTGCCGCTTCCGTTGTGGCTCCTGGCCTCCGCGGTGATCGGCGCGCTGCTCGGCGGCATCATCGGCCCGTTCACGTTGCGGCTGCGCGGACACTATTTGGCCATCGTGACGCTCGGGTTGGTCTTCATCGGCGAGCACCTGTGGCGCAACCTCCGCGACGTGACCGGCGGCAACAACGGCACGGCCGTCGGCGCGCAGGCCCAACTCGGCCCGGTCGACCTCGGCGCGCTGGAGATCGCCGGCGAGAACTACTCCCGCAACCAGGGCTGGTTCTGGCTCGTGTGGGGGCTGGTCGCGATCGTTGCCCTGCTGGCGAAGAACCTGGTCCGCACGCGACCCGGCCGGGCACTGCGCGCGGTCCGCGACCACGACCAGGCCGCCGAGGTGATCGGCGTCCGCGCCGGCCGCTACAAGATCGGCGCGTTCATGGTGTCGAGCGCGATCGCGTCGGTGGCCGGTGCCCTGTTCGGCGCCTACCAGCAGCACATCAGCCCGGACGAGTGGACGCTGCTCCTGTCGATCCAGTACATCGCGATCATCATCGTGGGCGGGCTCGGCACGATCTTCGGCTCGATTCTCGGCGCGGTCTTCGTCGGTGCGCTTCCCGCGTTGATCGACGAGTACTCCTCGGCCATCCCAGGAGTGTCCACAGAGGCCGGCGGGGACGGCTTCATCAGTGTGTTTGCTCTCAACCAGGCCATTTTCGGCCTGCTGATCGTGTTGTTCCTGGTCTTCGAGCCACGTGGGCTCGCCGGGATCTGGTTCCGGGTCAAGGCCTACTTCAAGGCCTGGCCGTTCTCGTATTAGGAGGCGTCATGCGGGCGATCAAGGGTGCCGCTTTGGCACTGGGCCTCATGCTGGCCGTCACGGCCTGTGGTGGTGCGGGGGAGGACGACGAGTCGGGCGGCGGGTCGGCCGGTGCGCCGGGCAACACCGCGGGTTTCGACGGCGAGACCATCAAACTCGGCGTGCTGACGCCGTTGACCGGCACGGTCGCGGTCATCGGGCAGCCGCTGACTTCCGGCAACGAGGTGTTCTTCGAGGCGCTCAACGCGAAGGGCGGTGTCGGCGGCAAGTACAAGGTCGAGCTGGTGCAGGAGGACACGCAGTACCAGGCGGATGTCGCCGTGCAGCAGTACAACAAGATCAAGGGTGACGTGGTCGCCTTCACCCAGATCCTCGGCACCGCACCGACTCTCGCCGTGCTGCCGCAACTGCGTACCGACAAGATCATGGCCGCGCCAGCGTCACTCGACGCGTTGTGGGTACGTGAGGAGAATCTCCTACCGGTTGGCGGGCCTTACCAGATCCAGGCGATAAATGCCATGGACTACTACCTGTCCGAGGGCGGCGGATCCACGGATTCCGTGATGTGCACCATGATCCAGGACGACGTGTACGGCGAGGCCGGCCAGCAGGGCATCGACTTCGCGGCCGAGGAGTACGGCTTCCAGGTGGCGAACACCCAGCGGTTCAAGGTGGGTACCGAGAACTACGTCGGCCAGATCGGCGCGCTCGCCGGCGCCGGCTGCGAGATGGTGTTCCTGGTGGCCACTCCGAGTGACGCCGCCAAGATCTGGGGCACGGCCGCACAGGCGCAGTACGCGCCGCAGTGGTTCGGCCAGTCGCCCGCGTACACCGGCGCGCTCGCGCAGTCGCCGGTAGCGCCCTACATGCAGCAACGGGTGCTGATGGTCTCCGAGGGAACCGAGTGGGGCGACGAGGAGGTCCCCGGCATGAAGCAGATGGTGGCCGACGCGACCGAGTACGCGCCCGACCAGACACCGGACTACTACTTCGCGTTCGGTTACAACCAGGCGCGTGCGATGACCGCGTTGCTCGAGAAGGCCGTGGAATTGGGCGATTTGTCCCGTGCGGGCATTCTCGACGCGTCGAACCAGTTGGGAATGGTCACTTTCGACGGGCTCACCGGCGATTACGAGTACGGCGCCGCCGAGGACCGAAACCCGCCGCGCTCCAGCACGATCTTCGCGGTGGATCCGGCGAAGCCGTTCGGGTTGAAGACTGTCAAGTACAACTTCACGTCGGACGCCGCGGGCAAGTACGAGTTCGTGAAGGCCGATATCTGACCGTCGCTTGTCCGAGTTTTTCCCCCGACGAGCCTTGCGGCATGGTCGAATTGACCCATGACGGCCACTGTGACCCTGATCGGCCTGGACGGGCAGTTGCTCCCGCCCGGCGCGGGTCCCGTGCTGGCTGCGGCGAGGCTCGTCGTCGGGGAACGCTCAGTGGTCAACCGCTGGCTCGCGACCACCCCTGGCGCCGTCCCGTCGGGCAGCGCCGGGGGACCGCGAACGGTTGAGGTCGCGCGGTCGACCGAACTGTTCGACTCCACGCTCGACCTGCTCGCCGAGTCGGTGAACGCCGGTGAACCCGCGGTGGTGCTGGTGTCCGGCGATCCCGGGTACTTCGGTGCCCTGCGGGGGTTGCGCGAACGGCGGCTGCCGACCGAGTGCCTGCCGGCCGTGTCCCGCGTGCAGCGCGTCGCGGCCATGATCCAGCGGCCGTGGGACGACATCACGGTGGTCAGCGGCCACGGCTCGGCGTTCGGGCGCGCGGTAAACGTTTGCCGAGCGCGGCCGGCGGTGGCCGTGCTGACGGCGCCGGGTGCGGGTCCGGCGGAACTGGGCCGCGAACTCATTGGCTGGCGACGCACCCTCGTGGTGCTCGAGGACATCGGCGGCCCCGCCGAAGAGTTGTCCATTGTGGACCCCGCGGAGGCGGCCGCGCGGCCGTGGCGCGGGTCCAACATCGTGCTGAGCCTCACCGACCTCGACCGGGTGGGTGTCGACGGCTGGCTGGCCGGCGGCGAGCCCGTGCCGCCCCCGGAGGGCTGGGCGCTGCCCACGGACGCGTTCGCCCACCGCGAGGGCATGAGCAGCTCACCGGAGCTGCGGGCGCTCGCGCTGGCCCGATTAGCCCCGCGGCCCGGCACGCTCATGTGGGACGTGGCCGCCGGGTCGGGAGCCATGGGCATCGAGGCGGGCCGGCTCGGCGCCGCGGTGGTGGCTGTCGAGAACGACCCCGGCCTGTACGTGCGGCTGGTCGCCAACGCGCGCCGCTACGGCGTGGACGTCCGGCTCGTCGACGGCGCCATGCCCGACGCGCTCTACGACCTGCCCCAACCCGACGCCGTGTTCCTGGCGACCGCCCGCGGTGACGTGGTCCGATGCTGCGCCGGCGTGGGTGCGAGCCGCATCGTGATCGAGATCCACGAGCTGGGCAGCGTCGGCCCGGCCCGGGACGCGCTGGTCGACGCCGGCTACGCGGTCGACGGCCGGCTGCTGTCCTCGGCACCCATCCACGGACTGGCGAGCGGCGGCGCTTCGGTGGCCCGCGCGACCTCCACGCTGCTGCTGTGGGGCTCCCGCCGCTGACGCCCGAAACCGGTGGTCAGACGCCCGTTTCGGACAAGTCCATCCGTTAGTCGGATCACACTTAGCTGGTGTGTTTGCCCAGCTAGACGGCTTGTTCTTGCTGATGTTCACCCATTTGGTCTACAACGAACGGGCGTTGTGGCTATTGGTGAGCGCCTTGTAGCCATGAGTCAGCTCGTGAAACGCGAGCCTGAACGCAAGGGAGAAGACATGGCTGAGGCAAGGGGCCTGCTCCGCCTGGTCGGGGTTGCCGCAGCGGTTCTCGCGTCCGTCGGCATGGCGACGTCGGTGGCTGGCGCGGAAGAGCCAACCGATGTCCAGCCGATGATCATTGGTGGCGAGGAGACCACCACCGACGAGAACCCGTTCGTGGTCGCACTGACCACGCCGGACGGGTTCCAGTTCTGTGGTGGCACGATCGTCGCTCCGACCAAGGTGCTGACCGCGGCGCACTGCACCGAGGGCAGTTCGGCGGCCGACATCCAGGTGGTCGCCGGGCGCACGGTGCTCAGCTCGGGTGAGGGCACGGTCTCGGGAGTCACCGACATCTGGATCCACCCCGCGTGGGACTCCGCGGCGTTGAAGAACGACGCCTCGGTCCTCACGCTGGACACCCCGCTCACCCAGGCGCCGCTGGCGCTGGCCTCGCCGGCCGACACCGATCTCTACACGGCCGGCGCGAACAGCACTGTCTACGGCTGGGGCGTGACGGAGTCGGGCAGCGCGTCCGACCACCTGCGCAAGGTGAGTGTGCCGGTCACGGCCGATGACGCCTGCGGGGCTTCCTACCCGGACTCGTTCGACGCCGCCTCCATGGTGTGCGCCGGACTGGCCGAGGGTGGCAAGGACAGCTGCCAGGGTGACTCCGGTGGTCCGCTCGAGGGCGTGGCCGCCGACGGCACCCGCAAGCTGATCGGCATCGTGTCGTGGGGTCAGGGCTGTGCCGAGGCCAACTTCTACGGCGTGTACGGCCGCGTGTCGGCCTTCCACGACGAGATCGCGGCGCAGATCGGTTGATCGTCGGTTAGTTCTCTGAAGGGCCATCCCCGCTCGTCGGGGGTGGCCCTTCAGCCGTACCAGGGCGGTTCGTTGCCGGGTCGCCACTTGATGTTGCAGCCCATGCTGGCCAGTTGGCCCACATCGACCGGCTCGCCGGCCAGCACGGAGGCGACCGCGTCGCCCAGCTCGTCGCCCGTGACCGGGACGCCGTTGCCCGGGCGGGCGGCGTCGAAGCGGCCTCGGTAGACGAGGGCGTGGCTCCCGTCGAACAGGAAGAAGTCGGGGGTGCAGGCGGCCCGGTAGGCGAGCGCGGCGCTCTGGTCGGGGTCGGACACGTACGGGAAGGTCCAGCGCCAGTCCGCGGCCTGCTCGGCCATGCGGGCGGGGGCCTCGTCGGGGTACGCGCCCGCTCCGACGTGGTTGCTGTTGCTGTTGATCCCGATCACGCCGATGCCCGCCTGGCGCCAGCGGGCGACGGCCGCGCCGAGCGCGGGGGCGATGTGGCGGACGTACGGGCAGTGGTTGCACACGAAGGCCACGAGCGTGCCGCGCGGGCCGGCCACGCGGTCGAACGTCCAGGTGGCGCCGTCCGGGGCGGGCAGGTCGAACGCGGGGGCGCGCGTGCCGAGCGGGACCATTGTGGACTGGACCGAGACCATGATTTCGACCCTACGGCATGCTCTTCCTCATGACTGGAGAGGCGCACTACCTGGCCGGGCTCGACCTGGCCGGTCGTCGGGTGGTCGTGATCGGGGGCGGCATGGTCGCCCAGCGGCGGCTGCCGAGGCTGGTCGGCTCGGGGGCGGCGGTCGAGGTGATCTCACCGGCCGCGACGCCGGTGGTGGAGGCGATGGCCACCGGCGGGGAGATCGTCTGGCACCCGCGGCACTACGCCGACGGTGATCTCGACGAGGCCTGGTACGTGCTGTGCTGCAGCTCCGACCCCGCGGTGAACGCGGCGGTCTCGTCCGAGGCCGCTCGGCGTCGGGTGTTCTGCGTGCGGGCGGACGCGGGTTCCCTGGGCACTGCCGTGACGCCCGCGACCGGTGACCACGGCGGCCTGCTCGTGGGGGTGCTGGCCGGGGGAGCGCACCGCAGGTCCGGCGCGGTCCGCGACGGGCTGCTGCGCGCGTTGCGGGAGGGCGTGGTGAGCGACCAGGCGAGTGGCGATTCCGCGCCGTCCGGGGTCGCGTTGGTCGGCGGTGGTCCCGGCGATCCGGACCTGATCACCGTGCGCGGGCGGCGGCTGCTGGCGCAGGCCGACGTGGTGGTGGCCGACCGGCTGGCGCCACAGGAGCTGCTGGACGAACTGCCGTCGACGGTGACCGTGATCGACGCGGCGAAGATCCCGTACGGACGGGCGGCGAGCCAGGACGCGATCAACGAGCTGTTGATCTCGCACGCCCGGGAGGGTCGGTTCGTGGTTCGGCTCAAGGGCGGCGACCCGTACGTGTTCGGACGCGGGTTCGAGGAGTTGCTGGCCTGCGCCGCGGCGGGTGTGCCGGTGACGGTCGTGCCGGGGGTGACCAGCGCGTTCTCCGTGCCGGCCGTGGCCGGGGTGCCGGTGACGCATCGCGGGGTGGCCCACGAGGTGGTGGTCGTCTCGGGTCACGTGGCCCCGGACGACCCGTCGTCGCTGACCGACTGGTCGGCGTTGGCGCGGTTGCGGGGAACGGTGGTGCTGCTGATGGCCGTGGACCGGATCGACCGCATCGCCGCCGCTCTCATGTCCGGCGGCCGTCCGGCGGAGACACCGGTGGCGGTGATCCAGGAGGGCACCACCCGGAACCAACGCGTGCTGCGGTCCACTTTGGACAAGGTGGCGACCGAGGTCGCGGACGCGGGCATCCGCCCGCCGGCGATCATCGTGATCGGCCCGGTGGCAGCCCTGACCCCAGCCGAGTAGCACCAACAGACCCGCGAGTCGTACCGAACGGACAGCGAGTCGTACCGAACGGACAGCGAGTCGTACCGAACCGGCGGTTCGCAGGCGCGGGACGCTGGCTCCCGCCGCGATCCAGACTCGCGCGGTTCCCGCCGGGCTGTGTCAGCACCGTACGACTCGCTGTCGAGACGGTACGACTCGCTGTCCGGACGGTACGACTCGCTGTCCGGACGGTACGACTCGCCGGACGGGGGACCGGAGTGGTCGTTGTGCGTGACGGGAGTGGTCATCATGCGCGACGGGAGTGGTCATTGTGCGGACGTGAAGCGGCCCCGGCAGCGCTTCGCGTTGCCGGGGCCGGGTTCGGGGCTTGCTGGTGTTAGTGGTCGTTGCGGGGGCGACGGGTGTTGAAGCGGCGGGGGCCGCCTCCGCCACCCTGGCCGCGGTAGCCCTTGCGCGGGGCGCCGGAGCGCGGGGGACGCCGCTTCTCCTCCACCTCGACCACCGGCTCGCCGCTCGGGACGCGGGCACCCGTGATGCGGACCAGGTCGTCGGCACCGGGGTGGACCGTCGTGTTGGTCGGGCGGACGCCGGCCTGCTCGGTCATGCGGGACACCGTGCGGCGCTCCTGGTGGGTGACCACCGTGACCACCGTGCCGGTCTCGCCCGCGCGGGCGGTGCGGCCTGCGCGGTGCAGGTAGCCCTTGGCGTCGACCGGCGGGTCGACGTGGACCACGAGGCTCACGCCGTCGACGTGGATCCCGCGCGCCGCGACGTCGGTGGCCACCAGGACCGGCAGCGAGCCGTCCTTGAAGTCACCGAGCACGCGGTTGCGCGCGCCCTGGGTCTTGCCGCCGTGGAGCGCACCGGCGCGGACGCCCATGGAGCGCAGCTTGGCGGTGAGCCGGTCGACGTGGTGCTTCGTGCGCAGGAACATGATCGTGCGGCCTTCGCGGGCCGCCATCTCGGCGACCACGGCCGGCTTGTCCTCGCGGGACACGAGCAGTACGTGGTGGTCCATGGTCTCGACGCTGGCCGTGGCCGGCGCGACCGAGTGGATGGCGGGCTCGTTCAGGTAGCGGTGGACCAGCTTCTCGACGTCGCCGTCGAGCGTGGCCGAGAACAGCATCCGCTGGCCCTGGGGCGTGAGGTCGAGGATGGCCCGTACCTGGGGCATGAAGCCCATGTCGGCCATCTGGTCGGCCTCGTCCAGCGCGGTGAAGGCCACCTCGTCGAGCGTGCAGGTGCCCTGGCGCACGTGGTCGGAGAGCCGGCCCGGCGTGGCGATCAGCAGATCGGTGCCGCGCCGCAGCGCGTCGGCCTGCTTCACGAACGACATGCCGCCGACCACCGTGTGGCACCAGAGGCCGAGCGCCCTGGCGAGCGGGGCGAGCGCGTCGCTGACCTGCATGGCCAGCTCACGCGTGGGCACCAGCACGATCGCGCGGGGGTGCTTCGGGCGGGCCTTGCCACCGTCCAGCCTGGACAGCAGCGCGAGGCCGAACGCGAGGGTCTTGCCGGAACCGGTCTGCGCGCGGCCGAGCACGTCGCGGCCGGCGAGCGCGTCGGGCAGCGTGGCCGACTGGATGGGGAACGGCTTCTTGATGCCGGCGCGGGACAGCGCCTCGGACAGCCGCTCGGACAGGCCGAGCTCGTCGAACGACTCGGCGGTGGCCACCACGCGCTGTGCGGCGGCCTCAAGAGCGCTGGTGGTGGCGTTCGGACCGGTCTGGCGGTCGTTGAAGCGGCCGTTGCCGCCACCGCTGCCGCCGCGTCCACGACCGTTGCTCGAGCCACGGTCGTTGTTACCGAAACGGTCACCCTCGCCGCGGCGGGCGGGGCGCCCACGCTCGCCGGCGTACTTCTGGCTGCCGAGCTTCTCGCCGCGCTTCGGGCTGTCGAACTTGTTGCCGCCCGTGTTGGTACGGGACGTCCGGCTACGGTCGGCATTTGCCGACCGGTTGTGCATTGCGGTCACAAAGGTCCTCTCGGGACGTGGCACGTCTCGCTAGGAACCCTCGGAGGGCACATTCACACGGACGAGCCTGGCGCACGTTGCGCCGAAAAATGTGGTGGTCACCGCTGGGCCAAACCGGCGTTGCCGGGCGGGGAGCAGCTCAGGGTCCGCTCGCGGTGCATTGGTCACTCTACTCGACCCGCGTCCGCGACATCGCACCGCGGGAGGGAGATCACCTTTCCATCAGCCTCCCCTACCGGCCAGAACACGGCCGAACACTGTCGGGACCCAGTCGGCACACGGTCGCTCCCGGCCCGGCGGCCCACCCCCTGAGCGGGCCGCCGAACCGTGAACGTGTTGCGGTTATTGAATTAATCCAGTCCGGCCACCGTGATCAACTCGGCGACCAGGCCGTCGGCGTCGGCCAGTTCGGCCGGCAGTCCATGGCTGCGGAACCACCCCATGACGTTGGCCACATCGCGGGCCAGGAACTCCCGGCCGCGCGGGTTGGCCACCAGATCGACGATCTGCGGCAGATCGATGATCATCAGGTGGCCGTCGTGGACGAGCAGGTTGTACGCCGAGAGGTCACCGTGCGTGAGCCCCTCGCCGGCCATCAGCTCCAGCGCCGCCACCAACTGGTGCCACAGGTCCAGCAACTGCTCGGGATCCGGCCGCACCTCGGACAGCCGGGGCGCCGCGGTGCCCTCGTCGTCGCAGAGGAACTCCATGAGCAGTTCGGTCCCGCTGCGCTGCACCGGATACGGCACGGGTGCGCCGAGCACCCAGAGCCGGGACATGGCGGCGAACTCCGCCACCGCCCACTGCTCGGCGATCAGGTTGCGCCCGAACGCCGTGCGGTTGGCCATGGCACGCATCTCGCGGCTGCGCCGCATCCGGCGCCCCTCGAGGTAGCCGGCGTCGCGGTGGAACATCCGGTGCTCGTTGGAGCGATAGCGCTTGGCGGCCATCAGGCAGCTCCGGTCGGTGTCGGGCACTGCCCGCTCGATCAGGTGAACATCGGCCTCCTTGCCCGTCTTCAGCACACCCAGCTCGGAATCGGCGGCCGCCAGCTCGGTGACCACCCAGTCCGGTCGGGGATGCGGACCTTGTTCGCCGTCGCCCCAGGTGGTCCAGCGGTCGGCACCGTCGGGCAGCGGCGGCGCGGCCAGTGCGTTCTCACGCACGATGGCCAGCCGGATCCGTTCCTGCTCCGTCAGCCGCCCGGAGCGGCTGGACTGCGGGTCGAAGATGTCTTCCCGCCCGGAGTGGGACCCGGTGCCGCGCTCCGACCTGCGTGGCCGAGTTCGCTCGCCGGCGTAGTTGGACTCGTCATCCAGATAGTCGTCTTCGAAATCGTGCTTGCGCACTGGTGGGTTCTCCTAGAAGTGAAGTGAGCGCCCCACCGGCGCAGCGCGAGTTCGACCTGGCGGCTGTCAGCGGGGCGGGCGGACGCGGGCGTGCCACGTCCGGGCGACTGTCTTGGACACGGGGGCACCTCCCTTTCATCCGCCGGCAACCACCGGCGCGCGGGTCTGACGCGAGAAGGGTCCACCACCCCGCCCGCGCTCCGCAACCGATTTATTGGTCAGTGCGGCGAGCCCACGCAGAACTCGTTGCCCGCCGGGTCCTGTAAGACCGTCCACTGCATGCCGGGGGCGGACTGCTCGTCGATCTGAGTGGCGCCCAGTGCGACCAGCCGGGCCACCTCGCCGGGACGGTCCTCGGTGGCAAGGTCGAGGTGCACGCGGTTCTTGCCGCCCTTGGGTTCGGGGACCTTCTGCAGCGCGAGCGAGATGGCCTTCTCGCCGCCCGGCGGGCGCAGGACCATGTAGTAACCCTCGAAATCGGAGACGACCTCGAGGCCGAGCGCCTTGGTCCAGAACTCGGCGAGATCCCTCGGTTCGGCGCAGTCGATGGTGACCATGCCCAGATTCAGGTTCATGCGGCGGACGGTACGGACGAGCACCGACAAAATGAGCGGCGTGCGCACCATTGACTGGCAGGACTTCCACATCACCGCCATCGACCAGACCAAACTCCCAGGTCAGCTGGTCTTCATGGAGATTTACACGGTCGAGGACCTGATCGCCGCCATCCAGCGCCTGGCCATCCGCGGCGCCCCGGCCCTCGGCGCCGCGGGTGCGCTGGGGGCGGCGATGGCCGTCCGCGACGAGCCCGCCTTCCGCGACCGCGACCTCGCCGCGCTGCGGACCGCCCGCCCGACCGCGGTCAACCTGGCCTGGGGCGTCGACCGCGTGCTCGGCCGGCTCGCCGAGGGCGCGGACGCGGTGCTCGCCGAGGCGCTCGCCGTGCTCGAGGAGGACGCCGTCCGCAACCGGGCCCTCGGCGAACGCGGCGCCGACTGGCTGGCCGAGCAGGTCGGCGGCCAGGTGGCCGTGCAGACCCACTGCAACGCCGGCGCGCTGGCCTGCGTCGAGTGGGGCACCGCGCTCGGCGTGGTCCGGTCGCTGCACGAGCGGGGCCGGCTGAGTCACGTCTACGTCGACGAGACCAGGCCGCTGCTGCAGGGCGCGCGGCTGACCGCGTGGGAGCTGGCGCGCCTCGGCGTCGACCACACGCTGGTGGTCGACTCGGCCGGCCCGTCGGTGCTGGCCCGCGGCCTGGCGAACGCCGTGGTGGTCGGCGCGGACCGGATCGCGGCCAACGGCGACGTGGTCAACAAGATCGGCACCTACCCGCTGGCCCTGGCCGCCGCCCGCGCCGGCATCCCGTTCCTGGTGGCGGCCCCGGAGTCGACGGTCGACGCCGCCGTGGCGACCGGCGCCGACGTCGAGATCGAGGTCCGCGACGGCGCCGAGCTGGCACCGCCTCCTGGCACGGCAACGCTCAACCTGGCCTTCGACGTCACCCCGGCCGACCTGGTGACCGCGGTCGTCACGGAGGATCGACTCGTCAGGCCCGCGCGGGGCGAGCGTCTCGCGTAACCCGTTGGAGCTGGCCAGGTGAGGTTCACTACTCTTTCCGGCAGTTTCCTCAACAATGGAGTAACCCGTGATCACCAGGATGTCGTCGTTGTTCCTACGCACCCTTCGCGAGGATCCGGCGGACGCCGAGGTGCCGAGCCACAAGCTGCTCGCACGCGCCGGCTACGTCCGCCGGGTCGCCCCGGGCGGGTTCTCCTGGCTGCCGCTCGGGCTGCGGGTGCTGCGCAACATCGAGCGGGTCGTCCGCGAGGAGATGGACGCGATGGGGGCGCAGGAGATCCAGTTCCCCGCGCTGCTGCCCCGCGAGCCCTACGAGGCGACCGGCCGCTGGACCGAGTACGGCGACAACATCTTCCGACTCAAGGACCGCAAGGGCGGCGACTACCTGCTCGGCCCCACCCACGAGGAGCTGTTCACGCTCACCGTGAAGGGGGAGTACAGCTCATACAAGGACTTCCCGGTCGTGCTCTACCAGGTGCAGACCAAGTACCGGGACGAGGCGCGGCCCCGCGCGGGCATCCTGCGTGGCCGCGAGTTCCTCATGAAGGACTCGTACTCGTTCGACCTGTCCGACGAGGGGCTGGCCGAGTCCTACCAGCGCCACCGCGACACCTACATCCGGATCTTCGACCGGCTCGGGCTGAAGTACGTGATCGTGTCGGCCGTGTCCGGCGCCATGGGCGGGTCGGCGTCCGAGGAGTTCCTGGCCGAGGCGGAGACCGGTGAGGACACCTACGTCCGCAGCACCGAGTCGGACTACGCGGCCAACGTGGAGGCCGTGGCCACGCCCGCGCCGCCCGCGCGGTCCATCGAGGACCAGCCCGAGTCCCAGGTGCACCACACGCCGGACACGCCCACCATCGACTCGCTCGTGACGTTCCTGAACGGCGCCGGTCTCGGCCGCACGTTCACGGCGGCGGACACGCTGAAGAACGTGCTCGTGAAGGTCCGCCAGCCGGGTGCGAAGACGTGGGACCTGCTGGCCGTCGCGGTGCCCGGCGACCGCGAGGTCGACGCGAAGCGCCTCGAGGCCGACCTGTACCCGGCGGACGTCGCGCTGCTCGAGGAGGCCGACTTCACGGCCAACCCGTTCCTCGTGAAGGGCTACATCGGGCCGAAGGCGTTGCAGGACAACGGGGTTCGCTACCTGGTCGACCCGCGGATCGTCACCGGCACCGCCTGGGTGACGGGCGCCGACAAGGTCGACCACCACGTGGTGGACCTGGTCTGCGGCCGCGACTTCACCCCCGACGGCGTGATCGACGTGGCGGACGTCCGCGAGGGCGACCAGTCGCCCGACGGGCGCGGCACGCTGGTCGCGGCGCGCGGCATCGAGATCGGCCACATCTTCCAGCTGGGCCGCAAGTTCGCCGACGTGTTCGGGCTGGACGCGCTCGGCCCGGACAGCAAGCCGGTCCGGATCACCATGGGCTCGTACGGCATCGGCGTGTCCCGCCTGGTGGCCGCTATCGCCGAGCAGTCCCACGACTCGCTGGGGCTCGTGTGGCCCCGGGAGGTCGCGCCGGCCGACGTGCACGTGGTCGTGGCGGGCAAGGACGAGGCGATCCACACCGGTGGCGCGCAGCTGGCCTCCGACCTGTCCGACGCGGGCCTGTCGGTGCTGCTGGACGACCGCACGTCCAGCCCGGGCGTGAAGTTCGCGGACGCCGAGCTGATCGGCGTGCCGACGATCGTCGTGGTCGGGCGTGGGCTCAAGAACGGCGTGGTCGAGGTCAAGGACCGGGCGACGGGGGAGCGGGTCGAGGTGGCGGTCGACGAGGCCGTGGCACACCTGACCGCCCTGGTGAAGTAGCTCTCTGCGTGGGGCCCGCCTGCCGTTCGCGGCGGGCGGGCCCTTTTGTCGGTGTGGGCCGGTAATGTTGAAAACAGGGGGCCCCCGGGTCGATTGAATGGACCGTTCAATCGGTGTTCACCCGGTCGAGCGATTGACTGTGGCGGGTGTTGGTCCTCGTCGCCGCAGACGTCGAGCAGCAGGTCGCCCGGCAGCGCCAGGAGCCGCGACAGCAGCGGACGGTCGAGTTCCACGGCGTTCGAGAACGGACAGCAGTCGACGCAGCTGGTCGCCGAGTTCCCTCGGCTCGGACGCCGAGCCCGTGCTCAGGAGCCACAGTGAGCGGGTGCCGACCTCGACGGTGTCGGTGGGGGGCAGGCCAAGTCGGGCGGTGACGGCCGCGGGGGAGTCCGAGCCCTCGAGTCGGAACGTCGCCGTGGTGAGCATCAGCGCGCGAGCAGGGTCTTCAGGACCGTCGGCGTGTCGGCCAGGTCGGGGAGTACCGCGTGCGCGCCCGATTCCGCCAGAGCCGCCGCGCTGAAGCGGCCCGTCGCCACGCCCACGGCCACCGCCGAGTGGTGCAGAGCCGCCGTCACGTCGGCCGGGGTGTCGCCGATCACCACCACCGCGTCGAACGCGCCGTGTTTGGCCGTGGCCAGGGTGATCGCCTCGCCCACCAGGTCGTGGCGGTGCACGGAGATCGAGCCGTAGCCGCCGATCGTCAGGTCGATGTGGGTGTCCAGGCCGAACGCCGCGAGTTTGTGGCCCGCCACCGCCGGCAGGTTGCCCGTCACCAGCGACTGGACGACGTCGGTCCGCGAAGCCAGCGACGCCAGGATCTCCGCCGCGCCCGCCAGGGCCCGGCCCAGTTCGGGGAGCGGGTCCGCCGCCGCCAGGGCCGTCAGCTCGGCGAAGAACCGCTCGATGTGGTCGTCGTCATGGTCCACGCCGTGCGCGGTGAACAGTTCCACCACGAGCGACCGCTCGGTGCGCCCCGCGAACTCCGGCACGTGTTGCATCGGCAGCCCGACCACCCTGGTCAGCGCGTCGGAGTACCAGCGCCGGCCCGTTCCCGAGTAGTCGACGAGTGTCAGGTCGATGTCCCACAGCACCAGGGTTCGCACGCCCCCATGGTGACAATTCAACACGGGTTGACCAAACGAGATGCGAGGAATACCGTAGGAATTCAACACACGATGAACCAGGAGAACGATCATGCCTCGTCGACCAGCGCTGGTCGCTGTCCTGCTCGGGGTGGCCGGCGCCGTGGTGGCCACCGTCCTCGGCTTCCTCACCTTCGGCGCCCAGGCCACGGTGACCCCCGACCACCTGCCGGTCGCCGTGTCCGGCGAAGGTCCGATGCGCGCGGCCGCCGAGCAGGTGGCCGCACACGGCGGCGACGCCGTCACCTGGCAGGTCACCGACCCCGACGAAGGCCGCCGCCTACTGGCCGACAAGGAGGTCTACGGCGTCCTCGAACTGGCCCCCGACGGCCTCACGGTGGTCGTGTCCGGCGCCGTCAACCCGCAGGGCACCCAGGTGGCCCAGCAGATCCTCATGGGCGCCGCGAACGGTGTGGCCGCCGCGCTGCCGCAGCCGGTGGGCCCGCCGACCGTCGAGACACTGCACCCGGCGACCACCGCCGGCCGCACGGCCCCGATCGCCGTCAGCGCCCTGCTGTGGATCGCCGGCCTGGTGGCCGCTCTCGGCTTCGGCTTCCTGACCGTCCGCCAGGGCATCAAGGTCGGCGGGGGAGCCCGGCTGACGCTGCTCGCCACGGTGAGCGTCCTCGCGACCGCCGTCGTGATCGGCTTCCTGACACTGTGGGACTCGAGCCTGCCGCTCGACGCGGAGATCGTGGGCTTCCTGCTGCTGACGGTGGCCGCGTTCGCCTCGGTGCAGGGCGCGCTCCTGCGGCTACTGCACCTGCGTGCCGCCGCGATCCTCGGCCCGCTCTACCTGATCGCCCCGGCGGTCGCCGGCCAGGTGCCGGAGATGCTGAACCCCGCCTACCGCGCGCTGCTGTGGTCGTGGACGCCCTTCCGCTTCCCGGCCGAGGGCCTGCGCAGCCTGTTGCAGGGCACCCCGGACGCACCGGACGTGCGCACGGCCGTGATCGTGCTGGCCTCGATGGCGGCCGTGGGTCTGGTGGTCCTGTTGTGGCCCGCCAGGAAGGCGCCGGAACCGATGGTGGCCGAACCGGCGCCGGTGCTCAGCCGGTCAGGAAGCTGAGACGCACGCGCCGGATGTGGTTGTCCTTGTTCGTGTCGACCAGACACACGGACTGCCACGTGCCGAGCGCGAGCTGCCCGCCGAGCACGGGAACGGTGGCATAGGGCGGGATCAGTGCGGGGAGCACATGGTCCCGCCCGTGGCCGGCGGAACCGTGGCGGTGTCGCCACCGGTTGTCGGCCGGCAACAACTCGCGCAGCGCGGTCAACAGGTCGTGGTCGCTGCCCGCGCCCGTCTCCAGAATGGCGAGGCCGGCCGTGGCGTGGGGAACCCACACGTGCAGCAGTCCGTCGGCCGCGCCGGCGTCGTCCAGGAACCGCCGGCAGTCCCCCGTGAGGTCGTGCACCCGCTCCCGATCCCCGGTTCTCACGTCGATCTCGGTCGTGTGCATGGGGATACGCTAGTTGACCGGCCAGTGGACGTCGCGCAGCACGACTCCCACCAACGTGGTTCCCGGCGGCACCTCGTACACCCGGCAGATGGTGTGCGGCAGCGGAAGTCTGTCCACACAACCCTTTTCGCGTGGTTCGTGGTAGCCGCCATCGCTGTCGATACCGAGCACGATGCGGGCCCGCGCGCCCATGGTGACCTGGTAGGTCTGCCCGTCGACGTCCACCCAGAGGATGGCCGAACCGAGCGAGCCGTACCGGTCGGCGTCCTCCTCGGACGTCTCCCGCACGACGACGGTCCCCGGCTCGCCGGCGGAAACCTTGGCGGCACACCCGGTGAGCGCCGCGGCGAGCACGGTCACCGTGGCGACCAGGCGCGCGTTCATGCCCGAATCGTGACCGGCACCGGCCGGGACCGGTCCCGGGTACGTTCGACGCCATGCGTGAGAGCTTCGGCGCGCGGTTCGACGTGCCGCCCGGTTACCTGAACACCGCGAGCATCGGTGTGCCGCCGGACTTCGTGGCCGACGCGGTGGCCGAGGCCGTTCAGCGGTGGCGTACGGGCACCGCGCGACCGCCCGAGTTCGACCCGATGGTCACCGCGGCCCGGCAGGCGTGGGCGCGACTGGCGGGAGTGGACCCGGCGAACGTCGCCATCGGCGGCAGCGTGTCCCAACTCGCCGGTCTGGTGGCCGCGAGCATCCCCGACGGGACCAGGGTGGTCACCATGGCGGGGGAGTTCACGAGCGCCACGTTTCCCTTTGCCGCACAGGAGAAGCGGGGCGTCACCGTCCGCGAGGTGGCCGCGCCCCACGAGGTCGACGACGCCGATCTCGTGGTGATCAGCCTCGTGCAGTCGGCGAACGGTGCGATCGCCGACCTGGAGGCGTTGCGGCGCAACGGAACCAGGGTGTTCCTCGACGTCACCCAGGCGCTCGGCTGGCTGCCGGTGCGGCTCGACTGGGCCGACTGGGTGGTCGGCGGGAGCTACAAGTGGCTGCTGTCCCCGCGCGGCGCGGCCTGGCTCTCCGTCCGCCCGGAGGCGCTCGACCAGATCGTGCCGCACCAGGCCAACTGGTACTCCGCCCCGGACATCTGGGAGGGCGTGTACGGCCTGCCGCTGCGCCTGGCCCCCGACGCCCGCCGGCTCGACCTGTCACCCGCCTGGCTCTGCCACGTCGGCGCGGCGGCCGCGCTCCCGTGGCTCGCCGGGCTCGACGCCACGGCCGTCCACGCCCACTGCGTCACCCTCGCCGACGCCACCCTCACCGGACTCGGCCTGCCGCCGCGCGGGTCGGCCATCATCTCGCTCGATCTGTCGCCCGACCAGGCAGAACGTCTCGCGAAAGCCGGGGTGGTGAGCGCCAACCGGGCGGGTCGCACGCGTCTCTCTTTCCACCTTTACAACACGGAGGACGATGTCGACCGCGTAGTCTCCGCGGTAGCTAGCAGATCATGATCGATCGGTAACCAGTACCTCGCTCTGGTTAACCGGACAAACCACAGTTACGGTGGTCAGCCGTGTCGGCTCCTTATCCTCCTCCCGGGCAACCGCAATGGCCCGGACAGCAGCAGCGGCGGCCCGAACGCCCGCCGCCCATCGAGTTCCGCCCGGAGGACCCCGAGCCGCCGCGCCGCAACGACCCGCTCGTCTGGGCGCTGCGCATCGCGGGGCTCGTGGCCATCGCCGTGATCTCCGGCCTGATCTGGGCCTACATCCGCAGCGACGACTCGACCGGCGCCGCCCCGCCCGTCGACCAGGAGAAGGACGTCGTCGAGGGCAAGTACGACTTCACCGTGCTGTCCCAGCTGAACCAGCCCCGGCTGGACAGCACGTGTGCCGAACACTCCTACGGCAAGACCCAGGAGTTCTTCGAGGAGACCGAGTGTGACCAGCTCACCCGGTCGGTTTTCACCACGGCACTGGAGGACGGCCGGGCCGTGTACACGTCGGTGGTCGTGGTGAAGATGGCGAGCGCCGAGGACGCCGAGGCGCTGCGCGAGCTGACCGACACCAACAACACCGGAAACGTCAAGGACCTGGTGAACGAGGACATCGTGACCATCGAGGGCCTCGACAAGCTCAACGGCGGTGGCTACAAGTCCACCCAGTCCGGGGTCGAAGTGGTGATCGTGGAGGCGGACTTCGCGCCGGACGTCGAGGATCGCGAGGACGAGAACGCGCTGGACGACGTGTCCGAGGACGGGCTGCGTCTCGGCGAAGTGATCAAGAACGGCAACGCCGGCTGACCCGTCAGGGCTGGCCGGGAAGCGATGGGGTGGCCGGGGCGGTGCCGAGCACGCGCCGCCACTTGGCCGCCTGCACGGCCGACCCCGTGAGCGACTCGAGCGCCGTCTTGCGCACCGCGGCGTCGTCCGTGCGGTCGAGCACCGCGCGCCACGCCACGGTCGCGTCCGACTCGGCCACCACGAGCACCGCCACGGCACCCGCCTGGTCGGTGACCGGCGTGGTCGGCACGTACGCCGGCTCGGCCGGGCGCGGCGCCTGACCCGCGTCGGCCAGGAGCACCTCCGTCACGTCCCGCCGGGCCCGGTGCATGGACGTGGCCGTCCGCACGGCCTCCTTCAGGTCGTTCCCCACGAACGCTGTGACCAGGCCGTAGGCCCACATCGCCGCGTGCTCGGCGCCGAGCGCGTCCTGCACGGCCGCGGCCGAGTCCTCCTGCGGAGTCGTCACACCAACACCTCCCGCAACGCCGCGCACCCCGCGGCGACCGAACCGACGAGACCCGCGCGGTGTCGCGGCAACGACTCCACGAGCGCCGCGGCCTCCTGCTCGGCGGTCGTGAGCGCGGTGGTCAGCGCGGCCACCGGATCGGCGGGCGCCGCCGGATCGGGTGGCGCGGGCGCGGACGACGAGGTGGGCGGCCGTTCCCGGTCGACCTCGGCCTGCAACGCCTCCGCGTGCTCGGTCCGCGCGGTCGCGATCTCCGAGGCCGGGGCGGCGAGTGCCGGGTCGCTCGACGCGATCGCCGCGGCGGCGGCCGCGTCGGCCCGCGCGGTCTTCGCGAGGGCGGCCAGCGGGTCGGGCGGCGGGGGAGGTTCGGGGGTGGTGCAGGCGGCCAGCACCGGGAGGGACAACGCGGTCACCGCCCCGAATCGCAGCACCTCACGGCGCGAAACCATCACAGGTAGTCATCCTGCCATTCGCGGAAAACACGCGGTCGGACGCACCGTGCCTGCTCGCGGCCAGCGCGTTGCCGGGGACGAGATACGCTTGGCAACCACGGTCGGTGAAAGCAGCCGGTAAATGTAGACAGCAGGGAGTGCGCACGTGCCAGGTCAGCGACAACGCACCATAGGCACCAGTGAGACGCTGGAGCCAGTAGTCGCGGCGGCGGTGGGCAAAGCAGGTTTCGAGTTGGAGACCCTTCAGGTCCAGCAGGCCGGCCGGCGTCAGTTGGTCAAGGTCGTGGTCGATGGTGACGGGTCCGGCATCGGCCTCGACGACATCGCCGCCGTGAGCCGGGCGATCTCGGCCGCGCTCGACGAACTGGAGGCCGACAACGCCGCGTTCGGCGACCCGTACACCCTCGAGGTCACGTCGCCGGGTCTGGACCGCCCGCTCACCAAGCCCCGCCACTGGCGCCGGGCGTGGCTGCGCAAGGTCGCGATCAAGCGCGGTGAGGACAAGTTCCTCGCCCGCGTCGGGGTCGCCGACCAGCACCCCGGTGGCGGTGTCCAGCTGCTCGTCGACGGCGCGTTGACCAAGCTCTCCTACGAGCACGTCGACCACGCGGTCATCGAGATCGAGTTCAAGGAAGCGCCGGCGGCCGAGATCGCCATGCTGGAGCAGGGACAGCCAGAGGAGGGGTCGAGGTGAATGTCGACATCGCGGCGCTGCGAGCGATCGAGCGGGACAAGGACATCCCCTTCGACACGGTGATCGATGCGATCGAGACCGCACTGCTCACCGCGTACAAGCACACCGACGGGCACCAGCCCCACGCCAAGATCGACATCGATCGGCGTACGGGCCTGGTCCGGGTGATCGCGTTCGAGCTGAGCGCCGACGGCGAGCCGGCACAGGAGTGGGACGACACTCCCGAGGGCTTCGGCCGCATCGCCGCCACCACCGCGCGCCAGGTCATCCTGCAGCGGTTGCGCGACGCCGAGAACGAGAAGACCTTCGGCGAGTTCTCCGCCAAGGAGGGCGAGATCATCGCCGGTGTCGTGCAGCGCGACGCGCGTGCCAACTCGCGCGGCATGGTGGTGGTCCAGGTCGGCGAGACCGAGGGCGTGCTGCCGGCGGTCGAGCAGGTGCCGGGCGAGCGCTACGAGCACGGCACGCGGATCAAGTGCTACGTGCTCGGCGTCAGCCGGGGAACACGCGGGCCCCAGATCACGTTGAGCCGTACGCACCCGAACCTGGTGCGGCGTCTGTTCGCGTTGGAGGTCCCCGAGATCGCCGACGGCACGGTCGAGATCCCGGCGGTCGCGCGCGAAGCCGGACACCGCTCCAAGATCGCGGTTCGCACCACCGTCCAGGGCGTCAACGCCAAGGGCGCGTGCATCGGGCCCATGGGTGCGCGGGTGCGCAACGTGATGAGCGAACTGCTCGGCGAGAAGATCGACATCATCGACCACTCGGACGACCCGGCCACGTTCGTGGGCAACGCGCTGTCGCCGGCCAAGGTGATTTCCGTGCAGGTGGTCGACGAACGGGCGAAGACCGCTCGAGTCATCGTGCCGGACTTCCAGCTCTCCCTGGCCATCGGCAAGGAGGGGCAGAACGCGCGGCTCGCGGCACGCCTGACCGGCTGGCGGATCGACATCCGCAGCGACCAGGCTCCGGTGGTCCCGGAGGACGGTGTTCCGGCAGGTCGTCAAGATCACAACCCGGTTGCACCGGCATCGGGTTCGGCTGACTGAGGCGGACGGGATAGACTCATCAGTGGTTCATCGTCATGGACCGGCGAACCAGCCTGCGTCGGCACCACCTTCGGGCACCAGCCCGGTGCGTACCTGCGTGGGCTGCCGGGCCAGAGTGGTGGCTGGTGAGTTGCTCCGGGTCGTGATCGTGGACGGGGGTCTCGCGCTCGATCCGCGGCGTCGTGCCGCGGGGCGGGGCGCGTGGATTCATCCCGACCTCGGTTGCATGAGCAAGGCTGAGCGGCGGCGCGCGTTCGCGAGAGCGCTACGTGTCGACGGACCGCTCGACACCGGTGAGCTTCGGAGCAGTCTGGAGCAGCTGGTTCACCGCGAGACCGGACCGGGATCCACCCGGGCCGGGCTGGACAACGAAAGCAGGTCGACCCGTCATGAGTCAGCCGTGAAGCTGAAGCCATGAACGTCAGGCAATAGGACGAGGTCGCGCGGGTACATGCCGCCGGCCTCACTCGGACGAGGAGAGCAGTGGCAGGCAAGGCCCGAGTGCACGAGCTCGCGAAGGAGCTCGGAGTTACCAGCAAAGACGTGCTCGCCAAGTTGAAGGAACAGGGCGAGTTCGTGAAGTCGGCGTCCTCCACGGTGGAGGCCCCAGTGGCCCGCCGTTTGAGGGACGCCTATCCCAAGGCCGGATCGTCGAAGTCCGACGGTGCGCGCAAGTCCCAACCCCAGTCCCAGGCCCCGACCCCGGCTGCTCCCGCTCCGGCGGGACCCACACCGGGGCCGCGGCCCAGCAAGCCCGAGGCCTCGGAAGTTTCCGCGGTTTCCGAGGTTTCCGCGCCGGCGGCGCAGTCCGCTCCCAAGCCCGCGGCGGTGAAGCCGGGTCCGGCCGCACCGCCCAAGGCTCCGGAGCCGGCAGCGGCGTCCGCCGCACCCGCGGCACCGGCGCCCGAGGCACCGGCTGCCCCGCAGCCGGCGGCCGCTGCCCCGCAGCAGCAGGCTCCGGCGGCGGCGCAGCAGGGTGGCCAGGTCGTGCCGCCCAAGCCGCAGACGTCCAAGTCACCCAAGCCCGGTCCGCGCCAGCCGCGGGTCGGCAACAACCCGTTCGGCGTCGGTGCCGGCGCTCCGCCGGCCCGTCCGGCGGCTCCGCGTCCCGGTGGCGGCGCTCCTGGTGGCGAGCGTGCCGCGCGTCCGGCTGAGGGCCGTCCGGCCCCCGGCCCGCGTGGTGGCGGCAACGCACCGGCGGGCGGCCCCCGGCCGTCGCCGGGTGGCATGCCTCCTCGCCCCAACCCCGGCATGATGCCGCCCCGACCGGCTCGTCCGGCCGGTGGTGGCCGTGGCGGTCCCGGTGGTCCCGGCGGCGGCGCTCGCGGTGGTCCCGGTGGCGGCGCACGTGGCGGCCCTGGTGGCGGCGCGCGTGGCGGTCCCGGTGGCGGCGGCGGTGGCGGCGGCTTCCGGCCCGGTGGCGGCGGTCCCGGTGGCGGTGGCGGTGGCTACCGCGGTCCCGGTGGCGGCGCTGGTGGCGGCGGCGGTGCTCCGGCCGGTGGCGGCGGTTTCCGCGGTGGCGGCGGTGGCCGTCCCGGCTCCGGTGGCGGTCGCGGCGGTGCCGCGGGTGCGTTCGGCCGGCCCGGTGGGCCGTCCCGGCGTGGCCGCAAGTCGAAGCGGCAGAAGCGCCAGGAGTACATGGAGAACATGCAGGCGCCCAGCGTCGGCGGTGTTCGCCTCCCCAAGGGCAACGGCGAGGCCATCCGGCTTCCGCGCGGTGCCTCGCTGACCGACTTCGCCGACAAGATCAACGCCAACCCGGCCTCGCTGGTGCAGGTGTTGTTCCACCTCGGTGAGATGGTCACGGCCACGCAGTCGGTCTCCGACGACGTGCTCGAGCTGCTCGGCACCGAGATGAACTACAAGGTGCAGGTCGTCTCCCCCGAGGAGGAGGACCGCGAGCTGCTCGACTCCTTCAAGATCAGCTACGGCGAGGACGCCGGTGGCGAGGAGGAGCTGGAGGCCAGGCCCCCGGTCGTCACCGTCATGGGTCACGTCGACCACGGTAAGACCCGTCTGCTCGACACCATCCGTAAGACGACGGTGCACGAGGGCGAGGCCGGTGGCATCACCCAGCACATCGGTGCCTACCAGGTCGAGACCGAGCTCGAGGGCAACGAACGCCTCATCACCTTCATCGACACACCTGGTCACGAGGCGTTCACCGCCATGCGTGCCCGTGGTGCGCAGGCCACCGACATCGCGGTGATCGTGGTCGCCGCCGACGACGGTGTCATGCCCCAGACGGTGGAGGCGATCAACCACGCCCAGGCGGCCAACGTGCCGATGGTGGTGGCGGTCAACAAGATCGACAAGGAAGGCGCCAACCCGTCGAAGGTGCGCCAGCAGCTCACCGAATACGGGCTGGTGGCCGAGGAGTACGGCGGCGACACCATGTTCGTCGACATCTCCGCACGCCAGGCGATCAACATCGACGGGCTGCTCGAGGCGATCCTGCTGACCGCGGACGCGGCGCTGGACCTGCGGGCCAACCCCGAGATGGAGGCGCAGGGCGTCGCCATCGAGGCACACCTGGACCGCGGTCGCGGCCCGGTGGCCACGGTGCTGGTGCAGCGCGGCACGCTGCGGGTCGGCGACTCGATCGTCGCCGGCGACGCCTACGGCCGCGTGCGGCGCATGGTCGACGAGTTCAACGAGGACATCACCGAGGCGACGCCGTCGCGTCCGGTCATGGTCATCGGGTTCACCTCGGTGCCGGGCGCGGGCGACACGTTCCTGGTGGTCGAGGAGGACCGCACGGCCCGGCAGATCGCCGAGCGCCGGTCGGCCCGCATGCGCAACGCGGCCAACGCCCAGAAGCGCAAGCGCGTCAGCCTCGAGGACCTGGACTCCGCGCTCAAGGAGACCAGCCAGCTCAACCTGATCATCAAGGGCGACAACTCGGGTACCGTCGAGGCACTCGAGGACGCGCTCACGAAGATCGAGGTGGGCGAAGAGGTCGAGCTGCGGGTCATCGACCGCGGTGTCGGTGGCATCACCAAGGCCAACGTCGACCTGGCGATCGCGTCCGACGCGATCATCCTCGGGTTCAACGTCCGCGCCGAGGGCAAGGTCACCGAGCAGGCGAACCGCGAAGGCATCGACGTTCGCTACTACTCGGTCATCTACCAGGCGATCGACGAGATCGAGCAGGCTCTGAAGGGCATGCTCAAGCCGGTCTACGAAGAGGTCGAGCTCGGCCGCGCCGAGGTGCGCGACGTGTTCAAGTCCTCGAAGGTCGGCACGATCGCCGGTTGCATGGTGATGTCCGGTGAGATCAGGCGCAACGCCAAGGCCCGGCTGCTCCGCGACGGCATGGTCATCCAGGAGGGCCTGCCGATCAGCTCGCTGCGCCGCTTCAAGGACGACGCCGTCGAGGTCCGCGAGGGCTTCGAGTGTGGTCTGACGCTCGGTTCGTACGGTGATCTCAAGGTCGGCGACTCGATCGAGACCTACGAGCTGCGCGAGAAGCCGCGCGACTGAGGTTGTCGGCCCGGTGCCACCCCCGTGGTGGCACCGGGCCCTTTCTCTGAAGGACTTTCTGTTGTTTGTGGGGGCTCTCGAGCTGGACGTCCTGCTCGGCGACATCCGTTCGTTGAAGGAAAAGCGATCCGCCGTGCGACCGGTGATCGCCGAACTGCGCAAGCGGTTCGAGGTGACGGCCGCCGAGGCCGGACACCTGGACAAGCACCGGCGCACGCTGATCGGTGTCGCGATGGTGGCGGCCGACGCGTCCCATGTGGACGATGTGCTCGACTCGTGCGAGCGGTTGGTGGCCGGGCGGCCCGAGTTGGAGCTGCTGTCGGCGCGCCGACGCTGGCTGGGCCCTGATGACTAGTTTCGTTGACTGAGGAGTGAACCGTCGTGGCTGACGCACCACGCGCCCGCAAGCTCGCCAAGCGCATCGCGCAGATCGTGGCGTCCGCGCTGGAGCACGAGGTGAAGGACCCGCGCCTGGCGCGGGTCACGATCACCGATGTGAAGATCACCGCCGATCTCCACGACGCGACCGTGTACTACACCGCGCTCGGCGACAAGCTCGACGCGGCGCCGGACTTCCAGGGTGTGGCACAGGCGCTGGAGTCGGCGAAGGGCGTGCTGCGCTCGCGGGTCGGGGCCGGGACGGGGGTCCGCTTCACGCCGACCCTCACCTTCCAGGCCGACACCGTGCCCGAGGACGCCAAGCACATCGAGGACCTGATCGCCCGCGCCCAGGCGGCCGACGAGGAGGTCGCACGCCTGGCCAACGGCGCCAAACCGGCCGGCGACCCCGACCCGTACCGCGCCCCCCGCGAGTCCGACGACGACGCATGATGACCACTCCGGTCGCCCATGATGACCGTTCCGGTCGGGCATGGTGACCGTTCGGGGAGTCGTGTCGGCTAGCTGACGTGGAGTGTGGCGCGTAGTTCTTCGGCGGCCGCCAGTGCGTCGGCCGCTACGATTCGGTCCTCGGCGGTCAGTTCGACTTCCGCCAGCCGGGCCAGTGCCTCGGCCGCGCGTTCGGGGTCCTCGAGGGTGATGGCCAGTTCGGCGCGGTAGGCGAGTGCCTCGACCAGCGTCACCGGCTCGTCGGGCGTCGCGTGGGCGATGCCGCCGTCGAGGATCTTGGCCGCCTGCTTGTGGTCGCCGCGGCTGTCGGCCTGGACGATCGCGTTCTCCATGGTGCGCGCGAGCCTGGTCTGCGCGGTCGACTCGCTCTCCGGCCCGGCGGGGAAGAACCGGATCCAGTTGCCGCCCGGGTCGACCACCGAGAAGCCGGCGAGGTTGCCGACGTTCTTGCGCTTCCGGGGGCGGGTCATGCGGGGGATGCCCGCCAGCGGCACCTTCCCGTGCAGGGCACGCAGTCCCTCGGCGAAGGACGCGTGCAGCTCGCCGGTGTCGGGGACCTGGACGATGCAGGTGCTGTAGGAGTCCGCCGGCTCGAAGCCGTCCATGCCGAAGAAGTGCAGCTCCATGTCCTCGCGGCGCATGGCGAGGTAGGGGTTCGGTTTCGTCTGGTAGTAGGTCTTGTGGAAGCCGAGCGCCTCGTAGAAGGTGCGCATCACGTCGATGGACGCGCAGGGGAGCGCCGGGATGGTGACCTCTCCGGCCATCAGTCGTCCTTTCCGGCGAGCATGTCGCCGAGGTCGCGCAGGGTGCCGGTGGCCGTGCGCAGTTCGGCCAGCGGGAGCCGATCGCCGATGGCGTTCGCCCACTCCGCCTGCCGTACCTCGACCGCCCGCAGCGCCGTGCGGCCGCGATCGGTGAGCACGAGGTGTTTCGCGCGGCGGTGCCGCGGGTTGTCGCGGAACTCGACCATGCGCTCACGAACCAGCGCGTCGGCCGTCTGCTGAACGCTCTGCCTGGTCAGCCCCATGAGCTTGGCCACCTCGGCGACGGTGGTCGGACCGTGGTCCACCACCCCGAGCACCTGCCAGCGGGCGCTGGTGAGCCCGTCGGGCGCGGCGAGTTCGTCGCCCGCCGCTAGTAGGAGGCCGTTGACCCGGAAGACCTCGACCAGCAACTCGGAGAACCGCCAGCCGTGGTTGTTCAAACCGTCCACGCGATGACCGTGCCAGAGTTGACAGGTACCTGTCAAAGTTACTGTGAAGTCATGAGGCGACGCGACCTGCTGCGAAGTGCCGGACTGCTGGCGCTGGCCGGATGCGCGCCGACCGCACCGCCGCTGCCGCCGCCGACCGTGACCGACTCGGTGCCGAACCGCCCGGTGAACGTGGAACGCGTGTGGTCGGCGGCGCGGGGTCGGGAGGTGTCGCTGGCGGTCATGCGGCCTCCTGCGGCGGGGGAGTGGCCGGTGTGCGTGATGCTGCACGGCCGGGGTGCCGGCGCGTCCATGCCGATCCAGTTGGGGGTGCCGGACCTGCTGGAGTCGTTCGCCGTGGTGTCCCTCGACGGCGGTGACTCGTACTGGGTCCCACGCGACCCGGCGGACGACCCGCAGCGGATGCTGACGGACGAGCTGCCGGGGTGGTTGTCCGAGCGGGGACTGGGTGCTCCGTTCGGCGCGTTGGGCATCTCGATGGGGGCCTACGGGGCACTGAACTACGCACGGGCCGTGCCGGGACTGACAGTGGCGGCCGTGAGCCCGGCGCTGTTCGAGACCTGGTCGGAGGCGGAGTCGCGGGACGCCTTCGCCGGCGAGGAGGCCTGGTCGGCGACCGACCCTTTGCGGCACCCGCCGGCGAACACCTCCGTGGGCGTGTGGTGCGGAACGGAGGACCCGTTCATCGACGCGGTCCGACGGTTCGTGGAGGTGGCCGAGCCGGAGAAGACTGTCCTGGAGCCCGGCGCGCACGACTCGGCCTACTGGACGCGTGAGCTGCCGGACATCATCGCCTACCTGGGGGAACGGGCGGGCTGACAAGATCACCGGCGGCCTCCGGCCCCCCGAGATCCAGCGTACCGGCGACCCCCGACAGTTCCCTCGCCCGAAGATCCACATCGGTCGGGTTGTCCACAGCCGGCGGGCCATCCACAGACAAGATCAACGCCGGCAGGATTGTCGGCCTCCTGCCGTAGGCTGGAATCCGGGGGCCGGAGGCGCCCGGGGCCACGAACGGGTGACGCCCGCGTCGCCGCCCTCTCAAGGCGGTAGCGCGACCTCGAATACCGGCGTATTTGTCGGTTTGTCGGCGGGTCGGACGCCGACACACATCTCAACTCGGACACCATTACTGGACGTCGCCGGTCAGTTGCGTGAGGCTGTGCGGGTGCCGACTGCGCCGCTTGATCGGGATCTCGCCGCGGCGGCGGAACTTCTCCTGGCCGCCACCGACGTCACCCTGCTCGCGCACGTCAACCCCGACGCCGACGCGCTCGGGTCCGCGCTCGCGCTCGGGTTGGCGTTGCACCGCAGGGGCGCGACCGTGCGGGTGTCCTTCGGCGCGCCCGACCACGTGCCCGCCTCCCTGCAGAGCCTCGACACCGCGGGCCTGCTCGTGCCCGCCGGCGAGGTTCCCCAGGTCAGCGGGCTCCTCGTCGCCTGTGACACCGGCAGCCGCAGCCGGCTGGGGCCGCTCGTCGACCGGCTCGAACCCACGGTCGCGGCCGGCGGAGACGTCCTGGTCATCGACCACCACGTGTCCAACGACCGGTTCGGCACCCACCACCTGGTCGACGACACGGCCGAGGCGACCGCCGTCCTCGTGCTGGCCGTGCTCGACGAGATGAAGATCGAACTCGACGCCGCCATGGCCCGCTGCCTCTACGCCGGCCTCGTCACCGACACCAGTTCGTTCCGCCGCGCCACGCCCAAGACCCACCGCACGGCCGCGCGTCTCATCGAGGCGGGCGTCGACCCGACGGTCACGGCGCGTGAGGTGATGGACACCCACCCGGTCGCCTGGCTGCCGTTCCTCGCCCGCGTCCTCGGCCGCGCGACCTTCGAACCGGACGCGGCCGGCGGCCTCGGGCTCGTCCACACGGCCGTCCATCTGTCCGACATGACCGGGGTGCGGACCGAGGAGGTGGAGTCCGTGGTCTCCGTCCTGTCGACCACGGCCGAGGCCGAGGTCGCGTTGGTACTGAAGGAGATCGGGCCCGACCGGTGGGCCGGCTCGCTGCGTGCGGTGGGCAAGGTGGACGTCCGCGCGGTCGCGGCCGTCGTCGGCGGTGGGGGACACCGGCTGGCCGCCGGATTCACCACCGACGGCGCTTTGTCGGACGTCCTCACTACGCTGCGCGACGCGTTGCGAAATCCAGTCCTGCTTGTAACCAGTTGAGCCAGATGAGCGGCATGCGGGTGAACAAGTGGTATAAACCAATCGCCGCGACGGGCCGGCAGGCCGCCGCGGAGCAGCCGAGCGGTTCGGCCCGGCGGAAACGGAGGACAACTTGAGGCGCGTCATCACGGCTGTCGCGGTCACAACCGCTGCGGCGCTCGGGCTCGCGGCCTGCGGCAGTGACTCGGGCGGCGAGGCGGCGGGGACGGTGGCAGCACCACGCTCGAGCTGCTGGTCCCGGTCTACGGCGACAAGACCAAGCCCTACTGGGAAGAACTGGTCACCGCGTTCGAGGCCGAGAACGACAACATCACGATCAAGCTCGAGACCCAGAGCTGGGACGACATCTACACGGTGGTCGACACCAAGATCGCGAACAACAAGGCTCCCGACATCCTGGAGCTCGACGCGGCGGCCCCGGCCTACGCCAGCGAGGACCTGCTGTACCCGGCCGAGGAGATCGTGTCGCCGGAAACGCTGGCCGACATCGAGAAGACCTTCGTGGACAGCGCGTTGATCGACGGCAAGGCCTACGGTCTGCCCACGGTCGCGTCCACCCGCGCGCTGTTCTACAACAAGGACCTGTTCACGCAGGCCGGCATCACCGCCCCGCCGAAGACGTGGGCCGAGCTGCTCGACGCGGCCACCAAGATCTCCGCCCTCGGCGGCGGGGTCTACGGCTACGGCATGCCGCTCGGTAGCGAGGAGGCCCAGGCCGAGACGTCGATCTTCGCCTACGGTGCCGGCGCCAGCTGGGAGTCCGACGGCAAGATGACCATCGACACGCCGGAGGCCCAGGAGGCCCTGACGTTCATGAAGTCGATGATCGACGCGGGTGTCACCCAGCCCGACCCGGGCGCCACGGACCGCACGCCGCTGCTGGACGTGTTCATCCAGGGCAAGATCGGCATGATCCAGGGCCTGCCGCCGATCGTCGGTCAGATCGGTGAGAAGAACCCGAACCTGAACTGGGAGATCGCGCCGTCGCCGACCAAGGACGGCGAGCCCTCGACGCTGGGCGTGGCCGACTACTTCGTCGGCTTCGACAAGGGCGAGGACAAGCAGGAGGCCATCTCCGCGTTCCTCGACTTCTTCTACCAGCAGGAGAACTACGTCAAGTTCAACGACAACGAGGGCTTCATCCCGGCCACCAAGTCGGGCGCCGAGGCGGCCGCCGCCAAGCCGGAGCTGAAGATCTTCCTCGAGTCGCTGCCGGACGCGAAGTTCTACCCGGCCACCAACCCGGCGTGGAGCGCGACCTCCGGTGCGTTCAAGACCCTTGTCGGCCAGATCCAGACCAAGCCGGTCGACCAGGTGCTCAGCGAGATCCAGGCAAAGGCCGACGAAACCGGCTGACGCGTTCCCCGGTTCCGGTCCAGCCGGGCCGGAACCGGGGGCCCAACCAGGAGGAAGTCCAGGCGTGGCAACACCGATCGCCGAACGCGCACCGCGGCGGACGAACAAGGCGCTGAAACGGCAGGCCAGACGGCAGACCACGCTGCAGGCACTGCCGTGGCTCGCCCCGTCGCTGATCCTGATCGGCGGCGTGGTGCTGTTCCCGATCGGCTACATGATCTACACGTCGTTCCGGGACCTGTCCCGGTTCGCCACCGACCGAGGCTGGGCCGGCTGGGAGAACTACAGCCGGGTCCTCGACCTCGACCACCTGCCGCGGGTGCTGATCAACACGGCCGTCTGGACGGTCGGGGCGGTCGCGCTCAGCGTCGGGTTCGGGCTGATCCTGGCCCAGTTCCTGAACAAGCGCTTCCCCGGCCGCAAGATCCTGCGTCTGGTGATCATCGTGCCGTGGGCGGCGTCGGTCGTGATGACGTCCACGATCTTCGTCTACGGGCTCGACCCGTTCTACGGCATCATCAACCGGTTCCTCATGGACCTCGGCCTGCTCGACGAGCCGTTCGGGTTCCTGAAGAGCGCGACGCCGGCGTTCCTGTCCGCGCTCGCCGTCGCGGTGTTCGTGTCGGTGCCGTTCACCACGTTCGTGATCCTCGCCGGCCTGCAGACGGTGCCGCACGACGTGCTGGAGGCCGCCCAGATCGACGGCGCCAGCAAGATGCAGACCTACTGGCAGGTGGTGTTCCCGATGCTGCGGGGCGCACTCGCCGTGGCCACGATCATCAACGTCATCAACGTGTTCAACTCACTGCCCATCCTGAAGACGATGACCGGCAGCATCCCCGGTTACGACGCGGACACCACCACCAGCCTGATGTTCAAGATCATTCAGGCGGACCGGCAGATCGACACGGCCAGCGCGCTCTCCGTACTGAACTTCGTGGTGATCGTCGTGGTGATCGGGATCTACCTGCGCGTCGTGCGCCCGATGCGGGAGAGCTGAACATGAGTACCGTCATGGATCGCCCGGTCACCACGTCGACCCCGGAGGTCGACCGGCCGGTGAAGCGCGAGCGCAAGCGGTGGGGCCTCACGGTCGTCGGTGTCCTCGTGGCGCTGGTGTTCCTGTTCCCGTACCTGATCATGTTGATCGGCGCGTTCAAGACCCGCCCGGAGATTCTGCGGGTGCCGGCCACCTACCTGCCGGAGAACTGGGAGCCCAGCAACTTCCTGAACATGTGGGACACGCCGGAGACTCCGCTCGCGGCGAACCTGCTGTCCACCGTGATGATCTCGCTCGGCGGCACGGTGCTCGCGCTGTTGGCCGCGATGCCCGCCGCCTACTACACGGCGCGCCACAACTTCAAGTTGAAGATCCCGTTCCTGCTGCTCGTGCTGATCACGCAGATGCTGCAGCCGACCGTGCTGGCCTCGGGTCTGTTCCGCGAGTTCGTGGCGTTGGAGATCAACGACACCTGGCTCGCCATGATCCTGGTGAACGCGGCGTTCAACCTGTCGTTCGCCGTGTGGATCATGCACAGCTTCTTCGCCACCGTGCCGAAGGAGATCGAGGAGGCGGCCTGGCTCGACGGCTGTTCCCGCACGCAGTCGATGCGGCGGATCATGCTGCCGCTCGTGTGGCCGGGCATCGTGACGGCCGTGATCTTCACGTTCATCGCCTGCTGGAACGAGTTCGCCGCGAGTCTCATTCTGCTGCCCACGGACACGAACCAGCCGCTCACCGTGGCCCTGACCAAGTTCATCGGGCAGTACGAATCGTCCTGGCAGTACGTGTTCGCTGTGTCGATCATCGGCATCCTGCCGGTCGTGGGACTGTTCGCGTTGATCGAGAAGCAGTTGGTCTCGGGGCTCACCGCGGGCGGGGTGAAGTGAATTGGTGCATCTGAATCGTGGTGTTCACCCGTTTGTTGTTCTAGATTGTGCTGGCGCGCCGGTTTCAGGCCGGGCCGACAACGTCGTTCGGTCTCAGACCGGCGAGAGGAAGGACAGTCCATGGCAACTGTGACTTTTGAGGGCGCGAGCCGCTACTACGCGGGGACCGAGCGCCCGGCCGTCGATCAGCTCGACCTGGAGGTCGAGGACGGCGAGTTCCTCGTCCTGGTCGGCCCGTCCGGCTGTGGCAAGTCCACGACGCTGCGCATGCTCGCGGGCCTGGAGGGCGTCGACGAGGGCGCCGTCCGGATCGGTGAGCGCGACGTCACCAACCTTCCGCCGAAGGACCGGGACATCGCGATGGTGTTCCAGAACTACGCGCTGTACCCGCACATGACGGTGGCCGACAACATCGGCTTCCACCTCAAGATCAAGAAGGTGCCGAAGGCCGAGCGCTCCGAGCGGGTGCTCGAGGCCGCGAAGCTCCTCGACCTCGAGGAGTACCTGGACCGCAAGCCGGCCAAGCTCTCCGGTGGTCAGCGCCAGCGCGTCGCCATGGGCCGCGCCATCGTCCGCAGTCCGCAGGTGTTCTGCATGGACGAGCCGCTGTCCAACCTCGACGCCAAGCTGCGTGTCCAGACCCGTACGCAGATCGCGTCGCTGCAGCGCCGGCTCGGCGTCACCACCATCTACGTCACCCACGACCAGGTCGAGGCCATGACCATGGGCGACCGCGTGGCCGTGTTGAAGGACGGGCTGCTCCAGCAGTGCGACACCCCGATCGGCCTGTTCGGCCGGCCGAAGAACCTGTTCGTCGCGGGTTTCATCGGTTCGCCCGCCATGAACCTGATCCCCGCCACCGTGAACGGTGAGGGTGCGGTGATCGGTGGTCAGGCCATCGAGCTGACGCCCGAGCAGCGTTCGGCGCTCACCGGTACCGGCGTGGTCGTCGGCATCCGGCCCGAGGGCTGGACCCTCAAGCCGGCCGGCGAGGGCATCTCGGCCACCGTCGAGGTCGTGGAGGAGCTGGGCAGCGACCAGTTCCTGTACTGCTCGACCACCACCGAGAACCTGGTCGCCGACGGTTCGGCCGACGCCGCCGCCGGGCCGCCGCCGATCACCGTGCGCGCGCCGGGCATGTCGGCGTTCCAGCGTGGCGAGAAGGTCGGTCTGGTTCCCGTGCCGGGTGCGGTGCACCTGTTCGACGCGGACACCGGCGACCGTCTGCCTGACTGAGGTTGTCGCTTCACAGCCCGGGGCCACATCGGTCCCGGGCTGTTTTGTGTCACGTCACTTTGCGTGAACGTGCGCGAAGCAGGTACCTTGCAAGCAGATTCGAGCAGTAGGGGAGTAGCTCATGACGTACCTGCGGGACGAGATCGCCAGCCAGCCGGCGTGCTGGGAGCGTGCGGCTGCTCTGTCGGGGTCGGTGGCCTCGGTGTTGCCGGCGCCGGGGGAGCGCGTGGCGATGATCGGATGCGGGACGTCGTACTACATGGCCCAGTCGTACGCGGCGCTGCGCGGCGGGGTGACGGACGCGTGGCCTGCGTCGGAGTTCACCGACCGCGGCTACGACCGGGTGATCGCGTTGACCCGGTCGGGCACCACGAGCGAGGTGCTCGCCGCACTGGCGCGGGTGCCGTCCGGCGTGCCGACGGTGGCGATCACGGCCGACGCGTCGACGCCCATCGCGTCGGCCGTAGGTTCGCTGGTGACGCTGGACTTCGCGGACGAGCGGTCCGTGGTGCAGACCCGCTTCGCCACGTCGGCGCTGGTGCTGTTGCGCGCGTCGCTGGGGGAGGACGTATCGGCGCTCGGCGCGGACGCTGCGCTGTCTTCGCCGCTGGCGCCGGCTCTGGTGGACGCTTCGCAGGTGACGTTCCTGGGGACCGGCTGGACGATCGGCCTGGCCAACGAGGCGGCGCTGAAGCTGCGCGAGGCGGCGCAGGCGTGGACGGAGTCGTACTACGCCATGGAGTACCGGCACGGCCCGATCTCGATCGCCGCGCCGGGCCGGGCGGTGTGGATCTTCGGTCCCGCGCCCGACGGCCTGGTGGCCGACCTGCGGGAGATCGGCGCGCACGTCGAGCAGTGGACGGCCGGCGACCCGCTGGCCGACCTGGTCCGCGCACACCGGCTGGCGGAGGCGGTGGCCTACGGCTCAGGGCCTGAACCCCGACCAGCCGCGCAACCTCACGCGCTCGGTCATCCTCGCCTGACCCACGAGCCGGCGGTCACCCGGAAATGCTGGAGGCCGAGGTCTGACCCCGCCGGCACGAACTCGGCGTGCGTCAGCGGAGCCGACGCACGCCGAGTCGTACTTTTGTGGACACCAGTGTTTTGCGGAGTGTGAACATTCGTGTTCACTACTGAACGTGGATGTTCGCACCCCGCAAAACCAATGTGTCCTCGCCGTATCAGCCCTGGCGTGCGGTCAGTCGTGCGCGTGGCGGCCTTCCGCCATCATCTCCGTCACGAAGCGGTGGACCAGCGCCATCGGGAGTGGATCCGTGGTGTGGGCCTCGAAGGTGAACTCGCCGTCGTCGGTCAGGTTCGTCGACAGCACGGTGCCCCGGCTCGGCGTCGGCGCCACCTCCTCCAGTTCCCAGCTGTAGTCCTGGCCGGAGACGTTCAGCAGGTGGTAGTAGCGGCCGCCGTAGTGCCATTCGTCCTTCATCCGGCAAAGTGTTGCCCAGCTACTCCGATTGGCCGTAGCCAATTATCCGACGCGTGTGTGATAGTGCTCGTATCGGCGCAGTTTCACGCACAAAAGATCGGGGAACGTGCAATGAGTGAATCCGTCTCGCGCAGGGCCATGTTGCGGAGCGCGGCCATCGCCGGCGTCGGGCTGGGAGTGGCGGGCACCGCCGTTGCGCAGGCGGAAGGGCTCGGCGAGGACGAGAACTCGTGGCCGGCGGCCAAGGGCAAGTCGATGATCGGCGTGCCGTTCGCCAGCACCCCCAACCCCCGCTTCGGCATCATCGGCCTCGGCAACCGCGGCGGCGGCATGCTCCCGCTGCTGCTGGCCATCCCGGGCGCGAAGGTCACGGCGCTCTGCGACATCCGGCCGGAGTTCGCGGCGCGCGCGGCCAAGGAGGTCACCGACGCCGGCCAACCCGCGCCGGCCGTCTACACGGGCGGCGACGAGGACTACAAGAAGCTGTGCGCCCGCGACGACGTGGACTTCGTCTACGTGGCGACCCCGTGGGAGTGGCACACGCCGATGGCGCTGTACGCCATGCGCCAGGGCAAGCACGTCGGCGTCGAGTGCCCGATCGGCCTGACGGTCAAGGATCTCTGGGCTCTGGTCGACGCGTCCGAGCGCTACCAGCGGCACTGCATCCAGCTGGAGAACTGCAACTACGGCCGGAACGAACTGCGCGCGCTGCGGATGGCGCACGAGGGGCTGTTCGGCGACCTGCTGCACGGCTCCGGCGCGTACCTGCACGACCTGCGAGAACTGCTGTTCTCCAAGACATACTACGAAGACCAGTGGCGCCGGCGTTTCCACACGAAGTACGACGGCGACCTCTACCCGACGCACGGCCTCGGCCCGGTGGCCGCGTACATGGACATCCACCGCGGCGACAAGTTCGTGCGCATGACGTCGATGAGCACGCCGGCGCTCGGTCTGGCCGACTACCGCGAGCAGCACATGCCGGCGGGTGACGAGACGTGGCGTGAGCGGTACGTCAAGGGTGACGTGACCATGAGCCTCATCCAGACGGCTCGCGGGCGGGTGATCCACCTGGTGCACGGGGTGTCCAACCCGCACCCGTACTCGCGGCTGAACCACCTGGCGGGCACTCGCGGGGTCTTCGAGGACTACCCGGCGCGGATCTACCTGGAACCGGACATGAGCGGCCACGAGTGGGGCTCGTTCGACGACTACGCGCAACACGACCACTGGCTGTGGACCGACGTGGGCCCGGGCCCCGGCGGCCACGGCGGCATGGACTACATCATGTTGTGGCGGCTGGTGCAGACCATGCAGCTGGGCCTGCCGCCGGACATCGACGTGTACGACTCGGCCGCGTGGAACGCCCCGTTCCCACTGAGCATCCTGTCGGTGAAGGGCAAGGGCGCGTCCATCCCGTTCCCGGACTTCACCCGCGGCCGCTGGCAAACCCCCCACCCGGGCACCGACTCGGAGAAGCCGGCCTAACGGACGCCTCCGGCCCCTGTGGATAGTGCGTCCGCTGTGGACAACCCGCCCGTCGGGGCCTCCGCGCGGGGCAGAACTGTCGGTCCCGATGACTACGCTGGCTTCCGGGGGTCGGAGGTCGCGCCCCCGCGCCCCATGATGACCATTCCGCGCGCCCATGATGACCGTTGCGGTCGCCCATGATGACCACGTGGGTCGGCCGGCCGATGACCTGCGCGACGGGTTGGTCATTTGCGCGCACGGAACGGTCATTGTGCGTGACGGGACTGGTCATCATGTGCACGTGGAATGGTCATTGTGCAGGGTGGCGGTCGGTGGCTTGCCATAGTCGGAGTCGAGCGCTGTCAGGCCTCGCGTTGGCGGGAGCGGAAGGCCGCCACGTGGACGCGGTTCGCGCATCTCGCTGAGCAGAAGCGTTTCGTGCGGTTGGTTGACGTGTCCAGGTAGAAGTTGCCGCAGTCGGTCGCCCCGCAGGAGCCCCACCGCGTGAGTCCATAGTGGACCACCCCGTGGGCGATGCCCCACGCCGCCGCCGCGGCTACCTCCGTCGCGGGTGAGGACGTCGGGTCGGCCATGTGTACGTGCCAGTTGGGGTCCGCGTCGTGGCCGGCGGACAGCCGCGGCCGCGCCGGGTGGGCGGCCAACAAAGCGTTCACCTCGCGCAGGACCGCTCCCGAGTCCGACGCCACCGCCGCCGTCAGCGCGGACCGCAGGCCCGCGGCCACCGGACGCAAAGCCGCCAGGTCGGAGGTGGACGCGCGCTCCGACCACCACGGTTCCTCGTGCAAAGCGGCCCGCAGCGCGGACACCGAGTCCAATGTGGCGTTCGCCAAGCGCAGCGCCACGTCCAGGTAATCGGCATTGTCCATCTGCGGTCCTTACATTAGTGTCAGGGGCGTGAGCCGTACTAGCACCTTACCGGGCAGCCCGCGTCAAGTGCTCGGGCTCGCTGTCCCGGCGCTCGGAGTGCTCGCGGCCGAACCGCTCTACCTGCTGGTCGACACGGCCGTCGTGGGTCACCTCGGGGCCACCCAACTCGGCGCGCTCTCCATCGGCGCGATCGTGCTCGCCCAGGTCTCCACCCAGTTGACCTTCCTGTCCTACGGCACCACCGCCCGCGCGGCGCGCCTCCACGGCGCCGGTCGTCGGACCGACGCGGTGGCCGAGGGCGTGCAGGCCACCTGGCTCGCGCTCGCCGTCGGGCTGGTGCTCATATGCGCGGGCCAGCTGCTCGCCCGACCCATCGCCGAGGTGCTCGCCGGCCCGGGAGAAGTGGCCGACAGCGCCGTCTCCTGGCTGCGCATCGCCCTGCTCGGCGTCCCGTTCATCCTCGTCACCATGGCCGGCAACGGCTGGATGCGCGGCGTCCAGGACACCCGCCGACCACTCGTGTATGTGTTGGTGGGCAACGGAATCTCCGCCGCCCTGTGCCCGATCCTCGTGTACGGAATGGACTGGGGACTCGAGGGCTCGGCGGTCGCCAACGTCGCCGCGCAGGTCATCTCCGCCGGCCTGTTCATCCACGCGCTGCTCACCGAGGACGCCCCGCTGCGCCCCGAACCCGCGAAGATGCGCGCCCAACTCGTCCTCGGCCGCGACCTCGTGCTGCGCAGCCTCGCGTTCCAGGCCTGCTTCGTCTCGGCCACCACGGTCGCCGCGCACACCTCCGTCGCGGCGGTCGGCGCGCACCAGGTGGTGCTGCAACTGTGGACGTTCCTCGCGCTCGTCCTCGACTCCCTCGCCATCGCCGCGCAGTCGCTCGTCGGTGCGGCGCTCGGCGCCCGCGACGACCGCGCCGCACGAGCGCTGTCCTGGCGGATCACCCGCTACGGCCTGGTGTTCGGCTGCGCGCTCGGCGTGGTGTTCGCCGCACTCGCCGGCATCCTGCCGCAGGTGTTCACCTCCGACGCCGCGGTCCTCGCCGAGATCCCCGGCGCGTGGTGGTTCTTCGTTGCCCTGCAACCGATCGCGGGCGTGGTGTTCGCGCTCGACGGCGTGCTCCTCGGCGCGGGCGACGCCGCGTTCCTGCGCACCGCCACGATCAGCGCCGCGATCACCGGATTCCTGCCGATGGTGTGGGCGTCGCTCGCGTTCGGCTGGGGGCTGGTCGGCATCTGGACGGGCCTGTCGCTGTTCATGCTCGTCCGCCTGGCCACCGTGCTCGCCCGCGCGAAGTCCGGCCGTTGGGCGGTGCTCGGCGAGGTCCGCGCCTAGTCTTCCAGCGTGCGCAGGTAACCCCCGAGCGCGCGCTTCACCTCGGCCGTCCACTGTGGTCGCTCCGCCTCGCCGGCCGAGACGATCGTGCCGAGCAGGGCGCCGAAGATCTGGGTGGCCACCACGGCCGCGCGGTCGACTTCCTCGGCCGAAAGGTCCGGCAGCCGGATGGCGATGACCGACCCGATGCGGCCGGCGACCGCCGCGTGCAGCTCCCGCGCGGGCGCCGCCAGGTGCGTTGGCATGTCGGCGGCGCCGAACAGCGCCTTGAACCCCGGGTTGGCCACGTTCACCGCGATCATCGGATCCACCATGCGGTCGATCAGGTCCGGCAGGGGCAGCGTCGCCAGGCCGGCGTCGAACGCCCGCGCGTGTGCCTGCTCCAGCTGCTCCCGGTACCGCTGCGCGAGCGCGGCCGCGAGCGCCTCCTTGTTGCCGAAGAACTGGTACAGCGTGCCGGGGGAGACCCCGGCACGTGCGGCCACCGCGTTGGTCGTGGCCTTCGCGTACCCCGTCTCGGCGAACACCTCGGCCGCGGCGTCCAGCAGTTGCGCCATCCGCTGCTCGCCGCGCGCCTGCCGTTTGACCATGCGCGAACTCCCGAGTTGACAAATGCGAGCAATCGCTCGTAATTTTGAACGCGAGCGATCGCTCGCGTTCCGTTCGACTCTATCGTCCCCAGGAGTCTCCTCGTGCCCTCCGTCCCCGCGTTGGCCCGGCTCGGCCGGTTCACCGTCCGTCGCCGCCGCCCCGTGCTGATCATCGGCGCCCTGCTCACGGTGCTGGTCGGCGTGCTCGGTGCCGGCGCCCTCAACGTCCTGTCGCTGTCCAGGATCGACGCCCCCGGCTCCGAGTCCGACCAGGCCAGGACGATTCTGGCTGACCAGTTCGAGACCGGGCCGGCCAACTTCGTCCTCCTGGTCACGGCCCGGCAGGGCACGGTCGACGACATCGCCGCCGAGGGACGGGCCCTCACCGCCGAACTCGGCGCGCAGCCGGGCGTGGCCGAGGTCGGGTCGTACTGGTCGCGCGACGGCTCCCCGGCGCTGCGCAGCGAGGACGGTGCGGCCGGCCTGGTGCTCGCCAGGGTGCCTGGCGACGTCAACGAGGCCCGCGCGCGGGCCGGTGAACTGGCCGAGCGGTTCACTGCCACCACCGAGACGGTCCGCGTCGAGGCCGGTGGCCAGGACGTGGTCTTCCGGGAGATCGGTGCCCAGGCAAGGGCCGACTTCCTGCGCGCGGAGCTCGTGGTCATCCCGCTGGTGCTCGTGCTGTTGCTGCTGTTCTACCGGCGGGTGGCGCTCGCGTTCGTGACGCTCGGAATCGGGGTCTTCGCGATCTTCGGCACCCTCGCGGCCCTGCGTGGCGTCGCCGCGGTCACCAGCGTCTCGACGTTCGCCGCGAACATCGCACTGGTCATGGGACTCGCGCTCGGCGTGGACTACTGCCTGTTCATCATCAGCCGGTTCCGCGAGGGCCTCGGCCGAGGTGACACGGTCGAGCAGGCGGTGGTCGGCGCCGTCAGCACGGCGGGCCGCACGGTCCTGTTCAGCGGCCTCACGGTCGCCACGTCGCTGCTCGCGCTGCTGCTGTTCCCCTTGTCGTTCCTGCGTTCCTTCGGTTACGCGGGCGCGTTCGTGGTGCTCAGCGCCGTGGTCGGTGCCCTGGTCATCCTGCCTGCGGCACTGGGCGCCCTCGGGCACCGCGCGCTGCCGCGCCGGCCCCGCCCGCCCGTCGAGACCGAGCGCGGCGCGTGGTACCGGGTCGCGACCGCGGTGATGCGGCGCCCGGTGGTGGTCGGCGGGCTGATGCTGCTCGTCGTCCTGGCGGTGGCCTCGCCCGTGCTCGGCCTGCGGTTCGGCATGCCCGACGCGCGGATCCTGGCCACCGACTCGGCCGTGCGGACGACCGCCGAGCAGATTCGCACCGGCTTCGCGCAGGAGGAGACCGACGCGCTCTACCTCGTCGCCCCGGACGCCGGAAACGCCGACGTTGGCAGCGTATGCGGCCACCGTGTCCGAAGTGGACGGTATCGCGCAGGTCGACTCCTCGGTCGGCTCGTTCGTCGACGGTGAGCGGGTCGCGCCCGGCGCCGACCGGTTCGCCGCGGCCGGCGGCACGTACCTCGCGGCCGTCCCGGCGAACACCGCCCTCACCGGCGATCCCGCCGACCTGGTCGCGGCGGTGCGGGCGGTGCCAGCGCCGTTCGACCTGCTGATCGGCGGCAGTCCGGCTGAGGCGGTCGACTGGCGCGACCAGATGACCGAACGGTTGCCGCTGGTCCTCGCGCTCATCCTCGTGCTGACGTTCGCCGTGCTGTTCCTCATGACCGGCAGCGTGGTGCTGCCGCTCAAGGCGACCGTGCTGAACCTGCTCAGCATCGGTGTGATGTTCGGAGTGCTCGTGTGGGTCTTCCAGAACGGAAACCTGGCGTCCCTGTTGGGTTTCACCGCGTCGGGCACGCTCGAGTCGAGCATACCGATCCTCATGTTCTGCATCGTCTACGGGCTGTCCATGGACTACGAGGTGTTCATCGTGTCGCGGATCCGCGAGGAGTACCTGCGCGGCAAGGAAACCACGGAGGCTGTCGCGGTGGGACTCCAGCGCAGCGGGCCACTCGTGACAGCCGCGGCCGTGATTCTCGCGGCGTCGTTCGCCGTCTACGCCTCCGGTGGTGTCGTGTACCTGAAGATGATCGGTGTTGGGATGGCGGTCGCCGTGCTGGTCGACGCACTGGTTATTCGTGGAGTGCTGCTGCCGGCGCTGGTCCGACTTGCCGGGCGGGCCAACTGGTGGGCGCCGGCGCCGCTACGCCGTGTGTACGAACGGTTCGGAATCTCCGAGTCCATTGTGGTCGAGCACACGCTTAGCCGCGCTAACGATTCGGTACCGTCGAGCGCTGTAACAGGAGGAACCTGACCGGGACGCCGAACAGGAGTGTTGTGCAGTACCGCCAAAACAGGGCGCTTGTCATTTGGGCCTTCGCGGTCTTCGTCTACCTGGCAGCGGTGTTCCATCGCACTTCGCTCGGCGTCGCCAGTCTCGCGGCCAGCGAACGGTTCGGGCTCGGCCCCGCCGCGCTCGGCATGTTCACCGTCCTCCAGATCGGTGTCTACGCCGCCATGCAGGTGCCGACCGGCCTCCTGGTCGACCGCTACGGCGCGCGCCGGGTGCTCACGGTCGCCGCGCTGCTCATGGGCACCGGCCAACTGATCTTCGCGTTCGCCACGTCCTACCCGCTCGGCCTGCTCGCCCGTGCCGTGCTCGGCGTGGGCGACGCCATGACGTTCGTGAGCGTGTTGCGCCTGGTGGCCGCGCACTTCCCGGCCCGCCGTTACGCCGCGGTCGCGTCGTTCACCGCGGCGCTCGGCGCGCTCGGCAACTTCGCCTCGACCCTGCCGCTGTCCATGCTGCTCGGCAGCGCCGGCTGGACCACCACGTTCGCCGTCGCGGGCGCGGTCACCGCGCTGTACTCGGTGGTCCTGGTGCTGCGCGTCCGCGACAACCCGGCGGGCGTGGTGGGAGAACCGGTCGAGGCGCAGTCGCTGCGCACCGTGTGTGCCCAGGTCAGCGCCGCCTGGCGGACACCAGGCACGCGCCTCGGCTTCTGGGTGCACTTCTCCACGATGTTCGCGCCCGCCATGCTCGGCCTCCTGTGGGGCTTCCCGTATCTCGTGCAGGCCCAGGGCCTCAGCGAGCCGGTGGCCGGCCTGGTCCTCGGCATCCTGGTGGTCGGCGCGGTGGTCGGCGGCCCGACCATCGGCACGGTGATCAGCCGGCACCCGGAGTGGCGCACCCCCATGGTCGTCGGCTACCTGCTCGCCGCGGTCGGCACCTGGACGGTGCTGCTCGGCTGGCCGGCCGGACACGTCCCCCTGCCGGTGCTGATCACGGGGTTCGCCGTGCTGTCACTCGGCGGCCCGGCCTCCACCATCGCGTTCGCGCTGGCCAGGGACTACAACCCCCTGCGTCGCGTCGGCACGGCGACCGGTGTGGTGAACGTCGGCGGATTCGTGGCGATCACCGTGTCCGCGCTGGCCGTGGGCATGCTGCTGGACCTGGCCGGCACGGCGGACCCGGGCACGGCGTTCCGCATCGCGTTCCTGTCGGTGGTGGCCGTGTTGCTGCTCGGACTGTGGCGCACGTCGGTCTGGTGGCGCCGCGCCCGCGCGGCCGTGTTCGACGCGGCCGAGCGCGGCGAGGACGTACCCGTACAGATCCGGCGCCGTGCATGGGACCTCGCACCGGCCTAGTTCTGGCCTCGTGTCAGGATGTTTCACCGTGTCAGCAGCAGCAACGAAGCAGCGGGTCGTCGTCCCACCGGGACTGATCGTGGTGGACAAGCCGGACGGGATGACGTCGCACGACGTCGTGGCCCGGGTCCGGCGGATCATGGGTACCCGCAAGGTGGGCCACGCGGGCACGCTCGACCCGATGGCCACCGGCGTGCTGGTCCTGGGGATCGAGCGGGCCACCAAACTGCTCGGCCACCTGGCGCTCGACACGAAGGCCTACCTGGCGACCATCCGGCTCGGCTCGTCGACCACCACGGACGACGCGGAGGGCGAGGTTCTGTCCACTGAGGACGCTTCGGGTGTCGCCGACGAGGCGATCGCCGCCGGCATCCGTGCGCTGTCCGGGCACATCCAGCAGGTCCCGAGCGCGGTGAGCGCCGTGAAGGTCGACGGAAAGCGCGCCTACGCCCGGGTTCGCGCGGGCGAGCAGGTGGAACTGGCCGCGCGGCCGGTCGAGGTGTCCCGGTTCGACCTGCTGCACACCACCCGCGGTGACGGCGTGATCGACCTCGACGTGATGGTCGAGTGCAGCTCCGGCACCTACGTCCGCGCGCTCGCGCGTGACCTCGGCGCCGGGCTCGGCGTCGGCGGTCACCTCGCGGCACTGCGCCGCACCCGCGTCGGCCCGTTCGACCTGCGGCGGATCATCACGCTGGAGAAGCTGGCCGACGCGCCCGCGCTGTCGCTGCCGATGGACGAGGCGGTGGCCGCGGCGTTCCCGCGCCACGACGTCGACCACCGGCGCGCGCGGTCGCTGCAGCTGGGCCAGAAGCTGCCGGCCGCCGGCATCACCGGCACCTACGGCGTGTTCGACCCGGACGGCCGGGCGATCGCGCTCGCCGTCGACGAGGGCCCGGCCGCCCGCTCGCTCGTGATCCTCGCGACCACCGAGTAGATCTCGGTAGATCTCGGTAGGGCCAGCCCCACTGTTTATATGGGGGTCGGCAGGAGTGAACACTGATGTTCACCTCGCCAGGATGTCCATATGACTTCGAAAATCTCGCGTCGCAGCGTGATCGTCGGTGGGGCTGCCGCAGGGGTACTCGCCAGGCCGGCGTTCGCGGCGGCGTCGCGGCCGGGTGGGCTGGCGTTCACCCACGCCACGGTCATCGACCCTCACAGCGGCAAGGTGCTGCCCGACACCACGATTCTCGTCAGCGGTGACCGGATCACCGACGTGGGTCAACCGCGGGTACCGGCCGGGGCGAGGGTCGTGGACCTGCGGGGCAAGTACGTGATCCCCGGGCTCGCCGACATGCACGCGCACGCGCAGGCCGAGGGCATCGACACGGCGCTGTGGGTGGCGAACGGGGTCACGACCGTCCGGGAGATGTCCGGGTCGGTGCTGGCCAGGGACTGGCGCACGCGAATCGACGCCGGCACGCTGCTCGGTCCGCGGTACACGATCAGCAGCCGGGTGGTCGACGGCACGCCGAGCATCTGGGACCCGGCGTATCTCGACATCGTCCAGGTGGCGGATCCCGCGTCGGCGCGCGCCGCCGTCCGCGCGGAGGTGGCGGACGGCGCCGACTTCATCAAGGTGTACTCGCGGGTGTCGCGCTCGGCCTACCGGGCGCTGGCCGCCGAGTCACACCGGCTGGGCGTGCCGTTCGCGGGTCACTGTCCGGACAACGTGCCGGTCACGGAGGCCGCCGACCTGGGGCACGCGAGCCTCGAGCACATGTTCTGGACGGCGTTCGACACGTCGCGTGAGGAGGCCGGGATCAGGGAGGAGGTCGCGCGCCTCCGCCTGGAGCTGGGCGACTACGCCGCCTGGTTCGCGGCCATCCACAAGGTGGAGTGGCGGGCGATGCACAGTCACAGCCCGGCGAAGGCACGCGCCGTCTACGGGCGCTTCGCCCGGCGGCGGACTCGGCAGGTGCCGACGCTCGCCATGCACTACGGCCTGAACTTCGCGCGCGAGATCGACGTCGACGCCGACCCGCGCAAGAAGTACCTGCCGGAGTCGGCCGTGATGAGCCAGCGGCTGGCGCGGTCGGAGTTCTACCTGAAGGACCGCCCGCCGGCCGAGGACGCCGAGTGGGCGGCGAAGTTCGAGTTCCAGCTGCGCACGGTGGGGGAGATGCACCGCGCGGGGGTCCCGATCATGACGGGCACCGACACCGGGACGTGTGCGGTGTTCCCGGGCTTCTCGGTGCACGACGAGCTGGGCTGGCTGGTGCGAGCGGGTCTGTCGCCGATGGCGGCACTGCACGCGGCGACCGCCGAGCCGGCTCGCTTCCTGGGCGTGGACTCGGGCCGCGTGGCGCCGCGGCACGCCGCTGACCTGGCGATCCTGGACGCGAACCCCCTCGACGACATCGCGAACACGCAACGCCTGTCGGGCGTGGTGGTACGCGGCCGGTACATCGACGCGACCGAACGCCGGGCGATCCTGGCGGAGGTGGAACGCGTGGCCGCGACCACCCCGTTCACGGTCGCCACCCCGTGCCCCTGCCACGCCCCGATCCGCTGACCCCCGCGAGTCCCACGTTCACGACCGGCGAGTCTCCGTCCGCAGCCACACGAGTTGCCGGTTGGTGGCCCGCGCGGGCGCATGCGCGAAACGCCGACTCGGGTGTCGGGCGAGGACGACTCGCCTGGTTGGGGAGGGCGACTCGCCGGGCGGCAGCGTGGGACTCGCCGGGTTTGAATGTGGGACTCGCCGGGTTGGGTACGTCACCACCCATTCGGCGCGTGCCGTCAGTAGGGTGGGAGCCGTGCAGAGGTGGCGCGGGTTGGAGGACTTGCCCGGTGGATGGGGTCGCTGTGTGGCCACCATCGGAGTGTTCGACGGGGTGCACCTCGGCCATCAGGAGCTGATCAACCGCTCGGTGGCGCTCGCCAAGGAGCGGGACGTGCGCAGCGTGCTCGTCACCTTCGATCCGCACCCGTCCGAGGTACTTCGGCCCGGCAGTCACCCCGCCCAGCTCACCACCCTGCGTCGCAAGGCCGAGCTGGTCGAGCAGCTGGGCATCGACGTCTTCTGCGTCATCCCCTTCACCCTCGAGCTGTCCAAGGTGCCGGCCGACGAGTTCGTCCACGAGGTGCTGGTCGACCGCCTCCACGTGTCCGCCGTGGTGGTGGGGGAGAACTTCACCTTCGGGCACAAGGCGGCCGGCAACGTCGAGCTGCTCACCACCCTCGGCCAGCGGTTCGGCTTCGCGGCTGAGGGGGCCAAGCTCGTCTCCGCGCCGAACCACTCCGGCGAGATCACGTTCTCGTCCACCTACATCCGTGCGTGTGTCAACGCGGGCGACGTCGGCTCGGCGGCCGCCGCTCTCGGGCGTCCGCACCGGCTGGAGGGCATCGTCGTACGGGGCGACCGGCGGGGCCACGAGCTGGGCTTTCCCACGGCCAACCTGTCGACCCCGCGCTTCGCGGCGGTCCCGGCCGACGGGGTCTACGCCGCCTGGTTCTCCCTGCTCAACGCTCCCAATCGGGCCCCGCTGAAGGCCGCCGTCTCGGTGGGCACCAACCCCACGTTCTCCGGCCGCGAGAGACGCGTCGAGGCGTTCGTGCTCGACGTCGACGAGGACTTCTACGGCCAGCGCGTGGCCGTCGACTTCGTCACGAAGCTCCGCGACATGGAGCGGTACGACACGAGCGAGGCGCTGGTCGAACAGATGCACGACGACGTCCGCCGGACCCGCGAGACCCTCGACTGATCAGTCCCCCGATCGGACTAATCGGTCAGTCACTCGATGGTGCACATGCGAACAGGTGTCCTGATTTACCACGCATTCGGCACGGGCCTGGCAAGATGCTGAAAGATCCGGTCCCGCAGTGCCGGAGCGAGGACAGCGTGGGAACAGGGGAGAGTTGAAGGTGGAGGACCACAAGATCGTCCAGCGGAACCTGGCGCTCCAACGGGAGTGGTATGGCGAACCGCTGGGAGATCGCGTCCGACGGCTGGTCGTCGCGTTCGACATCTCCCAGGCATTCCTGGCCGACGTGCTGGGGATCAGCGCGCCGATGCTCAGCCAGGTCATGAGCGGCAGGCGTGCCAAGATCGGCAACCCGGCCGTGCTCGCCCGGCTGATCATGCTCGAGCGCAAGATCCTGGTTCCCGACGTCGCGGCCGGCAAGAAAGAGGCCATGATCCGCGCCATGGAGGAGGTCCGCACGTCGCGGCCCTCGGTGACCAGGGACAACCTTCCGGTCGACATCGGCCGCAACGACCGCGTGGCGGTCGCGGCGCTGCGCCGTGTGGCCGAGGCGAACGACCTGACGGCCGCGGCCGGCATGCTGGGCACCAGGTTCCCCGAGCTCGCCGACCTGCTGCGCCGCGCCGGCCAGCCGCAGTGAGTGCGGCCGGCTGAACAAGATGGTGCGTCTCTTCTCCGGTATAGACCTGCCCGCAGACATCCGGACCGACCTCGACCAACGACTTGCCGACGTGCGTGCCGGCACCCCCGAGCTGACGTGGATCCCGCCCGAACGCTGGCACATCACGCTGGGGTTCTACGGCGACCGCGAGCACGCCGACCGGCGCGGCGCGTGGTTCCGTCGCCGGGCCGCGGCACTCGCCCCGGCACAGGTGCGGCTGCGGGCGGCCGGGCAGTTCCCCGGGGTGCTGTGGATCGGCGTGAACCCGCGGGACCGGGCCCACGCGGTCGCGCTGAACCGGCTGGCCGGCGAGCTGGCACCAGACCCGACGCAGTCCACGCAACTCGCGTTCGTGCCGCACGTCACGATCGCCAGGTGGAAGCGCGGCAAGATCGGCAACGAGGTCGCGACCAGCGTGGTGCAGGCGCTGGACGGGTATCGTGGAGCGTGGTGGTCCACCGACGAGGTGGTGCTGTTCCGCAGCGATTCCACCCCTGACGGGCCGGTCTACACCGCGCTCACCCGGGTGGCGCTGGCCAAGAGGGTGCGCGAATAGGGGCCATGGCGGCGCCCGCGGCGCCGACGCGGCCCCTGGCGGTACCGCGCAGGCATCGAAGTACGACCCGGTACGCCGAAGCCCGCGCGGCACCCCCAGGAACCATCTCGATCACGACGGGCATCCACCGACCCTGCTCGCGCACCCTCTAAGCTGCGCTAACGAACCACCTGCTACCCTCGGTGTTTGGGTCCGGCTGCGGTCCGTGGCGGCCGATACCTGCACGTCCTCCCATCTCGGGAAATCCGCACGGCACATCTCAGATCGAGGAGAAACACGAGTGGCTCTGTCCACCGAACAAAAGAAGAACATTCTCGGCGAGTACGGCGTCCACGAGAAGGACACCGGCTCTCCGGAGGCCCAGGTCGCGATGCTGACCAAGCGCATCAGCGACCTGACCGAGCACCTCAAGGTGCACAAGCACGACCACCACTCGCGTCGGGGTCTGTTGCTGCTGGTCGGCCGTCGCCGCCGGCTGCTCAACTACCTGACCAAGGTGGACATCGAACGCTACCGGTCGCTGATCCAGCGACTCGGCCTGCGCCGATAAAGCCCTGAGGGGGAGTGGTCAACGGACCGCTCCCCCCGCGCTTATATCGGACTTATAAACAAGGGCGAAACGCGCCGCGTACGGGGATCAGATCGCCGGTCCTCGGTAGTGGTTCCCGGGTTAAGCGAAGCGAGACAACGCTTCTGCCCCGGGGGCTTCGATCGAAGACCGGCCTCGCACGAGCGGAGCTTGCGGAGCGAGCATCGCTGACGAACGTGATTCCCATGCCCTGTGCCCCGTATGGGGTGTGCGCGCCCGTGAATGACGAGGAGTACTACATGACCGACTTCAGCCAGGCTGGAGTTCACGAAACCACTGCCGTGATCGACAACGGCAATTTCGGAAAGCGCACCATCCGCTTCGAGACCGGCCGGCTCGCCCGGCAGGCCGCCGGCAGCGTCGTGGCCTACCTCGACGAGGAGACCATGCTGCTGAGCGCGACCACCGCGTCCAAGCACCCGAAGGAGCACTTCGACTTCTTCCCGCTGACCGTGGACGTCGAGGAGCGGATGTACGCGATCGGGAAGATTCCCGGTTCGTTCTTCCGCCGCGAGGGTCGTCCGTCCACCGACGCGATCCTCACCTGCCGGCTGATCGACCGCCCGCTGCGCCCGTCGTTCGTCGACGGCCTGCGCAACGAGATCCAGGTGGTCATCACCGTCCAGTCGCTCAACCCCCAGGACCTGTACGACGTCGTGGCGATCAACGCCGCGTCCGCGTCCACGCAGCTCGCGGGCCTGCCGTTCTCCGGCCCGGTCGGCGGCGTCCGCGTCGCGCTGATCGGTGACCAGTGGGTGGCGTTCCCCACCCACGAGCAGCTGGAGAAGGCCTCGTTCGACATGGTGGTCGCCGGCCGCGTGGTCGCTTCCGGCGATGTGGCCATCATGATGGTCGAGGCCGAGGCCGCCGCGAACGTGCTCGACCTGATCGCCGAGGGCGGCGTCGCGCCGACCGAGGAGGTCGTGGCCTCCGGTCTCGAGGCGGCCAAGCCGTTCATCAAGGTCCTGTGCGAGGCCCAGGCCCGCCTGGCCGAGGTCGCCGCCAAGGAGACCCGCGACTACCCGACGTACCCGGCCTACCAGCAGGATGCGCTCGAGGCCGTCACGGCCGCCGTGTCCGACGACCTGGCCGCCGCGCTGACCATCGCCGGCAAGGCCGAGCGTGAGTCCAAGCTCGACGAGGTCAAGGCCGCCGCGCTGGAGAAGGTCGGCGCTGTCGAGGGTGGCGCGTTCGAGGGTCGCGAGAAGGAGGTCGGCGCCGCGTTCCGGTCGCTGAACAAGAAGCTGGTCCGCCAGCGGATCCTTCGCGACCAGGTCCGCATCGACGGCCGTGGCCTCACCGACATCCGGCAGCTGTCCGCCGAGGTCGCGCTGATCCCGCGGGCCCACGGCTCGGCGCTGTTCGAGCGCGGCGAGACCCAGATCCTGGGTGTCACCACGCTGAACATGCTTCGGATGGAGCAGCAGATCGACTCGCTGTCCCCGGAGACGCACAAGCGCTACCTGCACCACTACAACTTCCCGCCGTTCTCCACCGGCGAGACGGGTCGTGTGGGTTCGCCCAAGCGGCGCGAGATCGGCCACGGCGCGCTCGCCGAGCGGGCCCTGATCCCCGTGCTGCCCAAGCGCGACGAGTTCCCGTACGCGATCCGTCAGGTGTCCGAGGCGCTCAGCTCCAACGGGTCCACCTCGATGGGCTCGGTCTGCGCCGCCACCATGTCGCTGCTCAACGCCGGTGTGCCGCTGAAGGCCCCGGTCTCGGGTATCGCCATGGGCCTGGTGTCCGACGAGGTCGACGGCGAGACGCGTTACGTCGCGCTGACCGACATCCTGGGCGCTGAGGACGCGTTCGGCGACATGGACTTCAAGGTCGCCGGTACCAAGGACTTCGTGACCGCGCTGCAGCTGGACACGAAGCTCGACGGCATCCCGTCCGACGTGCTGGCCGGTGCGCTGAACCAGGCGAAGGACGCGCGCTTCACGATCCTCGAGGTGATGGCCGAGGCCATCGCGTCGCCGGACGAGATGAGCCCGTACTCGCCGCGCGTCACGTCGGTGAAGATCCCGGTCGACAAGATCGGCGAGGTCATCGGGCCGAAGGGCAAGATGATCAACTCGATCACCGAGCAGACCGGTGCCGACATCTCCATCGAGGACGACGGCACGATCTACGTCGGTGCGGCGGACGGCCCGTCTGCCGAGGCCGCGATCGGCATGATCAACGCGATCGCCAACCCGCAGCTGCCGAAGATCGGCGAGCGCTTCCTGGGCACCGTGGTGAAGACGGCCGCGTTCGGCGCGTTCGTCTCGCTGCTGCCCGGCAAGGACGGCCTCGTCCACATCTCGAAGCTGGGCAACGGCAAGCGGATCGGCAAGGTCGAGGACGTGGTCAAGGTCGGCGACAAGCTCCGCGTGGAGATCGCCGACATCGACCAGCGCGGCAAGATCAGCCTCGTGCTGGTCAACGAGGACGCTGACAAGGACTCCGGCAACGCCGAGGTCACGACCGACGAGCCGGCTCCGGCGGAGGCCTAAGTTCCCTTGGCAAGTAACGGAAGCACCCGGGTCCTCGAGCGGTCCGACGGCGGGTGCGTGGTCAAGCGCACCGTGTTGCCCGGTGGCCTGCGGGTCATCACCGAGCAGGTCCCGGGTGTCCGTTCTGCCTCGGTAGGCATGTGGGTGGGGGTCGGTTCCCGCGACGAACAGCAGTCCGTCGCGGGGGCCGCCCACTACCTGGAACACCTGCTGTTCAAGGGAACCGCGCGACGCACGGCGGTCCAGATCGCCGAGGAGATCGACGCGGTCGGCGGTGAGCTGAACGCGTTCACCGCCAAGGAACACACCTGCTACTACGCACATGTGCTCGACTCCGACCTGCCGTTGGCCATGGACCTGGTGTCCGATGTGGTCTTCGACGCTCTGCTCGCGGAGCAGGACATGGAGACCGAGCGCAGCGTGGTTCTCGAAGAGATCGCCATGCGCGACGACGATCCCGAGGACCTGCTGCACGACACGTTCATCGAGGCGCTGCTCACCGATCACCCGCTCGGGCGGCCGGTGCTCGGCACCGAGGAGTCGATCTCCTCGATGAGCCGCAACGCGTTGCACGGCTTCTACAAGCGCCGCTACGCGATGCCGAAGATGGTGCTCGCCGCGGCCGGCAACATCAGCCACGGCGAGGTGCTGCGCCACGCGCGGCGGCTGCTGAAGGACCGGCTGGTCGGCGACGACTCGCCCGGCGTGCCCCGCACGGGCCGCGCGCGGTTCGCGAAGCCGAAGAAGCTGGCGCTGCACACCGACGACACCGAGCAGGCACACCTGATGCTCGGCATGCGTGCGCTCGACCGGCACGACGAGCGCCGCTGGGTGCTGGGCGTGCTGAACACCGCGCTGGGCGGCGGAATGAGTTCGCGACTGTTCCAGGAGATCCGTGAGCGGCGCGGCCTGGCCTACCAGGTCTACTCGTCGGTCGCGTCCTATGCGGACACCGGTCACCTGTCGGTCTACGCCGGCTGCCAGCCCGACCGGCTCGGCTCGGTCGCGGGCGTGGTGCACGAGGTGTTGGGCGACGTGGCGCGCGACGGTCTGGCCGACGCCGAAGTGGCGCGGGCCAAGGGACAGCTGCGCGGCAGCCTGGTGCTCGGCCTGGAGGACACCAGTTCCCGGATGTCCCGGATCGGCAAGGGCGAGCTGAGTTTCGCCGAGTACCTGACGGTCGAGCAGACCCTCGAGAAGATCGAGGCGGTGACCACCGAGCAGGTGGCGGCGCTGGCCGGTCAGCTGTTGACCCGGCCCGTCGCGACCGCGCTGGTCGGTCCCTACGACCACGTGGACGATGTGCCGGCGGAGGTCCTGCGATGACGATCCGCGTGGGAGTCCTCGGTGCTCGTGGTCGCATGGGTGCCGAGGTGTGCCGTGCGGTCGAGGAGGCCGACGGCATGACGGTCGTCGCGGCGGTCGACGTGGGCGATCGCCTGCTCGACGTGGCCGACGCCAAGGCCGAGGTGGTCGTCGACTTCACCCATCCCGACGCGGTCATGGACAACCTCCGGTTCTGTGTGGACAACGACATCCACGCCGTGGTCGGCACGTCCGGCTTCGGCCAGGACAAGCTGGACACGGTCGCCGGGTGGCTCGCGGACAAGCCCGGCCTCGGCGTGCTGATCGCGCCGAACTTCGCGCTCGGCGCCGTGTTGTCCATGAAGTTCGCGCAGCTCGCCGCCCGGTTCTACCCGTCGGCGGAGATCATCGAGCTGCACCACCCCCGCAAGGCCGACGCGCCGTCCGGCACGGCCGCCTACACTGCCCGGCTCATCGCGGCCGCGCGTGCGGAGGCGGGGCTGGGCAAGGCACCCGACGCCACCACGTCCGAAGTGGACGGTGCGCGGGGTGCGCTGGTGGACGACGTGCGGGTGCACTCGGTGCGCCTCACCGGACTCGTGGCGCACCAGGAGGTCCTGTTCGGCGGCGAGGGCGAGACGCTCACCATCCGCCACGACTCGCTGGACCGCAACTCGTTCATGCCGGGCGTGGTGCTCGGCGTCCGCGAGATCATCGGTCGCCCGGGGCTCACCCTCGGGCTGGAGAACGTTCTCTCCCTCTGACCCGCATAGAAGACCGTCCTCTTAGCACAATTCGGGTACAAACCTGCCCGGAATTAGCCTGTTCGACGGTATCCGCTGGGCCACTTGGCGGGATGTGCCAATCAGGACTCAAGCGTACCGTCGGACCCGTCAGTAGCTAACCAACTCCCGTCTGTTCGTGCGAAAGTCCCACCCTGCCTGCTCCACGGGACCACGCGCGATGAGGGCCAGGCGTGAGATCAGAGTGGGCTCGCGTTCCCCCGTGCGGGCCTACTTCTGCTCGCCATGGCTCGATTCCGCGCGGCCCGATCCGGTGTCGGCGGGGCATCCCCGAAGGGAATGACCCATGGCACATCCAGATACCCGGGCACCGATCACCGCGGAAGCCTCGTGGTTCTGTTGCGGTGCCGCGTGGGGCCCCTGTGGCTCCGCCGGCGGAGGTGCGTGCGGCAACTGCCGATCCGGCAGCCGGCACTGCGCGTGGCCGAACACCTCGGACAACTGTTTCGCCATCACCAGACCCGACAAGTGCGGCGACACCCTCTTACGCCGTACCTGCGGACACACCTTCTACGTGAAGAACCTCTGCCGGACAACGGAAATCGCGGTGACGATCGCGGACTGCGGGCCACAGACCGAACTGTGGTGCAACGAAAGTCCTGCTGCAGCGGCAACTGTGCCACCAACCGGCTGATCGACCTGACCCCGGCGGCGTACAGCGCGATCGGCAACCTGTACAGCGGCATCATGCCCGTCTACATCCACAGCTGAGGAGGCGACGATGGATCCCTCGGGACGTCGGAATTCCTGACCCGGCGGTGCTCGGCACCACCGCCACGGTGGCCGGCGCCACCACCATGGGCGCCCTTGCGCCCGAAGCGGTCGCCGCTCCGAAGCTCGACTCGAAGCCGGGGCTCCCGACCCGAACTTCGTGGAAGGCCGGATCACGGCGATCCGCGGCGGGATGCTGATGATCACCGACCCGGACCGCGCGATCAACCGCATCCAGATGACCAAGGCCACCAGGATGTGGAAGCTGCGTCCGACCACGGTGGACGCGGCAAGGTGGGCGACGGGCTCTACGCCCGGGGCGTGCGGATGCCGGACGGCATGCTCGCCGCGGACGCGTTGTGGCTCAACATCGTGAACCTCGAGGCGCACATCGTCTCGATGGGCCGAACGTGCTGCACCTGGACCACAACGGCAACCGGCTGGTCGGGCACGTCGTGCCCGGCACGACGGCCGCGGTCTACAACGGCACGCCCGCGGTCCGCGACCTGTCGATGCTGCAGGTCGGCAAGCACGCCCAGGTCATCGGCGCGTGGCGGCCCGACACCAACGAAGTCGACATCGCGACGGTCTACGCGGCGGCCTGACCGGGAGTTGGGGGCGGCGTCGTGGCGCCGCCCCCTTCAGAAAGGACCTCATGGTGATCGAGTGGATTTGCCGGTTGCCTTCGCCGACCTGCGCCGCGCCGTGCAATTCGAGCGATTCAGCGTCGGCGGCCTTCTCGAGGAAGACCTCGAGGAATTCATCGATCTGGTAACCGGTCACGAACCGGCGCCGGCTTTCACGCGGGCACTGCGTGACCAGACCGAGGGGAACCCGTTCTACATCGGCGAGGTCCTCCGACACCTCGTGGAGTCAGGCGGCCCGCTCGACGTCGATCACGACTCCGCGACCATCGTCGACCAGCTCGGTATTCCGGAAAGCGTGAGCGAGGTGATCGGTCGCCGGTTGGGACGCTTGTCCGCGGACACGAACGCCGTCTTGCTAGCTGGCGCGGTGGTCGGCCGCGAGTTCGAGCTGGACGTCGTGGAGCGGATGGCGGAGATCGACGAGGGGCGCGTACTCGAGGCGCTCGACGAGGGCCTTGCGTCGCGCCTGATCGTCGAGGCACCAGGAGGCCGGGCTCAGTACCGCTTCGCCCACGCGCTGGTGCGCGAAACGCTCTACGGCACCATGTCGGCCGCGCGCCAGGTGCGGATGCACCGGCGGGTGGCCGAGGTTCTCGAGGAGTTGCACGCCGGCCATCTCGACGCCGTGCTTTCGCAGCTCGCGCATCATTGGCTGAGCAGCCGATCGGCAGGTGACGTCGACCGCGCTCGTCGACTACAGCCGGCGCGCCGCCGCGGCCGCAATGGCCCAGCTCGCGTACGAGGAGGCCGTCGGCCACTGCGAACGGGCGCTTGAGACGTTGGAGCTCGCACCCGCCGCCGATCCCAGTTTGCGGTGCGACCTCCTGCTGGCGCTGGCCGACGCCCAACGGCGCTCCGGCGACCTGGCGGCCGGACGCGCCACCTACGCGGCCGCCATCGAAGCGGCGCGGCCGCTTGATGCCGAGCGCTTCGCACGAGCCGCACTCGGCCTGGCCCATGACGGTGAGATCGGGCCTCGCGACCGCGACGTCATCCGGCTGCTCGAAGAGGCGTCGGAACGGTTCGGAGACACCGACAGCGCGGAACACGCGCTCGTCCTCTCACGGCTGTCGACCTCCTACTACTTCTACGACCGCGACCGGATGTCTGACGACGCGCACCGGTCACTGGACATGGCGCGCCGGGTGGGAGACAAGGCGGCGATCGGCTTCGCCCTGAACGCCGTGTTCGCGTTGTCCGACGGGCTCGAGAACGTCGAACGTCGGATCGAACTGAGCTCGGAGTCGCTGCGCATCGGCCGCGAGATAAACGACGCGGGCGTCGAGCAGTTCGCCCGGACGCTGCGGTGCTTCGCGCTGCTCGAGCGCGGCGATGTGGACGCGTTCGAGACCGAGGTCGCTGACGCCGAGGCGTTGGCCGCGACGGTCCGGCTTCCGGCGCTGGCGTGGCACCCGCCCCTGTGGCGGGCGACCCTCGCCGCAGCGCGGGGCGACCTCGTCGGGCTCGAACGGTGGTCCCTCGAGGCATTCGAACTCGGCCAGCGCGCCCAAGCGCCGGGTTCGATCCAAACGTTCGGGGCTCAACAATTCGTTCTGCGCCGCGAGCAGGGAAGCCTGGGTGACGTCGAGGCGATCGTGCGCGAGATGATCGAGAAATACCCGCTCCTGCCGGTGTGGCGGCAGTGCCTGGTCTTGTTGCTGGCCGAGGACGGACGTCACGAGGAAGCGCGGACCGAGCTTGACGACGTCGGCGCCCACGGATTCCGTGACTACGTATACGACGCCAACTGGCCGACGGCCATGGGATTGATCGCAGACGCCGTGTACCTGGCCGACGCAACACGTCACGCGGGCGCGGCCTTCGAACTGCTGCGACCGTTCGAGGACCGATTCGTAACCGTCGGCCAATGCGCGGAGTGGTACGGGTCCATCGCTCGGCTCCTCGGCAATCTCACCGCGGTGCTGGGCGACTACGACCGCGCCGTCTCGTACTTCGACCGGGGGATCGACGCCGACGATTCCCGGGGTGGCGTACGCATGGCCATCCGAGGTCAGTGGGGTCTGGCGCGCACCCTGCTTCGCCGGGACGGCCCTGGCGACGCCGATCGCGCCGCCACGGTCGTCGCCGCCGCGCTGGCGCGCGCTGACGCCCTCGGTCTCGTCGTGCTGGCGGCCCGGCTGCGCGCCGTCACGGCGTAGCCCACGGCAGTTCGACTGGCGCGGTCGGTGTGGCGCCGGCGAGAACGTCGCGGACGAGGCCCGACAGGCCCCTCGGGAACACGGTCTCGTCGAGGGCGTCGATCTCATCGGGTCCGAACCAGTGCCAGCTGAGGTGAATCTCGCGCTCGAGGCCGGTCCATCCCGAGTTGTCGAGCTCGAACGGGGTGCACCGCAGGGCGAAGTACCAGTCCTCGGAGTACAGCGGCTGGCCACGGAACTCCCAGGCGCCCCGGCTCACGGCAACGGGCGCGCCAAGTTCGTCAGCGGTGACGACGAGGCCGGTCTCCTCTCGCAATTCGCGGACCGCTGCGATGAGCAGGTCTTCGCCGGGATCGACGCCGCCGCCGGGCGTGAGCCACACCGCGGGGTCCGACGTGGCGGCGCCGGCGACGCGAAAGAGGAGCACGCGCCCGTCGGGATCGAGAAGCAGGACCCGGGACGAGGTCCGTAGGACCCGCTCCGTCATCGTGGGCTAGGCGCCCTCGTCGTTCTCCAGCTTGGCCGCCAGGTCGTCGACCTTCTTCAGCTTGTCGGTGTACTTGCCCTTGGCCTTCTTCGTGAGCTTGTTGAGGTTGACCATTCGCTCTCCTTCGTCGTGCCGCGTGGGCGCCCGGACCGACCTTACGCATTCCCCGACTTTGCCGAGTTGACAACTCGAACACCTGTTCGATACAGTGTGTTACAGTAGCTCTCGGGTGACCACTTCCCCCTAGGGCGTCTGTGCGAGCGTTCTTGCCAGTCGCGGAACTGACTGAGATCGGGCGGTTGCGCGTCTAGACCTCCACTCACGTCGATCAGGTGGTCCAACGCTCGGAAGTCGTCGGCGTTGCGTGTAGAGCGGCAACTTCTCCGACATGCCGGTGCCAGGCGAATCAGGGAGATCCACAGCGTGGGCACCGCGTGCCTTGCGGCCCGCAGCCATGACCGACGCAAACACGCGGCCCGTACGCTCGCGGAGCATCGTTGTCGATGGGATGGGGTCGAACGCGGCCCTCTCGCGCGTTCAACCGGTCCTGCCGGCGGGCGCGCTCGGCGGTAGAACTGGGTCGTGTGGGCCGGCCGCAAGCTCAGCCATCGTCAACCGTCACGGCGACTGCGAGCGGGAGTGCCGCGTTTTGATCCGCTCCAAGTCGATTACAACCGATGTGTCCAGCAATCCCCGCTCGTGCCGCTTCTCCTTAGCCACGCGGCAACGCCTCTTGGCTGGCTGCCGCATCCAAGTCCTGCCGCAAACGCCTGTAGTCGACGCTCGGCGCGGTCTCGAAGATAGCCAGCGCGGCTTTCGGCCGCCACGAAGCGATGCCGGCGCAGGGGCGTCAGTTCACCCACGGGAACGCCATCGCGAGTTACGACAAACGTCTCACCGTCGTCGAGCTCGCGGATGATCTCGCCGCTCTGGTTCCGAAGCTCGCGTTGCGTGATCTCCCTGCTCATGGGGCATCGTAGCACGGCGTGCTACAGCGTGAGGCACGAGGGCCACTCCCCTGAGCCGGACGTCAACTCATTCAGCGACCACCAGTGGAACTCGTCGTCGAAGATCACATCGTCGACCAGTAGCAGCAGAGCCTGCCCTCGCTGTCGAGGTGCCAGACCTCGGGCCAGTGCTTCCACTGCCCCAATAGCCGGTCCTGCTCGCGTAGGCCACGACGTCGAGCGCGCGTTGAAGGGGTGGTCGAAGACGCTCGGAAGGTTGTCGAGATCGGCCTTCTCGGGCGAACGCGGCGTGTACGTGTGCATGTGCTTCCCTGTCTGTAGGCAATCGCCGGGGGAAGCGCATCGCCACGATACCGAGAGGGTGCCGGGATCGCAGAGGGGTCGTAGCGTTCCGTAAATGGGAAAGCCGCGGTTCAATCACATCGCGGTCGACGGTGTCGTCGGAGTTGCTCAACGGCGCCGGGCGGGGGACGAGGTCCTCGACTTCTACGGCGACGTGTTCGGCTGGACCGAGGTCACGCAGATGACCGAGCCCGGACGCGTCCTTGTCCTCCAAGCGCACCGGTTCGACCAGTTCGTGTACCTGGTGAGCGGCGACGAGCCGACGCAGGTCGGGCCGCAGGACCACTTCGGCATGGCGGTCGACACCGTCGAGGAGCTCGACGCCGTTCTCGATCGAGCCAAGGCCCGGGCCGCGGCCGACGAGCGGGTGACCGTTATCGACAAGACCGCCGAAGAGTTCGGTCCGGTCACGCTCACCAGCTTCTACACCGGCTTCCGGCTGCCGATGATGATCGAAGTGCAGCACTTCGTGTTGCAGTCGTAATGGGCAAGCTGATCTACGCGGTGATCGCGTCGCTCGACGGCTACATCGACGGATGCGCACGGCAACTTCGACTGGGCCGCGCCCGACGCCGAGGTGCACACCTTCGTCAACGACCTCGAGCGGCCGATCGGCACGTACCTCTACGGGCGGCGGATGTACGAGATGATGGTCGTCTGGGAGACGCCCGAGACGTTCGCCGAGGACCCGCGTCACGCAGGACTACGCCGCGATCTGGCAGGCGGCCGACAAGATCGTGTACTCGACGACGCTCTAGACGGTGTCCGCGACGCGGACCCGCATCGAGCGAGCTTCGACCCCGACGCGGTCGCGCCAGCTGAAGGCGTCGTTCGACCATGACGCCGATCGGCGGTCCGCACTCGCCGCCCAGGCGATCCGCGGCGGGCTTGGTCGACGAGTACCACCTGTTCGTCACGCCGGTCATCGTGGGCGGCGGCAACGGCGGCGCTGCCCGACGACGTCTCCGTGAAACTCGAGCTGATGGGCGAACACCGCTTCACCGGCGGCTTCGTCCACCTCCACTACCGCTCGGCGTAGGGGCGCTGTTACAGGTCGTCTGTACGGTCAGGCACATGGCGAGTGCATCGAACCTCCGCGGCGAGACCTTCGACCGGCTGGTGTCCACCGTGGACGAGTTGCGGGTCGACTGCACCCAGTGGCTCATCATTGAGGTGGGCGGGTGCTACGTGCAGCTGCTGTTCAACCACGACTGCATCTTCAGCGAGGCGGTCAGCAATGGCTACCTAGTGGAAGCGCGCCGGCTCAGCCCGAGCCAGGAGCGCAGGCTCTACGCGCTCGGGTGGGACCTCTTGGACGACCCCTGTCACCCGAGCTGCGACTCAGATCACCCCAACTTCCAGCGCATCTGGCCGGTGGAGGCGACGTCTGAAGCAATCGTCGATGCGATCCTGCGGACGCTGACTGCCGTCTACATGCGCGGCGAGGGCGAACCGATCACGTTCAAGGCCGGGGAGCACGTCAGCGAACCGACCGGGACCGCGCCTCACGCCGCGTAATGGCGCCCGGGGTCGATCCGATCACAGAGGCCGACCGGCAGCAGCGGCTGCGCAATCGCGTGATCATCACACGAGCCCACCACCGACGATGGCTGTTCAAGCCCGAGGATCGAGCCCGACCCGAGCGGTACTTCGCCTGGCTACCGTTGTGGGTCGCGGCGTTCACGAGGATGCATCCCGACTATCCGGTCCCGCCTGAAATCCTGCGGATTCTCGAGGAACACCGCTGAGATAGCCGTCGGCGGATGAGTTGACAGAGGCGATCGGTACCCTGCGGTTATGGACCACTACGGCGACGCGTACCGCAGTCCCTCGGATTCGCTCAACGAGCCGCCGCCGCCCGTAGGCTCGCGGCGATCGGGTGACCAGAACTGGCTCGAGGGCATCGCTCGCGGACGTGGGATTTCGCTGGCCTAATCGTCGAACAACCGGCCGCCGCGGCTAAACCAGACGTCGTGGGGGTGGCCTTCGTCGGTCGTGACGTCGAGCGGGCCGAACTCGACCGCGGGCTCGATGCCGCACTCGATGGGCGGGGCGGCGTGGTGCTGCTCGCGGGCGAGCCCGGCATCGGCAAGACCGCCCTGTGCGACCAGCTCGCCTCGCGGCCGAGGGAAGGGCGCAGTGGTGAAGTGGGGTCGGTGCCCCGAGGCAATGGGTGCGCCGCCGTTCTGGCCGTGGCGCCAGGTGCTGGGCGGCTGGGCCGACGAGGACCCGACGCCGACCGCTTCATGGTGTTCGAGGCCCGCACCGAGGCGTTGCGTGAACTCGCGGCGCCGGCCGGGCTGGTCGCCATCTTCGACGACCTCCACTGGGCCGACGAGGGTTCGTTGCGGCTGCTGGTCCACGCGGCGACGTCGCTGCGCGTCGTCGCGCGTCCTCGTGACTAGGGACGTACCGCGATGTCGAGGTCGAGGCCGGCGGTCCGCTCGACGAGACCATCGCCGCGCTGGCCCGGTCAGCGGCACGGTGCTGCCCGTCCGCGGCCTCGACGAAGGGTGCCATCGCCCAGCTCGCCCTGTCCGCCAACGCGCGCCGCTGGACCCGCTCGCCGCGGCGCGCATCGCCAGTCACACCGGCGGCAACCCGTTCTTCGCCGAGCAGGTGCTGCGGCTGCTGCAGAGCGAGGGCCGGGCGCCGGCCGGCGACGGCGCCGTCGGCGTACCGCCGGGTGTGGGCGAGGTCGTGCGCCGGCGCATCGCCCGCCTCGGGCGACGAGGCCGCGCACACCCTGGCCATCGCCGCCATCCTCGGGCGCTCGTTCGATCTCGATCGACTCGCTGCCGTCACCGGCACGAGCAATGTCGAGAAGACCGTCGAGGTCGCCGTCGAGCCGCCGGCCTCTTGGTACCGGCCACCCGGCCCGGCGCGTTCCGGTTCGTGCACGCCCTCGTGCGCGAGGCGTTCGAGGAGGACCTCGGCCCGCTCGGCGCGGCCCGGGCCCACGCCACCGTGCTGGAGGTGTTGAGCCGACCCGCCGAGCAGCGGGCCGAGCCGGCCGACCTTGCCCACCACGCGTTGGGCGCGGCGGCGATGATCGGTGCCGATGTCGCGTCGTCGGCGCACGTCGCTCGACGCCGCCGTCGCTGCGTTCGACGCCGGCGGCTGCGAGGAGGCCATCCGGCTGGCCGAGCGAGCGCTGGCGTTTGACGGTCTCTCGCCCGAACGGCGCTACGACTTCTTGATGTTGTCGGCCGGGCCCGGTTTTGGAGCCGACGACCCCGACAAGTCCGAAGTCGCCCTGGTCGAGGCCGCCAGCCTGGCCGAGCGCGATGGCGACGGCCCTCGCACTGTCGCGCGGCCTTGCTCGAGATCGGGAGCGGACGGTTCGATCTCGACCAACTTCGATGCCGTCGCTCGCATGCGCCGGTCGCTCGAGCTCATTGATGACGGCGATCTGGTCCTGCGGGCCGACGTGCTGTCCCGCCTCGGCGACATGTCCCAGGATCCGGACGAGAAGGAGCCGTGTCGGGCGCGAGGCGCTCGCGCTGGCCAAGGCCAGCGACGACGCCATGACCCTCGTCAACCGCCGCCGGCCGGCTGCTCCTCAACTGTGGCTGGATGCCGATGGTCGAGCGACGGTCGCTGGTCGACGCCATGCTCGCCCGTTTCCGGCAGCGACATGCCGCTCGATGCTCGGCTCGAACCTGGCCGGCGCCGAGATCCGCATACTGCTCGAGCAAGGCGAGACTCGACGCCGCCCTTCGCGCCGCCACGGAGCTCGGCGAGTCAGACCACCCATCTCCCGTTGATCCTCCAGTTCTTCGACTGCACCTCCGCGCTCGTCCACCTCGAGCGGGGTGATCTGGACGTCGCCGGCCTCGAGGTCCAGAAGCTGCTCGAGGAGACCCAGCGACGGTCGGCGACGGCGCTCGAGGCGTCCAACAACGCCCGCACGGTGAACCTCCTCCGCGAGCGAGACCAACTCGCGGTGGCGGCGGGAATGATCGCTGTTCTGCGGCAGCAGCCCACAATCCTCATTGACGCGGTCACCGTCGATCTCGCCGACGCGATGATCACGGCTCATACCGCCGACGCCGGCGCCGGCACGTATGCCATCGACGCGGCCCTCACCCACGACCTCGAGCGCTACAGCCGCAACTGGGGGGGCAGCGGCATGGCAATGTGCTGCACGCTGGCCGACGCCGCCGCGCTGGTCGATCACCGCCGCGCCGGCGAACGGCTGTTGCCGATCGTCGCCACGGTGGCCGACCGCAACGTCGTGCTGGGTATGCCGCCGCCCGTCGCCTTCGGGTGGGGATCGCATTACCTGGGCGTGTGCCAGCTGCTCGTCGGCGCGATCGACGACGCCGCGTTGTCGCTGGCCGATGCGCTCGAGCACAACGCGGCGATGGGTGCACTCCCGTACGTGGCGCGTACGCGGTTGGCGTTAGCGCGGGTGGCGTTGGCGCGCGACGACGGCGACGGCGCGGTGGCGCACGCGGTCGGTGGCGCGACGACATCGCCGAACGGTCCGGGCTGGCCGCGGTGTTACGGGAGGCCGAGGCGGCGCTGGTCGCGCTCGGTGGTGCGGGTGCGGGGGCTGGCGGCGCCGGAACCACAACGACGTTTGTGTTCACCGACATCGTCGGGTCCACCGCGGGGACCGCGGCGGCGGGCGACAAAGCGTGGCGCGAATCGCTCGACGCGCACACGTCACACCTGCGCGCGCTGGCAGTCCGCAACAGCGGCCGGGTTGTGAAGGGACTGGGCGACGGCTTCATGTTGGTGTTCCCATCGGCCAGGGCCGGGGTCGACTTCGCGGTGGCGCTACAACGCGATGTCGGCGGGCGGCCGTTCGTGTTGCGGGTCGGCGTGCACACCGGTGAAGCGGAGGTGGTCGGCGACGACTACATCGGCCACCACGTCAACCTGGCGGCGCGGGTGTCGGGCGCGGCGGGCGACGGCGAAGTTCTCGTGTCCGACATCGTCCACACCATCCTGTCCGGCGCGCGCGACATCGAGTGGGGCGAACCGCGCACCGCCGACCTCAAAGGCATCCCCGACGCGCAGGTGCTCTACCCCGTCAAGACGTAGGCGGCGGCGGTGGCATGCGGCGGCACAGCATTTGGCCGGTGCCGGATGCGACGAGCGCGCCGTCTTCCGACCACAGGCGACCGTTCCACCCGATGAGGCCTTCGCGGGCGAGGGGTGCGTGGCCGTCGGTCAGGAGCCACACGCTCTGGGGCCGGGGGTCGTGGAAGGCGACATAGAGGTCGAGGCTCGGGGCGATGAAGTTGTGATTGGCGTACGCGTGCATCGGTGACGCCGATGGCCAGCTCTGCACGTCGATCAGCACAAGGCTTCGGCATGCGTCGATCCACGGGTCTTCGAAGGTCGGGGTCGGAACGAACTGGATCCACTGTCGCCAGAGCGGCGGGAACGGTTCGGCCGGCGGCCACTCGACGCGGAACTCGATCGGCTTGGTGATGAAGTTCGACCAGAAGTTGAATGGCGTCATCGCCGCGTCCCGGTCGGCTTCGGCGAGCAGTTCGTCGATGGTCTTCAACTCGTCGGGACGCGGCACGTCCGGCGCTTCGCTCACGTCGTGCTCGAGACCCTCGACCTCGCCCACGCTCCACACAGTCGCCTCGAGCATCGTCTTGCCGTCCTGGGTCAGCTCGACGCGTTGCGAGCACGCGGTGCGGGCGGTGCGCAGCGGGGTGACCGTGAGCTCGACCTCATCGAACTCGGCCACGCCGAGGAAGTGGCACGCGAAGCTCGCCGGTCGAGCGAACGGACTGGCTTCGCCGGCCGCCCGCAACGCCAGCGATGCGATGTAGCCGCCCTGCGGTCCCCAGATGCGCCAGTCCTCGTTCAGCTTCCCCGAGTACCGGTTGTCGTCAATTTGCTCAACCGCCGTGTCGAGTCCCAGATCACCCATGGCGGCGACGATACGGTGCGGCCATGCGTTACGTGAAGGTAATTCCGACCGCCGACGGTGGGTCCCGCTTCGAGGATGCGGAGTTCGCCCAGGAGTTACGAAGCATCGGCGCGAACATCCCGATGGTGCTGGCGTCGGCGCCGCAGCCCGTGTCGGCGGCAGTGTTTGTGACGGCACCGGAGCAGATCATCGAGATGGAGCCGCACCAGGCGCCGGCCCGGCAGTTCGTCATCGTCCTCGAAGGTGAGCTCGAAGCCGAGACCACCGACGGCGAGGTCCGCACGATGGGACCCGGCGACATCGCCCTGGTCGAGGACACCACCGGCCGCGGTCACATCACCCGCATCCGCAAGCACCCGGCCAGCCTCGTGATGATCCCGCTCGCCTAACCCTTCTGTGGGGCGGCTAGTTCCACCAGCGGTTGAGGAAGGCGGCGGGGGCGAACGGGTTGCCGGTGGGCGTCACGAAGTTCGCGTTGGCCGGATAGAGCTTGAAGGGTGGAGCCGGATCGGGGGTCTGGCCGAGCACCGAGAAGAAGAAGTGGTGTTCGTCGGTCAGCAGCGGATGCAACTCGATGCGCTCAAGGTTGACGCGGCCGTCGGGCAGCCGCCCGTAGCGCGGCGCCAGCACCAGATCGCGGAACTCGGCGTCGCTGCTGAGCAGGTACTTGCCGCCCTCAAAGTGTTTGCGTAGATAGGAGAACGTGGCGTTCGCGGGCGGTGGTCCGGAGGCGGGTTTGGCGCCATCGCCGCCCAGCGCGCGCAGCGCGGCGGCGAGTCGGCGCTCGATGACCGCGAGCTTCTGGCGGCCGCGCGGGATGCCGGCGCCGGTGACGTCGATGGCCTTGGAATACCCGCCGGCGGCGCTGGTCACGACCTCGAGGTCGCGGCCGCGCAGAGCGCGGATGACGCCGACGTCGCCCGCGCGCGGGTCGCCGCCCACGAGAACGAGCTCGACATCGCGCTCGGTCGCGTCGATCAGGCTGCGGTAGGGCGAGACCGGCATCCCCCCGGTCGGACTCCCTCCCGGCGGTCGCACCATGATCAGGTCGGCCGTCTTTCCCGGGCCGATCGCGCCGACCTCAGGCCAGCGCAGGGCGCGGGCCGGATTGCGCGTGACCATGTCGACCAGCACGCGATCGAGGGCGACGTCGTCGAGCAGCCCAGGCACGTCGCCGCGGCTGTCGCCAAGGAGGCGAGGATCGCGGAAGGCGATGTCGGCCACCTTCAGCTCATCGAGCATCGTGTTGGAGCCGCTCGGCGTCCAGTCGGTGCCGAGCGAGACGGTGACACCCTCGGCCAGCGCGTCGTAAATCTCGGCGGTGCGGCCGTAGAGCAACAGGTTCGACAGCGGCGTCCACACCAGCTTGGCGCCTCGGTCGGTCGGGCCCAGGCCGACCGACGGCGCGGCGCGCATCGTGGCGAAGTCGGATCGCTCGAAGGACACGCCGTGCAGAAGGACGGCGCTGTCGTTGAGGACGCCGAGTTCGACGATGCGGTCAAGCTCGTGGCGCGAGGACACCGGGTCGTCCGGTCGGCGCTCGCCCTCCCGGACACCCTCGCCCAAGTGGACGATCCACGCCTCGACCTGATTGGCGGCCATGCGCGACTTGAGCGCGGCGGCCTCGTTGACAAAGGCGGGATCCTCAACCGTGGCCACGCGCTGCTCGATGCGGTCACGACCGAAGTTGACGCCGTTGATGTTGCGGGCCAGCAGGCCGTCGAACGCGGGCTCGACGTCGCCTTCGCCCTGGATCGCGGTTTGACCGGCGAGCACGCCGCGCGCCTCCGCCCACTTCATCATTTCCTCGTACAGCGCCATGCCCGTCCCGGAGATGAGCACGTCCTGCGCGCTCTGCACGAGCCGGCGCAACTCAGTGGGACTGGTTCCGCCCGCCGCGTTCCATTGCGTGCGATTGGTGTACGGCTCGGTGCCGAGCGGCCGCCCCACCGCCGGCTGCTTGTGCGCGGACGGTGTTGGCCACAACGGCAGCGTGTCGAACGTCGGGTGGTCATGCAGATTGATGAGCCCGGGAAAGATCAGCGCGCCAGGGCCGCCGTCCACGACGACCGCCTTGGTCAGGTCGACACTGGGCGGCGGCGTTGGACCCGACCACATCGAGGCCACCTTGTCGCCGATGATGTACACGCGGCCGTTGGGGACGACGGTGTGGTTGTCGTCCATCGTGACGATGGTTCCCTTCAGTACGAGCTGGCGATCGGAGCGGAGCCGGCCGACTGCGTCGTGGGCCAGCGCGGTGTTGGGCTGCACGAGGTAAGGCACGCCGTCGACGAGCAGTGAAACGAGTGGTGTGACCGGCTGCGTGCCGGTGGGCTCGGCGGCCCGCGCCGAGGCGCCGGTGGCGGCAAGGAGCGCTACAACCGCGGCGATCGCCGCCCGTCCCCCTCGAATTGGCACCACGAGCAAGTGTGCCAGAAAGGGCGTTGATCAGCAGGCGCCGGGGAGCACGGTGAACGCGTTCTCCGCCGTCGTGTAGTTCTCGTCCTCGATGGGATTCACCATGAAGACGTTGCGGGTGGCGGGCGAGGTGTCGGCCTGGCAGTCGACGGCGACATCGAACGTCACCTCGTTGAGGCTGTGCCACCGGAAATTGCCGACATGAAGGTGCCCGTCGGGCCCGACGGTGCCGGGCAGTCGCAGCTGCACCGTCGGCCCCGCACACGTCGGCCAGTCGACCTGCCAGACGCCCGAGCACACGCGAGGCGAGAAGTGATCGCCCCGCACGCGGATCGTTGCCGTCTTACCCTGCGCCACCTCGGCCGGTCCGCCTAGCAGCAACTCCACCGAGTCGATCTTGGGCGCCGGGCAGATCTCGTCCTCGAAGTTGGCCTCGTACAGACCCGCGACCCGTGATCTCGGCCAGCGTGCCCTCCGGACAGCTGATCGTGCCGCCGACGACGCCGCCGCTGCCCGGCTGCAGATCGCCCCACGCGCACCCGGTGCCGGGCGTGCAATCGATGGTCCCGAAGCGCCGGTCGGCCAGCGTTCCCGTCTTGAGGTCGACGTGCAACTTCGTCTGCGTCACCATGCCGCGGTCGCCGCCAAAAATCTGACCGCCGAGCGTGTGGAACCGTCGCGTGGCTGCGGATCTGGCCTGCGACCGGTTGGCGTTCGGTGTCGACAAAAATGATCGCGTTGTCGACGTCCCACCGAACGTCCTGCATCTCCTTCATCACCGTCAACCGGTGCGTGATGTTGATGTCGACGAGCATCTGGCGATTGACGTAGTCCAGCGGCACGGCGGCCGCCTCGTCACAACCCACTCGGGCATTGACTTCGACACAATCGACCATGTGCACGTTGATCGGCGCGGCGACGGCAATGTCGAGCGAGAACTGGTCATGCCCGCCGCGCGTGTCGGGCGAGCAACTCGCGGTCGACGCTGAGAAACACACATCGAGGCCCGGCCTCGACGGCGTTGCCGCCGGCACCGGCGCGAGCGTGACCTCGAGGTCGGTGCGGTTGGTGCCGCTGTTGGTGTGGACCGTGAGGTTGCCGCCCTGCCGCGCCCCAGTACGTGAGGACGATGGAATCGTCGGTCCGCTTGGTGGCATCGACATGGAACGCCGGCGGCGGGTCGTTGTAGACCACGTTGACGTATTCGATCTCGTCGGCCTTGGCCGGGTTCTTTTTGCGAAGGTCGAACGTGACCGGCTCGCCCCGTCCCGACCCGTTCGGATCCCGCGTCAGGTCGACGGACCGCGTCGTGTCGACACCGGGATGCTCGGTGTAGTCGAGGTGCCGAAGCCGGGTCACCCGACCGCGGAATGCGAAGGGCGCGTGCGTGCAGATGACACCCTCCGGACAGTCGTCGCGGAGCGCCACGCCGTCGGTGTCCAGCGCCGGGATGAGGCTCTGGTCACTCACCAACCAGAAGTCGAGGTGCCCGAGCGGTTGGCCGCCAGTGTCGAGAACGACGTGTTTGCCGCCGGCATCGGTGCCGATGTTGAGGTCGAGATCGGTCGGCAGGTCGGTGATGTCGACATGCGCAATCCGCGCCCCGGGCGGGAAGTACACGATCTGCGAGCTGTAATCGGCGACGAGCGAGTGGATCGGTTGCAGGCCGTGGTAGCGGACGTGCTGGGTCTCCCGGTCGTAGGAGAGGAACCCGCTCGCCGGGAGCTGGTCGATCGCGACCGTCAGGTGCGTCGGGTAGCCGTAGTACACCGTGCGCGCCGGCTGCGGGTCCTCCTCGTGTCGGGGTCGCACCAGGCCGGGTACGGGTTGAAGTTGCACGGCGGCATCGGGATGTTGTTGACGGTGAAGCCGCCCTTGGGCCGGTGGTATTCCTTCACGATGTCCTTGTCGACGATGATGTCGAAGGGACCGGCGGCCTTGTCGAACGTCACCGACATCGTGCCGGCCCAGCTGGCGTTGATCTCCCGGAACCCGGTGAGCCGGGTGAAGGCGCGGTACTGGCCGATCTCGCCGTCGATCAGATGGTCGAGGACGTCGAGCCGGTCATGGCCGGGCCCGGGCGGCGCATGGCAGGCGTTGGTCGTGCACAACTGAATCGTGAGCCCGCCCACCGGTTCGCCGGCGCCGGGCGTGCCGTCGGGCGACGTGGTCGGCGCCCATGTTCTGGGCGACGCCGTTGACCACCAGCGTGAGGTGCGACGGGATGTGGTCGGCCACGACGTGCGCTTCGTTGGGATCGTTGGCGAGCGGGTCGTCGATCGGGCGGACGACGTCGAGCGTGAGTTGGCGGATGATGTCGGACCCGTCGTAGGTGAGGGTGGCCTCGTGGGCGCCCACCTTCGGGTTGGGCGGAACATATGTCAACGTCGCTGAACTCGGAAGGCTGTGCACCTCGCCGTGGAACGAGATGTCATCGTCGTCGGCCGCGTTCGCGGTACGTGTCGGCCACGTCGACCCGGAAGAGGAATGGACCCGGCGTATGCACCACGTGCGCGTGTTGCGTCGGCCCCCAGCCGACCGCGGCCTCGGTCACGCCGGTGACCCGCACGAAGGCGGCGTAGGTCCCGTCGGTGTCCTGAACGGCCACGCCCTGCTGGTCTTCGAGAAGGGGCCGGAGGTCGGGACCGCTGGTGACTTCCAACTCCAGCGCGCCGACGGCCCCGCCGGTGAGGTTGGCCGTGAACGCCTTGCGCTCGAGCCGGCCCGTCAGTCCGGTCGGGAGGTCGACGATGTGGAGGCGCGACACGTGGGCGTCGTCGACCAGCGGCACGTCCGACGTCACCTCGGCGCGGAGGTCGCCGATGACGGCCGAGCCGTCGTAGGTGAACACCTGCGTGGTCGGCGAATACGTGAGCTTGGCCGTGGCCGGCATGTCAAGCACGTCGACGGTGAGGTCGCGTGTCGCCGGCGGCGTCGGGGGAACGCTGTTGTCGAGCGACGTGAGCTGGGCCGCAAGGTGGAACGGGCCCGCGGTGTGCGTGATGTCGACCACGGCCGGGTCGCCGGCGTCGATGTCGGCCCGTGCGAGCCCCAGGATCCGCACCTGGGCGGCCGAGGAAGCGAGGTCGACGTCGGCGACGAGATACTGATCGGGAAGCGGGGTCAGCACGGGTGCTGCGGTACCGGGCTGGTACGAGGCGAAGCCGATCGTCGCCGACTCGATGGTGTCGGGTGCGGTGAACGTGGCGCGCGTCGGAGTCGTGCGTTTGAGGTCGGCCGTGGCCGGAACGCCGCGGAGCTGTCCGTCGATACGCGTCGTGCGCGAAAATGGCTTCTCGCGAGTGACAGCGAAGTCGAGTGCCGCCATGCGACACGGCGTGCCGTCTGCGTAGCGCGTGAGGGTGACGTCGACCGACGGCGGCGAGCGGCTGAGGTCGACCCGCGCTCGCAACTGCGGCGCCGGCAGCGAGCACGACGCCACGTAGACGACCGCGCTCGGGCTGGAAGTCGACGACGAGCGACTTGGGCAACTGGTTCACGTCGACGGTCGCGTCGGTGCGCGACGCGCCTTTGATATCGGTGTAGGTGAGGCCGAGCCTGGTCGGCTGACTCGATTCCATCGTGGCGTGGTACGTCGAGCCGGCGATATCGACGACGGTCGAGATGTTGAGCGGCACCGGGGCCAGGCGGGCGACGACCGCGGTCGGGTCCTGACCGGGTCGTCCCGACCTGGTTGAAATAGGAACCCAGCACCTTGAGCGACGGATGAACGGTGACGGTCGTGGCGTTCACCGAGACTTGCGTCGAGGAGGCCGTGAGGGTGGCCGCGAACGTCGTCGGATTGCCCGACTCGCAGCCGTCGTAACCCACCGCGAACCGCTTGGGGGCGCCGGCCGATGGCGCGACAACGGCCTCGACCACGCCGCGGTAATCGCGCAGCGGCGTGACGACCAGCTGGAGAATCGCGGGCGTGGCGTCGGTACCGGGCGCGGCGACCAGCACGACGAGCACGTCGGGAAGGAAGTCGCCGCCCACGTTGATGAGTTGCGGGATACCGATCGTGGCGTTGTTCATCCGCTCGCCGCCGCACGCGCCGTTGCCGGCTGCGTAGGTGGTGCGGATCGAATACGTGAGGCTCTCGAGCGACGGCGGCGCCGGGGCCGCGCTCGCCGCCGTGACTGCGGCGGCCACGCCCGCGACCCCGGCCGCGGCGACCAACGCGATAGCAGCCAGGGTCTTCTCAGGTCGGTGCCCTCCCCTTCGCCGTGTCCGTGCCACGATGAGTGTCCATGGGCGGCCCGTATAAGGCCATGACCGCAGCACCGGCGATGCCGACTGAAACACCGGAGTTGGCGTGACGTCGCTCCGTCCGACGTCCTGCAGTCGTCACTGGAACGCCTTCGTCTCCAGGGCGCCATCTTCTTGCGGGCGGAGTACAGCGAACCGTGGTCGTTCGACTCCGGCGACGCCGAGTCGAGCGCGGCCATGCTGCACCCCGGCGCTGTCCGGGTGATTCTTTTTCATGTCGTCGCCCGCGGTAGGTGTTTCGTGGCCCTCGAGGACGGCGAACCGCACTGGGCGGAGAACGGGGATGTAATCGTGCTGCCGTACGGCGACCACCACACGATGGGCGGCGTCGAGCCCTCCGAAATCGTGGACATAGACGAGTTGATGCCGCCGCTGCCGTGGAGTGAGCTGCCGGTGATCCGCCACGGCCAAGGTGGCGACCACACCGACGTTGTGTGCGGCTACCTACACTCCGAGGACCCGCTGTTCGACCCAGCCCTGCGCGCCCTGCCGCCGGTCTTCGTCGTGCGACCGGAGGGCGCGGCGGCCGACTGGGTCGACGCGAGCATCAAGTTCGCACTGGCCGGCGGCCCCGAGCCGGCACCGGTTCGAATTTCGGAGTTGTTGTTGCTCGAGGTCCTGCGGTTGCATCTCGCGACCGCACCCGCGGTCGAGCGCGGGCGGGTCGCCGCGCTGCACGATCCGGTGCTGGCCCCGGCCATGGCGGCGTTGCATGCGGACCCGAGCCGCAAGTGGACGGTCCCCGAGTTGGCTGCTGCGGTCTCGGTGTCGCGGTCGGTGCTCGACGACCGCTTCCGTTCGGTGTTGGGACGCTCCCCCATTCGCTATCTCACCGAGTGGCGGATGCACATCGCCGACGAGTTGCTGGCCACCACCACAGTGAGCATCGCCACTATCGCCCGCCGCGTGGGCTATGAGTCGGAGGAGGCGTTCTCGCGCGCGTTCGAGCGTGCCGAGGCGCCTCACCCGCTGCCTGGCGCACCAACCGCTAGCTGACCGGCACCTTCGCTTCTGTCCGGATCTCTCCGTCCGTCGGCCGGAAGGATCCGGACAGAATGCGACGTAGCTAGAGCAGGGTCGCCACACGGGCGACGATCTCGCCAGGAGCGTACATCGCGTCGTCCCACCACACCTCGACGATCTTCCACCCGAGCGCGCCGAGCACCCGACGCCGCTCGGCGTCGCGCGCCTTTGGGTGTCGGTCGATGCCACTTCTTCCCCATTGGCTCGATGTCGATCTTCTGGTCGATGTAGGCGAGGTCCAGCTCGAACTTCTGATCAGGCGGAACGGCGACGAGCGGCCGCCGTAGCGGTAGGGGGAGCGCTCCCTCCCGCAGGATGTCGAGCACGATCACCTCAAATCCGCTGCGCGCCGGACGACCTTCGGGCCGCTTATCCAGCACAGACCGCAGATGGGTCACACCATTTACACCTTTACCGCATTGTGCGAGGAAACGGCGTAACGGCCCCTCGTCGGTTCCCTTCCGTCGGAATGCGTCCTCGACCGCTCGCTCCACCGTGACGTCGGGCCGCACCAGCCACGCGGTACTCAAGCAACGTCTGATTGATCGAGCTGACCGGAATGCCCCGAATCGATTTGGTCAAAGCCGGATCGACGCGCCTAGTCTCGTGCACCTTGACTCCGCGGGCACCGGTCCATGTCCTTTCGGAACGCTCAACTCGATGATCGAGTGTCCTTCGGCGCCGTCCAGTCCGTGCAAGCGGGCGGCGGTGCGACCCATAGCCGTGAACGCCACGCCGGCCGCCAGGCACGCCGCCCGAACCTTGCCCTCCCACCTCGGGGGGGCCGAACCGGTGAGGTACACACCCGGGTGCGGGCGTTGCCAATGGTTCTGCTTGACCAGATGCTCGATCTCCTCGTCAGTCATACCGAGGCGAGCAGTGGGCCGCGGTCGAGGTAACCGTCCTGGGCCGCGGCGAGATCGTGGAACGCCGTCACGTCAGCTTCCCCTCTTGAAATGCGGATCGTCGGGGAAGGCGTGGAACCCCAACGTTGTAGCGCGACGGTGTGTCAATCGACCGCGCAACACCCGCTCCTGCCACGTTCTGTCCGGATCCCTCCGTCTCAGGGACGGGAAAATCCGGACAGAAGTGGGTGGACCAGCCCGCGTTACAGCGAGGAGCGCGTCGATGCGGGCGACCATGAGCGGCGCGGGCACGCTCGCCGAGTGGGCGCGCGGCGTCGGCGAGGACCTCGCGGCACGCTCGGCGTCGCCGGGGCGGTTCGCCTTCATGCAGGATGCGAGCCAGGTGGATGGCGCAATGGACGGCGTGGTCGTGGAAGCCGTAAGCGAGCGCAACTCGGCCAGCGCGTCCTCGACGAGCGGCACCGCCCGGTCGTACTCGCCCACCACCGACAGCGACCGCGCCGAGGCCCCACGTCACCGGACCGATCGGCACCAGGAAGTAGTGCGACCAGTGGCCGACATACTTCTCGAGGACGGGGATGAGGTTGGCCGCCATCTCGGCGTCGTCCAACTCCCACGCAATCGCGGCGAGCTGGTGGGTGCCGCACAGCGGGAGCGACGCATCCTCGACCGTGTTGAACCGCAGGCCCTGCGCCTCGACGACGGCGCGGGCCTCGTCGTGACGACCGCCCTCGCACAACATCCACGCGTAGCCGGTGTACCAGACGAGCAGCCCAGGGAACTGCGCGGCGAACATGCCCGCGGTGTCGGCCACGTCGCCGCCTTCGCCCATCAGCCAGAACACACTCGACGCGGCCGAGCCCCACCACTGCAGCGCATCGGCCTCGTTGGCGTCCTGACCCATTCCCAGGATCTGGTCGTTGCGCAGGCCGCCGGCGATGGTGCCCTCGCGCGCGAGCGTCGAGGACAGGCTGTTGACGTGCGCCAACCAGCGCGCCGACGGCGAGCACTCGGCATCGGCGATTGCGACCATCGTGTCGCTCACCTCGAAGGCCTCGTCGATGCGCGCGCAGAACAGCAAGCGCGCCGTAATAGAAGATGCGGGCGAACACGCGCATGGACGGGTCGCCGTTGGCGTCGGCCAAACGGACCGCCTCCTCACCACGTGCGAGCCACTGCTCCCAGCGAAACGGCACCACCGACGAGTAGCCGGTGCGCACGAGCACCCAGGCGAGCACGTCCTTGTCGCCGATCTCGCGCGCCATGTCCTCGGCCTCGTCGGCCAGCGCGAGACGGCGGGCGTTGTCGCCGCCGAACGTGACCTCGGCCGACAGCTGGGCGAGCAGGCGCGCCCGGTCGATGGACGGCTCGGTCCCGACCGCGTCGAGCGCGAGCTCGATCAACTCGATGCGCTCATTGTCGAGCTCGCCGATCACGCTGGCCATGCCCCGGCTGTTGGCCAGCACGGCGCGCGCGACGAGCAGGTGCGTGTCGCCGATCGCGTGCGCCCGCCGCGACGCGTCGAGCAGCGTGTCGCGGAACTCGCGGTTGCCCTGGTCGCGCTGGCACTCCCCTAGCCCGCACAGCGCGGCGACCCGTTCACGTTCGCCCGAGGCGACGTCGTCCTCGAGCAGATCGAGCACGTGACGGAACCGGTCTTCGGCGTCGGCGAAGGCGCGGGCCGCCAGCGCCTCTTCGGCCGCGGCCAGCCCGTAGCGCACCGCGCGAGTCGGTGTCACCGCCCTCGGCGTAGTGATAGGCGAGGGCGACCACGTCGCCCGGGTGCAGGTTCTCGGTGGCCTCGGCGATCTGGCGATGCAGCCGGCGGCGGCGCGCCGTCAGCAGCTCGTCGTACAGCGTCCGTGCGCACCAGCGCGTGGGCGAAGCGGTAGCGGCCGAAGCCGGTCTCCTCGACCAGCCGGGCCCGCACCGCTTCATCGAGGGCGTCGAGCACCGCGTCCTCGCCCTCGTCGTGCAGGGCGATGAGGACATCGACGTCGACCTCGCGGCCTTGCACAGACGGCGACCTTCAATACGTGGTCGGCGTTCTCCGACAGACGCGAGAGCCGGCGGCCGACGACCTCGCGCACGCCCTCGGGAATCGTGACGGTGGCGATGTCGGCGACGACCCAGCGTCGTCCGTCGGTGGTTTCAATGGCCCCGGTCTCGACCAGGTGGCGAAGCACCTCGGCCACGAAGAACGGGTTGCCCTCGGTCTCGGCGTAGAGCGCGACGCCGAGGGCGTGGCCGGCCTCGTCCATCGGCGTGACCGGCACTGGCCTCCATCAGGGCGACGACGTCGTCGGCGGTGAGGTTGTCGACCGGCACCCGGTCGACGCCGGGGACGTCGCGCAGATCGGCCAGCACCTTGAACAGCGGGTTGGCCCGGTCGATGTCGGTGTCGCGATAGGTAATAAGGACAAGGAGCGGCGCGCCGGCGCGCGGTCGCCGCGCGCAGCACGTGGAGCGTGAGCAGCAGCGTGGGCTTGGTGGCCCAGTGCAGGTCGTCGAGCACGAGGACCATCCCCTCGCTCGCCGGCCGCGTCGAGGAGCCACGAGGTGGTCGGCTTCGAACAGCCGGTGCTCCTCGGAACCGGGGTCGGTGCCGACCGACGACGGCGAGGCCGTCGACCCGGTGGGCAAGTCGGGCAGCAAGCGGGTGAGTTCGCCCGGCAGCCGGCCGAGCGGGCCGACGTTGCCGTCGACGTTGTCGTCGTCGGTGTACCACCGCAGCGCCTCGGCGAACGGCTGGTAGGGCGCGCCCAGGCCCTCGTCGCAGTGGCCGTAAAGGACGAGGGCGCCGTCGTCGTGGGCCCGGCGCGCCAGCTCGGCCGCCGTGCGCGGTCTTGCCGACGCCGGGCTCGCCGGTGAGCAGCACCGCCGCCGCCGTGCCGGCCTCGCGCCGCACGCCATGTGGCAGTCAACTGGTCGAGCAGCGCGGCGCGCCCGACGTAGGGCGTGGCGAACCCGCCGGCGAGCGGGCTCGGGAACGGAACGGTCACACGGCGATGGTAGGTGGGTCCACCACCTAACTGGTCCGCGCTTACCGCTGTCATGACAACGGAAGGCGCGGACCAGTCGGCTGGCGGGGTGTCTACGACCGAACGTGGATGGGGAGCGTGACCGTTACTCCGCTCGAGTACGGGTTGCGGTGCGGGTCGCCGCCGGTAGTGATGTCGACCTCGATCTTGAAATCGCCGGCCTTGGAGTACGTGTGGTTCACGGTCTTGTCGACCGCGCCGGCTTGACGGGCCGGCGGCGCCGGCTTGGGTCCGGTGCCGGGCGGGATGAGCACGTCGTAGCAAAGGCTGCCCGGGTCGCTCTCCCAACTCACGTACACCGCGCACTCGTCGTCGGCCGCGATCGTTCCGTCGGGGTCCTTGGCGGTGACGGTTAGCACCGCCTTGTGGCCGACCTTCGGATGGATGTCGTCGATGCAGATCGTCACCGTGGCCGGCTGGTTCGCGCCCGGGTCGCTCGAGTAGTAGTTCGACCACGTGGTGTTGGTGGTCGTTGCGCCGGTCGCGGTCGCGCACTTGCGCTCGGCGGCCAGCACGGTGGTGGTCGGGCGGGCCGTCGTCGGCGGCACCGTGACGACGGGGGTGGCGGGGCGCGACGACGATGACGTCGTGTCCAGCGCGGTCGTCGAACTGGTCGAACTCGACGAGGACGACGACGTAGTGGTGTCGACCTTCGGGTTGTCGCCGCAGCTCGCCAGAACTACGACCGCCGTCGCCATCACTAGAACCGCCCGCACTCGCCCCATGTGTGAACCCCCTCGGAGGGAGCCTAGATAGCCGGCGCGCGTTTGGGGCGGGCGAGGAGTTCGCCGCCGCAGTTGGGGCACACGTTGTCCATCCCCGCAGCGCAGGACGGGCAGAACGTGCACTCGAAGCTGCAGATACGGGCTTCGGCGTCGAGCGCCAACGCGGTGGCGCACTTCTCACATTCGGTTCGCATTTCCAGCACGCGGTCAGTCTCGCAGGCGGGCGCGCCACGCCTCGGCACCCGCAGCCAGGAAGGGCGACACGCGGCCCTCGATGGCGAGCGCGGAATCAAAGTAGCGATCCGCCTCGGCGGGGTTGCCCGACAACGCGTGCATCATCGCGATGTAGCGGTCGGCCGAGCCCTCGCACGTGACGCCCCACGCCACAATGAGCAGCTGGCCGCGGTACGGCATCAGAGCCTCGAGCAACGGCGTGGCGGCGTCGGGCGCGCCGACGAGTGCGGCCGTGCTCGGTAAGTGGGCCAACAACGCCGGCAGGATCGCATTGGGCTGAAACGTGGTGGCCGGATCAACGAGCAGGCGATGCAACACATCACGCGCCGTGTCGACGTCGCCGGTCTCGGCTGCGGCAAGCGCGACCAAGCCTTGCAGTGCCACGATTCCCGGCGTTCCCGCAGCGGCGTCGACGAACAGCTGCTTGACCTCGGCCAGGGTCCCCCGCTGCTGGTTGATGGCGAACATCTGCGCGGCCCAGGTGTTGAAAAAGTTGATGTCGTCGGTGATCTCGAGAATGCGGTTGCTCGACGCCTCGGCATCGTCCGGGTGGCCGTCGATCAGCGCTCGCATCGCTGCCCACATGTGGAAGATCGCGGTGGTGACCCACCAGGACGTCCTGGATTCCACCAGCTCGCGCGAGTTCCGTCAGGCCGCGGTCGAAGCCGGCAATGTCGCCCTCTTGGAGCGACACGATCGGCCAATGCCGGAGATACGCCAGCGCCACGAAGTCCCGCTGCGGCTCACCGGTGACCCAGTCGAGGACGTCGCCGGGCAATCTGGCCACGACGGTACCGAGCTCATCGAGAACGGAATGCTGCGTGTCGAGATCGGGCATCCCCTGCAACACATAGGCCCGGTAGGCCAGGGCCCGGGCCAGCACTATTTCATCACCGGAGCGGCGGGCCACCCCAATGGCTTCTTGCGCGAGTGGATCGACGTGCCAACCCAGACCGAGATAGATCGCCCGGTAGAACGCCAACACACCCAACAGCTCGGTCTTCAGCCCAAGATCTGATTCGCCTACCGCCTCGATGGCTTCGAGGAGGAGGTTCTCGGACGTGTCGTCGACGAAGCCGGCGAGGCCCCAGTCCGACCGAAGAACGGCGGCGAACGCCAGCGCCTTGACATCGCCGACTTCACGGGCCAGGGCGGCGACCTCCAGGGACCGTGACCGGCAGCCTTCGATATCGGCGCTCTCACGCAGCGACACGGCGACGGACATCAGCAAGCGCATGCGCTCTGCGGGCGCGGGGGAATCGGTGAGATCCAACAACTGCAGTGCCCGCTCGTACAGCGCGGCGGCTTCTTCGAAGGCCAACCGTCGGGCGGCGTCGCGTGCGGCGCGCTCCGTCCACGTGACTGCTTTCGAGAGGCCGCCCGCCGCGGCACCCTGCGCGTAATGGTGCGCCAGCACCGCGGAGCGTGGCGCAGGGAGGCTCTCCATTGCCTCCGCGATGCGGAAGTGGATGCGCGCCCTCCGGGCGACCGAGAGTTCGGCGTAGAGCGTCTGACGGACGAGCGCGTGCGTGAAGGCGAACCGCCCGACCGGTTTCGGCAACTCGGTGAGCAGCTTGGCCCGGGCTGCTTCCTCGAGCGCGTCGAGCACCGATCCCGCGTCGGCGGCGTCGGGAATCAACTCGAGCACGCCAAGGTCGACCTCGGGCCCGATGGCGGACGCGACCGCCAAGATCCGGTTCGTGCTTCCCGATAGGCGCGACAACCGGCGTCCGATCACGTCGCGCACGCCCTCGGGAATCTCGTCGGCGCCCTCCTCGTGAACCGACTCGGCCAAGTGTCGCAGCATCTCGCCCACGAAAAACGGGTTGCCCTCGGTCTCTTCATAGACCGCCGCGGCCAAGGCGGCGTCGCCACCGGTGGCGTCGACAAACGCCGTCACGTCGTCCAACCCGAGCCCGCTCAGGCTTACCCGTTCCACCTCGGTCTGGCGGCGAAGGTCGGCGAGGACCTTGGCCAACGGATGGGCGCGATCAAGTTCGGTGTCGCGGTACGTGGCGGCGATGAGGACGCCGGGTGGTTGCAGACCCGGTCGGGTCAGGTAGCGCAGAAGGAGGAGCGTGGGCGTCGTCGCCCAATGCAGATCGTCGAGCACGAGAAGTATCGGCGCCGTCCGGCTGGCGCCGGCGAGCAGATCGACGACCGCCTCGAACATGCGCAGGCGTTCGAGGTCGGGCTCGGCCATGGTCGGCGGCTCGAGATCCGGGAGCCGCTCCTTCAGCTCGGGCACCAGCCGCAGCAGGTCCGACGCAGGGACGATGCGCGCGAGCTCGTCGTCGGGCGCGTGGTCGATGTAGTGGCGCAGGCCCTCGACGAACGGCTGGTACGCCATGGCCAGGTCTTCGTCGCAGCGGCCCCACAGCACGACGCCGCCCTCGGCGTGGACACGCGCCGCCAGTTCGGCGAGCACCCGTGTTTTGCCGATTCCGGGCTCGCCACCGATCAGCAGGAGGCCGTCGCCGCGCTCCCACGCGTCAGCGAGACGGGCGACGGCATCGATGCGTCCGACGAACGGGCCGGTGGTCGCCCCTGTTACCGCGTAGGGCAGCGGGACGGCGGCGCTGTCTGGCGCCCACCGGATCTCCTTGACGCCAACCGGCGTGGTGAAGCCCTTCAGGTCCCGGGTGCCGAGATCGACGAAGTCGAGGTCGCCACGCGTGCCCACCAGCATCGAGACGATCGCGCTGCACAGGATCTGATCGCCCTCGGCCGATTGGCACAGCCGGGCTGCTTCGACGATCGGAGCGCCATACCAGTCGTCGCCCTCCCGCGTGGCCTCGCCCGCGCTGATCCCGATCCGGGTTGCGGGCAAGCGGTGGTCGGCCCGTCGCAGCTGGGCGAGTGCACGCTGCATGCTGACAGCACAGGCGCCGGCGTCGATCGCGCTGGCGAAGGCGACCATGAGCCCATCGCCGGTGCTCTTGACCTCGGTGCCGTTGTGGCCGGCAAGTGCTGTGCGCAATACCGCGAACTGTGAGCGCCGCAACTCGTCGGTGGCATCGGCGCCGAAGCGGTCGTACAACGTTGTCGAGTCGACGACGTCGGTGAACAGCACCGTCATCGTCGCCGTCTCGGTCACACACCGACGTTAGGCCCTCATCTGCTCAACCCGTGTAGCGCCCAGGTGGCGGGTGAGCGGTCGCCGACGGTGAGCTGCATTGAGCGGTAGTGCGCGCCGCCGGCGATGAGCCAGTCGGTGAGGTGGAGGCCGGCGTCGGTGCACCGCTGCCCGAGCGCGGCGTAGGCGTCGACGTCGGACTCGGCCAGCACACGGATGTCGGCCGCGCCCATCACGCTGAACAGCAACACGTGCTCGCCCGGCCTTCGGTGGCCGGCCAGCACGTAGCTCAGCGCGTGGTCGGCAGTGTGCCAGTCGAGCGTGAGAACAACGCCATCGCGAACGGCGCCCTCGTCGTCGACGACGAGGGCGCCCTGCATCGGCCCGAATTCCTCTTCGAAGGCCATGAGCTGCGACATGGCTTGGACGAACGAGTCGACCGGCGGCAGCGTGGGGGTATCGGCAGGTGTGGGCACGGCTTCTCCTCGGTGCAAACAACACGCGGGGAAGCGGTGAGCCGACGGTAGCAACAGGGTGCGCGGCTACGACAGCAGGGCTAGCGACTCCGCGGCGATCCAGCCCATGCCGGTGGCCTCGGCGAACTCGAGCGCGGCGCCGCGCTGATCCGCGCCGGCCGGGTCGCAACCGCCTCCCCGCAAGGTGAGACCGATGCGAAACGACGACTCCAAGCTCGCCGTGCTGCGCAGGTTGGCGTTCCTCCACGCCTGCTCCGAACTCGAGCTACGGGTACTGGCCACCCTGGTGGACGAAGCCGCGGTCGAGCCGGACACCGTCTTGATGCGGGAGGGCGACGCCGGGCGCGAGGCGTTCATCATCGTCGAGGGCTGGGCCGCGGTCAGCTGCGGCGGTGAGCCGATCGCAGCAATCGGTCCCGGTGAGTTCATCGGCGAGATGGAAATGCTGTGCCACAAGCGCGATCAGCGACGGTCGTGGCCAAGACGCCGATGCGGCTCCTCGTGGTCGGCCCCAGGCGTTCGGCACGCTGGCGTCGCCGCCGCGCGTCGGCAGGGCCATGGCGGCGGGCTGGCCAAGCGGCTCGCCGACCTGGAGTCCGAGCTGTAGTGGGTTAGCGCTGTGTGCCGACGAGAAGGTCCTTGAACGGAGCGTCCTTGTCGGGGCGGGGCTCGGGCGGTAGGCCGAGGACGCGCTCGCCGATGATGTTGCGCTGGATCTCGTCGGTGCCGCCGGCTATCGAGATGGCCGGGCTGAACAGGGCGATCCACTGGGCCATGCCGTTCATCGGCGCGTCGGGGCCCATGAGCATTCCCTTGGCGCCCTCGAGACCGAGCATGAAGTCGCGCATCGTCCGCATCAGGTTGGAGATCATCAGCTTGCCCGTCGACATCTCCGGCCCCGGCGACTCGCCGCGCTCGGCCGCCGCCTTCGAGCGCAGGCCGGTGTAGCGGGTGATCTCCATCAGCGTGTAGAGCCGGGCGATGTCCTGGCGGACGATGGCGTCGTGGTTCTTGCCGAAGAGCGCGGGAATGAAGCGGAACATGTCGGCGCCCATCGCGCCCATGCCACCCATCCCGCCGCCGGCCGCGCTCGCAAGGTCGCCGACCCGGGCGGTGAGGTCGGGGGTGGCCGGGCCGCCTTCGCCGCCGATGCTGATACCGAGCATGGCGCCGCCACCCGCCATTCCGCTCAACCCACCGGCGCCCAGGCTCTTGCGCTCGAACGAGAGCGTGGTGACGGCGACCGCCCAGCCCGCGGTCGACGTCGCCGATCACGTTCTCGTGCGGGACGCGGGCGTCGCTGAAGAACACCTCGTTGAAGGTGGCGCCGCCGGTCATCTCCTTGAGCGGGCGTACCTCAACGCCGGGCTGGTCCATGTCGATCACGAAGTAGGTGATGCCTTCGTGCTTGGGGACGTCGGCGTTGGTACGGGCAATGAGGATCCCCCACTTCGAGTACTGCGCACCCGAGGTCCACACCTTCTGACCGTTGACGATCCACTCGTCGCCGTCGCGCACGGCCTTCGTCTGCAGGCTGGCCAGGTCCGAGCCGGAGCCGGGTTCGCTGAAGAGCTGGCACCAGATGTTTCCCCGCTGACCAGGCCCGGCAGCAGACGCTTGATCTGCTCTCGGTGCCATGCTCGGCGACGGTCGGTCCCGCCATCATCGGTCCGATGCCGCTCGGCGGCCCGAACGCGCCGGCCTCGGCGCGGGCGTCGGTGATGGCGCGGGGCCTGGTCCGACTCACGCCCAGGCCGAAGCGCTCGTCGGCCACGTGGGGAACCCGTAACCGCTCTCACCGAGCCGCTTCCACCACTCGCCCAGCGTGAGCTCCGGGTCCCAGTTGGCGGCGAACCACTCCTTGGCGTCAACGACGAGATCGGTCATACCCGCACGTTACGCGCCACCGATCGGGTCGATCGCCGCGGTGGCGAAGCGGCCGAGGAGATCGGACAGCGTGTGTTCGAAGGCCGAACGTGACGTCGTCCTCGTTGTGGAGCGAGTGCGCGATCTCGTGGAGCAGCGTGGCGAAGAAGTCGTGCGGCGACGCGAGTTGGTCGCGGCGGAGGACGATGTGGCCGGCGTTCGGATCCCAGAGCCCGAGGTCGTCGGCCCCGGTGGCCGCCGGGCGCATCGTCTCGCTGACGAGCACCGGCACAGGTTCGCGCTCGGCGATGCGGAACACGTCGGCGGCGTAGTCGAGCAACGCGCGCTCGGCGTCGGTCAGGTCGGCTGCGTCGACGAAGTCGAACACGAACGACTCGGCCCGCTGGCGGGCGAACACCTTGAGGGTGCGGAGCGGATCGCCGTTGACATCGACTGCGCCCACCAGCTTCTTGGCCACATTCTTCGGCACGGGGATCACACGCAGGCCGTCGTCACGGGCGTACTCGACCATCGCCGCCTGCTCGGACAGGTCGGTGGTGGTCACGAACACGACCGCCTCCGACGCATTGAGGATCTTGGCCGCGTGGAGGGCGACGTCGACCCAACCCGACTCGGCCCGCTGCTCCCCGGTCTCGAAAGCGGCCAGGTCGTCGGCCAGCGCACCGGCGACAGCCGGGCTCGACGATGCCAGCAGGATGTCCTTGAGCCGGTCGCTGTACGCGCTGCGACCGACGTTGGCCCGCTCGCGATTGAGCGCCGCGCGTGAGCTTGGCGTTGAGCCGCGTGATGTCGTAGGAGAACAGCAACTCGTCCTCCTGGGCGACACGCAGGCCGCGCACATAGACGCGGCCCGGGTCGTCGTAGGTCCGGGCTAGCACCGCGCCGTAGTCGGTTGTCTCAACACCTCCTCGCCGTTCCAGCGGAGAAAGAACGAGCGGGCCTCGTCCATCTGCTCGGCGGTCACACCGGTAAGAGCACGGTCGTGCCGATCGCGGCGGGATCGGCCGCCGGGCCCACGACCGCGTGCAGTGTGTGAGTGTCCGGGAAGCCGGATTTCGGGTGCATCGCGGTGGTGATCGTGTTGAACCGGCTCGCCAACTCGACGCCGATGCCGTGGCGATCGAGCACAGCCAGCGCGTCCTTCAGCCCGACGCCGAAACGGCCGATCACCGCGTCGGACTCCAGCTTCTCCGGGTTCTCGTTCTGCGTGAGGTGCTCGTGACGCAGAGCCGCGGCCGAAATCCCGGATCCGCCACGTGTCGTCGCCGAGCGATGTGACATCCGGCTCGGCGCCGTGACCGAGCAGGTGCTCGTCGAGCGCGTTGGCCAACAACTCCGCGGATCGCCTGGGCGACGGACCAATGCTCGAGCACCGTCTCGACGTTGAGGTCGAAGAAGCGCGGCTACGAGGTGCTCGTCGCTATCCCAGCAAGCAACGCCAGGCCCAGGTAGCGTGCGCCCTCGTGGGCGACTACATCGACCTCGCGTCCACGCATGCGGCGACGGCCGCGTACCAGGCCGACCTCCGGGAACGGGGCGTCAGCGTGATCCCGCAGTTCGTGTCGGCGGAGGCGATCGACCAGATGGTTGCCGAGTGCGATGCGCTCGCCGCCGAGGCCTACCACCAGGACGTGCTCGGGCACGCCCTACCTCGAGCGGCCCGACGATGGCTGGCCCGACGATCACCCGCGCAAGGCGATCAGTCGCTCGTCGGTGCACACGGTTGGCTACGACCAGTTCCCGGCCGACTCGCTGATCCGCCAACTGTTCGAGCGCGACGACGTGCTGGCGTTCCTCGGCCAGGTGCTGGGTCGCGAGCCGCTGTACCGCTACGCGGATCCGATCGGCGCGCTAAACGTGGCCGTGATGGTGGCGGGTGACGAGCTCGGGTGGCACTACGACCAGACCGACTTCGTCGTGTCCCTGGCCATCCAGTCCAGCGATGAAGGGGGCGACTTCGAGAACGTCGCGCTCCTGCGATCGACCGACGATGAGAATTACGACGAGGTGACCTCGGTGTTGCGCGGTGAGACTCGAGAGCGGGTGACCATCGAGCCGATGACGCCGGGCACCTTGATGCTGTTCGAGGGACGCCACTCGTTGCACCGCGTCACACCGGTCGCCGGCGCGCGGCCGCGTTACGTCGCCCTCTTCGGCTACGACACCAAGCCCGACACGACGTCGTCGGAACTGCTCCGCCGCACCCGCTACGGAAGGACGGAGCCGCTCAGTGCAACTCGGTGAGGCCTTCATCGGCGAGGGCGCCAACGCCGCTCACGTGAACACGGTGCTCGGTCCGCGGGACGGGCCGGTCGGCACCGCGTGGGCGACCGCGCTGGCGACGCCGTCGGCCGGCCACGCGCCGTTCGTCGTGGTGCTGCAGCCGGGCGTTCCGGTGAAGCCGTTCACGCTGTTCGTGAACAAGGCGCGCATCGAGTCGGACGGCCACGCCGCAACTCACGTGGGGTGCGGCCCAAGCCGGCGTCGCCGCTGGTGTGGCCGACGCGGTCGCTGACGAGGTGGTGACCGATGTCGACGCGGTGCTCATCGGCCGCGGTGTGGGTGAATCCGGCGGCCGACAACGCCGATGCGGTGTTCACCAACAACCGGCAGGCGACCCACGACGCGCTGGCGATGGGCGGCGCCGGCGGTCCGGCGGCGAGCGAGATCGAAGCGGCCCGATCCGCGCCGTCGAACCCCTGTCTTCACCCCCCGCTCGTAGTTCGACGCGAAGTCGGGGCTGTGCCGCGGGCCGACTCGCTGCGGCCCTTGGGCTCCTCCCAGTCCTCCTGGCGGCCGAGGGCGGTGAGGTCGAGGAAGTAGTACGAGCCGCCGGTGCGACTCGAGGCCGCGGGCGTACTGCGAGTAGGTGTGGAACACGCGGCCGTCGACCTGCAGGAAGCAGCTGCGGCCGGGCATCTCGAACGGCTGGTCGGACTCGAAGAACTCGTGTCGCCCTCGCCTCGTACTCGGCCTTGGTGCGGAAGTTGTACGCGTCGACGCCGCGCGACTCGTCGATGGTGACGCCGAAGTCGTAGTTGAAGTCGGTGCCGAACGACGAGTACCACGGGATGTCCCAGCCCTTCTTGGCCTTCCACCGCTCGAGCTTCGCCAGCGGCGCCCGCGAGACCATGGCGTAGCTCGTGTCGCGGGTGTGCAGGTGCTCGAGGAAGCCGGGCGACATCTCGTCGGTGCCGGCGGTGCAGCTCGGGCAGCCGTCCTCCCACTCGGGGTCGAACATGAAGTGGTAGATGATCAGCTGCGGCCGGCCCTCGAACAGGTCGATGCAGGCGGACCGGGCCCGTCGGGCCCGTCGAACACGTAGTCCTTGTCGATCTCGACCATCGGCAGGTTGCGCCGCTCGATGTTCAGCGCGTCCCGGCGCCGGGTGAGCTCCTTCTCCTTCGGCGAGCAGCTTCGTGCGGGCGGCCAGCCACTCGTCTCGCGATGCGATCTTGGGCAGGCTCATCTGATCTCCTCTGCAATCGTCGACCAGAGTTATTGACGGATTAGAAGCAGGATATCGTGGGTCGGCGCCGAGCGCCGAGCGCGCCGGCTGCGCAAAAGCAGCGTCAACGACAGCCCGGCGCCTCGCGCCTTCGCCGCCGCGATCTCGCTGGAGGCGACGGCCGCCTCGGTATCGACGAGCCCAGCGCGGTCGGACGAGATCGAGCGGCACATGACCCTCGGTGCACGCCTGGGCCGCGGCCACCAACTCGACGCCGGTTGCCAGCCCGCTCGACGCGGCCGCCGCGGCCGCGAACAACGCCAACGCCCGTCGAGCAGGGTCACCGGTGGGCTCGGCGTCATCGAGCAGCGTGCACGCCAACGGAACCGCCGCCGCCCAACCATCGAGGCGCTGCCGCGAGCACTTACCAAGTTGAACAGCGGCCGTGACGATGCCCTCGGTGAATTGCAGGTCGCGGCACCGAGCCGGACGGTCGGCCGCAGCCTCTCGAGCTCGTTCAAGGTCGCCGGCGGCCATCGCCGCCCCGGTCACTGCGCTCAGATGCCGCCGCGTATCGCCGTGGCTCGGCCATCTCGCGGCGACCGTCGAGCCGAGCTTCGGCCAACGCCGGCAAGCGCGCCGCGGGATGTCGAGCCGCGGCGTGACCAGGGCAACAACGCTGAGGTTGGTCACACGCGCGGCGGCCAGGGAACGCTGGCGCCGCTCCAAGGCGACCGCGACCCGCCTCGAGTTCCTCCTCCGCTTCGTCGAACCGCCCGAGCCGGGCGAGAACGCCGCCGCGATTGATGCGGCCTGGGCCTCGAGCGTCGGCCGGCCGAGGGCGGCGGCATCATTGATGATCGCGCCCAGATCGTCAGCTGCACCTTCCACGTCGCCCAGGATCTGCTTGCGCAGTGCCGAGGCGCGATCTGGCCGCCACGCCGAGGGGCATGTCGGCGCCGACGAACTCGACCGCTTCGACCAGCACATCGGGCCCGTCGGCCGGCGGGGTAGATGGATCAGCGTGCCAGCCGCAGGCGAGGGCAGCGCGGGCGCGGCCGGGCGCGTTCGGATCGTCGAGCACCCGGGCCGCCACTTCGACCGCCCGCACTGGGTTGGCGCCGATCGCCGGCAGCTGGGCCATGGCTGCGGTCGCCATGGCGCCGCGCGGCGCCAGGCGGGCGCACGTCGACCAACCGTTCGAATACCTCAGTGCCCTCGGCCCACAAACCACGCGGACTCGTCACCCACGCGCCGCACGAGGCACCGAGCAGTGCGACGGCCTCGATGTTCTCACCGCGTTGGCGGGTGAAGATCGTCCGGATATCAGGAATCAGCGCGTCGATCTCGCCGATGTACAGGTCTTCGGGCTCGGACGCCAGCGCCACCATCCACGCGCCGAGCCACGCCAGCCGGCGGCCGCTGATCTCGTCGCGGGCATCGTCGCTCAACTCGCGTGCGGCGTAGGCGCGCACCGTGTCGAGCAGCCGGACGCGCTCCGGGGGACCATCGTCGACCGCGAGCAGCGAGCGGTCGATGAGTTGCTGCAACCACGAGGCGGCCGACGGATCATCGCTGCACACGTCGAGGGCGGCAGTCGGCTCCCACGCGCCTTGCAGCTCGGAGAGCCGTTCGAGCAAGTCGCGCGCATCGGGCTTGAGCTGCTCGACCGACCATGCAACCATCGCCTCGAGCGTGCGATGACACGGCGACGCGGTGCGATAGCCGTTGGTGAGGAGCGAGAAGCGGTCGTCGAGCGCGGCCAGCGCGTCGCGCGACGCCACGCTCGGCGATGCGACCGGCGGCCAGTTCGAGGGCAAGGGGGATGCCGTCGAGGCGGCGCGCGATCTCAGCGATCTCGCGAGTTGCTCCGGGTTCGGATCGAGGCGACCGCCGGCATCGGTCGCGCGCTGCACGACGAGGCGCACCGCGTCCGACGACATCGGGTCGGCGCCAGTACCGTCGGCCAGGCCAAGCGGATCGATCAGCACGATGCGCTCGGTCGGCATACGGATCGGCTCTGTGCTCGTCGCCAGCACCACGACGTTGGGGCACGTCTGTCGGAGCCGTTCGATAGCGACGGCAACGCCGTCGAGCACGTGCTCGCAGCTGTCCAGCACGAGCAGGCGACGCCCGTTGCCGATCACGGCCGTGAGCGCATCAATCGCCTCGATGCCGGGTTCGGGTCGCACGCCGACGGCCGCGGCCAACGTGGCATCGACGAACTGCGATCCGGCGACGGGCGACAGCTCGGCCACGTGCAAGCCGTCGGGGAACAGCGCCGCGTTGGCCGCCGCCGCCTCGAGCGCGACGCGGGTCTTGCCCACGCCGCCGGTGCCGACAAGCGTGATCAGCGGTCTGGTCGACCAACAGCCCAGCCAGCTCGAGCAACTCGCGGTCGCGGCCCACCAGGCTCGACCGCGGCAGCTTGAGGCCGTGGTCGGCGCGCGCCGCGCGGAGGCGGGAGCGTCGCCGGCAAGCCCGGTCCGCTGAGTTGCGACAGCTCGACGGGGCCGTCGAAGTCGCGCAGGCGATAGGTGCCGAGCCGCTCGAGGCGGACGTCGTCGGGCGGGCGCCGCGGCAGCGGCGCGCGGTGACGAGCACCTGGCCACCGGACGCGGCGTCGCGACGCGGGCCGCCTGGTGCACCGCCATGGCAACGAAGTCGCCGTCGGGGCGGCGTTCGGCCGGGCCGCGATGCATGCCCATCCGCACGCGGAGCGGGGCTCGGCCACGCCTCGTTCGGCCAGCGTCCGCTGGGCGGGTCCGCGCGAACTCGAGTCGCGGCCGGCGCCTGGTCGAAGGCGAGGAAGAACCCGTCCCCCTCGGTCTTGATCTCGAGCCCGCCGCTGGCTGGCGAGGCGGCCCGGATGAGCGTCCGGTGGCGGTCGAGGGCGTCCTCGTACTTCCGCTTCACCCGGCGGCACGCAGGAGGGCCGTCGATCCCTCGATGTCGGTGAAGCAAAAGGTGACGCCGTCTCCCCCCTGCACGCCATCCAAACTACGTGGTCGCCGATGAGTTCTCGGCCTGACCGTCGTCATGAAGGGTATGAACACGAGGGAGGCCGAATGGGCGAGGCGTCAGGACTCGACAAGGCAGGGTTGGCCCGGGTACACGAGGTGGCCGAGCGCCACGTCGCCGCCGGCGATGTGCCGGGCCAGGCCTGGCTGCTGTGCCGGGGCCAGGACGTCGAGGTCGGCGTGGCCGGCACGGCCGAGGACAATGGCGGTGGCAAGCCCATTGCCCGCGACACGATCTTCCGCATCGCGTCAATGACAAAGCCGATCGCCTCGGTTGCGGCGATGATCCTCGTCGAGGAGTGCTGGTGCGACTCGACGAACCGGTCGACGGCCTCCTGCCCGAGCTGGCCGACCGCCAGGTGCTCGCGACCCGACGGCCCGATCGACGACACCGTCGCCGCGGGGGCCGCCCGATCACGCTCCGCGACCTCCTCACGTTCCGGCTCGGCATCGGCATGGACTTCAGCCGCTTCGGCCACAGCCGATGTTCGACGCGCTCGCGGGGCTCGGTCTGTTCGACGGTCCGCCCCGGCCGCAGGTCCGCCCGATCCCGATCAGTGGATCCGCTTGCTCGGCACGGTGCCGCTGACGTTCCAGCCGGGCGAGCGGTGGCTGTACTGCACGTCGGCGCCGATGTCCTCGGCGTGCTCATCGCGCCGCGCATCGGGTCAGCCGCTCGAGACGTTCCTGCGCGACCGCATCTTCGAGCCCCTCGGCATGGAGGACACCGCGTTCTCGGTGCCGGCCGCGCGATCTCGCGGTTCGGGCACCGCGTACGTCCGCAACTTGCGAACGGGAGAGTCTGCGAACTATTGACGACGCGACCGAGCGGCGAGTGGAGCCAGGCCGCCCACGTTCCCGTCCGGCGGCGGCGGTCTTGTGTCGACGGCTCGACGACTTCTTCGCCTTCGCCGACATGCTTCCGCAACAGCGGTACACGTGGCGGCGAGCGGATGCTGTCGCCTGCATCGGTTGAGGCATGACGATCGATCACCTCACCGATGCACGACGCGCCAGCGGACCTGCTGCGGACGGCGCCGGCTCGGGTGGGGATTCGGCGTCGGCGTGCAGGTCCGTCGGACGGGTCCGGTCGCTCGGTTGGCTCCTACGGCTGGGACGGCGGCCTCGGAACGACGTGGGCCAATGACCCGACCGAAGATCTGATCGCGATCCTCCTCACGAATCAGGCGTTCGACTCGCCGTTGGGTACCAGGACGACGAACGACTTCTGGACCACGAGCTACGCGGCCCTGACCTAGCGCGCGATCCTGTAGCCGTGGCGGAGGCGGCGACACCGGAGCGATCGCTCGAACTGGCCGACGAAGCCTTCGGCCAGGGTGACGTCCCCGGCGCCGTCGTTTACCTCTCCGCCGCGATACACGCGGCCTGACTGCGGCCAACCAGAAGTCCGCGGCCGCCATGGCCTGTGTCCGGTTGGGATCCGTGTACGCCAACTGGTTGGGCAATATCACGGCCAGCCGGGCGTGGTTCAGCCGGGCCCGTCGCCTCGTCGAGCATGAGGCGCCATGTGTCGAGCAGGGCTGGGTCGCCGTCGCCGCGCTGGGGTGCGATGTCGACGATCCCGCCGAACTACAGACCGCGGCCGAACTGGCGCTCGTCGGGCCCGCCAGTTCGGCGACGTCAATCTCGAGCCAAGGCGCTGGCCGACGGCGGGCTCGCGCATGTGCAGATCGGGCCAGATCCGACCGGCATGGGAATGCTCGACGAGGCCATGGCGCTGGCGTGCGGTGCCGGCCGACAGCGGCGACAGTGCGGGTATGGCGGTGTGTTCGTTCTTCACCGCCTGCTCCACGCGGCCGACTCGGTCGCGCCAGTTCGTGGGCCGACCTCCTCCGCCAAGCCGGCTGATCTCGACCGTGTCGCCGTCGGGGGGTGATCCTCTCGGGGCACTGCGACAGCGTGCAGGGCACGCTGTTGATGGAACTCGGCCGGTGGACCGACGCTGAAGCTGCCACTGCTTTCGCGCCAAGGCGGCCATGGAGGCGATGATCCCGTTCGGGAGCTGGCACCCCGACATCGCCTTGGCCGATCTACGCGTTCGTCAGGGCCGCCTCACCGACGCGGAGACACTGCTGCTCGGCAAGGAGCAACACATCAGGCGCTGTTGCCGGCGGCGCGGTTGCACCTCGCACGTGGCGACAACGAGTTGGCCCGCGCCATGGCTCGCCGGGGTGTGCGGGTGTTGGCCGACAACCAGTTCGCGCGGTCGAGTTGCTCACCGTGTTGGTCAACGCCGAGTAGCAGCGCGGCGACGTGGACGCGGCCACCGAGGTGTCCGCGAGTTCACATCACGCGCCGCCGGACTCGACGTGCCGACACTCGAGGCAGCGCGCCGCCGCGGCCTGCGCCCGCACGCTGGCGGCGCGTGGGAACGCCTCACGCGATCGAAACGTTGGAAGCCGCGCTCGATCGTGTCGCGGCTGCAGATATGCCGTGGCTACGCGCCACGCTCTTGATCGACCTGGCCCGGCTCCGCGATCTGACCGACGATCGGCCGCCGCGCGGTCGACGCCAAGGCCGCGGCGTCAATCCTCCGCGACAATCGACGTCGTCCTCACGCCCGACGACGCCACGTTGCTCGATCGTCTCGGCGCCGTCGATCGGTCCGAGGTCCGCGGCACGGCCGCGTTGCACCCCGACGGTAAGTGGTGGACCGCCTCGTCGAACCCGCGCGGCCGGGCTCACCGCCGTAGGCTCAGCGACCCCGGTGACCAGCGCGACGCCGAGCACGAACACGCCCGAGCAGGAGCTGGCCCGCCTGGCCAAGCTCCAGCAGCTGACGGACCTGCACAGGTCGGGGACCCTGTCCGACGCTGAGTACGAAGCCGCAGGAGCCGGCTCGGCTGACGGTTCAGCCCGCGTGGGCCGCCACGGCAGGCTCCGGCTCGCACGACCGGCCACGTGCGGCGACGTAGCAGTCGGGGCCGGGGAAGAACAGGCCGACCCGACCCGTGCCGGCCAGCGGACCCGGTACGGCGGGCGGCCGTTGGTGCGCTCGACCTCGAGGATCTCGCCGTGCCGGCCGAGCCCACCGAGGTGGGCGCTGCGGACGACGATCCGGTCTCCGACGAATGCGTGCATGGCGCTCCCCGCTTGGTCCGGGAGCCTCGAGCCACCGGGATCCGTATGACACTGGGGAAGGCCAGCTACTGCGCAGGTGAGGGCCCTTGGTCCCCTTCTTGGGGTCTGGGGACCCCTCGAGGTTGAGGGACCAACGGCCCTGCCGACCGACGAGCTGACAACGGAGAGTTGACCCCGTGACCGATGACAACGAGACGCCCCCCGCGCACCTGTCCGACGACGAGCTCGCACTGCTCGACGGCTGGTGGCGCGCAGCGAACTACCTCTCGGTCGGGCAGATCTACCTGCTCGACAACCCGCTGCTGCGCGCGGCCGCTCGAGCGCGAGGACATCAAGCCGCGGCTGCTCGGCCACTGGGGCACGACGCCCGGGCCTCAACCTGCATGTGGACCCACCTCAACCGGCTGATCCGCGCAGCGCGACGTCGACGCGATCTTCCTCGCCGGCCCCGGGCACGGCGGTCCGGCCGCGGTGGCCAACGCCTGGCTCGAGGGCACCTACAGCGAGGTCTACCCGCGCATCGCCCACGGACGAGCGCGGGATGCAGCGAGCTGTTCCGGCAGTTCTCGTTCCCGGGCGGCATTCCCAGCCACGTCGCGCCCGAGACGCCCGGCTCGATCCACGAGGGCGGCGAGCTCGGCTACGTGCTCTCCCACGCCTACGGCGCCGCGATGGACAACCCGGACCTGCTCGTCGCCGCCGTCGTCGGCGACGGCGAGTTCGAGACCGGGCCGCTGGCCGCGTCCTGGCACGCGAACAAGTTCGTCGACCCGGTGCACGACGGCGCGGTGCTGCCGATCCTGCACCTCAACGGCTACAAGATCGCCAACCCGACCATCCCGGCCCGGATCCCGCGCGAGGAGCTCGAGAGCCTGCTGCGCGGCTACGGCCACGAGGTGCTCACGGTCGAGGGCGACGACCCGGCCGACGTGCACCAGCAGCTGGCCGCGGCGCTGGACCAGGCCCACGACCGATCCGCGAGATCCAGCGCGCGGCCGCGCGAGGACGGCGACGTCGTGCGCCGACCGTGGCCGATGATCCTGCTGGTCACCCCCAAGGGCTGGACCGGCCCCGACGTCGTCGACGGCGTGCAGGTCGAGGGCACCTGGCGGGCGCACCAGGTGCCGCTCGCCGCGACCCGGGAGAACGACGACCACCGGCGCGCAGCTCGAGGAGTGGATGCGGTCCTACCGGCCCGAGGAGCTGTTCGACGACGACGGCCGGCTGGTCGCCGTCGCTGCGCGCGCTCGCGCCCGTCGGCGCACCGGCGGATGAGCGCCAACCCGCACGCCAACGGCGGCCTGCTGCGCCGGCCGCTGGGGCTGCCCGACTTCCGCGACCACGCCGTCGAGGTCACCGCGCCGGGCGGCCTCGATCCACGAGCCGACCCGGGTGCTCGGCCAGTACCTGGTCGACGTGGTCCGCGACAACGCCGACAACTTCCGGATCTTCGGCCCCGACGAGACCGCCTCCAACCGGCTCGACGCGGTCTACGAGGTGACCGACAAGGTCTTCGCCGGCGAGATCCTCCCCGTCGACGAGCACCTCGCGCACAGCGGCCGGGTGATGGAGATGCTGTCCGAGCACACCTGCCAGGGCTGGCTCGAGGGCTACCTGCTCACCGGCCGGCACGGCCTGTTCAGCTGCTACGAGGCGTTCATCCACCTCGTCGACTCGATGGTCAACCAGCACGCCAAGTGGCTCAAGACGACCCGCGACCTCGAGTGGCGCCCGCGGATCGCCTCGCTCAACTACCTGCTCACCTCGCACGTGTGGCGCCAGGACCACAACGGGTTCTCCCACCAGGACCCCGGCTTCATCGACCACGTGGTGAACAAGAAGGCCGAGGTGGTCCGGGTCTACCTGCCGCCGGACACCAACACCCTGCTCTCCACGATGCGGCACTGCCTGGCGAGCCAGCACTACGTCAACGTCGTCGTGGCCGGCAAGCAGCCGTCGTTCGACTGGCTGGACGCCGAGGCGGCCGACCTGCACTGCGCGCGCGGCCTCGGCATCTGGGACTGGGCCTCCCACGACGGCGACGACCCCGACGTCGTGATCGCCTGCGCCGGCGACGTACCGACCCTGGAGGCGCTGGCCGCCACCGCATCCTGCGCGAGCACCTGCCCGAGCTGAGGGTGCGGTTCGTCAACGTCGTGGACCTGATGCGGCTGCAGGACGAGCGCGAGCACCCGCACGGCCTGTCCGCGACCGCGACTTCGACACCGTGTTCACCACCGACAAGCCGGTGATCTTCGCCTACCACGGCTACCCGTGGCTGATCCACCGGCTGACCTACCGGCGGACCAACCACGACAACATCCACGTGCGCGGCTACAAGGAGGAGGGCACCACCACCACGCCGTTCGACATGGTGATGATGAACGACCTGGACCGCTACCACCTGGTCATGGACGTCATCGACCGCGTGCCCGCGCTGGGCTCGCGCGCCGCTGCGCTGCGCCAGGAGATGGGCGACATGCGCCGGCGGGCCCGGGCGTGGACCCGCGAGCACGGCGAGGACCTGCCCGAGGTGCGCGACTGGTCCTGGGACGCCGGCGCGCAGCCGGACCAGGGTGCGTCACCCTCGACCACGGCCGACCCGGAGAGCCCGGCCGACCGCGGCTGACCTGACACCTTCGTACCAGGCGACCCGGGCCATCGGACCCGGCCTCGGCGGTGGTCCTGCTCGACGAGCTCGTCCTCTGGGCGGGTCGGCCGGCGGGCGACCCGACCTCGGAGACGCACGGCCTCGTCGCCTGTTCGCAGCGCGCGCTGGTGGCGTTGCTCGGCCTGGTGGGCGTCGCCACGGCCGTCCCAGCCACCAGCGTCTTCGGTCTGGCCGCGGCCTTCGCTCTCGCGGCCTAGTGTCCCGTCGGCCACGTTGTCGGTCACGGAGATACTGACCGGGTGGCCGAGCTGCTGACCCTGACGACGACCGCCACCTCGGCCGAGGCGCTGGTACAGCAGTGCTCCACGGTGCTCCGCACCTTCGACGCCCGGACCCAGGACTCGGGCAACGTCTCGTGGCTGGTCGACGCGGAAGGCGGGCTGTTGTTCGTCAAGACCGCGGGTTCGGTGGAGCCGACGTCGGATGCACCGAGGCCGGTGCTCGACCACGCCGGCCGGGTCGCGCTGCTGGAGAACGCCGTGGAGCTGGCGCGGTCCTGCGACCACCCGGCTCTGGCCAGGCTCCGCAACGTGATCGCGACTGCCACCGGGCCGGCTCTCGTCTACGACGCCGCTCCCGGTGAGCTGGTCGGAGTGGAGCGCAGCCGCAGGACCGACCCGGCCTCGGCGTACCAGCGGTTCGCCCACCTGCCCGGCCACCGGATGCTGGCGGTGTTCGACGTGCTCATCGGCCTGCACGCCGCCCTGGCCGCGCAGGACTGGGTCGCCGCCGACCTCTACGACGGGTGTCTGATCGTCGATCCCGACGACCGGCTCACCGTGGTCGACCTCGACACCTACCACCGCGGTCCGTTCACCAACACGATGGGACGGATGTTCGGCTCCGAGCGGTTCATGGCTCCCGAGGAGCTCAGCATGGGCGCGACGATCGACCAGCGCACCACCGTCTTCACCCTGGGCCGGCTGGTCACCCACTTCGCGACCCGGCTGACCGAGGATCTCGGCTCGCTCGTCGGCCCTGGCGAGCTCGCGGACGTGCTGCGCCGCGCCTGCGAGCCGGATCCGTCGGCGCGGTTCCAGAGCGTCGCGGAGCTCGCCGACGCCTGGGCCGCGGCCGGATAGGCCCGGCTCGGGCGGCCGACGACCCCGAGCCGCTGCGCGCACATGGCACCTGGGTACTGGTCGGATGCAGGCCCTATGCCCCCGGGTGAGGCCTCGCTGACACGCGGTCAACTCACCGGCCGGCACTGCCGGAGCGCAGCCGCCCCAGACGGGAGAGACGGCGAGGATCCGCGCCGTGCGAGCACGGTGTGGGCTCCGGGGTCTCGTCGCGCTCCCAAACCCGACGACGCCGCCGGCTCAGCATCCCTGGGATCCTCGCCGCCACCCCGAGTCCATCGCAGCCGGGCCCCCCTGGGCAGAGGCCTTGGTCCCGACCACGAACCGTCCAAGGTCAGGGGTTCCGTGGCCCGCTCGGGCCAGGCGACGCCCCACGACGGACAAGGGACCAACGACCCGCCGTACGGCGACCTCGGCCTCTGCGCGCGGGCACGGGGCCCGGCGAGGGTGGTCGGCATGAGAGCTCTGGTCGTGTTCGAGTCGATGTTCGGCAACACCGAGAAGGTCGCCGGTGCGGTGGCGCGCGGGCTGCAGCTCGGGGGCGTGGACACCGGGCTGGTCGGGGTGTGCTCCGCGCCACCGGCGGTGGCGACCGGCGTCGACCTGCTGGTGGTCGGCGGGCCGACCCACGCGTTCGGCATGAGCCGCGCGAGCACGCGCGCGGACGCCGTGCGCCAGGGAGCACCCGGCGAGCGCGCGGCGACCGGGCTACGCGAGTGGCTGGAGTCCGTCGAGCTCGAGGTCGGGCGGCTGCCCGGGCTGGCGACGTTCGACACCCGGGTCACCAAGGTGCGCTGGCTGCCGCAGGCGGCCGGACTCGCGGCTGCCCGCGCGGGCCGGCGCCGGGGCCTCGAGCCGGTGGCCAAGCCCTCCGGGTTCCTGGTCGACGGCATCCAGGGGCCGCTGGTCGACGGCGAGCTCGAGCGTGCGGTCGAGTGGGGTCGCGGTCTCGCGGTGGCCCTCGTGGACCGGGTGCCCGCGCGACGTCCGGTCAGGTCCTCGGGTCGCGACTGACGTTCGGCTTCGCCGGCACCGCCCACGTGACGGTGGTGCCGGCACCCGGCTCGGAGTGCACCGCGAAGGTGCCGCCGTGCTTGAGCGGCGCGCTGGCGCATGTTGCTGAGGCCGCTCTCGAGCACCTCCTCGTCCAGGCCCTTGCCGTCGTCGGTGACGCGGACCACGATCTCGTCACCCGCCGAGACCAGGACGTCGACCGCTGACGCCTCGGCGTGCCGGGTGGCGTTGCTCAGGGCCTCGCCGAGGACCGCGAGCAGGTCCGGCGCGACCGTCGCGCCGACCAGGGAGCGGACCGGCCCCTCGATGCGCACCGTCGGCTGGAACTTCATGGTCGCGGCGGCGCGGTCGACGATCCGCTCGATCTCGGTCTGCACGTCGGTCGTCGCGTCCATGGTCCCCAAGCGCGAAGATCGTGCGCCGGATGTCCTTGATGGTGCCGTCGAGCTCGTCGACCGCGCGCTCGAGCCGAGCGGAGACCTCGGGCGCCACGGCCATCCGCGACGCGCTCTCGAGGCTGAGACCGACCGCGAAGAGCCGCTGGATGACCAGGTCGTGCAGGTCGCGGCCGATGCGGTCCCTGTCCTCCAGCAGCGTCGAGCCGCTGCTGGTCCTCGCGCGACCGGGCGATCTGGAGAGCGAGCGCCGCCTGCTCGGCGAAGCTCGCCGGCAGGGCCGCGTCGACGGCGTCGTACTCGGCCGCGTTGTCGGCCGTCCAGGCGAGGGCGAGCACGCCCTCCACGCCGCTGCGCGACCCGAGCGGCACCACGATGGCCGGGCCGAGGCTGCGGCCAGCCCAAGGTCGAGGAGGGGTCGACGGCCCGGGGGTCGGCGGCGAGGTCGCGCACCGCGATCGCCTCACCGCTGCGGACGACCTGCGCGGCCAGCGACTGGTGCATCGGCAGGTCGCGCATCGCCGCGAGGTCGGCGGCGACGCCCGAGACCACTCGCAGCTCGAGGCGTCTCGCTGTCGGCGCCGACCACCACCCACGAGACGTCGGCCCCGGCGACCTCGCGGGCCCGGTCCGCCACCAGCTGGAGGGCGTTCGCGGCCCTGGGTCGGCGTCGGAGAGGAGCGCGGTGATCTCGGCGGTCGCGCGCAGCCAGAGCTGGCGCCGTTCGGCCTGCTCGTAGAGGCGCGCGTTCTCGATCGCGACACCAGCGGCAGCCGCGAGCGCGATCACGACGTTCTCGTCCTCGTCGGTGAAGTCGCCGCCGCCCGCCTTCTCGGTCAGGTAGAGGTTGCCGAAGACCTGGTCGCGGATCCGGACCGGCACCCCGAGGAAGGAGCTCATCGGCGGGTGGTGCTCGGGAAGCCGTAGGACGCCGGGTGGGCGGCGATGTCGTGCAGCCGGATCGGTCGGGGCTCGTCGATGAGCAGCCCCAGCAGCCCGTGACCGGTGGGCAGGTCCCCGATCTCCATGACCACGTCGGAGTCCATGCCGTGGTGGATGAAGGTGCGCAGCCGTCGCTCGGACCCGGTGTCCAGCACCCCGAGCGCGGCGTACTGGCGTCGACCAGGGTGCTGGCGATCGCGACGATCCGCGAGAGGACCCCGTCGAGGCTCAGGTCGGCGGCCATGGTGACGACGGCGTCAAGGAGCAGGCGCAGCCGTGCCTGCTCGTCGAGCACTCCCTGCACCCGGTTGAGCACCTCGCGCAGGAGGTGGTCGAACTCGACGTCCTCCAGCACCCGCGCGTCGACGTCGTCGCGGTGGTCAGCGGGATCCTCGATCACGGCTCCTCCCGTCCGGGCACAACCTAGGGCATCCAGGGACGAAGGTCCCCGGACTCGGGGCCTTGCGGGCCTGCTCTGGCCTCGGCCGCGCCGCGATGCTGGCGATGAAGCCGACCGCCAAGGAGCCCCCCGTGCAGACCCAGCCGCAGATCCAGCCCGCGCCCCCGCCACAGGTCGTTGACCTCGCGCCCGACGAGTGCTGGGCCCTGGCCTCGACGCAGCCGGTGGGCCGGCTGGCGTGGTCCGGAGCCCACGGCATCACCGTGATCCCGGTCAACTTCACCGTGGCCGGTGCCCAGGTGCTGGTGCGCACGACCGCCCACTCACAGGCGGCCCGCGAGTGCGACGACGGCCCGGTCGCCTTCGAGGTCGACGCTCTGGACGACTCGACCCGGTCCGGGTGGAGCGTGCTGATGCGAGGCCGGGCGCGGCTGGAGTACGGCGCGTCGGAAGACGCCGGACCGGACGTGTGGGTGCCGGGCCCGCGCCACCTGCGGCTGCGGATCGACGTCACCGAGATCACCGGGCGCCGGATCACGACGTTGGCCTGACGTGAAGCCTCGTGGAGAACCCGCCGTGTCGAACCTCGTCGGGTCACGCTCACGAGTCACCTTGGGTGCCACGTGCGGCCTTCGGCCGACTAGCTCTGCGAGTGCTTGGTGGAGAAGATCGCCGCCTGGGTCCGGCTGCTGAGCCCGAGCTTGGCCAGCATGGACGACACGTAGTTCTTCACGGTCTTCTCAGCGAGATGCATGCGCTCGGCGATCTGTCGGTTGGTCATGCCCTCCCCGATCAGCTCGAGGATCCGCTGCTCCTGGGCGGTCAGCCCCTCCAGCTCCGGTCCTTCGGAGGACCGGTGCGCACCCGCTCCAGCACCTGGGCCGTCATGGCGGGGTCGAGGGTGGACTGGCCGGCGGCGACGCGGCGCACCGTGTCGACGAAGTCGATGCCCCGCACCTGCTTGAGGATGTAGCCGGAGGCGCCACCCATGATCGCCGCGAAGAGCGCGTCGTCATCGTCGTAGGACGTGAGGATGAGGGCCTTGATCGATGGATCGATCGAGCGGATGTCACGGCAGACGTCGATGCCGGAGCCGTCGGGCAGCCGGCCGTCGAGGATCGCGACGTCGGGGCGCAGTGCGGGGATGCGGCGGGTGGCCTCATCGGCGGAGCCGGACTCGCCCACCACGACGATGTCCCCCTCGCTCTCGAGGAGCTCCCTGATGCCGCGGCGCACCAGCTCGTGGTCGTCGAGGAGGAAGACCTTGATGGCGGCTGGGGCGGCGTCGTCCGAAGACGTCGCCTGGGGAGCGTCGGTCACTTTGCCAAGGTAGTGGCTACACAGCCTGCTAGCAGGGGCGGATCGACCCGAAGGCAAGGGACCTTGGTCCCGTCGTGAGCCCGCGACCTGACGCGGGACCCGCCACATCGGGACCAACGACCCTGTGCCCGGAGCGAGGCCGGAGACGACGCTTGTCGCAACTTTTTCCACCTCCCCGTGAAGGCGGCGTCGTGACCACCACCCAGGCTGCTCGACCGGTCCCGCAGCAGACCCTGCGCCGGATCGTCGAGCTCGCGACGCGCGCGCCGAGCGTGCACAACACCCAGCCCTGGCGGTGGCGTGGCGACTCCACCTCGCTCGAGCTGTACGCCGACCGGTCCCGCCAGCTCGTGGTGGGCGACCCGGCCGGCCGCAACGTCGTCATCAGCTGCGGCACGACACTGCACCATGTCCAGGCGGTCGCGAACGCGCTGGGCCTGTCCGCGACCGTGACCCGGCTCCCCGACCCCGAGCGTCCGGACCTGCTGGCCCGGATCGAGCTGGCGGCGCGCACCCCCGCCCGCCATGCCGCGGAGCTGCTGGACGCCATCGACAAGCGCTGCACCGACCGACGCCGGTTCACCTCGTGGCCGGTCTCCGACGAGCAGCTCACGCACCTCGCCGCACAGGCGTCGTCACAAGGAGCCCGCGCGCTCCCGCTCACCGACGTGTCCGAGCGGTTCCGCGCCGAGCTGCTCATCAATCGCGCGATCGACCTCCAGCATGAGGACCGCCTCGCGATGCGTGAGCAGCAGTCCTGGATCGACCGTGGTGTCGCCGACGGTGTCCCGTCCACGGTGCTTCCGGCGGGCGACGGTAACGCCAGCCGGTCCAACCGGTTCGCGATCGGCCTGGTCGACGACATGGGCGGCCGCGAGGTCGAGGCGTCCGACGGTCTGATCGTCCTCTGCGCATCGAGCGACGACCCGGCCGCCTGGCTCACCGCGGGCGAGGGGTTGAGCGCCATGTGGCTCTCCGCCACCATGGACGGCCTGTCGGTCGTGCCGATCAGCCAGCCGATCGAGGTCGACGACACCCGCAGTGCCTTCCACCACGAGGTGCTCGGAGGGATGGCGTACCCGCTGGTCGTGATCCGGGTCGGGTGGCAGGCCATCAGCCGCCACCAGCTCCCCCGCACCCCGCGTCGCTCGGTGTCCGAGGTCCTCGAGCTGTCGTGACGCGGCGCTGCGTCGCGAGCGGTGCGCAGGCCCCTTGTCGTTCGGCGCCGAACCCGGTCTCTGCCGGCCCGTCGAGGTGGTGCTTAAGGTCCCGACGTACTCGGGACCTTCGCGACGCCGAGACCGGTCTTCCGCCTCTGATCGGCAGCTCTCGACGCTCCTAGCGTCGAAGACATCGCGGAGCACAAGAGCTCCGCTTGTGAAGGAGAAACATCATGCGCTCGGCATTCGACAAACTCATCTCGTTCACGGGGCTGGCGCTCGTCGCCGTCCTCATCGCCGCGGGCGGCCTTCTCACCTGGGCCAACACCTTCATCGGTGACCAGGTGCACGACCAGCTCACCATGCAGGGGATCACGATGCCGGAGGGCGAGGCCCTCAGCGGACTGCCCAAGGCCGACGCCCAGGCCCTCGAGGAGTACGCCGGCAGCCCGCTCGACACCGGCCCCGAGGCCAAGGCCTTCTCCGACCACTACATCCTCGCGCACATGAACGCTTCGTCCGAGGAGCTGGCGGGAGAGGTCCTGCCCTACGCGCAGGTCAGCGCCAAGGCCCGTGAGCTGGGCGGCGCTGTCGCCGCGAACCCGAACGCCACCCAGGCCGAGATCGACGAGGCCGCTGAGTGGGGTGCCCTGAAGCAGTCGCTGCTCGACGGCAACACCCTGCGTGGCCTGCTCCTCTACGGCTACGCGTTCGCCACGATCGGCACCATCGCCGGTATCGCCGCCTTCGTTTCCTTCGGTGGCGCGGGCCTGCTTCTGGTGCTCGTCCTGCTCGGGCTCTGGCACGCGCGCCGGGTCGAGCACACCGCCGAGCGCACCGTCCCGGTACGAGTGGCTCAGCACGCCTGAGCAGTGACAGCGACCTCCCGGATGCCCTAGGGCATCCGGGAGGTTTGTCGTTGTGGCCGGCCCGCTACTTCGGCGCCTCTGTGACGGAGGCGCTGATGTCTCCGCCGAGCTCCGTGTACGACGGCACGTCGCGCTCCCCGGCGTACTCGGCCGGCAGCTCGAAGCCCCACCAGGGCTGCTGCACGATCGTGGTCAGCTGGTCGGTCGAGAGAACGGCGTGGGGGCGGTTGAGGTCCCACTCGTTGCTCGGGCCCTCGAAGCCGTTGGCGGCCGAGGCGACGACCCGCAGCCCCTGGATGAGGTGCTCGGCGACCAGCCGCTCGCCGGTGCCGCCACCTGCTGCTGCCGAGTGCTCGGCGTAGGTGCGCAGCAGCGAGCCGTCGTCCAGCGTGGACACGTGGCAGCTGTCCATCCATCCGAGGCAGACGAAGCCCTCGACGGCGGTGAGCCCGCGCTTGGGGTCGGCGAGGATCTCTGCGGGCTGGAGGTTGATCCCGATCCGGCCGGCTCCGGACCCGTCGGCCGGGCTGAACGCCAGCTCTCCGTAGGTGTCCACGGAGGCCGGCTCGCCCGTGTAGGGGTCCTGGCCCGCGAAGTCGCTGCCCTTGCCGGGGACCAGGTCCGTGACGGCGGCGTAGAGCGCGGCCACCGTGGTTCGTCCGGTCGCGGGGGTGGTGGCGGCGGCGGGAGCCTTGGCTCGCGCCGGGGTCTTGCCAGGCGAATCGGCCACCGGCACCGGCCGCTCGGCCTGGGGGTTCGCCAACAGGCCGGGCCCGGCCAGCGCCGCCGTACCGGCCAGCGCCAGCACGGCGACGGCCGAACCTGCCATGACCTGACGCCGGCGGCGGCGCAGCGACGTGCCTTGGCGGCGGGCCAGCGCGGTGAGCGTGACCAGGTCGGTGTGGTGGTGGCTGACGGAGTCGTGCATGCGGTCGCGGAGCTCGGTCATGACGGGTCCTCGGTGTGGGAGTCGGGGTCGGTGGTGAGATCGGGCACGAGCGCACGGAGCCGGGCCAGGGCGCGGGTGCTGCGGACCCGGCAGGCGTTCTCGCGGATCCCGAGCAGCTCGGCTGTGCGGGCCACTGAGAGGTCCTCCCAGTAGCGCAGCACGAGCACCGCCCGGTCGGGCGGCGGTAGTCGCCGCAGGGCGGCGAGCAGGTCGAGCCGGTCCTCGGGCTGCGGCCCGTCGGCGCTCGCGTCGGGCACGGCGCGGACCGGCCACTCACTCGACCTCCGCAGCCGCCGGTGAGACAGGAAGGTGCGCATCAGCACCTTGCGCGTGTAGGCGATCGGGCTGTCCGCCGCCGACGCGGTCGACCACGCGGCGTAGACCTTGGTGAAGGTCTGCTGGGTCAGGTCCTCGGCGAGGTGGTGGTCACCGCACAGCAGCACGGCGGCGCGGTAGATCCGGTCACCGGTCGCCTGCACGAACTCCTCGAAGCCGTCCGGGTCCTTCGTGGCGTCGTACACCTGCTCTCGTGGGGGCGAGTCCTGGGCGAGTTCCTGGATGCTCACACCCAGTAGACGCCTCGACCTGCCCACGGCGTTACCGGCGAGACCGACCGGGATGCCCTTGGCCCTCTCCCGGCCTGGCTGATGCCGCCTCGACGCGCCGCTAGGCGACCTGACAACTGGTCCACACGAGCAGGTCAGAGTGGCAATCTGCGCTCTGTCGTCTTCTGTCGCGTCCCGTCGCGACAGAGCACGCAAAACCCTGTCCGAGCAGGGTTCTTGAGCCGTATTCGGGCCGGAAGGAAGCTGAGACCCCGTGGGGCTGGTTGCTTGATCCCAGGGCGGTGGTCGGGCTGGGGCGTCCGCGGGTTCGTGGGCGCCTACGAGGTGGTCGGCGCGCGTCGGCCGGTCGCGCGGATCACGCTCCAGGAGACGGGCGGGAGCTCGACGGTGAGCAGCGCATCGTCCAGGCGCGCGGTCGTGTTGACCTCGGGCCGGACCCGGTCGGGTTCCGCAAGGGTGTTCGCGGCGAAAGGGTCATCGTCGTGCAGCGTGTGGACGGCGACGTCGTAGTCGCCGGCCGGCAGCTGGACGGTGAGGCCGGTCGCCTCGGAGATGGCTCGGTTGACGGCGAAGATGGTGATCGACTGGTCCGTCTCGTCGAGGGTGGCCGCCGCGTCGACCACCGGGACCGCCCCGAACTCGGCGGTCTCGTAGGTTTCGGAGTCGAGCTCCAGGCGCAGGCTGATGCCTCGGCCGTGCCGGGAGGTTGCTGCGAACGGGTGGAAGGTGGTCTGTCGCCACGCGGTGCCACTGGGCTCGGTCATGATCGGGGCGATGACGTTGACCAGCTGCGCGAGCGAAGCGCTGTGCACCCGGTCGGCGTTGCGCAGCAGAGTGACCAGGAGCCCGCCGACCACGACGGCGTCTGCGACCGTGTAGACGTCTTCGAGCAGTCGCGGCGCCACCGGCCAGTTGTCGGCGCCGGTGATCTTGTCGTGGTTCTCGAACCGGGAGTTGTACCAGACGTTCCATTCGTCGAACGAGATCGCGATGGTCTGCGAGCTACCTTGTTCGGCCTTCACCTCATCCGCGATCCGAGCGACGGTGAGAATGAAGGCGTCCATGTCTACGCCTGAGGCGAGGAAGCTGCCGAGGTCGCCCTTGTTCTCGTAGTAGGAGTGGCAGGAGATGTAGTCGACCTGGTCGTAGGCGTCGAACAGGACCGTGCGCTCCCAGCTTCCGAAGGTGGGCATCGATGAGCTGGAGGAGCCACATAGGACGAGCTCGAGGTCGGGGTCGAAGGCCTTCATGGCGCGAGCGGTCATCGCGGCGAGCTTCCCGTAGTCGTCGGCAGAGCGATGGCCGAGCTGCCAGGGCCCGTCCAGCTCGTTGCCCAGGCACCACATGCGCACGTCGAACGGCTCCTTGCGGTCGTTGTCGATGCGCTGTTGGGCGAGCTGGGCGCCACCGGGCAGGTTGGCGTACTCGAGCAGGTCCAGGGCTTCGGCGACGCCTCTCGTGCCGAGGTTGACCGCGAGCATGAGCTCGCTGCCGACCTTGTCCAGCCAGCGTTGGAACTCGTGCATCCCGACCTGGTTGGTCTCGGTGGAGTGCCACGCCAGGTCGAGACGCTTCGGGCGCCGGTCTCGCGGGCCGACGCTGTCCTCCCACTTGAAGCCAGAGACGAAGTTGCCCCCTGGGTAACGGATCGTCGTGACGCCGAGCTCCTTGACGAGCTCGACCACGTCTTGGCGGAATCCATCCAAGTCGGCGGTGGGGTGCCCGGGCTCGTAGAGGCCGTTGTAGACTCCCGGCCCAGATGCTCTACGAAGGATCCGTCGCCGCGGGTTCACCGGTCCGACGTGCCGGTCGGCGTGGACGGTCACGAGTGCCTGATGCATGAGGGGCCGGTTCTCTGGGAACTGGTTGCGGACGTGGGACTGGACGTGGGAGAGCTGGCTGCGGAGATGGCGGCGGAGTGCTGTGCGGCGTGGTGAGCGTAACGGTCGGCGAGCGGTGCGCGGACGCGCTGCAGGCCCTCTGCGCTCTCGACGAGGTCGAACAGGCCCATCGGCAGCAGGTGAGAGGACCGCGGCAGCTCCGGTGTGGCGCCAGGTCCACTCGTACATCTAACAGGAGTCTCCAAGGACCACGCTCAAACTGCTCTAGGCCACCCGGAGGACTCTGGACAAACGGGCAGGAACTGACATGCAGCACCCAAGGCAGCGCCTCGACGACCAACTGTGAACTGTTCACAACCGCCGCATACGCGCAGTGAGAAGTCCCAAGCCAGTTCAGCGAGACCGGGCGCTCAACTCGAGCCTGGCCCGTCCGGCGTCGGTGATGACGCGGTCCTGCTTGTCGGTTCTCAGGAGCGGTGACTCGCCGCTGTAAGCTGGCGAGGCTGCGCATTCGAGACCCACCTCGCGGGCCAGCTGGTGAATCTCGGGTTGGTCGCCGGCTCGCGGACCACGACTAGTCGGTAAACCGGTGCTGACCGGCTAGGTCCTCTGCGCGCCCGGAGGGATTCAAACCCCAACCTTCTGATCCGTAGTCAGATGCTCTATCCGTTGAGCTACGGGCGCCTGTCAGCGGGTGGTTTCGCAACCGTTCGCAGGACTGCACGAGGATAGCGAAACGCACGAACGGCTCCGAATCGGTGCTACCTCCGCAGCTGGAAGGTGTGCTTCACCGAAGCGCCGGCGTACTGGCCGTCGCCGGAATAGGACACCTTCACCTTCACCGTCGCGGTGCTGGGCACCTGGGGGATACGCAGCTTCGCGACACCCTTCCGGAGCTTGACGGTGACCGTGCTGGAGCCGACCTTCAGCCTGATCTTCCCGGTCGCCGGCAGGCCCGCGACGGTGCGGACGCTCACCTTGACCACTCCGGGGCGGCCGCTGTCAGCGAACCGGAGAAGGCAAGCTTCGCCGCCGTCCTCGCGACCGTCACCGGCGCGGGAGACGACGAGTCGGCTCGAATCGGAAGTCGCCGGCGTACGACGCCACCAGGTGCGTGACGCCTGCCAGCGCCGGCGTCCACGGAACGTCGCGGTCCCGTCGGGCCGGAACGCCACGGTGCCGAGCGTGGTGGCGCCGTTCGTGAGCGTCACGCTGCCCTGGGGAGGGCGCCGGAGGGACCCGTCGCGGTGATCGTCGTCTCCACGGGCGTTCCAAGAGGTGGCCGACGGCGTGGTGGAGCTGCAGCTTCGCGGTGAGCGCCGTGATCTTGACGCCGACCTGCGCCTGCGCCGTGCCCCCGCTTCCGTCGAGAGACCGTGACGCGGAACGTGTCGGTGCCCGACCGGATCGCCGGGGTGTAGGTCAGCGTCGCGCCGGAGAACGTCACCGAATGCCGGCGCGGCCAGGTCGCCGACGGAGGTGGTCGGCCGGGTCACCGTCGGGATCCGTGGTGTCGAGGATCGTCGAGACGGACGTGCCGGCCGTGGTCTGCAGCTGAGCGGCGGTGACCGTCGGCCCGTCGTTGACGGGCGTCACCGTGATCGAGACCGTCGCCGGGGCCGACGTCGTCGTCACATCGGACGCATGTGGAAGGTGAACGAGTCGGGGCCGTTGT
>CAWGTM010000025.1:0-137296 GCA_963825445.1 uncultured Actinomycetota bacterium
GCCAGTAATCGCGGATCGTGCACACCGACGGGATTCCCGCGGCACGCGCGGCGCGAATCGATGCGGGTCCCGTGAGCTCGTGCTGCGCATGATCGAGATCGATCTGTTCGCGGCCAATCAGCCCCGTCAGAAAGGACGAACAGCGCGTGGGCCAGCTTCCGTTCCTGAAATAATTCCGGACGAAGGGAGCGGACGGCGCAGTTGCCGGAAAGCCGATCACGTCGAACCCGCCGTACGCTGCAGGCGGGCGCTCGGCGTAGGGCTGCACGATGACGACGTGATGCCCGCGCGCGCGAAGCCCGCGGGCGAGCTCGTACGTGCTCCATCCACTGCCACCCGAGACGGGCGGAAACGCGTCAGTGGCGATCAGGATGCGCATATTCGCGTGCTGCCCGCAAGGCGTGATCGAGCGCCCGACAATGGCTGTCCCAGCTGAAGTGCTCAACGGCACGGGACCTGGCCGCTGTCCCCGAGCTCGGCGCGCAGCGTCGCATCGGTCAGGCGCTCGAGCGCCGACGCAAGTCCGCGGGGATCGGGCCGAATCATAGAGCAGAGCCTTCGAGCCCGTCGCGGAACGACGATGCGCGAGCCGCTCGATGCGCGGCACGACGACCGGAAGCCCAGTCGACATGTACTCGAAGATTTTGAGCGGCGACCAGTGGAACTCGCGCGCAAGCGTCGGATGCGCAGTTAAATCGAACGGCGCGACTCCGACGTCTGCGGCGGCGAGACAGTGCCGGAACACCCGCATGCGGAAGCGCGCCTGTAAAGATGATGCCTGGCACGCCGTCGGCTGCGCCACGCACGCGCCGCAGTTCCGGACCATCACCGATGAGTACCGCCTTGATGTCGTGCCGGCCCTGCCCCCGCAAGTGCTTCATCGCATCGATCAGGTGATGGGCGCCGTGCCATGCGCGAAAGGCGCCGACAAACACCACGATCGTGTCGCCGCTCGCGCGTGCAAACGGTACCGCGCCGCTGGCGCCTGGACGAAACGCATCGGTATCGGCGCCCCATTCTGTCTGCAGCACGCGCGACAGCGGCACGTGCTCGGGAAGGATTCTGGCGCTCGGCGTGACGATCAGGTCGGCTACGCGGCATTGCCAATCGCGCCACCGGCGCAGTGGCTGCGCAATCAGCGCGCGATCGAGCCATTGTTTGGCCGAGCCGGGATGATCGATGACGGGCGCGTTCACTTCGAGCACCGCAAGAGCGCCGAGCCGGCGAGCTGCGAGGAGCCCCTCGCCGCCAAAGTTGTAGTAGCGCTCAATCACGACGTCTGGCCGCAGCGTTCGAGCGGCGCGAAGTACCGCGCCAGCTAGCAGCAAACGAAGGCGCCGGCTGCCAAACGGCGGCAGCATCGACACCCATGCCGCCAGCCCCGGCGGAAACGCTCCATCGCCTGGCGAGGCGAGCACATGCACTTTCGTGACCGAGCGCGGCCAGCCCCTCGGCGACCGATCTGACGTGCACCGATCCGCCATGCGCGGCCGGCACCGTCTGGTCGATCGCCGCATCGAGAATCCTCATTCAATCTGCGCAGTGTATCTAAAGATCTATAGATCTAAGATCTATAGATCTTGAGTTACGAAGTCTCAGCTCGACCGTTTGACGAGCCGCGCGAAGAACGGGCCGGAGCGGATCGGCCGAGCAGCCTGACGTCGAGCATCACGACTGAGGTCATCGCCTGAAGGGCGCGGACATGTGCCCCGCCGGCGACCGTCCGTTTGGCCCGGAGCCGAGCGCGCGAAGCGCCGAGCCGTCGACCTCGCCCGCTTGGACGCCCGCCTGGCAAAGGCGTGAGCGCCTACCGGCACCAGGATGCTTCGGCGATTCGCGAAACAGCGGAGTGTAGTAGCGAAAGCGATCGACACGAAAACCGGCGTCGGCCGGCCACCTCGTCGAGATGCGCTCGGCTGAACAGCGGGTTGAGATGATCGGTCTACGCAGCTCTCGACCGTCAGATCGGCGAGCCCGAAACGTTCGATTGCGGTTGCGATATTCGCGATCCCCGCCAGCAGCGGCGCGAACGGCGGACGGTTGCAGGAGGTGCGTGTAGATGAACAGCGCGCCTCCGGGAGCGAGCACACGCGACACCTCCCGAAGCATCGCGGGCAGGCCCTCCGGAGACAAATGTTCGAGCACGTCAATCGTGTACGCCTTGGTCGATGCTGCCATCGGCAAACGGCAGCCGTCGAAGCTCGCCCACAACAAGATCGATCGACGCCCGCGCTTCGACGGCAAAGTAGGTCCCCGTGTCGATGCCGACCAATGGGCCCCCGAGTCGAGGTTCCAGCCGCAAAACGCCGCTGCCGCATCCGAGGTCAACCACGACATCCCCGGGCTGCACGCGAGAAATCCGCAGCATCGTGTTTCGAACGCCGGCCGACAGCAGCGGTGGAGAGACCGACTCGTCACGGCCGTCTGCGTGAAAGCCCTCTTCCAAGAACTTCGTCGTTTCGTCGAAGGCGTCTTGGCTTCCGGCACAAGGTGGTCCGGGCCCGGCAAGTCGAGGTCGCTACAGCCGGCAGCATCGAAGGAGCTGTCGGTCGCGCCGAGCCGCTCATGGCAATCGGGACACCGGACGAGGTCGAGCAACCGCGGAAATCACGGTGGAGACGTGAACGGTCTGGTAGAACGATTCGCGATCGGAAGATGTATCGATACGCGAGGCTCGGCAGCGGCAGCGGAATCGTCACGAAGTTGTGATACGCATTGTGCGTCGTGTTCATATGCTGGCGGTCCATCAGGCCGCTGCCGAACTGCGCGATGAACCCAATATTCCACCAGACGGCAAGCACCAACGAGACCTCAGCGCCATTTTCGCGAACACGGTGTCGAGCGACGAACAGGGCCGCGAGCCCGATGACGAGAAACACCGACAAGCCGACGAGCCGACGCTGTCCGAACGATCCTGCCCCGGCCCAGGTGTCGAGACTGCCCGCCACGTAAATCTGCGTGGCACCATCAGAAGAGACAGAGGCCCCAGGATCCGGCCGCGTTCATCGTATCCGCGCTGGCGAGCCAGCGAGACCGGCCAACGCCGGCAGCATCAGCGGCGTCCAGAAGAACCAGCCGTTCTCCGGCGACGCGAGCACCTGCCAGGCATTAGGCGCCGTCCACGTCATCTTCTGCTCAATCTCGGCGACGGCCCGAAATGCCGTAGAGCGTCTGATAGGCGTGAGCTGGGGCAGAAAACAGACGGCGGACGTCGCCGCGCCGGCGCCGCCGTGCGGGGCTTCGCGCGTACGGGCCAACGAGTTCACGCGCGCCGATGCGACAAGTGTGACGCGTAATCGAGTGCCGGACCGATAGCGATGAACAGATCCTGTTCGCGCACCATGCCCATGAGCGCCGCGAGGGCGCCAAGAGCAGCAAGACGCCGCCGAGCGTCCAGTCGCGACGACGTGAGCCACGGAGCGACAAACGCAGCCACGGCAAATGCCGAGCAGGCGTGCGAGAACCCGGCGCGATATACATGTAGAACAGCAGCGGCGTCCCGAGCCACACGGCCAGCACCGGCCCGACGCCGGCGCCGGTCAACCGCTGCGCGATCCGTCCCGCTAGCCACAACGCAAGAAACCCGTACACGGCCGACGCGTACCAGACCGCAGCGATATAGGGCCGCGAAAATCCGTAACGGCACGTCGCTGCCGAGCGCGCGCGCAATGCGCACGCCGGCATCCGTCGCGACGTAAAAGGGCGCCCAAGATGGCGGTGCCGACCGGCGCGAAATTGATACGCAGTCCCGTCGGCGTGGTCCCGCCAAATGTCGCGTAGAACCGATCGCCGTAATACCCGCCGCCGGGGCGCGGACGTCTGCCCTGCGCGATACCGTGCTCGTAGAAATATCTATATTCGTTGTCGAACGAGATGTCGCGGTCAAACCATATGGAACGCAAGTACGCGAAGTACTCGATCTCATCGGCGGCATAGAAACGGACGGTCACCGCAGGCAGAGACATGACGAACACCAGAATCAGCCATGCCCATGGCCGGCCGCGCGCGAGCGCGTTTCGCTGCAGAAAATGCATTCAGGGACGGTGTGGAGGTAGTATGTAGCGCGATTCGGCCAGGCGCGAATTATAACATGCGGCTGCGGCGAATCTCCGACGCCACAGCATGCGGATCGCCATCTTCTGCCACAAGTTCTGGCCCGCGGTCGGAGGTCTTCTGCACCTACACCGGACGACTCGCGGAGTACCTCGTCGATCAGGGGCACGAGGTGCACGTGTTCACGGCGCACATTCCCTCCCGACGCTGCGGCGCATGAACAGGTCTCGCCAAATCTTCTCGTACGACGATTCCAGACGCGTTTCGGAAATCACCCGCCGTACTACTTCATGCCGCCACTGCTGAAGATGGCCGCGTCTTCGGAATTCCGCAATTTCGACGTCGTGCATTCGGTGGGTTATTACTTCTTCGGAACGGTGTTCGCACATGCGGTTGCGAAGGACAAGATGGCGTCCCGCACATCTCTACGCCGGTGTACACCTTGAACCCCGCGAGCTGGCAGCGGCGTGCGTTCGACCGCCTCATGGGGCGCCGCCTGGTGCGCAAGGCCCATCATGTGATTCCGCAATCCGAGCACGAGCTCGAGTTGATGCGTGCCGACGGGTTCGAGGTGATATCGAGCACCGTTGCTCCCGTTCGGCGTCGACTCGACGTTATTCGAGCGCAACTACGATGTGGAAGATCTCCGCGCGCGCCACGCGATCGCCAGAGACGAGAAGGTGCTGCTGTTTGTCAACAAGGTGATGTCTCCGAAGGGCGCCTTCGATTGCCTCGAGCTGATGGCGAGGCTGCGCGCGAGCGGCCGGTCGGCGCGCCTGATCATGATCGGCGAGATCCACGACAGAGAGCGCGAAACGTTTGCGGCACGCATCCGCGCCCTCGCGCTGGAAGCATCGGTCGTCCTCGTCGGCGCCGTCACCGATCGGCGCGACATCTCGCGGTACTATCAGCTCTCGGACATCGTGCTCTTCCCGTCGCAATACGAACAGTTCGGCATCGTCGCCATCGAGGCCGGCGCGAGCGGGCGACCGCTGCTGGGCACCCCCGTCGGCGTCATGCAGACGTTCGTGCCGCGCTACGAGTTCGGCCTCCTCCATCCGTTCGGCGATATCGACCGCTTCACGCACAACGCGAACGAACTGCTCGATGTGCCGCGCTTCCGGGAGAATGCCGCCGGCGAGGGGACAATCCTTTCGCGTTACGACTGGCGCGCCATCTCGGCAGACACCGAGTGGATTTACCGGCAGGCCCTTCGACGAGGCTCAGGGCAAGCCCCCGAGGACCCGCACGTGAACACACCGGCGAATCGTGCGTTCGGCACGTACGAGCGAGTCGGCGCCTATCACTGGCGCGAGATCGAGCCGCGGCCCATGCGGCACAATGCCGTGTGACGGCGCAAGCGCAGCGTGTGCTTAAAACCGGCGGACAGATTCTGCTGACCACCCCTCGACGACAAGGCCTCCACGAGCACACCGATCTGTGTGCGTCGGTGCGGAAAGCGTGGCAGCAGACCACACGCCGCAGCCCGGTCTGCTGCAGCAGGTATCGCGCGCGGTCTTCTGGAACACGGCGCTGCTGCCGCTGATCGCGCTGGCCGGAATGCTGCTCTCGGTTGTCGTGCGACGCAGCTTTGGACTCGGGTCGGGGTATTACGACGTCGCGCTCGGCGTGGCCAACTCCATCCTCTTCTACTCGAGCCTCGGGCTCTCGGGCAGCCTTCCCAAATTATTTCCAGAGCTGCAGCTCGCCGGCGGCCGGCGCGCGGCTGCGCAGCTGATCGCGCGCCTCGGAACGATCCGTCTCGCCGTCGTCATCGCTCTTGTGCTCGCACTGGCCTCTGGGCCGAGCCGCTCGCGCGCTCGCTCGAGCTCGGATCGGACGGGACGCGTGGCTGCGCCTGCTCTCCGCGCTGCTGGTCGGCCGGGCCGCGCTCGACTTTGCCTATCGCGCGCTCGATTCGTTTTTTCGACAGTTCAGCGTCAATCTCATGTCCCTCATCCATGGCGTGCTGGACGTCGCGCTCGTTGCGCTCGTCATCGGACTGGGCTGGCATTTAACGGGCGTCATCGGTGCATTGGGACTGGCGGCCATTGTGATGGCCATCGTCGCCTCGATCGCGGTCATGCGGCACCTTCGCACGCTTCCGCCCAATCGCGTCGACGCGCCCGGTGCGGGCCCTTTGGAGTCCCGCATCTGGAAGCTCTCAGCGGTTACATATATCCGCGAGCTCTCGCTCTACTTCGCGACGCCTGCGTTCGCGAGCCCCGTTCTGCTGAAAACCTTCGGAAGCCCCGAGCCTGTCGCGATCTTCGCGACGAGCTACTTCGTGGCCTCTTCCGTCGTGACGCTGGTGGTATCCGGCTTCCGCGGCATATACCGTCCCGCCTTCGCGCACGTGATGGCCGGCGAACGCGCGCAGCTGCAGCGCGCATTCGATTTGATTAATAAGGTGCAGGTTCTCGCGGTGGTGCCCGCAGGCGCGGGACTGGCGGTGATGGTGGCCGATTACCTGCCGCTGCTCTACGGCGAGCCGTTCTCGGCCGCCGTGCCGACTGCGCGAATCCTGATCGTATTTCTCTTCGCCGAGACGGCGCTGGCCGTCGGGTTGGTCGTGCTGTGGGTGGACGAGCAGTATCGTAGGGTCCTCATGGCGCAAGCCGTGATAGTCGCAGGCGCTCCGCTGTTCATCTGGACGTCCGCGGCATTCGGCCTGCTGCCGTCGGCGATGGTGCTGGGCGCAAGCCGCCTCGCAGCGTCGGCGCTCGGTCACATCGAAGCCGCCGCCTCTACGATGTGCGATACCCGTGGCGATTTGCGGCGAAGGTCACGCTGGTGTCGCTCGTCATGATCGCCTGCCTTGCGGCCGTACGCGCGGTGTGGCCGACGTCCCTCATCCAAGCTGCGGTCTGTACTTTCCTGGGCGTTGTCATCGTCGCTGCCGGCCTGCGGTTGTTTCGCGTGCTCGGTCCGGGCGAGATCGAGTTACTCGAGCGCGCGAGCATTCCCGGCAAGCACCTGCTCGTGCGATGGCTCAGCGCGCTCGGTTGCGTTAGTGTACAGGGCACTCGACACGAAATCCAAGGGACAGAGCCGCGCGTCGGGCCGCGAGCTAGAACACGTGCTGACAGACGCTCGGGTCGCGTCGACTTGTATTTCAGTCGTGTGTTCTCGCGCGACCCAGTCACGGCTGCCACGGAGCCCTCTGACGCAGCCGAGAAAACTTATCCGTGCGTCTCCGTGTCTCCGCGTCTCCGTGTGAGATAGCAAAGTCAGGGCACGCGGTTACAGGCCGAGTTTTCTAAACAGTTCTCGCGCGGCGGGATCGATGCGCGGGCCGTCACGGATACACAGCTCAATGTCGCTTTCGCGCCAGTCCCACAGGCGGTATCGATAGTGCGGGTTGTCGTTCAGTGTCCACGACGAGGGCCAGCAGAACGCACCGATGGCCTGAATCGACACCGAATACGTGAGCGCTACCATGATGGCCACTGTGGCGGCGCGCGCGCGAAACGTTCGGCCGGCGAGCGGCGCCAAGCCGAAGGCGAACAGCGGCCCGATGAAGGGCATGGCATCAGTCAGATACCTCGGTCCATAGCCATGGCCGCCCCACCAGACGATGAACTTCGAGTAGGTGAGAAGAATCGCGAGCGCCGCGAGGCTCATGTAACGCGCAAGCAGGATCGCGTCAGCGCGGCGACGTGAAGCGGCTACAGCGTCGGGCGCGAGCGGAGATCGCCACACCCTCAGCGCACCGTAGATGGCGACCAGGACGATCGGCGAGTAAATCAAGATGCCGCGGCTCGGGCTGACGGTCAATCCCGCGAAGCCGACCGGCACCGAACCGGTGAACATGCTGGTGGTCCCCAACTCTTTGACCCAGAAACCGGTCCGGAACGGCGCGCCGCCCACGGCATTCCCGAACATCCAGTAGTTGTAGAAAATCCCCACCAATGCCGTCATCGCCGCGCCTGCAGAAAACCGCAGCACGTCCGCGCGACTCCCGGCCGCGGCCGTCGATGTCGATCTCTCGCCACGCACGATGCAGGAGATACAGCCCGAGCAACGCCACGGCAGGCGCCGTCGCCGGCCTCGCGAACCAGGCGGCCGCAACGGCGACGCCGGCGACGCCAGCGCGCCCGACAGTGAGCGCCCACAGTGTCATGGCGAAACCGAGCACGGCCGGCGTGTGCGTCCACATCGCGAGGCTCGCGGTCGACCACACCGATGTGCCCAGACCATATGCGATCGCCGCAAAGAGCGCGAGACGGGATGCGTGTCCCTCGTCGCTTCCGGTCGCGATCAGCATCGCCGCGCCGCGCCGAAGATCAGCACCGCCGACAGGGCGACCATGATCGACGCCGCCAGTTTCGAGAACAGGTTCGCAGCGAGCTCTGCGCGATCCGGGATTCCAATCCATGCAGGCAACGCGTACACTGGCAGCGCCAGCAGCGGCCCGATTGGCGCGTGGCTGTCGTAAAAGTGTCCGCGCACGTAGATGAAGTAATCCGAAAAAAACTCGTTGCCGGCCCGCCGCTTCATGGCCTCCGGGACGAATTCATCAAGAACCAAATCGCCGTCGCGCAGGATGCTGATGGGTACGAATCGCGACGCGTACGTGTCGTGGGACGATACCTGCCTGAGATTGATGTTGTACGCAACGAGCAGGCCGATGAAGAGAAACAGCTCCCGTTTCCCGAGTTTTGCCTTCCGCGGTGGTGAGCTGACCAAACCGTGTCTATGCTAACGCAAATCCTCTTCGCTTCTGTTCATCCTGTCCGGCTTCTGCGGGCTTGTTTATCAGATCATCTGGCTGCGTCTCGCGTTCGGCGCGTTCGGTATTGTCACGCCGGTGCTCTCTGTGGTGGTGTCGGTGTTCATGCTCGGTCTCGCACTCGGTTCGTGGGGCGCGGGAAGGTACATCGCCGCCCGCGTTCGCCGGGGCCGGCTCTCGCCAATCTCTCTACACGCTGCAGCCGAAGCGATCGTCGGCATCAACGCACTGTTGGTGCCGGTGGCGTTCGATGCCGGTGCAGCGATCGCTTCTGTTCGCCGGCGAAATCGATTCGCTGGGCTATTTCGCATATTCGGTCCCATGCTGGCGCCGCTGTGCTTCCCGCCTGCATAGCGATGGGCACAACGTTTCCGTTGATGCTGGCGTTTATCCGGAGCGGCGGCATCGCCCAGGGGCATCGGTTCAGTTTTCTCTATCTGGGAAACGTACTTGGCGCCTCGCTCGGCGCGCCATCACGCCGCTGATTCTGGTCGAGGCATTCGGTTTTCGCGGCACGCTGATGTTCGGCGCCATCATCAACGTCTGCATCGCAATTATCAGCCTCTGGATTGGAGCGCAGTACCCAGTGCGGGCAGCTGTTGCAGCGGACTCGCAGCCCACGGCGCACCGCCCTCGCACACCGGCAACGGCATCTCGAGGCGAACCCGCGCAGCTTGCGCTGATTATTCTGTTCGTCACCGGTTTTTCATCGATGGGCATGGAGGTCGTCTGGACGCGCGAAGCCGCCGAGGGCTCGGCCTGCAGGTCGACGACGGGCGTGAGGCCGGGACAGATCCGGGCGGCCACGCTTCGTCTCTGCATCGAAGGGTGATCGAGCCAGGCGACACTCGACCCCGGTGCGAGCCACGGCCATGCCCAGGTCGTCCGGATACACCCGGCGTCGTGCAGGGCAACGACGCACACGGCCGGGAACTCGTCCTCGAGCGACTCGACCGCGAGCCACCCGCATAGGAGCAATGCGCCGCGCCCACGAAGACCAGGCCGTCCTCGGATCGCCGAGCGAGCGGCATGATGCCGACCCACGCGGCCCTCGGAATCGAGGCCCATCACGAGCAGCGGTTCGTAGGCTGTCGCGTACGCCTCGTACCACGGGAGGACGAAGCCGGGGGATTGGAAGACCGACACCTTCCGCGCCTTTTCGCGGGACAACAGCTCCCATTCCTGCACACGCTCGGGCGCCAGCGCCTTCTGCACGGCCTCATGACCGTCGAAGATTTCGAGCTGCCAGCCCACGAGGGCGGACCGCGCCACGACGTCGTGGGGCACCGTGATCATCGCGGGAGTATTGCGCCGTTCTCGCGACATCGCATTGGCGCCCCCGGCAGGATTCGAACCTGCGCACCCGATCCAGGAAAACCGGCTGCCCGACGAGACTCCGGCGCTGGATCACGCGCAACGGCCCCGGTACCGCCTTCCCCGGTAGCGTCCTGGGATGGTCTCCTCCGAGATGGCCGAACCACACGATGCGCGGCGCCGCGTCCTACGCCGAGCCGGAGTCGCCGGTCTGGTCGTGGCGGGCGCCTCGACCTTCGAGGGTTGGGCACGCTTCGCCGGGGCTGAAGTCCCACCGCCCCGGGCCGAACAGCACGCCCGCCGACCCCGACGCCGCCTTCGCCGCGACTCATGCGGGGAAACCGTCGCTTCGTGCCGCGGCAAGCCCAAGCGTCCGGTATGGACTCCGACGAGCGGCGCCACCGCGAGCCGCGGGACGCAGACCCCTTCGCGGCGGTGCCTGGCATCCGCGGGGAGCTCCCGCGTCCCGCCCGAGGATCATCTTCGACCAGGGCCTCGGCGATCTCTTCGTCGTTCGGCGTCGCCGGGAACATCGCGGGCCCCGGCGCGATCGGCGTCCCTCGCCTACGCGGCTGAGCACGTCGGCGTCGACCTGATGCTGCTCGTGCTCGGCCACGAGGGATGTCGCGGAGCCGTGAAGACCACCGATCGAGGTCGTCGACGGCGGCGCCGATCCCGGCGAGTACGCGACGCTCACCGACGCGATCGCGCCCGCCGTGGAGGCCGCGCAACGCTCGGGCGCGTCGGGCGCCGAGCTGCTCCCTGCATCCGTCGAACAGAACGTCCGACTCGTCACCAAGCAGGTGCCGGAGCGCAGCGGCGGGATCACCGCAGAGATCCAGCGCCGGGAGATCGCGGTCGTCGGGGCCATCTACGACCTGCAGAACGGCACGGTCAGCACGCGAATCTGAGGGTCCGACCGGATCAACTCGACGATTCGCCTCGCGAGGGTCGCGTGCCACCGCGAGTCGGCTAGAACGAGGGGACGAGATCGACCGAGGGGCGTCGTGGGCTGATGAAGACGCTGGTGCTTGCCGCGGCGGTTTTGGTCGCGGCAACAGGGTTCGGTGGAGCCGCTCCAGCGGCGACGCAGCGCGTGACCGACCCACCTCCACCGAAGATCCCGCGCAACTTCCAGTGGACCGGTCGATACATCGTCCCGGATCTCAACGCGGAGGTGCCGTTCACCTGGAACGGCAAGGACGGCAACTTCCAGATGATCGCGGGGGACGAGGATTCTCCCATCCACTTCACGAACCTCATCTATGACGGGAACCTCTACACGCTGACGTACAAGTGGCCCGGCGTCCCCGCGCAACCCGTGCTCCAACGTCGGGCCGTTCACCTTCCCGCGATCTCAACCAAGGACTCGAGTCGTCGCGCTTCGTGGGCGCCGAGACCCTGCAGGACGCGAAGCCTCGCAAGGTTCATCATTTCCGGGTCGGCGTCGTCTTTGAGCCGGGGCCCGAGCTGATCCCGGCGATCCCGGGGATTCCGCAGGTTCGCATCCCGATCATGTCTGGCGACCTCTACGTCGATCGGAAGGATCCGACCAAGTTCTGGAAGGTGCTCCAGTTCGGTCTGCAGAACCTCTACGACGCGAACCTCGACGAGTGGATCGTCATCGACAGCTCGAAGCCGTCGGCTGGGAAGGTCACGCTCCCGGACGAGTGCGCCAGCGCGCCGGTGCCCGCCACCACTCCGACGACTTCGGGCTGAGATCGGCGGACCGGCCACGCGGGGAGACCGTCACCAGCGCCATTGCTCGCGCCTCGCCCAGGATTCGAACCTGGGCACACGGTTTAGGAAACCGATGCTCTATCCCCTGAGCTACGGGGGCTCGGGACCGCCGAACATTGTTCACGCCGGCGGGACGCGGCCGCTTCCCGAACCGCTACGCGCGTCCGGTCCCGTCTAGGGTTGAGGCTTCGGACCGGAGTGTGGCGGCATGTGGCGCGAGTCTGTCGGGAGCTCGCCGTCCTGGTGGTCCTCGGCGTTCTTGCCGGTGTGACCCTCTTCGGCACCGGCTCGTCGCCGGCGGCCAGCACCTTCGGGTACACAACCGTTCTGGTGGGAGATGGGTCGTGCTGGCCTCGCGACCGTCGACCTGGCGACGGAGGCCGTCACCTTGCTGCCCGCGGCAGCCGCTGACCAGGCTTGCGTCGACGACCTGGCGGTTGCGCCGGACGGCGCGGGGTACGGCATCACCGACCTTGTCGACAGCGGCTTGTCGGCCAACCTCATCACCTTCGATACCCACGAGCGACGCAATCACCAACGTGCAACCCTTGGGCGGGAGCTTGGACCAGAGCTTCACCGCCCACGGTGGTCTACGCGTTCGATGCTGCCGGCGTGCTCTACGCGCAGTTCGGCACCAGCGAGGAAGGGTGCGGCGACTTCGAAGAGGGCTTCGCAGTAGCATGCCTCTACCGGGGCGAACCGGCCACCGCGGCTGCCACCCTGATCGGCAACGCCGGGGCCGACAAGGACCAGATTGGCTTGTTCTGGTTGACCGTGAGCTGCGCGGGAACGATGCTGACCGGTGAAGTCGTTCGCCGACTTCGAAGAGAACTTCGTCCCGGACCCGACCACGCCCGCACCGGACTTGGTGCAGACCTTCGGTGCCGATGATGTCGGTGCGCAACAGGTGGGCCTCGACCTGGCGACGGTCAACTCGGGAACAGGTGTTGTGGCGACCGCGTCGCTGTTGGACGAAGCGTTCGACGCGCGTACGGTGTCGAGTTCGCGAATCCGGACGGGCCGCTGACGCGCTCGGCGTGCAGGCGGGTGGCCCGGTCGGGCTGTGCGCCGTCGACACCGCCGACAGCGGTGGCGACGCTGTTCGCGCCAACATCGGAGGACGACTTGGAGAACCTCGCGATCCCGGGGACGTGCCCGACGGCCGTCGTCGAGGTCACCTTTACGGGTTGACCGGCGGGATCCGGCTGACCGGGTCCTACGATCAGTCGGGGAGCAGCGGAACCGAGATCCCCTGCTCACGACCGAGTTGCACCGGCGCGGGTGATCGCCGCAGCGCCGAATCGGTCCCGAACATCGTCGGGCAGGCGGTGTCGAGTGCGTTGCCGCTGGCAGCGGTCGAACGGCAGCGGGAGCTGGAGGGCGTCGTCGTCGAGGTTGCCGACCGCGATCCCGACGAGCGTGAGGCCCTGCTCGTCGATCATCGGCTGCGCCGCCGCCAGCAGGTCCTCCGCGACCGTCGCGAGGATCGTCCGCGTGTCCGCGGTCGGCCCGCTCGAGTGTGTGCGATCGCGTGGACGCGTGTGAAGTCGTCGAATCGCAGGCGCAGGGTGATCGTGCGCCCCACACGGTCGGCCGCCCGCATGCGTCGCGTCACTCGATCGACGAGCCCACCACTGCGGCGTCGACCACGTCCGAGTGCTTTCCGCGAGCGGCCGAGCGCGCGCTGCGCGCCGACCGACTTCCGCCGGCGACCGACGACGACTGGCCTGGGGTCACGATTGTCCGCGAGCGCGTACAGGTGCCGCCCAGACGCTCCTCCGAGCCAGGTGACGAGCGTGGATTCGGAGAGCCGTGCGACCTCGCCGACCGTCCGAACGGCGCGATCGCGCAGCTTCTGCGCCGTGACGGGCCCGACGCCCCACAGACGCTCGACCGGGAGCGGGTGCAGGAAGGCGACCTCACCGTCGGGCGGAACGACGAGAAGTCCGTCGGGCTTCGCGACTGCGCTCGCGACCTTCGCGAGGAACTTGGTGCGCGCCACGCCGACCGTGATCGGGAGGCCGACCTGCTCGAGGACGTCGCGCCGCAGCTGGCTCGCGATCTCCGTGGGCGTGCCCGACGACGCGCCGAAGCCCGCCGACGTCGAGGAAGGCCTCGTCGATCGAGAGCCCCTCGACGAACGGCGTGGTCTGGTCGAAGACGTCGAACACCGCCTTGCTGGCCGCGGCGTACGCCGACATCCGGGGATCCACGACGACCGCGTGGGGGCACAGCCGGCGCGCCTGCGCGGCAGTTCATCGGCGTGCGGACACCGCACGCCTTCGCCTCGTAGCTGGCCGCGAGCACGACGCCCGAGCCGACGAGGACGGGCCGCCCACGCAGCGCGGGGTCGTCGCGCTGCTCGACCGACGCGTAGAACGAGTCGAGGTCGGCGTGGAGGATCGTGGCCTCGCCGGGCACGAACACATGTTCGCACACGGTGCGGGTGTGACCCGCCGAGCGCTCAGGAAGCGAGGCCGGCCCAGAACTCCTTGATCAGCGCGAGCAGCATCTGCCGGTCCCTGGGCCGGCCACCAGTGGCCGAGGCCCGGGAGCACGACGACTTCCGCGCCGACCCATGGACCTCGCAAGCATCGCGGCTCGTCGACTCGTGCTCGACCTCGCGGGTGCCGGTGACCAGTCATTGCACCTCGAGCTCCACGACCACACGGTCGCGGTCGGCACGGATGTAGTCGAGCAGCTCCACCGCGAACTCGTTCGCCACCTCGATCTGGCCGAAGTCGAGGTCGGACGCGATGCGTTGCATGACGAGCGCGTCGCCGCCCGGCAGGAAGCTGGGTCCCAACCCGGCGAAGAAGAACCCTTCCTCCTCGGCCTCCTCGACGAGTGCGGGTGTCCAGCGCGTCCCCGAGCGGGAGCTCGAGGTAGACCGCCTCGGCCCCGGTCACGTCGAAGAGGTCACGGGCGGCGCGGCGGATCTCCGCGCCCGTGCCGGTCCCGACGCTGTTGACCTTGATGATCGCGTTGTCCATCGACCGTCGGTACGTGACGTCGACCTCGCCATGGCCGACCATGAGCACGTCGTCGTCGTCGTGCCACTCGACCGGGAGCTCCAGCTTGTCGTAGATGCGCTCGAGCACCGGCCGGTGGCGTTCGGGCGCGAAGACGTGGGATCGCTCGGGCGGGTCGACGTAGGTGAAGTACACGACCCACGTCACACGTTGAGGCTTGGTGCCCTCGTGCTCGAGGCCCTTGAACAGCTGCGTCTCCGGTCCGCCCGCGAGGTTGAAGCCGCAGACGTCGGAGCCGAAGGCCTCGTTCACGCGCTGGCTGAACGTGTGCTTCGTCACTGCGATGCTGAAGACGCCGATGAGGCCGAGGCGGCGAGCCTCGTCCTCGATGAACGTGCGCATGCGACCCATGAGGTCGCGCCCACGGTGCGCGGGTGAGACCGCGGCGATCCCGCGCTCCGCCACCCTCGTGAGCCCAGGTCGCTCGAGCGCGTAGTGCCCGACGACCTCCCCGGCCGCGTCGACGGCGACGATGGACGCCAGCTCGCCGCTCTCGTTGAGGGCGACGAGACGGTCGGGGTAGTAGCAGTCGTCGTGGAGGTAGGTGTTGCCGTACACGCGGTAGATGAGCCGGGAGATCCCGACCGCGTCCTCGGGCCGGAACCGGCGTACCTCGTACTCCTGCTCGGGCGCGAGCGGCACATCGTCCTCGTGCTCGGCGGGACCGTCGTGGCCGTCGACGTCGAGCTGGTCGTGGATGCTCGCCGCCGGGAGCTTCTTGACGAGGCGAAGCTCCTTCCCCCGCGCCCGAGCTGCACCCACACCGCGCTGTCGACCGACCGGCGGATGAGTGCCATCCCACCCGACTTGCTGACCTTCGCCGGGCTGGCGTCGGGGGTGTCGCGCGTGGCGTCAATCGGGAGACCCTGATCGCGCACCGCGATCGTCAGTGTCGACGCGTCGATGTCGCCGGCGAGCGTGAACGTCCCGTCCTCACCGGGCTCGTACGCGTGGTCGACGACGTTCGCGGAGGCCTCGAGCACGGCAGCGACGACGGCGTCTTCGTCCTCGCCGTCGAACCCCGCCATCGTGACGAGGTGGTCGACGTAGGTCCGCGCGATCGGGAGCGCCGCGGCGTCGGCCGGCAGCGTGAGCTCACCGTGGAACGAGCGTGCCATGGACGAGGGACGATCGACGCGCGGGCCAGCCGGTGACCGTGTCGAGGGCCCCGTGGCGGGTAGGAAGAGGAGCATGGAACCTGCCCTGCGCCGCCGCGCGATCATCGCCGCGCTGCTGGTCGTCGCCCCTCGCCGTCGTCGCGAGCGTTGTGATCATCGTCACCAACGCCCTGCGCACGACCCCGTGCGACGACGTCGTGCTCCGGAGTGCTGCGGCGCCCGCGAGCACACAGACCTCGGCCCCGCCGCTCGGCGCTCCGGCGCTCGGCGAGCCGTCGCCTCCACCCATCGGGGAGAGCGGCATCGTCCGCGGACTGCGCACCGCATTCCGCGGGCCCTCGGCCGCCGTGTTCTGCGACGACACGCCCGACCCGTTCGTGCTCCGGGTCGGCGGGTCCTACTACGCCTACTCCACGAACACCGCGTACACGAACGTACCGGTCCTCACCTCGGGTGGGCTCTTCGGGTCCGGCAACTACGACGGACCGCGCTGCCGACGCTGCCCGCGTGGTCACAGGTGGGCCGGAACTGGGCGCCCTCCGTGCTCCCGGTGGGCGATCGATTCGTCATGTACTACTCGACACGCGTCGGCGGATCGGACCAGGTGTGCCTCTCGGTCGCATCGAGTGACGATCCCAAGGGCCCGTTCGTCGACACGAGCACGGGACCGCTCGCGTGCCCCGCCGGCGCCGACGCCATCGACCCCAGCCCCTTCGCCGACACCGACGGTCGCGCGTACCTCCTGTGGCGCCACGGATCGGAGATCGTCTCGCAGCCGCTCACCGCTGACGGCCTGTCGCTGACGGGCGAGCGCGTCACGCTGCTCGTCCCGGACCAGGAGTGGGAGGGCGGCGTCGTCGAGGGTCCGAGCATGGTCGATCACGAGGGCCGCAAGTACCTCTTCTATTCGGGCAACGCGTGGGACAGCGATCGGTACACGATCGGGTACGCCGTCTGCGACACGCCGCAGGGCCCATGTGCGAAGCAGCCCGGGCCGTGGCTGGCATCGAGTCCCGAGGCGCAGGGCCCGGGTGGCCAGGAGTTCTTCACCGACAAGTCGGGCCGGCTCTGGATGGTGCTCCACGCGTGGATCCACCGGAAGGTCGGCTACCCCGACGGTCGTCGCAACGTGTTCGTCGTGCCGATCACGTTCGTCGGCGGTGTGCCCCAGGCCGGCTGATCCGCGGCGGCCGTCGACGCGCCACGCCACGGAACGTGGTCGCGTTCACCCCACGCGCCATATCCACCAACAGGAGCAACATGCTCGGTACCGTGCTCCGCACACGTCGGCAGGCACACGCACCAGCCAAGGAGACCGTCTGATGTACATGAAGGTCGCGGTCGACCGCGTTCGGCGCGCCGACGGCTGGTGGGTCGCCGTCATGATCGGAAGCGAACGCGAGGAGCACGGTCCCTACGACGAGGAGCGCGCCGCAGCGGAGGAGCAGCTCGAGCTGGTCGAGGAGTTCCAGCTCCGCACCGGCGACGGTCGCGAGGTGACGCTGCTCCCGGTGGGGATCAGCGTCAGCCCTCGTCCGCTGAGCGTCGAAGGCCTCCTTGACGCCCTGTCCGACAACGGCCTCGACGTCGCCGTGGCGCGGCTCCCCGGCAGCGGACGACGCCGCCGCGTACCTTGCCCTCGTCGTGCACGCCGTGGAAGAGGGCCCGCGTACCTCGGCGGAGCTCGTGCTCCGATCGATCGAGGATGCCGGGCTCCAGGCTGACCTCATGCCGTCGCTCAACGAATCGGTCGCCGACGCGTTGCTGCGTCGGCACGACACGGTGTGGACCTCGACGGTCGTGGGCGCCGCGGCCCTCGACCTCGTGCGCTGGTCGAACGGGCATGCGAGCCCGTCGGCGTCGTCGTGGCGGAGCATGGTGAGCCTCGCGAGCACCGATTCCCCGATCGACCACACGGCGGCCCGAGCCTCGTAACCCGTGTCATCCTCTGCCCGCCGGTAGCGGGAGGATGGCCGTGCAGAACCGCTACGAGCTGTGCGTCGACGCCGACGCCTTCGTCGCCTCGCTGCCGCGCGGCGCTGCCCGACTGCCGCGACCGCCTGCTGGTGCAGTTCTCGACGTTCGAGGGGGACGCCGCCGGGGCCGAGCTCGCAGAGCTCCTCCTCGAGCGGGCGGCACACGGTGTCGAGGTGCGCATGCTGCTCGACTGCTACAGCGACGTCATCGTCGACGACATCTATCCGATCGCCCTGCATCGTCGCGGCGCGGCGTCGAAGGAGCGTGACCGCACCCGAGCGCTGCTCGAGCGGCTCGCTGCCGGAGGGGTCGCGATCAAGCGCACCGCACCACCCGGGTTCCTCGGTCGCTTCCTCCTCTATCGCGACCACAAGAAGATGGTCGTGCTCGACGACGCCGTCGCGTTCATCGGCGGCATCAACATCTCCGAGCACAACTACGCGTGGCACGACTTCATGGTCCGCATCGACGGCCCGCTCGCGGCCGAGCTCGGCGCCGAGCACACATCGACCTGGGCGGGAGCGACCGTCACCCTCGACCGGCCCCGCGCCGACGCCGACTACCTGATCAACCAGTGCGCCGGTCGCGGATCGATCGTCGATGAGGTGCTGCGGCTCGTCGACGGTGCGGAACGCCGGGTCGTGTTCGAGTCGCCGTACCTGTTGGGTGACCGCATCGAGGCTGCCATCCTACGGCGGCGCGCCGCGGCGTCGCGGTCACGATCGTCCTGCCGTGGCGCAGCGAACCGCTTCCACTCGCGCCTCTGGGTGCGCAAGCTGTTGCGCCGCTTCCGGCACCCGAGCATCCGGTGCTACGGCTACCAGCAGTGCGGCGGCATGACGCACGCCAAGCTCCTCATCGTCGACGACCGGATCGCGACGTTCGGCTCGCTCAACTTCCTCGAGCTGGAGGCGCTCACCCAGAAGGAGCTCAACGTGTTCACCCGCGACCCGGCGATCATCGGCTCGCTCAACGAGCTCGTGGAACGTGACCTCGCAGCGAGCGAGCTCCTCCCGGTCCCGCGTTCGGGGTTCGGGCGCTTCACCCACGACGCGCTGCATGGCTTCTTCCGGTGGTGGACCGGGCGCCTCGTCCACGATCCCGACTGGCGGTCTCGCTACTGCTGACCGTCCCCGCTTCGGGGTTTGAGCCCCGGCGAGCACGGGCAGGGTGTCGCCCGGGAGGTCCCGTGTCCACGTTGCTCGATCGCCGACCGGCGGAGAAGTCACCCGAGGTCGTGCTTCGCGTGACCGGTGACGGCCGCGGCGGGGTCGCCGCTCCTTCCTGAGCACGGCGTTCGTCGGCGCGATCGTCGTCGCGGTCGTGCTCTTCGCCGGCTCGATCACCGGCCTCCTCGATGTCGGCGATCTCTTCAGCTCGCGGACCGTCGACCGATCACCGCCGGTGCTGCTCAAGCGACTCAGCAACCTCTCCGACTACCGCGCCGCACAGGGCGAGTTCGAAGTGACGATCGACGAGGAAGAGGACGTGCCGATCCTCCCATCGTTCATCGCTGGGGAGAGCGTCCTCTTCATCGCGGTCGGGACGGTCGACACGACCGTCGACTTCTCGAAGCTCTCGACCGACGCGGTGCAGGTCGGGCCCGACGACACCGTCACGATCACGCTCCCGGAGCCGAAGCTCGGGCACGCCGTGGTTGATCCCGGCCAGAGCCACGTCGCCGACCGGGACCGGGGTCTGGTCAACCGGGTCGGGGCGCGTTCGAGGACGATCCGACGAGCGAGCGGGCGCTCTACATCAAGGCCGCGAAGCGCCTCGATCGGGTCGCCCGCCAGAGCAAGCTCGTCGAGCGCGCCGAGCGCAACACGGCGGCGATGCTCCAGGGCTTCCTCGCTCGCCTCGAGCTCACGGCGGTCAACATCCGGTTCGTCGACACGCCGGCGCCGTCCACTCCCTGACGCGTTCCGGCCCGGCGACATACGCTGAGCCCGATGCCCGACCTCGAGTACCTCGCGTTCGACGCCGACAACCACTACTACGAGGCGCTCGACGCCTTCACCCGGCACCTCGATCCCGAAGCTCGGTCCGCGCGTGGTGCAGTGGGCCGAGATCGACGGGCGCAAGTACCACGTGGTCGGCGGGCGGGTCAGCCGCGCGGTCGTGAACCCGACCTTCGACCCGATCGCCAAGGCCGGGGCGATGCACGACTACTTCCGGGGCAACCCGGACGGGCAAGCAGCCCGCTCGAGTTCCTGCGCGGACCGCGAGCCGATCCGCCCGGAGTACCGCGACCGCGACGCGCGCCTCGCGGTCGATGGACGAGCAGGGCCTCGAGCAGATCTGGCTGTTCCCGACGCTCGGCATGCTCTACGAGGAGCTGCTGAAGGACGACCCCGAGGCGGTCGACGCTCACGTTCACCGCGTTCAACCGCTGGCTCGACGAGGACTGGGGCTTCGACTACCGAGGACGCGATCTTCGCCGCGCCGTACCTCTCGCTCTGCCGACGTCGACTGGGCCGTCGCGGAGCTCGAGTGGGCGCTCGACCGCGGCGCGCGCGTCGATCGTGCATGCGGCCCGCGGCGCCGACCACCGGCGACCGGCCAGCGTCCGCCGGCGCGACCCGATGTTCGATCCGTTCTGGGCGCGGGTGAACGAGGCCGGCATCACCGTCGTCGCGCACGCCGGCGACAGCGGCTACACGTCGCACGGCTACGCGAAGGACGGGTTCTCGGCCGCGTTCGGCGAGGGCGCCGGGCGTCCGTCGATCAAGATGCTGACGATCGAGCGCGCGATCTACGACTTCCTCGCTGTCGCTCGTCGTTCGACCAGCTCTTCGAGCGCTTCCCGAACGTGCGCATCGCGTCGGTCGAGAACGGCTCGGAGTTCCTGCCCGACCTGTTCCAGAAGCTGCGCTCCGCGGCAGCGCAAGATCCCGGGCTACTTCCGCGAGGACCCGGTCGAGACGTTCCGGCGCAACGTGTGGATCAACCCGTTCTGGGAGGACGACGTCGTACGAGATCGTCGAGCTCATGGGCGCCGACCGGGTGATCTTCGGGTCGGACTGGCCGCACATCGAGGGCATGCCCGCGCCCGCTCGACTACGCCGCCGAGCTCAAGGAGCTCGACGACGCGAGCCAGCGAAGGATCCTGCGCGACAACGCGCTCGAGCTCAACAAGCTGCGCCCGGCCTGAGAGGAATCGACCCGATTGATGGAGTTCAACCCGTTCTCGTCGGACTTCTTCGACGACCCGTACGAGACGTATCGGTGGATCGCGCGACGAGGCGCCCGTGTACCACAACGAGGAGTACGGGTTCTGGGCGCTCTCGCGCTTCGAGGACGTCGTCGCCGCGCACCGCGACTGGAAGACGTTCTCGAGCGACGCACGGGCTCACGATCGACCAGCTGACCGACCCGAACAACGCGATGCGGCGCACCAGCATCATCATGATGGATCCTCCCGACCACGACCGGATGCGCAAGCTCGTGAGCCGGGTGTTCACGCCGCGTGCGGTCACCGACCTCGAGCCGCTCATGCGCGACGTCGTGAGGTCGTTCCTCGCGCCGCTCGAGGGTGCGACCGAGATGGACCTGTCGGCCGACTTCGCCGGGCCCTTCCCCGTCGAGGTGATCTCACGGATCCTCGGCGTGCCCGCCGGCGACCGGCAGCAGATCCGCCACTGGACCGACGAGATGCTCCACCGCGAGCCGAACGACCCGCGACCGTCGCAGGCCGGCATGGACGCCGGGATGCACCAGGTCGTCTACTTCCTCGAGCTCATCAAGGAGAAGCGCGACGCGAGCCGACGACGACATGATCACGAGGCTCACCGAGGTCGAGGTCGCCGACGACGACGGCACGATGCACCAGCTCACCGACGGCGAGATCGCGGGCTTCGCGACGCTGCTCGCGGCGGCTGGGAGCCGAGACCGTCACGAAGCTGGTCGGCAACGGGGTCGTGCTCTTCGACCGCAACCCCGCCGAATGGCAGAAGGTCCTCGACGACCCCGGCAAGATGACCGAACGCGGTCGAAGAGGTGCTGCGCTACTGGGCGCCGTCGCAGTACCAGGGTCGGTTCAGCCACATGGAGTCGACGTTCCACGGCGAGACGATCCCCGAGGGCGTCCCCGTGCTGCTCATCACCGGCGCCGCGAACCGCGACGAGCGTGCGTACGCGGACCCGGACCGTTTCGACGTCGACCGCGACATCGGGCTGGCCGTCGGGCTCGGCCACGGCATCCACGCGTGCCTCGGCGCCGCGCTGGCGCGGCTCGAGAGCAAGATCGCGTTCGAGGAGATCGCCGCTCGCTGGCCTCGCTACGAGGTCGACGAGTCCGGGCTGCGCCGCGTGCAGATGTCGAACGTCGCCGGGTTCTCCAACGTCCCGGTGCACGTCGCCGCCTGACCCTCCGGCCAATCGGCTGATGGCCGCGGGCACGGTGGTCTCGGCCACGGACGCCGCCGGGCTGATCCGACCGCGCGACGTGCTTGCCGTCCCGCTCGGGCCGGGCCAGCCCGCCGAGCTCCTGCACGCGCTCGGCGCCCGCGACGACTTCGAGGAGCTCGTCGTGCACACGGCGCTGCTTGTCGACCTGTACCCGTTGTTCACGCGCACGGGCGTCAAGCTGCGCAGTGGGTTCTACGGACCGGCCGAGCGGATCCTCCTGGCGGATGGTCACGACGTCCAGTTCGTGCCGGCCGACTTCCGGCGGTTCTCGCTGGTCGCGGAGCGCGTCAATCCACGCGTCGTGGCGACGGCCGCGTCAGCCCCCGATGCCGACGGCGTCATGAGCCTCTCGCTGCACGCCGGCGCGACCATTGACGAGCTGCACCGGGCGGGGCGGGATCCGGACCGACTCCTGATCGTGGAGGCCAACCCGGCCGACTGACGGTCCGAACCGAGATCACGGTTGCTTCGCCGGCCAACTCCAGGGCGATCCGCCAGGCGGACCACTTGCGTTCCCGGCGCATCACCTCGATCCGCGCGACCACCTGCCCGGTCGTGGCGGTCGGTTGGTGGTGCGGGACGCTGGGCCGGTCAAACAGACCAGCCTCGCCATGCTGGCGGTGACGGTTGACCCACTTACGACGCGCACTGCCGCGAGATCCCCATCTCCGCGGCGACATGCGCGATCGGACGAGTCTGACACCGCGCCACGAGACGGCGACGGCCTTCCACGGACAACGGCGCATTACGGTGGAGCATCGGACGGGTCTTTCCACTCGGCGGATAGTTGGTCGCACTTCCATCCTGCCGCCGAAAGACCCGTCCCCTCGCCTCAGCCCTTACCCGCCGTCACCAACGTCACGACCCGCAACAGTGAGGTGTGCCCGCGACGCGGCTGAACGTGGAGCACGGCGTCATCGTTCGGCCTAGTGCGGTAACGGCGTGATCGGCCCGGAGAAACTGAAATCACTCACATTGGTAGAAGACGCGGACCAGCGTGTTCCATGGGGTGAGTCGGCTTTCTGTCCCGCTATGCGACTGCGAGCATGGGCATGCAGGCTCATGGGAAGCCACTGGTCCCGGCGGCGTCGCATTTACGAGAAACGTAGGTAGTGGGAATTCCGTAGGTTATCCGGAGGAACAACATGCGTAGTCGAAGACCATCTCGAAGAGTCGATGGTGCCGGTGCCGTGCCACCGTCAAGGCGACGGTGGCAGGCGATGGCAACCGCTGTGATGACCGGCGTGATGCTTGTTGTGGTTCCTTCGATGACCGGCCAGGCGAGCGCCGCCGCGTCGATCTGCCTCACTGGCAATTTGCACTACGACCATCACGACGCGGAAGCAGGGACGGCGAAACCGGTCGTCACGTTGCCGGTACGCAACGGGAACTGGGAGATGTGGGCCCGCACCAGTTCGGGTGGCGCACCCCAGCGGCTGGCGGTCGGCATCACCGGAGCCGCCAAAGGTGAGTTCAACGCCTGCGCCAACGCCACCGGCCCGCTTCATGACGTCTTCGTCCGGTTCGCCTCGGCCAGCACGCTGGTGTGGCAGGTGATCAAGAGCGGCGACGACCGCACGCAGTACACGTTCGACACCGAGCACAGCTCGGTCCTCACCGCCAGCCGGAATCTCGGGGTTGTCAAGGTGCCCGCCTCGATGCAGCGCGCATGGAGCGTCGTCGACACGCTGAACCTCCTGTACTGGGCGCGTGCGAACACGGCGACGCCCTGCTGGACCAGGCACCAGGCCTGGGGACAGTGCGACATGCTCACCTTCGTCTGGAGCCAGGACGCACCTCCCGCGGGTTACTGGGACCTGAGCACGAAGTTCGTCTTCTTCAGTGGGGACCAGCCCGACTCCCGGCACCTCGTGCTGCACGAGGCGGGCCACTGGTTCCAGTGGCGCCTGTACGACCGCTCCTTCCCCCAGGTGACCCGGTGCAATCCGCACTACATCAACACGGTCAGCTCGACGTCGTGTGCGTGGACCGAGGGGTTCGCGGACGCGGTCGCCGCCTATGTTCTTGGTGACTACCGGTTCGTGTTCCCGGACGGGCAGTCGTCCAGCATCAAGAACAACCCGGACACACCGGGCTGGGACAAGGGCGACGCCGTGCAGGGCCGTGTCGGCGCTTCCCTGCTCGACCTGTGGTCGGCGACCGGACCGGACGGGCGGAACTGGGACCGTACGATCGACATGATGTCCAGGGAGTTCAGTCAGGACTTCCGGGAGTACTTCCTCGTCGATCGCCCGGCCGCCACCTCGCCGCTGAGCACGACGGGGACGGCCAGGGCGATCATCGAGGACCACACCATCTACTACTGACGTCCCAGCCCGGCAACGGGTAGCCAGACCCGCCGCGACACCACGGCACACGCACGGGCCACCGGACGACGGTGACTGCCTCGAGACTGGCGTGTTCGGTGTGGCGGCGGGTCTTGGCCCATCCGTTCCGGCGGTGCACGAGGCGGAAGAGCGCGTGCCAGACAGTGATGTGGAACAGGGGGTGCAGCACACGTACGCGAGCCCGTGGCCTGCCTGATACCGAGGTTGGCGCGGTGGCGGTGTTGGGAGTGGATGGCTTCGCGTTGCGACGCGACCGGCGCTACGGCACGGTCCTGATCGATATGGATACCCAACCGACCGGTCGACATGCTGGCCGACCGGGTAGGCCGACACGTTCGCCGCCTGGTTGAGCGAACATCCCGGCACCAAGGTGATCTGCCGGGACTCCGCCGGCGCGTACGCCGAGGCCGGCGAGCGTGGCGCTCCGGACGCGATCCAGGTCGCTGGCCGGTGGCACTTGTGGCACAACCTGGCCGAACAGGTCGAGAAGACCATCGCCGCTCGCCATGGTGCCTGCGCGAGGGGGAGACACAGCCCGAGGTGCCAACCGAGTCAGTAACCGTGGACATGGTGCGGCGGCCGAGCGGCACACGTCGACCGCCGGGCCAACTCCAGCATGGTGGCCCCTTCCGCGGCCCGCTTCGGGCAGGTACAGGCGTTGACGGCGCGAGGCAAGGGCATCAAACCGATCATACGAGAACCCGGCTCCGTGAACTCGAGCGCGAGAACCGCGAGTTGAAGATGCGGAAGGAGTTCCACGGAAAAGCGGGCCCGAGTTCAATCGATCGCGCAACAGTTTCGGCAATTTAATCGGCAGGGTGATGTATTTTGACGGTTCTCCGGGGTCGCTTGTTGAGTTTGTCGGCGATAGCTTCGAGTTCTTGTTGGCCGTAGCCTGAGCGATCGGTCCCTTTGGGGAAGTGCTGTCGTAGCAGCCCGTTGGTGTTCTCGTTCGCGCCGCGCCGCCGCCAGACGCGTGCTCCACTTCTCAGCCACATGAAACCTGATCGCACTCTCATGTCGCCGAGTCGCCACCGGGCGCCTACCCGGCTCCCGCAGGTCAGCGTACTTCTTTCGCTACGTTGACACGGTAGGGGTCACTGGTTCAATCCCAGTATCGCCCACCCGACAGAAGGTCAGGTCAGAGACTCCGTTCAGGAGTTCGGACCTGGCCTGTTGGTTTGCCCGCAGCCCGGCGGGTCAGCAGGCAGTCAGCGAACGCCCGCGGCCCTGCGTGGAGATCACGTTGCCAGCCGTCGCCCGGTTCCTGAACATCGAACTGACCTCCCGGAACGGTTGCAGTGGCACAACAACACAGCGGAGCGCGCCGGACCAGGACCCGGTCGCCCGCGTACAGGGTCGGTTCCATGCTCGGACCCTGCGAGCACTGTCGGAGGTGGACTCATGAAGGCGACGGCAACGAACGCACGGCCCGCTCGACACTGAGCCGGCGGTGAACACCAGCTCGCCGCGCCGGCCGAGGATGAAGCCGCTGTGCAGTGCCCAGCACAGTGCGGCCGTGGCGAGTCCGGCGCGTGCGGTGGCCACGCATGCGACGCCCGCGGCCGTGGCTGCCAGCGCGACCAGTGTCCACTCGGGATGGCCGGTGCCGCCGGCGGCGACCGCGACGAGGGCGGTACCGGTGGCCGCTACGGCCCCCACGGGGTAGCCGGTCCAGTCGCGCAACGGCGGTTCGATCGTTCGTGTCTCGTGCACGTCATCGGTGCAGCTCGCCGGGAGCGGTCGTGACGGTATCTTGTCGCCGTGACAACGCCGTGACCGGCAATGTTGACGCTGCCTTGACCCCTACTGTCACCCGGTCGAGTGGTTCCGCTCACCGGGGCGTAGAGATTTCGTAAAGGCGTGACGTGACGGCGTCAAGGTCTCGTCAGGCCGTATCGCCAGACCCTTCCGCGCGGTCCACACTCGCCTCGTTCGGTCGCCATCGGAGCGACCCCACGTGGAGGGAGCATGGGCTGATGGCCGATCTGGCCTTCGCCGTGCTGCTGATCGCCGGCTTCCTGGTTCTCGCACTGACGTTGCGGGGGTTGGCGAAGCTGTGAGCGGAGTCGGTGTACTGGCAAACGTCGTCGGCGGCGTGCTCGCGCTGCTGTTGATCATCTATCTGTTCGTGGCCCTCATTCGTCCGGAGAAATTCTGATGGCGTCCACTGTGGCCGGTCTGTTACAGGTCGGCGTGCTGGTGGTGGTCCTGGCGGCGGTGTACAAGCCGCTCGGGGACTACATGGCCCGGGTCTTCACCGACAAGAAGCACCTCGCGGTCGAGCGGGTGATCTACCGGGTCGGGCGGATCAACCCGGGGACCGAGCAGCGCTGGCCGGTCTACGCGGCCGGCGTGCTCGGGTTCTCGTTCGTCTCCATCGCCCTGCTGTACCTCATCCAGCGGCTGCAACCGGTGCTGCCGTGGAACTTCGGCCGCGGCGCGGTCGAGCCGGGGATCGCGTTCAACACCGCGGTCAGCTTCGTGACGAACACGAACTGGCAGTCCTATGTGCCCGAGGTCGTCATGGGGCACACCGTCCAGATGCTCGGGCTGACCGTCCAGAACTTCGTCTCCGCCGCGGTCGGCCTGGCCGTGGCGATCGCGCTGATCCGCGGGTTCACCCGGTCGAGTACCGACCGGCTCGGCAACTTCTGGGTCGACCTGGTGCGCGGCACCGTGCGGATCCTGCTGCCGATGGCCATCATCTCGGCCATCGTGCTGATCGCGCTCGGCGTGGTGCAGAGCCTCTCCTCCGGGGTGGCGGTGACCAACCCGGACGGCTCGACCAGCACCATCGCGCTCGCACCGACCGCCAGCCAAGAGGCGATCAAGGAGATCGGTACCAACGGCGGCGGCGTCTTCAACGCCAACTCGTCGCACCCGTTCGAGAATCCCAACGGCTGGACCAACCTCCTCGAGATCTTCCTGCTGCTGGTCATCCCCGTCTGTCTCACGAGGACACTCGGCACTCTGGTCGGCAACCGCAAGCAGGGGTACGCGCTGCTGTCGGTCATGGCGTTCCTCTGGGGCGCCATGCTGACTGTGATCTGGTGGGCCGAGGCGCACCCGAACGGTCCGGCCGCGGCCCTTGCCGGCGCGGGCATGGAGGGCAAGGAGGTCCGGTTCGGCATCCCGGGGTCGTCGTTGTTCGCCAACAGCACCACGGCGACGTCGACCGGTGCCGTGAACTCCATGCACGACAGCTACTCCGGGCTCGGTGGCGGCGGAACCATCCTGAACATGCTGTTCGGTGAGATGACGCCGGGTGGGGTCGGCACCGGGCTGTACAGCATCCTGGTGATGGCGATCATCGCGGTGTTCCTCGCCGGGCTGATGGTCGGCCGAACACCGGAGTATCTCGGCAAGAAGCTCGGGCGACGCGAGGTGACGGCCGCGGCGATCTCCATCCTCGCCATGCCGACCGTGCTGCTGCTCGGTGCCGGCACCGCCATCCTGCTGTCCGGAACACCGGGATATATGGCCAACTCGGGTGAACACGGCTGGTCGGAGGTGTTTTATGCCTACACCTCGGCGTCGAACAACAATGGCAGCGCGTTCGCCGGCATCACGGTGACGAGCCCGTGGTTCCAGTCCTCGCTGGGCATCTGCATGCTGTTCGGCCGGTTCATCCCGATCCTCGCGGTGCTCTGCCTCGCCGGATCGTTGGCCGCGCAGAAGAAGGTGCCGGCCACCGCCGGCACGCTGCCGACGCATGGACCGCTGTTCGGCTCGCTGCTGACGGGAACCGTGGTTCTCGTCGCGGCACTCACGTTCATCCCCGCACTCGCTCTCGGTCCGATCGCAGAGGCACTCGCATGAGCACTACTACTACTACTACTACTACTGAGAAACCCCAGCGCGATCCGCTGGACGCACAGCACCACCACGCCGAGAAGACCGGTCGGGTCGGCGCGGGGGTGTTCAACCCCCGGCAGTTGCTCGTGTCGTTCCCGGACGCGCTGCGCAAGCTGGACCCGCGTCACCAGATGCGCAACCCGGTCATGCTGGTCGTGTGGGTCGGATCGGTGCTCAGCACGGTGTTCGCCATCGGCGACCCGGGTGTGTTCACCATCGGCGTGGCGCTGTGGCTGTGGTTCACCGTGTTGTTCGCCAACCTGGCCGAGGCGGTCGCCGAGGGCCGGGGCAAGGCGCAGGCGGAGACGTTGCGCCGCACCAAGCGGGAGACCCTCGCGCGGCGGCTGCGGGCCGACGGCACGGAGGAGTCCGTGCCGGGCGCGGAACTGCGCATCGGTGACCTGGTGGTCATCGAGGCGGGCCAGGTGATCCCGGGCGACGGTGACGTGGTCGAGGGCATCGCCACGGTCGACGAGTCGGCCATCACCGGCGAGTCGGCCCCGGTCATCCGCGAGTCGGGCGGTGACTTCTCCTCGGTCACCGGCGGCACGACCGTGCTGTCCGACCGGATCGTCGTGAAGGTCACGACGAAGCCCGGGGAGTCCTTCGTGGACCGGATGATCGCGTTGGTGGAAGGCGCGCAGCGGCAGAAGACGCCGAACGAGATCGCGCTCACCATCCTGCTGTCCACGCTGACGATCATCTTCCTGCTCGCGGTCGTCGCGCTGCAACCGATCGCCCGGTACTCCGGCAGCCTCCAGTCGGTGATCGTGCTGACCGCACTGCTGGTCTGCCTCATCCCCACGACCATCGGCGCGCTGCTGTCGGCCATCGGGATCGCCGGCATGGACCGCCTCGTCCAGCGCAACGTGCTCGCCACCTCCGGCCGCGCGGTCGAGGCCGCGGGCGACGTGTCCACGCTGCTCCTGGACAAGACCGGCACCATCACCTTCGGCAACCGGCAGGCGACCGAGCTGATCCCCACCGGCGGCTCCACCATGGCGGAACTGGCGATCGCCGCGCGGTTGTCCAGCCTCGCGGACACCACGCCGGAGGGCCGCAGCATCGTCGACCTCGTCGCCCGTGACCACGGCGTGGGCGGCGAGGCGACCGACGCCGAGCGGGCGGGCGACTTCGTGCCGTTCACCGCGCAGACCAGGATGTCCGGCATCGACCTCGGGGACCGCGTGGTCCGCAAGGGCGCGGCCAGCGCCGTCCGGGTCTGGGTCACCGACCAGGGCGGCGAGGTGCCGGCCGAGGTCACCGAAGCCGTCGACCGGGTCAGCTCCCAGGGCGGCACCCCGCTGGTGTGCGCGGAACGGGTGAACGGCCTGGCCGTCATCCGCGGCGTCATCCGGCTGTCCGACGTGGTCAAGCCGGCCATGAAGGAACGCTTCGCCGAACTACGGCGGATGGGCATCAGGACCGTCATGATCACCGGGGACAACCCGTTGACGGCCAGGGCCATCGCCGAGGAGTCCGGAGTGGACGACTACCTCGCGGAGGCCAAGCCCGAGGACAAGATGGCCCTGATCCGCAAGGAGCAGGAGGGCGGCCGGCTGGTCGCGATGACCGGGGACGGCACGAACGACGCCCCCGCGCTCGCCCAGTCCGACGTCGGTGTCGCCATGAACAGCGGCACGTCTGCGGCCAAAGAAGCCGGCAACATGGTCGACCTCGACTCCGACCCGACCAAGCTGATCGAGATCGTGGAGATCGGCAAGCAGTTGCTGATCACCCGGGGCGCGCTCACCACGTTCAGCGTGGCCAACGACCTGGCGAAGTACTTCGCCATCCTGCCGGCCATGTTCGCGGGCATCTACCCGCAGCTCGACAAGCTCAACGTGATGAACCTGCACTCACCCAGCTCGGCCATCCTGTCCGCCGTGATCTTCAACGCGCTGATCATCGTCGGCCTCATTCCGCTGGCACTGCGCGGCGTGCGGTACCGGCCGTCGACGGCGTCCTCGCTGCTGCGACGAAACCTGCTGATCTACGGGCTCGGCGGGATCGTCACACCGTTCATCGGCATCTGGCTCATCGACCTCGTCGTCCGACTCATCCCGGGAATGTGACCTTCATGAACTCGCTCGGCAAACAGACACTCGCCGGCCTGCGGATCCTGCTCGTCCTGACCGTTTTGCTCGGAATCCTGTACCCACTCGGGATCTGGGTGGTCAGCAGGATCCCCGGTCTGCAGGGCAACGCCGAAGGCTCGGTGGTCACGGTGGACGGTCAGGTGGTCGGCTCCGACCTGATCGGCATCGACCCGGTGGCCGAGGACCCGAACGCCGACCCGTGGTTCCACACCCGGCCCTCGGCCGTCGCACTGGACCTCGACGGCGACGGCTCGGCCGACGCGCTCGGCCCGGCCGACCCGTCGATCTCCGCCGGCTCCAACAAGGGAGCCTTCGACGAGGATCTCGTCGCGGCGATCGAGGCGCGCAAGCAGGCCATCGCCGAGCGTGAGGGCGTCGAGCCCGACCAGGTGCCCGCCGACGCCGTCACCGCGTCGGCGTCCGGCCTGGACCCGCACATCAGCCCGGCCTACGCCGCGCTGCAGGCACCACGGGTGGCCCAGGAGACCGGCGTCTCCGAGGACCAGGTCCGCGCGCTCATCAATGAGCACACCGACGGACGCGGTCTCGGCGTCCTCGGGGAGCCCGGGGTGAACGTGCTGGACCTCAACCTGGCCGTCCAGGCCGTGGCGCGGTGACCTCACCGGACGGTGCGGCGCCCGGGACGGTCCGCAGGGGAGAACTGCGGATCTACCTGGGCGCCGCGCCCGGCGTCGGCAAGACCTTCGCCATGCTGGGCGAGGCCCACCGGCGCCTCGAACGCGGCACCGACGTGGTGGCCGGACTGGTCGAGACCCACGGCCGCGCCAAGACGGCGGGGTTGGCGCAGGGCCTGGAGATCGTGCCCCGCCGCCAGGTGGAGTACCGGGGACGCGGGTTCGAGGAGCTGGACGTCGACGCCGTGCTGGCCCGACGCCCCGAGGTCGCGGTGGTCGACGAACTCGCGCACACCAACGTGCCCGGCTCCCGCAACGAGAAGAGGTGGGAGGACATCGAGGAACTGCTCGCCGCCGGCATCGACGTGCTGTCCACGGTGAACGTCCAGCACCTGGAGAGCCTCAACGACGTGGTCGAGCGGATCACCGGCGCCCACCAGCACGAGACGGTGCCCGACGACGTGGTCCGCCGCGCCGAGCAGATCGAGCTGATCGACATCACCCCGGAGGCCCTGCGGCGCCGGCTCGCCCACGGCAACGTCTATCCCGCACACCGCATCGACGCCGCGCTGGGCAACTACTTCCGGCCCGGCAACCTGACCGCGCTGCGCGAGCTGGCGCTGCTGTGGGTGGCCGACCAGGTCGACGTCGCGCTCCGCCGCTACCGCACCGAGCAGGAGATCACCGACACCTGGGAGACCCGGGAACGCGTCGTGGTCGCCATCACCGGCGGCAAGGAGAGCGAGACCCTCATCCGGCGCGCCAGCCGGATCGCCACCCGCGCGGGCGCCGAACTGCAGGTGCTGCACATTCTGCGTGGCGACGGACTGACCGGGGTCGGGCCGGACGCCGTGGCGCGACTGCGGCGGCTGGCCGACGACGTGGGTGCCACGTTCCACACGGTCGTGGGCGACGACGTGCCGAACGCACTGCTCGACTTCGCCCGCGGCGCCAACGCCACCCAGCTGGTGCTCGGCACCTCGCGCCGGTCCCGCTGGGCCCGCGCGTTCGACGAGGGCATCGGCGCGGCGGTCGTGCAGCGGTCCGGCCCCATCGACGTTCACATGGTCACCCACTCCGAGTCCGGCAGCGGCCGCCGGCGCCCGTGGGGACGCAGCCCGCTCACGACGTCCCGCAAGGCGTTCGGGTGGGTCCTCGCGGTCATCCTGCCGATTCTGGCCACGGTGGCCGGCACGTTCTGGCGCGACGAGCTGACCACCACCACCGACGTGGTCGACTACTTCCTCGCCCTCGTGGCGGTGGCGCTGGTCGGCGGCCTGGGGCCCGCGCTGTTCGCGTCGGTGTTCAGCGCGTTGCTGCTCAACTTCTTCTTCGTGCCACCGCTGTACTCGTTCACTGTCGCCGACCCGGAGAACGTGCTCACGCTCGTGATCATGGTGGTGGTAGCGGTCATGGTGGCGGCCGTCGTCGACCGCGCCGCCCGGCGTGCCGAGCAGGCGGCCCAGGCCCGCACGGAGGCCGCGCTGCTCGCCTCCTACGCCCGCACGGTGCTGACCAGCCCGCGTCCGCTGGACCGGTTGCTGGAGAAGGTGAAGGAGAACTTCGGGCTCACCTCGGTCGCACTACTGGAGAACCAGGACGACGGGTGGCACCGAGTCGCCTGCGTCGGCGACAAGCCCTGCGACGACCCGGACGAGGCCGATGTGGACGTTCCCGTGACACCGGACGTCCACCTCGCCCTGCGTGGCCGCCAGGTCCCGGCTCGGGACCGCCGGGTGCTCGAGGCCGCCGCCGGACAGGCGCTGCTCGCGCTGCGCCAACAGCGGATGGCGACCGAGACCGCGGAGGCGCGCCACGAGAAGGACGCGAACACCTTGCGCACCGCTCTGCTCTCCGCGGTCGGCCACGACCTGCGCACCCCACTCACGTCGATCAAGGCCGCGATCGGCAGCCTGCGCGCGGCCGACCTCACCCTGTCCGAAGAGGACACCCGCGAACTGCTCGCCACGGTCGAGGAGTCCTCCGACCGACTGGCCGGCCTGGTGGACAACCTGCTCGACTCCTCCCGTCTGGCGGCAGGCGTGGTCCGTCCGGTGCTCAAGGCCGTCGGCTACGACGAGGTGGTGGCCCGCGCACTGTCCGGTCTGGACACCCAGGTCGGGATCTCGGTGGACGTCGACGAGCACCTGTCCCGGGTCCGCGCCGACGTCGGACTGCTGGAACGGGTCGTCGCGAACCTCATCGACAACGCGCTGCGCTACGGGCTGCTCGCGGAGCGCCGGCCGGTCGATGTGGACGGTGACGGGGAGATCGCCGACGACGAGCCGGCGATCGCCATCCGGGCCAGTGCCCACGCCGACCAGGCCGAGCTGCGGATCGTCGACCACGGCCGCGGGCTCCCCAAACGAGCGGCCGAGCTGGCGTTCGCACCGTTCCAACGCCTCGACGACCGCGGCGGCACCGGCATCGGGCTCGGCCTGTCGGTGGCCAAGGGCTTCGTCGACGCCATGGGCGGCACGCTGCGCGCCGAGGACACCCCGGGCGGCGGTCTCACCATGGTGGTCGCGCTGCCCACCGACACCGGAAGGAACATCACCCCATGACCACGGTCCTGGTGGTCGACGACGAGCCCCAGATCGTCCGGACCCTGCGCATCAACCTCACGGCCCGGGGCTATCGCGTGCTCGCCGCCGCGGACGGCGCCGGCGCGCTCCGGGTGGCCGCGGACGGCAAACCCGACGTGATCGTTCTGGACCTCGGGCTGCCTGACCTCGACGGCACCGTGGTGATCCAGCACCTGCGCCGGTGGACCTCCGCACCCGTCATCGTGCTGTCCGCCCGCACCGAACCGGGCGACAAGGTCCGCGCGCTGGACGCCGGCGCCGACGACTACGTCACCAAACCGTTCGGCATGGACGAACTGCTGGCCCGCCTGCGGGCCGCCGCACGCCGCGCGGCCAGGTCGGGAAACCTCGAGACCATCGTGATCGAGACCGCGGCGTTCACCATCGACCTGCTGGCCAAGAAGGTGCACCGCGACGGCTCCGAGGTGCACCTGACCCCGACCGAATGGGGACTGCTGGAGATCCTGGTCCGCAACCGCGGCAAGCTCATCGCCCAGAAGGCCCTGCTGCACGACGTGTGGGGACCCGGCTACGAGACCGACACCCACTATCTTCGTGTCTACTTGGCACAGTTGCGTCGCAAGCTCGAACCGGAGCCCGCTCGGCCGCGGTACCTGATCACCGAGCCGGGCATGGGTTACCGGTTCGAACTCGATCCGCCTGCGGTCGCGGCGGAGGACGACGTGTAGGGATCATGGCCGTGCTAGGAATGGGGTTCCGGCCGTCAAGAACGTGTCCACATCGCGCCAGGTCGGGGTGAACCGGGGTTTCCTGGAGGACATGACCTTGAGTGAGTTGATACCCAGTCTGGGGTGCGCGGCGGGAGTACGGTTGCCCGCCGGTGTGTGGCCGGCGAGTACCCGCCGGTGCGCTGACGGCGATCTGGTCGTCGGTGGCGTGTCGATGACCCGCCTGGCGGCCACCCATGGCACCCCGGCGTACGTCCTGGACGAGGCGGAGGTGCGGACCGCCTGCCGGGCCTACCGCACCGCACTGCCCGACGTGGAGATCTCCTATGCGAGCAAGGCATTGTTGACCCGCGCGGTCGCCCGCTGGATGCGCGAGGAGGGCTTCGGCCTCGACGTGTGCTCGGCGGGCGAGGTCGCGGTCGCGCGGCGCGCGGGCGTGGCGGGGGAGCGGATCACCCTGCACGGCAACGCGAAGACCCCGGAAGACCTCAAGGCGGCCATCTCCGGGCAGGTCGGGCGCGTGGTGGTCGACTCCTACGACGAGGTCGACCACCTCGCCGGTGTGGCCAGGGCGCGCCAGCAGGTCCTGGTCCGGGTGACGCCGGGCATCGACGCACACACCCATCGGGCGATCGCGACCGGTGTGGAGGACCAGAAGTTCGGGTTCTCGTTGGCGGGCGGCGACGCGGCGGAGGCGGTGCGCAGGGTCCTGGCGCGGCCCGAATTCGAGCTGGTCGGCCTGCACTGCCATCTCGGTTCGCAGATCACCCGGGTCGCGTGCTTCGAGGAGGCGACGCGCCGGATGGTGTCGCTGATGGCGCGGATCCGCGACGAGCACGGGGTAATGGTCCCGCTGCTGAATCTCGGCGGCGGGCACGCGGTGCGGTACGAGGCGGGCGACGACGAGTTCGACCTGACCGCCTTCGCCAGCCGGGTGCGGATCGCGCTCGCCTACGAGTGCGACCGGCACCACCTTCCCGTGCCACGGCTGGCGATCGAGCCGGGCCGGGCGCTGGTCGCCCGCGCGGGTATCACCGTGTACCGCGTGGTGACGGTGAAACGGGCGCGCCACCGAACCTACGTCGCGGTGGGCGGCGGCATGAGCGACAACCCACGGCCCGCGCTGTACGGCTCCCGGTACACCGCCGCGATGATCGGCCGCGCCACGACAGTACCCACGACCGGGATGACGATCGCCGGCCGGCACTGCGAGGCGGGCGACCTGCTGGCCACCGAAGTGCCGCTCCCGGCCGACATCCACGCCGGCGACCTGCTGGCCGTAGCGGGCACCGGCGCCTACCACCACTCGATGGCGAACAACTACAACCTCGTATCCCGCCCGCCACTGATCGCCGTCGCTGACGGCGAACCGAGGGTCCTGATCCGTCGCGAGACCGAGGACGACCTCCTCGCCCGCGACATCGGTTCCTGACGCGGTCCACGGCGAACGGTGTGACCGACGTTGTCACCGAGTGCGCCATGGGCGTTCTCAGCCTCCGACGTGGATTCCGGGTCGGTTGGTCGGGTCGGGTTCGTGTTGGCGGATGATTTCTCGGACGACCGGTGGGGTGTCGCCCTGGCCGAGGACGAGGTAGCGGACAGGTGGCCGCAGGTAGCCGCCGGCTCTGACCCCGGTCATGGACTGTCCGGGCGTCTGGAACCTCACCGATGCAGCGGCTGTCGTGCGTGCGCTGGCCGCCCAGTAGCGCGTTGCCCTGGCTGCACGGGATCGCGTCCAATCTGCTACGCGTGCGGAGGTTCGCCAGCTCCGGGCTCTTGCCAGGACCGGGGTGGACGGTCCGTTTGCCCACCACGCGGAGGCCGTCGCAGCAGCTCGACGCTGTGGTTGTCGGAACACCGTGACCACCACCGAAACCACATCGCCGCTCTGCCCGGCAGTGTTCGTGTCGTGGCACCTTCCACCTTCGTTGGTGAAGGCGCCAATGGCAGCGACCCCTGATTGTGTATATGCGACAACCCCGTCAGATTGGTCGCGTCGACCCAGAAACGGGTGTTGTTGCTGAGGTTGGCGGAATTGCTGTTGATCTGGTTCTGGATCCGGTAGATGGCGTCCTTGTAACCGTTGATGTCGCCGGTGTTGGGGTTGTTCAACCCTGACTCGCCGTTGCGATGGCCGGCGAACCACCTGTTGATCCCGTAGTGGTTCTGGCTCTGGTGTAAGCAGGAGACGTCGGCGGAGAGGTTGTTGTTGAGCGCGGCCCCGTTGTTCCACTGACTGGTGGACTGATTCCGGAACTGGCCGCACGCGCTGTGCGGCATGAGCCAGTTCTGCTTGAAGATCCCGAAATTGGCCGAGTCACCGGTCTTGTTGTCGCCGTACGGGTAGTTCGTGGTCATGGTCGTGGTCTCGAGCATGGCCACGGCCAGGTCGAGGCTGTTGGCGCCGGCGCTGCGCGCCTGCTGTTCGCGGCTCCCGAGGCCGCTGATGGTCTCGGAACCGCACCGCATTCCCGAGGGGCACGCGAGGTTCGCGTTGGCATCGGCAGGCCGCCTCGGACCACGCAGGAGCGACTGTTCTCCCATCCCCACCCGTCACCGTCGGGATCGGTGACACTGCCATTGGCGCAGTACGGGTAGCCGTTCGGAGCGTTCTCCGCCTGCGCGGAGAGGTTCCACCGAACGCGCCGGCGGCCGTCAGGAGCACTGTGAGGACCAGGACGAAGAATCTTCGCATCGCACGCACTCCTTTGTGAGTTCGTTGCCAAGGGTGCCGTCCAGAGTGAGTTGGTTAACCGGTTAAGTCAACGATAAGTTGAGCAGGTGATACATCTTGTCTTGTTTTGTCAGCGCTGACGGAGGTGTTCCCGATCCAGGAGGGAGATCAGCTTCTTCATTTGCGCGACGGTGGTCGAACTACTCTGCGAGCGCTCGTTGACGCAGAGCGACAAACGTTTTATGTTGGGGTGACTTGAAACGTAGCAAATCAGCCCGGCGGGTTGATGCTCTCGCGCGTGCAGTCGATCGAAGTAACGCGAAACACCAGCATCCTGGCTGCTGGGTTCGTGGATCACCGTCAACGAAGAAGATTCAGTAGAAGTGTGGTCTCTGACCGCTCATGGGAGCGCTCCCAAGTCGATTCGCAGGTTCACAAGATCGTTATCGACAGAACGGAGAGGTATCGTGCGCACCATTACCCCTGGTCGGACTGTGGCCGTCCTGGCCATTGTGGCGGCGTCCGTGTCCGCAGGCGCTCTACCCTCGAGCGCCGCACCGGCCGCCGCCGCACCGATTCATCAGGTGGAGCAACTCGACCGTGGTCTGATCAGTGTCCACACGGGCACGGGAAACTACGTGAGTTGGCGGGCGTTGGCCAGTGATCCGCCTGGCACGACGTTCAACGTCTACCGCGGTGGCATGAAGGTGAATCCCTCGCCGGTCAACGGCGCGTCGAACTTCACCGACACGGGCGCATCGGCCGCCGCCGAGTACAGCGTCCGGCCGGTTGTGCGTGGAGTTGAGCAGGCGACGGCAACCGAGGCAAACCCGTCAATGCGGTTCGCGGCCAGCCCGAACGCGGGGATCACCGCCAGCACGCGCGATGTGCCGCTGCAGATCCCTCCGGGAGGCCGAACTCCGTCCGGGGAGAACTACACCTACAACGCGAACGACACGAGCGTGGGTGATCTGGACGGCGACGGGCAGTACGAGCTCGTGGTGAAGTGGGAGCCGAGCAACGCGAAGGACAACTCGCAGGCCGGCTACACCGGCAACGTGTACGTGGACGCCTACCGGTTGACCGGCGCCAGGTTGTGGCGGATCGACCTGGGGCGCAACATTCGCGCGGGTGCCCACTACACGCAGTTCCAGGTGTTCGACTACGACGGGGACGGTCGGGCCGAGGTGGCCATGAAGACCGCCGACGGCACCAGGTCCGGCACCGGGCAGACGATCGGCAACGGCAGCGCCGATCACCGCAACTCCTCGGGCTACATCCTGGCGGGCCCGGAGTTCCTCACCGTGTTCCGAGGCACTGACGGCGCCGTGCTGGCCACCTCGGACTACGTCCCGCCACGGGGGAACGTCGCGAGTTGGGGTGACTCCTACGGCAACCGGGTCGACCGGTTCCTCGCCGGCACCGCCTACGTCGACGGCTCGCGCCCGAGCATCATCATGGCCCGTGGCTACTACACCCGGTCGGTGATCACGGCGTGGGACTGGCGCGACGGACAACTGACTCGGCGATGGACCTTCGACAGCGCATCCAGCGGGTCGCAGTGGGCCGGCCAGGGCAACCACAACCTGTCGGTCGCCGACGTCGACTCCGATGGCCGAGACGAGATCATCTACGGGGCGATGACCATCGACGACAACGGCACCGGCCTGTACTCCACCCGGCTCGGGCACGGGGACGCCCTGCACGTCAGCGACTTCGTGCCCGGCCGGCCAGGGTTGGAGGTGTGGGACATCCACGAGAGCGGCACCACCGGCGTGGACCTGCACGACGCGAGAACCGGTGCGATGATCTTCACCAAACCCAACAACACCGGCGCGGAAGGCCCCGGCCGCGGCGCGGCCGGCAACATCTACGCCGGCAACCCGGGCTCGGAGTTCTGGGCTTTCGGCGGCGGCGCGCCCTCCGCGCTGCTCAACGCATCGGGCAACAACGTGGGTCGCATACCGTCCTCGGCGAACTTCCTGGTCTGGTGGGACGGGGACGCGGTCCGTGAGTTGCTGGACGGCACGCGCATCGACAAGTACGGCCCCAACGGCGACACCCGTCTTGTCACCGGCTCCGGCGTCTCGTCCAACAACGGCACCAAGTCGACTCCAGCACTCTCGGCCGACATCCTCGGCGACTGGCGCGAGGAGGTCATCTGGCGCACCACCGACAATCGTGCGCTGCGCATCTACTCGACAACCGATCCGACCAACATCAGTCGTCCGTCGCTGATGCAGGACCGGCAGTACCGGGTCGCTGTCGCGTGGCAGAACACCGCCTACAACCAGCCACCACACCCCAGTTTCGCCATGGGATGAGCCGTGTCCCGAGTTGAAAGGCCTGCCCGAAGTGGTGGAGAACGTGTGGCCGCACACTATTGTGCAAACCTGCGTTGTCCACCTCGTCCGGAACACGTTCCGGCTCGCGTCTCGCCGGGACTGGGATGCGGTGAAACAGGACATCAAACCCATCTGCACCGCGCCCGGTCCTGCTGCCGCGCTCGCCGCGTTGGATGCACTTGAGGAGAAATGGGGCAGGAAATACGGTGCGATGATTCGACTCTGGCGCAACGCTTGGAACGAATTCACACCGTTTCTTGACTATGACGTCGAAATCCGGACCATGATCTGCTCCACGAACGCGATCGAATCCCTCAACGCACGCTACCGCCGGGCGATACGCGCCTGCGGTGTGGACGAACCAGCTCTGCTCGTGCTCGATCGACGCGACGGAGCGGTCCATCCGTTCTCGGACTCGTGCGGATCGTCGTCGTCGGGCAGGGTGTGGTGATGGAGTCGAGCATCCCTGTCCCCGGTGACCCGTACCGTCCGGTCGCCTACCGGCCGCGGCGTGTGCCCGAGGAGGAGTCGCGTCGCATGTCGGCCTGGCTGCGCGAACGTATGTCGGGTCGGCGGACGGTGCGGGCGTTCTCGACCGACCCGGTGGACGAGCAGGTGGTGGTGGACGCGATCGCGGTGGCGTCGACCGCGCCGTCCGGCGCCCACCAGCAGCCGTGGACCTTCGTGCTGGTCACCGACCCGGACGTGCGTGCGCGGATCCGGGAGGCCGCGGAGGCGGAGGAGCGGAAGTCCTACGACGGCAGGCTGGGCGAGGAGTGGCTGGCGGCGCTGGCACCGCTGGGCACCGATGAGCACAAACCGCACCTGACCGACGCGCCGCATCTGATCGTGGTCTTCGCGCAGCGGTACTACCTGGACGAGGACACGGGGGCCAAGCGCAAGCACTACTACGTGGACGAGTCCGTGGGTATCGCGATCGGCATGCTCCTCACCGCGCTGCACCTGGCGGGCCTGGCCGCGTTGACCCACACCCCGAGCCCGATGCGTTTCCTCGGCGAGATCCTGGGGCGGCCACGCAACGAGAAGGCGTTCGCGGTCATCCCCGTCGGATACGCCGCCGACGACGCGACGGTGCCCGACCTGGTGCGCAAACCTCTGGACGAGGTCCTGGTCCGCATCTGAGGCGATGGCCGCGATACGGAAGGCACGACGTGGCGCGAGGATACGACCTGGTCGTTGTCGGCGGGGGCACCGCCGGCATCATCGCCGCGAAGACGGCGGGTGGGCTCGGCGCGCGGGTGGTGCTGGTAGAACGTGGCCGGACCGGCGGTGACTGTCTGTGGACCGGTTGTGTGCCGAGCAAGTCCCTGCTGGCCGCCGCCCACGCCGCGCACCGGATGCGCACGGCCGGCCGGTTCGGGCTCACCCCGGTGGACCCGGCGGTCGACTTCGCGGCCGTGATGGCCTACGTGCGCGGCGCGATCGAGCGGATCGAGCCGGTGGACTCACCCGCGGCGCTGTCCGCGGCGGGCGCCGACGTCGTCACGGGCACGGCCGAGTTCACCGGCTTGGACGAGCTGCGGGTCGACGGCGAGCAGTTGCGGTTTCGTCACGCCCTGATCGCCACCGGCTCGGCGCCCACACTGCCGCAGGTGCCCGGCCTGCCCGATGTCGACCCGCTGACCAGCGACACCCTGTGGGAGCTGAACACGCTGCCGGAGCGTCTGGCGGTACTCGGCGGCGGACCGGTCGGATGTGAACTCGCGCAGGCGTTCGCCCGCCTGGGTGCGGAGGTGACGATCATCGAGGCCACCGGGCGACTGATCCCACGGGAGGAACCGCTGGCCGGTGCCACGTTGTCCGCCGCGCTGTCCGCCGAGGGGATCGGCGTGCGGATCTCGACCACCGTGACCAGGGCTGTACGACACGAAGGCGGGGTACGGCTCGAACTGCTCGGCCCCGAGGGCTCCGGCAGGGTCGACGTCGACCGGGTGCTTGTAGCGACCGGCCGGCGTCCACGCACAACCGGGCTTGGCCTCGCCGAGGCAGGGGTGCGCCTGGACGAGCGGGGCCACGTCGTCACCGACGCCAGGCTTCGCACCAGCAACCGCCGCGTCTACGCGGCCGGGGACGTCACCGGGAACCTGCCGTTCACCCATGTCGCCGGGATGCACGGCAGCATCGCCGCGACCAACGCGCTGCTCGGCCCGGTCCGGAGCATCGACCACGAACGGATCCCGTGGGTGACCTTCACCGATCCCGAGGTCGCCCACGTCGGGCTCACCGAGGACCAGGCACGGCACCGGCACGGCGAGGCCGTCCGGATCCGCCTGCTGAGCCACGACCATGTCGACCGTGCGATCGTCGAGGACGAGACCGACGGTTTCACCCACGTCGTGCTCGACGGGAAGGGCAGGGTGCTCGGCGCGACCGTCGTGGCGCCGAGGGCCGGTGAGATGATCGCCGAACTCACCGGTCTGGTCGCCACCCGCAGGCGGCTGCGCGACCTCGCCTCGGTGGTCCATCCCTACCCCGCCTGGTCCGACGGGGTCTGGAACACCGCCGTGGCCGAGTCGGCGCGCGTGCTCGGGTCACCGGTCATGCGCCGCGTCACGCGGGCACTGCTGCGTGCGCGTCGGTTCTGGTGACCGGCGGCGCAGCACGGCGCGGACGGTCAGTACCGCCTGCATCGCCGCGGCCGGCCGGACGAGGACCGGACGAGGCGCGTCCACCATCCGTCCGCGCGCGACACTCGTGCTCGTGACCGCGACCACGGGCACCACCCACGCGAGCAGCGCGACGGCACGCACGCGACGGCTGGGTTCGCGGCGCAGGGCATGCCACGACCAGAACGCCGCGTCGGCCAGCGAGTCGGCGGCAGCCCCGAACGGCGACGTGGTGCCGAGTCCGCGAGCGAGGCGCCCGTCGACGACGTCGCTCGCGAGCGCGACGACGGGACTCGCCCACCCCGCCGTGAGTGCGGGCAGGTTGGCGCGGGTCAGGGTGACGGTACTGGCCATCCCGATGGAACGGTGGTGTTCCAGCATGCCGAGGTGGGTGGCCGCCAGCACCCAGCTGGTCACTGTCCACATGGGACGTCTCTGGTCGCCGAACACCACGAACGCCATGTGCAGCAGGGTGACCTCGCCCAGCGCGCGGGGTCTGCGCCAGGCCTGCCGGGCCGAGCGACGGGTCGCCTCCCACAGGAACCGTGCCCAGGCCCGCGGTCGCCACCGCCCCCGCCGCAACCCGTCGAGCAGCTCGTTGGTCGCCGCACGGCTTTCCGGTCCGGCCGTCACGGTCGCCGGCCCTCGTGTGGCCAGGGAGGGGAGGGTGGGCAGCGCTGCCGCGCAACGGGAACGAGCACCACGTCTACGCCTTCTCAGCGATCAGCAGCGCGTAACCGAGGAGCCCGTCGGCGACAGCCTGCCGGGCGAGCGCGGTGTACCGGAGCACGGCCACGACGTCCACACCGGACTCGGCCAGCCGGGAGGGCGCGGTCATCCGCAGCACCCGCACCCGGGCGTCGATCTCGTCGATCATGCGCGCGATCGCCGGGTCGTGGTTCTCGGTGTGCACGGTGCGCAGTCCGGCGCGTTCCAGGATCGCCGAGTACTCGTCGAGTGGGCGGGCGTCGGCGATGCAGGCGACCCAAGCGGCCAGTGTCGTCAGCTCGTCCGGGAGCCCATCTTCGGAGACCGTGACGTCGGTGATGCCGACCCGGCCACCGGGCCGCAGGATCCGCGCGAACTCGGTCGCGGCGGTGGACTTGTCGGGAAAGGTGCAGAACGCGCACTCGCACACCACCGCGTCACAGGAGTTGTCCGGCAAGGGGATGCGCTCGGCGTCACCGACGTGGAACCGCACCTTGTCCGCCAGCCCGGCGGCGGCCGTCGCCGACCGTGCGAGATCCACTGTGGACTGTCCGAGGTCGACGCCGTCGACGGTGACGCCGTGGTCGGTGGCGAGTGCTCGTGCGGTCGCACCGGGGCCCGCCGCCACGTCGACGACCTGTTGGCCATCGCGCAACCGCAGTCGTTCCGCCAGCCGCCGGGTCAAGGCCGGACCGCCGGGATGGTAGGACTCGCCGAGCACGAGGGCGACGGCGTCGTTGCCGTAGGTGGCCGCGCAGCAGGCTTTGATCTCGTCCGGCGTGGTCACTCCGGCACCGCCCGGCGGCCGACGTTGGTGGTGTCCGGTGCGATCGCCGGGCTGTCGCCGTTGCTTGGCACGGTGGGCGTCGCGGCGATCTTGGAGCCGTAGGGCGAATCGACCACGACCGGCTGGAGTTCGATCGAGTTCGGAACCACGGGGGCGACCTTCACCCCGGACATCCGCTCCCGCACCTGCTCGCGGTAACCGACGGAGTTGTAGGCGCAGAAGGGAATCAGCCGCCCGTCCGGGGTGATCTCCTCCACGCAGCACTTCATCAGCTGCTTGACGTTGAGCGTGTAGGGGTCCTGGAAGTCCTGCACCACGATCATGAACGCCCGGTCGGTGAGGTTGGCCAGCGCGTCGGGCAGGTTCACCCCGCACGCGTCGGCGCAGTCGAGTGCCTCGGTGGTCTGGCGGAGTCGTTCTTCGGTGGTGGCGGTGCCCATGAACGCCGAGGCACTCCACAGCTTCTCCAGCGCCTCCCGAACCGCGTAGTCGGGCACCACCCGGTTGGACACGTAGTCCAGATAGTCCTCCACCCGCAGCAGGCGAGGAATCGGCACCACACCGAAGTCCGGTTGCCCGAGTGTGCCGTCGGTGAGCAGGTAGGTGATCGACCGGCAGGTCGGGAAGCAGCAGGGCACCGGGAAGAAGTCGTCCTTGCCGAACCACTCCGGGCGTTGCGCCGCGATCAGCTCGATGATGTCGGAGTTGGTCAGCCGGGTCAGCGGGTCGAACTCCACGTGCCGTCCGGAGTGGGTGACCGGCTGGAACGACACCGACCGCACCGCCGGATGCGCCAGGCCGAACTCGACGATGTCACCGAGTTCGTGCTCGTTCAGGCCGCGTTCGACCGCCGCGACGAGGGTGACCGTGAGCCCGGCCTCGGCGCAGTTGTCCAACGCCTGCCGCTTGCGTTCTCGAAGGTCCTTGCCTCGGATCTCCCGGTGGGTGCGTTCGTCGAAGCCGTCGAACTGCAGGTAGATGTTGATCGACTTGCCGCCCGGCCGTTGCGTTCCCCCAGCGCGGTGACGAACCGCCTGTCGGTCGCCAGGCGGATGCCGTTGGTGTTGAGGTTGACGTTGCGGATCGGCTTGGCCTGCGCCAGGTCGATGAAGTCGAGGATGTGCTTGTGGATGGTGGGTTCCCCGCCGGAGAACATCACCACCTCCGCCTCGCCCTCCGACGCGACGAACACGTCCAGCATCCGGTCGCACTGTTCCAGCGTGATCGAGTACCCGTCCGGCTGGTGGCCGGAGTCGGCGAAACAGATCGGGCAGTCCAGGTTGCAGTTCGTGTTGACCTCGATGATCCCCAGACACGCGTGCTGCTTGTGCTCCGGACACAGGCCGCAGTCCGACGGGCAGCCGTCCCGGACCTCGGTCTGGAAGGTCAGCGGGATCGTGCCGGGCTTGTTGAAGCGTGCCGAGTCCAGGTAGGCCTGGGCGTCGCCGTAGACCAGCGCCTCGAACCCGCCGTGTTCCTTGCACCGCTTGCGCAGATAGACCTTGCCCTCCCGGATGTTGACCTGGGCGTCCACCACCACCTTGCACACCGGGCAGATGCTCTTGGTGTACTCCAGGAAAACCTCGTCCCGGTCCCGCTTCTGTTGCGCCACGTGCCGCTCCCAGGTCGAGGTCGGTCAACTGTCTCCAGAACAACTTCACCAGGTCGAGATGGGAAGCGCAGCACGAGTGTCGACGCCTCGTTTGGAGTCGACGGTCGTACGCCGGCGGCGTACTCGAGTGACGCACGCGGGACCGAACCCGCCGACGTACTGTGATCGGGGTCAGAGCCCGACAGACCACGGTGTTGTCAGCACGCTGACATTCCCCGCGTGAACAGCGCACCCGCTGTCGTGCGATGGCAGTATCGGGCGAGAGGAGTGCCGTGACGACTGACAAGGCGAGCGAACAGACAGCCTCCACTGCGGCGAGGCCGGACTCCGATCGGCTGCCGATGTGGCGGATCGGGCTGACCGGTGGGCTGGTCGGCATCCTGTGCTGTGTGGGGCCGACCGTGCTGGCGCTGGTGGGCATCGTCAGTGCGGGTACCGCGTTCGCGTGGGCCACCAACCTCTACGACAACCACGCCTGGTGGTTCCGCCTCGGTGGACTCGCGGTGCTCGCGTTGCTCGTGTGGATCTCCCTGCGCCGCCGCGACCAGTGCAGCATCGCCGGTGTCCGGCGGTGGCGCTGGCGACTGCTCGCGGTCCTGGGGATCGCGGTGGCCACCTACGTAGCCCTGTATGGCCTGACCACCTGGCTGGGTACCTTCGCCTGATCGCCGCCGGTGTTCATCAGGCGCGTTTCGCGTTGCGGCACAGGAGGTCGGCGAGCTGGCCGAGTTCGTTGGAGGTCCGGCTGCCCAGCAGCACGACGTGGTCCTGGTACTCGTTCGAGGGGATGCGAGGAAGCAGCCGAGGTAGTCACCGCGCATAGCGGGCTCGTTCACCGACAGATCTGGTCACGCGGTCGGAAATGGTCGGCTACGTCGGCGCTGGACCGGGACCGGGGTGGTCGTGGGACCGTGGATCGGCGGTGAGTGGAGGGTGGACAGGTCCACGATGGACTCGATGGACTCGTCGGCCATGAGTTCGGCCCAGTAGGTCTTGGCGTGTCGCCGTCGTTCGACACCCCAGCGTTTGGACAGTCCGTTGACGAGCGTCAGTTCTGATCTCGACTCGTCGTCGTCGATCGTGGAGCAGTCGTCGACGGCCACCACGAGGGTGTGGGGTCGGTGGACGGTCAGTTGGAGCACGTACGGCGGTCGGCCGTGTCGGCGCGCGTTGGCGATGAGTTCGTCGGCGACCAGGGTTGTGCGCAGCCTGGTCAGTGTGGGCAGTTGGTTGAGTGCGTGTCGGATCCACGTGCGGATCGCGTCCGCCGGCGGGTCCTGGTCCGTGGGCATGATGAGGATCGCGCTGTGCTCGCTGAGCGGCATGGTCATGTCGGCTCCCGTTCGGTGTCCGCGCGCGGCACGGCGGCGTACCTGCTCGCGCCGAGGCAGCCGATCAGCGACCGCACGGCGGCGCGGTTGCCGGAGAGGACCAGCGTTCGCTCGCGGACCGCCTGCAGCCAGGTCTGGTGGCCCAGCCACACGGCCGCCAGGCCGCCGATGGTGCCGGCGAGCCGGACGGTGGCGTCCGTGTCCCGGGTGCGGGGCTGTGCGGTGGCGCCGGTCTTCGACAGTTCGATCCACCAGCGGCGGGGTGGTGGCGCGTCGGTGAGGTTGATGTCCACGGTGAGCGGTGTGGCCGGCAACCGTTTCTCGTTGATCTCCCGGCAGATGTCGTACACGAGCAGTTCGGCGTTGAGATCACCGATGCTGGGTCGGTCGAGCCAGCGTTGCCCCCAGCGGCCGAGCTGCTCCACGAGCGGCCGGAGCTCGAGGCCCGCGGTGGTCAGCCGGTAGCGCTTCTCGCCGCGGTCGCCCGGCAGATGCGTGACCACGCCGCTCGACTCCAGCGTGCGCAGCCGTGCCCCCAGCAGGGCCTGCGACATCTTCGGCAGACCTTTCGCGATGTCGACGCGCCGCTCGCTGCCTCGCATGAGTTCACGCAGGACCAGCAGGGTCCACGGTTCGGTCAGGAGTTCCGCCGTGCGGGCGATCGGACAGTGCTGCTCGTAGCGGTACATCGGCTCCCCGGCTCGGTTGACTTCCCCTCGTCATCCTGACGGGCGAGCGCGCCGGTCAACCTGACGAAGTTCTGACAATTCGGCGGGCACGGCCGGCAGGGATGGCCGGGCGCGGCATTCGCCAGTAGGAACGCCTCATGGCCGACAGTCAGGACCACCGCGCCGAGCCCCGTAGGATCGGCCCCGAACCTGGGGGCGATGCTGAGGTGACGGTCAGCCTGCTGCTCGTCGAGGACGACGCGCGGATCCGCAAGGCGCTGCGGCTCGCGCTGACCGACGAGGGCTACCGCGTGATCGAGGCGGCCACCGGTGAGGGTGCGTTGGCCCGGCTCGCCCTCGATCCGGTCGCGCCCGATGTCGTGCTGCTCGACCTCATGCTGCCCGGCATGGACGGTCTCGAGGTGTGTGCGCGTCTGCGCGAACTGGGCGACCTGCCGATCATCATGGTCACCGCGCGCACCGCGTCGCACGAGATCATCGCCGGTCTGGAGGCGGGCGCCGACGACTACGTCACCAAGCCCGTGGACGCGGGCGAGCTGAGCGCCCGCATCCGTGCGCTGCTGCGCCGCGCCCGGGCCGTCGACCCGGACACCCCCGGTGCGATCGAGCTCGGTGACCTCAGCGTGCGGATCGCCGAGGGCCGGGTGACCCGCGGCGCGGGCGCCGACGCCGAGGAGATCCCGCTGACCAAGACCGAGTTCCGGCTCCTGTGCGCACTGGCCGCCGCGGGCGGCGCGGTGGTGACCCGCGAGCAGCTGCTGGAACGGGTGTGGGACTACGACTACTTCGGCGACACCCGGCTGTTGGACGTGCACGTCCGCCGGCTCCGCCGCAAGATCGAACCGGATCCCGGGCAGCCCACCCTCATCATCACGGTGCGTGGGACGGGCTACCGGGCAGGAGTGCCGTGAGCCGACTGACGTTGCGGACCAGGGTGATGGCCTCGTTCGGCCTGGTGTCCCTGGTGGTCGCCGGCACGCTCGCGTTGGCCACCTGGCACCTGGCGACCGGCTACATGGTCGACCAGCGGGAACGCAGCGCCATCACGCAGGCCACCGGCAACGCGCGGCTCGTTCAGGCGGCGCTGGACCGCGGCTCGGCCGGACTGTCCGAGCTGATGACCGGCCTGGGCGCGGAGGTGGAGTCCGCGGTGCTGCTGGTCGATGACGGCGAATGGATCAGCGGCGGCAACCTCGTCGACCCCAGACGCCTGCCCACTCCCTTCCTCGACATGGTCCGGGGCGGCACCGCGGCCCACCAGCGGACGGTGCTGAACGGTGTTCCCGTGCTCGCCGTCGGTCTGCCGCTGGAGGAGCTGTCGGCCACCTACGTCGAGGTGTCGCCGATGCGCGAGCTGGATCGGACGTTCCGGTACCTCAGTTGGATCCTCGTGGCCGGCACCGCCGCCAGCATGCTCGCCGGCGCGCTGCTCGGCCGCTGGGCGACCACGAGCGCGCTGCGCCCGCTGCGCAAGGTGACCGACGCCGCGGCCAGGGCCGCGCGGGGCGATCTCGGTGTGCGACTGCCCGCCACCCGCGACCCGGACCTCACCCCGCTGGCCGACGCGTTCAACGACACGGCCGAGAAGCTCCAGGCCCGGGTGGCGCGCGACACCCGTTTCGCCGGCGACGTCAGCCACGAGCTGCGCTCGCCGTTGACCACCATGCTCAACGCCATGTCGGTCCTGCACCGACGCAGCGCGGACCTCCCGTCGAGCACCCGGCAGGCCGTCGAACTGCTCGACACCGACCTGCGCCGGTTCCGCAGGATGGTGGACGATCTGCTCGAGATCTCCCGCGACGACCCGGACGACCGGTCGACGTTCGAACAGGTCGACCTGGCCGAGCTGGTGCTCGCCACGATCACCCCCCACGGCGCGTTGCGTGCCGACGCGGTGGAGGTCTCCGCCCACCCGCACGTCCTCGGTGACCGGCGCCGGCTGGAACGAGTGGTGGCGAACCTGGTGGACAACGCGGAGCGGCACGGCCGGGGTGTGGTGCGGCTGGGTGTCGACAGTCGGGACGGCCGGGCGCGGCTCGAGGTCGACGACGCCGGCCCCGGCGTGCCGGAGGACGCGCGCGAGCACGTGTTCGAACGCTTCGCCCGGGGATCGCCGGCCGACCGCGACGCCACCGACAGCGGCGTCGGACTCGGCCTGGCACTGGTCAGCCAGCACGTGCGCAGACACGGCGGCCACGCCTGGGTGGAGGAAAGCCCGGCCGGAGGCGCGAGATTCGTGGTCGAGCTGCCGGAGGTCGTCGAATGAGTCGAATGATCCGACACCGGGTGGCCACGGCTCTCGCCGGCCTGACCCTCACCGTCGCCGGCTGCGGCGTGGGGAGCGAGGACCAACCACAGCCCATCGAGGACACCTCCATCCCCCGGCTGCCGGCGACGCCGAGCGTGGATGTCGAGTCCGGACCGTCGTCCACCACGACCTCCACGACAACGACCACGCCGACGCCCTGACGCTGCCTTGCGGTTGTCTGACACTCTCCGCCGGTCGCGGGACGCTCACCGGCCGACGAACCACAATCAGGGGAGTGACCGACGACGGCAGGAGAGTGATGCGGCACCGCAGGACCAACACCGACGAGGGTGGGACACCGCCCGCCGGCCGCCCGCCCGCCGTGGTCGCGGTCGAGGTGGTCATGCTGTGGCCGCGAGACGTCGGTGGCGCGGCCGTCACCTCCGGCGAGGCCGGGTTGTGGCCGGTGTTCGTGATGGTCGTCGACGACTCACGAGAGCCGCCGGCGCCCGCCGCCAAGCCGCTGTTCGACCTGTTGGACCGGCCCAAGCAGGAGGGTGAGCTGACCGTCGTGACCGGCCGCTGCCGCTGGTCGGTCGTCGATCCGAGAACGGCGTTGCTGTGGTGCGACGTCCAGGCGGCCAACCCGGTGCCGTTCGACGTCCGGATCATGCTGCCCGCCGAGCGGGTGCTCGGCATCCTCGACGTGGTCGCCCGCGGCGACGCGACGATCGGGATCACGGGCCGACGGCACGCCTGGCGACTCACCGGTCGCGTCGACGTCCGCGCCGCGTTGCGCGACGTCGTGCTGCTCAGCTGCGCTCCGTCGAGCGAACTCGCCACCATCGGGCGCACCTTGCTCGGTGCCCGCCATCACCGGAGTGCCGGGAAGTGACGCACGAGTTGGTCGCGCTCGAACGACGTTGCTGGTCGGCCCTGACCACCGGCGACGCCGGTGACTTCTACGAGCGCGTCCTGACCGACACCATGATGATGGTGCTTCCCAGCATGGTGTTGGACCGCAGCGAGGTCCTGGAATCCTGGCTGGCCGCCACACCGTGGCGTGACTTCCAACTGGAGGACACCAGAGTCGTGTCCTTGGGCAACGGCGCGGCATTGCTGACCTACCGGGTCACGGCCTACAGGGAACGCGAGGTCGCCGCCTACCGCGCACAGTGCACCAGCGTGTATCGAAGGGTCACCGGCCGGTGGCGTCTGGCGTTCCAACAGCAGACCCCACTGGGAACCAACTCGTAGCAGGAGCTTTGTCGGGGCTCGCTCCACTGGGTTCGGAACCCCACTCCTGATCACTGCGGCCGTCGCGCTGAGCTGAGACCGGCTTGCGTGGCGGCCGTCCGTACGGCATGTTTGCGCGCGGAGCGCCGGGAAGTCTGGTCGGCACGCCCACCGGGACGCGGTGGGCCGTTTCGACGTGGACGGGGGGCGTCATGGCGCTGGTGTTGGCGTTCGGGGTCGTGCTGCTGATCAGCGTGTCGTTGTCCGGGGTCGCCGCGCGGACGATCCTGTCCACCGCGTTGCTGTTCCTGGTGGCCGGCGCGTTGCTCGGGCAGGGCGGCTTCGGTGTGGTGGACATCCCGTCGGACGGCGTGTTCGTGACGGGGCTCGCGGACCTGGCGTTGTTCACCGTGTTGTTCACCGACGGGCAGCGGGCCGGGTTGCCGGCCATTCGGGACGGTTGGCGGCTTTCCGGCCGGGCGTTGGGGCTCGCGATGCCACTGACCATGGTGGGGATCGCGGTGCCGGCGCACTATCTGGCCGGGCTCGACTGGTCGACGGCGTTCCTCGTCGGCGCGATCCTGTCGCCGACCGATCCGGTGTTCGCCTCGGCGATCGTGGGGCGCAGCGATGTGCCGCTGCGGCTGCGCCGGTTGCTGAACGTGGAGTCGGGTCTGAACGACGGGCTCGCGCTGCCGTTCGTGCTGATCTTCCTGGCCACGGCGGCGAACCGGGACGCTCATCTGGGCACGGTGGCGATCGAGCTGGTCGCGGGACTCGCGCTCGGCGTGGTCATTCCCGCCGTCGTGGTCCTGGCGTGGCGGTGGCGGGTGCTGACCGCCGAACCGAGACTGCAGGCGTTGGGGCCGCTGGCGATCGGGGTCATCCTCTACGCGGCGTGCCACCTCACGCACGCGAATCCGTACCTCGCCGCGTTCGCCGCCGGGTCGACGGTGGTGACGTTGGACCGGGTGGCCGCGGAACGGTTCGAACACTTCGGGGATCTGCTGTCGGAGACGACGAAGTTCGCCGCGCTGCTCGTGTTCGGCGCGCTCATCACCCCGGACCGGTTGGCGGACCTGAGCCTGGGGGACTGGGCGGTCGCGGTGATCGCGATCCTGCTGGTGCGGCCGGCGGCGATGATGCTGTCGTTGGTGCGCAGCACCTTGCCGCCACGGGAACGATCGGTCGCCGCGTGGTTCGGCCCCAAGGGGTTCGCGTCGGTCGTCTACGGACTGCTGGCACTCCAATCGGGCATCCCCACGGGGGAGCACGTCTTCGACCTGGTGGCCATCACCATCGCCCTGTCGATCGTGCTGCACTCGTCCACCGATGTGCCCGTCGCCAAGGCGTTGCGTGTGGAACCGCCGGACAACCTGCCGACCGGAATGCCCGCCACCACGCCGCCGGAGACGCCTCCGCCGGACGAGCCTCGGCGATGAGGTCCCGGCTGGCGTGCGTGGTGGCGTCGCGCAGACTCAGCGATCGCCCTCCGCCTGAGCCGGACCGGTCAGCCGGGTAGGTGTGCCGGGTCGTCGGGCGTCGGCGGCGTCCGCCACCGCTTCGGCTGCGGCGTCGGCGGCCTTCGCTGCGTCGGCTGCTGCTTTGGCGGCCAGTTCGTCGGTTTGGGAGACCTCTCGGGTGGCGGGTGAGCGTGGCAGCGTTTCGTTGAACGCTTTCGACACGCCTTGGAGTGCGGCGGTGAACTCGCTGGGGATGACGAAGAAGGTGTTGTTCGGGCCTTGCGCGAGTTTGGGGAGTGTTTGGAGGTACTGGTAGGCCAGGAGTTGCGGGTCGGGGTCGTTGCGGTGTACGGCTTGGAAGACCTCGTCGATCGCGCGTGCCTCGCCCTCGGCTGTGAGGATTCGTGCCGATCGGTTGCCTTCCGCGCGTAGTACGGCTGCCTGCTTGTCGCCCTCGGCGGTCAGGATCTGTGACTGGCGCTGGCCCTCGGCGGCGAGGATGGCGGCGCGCTTGTCGCGCTCGGCGCGCATCTGCTTTTCCATGGCGTCCTTGATGGTCATGGGCGGGTCGATGGCCTTGATCTCGACGCGGTTGACTCGCAGGCCCCATTTGCCGGTGGCGTCGTCGAGCACGCCGCGCAGTTGGCTGTTGATCACGTCGCGGGAGGTGAGTGCGCCCTCCAGGTCCATGGAGCCGACGACGTTGCGCAGTGTGGTGACCGTGAGCTGCTCGACGGCTTGCAGGAAGTTCGCGATCTCGTAGGCGGCCGCGCGGGGGTCGGTGACCTGGAAGTACAGGACTGTGTCGATCTCGACGACCAGGTTGTCCTCGGTGATCACCGGCTGTGGCTGGAACGAGACGACCTGCTCGCGCAGGTCGATGGCGGGGTGGACGCGGTCGATGTAGGGGATCACGAAGCTCAGGCCGGGTTGCAGTGTGCGCAGGTAGCGGCCGAGTCGTTCGACGTTGCGTGCGCGGGCCTGCGGCACGATGCGCACCGAGCGCGTCACCGTGAAGAACGCCAGCAGCACGATGAGGATGCCGACGATCAGAGCGGCGGTGATTTCCATGGTCCCTCCCTGGGATAGACGAGAGCGGTGGTGCCGGTGATCTCCATGACGTCGACGACCTCGCCGACGGGGATCACGAGCGTGGTGTCGTAGGGGCGGGCCGTCCACTCCTCGCCACCGATCCGGACCCGACCGTCCATTTCGGACACCTCCTGGACGACGAACGCCGCCCTGCCGACCAGCGCGTCCACCCCGAACGGCTCGAGGGACGGTTGGTGCAGGTGACGCAGTGCTACGGGGCGGATCAGCACCACGCCCGCCACGGCGGCCAGGGCGTAGGCGACGAGTTGGCCCGCCAGGGGGACACCGATCGCGGCCAGAGCCGCGGGTACCAGCGCCGCTCCGGCGAGTACACCGAGAGCCGCGGTCAGCGTGAAGATCTCCGCGACGCCCAGCGCGACGGCGACGACCAGCCAGATCAGCCAGAGTGCCATTCGGCGCCTCCGAGCCGGTGACGGCGTGCACGAAGACGTGCGGAACAGGCAACCTCGAGGCGGAAGAAACGGAGAAGCACGGGTTCAACTCCCTGGTCGACGGCAAGCAACAGCTCTGCCGACCAGACTTCCCGGCGCACCTGACACCAACGTAGCACTTGGGGCCCGCGACCGTGTGTCACTCGGCGTGCGGCAGGTTCTTTCGGACCGTGACGGCGGTGCCGAATCGACGCGACGTGACCTGGCGCACGTTGGCCTCTAGATGGTTGATTCCGTGCAGGTCGTGTGAAGCGGGTCGGTGTCACTGCCTAGGAGGAGGGTGTCCAAGATCAATGAAGTGATCTCACCAACTTTAGTTGAGTCGGCCGTGTTCGAAGTGGGTGAGGACGAGGGCGGCTTTGGTGACGTCGCCGATCTTGCTTGGGCTGGCGGTGGTGTGGTGGAGGGTGCGCCAGCGGCCGGTGAGGACGACGAAGCCGCGTTCGCCCAGGCAGCGCAGGCCACGCAGGAATGCGTTGTAGGTGCGGCTGTCGAGGTCGAGTATCTGGTCGCTGGCGGGTTGTTTGATCGGAGTGTGCACGCCGATCCCCGCGCTTTGTAGCCCCCGTCGGCCAGTGCGGGCAGGTCGAGATGGGCTGCGGCCCAGTACAGAGCGCCGAGCACGTGGCGACGGCGTAAGCGGTCTTCCAGGTCGACGGCCTGGCGGGTGGGCTGGTCGTCGTCGTGTGGTTCGTCATGCGATCGCGCTGCCGTTGTTGTTCGGTGGCCCCGGCCTATGACCCACACCTCGTCATGTCGATCCTGACGGCCACCATGACGCTGCTGCTGTACGCGACGTCGGAGCCGCAGAACCCGTACTCCGGTGGTGCGCAGGTGGACGGTAGTAGAGTCCACATTGGACAGACTGGGACGAACTGTCTGCTGTATGTCGCTAAAAGCGGCTGGTCTCGAGTCAGGGTTTATGCCGGGAAAGGCGCGATCACTCGCGTACATTCTATTTCACGGCGGTAAAAGCTCACCGATCAGAACAGGGCTACTCAAGGATGGGGCTCGACCGCACGGCTCGCCGGCAGTGGATCACTCGAACTCCTGCCGGACTCCCTGTCGAACCCGCCGCGGTGACGCATGGCAGGCTGCTTTCCATGGCCACGCCGAAGCCACCGAAACCATCGAAACCGCTGTCCAAGGGCGGCAGGGTGGTCATCTGGATCCTGATCGTGCTCATCGTCACGCTCGGCGTGCTCGGTGGCGTCGCCGTGATCGCCGATGGAGTCAACGGCGGCGATGCCCTGGCCGAGGGGCCGGTCGGCACCCTCACCCCCACCGACCTCGAGTGTGGCGACGAAAGCTGCTGGTGGATCGGCGAGTTCGTCAGCGCGGACGGCGCGATCACCCGGAGCGGTGTCAGGCTGCGCGACGCCGAGAAGGTCCGCAGGGGCGACCCGATGCCGAGCGGGATCGACAACGTGCGCCTGCACGACGACGCTGAGCGCCCCACCGCCTACACCGACGACTACAACCCGGTCCCGGGTATCGTCGGCGGCGGGTTCCTGGTGGTGTTCTGCCTGGTGACAGCGGTGTTGCTGACGCGGATGGTCAGGCGTCACACAGCGGAACGCTCACGCCGACCAGGCGGCTGAGGCGTAGTCCGCGAAGTCGATCGAGCACCTGCCGCCCCCCGTCAGCGGGCCCCGCGCGGTGCCCGGCCCGCGTCGCGGCGAACATCACGTTCCGCTCGTCCGCGACCATGAGGCCTCGGCAGGCCTTCGGCCCGCAACGACGCCCGGTACCGCGCGGGCGTCACCTCCTCGCCCCGGATCTGCGCGACGCGTTGCAGCGAGCCAAAGACGACGGTGTGACGCGCCTGGTCCTGGACGGCGAGCTGTTCTCCAGTGATCGGAAGAGCGAGAAGACGACCAATGTCAAGGGCGAGCAGCTCGACGCCTGGAACTCCGGCAAGCACCGTGAAGAGGGCGGCAACGTCCAGGCGCTGATGGAACCCGATGGGATCCCGCTGTGGCTCTCCGAGGTCGAACCGGGCTCCACCCACAACATCACCGCGGCTCCGAGAACACGTTCTCGGAGCACCCATCCAGGATGACTGTTATGTCCGCAATGGTGCCGGCGTTGGTGTTCATCGCGGCGTTTGTCGTGTTGGCGTTGTCGATCAGGTTCGCGGGTCGGTCGGTCGGCTCGCGACCGCTGAGGCTCCGCGCCCGATTTGCTCCACAGCCGTGCGTACGGCATGGTTGCTGGTGGTGCGCCGGGAAGTCTGGTCGGCCGTCCGTCCCAGCCGGGGCCGACGTTGTGCGCCGACCCCTGGGATCATGAGCATGAAGCTGGTTCGCGGTACCGCTGATGCGTTCGGTGGCCGGTGGGTCCGAGCCGGGCGGCGCCGCGTGACCGACTCCACCAGCGCCTCGCCCTCTTCGGGTGGGGGCCGCAAAGCGGGGGCGTGCTGCACACCGCGCCCGCGCTGATCGTGTTCTGGATCATCCTGTCCGGACACTTCGAGGTGTTGTTCCTGTCGCTCGGCGCGGCGTCGGTGCTGCTGGTCTGCCTGATCTCGTATCGTGCCGGCGTGCTCGAGCGCGACGGGATCACCTTCGCGCTGGTGCTGGGCCTGCCGCGGTACCTGCTGTGGCTGGTCAAGGAGGTACTCGTCTCGGCGGTCGGTGTGGTGCGCAAGGCCTGGTCGCCGCGTCCTGACCTGCGGCCGATCGTGGCGAAGACCCCCTCCCCGGGGTTGTCCGAGGTCGGCCAGGTCGTCTACGCGAACTCCATCACCTTCACGCCGGGCACGCTCTCCTTCGACGTGGACGACGACTGCATCAACGTCCACAGCCTCGACGAGGCGGGCATCGAGGACCTGCGTGCCGGGGCGATGTTGCGCCGGGTCCGCCGGCTGGAGCCGCGCCGATGATCTACGCGGTGATGGCCGCGGTGCTGGTCGCCATGCTGCTCGTGCTGGTGCGCGCGTTCGTGGGGCCCGGCCGGTACAACCGCATTCTCGCGATCAACACGTTCGGCACCAAGACCGTGCTGTTCGTGGCGATCGCCGGGTTCCTCTTCGGACGGCCGGAGTTCCTCGACATCGCGATCCTCTACGCGCTCGTCAACTTCGTGTCCGTCGTCGCGGTGCTGCGCCTGACCCACCGGGACGACCGGGACGACCCGACCGAGCAGAACGAGCAGGTGGCGCGATGACCGTCGTCGACATCGTGAGCGGTGTGCTGCTGGGCGCGGGTGGTCTGTTCGTCCTGTCCGGGGGCGTGGGGTTGCTGCGGTTCCCGGACTTCTACACGCGCACCCACGCGGCGGGCATCACCGACTCCGCTGGTGCCGGTTTGATCCTGCTGGGCCTGCTGGTGTTGACCCCGGGGTGGGAGACGGGGATCCGGCTGGTGATCATCATGGTGTTCCTGCTGCTGACCAGTCCCACCGCGACGTACGTGCTGGCGTTCGCCGCCCGCCGCGACGGGGTGCGGATCTGGCGCGAGGGGGATCGGCGCCGTTGATGACCGCCTTCATAATGATCAACATCACGCTTCTCGCGGTCCTGGTGGCCACGGCGCTCACCATCTCGCGCATGCGGGCCCTGTACGAGGCCACCATGTTGACCGCGTTGTTCAGCCTGGTCACCGCGTGCCTGTTCGTGCTGATGGACGCCGTGGACGTCGCCTTCACCGAGGCCGCGGTCGGGGTGGGCATCAGTACGGTGCTGCTGCTCGGTGGCCTGAGCCTGACCCGGTCGCGGGAGGCCGTGACCGCCCGCCGGCGCCGGATCCCCGGGGCCGTCGTCGCGATCCTGACCGGCGGGACGCTGATCTACGCGGTGCAGGACCTGCCCGGCTTCGGCTCGGCCGACACCCCGATCCGCGACCACCCCATCACCGATGTCTACCTGCGACAGTCCCAGGAGGACATCGGTATCCCGAACACCGTCACCTCGGTACTCGCGAGCTACCGCGGCCTGGACACGCTGGGCGAGCTGGTGGTGGTGTTCACCGCGGCGGTCACCGTTCTCATCCTGCTCGGGCCGCTCGCCCGGCCGGCGGACGCCGCGTGGCGCAAGGACCTCGACCTCGTCGACTACCGGGTCCTTCGGGTGGTGAGCGCGATCCTGATGCCGTTCATCCTGCTGTTCGCCCTGTACGTGCTCTTCCACGGCGACTTCGGTCCCGGCGGCGGCTTCCAGGCGGGCGTGATCTTCGCGTCCGGCTTCGTTCTCTACGGACTGGTGTTCGGTCTGGACAAGGCCCAGCAGGTGCTGCCGAAGGCGGTGCTCTGGTCGCTGATCCCGCTCGGCCTGCTGGTGTTCGTGGGCGTCGGCGTGGCGACCCTGCTGCTCGGCGGCTCGTTCCTCGACTACGACCTGCTCAGCCCCGGCGACCCGGCCGCGGGCCAGCACCTCGGGATCCTGCTCGTCGAGTCCGCCATCGGCCTGACCGTCGCGGCGGTCATGACGTCGATCTTCTTCAGCTTCGCCAACCGAAGGGCGACCCAGGGGGTGACCCGGTGATCGGGACTCACTACGTCTACTGGCTGCTCTTCGCGCTCATGATGATCGGGCTGTACGTGGTCATCAGCCACGGCAACCTGCTCAAGAAGCTGATCGGCCTCACCCTGTTCCAGGTCGGCGTGTTCCTGTTCTTCATCAGCCTCGGCAAGGTCGACGGGGGCAGCGCGCCGATCGTCTCCGAGGACGTGGAGACCTACTCCCACCCGCTGCCGCAGGTGTTGATCCTGACGGCCATCGTGGTCGGCGTCGCCACCCTGGCGGTCGGCCTGGCGCTCTCGGTCCGGGTCTTCGAGGCGTACGGCACGGTCGAGGAGGACGACCTGGTCGAGCGCGAGGAGGACGAGCTGGTCGCGCAGGAGTCCGGCGACCGCGACGGGGCCGCCTCGTGATGACACACCTGCCGGTGCTGCAGGTGGTGGTGCCGCTGGCCTGCGCCCCCCTGTGCGTGCTGTTCCGGTCCCGGACGGTGGCCTGGCTGCTGTTCCTGCTGGCGTCGGTGAGTTCGCTGACCTGCGCGGTCCTGCTGGCCGTGCGGGTGGGCGACGGCGAGTCGCTGCGCTATGCCATGGGTGGCTGGCCGGCGCCGGAGGGCATCGAGTTCGTGGTCGCCGGGTTCAACACCCCGGTGCTGCTGCTCGTGTCGGCCATCGCCGTGGTCGCGGCGGTCTACGCCCGGCGCAGCGTCCTCGCCGAGATCGACGAGCGGCGGGTGCCGCTGGTGTACACCTGTCTGTGCCTCACGTTGACCGGGTTGCTGGGCATCACGATCACCGGGGACGCGTTCAACGTGTTCGTGTTCCTGGAGATCAGCTCGCTGTCGTCCTACGCGCTGATCGCCATGGGACGACGGCGGCGGGCACTGGTCGCGAGCTTCCGCTACCTGGTCATCGGGACGGTCGGCGCCACGTTCGTGCTGCTGGGCATCGGGCTGGCCTACGCGGTCACCGGCACCCTCAACATGGCCGACCTGGCCGCGCGACTGTCCGAACTGGACGGCAACCGCGCGCTGTACGCGGCCGTGGTGTTCGTCTTCATCGGACTCGCGGTCAAGATGGCCGTGTTCCCGCTGCACGCCTGGCTGCCGGCGGCCTACGGCGAGGCGCCCTCGGCGGTCAGCATGTTCCTGGCCGCGGCCAGCACCAAGGTCGCCATCTACGTCTTCTGCCGGTTCGCCTTCACCGTCTTCGGCGCGGGTCTCGTGTTCGGGGCGATGCCCGTCGGCCAGGTCGGGCTGCTGCTGGCCGCGCTGGCGATGCTGGTCGGCTCCGCGGTGGCCTGCTTCCAGACCGACCTCAAGTACCTGCTGGCCTGGTCGAGCGTCGCGCAGATCGGCTACATCGTGGCCGGCATCAGCCTGGCCACCGCCGCGGGCGTGTCGGCGGGCTACCTGCACGTCATCAACCACGCGATCATCAAGGCCGCGCTGTTCGCCGCGGCCGGGTTGTTGTTGCTGCGGCTGGGTTCGGTGCGGCTCACCGCCCTCGCCGGACTCGGCCGGCGGATGCCGTGGACGTTCGCGGCGATCGTGGTCGCGGGTCTCGGGCTGATCGGTGTGCCGCCGACGTCGGGGTTCGCGAGCAAGTGGGCGCTGGCGGCGGCGCTGATCGAGCGGAACCAGTGGCCGGTGCTCGTGGCCATGCTCCTGAGTTCCCTGTTGGCGCTGGTCTACATCGGACGCATCGTCGAGGTCGCCTGGTTCCGCGAGCCGGCACCGGATCTCGAGCCGAAGAAGCCGCCGGTGTCGATGGTCGCGGCGATCTGGGTGCTGGTGCTCGCTTCCGTCTACTTCGGACTCGACGCGACGCTGCCGGCCGGCCTCGCCGACGCGGCGGCCGACGCCCTGCTCGGGGGTGGGTGAGGTGTTCCCCGGCTGGACCGAACCCGACCGCGCGCTGGCCCTGCCGCTCACGGTCGCGCTGCCGCTGCTGGGCTGTGGCGCCCTGCTCCTCCTGCGGCGCCGGCCCAACGCCCGCGAGACGGCGTCGGTGGTCACCGGTGTGCTGCTGGTGGTCGCCGTGCTCTCGCTGTGGCCGGCGGTCGACGACGGCCTGCGGTTCGAGCTGTGGACCTGGCTGCCGGGACTGTCGTTCGAGTTCTCCCTGGAGCCGCTCGGCCTGCTCTTCGCGACGATCGCCGCCGTGCTGTGGCCGATCACCACGGTGTTCGCCACCGGCTACCTCCGCGCCGAGGACGAACACGACCAGACCCGCTTCTTCGCCTTCTTCGCGGTCACCATCGCGGCCGCCATGTGGATCGCGTTGTCCGGCAACATGATCACCCTGTTCGTCGGCTACGAGATCATGACCCTGGCGACCTGGCCGCTGGTCGCGCACAAGGGCGACGCGGACGCCCGACGCGGCGGCCGGACCTACCTGGTGGTGCTGCTGACCACGTCCATCGGTCTGCTGCTGCCGGCCATCGTGTGGACCTGGCTGCTGGCCGGCAGCACCGACTTCGAGCCCGGTGGCCTGCTCACCGACGAGGCCGGCAGCGTCGTGCTGACCGTGCTGTTCACGCTCTACCTGTTCGGCATCGGCAAGGCCGCGCTGATGCCCGTGCACCGCTGGCTCCCGGCCGCGATGGTCGCACCCACCCCGGTCTCCGCGCTGCTGCACGCGGTGGCCGTGGTGAAGGCCGGCGTGTTCACCGTCCTCAAGGTCACCGTCTACGTGTTCGGGCTCGACACGCTCACCGCGAGCGGCGCCGCCCGGCCGATGATGTGGGTCGCCGCTTTCACCTTGCTGGCCGCGGCCGTGGTGGCGCTGCGGGCGGACAACCTCAAGCGGCGCCTCGCCTACTCGACGGTCAGCCAACTCGCCTACATCGTGCTCGCCGCGACGCTGGCCAACGACCTCGCCGTGGCCGGCGGCGCACTGCACATGGTGACCCACGCGGTCGGCAAGATCACCCTGTTCCTCTGCGCCGGCGCCATCTACGTGACCGCGCACAAGTCGCGGGTGTCCGAACTGGACGGACTGGGCCGCGCCATGCCCTGGACGTTCGCGGCGTTCCTGCTGGCGTCGATCTCGATCATCGGGCTGCCGCCGCTCGGCGGCACGTGGAGCAAGTGGTTCCTCCTTCTCGGCGCGGTCGACGCCGAACAGACGGTGATGGTCATCGTGCTGCTGGTGGGCTCGCTGCTCGCCCTGGCCTACCTGATGCCGATCCCCATGCGGGCGTTCTTCCTGCCCGCACCCGACAAACCCGTGCACGGCGAGGCCCGCCTGACCATCGCCGCACCGTTGACCCTGACCGCGTTCGGCTGCGTCGCGCTGTTCTTCGGCGCGGAGGCGGTGCTCGCGCCGCTGGCCGGGATCCTGGAGCTGCCGTGAACGACCGTGATCCCCGGTGGCTCGACAACCCGCGGAACGTGACCAGGATCGTCTATGGGCTGGCCACGCTCTGCGCACTGTCGTTCGCGGCCGACCTGTTCTACGACAAACACCCTCACTTCGGCTTCGAGGGCTGGTTCGGCTTCTACGCGGTGTACGGCTTCCTCGGCAGCGTCGGACTGGTGCTGTCGGCCAAGTGGCTGCGCCGCTGGCTGAAACGGGACGAGAACTACTACGAGGGGCCGGGCGATGACTAACCCCGCCCTGCTGATGTTACTCGGCGCGCTCGGCGTGCCGCTGCTGCGCGGGTGGCCGCGCCGGGTGCTGATGGTGGCGCTGCCGGTCGGCGGGCTGGTGCTGCTGTGGCTGCTGCCCGAGGGCACCGGCACGACGTTCGAACTGTTCGGCCTGGTGCTGAACCCGATGCGGATCGACGGGCTGTCCCGGATCTTCGCCACGGGATTCCTGGTGGCCGCCCTGCTCACCGCGATCTACGCGCTGCACCTGCGGGACTCCCTGCAGCAGACGGTGATCCTGGTCTACGCGGCGAGCGCCGTGGGTGGCGCGCTGGCCGGCGACCTGCTCACCCTGTTCGTGTTCTGGGAACTGGCCGGACTGTCCTCGGCGTTCCTGATCTGGGCCGGCCGCACCGAACGCAGCCACCGCGCCGCCATGCGGTACCTGGTCGCGCAGGTGGCCTCCGGGCTCCTGCTGCTCGCCGGGATCGTCGTGCGGGTCGGCGCGGGCGAGGGGCTCGAGTTCAGCTACATCGGACTCGACGGCCCGGGCGGGATGCTCATCCTGGTGGCCGTCGGCATCAAGTGCGCCTTCCCCGTGCTGCACGCCTGGCTCACCGACACCTACCCCGAGGCGACCATCGTCGGCGCAGTCGCGCTGTCGGCGTTCACCACGAAGTTCGCGATCTACACCCTGGCACGCGGGTTCCCCGGCACCGAAGCGCTCATCTGGGTCGGCGCGGCCATGACCGTGTTCCCCATCTTCTACGCGGTGATCGAGAACGACCTGCGCCGCGTGCTCGCCTACAGCATGATCAACCAGCTGGGCTTCATGGTCGTCGGCATCGGCATCGGCGGCGCGCTCGGCATCAACGGCGCGAGCGCGCACGCCGTGGCCGACATGGTGTTCAAGGGCCTGCTGTTCATGACCATGGGCGCGGTGCTCCTGCGAACCGGCACGGTGAAGGGCTCCGAACTCGGCGGGCTCTACAAGTCCATGCCCCAGACCACCGTGCTCTGCATGGTCGGCGCCGCGTCGATCTCCGCGTTCCCGCTGTTCTCCGGTTTCGTGACCAAGTCGCTGATTCTCGAGGCGGTGGGCCAGGAACACCGGACCGTGGTGTGGCTGTTGCTGTTGTTCGCCTCCGCCGGGGTGTTCCACCACGCGGGGATCAAGATCCCGTACTTCGCGTTCTTCGCCCACGACCGGGGTTTCCGTGTCGCCGAGCCGCCGCTGAACATGCGTGCGGCCATGGCGTTGGCCGCCGTGCTCTGCGTGGGGATCGGGGTGGCGCCGGGCCTGCTGTACGGAATCCTGCCGTACGCCATGGACTACGTGCCCTACACGACGCCCCATGTCATCAACCAGGTGCAGCTGCTGTTGTTGGCGTCACTGGCTTTTACGGTCCTGGTCCGCACCGGGCTCTACCCGCCGGAGCTGCGTTCGGTGAACCTCGACGCCGACGTGCTCTACCGCCGGGCGCTGCCCGCGGGGTGGCGTGCGCTCACCCTCGGCGTGAGCCGGACCCGCCGGTGGGGGTCGCCGGTCCGGCGCCGCGCCGCCCGTCTGTGGACGGTCGCCACCGGGCCGCTGCGGCCCACGGGACGGGTCGCCATCCCGTGGGCGACCGACCTGATGGTGCTGTGGGGGCTGTTCCTGCTCGGCGTGGTGCTCCTGCTGACCCTGTGGTGAGGGTTCAGCGGTCGAGTTGGAGCCGGCGCCAGGTGGTGAGCAGGACCGGGAGCAGCACCAGCGGGATGGTGGCGACCAGGGCGAGTTGGAGGGGGCTGACGGCGTCCGGTCGTAGGGCCCAGAGGGCGGGGGCGGCGACGGGGAACCACGCTCCGGTGCCGCCGACCACCATCACTTGGGCGATCACGATGAGGCCGACCGCGGTGGCGATACCGGGCAGCGGTCCCCGGCCGAGCGTGGCGGCCCACGCGGTGGGCAGCGCGACGACGGCTGACAGGCAGGTGAGGACGTGCTGGCGGGCCAGTGCGGCGAGGACGTCGCCGGTGAGTGGTCCGAGGCGGAGGACCAGGCCGAGGACTCCGAGTAGGACGGTCAGCAGGGTGGCGACCGCGAGTGCCCAGAGCAGGTAGACGGCGATCTTCGCGGCGGCGATGGTGGTTCGGCTGACGGGTAGGGCGAACAGGCCGGTGATGGTGCCGTCGGTGAACTCGCGGCCGAACATCCAGCCGAGGGCGACGCCGAAGCCGAGGACGGCCGCGGCGGCGGTGACCTGGGCGACCACGCCGGTCAGCAGTGCCCAGCCGGTGCGGTCGCCCAGCGGTCCGAGTTGAGCGATGACCTGGTGGTTGCCGTGGGTGGCGGCCATGGTGAGGGAGCCGGCGAGCAGGGCGGTGCCGGCGACCAGCAGGACGGTCGTGGTGAGCACGACGCGGGCGCCGGTGGTCTTGCGGCGTTCGGCGCCGAGCGCGGCGGCGAACGAGGAGCCGGTCATGTCGTGCCGTCGTGGGTGTGGACGAGCGCGAAGAACGAGCGTTCGATGTCGATGCCGGCGGGGTCGAGGGCGCCGATGATCGTGCCGTGGTTGAGGACGGTGATGCGGTCGGCGACGCGGGCGACCTCGTCGAGGTGGTGGCTGGAGACCAGGATTCCCGCGCCCGCGTCGGCCCGGCGCAGGAGTGCCTCGCGGAGCAGGATCACCCCGGCCGGGTCGAGGGCGTTCGTGGGTTCGTCGAGCACGATGACCTCCGGGTGGTGCTGCAGCGCGGCGGCGAGGCCGACGCGCCGCAGGTTGCCCTGGGACAGGTGCCGCGCGCGGATGTCGCGATAGTGGTGCAGGTCGAGTTCGGCGATCACGTCGTCGACCGTGCGGTCGGTGTCGCGGCGGGAGACACCGTGCAACCGTGCGGCGAGCGCGAGGTTGGCGCGGGTGTCGAGGTCGCGGTAGGCGAGGGGCGCGTCGACCAGATGCCCGACCGCCGACCAGATCCCCGCGCCGGCCGAGCGGAGGTCACACCCGTTGACCATCGCGGTACCGGAGTCCGGACGCAGCATCCCCAGCAGTAAGCGCATGAGCGTGGTCTTGCCGGCTCCGTTGAGTCCGACCAGCGCGTGGATCTCGCCGGGCGCGACGTGGAGGTCGACGCCGAACACGCCGGCGGAGGCGGAGAACCGCCGCGCCAGGCGGTGTGCGGCCAGTCGATGGTCAGCCACGGCTACCCTCCACTGTGTCCGATGCGATGGTGTCCAGTGCGATGCCGACGGCGGCGGCCAGGGTGGTGTCGTCGCGGCGGGACCACTCGAACAGGGCGGCCATGATCGCGGCGAGCACGGCCCCCGCGGCGGCGTGCGCGCGCAGCGGATCGGTGCCGTCACGCACGAGCTGGTCGACGATCAGCTGCTCGGTGGTGGCGTTGTTGCGCCAGGTCGCGGCCCGCAGCGCCGGCGTGTCGGCCACGATCCGCACCCGGCGCCGGACCAGGTCGCCCTCCGGTTCACTGAGCTGGCTCCACGCCTGCCGGATCCCGCGCACGGTCCGGGTGAGCGGGTCGAGGGTGGTGGGCTGGCCGGCGACCGCGGCCGCGATGAGCGGGTCGTAGGGGTCGTCGAGCAGCAGCAGTTCCTTGGCGGGGAAGTACCGGAAGAACGTCATCTCCGTGACGCCCGCGGCCGCCGCGATCTGCCCGACCGTCGTGTTCTCGAAACCCTGGCGCTCGAACAGGTCCAGCGCCCGGTCCAGGATGCGGGCCTGGGTCCGCTGCCGCTTGCTCGGTTCCGCCACGCCCAGAATGTTAGCCCCTAACATTACCTGTGTCACCTGCCGGTTGCGCTCGCGTTGAACAGTCGTTTAATGTGAGCGTGTGCAGACGGCCGAGCGGATCCGCGACGCCGCGGTCGCCAGGTTCGGCCGCGACGGTTTCTCCGCGGGACTGCGCGCGGTCGCCACCGACGCCGGGGTGACGGCGGGCCTGGTGCTCCACCACTTCGGGTCGAAGGACGGCCTGCGTCAGGCGTGCGACGTGCACGTGCTCGCCGTGATTCGCGCGGAGAAGACCAAGGCAACCACGAACGGGAGCGCGGCCGCACTCATCGCGCAGCTCGCCGAGGTCGAGCGGTTCGCGCCGATGGTGCTGTACGTGGTCCGCAGCCTCCAGTCCGGCGGCGGGCTGGCGACGGCGTTCGTCGAGCACATGATCAGCGACGCGCAGGAGTACCTCGAGGCGGGCGTGACCGCCGGGGTCATCCGGCCCAGCCGCGACCCCGAGGGACGGGCACGGTGGCTGGCGTACCAGGGCATCGGCGGGATGCTCCTGTGGACCACGCTGCACCCCGACCTCGACCCCTCGACGTTCGCCGCCGGGCTGCGCGAGTACATCGAGCAGCTGACCGTGCCGGCGCTCGAGACGTTCAGCCACGGGCTGTTCGTCGACCGCACCATGCTCGACGACTACCTGATGTACGTACCGGATCCGCCATCCGGTGGCCAGCACACCTAGCCACCCAGGCGGACGTTTCCTGACGTCCGATCACTCCCGGATTCCCGGGCTCATCGAACGAGGTACGACGATGACTGCTGCGCTGACCCCTGCCCACGCCATCGAGGTGCGCGGGCTGACCAAGACCTACGGCCGGGTGACCGCCCTCGACGGTCTCGACCTGACCGTCGAGACCGGCCACGTCCACGGCTTCCTCGGCCCCAACGGTGCCGGCAAGTCGACCACCATCCGGGTGCTGCTCGGACTGCTCCGCGCCGACACCGGCACCGCCCGGCTGCTCGGCCACGACCCGTGGGCCGACGCCGTCCGTGTCCACCGCCGCCTGGCCTACGTGCCCGGCGACGTCGAGCTGTGGCCCAACCTGACCGGCGGCGCGGCGATCGACCTCCTCTCCCGCCTGCGCGGCGGCACCGACGCCGCCCGCCGCGACGAGCTGTGCGAACGGTTCGACCTCGACCCGACGAAGAAGGGCCGCACCTACTCGAAGGGCAACCGGCAGAAGGTCGCGCTGATCGCGGCACTCGCCAGCGACGTGGACCTGCTGCTCCTGGACGAACCGACCGCCGGGCTGGACCCGCTGATGGAGGTCGTGTTCCAGGACTGCATCCGGGAGGCGAAGGCCGCCGGCCGCACCGTCCTGCTCTCCAGCCACATCCTCGCCCAGGTCGAGGCGCTCGCCGACCGCGTCTCGATCATCCGACACGGCCGGATCGTCGAGACCGGCACCCTGGCCGAACTGCGCCACCTCACCCGCACATCGATCACCGCGAGCACCGAACGACCCGCCGCGACACTGGCCACGCTGCCCGGCGTGCACGACCTGCGCACCGAGGGCGACGTCATCCGGTTCGAGGTCGACGGCGCCGCACTGCCCGCCGTCATGCGCGGACTCGGCGACCTGGGAGTGCGGGCCGTGACCGCCCATCCACCCACCCTCGAACAGCTCCTGCTGCGCCACTACGGCGACGAGGCGGCGGCGTGATGGCCACCTCCCGTTCGTACGACGGACTGGTCGGCGTCGGTGGACTGCTGCGGTTCATGCTGCGCCGCGACCGGATCCGCCTGCCCGGCTGGGTCCTCGGCCTCACCCTGCTCATGGCCTACTTCACCACCGCCCTGCAGACGCTGCTCGCGACTCCGGAGGACGTGGCCGGCATGGCCGGATTCGCCAGCACCCCGGTCGGAGCGCTGTTCGGCGGTCCCGGGCTCGGCTACGACAACCTCACCATCGAGCGGTTCCTCGCCAGCCAGTACGGGCTCTACATCCTGCTCGGCGCGGCGCTCATGGGACTGCTGACCGTCACCCGGCACACCCGCGCCGAGGAACGTTCGGGGCGCGCGGAACTCGTGCGTGCCAACGTGGTGGGCCGCCACGCGCAGCTCACCGCCGCGCTGGTCCTGGCCGCCGTGATGAGCCTGCTGGTCGCGCTGCTGGTCGCCGGGGTGATGGCCGGCTCGGGCTTCGACACCGCCGGTTCCCTGTTGTTCGGCGCCGGAGTAGGTGCCGGCGGACTCGCGTTCGCCGGGATCGCGGCGATCACCGTCCAGCTGTCGGAGTACCCGCGGGCCGCCGCCGGCATGGCCGGGACCGTGCTCGGAGCGGCGTTCGTGCTCCGCGGCCTCGGCGACATGGCCGCCGTGCAGGGGAGCGGGCCGGCGTGGCTGTCCTGGCTGTCACCGCTGGGCTGGTCCCAACAGACCGCCCCGTACGTGTTCGACCGGTGGTGGCCGCTCGTCCTCTCGCTGCTGTTCGCCGGCGCCACCGCCGCCGCGGGCTACGTACTGTCGGCACGCCGCGACCTCGGCGCCGGGCTGGTGCCACCGCGGCCGGGATCACCCGTCGCCGCGTCCTGGCTGCGGAGCCCGCTCGCGCTCGCGTTCCGGCTGCACCGCGGCAGCCTCGTCGGGTGGAGCACCGCGCTGCTCGTCGCGGGCCTCGCCTACGGCGCGTTCACCCAGCCCATGATCGACGGCTTCGCCGACGCGCCGCCGGACCTGGTGGCGGTCATGGGCGGCGGCGAGGACCTGCTCAACGGGTTCCTCGGACTGATGGGCCTCATGATGGCGTTCACCGTCTCGGTGTTCGCCGTCCTCGCGATGCAGTCGGTACGCGGCGAGGAGAACGACGGCCGCACCGAGCCGGTCCTGGCCACCGCCGTCAGCCGACCCGGCTGGCTCGGCGCCCACACCGTCGTCATCGCGGCAGGAGTCCTCTGGCTGCTGCTCGTCGCCGGCACCGGCATGGGCATCGGCGCGGCCGTCAGCACGGGAGACGCCGGCCTGGTCGGCGACCTGGTACTCGGACACGTGGCGCACACCCCGGCCGTGTGGCTCGTTCTCGTGGTCGCCGCCCTGCTCTACGGGGCCGTCCCGCGCGCCCTGCCGGCGGTGTGGCTGATCCTCGGCTACGGGGTGCTCGTCGGGTTCTTCGCGCCACTCCTGGACATCCCGGACACGGCCGCGTACCTCTCACCCTTCGAACACGTCGGCCGGTACCCATTGGAGGACATCGGCACCGGTGCTCTGCTCATCCTGGTGACCGGCTCCGGCCTGATCGCCGCCTCGGCACTCGGGACGTTCCGCCGCCGGGACCTGATCACGACCTGACCGTACCTGGGCCGAAGGTGACCACAATGGACAGCTGGGCCGGACAGCTGGTCCGGACGGCTCGCCCGTACAGCCGGTCCGGGTTGGTCCACAGTTCTCGAGCCGAACGTGGCGTACTCGGCATGCGGCTGCTGACCGTCAGCCTGTCGCCGAGCGCGCGCAACGTCGTCGGCCGCGCGCCGACACCGGTCACCTTCGGCCCAGGTGCGCCGCCAACATGCCTGAATGGACAGAAGGACCAATGAGGATCCAACTGGGCGGATCGCGCATCACCTGTTGCTTGATCCATACGTGAAATTTCACATTGCTGGTCACCAAAACTGGTGTCCGAGGGGGTGTCGGCGCGTGAATCCGGTATCGGCGACCGCGTCGGCCACCTCGGTGCGGCTGGCGAGCGGCACCCGCAGCTGTACGTCGCCGGTGTTGGGATCGAACACGTCGCCGAAGCGGCCGGAGGTTCCGGGGGATCTTCCTGCCGGCCACGAAATGGGCCAGTTCTGGCACGGACATCAGCCCCCCACAGTGGACTCGGTGGGAGGGGAGTGCCGTCGGGTACACGTGCCGTGGCCGCCGAAAACTTCGGCAGGGCAGGGAGAACCGTCATGCGTGCGGCTCCATCCTCGTGGAATGACACGGTCATCCGCGGCCGGTATCCTGACTTCCGGATCATCACGTGGACCACAGCCTTCCCGACTCGCGTCAGTGGCTCTCTCGTGGCGGCCGTGCGCCCCGGTCACAGTGGCGGGACCGCGCCGGATTCACACCGGCTTCCCTGCACCGCAGACCATTTGGTCACCCTGAATAGGACATCCAACTGTGTCGGGTGTGACGAAGCCGACGCGCACCTGCGGACGAAGCGGTCCACCAGCTCTGGATGGCCGGCGGGATGCACGTGGAGGTACGAGGCTTGCACGTGTCGGCGGATCGTCCGTCCGTTCGAGTCGTGCCGTCCGCGTCCTGCCATCGCCAGGCGGGCGGGATCGACGAGGACCCGTGCACATCGGATGCCCGCCCATCTGGCGCGTCAGGTACAACCGCCCACCGCACGGCGACCGTTACAACCGCCCACCGCACGGCGACCGTGGCGCCGGCCGCGGCCAGAAGTTCGCGGTGCTCCTCGTACCCGGACGTGAAGGCCGCGCCACCCGCGACGGCGACCACTGGCGCACCAGGGACCCGCGTGACGCACTCGTCGGGCGTCCACGCCTGTCCGGTCGGTGTGTCCGCCGTTCCCGCCAGTGGGACGACGGCCTCGAGGTCGACGTGATCGTTGACAAGTGCCGCCATCGCGTCGATCGCCGTGGTCGCGGCCGTGTTCGGTGGCGGTGACCAGGCAGAGGTGGCGGGACTGGAACTGGACCAGGTCGCTCCAGGGGACGGCGCCGAGCATCGGCACGCCGACGTCCGCGCAGACCTGCGCCGACCAGCACGGGATCCAGATTCCGCCCCGGTCGTCCCGCCGCCACATCGGCGACGAGAAGCTCGTGATCGACATGCTCATCGGCGACCTTCAACCCCGCGGAACAGCGCCCGTGCGACAGGATTCGTTGGATTTCGGGGGAACTCTCCGAACCCGGCGGCCGACTCTTTGGCCGTGCGTAGAGTCGCAGTTGTGGCAGGGGTCGGCGGCTTCGTGCCGAACAGGGTCGTGACGAACGCCGAACTGTCCACTGTCTACGACACCTCCGACGAGTGGATCCGCTCCCGCACGGGCATCGTCAGTAGACACTGGGTCGGCCCCGGTGAGTCCACATCGGATCTGGCCGTTGAGGCGGCGCGCGCCGCCCTCAGGTCGGCGGAGGCTTCCCCGGGTCCTCCGGTCGACATGGTGGTCCTCGCGACCGCGACCCCGGACCATTCCTGTCCGGCGACCGCGCCCGCGGTGGCCCGGCGGCTGGGGCTGGGAGAGACGCCTGCGTTCGATCTCGCCGCCGTGTGTTCCGGGTTCGTGTACGGGCTGGCCGTGGCGGACGGCATGATCGCGGCGGGCACCGCGCGCCGCGTGCTGCTGATCGGCGCCGACACGTTCTCGACGATCCTCAACCCCGCCGATCGTGCGACGGGGGCGGTGTTCGGCGACGGCGCGGGCGCTGTCGTCCTGCGCGTCGGCGACCCTGGTGAGCCCGGAGCGGTGCTCGGGTTCGATCTCGGCAGTGACGGGGAGCTCGGCGGGCTCATCACGGTCGCGGCGGGCGGGAGCAGACAACCGAATCGCGACGCTGCGACACCCGAGGACCGGTGGTTCGCGATGCGGGGTCAGGCGGTCTACCGGCACGCGGTGATCCGCATGGCCGAGGCTGCCCGTGGCGCCATGAGATCCGCGGACTGGCGACCGGACGAGGTGGACCGGTTCGTCGCACACCAGGCCAACGGCCGGATCCTCGCCACGGTCGGCGCGGAACTCGGCATCGCCCCCGACCGCGTCTACGCCAATCTCGCGGACGTCGGCAATACCGTCGCCGCCTCGATCCCTCTCGCGCTCGCGGACGCGGCGGCTGATGGGGTGCTGCGGACGGGTGACCGCGTCCTGTTGTCAGCGTTCGGGGGTGGCGCTACTTGGGGAGCCGCGGCGCTGACATGGCCAGATCTCATCATCCCGTCCCGAGCAGGCGGTAGGCACGCGTCGTGAACCACCAACGAGGTGACGTCGAGGGCTGACGGCCCGGTGCGAACTGTCCGCGTCGTTCGTGAGTCCGGCGCGCCAGGTGGTTCTCCGTGTGTCGGCATGTCGGTCGCGCACGTGCTGTCGTCGTCACAAGAGTGTGGCTTCCCGGTCGGTCCGGCCGGTGGCGAACCGCTCGGGGACGGTACGCCGTCCAGGGCATGGCCACGCCCAGCGCGAGGTTCCAGGCGGAACTCTCGTGGACCAGGTGGTCGCCCGCCGACCCGTCGTGCCCGCCGTGGGAGGTGCCGTCATCCCTGAGTTGGCCCAGCCGGGCGTGACCTGAGCGATCGCCACGCCCGTGAGCGCCTCGCCGTCGGGCCGTCGCGGTGCCTGGCGCGTCGGCGAGGATGGTACGGACGAGGTCCGACACGGCAACTGCCGGCCGCACTCCCAGCAGCCGGTTCAGCTCCTCGGCACGGGTGGCGCCAGGCCCGGCACGAACCGCACCCGGCCAGGTGAGCGTCGACCTGCTCTTCGGCCACGGGCCCTGTCTCGCCGTCCACCAGTGCCGAAACGGACTCGCGATAGAACTCACAGTCCACACCCTGATGGTCGGGCAAAATGGACCTGTGGTTCCCGGTGCGCGGCCGGTTACGCTCCAGCCTCGTGGGAAGTCCGGGTGGTGCCGACGAGGTGACCGAGGCGGCGTTGGCCGCCGGCAGGGGTGATCGGGTCGCCCTGGAGCGGTTCGTACGCGCGACCCAGCGCGACGTGTGGCGGCTCGTCGCGCACCTCGGCGGGCCCGGTCTGGCCGACGATCTCGTACAGGAGACGTACCTGCGCGCGCTGCCCAGCCTGCCGTCGTTCGAGGGCCGCTCCTCCGCCAAGACGTGGCTGCTGTCGATCGCCCGTCATGCCGTGGTCGACCACATCAGAACCGTCACCTCGCGCCCCCGCACGACCGGGGCTGTCGACTGGGTCCGGGTCTCGGATTCCCGGCGGAATGACTCGCAGCGTCCCGGTTTCGAGGACATCGTCGAGGTCGCCGTACTTCTCGACGGGCTCTCGCCGGACCGCCGGGAAGCTCTCGTACTGACCCAGATCCTGGGCATGTCGTACGACGAGGCGGCCGACGTCTGCGGCGTTCCGGTCGGCACCATCCGCTCCCGTGTCGCACGCGGACGGCACGATCTTCTCGAAGCCGACGAGTCACGGCGGCGCGGCACGGCCTGACGCCAGGTGGGTCGGCGATCGTTCAGCGGAAGCGACGTAGCCGCAGGCTGTTGGAGACGACGAGCACCGAACTGCACGCCATGGCGGCACCCGCGAGCATCGGGTTGAGCAGTCCGGCCGCGGCGATCGGGAGTGCGGCGACGTTGTAGCCGAACGCCCAGAACAGGTTGCCCTTGATGGTGTCCAGTGTGCGCCGCGACAGTCGGATGGCGTCCGACACCGCGCGGGGGTCGTCCCGGACGAGCGTCAGGTCGGCGGCCTCGATGGCGACGTCGGCTCCGGTGCCCATGGCGATCCCCAGGTCGGCCTGTGCGAGGGCGGCGGCGTCGTTGACGCCGTCGCCGACCATCGCCACGACTCTGCCCTGCACCTGAAGGCGCTTGACAGCGGCGACCTTGTCCTGGGGAAGCGCCTCGGCGATCACGTCATCGATCCCGATTCTGCTGGCGACGGATCGCGCGACAGCCTCGTTGTCGCCCGTGAGCAGCACCGGAGCGAGGCCGAGCCGCCTGAGTGTCGTGACGGCTTCGGCGGCGGTCGGCTTGACCGTGTCCGCCACACCCACCACCGCGCGGGCATGCCCGTCCCAGGCGATGACCACGGCCGTGTGACCGTGACGTTCCTCGGCCGCCACGGCCTCGGTCAGCTCGGTGGGCAGTGCCATGTCGAGCAGAGCGGCACGTCCCACGATCACCGCGTGGCCGTTTACCGTTCCCCGCACGCCGAGGCCGGCTCGGTTCTCGAAGTCCTCGACGTCGGGAAGGTCGGCCATCTGATCCCGGGCCGCCCGGAGAATGGCGTGCGCGACCGGATGTTCCGAGGCGTTCTCGACGGCGCCGGCGAACAGGAGCGCCTCGTCGGGGCTCTGGCCCTCGGCGGTGTGGATCCCCACCACGGACATCCGTCCGTCGGTCACCGTGCCGGTCTTGTCCAAAATCACCGTGTCCACGCGTCGTGTGGACTCGAGCACTTCCGGGCCCCTGACCAGGATGCCCAGCTGCGCTCCTCGCCCGGTGCCGACCAGGAACGCCGTCGGTGTGGCGAGACCGAGCGCGCACGGGCAGGCGATGATCAGGACCGCGACCGCCGCGGTGAACGCCGCGGGTGCCGACGCGCCCGTGGCGAGCCAGAACGTCAGGGTGCTGGTGGCCAACGCGATCACGGCGGGCACGAACACCGCCGAGACCCGGTCTGCCAGCCGCTGCGCCCGTGCCTTGCCGTTCTGTGCGTCCTCCACCAGTCGCGCCATGCCCGCGAGCTGGGTGTCACCGCCGATCTGTGTCGCGCGAACGACCAGGTGGCCGTCCACGTTGACCGTGGCGCCGACGACCGCATCGCCTTCCGTCACCTCCGCGGGGACGGATTCACCGGTGAGCATGCTCGCGTCGACGCTGGAGCTGCCGCTCTCGACAACGCCGTCGGTGGCGACCTTCTCGCCGGGCCGAACGACGAAGCGGTCGCCCACCACCAGGGCGCTGACGGGAATCCAGTTCTCCGTTCCCTCTCGCAGGACCGCGACGTCCTTGGCGCCGAGCGCCAGCAGGGAGCGCAGCGCCGCACCCGCTCTGCCCTTGGCACGGGCCTCGACGTACCGGCCGGCCAGGATGAAGGTGGTGACCCCGGCGGCCACTTCGAGGTAGATCGCGCCGTCTCCACCGCCGGACTGGATGGTGAGGGTGAACGCGTGCCGCATGCCCGGCGCGCCCGCCGAACCGAAGAACAGCGCGTACAACGACCAGCCGAGCGCCGCGAGTGTGCCGACGGAGATCAGCGTGTCCATGCTGGCCGCGCCGTGTCGAAGGTTCAGCCAGGCGGCACGGTGGAACGGCCAGGCCGCCCACGTCACGACCGGAAGGGTGAGCACCAGGGAGAGCCACTGCCAGTACGGGAACTGGAGTACCGGGACCATCGCCATCAGCACGACCGGGACGGACAGGCAGGCGGCCACCGCCAACCTCGTCCTCGGTGTGTCCTCGTGGCCGTGGAGGCCTGACGGTGCGTCCGGTCCGGGGACCTGCGCGGAGTAGCCCGCGGCCTCCACCTGCGCGACCAGCAGACGTGCGTCGACGTCCGGCGGGAACACCACCTTCGCCTTCGACGTGGCGTAGTTGACCGATGCGGTCACACCGTCGAGCTTGTTCAGCTTCCGCTCGACCCGGCCCGCGCAGGCGGCACAGGTCATCCCGCCGATGATCAGTTCGGCCTCGGCGGTCTTCGTGTCCTGGATCATCGCTCACCCGTCATGGTCGTCGCGTCCTTCGTCCTCGCGGATCAGCTCACGACGCGAAATCCGGCTTCGGCGATGGCGGCGTGCACCAGGTCGACGGGCGGTTGGTCACCGGTCACGGTGACGGTCCCTGTTCTCAGGTCGACCTGGACGTCGTGGATGCCGTCGATGCCGCCGACCTCGGTGCGTACGGCGTTGACGCAGTGCTCGCAGGTCATGCCTTCGACGGTGTAGCTGGTGGTCGACATCCTGGTGGGCCTTTCTCCGGTCAGGCGAGTGGTTGCGCGTGGTAGGTGATCCGGACGATGCCGTCCGGGTGCCGCTCCGTCGTGGCGTTGATGCCGAAGACATCGCGGAGTACGGCGGGGGTCAGGACGTCGAGCACGGCACCGGCCGCGGCGATCTGTCCGTTGTGGAGGACCACGAGCTGGTCGCAGCTGCGTGCGGCGAGATCGAGGTCGTGGAGCACGGCGAGGGTGGTGATACCGGTGGAACGGATGAGCGCGAGGAGTTCGAAGCGCGCGCGGATGTCGAGGTGGTTGGTGGGTTCGTCGAGGACGAGCAGCCGGGGCTGCTGGGCCAGCGCGCGGGCGAGCAGCACACGTTGACGTTCCCCGCCGGAGAGGGTGCCGTAGGGGCGATCGGCGTAGGACAGAACGCCGGTTCGCTTCAGGGCATCCCTGACGACTTCCTGGTCCTGTGTGGACTCCCGGTCGAGCAGGCCGTGATGCGGCGTGCGGCCGAGTGCGACGACCTCGGTCACGGTGAGGGCGGCCGGGGTCTGGCCGCTCTGCAGCACGGCGGCGGTCCGCTGTGCCGCGGAGCGGGCGGACAGCGTCCACACGTTGTCCTCGCCCACCCGCACCAGACCGCTGTCGGGGCGCAGCGATCGGTAGACGGTGCGCAGCAGCGTGGTCTTGCCGCTGCCGTTGGGGCCGACGAGACCGACCATCTCTCCTGGCGCCACGTCGAGGTCGGCGTCGCGCAGGATCGTGGTGGTGTCGATGGAGACGGAGACGGCGGTGATGTCCAGCTTCACTGTTCGCTCACCCCGGTCTGGTTGCGGCGCATGAGCCAGAGCAGGAACGGGGCGCCGAACGCGGCGGTGAAGATCCCGAGGGGTAGTTCGTTGGGGCTGTCCACGGTGCGGGACAGCAGGTCCACCGCGACGAGGTAGGCCGCTCCCACGATGGCCGAGAGCGGTAGCAGCCGGCGATGGTCCAGTCCGAACGCCAGCCGAACAACGTGCGGGACCAACAGACCCACGAAACTGATGCCACCCGCGACCCCCGCCACGGTTCCGGCGAGCAGCGCGGCAGCCGTGAGCAGGACGATGCGCAGGACACGCACGTCGACGCCCAGGGAGGTCGCGGTCTCCTCACCGGTCACCATGGCATTGAGCCGACGTCCGGTGAGCAGCAGGGCACCGGTCAGTCCGAGAATGACCGTCGTTGCCACACCGAGCTGGTCCCACTGCGCGCCCGCGACGCTGCCGAGCAGCCAGAACATCACCCGGCGCAGGTCGTTGGAGTCGGCCTTCAACTGCAGGTAGCTGGTCAGGGCCACCAGGACGTAGCCGACCGCGACCCCGGCGAGCACCAGCCTGGTCGGGGCCAGTCGGCCGTGCTGCTGCCCGAGGGCGAACACCAGGACTCCCGCGATCATCGCCCCGGCGAACGCCGCGACCGATACGCTCAACCCGCCGACCGCCCCGGCGCCGAGCGTGATCACCAGTACCGCACCGACCGAGGCACCCGGGACCAGGCCCAGCACATAGGGCTCGGCCAGCGGGTTGTTCACCAGCGCCTGCAACAACACCCCGGCCACGGCCAGGCCGGCTCCGCACAGCGCGGCGAGCAGCACTCGGGGTACCCGGAAATCCCACACGATCTGGTCGTAGATGAAGTCCCCGCCGGATTCCCGGCCGGTGAGGTGGGCCAGCACGATCCCCCAGACGTCGCCCAGCGGCACCGACACCGACCCGATCCCGATCGCGACCAGCATCAGGACGACCAGTCCCGCACCAGCCACGACCAGGCACACGCCCAGCGGGACCCCGTGCAGGGGTGCCTGCCGGACGGGCTGGTGACCGCGTCGACGCAGCATCAGGTCAGAAGACTTCTGGGTGAAGGAGCTTCGCGATCTCCTCGACGGCGACGGCGTTGCTGGGACCCAGATAGATGGAGTCGGACAGCACCAGGCTGGTTTCCTCCTTGGAGGCCTGCCACTGCGGGAACAGGTCGAACATCGCCGTGGCGTTGGCCTGCGGGTCGGGGTTCATGTAGTTGATCACGACCAGCGCGTCGACCTGCGCGGCGGAGGCCTGTTCCTTGCTGATCTTGAGGAAGACGTCCTCGCCGGCGTCGGCGAAGGCGTTGACGGCGCCGGCCTTTGCGAGGATGTCGTTCCAGATGCCGTTGCCGGCCACGGAGTTCAGGTCCTCCGCGCCCATGCCCGGGAAGATGACCATCACCTTCTTGACGGGCTCGTCGGCCACCTTCGCCTCGATGTCGGCGATCGTGGCCTTCGCGTCGGCGATGACCTTTTCGGCGCGGTCGGGGACGTCGAAGATCTCGCCGAAGTCGCTCAGCATCGTGTAGCTGTTCTCGATCGTCGCGGTGGCCGAGTAGGACTCGCCGCAGGAGGACTCCGGAGCGTAGCTGTTGGCGCCGGCCTTGAGCAGGTCGTCGCGGGTGGCGAAGCCCGAGTCCGCCGAGAATCCCCCGTCATAGGTGGAGATCACGAAGTCGGGACGCAGTCCGAGCATCGGCTCACGCGGAATGTCCGCGAAGTCGTTGAGCGCCACGTCGCCGGTGGGCAGGTCCTTGATGGCCTCGACGCGGCCGTCCACCTCGGACGCACCGTAGTTCTGCGCGTTGGCGGCGATCCGGTCGCCGAGGCCGAGTTCGAGCAACGAGGAGACCTCGGCGACCGAACCGCCGTTCATCACCACGACCCGGCTCGGCGCCTTGGTGAACGTGTAGTCCTTGCCACAGTTGCTGAACGTCAGCGGATACTCGGTCTTTCCCTCGCCCGCGGCCGCGGTGTTCTGTGCCTGCCCCGCGGTCGGAGTGGAGGAACCGCAGGCCGTGGCGGTCAACGCCACAGCCGCCACGGTGCAGGCGATCAGCTGCCGAGCGGACATTCTTGTGCTCCTCATGAGGTTGCGCATGTGTCGTTGAAGTAAGTCGAACCGGAGAGTGGGAAAGTTCCCGTCATCTACGCCGCCCGGTCCAGCCGGGACAGGCGCCAGCAGAGCAGGCTGGTGATCGCGGCGCCCACTGCCAGCAGCAGCGCGGCGGCCATGAAGGCGGTGTTCTGGGCGGCGAGGTCGTTGCCCGGGCCGCCGGGCGGGCCGCCGAGCACGATCCCGTACCAGACTCCGGTGACCGCGAACCCGAAGGCCAGGCCGAACTGGACGACGGTGGAGGCGATGCCCGACGCGGCGCCGGCGTCGTCCGGGGTGATGCGGCCCAGGATGCCCGCCACGAGCGGGGTGACCACCACGCCCTGTGCGAGCCCCAGCACGGCGATCATGATGGTCAGCACGACCTGCTGGACGCCCGGGTCGGTGTGTGCCATGGCCGCTCCGATGATCAGGCAGACCGCGTTCACGCAGGTGCCGACGATCGGCACTCGCATGCCCCACCGGTTGCCGAGGCGTGGAGCGACGGCCGAACCGACCGCGAACATCACACCCAGCGGCATGAACATCAGTCCGGCCGCGAGCGGGTCGAGCCCCAGCCCGGTCTGCAGGTGGTAGGTGAACACCAGGAACAGCCCGGCGTTGCCGGCGAAGAACACCCCGACCGTGGTCAGGCTGAGCGGAAACCCGCGGGTGGTGAGCACGTGCGGCGGATAGAGCGGAGCACCACCACGCCGGGCCACGCCTCGTTGCTGGCGCGCGAGCGCGACCAGCACGAGTACCCCCGCCGCCGCGCTGCCCCAGATCCATCCCGACCAGCCGGTCCTCGGGCCGAGGATCAGCGGGACCAGCAGCGCCGGGACCGCGACCGCGGTCAGCGCGGCTCCGATGCCGTCGATGCCGACGACGGTGCCGGGCCGGGACTCGGCGATGGTCAGCGGGCCGAGTACCAGGAGGATGATGCCGATCGGAACGTTGATCAGGAACACCGCGCGCCAGCCCAGGCCGGCCACGTCGAGGTCGGTCAACACACCGCCGGCGGCGATCCCGACGATCGTGCCGAGCCCCAGCGAGACTCCGTAGTAGCCGACCGCCCGGCCGCGTTGTGCCGCGTCGAGGAACGTGGACCGCACGATCGCCAGCACCTGCGGGCCCTGCAGCGCGGCGAACACGCCCTGGACGAACCGGGCCGCGATGAGCAGTTCGGCGTTCGGTGCGAGCCCGCAGAGCAGCGAGGCGACGGTGAACCCGGCCGCGCCGACCAGGAACATCCTGCGGTGGCCGAACCGGTCGCCGAGCCGTCCCCCGGTGACCAGCAGGGCGGCGGCCGCGAACACGAAGACGGCGCCGATGAGTTGGATCTGGTCGAACCCGGCCGGCAGGTCGCGTTGGATGGTGGGGCTGGCGACGTTGACGATGAACCCGTCGACCTGCCCCATGAACGTGGCCGTCAGGACCACAGCCAGCCCGACCCAGTTGCGGGTGGACGCCGTGGTGCGGTCGTCGACGGCGGTCACGCGGTCACCTTCGTCCGGATGCGGTCGGCCAGGATGGTGCCGATCCGCTCCAAAGCCCACGGGTAGACGATCTCGTGGTGTACGCAGTCCAACTCGTGGATCTCCAGGTTTCCGTCGATGAACGGTGCCCAGTCGTCGGGGACCGGCCAGTGCGTGGGTTTCTCTTTCGTGGCCACGAACAGCACGGCGTCGCCGGTGAACTTGCCCGGTGTGAACTCGGCGCCCAGTTCGGAGTTGTTGACGAAGACCCGGTAGAGCCGGTCGATGTGCTGCTCGACGAGTTCGCCGTACCGCTGGAAGACGTTGGCGACGTAGACCGCCTTGGACTCCACGGTGAAGGTCTCGCGCCAGGACGTGGGGATCGGGAACGAGTCCAGCATGGCGAGCAGGGCGACCTCCTCGCCGACGGCCTGCAGTTGTACCGCCATCTCGTGGGCCGCCACGCCGCCGAGGGACCAGCCGAGCAGGTGGTAGGGGCCGTGCGGTTGCACCGAGCGGAGCTGGTCCACCCAGCGGGCGGCGATCTCGGGGATGCTGGTGGGCAGCGGCTCGTCGCCGGTGATGCCGTCCGACTGCAGACCGTAGATCCGCTGGTCCGAGCCCAGTCCGGTGACCAGGCTGACGTAGGGCCAGCTCAGCCCCGTCGACGGGGCCACACACCACAGCGGCACCGTGTCCCCCTTCTCCCGCAGCGGGAGCAGGACGTCGAACGCGTTCCTGTCGTCCTCGTGGAGCCGTTTGGCCAGCGTGGCGACGGTGGGCGCCTCGAACACCGCATTGACCGAGAGCCGGACACCGAACTCGGTGCGGATCCGGCCGAGCAGCCGGGCCACCAGCAGGGAGTGCCCGCCGAGGGCGAAGAAGTCGTCGTCGACACCGACCTGGGGGAGGTCGAGAATCTCGGCGAACAACGTGCCGAGCAGGCGCTCCCGATGGTCCCGGAGGAGCACACCGGTCGCCGCCGTCGGCGCTTCCGGGGCCGGCAGCGCCGCCCGGTCCAGCTTGCCGTTCGGGTTGACCGGGAAACGGTCCAGCACGACGTACGCGGGCGGCACCAGGTAGTCCGGCAACCGCTCGCTCAGGTATCGGCGCAGGTCGGCGGCCTCCGAGGCGGGGCGGTCCGCTGCCGTCACGGTGTAGGCGACCAGGCGGTCGGCCCGGACGGCGACCGCGGCCCGTGCCACGTTCGGGTGTCCACCGAGGACGGCTTCGATCTCGCCGGGCTCGATGCGGAAGCCGCGGATCTTGATCTGGTCGTCGGCGCGGCCGAGGTACTCCAGCCGGCCGTCGGGTCGCCAGCGGGCCAGGTCCCCGGTGCGGTACATCCGGGCACCGGATCCGCCGTAGGGGTCCGGGAGGAAACGCTGCTCGGTCAGTTCCGGCCGGTGGTGATAGCCGCGGGCCAGTGGGGTACCGGCCAGGTACAGCTCACCGACCGCGCCGGGCGGCAGCAGTCGGTGCGAGGCGTCGAGCACGTAGGCCCGGGAGTTGGTCACGGGCCTGCCGACGATCGGGGTGGGGCTGTCGGCGAGCCGGCACCACAGGGTGTCCACCGTGCATTCCGTGGGGCCGTACAGGTTGTAGCCGGAGACCCCCGGGGTGTCGCGCAGCGCCGTCCACAGCGCCGCTCCGGCCGCCTCGCCGCCGAGTGCGATCACCGCGGGTATGTGGTGACTGCCGGTGAGCAGTCCCGCGGCGAGCAGTTCCTCGGCGTAGGTCGGGGTGATGTCCAGGAAGTCGACGCCCGCCGTGTCGATGTACTCGATCAGCCGTTCGGGTTCGCGGCGCACGTCGTCGCCGATGAAGTGCAGTTCGTGGCCGGCGAGCAACCACAGCAGCCCTTCCCAGGAGGTGTCGAACGACAGCGAGGCGGTCAGCGCCGCCCGGAACCGGCGTCCACCGGCGCGCTCCACCTCGTGGCGGATCAGGTGCTCGTGGTGGTGGTGGAACAGGTTGACCATGCCCCTGTGCTCCAGCACCGCGCCCTTCGGCGTACCCGTCGAGCCCGAGGTGTAGATCAGGCACAGTGCGGAGTCCGGCGTCAGCGGGCCGGTCCGGTCGGCGTCGGTCAGCGCGGCACCGGATCGTCGGCCGACCTCGGCACCGACCGCCGGATCGTCGAGCACGATCGCGCCCGGCACATTGTGGGCGAGCGCGTCGTCGGTCAGGGTGAGCACCGGGTCGGCGTCCTCCAGCAGAAGGCTGATCCGGGTCCGGGGGTAGCTGGGGTCGATCGGGAGGTAGCCCGCGCCGGACTTGAGCACGGCGAGCAGCGCGACGATCCCCATGGTGGTGCGGGGAAGCAGTAGTGCGACGTAGGTGTCGGGGCCCGCGCCGTGGTCGACCAGGTGGCGGGCGAGCTGGTTGGCCCGTGTCTCGAGTTCGGTGAACGTCAGCGACGCGTCCTCCGCCACCAGTGCTGTCGCGTCCGGGGTGCGTGCGGCCCGGTCGGCGAACAGGTCCGGTACGGTCGCCGGCGGCACCCGCCGCGCGGTGTCGTTCCAGTCCACCAGCAGCTCGCGGCGCTCGTGGGCCCCGAGCAGCGCCGCATCCCCGATCGGCCGGGCGGAGTTGGTGGTCAGCTCCTGGACGAACGCCAGGTACCGGCGCAGATGGGCGTCGAGTTCGTCACGGGTGTAGAGGACCGGGTTGCCGTCGAAGGTCAGGTGCAGGCCGCTGCCGTCGGCCCGGTCGTAGACGTTGACCACCATGTCCTCGACCAGCCCGGCCGAGACGTTGCGCACGACCGCGGGGTGGCCGGCGAAGTGCAACCCGTAGTCGAACGGCATGATGTTCATCGACGGACCGAACATCTTGCGGTCGCTGGACACGAGCTTGAGGTCGCGGCGGAGCTGTTCGTAGCGGTAGCGGTGGTGCCGCCGTCCGGCGCGGACCTCGGCGACGACCGCGCCGGTCAGGTCCTTGAGGTTCACGTCTGGTTCGACCATGAGCCACAGCGGGACGACGTTGAGCACCATGCACGGCACCCGCAGCGACACCGAGCACATCCGGGCCATCACCGGCAGGGCGAAGTTCACGTGCGTGGCCCCGGTCATCCGGTGCAGGTACGCGGCGAACGTGGCGATGAGGACGTCGGTCCACACGGCCTTCGCGGTGTGCGCCACCGTCCGCAGTTGCTCCACGGTGGACCGGTCGATGACGTCCTCGACGCGGCACACCGTCCGGGCGAGCGCGCCGGTCCGGCCCGCCAGGGTCACCGGCTCCGACCTGCCCTCCGCGTAGCCCGTCCAGTGGTCGCGATCTCGTTGGTAGCGCTCGGACTCCTGATAGGCGAGGTCCTCGTCCACAACGGACCGGAGTGTCCCGAACCCGCACTCCTCGGGTTCCCGTCCCTCGACCAGTGCGGTGTAGTGCTCGGCCACCCGGCGGGCGACCAGACCGAGGCCGTAGCCGTCCAGCGCGATGTGGTGCACCCGGTGGTACCACAGGGTCCGGTCCTCGGCCAGGCGGAACACCGCGTGCCCGAACACCGGGTCGGTCGCGAAGTCCACCGGACGGGACAGGTCCTCGGCCATCCACGCGCGGGCGGCGGCCATCGGGTCGTCGTGACCGGACAGGTCCGCGACGTGCACCGTCCACACGGGAGCCTGCCCGAGGAACTGCGCCGGTCCGTCGTCGTCCTCGGCGAACCGAACGCCAAGGGCCTCCGTCTCGTCGACGGCGCGGCGGATCGAGGTGACGAGCAGGTCGACGTCGACCGGCCCGGCGATGTCGACGTACTCGGCGGTGTTGAACGCCGGGCTGTCCACCGCGAGTTGCTGCCCGGTCCAGATTCCGTACTGCGCGGCCGACAGCGCGATCCGCTCGGTCATGGCCGTCGCCCCGGCGAATCCACGGACAGCACCCGCCACCACCCGGCGAGCGTGGGTTCCTCGGCCAGCTGCAGGAAGCTGACGTTCGCACCCGCGTTCCGCCAGCGTTCCACCAGAGTCAGGATGCGCACCGAGTCCAGTCCCTCGGTCAGCAGGTCAGCGTCGTCGGCCACGTCGGAAGGGGCGAGGTGCAGCAGTTCGGCGACGTCGGCGCGAATCTGGTCCCTCGTCAGTGAGTCGGTCACGGTAGTCCCTTCAGTTGACTTGGCGGTCGCGGTCGCGCCAGAAGGCCTCGCGCAGCTCGCGGCGGAGGATCTTGCCGCTGGGGTTGCGGGGCACGGCGTCGAGGAACTCGAAGCGGGCCGGGATCTTGAACGCCGCGAGGTGGTCCCGCAGGAACACCATCAGGTCCCGCGGCCCCGCCCGCTGCCCGGGTCGCAGCGCGACGAACGCGCAGACCGCCTCCCCGAAGGTTTCGTCGGGGACACCGATCACCGCGGCCTCGGCGACCGCGGGATGCTTGGTGAGGGCGTTCTCGATCTCGGTCGGGTAGAGCTTCTCGCCACCGACGATGATCATGTCCTTGAGCCGGTCACTGATGAAGACGTAGCCGTCCTCGTCGACGTGGCCCGCGTCGCCGGTGTGGACCCACCCGTCGACCAGCGTGCCGGCGGTGGCCGCGGGATTGCCCCAGTACTCCAACATCCGGGCCGGTGTGTGCAGGCACACCTCGCCGACCTCGCCCTGCGGCAACGGTTGACCGTCCCCGTCGATGATCTTGACCCGCACGCCGGGGTAGGGCCGGCCCGCGGCCCGCAGCCGGGGACTGCCGGGGGTGTGGTCGGCGGGTGGGAGGCAGACCGCCGTGTTGCCGGTCTCGGTCAGTCCGTAGATCTGGGCGAGGTCCGCGCCGCAGACGTCGATGGCCTCCTTCAGGAGGGTTTCCGCGATGGGTGAGCCGCCGTAGACGATCTTGCGGACCGTGCTGAAGTCGGCAGGCCCGACGCCGGGTTCGCCGATCATCAGACGCAGCATCGAGGGCACCACGCAGATCGCGGTGATGCCCAGCTCTCTGACCAGCTCCACCGCCAGGGTGCTGTCGAAGCGGGGCATGGCGACGTTCGTGATGCCCGCGTTGAAGCCCTGCATCGCCCACCAGATCCCGCCGACGTGGAAGCCGGGCATGCCGACCAGGCTGCGGTCCCCGGCCCGCCAGTCGATCCAGTCCAGACCCTCCTCGGCCAACGCGTCCCGGATGGCGAAGAAGCTGCGCTGCGCCAGCACGACGCCCTTGGGCAGGCCCGTGGTGCCACTGGTGTAGAGCTGCACGATCGGGTCTTCCGGACCGGTGTCCGGTCGAAGGTCCGTCTCCGGTCGCCCGGCCTTCCACCCGGCGAACCCGGCGCCGAGTTCGACGATCGTGCGCAGCCCCGGCAACTCCGCGCGGACCTTCTGCGCGATCGCCATCAGTTCGGGCTCCACGAACAGCAGCTCGGTGCCGGAGTCGCGCATGATGTGGTCGACCTCGCCCGTGGTGAGCCGCCAGTTGACCGGCACCAGCACCGTCGCGCTCTTCGCGCAGCCGAACAGGATCTCGTAGTACTGCTCGGACTCCTTGCCCAGGTAGGCCACCCGGGCACCCGGCCGCAGCCCGGCCGCGACGATCGCGTGGGCGACCCGGGAGCTTTCCCGGTGGAGCTCGGCGTAGGTCAGGGACCGGCCGGCGCAGATGACCGCCCGCGTGTCCGGCTGTCCGTCCGCGTGAAACTCGACCACGTCGGCCACTGTCCGCAGGTTCGGGAAGTACACCACCATCACCCTTCCTGCCCCGTGCGTCCGGAACCGACGATCGCGACGGTGACCTCGCCCTCGGACCTGCCGGCGCGGTCGTCCCAGAATCGGAACACCGTGTCCAGCGCGATCAGGGGCGGGCTCTCCGAGTTGAGCCGCCGCTGTGTCACTCCCGTGAAAGTGATCTCGCCGTGAAAGCCGCGGGGATCGACCGGCGATCGGAAACGGCTGACCAGCTTGGTGATCAGGATGTCCGGCAGCCTCCGCCGCCAGTAGTCGTCCATCGTCCACGTGGCGAACACCGGGTCGAGCCGGTCTCGGACCGCGGTGGCGATGACGTGGTAGAGCATCTGGTTGTAGGCGATGTTGACCTCGACCGCGTTGAGATGGCCGGTGTCGTCGATGTAGCACGACTCGTCGATGGTCAGCTCGCCCACGCCGCGGAGCTGTCCGTCCACTTCGGAGACCGACATCGCCGTCAGGTACCGACAGTGCGGTTTGTAGCAGTGCAGCACCTGTTCCAGCAGCGCGTCGTCGGCGTCCGGTGGTGCCTGCGTCCGCGCGGCGGTCATGCGCCGACCCGGTCGTCGTAGACGGTGACCCGGTGGGACACGGCCGGTTCGGACGTGGCCGTGTGCAGTGCGCGGTGGACCAGGCTGCGGTTGTCCCAGACCAGAAGGTCCCCCTTCTCGAAGGTCTGCAGGTGGATGCTGTCGTGTTCGAAGGTGGTGTCCAGCTGTCCCGTGGCGGCCAGCAGTTCGCGCAGCAGCTCCGGCTGCGCACGCCCTTCGGCGTCCCTTACGGACAGGGTGAAGCCCTCGCTGATGTACAGGATCGTCTCGTCGGTGAAGCGGTGCGCGTGCGCGGTCGGCAGCGACACCGGCGGGGTCTTCCGGTCGACCTCGTCGAGCACCTCGGAGATGGGCCGGTAGACATCACTCGGTCGGATCTTGAAGTACCTGCGCACGCTGTGCACCGCGGTGGTGTTCGCGACAGCGGTCTTCAGTTCGTCGCTGAGCCCGTCGTAGGCGGCGCACAGGTCGATGAAGAAGGTGCCCCGGTTCCTGGTCGGCACCACCTGCGGGTGGATGAGGGTGATGTCGAAGGGACGTGGCATGAACTGGTAGTCCGAGTGCCAGAACTTCCCGGTCTTCGGCACCCCGATCTGTTTGCCGTCCTGTTCCACATTGGACGATACGAAGACCTCCCGGACCTCCGGGTGGTGGTAGATCGGCTCGTAGTACGTCTCGGGGGTCCCGAGACGGCTGCCTAACTCCAGAAAGGCCTTGGGGTCGAGATCCTGATCCTTGAGTACCGCGATCTTGTCGGTGTAGACGGCGTTCTTGAGCGTCGCGATGTCCTCGTCGGACACGCTGCCGGCGTCGAAGTCCTCGACCACGACGCCGAACCTGCCGGTGCTCTGCGGGCTGATCCTCATCGGACGGTCTCCCGCGCGGCGGAGGCGACGAGGTCCACCAGGTCCGAGATGGTCCGAACACCGGCCAACAGATCGTCCGGGATGGCTACACCGAACTCCTTCTCCACCCGCATCAACAGGTCCATCGTGCCCATCGAGTCGACTCCCAGGGTGTCCAGACTCGCCTGCGGTGACACCGGCTCGGTGACACCGTCGACCTCCCGCACGAACTCGACGATGACAGCTGTGATCTGTTCCTTGTTCACGTCCCGCTCCTTCTTGGTCGGACAACCCGCGGCCCACGGGCTCACCCACGCACTCCCGAACCACGAAGGAACGGCGCGGATGCCGCCGTTCCGCTGCGGCCACATGTCCCTTCCTCGGATTTGTCGCGCGGTGGCGGGAGAACTCCGTCGGCCACCGCCGTTGACGGTGCGTGTCCGTCCACATCGCACAGCACCACCACGGCGAAGCTCACGTCACCATTGTCGGCAGGCGTGGCGTTCCAGTTCCCGCGCGCCCGCAGAATGTTCGCTGAGCGGCGCGGGAACTATTCGGTGTCGGGGAACGACGTGCCGTGGTCCCGGCCGCATCACGTCGGTTGTTCGAGCGTGCGGACTCGGTCCACCCCCGTTGACCCACTCTCGCCTCCGCGAGGATGGTCGATGACGTGACGCGACTCGACCAGCATCTGCCCGTCGACGCCGACTCGCCGGTCCGCTCGGCGTTTCGCTTCCACCTCGTGATCGTCGCGATCGTCTGGGCGGGTTGGCTGGTGTTGGGAGGCGAGGCCGCGTTCGACGCTCTCCGTCGACAGTGGGCGGTCGCCGTGACGATGGTGTTCGGCTCGCTGGTCGGCGGCGGCACCAGTGAGGGCGGCGGGGCCGTCGCGTTCCCCGTGTTCACCAAACTGCTCCACATCGCCTCCGACGACGCCCGGATCTTCACCTACGCCGTGCAGTGCGTGGGCATGACGGCCGCGTCGCTGTGCATCCTCTGGATGCGGGTACCCATCGAACGACGAGTGCTCGCGCTGGGAGTACCAGCGGGGATCGCGGGAGTCGTGCTGAGCGTGACGGCGTTCGCGCCGCTGCTGTCGCTGAGCCACATCCGGATCTACTTCACCGTCCTGCTCACCAGCCTCGCACTCGCGATGCTCGTGATGCAGTGGCGCGGTGGGAACGCCCGCAACGAGCGGGTGCCCGTCGCGGGCGCGCTGGAAGCCCGGATGATCATCGCGGCCGGGTTCGTCGGCGGCATCGTCAGCGGACTGGTCGGCGTCGGTGAGAACACGGTCATGTTCATCCTGCTGGTGCTGCTGTTCCGCGTGTCGGAGAAAGTGGCCACCCCCACCACCGTGATCCTCATGACCGCGGTGTCACTCGCCGCGTTCGCCGCACACGTGTTCCTGATGCGGGACTTCCACGGCCCGGTGGTCGAGTACTGGCTCGCCGCGGTGCCGATAGTCGTGGTGGGCGCTCCGATCGGCGCCATCGTGTGCGCGCGGATGTCCCGCGTCCTCATCCGGCGGACACTGCTCGGACTCATCGCGGTGGAGTTCGTCAGCACCCTGGTCCTGGTACCGATGACCGGTCCCACACTCGCGATCTCGGCCGCCGTACTGCTGGCCGTGACAATCGGCTGCTGCCTCATGACCGACGTACGCCGCTACGATCCCCGGCGCGGCAACCGAACCTGAGTCGGTCCGCCGGGAACCGGACGGTCGGTCCGTCCGACCATTACTGTGCCGGGTCCTGACGGGGAGCCGGCACTCCTGAATGGTGAGTACCGCCGGGCAGGCACAACCCCTCTGTCGGCCCGGCGTCTCCACCGACCGTGGTCGAGAGGACAAGACGCTGTACAGGTTCAGCCGCCACCACACCGAACGCAACGACAAGGTGTCGCGGGCCGACCGGATCGGCCTCTCGTGATCACGGTGATCGCAGGGGCGCTCACCCTGGCCCTCGTCGCCGGTTGCGCCTGGGCCGTGTCGGTGGGCGAGTTGAGCGCGTTCCTCGGCCGGCTGAACCCCGTCGGCCGATTGGTGACCTACGGCGTCGTCCTGGTCCTGGTGGCGTCCGCCGGGTGGACGGTCGGCTCGGTGGCGGGACCGGCCGACGACCGACCGGTGCCGGTGGTCCCGGTGTCCGGAGACACCGGGGACGGCGGGGGCCACGGTCACGGCGGATGAGCCGCTGCCCGGACCGACCGGGCTCAGCCGCCGAGTGCGTTGGCGATCTCCGTCGCGTTCGCCGTGTAGACATCGAGTAGGTCGAGGTCGTCGCCGGGAAAGTTGACGATGGTGACCTGCTCGGCCGAGGTGTCGGGCAGGACCGTGCCGGTCGACATGTGTGCGTTGTCGAAGACCAGGTCGGGCCCGGCGGCAGAGAGTTCCGCGAGTCGGGTGGGCGTGACGGGCTCGGGTCCGAAGGTGCCGACGGTCTGCGACCCCGTGATGACGGCCATGTAGGCCACGAAGACCTGGGTGGCCACCTTCGGCGCCTCGCCGTCCCGCCAGGACTGTTCGACAGTGGTCCTCGCCTCCGTCAACGTGGTGTCGAACTCCTCGAGCCAGTCCTCCGCGGCGTCCTCCGTACCCAGGATGCCGGCGATCCTGCGCACCTCGGCGCGAACCACGTCCGGGGTGTTGTCGAGCCGCAGTTCCTCCATCCGCGCGTCGCCGCCGGCCGCTTCGCGGAGCCTGTCCGCGAAGCTCTCGTACTCCGCGTACAGCACGAGGTCCGCCTCGCCGACCGCTACGAGGTCCGAGGCCTTCGGGTCGTACTCGAACGCGTGCGTGATCGACGAGGGCACGACCACCGTGACGTCGGTCGCGCCGGCGGCCGCGGCGAGGGCGCCTTCCCAGGTGGTGGCGGCGACGATCTTCTTGCCGGCTTCCCCGTCCCCCGTGGTGCTCGAGCCGGCGGTGTCGTCGCCGCACGCGGTCAAGATCAGTGTCGCCGCGGTCAGCGCGGCGATCAGTGGTCGGGCGGTGTTCACGTCAGGTTCTCCTCGTCGGTATCAACTGGGCCAGCAAGGCGATGGCGCCTGCCAGCAGAACGAGCACGGGGCCGGGCGGCTGGTCCAGCACGAGGGCGACCCAGAGGCCGACGACGGCCACCACCAGCCCGATGACGATCGAGGCGATGACCATGCCCGTGAGCCCGCGTCCGATCCGTCGGGCCGCCAGCGCGGGCAGCAACGTCAGCGCGTCGACCAGCAGCGCACCGGTCAGTTTGATGGCGCCGGCGATCGACACGGCGATCACCACGAGCAGCAGAACCGTCATCGGACCGGTCCGCACTCCTGAGGCCGCCGCGAGTTCCCGGTCGTGCAGCAGCAGTGCGAGGTCCCGCCGTCGCCACCAGAACAGCGTGGGGATCACCACCGCCAGCACGCCGAGGATCGCCAGGTCCACCGGCCGGGTGGACAGGATGGACCCCCACAGCAGCTCGAACGCTCCGCCAGCGCTGACCCCGGAGATCGACAACACCAACAGCGCCACGGCGATCGCCAGGCTCATCAGAAGGCCCATGGCGCCGCTGAGCCCGCCGGACGTCGTCGCGAACGGCGCGAGCCCGCCACCGGCGACCGCGCACAGCAGCAGCGCCCACAGCAACGGGTCGGAGCCGGTCAGCATGCCGATGGCGGCACCGAGCAGCGCCACGTGCATGATCGCGAACCGCACCGGATAGATGTCCAGGCCGACGATCAGTACACCGACCGGCGGCAGTGCGATCGCACCGAGCAGCAAACCGAACCCGGCCCGCTGCACCGACGCCAGCCCCAGCAGTTCCATGACGTCGGTCACGAGGCGTCCCGCAGACGGCCGGCGGCCATCTCCACCACTCGGTCGCAGGCCCGCACCACGGCGCGGTCGTGTGTGGCGACCAGCAGTGTCACGGCGAGTCCGGCGAGCATCTCGGCTGCCTCGGCCTGTCCGTCGAAGTCCAGCGCCGCTGTCGGCTCGTCCGCGAGCAGGACCTCCGCGCCCGCCGCCACGCAGCCCACCGCTCTCGCCAGCCAGGCTCGCTGAGCCTGACCACCTGAGAGGGTGTGCACACCACGTCGCTCCAATCCGTCCAGACCGAGTCGCCGGGCCGCCTCCCGCGCGGCGTCCCGGTCGCCGCTGCTGTCGAGCAGTTCATCCACCAACAGGGGGAAACGGCCCGCCGCCCGCGACTGGGGAATCCACGCCACCATCCGCCGGCGCCGCCGCCACTGCGCCGCGCTCACCGCCTGGTGTCCACCGATCTCGACCACGCCCGCGGTGACCGGGTGGAATCCCAGCACCGCCCGCAGCAGCGTCGACTTGCCCGACCCGTTGGTGCCGACGAGTGCGACCCGCTGCCCGGCGGGCACGGTCAGGCTCACGTTCCGCACGACGACATGCCGGCCATGGCGGCACTCGACCTCGCGCAACGACACGGCCGGCGCGGTCAACGACGTGCCCGTCCGATGATGTGCGGTCGACCGCTCTCCGGATGGGGGATCACGTGTGCGTGGACACCGAACACCTCGCGCAGGAGTTCGGGCGTGAGCACGGTCCGGGGCGCGCCGGTGGCGACGACCGAGCCGTCGTTCAGCACCACGATGTGGTCGCAGTACTCGGCGGCGAGGTTCAGGTCGTGGATGGCGACGACGCTGGTGCCGGCGTGGTCGCGGATGAGGTCGAGCAGTTGCTCCTGGTTCGCGAGGTCGAGGTGGTTCGTCGGCTCGTCGAGGATCAGGATCGGGGCGTCCTGGGCCAGCGCCCGACCGAGCAGCGCGCGTTGCCGCTCACCGCCGGACAGCGTGGCGGCGCTGCGGTGACGCAGGTGCTCCACATTGACCCGCCGCAGGCACCGGTCGACGATCTCCGTCGGTCGTGCCCGCGCGAGGGCGCTGACGTGCGGGATACGGCCCGCGGCGACGATCTCCTCCACGGTGAGGTCGAAGGCGAACGGGCGTGTCCTGGGGGACGGCCGCGACCATGCGCGCCAGTTCCCTGCGCGGCACCGTTCGTAACTCGCGGCCGTCGACGAGGATCTCGCCGCGCTGGTAGTCGGTGTGCCGGTAGAGGCAGCTCAGCAGCGTCGACTTGCCGGCGCCGTTGGGGCCGATGACGCCGACCACCAGGCCGCGCGGCACGGTGAACGCGACGTCGTCGAGGATGCGGCGGCCGCCGAGTTCGACGACCAGCCCGTTGACCGTCACCGTGATCGCTCACCTGTCGCTCACCTGTCGGGAGGCGCGGTCATGACTCGCCGAACCGGACGTCGCGGCGCGCCATCAGCATCAGGAACGCGGGTGCGCCGAGCACCGCGGTGACCACACCGACCGGGAGCTCTTCCGGTGGCATGACCGTCCGGCCGAGCAGGTCGACCGCGACCATGAACGCTGCCTCCGAGCAGGGCCGCGACCGGAGTGCAGCCGGCGGTGGTCGCTGCCGACGAGCAGCCGCGCGGCATGCGGCACGATCAGGCCGACGAACGCGATGACCCCGGACACGGCGACCGCGACGCCCGTCAGTGCCGCCGAGACGACGTACAACAGCAGCCGGACGCGGTTCGGATCGATGCCCAGCGCCGCCGCCGTGGCGTCACCGAACAGAAGCGCGTTCAGCTGACGGGACAACAACAGCACGACCACCACGCCCGTGACGAGCACGACCGTCGGTGCGAGGAGTTGGTCCCACCGCGCTCCGGACAGACTGCCGAGGATCCAGAACAGTGCGGAGTTGGTCGTGCCGACGTCGCGGGCCTGGAAGATCAGGAAGTTCGTGAGGCCGGTGAACCCGGCACCGATCACGATCCCCGCCAGCACCAGGCGACTGGACGAGAAGGTGCCGGTGAACCGCACGAAACCTGCCACCGCCACCAGCGCCACCGCGGCGCCGAGGAACGCCGCCACCCCGACCGACGCTCCGCCGAAGACCGCGGACCCGAGCACGAGCCAGGCGACCGCGCCCAGCGCGGCTCCCGAGGAGATGCCGAGGACGTAGGGGTCGGCGAGCGGATTGCGCATCATCGCCTGGGCCACTACGCCGACCACCGAGAGCGCCGCGCCGACCAGGATCGCGAGCAGCACCCTCGGCAGCCGCAGGTTCCACACGATGTCGTCCTGGGTGAGGGTCCAGTTGGCCGGGTCGCCGAGTCCGGTGACGCGGTGTCCGAGGATCTCGGCGACGGTCGTCGGCGGGATGAACGCGGAGCCGATCCCGACGGCGACGACACTGAGCGTGAGCCCCGCGAGCACGAGGCCGGCGAGGACGAGCCCGGTGTGCGCACCCCCGCGTCGCGGGTCCGTCGTGGCGCCCACTACTCGAACGCATCCGGGTGCAGTGCCCTGGCGAGGGCCTCGACCGCCTCGGCGTTGCGGGTGCCGCCGACGTAGTACGTCTCGGCGAGGACGGGGATGAACGCCCGGTTCTTCACGGCGGTCACGTTCCGGAGTGCCGGGTCGGTGGTGAAGAACGTCTCCGCCTCAGCGACCACCTGGTCGAACTCGGCCTGGGTCGCCTTGCCGAACACCTCGATGAGGATGACGTCGGGATTCCGCTCGACGACCTCCTCCCAGCCCGTGTCACCGAAGACCGTGTCGATGTCGTCGAAGACGTTCCTCCCGCCGGCCAGGGAGACGATCGCGTTCCCCAGGTGCTGGTTGCCCATGGCGTAGGCCTCGCCCCGGCCGTCCTCCCAGCTGTAGGAGAACACCGCGGGCGGCGTCGCGTCGTCGACCGCGTCGCGCACCAGGTCGAGGGTGTCCTTCATCTCCGAGACCATCGCCCCGGCTTCGTCCTCGACGTCGAAGATCGCGCCGTAGTTCGCGATGTCCTCGTACACGACCGACAGGTCGGTCACCGGGGCGTCGCGCTCGCAGGTGACCGAGTGGGCGTAGTAGCTGGCGATGCCGCGCTCGGCCAGTTCGTCCTGCGACAGCGCGCCCTTCGTGGTGTCGAAGTTCGACGGCCAGCCACCGATCACGAGATCGGGGCTCGCCGAGAGCAACTGTTCCCGCTGGACCGGCACGAAGTTGCCGGGGACGTACTCGCCGCCGAGTCTGGGGAGCCCGTCGGCGATCTTCTGCAGGTCGGCGGGGAACGCGCCGGGGGCGACGGCCTGGACGCCGACGACCCGGTCCTCGAGTCCGAGTGCCAGCAGGAACTCCAGCACGCTGGTCGTCACCGTGGCGACGCGGGTGGGCGCGGCGGTGAACGTCGCGGTCGTGCCGGTGCAGTCGGTCACCGTGAGGCGTCCGTAGGCGGCGTCCGCCTCGGCGCCGGGCGAACTGGTGCCGCTCGGCCCACCACAGCCGACGAGCACGGTCATGGCCACCGCGGCGACGGCCGCGAGTCGTGTCTTCACGAGCAGGCTCCTCTGCGAGTCAGGCCGAGCGGACGAAGCAGGTGCCCCGGGTGCCGGGGAACAGTTCGGGGGCGAGGCCGATGGCGAAGTCGCGGATGAGCACGTCGACGTCCAGGTAGGACTTGGCCCGGCACTCCTCGAAGTTCTCGTCCACGCCCGCGATGAAGCTGCCCTCCCGGAACGGCCGGAACTGGGTGAGCCGCGCGTCGCCCGCCACCGTGTCCGTGGTCATCGACATCGGGTCGTAGACGACGAACACGTCGGCATCGGCCGCGACACCGACTCCTTCCTCGAAATCGAAGGGCCGGCCGTTGGGGGCAGGGTTGTTCGGGGCGAAGACGTTGCTCACGCCGAGTTGGGTGAGCAGGCGGCCGATGAGGCTGTCGTCACCGTGGCCGTGCATGAACTCACAGCCCCGTTCGGGGACGACGCACAGGTAACCCGCGCGGCGGTCGTCGATCCGGCCGGACACCGTGGCCACGACCTCGTCGTAGCTGGCCCTGATCGACCCGAACTCCTCGTTCGCCCTGGCCTCGTCGTTGTAGAAGGCGGCGATCATCTTGATCCACTCCGCGGACGCGAGCGCGTGGGGTTCGAGCCGGTTGGACACGCTCACGCCGGGCAGGTTCGAGGCTCGCGCGGTGGAGATGTCGTCGAAACCGGCTCCGAAACCGGACATGAAGATCGCCTGGTTCTCGAGTCCCAGGACGACTTCCTTGTTCAGGTCGGTGTACTCGCCGATCGACATCGGCTCGCCCGCGTCCTCGACGACCCCCTCGTACCAGGCGTCCTTGTCGGCGTTGCCGAGCAGTTGGCCGGACAGCCCGGTGACGGTGTCGTTCCTGCCCAGCCGGTCCACCATGGCCAGGGCGTTGAACGAGGTGACCGACACGGTGGTGACCGGGACCTGCACGAACAACGCGTCGGCCAGGGCGTCGGTCGCGTCGGGTTTCGGTGTGCCGCACTGGTAGAGGACGTAGGTCAACGGTGGGGCGTCCGCCGCCTCGGTGTCGGTGAGCGTGATGGTCTTGTACGAGCCGTGGTAGCTGATGTCCCACAGCTCGGACTCCTCCACCGTGCTCTTGTCGGGGAAGTAGTCCGCACCCTCCGCGTAGTCGGTGACGCAGCCCTCGGCGTCCCCGCCCCCACCCGCCGCGTCGGTGCCGGCTCCGCAGCCGGACAGTGCGATCGGCAGCGCCAGTACGGCGGCGGCGCGCATGAGTGTCTTCACGTGGTGCTCTCCTGGGGGAGTCGGGCAGAGGGGGTGAGTCGTTCGCGGAGGTGGCGGACGAGCGATTCGAACCCGGTTCCGCTCGCCGCCGGCCGGGCGGGCCCGTCCACCCGCCACACGCACGGTGTGCCCGGCTCGACCCGCAGGATGTGGTCGGTGTCCGCACCGGGTGCCCAGCCCGCGCGCCGCACGGCGTGCTCGGCCCACACACGCAGGCGGCTGTCGGCGACCACGCGCACGATGTCGCCGGGCCCGGCGGCATCGGCGACGACGATGGTCGCGGCGGCGTCGTCGAAGGACATGTCGGCCCCGGCGAAGGTGTCGGCCACGGCTCCGCTGTAGGCGAGATCCTCCGGGGCGCTGGCGGTGACCGTCCCGTCGCCGGGTACCAGCCACACCTGGTCCGCGCGACGGAGCGCGAACCCGAGGTCGTGGGTCGACAGGATGATCGCCACACCGGTGGCGGCGGTGAGCCGGGTGAGCAGTCCGGCGAACTCGATCCGGCGGGCCACGTCCAGGAACGCGGTCGGCTCGTCCATCACCAGCACCGCGGGCTCCTGTGCGAGGGCGCGGGCCACCATCACCCGCTGGCGTTCGCCGTCGGACAGATCGGAGAGCATCCGGTGACGCAGGCCCACGACCCCGGCGTCGGCGAGCGCCCGGCCGACGGCCGCCCGGTCCCGGTCGTCGTCGCGGCCGAGCCACGACCGGAACGGGATCCGGCCGAGCCCCACCACCGCCTCGACGCTCATCAGCCCCACGTCCACCGGCTCGGTCAGCACGACCGCGAGTCGCTGGGCACGCCGACGGGGGGACAGGGTCGTGAGGTCATGGCCGTCGAGGTGAACCTGTCCGGCGAGCGCGGGCTGCGCCCCGACGAGTGTGCGCAACAGCGTCGACTTCCCCGCGCCGTTGGGCCCGATCAGCGTGACCAGTTCCCCCGGCCGCGCCGCGAGTTCGACGTCTCGCAGTACCGGCACCGCAGGGCCCCGCCTTCGCCCGAACACGCGCCCGAGCCGACGACGCGGCCGGTAACCCGCCGACACCGCGACGGTCCGCAGAACAGGGGTTTCGTCACTCACCTGGCCTGCCTCCGCGCCCGGCCGGACAGCAGCACCCAGAGGATCACGGGCGCGCCGACGAACGCTGTCACCGACGTGAGCGGCAGTGACGTGTCGGTGATCCCGTTGCCGCCCGCGACGAACTCGGCGACGAGCACCACCACCGCGCCGATCAGCGCGCTGGCGGGCAGTACCAGCCGGTGGTCGGCGGTGCGCAGCAGACCTCGTGCGAGGTGCGGCGCGGCGAGGCCGATGAACGCGATCTTCCCGCAGTACGCGGTGACGATCCCGGCGAGCACGGCCACACTCACCAGCGACAGGAAGTGCACTCGCCGGACGTTGATCCCCAGGCTGCCCGCGTACCGCTCACCGAGCAGCAGCGCGTTCAGCGGCTGTGCGAGGAAGATCGACAGACCGAGTACGGCGCCACAGGTCGCGCCGATGACCTGGAGTTCGTTCCAGGTCACGTTGCGCACCGAGCCGCGCTGGAACGTCGTCAGAGCCTGCAGTCGTTCCGGGTCGGTGTAGTACACGAGCATGTCGACACCCGCTTCGGCCAGATATCCCAGCATGACGCCGACGATGAGCACCACGATCGGATCGCCCACCCGCCGCGAGATGGCCAGCATGATGAACAACACCGCCGCGGCCCCCGCCACCGCGGCCCCGGTCACCCCCAGTTGGCCGACCACCCCCAGCCCGGACAGCCACCCCACCCCGCTGGTGCCCAGAATGACGATGGCCGCGCCGAGGATGGCGCCGTTGCTGACACCCAGCACGAACGGCTCGGCCAGCGGATTGCGGAACAGGGTCTGCATCTGGGCCCCGCACACGGCGAGCGCCGCACCGGCCAGCAGACCCGCGACGACCTTCGGCAGCCGGGCGTCCAACACGATCGTCTGATGAATGCGCTCCGCCGCGTCCTGCCCGGTGAGTATCCGCAGCACCTCGCCGACGGGAATTGCGATCGAGCCCTGCGCGATCAGCGCCACCACGACACCTAGCAGCAGCACCACCAGCGCCAGGAACAGCGCGGCCACGTACCCCACCCGCCGCCGCGTTCCCGGTACCCGAGGCGGCGCGGCCGTGTCCTCGACCTTCATGGCAGTACCCGACACGTTCGCGCTCTCTCCCCGTGGTCGACATGACATGGCCGCGTCCTACCAGTCGTGTCCAGGTGCGATGAAGTTCCCACCGATTTCCGACGCGGCTGATCCCTGCGGCGCGAGGGGATCCGCACAGACGGAGCACAGACGGAGCACAGGCGGTTCACATACTCCGGCCATATCGTCGTCGGCATGACAGCGAGCTACGAGGGCCGTCCGCTCCCCAGACCGCACGACGAGGTCGTCGACCAGGGCCTGGGTTTCGACCTCGGCACCGTCGGCAGCGGTCGCTCGGCGCTGCGGCAGTTCGGCCTCGGCGCCGCGGCGGCCGGGGTCATTTGGCTCTCCGCTTTCTCTCGGTTGGTACACACTGACCAGTTCGGGCGGATCGGAATTTCCGTCTTTCGGAGGCTTCAGCGCGTCGGAGCCGGCCGCATGAACCGTTCGAGGGCGAGGCGATCGAACACGATGGCCCGATCCTCGTTGAACGGATCGCCCAGCTCGAACCGAATCTCGCCGTCACAGTTGACGGTGGCGGACATTCGACAGTCCTGGTAGAGGCCGACACGACGCCAACAGCCAGGTACTGCATCCACATCGGACCTTTTCCTTGGGGAGACACGGTGCGCACCCTGTTGGCCGAGTTCAATTCTTCGGCAGCTCGAGACGTAACCGTGCCGTTGATCGAATCTCAACTCGCCGGGGTCAGCGACCAGGTTGTAGCCGCCGCTCGCGCTGCGGTGGAAGGCGCCAAGTGGGTGCAGACGATCAAGCTGTCCCTCGTCGACACCATGAAGACCTTCCAGGTCCTGGCCTCCGATGACTGGCTGCGGCCAGTTGCGAAGCAGCCAAAGACGCGCTTTCGCCGCTTGAGCGACTGCCGGCAACGCTCATGCGGGCGTGGGAGCCGCCCAACTGGCAGGACCTCACTGACCACGAGCTCAAAGCCTTGCCCGCTCTGGTCCTGACGGGCATTCCGTCGCGTGGATCTCGACCCTCGCTGTCCTGCTGGCTGCGGCTCCCGTGATCGCTCTGACCGTTCGACCTGACGTGCCTTGGTCACGGGGTGCGTGGGGTGACGAGGCCGGATTCGTAGGCGCGGATCACGAGTTGGGCGCGGTCGCGGGCGTGGAGTTTGGTCATGGCTCGGTTGATGTGGGTTTTCGCGGTGAGTGGGCTGATGACCATGCGGTGGGCGATCTGGTCGTTGGACAGGCCCTGCGCGACCAGGGTGACGGCCTCGCGTTCGCGGTTGGTGAGTTCGGTCAGCCCGGTGCCGGTGGTGCGCGGCTGGGTGACGTACCGGTTGATCAGTTTGCGGGTGATCGACGGTGCGAGCAGGGCGTCACCGCGGGCGGCGACGCGGACGGCGTGCAGGAAGTCCTCCGGTTGGATGTCCTTGACCAGGAATCCGGCGGCGCCGGCGCGCAGCGCGTCGAAGACGTATTCGTCCAGGCCGTAGTTGGTCAGAATCACGACATGTGTCGCGGCCAGGGCCGGGTCCTCGGCGATGCGGCGGGTCGCTTCGATGCCGTCCATGACCGGCATCTGGATGTCGATGAGCGCGATGTCGGGCAGGTGTTGTCTGGCCAGCGCCACGCCCTCGCGGCCGTCGGCGGCCTCGGCCACCACCTCGATGTCGTCCTCGATGTCGAGGAGCGCGCGGAATCCGCTGCGGATGAGTGGTTGGTCGTCGACCAGAAGGACCCGGATCACGACGTTCGGGCTGACGTTCGGGCTGACGTTCGGGCTGACGTTCGGTCGATGGGCAGTTCGGCGTGGACGGTGAAGCCGCCCTCGCTGCGCGGCGCGGCCCGAAGGTGCCCGCCGAGCGCGGTGACGCGTTCGCCCATGCCGAGCAGCCCGACGCCGGGCACCGATGTGGTGTCCGAGGTTGTGGTGCCCGCCATGCCGTCGTCGTCGACTCGGATGACCAGAGCGTCGGGTTGGTAGTCGATTTGGACGGACGCGGTCGCGGCGGTGGCGTGGCGGGCGATGTTGGTCAGCGACTCCTGGACGATCCGGTAGGCGGTCCGGTCCACCGCGGCTGGCACGTCGTGGGGGTGGCCCTCGATCGTCAGTGTCGCGTCCAGGCCGGCCGTCCTGGCCCGGTGCACCAGCTCGGGGACCTGGTCGAGTCCGCGTGGCGCGTTGAGGTCGTCGTCGCGCAGTGCCTCGAGGGTCGCGCGTAGTTCTCTGGCCGCCTCGCGGCCGGCGTCCCGGATCGCCAGCAGGGCGTCGGGCACCTGTTCGCCCCGCTTCCTGGCCAGGTGGACGGCGACTTCGGCCTGCACCTTGATGACGGAGATCTGGTGGGTGAGCGAGTCGTGCAGCTCCCGCGCGATGTGCAGTCGTTCCTCGTCGGCGCGGCGACGCGCGGTCTCCTCGCGGGTGCGCTCGGCCTCGTCGGCCCGGCGTTCGGCCTGCCGCAGTGCTTCACCGGCCGCGCCGGCGGCGACCAGCCACGCGATCTCCAGGGCGCCTCGGGCCTGCGTGAACGCCTCGCCCAGGTCGTGCAAGGAGGCCAGGGCCGCGAGCGGAAGCGCCGCCAGCATGATCACCGAACTCGCCACCGCGACGACGCGGTGTCCGGCCCGCACGGCGGCGTACACGGCGAACAGGTACGCGACGGCGGGCACGTCGAAACCGATGGCCTGGTAACCCAACGCGCACAACCCGGTCGCGGCCAGCACGATCACCGGAGCCGACCGGCGGGGGACCAGGGCCAGGCCGCCGGCTGCCAGCAACGCGTAGCCCAGCGGGCCGGGGGACGGCCCGGACAGCCCGGCGACCACCAGGGTCGCCGCGACGCCGAGCGCGATCGCCCAGTCCACGACGGCGGCCCGGCCCCTGCTCATGGGTGCACAGTAGCCACGTTTCCGTGCGGGCGACTCCTACGCACGGACGATCAACCGACTACCGCGGACGCGGTACTTTCCCGACTCCTGCGGCGTTCGCGGCAGTGTGAAGTGCCCGCGTCGGCAGGACGACCGGTGGCGGGTCCGGCGGACATGCTCTGGAGACATCCAGTCAGAGAAGGAGAACCTCATGTCCGTTCTGCTCGCGCACGCCATGGCCCAGTCGGCCGATGTCGACGCCTACACCCTGACCGCCGGACGACTCTGGGCCACCTCGGCCGCGTTGCTGGGTCTGGTCGGCGCGGTCATCGGCGGGGTGGCACTGGCCCGCGGCAAGGGAGCCGTCGTGGCGTTGGCGTTGGGGCTGATCGCCATGGGTGGCGGCGGGGTGAACCTGGCCGTGGCCGACGGTGGGCCCGGCACCGGCAACGGAGTGGTCGGCGGCGCGTTGGCGCTGATGTTGGGACTGCTGGCCATGATCTTCGGCGGGCTGGCGTTGGCCCGCTCACGCCGGGGTGTGTTTCCGTCGGCGTAGCACCAGGTAGCGGCCCGCGAGTCCGATGGTGAACATCGTGAGTCCGGCGATCACCGATGCCGGTGGAAGGGTCGCGGCGAGTGTGAGGCAGCCGAGGCCGCCGAGCAGGGTGAGTGGGCGGGGCCAGTGGCGTTGCTCGGGTGGTTGGCTCGCCGCGGCAGGTTGGTGATCAGGTAGTAGACCAGTACGCCGAAGGATGAGAACCCGATCACCGATCGCAGGTCCGTGGTGAGTACGAGTGCGGAGACGATGACGGCGAGCGCGATCTCGGCGTGGTGGGGTACCCGGTGGCGGGGGTGCACGGCGGCCAGCCAGCCGGGTAGGTCGCGGTGGCGGGCCATGGCGAGGCTGGTCCGGCCGATGCCGGTGATGAGGGCGAGCAGGGCGCCGAGGCTGGCCAGCGCCGCGCCGATCCGTACGACCGGTTCGAGGCTGCTGGCGCCGGCGGCGTGGACGGCCTCGGTCAGCGGGGCGGTGGTGTTGGCCAGTCGCTGTGGGCCGGCGGCGAGGAGCGCGGCGGTGCCGATGAGGGTGTAGACGATGACGGTGATGCCCAGGGCGATGGGGATGGCGCGGGGGATGGTGCGTCGCGGCTCCAGCACTTCCTCGCCCAGGGTGGCGATGCGGGCGTAGCCGGCGAACGCGAAGAACAGCAGTCCGGCGGCTTGTAGTACTCCGTAGGCGCCGCCGGTGGTCAGGGCCGGCCAGCCGCCGAGGTGGGCGGTGTCTGCGCTGCCGGCCGTGGTGCCGCCGATGGTGATGCCAGTGATGCCACGATGACGGTCAGTGCGAGCAGGGTGCAGGTCACCAGGAGTCGGGTGAGGGTGGCGGTTCTGGTGATGCCGCGGTAGTTCAGTGCGGCCAGGCCCAGTACGCCGGCCACGGCCAGGAGGCGCTGGGCCCACCGTGGTCCGGGGATCGCGTAGGTGGCGAAGGTGAGGGCCATCGCGGCGCAGGAGGCGGTTTTGCCGATGACGAATCCCCAGCCGGCGGTGAATCCCCACCAGTGGCCCAAGCGTTCGCGGCCGTAGAGGTAGGTGCCGCCCGAGGTGGGGTAGGTGGCGGCGAGTTGGGCGGAGGCGGTGGCGTTGCAGTAGGCGAGTACGGCGGCGATCGCCAGGCCGATCAGCAGGCCGGTTCCGGCGGCTTTCGCGGCCGGGCCGAACGCGGCGAACACGCCGGCGCCGATCATCGACCCGAGACCGATGACCACCGCGTCCCCGGTGCCCAACCGCCGGGCGAGTGTCGGTGATCCCACCGCACTTCCTCTCGTTCGGCTCAGCGGCGTGGTTGGAACAGCTCGACCAGGTTCCCGGCCGGATCGATCACCAGGACCTGGCTGCCGCCGGGCCCGGTCACCACGGAGTTGCGGAACGGCACTCCCGCCGCGCGGAGCCGGGCGGCCTCGGCGTCGAGGTCGTCGACCACGAGGTGGACGCGGTTCCATCCGCCGGCCACGGGCTTCTCGCCGTCGGGCATGGGGCGTCCGGCCGAGCTGGCGGCCCCGGACAGCAGCAGACGCAGCGGCCCGCGCACGACGTCGGCGAACGCCGGTGCCGCGGACGAGCGCAGCGTGAAGCCCAGGTGAGTGGTGTAGAAGTCGACGGCGGCCTGGACGTCGTCCACCAGGTAGCGGACGTGGGCGAGTTCGGTCATGGTCCCGGTTCCTCTCGTCGGTTGTTGTCGCGGGCGATGGTCCGCAGCAGGTAGCCGATCCGGATCACGAGTTGATCGGCCGTGCGCCGGAACGCCGGGTAGGTCGTCTCGCGCGTGTCGCCGGTGGCGGACGGGTCGGGCATGCTCCAGTGCACGAGTTCGGGCTCGCCGGGGAACTCCGGGCAGACCTCACGTACCCGGTCGCACAGGCTGATCACGTGGTCGAAGCGCTGCCCGGTGAACTCGTCGAGATGTTTGGCGCGGTGGCCGGACAGGTCGATGCCGAGGTCACGCATGACCGCGACCGCGTTCGGATGCAGCGGCTTGGGATGACTGCCCGCGCTGAACACCTCGACCAGCGGCGCGCGGTGCGCCAACAGCGCCTCGGCCATCTGCGATCGGGCGCTGTTTCCCGTGCACAGGAACAACACCCGGCCGCTCGCGGTGTCCACAGTGTCCGGTGCCGGGCCGAGTCGCAGGCCGGCGTGGAGAGCCGCACCGGTCTCGGTCAGCAACGCGGCGCACCGTGCGAGGTCGAGGCTGTAGTAGGTGTCGCGCCCGTCGGCGGAACTGCGCCGCGCGCTCACCAGCCCGCCCGAACGCAGCTTGCGCAGGTGATAGGAGACGAGGTTCTGCGGCTGCCCCACCGCCGCGACCAGCTCACCCACTCGAAGATCACTCCGGGCCAGCTCACGCAGCAGGCCCCACCGCAACGCCTCGCCCGCGAGCGCGAGAAACGGGGGCGGACCGGACGCTTTCGAAGTGACGCGCACTTCTGGGAAGTTACATCAATCTGGCTTGATGCACTAGAGATGGACTGCGTTGATGGCCCGGACTACCTGGTCGAGAACGCCAGGGGCGGCCCCTTTCGTCGAGTGATCCGGCTCACCGCCTGTCATAACGATCGGTCGGGCGGCGTCTCGTGCCTGAACCTCTGGAAATCCCCGCTCACTTGCGATGACACCGATCGCGGACCAGAAACCTGGAGTCGACATGGCCGCTCAGGCCCCACTGCCAGCCGAGACATCGCCGACGCCCTGGTCGACGGTCGCCGGGGTGGTCGTCCTGCTCACGGCGACCATCAGCGTGCTGCTCATCGCGTTCGCCTGGCCGTCGGTACGGTCGTCGGTGCACGACGTGCCGATCGCCGTCGCCGGGCCGACCGCCGCCGCCGAACAGGTCAGCGCGGCGCTCGACCAACGCCTGCCGGGCGGCTTCGAGATCACCGAGGTCGCCGACACCGCGGCCGCCGAACGGTTGATCCGCGACCGGCAGGTGTACGGGGCGATCGATCTCAGCTCCGGCAGTCCACGGGTCATCGTCGCCTCGGCCGCCAGCGCGGCGGTCGCCCAGACCCTGCAGAGCGGCGCGACCGCCCTCGGCCAGGGCACCAGCACCGCGGTCGCGGTCCGCGATCTCGTCCCCCTTCCGGCCGACGACCCGCGCGGCGCCGGCCTGGCCGCCGGGGCACTGCCTCTGGTCATGGGCGGCCTGCTCGCCCCACTGCTGCTGACCAGACTCGTCCGCGGCACCACCCGCCAGGTCACCGGAGCGCTCGCCTTCGCGATCACCAGCGGCCTGGCCGTGGCGGCCGTCCTGCAGTTCTGGCTCGGCTCGCTGGGCGGTGCCCACTGGGCCAACGGCGGCGCCGTCGCCCTGACCATCGCGGCCATCTCCCTGAGCATCCTCGGGCTGGTGTCGGTGCTCGGGTACGTCGGCTTCGTTCTCGGCGCCGTCGCCATGATGCTCATCGGCAATCCCCTCTCCGGCACCGCGACCGCACCCGAGATGCTGCCCGGCTGGTCCGGCGCGCTCGGCCAATTGCTGCCACCAGGAGCGGGTGGCCAGTTGCTGCGCTCCACCGCGTTCTTCGACGGCCACGGCGCCACCCACGCCGTCATCGTCCTCGCGACCTGGCTCACGCTCGGCGGAATCCTGTGTCTGGCAAGCGGCCTGCGCGCACGCCGCGCCGCCACCGTCACCGAGCGACGGGCACCTTCCCGGCCAACTCCCGCCGCGCTGTGACCCCGCCCACAGGCGATTCCTGTCAGCAATCGGGATGCCGTTCCGCTCAAGTCACCAAAGGAAGCCAAACCGACAGGAGCACCACATGAAGCACCGCATCGTCGTTCTCGGCGCCGGCTATGCCGGGGCCTACGTGGCCGGGAACCTGGCCCGCCGGCTGTCCCCGGCGGACACCGAGATCACCGTGGTCAACGCCGAACCGGACTTCGTCCAGCGGCTGCAGCTGCACCGGCTCGCGGCCGGCCAGGAGATCGAGGTTCGCGAGCTCGCCGACGTCTTCGCGGGCACGGGGATACGGCTGCGCCTGGCCCGGGTCACCGCCGTCGACCCCGAGCGTCAGGTCGTCGCCGTGGCCGACACCGACGGCGGCGGCGAACTCGGCTACGACACGCTGCTCTACACGCTCGGCAGCCATGTCGCCGACCGCGGCGTCGCCGGCGTGGCCGAGCACGCCTTCGATGTCACCGGCCGGCCCTCGGCGCTGCGCCTGCGCGAGCGCCTGGCCAACCTGGGCGAGGGCGGGAGGGTGCTGGTCGTCGGCGACGGGTTGACCGGCATCGAGACCGCCACCGAGATCGCCGAGTCCCGGCCCGACCTGTCGGTGACGCTGATCGCCCGCGGCGAACTGGGCGCCCAGCTCTCCACCGGAGCCCGCGACCACCTGCGCCAGGCCTGCGCCCGGCTGGGCATCACCGCCCTGGAACACACCAGCGTCGACGTCGTCGAAGCGACGCGGGTGCTGTGCGCCGACGGCACCGCCCAGTCATCCGACGTGACCGTGTGGACGGCCGGGTTCACGGTCAACGGCATCGCCGGCGCCGGCGGACTGGAGGTCACCGAGAACGGTCAGATCGTCGTGGATCGCACCATGCGGTCCGTATCGCACCCGAACATCTACGCCGCCGGCGACAGCGCCTACGCCATCGGCGACAACGGCCGGCCACTGCCGATGTCCTGCGCCTCGGCCGGCTACACCGGCATGCAGGCCATGAAGGCGATCGTGGGACGCCTGACCGGCGGCGAGATCCCCCACATCAAGCTGGGCTACGCGGGCAACCACATCAGCCTGGGGCGGCGGGACGGGATCCTGCAGATGGTCGACGACCAGGCGCGAGCGAAGCCGAAGTACACGGGTGGCCGGAAGGCCGCGCGGATCAAGGCGGGCATCGTCAGGATGTCGCTGTGGACCACCGCGCACCCGACCTTCGGCCTGCCCAAGCGCAAGCGCCGCCTGGCCCCGACGCCGACCGCGTCCGCTCAGAAGGCGGTCACGTAGTTGCCTGGCGTGGACAGCACGGCCACTGATCGCTTCGACACCGGTCGGTTCGAGGCCAGCCGTAACCGGCTGGCCTCGCTGGCCTACCGGCTGCTGGGCTCCGCCGCCGACGCCGAAGACGCCGTACAGGAGGCGTTCCTGCGTTGGCAGGCCGCCGACCGGCAGCGGATCACGGTGCCGGAAGCGTGGCTGACGAAGGTCGTCACCAACCTGTGCCTGGACCGGCTCCGCTCGGCGCCGGTCCGGCGCGAACGCACCGTCGGCGCGTGGCTGCCCGAGCCGCTCCTGGACGGCGACCCGATGCTCGGCCCGGCAGATACGTTCGAGCAGCGCGAATCGGTCTCCCTGGCCGTGCTGACCCTCATGGAGCGCCTGTCACCTCTCGAGCGGGCCGTCTACCTCCTGCGCGAAGCGTTCTCCTACAGCCACGCCGAGATCGCCGAGATCCTCGACATCACCGAGTCCGCGAGTCAGCAGCACCTCCACCGGACCCGACGTCGCATCACCGCCGCGCGCCGCCGCGAGGTCGACCCGGCATCCGCCCGCAGGATCGTCGAGGAATTCCTCGACGCGGCCGTTTCCGGTCGGACCGAACGGTTGGTGGCACTGCTGACCGACGACGCGACCGCGATCTCCGACGGCGCCGGTCTGGCCAGGACGTTGCTGCGGTTCGACACCGCGCCGCGCATCGCCGCCGTCGCACGGGCCGGTTTCACACCCACCCCGGCGAAACGGCGACTCGCCGGCGGCACGCCCGCCGTCCACTACGCGCTCGTCAACGGCGCTCCCGCCATCCTGTTCGTGCTCGGCGACCAGGTCGTCGGCGCCGTGACGTTCGACCTCGCCAACGCCAGGATCGCCACCGTGCGCGGCATCGCCGCCCCCACCCGCCTCAGTCGCCTCACCGACGCCTGGCGGCGACACGAACCGGACCCGCCACTCATCACCCACTGGTGACCCGGCGCTCAGGTTCGTCAGTTCGTCCAGAAAGGACGATTGTCTTGCGTATCACCATCTTCGGGGCCAACGGCCCCACCGGTCGTCTGCTCGCCGGCCAGGCACTCGCCGCCGGACATCAGGTCACCGCGGTCACCCGGCGGCCGGAATCCTTTCCGCTGCACCATGACCGGCTCGAAACCATGGGTGCCGACGTGCTCGATCCCGTGGCCGTCGACGCCGCCGTGACGCGGCGGGACGCCGTGCTCTCGACGCTCGGCGTGCCCGCCGGGAAGGAACCGATCAGCACCTATTCGCGTGGTGCGGCCAACATCGTCGCCGCGATGAAGCGGCATCGGGTGCGTCGGCTCGTCGCGGTCAGCTCGAGCGGGGTGGACCCGCATCCGTATTCCGACGGTGGGCTGCTGTTCAACCGCGTGCTGCTGCCGTACGTGACGCGGGTGCTGGGCAAGACGCTCTACGACGACATGCGGCGGATGGAAACGCTGATCGGCGCCAGCGAGCTGGACTGGACGATCGTGCGCCCGAGCGGGCTCTACCACCTGCCGTCGGTCACCGACTACACCCTCGTGGACGGCCACGCCGACGGCAGGTTCACCAGCCGCGTGGACCTTGCCGCGAGCATGCTGGCCCTGGCGGACGGGGACCGCTACCTCCGCAGACCGGTCAGTGTCATCACCACCGCCGACAACCCCACCCTGTTCCAGTGGATCCGCCACGAAGCCCTGGCCAAGCGCTGAGACGGCGTCTTCACTCTCTGCAGATCATCCCGCAATGTCAGCGGCTAACGTTTCGGAGGCCGAACGCTGGCCATAGGGGCGGATGAGCCGGGATTCGAGCAGGCACTCAGCAGGGTGGGCGGTTGACGGTGTCGGTGCGGCGTTCGATGAGGACGGTGTCGTGCCAGGTGTCGCCGCGTTGGGCGATGCGTTCGCGGATGCCGACGGTGCGGTAGCCGGCCTGGTGGTGCAGGGCGATGCTGGCGCGGTTCTCGGTGAAGATGGCGGTCTGGAGGGTCCAGAGGCCGGCCTCGTCGGCCGCGATGACCTGTTGGCGGATCAGGGCTTTGCCGATGCCCTGGCGGCGGTGGCCGTCGGCGACGTAGATGGAGCTTTCGGCGACGCCGCGGTAGCAGTCGCGTGTGGACACCGGGGACAGGGCGGTCCAGCCGACCACGTGGCCGTCGCGTTCGGCGACCCAGCGGTGGTCGGGGAGCCACCTGGCCTCGAGGGACGGTCGCGAGGGGACGGTCATCTCGAAGGTGGCGATGCCGGTGGCGATGCCCTCGCCGTAGATGCGGCGGACGGCGGGCCAGTCGTCGTGCTCGAGGGCGCGGACGGTGATGTCGGCCGTGCTTTCCGGTGGGCAGCAGGGGCGGGGTGCGAGCAGGCCCATGACCACGTCGGCGGCGTGGGGGAGGCCGACACAGCAGGCGTCGTTGACCACGACCCGCGTGGTGGTGCCTTCCTTGTGGAGCTTGACGAAGCCCACGTCGGCGAGCTTGCGGACGTGGTGGGAGCAGGTGGACTGGCTGATGCCCAGGAGTTCGGTGAGCGCGCCGACCGAGAGGCCACCCGGCGTGGTGGCGACGGTGTGCAGCAGCCGGACCCTGGTCGGTTCGGCGAGGCTGGCGAACCACTCGGCGTAGGTGGTGGCTTCCTGCTCGGGGAGCACCGTGGCGGCGGGGACGGTCGCGGTCATGCCGCGAGTATCGACGCCGATCGATAGTCCGTCAAACGGGCTGTTCGGCGAGGTGGTGGACGGCGGCCACGACAAGGCGGGTGGCCGCGATGAGGGTGGCCGGGTCGACGCGGTCGGGGGTTTCTGCGGGGGTCTGGTAGCCGGGGATGCCCATGCCGATGCCGATCGCGGGGAGTCCGACGGCGGCGTAGCGACGGTTGTCCGAGGCCATCGCGCCCGCGCGGAGCGGGACACCGGTCTCGCGGCCGGCGTGGTCGAGTGCGGCGAGCAGGGCGGTGGCGGGCCCGCCGGCTTCGACCGACGCCGCTTCGGTGAGTTCGGCGGCGCCGTCGATGTTGATGACGTGGGTACCGGGTGGCAGCCGGGGTGCGTGGTGGGCGGAGCCGTGGGCGCCTGCTTCCTCGGCGTCGAGCAGGGCGACCGCCACGCCGAGGCCTGGTGGCGGGGAGATCGTGAGGAGCCTGGCGGCTTCGAGAACGACCGCGACGCCGGAGGCGTTGTCGGCCGCGGCGGGCAGCCGCTGCGTGGGGTCGTCGCCGACGCCGTCGTGGTGTGCGGTCAGCAGGATCGTCGGTGTGCCGGCGGTGAGCACGGCGTGGACGTTCGTGCCGGTGACCTCGATCGTGCGCAGGGGGAGCGAGGCGGTGATCTCACCGCCCTCGGCGACCATCTCGGCATGCAGGTCGGCGCGGACGGCGAGGATCGGCAGCCGGCCCTGGGGAGGGCCGGCGATCATCTTCGGCATCCAACCCGCGGCGTCGACGCCGCGAGGCACGAGCACACCCGCGACGCCGGTGTGTGCGGCCGTGGTCGGGTCGGTTGTCAGGAGCCATCGGCCGGGTTCGGGTTTGTCGGACAGGACGCCGGTTCGGGGGTTGGGCAGGTCGGCGGAGGCGAGGTGCTCGACGAAATCGCGGCGGTGGACCAGGGTTCGGCCTCGCCATCGCATCGTCGGGGTCGCGTAGAGGTCCCGCACGCCCGACACGGGGAACGTCTCGGTGGTCACGGTGGCGCCGAGCTGGGCCAGTTGCTGGGCCAGCCACGTGGCAGCGGCTCGTCCGCCGGGTGTGCCGACCCGGCGCCCGGCGTAGATATCCGCCGCCAGCTCGGCAACCGTGGCCAGCAGGCGGGTGACATCGGGGCCGGAGCGCGCCGGCCTCGGTCGTGCCGGCGGGCTCGGACGGGTCATCCGCAGCAGCCGCGTGTGTCGGTGATGTCCTCGCTGGCGGCGATGTCGGGTTCGGTTGCTGCGCTTCCGCAACAGCTATTTGTGCTGGTGGAGTTGGTGGTGGCCGGGGTGACCGCGCCGCCGCAACAGCTGCTCGCCCCAGGTGGGGAGAACGCCTCGGCGGGGTCGCCGGTGAAGCCGCCTGGCCTGGTGTCCGTGCTCATCGCGAAACCTCCTGAATAGATGCTGGTCTAATCAACGTGGCCATCAGGTTGCCTCGTGGTTCGACGCCTGTCAATATAGAAGGGTGTCGAATCAAGAAGTGCTTGTCGACGTCGCGCTCGCGGACGTCGGGTGTTGCACGCCGATGGCCGAGGCGCCGCTCGGTGTCGCCCAGGCCGAGTCGGTGGCGAAGGTGTTCAAGGCACTGGGCGACCCGGCCCGACTGCGGCTGCTGTCGCTGATCACGTCGGCGGCGGGTGAGGTGTGCGTGTGCGACCTGACCCCCGCGTTCGACCTGAGTCAGCCGACCATTTCCCATCACCTCAAGGTGTTGCGCGACGCGGGGCTGGTCGAGTGTCAGCGACGCGGGACCTGGGTCTACTACTGGGCCCGCCCGGAGAGCCTGAGGTACCTGTCGGCACTGCTGGGCACCCCAGGGCTCGCGACACCCTAAGCATCGATACAAATCGATGGTTGCGTTCATCGAGTTGGGTCGATACTGTCAGCCCAGTCAATCGAACAGTATCGATGAATGGAGTCGGTGATGGCGGAGCTGCCCGTAGTGGTGGTCGGTGCCGGTCCGGTAGGGCTGGCAGCGGCGGCCGAACTGATCGAACGTGGCCAGTGGCCCTTGGTGCTGGAGAAGGCCGACCGGGTCGGTGCGGCGGTCGCGGAGTGGCACCACGTCCGGTTGTTCTCGCAGTGGTCCGAGCTGGTCGACCCCGCCGCCGAGCGCCTGTTGGCCGGCGCGGGGTGGCAGCGGCCGGCGGATGCGGAGTATCCGACCGGGGAGCAGTGGGCCAACCGGTACCTGCGGCCGCTCGCCGACCTGTTCGGTGACCAGGTCAGGTTCGGCGCCGAGGTCGTCGGTGTCGCGCGGCGCGGCCGGGACCGGGTGGTCGACGCGGGCAGGGACACCGAACCGCTGACCGTGCACGTCCGCTACGCCGACGGCGGTGAGGAGCGGATCACCGCGCGTGCGGTGATCGACGCGTCCGGCACCTGGGGCGACCCCAACCCGCTGGGCGGCGACGGCCTGCCGGCGCTCGGCGAGCACGCGGCGGCCGACCGGATCTCCTATCGCGTGCCGGACCTCACCGACGACGACGTCCGTGCGCGGTACGCGGGCCGGCACGTGGTGATCGCCGGCAGCGGGCACTCGGCGCTGACCGCGCTCGTCGCGTTCGCCGACCTGGCCGAACGGGAGCCCGCGACCCGGGTCACCTGGCTGCTGCGCCGCGGCACGGTCGGCTCGACCTTCGGTGGCGGCGAGTCGGACCAGTTGCCTGCCCGCGGCGCGCTGGGCCTGCGTGCCAAGGCCGCGGTCGACGCCGGGCGGATCGGCGTCGTGCCCGGATTCCGCACCGAGACGGTGTCGACGGACGGGACCTGGTGTCCGACAACGGAGCACGGGTGTCCGAGGTGGACGAGGTCGTGGTGCTGACCGGGTTCCGGCCGAACCTGTCATGGCTGTCGGAGTTGCGGCTCGACCTGGACGCGACATTGCAGGCGCCGGTCGCGCTCGCGCCGCTGATCGATCCGAACGTCCACTCGTGCGGCACCGTCTACCCGCACGGCGTCAAGGAACTCGCCCACCCGGAGCCGGATGTGTATCTGGCCGGGATGAAGAGCTACGGCCGGGCGCCGACGTTCCTCGCCAGGACCGGCTACGAACAGGTCCGCTCGATCGCCGCCGCGCTCGCCGGTGACCGCGAGTCGGCCGAACGGGTGGAACTCGTGCTGCCCGAGACCGGGGTCTGCGGCGGTGCCGGGGTGTTCGACGACCCCGCACAGGACCAGGACGGCGGTTGCTGCGGCACGGCTGCCGAGCCGGAGACGCTGACACTGTCGGCCCCGTCGCGGCGATGACCACGGGCCGCGACGGCCCAGTGATCGCAGCGACGTCGGAGGCCGCAGCGCCGACGGAGGAGACACGCGCAGGGCGGCGGACGGTGCTGACCGCCCTGTGCGCCACCCAGATCACGAGCTGGGGCATCCTCTACTACGCCTTCCCGGTGCTCGCCGGGGACATCACCCGCACGACCGGCTGGTCGACCGCGGTGATCACCGCGGCGTTCTCGATCAGCCAGCTCGTCGCGGCGCTGGTCGGGATCGCGGTCGGGCGCCGGCTCGACAGGTACGGGCCTCGAGGGGTGATGACCGCGGGCTCGCTGCTGGGGGTGCCGGCGGTGGTCGTGGTGGCCACCGCCCAGAACCTGCCGTGGTTCTTCGTGGGCTGGGTGCTGGCCGGGGCGGCGATGAGCGCGGTGCTCTACCCGCCCGCGTTCGCCGCCCTCACCCGATGGCACGGGCCCGACCCGGTGCGCGCGCTGACGATCCTCACGCTCGCGGGTGGCCTGGCCAGCACGGTGTTCGCGCCGCTGACCGCGACGCTCGTCGAACACCTCGACTGGCGCGCCACCTATCTGGTCCTCGCGGGAATTCTCGCCGTGGTCACGATTCCGGCGCACTGGTTCGGACTACGACTGTCGTGGCCGGCGCGTCCGGAGGTCGAGATCGGACGGTCCGATGTGGACCCAGGGCAGGTGGCGCGAAGCCGCGCGTTCATCGTGCTGACGGTAGCGCTGAGCCTCGCGGCGCTGGCGACGTTCGCCGCCGTGATCAACCTGGTGCCACTGCTGGAAGAACGCGGCCTCTCGACCCAGGTCGCCGCGGTCGCACTCGGCCTGGGCGGTGCGGGACAGGTCGTCGGCCGCATCGGCTACGCCGCCATCGTCAGCCGCACGACCGTGCGCACCCGCACCGTCGCGATCATCGCAGCGCTCGCCCTGACAACCGCGTCGCTGGGGATGCTGACCACCGTCGTTGTGCTCGTGGGCGGGGCGATCGTGGCCGGGATGGCGCGTGGGGTGTTCACACTCGTGCAGGCCACCGCGGTCACCGACCGATGGGGACGCCGTTACTACGGCCACCTGACCGGTCTGCTCTCCGCCCCGGTCACGATCACCATGGCGCTGGCCCCGTTCGCCGGCGCGGCACTCGCCGACCTGGTTGGCAGCTACGCCACCGCGTTCGTTCTCCTCGGCGGACTCGCCGCCCTCGCGGCGATCCTCGCCGCCTTCACCGTTCCCCACCATCCATAGAAGCAGGTTCCCCCATGATCGACACCGTTGACGCCATCGTCATCGGCGCCGGGCAAGCCGGCCTGGCCGCGGCACACGCACTCCGCCGAGCCGGCCGCTCCCCGGTCGTCCTCGAAGCCGGCCAGGAGCCCGTCGGGTCCTGGCCGTCCTACTACGAGAGCCTCACCCTGTTCTCCCCGGCCAGGTACAGCGCACTGCCCGGCATGCCCTTCCCCGGCGACCCGGACCACTACCCACACCGCGATGAAGTCATCGACTACCTGCGTCAGTACGCGAAGAACCTCCCCGCTGACATCCGCACCGGGCACCGCGTCACCGCCGTGCGCCGTCACGACAACCGGTTCACCGTCCAGGTGGAGGACGGCACCGAGCTGACCACCCCGATCGTGATCGCGGCGTCCGGTGCGTTCGGGCGGCCACACCGTCCCGCGTTGCCGGGCCTGGAGTCGTTCACCGGCACGGTGCTGCACTCCGCCGACTACCACGAGTCGAGCCCGTTCACCCGGCAACGTGTGATCGTGGTCGGTGCCGCCAACACGGCCGTGCAGGTCGGCTACGAGTTGGCCACGGTCGCCACCGTCACGCTCGCCACCCGCAAACCGGTGAAGTTCGCCCCGCAACGGCCACTCGGTCGCGACGTCCACTTCTGGTCCGTGGCAAGCGGATTCGACCACCTACCCATCGGCCACCTGCTCAGGACCGCACCGCACATGCCGGTCAACGACGACGGCCGCTACCGCCAAGCGCTCGACGCCGGCCACCCCGACCAGCGCCGCATGTTCACCGCCATCGACGGCGACACCGTCACCTGGCCCGACGGCACCCGGGAGCACGTCGACACCATCCTGCTGGCCACCGGCTACCGACCCGCACTGTCCTACCTGGACCCCGGCGAGCGCGGCCACTCCCGCGGTCTGTCCACCGTCCACCCCGGACTCGGCTACGTCGGCCTCGAATGGCAACGCAGCTTCGCCTCCGCCACGCTGCGCGGCGTGGGCCGCGACGCCCGCCACGTCGTCCGCCGCCTCCTGCACACTTGACGAACCAGATTGACTCAATCATCATTGAGTCAATGAACGTTGAGTGGTCGATCTCGGTGATCGAACGGGCGCGGCTGTACGCGGCGCTCGGTGAACCCGCGCGGTTGGCGATCGTCGACCGGCTGCTGCTGGGGGATGCCGCGCCGGGGGAGTTGAGCCGTGAGTTGGGCGTGCCGAGCAATCTGTTGGCCCACCACGTGAAGCTCCTCGAACAGGCGGGCGTGGTGGAGCGGTCCCGCTCGGAGGGTGACCACCGCCGCACCTACCTGCGGCTGCGACCCGGTGCGCTGGCCCACCTCGCGCCGGAGAAGGTGATGCACGCCCCCCGGGTGGTGTTTGTGTGCACCCACAACTCCGCGCGATCCCAACTCGCCGCGGCACTGTGGACGCGACGCAGCACGATCCCGGCCGCGTCCGCCGGCACCGAGCCGGCCCGGCGGGTCCACCCGCTGGCGGTCGCCGCCGCCCGCGGTCATGGGCTGTCCCTCGTCCGCGCCCGGACCACCCACGTCGACGAGGTCCTGCGACCCGATGACCTGGTGGTCGCGGTCTGCGACAACGCCCACGAACAACTCGAGGTGGACCGGCTGCACTGGTCGGTTCCCGACCCCGCGCGGGCGGGCACCGGCGAGGCGTTCGACCGCGCGGTCACCGACCTCGCCGACCGGATCGACCGGCTTGCCCCCGCCGTCCACACACCCGGAGGAACCGATGAGTGACCAGACCTACCACCGCCCCGATCTGAGCGTCGACCTGCACCACTCCCTGGCCACCGCGACCACTCGGCTGCGCGAGGAGTTCGACGGCACCTTCGGCGTCGAGACGATCGAGCGGTTCCTGCACTCCAGCTACGACCAGTTCGCCACGCGCAGCACCGTCCCGAACTTCCTGCCGCTGCTGGCCGAACGGTTCGCCCGCCAACGTCTCCACGCCCTCGCCAAGGTCGAAGGCCGCGCCACCACGATCCCGACCGTGCTGTTCCTGTGCGTCCACAACGCCGGCCGGTCCCAGATGGCGCTCGGGTTCTTCCAGCACCTGGCCGGCGACCGCGCCGTCGCCTGGTCCGGCGGCTCCGAACCCGGCCACCAGATCAACCCCTCCGCGGTCGCCGCCATGACCGAGATCGGCATCGACATCTCCCGCGAGTACCCCAAACCGTGGACCGACGAGATCGTCCGAGCGGCCGACGTGGTCATCACCATGGGCTGCGGCGACGCCTGCCCGGTCTTCCCCGGCAAGCGCTACCTCGACTGGCAACTCGACGACCCCGCCGGCAAGGGCGTCGCGGACGTCCGCCCGGTCCGCGACGAGATCGAACGACGCGTCCGCGGCCTACTCGCCGAACTCGACGTCCCCACCACCTGAACACGGGAGATTCCTGTTGCCCCGCAAGGCACTCGCCGAGTTCCTCGGCAGCCTCCTGCTCGCCGCGCTCGTCATCGGCTCCGGCATCGCCGCCCAGAACCTCTCCACCGACACCGGCCTGCGCCTGCTCGAGAACGCCGCCGCGACCGCCGCCGGCCTCTACGCGCTCATCCTCGTGTTCGGCCCGATCAGCGGCGGCCACTTCAACCCGGTCGTCACCCTGGTCGACGCCACCCTCGGCGGCCTGCCCTGGCGCGACGCGGCCGTCTACCTCCCGGCGCAGGTGACCGGCTGCGTCGCCGGCGCCGTGCTGGCCAACGTCATGTTCGACCTCGCCCCGGTCAGCATCAGCACCACCGACCGCGCCACCATCCCGCACGGTGTGGCCGAAGTGGTCGCCACCCTCGGACTCATCCTCGTGATCTTCGCCCTCGTCCGCACCGACCGAACCGAACGCGCCCCGGCAGCGGTCGCCGCCTACATCGGTGCCGCCTACTGGTTCACCTCGTCCACCAGCTTCGCCAACCCCGCCATCACCATCGGCCGCACCTTCAGCGACACCTTCGCCGGCATCGCACCCACCTCAGTCATCCCGTTCATCGGCGCCCAACTCACCGGCGCCGCACTCGCCGTACTCCTGATCCGCGTGCTCTACCCGGCCATGCCACCCGAGAAGGCCGCCGACGCCGTCCTTCCACATCCCGCGGCCAGCACCTAGTTGCATTCAAATCCGAACTGAACAATTCAGTAGAAATTGTTGATCAACTGAATGTTCAGCTCAGCGATCACTGACCTGAATCCGGTTCATCGCACCACTTGACACTTCCCGAACAGAACTGCTTCCATTCATGGGAATGACCGATTATGTCGAATATCGTCGCTATTTCGGTCCGGCCGGCGCCATCCTTACGGGAGCAACGATGAAGTTTCTTCGCGCGCTGTTGAGCACGGTGTTGCCGGCGGTACTCGTCAGCACGGTCGTGTCGGTCGTGGTGGTCTTCGCGCCGACGGCGCGGGCACTGGACAACGGTCTCGGTCGCACGCCCCAGCTCGGCTGGAACAACTGGAACAGCTTCGGCTGCAACGTCAACGAGAGCCTCATCCGGCAGACGGCCGACGTCATGGTCTCCAGCGGCATGGCCGCCGCGGGCTACACCTACGTCAACATCGACGACTGCTGGTCGGAGATGTACCCGTGACGGCAGCGGCAACCTCGTGGCCTCGCGCGGCAAGTTCCCCAGTGGCATCAAGGCACTCGCCGACTACGTCCACGGCAAGGGCCTCAAGTTGGGCATCTACTCCTCGGCCGGCCTGACCACCTGCGCCGGCTACCCGGCCAGCCTCGGCAACGAGCAGCGCGACGCGAACCTGTGGGCGTCCTGGGGAATCGACTACCTCAAGTACGACAACTGCGGCGACCACCAGGGCCGCACCGGCCAGGAACGCTACACCGCGATGCGCGACGCGCTGGCCAGAACCGGGCGGGCCATCTTCTTCGCGATCTGCAACTGGGGCAACGACAACGTCATCCAGTGGGGTCCGCCGACCGGCAACTCCTGGCGCACCACCGGGGACATCCAGGGCAACTGGAACTCGGTCATGGGCATCCTGGACTCCCAGCCCCGCTGGGCCGGCATCTCCGGTCCCGGCGCGTGGAACGACCCCGACATGCTCGAGGTCGGCCACGGCCTGACCGACACCGAGTCGCGGGCGCACTTCAGCCTCTGGGCCCTGCTCAACGCTCCCCTGCTCGCCGGGAACGACCTGCGCACCATGAGCGCTGCCACCCGGACGATCCTCACCAACACCGAGGTCATCGGCGTCAACCAGGACTGGGGCGGCCGGCAGGGCAACCGGATCGTCGACAACGGCAACACCGAGATCTGGACCAAGCCGATGGCCAACGGCTCCGTCGCCGCCGTCCTGCTCAACCGCGGCACCAGCACCACCACGATCTCCACCACGGCCACACAGCTCGGCCTCGGCCCGGGCAGCGGCTACACGGTGCGCGATCTCTGGGCACACACGACCGGCACCAGCAGCGGCACGATCAGCGCCGCCGTCCCCGCGCACGGCGCGGCCATGTATGTGGTCAGCGGCGGCGGCACCCCCAGCTCGACCTTCACCCTCCGCGGCGTGGGATCGAACAGGTGCCTGGACATCACCGGCGCCTCGCAGGCGAACGGCGCCCTCGCACAGCTCTGGGACTGCAACGGCCAGGCCAACCAACGGTTCACGGCCACCGCGGCGGGCGAACTCCGCGTCTACGGCGACACCAAGTGCCTCGACGTCGCGGACACCGCCAACCACACCGCGGTCCGCCTCTGGGACTGCACCGGCGGAGCCAACCAGCGCTTCCGCCTCGACACCGACGGCACCGTCACCGCCATCGGGTCCGGCAGGTGTGTCGACGCCACCGGCGCCGGCACCGCCAACGGCACCAGGGTGATCATCTGGGACTGCAGCGGAAACAGCAACCAGCGCTGGACTCGTGGCTAAGAGGCCGCGCACATGGGGTCGGTGGATGACCGCCTCGGCGCGGCGGGCGCCGCCATGCCCTATTTGCGCGGCCTCTCGGAAACCCGTCACGCCGGCGTGTGGGCACCGGCGTGACGGGCAGCGGGCGGGTCAGGAGTAGCTGACCGAGAAACTGTTGGTGTTGAAGTTCATGCCACCGCTGGACGAGGTGATCTCGTAGCCGAACTGCACCCGGCTCAGCGTGACGTCACCGAACCAGCCACGGCCGCGGATCCAGTTCATGACCGCGCGGATGTCGACCGTGCCGGAGTTGGTGTTCGACTGGCGGACGAAGGAGAAGACCTCGTTGGAGCCGTTGGATCCGCGGTAGACGGCCCAGCTGTGCCCACCGACCGAGACGTTGGCCTGGAACGACCCCAGCGGACCGACGGGGCCGACCTTGTTCATCCAGAGCATGATCTCGTACGTGTGGTTGTCGGCCCAGATGTCGTAGGCGCTCGTGTAGGCGCCGGCGTTGGGCACGGACACGTTGAAGCTGCTGGACACGCTGTTCAGCGAACTGAGCCGCCGGTTGATCTCCCGGTTGGAGTTCGGGTAGGACTTGATCCCGCCGGTGTTGGGATGGTTGGCCCAGACACCCCAGTTGCTGTACGAGTTGGCCCAGATCGTCTGCGGGCCGTAGCCGTTGCCCCAGATGTTGTTGTAAAGGGTGTAGCCGCCGTTGTTCCAGCTGGCCCACCGGTCGGAGGAACTCCACGTCGCGGCCATTGCCGGCGACGGCAGCAGCCCGAAGACCAGCGTTAGCACAAGGGCGGGTATCGCGACCCGTACGAATCTGACCATCACAGACTCCTTTGTCGTTCAGCCAGTCGAAATTCCGTCGAAATGTCGTCGAAACTGCTGTCGAATCAGTTGTCGAATCGCTTCGACAACCATTTCGATACCTTCGCGATAAACTGCCACGCGGTGACCACACCATAGGACCGTGCCGTTCAATTCCGCAATGAGTACCACTCATCCGGCCGTTGACGTGGCGTTCGCGGACCTCCTAGCGTGGGTGTGCAGGGCACCGTCGAATCGCTTCGATCATGGAAGCCTCAGGAGGCACCGCGATGGGCGCACGTGTGGACTCCGGTCGGCGGCGGGGCGTCCGCGTCCTGTTCCTGGCGTTCCTGATGCTCGTCGGGCTGGTCACGGCGTCGCCGGCGACAGCGGCACCGGCAGCGGCGCCGGCAGCGGCTCCAACGGCGGATGACGCGTACGACGGCTCGGACCTGTGGCTGCGCTACGTGCCGGTCGACGATCCGGGCCTGCTCCGAAAGTATCGGGACGCGATCAGCGCGATCGTCGTGGAGAACGCCGACCGGACCAAGGTGCACCGGCACACCCCGAACCTGAGCATGGTGCCGGGTTCGGCCGAGCGCCTGGTGGAGTCCACTCTGGAAGCGGCGCGGGACGAACTGGTCAGGGGCCTCGGCGGTCTGCTGGCCAAGGACGTGCCGGTACGGACCGGTGGCGACGTTCCGGACGGCGCCGTGGTCGTGGGGACCCGGGACAGCTCGAACGCCGTGCGCCGGTACGTCTCCGCCCACGACCTGGCCGCCGTCGGCGACGAGGGCTATCTCATCCGCACGGTGTCCCGCGGACGGAACCGGGTCACCGTCATCGCCGCCAACACCGACATCGGCGCCCTGTACGGGACGTTCGGCTTCCTGCGGCACCTGCAGACACACCGGCCCATCACGAACCTGAACATCGCCGAGTCGCCCAAGGTCGAGCACCGCCACCTGAACTACTGGGAGACCGAGCGGCTCTACGCCGGCAACGACGAGAACGGCGACGGCGGACTGAACGGTGAGACCGGCGCGGTCTTCAACTTCGCCGCCACCGGCGCCAGCGCCCACCTGAACCTGCCGGCCGTCCTCGACCGCTACATCGTGACCGCACGGGCGTTGGCGTCCGTGGGGATCACCGGTATCACGATCAACAACGTCAACGCCAACCCCGTCTACCTCACGCCGGCCTACATCCAGCAGGAGGCGGCGCTGGCCGATGCGTTGCGCCCCTACGGAATCAAGCTGGCGGTGTCGGCCAACTACGCGGCGCCGCTGGACCAGAGGTTCGCGCCGGACACGCTGACGAGGGAGCAGTTGGACCCCACCAGCGCGGAGTTCCAGGGTTGGTGGAACCGGCGGGCTCGCGAGCTGCAGGCCGCCATTCCGGACTTCATCGGCTTCACCGTGAAGGCCAACTCCGAAGGCCAGCCGGGACCACAGGACCACGGCAAGGACCACGGGGACGGCGCCAACGGGCTCGCCGCGGCGGTGGAACCGTTGGGGATGACCATCTTCTGGCGCACCTTCGTCTACAACCCGACCGTGGACCGGGACCGGTTGAAGCGCGCGTACCTGGAGTTCGCGCCGATCGACGACGAACCCCAGCCGGACGGCACCAGGGGCAGGTTCGCGGACAACGTCTTCCTGCAGACCAAGAACGGTCCGCTGGACTTCCAGGCGCGGGAGCCGATCCACCCGATGTTCGGCCGCATGGAGAACACCAACCAGGCGATCGAGCTGCAGATCACCCAGGAGTACACCGGCCAGGGCACGATGCTCACCTACCTCGGACCCATGTGGGAAGAGGTGCTGCGGACCGACACCTACGCCACCGACGCACAGGGACGGTTGCTGGACAAGCGCAAGGTGGGCAACATCGTCGACGGGACCGCGCAGGGCCACCCGGGCACCGCCATCGTCGGCGTGGCCAACCTGGGCAACGCCGACAACCTGACAGGACACCACTTCTCCCAGGCCAACCTGTTCGCCTTCGGCCGTATGGCGTGGAACTGGACGACGGACGCCAGGAGCATCGCGGACGACTGGGTCCGGATGACGTGGAGCAACCGCGAGAACGTGGTCGGCACCATCGTGAAGATGATGATGGGTTCCTGGGAAGCGGTGGTGAGCTATACGACCCCGCTGGGCATCGGGCACCAGTTCGAGTTCAGCAACCCGGCCGACCACTACGGTCCAGGGCCCGAAGTGTGGTTCAACAACGACGACTGGAGCCCGGTCTACTACAACAAGGCGGACAGCGCCGGGCTCGGCTACAACCGCTCACCCACCGGCAGCAACCTGGCCGGCCAGTACTTCCCCACGCTGGCCGCACGGTACGGGAACATCCACACCGTTCCCGAGAACCTGTTGATGTGGTTCCACCACGTGCCGTGGGATCACCGGATGCGCAGCGGTCGGACCTTCTGGGACGAACTGGTCCACCGCTACCAGATGGGTGTCCAGTACGTGACCTGGCTGCGGCAGGCGTGGGACTCCCTCGAACCGCACCTCGATGCCCGGCGCTTCGCCGAGGTCGCGGCCAAGCTCGTGCAGCACGAGGCCGACGCGGCCCTCTGGCGGGACACCTGCGTGAACTACTGGCAGGAGTTCAGCGGCAGGGACCTCCCGGTGGACGACGGGCCGCTGTCGATCAGGATCCAGGTGGCCGGCCGGAAGTTCGGCGGGTTCGACCTGTCCGCCGCGTCCTACCCGATTCCCGTGGCCGCCGGCGCGTCGCCGCGAATCACCAGGGTCACCACGGCCGACCCGCGCGCCAGGGCCGAGATCATCACCCAGCCGGACGGCGTGCCGGGTCAGGCCGTCGTGCGGGTCACGAAGAACGACTTCTTCGGCCCGCTCGTGAAGAACTACGTCTTCTCGATGGTGCGCGACACGACCCTCAAGAACCTGACGGTGGACGGCGAGGCACTGGCGTCGTTCCGGCCGGACGTCCTTGCCTACAACGGGTTGCTGCCGGCCGACGCGGGTTCGGTCCCGGCCGTGGCCGCGGTCGCGAGCGATCCCGCCGCCACGGTCGCCGTCGACCAGGCGGACACCACCACCGGGCAGGCGACGGCGACCGTCACGAACGGTGGAGTGTCCACTGTGTACACCGTCCGGTTCGACACCGCCATCACCGGGAGCGACGAGTTCGAGTCGCCGGAACTGGGGCCGCGGTGGCACTGGGTGCGGGAGGACGCGGGCGGGTGGCGCCTCGCCGACGGCGCGTTGACCATCACCGCCGGGAGCGGCGACCTGCAGGGCACCGTGAACACCGCGAGGAACATCGCGCTGCAGGACGTGAACGGGGACTGGGCCGCCGAATCGCGGATCGCCTTCTCCCGACCGCTCGCCGCCAACAACGAGCAGGGCGGCATCATCGCGTACGCCGATGACGACAACTACGTCAAGCTGGCCTGGGAGCTGAGCGACGCGAACGCGCCCCTCAACAAGCGGCGCGTGGTGCTGATCCGGGAGCAGAACGGGGAAGTGACCACCACGCAGGTCACCGGCCGCGAGGCGCAGGAGATCGTCGGCGAGGACGGCGCCATCTGGCTACGCCTCACGAAGACGGGCGACACGTACAAGGCGTACTACTCGAGCGACGGATCCGTCTACCGGTTCATGGCCGAGACGACGCTGGACACCGAGCCGGCGGGTGCGGGCCCGCTGACGTTCACCCGAGCCGGGAACTCCACCGATCTCCGCACCGCCTTCGACTACTTCCGGATCACCAGTCAGGGCGAGCACCTCGGTTAGGGTCTGCTGCCCGCTCCCGTCGCCACCTCGTGCAGGCGGGCCGCGACGAAGCGCGAACTCGTCCTGGTAGACGCCGCGACTGCAGAGGTCGTCACGAAGTACCCGCTGGGATCGTTCCTCGGAGACCCAGAGATCCTGCTGAGTCCTGACGGAGATTCCGTGGGTCACAGCCGTCCACACCTACCTCGGTGTCCTGAGTCTCGTGCCGCTCGTCGATATCGAACAGCGCAGCGAGGCAGCGTGGGCCAGGGGCACCTGGACTCGGTCACCCACATGGCGGTTCTCGCGCGGACGGACGGACCACTGGTCGTGAGTGCAGGTGCGGATGGTGCCGTCCTTGCCTGGGAAAGCTCCCTGCGGCGGTCTCCGCTGTCCAGCCCGGCACTGCGACGGTCGTGAGGGCGTCGGGGGTCTGCGATCAACAGATGATCTGTCAGTGCTCTGCCCGGATCTGGTCGAGCACCTGGTGGCCGTCGGTGCCGAACGAGTACCTGGCCGTCCGGAGGGCATCCAGCGCGGCGTGGCCGTGACCACGGGCAGCGGCCGACCACTCCCGCCAGGCCATGGCCTTACCGGCGATCTTCGAGGCCACCGCACCGGATCCACTGCGTGCATGCCGGGAACGCGCCACACACGCCGTGACGTTCGTCGAGACCGGTCCGGTGAAGACCGAGCACGCGTGCCAGGCGCATCTGGGTGACCTAGCTTCGGGCCTGGACCTACCGGACGGTCGCCACGGAGGGGGCGATGTGGGTGCTGGACTACGAGTTCCCGGCGCCGCCGGTGTCCGTCGCGACGTTCACCCGGGGCGACACCCTGAGTGCCACCGGGGGAGCGGCGAGGTCCGGATCAGCGGGCCAGGGAACTGTCAGCTGGTCGCGGCCCTGCCGTTCACAGAGCCGCTCCCGGCTGACTGTCCCTGACCGGGTGGGTCACTCGCAGTTGAAGCCCACGAGTTTCCCGGGCGCCACGTCTCCTGGCCGGTGGACGCGCCCCGCCAGGAGAACGTCGCGACCACGCGGTAGCTCTGCCCCGGGACGCTGCACGGGTCGACGGCGGTGGTGCCGGCCAGGTCCTCGACGTCGACAGACCGTCACATCAGAGGTATGCGCGTGCTCGAAACCCGGCCAGGCGGAGCACATTCACTTTGTCGCCGCCACCCCGCGAGTGACACTACTTCTCACGAACAACTTCCCAGCTGACCAGCCGGAGACATTCACTCGGACGGACAACTGACAACCCACTAACACCGTCAGAGCCATCATTGCGAAAACCATTGGTGCCCGGCTTGCTCCGCTGATGGACTGACGTCCTACCGTGTATCTGCCGCGTGACGGAGGTTGTGGTCGTGACAGGCTATGACGTGCTTGCCGAGGTGTACGAATGGCTCATCTCGGATGCAAAGTTGCCTCCAGCCGAGTTCACTGCGTCGTTCGACGACGTCCTCAATCTCCTGCCGTCGAACGCTCATGTCCTCGACTGTTCGTGCGGAACCGGACAGTTGGCGGTTGGCCTCGCCGGTCGTGGCATGCAGGTTGTCGCAACTGACGCCAGCGAGGCGATGGTTCGTCGGACCGCGGAGTTGTCCGAGGAGTTCGGGGCATCCGTCCGGGCCGTACGGGCGAGCTGGGAACAGTTGCCCGACCATTTCCAGGACAACACGTTCGACATGGTGTTCTGCGTTGGCAACTCGCTTCACCATGCCGCGGGCGCGACAGGCAGGGGCGCTGCTCTGGAGTCGATGTCACGGCTTCTGCGCCCCGGCGGGCGTTTGGTACTCACATCCCGCACTTGGGAACTCGTGAGGGCCAGAGGTTCTCGGCTGGAGATCAGTGACCGAGTCGTCCGCCGGAACGGTCGCGATGCCGTCGTGGTGTACCGCTGGGAGATCGCGCCGCATTGGGAGGATGAGCACCACATCGAGATCGCGATCGCGCAGGTTGATGCGACCGGGTTGGTTCTTGTCCGCTCGGAACTGCTGTCCTGCTGGCCCTACCGGTACGAGGAACTCGAAGTCGAGCTGCACCGGGTCGGACTCCAAACGGAACTGAGCACCTTCGATCTCGAGGCCGAGAACTACATGGTGGTGGCGAGCAAGGTGTAAACACCGGACTCTCAGTCCCTGGCCGGACCGCGCGGTTGCTCGCAGCGCGCTTGCGCCCTCTCATCGGTGCGGGTTCACGTGGTCAACGCAACGCCTCGGACGAGGGGTGCTCGTCGATCAGACGGCGATAGATCCGGGGTGACTGAGGCCGAGAAGGCCGCCGAAGAACCGCGGGCTACCGGGCCCGTCACGAACGCACGGGCAAACGCCGTCGACCTGGACCGCGCGATCCTCCTGGCCAACCCCGGGACCGCTTACCGGGCGCGCCACGAGGTGACCGCACACCCCCAGGATCTCGACACGGCGACCGACCTCCTCGGCCGGGCCGCCGCGCCACGGCACCCCACGACCCGCCGGCCGGTTCTGACCTGATCGGGTGATCACGTGCGGTTCGAATTGCCGAGCGCACGTGACCGTGGAAATGCTGAGTCCTGTCTGTGCGGGTAGGGCGCCTGCCGACGGGAGGGGCGGAGCGTGCGTGCAGTCGTCACGTCGTTGGTGGCCGCGGTGGTCGCGGGGGTGGTGGCGGTCGGTGTGGGCGTCACGGCGCGAGCCGAGTACGCGACCGGCGGCGTCGGTCTCCACAAGGGGCTGATCGACTGGTTCGAGTGGGGCGCCGACGGCACGGCCGTCACCTCGGGTGTCACCCGGACCAACACCCGCACCATCGCCGGGCAGGACCTGCGCACCACCTGCCGCATCACCGACATGAACGGCGCCGTACGCACCTACCGCCCCGGCGGCTGGCGTGGCGACGCACTCGACGAGCTGTACAACATCGGCGGCACGGGTGCCGCGAACCAGCTGGTGTCCGGGCTCGCGAACACCGACCAGGGCACCACCGTCTCGTTCCGCTTCGCCTGCTCGGTGACGCTCGCCGGCGCGCCGGTGCCGCTGGCCGGGCTGGTGGTCGCGGACGCGGAAGCCAGCAACACCAACGAATACGTGGAGGCCACCCCCGACCAGCCCGCGACCTGGCGGGTCATCGACCGCGACCGGCAGGGATGCACCACCTCGACCGTCGCGCGGCGCTCCGCCGGGAACACCCTGCGGTTCTCGCCGGACGGCTCCGAGTGCGCCAACAGCGGCGGCCGTGGTCCGATGGCCGTGGGGTTCATGGAGGGCGCGACCAGCGCGCGGGTCGCGCTGAAGGGCGGGGGCCGCAGCGCGATCGCCCTCGGGGTGGTGCTCGGCTCCGACTTCGGTGACGCGCCGGCGAGCTACGGGCAGGCGGGCTCGCTGCTGTCCGCGCCGTGGACCGGCGGCGAGGTCCCGGTGGGCGACACCCCGGTGTCCTCCGGTTTCACGCTCGGCTCGCCCGGGCTGCCCGTACTCCGGCTCGGCGCCACGGTGGACTCGGAGGGCGGCCCGCTCTACAGCGACAGTGCGACCGGCGACGACACCACGGGCGCCGACGACGAGGATTCCGTGACGCCGCCGGACATCCACGTCACCCCCGGCCAGGAGTACACGCTGCCGGGCATCGCCTGCACGGGCACCGGTGTCGCGGCCGGCTGGGTCGACTGGAACCACGACGGCGTGTTCGGCGAGGGTGAACGGTCCGGCACGGCGCCGTGCGCGGGTGGCGCGGTCACGCTGACCTGGCCGGTGCCCGCCGACGCCCGCGACACACGGGACGCGGGCCGGACGTTCCTGCGTCTGCGCGTCGCCGCGACCGCCGAGGGGGTCGCCGCGCCGACCGGGCTGGCCACCACCGGCGAGACCGAGGACCACGCCGTCACCGTCACCCTTCCCCGGCTGCGGCTGGCCAAGACCTCGGACGCGACGGCCGACACCCGGCCCGGCGACGTCGTCCGGTACACCGTCACCGCGACGAACGCCGAGACCACCGACTTCACCGACGCGTACCCGGCCGCCGTGGTCGACGACCTCACGGGCGTCCTCGACGACGGCACCTACGGCGAGGACGCGACCGCCGACCGCTCCGGCGACCTCGGCTATCGGGCACCCCGGCTGACCTGGACCGGGCCGCTGGCCGCCGGTGACTCGGTCACCATCTCCTACACGGTCCGCATCGGCGCGCGGACCGGCGACGGCACCGTCCACAACGTGGTGTGCGACCCGGCGGGCACGCCGTGTGCCGAGCACCGGTACCCGCTGCCGAGCCTGTCGGTCACCAAATCGGTGTCCCGGCCCGATCTGCCGGCCGTCGGTGAGCAGGTCACCTTCACGATCACCGTCCGCAACGAGGGACCGGGCGCCTACACGGACACCGCACCGGCCAGGCTGACCGACGACCTCACGAGGATCCTGGACGACGCCGACGTCGACCCGGCGTCGATCACCGCGTCGGCGGGCGCCGCCACCTACGACGAACCCCGGCTGACCTGGACCGGTGCGCTGGCGGCCGGTGCGTCCGCGACCATCGCCTACACCGCCACCTACACGGGCGGCGGCGACCTCGACCTGGTGAACACCGCATGCGTGCCGGAGCAGGAGACCGCGCCGACGTTCGCCCCGTGCGCCACCGTGACCGTGCCGGCCGCGCGGCTCACCCGGTGGAAGGAGGCGACGCCGTCGGCGGATCCGGTGGTCGCCGGCTCGACGATCGCCTACACACTGCACTTCCGCAACGACGGCCGGGCCGACGCCGCGGTCGCGGTGGTCGACGACCTGACCCACGTGCTCGACGACGCCGACGTCACCACCGAACCGGTCGCCGGCGACGGCCTGACCGTCACCCGGGACGGTTCGCGCATCGCGATCACCGGCACGGTGCCCGTCGGCGCGACCCGCACCGTGACCTACACGGTGACCGTGCGGCCCGACGGATCACGGGGCGACGACACGGTCGCCAACTTCCTGCTCGACCCGGACGCGTCGCCACCGCCGACGCCGGAGTGCGCACCGGCCGAGGATGAGCGACCCGACTGCACCACCACCCCGGTCGCCGCCGTCACGGTCACCAAGGCGGTGTCCGCGTCGACCGAGCCGCTCGACGAGGGCACGGTGCTGACGTACACGGTGACCGTGCGCAGCACCGGCACCGCACCCGCGCCCGTCGCGGTGGACGACGACCTGTCCGGCGTGCTCGACGACACCACGTTCGGCACCGGGCCGACCTCCGACACCGGGTCGGTGACCGCCACGGGACCCGAGCAGGACGTGATCCGGATCCGCGGCACGCTGCCCGGCGGGGCGACCGCGACCGTGACTTACACGGTGACCGTCAACGGAGCCGACCGCCGGGGCGACAACCTCGCGGACAACTTCCTGGTGCCGCCCGGCGAGGAGCCGCCGGACGAGTGCGCCGCCGGCGATCCGTCCTGCACCACCACCCCGCTGCCCAACGTGGCCGTGGCGAAGTCCGTGGCACCGGAGTCGGGCACGGCGGTCGCGGCGGGCGAGGTGGTCACCTACACCGTCTCGTTCACCAACACCGGCACCGGTCCCGGCGCCGTCGACCGGACCGACCACCTGGCCGGTGTGCTCGACGACGCCGACCTGACCGGCGGACCGGACACGTCGGACCCGGCCGTGACCGCCACGCGGGACGACACGACCATCCGGATGACCGGCACGCTCGCGGCGGGCGCCACCGTGCACGTCACCTACTCGGTGACCGTCCGCGCGGACGGCGAACGCGGCGACCACCTGCTCACCAACGCCGTGGTGCGCACGGGCGACGACCCGCCGGACGAGTGCGCGCCGGACAGCACCACCTGCACCGAGAACCCGGTCCCGTACCTGCGCGACGACAAGAGCGTCGACCCGGCGTCCGGGACGCCGGTGGTCGCCGGCCAGGAACTGACGTACACGCTCACGTTCACCAACGACGGCCGCGCGCCCGCCGCCGTGAACCGGGCCGACGACCTCACCCAGGTCCTCGACGACGCGACCCTGGTGCGCGGCCCGACCACCACCGGCACGGTGACCGCGACACTCACCGGTGCCCGGCTGGCGGTCACCGGCACGCTCGCACCGGGAACGAGCGCGACCGTGACCTACGGGGTGCGGGTGCTGCCCGCCGGACAACGGGGCGACGACGTGCTCGCGAACGTGCTGTTCGACCCGGACGACCCGAACCCGGACTGCGACACCGGCCACTGCACCCGCAACCCCGTCGGCGACCTCGGCGTGGCGAAGTCGGCCGATCCCCCGTCCGGCACGGTCGTCGCGGTCGGCGACCAGGTGACCTACACGCTCACCTTCCACAACACCGGCCAGGGCCACACGCGGGTCGACCACACCGACCACCTGACCGACGTCCTCGACGACGCCGACCTGACCAGCGGGCCGACCGCGTCACTCGGCCTGCTGGTCATCGGCCCGACCGACGGCCTGCTGCGGGTGACCGGCTCGGTCGCCCCCGCCGCGACGGCCACCGTCACCTACACCGTGACGGTGCGCCACCACGGCCGGCTGACGAACCACCTCACCACCGTCGACACGAACCCGCCGGACACCTGCCTGCCCACGAACCCGCTGTGCACGGAACACCCCGTCGTACCGCCCGCGCCGGCCCTGCCGGACACCGGCACCTCTGCCGTCGCCATGACGACCACCGGCCTGGGACTGCTGTTCGTGGGCGTCTGGCTGCTCATCGCCACCCGCGGACGCTCCGGCCGGGGCACCCGAGCCGCCGGAGCCAGGCCCTGGTGGAGCTGAACGGGGTTGTCGGCTTCGAGGTGCGGATTCCCCAGCGCTCCCTCGTAGGCGAAGTGCCCGTTCCCGGTGAACGAGGAACCGACGTCGGTTCAGGCCGAGGTGGGATGAGTGCCGCTCATAACGCAACCCCTTGATGAGCGGCCGGATGGTGGCCGAACCCCTGGCCGGACGCCCCTTCTCGCCGGTGGGCTCGCCGTGATCGTCCGCCCGCACCACGCCGGTCTGCTCTGGACACCGGCCAGACCTCAACAGACGCACGCCACATGACCGAGTCGCCTGAAGCACGCGTTCGACACCCTCTACCGTCCCAAGAAGTTTTCGAGCCAGCCATGGATATCGAGATCTCGGTATGGGCCACGGGATGTCGCGGCGTCTGGACATGCGATGTCATTTGCTCGACGACCACTACACCGGCGGCCGATCACCACTGCATCGGCTGAACCGAGCACTCCGTTGGGCCGGTTGCCCGAACGCGGGGCCGTCGTCACCACGGGACCGTGTTCCTACGGCATGATCACAGACCACACCCGTTGGAGGCCCGGTGAAAGCTCGCCTGCTCATCTGCGTCGCGGCCGTGAGCCTGCTGACTGGCTGCGAACAGTTGCAACAGGCGCTGCCCGAGTCCGCCGCGCCCCCACCACCCGCCGCACCCGCCGGCCCGGCTGCTGACCTGCTGGCACAGCTGCAGATCCAGCCCGAGGACACCGGCGCCCACTACGACCGCGACGACTGGTTGACCGACTGGGCCAGCGACGGCGCGTGCACCACGCGCGAAACTGTTCTGCGGCAACAAGGGCAGGGCGTCACCGTGGACGAGCAGTGCCGGCCGACCGCGGGTACATGGCACAGCGGCTACGACGGCGTGACCACCAGCGATCCCGGCGAAATAGAGATCGACCACGTCGTCGCGCTCGCCGAGGTCGCGCGGTCCGGCCCGGTGGTGGATGGCCGCCGCCAACGCCCCGGCGACTGGCCACCCGCCCAACGGGACGTGTACGCGAACGACCTGGCGGGCCTGGTCGCGGTGACGGGGTCGAGCAACTCCGCCAAGTCCGACGAGGACCCGGCGGCCTGGCTGCCGAGCGAGGACCCGTGCGCCTATGTGACGCTCTGGTTGCAGGTCAAGAAAAAGTACAACTTGTCCGTGGATCAGGCAGAACACGACGCGATCGCGTCGGTGCTGGCGAGCTGCCCGAAGTAGCGATTCAGCCGGAGAGACAGGCTGCCGTGCGCGCGTGACGAGAGCCGCTGAGTTTGGTGGCCTGCGGTGTGGTCCACGTGCTCGTCGCGTGGCTGGCGCTACAGGTCGCGTTCGGCGACCTCGACGGTGACGGGGCGCCAAGGCGGACAAGACCGGTGCGCTTCAATCGCTGGTCGCCGCCGCCGTGTCCTCGGCCGGTGTCCTGGCGGCGGACACCTTGTGGGAGACCACCCTGTAGACCGAGATACCCGCGGACAAACGGGCAGGTGGCGACGGCCTGGGTGGCGAGCCGGGCGCCTTCCTCGACGTGCCCGGACTCTATGGTGAGCAGGGCCAGCGGGGCGAGGCGTTCGGCCTGTCGGCGCGGGGTGGGCGGTCACGCTGCGCGGGGCTATTATCGGCCGCCTTCATAAACGGTGGAATCCAGTATCTTCCGCTTGGGTGGCTTGCGCCCGCGATGCATCTTGACAAGTTGGTCGACGACGCTCAGCGCGAGTTGGTGCGTGTTCTGGGTGACGGAGGCGCGAAAAGGGCTTCCGCCACTATCGATCAGTGCCTTGGCCTCCGCCACGCAGTCGATGCCGATCACGACAGTTGATTTCGTCGCGGGCGACGGTGTCGCCAGTGCGTCCACGGCGCCCAGACCCATCTCGTCGTTGGTGCAGAAGATGGCATGAAGACACCGGCGAGCATCCAGACCCGTGACATGGTTCAGAACGGCATCGTATGCCCGCGACCGTACGAATTCGCAACTGTCGTCGATGGTAATCGTCGCGTCCTTGAATTCGGTACGCAGTATCCTGGCACATTCTTGTTGTCGACTGCTGTGCTCGCGGCTTGCGATGATGAGGATTCGGGGGCGTCGGACGCCTCGGAGGTGCTTGACCAGCCACCGTCCCGCGAGCTCTCCGAGCTGTCCCGTGTCGTAGCCGACGAAGGCGCTGTTGCTCGGGTACTCGGATTGGCTGAAGGGTTCCAGGTCGGTGAACACCACCGGTAGTCTCGATTTCCGGCAGAAGCCCGTCAGATCGTCGCGAAGCTGGTGTACCTCGCCGCCGAAGATGAATCCGCCGATGTAGTCGCGTTTCCTGTCCAGAACTCGTTCGAAATGATGAGACTGGGCACTCGCGTCATAGTCGCGGTCCGGCACCTTGAGCACCAGGTCGATGTTTTCTCGGTCCAGTGCGTCGTGCAGCTGTCGCACGAAGGATGCGACGTAGTACTTCTGGTCGAACGCCGAAACGATCATAAAGGCGCGTTGCGCGCGTCTGCGCGCGCGGCGGATCGCGTAGATCGAGGCCCAAGAGATGAGCGCGACACTGACCAGAACGGCGGCAACCCAGGTCAGCAGCACATCCTTCGGGGTTTCGGTCAGGAAGATGTTGCCCAGTATCAACGAGATAAGGCTACTCGACACGGAGGTCGTGATCGCGAACAACGCCGGTGTTCGATCTCGGTCGAGCCACGCCATGTAGATCCCTTCAACGACACCGTTGGCTGACCATCATCCCGCACAGCTATCAGGTGGTCGGTGAGAAGGCAGCGATGCGCAATTCCGCATGCATCCCGCCCTGGACCAAGGTGTACCTGGGCACCGAGGGTGCCCCGCTGAACAAGAACGCGCTCACCGTGTCGGCCGAAGGCGTCGCCAAGGTTGATCCGCCAAGCTCGGAGCAGATCGTGGAGACAGTGTCGGCGGGCGCCAAGGCTCAGCGCTCTGGTGACCGGGCGAGGAGTCGATGGGCGACCTCGGCGCCGGACCGCGTGATCTCGAGGGTGTCGCTCATCGGCCAGGCAGACCCTGCGTGAGGGCGCCGCCTCGTCGTGACGGCCCTGCCGTTGCGGAATCGCCCCAGCAGGAGGTGCGCGTGGCGCTTGACCGGCGCCGTCGTCGAAGGGTGCGTGGCGCTGACCCGCCGGCTCCGCCTGTGACCTCGCCGTTGAAGTTGTCGATCACGAAAACATCCTCGTCCCGTAGATTCGCGACGTCCGGCCGTCCCGGATTCTTCCATCCCGTGCGCGAGGACCGTCGTGCGTTCTCGTGATTGCGCTGATCGGTTCATGTCTTCGTTGTGGGGCTTTCTGCGGTGCTAGATTGGTGGAATCGGCAAAGGGGGCTCATGTCGGAGTTGATCGAAGTCGAGTTGCCCGACGGGCAGCACGTCTGGGTACGCGTGGAGGAGGGCGGGGACCGCGAGATGTCGGCCTGGGGGACCGCGTTCACAAGCTGAAGGGTTTCACCGAGGCGCTCTCCGGGGTGGCGCACAACGTGCGGGGCGGGCTGGCGGCGATCGCACCGGACGAGACGACCGTGGCGTTCGGGCTCGAGGTGGCCGTGGGGAAGGACGGTCTGGTGGCCGCGCTGGCCGGTGTGAACGGAAAGGCGACGCTCACCGTGACCCTGAGTTGGAAGGGCGACTCCCGGAAGGAAAAAGGCTGACAGGCCGGCCTGGCATGAGCCAGAACTTTCACGCGGTGCGGGACCGGCAGAGCGAATGCCTCGTTCTCCTCAGCGGGGGTAACACCGTCGGCACGGGATTCTTCGTCGCCCCAGGCGTGATCCTCACCTGCGCGCACGTCGCCGGGGCGAGGACCGGGGCGACGCTGACGGCCACCTGGCGTGGCGGCGACTTCGTGACGCGCGTCGGCGCGCCACCCACCCGCCCTCCGGTCGACGGCCGTGGCCCTACCCGGACCTGGCGGTGCTGAGGATCCTCGACCCACCGCCGAACCATCCCTCGTTATGGCTCGACGATCGTCGGCCCGAGTTGAACACCACACTGACGGTGGCGGGTTTTTCCACGGTGCACAACAAGGTGCCGAAGAAGACCTCGGGACTGGTCCGCTGTGTGGGCTACGAGGGACTCGACGACGGCGAGGCGCTCCGCGTCCGCGGGGACTGAGTTCCCGTCGGCATGTCCGGCGGGCCGGTCGTGAACCCGGCCACCGGTGGGGTGTGTGGCGTCGTCAAGTCGGCCCGGGAGGCGGGGAGCGACCGCGGCGGGCTGGTGATTCCGACCCGAGGGCTGCGTGCTCTGGAAACCGAGTTCTACCGACAACTGCGCCGCGAGCACGACCGGTACCACTGTGGTGGCGAGGTCGGGCACCTCGATGCCGTGCAGCCGGGGCCGAGGAACATTTCTCCTGACGAGGAGCGCAGACTCCGGGGAATTCTCGCCACGATGGCATATCGAGCGGACGTTCCCGTTCCCGAGATCGCGTCCGGTTACTCGCCGAAGTTGATGCACGACTACGGCGATGTCGTCATCGACTGCGACGAGTGCCAGAGCGGGAAGGAACCGATTCCGCCCGCCGTCGTTTACGTGACCCATCTTGTCCACCGGAATCCGAAGCCCGTCGAGTTGCGTGACTGGTTCTGGCGGACGGCAGGACGAATGGGAATCGGATCACTGGTAGAGGACCTCCTCACCGACCCGGACCCCGACCCGGACCCCGACCCGGATCCGGAGAGGGAGAGGGAGAGGAGAGAGAGGGAGAGGGAGAGGGAGAGGGAGAGGGAGAGGGAGAGGGAGAGGGAGAGGAGAGGGAGAGAGAGAGGGAGAGGGAGAGGGAGAGGGAGAGGGAGAGGGAGAGGGAGAGGGAGCCGAAGCCGCCCATAGTCGAGCGGATCAAATGCGCGTTGCAGCGCATATCGAAGCGGTTCCCCCGTCCCCGGGCGGGCAAGCGCGGTGTGCTCCTCCTCCTCCTCGTCCTCGTTGTCGTCGTGTCCGTCGCGGTCGCGTTGCCCCAGTGGTTGGCCAGTCAGGGGGAGTCCGCCGACTGCGGGCACCCCACCGAGGTGCGGGTCCTCACCTCACCGGAGCAGCTCGGCAGCCTACCGCCAGGTCGCCGACGCCTTCGAGTCGTGGACGGCGGACCGGCACGATGGTTGCCGGACCGTAAGTCTACGTCTACGCGGCGCCACCGGACCTGGCCAGAGCCGCGTCGGTCGACGGCTGGTCGGACTCGGCCGACGAGGGCGACACGCACCACCTGCGCGACGTCGGCCCGAGGGCCGACGTGTGGTTGCCCGGCTCCCAGGTCAGTTGGACGAGGGGGGGATGGTCTGGACAACGCCGGCAGCGCAAGCTGGTCCGTCGACCCCGCGGGTGCTCGGCGTGCGGCGTCCTTCGGGGTCGAGCAGAACCAGCCGGAGAGCTGGTCGTCCGCCATGGACGCGGCGATCGCGAGCGGCTGGCACGTCGTCCGGCCCGATCCCGAGTCCTCCGTCGTCGGCGAGCTCGCCACGGTCGCGCTGTACGCGACGTCCGACGCGAGCCACACCCCCCGCGAGGTCGAGCGGTGGCTCGAGCAGTCCCTCGATGAGGGCAGGTACCCCATCGGGGATATCGACGGGCTCCTGTGCCGCCAGCGGGAGGGCGCGGCCCGACCGGCCGCCGTCATCACCTCCGAGCAGGCCCTCGCCCGCCACAACAACGGCGACCCGCTCGGTTCGCGGTGCGGGCCGCCCCCGCACGGGAACAGCTCCTGGCGCGCTACCCCACGGACACGGTCAGCATCGACCTGCACGTCGTGCCGCTGCGGTGGGGCGACGACGCGCAGAGCAGGGCGACGCGTGACGCGGCGGCCGCGTTCGGCAGCTGGCTGACCGGAGCCGACGGGAAGCAGGCCCTGCTCGCTGTCGGGCTGCGGCCGACCGGCAGGGGTACGGACCTCGCCGCGCCGCTCGACGAGAAGCACGGCGTCCGCGTCGGCTGGCCGTTCGGCCATCCGGTCGACGATGCGCCCACCGCCGAGGCGAGGACGGCGGCACTCGACACCTACACGCGGGCTCGCCGCCCTGGCCGGGTGCTGCTCGCCATCGACGCCTCCGGCTCGATGAACGAGACGACCGACGCCCAGGGCACGACCCGGTTCGGGGTCGCCCTGCGCGGTGCGACCGCGTCGCTCGCGCACATGTACGACCAGCGCGACGAGCTGGGGTTGTGGCTCTTCTCGACGAGTGCGGGCCCGTCCGGCGTGCTGCCGGTGCTGCCGATCGTCGGGAGCACCACGACGGCACGGGGAGTTCTGGGCACGGCGCAGTGGCACCCGACCGGCGACACCCCGCTCGATCAGGCGATGGCGGCCGGCGTGCCTGCCGTCGGCGCCCGCGCCGACAATGCGGTCAACGCGCTGGCGGTGCCGACCCACGGTCAGGACACCGCGAGCGGGGAGTGGCTCGACGACGTGGAGCGGGAGATCGCCGCCCATCCACACGTGCGGATCTTCCTGATCACCATCGGCGACGCGAGCTGTGGCGCGGGGGAGCTCGTGCGGCTGGTCGTCGCCAGCGCCGGCCAGTGCCTCCCGACCACCGCCGGCACGGTTGACCAGACGCTGACGACGCTGTTCCGAATCCTGTGGACGAAGGGCTGACCCGTGGGGCTTCGTGACCGCAAGTGGATCTTGCCCGGTGTCGCCGGGGTCGTGGTGGGCGGGCCGTTCGCCGCTTCCTCGCGATCTCGGCAGTGGCCGGACGCGTCCGACCGTGACGAGCTCGAGCCGGGAGAGCTGCGCGTCCTCACCGGCGCCGACGAGAGCCCTGGGCGGTGGCGAGAAGCCCTGGTGGACCTGTGGAACGCCGAGCACCCGAGGAGCCCGGCGAAGTTGGTCGAGCTGAACCAGGCCGCGGACGCCCAACGCTCGCAGATGGTCAACGACGCCAAGGCGGACTCCGACACCGACGTCTACCTCCTCGACGTCCCCTTGCTGGCCGAGTTCGTCGCTCCGCCGGGCGAAGATCCCTACATCGAGCCACTGGACCAGTCGCGACTGCCGCCGGGCTTCCTCGACGGGTTCCTGGCCAAGCCGCTGGAGTCCTGCCGGTACCAGGATCCCGACAAGCTGTGGGCGCTGCCGTTCAACACCGACGCCGGACTGCTGTTCTACCGGAGCGACCTCGTGAAGCAACCGCCGGCGGTGTGGGAACAGGTCGGCCCGACCGCCCAGCAGGTGGCGCCGGGGATGTCCGCGTACGTCACGCAGCTCCAGGATGACGAGGGACTGGCGGTGAACGCGCTGGAGGCGATCTGGGCCGAAGGCGGTGAGCTTACCGACGGCGACACCTTCATCGCCACCGCGGATATGATAAGCAGGGGAATCCGCCGACTGATACCGACGGGACCCGGAGCGATGCACCCCGGGGCGCGCGGGTTCGACGAGACCACCAGCAGCGAGGCGTTCGCCGGTGGTGAGGCGGTGTTCATGCGCAACTGGCCCGTGCAGTACTCGAAGTTGCTGAGCAACGACGACGTGGCGAAGACCAAGCGGGTGGAGTTCGAGGCTATGGCCTTCCCCGGCCCCAGCGTGTTGGGCGGCCAGAACCTGGCCATGGCAAGAGATTCCGAGCAACCGCGGGCCGCGCAGGCGTTCATCCAGTTCATGACGCAGGAGTCAAGCCAGCTCCTGCTGGCGCGGTACGGCGGCTTCGCGTCGACCCGCGAGCTGCCCTACCAGGACGCGGTGACGCGTGAGCTGTACCTGCCCGCGCTGCGGACCGCGATCGAGAATGCGAAACTCCGACCGGTCACGCCGTACTACGAGAGGTTCACGGCGGTCTTCCGGGCCGTCGTGACGGAGACGATGGACAACGGCGGGCAACTGCTGGCCGACTTCGCGGAACGACTCACCGCGGCGTTGCGCGGGCGCTGACCACTGCGCGACTGCACGTACGCCTCGGGGTTGGCGTCGCGGGGCCGTACCGGCGAGCGGCGCTGTCCCGGGTGAGGTGGCGGAGGTAGGTGGCCTCGGTGTGGCCTTAGCCGGTCAGGTCCAGTGCGCTGAGGGGATTTGGGACTTAGGGGCAACGAGCAAACCGGGGTCGGCTTGCACGGTCTCCTTTCACCAGCTGCACTCCGCAACGTCCCCGAGGACGCCGACCCCGGCTGG
>CAWGTM010000026.1:0-16624 GCA_963825445.1 uncultured Actinomycetota bacterium
CTGACGTTCTTGGGTGGTTGGTGTCCCCTGGGGGCGGTTTTTCCGGAGTTCAGAGAAGTCATGGATGGGCTGCTCTGAAAAGGGGACTTCGGGATGGAATCTTCTGGTGGGTCTGAGCGTGACGGTGCTGGGTGCGACCCTGCAGCGGGTGGTGGTGGGGGTCTGGGGGCCGCTGCGGCGGGTTCTGGCGGTGTTGGCGGGGTGTTGTTGTTGACGCCGGCGCAGGCGGCGGGGTTGTTGCAGGTGCGGGAGTCGTGGTTGCGGCGTCGGGCGGGTGAGCGGCGGGTGCCGTGTTCGTTTGTGGGCAAGCATCTGCGGTTTTCGTATGCGGATGTTGAGGCGATCGCTGCTGACGGTGCGCGGCCTGCCCGGCCGATCGGTGATAGGAGCCGTCGACGTGGTCGGGGAGGCCGTTCGACGGTGCGGGGCTGACGGGTTCTTGGTGGTGTCGCCCGTTGGTGGGGGTGACTACATACCGGCTTGCTCTCTGGTGGGTATGGAGCGTTCATGTTCCTGTGCCCGGACGTCCCGGGCGGATTCCTGTGTGAAGGAGTGGGTTGATGGCGTGGGTGGAGAAGCACGGGTCGGGGTTTCGGGTCCGGTATCGGTTGCCCGATGACACTCTGACGTCAGAGGCGGGGTTTGAATCGTGGGATGTCGCGGCGGATCGGGCTGCGGATGTGGAGTCGGAGTTGCGGACCGGGAGGTTTGTGGACCCGCGACTGGCGCAGACCGGGGTGGCGGAGTGGATCCGGCAGTGGTCCGACGCGCATGACGTGAGTGCGGGGACGTGGGCGAAGTACGACTCGCACCTGCGTAACCACATCCTGCCTCGGTTCGGGGAGATGGCGTTGGGTGAGGTGAACCGGCTGTCGGTGAAGGCGTGGGTGAAGGCGCTGCGTCGGTCGTTGGCCGAGCCCACGGTCAAGGATGTGGTGACGTTGTTGTCGATGATCCTGGGCGAGGCCGTCGAGGAAGGACTCATCGGCGCCAACCCGTGCCGGCGACTGCGCATCAACACCGGCGACCGGGAGGAACGACCGCACGCCCGGGCCGACCAGATTCCGGCGTTGGCGTGCCGGATGCGGCCTGCGGACGGCGTGTTGATCATCACCGCGGCCTATGCGGGGATGCGGTGGGGTGAGCTGGCTGGGTTGCAGTGGAGCCGGGTCGACCTGGACGAGGGTGCGATCCGGGTCGATCCCAAGGACGGGGCGCTGCACGAGGTCGGCGGCCAACTCGACGCTGGGCCCGCCCAAGACCACCGCCGGCGTCCGGACGGTGCACCTGCCCCTGTTTCTCACCGAGCTACTCGGTGAGCATCGCGAGCGGCATCCGCGGGCCCGGTTCGTGTTCACCGCTGCCGAGGGTGGCTGGCATCGGCGGGCGAACTTCCGGCGCCGCGCCTGGCTGCCCGCCGTCGCGGGCGATCCGAAACGTGGGTGGGCGCCGATCGCACCCGGCCTGCACTTCCATGACCTACGTCACACGCACAAGACGTGGTTGATCGAGGACGGCGTGCCGGAGGTCGTGCAGCACAAAAGGCTCGGCCACAAGCTCGGCGGCGTCCGAGGGATCTACTCCCACGTGACCACCCCGATGATCGACCAGAATGTGCGCCGGTCTGCAGGCGCGGTGGGAGCAGAATGGGAGCACGATCTGGGATGACCACTACCTAACCGGAAGTGTGGTCAAGATCAACTGCTCCCAATTTGCTCCCACCAACGCAGAACAGCCCGTCGGTGATGATCACCAACAGGCTGTCTGACCAGGGTGTATTCCTGGTGGGCGATACTGGGATTGAACCAGTGACCCCTACCGTGTCAAGGTAGTGCTCTCCCACTGAGCTAATCGCCCGAGGCGGCGGCGGGAATCGAACCCGCGTACAGGGCTTTGCAGGCCCTTGCCTAAGCCACTCGGCCACGCCGCCGTGGCCACCGCGCTGGATTGGGGTGGGTCCCCTTCGAGCGGACGACGAGATTCGAACTCGCGACCCTCACCTTGGCAAGGTGATGCGCTACCAGCTGCGCCACGTCCGCAAAAAGCCCCGGGGGCGGTGGAACGGATTCCCTGTCCCCGTGGCGTTGGCGAAACTCTAGCCGACCCCCCACGAGCCCTTGAAACCGGGGGTCACCGGGTTCGGACGTAGGTGCCGTGGAAGCCGAACGGCACGTGCTGGGGCACTCGGGCGCGGGCGATCTCCGAGAGGTCGCGGGCGTCGAGTACCAGCAGGTAGGACGTGTCGGCGGTCGCGTCCAGCACCACGGTCAGCAGGACGCCGTCGTCCTCGGTGTCGGCGTCCGGGCGGGCCACGAACACCGGCTCGCCGGGGAAGTGGTTGTCCTCGCGCCACTCCTGGACCTCGCCCGATTCCACGTCGAACTTGACGATCGTGTCCAGGAAGGCCGACTCGCCGCGGTCGGCGACGCCGTTGGCGTAGACGTAGCGGTAGGGCTCGGTGTTGTACCGGTAGTTGATGCGCGGCAGGTCGGCCGAGTGGTCCACCAGCGTGCGGGAGGTGACCTCGCCGGTCGCCTTGTTGATGGTGAACCGTCGCAGTTCACTGCGCGGGTAGGCGTTGCGGTTGGGCTCGTCGAGCAGGGACTTCAGGTAGAAGTGCTGCACGACCTCGGCGGTCGGGTAGACGACGATGTCGAGGTCGACCACATCGTCGCCGCGGTCGACCGCGTTCACGTGGTGAAAGCCGAACCACGCCTCGTCGGTGTGGGCCTGGGTGACCTCACCGGTCTCGCGGTCCACGATGGTGAAACGCGTGCCCCGCTGGGGTTCCCACTTGTAGTTCTCGATGAACGGCTTGCTGCTCAACAACAGCTTGATCGGGGTGACCACCAGCGGGAACTCCATGAGCACCGCGGACCTGCCACTGAGGCCGAAGCTGTGCATGTACGACGGCTTCGTCACCATCCCGGACCTGCCGACCAGCTGACGCTCCTTGGAGCCGTCGGGCAACTGGTAGACGCTGTAGGTGGACTTCGGCCCGAACTTCAGCAGGTAGTTGAACGCCAGGCCCTTGCCCGGGTCGTGGTGCGGGTGCGCGGTCGTGATCTGACCCGTGAGCTTGTCCTCGTACTCGACGACGCCGATGGTGTCCAGGGTGTCCTTGTCGAAGGCCACCGGCACGGGCGCCTCGGTCTCCGCCACGAACTCGTCGGCGATCCTGCCGATCGTCACGTTGGCGTTGGCGCCGGTCCGCTTCTCCACGAACGTCTGCGCGATGCGCTTGAACAGCGAACGGCACGGGTCGGAGGCGAACTCCGTGTACCGGATCTTGCCGTCGTCGTCGGCCGCACGCCGGGCCGGCGTGTCGAGGAACTTGTTGGCGTAGCTGACGTTGCCATCGGCGATGTCGAAGCTGTGCACCATCGCCAGGCCGTCGAACCAGTGGTTCAGCGTCCGGTCGGCCAGACGGAAGCGCGCGGGACCGTTGCGCAGCAGCGTTCCCGACAGCCAGGTGGGTACGGCGCCCTTCTCGACGTCGAGCGACGGGATCACGACCTCGGACCCCTGGTCCTCGAAGCCCTTGCCGAATCCGACCGTTGCGTTGTCGGCGGTCATGCCACGCTCCTCACTGATTGACACTGTCAATCTGAGTATGCCCACGCCAGCTTGACAATGTCAAGCAAGGACGAAAAACTCGAGTCATGAGCGATGATGCGCGTGCCACCACCGACGTCGCGACCGCGCTGTTGCGGGAAGCGCGCGCCGAGCTGGTGGAACACGGGGCGAGCGGGGTCAGCCTGCGTGCTGTCGCCCGCCGCGCGGGGGTGTCCCACGCCGCACCGAAACACCACTTCGGCGACCGGGCGGGGCTGCTGACCGCGATCGCCGTGGACGGCTTCGAGCGCCTCACCCAGGAGCTACATCGCGCCGACACCGCCACCGACGCGCTCGACCGGCTCGCCGCACTGGGCCGGGCCTACCTCGACTTCGGCATCGCGAATCCCGCGGTGTTCGAGCTGATGTTCCGTCCCGACCAGGTCCATGGCGACGCGCCGGAGCTGGTGGCGGCGCGCTCGGAGTCCTTCGGGGTGCTCGCCAGCGCCGTGGGCAGTGCCGTGGACCAGGACCAGGGCGCCCGACCGACCGAGGAGGTGTCGTTGATCAGCTGGGCGCTCGTCCACGGGCTCGTGGTCCTGATCCACGGCGGCGCCCTGCAGACGATCACCGGCACGGACGAACCCGCGAGCATCGCCTACACCCTGACCGAGGCGTTCTCGGCGATGCTGCGGGCGAACCCACCGAACCGGAGCTGACCTCAGCCCCGCAGGAGCCGACGGACCTCGTGGATGTTCACGTCCCAGGGCGCGGCCTCGTTGAGGACCACGGGCGATCCGCTCGACGAGTCGACGAAGAACACCCCGGTCCGTTCCTTCTGCACCGGGAACGCCCACGTACCACCGGGAAGCGACGGCTGCGGACCCCGGGTCACGGCGAGGGGCCCGGCCAGTTCGCCCTTGAGCACCTCGATCGGCTCGAGCGTGCCGGCGTCGGCCCAGTCCAGCCGCGGGGTGCGCGACTCGACCCGGCCCGCGTCACCGGTGGCGGCGGCGAACACGATCACGTCGGCACCGGCCACCCACGCCGCCAGTTGGTCGGGGGTGGGCGGCGGCAGTTTGGTCGGCATACCGGCGAGCGCGCGGGCGAACCACAGCGGCGCGAACTCGTGGTCGTGGACCCCGACATGGCCGAGAAGCGTCGGGGTGTCACCGGTGTCGCGCAGGACGAAGATGCCACCGGCGCGGGCCTTCAGGTCCCCCGACGTGTCCGAGGCGAGGAAGTAGGCGGACTCCGGCTTGGTGATCGTCAGCTTCCCCGGCTCGACGGCGCCCTTCAGCGTGGACTCGACGTCGATGGTCGCGGTCTGCTGGTCGAACGTCTTCGCGTCGGCACCGTCGAGGGACGGTTCGGCGTCGATGACCGAGCCCGTCACGATCAGGTCGGCGTCGGTGACCAGTTCCTTGATCGGCTCGGCCGGATCGGTCGCCTGGTCACTGCCTTCGCCCGGCCGCTCAGCGGTAGTGGTTTCGGGCCGCATCGGTTGCTCCTTCTGATCTGCTGAGCAGGCAACGGTCGCCACCGCCAACGCGATCGCGACCACCACCGCTGCCCGCTTCACTAATCCCAGTCCTCGACGTAGCGGACCTTGTAGAACTCCTCGGAGAAGTCGTCCATGTTCATGACGACCCGCCCGTCGGGGTAGGCCTCGCCGCCGGCCGCCTCGACGCCCTTGATGATGTCGTCGCTGTTCGAGGCCCACGGGTTCATCATCTCGACGTACTGCACGCCGTCGCGCTCGTACACGTTGGTCACGATCAGGGCGTGGCCGCCGTCGATGCCGATCCGGCCGTTCACGCTCGCCGTGACCGGTCGCCCGTCGTCCAGCGCCTCACGCATCTCGTTGTACGAGTCGCCGGGGGACTTGTTGTCCCCGAAGATCCAGTCGCCGGACGAGTCGGGGTCGAAGCTGCCGGTGTCGGCGCCGAAGAGGTCCTCGTAGGCCTCGTCGGACGTGCCGCCGTCGATCTCGTCGAAGGTGCCGCCCTCGCGCTCGGCGTACGCGGTCTCGATGACCGCCACCCATTTGCCCTGGTCGGCGCCCTGGTCGAGCAGCGCGTCGTCGTTGACCGTGACGTCGCCGTCCTCGAAGTGGACGGTGTAGGTGCCGTCACCGTTGTCGGTGATGAGGTCCTTGATCTTCTGCGGGTCGGTGAGTGCCGTGGAGCCCAGCGCGGCCAGCAGCCAGCAGTCGCCGAAGTCGCCCTGGTTGATGTCGGACAGGCTCGGGTCGCCGTTGGGGTAGAGCGGGTCGCCCGAGCGGTCCTCGGTCTTGTGGTCCGACGGCGGCCCGTCCGGGTTGCGGTCGCCGGCCAGCCCTTCGAAGGCGCTGGTGATGGCCAGGGCGGTCTCGGCGTCCGCGTCCGTCATGCCGGCGAGGTTCTGCTTGATCGACGTCTCGTACTGGCGGGCCTTCTCGTCGAGGGCGTGTTGGGCGGACACCACCTGCGCCGGGTCCGCGTCGCCCTGGACGTACAGCAGCGCGGACGGGGCGGTCACCGAGCCGTCCTCGGCCACCGTGAAGTCCTCCGACTCCGCGGCCAGGATGCCCTGGCGCGCGAGCAGCTGATATCCCTCGATGCCGTTCGCGCCCGCGTCGGCGGCGTCGGCGGCCTCCGAGTGCGCGTCGAAGATCGTGCGGACCTGCTGTTCGGTGCGGCCCATGGAGTCGGCGGCGGCCGACGCGGCGTCGCCGAACCAGCTGGTCAGCAGGTCGCTCACCACCCGGGAGGCGTTCCCGCTCTCGTCCTGGATCAGCTTGCCGTTGGCGCGGAACTCCTCGGCCTGGGCTCGCAGCGCTCCCACGTCGCCTTGGAGGGCGTGGGTCTTGCCGAGTGCTGTGCCGGTCGTCATGGTCATGCGATCACGTCCGCGCCCGCGGTGCGGATCACGGACTCGTTGCTCGCGTCGCGCAGCTCGTAGCCCGTGGCGCCGGAGGCCGCGGCATCCGACCAGGCGCGCCACGACTCGGCGACACCCGCGAACGCCGTACCCGACACCTCGGTCGCCGACTCACAGGCACCGACCACCGCGAACCCGGCCAGGCCGGAACTCACGGCGGCGGCCGCGTCCGCCTTGCGACCCGATCCGAGCTGTTGACAGCAGCCCTCGACCGACTCGGCCGCGCTCCGCAACTGACCGGACTCCACCTGAAAAGCGTTCGACATACCCTCTCCAAGCCTTGCACCCACGTTGCCGGTGAGGCTATCCCGAACGACCGGCCGAGCTGGCGGGAATGGTCAAGAACGGTCGCTATGCTGGCCGCGTGTCCGATGCCATCCACTCGAGTCTGGCCGACATCCAGGCGTCTCTCACCTCGTCGCACCGGGCCGAGTCGGCCGACGGCACCGTCCGCGCCGAGGCGAGCGCGAAGCGGCAGATCGCCCTCGAGCTGTCGCCCGCCGCGATGCGGCTGCGGCCCGACGACCTGGCCGAGCTGATCCTCTCGACCCAGCAAGAGGCTCAACGCCAGGCCGAGGCGGCGGTCGCCGAGCGGCTCGACACCTTCCGGGCCGACCCCCGCGTGACCGACGCGCTCGAGCGCCTGCGCGACACCCAGGCGGCGCCACCGCCCCGCCCCGTCGCCGACGCGCCCGACCCTGATGACGACGTCATCACGGACGTCTACGACAAGAACTCCTCCTGGTAGGCCAGCAGCGAGGTCGACGTGATGCGTCGCACCTGCAGCACCGCGTCGAACCACTCGTCGAGCGGCCCGGCACCCACGTAGTGCTGATCGTCCTCGGCCGCCTCGTAGACGCCGCTGACGACGCGGAGCCGGTGCGGACCTCGGAGCCAACGGGTCACCTCGTCAGGGCGTGAGGCCGTGAGGTCGAGCAGGTAGCGGTCCAGCCGGGCGGACGCCAGGGCCGCGTCGACCGAACCCGGCATCGGTGGTGGCACGTACTGACCCGGGTGCAGCCGCGCCACCTCCCCCTGCTCGAAGGCGATCAGCAGGGACGCGTATCCGGTGCCGAGCCGCACGCGGAGTTCGTGGCCCACCGCGCGGAAGGGGTCCAGCAGCGCGGCCGGTTCCAGTCGTTCGGCGACCGCCGTGAAGGTGAGGCCCTCCCAGTACGCGACCTTCGTGCCGGCTTGGGCGAGGCTGGTGATGATGCCAGCCGTCCGGTCGCGGACGGCGGCGTAGTCGAATCCGCCGCCGGAGAAGCTGTTCCGGTGGTACTCGACGATCCGCTCGGCGATCGCCTGCGCTTCCGACGGTGGGAGTTCCGCCACGAGGCGTTGGGCCTGGCGGGCGATCTCCACGAACGGGGCTGATCGATGCTCTCCCCGAGCCCGCAGCACGTGCTCGGGTATCTCGTGGGCCGGCGAGATGGTGTCGTAGTGCGCCCGCAGCTCGGCCAGCCGATCCGGCGCCGTCCGGGCCACGATGTCGAGCACCGTCCGGTAGTCGGCCTGGCGCACGGCCACCGGTTCGAGGCCGATGAACCGGACCGGGTCCTCGGGTCGGGTGCGGTTGAAGGCGGCCGCCCAGGCCGCGACCGCCGCCATCTCCGCCGTGCGCCACGGCCGCCACAGCTCGCGCACCGCGTCCCGTGGATCACCCGCGCCATCCAGGGCATAGGTGTCCAGGCGGCGCACGGCCGCTTCGTCCTCCTGCAGGACGATCGCGCGGAAACCCAGCTGCTCGACCAACACACGCAGGACGCGATGCGCCTGGGACACGACCTCGTGGCCCGCCCGGGTGGGCTGACCGATGCCGACCACCACCCGCTCGACCAGCAGCTCGCGCAACGGGGCCAGGTCGTCCAGCGGGGCCGCTGGGTCCGTTGTGGACAGTGGTCGGGCGTGGGTGTCGAGCCAGTCGCGGACGGCGGTCATGCGGCGACCCGGACGGTGGCCAGGGCCGAACTCCACGACACCACCTGCGTCAGCACCTCGGCCAGGCCGTCGGCATGCCGTGGCGCCGGGGCGAACACCCCGGTGGTGGCCGGGTCGGACGGATCCTGGCCGGTGTAGTCGAAGTCGGTGTAGGTGCTGAGCGCCACCTGGGCACGCACGTCGGCGAGCTTGAGTTCCGCCGCGATCTGGCGCAGTTGCTCGACCGCGCGCACTCCCCCGTCGACGCCGTAGCTCACGAACCCGACGGCCTTGTCGTTCCATTCGTAGAACAGGTAGTCGATGGCGTTCTTCAGCGCGCCGGGCACGCCGTGGTTGTACTCGGCCGTGACGAACACGAATCCGTCGAACGAACCGACGGCCTCCGCCCACCGCCGCGTGTGCTCGTGGGCGACGACGCCGAAGAGCGCCGGCGCCGGCTCGTCGAGAACCGGCAGGTCGAACGCCGCGAGGTCGACCAGGTCGAAGTCCACTCCGGACGGACCGACGCGACGCGCGGTGTCCACCACCCAGTCGGCCACCGCCCTGCCGCGCCGGTGCGTCCGGGTACTGCCGAGGACGATTCCAATACGAGTCATGCCCTGCTCCTCATCTGTAAAGTACAACGTGCACTTTACATGCTACGGTAGTGATGGCAGGCAAGGAGGCGATCGAGTGGACGAGGTCAGCAGGCTGCGACCGGCGAAACGAGCGGCGATCGTCGCCGGCGCGCTCGAGGTCTTCGCTCGGGAAGGCTTCCCGCGGTCGAGCATCGACGCGATCGCCACGGCCTCCGGGGTGTCGACCCGCACCATCTACAAGCACTTCACCGACAAGGCCGCGCTGTTCGCCGCCGTGGTCGCCGACTCGGCGGCGCGGGTCGCGGACGAGGAGACCGCCCTCATCGAGCATCACCTCGGTGCGGTCACCCGATCGGACCAGGTCGAGCCGGCGCTGATCGCGTTCGCCACCGCGTGGCTGTCCAGCGGGGTGGCGCCACAAGGACATCAGGCCCTGCTGCGCCAGGCGCTCAGCGACACCGCGCACCTCGACGCGCCGACGGTCACCGCCTGGTGGGAGGCGGGGCCGGGCCGGGTGCGCACGGAGTTGGCCGCGCACCTGGCCCAGTGGAATCGCGACGAGCTACTCCGGATACCGGACCCCGACCGCGCCGCGGTCCACTTCGCCCAACTCGTGGCGGCCACCCCCGGCCCCCCGACGGCACCGCCCAGTCCGCGGGAACGGGAGGTCTGGGTCGCCGCCGGGGTGCACGCGTTCGTGCGTGGCCACCACCCCTGATCAGGTCACGGTAGTGATCACCACGGCCGTGCTGGCCGCGGCGATCGCCGCCGCGGTTCTGGTCACCGCGGTGTTCACGGCTTCCGCGCCCCAGTTGCCCTGCTCGAGTTCCTTCGCCCGTTGGTAGACCTTGGTCGACCACTTCGGGACGGGGTGCAGGCTCGGCAGGGTGCCGCTCGATGACAGCAACGCGATCACCGCGGCGGTGCGCGCGTCCGGGCTTTCGCCGTCCTCCAGTACGGCGGCCACTCGCTGTCGCAGCGCTGACTCGTAGCCCGTGTCGTTGGCCGGCGACAGCGTCATGCTGAACAGGCCCAGCACCTTCTTCTTCTCGCGACGGATGTGGCCCTGCTCGACCAGGCGCTCCATCAGCGGCTTGTACAGGCCACCGCCGATGTGGAGGAGGAGCGACTGGACCCGCCGTGGCTTCTCGGCGATCTTGTCGTGGGCGGACTGGAGCAGGGGGTCCGGGAGCGGACCCTCCCCCACCGCCAGGACCTTCGGACCGTTCAACGCGCCGGCCCCGTCGGTCTCGATCCTGCCGAGCAGCGCGAGTTCCACGAGCACCGCGCCGCCGAGGGCGTAGTGCAGGGTGCCGGCTCCGGCCGGGGTCCCCGTTTTGTCGTCGAGCATCAACAGCATCAGGTCTTCGACGATCAGCATGTCGTTGTCCCCCGTCGGTGTGCCCGTCACTGTTCGTCCACTGTGGGCATTGTGAAGGTCGGGGCGCCGACCTGCAGCGGCACGGTGTACAGGCCCAGGTAGGTGTCCAGATACGGCGCGCGGGCGCCGGGTGTGGCGGTGTCGTCGGCCGGATCGTCCAGTTCCAGCTTGAGTCGGGTGTCCTTGACCTTGATCGTCTCGCGGGACGGGGTGTCGAGCCAGTCGCCGCCGGGTTGGATGGTGCCGATCTCCACGGCCAGGACGTGTCCCGCCGCGAGGGTCCAGTCGGTCGACTTGAGATCGAACGCCGTGGTGCGGGAGTCCACCAGGGACACCTGCTCGTCGAACATGACCGCGTTGCCGTCCGGGGCGACGTCGTAGAGCCGGACCATGACGTTGCCGGATCCCTTGGTCTTCAGGGAGATTCCCGGTGTCCCGGTGATCCGGGTGGCCTCCCCGAGCGGCGCGGACCACTGGAAGAAGCTCGGACTGGCCTCTGCCTCGCCGCCGTGGTCCACATAGGATCCGCCGCCGAGCCGCAGGTCGGTGGAGCGCTCCACTACCGGCCACGTGTCCTGCGCGCGCCAGGTGCCGGTGCTGTCCTGGACGGCGAAGTTCGGGTACTCGGTGGTGGGCTCGATGTCCTTGAGGTACTGGTCGTAGAAGGACATGGTCTCCTCGAACCAGCCCTCGCGGCCCATGGCCAGGCGACCGTCGGCGACCCGGTCGTTGCCGCGCACGTGGTCCCACTGCCCGAGCCAGCCGCGCTGGGGGCCCTCGTGGTTGTCGAGGTACTCCTGGATCGCCTCGGGTTCGGTGTTCCACTCCAGGAAGCCCTGGGTGACGAACAGCGGGGTGTCGGTGCCCTTCGCGTGCTCGGCCAGGTCGCGGGTCTTCCAGAACTCGGTCGCCGGGTCGGTGGTCTGGTAGCCGAGCAGGTTCTGCCCCAGGCACTCCGGATGCGCTTCCTCGTACTTGGCGTTGGCCAGGTAGCGCTCCTCGTCGTCGGGCAGCTGGGGCATGGCGGCGATCGCGTTGTAGGCGTTGGCCACCGTGACGATGGTCGAGCGGGGCACGCCGTTCGAGCGGGTGTTGCGGTACAGGTCCCAGATGGGTTCCTGGGCGACCACGGCCTTCAGCGCGTCCTGGTCCAGGTTGTTGCCGACCAGCCCGGTGATCGCGTCGTAGGACTTGCCGTACATGCCCACGGCCCCCGTGGACCACGGCTGGCCCGCCGCCCAGTCGATCGCGGCCGCGACGTCGGCCTGCTCGCCGTCGCCCATGAAGTCGAGGCAGCCGGTGGAGCCGCCGAAGCCGCGCAGGTCCACCTGGACGAAGGCGTAGCCGCGGTCGAAGAGGTCGGTGCCCTCGATGAAGTCGGTGAAGCGGCCGGACGGACCGGTGTGCGTCCACCCCTCGGGCACCAGCGCCCCGGCGTGCCCGAAGTACGGGCCGGCCGACAGGATGACCGGCACGCGCTCACCCTCGGGGAGGTCCTCCGGCAACAGGACGTCGGCGTGCAGTTCGGCGCCGTCGGGGGACGGGAAGTAATGCTGCGTCCAGACCGAACCTTCCGGGACGCGGTCGTTCTCCTCGTGGGTGACCGGGTTCGCGGCGGGGGCCGCGGCAGCCGGAACGGTGAGCGTGGTCAGGGCGAACGCGGCGATGACCGCCGCGGTACCAAGGCGTTTCATGGGTTCCTCCAGGGAGAGAGCGGTGGTCAGCGACGCGGTTCCCAGCGGAACAGGCGCGAGGCCAGCGCGAGGGCGACGACCACCCACGCGAGCGTGGGCGCGAGCAGGAGCAGGGAGTCCGACACGGCGACGCCGCCGTTCCAGGCGTTGACCACCAGCTCGGTGGCCGAGCCGCCGGGCAGCAGCCGCTTGAGCAGCGTGAGTTCCTCGGTGCCGCTGATCCCCACCCAGCTGGCCACGGCGATCACGCCGAGGCTGACGGGCAGGGTGGTGACCTGGGCGTGTTCCGGCGAGTTCGTGAGTCCCGCGGTCGCCAGCCCGAGGCCGAGCATCATGACCAGCGTCGCGACGATCGCCGCGACCAGGAGGAGGACGTTGTTCGGTTCGCCGGTGACGGCGGCCAGCACGGCCATGATCGCCGCGACCTGGACCACCGCGATGACCGTCACCGGCAGGACCAGTCCGGACAGGATGCCGGCGTCGCTCGACGCGGTGGAGCGCAGCCGCTTGAGGAACAGGTTCTGGCGGCGGGAGGCCAACGTGGTCACCGTGGTGGTGTAGAGACCGAACGCCCCCACCGTGAACACCACGATCGCCGCGATGTAGCCGAGGCTGCCGAGCTTCGCGAAGGTTTCGTGCTGGTAGATGAAGAAGGCGCTGATCGCCACGGGCAGGATGAGACTGGTGACCAGCACCAGACGGTTGCGGAAGATCTGGATGAGTTCGCTGAGCGCGATCGAGAACATGGTGAAAGGTCCTTTGCGGGTTCAGGAGCCGATGGAGCGGAAGACATCGTCGAGGCGGGTCGGGCCGGCTTCGAGGCCCTGCAGCTCCACCGCGTTGCTCCGCGCCCAGTGCAGGAGGGCGTACAGGTCCTCCTGCAGGTCGAAGGTCTCGACCAGGAACCGGCCGTCGCTCGCGCGGGTGGCCTGTAGCGGCAGCGCCGGCGCGGGTGTCGGCAGCGCGAAACTGATCACGGCGGGCAGGGTCCTGGTCAGCTCGGCGACGGTCCCCTCCTGGTGGAAGGTGCCCTCGTGCATGAGCCCGATGCGGTCGGCGCGCTGCTGGGCCTCCTCCAGGTAGTGCGTGGTGAGCACGACGGTGGACCCGTCCTCACGCAGCTTGTCCACCGCGTCCCACAGGGCGTCGCGGGACTGGATGTCCAAGCCGGTGGTGGGCTCGTCCAGGAAGATCAGCTCGGGCGCCCCGTACACGGCCGTGGCGAAGTCGAGGCGTCGCTTCTCGCCGCCGGAGAGCTGGGACACCTTCGTGGTCGCCTTGCGGGTGAGGTCGACGATGTCGAGCACCCGGTCGACGGTGTCCACGCGCTCGGATGAGCTTTCCGATCAGCCGCACCGACTCCCGCACCGTCAGATCCGGCGAGAACCCGCTCTCCTGCAACATGATGCCCATCCGGGGCCGCACGGCGCGCCGGTCCCGCGGGCTCTGCCCGAAGACCCGCACGGTGCCCGAGGTGGCCTTGCGGTGGCCCTCGATGATCTCCAGGGTCGAGGTCTTGCCCGCTCCGTTCGTGCCGAGCAGGGCATAGAGCTCCCCACGCTTGACCTGGAAGGACAGGTCCTTGACGGCGTGGAAGTCGCCGTAGGACAGGTTCAGACGTTCGACGTCGATGACGGGTGTTGTGGTCATGCACCGATCTCAGCCGCCGCGCGCGTTCTGCCGGCAGTGGGACCACGTCACCATCGCCGAAGGCATGACGTGGTGTCACTGGTGGCGCGCGCCCCGGCTGCCGGATAGGCTGACTCATGGCGACCGGTGAGCTCGCGCGCGACGTTCGGACCGAGTCGGCGCGGTCCGGACCGCTGCGACGAGCTCAGGGACGGCTGCGCGACTCAACCTCGCCACGCTGCTCCGCCGCTCGCCGGCGTCGGGGTCCTGCTGGTGGTCCGAGCCCGAGACCTGGTGGCACGTCGTCGTCCTGGTGTGGGCCGTGGCGGCTCTGGTGGCGTTCGTGCGGTGGACGGCCGATGTCGTCTTCCCCGTGCGCGTCCCGTGCCTGGTCGTCACGGCGGCCGTGTGGCTGCTCGGCGCGCTGGTGGCCGACGCGCACACGGCGTTCTACGGCATCTCCATCGTGGGCCCCCTGGTCATCCCCCATCTCGCGCGCCGCCAGGCGGCGGCCGCGGTCGGGCTGGTCGCCTTCGTCGCCATGGCGGGCGCGACGAACCTGCTGGTGTCCCAGGACGACGTCGTCGGTGTGCTGGTGCGGTTCGTCCTCGTTCCCACGGGCGTCACGGTTCTGGCGATCAGCGGCATGTACGCCAGCCAGCTGTTCTACAAGCTCATGGCCGAGGCCCGCGACCGCGAGGCGGAGCTGGCCGTGGTCCGGGAACGCATGCGGTTCGCCAGCGACCTGCACGACATCCAGGGCCACACCCTGCACGTGGTGAAGCTGAAGATCGCGCTGGCCCAGAGACTCGTGCGCACCGACGCCGACCGGGCGGAAGAGGAACTGCGCGAGATCCACGCCCTGGTCGGGGACACCATCAAGCAGACCAAGGAACTCGCCTACGCGCAGCGGCGGCTCAACCTGTCGGCCGAGCTGGAGAACGCGAAGAACCTCTTCGAGGCCGCGGACATCCGCGTGCGCATCGACCGGCAGGCCGAGGTGGACGCCGGCGCCGGTGAGCTGCTCGGCCAGGTGCTCCGCGAGACGACCACCAACATCCTGCGCCACGCGCAGGCCACGCAGGTGCGGATCACCCTGTCGGAGACGGGCATCACCATCGTCAACGACGGCGCGCCGGACGCGCCGCTGCCCGAACTCAGCGGGCTCGCCGCCCTCCGGGACCGGGTGGCCGGCGACGGAGGTGAGCTGACGGTGGAGCAGAAGGACGGGCGGTTCCTGACCGCCGCGGCACTTCCCTCGCAGCGCCGGGAGGGCCGATGACCACCGTGGTGCTCGCCGACGACGAAGCGCTGCTGCGCAAGGCACTGGCCGCGCTGCTCCCGCTCGAAGGGCGACATCACCGTCCTGGCCGAGGCGGAGGACGGCGAGGCGGCCGTGCGCGGCCACGCTGCGACACCAGCCCGACGTGCTCGTGATCGACCTGGAGATGCCGCGGGTGGACGGACTCGAGCGCGGTCGCGGAGATCCGCCGGGCGCGGCCGGAGCAGGTGATCCTCATGCTGACCCGCCACGCCCGGCCGGGGGTGCTGCGCAAGGCGTTGAAGCTCGGCGTCCAGGGGTTCGTCAGCAAGTCGGCGGAACCGGCGCACATCGCGTCGGTCATCAAGGCCCTGCACGAGGGCAGACGGTGGATCGACCCGGACGTGTCCGCGCTCGCGGTCGTCGACGACTGCCCGCTCACCGACCGCGAGATCGACGTGCTGCGTGTGACCAGGGACGGCTACTCGGTCGCCGACATCGCCGCCCGGCTCCATCTCGCGGAGGGCACGGTCCGCAACTACCTGTCCAACGCGATGCAGAAGACCCAGACCAGGACCCGCCACGAGGCGGCGCGCTACGCCCGGGAACACGACTGGCTCTAGGAGCCATCCAGCACGGTGCGCCGGCCGGTGCGATCCTGGCGGTATGACCGATCGGCCGGGGCCGCGGCGGGAACTCGAGCGGGCACGGGACAGTGCCGGCCCCGGTGCGGACCAGGCCCGGATCGCGTTGACCGCCGAAGACAGGTCCGAACGACTGCGGGCCGCCATCCTCGCCCTGGTCTCCACTCGGGGCGCGGACAGCAGCACCTGTCCGTCCGACGCGGCCAGAGCGGTGGCCGACGACTGGCGTCCGCTGCTGCCGCGGGCCAGGGAACTCGCCAGGGACCTCGCCCGCGCCGGCGAGGTGCGGCTCACCCAACGGGATCGGACACTCGACCCGGACGGCGACCGGCAGGGACCGATCAGGATCCGCCTGCCGCGGTGCGACTCCGCTTCTCGTCCACACGGGACCATCGGGTGATGCCGCAATGGACTGTCTCCTGAGTCCTGACCACGCAACGTGAACATCGCGCGTCCACTTGCTCCAAAAGGGTCATTGGGTTTACCCCAAAGTGTTGCGCGGCATCTCGTCGCCAGGTAGAAAACTCCTCACGCCGGGGAAGCCTCCACAGTCCGAGGTCCCGATCGCGCGCCCAGGTCGCCATCGAGGGGAGCACTGTTGAGCCTCGCGCGGAAGCTGGCGCTGCTGGTCGCGGTCCCGCTGGTCGCCGTCGTCGGTTTCGCCGTGCTGGCACTCATCACCAGCGTGGGGCAGGCGGTGAACAGCGACCGGCTCGTCGACCAGGTGACGCTCGCCCGCACGGCCGGTGTCCTCACCCATGACCTGCACCGGGAACGACTCACCTCGCTCGCGATGCTGCAGGGACCGCCCACCGCCGAGCAACGCGAGGAGTTCGGTCGGCTGGCCGACCGGACCGACGCCCACGCCGCCGACTACCGCGAGCAACGGGCCGCGCTGTCCACCGTGCCCGACCACTTCGCCGACGTGCTCGACCGGATCGACACCGCACTCCAGGACCTGCCGGGGCTCCGCGACCAGGTGCTCACCGGCGAGAACGCCAACCTGTCGGCCATCACCT
>CAWGTM010000027.1:0-11741 GCA_963825445.1 uncultured Actinomycetota bacterium
AACGGTTGCGGCAGTTCCTGGGCAAGCACGCCATCACCCGCCAGGCCGGCGGTCCGCCGCTGACCCGTCAGTTCTTCTTGACCAGTTCGTAGTCGGCGAGTGCCTGGCGTCGTTCCTCGTCGTGGTCCACGATTTGTGTCGGGTAGTCGCCGATGAGCGCGGTGGGCAGTCGCCAGGGCTGGTGGACCCGCGGTCCGGTTACGGCGGCCAGTTCGGGGACGTGGGTGCGGACGTAGTCCCCGGTGGGATCGAACTTCTCGCCCTGCAAGGTCGGGTTGAACACGCGGAAGTAGGGGGCGGCGTCGGTGCCGCTGCCGGCGACCCACTGCCAACCGTGCTGGTTGGACGCGAGGTCACCGTCGACGAGCAGTCGCATGAAGTGTCGAGCAACCCACTGCCAGGGCAGGTGGAGGTCCTTGACCAGGAACGACGCGGTGATCATGCGCACCCGGTTGTGCATCCAGGCCGTCGACCGCAGTTGGCGCATGCCCGCGTCGACGATCGGGTAGCCGGTCCGGCCGGCCTGCCACGCGGCGAACAAGTCCTGCGCGTCGGCCGTGGGTAGCGCGTCGAAGGCCGGGTGGTAGTTGCGTCGTGCCGAACCGGGTTCGTGGTGGAGGACGTCGGCGTAGAACTCGCGCCACGCCAGTTCGCCGCGGAACAGGTCGGGTGGGCGGTCGGTGAACATGGTTCGCGGGTGGACGCAGCCGAACCGCAGGTACGGCGACATGCCGGACGTGCCGGCGACATCCGGCCGGTTCCGGTCCTGTGCGTAGTCGGCCAGCCGGGTGGTCGCGAAGTCGTGCCAGCGCCGCAGCGCCGCCCGCTCACCGGGCTCGGGGACTGTCGCGGCGAGGTCGGGTGCCGCCGGGATCTCGGCGGGTTCGACACCGGCGGCCGCGGGGTCGAGCCAGTCGCGGTGTCGGCGTCGCTGGCGGCCGGAAGACGCCAGCCACGCGCGTCGGAACGGCGTGAACACCCGGGACGGCCTGCCGGCCTCGGTGGTGACCCGCCCGGGCGCGACGGCGTAGGGCGATCCGGGTCCGCACGAGCCGCACTTCCTGTGGCGCCAGGGCGTCCTCGACGGCGCGATCCCGCCGGGCGCCGTACGGCGCGAAGTCCGCGGCGATGTGTACCGTGCGGGCGCCGACCGCCGCCGCGATGCGGGGGAGGAGGTCGACGGGCCTGCCCCGCACGACGAGCGGCCGACCGCCGAGACTCGCGTCGAGTTCACGCAGGCAGCCGTACAGGAAATGCCGCCGAGCCGCCCCGGCCCGGCGCGAGCAGCGCGGGATCCAGTACGAACACGGCCGGTCCCCGCGCCGCCGTTTCCGCGACGGCCAGGAAGGTCGGTTGATCGGCCACGCGCAGGTCGCGGCGGAACCAGACGATCGCCGATTCGGACATCTGGACCGTCCTCTCTCCACCGCTCGATGACCAGGAGTAAACAAACACTCGCTGAAACAGTATCGTGCGTCTGTCTGGCCCAGATTTGACTAGGCCAATTGGCAGGAGGCATGGAGCTGACCGCCCCATCACCGGGTTCTCCTGTGCGGAAGGGGTTTGAGAGGCACCACCCCGGGTAACTCAGGGTCCGAAATGTTGATCATATTCTCCGGAAGAAGGACCCTGTGATCGTTCTTGGAGTCGTATTACTCCTCATCGGCTTTCTCGCCAAGATCTCCATCCTGTGGACCATCGGCATCGTCCTGGTCGTGGTCGGCGCGGTGCTGTTCATCCTTGGTCGTGCGGGTCGCAAGGTCGGCGGCAGAGCCCACTGGTTCTAGCCACCGGCCAATACGGAACAGGCTCAGTGCGGCGTGCCGGGCATTGCCAGGCCTTCATCGGTGAGAGTTCGATGAAGGCCTGGTAACGGCGTTCCGGTCGGGTGTGGACTGTCGCGATGCGACTGTCGTGCTCGCGGTCGAGAACCCGCGCCCGCGCACGCCGTGCCGGCCTCTCGGGCGCGGCTTTCCCGCAGCTTGTGGCCGAGAGGCCGGCTAGCCCTGGCCGTCTCGTGCCAGTTCGGCCAACCGGGGGTGGAAACGGGGCGTGGCGTCGGTGACGGCGAGCAGTCGCCGCCCGGCTGATTCCGGTCGCACGTGTGGACTGTCGGCGGCTGGAGCGGCCGGGCGGGGGGTCGCTCGGATCAGATCCTCGTCGATGCGCAGGCCCACACCCGGTGTGTCGCCCAGGTTGAACATGCCGTCCTCGACGAACAGGTCTACCTGGACGCCGCGGGGTGGGACCAGGTCCTGGAGTTCGCTGGCCAGGTGGTTCGGTGTGGAGGTCGCGGCGTGCAGCAGGCCTACCGGGGTGGTCCCGATGGGGCTGACCGGCAGGTCGTGGGCGTGGGCGAGGGTGGCGACCCGCAGGAAATGGGTGATGCCCCAGACCGCGCTCGTCTGAACGACGTCGATCGCGCCGGCCGCGAGCAGCGGGCGGAACTGTTCCAGGCCGGAGAGGTTCTCCCCGCTGGCCACCGACGCCCGGATTCCCCTGCCGACGACGGCCATCCCCTCGGCGTCCCAGCGCCGGACCGGTTCCTCGACCCAGGTGAGGTCGAGGGTGCGTTCCAGTTCGAACACGTGGCGTACGGCCTGCTTGCGCGACCACGACTCGTTCGCGTCGAGCATCAGGGCGGGCCGCGGGCCGTGTCCGGCGTCGGCCAGGACCTCGCGGACCAGGGTCAGCCGGTGCCGGTCCCGCTCCACGTCCAGGCCACCCTTGAGCTTGGCGGCACGCAGACCGTGCGCCGCGTAGTTCTGGTACACCGCCACGAGTTCGGCGTCGGACAGGTCGATGTCCAGACCGGAGGCGTACGCGGGCAGCCGCCGGTCGCGACCACCCAGCAGCCGCCAGAGCGGTTCCCCGGCGGCCTGGGCCTTGATGTCCCACAACGCCGTGTCGAACGTGCCGATGGTGCCGAACACCGCGCCGGCGTGCCCGGCCTTGAACGTATGGCGCAGCATGCGGTCGTAGAGCGCGGTGACGCCGCGCGGGTCCTCGCCGTCGATGGCGGCGAACACCGTCTCGGCGTCGCCGTACGGTCCGATGCCGACGCCCGTGATGCCCTCGTCGGTGTCCACCAGGACGATCGGCACGGGGACGAGCCCATCGGTGAAGACGCCGTTGACGTCGCCGACCGGCCGCCCCCACTCCTGGACGGTGTCGAGGGTCCGAAACCCGGTGATCCGCATGTCAGCCCTTCGTGGAACCGGCGGTGACGCCTTCGGCGATGTTGCGCTGGAAGAACAGGTAGATCATCAGCACGGGCACGGCGGCGATCAGGACGCCCGCGGCGAACGTCGGGATGTCGTCGGAGTACTGCCCGCGCAGCGAGGTGATTCCGACCATCAGGGTGCGGTTCTCCGCCGACGGCATCATCAGCAGCGCGATGAGCACGTCGTTCCAGCAGAACAACGCGTTCAGGATGCCGACCGAGATCAGCGCCGGGGTGCCCAGCGGCAGCATGATGCGCCGGTAGACGCCGAACAGGGTGTTGCCGTCGATCCTGGCCGCGTCGACGATCTCCGCCGGGATGTGCGCGTAGTAGCTCGCCATCAGGAAGATCGTGAACGGCAGGAACTGGGCGACGTAGGCCAGGACCAGCCCGGGGTGGGTGTCGATCAGACCGAGGTCGGCCATCGTCCTGGCGAGCGGGACCATGATCACCTGGAACGGGACGAACAACGCGGCCAGGCAGCCGAGGTAGAGCGCCCGGGAGCCACGGAACCGCAGTCGCCCCAGCGCGAAGCCCGCCATCGACCCGAGCAGCAGGAGCAGCGCGACCGCACACGTCACGACGACGAGCGAGTTCACGAAGTAGCGCGCCATGCCGGCGCTCTGCCACGCGGTGGCGAGGTTGTCCAGATGCGGGGAGGCCGCGGGGGAGAAGCGGTCGAGGACGTACTCGTGCCGCGTCTTCAACGCCACGTTCGTGGTGAACACCAGCGGATAGACCGTGGCGAGAGCGAGTGCGGCCATCGGAACGGCGACCAGCCACCTGCTCGTTCGCGCGGCGGACATCAGTCCTCCCGACCCGACCGGCGGAGCACGCTGATCTGCAGCAGACCCACCACCACCATGACGAGGAACAGGACGGTGGACGCGGCCGAGGCGAGCGCCGGGCTGTTCATCTGGCCCTGCTGGATCCAGATGTAGTACTCCGGCAGGTAGGTGGTCCCCCCGGGACCGCCGCTGGTCATCACGTAGAGCAGCCCGAACATCGACGTCAGCATCCCGATCATCGTGGTCACGAACACGAACTGGATGGTGCGGGACAGGCCGGGAATGATGACGTGCCAGATGATCCGGGGCAGTGCGGCGCCGTCGATCCGCGCGGCGTCCAGCAGCGCGGGGTCCAGGGTGGCGAACCCGGCGAGGAACACCACCAGCGCCATCCCGAACGTCGCCCAGACGTGCACCCCGACGACCGCGAAGATCGCGACGTCCGGGTCGCCGAGCCAGTCGACCGGGCCGAGCCCGACGGTGCCGAGAAGCGAGTTGACCGGGCCGTCGAAGGCCAGCAGGAGGTTGAAGATCGCCCCGACGATCACCGGGGACAGCACGGCCGGGAAGAAGTAGACGCCGCGGAAGAGCCGGTGTCCCGGCACGCGAAGGTAGAGGAACGTCGCGAGCAGGCCGGGGATGGCGACCGCCACCGGGAGTAACAGCACCAGCAGCCCCACGTTCCGCAGCGCGCCGAGGAACAGCGGGTCGCTGAACAGGGTCAGGTAGTTGTCCAGCCCGACGGCCATGCCGTCGCGTTCCCCGTCCCCGGTGAAGGAGAAGTTGACGCCGAGCACCAGCGGGTAGAGCCGCAGCGCGACGATGACCAGCACGGCCGGGGCCACCAGTGCGTACGGCGCGAGGCGTTCGGAGCGCCGGGACACCCGACGACGCCGCGGCGCCGGACGGGTTCCGATCGCGCCGTCGTCGGTCCGTTCGACAGGTATCGAGCGGACCAACGACGGCGTGCCCCCGATCGGCACCCGGTCAGCCTTCCTTGTCCGAGGCGGCGAGCTGGCGCAGCGCCTCGTCCACGGAGACCGACCCGCTCAGCAACTGTTGGGACAGCCGCCCCATCAGGTCGAGGGTCTGCGAGGACAGGGCCACGTGCAGCGCGGGTTCGCCGCTCTCGAGGTCCGCGACGATGTCGGACACGGCCGGGCCGGCCTTCGACACGTCGACGGCGGTGTCGGCGGCGATCGCACCCGCGTCGGCGTGGAACGCCGTCAGCGCGTCCGTGGACGTCAACGAGCGGACCAGGTCGGCGGCGAGTTCGGGGTCGGCGGTCCACTCGGCGACCGCGTACCCGATGCCACCGTCGTAGGGAAGGCTCGGCGTCGCCCCGGCGGTGATGACCGGCGCCAGCATGACGCCGATGTCGGCGGGTTCGAGGAACTCACCGAAGTCCTTCCAGTGTCCGACGTCCGACATCAACCCGATGACGTGGGCGGCCTCGCCGGAGGAGAAGAGCGCGAAGGAGTCGTTGAACATCGCCGTGGAGTTGGCCCCCTCGTTGTTGAAGCCCGCGCTGTTTGTCTCGGTCCACAGCTCGAAGATCCGCTTCACGTTCGGGGAGGTCCAGTTCCGCTTCCCGGCGATCCAGTCGTCGTACTCCTGTGCGGTGAGTGCGCCGGAACCCAGGCCGGAGAGGAAGAACTGGATGCCGATGCCCTCCTTGTTGCCGAGCGCGAAGCACGTGGCGTCGGTGTTCGCCATGATCTTGGCGCAACCGTCGACGAACTCGCTCCAGGTCTTGGGGGGACTGTCCGGGTCGAGGCCGGCCTGTTCGTACAGCTTCTTGTTGTAGTAGATCGGGTGACCCTGCAACGTGACCGGCGCGGCGTAGGTCTTGCCGTCCTTGGTGAAGGCGTCCCAGCCCACCAGCCGGTCCCGGTCCTCGGCGACATAGGAGTCCAGCGGCACGAGCGCGTCCACCCGGTCGCGGATCTGGCCGCCGCCGTTGAACAACATGACGTCCGGCCCCTTGCCGGCCTGGATGGCCGCGCCGAGCAGGGTGTAGTACTGGTCGAACGGCTGAGCCACGAACTCGACGGTGACGTCCGGGTGCCGCTCGGCGAAGTCGGCCTTCGCCTTCTCGAAGTAGGCGGCCGTGGCGTCGTCTCCCGATTTCCAGTCCCACACCACGAGCTTGTCCGCGTCGCCGCCGGACGACGAGCCCGGTCCGGCGGCACTTCCGCAGCCCGCTAATGCCATTCCGGCGGTCAGTCCGGCGGCCAGGGCGACCGTCCACAGTGCACGCCTCATCGAATGCTCCACTGCTGGTTGGTCCCGCCGTGGCACGACCAGAGGTGCAGCAGGGTGCCGTTCGCGGTCCCGTTGCCACTGGCGTCCAGGCACAGCCCGGACTGCGCGCCCGTGATGGTGCCGTTCGCGTTGACGTTCCACTGTTGGTTGGTGCCGCCGTGGCAGTCCCAGATGACCGTCTTGGTGCCGTTGGCGGTGCCCTGTCCCGACGCGTCGAGACACTTGGTGCCGTTGGTGAGTGTCCTGCTCGCCGTGTAGGTCCAGCGCTGGTTGGCGCTGCCGTTGCAGTCCCAGAGCCGGGCCTGGGTGCCGTTGGTCGTGTTCGCGAGATCGACGCAGCGGCCCGACTGGCCACCCACGATCGTGCCGGCCTGGGGGTCTCCGCCGCCCTGGGGACCGGCGTTCGCGATCACGGCCTGTGCGCCGGCCGGCCAGTTGCCGTTCGGGACCGTGACGTTGCTGTGGACGACGTTGCCGCGGTCCCCGTTGGTGATGTTGGTGCTGCCGTTGGTCGACCAGTTGTTGGTGACCGTCCAGTTGCCCATGTTCTCCCCGCCCCCGTAGTTGGCGGTGGCCCAGGTGCCGGTGTTGGAGAACACGTTGTTGGTCGAGGTGTAGTACTTCGAGCCCTCGTCGAAGTAGGTGCCGAAGTAGCCGTTGGTCCGCAGGCAGTAGTTGCCGCTGATCACCGCGCTCGGGTTCCAGCCCAGCGTGTAGATGCAGCCGCCGTCGTTCATCTGCTGCATGACGTCGTGGACGTAGTTGTTGGTGAGCTTGTTGCCCGACGCGGTGGTCGGCGTCGCGTACCTCGGCTGGAAGTTGTACAGGCCGCGGTTGGCGTAGTGGTTGCTGCCGCCCGCGTCGTTGCTGCCCCAGCCGTAGCCGATCGACAGGCCGGAGTACGGCATGTTGTAGATCTCGTTGTTGGCCACGTTGGTGGTCGTGACGTAGGTGGTCAGCACCGAGACGTTGCCCCGGTACTCCACGCCGAGGTCGTGGATGCGGTTGTTGCTGACCGTGATGTTCCGGTTGGTCATCCGCTGGTCGCTCGGGTGGTGGGCGTCGGCGCGGACGCCGCCGACCACGACGCCGCCCGCGGAGCTGCGGGCGATCTCCGACCGGGTGACCGTGATGTCGCTGGCGCCGAGACCGACGCCGCTGGCGTGGGCGTTGGCGTCGTTGCCGATGCCGATGGCGGTCTGGCCGAGGTTGAGGAACGCGGAGTCGCTGAAGGTGATGGCGCGGGCGGCGGAGACCTGGACGGCGCCGGGCATCTGGTGCCAGTGCGGCCGCGTCGCCTCGAACTGCTGGCAGCCGTTCTGGCAGGACGTCAACCGGTTGGCAGGCCAGTTCCAGTCTCCCGCCATGAAGGCGCCGGTCTGCTGGTCCACGTATCCCTGGTTGCTGCTGGGGCCGAGCCAGCTGGTGCCGGTGAACGTGATGCCGGTGAACGTGATGTCGTGCGCGGGTGCGTCATAGGTGCCCCCGACGTTCACCAGCGACTGCGTCACCGGGAGTTCCACGCTGACGGTGCTCATGTTCTGTCCGGCGAGCGGGATGTAGTACAGGGCACCGGTTCCCGGGTTGATGTACCACTCGCCGGGTGCGTCGAGGAACTCGTACGCGTTGGCCAGGTAGAACGGGCCGGCGCGGTGCGGAGCCGAGAGCGTGTCGTAGCCGAAGGTGTTGTTGTTCCACGCGGGCTGCTGCATCGTGATGGTGTTCCCGCTGATGCTCTGCACCGGCGAGTACCGGTCGGTGAACGAGTTGACGCTCTCCACCTCGACCCGGTTCTTGTTGGCCAGGTTGTTCAGGTAGTTCAGCGAGGAGTTGGAGAACGTCATGCCCGCGTTGGTCCAGGTGAACAGGGACCGGTTCACCTGGGTACGCGCCCGGGTGGCGATCGCGCCGTCGACGTACAGCTGCCGGCTCTCGATCCCGGTGCCGACGTTGGCCTGCCAGATGTTCTTGCCGGCGTCGGCGACCGACCAGCCGGTGACCGCGCGGGCGCCGCTGAGCACGGGACGCGCCGACGGGGCCGCCCGCCACACGACGCGGTAGCCGTTGTTGCCGGAGTCCGCCGCGGTGAACCGCAACGGCGCGGGAAGCCGGTACACCCCACCGGAAAGTTCCACCTCGATGTCGCCGGACATCGCGGCGTTGAGCGACCGCACCGCGGCCTGGGCCGCGGGCACCGAGCACGGCGCGGTGGCCGAGCAGGTGGTGCCGGTACCGGACGGCGAGGCGTAGAGGGTGGTGGTGGCCGCGGCGGCCGACGGAATCGGGCTCACCACTGCCATGGCGACGGCCAGGGCGGCGGAGGCAACCACCGATCTCCAGGCCGTGGCGGACGAGGACGCGAACACGGGATCTCCTTACTTGGGGAGGTGCTCGACGAACGTCCTGCCGCGGGGTCGACCGCCGACGGCACTCGAGCAACTGGTCCAACAGCAGGGGAAACGCAGCTGTCACAAGTCCATCATACGAATGACCTATAGACAAGCAGTTGCGACCGATGGATCGTACTCATCTGACATCGACGCTGGACTGTGGCTCGGCGGACCACGGTTCTGCGTGATTCGGCGTCCTGGCTCATCGGCGATGGATCCGATCCATCTGAACGGCGGCACCGCAACGCGGCGCGCGCGGTGGTGATCGTCGCCGAGGCGGACCACCGGCATTGTCGGCGTCTCGGATCACCGGTGACCGTGTACGGGAACAGGAGCAATCCACGGGGCGGTGGCGTCCCACAACAGAAGATCGGTCCGTCGCGGCGCTCTTTCTGGAGCGCTCCCGGAATCGAACCGGAACCGGTGAGCCCGTGTCCGGGCGATGCCGCATGTGTTGGCGCACTTGGGTGTGCGCGTTCACACTCGATGCTGTGGCGGTGGAGAGTTTCGAGCACAAATGCCATCTTGTTGTCGATTTGGTGCTGTGTTAGCGTTCACATGAACAGCGAGTGGCGATTCGTTTCTACCCTGCTCGGACGCCTTTGTTGTACGCAGGTGTCCCACCGTCAATGATGATGGGGAACTCATGTGCGGTTCAGCGTTTATTCGCGCCGTGGTCACAGTGGTCACCGTGGTGGTGGCCGCGCTCGCCCTGGTCGCCGCCGTGCCGCACCAGCCGGTGGCGCTGGCCGCGCCGGGAAGTCCGGCGGTCACGCCGCCGTTGGGCTGGAACAGCTGGAACAGCTTCGGGTGCGGTGTCACCGAGACCCAGGTCCGGCAGGCGGCCGACGCGATGGTCAGCTCGGGAATGCGGGACGCGGGCTACCAGTACGTGGTGGTCGACGACTGCTGGTTCGACCCCCAGCGCGACGGGCAGGGCAACCTGCGGGCGCACCCGACGAAGTTCCCGAGCGGCATGAAGGCGTTGGGGGACTACATCCACGGCCGCGGCCTGAAGTTCGGGATCTACCAGGTGCCCACCGATCGCACCTGTGCCCAACGCGTCGGCAACCACCCCGGTTCGACCGGCAGCGTGGGCCACGAGGTCCAGGACGCCAACACCTTCGCCTCCTGGGGCGTGGACTACCTGAAGTACGACTGGTGCTCACCGGAGGGGACGCGGGACCAGCAGGTCGCCCGGTTCACGATCATGCGGGACGCGTTGCGGGCCACGGGCCGGCCGATCGTCTACAGCATCAACCCGAACAGCTTCCACGCCATCACCGGTGACAAGTACGACTGGGGCCAGGTCGCCGACCTCTGGCGGACCACCGAGGACCTCCTCGACATCTGGCAGAACGGCAACACCAACAGCTACCCGATGGGCGTCGGCAACGTCGTCGACGTGAACGCCCCGCTGGCGGCGCAGGCCGGGCCCACGCACTGGAACGACCCGGACATGCTGGTGGTCGGCCGGCCGGGGTTGACGCTGACCGAGTCGCGCGCGCACTTCGCGTTGTGGGCGTTGATGGCGGCGCCGCTGATGGCGGGCAACGACATCCGCACCATGTCCGCCGACGTGAGCGCGATCCTGCGCAACCCGCGCCTGCTGGCGGTGAACCAGGACCGGCTCGGCGCCGGTGGGCGGCGGGTCCGCGACGACGGCGGTGTCGAGGTGTTCGCCAAGCCGCTGTCGGACGGTTCGGTGGCGGTCGGATTGTTCAACCGGGGCGGCACCGCCACCACGATCAGCACCACGACCGTCCAGGTGGGACTGTCGGGCGGGTCGTTCACGCTGACCGACCTGTGGACCGGGGCCACGTCGAGCACCACCGGCCAGATCACCGCCAGTGTGCCGGCCCACGGCGTGGCGGCCTACCGGGTGACCGGTGGCTCTCCCTCGGCCAGCACCACCTCCCGGCTGCGCACCGAGGGTTCGGGCCGGTGCCTCGACGTGAACAACGCCTCGACCGCGGCCGGCACCGGCGCGTTGATCTGGGACTGCCACACCGCGGCGAACCAGCTGTGGACGACCTGGGCGGGCGGGGAGATCCGCGTCTTCGGTGACAAGTGCCTCGACGCCGACAACCAGGGCACCGCCAACGGTACCCGCGTGATCATCTGGACCTGCAACGGCCAGAACAACCAGAAGTGGACGCTCAACGCGAACGGGTCGATCACGGGCGTCGCCTCCGGGCGCTGTCTCGACGTGAACGGCGCGGGCACGGCGAACGGCACGGCCGTGATCCTGTGGACCTGCAACGGTCAGGCCAACCAACGATGGGTGCGTGGCTGAGCCCCCACCCCGGGAGTCGGGTAATGGCAAGGAAATCCGCACGGTGATGGCGGCCGCGTTGCTGCTGCCGCTCCTGATCGGCGTGGCGATGGTGACGGCCGCGGGCACGGCGGCGGCCGCGACGTTGACCCGCGTCACCGAGTTCGGCGCGAATCCCACCAACCTCGACATGTACGTCTACGCCCCGGACACCATGGCACCCCGGCCGGCGCTGCTCGTCCTCGTCCACTACTGCGGCGGCTCGGCCGGCGCGGTCTTCAACGGCAACGGGCGCGACTTCGTGACGGCGGCCGACCGGTACGGGTACGTCATGGTCGTCCCCGAAGCCACCCGTGAGGGGCGTTGCTTCGACGTGTCCACACCGGCCGGACTCACCAGGAACGGCGGCAGTGACTCGACGGGCATCATGTCTATGGTGGGCTGGGCCCGGCAGCACTACGACGTGGACCCGGCCCGCATCGTGGTCAGCGGCTTCTCCTCGGGCGCCATGATGACCAACGTCCTGGCCGCCCAGTATCCGGACGTCTTCGCCGCGGCCTCCGCGCTCTCCGGCGTGCCGGCCGGCTGCTTCGCCACCACCAACGGTTCCCTGTGGAACAGCCAGTGTGCGGGCGGGAACATCGTCAGATCCGCGCAGGAGTGGGGAAACACGGCACGCGCCATGTTCCCCGGCTACTCCGGCGCCTACCCGCGGATGCAGTTGTGGCACGGTGCCACGGACACCGTGTTGGCGTACCCCAACTTCGGCGAGGCGATCAAGCAGTGGACCAACCTCCACG
>CAWGTM010000028.1:0-126889 GCA_963825445.1 uncultured Actinomycetota bacterium
AAGTCCCTGAGGTCCGGGCGGCTGCTTGGGCCGCCCGGGGGAGGGGCGCGCGGGCGGAGACTCCCAGGCCGGGACGGTTGGCAATGCGCGGTCAACCCGCGGGTGGTCCGGGGACGCGGGACCAGTCGCGGGGAGACAAGCCATGGCGACGACCGCCCATCGCCCAAGACTAACCACTCTGACCGAAGATGACCGTCCCAGTCACCCATGATGACCATTCCGGTCACGCACGATGACCGCTGCGGTCACCGATGATGAGCGCTACGCCCACACACGATGGCCGTTCTGGTCATGCGAGGTGCTGTTCCGGTCTTTGGTGACCGTTGCGGTCGTGCGTGGTGACCGTTCCGGTTACCCATGATGGCCAGTCCGGTCGCGCATGATGGCCACTTCGGTCTGGTGGCGACCACTCCAGTCGTGCACGGTGGCCGTTCTGGTCGCCGACCGTTCCGGTCTGGGTGTGGTGGCCACTTCGGTCGTCACCGACGGCCGGGGGATCATCGACCCGTCGCCGACGCGATCCTCGTCCTGCCCTGAACGGGCGTTCGCCCTGTTCGGGATCCGCGGCGTCGAGCCGGGCGGCTGGCATGGCGCACCTCACGAGCCGGCGTTCTGGGGATTCTCCGGCGACTAGCCTGCCGGCGTGGACCGCGAGGAGCTGGTCGCACTCGACCGCGCGCACGTCTGGCACCCGTACGGCCCGATGCCGGGCCTGGTCGACCCGCTGGTGGTGGAGTCGGCGGCCGGGGTGCGGCTGCGGCTGGCCGACGGGCGGGAGCTGGTCGACGGCATGTCGTCGTGGTGGGCGGCCATCCACGGCTACCGGCAACCCGGTGCTGGACAAGGCGTTGGCCGACCAGGCCGGCCGGATGAGCCACGTGATGTTCGGCGGCCTGACCCACGAGCCGGCGGTGCGGCTGGCCGCGAAGCTCGTGGAGATCACGCCGAGCCGCTGGAGCACGTGTTCCTGTGCGACTCGGGCTCGGTGTCGGTCGAGGTCGCGGTCAAGATGTGCCTGCAGTACTGGCGTTCGCTCGGGCGGCCGGAGAAGCGGCGGCTGCTGACCTGGCGCGGTGGCTACCACGGCGACACGTTCCACCCGATGAGCGTGTGCGACCCGGACGGCGGCATGCACAGCCTGTGGCGCGGGGTGCTGCCGGCGCAGGTGTTCGCCGCCGCGCCGCCCGCCGTGTTCGAGCACGACTACGTCGGACCACCTGGCCGGCTGATCGGGCGCACGCGGACGAGCTGGCGGCGGTGATCGTCGAGCCGGTCGTGCAGGGCGCGGGCGGCATGCGGTTCCACGACCCGGCTACCTGCACGTGCTGCGGGAGCTGACACTCGCGCACGACGTGCTGCTGATCTTCGACGAGATCGCCACCGGGTTCGGCCGCACGGGGAGCTGTTCGCGGCCGACCACGCGTCGGTCGAGCCCGGACGTCATGTGCGTCGGCAAGGCGCTGACCGGCGGCTACCTGTCGATGGGCGCGACGCTGTGCACGCGCGCGGGTCGCGGACGGGATCTCCCGCGGCGCGGTGCCGGTGCTGGCGCACGGGCCGACGTTCATGGGCAACCCGCTGTCGTGCGCGGTGGCGTCGGCGTCGATCGACCTGCTGCTGTCGCAGGACTGGCGCGGCGCGGTGAAGCGGATCGAGGCGTCGCTGTCGAGGGTCTGGCGCCGGCGCGCGACCTGCCGGGCGTGGTCGACGTCCGGGTGCTCGGCGCGATCGGCGTGGTGCAGCTCGACCACGAGGTGGACCTGGCCGCGGCGACCGAGGCCGCGGTCGCGGCGGGCGCATGGCTCCGCCCGTTCCGCGACCTGATCTACACGATGCCACCGTTCGTCGCGACGGTCGCCGACCTCGAGACGATCACCGGCGGCGTGCTGGCGGGGGTCCGTGCGGCCTGACGCCGCCGGCGTCAGTGAAGGAGCCGGTCCATCCACAAAGAACTGATGCGCTGACCGTGCAGGGGAGACACCGAGCCCGACCGGCAGCAGCGCCAGCAGCACGACAACCTGTCAGCGACAGCGCGACCGACCGGTCCGCCGGCTGTGGGTGCCCACCGTGGCCGCCAGCTCGACGTTCGTCGGCTCCACGAGCACCGTGCCGTCGGGGGTCAGGATCACCGGGATGTTGCTCCGCCCGCCCGCGAGCGTCGTCGCACGGGCGCGGGCCGACTGGTCCGCGTCCGTGTCGTACTCGGTGAACGGCACGTCGTGCCGACGCAGCCACGACTTGGCCCTGCGGCAGTCGGCGCACCAGTCGGCGCCGAACACGACGGTCCGGTCCGTGGTCAGCGCTTCCACCAGGGCGCCACCAGCCCCCTCGGCCCTCACGATCACGCACAGACCATACCCAGCAAGGGGCGGGTGCGGTTGCGCCAACCGGGTGGGACTAGCCTGACGCTCCGTGAGTTTCATTGTGCTCACGGGTACCGGAACCGGAGTCGGCAAGACGGTCGTCACGGCCGCCGTCGCCGCTCTGGCCCTGTCCGTGCGACGCAGCGTCGCGGTCCTCAAACCCGCGCAGACCGGGCTCGCGCCAGGCGAGCCGGGCGATGTCGACGAGGTCAACCGCCTCGCGGGTGACGACGTCACGACGTGGGAGCTGGCCCGCTTTCCCGACCCGCTCGCGCCGGCCACCGCCGCGCGGCGGGCCGACGTCATGCCCGTGACCCCCGCGCAGGCCGCCGCGGCCGCCATCGAGCTGTCGCGCGGCCACGACCTGGTGCTCGTCGAGGGCGCGGGCGGCCTGCTGGTCCGCATGGACGACCACGGCGGCACGCTCGCCGACGTCGCGTGGTCGGCCGGCGCGCCGGTGCTGATCGTCGCGCACGCCGGCCTCGGCACCCTCAACGAGACGGCCCTGACCGCCGAGGCCCTCCAGCGCAGGGGGATCGAGTGCGGGGGCGTCGTCGTCGGCGCGTGGCCCGCGGTGCCGGACCTGGCCGCCCGGTGCAACCTCGACGACCTGCCGATCGTGGCGAACGCCCCGCTGGTCGGCGCGCTCCCGGCCAACGCGGCCGGTCTGACCAGGCCGAAGTTCCTCGAGATGGCCCGCCGCTCACTCGCCCCGTCGCTCGGCGGCGAGTTCGACGCGAACGGGTTCGCGGCCGAGCACGCCGCCTGACACGCGGTTGAGCATCGCTCGGACGCGTGACATACATCGCGCTCGACCGGCTGGTCCGTGCGGCAGACTGGGCCGGACCGATCACTCGACCGACGAGACGCATGGAGGCACCGTGACCGCAGCTGCCGAACGGACGAAGGCTGACAACGCGCCTGGAGACCCGCTGGCGGTGGCGCGTGAGCAGGTGCTCGAGCGCGGCGAAGGCCTCGCGAGGAGCAGATCCTCGAGATCCTGCGCCTCGCCGACGACCGCGTGCCGGAGCTGCTCGCACTCGCCCACGACGTGCGGATGCGCTGGTGCGGGCCGGAGGTCGAGGTCGAGGGCATCGTCAGCCTGAAGACCGGCGGCTGCCCGGAGGACTGCCACTTCTGCTCGCAGTCGGGCCAGTTCCCCTCGCCGGTGCGGTCGGCGTGGCTGGACATCCCGGGCCTGGTCAAGGCGGCCCGTGAGACCGCGGACACCGGCGCGAGCGAGTTCTGCATCGTCGCGGCCGTGCGCGGGCCGGACAAGCGGCTGCTGTCCCAGGTGCGCGACGGCATCAAGGCCATCCGCGAGGACGGCAACGACATCCAGATCGCGTGCTCGCTCGGCATGCTCACGCAGGAGCAGGTCGACGAGCTGGTCGAGATGGGCGTGCACCGCTACAACCACAACCTCGAGACCGCGCGCTCGCACTTCCCGGCCGTCGTCACCACGCACTCGTGGGAGGAGCGCTGGGACACGCTGAGGATGGTGCACGCGGCGGGCATGGAGGTGTGCTGCGGCGGCATCATCGGCATGGGCGAGACGATCGAGCAGCGTGCCGAGTTCGCGGCGCAGCTCGGTGAGCTGAACCCGCACGAGGTGCCGATGAACTTCCTCATCCCGCAGCCCGGCACGCCGTACGAGAACTACGAGATCGTCGAGGGCAAGGACGCGTTGCGCACGATCGCCGCGTTCCGTCTCGCGCTGCCGCGCACGATCCTGCGGTTCGCGGGCGGCCGTGAGCTGACGCTGGGTGACCTCGGCGCCGAGCAGGGCATGCTCGGCGGCATCAACGCGATCATCGTCGGCAACTACCTGACGAACCTCGGCCGCCCCGCGCAGCAGGACCTCGACATGCTGGCCGATCTGAAGATGCCGGTAAAGGCACTGGGCGACATGCTGTGAGCGAAGCGAACCATTCAACACTGATGTTTTGTACGCACTGCGGACAACCGCCGGGCGAGGGTGACCACGCGCGGTGCTCGAGTGCGCAGGCGGCCCTCGACCCGCCGCGGTTCTGTCCCGACTGTGCGCGCCGGATGGTCGTGCAGGTGACTCCGTCCGGGTGGTCCGCGCGGTGTAGCCGCCACGGTGAGCGTTCTTCGGCGAACGCCGGGTACTAGTCTTTCGTCACGGGCTGCGACGCGGCCAGGTGGACTAGTGGGAGGTCGGCGTGGCGGAACAACCGGTCGAGGCGCAACGCGAGGAGCCAGCGCCGCACCGGGGGCCCGAGTATCCGATCTTCCCGGCGACCGGCCCGCGCCCTACCCGTGGCGCCCGCCGACGCCCGCGCGTGGTCGTCAAGGCCGACCTGCTGCCCGCGGTCAGCGTGATGTCGAGCGTGTCGCTGCTGGGGCTCGGCGTCGGCTGGCTGTGGTCGGTGCTCGCGCCGCCGCAGCGCAAGGTGATCACGCCAGGACGGCACCGCCGCGTCGCTGACCGACGAGAGCTACCACCGGTTCGACGACCTGGTGATCTTCACGTTCCTGTGCCTCGCGGCGGGCATCGTGACCGGGGTCGCGGTCTGGTACCTGCGCGAGCGGCGCGGGCCGGTGGTCATGATGGCGGCCGTGGTCGGCTCCGCCGTCGGCGGCTGGCTCGCCATGCTGGTCGGCAAGGCGTGGGCGGAGGGCCGCTGGCCGGTGCCGGCCAGCGTGCGGCCACTGGACGTGGTGCCGTCGGCGCCGGTGCTGGAGTCGCCGTGGGGGATCCTGGCGTGGCCGCTGATGACTGCGCTGGCCTACGGCATCCTCGCGGCGATGAACGGCATGGACGACCTCGGCCGACGACTCGGCTAGCGGCGTGCCCGACGTTGTCCGACATCTGACACCGGCCGAACGCACGAAGCTGCGGCACATCACGTCGATGAACGGCGTCGGCCGGACGCTGCTCGCGCCCACCGCCCCCGACGCCTCCGGCGCGTACTTCATGACCATGTGGTTCACGGTGCTCGGCCCACTGGTCCCCCTCGCCCGGTTCTACGTGCGCCCGGCGGAGCCCGACCCGCTGACGGGCGTCTATCCCATCGGCGCGCAGTCGCACTACGACCTCCTCGGCCGTTCACCGCTCGTCCCGGCCGAGGTGCTCCGCACGTACCTGTACTGCTGGGTCCTGGCTCCGCTCGTCGTCCTCGGCCCGCTCGTGCCACTGCTGCTCCGCATCGACGACGTGTGGGCCGCGATCGGAGGCTGGGCCTTCGGGCTGGTCATCGTCGCGCTGGCGGCGACGATGTTCGCGCTGATGTACGGCACTCGGCTCGTCCGTCGGTGGCGGAAACCCCGGGCCATCCGCTGGCGGTGAGCCAACCCAAGGCCTGTCCCTTGGATCTTTGTGCGAAGGTCTGCGCCTGCGCCGGGACGCGACCAACACTCAAAATCCGGGGAGGCGGACTAGTAGCGTGTCGTTGCTTAGTTCTGGTGTGTCTGGTTGGGATGTTGGTGTCTGGCAGATTTTCCTTCCCCTCTGCCGGATAGGATTGTTGTCGTGCCTTCGCAGAAGAAGCGTCCGGTCAGGTTGACCGTGGCGGATCGTGAAGAGTTGGTTCGGGTGACCACGACGGGTGTGCATCCGGCTTCGATGATCAGGCGGGCGCGGGTGTTGCTGGCGTTGGATACCTCGGTGGGTGTGGTCGATCCGAAGGAGGTGATCGCGGCGCGGTTGGGGGTCTCGGGTGAGACGCTGCGGCTGGTCGCCAAGCGGTTCGCCGAGACCGGCGGTGATGTGGAGGCCACGATCGCGCGTAAGCAGCGGGAGCATCCGCCGGTGCCCTCGCCGGTGACCGGCGAGGTCGAGGCCCGGCTGATCGCGCTGGCGTGCTCGCGGCCGCCCGAGGGCTATGCCCGGTGGTCGCTGCGGCTGCTGGAGAAGCACGTCGCGCTGGTCGAGGACATCCCGGATCTGGACCACTCCACGATCGGGCGGGTGTTAAAAAAACGGAACTGCGTCCTCATCTGAAGAAGTGCTGGACCATCCCGCCCACGGCGAACGCGGCGTTCGTCGCGGCGATGGAAGACGTTCTGGCCGTCTACGCCCGACCCTACGATCCGGCCCGGCCGGTGGTGTGCATGGACGAGAAGCCGTACCAGCTCCTCGGCCACGTCCGTGACCCGATCCCCGCCGCGCCGGGCCGGGACCGCAACGAGGACAGCGAGTACGTCCGCCGCGGCACCTGCTCGATCTTCTGCTGGGTCGAGCCGCTGCGCGGCTGGCGACGCGTGGACGCCCAACCCCGCCGCACCAAGATCGACTGGGCCCACCAGGTCGAGCGACTGCTGACCGTCGACTACCCCGACGCCGAGAAGGTCGTGCTGGTGATGGACAACCTCAACACCCACACCATCGGCTCGCTCTACGAGGCGTTCGCCCCGGCCAAGGCATTCGCGCTGGCCCAACGCCTGGAGATCCACCACACCCCCAAACACGGGTCCTGGCTCAACATCGCCGAGATCGAGCTCTCCGCACTGACCCGCCAGTGCCTCGAACCGTCGCATCGACGACCTCACCGAACTCAACGCCGAACTCGCCGCCTGGCAACACGCCACCAACACCAACCAACGCCAAGTCAAAATCGGGAGGGACATTTGCGGTTGGCCTGGTGCCGGAACTCGGCCGGGGGAGCGGGCACGGCCCGCAGCGCCGCGAGGATGCCCGCCTCGCGGGTGAGCAGCTGGGCCACCATCCGCAGCCGGTGCAGCGGCCGGGTCTCCTCCAGGATCGTCTGCCGGTCGTCCAGGGGCAGCAGGCAGTCGGTGGCCAGCAGGTGGGCCAGTTCGGCCGATGTCGACGTCGTCGGCGGGCTCGGTCCAGTCGCCGTTTCCCAGGCCGCCTGGCAGTACCGGCGGTACGCGGCGCGCGCGGTCTCGAGCGAGACCACGGTGTCGGCGGCCGAGCGCTGGCCCGGGATGACGGCCGGCGTGTCCGGCACCCACTCGACCGTGCCCACCAGGTAGGGCGCGCTGGCGCGTCGAGGTCGAGCAGCCGGAACCGCTGCTCGCCCGTGGTGACGATGTCGAAGCGGCCGTCGGGCAGCCGCGTGGCCTGGCGTAGCAGCGCCGCGCACCCGATCGGCTTGGAGCTGGTCGGCGAGGTCGACCTCGACGTCCGGCGACGGGTTGAGCGCGACCACGCCGAACCGCTTGTCCGGCACCGTGCCGGTGATCAGGTCGACGGTCAGCTGCCGGTACCGCGGCTCGAAGATGTGCAGCGGCAGTGCGCCCCCGGCAGCAGCACCGTCTGCAGCGGGAACAGCGGCAGCGTCATCGGGCACGGCACTACAGGGTAGGCGTCCAGCCGTTGACCGCGGCTCATTTCGGCCACGGCGAACCGCCGGCGCAGCTTGGCCGGCGGGCGGAGCACGGCGAACGGGTCGGTGACCTCCATGCCCCGCTCGGCGAACCGGAACAGCGCGGCCGGGCGGCCGCCGGCTGCGGCCGGGCTGGCGCGGTGTCGCCCGGTCGGCTCGAGCAGGCCGCGCCGGGACAGCACGCGCTGCAGGTTGGTCGCCGACACCCGGTAGCCCAGCGCCGCCGAGTACAGCTCGCGCAGCGCGGAGATGGTGAACGTCGGCGGCGCGAGCGCGAACCCGAGGTTGGTGTACGACAGCTTCGCCCGCAGCCGGTCGCGGGCTCGCCGCACGATCGACTCGTGGTCGAACGCCGTCCGGGGGAGTGCGTCGACCGGGTGCCACGCGGTGTCCTCCGGCAGCTCCGGGTCGTTGTCGGACGGCACCAGCCCGAGGAACGCGCGTGGCCACCACCCGCTCGCCCGGCACCCGGTCCGGCGCGCTGAACACGGCGAGCTGCTCGACGTGCGACAAGCTGCCGGACGTCGACCTTCTCCGCGAGCTGGCGGCGGATCGACGTCTCCACGTCCTCGTCGGCCCGAGCCGGCCGCCGGGCAGTGACCAGCGGTGCGCGTGCGGCTCCCGAGCGCGTTCCCAGAGCAGCACCTGGAGTGATCCCGCTCGCACCTGGAGCACCGCTGCCAGGACTTCGTGGGCTGCCGGGCGTTGCCTCGGTGGTAGCATCGGGCATGTTTTCGATCCTAAGGCGAAAACCTCCGGATGGGAAACCGAGTGGCGGACCGAGACCCGAGGAGGGGACAAGATGACCGCAACGATGGAGCAGGACCTGACGCCGTACACGGGGTCGAGCCGGACGCGGCGTGGCGTGACGAGGTGCGCCGGCTGGCGAGGAGCGCGACGCCGTGCTGCTCGCGCACAACTACCAGCTGCCCGAGATCCAGGACATCGCCGACCACACCGGCGACTCGCTCGCGCTGAGCCGGATCGCCGCCGCCAGCGACGCGTCCACGATCGTCTTCTGCGGCGTGCACTTCATGGCCGAGACCGCGAAGATCCTCGCCCCGGAGAAGACCGTGCTGATCCCGGACGCGCGGGCCGGCTGTTCGCTCGCCGACTCGATCACCGGCGCCAGCTGCGCGAGTGGAAGGCCGAGCACCCGGGCGCGGTGGTCGTCTCGTACGTGAACACCACGGCCGAGGTGAAGGCGGAGACCGACATCTGCTGCACCTCGTCCAACGCGGTCGACGTGGTCGCGCTCCATCCCGGCCGACCGCGAGGTGCTGTTCCTGCCCGGACCAGTTCCTCGGCGCGCACGTCAAGCGCGAGACCGGCCGGGAGAACCTGCACATCTGGGCGGGCGAGTGCCACGTCCACGCCGGCATCAACGGCCCGGAGCTGGCCGCGCGCGCCGCCGCCGAACCCCGACGCCGACCTGTTCATGCACCCCGAGTGCGGCTGCGCCACCTCGGCGCTCTACCTGGCCGGCGAGGGCATCGTGCCGGCGTCGCAGGTCAAGATCCTCTCCACCGGCGACATGGTGACCGAGGCCACGGTCGACCAAGGCGAAGCTCGGTGCTGGTGGCCACCGAGATCGGCATGCTGCACCAGCTGCGCAAGGCCGCGCCGGAGATCGACTTCCGCGCGGTGAACGACCGCGCGTCCTGCCGGTACATGAAGATGATCACGCCGGCCGCGCTGCTGCGGTCGCTGCGCGAGGGCAAGGACGAGGTGCACGTCGACCTCGAGACCGCCGCGCGGGCCACGGGGCGCGGTGCAGCGCATGATCGAGATCGGCAAGCCCGGTGGTGGCGGAGTGACCACCCTGTGGAGGCGCGCGCCGACCTGGTGGTCGTCGGCACCGGCGTCGCCGGGCTGACCGCCGCGCTGCGGGCCCGGCGAGCTGGGGCTGCGGGTGCTGGTGGTGACCAAGGAGGCGGCCGACGGCGGCAACACGCGCTGGGCCCAGGGCGGCGTCGCGGTCGTGCTGCGGCGACGACGACGGCGCGACTCGGTCGCCCGGCACGTCGACGGACACGCTCGTCGCGGGCGTCGGGCTGTGCGAGCCGTCGGCGACCGTCGCGGATCATCGGCGCCGGGCCGGGCGCGGTCGCGCGGCTGCGGGCGCGGGGCGCGACGTTCGACGCGGCGACGACGGCCGGCTGGCGCGGACCCGCGAGGGCGGGCACACGGCGTTCCGCGTGGTGCACGCCGGCGGCGACGCGACCGGCGCCGAGGTGGAGCGGGCGCTGCTCGCCGCGTCGCGGGACGGCCGGGTGCCGATGCTGGAGCACCACATGGCCGTCGACACGCTGCGCACGCCGGCCGGCGAGGTCGCCGGGCTGCTGGTGCTGGACTCCGACGGCGTGCCGGGCGTGCTCGTCGCGCCCGCCGTGCTGCTCGCCACCGGCGGGCTCGGGCAGCTCTACCAGGCGACGTCCAACCCGGAGGTCGCGACGGCCGACGGCGTGGCGATCGCGCTGCGGTCCGGTGCGCCGGTGGCCGACATCGAGTTCGTGCAGTTCCACCCGACCGTGCTGTACACCGGCGCCGGCGCGCGCGGGCGCTGCCCGCTGGTGACCGAGGCGGTGCGCGGCGAGGGCGCGGTGCTGGTCGACTCGACCGGCGCGCGGGTGATGGCCGGGCGTGCACCCGCTGGAGGACCTGGCGCCGCGCGACGTGGTGTCGGCGGCGATCACGCGGCGGATGGCCGGGCTCGGCGAGCGACCACGTGTTCCTGGACGCGACGCACCTGTCGGCGCGCGGAGTTCCGGCGCCGGTTCCCGACCGTGCTGGCGGCGTGCCTGACCGTCGGGGTCGACCCGCCGCGCGAGCCGATCCCGGTCGCCCCCGCGGCGCACTTCGCGTGCGGCGGCGTGGTGACCACAGTGGACGGGCGGACCGGCGGTGACCGGGCTGTACGCGGCGGGCGAGGTGGCGCGGACCGGGCTGCACGGCGCGAACCGGCTGGCGTCCAACAGCTTGCTCGAAGGCCTGGTGGTGGGCACGCGGGCCGCCGAGGCGGTGGCCGCCGACCTGGCGCTCGGGCGTGCTGGCCGAGCCGCGGCTCGCGGCGTGCCAGCCGGTGCCGACCGTGCCGGTCGCCGACCGGGACACGCTGCAGCGGGTGATGAGCCGGTACGCCGCAATCGGCCGGGACGCCGAGGGGCTGGCGGTGGTCGGCTCGGTGCTCGACGTGTCCGCTGGTGGACCGTCCACTGACGACACGGACGAGCTGGTGGAGGACGCGGCGCTGACACTGGCCGCGCGGGCGTTGCTCGCGGCCGCCGCCCGGCGCACCGAGTCGCGGGGTTGCCACGTGCGGACCGACTTTCCCGGCGACGGACCGAGCGTGGCAGCGCAGCCTGACCGTCCGGCTGACCCCGTCGGGGCAGCCGATGCTGGCGCGAGCCGGCGCTGCTGAGGGGTGCGGCATGACTGACTGCGATCTCGACGACCTGAAGGCCGGGTCGGTGGCGCACCGCGCTGGCCGAGGACCTGCGCTACGGCCCGGACGCGACCACCGAGGCGACCGTCCCGGCCGACGCGGTGGCCATCGCGGCGCTACGCCCGCGGGCGTCGGCACGCTGGCCGGGGTCCCGGCGGCGCTGGCGGTCTTCGAACGGTGCTGGGCTCGGTACGAGGTGCTGGCACGCGACGCGACGACGGCAGCCGCGCGTCCGCCCGGGCGAGCCGGCGCTGGTGCTGCGCGGCCCGGTGCGCGGGCTGCTGACCGCGGAGCGCACCGCGCTGAACCTGCTGTGCCACCTGTCCGGCGTCGCGACCGCGACGGCGGCGTGGGTGGACGCGGTGGCCGGTACCGGGTTGCGCGATCCGCGACTCCCGCAAGACGTTGCCAGGCCTGCGGTTGCTGGAGAAGTACGCGGTGCGCTGCGGCGGCGGCGTGAACCACCGCCTCGGCCTCGGCGACGCGGTGCTGATCAAGGACAACCACGTGGCGGCGGCGGGCTCGGTCGCCGCGGCCCTGCGGGCGGCCCGCGAGCACGCGCCGGACCTGCCGTGCGAGGTGGAGGTGGACACCCTCGACCAGCTGGACGAGGCGCTGGCGGCGGGCGCGGAACTGGTGCTGCTGGACAACTTCACGCCGACCCAGTGTGCGACGGCGGTGCGCCGGGTGGCCGACCTGGGCGCTTCGACCAAGCTGGAGGTCTCGGGCGGCCTGACGCTGGCCGACGCCCGCGTCTACGCGGAGACGGGCGTGGACTACCTGTCGGTCGGCGCGCTGACCCACTCCGCCCCGGCGTTGGACCTGGGCCTGGACCTGGTCGACTGACGGGCAGGGCTCCGGTTCGATATTGGCACGGAGCACCGACAAAACCGGTCCAGGGACCCCTGGATTTAATTCTAGACCCGAACACCGACAGTTTCGGCGCCGTACGCGCGGTTGTCCACAACCGCTAGGTTGGGATCACAGTCGCACTACTCGGGGGAGACCATGCCTGTATCTCGCCGCGCCCTGCTCGGGATGGCCGCGCTGCTGCCCTTGGCCGGCTGCGCGACGGAGACCGAGCCCGCGCCGCCGCCGGCCTCCACAAAATCCTCGACTCCGCAGGCGGTCATCGAGAACCCCGAGGCCCTGGCCCAGCTCGAGCAGAAGTTCGGCGCGCGCCTGGGCCTCTACGCGACCGGCACCGCCGGCACCATCGTCCACCGGGCCGACGAGCGGTTCGCGTTCTGTTCCACCTTCAAGGGACTCGCGGCGGCGGCCGTCCTGCACCGCAACCCACTGTCCCACCTGGACACGAAGGTCACCTACACGCGAGACGACCTCATGCGGAGTTCCGTCGTCACGGAATCCCACGTGGACACCGGGATGACCGTCGGCCAGTTGTGTGACGCCGCCGTCCGCTACAGCGACGGCACGGCCGGCAACCTCCTGCTCCGCGACCTCGGCGGCCCGGCCGAGCTGACCGCCTACACCCGCGACCTCGGTGACACCGTCACCCGCATGGACCGGATCGAGCCGGACATCGTCGAGGCAACGCCCGGCGACCCGCGCGACACCTCCACCCCGCGTGCGCTCGGCACCGACTACCAGAAGATCGTGCTGGGAGACGCGCTGCCGGCGGACAAGCGCGCGGTCATCCGCGACCTGTTGGAACGCAACACCACCGGCGCCAACCGCATCCGCGCGGCCCTCCCCACAGGCTGGACGATGGCCAACAAGACCGGCACCGGCGACTACGCCACGGCCAACGACATCGCCATCCTCTTCCCGCCCGACGCCGACCCGATCCTCCTGGCGATCATGTCCAGCAAGGACACGGCGGACGCCGAGTACGACGAGGCACTCATCGCCGAGGCCACCGCCTACGTACTAGGGATTCTCTGAGATCGCCCGCAGGTCGGTCAGACCGCGGAGAAGATCCGCGCCGGCCGGCGCGTTCGCCGGGTCGAGCAGCCACTGCATGGACAGCCCGTCGCACACGGCCATCACCCAGCTCGCCACGGCCGTGCAGCGCGGGTCCTCGGGCGGGGCGTGCAGCGCGGTCGCCACGATCGCGCTCACCCTGGTTCGCGTGCGCTGGTACATCTGGGCCAGCTGCGAACGCAGTTCCGGGTCGCGGTCGGCCTGCGCCATGGCCTCCATGAACGACACGAGCAGCGCGCGCCGGCCGGTCAGGTTCTCGAGCAGCGCCGCCCAGGTCAGGTGCGCGCGGGCGATCGGCGAGACGTCCGGTTCGGCCATCGCGACCTCCGCCAGCTGGGTGGTCCACTCCTCGAACACCAGCCCGAGCGCGGCGTTCAGCAGACCCGCCTTCGACCCGAAGTGGTAGCCGATGGAGGCCAGGTTCGTATCCGAGGCGGCGACCAGGTCACGCGCCGTGATGTGCGCGTAGCCCTTGTCCTCAAGCAGCTGCCTGGCCGCGGCGAGCAGCTGTTCCCGATGACCCACCGGCCGATGGTAACCCTTGTGGACCGATCTATACGGGCGTATAAACGAGCGCATGGCGACCCTCCAGGCGACACCTGTCCCGCCGGGTTCCCGGCTGCCGACGTTGGTCCAGACGTTCCTGTTCCTGTCGGTCCGTCGCCAGTTCCAGCGGCACTTGTGGCGCCGTCACGGCAACGTGTTCTCCACGCGGATCGCGGGCCGGCAGATGGTGGTCACGCTGACCCGGCCGGAGGACATCCGCCAGGTGTTCGCCGGGTCGCCCACGATCTTCCACGCCGGTGAGGGCAACGGAATCCTGCGCCCGGTGATGGGCGCGAACTCGGTGTTGATCACCGACGAGGACACCCATCAGCGTGCCCGCAAGCTGTTGATGCCGGCGTTCAACGGTGCCGCGCTGCGCGGGTACGGCGACATGATGACCGAGCTGGCCGCGGAGAACGTGACGCGCTGGCCGGTCGGACGCCCGTTCGCCGTGCACCCGTTGATGAACAACGTGACGCTGGAGATCATCCTGCGGGTGGTGTTCGGCCTGACCGACGGCGCGCGGCTGTCCGAGCTGCGGCCACGCATCCGGCGGGTGAGCGAGATCGGCCCGCTGACCGTGCTCGGCTGGAGCTACCCGAAGCTCGCCCGGTTCGGCCCGTGGCGGCGCAACCGGGAGAACCTGCTGAAGGCCGATGCGTTGATGTACGCGGAGATCGCCGACCGACGTTCCGCGGATGATCTCACCGAACGCAGCGATGTGTTGTCCCGCCTGCTGATCGCCGGCGGCGGCGAGATGTCCGATGTGGAGCTTCGCGACCAGATGATCACGTTGCTGCTGGCGGGCCACGAGACCACGGCCACGGCGCTCGCGTGGTCCTTCCACGAGCTGGCACGCAATCCCGAGGTCCAACGCACGGCACAGGCGGCGGCCGACGCGGGCGACGACGACTACCTGCAGGCCGTGGCGAAGGAAGCCATGCGCAGGCGCCCGGTGATCCAGAACGTGGCGCGGATGCTCACCGAGCCGATCGACATCGCGGGATACCGTTTGCCGGCGAGGACGATCGTGTCGCCGAGCATCACGCTGGTGCAGCAGGACCCGGAGTTTCACGACCAGCCGGAGGAGTTCCGCCCGGAACGTTTCGTGGGCAAGGCGCCCGAGGCGAACACGTGGATCCCGTTCGGTGGGGGAGTACGGCGTTGCCTGGGTGCCGGGTTCTCGTTGCAGGAGGCGGCGGCCGTGCTGCGGGAAGCGTTGACCCGGTACGACATCCGGCCGGTGCGTGAGGCGCCGGAGTTCACGAAGCCGCGCAACATCACGCTGGTGCCCGGCCGGGGCGCACAGATCATCGCGACGCCGCGAGCCCGGTGACAAACCAGTCACCCACGGGACGAGAAAAGTGACAACTCCGAGCCGCGACGACTGGTGATCGTCGAGTCGCCGGCACCGCGGACAGGGCTCCGGGTTGGGTGTCAGGGTATGGGGTGCGGTGCTGCGGGTCGACGCGGCGGTGGTTGAGCGTGTCGAGTACGACGTGGACGGTGCGGTGGTCGTGCACGTTCGGCCGGTGGTGCGGGAGCGTGGCCGGTGTGGGGTGTGCCGGCGGCGGTGCCCGCGGTATGACGGTGGGCGGGGGCGTCGGCGGTGGCGCACGTTGGATCTGGGAGTCACTCGGGCGTGTGTGGAGGCCGACGCGCCGCGGGTGCGGTGTCGTCGACATGGTGTCGTGGTCGCGGCAGTTCCGTGGGCTCGGCACGGCGCTGGGCATACCCGGGTGTTTGATGACACGGTGGCCTGGTTGGCCACGCATTGTTCGAAGTCGGCGGTGACCGAGTTGATGCGTGTCTCGTGGCGCACGGTGGGACGTATTGTGGATCGTGTGTGGGGGGATGCCGATCGTCGGGTTGATCGGTTCGCTGACTTGCGGCGGATCGGCATCGATGAAATCAGCTACAAGAAAGGCCATAAATATCTCACGGTGGTGGTCGACCACGACACCGGTCGGCTGCTCTGGGCTGCGGATGGGCATGACGCGGCCACTCTTGAGACGTTCTTCGACCAGCTCGGATCCCAGCGATCCGCGCAGCTCACTCACGTGTCGTCCGACGCCGCCCGGTGGATCATCAAGGTGGTTGACCAGCGCTGCCCGGACGCGGTGCGCTGCGCTGACCCGTTTCACGTGGTCAAGTGGGCCACCGACGCGTTGGACGTGGTGCGGCGCGAGTCCTGGAACCGGGCCCGGCGCCGCGCCGGCCAGAGCGCCTATGACGAACGTGGCCGGCGTGTCTCGCGCCGGGAAGCAGAGAAGCTGAAATGGTCACGATGGGCACTCTGGAAAAACCCAGAGAATCTCACAGTTAAGCAACACGCGAAGCTGGCCTGGATCGCGCTCACCGACCCGCGTCTCCATCGCGCCTACCTCCTCAAAGAAGGCCTCCGCTACGTCTTCAAAGTCAAAGGCGATGAAGGAAAAGAAGCACTCGACCGATGGATATCATGGGCTCGCCGCTGCCGCATCGGAGCATTCATCCAGCTGCAACGCACCATCGTCAAACACCGCCAGGCCATCGAAGCCACACTCGATCACCATCTGTCCAACGCACTGATCGAGTCCATGAATACCAAGATCAGAGTCATCACCCGCCAAGCCTACGGATTCCACGCCGCACCCCCGCGGGGCCCCCTGGATTCAATTCTAGTCGCGAGCACCGACATTTTCGGCGATGCGTGGTGGCGCTCGACGAGATCGAGAACTGCGTCTGGTTCGGCAGCGGCGCAAGAGGTCACACCGCCGGAAAGGCGATACGGCAGCGCTCAGAGCCGCCGGTTGGCCAGCACCGGGATGTTCTGCCGCGTCTTCTCCACCAGCGACAAGTCGATGTCCACCACCAGTTGCTCGGGCGCCGCGGACAGCGACGCCTGCACTCCGCCACCCGGATCGGCCACCGTGCTGAACCCGATCCCCGTCGGCGCCGACGGGTGCACCGGCAACCCGGAGGAAACCGGATCCGCCTGGCCGCACGCCAGCACCCAGCACGTCGAGTCCAGCGCCCGCGCCCGGACCAGCAGTTCCCACTGCTCCCGCTTGCCGGGCCCCGCCCCCCACGACGCCGGGAGCAGCACGGCCGTCGCGCCGCGGTCGGCCAGCCCGGTGAACACCGCCGGGAACCGCACGTCGTAACACGTCGCCAGGCCCAGCGTCACGCCATCGACGTCGACCGTGACCAACGACGACCCCGGCGCCACTGTGCGTGACTCCGCGAACCCGAACGCGTCGAACAGGTGGATCTTGTCGTAGCCCACGTGGTGCCCCCGACCGGTGGCCAGGAGCGTGTTGAACACCCGCCCGTCCGGTGACGGCGTGAACATCCCCGCCACCACGAGCACATCGTGAGATGCGGCGATCGACGCCACCTCAGAAGCCCACGGCCCGTCGAGCGGCTCCGCCAATCCCCGAAGTGACGTGCCGAAACACGCCATCGTCGCCTCGGGGAACAGCGCCACCGAAGCACCGGCGGCCGCTGCGGCGGCCACCTCCGACCGGATCAGCGCGAGGTTCTCCGAAGGCGACGCCGTCGACGTGATCTGACACAGCGCGATCCGCACAGCCGACCTCCCGGGACGAGAAACCCAATCCACCCACGCGAGGATATGTCGCCCGACTAGGGTCGGGCCTCGTGCCCAACAAGTTCCGTGTCGTGGCGCCGCTGCTCGCGGTGACCCTGGTGGGCGCCTGCACCGGCGACCCCGCCCCGCCGGCCTCCGGCGACCCGGACGGCACCAGCCTGGTGCTCGCCGTCGCCGACGAGCCGGCCGCGCTCAACCCGCTGGCCGGCTACGCGCCCAACGGCGCCGCCAAGATCTTCGACGGCCTGGTCGAGCACACGAGCAACCGCTCCCTGCGGCCCGCCCTCGCCAACGACCTGCCGGAACCGTCGGCCGACGGTCGTTCGTGGACGGTCCGGCTCCGCTCGGGCGTCACCTTCTCCGACGGCACCCCGTTCGAGGCGCAGGACGTCGTGGCCACCTACCAGGCCGCGCGGACCGCGGAGATCCGCGACCGCTTCACCATGCTGTCCAACGTCACGGCCCTCGACGCGTCCACCGTCCGGTTCGACCTCACGGCCCCGTACGCGCCGTTCCCCGAGCTGCTGGTCCTCGGCATCCTGCCCAGCGAGGCACTCGCCACCCCCGAACTGCCCGACCCGCTCGTCGGCACCGGCCCGTACCGGCTGGCCGAGTGGGACCGCGGCACCAGCATGGTGCTCGAGGCCAACGAGGACTACTACGACGGTCCGCCCGCCATCACCAAGGTCACGGTCGAGTTCATCGCCGACGACCAGGCCAGGGCCACCCGCCTGCGCGAGGGCAAGCTCGACGGCGCGGCGCTGCCCCCGGAGCTGGCGAACGAGTTCGAGAACATCGACGGACTCCAGGTGGTGGCGCACAGCGCGGCCGACGTCCGCGCCGTCGTCCTGCCCACCGGCCCGGTGACCGGCGACCCCGCCCTGCGCCTGGCGCTCAACCACGCGGTCGACCGCGAGGCCATCGTGGCCGGCACGCTCGCCGGTCGCGGCCGCGTCGCCTACACGCCCATGCCGGACGTGCTGGCCGAGTTCGTGGAGCCGGACGCCACCTACGACCACGACGTCACCCAGGCGCTCGACCTGCTCGGCACGGCCGGCTGGGTGCCCGGCGCGGGCGGCATCCGCACGAAGAACGGTGTGCTCGCGCAGTTCACCGTCCGCTACCTCGACGGCGACGCGATCGCCGCCGGCCTCGCCGAGGCGTTCGCCAACGACGCCCGCGCGCTCGGCGTCCAGGTCGACCCCGAGGCCGTGCCGGCCGACCAGCTGACCGGGCCGGTGGTCATGGGCTTCGGCAACCCGTTCGACCCGGACCCCGCGCTGTATCCGCTGCTCCACTCGTCGACGGCCGTCGGCGACTACACCGACGCCACCGTCGACTCGGCGCTCGCCATCGGCCGCACGGCGACCGACCCGGCGCAGCGCGCGACCGCCTACCGCAGGCTGCAGCGTGCCTGGCTGAACGCGCCGAGCATGGTCGTGCTGGCCACGCCCGAGCACACCTACGTGATGCGCGAGAGCTGGGACGGCTACCAACCGGTGGTCGACGCGGCGAACGCCGACTTCACGTGGGGAGCCTGGTGGAACCTGCAGGCCTGGACGCCGCGATGATCGATCTTGACGAGGTCCGCGCCGACACTCCTGGCTGTCACCGCGGCGTGTTCCTCGACAGCGCCGGGTCGTCGTTGTCGCCGGTGCCCGTACTAGACGAGGTGATCGCGCACCTGCGCCGCGAGGCGGAGGTCGGCGGCTACCGCGCGGCCGAGGAACGCCACGACGACCTCGAGGCCGGTTACGGCGTGCTCGCGTCGGCACTGGGGTGCGAGGCCGACGAGGTCGCGTTCACCGACAGCGCCACCCGCTCGTGGCTCGCGGTGTTCGACGCCGTGCCGCTCGCCGCCGGCGACCGCGTGCTGATCACGGAGGCCGAGTACGCGGGCAATGCCGTGGCACTGCTGCGCCGCGCGGAGGAGACGGGCGCGACGATCGAGCTGGTGCCGTCCGACTCCGCCGGCGCGGTGGACGCCGACGTGCTGGCACGCATGCTCGACGAGCGCGTGAAGCTGGTGTCGCTGGTGCACGTCCCCACCAACGGCGGGCTGGTGAACCCTGTCGAACCGGTGGTGGTGGCGGCCCACGAGGTGGGCGCGCTGGTCCTGCTGGACGCGTGCCAGTCGGTCGGTCAGCTCGACGTCCGCGCCGACCGCACGGGCGCGGACCTGATCAGCGGCACCGGCCGCAAGTGGCTGCGTGGTCCGCGCGGCACGGGGTTCCTGGTGGTCCGGCGCGCGGCTCGCGAACGCTTGCGCCCTCGTCAGGTCGACCTGCACAGCGGTTCGTGGGACGCCCTGGATCGCTACCACCTGCGCGACGACGCGCGGGTGTTCGAGCTGTGGGAGTCGGCCGTGGCCGACCGGCTGGGCCTGATCGCGGCGTTCCGGTACGCGTCAGCCCTGGGGTTCGACGCGATCGCCTCGGCGGTCCGGGACCGGGCGTCCCGCCTGCGAGCGGGTCTGACGGCCGTGCGCGGGGTGACGGTGCGCGACATCGGCGCCGAGCAGTGCGGCATCGTGACGTTCACCGTGGAGGGCCGCCCGGCCGACCAGGTACGGGACACGCTGGCCCAGTCCGGCGTCACGGTGACCGTGTCGCGCGTGGGCTCGACCCGGTACGACATGACGCGCCGGAACCTGGCCGAAGTGGTCCGAGCCTCCCCGCACTACTTCGTCTCCCCGACCCAAGTGGACGAAGCAATAGCAGCAGTGACGTCCCTGGCGCACTGACCCACGCGAGTCTCCCTCCAGCGCCAGACGAGTTGGCGGTTCGTGACCCGATATCGGGCTTCACGAACCGCCAACTCGCGTGCTTCGGGAGGGAGACTCGCGGGGGTTAGCCGGCGTTCGTCAGCAGGATGTCCACCGCGCCGTCGTTGCGCTGAGTCTGCGGGGCGATGTCCTCGTCGGGCGGGTAGAACCCGTCGATGCCGCCACCCGACGGGTACATCTCGAAGCAGTAGCTCAGCACCTTGTGCTGGCCCCACATCCAGTCGTTGATGTCACCGTCGGTGATGTACAGCCCGCTCGACTGATCCGGCGTGTACCCGTTCGAGCCGGCCATCTCCTCGCCGATCGTCTGGAAGCGCGTGTACTCCTCCTGCGTCATGCCCTCGGTCACCTGGTCGTAGGTGTGCCCGAACGGCCACAGCACCAGCTCGGAGAACGTGTGGAAGTCGATGTGCGCCTTGATCTGCTGCGCACCGCCGACCACCCGCGAGTCCACAAAGGCCTGGACGGCCGACACCTCGGGCGTCGACGCGGCCGACGGCCCCCGGTAGGTCTCCGACGACGGCGACCCGCTCGACCCGCCGCAGCAACCCCACTTGTAGGAGAAGTTGCGGTTGATGTCCGTCCCGACCGTGCCGTCGCTGTTCGGCTGCCGGTTCTTGCGCCAGCCCTGGTACTCGCCGCCGGAGATGTCGAACTCCGCGCCGTCCGGGTTCTGCGTGGGGATCACGTAGATCTCCCGGCTGTCGACGAACCCCGTGACCGTCGGGTCGGTGCCGTACCCGTCGGTGAACCGCGACACGATCCGCAGGCACATCTCGGTCGTGAGGTGCTCCCGCGCGTGCATGTTGCACGTGAACAGCACCTCGGGCTCGTCCTCGTCGGCCGCCGCGTTGTCGCTGATCTTGATGATCGGCAGGTCGCGGCCCTCGTAGGACTGGCCGATGCTGGACAGCGCGGTGATGGCCGCGTGGTCGCTGGCCGCCGCCTGGATTTCGGCCACGACCTCGGCGTACGTGTGATAGCCCTCGTCGCCAGCCGGGAAGTCGGCCGCGCGGGAAGCACCGCCGCTGCGAGCGTCGAGCAACGCGTCCACGTCGCCCGTCAGCTCCAGCGCAAGACCGCTTTCCCGCAGGTCATCGGCCTGCGAAGGGGACGCGATGACCTCCATGACACCGTCGCGCACCCCCAGTACGTCCACGCCGGTGCTGCCGATGGTCGCGGTGTCGCCGCGCACCTCGTACAACCCGCGATCAGGCGCGGTTTCCTCCGCCCCGGCCGAATAGCCGGTGACCAGCGCAAGGCCCGTCACGGCAACGATCGCCGCCCCGAGCACGCGACGTTTCGTGAGCATGTCGCCTCCGATGGTGAAATCAAGTGATCAGCCGAGCCTGCTGTGCGTGTTCACGCGGCGACAACCCGTCAATGGTCGGTAAACCTATCGTCCCGACCAACGTCGTAAGCCGTTTGGCCGCTCGCCTACCCTTGGGGGCGTGATGCTCAGCCGCACCGACCTGCGAGGTCGCGTACCGTCCCCGGCCCAGTTGCGTGGCGTCCTGCCGCGTGCCGAGCTCGACGTGGACGCGGCCGTGCATCAGGTCCAGCCGATCGTCGATGACGTGCGCGAACGCGGCGCCGAGGCCGCGCTCGACCACACCGAGCGGTTCGACGGCGTCCGCCCGTCGTCCGTCCGCGTGCCGCCCGCCGAACTGACGGCCGCACTGTCCCAACTGGACCCGGCCGTCCGCGCGGCGCTCGACGAGGTGATCGTCCGGACCAGGAAGGTCCACGCCGACCAGCGCCGCACCGACACCACCACCCAGGTCGTGCCGGGTGGCACGGTCACCGAACGCTGGGTGCCGGTGCGCCGCGTCGGGCTCTACGCGCCCGGCGGGCTCGCCGTGTACCCGTCGACCGTCGTGATGAACGTGGTGCCCGCGCAGCTCGCGGGCGTCGAGTCGCTGGTCGTCTGTTCGCCCCCGCAGTCCGAGTTCGGCGGCCGGCCCCACCCGACGATCCTCGCGGCCGCCGCGCTGCTGGGCGTCGACGAGGTGTGGGCGCTCGGCGGCGCGCAGGCCGTGGCGCTGCTGACCTACGGCGGCACCGACACCGACGGCGCCGACCTCGAGCCGGTCGACGTGGTGACCGGGCCGGGCAACGTCTACCTGACGGCCGCGAAACGCCTGGTCCGCGGACTGGTGGGCATCGACTCCGAGGCCGGGCCCACCGAGATCGCCATCCTGGCCGACGCCACGGCCGACCCCGTGCACGTGGCGGCCGACCTGATCAGCCAGGCCGAGCACGACCCGTTCGCCGCGAGCGTGCTGGTCACCGACTCGGAGGAGCTGGCCGACGCGGTCGACGTCGAGCTGACCCGCCAGGTCAAGGAGACCAAGCACACCGACCGGATCCTGACCGCGTTGAACGGCAAGCAGTCCGGCTGCGTCCTGGTGTCCTCTGTGGACGACGGACTCACCGTGGTGGACGCCTACGCGGCCGAGCACCTGGAGATCCAGACAGCCGACGCGGCCGCGGTCGCCGCGCGAGTGCGGGCGGCCGGCGCGATCTTCGTGGGCGCACACAGCCCCGTGTCGCTCGGCGACTACTGCGCAGGCTCCAACCACGTGCTGCCCACCGGCGGCTGCGCGCGGCACTCGTCGGGCCTGTCGGTGCAGACGTTCCTCCGTGGCATCCACGTGATCGACTACTCGGAGGAGGCACTGCGCGACGTGGCCGACAAGGTCGTGGCGCTGGCCAACGCCGAGGACCTGCCGGCCCACGGCCAGGCGGTCACCGCGAGGTTCGGCTCATGATCGGCGACTCCGTTCAGTTGGACGACCTGCCGCTGCGGGCCGACCTGCGAGGCAAGAGTCCATATGGGGCGCCGCAGTTGGACGTCCGCTATCGGCTCAACACCAACGAGAACCCGTACCCGCCACCGCCCGCGCTGGTGGCCGACGTGACGGCCGCGGTGGCCGAGGCGGCCGCGTCGCTGCACCGTTATCCCGACCGCGACGCGGTGGCGCTGCGGACCGACCTGGCGGCCTACCTGAGAATCGACCGGAGTACCGCTCGAGACGGCGAACCTGTGGGCCGCCAACGGATCCAACGAGGTGCTGCAACAGATCCTGCAGGCGTTCGCCGGGCCGGGCCGCACGGCGCTGGGGTTCGAGCCGTCGTACTCCATGCACCCGATCATCTCGGCCGGCACGCGAACGTCATGGTTGCCGGCGCCACGCCGCGACGACTTCACGCTCGACGTCGACGCCGCCATCGAGCTCTACGCCGCGCACCAGCCGGACGTCGTGTTCCTGACCAGCCCGAACAACCCGACCGGCGGGTCGATTCCCCACGTCGACCTGCGCCGGCTGGTCGAGGCCGCGCCGGGGCTCGTGGTGGTCGATGAGGCGTACGCGGAGTTCTCGCCGCAGCCGTCGGCCATCGGACTGCTGGCGGAGTTCCCGGCGAAGCTGATCGTCACGAGGACCATGAGCAAGGCGTTCGCGTTCGCCGGGGGACGGCTGGGTTATCTGGCGGCCGCACCAGCCATTGTGGACGCACTGCTGCTCGTTCGCCTGCCCTACCACCTGTCGTCGGTCACGCAGGCGGCCGCGCGCGCGTCGCTGCGCCACGCGGACGAGACGCTGGGTTCCGTTCGCCTGTTGTCGGCGGAGCGAGACCGGGTGGTGGACGCGTTGGCATCGTTGGGTTTCTCGGTCGTGCCGAGCGACGCCAACTTCGTCCTGTTCGGACGGTTCGACGATCCGGCCGTCACCTGGAAGTCCTATCTGGAGCGTGGGATCCTGATCAGGGACCTCGGCGTGCCCGGCCATCTGCGGGTGACCATCGGCACGCCCGAGGAGAACGACGCGTTCCTGGCCGTGAGTAAGGAGATTCGGTGAACCGGGTTGGCAGAGTGGAACGAACCACGCGCGGAGTCGTCGGTGGTCGTGGAGATCGACCTCGACGGCGCCGGCAAGGTGGACGTGTCCACCGGTGTGCCGTTCTACGACCACATGCTCACGGCGTTCGGCGTGCACGGCGCGTTCGACCTGACGGTCCAGGCCACGGGCGACATCGAGATCGACGCGCACCACACGGTCGAGGACACGGCCATCGTGCTGGGCCAGGCGTTGAACCAGGCGCTGGGCGACAAGCAGGGCATCCGCCGCTTCGGCGACGCGTGGATCCCCATGGACGAGACGCTCGCCCACGCGGCGGTCGACGTGTCCGGCCGGCCGTACTGCGTGCTGACCGGCGAGCCGGAGTTGTTGACGGGCTTCGTGGTGGGCAACAACTACCCGACCGTCCTCAACCGACACGTGTTCGAGTCGCTGGCGTTCCACGCCCGGCTGGCGCTGCACGTGCGGGTGATCCACGGCCGCGACCCGCACCACATCACCGAGGCCCAGTTCAAGGCGGTCGCGCGGGCCCTGCGGGCGGCGTCCGAACCGGACCCTCGCATCACGGGCATCCCCAGCACGAAGGGCACGCTCTGACCCTCCGATGAGTTTCGCGCGGCCCGCTGGTCTGTATCACCAGCAACCGCGTTCGGGAGGGGCACGAGATGGAAACCGCAGGCCGTCGCGAGTGGATCGGGCTGGCGGTGTTGGCGCTGCCGACGCTGCTCGCGTCGCTGGACATGAGTGTCCTGTTCCTCGCGCTGCCGCACCTTTCGGCCGACCTGGGTGCGAACAGCTCCCAGCAGCTGTGGATCCTCGACATCTACGGCTTCATGCTGGCCGGGTTCCTGGTGACCATGGGGACGCTCGGCGACCGGATCGGGCGGCGCAGGCTGCTGATGTTCGGCGCGACGGCGTTCGGCTTGGCGTCGATCGTCGCCGCGTGGTCGACGAGCGCGGAGATGCTGATCCTCGCGCGGGCGGCGCTGGGTATCGCCGGCGCGACGCTCATGCCGTCGACGCTGGCGCTGATCCGCAACATGTTCCACGACGCCCGGCAGCGCGGCGTGGCGATCGCCGTGTGGATGAGCTGTTTCATGGTCGGCACGGCGATCGGCCCGCTGATCGGCGGCGTCATGCTGTCGATGTTCTGGTGGGGCTCGGTGTTCCTGCTGGCCGTGCCGGTGATGGTGATCCTGCTGGTGGCGGCGCCGACCTTGCTGCCGGAGTACCGCGACGCTGCTGCTGGGCGCGTCGACCTGACGAGTGTGGTGCTGTCGCTGGCCGCGATCCTGCCGGTGATCTACGGCCTGAAGGAGTCGCGCGGCTCGGCTCGCTGCACGTCGTGCCGGTGCTGGCGGTCGTTCTTGGTGCGGCGTTCGGTGCGATGTTCGTGGCGCGGCAACGAATGCTGGCTCGCGCGGTCGGGCGGAGTCCGCTGCTGGATCTGCGCCTGTTCGCGGACGGCTCATTCCGGTCGTGCATGGTGATCATGTTCTGCGGCGCGGTGGTGATGGCGGGGACGTTCCTGTTCATCCCGCTGTACCTGCAGTTGGTGATGGGCCTGACGCCGCTGCACGCGGGCCTGTGGATGCTGCCGCAGGCGATCGCGATGATCGGTTCAACTCAGTTGACCCCCATCCTGGCGCGACGTTTCCGCCCGGCGCACATCATGGCCGTGGCGCTGGCGATCGCCGCTCTGGGCTGCGTGCTGTTGGCCTTCACTACCGTCGGAGGGTTGCCACTGCTGGTGACGGGCTTCCTGCTGGCGTGCGTAGGGGTGGCCCCACCGACCGCTCTCGGTACGGAACTGGTGATCAACTCGGTGCCGCCGGCTCAGGCCGGCTCCGCGGCGTCGGTGTCGGAAACGAGCAACGAACTGGGCATCGCGCTGGGCCTGGCGGTGCTGGGCAGCGTGGGCACGATCGTGTACCGGGGCGCGGTGACCGTTCCGGCGGAGGTGCCCGCGGAGGTGGCGGGGGAGAGCATGGCCGGCGCGGTGGCGACGGCCGCCGACCTGCCCGCGCCCCTGGCGACGGAGCTTCTGACAAGCGCGCGGGAAGCGTTCACCGCGGGCCTGAACACGGTGGCCACAGTGGGCGCGATCATATTCACAGCGATCGCGGTGGTCGCCCTGGTGACGTTGCGCCACAAGGAGGTTCCCGTGGAGGAACCGACCAAGGAACCCGCACCGAACTGAGACCCACGTCGGGCTACCAAGATCAACGGCGGCCTCCGGCCCCCGATCTCCAGCGTAGGCGAGGTCTCATTTGTGGGCACGCGCGAGTTCGCGGTTCTGATTGTTTGCGCAGTGGGAGCTACTGAGTCAGCCGAACGACTGTGACGCCGCCCTGCTGCCAGAGCCGGGGAGGGACCCAGTCGCGGGTGGCGGACCACCGCGATTCCGCGGGTTGAGGCGATGTTCTCGGACATCTCACAAGGGTCCCTGAGCGACGTTTCCCCTGATCAACCCAGGGACTTCCAGACAGGGACGACTCAGGGAGAACTCCCTGAGTCCCAACGCGTCCCCGCCAGGATCCCTGCCCTGCTACTGACCCAAGAGAACCTGCCCACTATGGACAACTGGCAAACTCGGCGAGTCCCACGGTTCAAGGAATCGCGAGTCTCTCGCGGGACATTCGAGTTGGCGGTTGGCGTTCAGTGTGCAGTCGTGAACCGTCGAGTTGTGTGGCACAGTCGCGGAGGCGTTTGCCTGGTCAGGGTCAGATGTGGGGCCAGGTGGGGTGCTGTCCGGTCTCGCAGGTCGGCGAGTACCTGGTGATAGCTCCGAGTCAGCCGCTCGGGACGGCACTGCATCCGGTCGCTATTAGAGCTACGTGCAGCTCTGTCCTGGCGCACGTCGAACTCAACCCAGGCCATGCTCACGGCGTGGGCCGTCAGGTTGGGGTGCGATCCCGTCGTGTTGTAAGCACCACCCCGCACGACTTACACGAGTGCTGGTGGGCCGCGAACAAGGCGATGCCCCGGATGACCTCACGGCGATCGCCGGCATCTTCATGCGCACCGCGCGCCGAACTGCCCGCAAGCTCACCGACTGATTCAAGATACGCCCGTCGATGTTTGCTCAACGGGGCTCTGGCGCACCCCAGGTGTGGGACGACGTGCGGCATTACATTGTGGATCGGCAGTGTCAGGCGGTCACTCTCCCTACGCACCACTCGCCGTTTTCCTGCTTGACCTCCATCTCGCCCCTGTTGCCGTTAGACACGACCGAGACGATCACTGTGTCCCCGTTCTGGGTCATACCGGTTATCTCTATTGATCTACCTGGCAGGTTTTCAGCGCCCTCCACAGTGGAGTCCGGCAACTTCTGAGCGGCGCAGAACAGCTCGTTAAGCGCGCGAGCGTCACCATTTTCGGCTGCTTCGACATACGCTTCGGTCGTGCTGCGGGCAGCTTTGTCGACCTCGGTGACGCTCGCGTCGTCATCGCCGGTATTCATCAGGACAATCGCGAGCACGACGCCGGCGATGACTACCATGCAACCCGCGACAATCCACGGCAGCGGGCTCCTCTTAGGCGGGCCTCCCGCCGGGTCACTGCCGTGTGAGAAGTTGGGATAGGGACCAGGTGCCCCGAAGCCAGCTTGTGGGGCGGGAAATCTGCCTGGCTGCTGGCCGTAGGGCGGCGGCTGGCTGTAAGGCGCCGGCTGCGAGCCATAAGGCGGCTGCTGACCGTAAGGACGTGGCTGATGTGGTCCATTCGGCATCGGTGGCTGAGACACGATCCCCCCTCGTTGTGACGCTTGCGGCACGACTGCTCACGCAGCGCGTTCACCTTGAGACGTTAGCGCAACGGCTCTCGCAGCGGATTTCGGTGATGTCCCTGTAAGCTGGCGGATTTTAGGTGTGTGGTGGGCCGAGGCGGGTGCGGGTGGGGTCGAAGTTCCGGCCGGACTTGGCGGGGTCGATGTAGAGCCAGTGAACGGGGAATTTGCGCGGGCTGAACGTGGGACTCGCGTGGTGTGATCCGGGGCTCGCTCGGTGGGCCAGGCACATTGGCAACGGGGAGGCTGGTTCAAGATCAACGGCGGCCTCCGGCCCCCCGGAATCCAGCCTACCGACGAGCACCGACGGTTTCGGTCGGTGGAGATCGTCCGCTGCCGGGTTGTCCACAGTCGCGGACCTGTGCACAGGCGAGGGCCACATCGGCAGGGCTTGTCGGTGGCGGGCGTTACGCTTGATTCCGGGGGCCGGAGGCGTCCGGGGCGTGGTCAACTACGCTTGCGCGCCATGTCCAAGGAAGTCATCGTCATCCTGCTCATCGCGGTTGCCGGGTTTCTCATCGGTGGCGTCTACACCACCTGGAAGACCGCCAAGGCCCTGGCGATACTCCTGCTCATCGCGGCCGTTGTGGCTGTGGGTGGCGCGATCGTCTGGCTCGCCTCGTAGCCTGGACCCATGACCGAACGGAAGCCCCTCGGGATGCCGGTCGAGACGTGGGTCGAGCGGCAGATCCGGGTCGCCCAGGAGCGGGGTGACTTCGACAACCTGCCCGGCGCCGGCAAGCCCCTGCCCAACCGGCCGGGCGGCGCCCTCGAGTGGATGGCCCAGAAGCTTCGCGACGAGAACCTCGACGCGCCGCTGCCTCCTTCGCTGGCCATCCCCAAGGAGATCGAGGCCCTGCCGGCCACGCTCCGCAAGCTCCGCACCGAGCGCGAGGTCCGCGAGCTGGTCGACGACCTCAACGCCCGCATCGAGGCCGTCCACCGCAACCCGCCCCAGGGACCGCCGCTGCGGCAGGGGCCCCTGGACATCGACGAGGTGCTCGCCGCCTGGCGTTAGAGCCCGCCCTCGCTCGCCGCCTTCAACCGTGGTGCGCCGGGACCATAAGCGGCCAGCAGGTCGTCCCGGTTGATCAGGTGACACGACTTCAACGACAGGCACCCGCAGCCGATGCACGCCGACAGCCGGTCCCGCAGCCGCTGCATCGCGTCGATCCGGGCGTCGAGTTCGCCGCGCCACAGGTTCGACAGCCGCGTCCAGTCGGCCTTGTTCGGCGTGCGCTTCTCCGGGAGCGTCGCGAGCGCGTCGCGGATCTCCTCCAGGCTCAGACCGACCCGCTGCGCGGTACGGATGAACGCGAGTCTGCGCAGCACCGCGCGAGCGTATTTCCGCTGGTTACCGGTGGTACGTTCGGAGTGGATGAGACCCCGCTCCTCGTAGAAGCGCAAGGCCGTGTGGGGCACGCCGCTGCGGCGCGCGACCTCGCCGATCGTCAGGTGGTCCGGCAGTTTCGACACGCCGCCGACCCTACCCGAACCTCCACCTTGGTCGAGGGAATCGCCGTAACCAGGCCTTGACCTCGAGTTAGGTCGAGCTTGCACGGTGGTCACATGACACGCCAACGGAGCTTCGCCGAGCTGGACGACCTGTTCCAGCGCATGACCGGCGACGAAAAGCACGAACGGGCCGCCGCTTCCACGTTGGACGTCCTGTGGGTGCTCTACGACCGCGTTCTCAACGTCGGACCGGACCGCGTGACCGACCCCGACCGCGACCGGTTCCTGCTGTCCAAGGGACACGGGCCGATGGCCTTCTACGCGGTGCTCGCCGCGAAGGGCTTCCTCGACGAGGACACGCTCGACACCTGGACCCGGTTCGACTCACCGCTCGGCCAGCACCCCGACCGGGTGCTCGTCCCGGGCGTCGAGATCAGCAGCGGGTCACTCGGGCACGGTCTCGGCCTGGGGGTCGGGACCGCGCTCGGACTGCGCGCACAGGGCAGGAACGCGCGAGTGGTCGTACTGGTGGGCGACGGCGAGCTGGACGAGGGCAGCAACCACGAGGCCATCGCCGCCGCCGGCCGCCACAACCTCGACCGGCTGACGGCCGTCGCCGTCGACAACGGATCCGCCAGCCACGGCTGGCCCGGTGGCATCGCCCGCCGCTTCGAGGTGGAGGGCTGGGCCACGACCACGGTCGACGGCCGCGACCACGAGGCCCTGTACCGCGCGTTCACCGCGCAACACCACGGCCGGCCGAACGTCGTCGTCGCCACAATCAGGAACGAGGAGCAGTCATGATGCCCATGCCGAGTGGCACTCAGCCGCGCCTAAGGGGAACGGGACGCAACTCAGCCACCCGCGCGGCTCGAGCCGGTCGGGATGAGCCCGACGTGACCACAAGCGAGGAATTCCGGGGAGGCGGAACAGATATGCGCAGTGCCTTCGTTGAGACAGTGAACGCCGCGCTCCACACAAATCCCCGGCTCGCGGTCGTCACGGCCGACATCTCGGCCGGTGCGTTCGACCGCGCCGCCTTCCCGGACCGGGTGATCAACCTGGGCATCCGCGAGGCCGCCATGATCGGCGTGGCCGGCGGGCTCGCGCTCACCGGAATGCGGCCGATCGCCCACAGCTACACGCCGTTCCTCATCGAGCGGCCCTTCGAGCAGATCAAGCTCGACCTCGGCCACCAGGACGTCGGCGCCATCCTGGTCAGCATCGGCGGCTCCTACGACGACCCCGTGTGGGGCCGCACCCACCAGGGCCCGACCGACGTCACGCTGATCGACACGCTGCCCGGCTGGACCATCCACGTGCCCGGTCACCCGGACGAGGTGACGCCGCTGCTGCGCGACGCCATCGCCCGCGACGACCGGATCTACATCAGACTGTCCCTTCGCAACAACGCCACACCGAACCCCGTGAACAGCGGCTTCACATTGGTACGCAAGGGAAGCAAAGCAGTGATACTGGCCGTCGGGCCCACCCTCGACCCGGTGCTCGAGGCGACGTCCACAGAGGACGTCACGGTCCTCTACGCCAACACCGTCCGTCCCTTCGACCACGCCACACTCCGAGCGGCGGTCGACAGCGCCACGGCCGTGGACCGCACCACGGCCAACGTCGTCCTGGTCGAGCCCTACCTGGCCGGCACCAGCGCCCACGCGGTCGCCACGGCGCTCGAGGACGTGCCGCACCGGCTGCGGTCGCTGGGCGTGCGCCGTGACGTCGAGGTTCGCGCCTACGGCACGGCCGCCGACCACGACGCCGTCCACGGCCTCGACCCGGCCGGCATCGCCCAATCGGTGCGGCAGTTCCTCCGGTGACGAGGAAAGCGTTGTCCCGGGACGCGCCCTTTCCTGGGACAACGCTTTCCTGGAGGTCAGCGGGTTGTGAGCGCGACACACATTTTGGTCTAGACCCTTCTGTAGACCAAGATCATGCCGTACCGTAATCACTCGTACCCTGCAAGTGACCTCAGTGTTCGGAGTTGAACATGAAGCGTCGCGTCCTCACCGGGTTGACCGCCCTGTTCGCGTTGGTGCTGGCAGCGCCCACCGCGATGGCCCAGGTCGAGTCAGGCTGGTCCTCCCATTCGCCCTCGTTCTCCGTGCAGGAGCGCGGTTGCGGCGACGTCAACAACCTCACCTTCACCCTGACGTGCTCCACGGCGAGCGGCGACCAGCGCGCCGAACGCCGCTACGCCACCTACACCGGCGGATCCCAACAGTTCGAGGGCTATTTCCGGATCTCCAGCCAGAGCGGCACCCGCATCAGTCTCAAGCAGACGTTCCACGAGAGCGGCAGCGGCGCGTACTGGATGCTGGCCGTGGAACGCGGCGGCCGGCTCTACGCGGTGCACGGCGGCGCCACCATCGCCACCGGCGCGACCGTCGGCACCACGGTGCGCGTGAACACCGTGCACGACGTCGGCAGCCAGCACCGCACCTACATCAACGGCTCGCAGCGCCACACCTACGCGAGCGGCTCGGGCAGCTTCTACCACAAGTTCGGCGCCTACCGGACGAACAGCGGCGCCGGCCCGATATCCGTGGTGTGGAGCGGTATCCGCTTCTGGCGGCGGTAGTGAAGATCCTGCTCGCGGTGTCCGCCCTCGCGCTGGCCGGCTGCTCGTCGGCCGGCGCGGGGCCGGCCCCGGCCATCACGCTGAACTCCGACCTCACCACGCCGACCGACGTGACGCTCACCTGGGACGGTCACAAGAACCAGCCCGTGGTGGTCGAGTTCGCCACCGAGGACGAGGGACCCTGGACCATCCTCGACTTCCTGCCCGGCGAGATCAGCGGCTACGACCACTCGGACCTCCTGCCGCAGACCACGTTCCAGTACCGCGTCCGCCCGATCGTCGGACCCGTTTCCGATGTGCAGCACTGCGGTCGATGCGGCTCCGCCACCGTCCAACGAGGACTGGCTCCCGCCCGCCACCCGGCCTGACCCGTCTGCGAAGCCCGTCCCACAGGGGGCACCGACGAACGTGGTGGTCGAGGCGACCGCACCGGACGGCGTGCAGGTCACGTGGACGGACAACGCCTCCGACGAGGCCGGCTACCTGATCGAGGTGCAGGAGACGCCGGAGAACCCGTTCGTGGTGCTGTTCGTGGTCGATCCGGACGTCAACACCGTCGGCCTCATCACCACGCCCGCCCAGCACACGGGCACCTTCCGGGTCCGCGCCTACCGGTTCGGTGAGCGGTCGAACGTCACCGAGGAGGAAACCGGTGGCAGCTGACCCGTAATCTGGTGGTGTGGCACGAGTCGTCGTACTGGACTACGGATCAGGCAACCTGCGATCGGCCGAGCGCGCACTGCGCCGGGTCGGGGCGGATGTCGAGGTGACCGCCGACCCGCGCGCCGCGCTGGAGTGTGACGGCCTGGTGGTCCCGGGCGTCGGCGCCTACGCGGCGTGCATGGCCGGCCTGCGCGGGGTCGGCGGCGACCGCATCGTGGGACAGCGGCTGGCCGGTGCGCGCCCTGTGCTCGGTGTGTGCGTCGGTATGCAGATCCTGTTCGACCACGGCATCGAGCACGGCGAGGACACCGAAGGATGTGGTGAATGGCCTGGTGTGGTCGACCGGCTCGAGGCCGACATCGTCCCCCACATGGGCTGGAACACCGTCCGCGCGCCCGAGGGGTCGGTGCTGTTCGACGGACTCGACGCGTCCACCCGCTTCTACTTCGTCCACTCCTACGCCGCCCGAAACTGGGAGCTGCGGCCCGAGCCGCCGCTGCCTCAACCACTCGTCACCTGGGCGAACCACGGCGGCGACTTCGTGGCGGCCGCGGAGAACGGGCCGCTGTCGGCCACCCAGTTCCACCCGGAGAAGTCCGGCGACGCGGGTGCTCACCTGCTCACCAACTGGCTCAAGTCGCTCGGTTAGTCTCCCGCCACTGTCGATGGTGACATGGGGGCTTCATGAGGCGGTTCACGCTGGTGATCGGTTCGGTGTTCCTGGTCGCGGGGTGTGTCCAGACACCGCCCGGGCCGGGGGAATATCCGGACGGCGAGATCAAGCTCATCGTGCCCTTCGAGGCCGGCGAGAACGCGGACACGGCGGCACGAGCCTTCGCGCCGTGCCTGGGTGATCGGCTCGGCACCGACGTGATCGTGGAGAACCGTCCCGGCGAGGAGGGCGTGCTCGCCACCCGTGAGTTCCTCGAGGAACGTTGGGACGCGCACACGTTCCTGGTCAGCACGGTGAACCCCGCGGTCGTGGCGCCGGTGCTGACCGAAACGGGCTACACGATTTCCGATTTCCGGTTCCTCGGCGTGCCCTACTCGGCGCCCCTGATCCTGTTCACCGCCGGCAACAGCCCGATGGACACCGCCGAGAAGGTGTTGACCGCGGCGCGTGCCGGTGGTGCGCCGGTCACGGTCGCCAACCCGGGCGACTCGACCATCGAGGGGTTCGCGTTGTGGCACCTCAACCGCTTGGCGAAGACGGATCTTGAGTCCGCACCGCTCGACTCGGACGCCGAGATCCTTCGCGGTGTGGTCGCGGGGGACTACACGGCGGGCCTCGCCACCCTCTCCCCGGACCACCTGACCAGGATCGAGTCCGGAGAGATCACGGTGCTCGCCGTCGGGGGCCACGGTCCGTCGGAGTACCTGCCGGACGTGCCGTCCCTGTACGAGATCACCGGCGCCTTTTCGCCGGGAACCATGCCGGACATGCCGGAACTCGTCCTCGACACGGCGATCATCGCGCCGAACGGCCTCTTCGACCACATCGCCCAGACGATGTCGGCCACACTCGACGAGTGTCTGAGCACTGACGAGGTTCGACGCGGCGTCGGCGCCGACTTCGTGCCGGCGGAGCAGGTGACCCCGGGGGAGCTGACCCGGCGCTACTTCACCATGCAGGCCGGGGTCACCCAGGCACAGAACATGGCCGCCACCGAAGGCAGATGATGGCCAGCGGCGCTAGGACTCGCGGGCGCTGGCCAGCAACCGGGTGTACTCGCGGTCGGGGTCCTTCACCACGCGGTGGATCTGCTGGAACGCCCGGCACGGCCACTCCTCGTCGCAGTTGTCGCACACCTCGTGGGTGCGGGTGTCGTGGAGCGCGAGGACCACGCGGATCACGGTCACCAGATCGGGTATCACGGCGCGCGCGGACGTGCGGTCCTCGTCGGTCCAGTCGCCGTACTTCGTGGCCAGGAACTCGACCTCGTCCAGGTGCGCGTAGAGATCGTGGCGGAGCAACCGGAAGGCGTCGGCCACCGCAGGGGATTGACTGTCCATATGGAACAGTCTGTTCCGTGCCGGGACGGCATCGCATTCATCACTTGGAGGGTCGCGAGGTGGACCCGCGGGGCTGCCTCGCTAGTCTTTGCAGGTGACGTTCGCACTTCTGCCCGCTGTTGATGTCCGTGACGGCAAGGCCGTCCGCCTCGTTCAGGGCCGTTCCGGCACCGAGACCGGCTACGGCGACCCCTGGGACGCGGCGCTGGCCTGGCAGAACGACGGCGCCGAGTGGATCCACCTGGTGGACCTCGACGCCGCGTTCGGCACCGGCGACAACCGCGCGCAGTTGGCCGACATCGTGGGTCGGCTGGACGTCAAGGTGGAGCTTTCCGGGGGGATCCGCGACGACGACTCGCTCGTCGCGGCCCTCGCGACCGGCTGCCAGCGCGTCAACCTGGGCACGGCCGCCCTGGAGAACCCGGAGTGGTGCGCCAAGGTGCTCGCCGAGTACGGCGACCGGATCGCCGTGGGGCTGGACGTGCGGATCGACGACGACGGCGTCCACCACCTGGCCGCCCGCGGCTGGACCGAGGACGGCGGCGACCTCTGGGAGACCCTCGCCCGGCTGGACCGCGACGGGTGCTCGCGTTACGTGGTCACCGACGTCTCGAAGGACGGCACCCTCGAGGGCCCGAACCTGCGGCTCCTGCGCGATGTCTGCGCCCGCACGGATGCCCCGGTGATCGCGTCCGGGGGAGTGGCGAAGCTCAAGGATCTCCACGACCTGGCCGAGCTGACCGACATCGGCGTGGACGGCGCGATCATCGGCAAGGCGCTGTACACGATGGCGTTCACGCTGCCCGAGGCGCTCGCGGCCGTCAGTCGAGGCTGATCCCCAGGCACACGGTGCCCTCGGCGCCCCGGCGCATCCGGCTGGCGCCGATCACGACCTTGCCGGCGATGCCGTACTTCTTCTTGAGCAGCTTGCGGCCCCGTTCAGTGGCGTCGGCGTCGAGGATGCGCGCGGTGCCCTTCACGGTGTCGCCCTTCGGCACGCCGCGCGCGTTGCACTCGGACAGCTCGACCGTGCCGCTGTTGCGGATCCGCTTGACCTTGCCGGCCGTGGACTGGGACCAGACGACCAACCCGTCACCGTCGCGGCCGACCCACACGGGCGTGGGCACGGGCGTTCCGTCCCTGCGGAACGTGGTGAGCAGGAGATAGGAACCGCGGCTGAGACGTTCGAGATCGGACATGTCACAGACTTTACCGAGCGGTAACTGTGGGTGCTCTCAGGCTCTCATGGAGTGCGCCTGCGAAGAGTGGCCGCGCCGAGGATCAGCGCGAGCACCGCGCAGCCGGCCACGACCACCAGATTGCGGACGAGCGTGCCGTCGATGTCGCTGGATCGGGTGACCTGGGCGAGCGCGTCGACCGCGTAGGACAGCGGCATCACGTTCGACAGCCACTCCAGCACCGGGGTCATGGTCTCGCGCGGCGCGAACAGCCCGCAGAGCAGCACCTGCGGCATGACGATGGCCGGCATGAACTGCACCGCCTGGAACTCCGTGCGGGCGAACGCGCTGGCCAGGAGGCCGAGCGCCGTGCCGAGCAGGGCGTCGAGCACGGCGATGAGCAGCAGGAACCAGACGGAACCGTCGATCGTGAGGCCCAGCCACAGGAGCGAGATCGCCGTGGCGACGACCACCTGGAGCACGGCCACCACGCCGAACGCGAGTGCGTAGCCGAGCAGCAGGTCGAACTTGCCGATGGGCATGGTCATCAGGCGTTCGAGGGTGGCGGTCGTGCGTTCGCGCAGGGTGGTGATCGACGTGACGATGAACATGATGGCGAACGGGAAGACCGCCAGCAGTGCGGGCGCGGCGGCGCTGAACGCCTGCTCGGAGTTGAAGACGAACCGCAGCAGGACCATGAGCAGCGACGGGACCAGCACGAGCATGGCGACCGTGCGGCGGTCGTGGCGGAGCTGGGTGAGGATGCGCCGGGCCGTGACCAGCGCGAAGGTCGCGTTCACGCGTGGGCCTCCTGTTCGCGGACCAGGCGCAGGAAGGCCTGCTCGAGGTCGGGGGTGCCGGTCGCCGTGCGCAGCGCGTCCGGGGTGTCGTCGGCCAGGATCCGGCCTTCGCGCATGAGCAGCAGCCGCTCGCAGCGGGCGGCCTCGTCCATCACATGGCTGGACACGAGCAGCGTCACGCCGCGGTCGGCGAGGCGGCGGAAGAGCGTCCACAGTTCGTCACGTAGGACCGGGTCGAGGCCGACGGTCGGCTCGTCGAGCACCAGCAGCTCGGGCTTGCCGAGCAGGGCGACGGCGAGACTCGCGCGGTTGAGCTGACCTCCCGACAGCTCACCCACCAGGTGGTCGGCGTGGGAGGTGAGGTTGACCTCGTCGATCACGCGGGCCACGTCGGTGGCGGGCGCGCGCAGGACTGCCGCGAAGTAGCGGAGGGCCTCGGCGACCGTCAGGTCCGCGTAGACCGAGGGGTTCTGGGTGGCGTAGCCGATCTTGTCGCGCAGCTGCGCGCTGCCGGCGGGGTGACCGAGGACGGTGACCGTGCCCGCCTCGACGATCTGGACCCCGACGACCGCCCGCATGAGCGTGGTCTTGCCGCAGCCGCTGGGGCCGAGCAGGCCGGTGATGGATCCCGCCGGGGCGGCGAAGCTGACGTCGTGCAACACCGTGCGGTTGCCGCGTCGGACCCGCAGACCTTCGACGGTCACGGAATTAGTCATGTGTTTAATTCTGCACCCGTTGAGATGTGCTCGTCAAGCCTTTCGGCGGTCAGTCGAAGTAGCGCTGGAGCACGGGTGCGACCAGCGCGATGACCTCGTCGTCGGAGGCGGAGGCCATGGGCTCGGCGGCGAGGACGTAGCGGACCATCGCGAGGCCCATCATGTGGGCGGCGGCGGCCGTCAGACGCAGCACGGGGATGTCGAGCGCGGCGGCGATCCTGGCGAGGACGACGGTCTCCATGAACTGGCGCAGCTGGGCGGCGATCTCGGGACTGGCGGCGACCGAGCGGATGAGGGCGAGGAACGGCTGGCGGGTCCGTTCGTCGCTCCACAGGCCGAGGAACAGGCGCAGAACGCGCTCGGCGATCTCGTGGCGGGGGCCGTCGGCGATGGTGTCGACCAGCGTGGCCGGGTTGAACGGCAGGCCGAGCGCCACCACGAACATCTGGTCCTTCGACCCGAAGAAGTGGTGCACGAGCGCCGGGTTGACGCCCGCCTCGGCGGCGATGGCGCGGATGGTGGCGCCGCCGTAGCCGCGGGCGGCGAACTGGCTGCGGGCCGCCGCCAGGATGTCGTCCCTGGTCTGGGTCTGGCCCGGCCGTCGACCGGTACGCGCCACTGGCTCCTCCTCTCCGCTGCCGTCAGTATCCTCGTGGCATGCCGGTCGCTGTACGTGTGATCCCCTGCCTGGATGTCGACGCCGGGCGGGTGGTCAAGGGTGTGAACTTCACGAACCTCGTCGATGCGGGCGATCCTGTCGAGTTGGCGGCCGCGTACGACGCGGAGGGCGCCGACGAGCTGACCTTTCTGGACGTCACGGCGTCCTCATCGGACCGCGAGACCACTTTCGACGTCGTGCGGCGCACGGCCGAGCAGGTGTTCATCCCGCTGACCGTGGGCGGTGGCGTGCGTGCGCCGTCCGATGTGGACAAGCTGCTGCGCGCCGGGGCCGACAAGGTGTCGATCAACACGGCGGCCATCGTGCGGCCTTCGCTCTTGGCGGAGTGTTCGCAGCGGTTCGGGGCGCAGTGCATCGTGCTGTCGGTGGACGCCAGGCGGGCGGCCACGCCGTCGGGCTTCGAGGTCACCACGCACGGCGGCCGCCAGGGCACGGGCATCGACGCGGTCGAGTGGGCAGCGCGGGGCCAGGAGCTGGGCGTAGGGGAGATCCTGCTGAACTCGATGGACGCGGACGGCACTCGCGGCGGTTTCGACCTGGAGCTGATCAAACTGGTGCGAGCGGTGGTGGACGTGCCACTGATCGCCAGTGGGGGAGCGGGTTCCGTGGACCACTTCCCACCAGCGGTGGCCGCCGGCGCGGACGCGGTCCTGGCGGCGAGCGTGTTCCACTTCGGACAGTTGCGGATCGGCGAGGTCAAGGATTCGCTGCGACAGGCGGGGGTCGAGGTCCGATGAGTCTGGACGCTGGTATCGCTTCCCGGCTGAAGCGCGACGCGGCAGGCCTGGTCTGCGCGGTCGTCCAGCAAACCGGCACGGGCGAGGTGCTGATGGTGGCGTGGATGAACGACGAAGCGCTGCACCAGACCCTCACGACCCGGCGCGGAACGTACTTCTCCCGCAGCCGCAACAAGTTGTGGGTGAAGGGCGAGTCTTCGGGCAACGTGCAGAAGGTGCTGTCGGTGCGGCTGGACTGCGACGGCGACACGCTGCTGGTGGAGGTCGACCAGACGGGGCCCGCGTGCCACACGGGGGACCACACGTGCTTCGACGCGGACCGCCTGCTCTGAAATTCGGTGGCGTGGCCGGGTAGCGTCTTTTCGGGTGAGCTATGAGCACCGTTGGCATATCTCCTGGGTCTGGAGGGCCTTGCGCTCCTGCGTGCGTTCACGGGCGAGCAGGATGAGGCCTTCGTCCATTCGCGACTGACGGAAATCCGCTCCCTGCTGGACGATCCGGCTTTCGCGGACGCGGGAGTTTCGGTCGCGCAGGTGGACACGGTGACAGGCTACGAGATCTGGTCGTCCACCTACGACGCCCCGGGTAACGCGGCGTTCGACATGGACACTCCGGTGCTGTCCGCTTTCCTGGACGCCCTCCCGGTTGGCGACGCCCTGGACGCGGCCTGCGGCACGGGCCGCCTGACCCGACTGCTGGTAGGTCGCGGCCACCGGGTGATCGGCGTGGACAGTTCACCGGCGATGCTGGCCCAGGCATCCGGCGCCGACTTCCGCCAGGGCGACCTCCATGCCCTGCCACTGGCGGATTCCTCTGTGGACCTGGTGACCTGCGGCCTGGCGCTGACCCACGTATCAGACCTGCGCCCAGCTTTCGCCGAGTTCGCGCGAGCCCTACGCCCAGGGGGCCACGTACTGATCTCCGACGTCCACCCGGAGGGCGTCCTACGGTCGTCGATCCCCACCCTGCGCGCCGACGGCGCCCCAGCGCGTTTGGCGTCACACCGCCACCTGGTGGGCGACTACCTACGCGCCGCACTGGCGGCAGGCCTGGAAGTACGCGCCTGCGAGGAACCGGTCCTGCCCCTCCTCCGATGGAGACTCATCCCCGCGCGAACTGGGCCCCTGGGACCTGTGGCCGTGGGCCCTGACCCCGATGATCCCGGCCGCCGCCCGCGCCGCGAACAAGGACATCCCAGCAATGCTCATCTGGGACTTCGCCCGCGCCGGTTAGCGAGTTGTGAGCGCGCGCTGGTTGTCTCTGCGCTTCGACGACCCGAGGAGACAACCAGTGCGCAGGATTTTCGCGATCATCACGGCGATCGCGGCCATGACGGTGGCGGTCGGCACGCCGAACGCGGCAGCGGCGAGCTACTTCCAGTGGAAGAACGCCGACTCGAAGCTGTGCATGGGCGTGGCGGGCGGGCGTATGGTCGCCGGCGCCAAGGTCATCCAGTGGACCTGCAGCGCCACCAATCCCGACCAGCGCTGGACGGCGCTGCCGCTCGGGGCCGACAACGGCTACTACCTGATGCGGAACAAGAAGGACCCGAGCAAGTGTCTGGCCGTGCCCGGCCGGTCGGGCACGCCGGGGGTCCAGCTGATCATCTGGCCGTGCAACGCCGCCAATCCCGACCAGCTGTGGAACGTCTCGTACATCGACGTGCTGGGCTACGGCATCTACAACAAGTACTCCGCAGTTGACGATCGGCGTGAGCGGTGGGTCGGAGGCCAACGGCGCCCCGGTCATCCAGTGGTATCCGAGCGGTGTCGAAGACCAGACGTGGCAGTACCGGGCATAAGCCGGGTGCGGACGGTGATCGCCGCGCAGGCGATCACCGCCAGGCCGCCCAGCAGGGTTTGCCACGTGAGTTGTTCGTGGAGGAAGAGCGCGGCCCAGCAGATACTCAGCACCGGTTGGGCCAGTTGTACCTGGCTCACCTGCACCATGGGGCCGATCCCGAGCCCGCGGTACCAGGCGAAGAACCCCAGGAACATGCTCACCACCGCGAGGTAGGCGAACGCCGCCCACTCGACCGGGCCGCCGCTCGGCGGCGTCTGGGCTATCGAGACGCCTGTGAGCACGAGCAGTAGCGGGGCTGACAGCACCAGCGCCCACGAGACCGTTTGCCACGCGCCCAGTTCGCGCGACAGCAGGCCGCCCTCCGCATAGCCGACGGCCGCCGCCACGACCGCGCCGAACAGGAGCAGGTCGGACCAGTGCAGGCCGCTGAAACCGTTGCCCTGCAACGCCGCGAAGCCCACCGCGGCGAAGGCGCCCACTGCTGCCATGATCCAGAACGATCGTGGTGGGCGTTCGTGGCCGCGGAGTACCGCCATGACCGCTGTCGCGGCCGGCAGTAAGGCGATCACCACCGCGCCGTGGCTGGCCGGCACCGTGGTCAGCGCGTACGACGTCAGCAGCGGGAAGCCCACCACCACGCCACCCGCGACCACGGCCACTCGCGCCCACTGGCCGCCGCGGGGGAGACGTTGTCGGGTGAGCGCCAGCGCGCAGGCCGCCAGCACCGCCGCGATGACCGCGCGGCCCGCGCCGATGAACAGCGGCGACATCCCGTTCTCCACGACGAAGCGCGTGAACGGGACGGTGAACGAGAAGGCCGTCACGCCGACCAGGCCCCACCCGAGACCGGATAGCACTGGCCGATCGAGGAGAGTAGCGCTACCGTGCTGCGTCATGTCTGACGGTAGCAGCTCGCGGATCGTGGTCGGCCTTCGTGAGTGGCTCGCCACAGCACCGCCCGGGGCGAAGCTGCCGACCACTCGGGAGCTGGTCGTGCGATACGGCGCCAGCCCGGTCACCGTGCAGAAGGCGCTGCGGACGCTGACCGCCCAGGGCATGGTCGAAAGTCGGCCTGGGGTGGGCACTTTCGTGCGCACGGTGCGCGTGGCCCGGCCGAACGATTACGGCTGGCAGACCGCCGCGCTCGGGTCCCCGAAGAACCGCGTGCACCTGTCCGCCGCGTTGCGGACGCCGCCCAACGACGTGGTCGCCCTGCACGCCGGCTACCCCGACCGGGAACTGCTACCCGAACGGCTGGTTCGGACCGCCATGACGCGCGTCGCCCGCACGGACGCGGTGGTCAACCGGTCGCCGGCCGCGGGGCTGCCGGAACTTCAGGCGTGGTTCGCCACCGAACTCGGATCGGCCGCGCCGGTCGGGATCGCGCCGCCCGCGCCCAGCGACGTCGTGATCCTTCCCGGCAGCCAGAGTGGGCACAGCATCGCGTTCCGCGCGCTGGTCGGCGCGGGCCGGCCGCTGCTCATGGAGTCGCCGACCTACTGGGGCGCGATCCTCGCGGCCACGCAGGCAGGCGTGCAGGTGGTGCCCGTGCCGTCGGGCAGTCGCGGCCCGGATCCGGACGAGCTGGCGCGCGCGTTCGAACGCACCGGCGCCCGTGCTTTCTACGCCCAGCCGACGTTCGCCAACCCGACGGGCGCGCACTGGACGCCCGCGCTGGCTGACGAGGTGCTGGACATCGTGCGCCGCAACGGGGCGTTCCTCGTGGAGGACGACTGGGCGCACGACTTCGGCATCACGGCCGACCCTGCGCCGATCGCGGCGCGCGACGACGGCGGGCACGTGGTGTACCTGCGGTCGCTGACCAAGAGCGTGTCGCCGGCCGTGCGGATCGCGGCGATCATCGCGCGGGGCCCGGCGCGGGAACGCATCCTGGCCGACGCGCAGGCCGTGTCGATGTACGTGAGCGGCATGCTGCAGGCGGTGGCCCTCGACGTCGTGACGCAGCCGGCGTGGCGCACCCACCTGCGCAACCTCCACCAGCAACTGGCCGCGCGGCGGGACCTCCTGGTGGCGGCTCTGCGGGACCACGTCCCGAGCGCACACCTGGAGGCCGTGCCCGCGGGCGGGCTGAACCTGTGGCTGCGACTGCCGGACACCACGGACCTGCCGCGTCTGGTCCGCGACTGCGAGACGGCGGGCGTGCTGGTGGCAGCGGGCGACGAGTGGTTCCCCGCCGAGCCCACGGGCCCCCACTTGCGCCTGAACTACTCGGGCGCCAACCCGGGCGCCTTCCCCGAGGGCGCCCGAGCAATCGGCGAGGCCCTCCGGTGACGCCACGAGCCGCCCGCCGAGTCGACCATTCAGGTACGCCGAATCGGCCACTCCCGCACATCGAAAGAGACCACGCCCGGCCCGAAGCCATGACATGCGGTCGGGAGATGGCGACATGCGTGCGGGAACCGCGGTCTCGCGGTCGGGAACCGCGATCTCGGGTGCGGGAAGCGCGGTCTCGCGGTCGGATGTGGTGTCGGGTGGGTCAGGTGATCTCGCCCGTGATGTAGCGCTGAATGGTAGGCGCGATGGCCGCCGCCATGGTGTCGATGTCCGTGGAGGCCAGAGGCTCGAACTGGGCCACGTAGCGGACCATGCCCATGCCCACTATCTGGGTGGCCACCAGAGTCGCGCGGAACTGCTGGTTGTCCGGGGCGAACTTGCCGATGACCGACTTGAACACGTTCTTCATGAAGAAGTCCCGCAGCATCATGGCCGCCTCGTCGTGACTGGTGACGCTGCGCATCAGCGCGGTGAACACCCCGCCGCCCGTGGTGTCCCAGCGAGACAGGAACGTGCGGACGATCGTCTCGCCGATCTTGTCGGGGGCGGCGGCCGTCAGGATGTCCAGGATCTCCTGCGGGTTGAACGGCAGCTTGAGCACGGCCTCGCCGAACAGGCCCTCCTTGCTGCCGAACCAGTGGTTCACCATGGCGGCGTCGACCCCGGCGCGGGACGCGATCGAGCGGACCGTGGCACCGTCGTAGCCCTGCTCGATGAACACCTCGCGCGCCGCGTCGATCAGGGCCTGGCGGGTGTCCGTGCCACCCGGGCGGCGGCCGCGCCTCCGAACAGACGCGGTCGACGCTTGCGTAGAGTCATCGGTCACCCCATCATCATGCGACACGCCCGCCAGATTTTCAACGCGCATTGAATTTTGTGACCTGGCGAGACCAGCGAAAGGTCTACCCGGCACAATGGCCGCATGGCCAGCGCGATCGACACGCCCACCCGGTCCACCGGTCTCGGGGCCGTCAGCCCGACCCGCGAGGAGTTCCACCAGCTCGCGGCGGAACGACGCGTGATCCCCGTGACCCGGCGCCTCCTCGCCGACGCCGAGACCCCCGTCGGCGTCTACCGCAAGCTCGCCGCCGGCCGCCCGGGCACCTTCCTGTTCGAGTCCGCCGAGAACGGCCGTTCCTGGTCGCGGTGGAGTTTCGTCGGCGTGCACAGCGCCGCCACCCTCACCGAGCGCGACGGCCACACCCACTGGACCGGCAAGCCGCCGGTCGGGCTGCCTCAGGACGGTGACCCGCTGCAGGCACTGCGCGAGACCGTCGAGATCCTGCACAGCGACCCGCTGCCCGGCCTCCCGCCGCTCACCGGCGGCATGGTCGGCTACATCGGCTACGACGCCGTCCGCCGCCTCGAGCGCCTCCCCGAACTGACCGAAGACGACCTGCACCTGCCCGAACTGGTCATGCTGCTGGCCACCGACCTCGCGGCTCTGGACCACCACGAGGGCACGGTCACGCTCATCGCGAACGCCGTGAACTGGGACGACTCGCCCGAACGGGTGGACGCCGCCTACGACGACGCCGTCGCCCGCCTGAACACCATGACCGCCGGCCTGCACACGGCCGCGCCGCCCACCGCCGCCACCTACGACCGACCGAAGCCCGAGTACCTCCGCCGCCGCGACCAGGCCGACTACACGGCCGCCGTGCGCGCGGCCAAGGAGGCCATCGTCGCGGGCGAGGGCTTCCAGGTGGTCCTGTCGCAGCGGTTCGAGATGCGTACGGACGCCACGCCGCTCGACGTCTACCGGGTCCTGCGCGCCACCAACCCCAGCCCGTACATGTACCTGCTCCGCCTCGACGGGTTCGACATCGTCGGGTCCAGCCCCGAGTCGCTGGTGACCGTGCGGGACGGCGTGGCCACCACGCACCCGATCGCCGGCACGCGCTGGCGCGGCGTGGATCCCGAGGAGGACGAGATCCTCGAGAAGGACATGCTGTCCGACGAGAAGGAACGCGCCGAGCACGTGATGCTCGTGGACCTCGGCCGCAACGACCTCGGCCGCGTGTGCCGGCCGGGCAGCGTGCACGTGGTCGACTTCTTCCGCGTCGAGCGCTACAGCCACGTCATGCACATCGTGTCCACCGTGACCGGCACCCTGGCCGAGGGGCGCACGGCGTTCGACGCGGTCACCGCGTGCTTCCCGGCCGGCACCCTGTCCGGCGCGCCGAAACCGCGCGCCATGGAGCTGATCGAGGAGTTGGAGCCGACCAGACGCGGGCTCTACGGCGGCGTGGTCGGCTACCTGGACTTCGCGGGCGACGCCGACACGGCCATCGCCATCCGCACGGCGCTCATGCGTGACGGCGTCGCCTACGTCCAGGCGGGTGCCGGCATCGTGGCCGACTCCGACCCCGTCGCCGAGGACACCGAGTGCGTGAACAAGGCGGGCGCCGTGCTGGCCGCCATCGCCACGGCCGGCACCATGCGCCCGGCCACGGGAAGCGCCGATGAGTAGGCGTCCACTGTGGATGATCGTGGTCGCGCTCCTCGGTGCCGCCGCCGCACTCTGGGGTGCCAGCGCACTCGCCTGGGGTGACGCACCGCCGCCCGATCAGCCCGGGATGGGTGACGGCACGCAGGACGGTTCACCCGATCTGACGGCGATCGCGCTGCTCGCGCTCGCCGGCCTGGCCGGCGTGTTCGCGGTCGGCGGCTGGCTGCGACGCATCCTCGGCGCCATCATCGGCGCGGCCGCCGTCTACACCGGCTGGCGGGCCGTCGATGCCCAGGTCGAGGGCGGGTTCTCGGTGCTGTCCGGCCGTGGCTTCGCCTTCCTCGGCGCGATACTGCTGCTGGTGGCCGGCGCGTCGGTCGTCGCACACGCGCGGCGGCTGCCCACCATGGGCGCCCGCTACGAGGCCGCTAACACCAAGGTCCGGACGGGCGATCCGGACAAGGACATGTGGGACGGGCTCTCCGAGGGTGAGGATCCGACCGCGGACGACACTGCGGACAACACTGCCGAGGACCGCCGACCGTGACCCGGTCACCAGTGCTGTTCCGGCGCGGGGTTAGCATCCTTCAAGCGGGAAGGGGCAGGGCTGGTGAGGGAAAGCACAAGCAATTCATCGGAGTCGGCTACTAGCGGGCGGGGCCGATGAGCGTCCTCGAGTCGATCATCGAAGGGGTCCGGGAGGACCTCGCGGTGCGCGAGGCGAAGCTCCCGTTCGAGGTCGTCAAGGAGCGCTCGGCCAAGGCCGCGCCGCCGCGTGATGCGGTCTCCGCACTGCGTGGCTCGGACATCAGCGTCGTCGCCGAGGTGAAGCGACGCAGCCCCTCCAAGGGCGAACTCGCCACGATCGCCGATCCGGCGGCGCTGGCCAAGGACTACGCCGACGCGGGCGCGCGGGTCATCTCCGTGCTCACCGAGGGCAGGCGCTTCGGCGGCTCGCTCGACGACTTCGACGCGGTGCGTGCCGTGGTCGACGTCCCGTTGCTGCGCAAGGACTTCGTGGTCAGCCCGTACCAGGTGCACGAGGCGCGGATGCACGGCGCCGACCTGGTGCTGCTGATCGTCGCGGCGCTCGAGCAGAACGCGTTGGTCTCGTTGTTGGACCGAGTCGAGTCGCTCGGTATGACCGCGCTGGTCGAGGTCCACAACTCCGAAGAGGCCGACCGCGCGCTCGAGGCGGGTGCCTCGGTCATCGGCATCAACGCCCGCGACCTCCACACCCTGGAAGTCGACCGCGACGTGTTCGGCCGGCTCGCACCCGGCCTGCCGTTCGAGACGGTCAAGGTGGCCGAGTCCGGCATCCGCGGGCCCGGCGACCTCATGACCCACGCCGGTGCCGGCGCCGACGCCATCCTGGTCGGCGAGAGCCTGGTGTCCAGCCCCGACCCCAAGGCGGCGCTGATCCAGCTGGTCACGGCCGGATCGCACCCCGCGTGCCCGAGGCCGAGCCGGTGACCTCCGAACACCCGGAGCACGACAAGCACGATCCCGACGAGCGCGGCCACTTCGGCCCGTGGGGCGGACGGTTCATGCCCGAGGCGCTGATCGGCGCGCTCGACGAGCTGACGGCCGTCTACGAGAAGGCCCGGCTCGACCCGGAGTTCGTCGACGAGTTCAAGCGGCTCCTGCGCGACTACGCCAACCGGCCGTCGCTGCTCACCGAGGCGCCGCGCTTCGCCGAGCACGCGGGCGGCGCGCGGATCTTCCTCAAGCGCGAGGACCTCAACCACACGGGTTCCCACAAGATCAACAACGTGCTGGGCCAGGCGTTGCTCACCAAGCGGATGGGCAAGAAGCGGGTCATCGCCGAGACCGGCGCCGGCCAGCACGGCGTGGCCACGGCCACCGCGTGCGCGCTCATGGGCCTCGAGTGCGTGGTCTACATGGGCGAGGTCGACACCCAGCGCCAGGCGTTGAACGTCGCGCGGATGCGGCTGCTCGGCGCCGAGGTCATCCCCGTCACCACCGGGTCGCGCACGCTGAAGGACGCGATCAACGAGGCGCTGCGCGACTGGGTCACGAACGTCGACGACACCCACTACCTGCTGGGCACGGCGGCCGGCGGCCACCCGTTCCCCATGATGGTGCGCAACTTCCACAAGATCATCGGCCAGGAGGCGCGCGAGCAGATCCTGGAGCAGACCGGGCGGCTGCCCGACGCGGTCGCCGCTTGTGTGGGCGGCGGGTCCAACGCCATCGGCATCTTCCACGGGTTCATCGACGACCCGTCCGTGCGGCTCGTGGGCCTGGAGCCGGGCGGCAAGGGCATCGAGACCGGCGAACACGGCGCCACGCTCAGCGAGGGCACGCCGGGCGTGCTGCACGGCGCGCGGTCCTACCTGCTGCAGGACGAGGACGGTCAGACGATCGAGGCGTACTCGATCTCCGCCGGGCTCGACTACCCGGGCGTCGGCCCGGAGCACTCGTACCTCAAGGACCTCGGCCGCGCGGAGTACCGCTCGGTCACCGACGCCGAGGCCATGGACGCTTTCAAGCTGCTGTCGCGGACCGAGGGCATCATCCCGGCGATCGAGTCGTCACACGCGCTGGCCGGGGCGCTCGTGCTCGGGCGCGAACTGGGGCCGGACGGGCTGATCCTGGTCTGTCTGTCGGGCCGGGGGGACAAGGACATGGACACGGCGGCCACGTACTTCGGGTTCACGTCATGAGTGAACTGGACAAGCTGTTCGCTTCCACGCGCGCTGACGGCCGGGCGGCGTTGGTCGGCTACCTGCCGGCCGGCTACCCGACAGTGGCCGGTTCGTCGGCCACGCTGTCCGCGATGATCGACTCGGGCTGTGACCTGGTGGAGGTCGGCCTGCCGTACTCCGATCCGGTGATGGACGGCCCGACCATCCAGGCGGCCGCCGAGACCGCGCTGCGGGGCGGGTTCCGGGTGCGCGACCTGTTCACGGTGGTCGAGTCGGTGGCGGCGGCCGGTGGGCGTGCGGTGGTCATGACGTACTGGAATCCCGTGCACCACTACGGCGTGGACCGGTTCGCCCGCGACCTCGCGGCGGCCGGTGGCCTGGGGATCATCACGCCGGACCTCATCCCGGACGAGGCGTCGGACTGGATTTCGGCGTCCTCTGCTCATGGGTTGGACCGGATCTTCCTGGTGGCGCCGTCGTCGTCGGAGGAACGCCTGGCGCTGACCACCGCGGCGTCGTCGGGCTTCGTGTACGCGACGGCCGTGATGGGCGTGACGGGCGCGCGCGACCAGGTGGGCCACCTGGCGGCGGGCCTGGTCTCGCGGACGCGGGAGCACACGTCGCTGCCGATCGGCGTGGGCCTGGGCGTGCGGTCGGGCGCGCAGGCGGCGGAGATCGCGGGCTACGCGGACGCGGTCATCGTGGGCTCGGCCTTCGTGACCCGCGCGGCCGACGGTGTGGCCTCGGTGGCCGCGCTGTCGGAGGAACTGGCCGAGGGCGTCCGCCGCCCGGTAGCAGCCACCTGACCGGCGAGTCGTACCCAACCGACAGCGAGTCGTACGTTTTCGACACCGAGTCGTACTGTCTCGTCGGCTTAGTGGGGGATCCAGTAGTTGGGCATGGGTTCCGTACGCTTGGTTCGGCGCCAGATGGTGCGGAAGTCCGCCTCGTCGGTGGCGTTGGACAGCAGTTGTGTCGTCTTGTCCGGGGGTAGGCGCCAGACCGACCGGTCGGTCTTGATGATCAGGTACACCTCGGCCCCGGCGTCGATCCACCAGGCCCAGGTGGCATCGCGGACGGGGGGCTCGTACCCGAAAGTGGTGTGCAGCCAGGTATGCAACGTCACCGGGCTCATCATGTACGGCGACGGGGCATAGGACGGGGCGTAGGACGGAACCGGCGGCGGTGGGGCGGGCGCCGGGGGCTTCTTGCGCTTCCAGAAGGCCATCACCGCAGCCAACTGCTCGGCTTGTTCGGGTCGGCACCCGGGAAGGCCGCCCGGTACCGGTCGTGGAAGTCCTGCTCGCTGGTCGCCTGGTAGAGCGGCAGTGAGCCCGGGTTCGACGCCAGGTTCCAGATCGCGCCGTTGCTCTTCATGATCAGCGTCGGACCGTTGCCGTAGGTCATGGCCCGCTCGTCGCCGTCCATGTAGGCGTCGGGCTGGGTGTTGACCCAGAACCCGAAGTCGGCCTCCGCCACCCGGCCCTCGGCGTGACGAGGCCCGTACACGGCGGCCGCGTAGCCGACCGCCCGTTCCCTGGTCACCCCGCCGACCGGCGCGGGATGGGACAAGGGCGGCAGCCACTCCGTCGGCTGCCCGGGGTCGATCCCCGGGAAGAGGCGGGCCAACTCGGCGTGGAAGTCCTGCTCGGTCCGCGTGTTCCGCAGCGGGATGGTGTTCGGGTGCGTGGACGTCGTCCACACGGCGCCGTCGCGCTTCACGATCATCGACAGCGGCGCGTTCTCGCCCGGCGCCACGACCCAGTAGCCGAACCCGCCGTCGTAGAGGCTGTCGCCCGCGCGGTGACGCTGCCCGCGCAACCACGCCATCACCTGTTCCAACGACACCGGCCCCGGCTGCGGCACGACCCCGTCCGGGGCGTCCAGCGACCGGCCCGTCGCCTGCAACGCCGTGCGGAACGACTGCTCGTCAAGAGCCTGCCAGACGGCCAGGTCGTCGGGGTTGGAGCCGAGCCGGAAGAACGCGCCGTCCGCCTTCAGCACGAGCGTCGGACCGTTGCCGGCGGTGGCCGGTAACTCGGGGTTGTCGTAGCGCTCGTCGGGCTGGGTGTCCACGAGGAAGGCGTGGCCACGGTCGCGGACGCGGGCATCGGCGTGCCGGTAACCGTAGGTCAGCCGGACCCAGGGGAGCAGCAGTTCGCGGGTCAGCATGGCCCCGATCATGGCACCTGATGGAGTCGCCGGGTGGACCACCCGTTACGGTGACGCCCGTGATGAGCGCGTCAGCCCTGTACCTGGCGAGTATCCCGAGCCCCGACCGTGGCGTCTGGGAACTCGGTCCGATCCCCATCCGCGCCTACGCCCTCTGCATCATCGCCGGCATCATCGTGGCGATCTGGTGGGGCGAGCGCCGGTGGATGGCCCGCGGCGGCTCTGCCGGCGCGATCATCGACATCGCGGTGTTCGCGGTCCCGTTCGGCCTGGTCGGCGGACGGTTGTACCACGTGGCCACCGACTGGTACCGGTACTTCGGCGACGACCCGGAGGCCAGCCCGATCAACGCGCTCAAGATCTGGGACGGCGGTCTCGGCATCTGGGGTGCGATCGCGTTCGGCGCCGTCGGTGCGTGGATCGGCTGCCGGGTCAAGGGTGTGCCGCTGCCGGCGTTCGCCGACGCGGTGGCCCCGGGCATCGTCGTGGCGCAGGCCATCGGCCGCGTCGGCAACTACTTCAACCAGGAGCTGTTCGGCGGTCCCACCGACCTGCCGTGGGGCCTGGAGATCTACAAGCGTGTCAACGAGTTCGGCGCCACGGACACGCTCAACGGGGTGGCGGAGAACCACATCCCGGTCGAGATCGTGCACCCCACGTTCCTCTACGAGCTGCTGTGGAACCTCGCGGTGGCCGGGCTGGTCGTCTGGCTCGACCGCAAGCTGCGCCTGGGCCACGGCCGCGCGTTCGCCGTGTACGTCGCCGGCTACACCCTCGGCCGCACCTGGATCGAACTGATGCGCACCGACACCGCCACCATGGTGTTCGACGTCCGCGTCAACGTGTGGGTCTCGGGGATCGTGTTCCTCGGCGCGGTCGCCTACTTCTTCCTGGCGAAGAGCCGCGGCGAACGCGAGGATCCGGCGCTGCTGGTGGGCAAGGACGGTCCGCCGCCAGTAGCCGACGAGGAGCCGGCGAAGGCCGCCGACGATGATGTCGAGGACGCCGACAAGGCCGACGAAGACGTCGAGGACGAAGACGAGACCGATGAAGAAACCGACGAGAAGGCCGAGAGCGATGAGGAAAAGGCTGAACCGGCCACCTCGCCGACCCGTGAACCCTAGCCGGCCACCAGGCCGCTACCGGTAATCAACGGGAGATCCAACGCGGTGAGCAGCCCCGGCGGGGCGGCCACCACCGCGGGCACGGCGTTCACCAGACGCATGGCCGTCGCCTTGAGGTTGGCGGTGTTGTGGTCGCCGTCCGACGCGAGCATCCGCAGGTCGAGCACACAGTTCGGCTCACCGGTGATGACCACTCGATATCCGCTGCCGTCGACCGGCTGCGGCCAGCTCGGCGCCAGGTCGGCCCGCAGGCGGGTGACGTGTTCCAGCACGCACACCGCGCGGTCGCCGACCATGCCGCGCACCTCGAACCGCAGCGCCGCGGCCGTGCCCCGCTTGATGGTGCCCGCCGCGATGTCGAACGTCTCCGGCGCCGGCATCCGCGTGGCCGAGTCCTCCACGCGGTCGAGCGTGACCCCGAGCCCGGCGGCGAGCTGGCGCACCACGCTGCCCCACGCCAGCGACAGCACCCCGGGCGTCAGCAGCAGCGGCGTCTCGTCGAACGGCTTGCCGAACCCCATGATGTCGAACATCACCGTGGGGTTGTCGTAGGTGGCGTAGTCCACGATCTCCAGGCAGCGCACCTGGTCGATCCGCTCGCACACCCCGGTCAGCACGAGCGGCAGCCAGTCGTTCGCGAAGCCGGGGTCGATGCCGTTCACCCACAGCGACGCGCCGCCCTCGACGGCCGCCGCGCGGATCGGCGCGATCGACTCCTCCGGCAGCACACCGGTCGGGAACTGGAGGAACACCGGACCGCTTGCCACCACGTTGATCCCCGCGCGCAGCAGCCGGCACAGGTCGTCGACCGCCTCCTGCAGCCGGTTGTCGGCCATGGCCGTGTAGACCACGCAGTCGGGTGCGGCGGCCAGCAGCGTGTCCGCGTCGTTCGTGGCGGTCACCCCGAGCTCGCGGCCCAGACCCGCCAGGTCACCGGCGTCGCGCCCCACCTTGTCCGGTGTGGACACCCAGACGCCCGCGAGCTTCAGGTCCGGCCGCGCGTCGATGCCGGCGATCGTGTGCCGGCCGACGTTGCCCGTGCTCCACTGCACCACGCGAAGAGTCATAGGTCCGCCAGTCCGAGGTCGAGGTTCGGGGACTGGAGGCCGCCGTCGGCCTCCAGCACCTTGCCGGTCAGGTAGCCGCCGGCGGGGGAGACGAGGAACAGCACGGTGGCCGCGATCTCCTCGGGGTCGCCGATGCGGCGCAGGGGAGTGGCGTGCTCCATGGCCGTGCGGAGTTCCTCGTTGCGCAGCACCACGTCGAGCGCGGAGGTGGCGACCGAGCCGACGGCGATCGCGTTCACCCGCACGCGCGGCGCCAGGTCGTGGGCCGCCAGGCGGGTGTAGTGGCTGAGCGCGGCCTTCGCGGTGCCGTAGGCGAGGTAGCCGCGGCCGGACACGCGGCCGAGGACCGAGGAGATGTTGACGATGGCGCCGCCGTCCGAGTCGAGCATGATCGGCAGCGCGGCCGAGGTGAGCGCGTGGGCGGTCGACACGTTGAACCGGAACGCCGACTCCAGGAAGCGGGTGTCGGTGTCGAGCAGCGGTCGCGGGTAGGTGCCGCCGACGTTGTTCACCACGATGTCGAGGCGCCCGAACGCGTCGCGCGCGGCGGTGGCCAACCCGGCCGCGTTGTCCACATCGGACAGATCGGTGGCGACGGTCAGTGCTTTGCGGCCGGTGGCGGAGATCCGCTCGGCCACCTCGGCCAGGTCACTCTCGGTGCGGGCGGAGATCACGACGTCCGCTCCGGCTTCGGCGAGCGCGACGGCCGTGGCCGCCCCGATCCCGCGTCCGGCCCCCGTCACCACGGCCACCTGGTCGGTCAGGCGAAAGCGATCGAAGATCACCGCAGAAATATAACAGGTTCTACTTCTTGCGGTTGGGTGCGACGACCAGATGATCGTGGGACGTGGTGAGGATTTCGACGTCGGCCGCGTAGTGGCGTTCGACGATCTCGCGGGTCAGCACCTGTTCCGGCGTGCCGGCCGCCACCACCTCGCCGCCGTCGAGCAGCAGGAGCTGTTCGGCGTACTGGGCCGACAGCGTGAGGTCGTGCAGGGTGCTGACCACGGTCGCACCCTCCTCGAAGCGCAGGCGGTCGATCAGGTCGAGCAGCGCCTGGGCGTGGCCGATGTCCAGGCCGGTGGTCGGCTCGTCGAGCAGCAGCAGGCCGGCCTTCTGCGCCAGCACCCTGGCCAGGACCGCGCGCTGGCGTTCGCCGCCGGACAGGGTGTGCAGTGCGCGCCCGGCGAGCGCCTCCAGGTCGAGCCGGGCGAGTACCTGTTCCACCACCTCGAGGTCCGACCGGCGTTCCCGCGCGAGCGGCGCCAGGTGCGGGGTGCGGCCGAGCAGCACGTAGTCGGTGACCGACAGGCGGTCCGGCAGCTGCGGGGTCTGCGGCGCGTACGCGATGGCGCGCGCCCGCTCGCGGTTGGACAGCGCCGAGGTGGCCGTGCCGTCCACCAGGATCTCGCCGTCGTGGTCGACGATGCCCACGATCGACTTCAGCAGCGACGACTTGCCGGCGCCGTTGGGGCCGAGGATGGCCAGCCAGCTGCCGGCCGCCAGGGCGATGTCGACGTCGGCCGCCACCACCCGGCTGCCGTAGCGGGCCGACACCGCGCGCAGGGTCAGCGCGTGCTGTGCCAATGGTTCGTCCGCAGGCTCCCTCACCGGACCTGCCCCCGGTTCATCCGCAGCACCAGCAGGAAGAACGGGGCGCCCACGAACGCCGTGATCACGCCGATCGGCAGCTCGGCCGGTGCGAACGCGGTCCGCGCGATGTAGTCGGTGGCGATCAGGAAGATGGCGCCGCCGGCCAGCGACAGCGGCACCACCACCCGGTAGCTCGCGCCGGCCATCAACCGCACCACGTGCGGCACCACGATGCCCACGAACCCGATGAGCCCGCTCACCGCCACGGCCGCCGCGGTGGCGAGCGACGCGGCCAGCAGCACCACCAGGCGCACCCGTCCGGGGTGGATGCCGAGCGAGGCGGCCTCGTCGTCGCCGACCGCCAGCACGTCGAGCAGCCGCGCGCACAGGCACAGCACGGCGCCGGCCAACCCGATGTAGGGCACCGTGATCAGCACTTCGCGCCAGCCGGTGGTGTTCAGCCCGCCGAGCATCCAGCTGTAGACCTTCTTGATGGTGTCGGTGTTCAGCTGCTGCGCGAACGTTTGCACGGCCGTGAGGAACGACGCCACGGCGACGCCCGCGAGCAGCAGCACGGCCGTGCCGCCACCGGCCGACCGGCCGATCAGCCACGTGAGCGACACCCCGCCGACCGCGCCGGCGAACGCGGCCAGCGGCAGCGGGCCGATCACCCAGCCGGTGACCGACGGCGCCGCCACCACCACGATCGTCGCGGCCATGCCGGCGCCGGCGGCCGCGCCGAGCAGGAACGGGTCGGCCAGGGGGTTGCGGAACACGCCCTGGAACGCCGCGCCGGACACGGCGAGCGCCGCGCCCACCATCCCGGCGAGCACGACGCGGGGCAGCCGCAGCTCCCACACGATGGCCGCCTCGGTGGCCGACAGTGGCGACGTGCCGCCCGTCAGCTGCGCCCACACCTCGGCCACCACACGGGTCCAGCCGAGGTTGGCCGCGCCGAGCAGGGTGGACACCGACACGACCGCGAGCAGCGTGAGCAGGACGAGGCCAAGCACCCAGGGTGACAACTTCGTGGGTGCCACCCTGGGTGTGTCGGTTACGGTCGTGCTCAGCTCTCCGCTGCCTTGGCCACGGCGTCGGCGATCGACTGGGCCAGCTCCACGACCCGCGGTCCCCAGCGGGAGGCGAGGTCGTCATCGAGCGCGACCACGTTGCCGTTCGTCACGGCGTTCAGCGTGTTCCAGCCCGGCCGGGCACCCACGGTCTCCGCGTTCTGCGCGCAGCACTTCACGTCGGCCAGGAAGATCAGGTCGGGGTTCGACTGGAGGATGTGCTCGTTGGACAGCTGCGGGTAGCCGCCGGTGTCCGTCTCGGCAGGGTCGGCGATGTTCGTGAGGCCGAACAGGCTGTAGATCGAGCCCATGAACGTCTTGGACGTCGCGCTGTACAGCGTGGGGTCCAGCTCGTGGTAGTACTTCAGCGCCGTGTCCGGCTTCGGGGTGTCGGCCACGATCTTGTCGAGCCCGTCGCGGACCTGCTCGGCGACGTCGGCCGCCTCCTCGGCGTGGCCGGTGGCCTTGCCCATCAGCTCGACGCCCGCGTACAGGTCGTCGAGGTCGGCCGCCGCCGGCACGATCAGCACCGGGTGACCGAGTCCGGTCAGCGAGGAGACCACGTCGTTCAGGTCGTCGGACACGATCACCAGGTCGGGATCGTGGGCGGCGATGGCCTCGGCGTTGGGCTGGAACCCGGACAGGTCGGTGACGGGGGCGTCGGCCGGGTAGTTGGACAGCGCGTCCACCGCGACGATCTGGTCACCGGCACCCATGGCGAACAGGGTCTCGGTGTTGCTGGCCGACAGGGAGACGATCCGCTCGGGCCGCTTGTCGAGGGTGATCGGGTCGCCCTCGACGGGGGTGAGGGTGACGGGGAAGGCCTCGGTCTCGACCTTCGGGCTCTCTTTCGGCTCTTCACGGTTGGCGCAGCCGGTGACGACGAGCGCCCCGGCGATCAGGGGAACGGCCAGTCGTCGCGCGCGCCGGCCGGTCAGGGTGAGGGACAACGGACCACCTCGGGTCGTCAGCCCGGCGCGGGCGCGGCCCGGGCAGACCCCGGGGACGCCGCATCCCTGCACCGGGGGCGGTTGGCGTCGACGCGGGGAGTGGTAGGCGACCTGGCTCTGGCGCCCCTTTTCGGGGGCGGCCATCACAGTTGCGGGACAGCGCCGGATTCGCACCGGACTTCGCTTCCACCTGCCGCGACCCCGGTTCGGGCCGCGAACTGTTCGCGTCGCCGGCCAGCAAGCTGACCAGCAGCAGGACGCTACCACCCGGGCTTGACCGCGCCCGCGCCCGCTCGAGGCGTGCGCGGTCGCGGTCTGGCCACACCCGATCGATCACACCCGGTGAGCGGCGCTCCGGAATTGTCGGTGCTCGCGAGTAGAATTGAATCCAGGGGGCCCCGGACCGTTTTTGTCGGTGTCAGGTGACACCATCGAACCGGAGCCCTGCCCGCAGCCGGTTCCCGCTTTCGTGCCGAGGCCGGCACTGCGACCAACTGTGAGGGGTGCCCTCCCACCGAGTCAGGCCGACTGGCCTCGCCTGGGTGCCGGCACCCGAGCGGATGCCGGCCCCACTCCCGTCAGGCGGCCGTGGCGTTCCATCCGAGGGGCGGCGGCTTGAGGATGGTGGCGACGTTCATCCAGAAGCCGGCCGAGGCGAGCAGCACCGTCAGGGTGGCCATCGCCTTGTCGTCGTAGTGCTTCGCCACCTCGGCGAACAGGTCGGCCGGCACGCGCTCGTCGCCTCGCGCGTTCGGTTGGAACACCGCCTCGGTCAGCTTCAGCGCGGCGCGCTCGGCGTCGGTGAAGCAGGGCGCGTCCCACCAGGTCGCCACGACACTGATGCGTTCCTCGGACTCGCCGGCCTTGCGCAGGTCCGCCGAGTGCCGCAACACCTGGTAGGTACTGCCGACGATCTGGCCGGCCCGCATGTAGACCAGGCTGGCCGTGGCCGCCGGCAGCGAGCCGTTCGCCGCGGCTTTCACCAGTGCGCCGGCCAGCTCCGGCATGTCCGGCACGTGCGTGGTGAACTCGGGGATTCGTTGTTCCACGGGTGTCCTCCTGTGGTTGTGAGTCACCCCTCTGAGCCCTCGGGGGCCGGCGATGTGACTGCGAAGGCCTGGCGGACCCGCGCGGGGTCGCGAATGGCGTCGATGGCCACGATCCGGTCACCCGTCACGGTGAACACCAGCACGGCCAGCGGCTGCCCGTCACTGGAGATCAGGGCGCCGGGCGCGCCGTTGACCAGCGCGGGCCGCAGGGTGCCGCCCTTCGGCGCGCGGGCCAGCTTGCCCACGGCCGACGCGCCGCGGACGGTCTCGCCCTGGTCGGTGCTCAGCACGACGTCCGGGTGGAGGACCTGGAGAAGCGCGTCGAAGTCGCCGCGCCGCGCGGCCGCGTAGAAGGCGTCGACCACTCGCCGCTGCCGCGCCAGGTCCGGGTCGGGCTGCGGGACGCCGCTCACCCGCCGCCGCGCCCGGCTGGCCAGCTGCCGCGTGGCCGCCGGACTGCGCCCCACGATGCGGGCGATCTCGTCGAACGGCAGCTGGAACAGGTCGTGGAGCACGAACGCCAGCCGCTCGGCCGGGCTGAGCCGGTCGAGCACCACGAGCAGGGCCAACCCCACGGAGTCGGCCAGCTCCGCCTCCCGCACGGGATCGAGGTCGGCCTCCGGGATGACGACCAGGTCGGGCAGCCGCTCGGCCTGGCGCCGGGACCGCAGCACGTGCAGGCACTCCCGCGCGACCACCGTGGTCAGCCAGCCGCCGAGGTTGTCGATGCCGTCGGCGTCGGACCTGCTCAGGCGCAGCCAGGCGTCCTGGACGGCGTCGTCGGCCTCGGCCAGCGAGCCCAGCATCCGGTACGCCACCGCCCGCAGCCGCGAGCGGTGCTCCTCGAAGCGTTCGGCCAGTTCCACCATCGATACCCCATCCCCTCGTCACGGTTCACCGGGATGAGCCCGCGGACACGTCAAATGTGACACGAAGCAATCCGGCAGTTTCGACTCGTCGTCGTAACGTCCTTTGTGGGCAGTCGGATATGGGGGCCATGACCCCCGCTCTGGACGGCGTCGTACCACCGCCGCACACCGACCGGCCCGCGCTCGCCGACCCGACCACGGCCGCGCTGTTCGCCTTCATGCGCAAGCAGGTCGTCGGTGCGGTGACTCTGGTGTGGACGGTCGTGGCCGTGGTGGTGCTCGCCGGTCTGATGGCGCTCGCCTCGACGTACTCCGACGTCGTGGTGCTGCTGGCCCTCGCGGCGGCGATGCTGGTCGAGGGGTGCGTCGTCGGCACCGGCCTCGCGGCACGCCGGTGGCGGCCGGCGCTGGACCGACTGGGGTGGCAACAGGCGGCGGTCACCGTGCTCGACGATCGCGGCACGGTGTTGCGGCTGGCCGACGGCAGGCGGGTGCGGGTGTGGGGGCCGGTGCCGGCCGTCCGCGACGTGATCGCCAGGGCCGGACACGTGTGGCTGGTCGATCCGGACTCGCGCGGGTGGACGGCGGTGCGCGCGCCGGGCGTGCACCTGCCGTGGCCCGCGCGGATCGTGACGGGCTCGGGCGGCCACCCCGTCGCGGGCGCGGACACCGACGAACTCCGCCAGCTTGGCCGGGTCCAGTTGTCCAGTCTCCTGGCGTGGGCGGGCATGGCCGTGGTCACGATCCTGGTGCTGGTCATCGGCTCGCCGCTGCTGGAGGCTTGCGTACTCACCGCGGGTCTGGGCGTGGGGATCGCGCTGTACCGCGGCGTGTGTCTCCTGCGGTACCGGCAACTGGCGGCGCTGCGCCGTGGCCCGTGGCAACGCCTCTCGGCGACGGTCACTTTCGGTGCGGTGAAACGGAACGCGACCGCCGACGCGACGGGGACCGTGCAACTGCCGTCGGGGGAGCGGTTCGCTCTGGTCATGAAGAACGCGGACGTCAACGTGCTGGCCAACATCGAGAAGACCGGCTCGGTGTGGGTGGCGGGCGCGCCACTGGCGGGCAAGGACCACGCGCTGGGCTTCCCGGGCTACCCGCTGATCGCGAAGGCCCGCCTCGACGGTCCACAGGCCGCCGGCGCGGGCTCGGAAACTGTCGGTGGTCAGGTCTAGGATTAAATCCAGGGGTCCCTGGACCGGTTTTGTCGGTGTGAGCTGACATCATCGAACCGGAGCCCTGCCCGCTGGAGGAGGTGTGCCGTGTCGGACGAGGAACTCGTGGTCGCGTTCGCTCTGACCCGGCTGGACCATCCTCGTCTTGATCTCGAGGAGATCGCCGCGCTCGTGGCCCGGCGCCTCGACCCCGACCAGGTGCTCGCCTTCGCGAGCGCCAACCTCGCCACTCGCGGCGAACTGCGCGGCTCGGTGTTCTCCTGCGCGGTCGAGCACATCCTGCGGGTGGTCCTCACCCTCCGCGGACCCGACTGACCCGGTGGACGCACGGTCTTCACGTTGCGCGGGTCCGACGAACCGGACGCGGGCCTTCGCGTTGCGTGGGTCCGGCTGAGCGGTCCGGAATTGTCGGTGGTCAGGTCTGGAATTAGATCCAGGGGCCCCGGACCGGGTTTGTCGGTGCGAGGTGACATCATCGAACCGGAGCCCTGCCCGCCGCCGGGTCAGGCCGAAGAGCGTTCCACCAACTCCGTCGGCAGGACCACCGGTTCGCCCACCGGGTCGCCGCCTATCTGGGTCAGCAGCAGCTCCGTCATGGTGCGCGCCTGGTCGATGATCGGCTGGTGGATGGTCGTCAGCGGGGGCTCCGTGTGCCTCGCCATCTCGATGTCGTCATAACCCACCACCGACACGTCCGCCGGCACGCGCCGTCCTGAATCACGCAGAGCGCGCAGAGCGCCCATGGCCATCAGGTCGTTCGCCACGAAGACGCCGTCCAGGTCGGGGTAACGCGCGATCAGCTCGTCCATCGCCTGCTGGCCCGACTCGCGCGTGAAGTCACCGTGCGCGATTCGGTCCGCCTTGCGGCCCGCCGCGGCCAGAGCACGCTGGTACCCCACCAGCCGGTCGGCCCCGGCGGTCATGTCCTGCGGACCCGTGATCGTCGCGATGCGCTTGCGGCCCGCGGAGATCAAACGCTCGGCCGCCAGCTGCGCGCCGCCCACGTTGTCCACGTCCACGTACGCCAGGCCCGGTAGGGGAGTGGGCGGGCGGCCGCTGACCACCGTGGGAATGCCCGCCTCCAGAAGGATCCGCGGCAACGGGTCGTCGTCGTGCATGGACGCCAGCAACACACCGTCGACGTGTCCACTTCGGACGTAGTCGGCCAGCTGCGCGTGCTCCGCGTTGTTCTGCGCGTTCACCAACACCAGCTGCACGCCGGTCCCGATCAGCGCCTGGCTGGTCGCGATGATCACGTTGCCCAGATACGGGTCGGCGAGCACCGTGGCGTCCGGCTCACGCATGACCAGCGCGATGGAATCGGTCCGGCGCATGGCGAGGCTGCGCGCCGCCCGGTTGGGCACGTAGCCGAGCAGCGCGATGGCCGAGTTGACCGCGGTCTTCACCTCCGGCGACACCCGCGGCGAGCCGTTGATCACCCTGGACACCGTCGCCCGCGACACCCCTGCCTCCGCGGCCACCGTGTCCAATGTGGGCTTCGAGATCATATGCCGTTCGTCCTGATCACCTCGCGATACCAGTGGGCGCTGTCCTTGCACACCCGCTCCTGCGTCGCGTAGTCCACGTGGACTATGCCGAACCGCTTCGCGTAACCGTAGGCCCACTCGAAGTTGTCCAACAGCGACCACACGAAGTATCCCCGAAGGTCCACGCCCGCCTCGATCGCCTCGTGCACGACCGTCAGATGGTCGCGCAGGTAGGCGATCCGGTCGGCGTCCGGCACGCCGGCCCCGTCGACGAAGTCGTCGAACGCCGCCCCGTTCTCCGTGATCATCAGGGGGATCGGTTCGTAGTCGTCGTGCACGCGGTGGACGACGTTGCGCAGCCCCTGCGCGTCGATCGCCCAGCCCATGGCGGTCGCGGGACCCGGCTGCGGGACGAACCGGACATCCGCGCACCCCGGCCACGGCGAGGGGCCGGACGACGGCGGACCCGCGTCGACCAGCGTCGGCGTGTAGTAGTTGATGCCCAGCAGATCTATCGGCGCGGCGATGGCCGAGAGGTCGCCGTCCGCCACGAACGACCAGTCGGTCAACGAGGCCGTGTCCCGCAGGACGTCGGCCGGGTAGTGGCCGCGGAACAGCGGGTCGAGGAACAGCCGGTTGCCCAGCCCGTCGATCCGCCGCACGGCGTCGGTCGCCTCGGGAGACGTGGCGGCCGGCAGCACGGCACACAGGTTCAGCGTGATCGACACCTGCGCCGCGGCCGGCAGCTCCGCCCGCAGCACCGAGGTGGCGAGCCCGTGGGCGAGCAGCAGGTGGTGGGCCGCGCGCAACGACAGCGCCGGGTCGGTGCGGCCGGGAGCGTGCTCGCCGGACGCGTAACCGAGGAACGCCGAACACCACGGCTCGTTCAACGTGGTCCACGACGGCACCCGGTCGCCGAGCCGGCCGGCCACCAGACCCGCGTACTCGGCGAACCGCGCGGCCGTGTCCCGTTCACCCCATCCGCCGGAATCCTCCAGCTCCTGGGGCAGATCCCAGTGGTACAGCGTCATGGTGGGCGTGATGCTCCTGGCCAGCAGCTCGTCCACCAGCCGCTCGTAGTGGTCGAGCCCGGCCGCGTTCGCCGGGCCCTTCCCGGTCGGCTGGATCCGGGGCCACGCCACGGAGAACCGGTACGCGGGCAGCCCCAGGTCGGCCATCAACGCCACGTCGTCGCGGAACCGAACGTAGTGGTCGGCCGCCACGTCACCCGTGTCCCCGTTCGCCACCCGCCCGGGCGTGTGCGAGAACGTGTCCCAGATGGACGGTCCGCGACCGTCCGCCGTGACCGAGCCCTCGATCTGGTAGGCGGCCGTGGCCGCGCCCCACACGAAACCCTGTGGAAACTTCATCCCTTGACCGCCCCCTGCATGATTCCTCCGATGATCTGCCTGCCCAACAACAGGAACACGATCAGCATGGGGAAGGTGGCGATCACCGTGCCCGCCAGCACGAGCGCGTAGTCCACCTCGATGCCGCTCCTCGTGTTGGCGATCGCCACCTGCACCGTGGGGTTCTGCGTGTTGAGCAGGATCAGTGGCCAGAACAGGTCGTTCCAGTACGTGATGAACGTGAGCAGCCCGAGCACCGCGGCCCCCGGCCGCGCGATCGGCAGCACCACGCTCCAGTAGATCCGCAGCGTGCTCGCGCCGTCGACCCGGCCGGCCTCCAACAACTCGGTCGGCATGGCGGAGACCAGGTACTGACGCATGAAGAACACACCGAACGCGCTCACCAGCGCCGGCACGATCACCCCACGCAGGTCGTTCGACCAGCCGAACCACTGCGTGACCATGATGTACAGCGGGATGATCGCCAGCTGGGTCGGCACCAGCATGGTGGCGACCACCGTGGTGAACAACCCGTTGCGGCCGCGGAAGGTCAGCTTGGCGAACGCGAAACCCGCCAGGGTGGACGTGAACACCACGGCGATCGTGATGGTGCCGGCCACGATCACCGAGTTGGTCAGCGCCAGCCCGAAGTTGCCCTGGTCGAACGCCTTGGTCAGGTTGTCCCACAACGAACCGCCCGGCACCAGCGGCGGCGGGTAGCGCCCGACGGCCGACTGGTCGCGTGAGGACACCACGACCGACCAGTAGAGCGGGAAGATGGAGATCACGATGATGGCGAGCAGCATCGCGTAGGTGAGCCAACCCGCGGAGTCCGGTGCCTTGCGCTGACGGCGCGGGGGAGCGGGCCGCTCTGTCTCAATGTCACTGACCATTGTGGACATCTAATCCTCCGCCGACTGGATCCGGCGCGCCAGGAGGAAGTTCACCAACGCGATCACCACCGTGATGAGGAACAGCGTCCAGGCGATGGCGGCCGCGTAGCCGTACCGGCCGTTCGTCCAGAACTGCTGGTACAGGTACAACACCACCGTCTGGAACTCCCGATCGGCGCCGCCGTTGCTGTTCCTGGTGGTGTCGAACAGGAACGGCTCGGCGAACAGTTGCAACGCGCCGATGGTCGACACGATGACCGTGAAGATGATGGTCGGGCGCAGGCTCGGGATGGTGATGTGCCAGAACTGCTGCCACTTGCTCGCGCCGTCGATCGACGCGGACTCGTACAGCTCGTAGGGGATGGTCTGCATGGCGGCCAGGTAGATCAGCGTGTTGTAGCCGGTCCAGTGCCAGATGACCATTGAGGACACGGCCAGCCAGGACGCCCACTTCTCGGCCCGCCAGTCGATCGGGTTCTCCATCAACGGCTGCAGGAACCAGTTCAGCAGCCCGAAGTCGCGCGCGAAGATCTGGTTGAAGATCAACGCGACGGCCGCGACCGAGGTGATGTAGGGGATCAGCACACCCATGCGCAGGAACAGCCGTCCGCGCAGCTTGTAGTTCAGCAGATGCGCGATGCCCAGCGCCAGCAACAACTGCGGCACCGTCGAGATCAGCCCGATGCCGAAGGTGTTGATCAGCGCGTTGTGGAAGTTGTCGTCGGACAACAGGTTCGTGTAGTTGTCCAGCCCGACCGACTTGTCCTCGCTGCCGGGATTGCGCGGGCTCCACGAGGTGGTCGAGATGACCGCCGTGTACACCAGCGGGAACACGCCGAACACGCCGAACAGCGCGAAGAACGGCACGATGTACAGGTACGGCGACCCCTTGACGTCCAGGCGGTAGAGCCGGGAACGCCAGCGCTGCCGCCGGGGCGACGGTGGGCCCGCCGAGCGCCGCCGGCGATCAGCCGGCGGCGCTCCACGAGTGTCCAACTCGGCCGTCATCCATCACCAGCCGCGGCCTTGATGTCCTCCATCGCCTGGTTCCACGCGTCGTCACCGGACGTGCCCTGCTCGACGCTGTTCAACGCGCCCGCGAAGGTGGACCCGATGACGCCGCTCTGCGGCCCGTTCACCTGCACCGGCGCGTTCTCCAGTGACTTCGGGAAGATCTTGCCGGCCGGTGCGCCGGAGAAGAACTCCGAGGTGAAGTCCGCGACTTCGGGATCGGTCCACGTGCTGGTCTGACTGGGGAAGTTGCCGATCGACTGGAACAGCTTGACGTTCTGCTCCGGCGCGGTCAGCCACTTGGCCAGCTCGATCGCCGCTTCCGTGTTCGCCCCCTGCGACGGCACGGTCACGTACGAGCCGCCCCAGTTGCCGGAACCACCGGGAACCTCGGCGATGTCCCACTTGCCGCTGGTCTCCGCGGCGTTGCCCTGGATGTAGCCCATCATCCACGCGGGGCAGGTGATCGTGGCGAACTGGCCCTGCTGGAAGCCGGTGTTCCACTCGGGGGAGAACTCCGGCAGCGCGGCGGACTGGCCGGCCTCGATGGCCTCGACCGAGAGGTCCCACGCGTCACGCACGACCTTGTTGTCCTCGACGATCAGCTCACCGTCGGAGTTGTAGAACGTCTCCGCCTCGTTGCCGAGGACGCCGGTGAACAGGTGCCCGCCCGCGTCGAACCACTTCACGGCGGGCGTGGCGGCCGTGAACTGCTTGCCCACCTCGACGTAGTCCGCCCAGTCCGACCACAGCGCCGAGACCTCGTCACGGTTGGTCGGCAGACCGGCTGCCGCGAACAGGTCGGTGCGGTAGCACATGGCCAGGCCGCCGATGTCGGTCGGTAGACCGATCAGCGTGCCACCGTCCGCAGTGGACGCACGCTGGACGGTCGCCTCGGTCCACTGCGCGGTGTCGACGTCCTGGTCGGCGAAGTTCACGAACTTGTCCGGCTGTCCGATGTAGCCGGACACCTGGCCGACCTCGATCAGCTCGAGGTCCGCCGTGCCCGAGCCCGCGGTCAGTCGGGCCTGCAGGTTCTGGTGGTGGGTACCGAAATCGCTTCGGTTCTCCTCGATCGTGATGTTCTCGTGCAGGCGCTCGTACTCGTCGTACAGCTCGCGGTTGTCCGGAAGGGAGAAGCTGTCGCCGAAGGCGTTGATCGTGAGGGTGATCTCGCCGTTCGGGTCGCCGCCCTCGTCCGTGCCACCGCAGGCCGTGAGCACCAACGCGCTCGCGGTCAGGGATGCGACCATCCCTAACATCGGACGCCTTGTTCGGCGGAGTGCACTGAGCATCTGGGCCTCCAGCGGCCGGTGGCCGGCCACGTCGTTGTGGAATGTCGATGAGGGTGTGAGAGCGCTCTCATGGGTTAGCGAAGGATCTCGCTCCCTCATGCGACTGTCAAGACCCCGTAATCACCACGTTGCCAACTGTGCGGTCAGCGGCCCTCCGGCCCGCACACCTTCCCGACGTTGACGCAGTCGGTCACCCGGCGTTCCATCTCGCCCGGCTCCCACGCGTTCAGGAAGCCGCCACGCACGGTGAACGCGGCGCCGTCGATCTGCCGCAGCCCGTCCCGCAGCCCGGCGAGCGTGACGCCCGGCCCGTTGACCGGATACATGACCACCAGCGACAGCCTCGGCAGGGCCTTCGGGTGGCTGTCCGGGCAGGTGGCGCCCGTCGGGTACTTCAGGTGGTCGCGGTGGTCGGGGCTGTCGGTGCGCTCGCCGTCCCAGCAGGTGGGAAAGTCCAGGCGCAGCGTCAGCTTCGTGCCGGGCGGGCAGACGGGGAAGGAACGGTGCGCCTCCGGCAGCCCCGCACACGTCCAGCGGGACACCGGGTTCTGCTCCGGCCCGGCCGCGCGGGAGTTGCCGATCAGGTACTTCAACCCGGCCGGCATGGCCACGGCGTCCGCGGGCGACGTCACGCCCTGGTAGAGCGCCGTCACGAGTTCGGGCGCCACCGGCGCCCCGTCCTGGTAGAGCGTCGAGACCCAGTACGCGGAGTGGTCGGCGGCCGGGGCGCAGTTGGAGTCCCCGGCCAGCAGGGAATCCTCGCTCGACGTGGCGTTCGTGGTGCGGTTGCCGAAGAAGTCGTGCAGCTGGGTCGCGCTCGGCTGCCCGGGGTAGACGATGGGGTCGTCCGGGCCGCGGTGGCTCGTGGCGCAGTCGCTGCGGAACTCGCCGGTGACCTGGGCGTTCTGCTGGACGACCAGCGCGGTCGCCTGCTCGGGGTCGAGCGGGGAGTCCTGCAGGACGGGGGCTTCCTTGTCGGGAGCGGCGCCGCCCTCCTGCTCGGTGCCGTAACCGCCGCCGTGGGCGTGCCCGCCCGCGTCGACCGGCACCCCGGCCGCCGCGGGACCGCCGCCGCTCGTGATGAGCGCCACGGCCAGCACGGCGGCCGCGGCGGTGGACGACAGCGCCACCGACCGGCCGAGCTGGCGGGCCAGCGGAGTGCGCAGCGAGGCGGGCATGGCGTCTCCCCGACGATTGTGGATGTGGTTCGAACCAATACGTAACCAGGTCGCTGACCACTTTGGGAAGGCTTGTGAACCGGCTCCCTCGCGCCAGGGACAGGGCGCGAGGGAGCCGGCAAGGTGCGTCCCGGCCCTCCACGTGGCCTGGTGCTGGTCGGCCGGGACGCCGTCAGGGCCGGTTCAGCGCGCGAAGTTGAACCAGTTGACGTTCACGAAGTCGGCCGACTGGCCGCTGGTGAACGTCAGGAACACGTCGTGCACACCGGTCGTCGGACTGATGTTCGTGGGTATCGACCGCCAGCTCTCCCAGCCGCCGGTGTTGCCGACCGCGAAGCTGCCGATCGGCTGCGCGGTCCGCGAGCCGAGCCGGACCTCGACCAGCCCGCTGGCCCCGCCACCCACTCCGGAGGCCACCCGCGCGACGAACTGCCGCGCCGGTGTCGAGCCGAAGTCGATGTCGTCGTAGCGGGCCCAGTCGCCGTTGGCCGCCCAGCCGACGTAGCTGCCGCCGCCGGCGTCGGTGGTGCCGCCGGTCCGCAGGCCGCTCTGCTGGGTGAACGCCTCGGCCTGGGTCTGGTCGTACGCGCTGCCGCCGGGCGGCGGATCCGTCGGACCGCCGCCACCGCCACGCGACCACACGGCCACGTAGTCGACCACCATCGGGCGGCCGGGCACCGTCTCGGCCACCGGCGTGCCATGCCCGGCCACGCCGTTCGGGAACGCGCCACCCATGGCCACGTTGAGGATGATGAAGTAGCCGGCGTGGGTGGTCATGCTGTTCCAGGTGTCCGTGCCGACCTGGCTCTGACTGACCGAGTGGTACTGCTGACCGTCCACATACCACCGCAGCTGCTTCGCGCCGTCGTCCCACTCGAACCGGTAGGTGTGGAACGCCGACTGGCAGGAACTGCCGGGGCAGGCACGGCTGGCGCCGAGGCCGTTGGTCTCGTTGCAGGGCCCGCCCGGGTTCACTCCACAGTGGAGCACGCCCCACACGGAGTTGATCCCGTTGACGTTCTCCATGATGTCGTACTCGCCGATGGCCGGCCAGTTCCAGTAGTTGCCGCGATACGGGGAACCGAGCGCCCAGAACGCCGGCCAGTAGCCGAGTGCGCCGGTGCCGGTGATGTTCGGCATCTGGATGCGGCCCTCGATCCGCAGCACGCCACCGGACGGTGCCTTGAAGTCACCGCGGTGGGTCTCGATGCGCGCGGAGGTCCAGTTGCCGGCGCCGTCGCGCAGCGGGGTGATCCGCAGGTTGCCGGAGCCGTCCAGGCTGACGTTCGAGGGATTGTTGGTGTGGTAGGCGATTTCGCCGGTGCCCCAGTTGGGTGGGCCGCCGGGATAGCCGTTGCCGATGTCGAAGATCCAGTTGTTGCCCGACGGCAGCGAGCCGGCCGAGCCGTTGAAGTCGTCGGCCCACACCTGGGTCCAGCCGGAGTCCGGTGGGGGAACGTCGGCCTGGGCGGTGAAGGACAGGGGAGTGATGACCAGCGCCGCGGCGGCGACGCTGACGAGAGCCAGTCGGCGCCGACGGGTCAGAGGCAACAGGGCAGGGGGTATCGGGGACCGGGGCATGGCGGTGACCTCCTTGTCACGTTCGGGCAGGGTTCCGAACGCCTGGCAATGGCCGCAAGTATTTGCCGTCTGCTATGGAAGCGCTCTCACGACTCCTTGTCAACACCCGATGACTGCTCGGAGTACTTCCATCTCGGCCCGGGTCGGTTACGCTTGTGCCGCCGAACGGCGGGCGTCCGACCACTCTCACCAGGGTGAAGGGCGCTTTATCGCGCGGATCACCCAAAGCGTTACACCAAACGCGGAAAATCCGTGCTCGATGCGTGGCTCCTGGGTTTCGGGACTGTTAAGCTCACGTCAACACGCGGGCCACCGCCGTCCCGCGCCCAGCTACCAACTGAGCGCGAGGACGACGAGGGAGGTCGACGCGTGATTTTTTCTGCCATCCCCACGGCACAGGGTCTTTACGATCCCACCACCGAACGTGACGCGTGTGGCGTGGCCATGGTTGCCGACATTCAGGGACGGCGCTCCCACGGCATCGTGAACGACGCGCTGGTCGCACTGGCCAACCTGGAACACCGTGGTGCGGCGGGAGCCGAGCCCACCAGCGGTGACGGCGCCGGCATCCTTCTGCAACTCCCCGACGCGCTGCTGCGCGACGAGGTGGACTTCGCCCTGCCCCCATCGGACGCGAGCGGCGCCCACACCTACGCGACGGGCATCGCTTTTCTTCCCGCGGACCACGATCAGCGAGCCAGAGTCGTCTCGCTGATCGAGCGCCTCGCCGGCGAGGAGGGTCTGGAGGTGCTCGGCTGGCGTGACGTGCCGGTCGCCCCGGAGGCCGCCAACGTCGGACCGACCGCCCGCTCGGTGATGCCCCACTTCGCCATGCCGTTCGTGGCCGGGATTCCCGACCAGGACGGCAACCGTCCGGCCGGGATCGACCTCGACCGTCTCACCTTCTGTCTGCGCAAGCGCGCGGAGCACGAGAGCGTGTCGGCCGGCTGCGGGGCCTACTTCCCTTCCCTGTCCTCGCGCACCATCGTCTACAAGGGAATGCTGACCACCGCGCAGCTGCCGGTGTTCTTCACCGACCTCACCGACGAGCGGCTGGCCAGCGCGATCGCGTTGGTGCACAGCCGGTTCTCCACGAACACCTTCCCCTCGTGGCCGCTCGCGCACCCGTTCCGGTTCGTGGCGCACAACGGTGAGATCAACACCATTCGCGGCAACCGCAACCGGATGCGGGCCCGTGAGGCGCTGCTCGCCTCCGACGTCATCCCCGGCGACCTGACCAGGCTGTACCCGATCTGCGATCCGGACGGCTCGGACTCCGCCTCGTTCGACGAGGTGCTCGAGCTGCTGCACCTGGGCGGACGCACGCTGCCGCACGCCGTGCTGATGATGATCCCGGAGGCGTGGGAGAACAACGCCACCATGGACCCGAAGCAGCGGGCCTTCTACAAGTTCCACGCGAGCCTCATGGAACCGTGGGACGGGCCGGCCAGCGTCACGTTCTCCGACGGCACCCTGGTCGGCGCGGTCCTCGACCGCAACGGCCTGCGCCCGGCCCGCTGGTGGCGCACCACCGACGACCGCGTGGTGCTGGCCAGTGAGACCGGTGTGCTGGACGTGCCGCCGGAGAAGGTCGTTGCCAAGGGCCGACTCCAGCCCGGCCGGATGTTCCTTGTGGACACCGAGGCCGGCGTGATCGTCGACGACGACCAGATCAAGGCGGACCTCGCGGCCGAGCTGCCCTACGGCGAATGGCTGCACGCCGGCCTGTTGAAGGTCGCGAACCTGCCCGACCGCGAACACGTCGTGCAGACCAACGAGTCCGTGCTGCGCCGCCAGCTCGCCTTCGGCTACACCGAGGAGGAGCTGAAGATCCTGCTGGCGCCCATGGCCATGCTCGGCGCCGAGCCGATCGGCTCCATGGGTTCCGACACCCCGCCTGCCGTGATGTCCAAGCGGTCCCGGCTGCTCTACGACTACTTCAAGCAGAACTTCGCCCAGGTCACCAACCCGCCGCTCGACGCGATCCGCGAGGAGATCGTCACGTCGGTGGCACGCATCATGGGGCCCGAGCAGAACCTGCTCTCGCCCAACCCGGCGTCCTGTCGGCACATCCAACTGCCCTACCCGGTCATCGACAACGACGAGCTGGCCAAGCTCATCCACGTCAACGACGACGGTGACATGCCGGGCTACGCCTGCACGGTCATCCCCGGACTGTACGAAGTGGACGGTGACGGCGAGGCGCTGGCGTCGGCCATCGAGCGGGTCCGCCGCGAGGCGTCCGAGGCGATCGCGGCCGGCGCACGCACCATCGTGCTGTCCGACCGCGACGCCGACCACCGCATGGCGCCGATCCCGTCGCTGCTGCTGGTCTCCGCCGTGCACCACCACCTGGTGCGCACGAAGGAACGCCTGCGGGTGGCGCTCGTGGTCGAGACGGGCGACGCGCGTGAGGTCCACCACGTGGCGCTGCTGCTGGGTTACGGCGCCGCGGCCGTCAACCCGTACCTCGCCTTCGAGACCATCGAGAACATGATCCGGCGCGGCACGCTGTCGGGAATCGAGTCCCGCCAGGCGATCCGCAACTACGTGGCCGCGCTCGTCAAGGGCGTCCTCAAGATCATGTCCAAGATGGGCATCTCCACGGTCGGCGCCTACACGGCCGCCCAGGTGTTCGAGGCGTTCGGGCTGGCCAACGACCTGCTGGACGAGTACTTCACCGGCACCGGCTCCAAGCTGGGCGGCGTCGGACTCGAGGTGATCGCCAACGAGGTCGCCGCGCGCCACCACCGGGCCCATCCGGAGAACCCGACCGACCGGGTGCACCGGCGGCTCGAGGTCGGCGGCGAGTACGCCTACCGGCGCGAGGGTGAGCTGCACCTGTTCACCCCGGAGACCGTGTTCCTGTTGCAGCACGCCACGAAGACGCGCCGCGAGGACGTCTACCGGTCCTATGTGGACGAGGTCGAGCGGCTCAATCGCGAGGGTGGCGCACTGCGCGGGCTGTTCAAGCTCCGCAAGGAGGACCGCACGCCCATCCCGCTGGACGAGGTCGAGCCGGTCGAGGCGATCCTCAAGCGCTTCAACACCGGGGCCATGTCCTACGGCTCGATCAGCGCCGAGGCCCACGAAACCCTCGCCATCGCCATGAACCGCATCGGCGGCCGTTCCAACACCGGTGAGGGCGGCGAGGACACCGCCCGCCTCTACGACCCGGAACGCCGTTCGGCCATCAAGCAGATCGCCAGCGGACGGTTCGGCGTGACCAGCGAGTACCTGGTGAACGCCACCGACCTGCAGATCAAGATGGCACAGGGCGCGAAGCCGGGGGAGGGCGGTCAGCTGCCGCCCAACAAGGTGTGGCCGTGGATCGCGCGCACCCGGCATTCCACGGCCGGCGTCGGGCTGATCTCGCCGCCGCCCCACCACGACATCTACTCCATCGAGGACCTCGCGCAGCTCATCCACGACCTGAAGAACGCCAACGAGCACGCCCGCGTGCACGTGAAGCTGGTGTCGGAACTGGGCGTGGGCACGGTCGCGGCGGGAGTGTCCAAGGCACACGCCGACGTGGTGCTCATCTCCGGCCACGACGGCGGCACCGGCGCCTCCCCGCTGAACTCGCTCAAGCACGCGGGGACACCGTGGGAGGTCGGCCTCGCCGAGACCCAGCAGACGTTGATGCTCAACGGGTTGCGGGACCGGATCACCGTCCAGGTCGACGGCGCCATGAAGACCGGCCGCGACGTGGTGGTGGCCGCGCTCCTCGGTGCCGAGGAGTACGGGTTCGCCACAGCGCCGTTGATCGTCGCCGGCTGCGTGATGATGCGGGTGTGCCACCTGGACACCTGCCCGGTCGGAGTGGCCACACAGGACCCGGTGCTGCGCGAGCGCTACACCGGGCAGGCCGACCATGTGGTCAACTACTTCCACTTCGTCGCGAACGAGGTGCGGGAGATGTTGGCGGAACTGGGTTTCCGCACGATCGACGAGGCCATCGGCCACGCCGAGCTGCTCGACACGAACGAGGCGGTCGAGCACTGGAAGGCCCAGGGCCTGGACCTCTCGCCGATCTTCACGGTGCCCGAGTCGACGTACGGCTCGTCGCGTCGGCGGGTCCGCGCCCAGGACCACGGGCTGGACCAGGCGCTGGACCGCACGCTCATCCAGCTGGCCGAGGCGGCGCTCGAGGACGCGCACCCGCTGCGGCTGGATCTGCCGGTACGCAACGTGAACCGCACGGTCGGCACACTGCTCGGGTCGGAGGTCACCCGCCGCTACGGCGGTGACGGCCTTCCCGACGACACCATCCACATCGGACTCGAGGGGTCGGCCGGCCAGTCGCTCGGCGCGTTCCTGCCGGCGGGCATCACGCTCGACCTGGTGGGCGACGCCAACGACTACGTCGGCAAGGGCCTGTCCGGTGGGCGGATCATCGTGCGACCTCACCCCGACTCGGCGTTCGCGGCCGAGCAGCAGGTGATCGGCGGCAACGTGATCGCCTACGGGGCCACGGGCGGTGAGATCTTCCTGCGTGGCCGGGTGGGCGAACGGTTCTGTGTCCGCAACTCCGGCGCCATCGCGGTCGCCGAGGGTGTGGGCGACCACGCGTTCGAGTACATGACCGGCGGCCGGGCCGTCGTGCTCGGGCCCACCGGACGCAACCTGGCGGCCGGCATGTCCGGCGGCATCGCTTACGTGCTCGACCTGGACCACAAGCTGGTCAACACGGCGATGGTCGATCTGCAGCGACCGACCGGTGAGGACCAGCGGTGGCTGCGCGATGCTGTTGCCAGGCACCACAAACACACCGGATCGGCGGTAGCGGCGTCGCTGCTCGGCGACTGGACCCGACGCGCGGCGTCCTTCACCAAGGTCATGCCGCGCGACTACCAGCGCGTGCTCGAGGCGATGCGGCTCGCCGCCGCCGAGGGACGCGACATCGACGAGGCGGTCATGGAGGCTTCGCGTGGCTGACCCCAAGGGTTTCATGAGGAACAAGCGCAAAGAGGCCCCCAAGCGGTCCAAAGAGGACCGGCTGGCCGACTGGCGCGAGGTCTACCTCGACGTGCCGCAGGCGGAGCGCGACAAGGACATCCGCGCGCAGGCGTCGCGCTGCATGGACTGCGGGATCCCGTTCTGCCACTCGGGAACCGCCGGCTGTCCACTGGGGAACCTCATTCCCGAGTGGAACGACCTGGTGCGCCAGGGCGACTGGAGCACCGCGAGCCACCGGCTGCACGCCACGAACAACTTCCCGGAGTTCACCGGTCGGCTGTGCCCGGCGCCGTGCGAGTCGGCGTGCGTGCTGGCCATCGACCCGGACGCGGGCGGTGCGGTGGCCATCAAGCGGGTCGAGCAGGCGATCGCCGACCTGTCGTGGGAGAAGGACCTGATCAAGCCGCGCCAGGCGACCGTGTCGTCCGGCAAGAAGGTGGCGGTCGTCGGCTCCGGACCCGCCGGGCTCGCGGCCGCGCAACAGCTCACGCGCGCCGGCCATGAGGTCACGGTGTACGAGCGGGACGACCGGCTCGGTGGTCTGCTGCGCTACGGGATTCCCGAGTTCAAGATGGAGAAGAAGGTTCTCGACCGGCGCCTGGCGCAGCTGCGCGAGGAGGGTACCCGGTTCGTGACCGGCTGCGAGGTCGGCGGCTCCGACCCGGGCGACCTGTCGGTGGAGACATTGCGCTCGCAGTTCGACGCGGTGGTGCTGGCGGTCGGCGCGCTGCGCGGACGCGACGCGCCGGACGTGCCCGGGCGCGCGCTGTCCGGGGTGCACCTGGCCATGGATCACCTGGTGCCGGCCAACAAGGAGTGCGAGGGCGACGGTCCCACGTCGATCAGCGCGGCCGGCAAGCACGTGATCGTGATCGGCGGCGGCGACACCGGAGCGGACTGCTACGGCACCGCCACCCGGCAGGGCGCGGCGTCGGTCACGCAGCTCGACCAGTACCCGCTGCCGCCCACGGTCCGCGACGACGAGCGGTCGCCGTGGCCGGTGTGGCCGGTGATCCTGCGGACCTATCCCGCGCACGAGGAGGCGGGGGAGCGCCGGTTCGCGGTGGCGGTGGACGAGTTCGTGGGCGACGCCGACGGAAACGTTCGCGCGATCCGGCTACGCGAGGTGGTGGTCCGCAAGGACGCGGCCACCGGTCGCCGTGAGGTCACCCCGGTGGGCGACCACGTGGAGGAGTTGCCGGCCGACCTGGTCCTGCTGGCGATCGGCTTCGAGGGCGTGGAACACATGCCGCTGCTCGATGGCCTGGGCCTGTCCCTGACCGGCCGAGGCACCCTGTCGTGCGGTACCGACTGGCAGACGACTTCCGAAGGCGTCTTCGTCTGCGGCGACGCGCACCGCGGCGCTTCGCTGGTGGTGTGGGCGATCGCCGAGGGCCGCGCGGTGGCCAACGCGGTCGACGCCTTCCTCACGGGCCACTCGGACCTGCCCTCGCCGGTGCACCCGACGGCTCTGCCCCTCGCGGTGGTCTGACCGCAACGGTCATCATGCACGCCCGGAACGGTCATCATGCGCAACCGCATGATGACCGTGTCGGCCTGTGGGTGCGTCTCGCAGTAGATCTCCCTGGCTGCGCCGCTGCCGAGGCGGATCTCCTTCGGGTAGCAGGGATACGTGACGGCCGGGTGGCTGTGTGCGAACGTCCCGATCGGACGGTCGTAGTCGCTGCGGATGCCCAGCTTCTCGGCGTTGTCACCGAAAACGACCGCGGCGGTCTCGCTCCGTCCGCCGAGGTTCACGCCCATCACCCCCGTCCTGGAGCCGTGGGCGCCGGCGATCGTGCCCCTGCTGTGCAGGTACTGCTCGCGGGCCAGCCACAGCGGCAGGGGCTTCGTACCCGCCCGTGCCCTGGCAGCTGTTTCGGGGGTGCGCCGCCGCAGGATCAGCGACCGGCCGGCGTAGTCGAACGTGGTCAGCAGGTGGTAGAAGACCCACGTGCCGATCATGCCGTCGTTGTCGGTGTCGACGTCGGTGCCCGACTCCGTCGAGGACCAGCCCACGGGAATGTTGCGTAGCTCCAGGCCGCCCAGCCTGAAGGAGTCCAGAATGCCGTAGTGCGCCCAGATGGAGCCGCCCTCGAAGTCGATCTTCTGACTGGCGACGGCACTCAGCCCGGCTTCCTCGGCCACCGTCGCACGGATGCTCAGACTCGGGGCGCCGGTGTAGAACGTGAAGCGCTTCGGTGGTCCGCCGTTGACGGAGGCCTCCAGCAGCGGCATCGGGTCCATCTGCTCCAACGGCACCCGCGCCGAGTCGCCGTGGATCTCGTACGCCGCACCGCGAACCGCCCCGAACCACTTCGCGTAGCTGTCCTCGCCGATCGCCTGCCAGTGCGGCACGGACTGGGCGTACTTGTCCTGCCGGATATAACAGTCGGCCAGGAGGTAGTGGGCGTCCTGGTCGCCGGGCGCCAGCGTGAGCGCCAACTTCAGATACTTCTCGGCGTCCGGGAACCTGTTGCCCAGCAACCCCACGTAGCCGCGCCGGCGGGCGGCGTGCAGGTTCGTGGGGTCCTGTCGAAGGAGTTCCTCGTACGCGCGGCCGGCCCGCTCGAACTCCCCGGCCTTGAACAGAGCGTCCGCGTCGGTCTGCGCGAAAGCCGTGCCACCCAGCAGCGGTGCGGTGGCGGCGGCGCCGGCCACCACGGCCATGGCGCGCAACGCCGAACGTCGATCCCAGTAGGTCATGCGGCGAGTCAAGGCACCGTCGTGTTGTCAGCCCGTATGCGGTTTTCGATACGCCGACGATATGGGGTTGACCGTGGTCTAGCTCCGGGCGGCGGTGACCACCCAAGCGGCGGCGGTGACCATTCGATCGCACAGGACGGGGTCGGCGAGTTCTGGACTGATGGAAGCGGTCAGGAGGATGCCCTGGCCGCCTCCGGCTCCGATGACGACCTCGCAGTAGGTGCTGGGGTCGCCCATCACCTTCACGACCGCGGGCAGGCCCTCGATGGTGCGGATCTCGAACGGCTCCCACACGAGGCCGCCGGCGTCCAAGCGGTCGCTGCTGTGTTGGTAGGCCAAACCGAGAGGGTCACCCGTCATGTAGACCGTGATCGCGTAGATCGCGTCCCCGGAAGGCACGCTGTTCCACTGACACAGTCCTGTCTCGTCGTTCGCGCCGTTGGTGGCCTTCGGTGGGAAGCGCAGCTCGGTGGTTTGCGTCGGGGTGAGCAACGCGCAGGCCTGCCGGTGGTGCGGGGTGAGGTCGATGGGCACCTCGATCGCCGGCGCCACGGTGGGTCGCGGTGTCTCCGAGGTGGTCGTGGGCTCGGTCGTCACGGGAGGAGACGGCGTGACGTCGTCGGTACACGCGCTCAGCACCACCGTCGCCAGGGCGAGCACGCACATGGTTCTCCGCACAGGTCAGCGCTCCCCGGCCAGTCGTTCGGTGATCACGCCGTCCGGACGCGTCTTCTCCTCGACGTACTTCTGCCGCTCCCGCTCGACCTCGGGTGCGTAGTCGGCCGGCACGTGGCCGGGGTGGTAGAGGTGCTCGTAGCGAAAGTCCGGACTGTCCACGTCGGTGGACGACGGCAACGGCTCGGGAATCGTGTCGGTCAGGCCGGCGAGTTCGTTGCGGCGTGCGGTCACCCACTCCCGGATCTGGTCGAGGTTGTCCTCATAGGCGCTGAACAGTCGTTCGCGGGCGGTGACGTAACCCTCGACCACCGGTCCCGCCGCGTCTCCCGGCACCGGGGTGTTCGTGGCGGCTTTGCCCGCCTCGCTGAGGAACTGCTCGAGAGCCCACCCCGCGAGTGCGCCAGGATTCGCGTTCTTCACCGCGTCGATCACGGTTTTCACCAGACCTATCCCGGTTTCCATCCATTCGTGGCCAGGATTGCCGGAACCGGCGATCACCGAATCACAGGTCTGCGCCGTCTTGTCCATCAGGTCGCGGCAGCTCTCGCGGAACTGGGTGGTGACCGCGAACATCATCCCTATCGCCTGCGCGGCGAGCAACGTGAACTCATGCTGCACGGCGGTGCACTTCTTGATGCGACTCAACTGCGTGCTGAACGCATCCGCCGCCGTACCAGCCCAGTTGGGTTCGCCGATGCGGTCGGGGTCGAATCCGTCGGCGCGGTACATGGCGATGATGGCACCCGACAGGTTGTACGCGCCGCGCAGTAGTTCGTCGTTGGTCACCGGCATGGGTCAGCCCTGCCCGTCGACTCTGCGATACAGCTCGGCGATTTCCCGCAGCGCCTCGGCGGTCGCGTCGATGCGGTCGCACATCGTTCGCTGCCGGGTGGCGAGTTCTTCGGTGAACAGCGAGTACTGTCCCTCCGCCGCGAAGACCGCGGCCACCTGCAGTGGGCGCGGAGTGGACGTGTGTTCGGTCAGCACTGCGATCGGTTTGCGCAGCGCGTCGGCCACGGTCGGCAATTCGACCGCGAATTTCGCCAGTTCACCGACTTGGGTCACAAAGTCCTGCCCCGGATGTGTCATGCCTGCCCCCAGTTACCCGACGTGTTCGGAACGTTACCCGTTCGGACGTCGGAAAGTCGGGTTCGGTGCCTTTGCGGATGCACCTTGCTGTTGACCTTCACGCCAATGTCAGGCTTTAGCGTCGCCGGCATGACTGATGTGACTGTTCTCGGCCAGGGCATGATGGGTCGCGCCCTGGCGACCGCACTGCTGGCCGCCGGCCACGAAGTGACCGTGTGGAACCGAACTCCCGGGCGCGCGGCGCCCGGAACCCAGGAAGCCGCCACGCCCGGGGCCGCCGCGGCGGCCAGTCCGCTCGTCGTGGCGTGCGTGGTGGACAACGCCGCGCTGAAATCAGTGCTGACACCGGATCTGACAAGGAACCGGACGTTCGTCAACCTCACCAACGGCACGCCCAGGCAGGCGCGGGAATTGGCCGAGGAGTTCGGTGACTCCTATGTGGACGGTGGGATCATGGCGGTCCCGCCGATGATCGGGCAGCCCGGCTCGCTGATCCTCTACAGTGGATCGAAGGACGGGTTCACCCAGGCCGAGCCGTTCCTGGAGACGTTGGGGGAGGCCAGGTTCCTCGGCGAGGATCCCGGTCGGGCCTCCCTCTACGACCTCGCCCTGCTGTCCGCCATGTACGGCATGTTCGGCGGCATCGACCACGCGCTGGCGCTCGGCGCGTCGGCCGGCGTGCCCGAGGGCGACCTGCGGCCGATGGTGGTCGCCTGGCTGCGGGCCATGCTGACCGGCCAGGAGCAGCCGGCCGACCACGCGGCCGAGTACGCCAGTCTGGAGATGCAGGCCCAGGCCTACGTGAACCTCCTCGACGCCAGCCGGGACCAGGGCGTACGCACGGATCTGGTGGCACCCATGGGAGAACTGCTCCACCGCGCGGTCGCGGCGGGCCCCGGCCACACGATGGTGGACCTGCTGCGCACTCAGAGTTCGGCCAGTTGATCCAGTAGGGGAGCGGCCGCCTCCAGGTCGTCGGCCAGGGGGCGGTCGGACAGGTTCTTGTCGAGCACGGCGTCGGCGAGGTCGAAGGCCTCGCGCACGGGCACGTCCATGATGTCGGCCGGGCGCATGCGCAGCGCCCGGACGGCCGCCACCAGTTCACAAGTCAGCACCTGCCGGTAGGCGGTCGCCACCTCGCGGGTCAGACGCGCGGCCTGCGTGGAGAAGCTCGCGTGGTCCTCGACGCCGCGCGACACCACGGCCGTCCCCATGGTCACCGGCATCGCGGCCTGACGCAGCACCGCGAGCGAGTCGTGCGCCACGTACTCCAGGATCATCACCCCGGAGCTGCCCGGCGGGCCCGACGCGAGGAACGCCGGCAGGTTGGTGAACGACGGCTCCACCAGGTCACCGAGCCGCGCGGCCGACAGCTCCGCCACGTGGTGCACGGTCGCCCGCGCCTGGTCGAGCGCCACCGCCACGTACGCCGTGTGGAAGTGCGCGTGGTGGAACACGTCGCCGGCCTCGAGGGACACCAGGGGGTTCTCCGTGCTGGCGTTGATCTCGATGGTCAGCACGTTGCGCAGATTCCGCATCGCGTCCAGCGCCGGGCCCTGGACCTGGGGGAACGCCCGCAGCCCGTACGGGTCCTGGATCCGCCGGCCTGGCGTGGGCACGCCGAGCATGCCGAGCAGCCGCCGCATCTCGGCCGCGCACCACACCTGCCCGGGGTGGGGCCGGGCGGCGTGCACGGGCGTCGCGTACGCCTCGGGCGAGCCGCCGAGCACCACGAACGACAACGCGGTCACCACGTGACTCGCCCGCAGCAGCAGATCGAGTTCGAGGTAGGCGAGCACCGAGTCGGCAAGGGTGGCGGCGTTGCTGCTCATGAACGCGAGCGCGTCGCTCGTGTCCAGTTCCACGGGCGGCAGCGAGCCCACCGACCACGGCCGCTCGCCGGTCAACGTCAGCGCGGTCTCGGCGAGCACCGTCAGGTCACCCGTGCCGATGGCGCCCGTGCGGTGCACCAATGGGAGGGCACCCGCGGTGAGCGCGTCGGCCAGCACGGTCAGCAGCCGGGGGTGCGCGCCGGAGCCGCCGGCGGCCAGCTGGTTCAGCCGGATGAGCAGCATGGCCCGCACCTGGTCGGCGTCGAGCGGGCCGCCCGCACCGCCGGCATGACTGCGCAGCAGCCGCCTGCCGTGCTCCGGCCCGGCGTCCTCGTCGACCGTCAGGTCGCGGTTCGCGCCGACGCCCGTGGTGCGGCCGTAGATCTCGCGTTCGGCCGCCAGTTCGGTCACGAGCTTCCACGCGTCGGTCGCGCGGCGGACGGCGGCCGCGTCGACCCGCACGTCGACGGCGGACGAGGCGACCAGGCCGACATCGGCGCAGCTCAGTGTCTGGCCGTTAACGATCAGCTCCATATCCGCAGTGTTCCCTTCGCTCCAGAGTCGCAGTGTCCTACCGCGAGTGACCGAAGTGGCAGTGGGTTGGCAACGGAATCCCTCGAATGGTCTGTTTCTGATTGACGTACGGGTGGGTAACTTCACTCGAGTCGGCTCATTACCCGAGGTGACAACACCTATCCCCTGCACGGAGGACCCCTGATCGGGTCATCCGAAAGGTAGGTAAACACATGAAGTTCCGTATCTGGCGGTCGGCGGTCGTCTTAGCCGCGAGCGGGCTCGCGGCCACCGCCTTCGCCGGGGTGTCCTCCGCGGCACCCGCACCATCATCGGTCAGCGGCCATCTGCTCGCTGACACGGCGGCCGAGTCGAGGGCGGTCGCCGAGTACTGGACGCCCGCTGCCATGCGTGCGGCCGTGCCGCTCGACCAGCTGCTCGACAAGGTGGACGCGTCGAAGCTCACCCGGGACGTGGCGACGGCGACCCCACAGGTCGTCCAGCCGACCGTCACCGACCGCGACGACGTGCAGCCCATGGCGTTCCCGTCCGGCGGAGCCACCTGGACCGGTGGCGGCGCGGTGGTCAACACGGCCGGCCGGGTGTTCTTCACCTACCAGGGTCGTCAGGCCTCCTGCAGCGGCAACGCCGTGACCAGCGCCAACAAGAGCACGGTGATCACCGCCGGGCACTGCGTGAAGCTCGACGGCGCGTTCCACACCAACTGGGCGTTCGTGCCGGCCTACAACAACGGCAACGCGCCTCACGGCACGTGGACCGCGCGGGCGACCTTCGCCACGCCGCAGTGGGTGGCCTCCGAGGACATCAACTACGACGTGGGTGCCGCGGTCGTCAACCAGCTGAGCGGCGCGAGCCTGACGGACGTGGTCGGCGGCCAGGGCGTGGCGTTCAACCAGCCGAAGGCGCAGAACATGTACGCGTTCGGTTGGCCGGCGGCCGCACCGTACGACGGCACGAAGATGATCTACTGCAGCGGTCGCACGTTCAACGCGCTGATCAGCAACGGCATCGGCATGACCTGCAACATGACCGGTGGCTCCAGCGGCGGCCCGTGGTTCCAGGGCTTCAACGAGGCCAATGGCACCGGCCTCGTGAACTCCGTGAACAGCTACAAGATCAGCATCATCCCCACCTGGATGTTCGGCCCGTTCTTCGGCGCCGACGCCCAGAACCTCTACAACAGCGCCTCCGTGGCCTGAGCGAGCCTGATCGAGCCTTGTCGGGGGAGGGGCCGGCCGATCGCGGCCGGCCCCTTTCGCCTATTTTCGCGGCATGGGCTTCACGGGCTTCGGCGAGCACGCGGTCGAGTTCTACGACGGGCTGGTGGTCGACAACTCGAAGTTCTACTGGGACGACAACAAGGCGATCTACCAGTCGGACGTACGCGCGCCCATGGAGGCGCTGCTGGCCGAGCTGGCCGGCGAGTTCGCCACCGAGACCAGCCGCGTGACCGTGTTCCGGCCCTACCGCGACGTCCGGTTCGCCAAGGACAAGACGCCGTACAAGACCCACTGCGGCGGCGTCATCGAACCCGGCAGGGGAGCGGGCGCCTACTACGTGGAGGTCGGTCCCGAGGGCCTGCGGGTCGGTGGCGGCTGCTTCCACCTGGCGTCCGACCAGCTCACCCGGTTCCGCACGGCGGTCGCCGAGGACCTCCACGGCCCCGTGCTCGAGAAGATCATCGCGAAGCTCGACCGCGCGGGCTGGGACATCAAGGGCGACCGGCTGGCCACCCGACCGCGCGGCTACGACGCCGACCATCCCCGCATCGACCTGCTGCGATACCGGTCCGTGTACGCCGTGCGCACCTGGCCGCCGGACGACGCGCTGCACGAGCGGGAGTGTCTGAACCGGGTCCGCAAGGCGTGGCGGGCGCTGCGTGTGTTCAACGACTGGGCGAACGACCACGTGGGCGTGAGCGAGCTGCCGCGCCGCTGACCTGGCCCGCGGGGAAACACGGCGATAACTTTCTGGATCGATTCTCTTATTACTGACCGGTACTTCGGGATCGGTCCAGGGATCGGGGCTAGGCTACGTACCCGTGAGTCGACGAGCGAAGATTGTATGCACTCTGGGGCCTGCGACAGCCACCCCGGAGAAGGTGCGCGACCTGGTCGCGGCCGGCATGGACGTCGCCAGGATGAACTTCAGCCACGGCAGCCAGAGTGACCACAAGCAGGTCTACGACCTGGTACGGGCCGCGTCTGACGAGTGCGGCCGGGCAGTGGGCATCATGGCCGACCTGCAGGGCCCGAAGATCCGCCTCGGCACGTTCGCCGGCGGCAAGGCCGACTGGCGAGTCGGTGACGTCGTACGGATCACCGTCGAGGACATCGAGGGCACCCACGACCGCGTCTCCACCACCTACAAGGGCCTGGCCAGAGACGCCAAGTCCGGTGACCGCCTCCTGGTCGACGACGGCAACGTCGGGCTGACCGTGCTCGAGGTGGACAACCAGGACGTGGTCTGCGAGGTCACCGAGGGCGGCAAGGTCAGCAACAACAAGGGCCTCTCGCTGCCCGGCATGGACGTGTCCGTGCCGGCCATGTCGGAGAAGGACATCGAGGACCTGGAGTTCTCCCTCCAGCTCGGTGTCGACTTCGTGGCGCTGTCCTTCGTGCGGTCCCCGGCCGACATCGACCTCGTCCACCAGGTCATGGACCGGGTGGGCAAGGGCAGGCTGCCGGTCATCGCCAAGCTGGAGAAGCCCGAGGCGGTCTCCAACCTCGAGGCCATCGTGCTGGCGTTCGACGGTGTGATGGTCGCCCGTGGTGACCTGGGCGTCGAGCTGCCGCTCGAGCAGGTCCCGCTGGTCCAGAAGCGGACCATCCAGATCGCGCGCGAGAACGCGAAGCCGGTGATCGTGGCCACCCAGATGCTGGAGTCCATGATCAACAACTCGCGGCCGACGCGCGCCGAGGTGTCCGACGTGGCCAACGCGGTGCTCGACGGCGCCGACGCGGTCATGCTCTCCGGTGAGAGCAGCGTCGGCCGGTACCCGATCGAGACGGTCCAGACGATGAGCCGGATCGTGGAGGCCGTCGAGGCCGAGTCCACGGTGGTGCCGCCGCTGACGCACGTCCCACGCACCAAGCGCGGCGTGCTGTCCTACGCGGCCCGCGACATCGGCGAGCGGCTGAACGCCAAGGCACTGGTCGCGTTCACGCAGTCGGGCGACACCGTCCGACGGCTGGCGCGGCTCCACACCCACCTGCCGCTGCTGGCGTTCACGCCCGAGCCGTCGGTGCGCAGCCAGCTGTCGCTGACCTGGGGTGTCGAAACGTTCATCACCCCGGAGGTCAGCTCCACCGACGCCATGGTGCGCCAGGTCGACACGGCCATGCTGTCGATCGGCCGCTACCAGCCGGGCGACCTGGTGGTCGTGGTGGCCGGCTCCCCGCCGGGAACGGTCGGCTCGACCAACCTCATCCGCGTCCACCGTCTGGGCGAAGAAGACCACGCCTGACGCGGCAACACACGGTCGAGACATGGCAACACACGCATGTCGCCATGTCTCGACCGCATGTTCTCGGGCGGGTGGACATAGATCACGCTTCGCTGCTCGGAGCGGCCGGCTCGGTTAGCCTCAGCGCATGACTGAGGCGGCACGGCAGGCGGCCGCGGATCTCGACGCGACACCCGAGCCTCCGCGTGGCCAGCCGATCCTCGACCGGCTGGTGGCGCTGCTCGATCTCGAGCGCATCGAGGAGAACATCTTCCGCGGCGTGAGCCCCGCGCACTCGCCCGTGCGCGTGTTCGGCGGCCAGGTGGCCGGCCAGGCGCTGGTGGCCGCCGGACGCACGGTCCCGCCGGAGCGCAAGGTGCACTCGCTCCACGCCTACTTCATCCGGCCCGGCGACCCGAGCGTGCCGATCGTCTACGAGGTCGACCGCATCCGCGACGGGCGCTCGTTCACCACCCGACGCGTGGTGGCCGTGCAGCGCGGCAAGGCGATCTTCGCGCTGTCGGCGTCGTTCCACCAGGTCGAGGAGGGCATCGACCACGCGGAGCCGATGCCCGACGTGCCCGACCCGGAGTCGCTGCCCACCCGCGTCGAGACGATGGCCAAGTACGCCGAGAAGCTCGGCCCGTTCGCCACCATGCCCCGGCCGATCGACATCCGCTACGTCACCGATCCGCCGTGGGAGCTGCGCGAACACGGACCGAGCGAGGCCCGCAGCCAGGTGTGGATGCGCGCCGACGGCACCCTGCCCGACGACGAGCTGCTCCACGTCTGCGTGTTGACCTACGCCTCCGACATGACCCTGCTCGACGCGGTCCTCGTGCGCCACGGCGTGTACTGGGGCTTCGACAAGGTGCTGGGCGCGAGCCTGGACCACGCGCTGTGGTTCCACCGCCCGTTCCGCGCGGACGAGTGGGTCCTGTACGACTGCGCCTCGCCCAGCGCCGCGGGCGCTCGCGGACTGGCCACCGGCCGGTTCTTCGCCCAGGACGGCACGCTCATCGCCACCGTGGTCCAGGAAGGCCTCCTGAGGATTCTCGACTGAGTGGCTGATTGTCAGGATGCAGCGGGGATAGGAAGATTCCTCACCTGAACCCCTGCCACCCTGGAGTCGACCGTGTCCAAACGCTTGTCGGTCCCGTTACTCGCTCTCGCGCTGGTGGTCGGCACCGGCCTCGCGTCGCCGGTCGCCGCGCAGGACCGGGGCGCCCTGGCCGCCGACCTCGACGCCATCCTCGGCACGCCCGGTCTCGCCGGGGCTGACGTCGGCCTCGTGGTGCGCACGCTCGACGGCGAGGTGGTGTACACCCGCGGCGCCGCCGGCCGCCAGCAGCCGGCGTCCAACGCCAAGCTCGTCACCAGCGCCGCCGCGCTCGAGGTGCTCGGCCCCGACTACCGGTTCACCACGTCGGCCGCCACGACCGGCCGCCGCTACGGCGCCTACCTCGACGGCGACCTGTACCTGCGCGGCACGGGCGACCCCACCATGCTCGCCCGCGACTACGACGCGCTCGCCGCCCAGGTGGCCGCGAGCGGCGTCAAGCTGGTGGGTGGCAAGCTGTTCGCCGACGACACCTGGTTCGACGACGTGCGGCTGGGCACCAGCTGGGCCTGGGACGACGAGCCGTACTACTACTCCGCGCAGGTCTCGGCGCTGACCGCGTCCCCGGACACCGACTTCGACGCCGGGTCGATCATCGTGAAGGTCGCGCCGGGCGCCGACGGCAAGGCGGTGGTCACCACCGAACCGCCCACCGACTACGTGAAGATCGCGAACACCGCGGTCACCGGCGCGGCCGGCTCGGCCAACACGATCGGCGTCGACCGCGTGCACGGCACGAACACGTTCACGGTCACCGGGTCGATCCCGGCGGGCGGCGCGGCCACGTCGGAGTGGATGGCCGTCTGGGAGCCGACCGGCTACGCGGCCGCGTTGTTCCGCGCGGCGCTGTCCGCGCACGGCGTCCGGCTGCTCGGCCCCACCGCCAGGGGCGCCACGCCCGCGAACGCGAAGGTCGTGGCGAATCGCGAGTCCATGCCGCTGCGCGAGCTGCAGGTGCCGTTCATGAAGCTCAGCAACAACCTGCACGCCGAGATCCTCGTGAAGGCCATGGGCCGCAAGGCCTCCGGCGCCGGCACCTGGGGAGCGGGACTCGCGGCCATGGCGGCCACTTATCCCGGCTTCGGCATCGACCCGGCCACGCTGTCGATGCGGGACGGCTCCGGACTGTCCCGAATGGACCAGATCGCTCCGGACCACCTGGTGGCGCTGCTCGACGCGGCGGCCGACCGGCCGTGGTTCCCGGCCTGGTACGAGGCGCTGCCCATCGCGGGCATGACCGACCGGATGGTGGGCGGGACGTTGCGCAGCCGCATGCGGGACACGGCCGCCATGGGCGCGGTGCACGCGAAGACCGGATCGCTGACGGCCGTGAGCGGCCTGTCCGGCTACGTGGACACGGCGGGCGGCGAGCGGTGGGTGTTCTCGATGATCACGAACAACTCGCTGGGCGTGAACGTGAAGGCCCTGGAGGACCGGGTGGCCATCCGGCTGGCCGAGGAGGGCGGCACCGTGACACGCGGGGAGCGCTCGCTGCCGCCGGGCGCGGAGGTCGAGCTGGAGTGCAGCTGGGAGAAGGCCTGCTAGAGACCCCGCGAGTCTCCCTCCCCAGACCGGCGAGTTGGCGGTTCACGAACCGCCAGTTCGTGTGTCGCGGGAGGGAGACTCGCGGAAAGTAGGGCGGGTCCGGGATCCTTGGTGATCCCGGACCCGCCACGTTGTCGGACGGGACCCGGGGGAGAAGTGGGGGGAGACCGGGTCGCCCGACACGAGACGCGGGTTCGGGGGGAGCCCCGCGCTCGTGATCTCTGCGCCGGCTCAGCCAGGCGTCCTCAGGTAGCCGCGGAAGCCCGGCTCGGCCAGCGTCACGGGCCTGCGCATCGGCGCGGTGGCCTCCATGGGCGACTCGTCCTCCGTGACCACCAGGCACAGGTGTGCGGTCAGGTACGCGCGACACGGCGCGGGCGCGCGACCGAACCGGCTGGTCCGGCACGTGGCGCAGCGGCCGTGCTCGTCCGGCTCGTGCTCGTCGAGCACCGCCTTGAGCGCCTCGACGACCCGGGGCAGCTCATACCGTGCCACCGTGGCCGCCGTACGCTCGTCACCGACCCTCGCGCGCTGCGTGACGTCGGCAAGGTAGGCGGCCAGCGATGCCTCCAGCTGGCCAAAGATCGGGCTACTCACCGTGACTCCCGTCGGGGGCGTCGAGCAGGGGACTAACCTGAACCCGTCTCGAGTTGCACAACGGCGTTGTGCACGTCAAATTGCATCTCGAGCGCCTCGGTCAGTCAGGTCGTCGGACAGGGTCTCGACCTCGCCCTTCGACTTCACAAGCAGCTTGCGCCCGGAAACAAGCAAATTGCAAGTTGCACTACACGATCGGGTGAAGGGGAAAGGGAGCTGCTGGAATTGCCTACTCTGCGCATGCACCCTGAGCTTGTTTCCCGGATTCCCGGAGATAGCCAGAACAACACAGCGAGGTGATCCGGATGTCGCGAGGTCCATCTCCGACGGTCCGCAAGCGGCGGCTGGCCAGCGAGTTGCGCAGGCTGCGCGAGGCCTGCGAGCTGACCATCGACGAGGTCGGCGAGAAGCTCGAGTGCTCGGCGTCCAAGATCAGTCGGATCGAGACGGGTCATGTCGGCGTCACGCCCCGAGACGTGCGCGACATGCTGGAGGTCTACGGCATCGCCGACGACGAACGCGAGGCCCTGGTCCAGCTGGCCAGGGAGGCCCGCAAGAAGGGCTGGTGGCACGCCTACAACGAGGTGTTCACCGGTTCGTTCGTCGGGCTCGAGTCCGACGCGTCCTCGCTGCACACCCACCAGGCGCTGCTGGTGCCGGGGCTGCTGCAGACCGAGGCGTACACCAGGACGGTCATCCGCGCGATCCGCCCGGACGGGGCCGAGGCCGATGTGGAGCGTCGGGTGGCCGGCCGGGTGACCCGGCAGAAGCTCCTGACAGTGTCGAATCCGCCCGAATACTGGGCGGTGATCGACGAGGCGGTCCTGCGGCGCACGGTCGGCGGACCGGAGATCATGCGCGCCCAGTTGTTGCGCATGCTGGAACTCGCGGCATTGCCGCACGTGACGCTGCAGGTGGTGCCGTTCTCGGCGGGCGCACACGCCGGCATGGAGGCGCCGTTCCTCATTCTCGGCTTCCCAGAACCGGCCGACCCGGACGTGGTCTATGTCGAGAACACCACTTCTGGTGTCTACTTGGAACAGCAATCGGACGTTCATCGGTATACGTTGATGTTTGACCATTTGCGTGCCGCGGCGTTGAAACCGGACGACACCGCGGCGATGGTCCAGCAGGCAGCCGACCGGCTGACCTAGCACGAATTGGAAGGGAGCTGAGCGTGACCGCTTCTGACCTGACAGGTGCCATGTGGCGTAAGAGCAGCCACAGCGGTGCGGGCAACGACTGTGTCGAACTTGTCGTGGCCAGAATCGGCGCAGCGGTGCGTGACTCCAAGAACCCGGAGGCAGGCCACGTCGCGTTCGCGAACACCGAATGGAGTGCCTTCATGGGTGTGGTCAAGGACGGTCGTCTCGACCTGATCTGACGTCACCGCGTCAGCCGCACCGAGAACCCCCGTCGGCGCGGCACTGGGCACGCTGGTGCTCTCCGGACCCTGGAGCACCTGCCCTTACCTCGTACGCACCCGCTGGGTAGCAGCCCTTACCCCCATTTTCCGGCGCCTTACACGCCCGGGTAAGGGATTCCGTACGTGATCTTCCGATGCCCGCTCGGGCGCCTCAGTACGAACCTTGACCTCAGTGCGGGACGACTGAGGGAGATCGAGATGAACTGGGCACCCGAACTCATGCGGGTCGAGATGGACTTCCGGGTGGAGCGCGCGGTCAGCGGCGCCCGGTTCGCCGAGCGGCTGGCCCAGCAGCGCGCCGCCCGCGACGGCCATCCGTCGTGGTGGCGGCGGCGCGGTTATCCACAGGCCGGGCGAAATCAGAGCGGTTCTGTCGGATAGGTGTGCCACGATGCTCGACGTGGCGCGCCTCGGATCCGGAATCCCTCTGGTGGCACGTGACCGGGAGCTCGACCGGTTGCGTGTCGCTTTCGACCAGGCCGCCGGTGGTACCGCGGCCGCAGTGCTCGTCTCCGGTGACGCGGGGGTGGGCAAGACCCGGCTCACCGACGAGTTGGCGGCGCTGGCCAGGAGCAAGGGCGGGCTGGTCCTCACCGGCCGCTGCCTCGACGCGGGCGAGACCGGCCTGCCGTACCTGCCGTTCGCCGAGGCCATGACCCAGCTCCCCGACCGCGAGCGGCAGGTGACCGAGCACCCGGCGCTGGTCCGGCTGTTCCCCGACCTCACGCCGCCAGGGGCGCCGCCACCCGCCAGCAGTCGCGGTCTGTCGGTGCACAACTCCCTCGCACCCGGCGTCAACGGCCCGCTCGGCAACCAGACCGAGCAGGACATCGGCCAGCTCCAGTTGTTCGACGGCGTCCACGCGCTGCTGACCGACCTGGCGGTCGAGACCCCCGTGGTGCTCGTCCTCGAGGATCTGCACTGGGCCGACGGCTCCACCCGGCGGCTCCTGTCGTTCCTCGTCGCCAGGATGCGGGAGCAGCGGCTGCTGATCGTCGCCACCTACCGCAGCGACGACCTGCACCGCCGCCATCCGCTCCGGCCGCTGCTGGCCGAGCTGGTCCGCCTGCCCGCACTGGAACGGCTCGATCTCGCGCCGTTCAGCACGGCCGACTCCCGCGTGTTCGTGTCCGCGCTGGCCGACGACCTGCCGGAGGACCTGCTCCGCGAGGTCGCCGGCCGCTCCGAGGGCAACGCGTTCTTCGCCGAGGAGCTGGTGGCCGCCTACACCGAGGACGGCGACCGGCTGCCGTCCACGCTGGTCGACGTGCTGCTGTCGCGGGTCGAACGGCTCGGCGAACATGCCCAGCAGGTGATCCGGGTGGCGTCGGTGGCCGGCCGCCAGGCGCCCCACGCGCGGCTGCTGGCCGTGTCCGAGCTGTCGGAGCCCGTGCTCGAGGAGGCGCTGCGCGAGGCCGTCCAACACCACGTGCTGGTGGCCAAGAAGGACCACTGGGTCGATGTCTACGCGTTCCGCCACGCCCTGCTGCGCGAGGCGGTCTACGGCGAACTGCTGCCCGGCGAGCGGGTCCGCCTGCACGCCGCCTACGCCCGCGAGCTGGCCGCCGAGCGGGGCCAGCGCGGCGCGGCCGCCGCGCTCGCCCACCACAGCCTCGAGAGCCACGCGCTGCCCCAGGCGTTGGCCGCGTCCATCGAGGCGGCCAAGGAGGCCAAACACTCCGGGGCGCCCACCGAGGCGCTGCACCACACCGAGCAGGCCCTGAAGCTGTGGGACGCGGTGAGCCCCGACGAGCGGCCGCCCGACGCCGACGAGGGCCAGCTGCTGCGCCGGGCGTCGTTCCTGGCGGGCAGCTCCGGTGAGCCCGAGCGGGCGGTCGCGTTCGGCAGGTCCGCCGTCAAGATCGCCGACCGCGACGGCGACGCCACGATGGCCGCCATGACCCGGTGGCGGCTCGCGTCCGCGCTGTTCGTCATCGAGGGCCGCGAGCACGAGGCGCGGGAGGTCATCGAACGCGCGTGGAGCCTGCTGGAGGACCAGCCGGCCAGCGCGGAGAAGGCGTGGCTCGCGGCCACCTACGCGGCCATCCTGCGGGGGATGCGGGAGCCCGACAAGGCCGCCACGTTCGCCGAGCTGGCCGTGGCCGACGGCCGCGCCACCGGTGAGCTGGGCGGGGAGGCCGACGCGCTGATCACCCTCGCCGCGCTCGACGAGGGCAAGGGTCGGGTGAAGGAGAGCCGCGAGCGCCTGCAGCAGGCCATGCGCCTCGCCATGGAGGACAAGTCGCCCAACGTCGAGCTGCGGGCCCGCCACTACCTCGGCATCAACGTCTACGAGCAGGGCCAGATCGGCGAGGCCGTACGGATCATCGAGGAGGGCGTCGAGCGGGCCAAGGCCAACGGCCTCACCTGGGGCACGTACGGGTTCGAGCTGCGGGCCATGAAGGTGCTCGCCTGCTACGCCCACGGCGACTGGGACGCGAGCGAGGCGGCGGCCGAACCGCCGGGGCGGCGCGTGTCGAGCACGGTGTCCGCCCGGCTCGCGGCCGTCGGCAGCTACGTGATGGTCGGCCGGGGCCGGCTCACCGAGGCGGCCAAGCTCGCGGCCGAGCTGCGGACCGAATGGCACCGCGACTTCCAGATCGGGTCGAACATGGGAGCCGTCGGCGCCGAGCTGGCCCTGTGGCAGGGACGGCCGGAGCAGGGCGTCACCCACGTGCGCGACGCGCTCGAGTGGGCCGCGCGGGTCGGCGGCCAGTGGGCCCTCATCGGCATCCGGCTGAGCGCGCTGGGCGTCGCGCTGTTCGCCGAGGTGGCCGACCGGGCCGCCCGTCGCCGCGCCGAGCCCGAACGCGCGGCGGCCGTCGAGGAAGGGATGCGGCTGGTCGAACACGCCCACAAGACCGCCGAGTTCGGCCGTCCTCGTACGGGTTCGCTCGGCCCGGAGGGCAACGCGTGGCTGGCTCGGGTCGAGGCCGAGGGCAGCAGGCTCCGCGGGGAGAACGACCCCGACCTGTGGCAGGCGGCGGTCGACGCCTTCGGCTACGGCGCGGTCTACGAACAGGCGATCTGCCGGTGGCGACGGGCCGAGGCACTGCTGGGCGCCGACCGCCGCGACGAAGCGGCCGAAGACCTCCGCGCGGCCGACGAGGTGGCCGAACGACTGGGCGCCCGCCCCCTGCGCGACGGCGTACGCAAGCTGGCCCGCCGCGGCCGACTCACGATCGGCGCGGGCCCCGCCCCACGCGAGACGCTCGACCCGTTCACACCGAGGGAACGTTCGGTCCTACGCCTGGTGGCCCTGGGCCGAACCAACCGCCAGGTGGGTGAAGAACTGTTCATCAGCGAGAAAACGGTGAGCGTCCACCTGTCCCGCATCATGGCGAAACTGGGTGCCAACCGCCGCGCCGAAGCAGTGGCCCTGGCCTACGACCGAGGACTACTGGAGGAGGGCGCCAAGTCCTGAGCCTCGCATGTCGCCAGGTCCGGCACTCGAGATCGCGGTTCCCGCAGCCGAGATCGCGGTTCCGGGTGCCGAGTTCGCTCCTCCCGTGACGCCGAGAGGTGTGCTGGGTGCTCGGTGTCGGACCGTCGCCCTAAGCTCTTCTTCGTGACTGTGGATGACGGCTGTGACTGCCGTCTGTGCGCCGGCGAGTTGGACGGGCTGGACGAGTTCGAGCGCAACACCCTGTGGCACGTCCAGGAGTACGGCTGGAGCGTCGTGGCCGTGAGCGACGAGCACGAGGTGCCCGGGTGGGTGTACTCGATCGGCATGTGGCACAGCCTGCGAACTCCCGAGGTGTGCATGTTCGGCCTGCGGGTGCGGGACATGCAGACGTGGATCAACAAGGTGGGGGAGCAGGTCCGCGCCGGTCAGCCGCTGCGGGCGGGCGAGCAGCGCCAGGGCGTGATCGACGGCTTCCCCGTGATGGTGCGTCCCGTGCACCACTCCTGGAACGACGACCTGTTCGGCAAGGCACTCGACTTCTACCGGCGCCCGCCACTGGCCATGCGGCAACTGATCTGGCCGGACCGCCACGGCCTCTTCCCGTGGGATCCCGAGGCGGGCGAGCGGTGCCGCACGCACCAGCCGCAGTTGTGGCTGCCGAAGGAAGATCACCCGCCGGGCATGTGGCCCCGCCTGTCGGAGCTGCTGACGTCCCCGTTTCCCGGCACCACGACTGACCAGTTGGTGCTCGCGTCGCGGCGGGTGATCGACGGCGAGTCCCCGATCGTCGGCGTGGTGCACACCCACCAGGGCCGGTGGGAGTTCTTCGACGACCGCCCGGTCGACGACGAGACGGACGTCGGCATGGTGCACCTGCGCCACCTGGTGAGCGAGCATCCGCACATCCGCGACTTCGCCGACCTGCCCCAGGGCGCCGAGGCCTGGCAGCAGCCGGACGGAAACTGGTCGCGCTCCCGGTTCCCGACTGGATGAACCGCCCGATGTGCTGCCCCATCGGCCATCCGTGGATCGATCACCCGCCCCTAGCGTCTAACCAGGGGGGTGGTCGGGCAAGGCGTAGCCGTGTGCCTCGCCTGACCGTCCACATCAGACGGCTCGACATTGCGGATGGTGCAGTGGAAACGGGTGAGCAGTCGGCGACGGCGTTCCGGTACATGGTGCCCGAGAGCCCGGTGGCCGCCGCGACGGTGGACATCGGCCACGTGGCCATCACGATCGAGCTGTACCTGGCCGGAGAACTGGACGTGTCCACGCGCGGGAAGCAGAGCCGGGAGTGCGCGCTGAAGGCGTTGCGCGGCGTGGCCCGCGGCCTCATGGTGCGGGGGCTGGGTTCCCACAGCCCGAACATCGGCTCGAGCGAGGGAACCACGTTCCGCCAACGCGAACACGACTTCGGGTCCCCTCACGAGATCACGTTCGCGGGCGACTGCGCCATCGGCTACGACCGACGCTGCGGCACCACGGACGTCACGGTGACCGGCACCCTGGCCTACACACTCGCGGTCACGGCGACGCACACCGGCACAACACGACCGGCCCGCCACGACGGCCAACTGGCGTCGATCGGCATGGTGGTGCTGGTGGCGGCCCCGATCGCGCCGGCCGGCCTGGTCCCGGTGGCCTGACCACCCGCCCGGAGCAGACCGCCGAGCCGCGCCAGGCGCACGACGAAACGGTACGACTCGCTGTCGAGAACGTACGACTCGCGGCGACAGCCCGCAGACACGCACGAGCACGATCGCAACCGCGTGTCCCCGCGTCTCGACCGCAGGTTGCCAAGTCTCGACCGCATGTCCGCACTTCTGGCACGCATGTGCGCGGTTGCGGCAGATCAGGCCGTTTCCTCGCGGACGTCCTTTCCCTGCTCGACGAACGCCTTGAAGTCCTGCATGTGCTGTCGCGACTGCTTGCGGAAGGCGCCGGGCATCAGAAGCCCCACCAGCCGCATCATCAAGCCGCTGAACCGAAATTCGCTCTCGCTCTCCCAGAACGTCGTCTCCGGACCGGCTTCGGTCAGCCGTTCGCGCGCGGCGTTCCACATGCCCTTGCCGACGATCTCGCGCTCGAAGTGAACGACGCTCCCTTTCGGGATCCCGTGCAGGTCTGCCGGTTCCCGGCGCGTGATGGTCTCGGTCATCTCGATCTGCTGCTTCCCCGCCTGCATCACGACCCGCGACTTGGTGCCGACCGCGCCGTGCACCCCGTCCACCGGCTCGTGCAGCACCAGGCCCCGCAGCCACTTCGACAGGTGTGCCGGGTCGGAGAGCAGTTGAACCGTCCGCTCCAGCGGCAGGTCGACCTCGATCGAGACGGTGTACTTCATGGCGCGTAGAACTTGGTGGTGGCCTCGACCGCGGCCGCGACGTGCTCCGGTTCGCCACCGGCGGCGAGGTGCGCCTGCCCCCAGGCCGCCGCGCTGCGGCGGCTGAACTCGCGCCTCTCGGACGGCTCGAAGTCCTCGTGGTCGACGGCCTCGCCATCGGCCAGGAACCGGGCCAGGGTGAGGAGAGCCAGGTCCCAGCCGACGCCGCCGGCACCGGGGCCGTAGGTCGGGAAGGAGGGCTCCCCGACGGCGGCCGCGTGGATCAGCTCGAACTCGGTGTCGCCGGCCGGGCCCGGGGCCAGGCGCACTTCCACCTCGCTCGTGCCGGGCCAGCCGTCGGCTTCCGGTCCGTAGAGCCAGGACACCCTCAGCAGCCGCGGCGGCTCGCAGAGGAGGATCTCGCCGTGTTCACCACCGTCCAGTTCGAACTTTCCGCCGAGCCGCAGGTCCCCGGCGACCGGCTTCAACCAGCGACGCAGCCTCTCGGGGCTGGTGATGGCGTCCCAGACGTCGCCGATCTGCGCGTCGTACCGACGCCGAAGCTCCACGGTGTACGCCTCGCCGGCCGGCAGGTTGCCCTTGCCCATCGTCCGGTGCGCGGCGGCCAGCGCTTTCATCACGTCTTTCACGGCGGAGACAGTACCGGCCGCTGCTTATATAAGTCAACGCTGCTATTGGGCTAGCCGCCGATCATCACGGTCCCCACCGCCACGATCGACCCGGTCGGTGCGGGCGCGGGATCATTGCAGGTCATCACGGTGTCCCCGGTCCGCGCAGCCGGCTTGTTGTTGATCAACACGGTGGCCGACCCCTTCACCACAGTCCCCTGATTCGTGGGCGGCAACGAGAACGGCCCACCCTGCGGAATGTGCGGCGGCGCATTGGTAGCCATGCTCCCCAGCGTCGCCGCCGGCGCACCACCGATCAGCACGTTCGGACTACACCCACCAGTGAGCGTCCCAGCGAAAGGATGAGGCAACGGCGTGGGAACCGGCCCGCCAGGCGACGGAATCATAATGATATGGATATCGGTCCCGACGACCTTGTCGCCCATCTTGGCAGCAGGCGCGCTCACGGCGTCCGCACCCAACGCTTCGGCGCGGCAGGCGCCAAGGGCCCAGGCGCCGCAACCGTCTGCCCGGCATTCAGCCGCAACTTCTGCGCCGGCGGCGCCAACTCGGTATCGGCCTCAGGCACGAACGGCGTGGACACCCGAATGGCAAAAGCCGCCCGCGCCGGCATGCCGAGATTGCTCCACAACGTCCCGGGATCCGTGTCGGTCACCCGGATCTGCACCGGCGCCCCCACCGCGGCCAACACCGGCGGCATGCAGTCCACGGGCAGCGTATCCGTGAAGATCATCGTACGCAGCGCCACCGACAACAGCCGATGCTCCTCGTCCACTTTGGACGCACGCGCCGTCACCAGGTAGGAGAGGGCACACCGACGAGTGGGAGCACGCCGCGCGAGCACCGCTCCCTGTGAGTCGCGAGTCTCGTCCCACCCGGACTCCCGCCCCGAAGGATCGTCGTGCAACCCGAACAGGAACAGGTCGATGGCGTTCGACGGGCGCTCCGTCTCCCATGTCGGCTTCGGCGGGTCCAGCCGAACCATCGTGCCCTCGGGCAGGGACCGGCCGAGCAGCACGCACAGCGCCTCGTCCACCTCAGTGATCACCCGGCCAGTCTCGACGCCCGGACCAGAACACAACACCGACGGCAGAACGTCCTTTCGGTGCGCCCCCATCGCCCCATCGGGCAGAGTCCCATGTCCGCCGCACCGCCCCCCGAACGACTGTGCCGCGGCGCCGATGAGCACAAGCTCAGTACTCAGCCGCGGCCGCCGGTCATCCATGTCCGGCGCCGGTACCGCTCACCGAGGGAGACCCCGAGATGGCCAGCAGTTACCTCGCGCCCGGCGTGTACATGGAGGAGGTTTCCTCAGGTTCCCGGCCGATCGAGGCCGTCGGAACCGCGGTGGCCGCCTTCGTGGGATTCGCCGAGCGCGGCCCCCTGCACGAACCCGTGCTCGTCACCAACTGGACCCAGTTCAAGCAGAACTTCGGCGACTTCGTGGAGGGCTTCTACCTCGCGCACGCCGTCTACGGCTACTTCCAGAACGGCGGCGGCACCGCCTATGTGGTGCGGGTGGGCGGCGAGTCCACCAACGGGTCGGGCAACGGGCAGGTCGCGCTGCCGGCCGCCGAGCTGCCGGCCGCCGGACCGGACAACAAGCCGGGCCTCACGATCTCCGCCCGCTCGGTCGACACCAGTGACCTGGCCGTGGAGGTCACGCCCGCCAGCGAGGAGGGCGACGACACGTTCAAGCTGGTGGTCAAGCAGGGCGGCCAGCCCATCGAGACCTTCGACAACGTCACCACCAAGCGCGGCCCGAACAACGTGGCGACCGTCGTCCGCCAGCAGTCGAAGCTCATCATCGTCGAGGAGACGAAGGGCAAGTCGCTGTCACTCCCGAAGACCGGCGAGGTCGCGCTCGGCAAGCCGGGCAACGAGCCGGTCAAGGTCGAGGCGAACGCCTACGTCGGCAACTCGGCCGACCGCACGGGTTTCGGTGGTCTGGAGGCCATCGACGAGGTCACCATGCTGAGCGTCCCGGACCTCATGGCCGCCTACCAGCGTGGCGCACTGTCCGCGGAGGACGTGAAGGCCGTGCAGCTGGCGATGATCGCCCACTGTGAACTGATGGCCGACCGAGTGGCCATTTTGGACACCCCACCCGGACTGTCCGCACAGGACGTCAAGGAGTGGCGGATGGACGTCACCGGCTACGACTCCAAGTACGCGGCCATGTACTGGCCCTGGATCAAGGTGGCCGACCCGGTGGCCGGCAAGCAGATCTTCGTTCCGCCGAGCGGTCACATGGCCGGCATCTGGGCGCGCAACGACTCGACCCGCGGTGTCCACAAAGCACCGGCGAACGAGGTGGTCCGCGGCGCGGTCACCCTCGAGATCAACATCACGAAGGGCGAGCACGACGTGCTCAACCCGATCGCCGTGAACTGCATCCGCAGCTTCCGCGGCCAGGGCATCCGGGTGTGGGGCGCGCGAACCCTGTCGAGCGACCCGGAATGGCGCTACCTCAACGTGCGGCGCCTGTTCAACTACGTCGAGAAGTCGATCCTGCAGGGCACCAACTGGGTGGTGTTCGAGCCGAACGACCCGAAGCTGTGGGACTCGGTGAAGCGCACGGCCACCATGTTCCTGCGCCGCGTCTGGCGCGACGGCGCGTTGTTCGGCCGGACCCCGGCACAGGCCTTCTTCGTCAAGTGCGACGAGGAGAACAACCCGGCCGAGAACCGCGACGCCGGCATCCTCACGGTCGAGATCGGCATCGCTCCGGTCAAGCCGGCGGAGTTCGTGGTCTTCCGCATCTCGCAGTTCGCCGAGGGTGCGGGCCTCGAGGAATGACAGTGGCAATGTCAGGAGAACTCGAGGATTTCCCGTACTAGCAAGGAGGAAACGTCATGGCAGGCGGACTGGGTGCGAACCAGCCGAACGACGCGATCACCGCCGCTCGGTTCTCGATCACCATCGACGGCTACGAGATCGCCTCGTTCTCGGAGCTGCAGGGCATCACCACCGAGGTGGAACCCGTGGAGCTCATGGAGTCCACGGACAAGGAAGTCATTCTCAAGAAGATGCCGGGCAAGACGAAGCCGGCGACCCTGGTGCTCAAGCGCGGCAAGAACGCCAGCATGGAGCTGTGGGCCTGGCACGAGGCCGTGCTCATGGGTGACATCGTGGCGGCGCGCAAGAGCTGCTCGCTCGTCATGTACGACACCGCCGGCAAACCCGTTGCCCGCTACCACCTCGAGCACGCCTGGCCGGCGAAGCTGGAGATCGGCGCGCTGAAGGCGGGCGCCAGCGAGGTTCTCATGGAGACGGTCACGATCGTGTCCGAGCGCATCCAGCGCGTGTCCGTGTGACGGCGGCAACGGCCACCGAGACGGGCCTCCGCACCGAGTATCCGTTCACGCTGCCACGCGGCTATGTGGACGAACACGGTCTCGTGCACCGCAACGGGGTCATGCGTCTCGCGACCGCGCGGGACGAGATCACCACGCAGTCCGACCAGCGGGCCAAGCAGAACCCGGCCTACCTGACGGTGCTGCTGCTCGAGCGGACGGTCACCACGCTCGGCGACCTCCCGGCCGTGGACACGTTCGTGGTGGAGAACCTCTTCGCCTCGGACCTCGCGTTCCTCCAGGACCTGTACCGGCGGATCAACGCCGACGGGCACACGGAGGTCGCGGTCAGCTGCCCGCACTGCGGCAACGACTTCGCGGTGGACGTCGCCGGTGATGCGCCGGGGGGATCGTGACGTACGCGGCCGACCGGGTGTGGGAGGAAGTCGCGTACGTCGCCTACTACCTGCATTGGGATCTCGACAAGATCCTCGACCTCGAACACCCCGTACGGGAACGGGTGATCGCCGAGGTCGGCAAGATCCACACCGCGTTCGGCGCGGACGACTGAGGGAGACAGGCAGATGCGCTGGCCGTTTCGGCGACGGGGTGGGGACGCGCCAGCACCCGCCGTCGATCACGTCGTGAACCAGGCGAACGTCCCGCCGGCCGTGGCGGCCCCACCACGGCCGGCCGGGCGGCAGTGGGTGACGCTGCCACCGCTGCCGATCACCATCACCGCGGTCGCGCCGCTGGTGGCCGGGCCGCCGCCGGTGCAGCCGCCGCTGCTGTCCCACCGCCCGGTTCCGCGGCACGCGCAGGCGATCCCGCCGGCCACCGGGCGCGTCGAAGGGCTGGCGACGGTCGCGCCGCGGGTCGAGGAACCGCCGGCGCCACCCGTCGTCGTGGTGGCCTCGGAACCCGTGCGGCAGCTCGTGCACCGCAAGGTCCGAAGTGGACCGCCGGTGGAGCGGGCGGCCATGGTGGAGGCCGTCGGCGGCTACGTCGGCGAGCCGCGCGAACCGGCTGTGCCGCACCGCGCGCCCGGCTGGATGCGGTACGTGCCGGAATGGCTCAGCCAGAGCACGCCCGACCCCGACCCGGTGCCGAGCGCGCCGGAACCCGCGAACAAGCCGGACTTCCTTCGTCCGCCGCCCGAGCCGAAGAAGAAGGTGGTCGAGGCGGTCCGACAGGACGCTGTGGAAGCCGTGAACACTGTGGACACCGAGCGGCCCGCGCAGCCGAAGCGGCGGCCGACCCTCGGGCAGACCCGCAGGCTCGGCCTCGGCGCGCCGCTGCGCCACCGCCCGGAAGAGCAGCCGGAACCCCCGGCCGAGGTTCCCGCACCTACACCCGCCCCGACGCCGCCCGCGCCGGTGGCGGAAGTGGCCGAGGTGGCTGAGTCACCCGAGGAAACGGACGACGAGCCGGAGGCCGAGCCACCGCCACCACGCCCGGAACCGCCACCGCTGCTACATCCGCGCCCCGCCGAAGCGGTCACCCCACCACAGCCGGAACCACCGCCGCCACCCGCGGCGACTCCGGCTCCACCAGCTCCACCGATCCACCGGCCGGCACCCCGGCCGCGCACGGCCGCCGTCCCCACGGATCTGGCGTCCGCTTTGCGCGGCCCGCACTCGGTCGACGTGTCGGCCATCCCCGTGCACCGTGGTCCCACGGTCTCGGCGGAGGCACGGTCACTGGGCGCGCGGGCGTTCACCCGGGGCGGTGAGGTGTTCCTGCCGGACGAGGCGGGTCCCATCGACTCACCCAAGGCTCGTGGGCTGCTGGCCCACGAGCTGGTGCATGCCGTGCAGCAACGCACGCTCGGGCACGCGCTGCCGTCGTCGTCCACAGTGGCCGGTGCGCAGCTGGAGGCCGAGGCGGTCACCGCGGAACACCAGCACTCCGGGCGCGGCGCACCACCGATGGTGCACCCGTCGATGCCGAGAATGCTGACCCAGGCCGCGCAGGCGGCGGGCGTGCAGCTCGCCCCACTCATCCCGGACAGCGTCATTCCCGCGGTGGTCCCGGCCCCGGTGGCGCAGGCGCCGGCACCCGCGGTGACCGAGACGGCGTCCGCTGTGCAGACCCTGACCGCGCCGGTACGCCAGGAAGTCGACACCATCGCACAGGAAAGTGCCGGCAAGGTGGTCGAGCAGTGGACCAACCCGGCACTCGGCGGCACGGGCTTCGGAGTCCCCGGAACGGCCACCGCCGGCAGGTCGCTGCCGAACCTGATCCCCGGGGGCATCCCGGGCGGACTTCCCAGCGGCCAGAACACCGACGCGATCGCGAACCTGCTCCGCCAGCTCGGCGGCGCGGCCGGGCTTCCCGGTGGCACCCAGCTGCCCGGGGCGGGTCAGAGCGGCGACCTCACCGCGGTGATGACGCTGCTCAGCGGGTTGGCCGGCGGCGGGCCCGAGTCGTTGCTGAGCACATTGCCCAACCTGGTCACCCAGCACGTGCACCAGACGCTGAGTGGCGTGTTCGGTGTGGACGTGGGTCAGGTGGTGAACGCCGCCGCCTCGGTCGCGGGGATCGGCGCCGCGCCCGCCGTTCCCGGGACACCGCATCAGCCGGCGCCCGTGTCACCGGCGAACGGGTTCGCCGCACCGGCCAACGGGCAGGCAACCGCGGAGCCCGCGCCCGCCCCGGCCGTGCCCAGCCGGGCCGAAGCGAAGGCGCCGGCACCGGTGAGCCAGACAGAGTCCGAAGAGGACGACGAGAACGTCGACCTGAGCAAGATCGACATGGAGGAACTGTCCGCCCGGCTCTACGACCGGCTCCGCAGCCGGCTCCGGCTTGAACTGCTGATCGACCGGGAGCGGGCCGGCCTGCTCACCGACTTCCGTTAGGAGAAACCCATGCCACTGAACGACGACTCGAAGATCGGTCTCGCCAACCGGTTCCGCGTGAAGATCACGGGCGGGCCGGACCTCGGCAGCTTCCAGAAGGCCGAGGGCCTCGACGTCACCTGGGAGGTCGCCGACTACCGGGCCGGCGACGCCGGCAACTCACGCTGGTTCGCCCCGGCCAACACGAAGTACACGGCCGTGAAGCTGTCGCGGGCGGCGAGCAGCGAGGACTCCCCGAAGGTCAAGACCTGGCTGGACGGCAACTCGTTCAACCACAAGGCGGGCGACGAGGTGGAGATCACCCTCGAGGACTCCTCGAAGAAGCCGGTCATGCAGTGGCACCTGCGCAACGCCATGCCGAAGAAGTGGGCGATCACGTCGATGGACGCGGGCGCCAGTTCGGTCGCCATCGAGCAGTTGGAGATCGAACACGAGGGCTTCCTCGAGGACGACACCAAGTAATCCCGCCCACTGTTCCAAGGAGACCGATCATGCCGATCAACCTGAGCCACGTGCTCGGACTCACCACCCGGTTCCGCGTGGTGATCGACGGCATCGACCTGGGCGGCTGGTCGAAGTGCTCCGGGCTCGCTGTCGACTTCAAGCCGGTCTTCTGGGAGGAGGGCGGCAACTACGAGTACAAGCCGATCCTGCAGGGCCGCGTCGAGTACTCGCCGGTGACCCTGGTGCGGGCCATGAACCCGGACGACTCCAAGCAGGTGCAGGGCTGGCTGAAGAGCCGGATCGGGGGCTGGGTCAACGCGAACCGCAGCGGGGGCGGGGGCACCGCCCAGATCACCCTGCTGGACTCCAACATGAAGGACGTGGCGACGTGGTCGCTGCGCAACGTGTACCCGAGCAAGTGGGACGGGCCCGAGCTGGATGTGCAGACCTTCGGGATCGCGGTGGAGAAGCTGACGATCGTCCACGAGGGATTCCTGTGACGAGCATCCACTATGGACAGAGGAGTTGACGATGGCCCTGGGACTGGATGACGCGCTCGGTGTCGGACTGGGGATCGCGGCGATGGCCGGCGCGCGGGTGCCGGCGATGCTGCGGTGCACCACCCCGCCGTACCTCGGCGTGGTGCCCTTCGACTTCAACCCGGACACCATTCAGATGTCCAGGTCGGGCAAGTACGCCACCAAGACGAACCAGAAGTCGCCGACCGGGGCCACGCCACCGCAGCCCACCGTCGTCAAGGGATCGAGGATCACCCTGGGCAAACTGCTCATCCAGGGCGAGATGACGAAGGTCCTGTGCGACACGATGCTGACCTGGATGACCCCCGGCACGAGCGGGATCATGGGTGAGATCAGCTCGGCCGTCATGGGCGCGCTGGGGATGAACCTGCGCATGGAGGCGCCGGACCTGACGTTCCAGTGGGGACCGCCTGCCATCGGGTTCATGTACACCGTGAAGCTCACCAGCTGCACCGTCACCTACAACAGGTTCACCCCGGAGGGCATCCCGATCCGGGCCGAGGTGAAGCTCACGATGGAGGAGGTGCCGAGCCTGCTCGGCAGCCTGCCCATGAACCCGACCTCGGGTGGTATTCCCGGCCGGCGCAGCCACACGGTCGGCCAGGGCGAGAGCCTGCAGTCGATCGCCATGGCCAACTACGGACAGCCCGGACTGTGGCGGCGCATCGCCGAGGTGAACCGGATCACCGACCCGTCCAGGGTCCGGCCGGGGACCACCGTGTACCTGCCGAACCCGGACGAGCTGACCAAGGGGAGCACCCGGTGATCGGGACCAGCTCGGGTGCGGCGGCGATCGTCTGGCCCACCGTCAAGATCGGCTCGCCGCTGGCCATGCCGATCTCGCCGACCGTGCAGGCGCACCTGGTCCGCGCGGTCGTCGACACCCACCTGCACCTGCCGGACATGTTCGAACTGACCTTTCTGGACATCGACGGGGACGTCGCCGAGCAGACCAAGCTGACCATCGGCGCGTCCGTCGAGATCGAGGCGGGCGCCAAGGACGCCACCACCACCGAGCCGCTGATCAAGGGCGAGGTCACCGCCATCGAGGCGATCTGTGCCGACTCGCTCATCTACACGGTGATCCGCGGTTACGAGCGGGCGCACCGGCTGCAGCGGGCCAAACGCACCAGGACGTTCCTGAACATGAAGGACTCCGACATCGCGGCCGACGTGGCGAAGAAGGCGGGTCTGAAGACTGGCACCATCGACCCGACGGACGTGACGCACCAGCACGTCGCGCAGGTCGCCCAGACCGACTGGGAGTTCCTCACCCAGCGGGCGACGGAGATCGGCTACGAGACCGGTGTGGCGGGCGGGAACTTCTTCTTCCGCAAGGCGGCCGGCCGCAAGGATGACGGCGGCGGGCTCGGCGGGCTGGCCGACGCGGCCGCCGGCGCGTTGGGCATCGGCGGAGGCAGCAAGCTGAAGTTCCGCGAGAACCTCTACACGTTCCTGCCGCGGATCTCGGCCGCCAACCTCACGCCGGACGTCGAGGTGCGGGTGTGGGACGCGAAGACCGGCAAGGTCGCGGTGGGCACGGCGGAGGTGAAGTCCGGCACGGCCACCATCAAGGACGTCGAACCGGCCGACCTCGCCAACTCGTTCACCGACGGCCTCCTGCCCCCGTTGCCGAAACTGCCGTCGCTGCCGCCCATCCCGGGCCTGCCGAAGATCGACTTCGGTACGTCGGCCAGCAACACCGCGTATCTCGTGGTCAACCGTCCACTCGCGAACGGATCGGACGCGAACACGGCGGCCGAGCACGCGGCCAAGGGACTGGCCGACCACATCGCCAGCACGTTCGCCGAGGCCGAGGGTGACGCGACGGGCGACCCGAAGATCCAGGCGGGCGCGCAGGTGCAGGTGGAGGGCGTGCCGAAGCAGTTCGTCGGCACGTGGACGGTCACCAACGCCCGGCACGTCTTCGATCCGGACGAGCACGGCTACCACACGAAGTTCGTGGTGAGCGGCCGCCAGAACCGCAACCTGCTCGGGCTCACCAACGGGTCGAGCCCGCACGCGCGCAACCCCGTGCTGGCTGGGCTCGTGTGCGGGGTGGTGACCAACGCCAACGATCCGGCGGGGACGGGCCGGGTGAAGGTCGCGCTGCCGTGGCTGTCCCCCGACTACGAGTCGGACTGGGCGCGGGTGGCGCAGCTCGGCGCCGGCCGCCGCAGTGGCGCGTTGTTCCTGCCGGAGGTGGGTGACGAGGTCCTCATCGGATTCGAGTTCGGCGACGCCCGCCGGCCGTACGTGATCGGTGGTCTGCTCAACGACGACGCGAAGTTCGAGCCGTTGTCCGACGCGGTCAACGGTTCCGGGTCGATCGTGAAGCGGGGCATCTCCTCGCCGGCCGGTAACCGGTTGATGTTCAACGACGACCTGCCGCCCGGCCCGCCGGGATCGCTGCCGCCCATCGCGTCGGCCATCGCACTGGGCACGAAGGACGACAAGCTGGCGCTCAACATCGACCAGGCGGCAGGCACGGTCACGTTGACGTGCAACCCGTCGCCGCCGGTCAGCAAGACCCCGGCCGGCTCGCTGACCATCGAGTGCGGCGGCCTCGGGTCGATCACCATCAAGGGCGGCGCGGGCGGCATCAAGATCGAGTCGGACGGCCAGTTGGAACTGAGCGGCAAGCTCGGCGTGAAGATCGAGAGCCCGGCGATCACCGAGATCAAGGGCTCACTAGTGAAGTTGAACTGAGGAGTCGTCGTGCCATCCCTTGTCGCAACCTCAGGCGCCTGCCAGCTGCACCTAAGGGGAACGGGACGCAACCCGGCCACAAGTACGTGCCGAACCGGAGGCAAGCAGCGCATGGTGACCACAAGGGTTAATTTCGGGGAGGCGGACTAGTGACCACACAGGACTTCGTTGGCGTTGGATGGGCCTTCCCGATGGGAGTGTCCACACAGGGCGGCATCGCCATGGTGCGCCGTGAGGTGGAGCTCGAGCAGGCGATGACGCTCATCCTGTCGACCTACCCGGGGGAGCGGCCGATGCGGCCGGAGTTCGGCTCCCGGTTGCGGGACTTCGTGTTCCGGCCGGCGAACGCCGAGACGGCGGCCGAGCTGTCCCAGGAGGTGCGCAACGCCCTGCTGCGCTGGGAGGCGCGGGTCGACGTCGAGATGGTGAACGTGAGCCCCGACGGCGCGGACCGCAGCATGCTCTACATCGACATCCAGTACCGGCTGAAGGACACGAACGACCGCCGGAACCTCGTATTTCCGTTCTACACGATTCCCGAGGATGGGAGTGACTACTGATGCCCCTGCCCGCACCCAACCTCGACGACCGGCGGTTCCAGGACCTGGTCGACGACGCGAAGCGCATGGTGATGCGCCGCTGTCCGGAGTGGACGGACCACAACGTGTCCGACCCGGGCGTGACGCTCATCGAGACGTTCGCGTTCATGACCGACCAGTTGTTGTTCCGCCTCAACCAGGTGCCCGACCGCCTCTACGTGAAGTTCCTGGAACTCATCGGGTTGCGCCTGATCCCGGCGACGCCGGCCCAGGCGGACGTCACGTTCTGGCTGGCGGCGCCGGCCATCGCGTCCGTCGGCATTCCCATGGGGACGAACGTGGCGACCCTGCGCACCGAGCAGGACGAGTCGGTGGTGTTCTCCACGGGCGTCGACCTGCAGATCGTGCCGTGCTCGCTGAACCGGATCGCGACGCGTCGCGCCGACCAGGACGCGCAGCTCGACCGGACCGACGAACTGAAGATGGGGCAACCGTTCCAGGCGTTCAGCGAGGTGCCCCGGGTCGACGACGTGATGCTCGTCGGCCTGTCCAACCCGGTGCCGAACTGTGTGGTGCGGCTGGACTTCGACTGCCGGGTCGAGGGTGTCGGCGTGCACCCGGACCACCCGCCGCTGGAGTGGGAGGCGTGGAACGGCAAGGAGTGGAGACGCTGCAAGGTCAGCAAGGACGGCACGGGCGCGCTCAACACGGCCGGCCAGGTCCACGTCCATGTGCCGGGTGACCACGAGGCGTCCGTGCTCGGTGGCGACGCGGCGGGGTGGTTGCGTGCCAGGGTGATCGAGGTGCCCGAAGACGTTCCGACGTATGGCGCGTCGCCGCTGGTGACCGCGCTGTCCGCGTCGACCGTCGGCGCCACGGTCGAGTCGAACCACTGCGAGATCATCGAGGAGGAGATCCTCGGCGACTCGGAAGGTGTTCCCGGACAACAGTTCTCCGCGTCGCGCCGACCCGTGGTGATCGGCGCGGGCGCGGCCACCCTCGAGAGCATGTCCGACGACGGTTGGGTGGAATGGCACCCGGTGCACAGTTTCGCCGGGAGCGACCCGGACGACCGCCACTACATTCTCGACGGTGAGGCCGGCATCGTCCACTTCGGACCGGCGATCCGCGAGCCGGACGGCGGGGTGCGGCAGTACGGTGCCGTGCCGCCGTACGGGGCCACGATTCGGTTGCGCGCCTACGCCACGGGCGGTGGCCGGCTGGGCAACGTCGGCAAGGGGGCGATCCAGACGTTGAAGTCGTCGATCCCGTTCGTCGATCGGGTGGAGAACCTCGAGGCCGCGTGGGGTGGTGTCGACGGCGAGTCGGTCGACGAGGCCAAGGCCCGCGGCCCGATCCTGCTGCGCACCCGCAGCCGCGCGGTCACGGCCGAGGACTACGAGGCGATCACGCAGGAGGCCGCGCCGGACGTCGCGCGGGTCCGGTGCGTGACGGCCGGCGACGACGACACCGACCCCGGTTCGGTGCGGGTGCTGATCGTGCCGGCGGCCGCGGAAGTGGGTGGCCGCATCGACTTCGCCGAGCTGGTGCCTGGCGAGGAGACTCTGCAGCGGATCACCGAGCGGCTCGACGAGGTGCGGCTGATCGGCACGCGTGTGCTGGTCACCCCGCCGCGCTACCGGGGCGTCACGGTGGTGGCACGGGTGATCGCCCGGCCGCGGCTGGACAAGTCGCGGGTGCGGGCCGACGCGGTCGAGGCCCTTTACCAGTACCTCAACCCGATCAGCGGCGGCCGCGACGGGCGTGGCTGGGAGTTCGGCCGGCCGGTGCAGGCCGGTGACGTCTACGCGTTGCTGCAACGGGTTCGCGGTGTCGACCTGGTGGAGGACGTGCGGTTGTTCGGTGCGAACCCCGTGACGGGTGAGCGGGGCGAGGAGGCGCAGCGGCTCGACGTCGACCCGCACAGCCTCATCTTCTCGTTCGAGCACCACGTGAAGGTGGAGGACCACTGATGCGCGGGATGGTGCCGGGCCTGGCGAACGCGTCGCCGTTCGTCGAGATGCTGCCGGCCGTGTACCAGGAGGACCCGTTCACCGAACGGTTCGTGGGCGGGTTCGACGACGTGTTGGCGCCCATTCTGGCCACTTTGGACTGTCTGGTCGACTACTTCGACCCGTACCTCGCGCCGGAGGACTTCGTCGAGTGGATGGCCGGCTGGGTCGGCATCGAACTCGAGGAGGGGTGGCCGATCGAGCGGCGGCGGGCCGTGGTCGCCACGGCCGTCGAGATGTACCGCATGCGCGGCACGGTCGCCGGGCTGCGGGCGAACCTGCAGGTGCTGACCGGTGGCCGGGTGGAGATCGCGGACAGCGGCGATGTCGGCTGGGCCCGGTCGCCCGACGCGGACATGCCGGGCGAGGCGTCCCCCAGGCTGGCCGTGCGCATTCGGGTGCACGACCCGGAAAGCGTGCCCATGGATCTTGTCGACACGGCGGTCGCCGCGGCCAAGCCCGCGCACGTCGTGCACAGAGTGGAGGTGGATCGGCCGTGAGCGACGACGTGCTTTTTCCCGCGGAGGAGCCATCATGATCGTCTGTAAGAGCTGCGGCTTCCACAACAAGGAGACCGACGCGTTCTGCGGATCGTGCGGGGCCTTCCTGGAGTGGACGGGGGAGCGGTTGGCGCCGGTCCCGGTGCCGGCGGCCGCGCCGGAGGAAGAGGAGGCGGCGCCCCGGCGGGGGTGGCTGGCTCGTATCCAGTCGGCGTTGTATCTGGACGTGGGGGACCGCGATCCGGTGGAGACGCCCGCGAAGCCTGGCCTGGGGGCGGCTCGGCCCGGCGCTCCGGGTCTGCCGGGCGCGAAGCCCGGTCCGCCCGGACCTCCTGGTGCGCCGCCGAAGCCGGGGGGACCTCCTGGAGCGCCGCCGAAGCCCGGTGGTCCTCCTGGCGGTCCGCCCAAGCCTCCGCCGCCTCCGGGCGCTGGTCCGCCGAAGCCGCCTCCGCCACCTGGTGCCGGACCTCCGAAGCCGCCTCCGCCGCCGGGAGCCGCTCCGCCTCCGCCGCCTGGTGCCGCGGGTGCTGCTCCGAAGCCACCACCCCCGCCGGGTGCTGGTCCGCCCAAGCCACCGCCTCCGCCAGGGGCTGCCCCGGCGTTGCCGCCTCCGCCCAAGCCGGCGATCGCCGCCGCGGGTGGACCCGCGTTGCCGCCACCGCCGGGAGCCGCGCCGCCGCCTCCTCCGGGAGCCGGTGGGCCGGCACTGCCGCCGCCTCCCGCACCGGCGCCGTCGTTGGCCGCCGGACTGGTCGCGCCGTCGGTGCCGCAGCCGAGAGCCGCGTCGGTGAACGGTGCGCCCGCACCGCCGCCCCCCGCGCCGCCGACATTGCCGCCACCACCACCCAAGGCGACGGTCGACGAGGCGAAACAACTCGTCACGCCCGTGACCGGAACGGCCGCCGCCAAGATTCAGCCCGACGCACTCGAACCGCAGCCGGCGCAGCGCCGCGCGGTGCCCGTCAAACGGCAGCCGCCGACGCGCAGGCTGCAGCCGGGCGAGCTGGTCTGCGGCGACTGCGGCGAGGGCAACCCGGCGACCAGGAAGTTCTGCAGCCGGTGCGGTGGCTCACTCGCCGCGGCCGTGATCGTGAAGACGCCGTGGTGGCGCAAACTGTTGCCACGGCGGGGCGCGAAGGTCCGCAAGTCCGGGGACCGGCCGAAGCGGAAGGGCCGCGGCGGCAAGACCAGGACGGGCGTCGCGGTGAGCGCGACGTTCAAGGCGTTGCGCCGGATCGTGGCGATCGTGTTGCTGGTCGGCGGGATCCTGTACGGCCTCATGGCGCCGTTCCGCGGCTGGGTGAACGACCGCGCGCAGGCGGCGAAGAGCGGGGTGGAGGACATCTTCTTCCCGGACTACGAGCCGGTGAACGAAGCCGAGGCGCCGGTCAGCCCGGTGCAGGACCCGGCGAACCCGGGCCTGAACGCGCTCGACGGCTTCTTCGACACCTTCTGGGCCGCCCCGATCGCCGGCCAGCAACCGGTACTGGTGATCAAGTTCGACGGCCCGGTGGATCTCGCGCAACTGATCGTCCACAACGGAGACCCGGCCGACTTCAAGGGCAAACTCCGTGCCAAGCAACTACACCTGGTGTACTCGACGGGCAAGACCACGGACGTGAACCTCACGGACAACCCGGACCCCCAGACGTTCGAGCTGGAGAACGGCGAGGGCGCGGAGTACGTGGAGGTCCACGTGGCGAACACCTTCAAGTCCGTGAACGGGACGGTGGTCGCGCTCACGGAACTGGAGTTCTTCAAGGAGGTCTGAGCCCCGGCGGCCGACCTGCGGACAGGTCGGCCGCCGTCGAGTGGGTCAGGGCTTGATCGCGAACCCTCCGCTGCCACCGCTGCTACCGAGCCCGGTGACGCCGGACAGCGACTGGACCTGTACCGGCACCGTCGTGTGGTCGGCCACCGTGTCGTTTCCGAGGGTGCCCTGGAGGTTGGAGCCCCAGGACCACACCGTGCCGTCCGCGCGGAGGGCGTAGCCGCCGCCGTAGAAGCCGGCCAGCGCGGTGGCGTCATCAAGGCCGGACACCTGCACCGGAATCGCGCTGGTGCAGGTTTCTGGTGTCGTGCACTCGACGCCGTTGCCGAGGGCGCCCTGACCGTTCTCGCCCCACGTCCACACCGTGCCGTCCTCGCGAAGCGCGAGTCCGTTGTAGACACCGCTGGCCACCGCCGTCACGTCGGTCAGTCCGGTCACCCGCACCGGGACGCGGGACAGGCAGTCCACGCCCGGTTCGCAGTACTCGCCGGTGCCCAGCGCCCCCTGGAAGTTGTAGCCCCACGACCAGACCGTGCCGTCCCCGGCCAGCGCGTACGTCCCGTTGCTGTGGCCGCCGCCGGCGACCGCGACGATGCCGCTGAGCGCGGTGACCCGGACCGGCGTCGTCGAGCCGTCGGCGGTCGAGCCGGTGCCCAGGTGCCCGCCGCCGTTGTCGCCCCACGCCCACAGGGTGCCGTCCGCGCGTACCGCGTACCCGTTGTTGTCGCCGGCCCCGATCGCGACGACGTCGGTCAGCCCGGTCACCCGCACCGGCACCGCCGACGAGGCTCGGGTGCCGTTACCGAGCTGCCCCCTGTAGTTGTCGCCCCACGACCAGACCGTGCCGTCCGCGCGCAACGCGTAGGCGCTGGAGCCGCGTGCCTCGATCGCCGTGACGTCGGTCAGCCCGACGACCGGCACCGGTACCGCCGAGCCGGCGTACGAGTCGACGCCCCAACCGTTGCCGAGGCTGCCGGCGATGTTGCCGCCCCAGGCCCGCACCGTGCCGTCGGCCAGCAGTGCGTACCCGGTGCCGGTACCGGTGACGTCCCGGACCCCGGACAGCGAGACCACTGGCCGGGGGACCGACGAGTACTCGCCGATGTCGCCGTTGCCGAGCTTCCGGTCGGAATTGGAGCCCCAACCGTACACGCAGTCACTCACACACGGGGCGGTGTTCTCCACGACGAACACCCCGGCCAGGTCGCCCAACAGGTGCACCGACCCCGTGCTGTTGTGGAACGAGACCGCGCGAGAGGAGCCGAACGCGACGACCGCCGCGTTCGGGATGGCCCGCCCCGGCACGAGGTTCAGCGTCGACGCGAGCGGAACCTCGCCGGCCGCCTCCCAGGCGGTGACGACCGTGGGAGCGGTCGCGCCGTGGCCGGTGAGGTTCATCGCGACCCCGGTCGCGGTCACCGGGAGCTTCCCGGCCAGGTCGAGGACCACACCCTGGGCCGGTCCGATCGGACCCGCCGGTACACCGGTGCCGCCGCGGGTGTCGAGCACTCGCTCGGGGGCCAGCGGGAGGAACCCGGCGCCGTATTCGGGCGTGTAGAAGCCGGTCAGGTCCATGATGAGGTCGGTGGAGCCACTGTTGTTGTACAGGCTGACCTGCTGACCGGGGCCGACGGCGACGGTGACCAGGTTGGGCCGGGTCTCGCCGGCCGGCAGGTTGAGGTTGGACGCCGTGGGCCGGGCCGATCCGGTGGGCCAGGCGGTCGCGTAGGTCGCGGCGGTGGCCCCGGTTGCCGTGAGGTTGAAGGTTACGGCGGTGGCGGACTCGGGAACCTGACCGGTGAGGTCGACCACGCGGGTGGCGCCCGGGCCGGGCTTGGGGCCGGACTGCCGGGTGTCGAGTACCCGGTTCGGCGGCAGCGCGGTGAACCGGGCGCCGGCGCCGGTGGCGTAGTACCCGGCGAGGTCGGCCACCAGGTGGGTGTTGCCGCTGTCGTTGTACAGGCTGACCTTGCGGTCCGCGCCGAGGGCGACCGTGACCTGGTTGGCCCGGGTGTCCCCGGTGGGCAGGTTCAGGTTCGACGTCGTCGGCCGGGTGGTCCCGGCCGGGAACACGGTGACGTAGGTGTTGGCCGACAGGGCGACCCCGGTCACGTTCAGCACCACGGCGGTCGCGTTCGCCGGCACGTGCGCGGCGAGACTCACGGTGACGGTGCTCCGCGCGGGCACCACCCCGGCGGTGACGCCGACGCCCGTGCGGGTGTCCAACACCCGAACGGGGGAGCGCGACGTGAACGTCGAGGCTTCGGCCGCGGTGGGCGCGGCACCGGCAGGCTCCGCGCCCACCGGCGCGCCGGCTATCAGAACACCCGCGGTGAGTAACGCTGTCAGGACAGCAGGAAGTACCCGAGACATGGCTGTGCAACCCCCCAGAAAACGCAAGATCCCCCGAACCACCGAGGAGCGTAGGAGGTCGCCGCCGAGCCCGATGACCGCCATTCGGGGTATGCGCCGACACAATGTGCCCTCCCTGTGCGCGGGTGTCACAGGGAGGGCACATCGTGTCGCTAGCCGCGGACCACGAAGTCCGCCGGCGAGACCGTCGGCGTCACGATCAGCACCGGCCGCTCCGCCTTGATCGTCGGGAACGCCGTCACCGAGGCCGTCACCAGGCGGCTCGTGCTCGAGCCCCGAGGCAGGATCAGCAGCGCGCCGCGGAACGTGCCCGTGCCGTCCGTGGTCGCCGGCGTCGTCGTGACCCCACCGGGCACGGCCAGCGTGATCGGCTGGTTCGGCGCGAAACCCGTGCCCGTCACGGTGATCACCCGGCTCGGCGGCGTCACCCCCGGCGAGATCTCGATCGACGGCTGGCTGCCGCTCCCCGTGAGACCCACCAGGTGCGGGCCGCCGATCGCGTTGTCGTCGAACCGCAGCACCGCCGGTCGCTCGCCCGGCACCGTGGGGGAGAACCGCACCTTCACCTGGCACGTCCCGCCGACCGGGATCGGCGCGCCGACGCAGGTGTTCGTGGTGACCGCGTAGTCGTTCGGCGCGACGGCCGACACCACGGTCACGGCGTCGACCTCCAGCGAAGCGTCACCGCGGTTGGTCACCGTGACGGCCGGCTCGACACCGGTCGACAGCGGCAACCGCTGCCCGAACGCCAGCGGGTCGGGGCCGGCCGCGAACCGGGCGTTCCCCTCGGGATCCGGCGGGTCGACCGGCTCGGTCGAGCCGACGCCGCGCAGGTCCACAGTGAACTCCCGCTCCCCGCGCACGGTCAGCCGCAGCAGCGCTTCCCGCGTCGCCCTCGGCCGACGGCTTGAACTCCAGTGACACCAGGCAACTGCCGGTCTGCTGCAGCACCACGCTCTCGCCTTCGCAGGTCTGACCGCCGACCGTGAAGTCGTCCGCGTTCGCACCGTCCACGGCGATCTCCTCGACCACCAGCGGACCGGTGCCGACGTGGTCGAACCGCACGCTCTGCTCGAACGAGTCGTCGACCTCGACCTCGCCGAAGTCCAGCGGATCCGGATCGGGCGCCAACTCCGGGCGCATGGTCCGCACGAACACGTCGGTCACCTCGTTGCCGTCGTTCTCCACGAGGTCTGAGGAGTTCGAGTCGTACGCGACCTCCGAACCGTTCCGCGACAACGACGGCGCCGTCGACCACCGGTCCGGGATGGTGTCGGAGTTCCCGGCGCACGTCCCGCCCTCCGGAACGGTCGCCGCGCAGTCGGTGCTCCGGCCGGGCGACACGAGCGTGCCGGGCACGGGGGCCAGCTCGTCGGCCAGCCGCTGCCGATCCACCACCAGGTCACGCATGACGACCTGGCACCGGGTCCGCTCGTCCCTGGTCTCGTCCGCGGGCGGCACCCCTGCCGCCGTGACCGTGTCGGGGATCAGGCAGGACCGTCCTTCCTCGACGTCGACACCGTCGTGCGCGTCGAGGTTGTCGGTGCTGAACGCCACGAACCTGCCGTCGGCGGACAGGCCCGGTGCGAACCCGTTGATCGGCTTCCCGTCGTTGTCCCTGGACGTGAGGATCGAGTCGACGGGCGTGCCGTCCTCCCCGACCTGCACCACATACACGTTGGGCTGGTCGTACAGCGGGCGATAGCAGTCACCGTCGCACGAGTAGCGTTCGTACTCCTCGGCCTGGAACGCGATCACCGCGCCGTCGAAGGAGATCGCCGGGTTCAGGACGAACGTCGTGTAGGCGGTGCTGACGTACGTCGGCTTCTCCGGCGTCGTGTCGAGGTCGAAGTCGACGCGCGCCCAGGCTCCGGTCACCGTGTCGTACCGGTAGATCCCCCGCTCGCGGAAGTTGCCGCCGTCACCGAACGCGGCGTCGATGTTGGCCTCCATCACCACGAACCGGCCGCTGCCGGAGACGTCCGGATCGGTCGCGTTGTCCATCGGGAGACCGAACAGCAGGGTGGGGGGCCGCAGGCTGTCGACGGCCGCCGGTGCGCCCACCGGGCCGCCGCCCGCCGGCGTCAGCGCGGCCGTGCGGACCTCCGTGCCCGACGTCTGCGTCTGCGGGTCGTCGTAGCGGTCCTGCCACACGATGCGGTCGGCGTCGTCGGAGAGCTTCGGAAACCCGGGGTTGTCGCTGCGATACGGGCTTTCGCTGTAGTAGCTGGGCTCGTTGACGCGGAAGTAGGTGTAGTCGCGTTCGCCGTTGTCCTTGTTCTCGTCGAACTCGCCGTCGCCGTCGGGATCCCGGTCGCAGAGGATGATGTCCGAGTAGTCGTCGTCGTCCTCGGGCACGATGTTGCTGGCCGTGCTGGTGAACGCCACGTAGCGGCCGTCCGCGGAGATCGTCGGGTCGGTGCTGTCGTAGTTCGGCGGCACCTCGCCGGGCACGATGTTCGGTTGCCGCGCCGAGAGATCCAGCATCGGTGCGGCGCCGAGGTTGACCGTGCCGGGGTCCTCCGGCGGGGCGGGGCGCGTGAACTGACCGCGGCTGACCATGACCGTGCGGTTGCGCCGCAGGTCACGGACGTACACGTTCTCGTACTCGCCGGTGTCCAGGTTGTCGAGCTTGTCGAAGCTCGTGAACGCCACAGCTGTGCCGTCGGCGGACAGCTCCTGCTGCACGGCGCCGTCCGGTGCCTCGGCGTTCGTGCCGTCGGCGACCGACGCGCGTACGGTCGAACCGGGCGCGGACGCGGCACGCGCGCTCGGCGTCTGGGCGGACAACAGGACGACCGCGGTGGCGGACACGAGTGTCGCCGCGGCCACCATGGCGATGGCACGCTTGCTGCGGACAAGGTTTTCGGGCACGACGCGACCTCCTGGCGTGGTTCACCGTGCACGACGCTATGGCGGATCGCGCGTGGGCGAAGCCGGCCGGCGGGAGGCGTAGTGGACGTCGAAGGGCGCCCGATGGGGCAGTTCCGCCCGCCCCGGCACGCTCCCGTTAGCGGGCTGTACCGAAGCCGTTCTGTTCCCACACTTTCTTCCCATGGGAGCTACCACGTCGCTGGCGAGCAGGCAGCTTTCCGTTACCCCGGGCGGGTCGGTCGAGACCAAGGTCAAGGTCCGGAACAACGGAACGCTCGTCGACCAGTTCAGTTTGGACATTGTCGGAGACTCACGGGAGTGGGTCGAGGTCGAGCCGCGCATCATGAACCTGATGCCGGGCCAGGACGGGGAGGCCACCGTCCGGTTCGCGCCACCGCGGAGTTCGGCGGTGCCGGCCGGGCAGATGCCGTTCGGGGTACGGGTGGTGTCCCGGGAGGACGCCGCCGGATCGTCGGTCGCCGAGGGCTCGGTGGACGTCGAACCGTTCACCGACCTGCAGGTCGAACTGTCGCCGAAGTCCTCGCGATGCCGCACGAAGGCCGTGCACGAGGTCGTCGTCGACAACTCGGGTAACTACCCGATCGGCGTCGAGGTCGTCACGAACGATCCCGAGGAGCAGCTGAAGCTGTCGCTGGACCACAGTTCGCTGATGGTGCAGCCCGGCACGTCGGCGTTCCTCAAGCTGCGGGCCAAGCCGCACGACCGGTTCCTGCGTGGCGCCGAGAAGCGGCACCCGTTCCAGGTGACCGCCATGTCCGGCGACCTGCCGCCGATCACCGCCGACGGAACCGTTGTGCAGCAACAGTTGCTGCCGAAGTGGCTGCTGCCGGCGGCCATCGCGGCCGTGGCGCTGGCGACCGTGCTGGTGGTGCTGTGGTTCACGATCGTCAAACCGACGGTGCAGACCGCGGCGCGCGAGTCCGGGCGGACGGCGGCCGAGGAGGTGCAGGCCGAGCTGCAGGAGCAGACCGACCTGGCCGAGCGGCGCGCGGTGAACGCCGAGGAGAAGGCCATCGAGGCGGAGAAGAAGGCGAACGAGGCGGCTGCCGCGGCGGCGGCCGGCGGTGGCGGCGGTGGGCCGGGCGGTGCGACGGAGGGCCCGAACGGGGAGGACATCTCCTCCGGGCAGGCCGTGAACTTCCGGATCACCACGAACGCCGAGGCGCAGCTCGACCCCGGTGAGTTCGAGCAGTTCGAGGTGCCACAGAACACCATTCCGGCGGAGAAGACGCTGGTGATCACGGACATCATCCTGCAGAACCCGCGCGGCGACTCCGGGACGCTGCTCATCCGGCAGGGCGACGTGGTGCTGCTGGAGGAGGGACTCGCGAACTTCCGCGACCTCGACTACCACTTCATCGAGCCGCTGACGTTCACGCCGGAGACGCCGCTGGTGGTGGAGGTGAGCTGCCAGGCTCCGGGCCTGCCCGCGCAGACGGACAACGAGTGCCGGCCCTCGGTGTCGTTCTCCGGGCGGCTGTCGGGTCCTGCCGCGGCGGGTTGATCGTCGACAGAAAGAGCGGGCCGGGCAGCCACCCGGCCCGCTCTTTCGTCATCGAGTAGGCGCGAGAGAATCCGGGGAATCCGCGACAGCACGGCGAACGGCCCGCGGTTCGTCCCGATGCAGGGCCAGATAGAGAACGGCGCTGACCAGCGTGATCGCGGCGAGCAGCCACCACACGCGTTGGTAGGCACCGAGTCCACCCGACGCGCCCAACACCGCGACCAGCAGGCTCACCCCCAGCACCCCGCCGAACTGGCGGAAGCTGTTGTTCACCGCGATTCCGACGCCGAACCGGTCCTCGGGCAGCGAGTCGGCCGCCGCGCTGTTCGCGGCGGACAGGGCCAGCCCGACGCCGATCCCGTTGAGCACCAGGGTCGGCAACCAGTCGGCCAGCCAGTCCGGGCTGTCGTTCACCCTCGTCGCCAGCAGCGCCGCTCCGGCGGCGTAACACAGCGCTCCGGCCACGAACACCGGCCGGTAGCCGAACCGCTTCGCCAACCCGCCGACCGAGGGGGCCACCAGCGCGGTGATCAGGGCCGCCGGACTCACGGCCAGCGCGGCGAGCAGCGGCGAGTAGTGCCACACGTTCTGCATGAACAGCAGACTGGACAGCAGAATCGCGAAGAACGACACCGAGAACACCAGCGTGACCACTGTGGACGCGACGTAGTTCCGGATGCGGAACAGCGCAGGATCCACGGCGGGCCGTGCCACCCGGCGAGCCCGCCGGACGAACCAGAGCACGGTCAGCACCCCCAGCAGCAGCGCCCCGGCCACCCGCGGATCCGTCCAGCCGGTCCGCGGCCCGTAGATCACGCCGAAGCTCAGCAGGGCCGGACCCACCCCGCTCAGCACCACGCCGAGCGGGTCGGGCGCGCCCTCGCCGCGCACCGGCCCGTCCGCCGGCACGAGCCCGCGGCCCCATGCCACGGCGGCCAGGCACACCGGCAGGTTCACCAGGAAGATCCACCGCCATCCCGCGTGCTCGATCAGCAGCGCGCCGAGCGTCGGGCCGATCGCCGTGGCGACCGCGCCCATCGCACCCCACGCGCTCACCGCGGCCGCGCGCTTCGCCCTGGGTACCGTCCGCAGCAACAGGGTCAGGGACGCCGGCACGATCATCGCGCCGAACAGCCCCTGCACCACCCGCGCGGCGATCAGCACCTCCACCGACGGCGCCAGCCCGCACACGAGGCTGGACACGGCGAAGCCGGACAGTCCCAGGTGGAACAGGCGGCGGGCGCCGTAGGTGTCACTCATCCGCCCGGCCGGGATCAACACCGCCGCGAACACCAGCGTGTAGGCGTTGAGCACCCACACCAGCAGCGCGAGGTCGGCGTCGAACGCTCGGCGGACGGTCTCGAAGGCCACGTTCACGATGGTGGTGTCGAGGAAGACGATGAACACGCCCAGCCCGGTGAGCAGCAGCATTCGGCGTGCCTGGGGAGAGTGGTCGGTCATGGCTCAGCTCCACATCTGCACGAGCAGCGTCAGCCCCACCGTGAACACCGCGGCGAAGCTCACCACCCACGCCAGGAAGAACCGGCGCCACCGCTGGAACAGCACGCCGATCATGGTCATGATGAAGCCGATGATCACCATGCGCTCGCCGCGCGCGAGGAGCGAGTTCACCGCCCATTCCCCGGCCGGGATCCCCATGCGCCCGGCCTCGGCCGAGTACAGCTTGTAGGGAATGGCGCTGGACGGTTGGTACCGGACCGCGTCGGCTCCTTCGGCACGCAACTCGGTGCGCACCTGCGCGGTCATCCGGTCGGTGGTCAGCGGCTGCGGCAGCCGGATCGGCGTCGAGCTGTAGATCCCCAGAGCCACCACACCGCCCGCGACGCTGGCCAGCACGGTGGTGGCGATCAGCCGCGGCGCGATCCTCGGCGCGGCCACACACAGGATGGCGAGCAGTGACTCCGGGATCAACGGCCAGCTCAGCGCTTCGGTGAACGACCAGGTGGCCACGAACACCAGGCCCCACCCCGAGGCCGCGAACCGCGCCACCCGGCGCCGGACCCTGCTGTCCTTCGGTCGGTAGCCGTCGGCGAGCGCGGCCACCTCCGTCCGCGCCCGCACCTCGTCCGCGTCCACCATCGGGGCGCCGATCCGCACGCCGATCCGCTGCGGACGCAGGCGTCCCCGTTTGGCCAGCATCTTCCTGGTCTCGCACACCGCGACCGGCACGACCGGCACGCCGTGTTCGGCTGCCAGCCGGAACGCGCCACGACGGAACTCGCCCAGTTCGCCGCCGTCCCTCGTGCCTTCGGGGAAGATGACCACCGCGTGCCCGGCCGCCAGCAGGGGACCGGCCTCCGCGCGAAGCGACGGGTACGCCGCGGCGCCGTGCCGGTCCATGGGGAACGCGCCCACCAGCAGCGTGCACACCATCCGGCGGAACCACCGGCCGAACCAGTAGTCCCGTGCCGCGGCCACCCTCGGCGCGGACCGGGCCCGCAGCGAGGCGATCAGCACGGGCGCGTCCGCGTGGGACGTGTGGTTGGCGACGACCACACAGCCGCCCGCGGGGAGCTTGCCGGAGACCTTGATCCCGCCCAGCCAGAAGAAGAACAGCCGCCAGGCCAGCTTGCGTGCGAACGCCGCGATCCGGGCGCCGACCCGGGGTCTTGATCGCCGCGGCGTGTGGTCGCTGCGCGTCGGCGGTACCGTCGGAATCGTCGTTGTCATGCTGACACTCCCACCAGTATCAGGGCGACCAGCAAGGAATCGATCCGGTCGAGCAGCCCGCCGAAACCGGGCAGCCAGCGACCGGCGTCCTTGACGCCCGCCCCTCGTTTGAGCATGGATTCGAGAAGATCGCCGAGCACGCAGCCCGCGAGCACCGCCGCGTGCAGCCACGGGGTCCACGCGGACAGCAGCACGAGCGTCAGCCCGGAGAACACGGCCGAACCCAGTACGCCGGCCAGGGTCTTGGCCGGAGACAGCGTGGACAGCGGCCGACGCAGCGGCCCGGACCGGCCGAGCGCCCGCCCGCCGCACCAGCCGCCGACGTCCGCGAGCGCCACGGCCACCAGGACCACGACCGCGGTCCCGCCGAGCGACACGAGACCGCTCAACGCGATGGGCAGCCACAACAGTCCGAACGCCGTGGCGGTCGCCCGCGCCGCGCCCCGCTCGGCGTCCTGCCCCAGAAGCGGCGGCAGCGCGGCCACCACCAGGATCAGGCCGACCGCCGCCACCGTCGGCGGCGAGAACCTTGCCAGGACAAGGAAAGGCAGCGCCGCGCTCGCCACCACCAACACCGCGAGGTCGGCGACCCGCAGGCCCATCAGTCGGGCGAACTCCACCGACCCCGCCACACCCAGTCCGGCGGCGAACACCGCGGCACCGGGTCCGCCGAAGATCATCGTGGCGTACAACAGAACCGCGGCGACCAGCCAGGTACGCCACCGTTTGTGCAGTTCGGTGTTCCGCGTGAAGAGCAGCAGCAGTCCGGTCACCACCAGGACGCCGGCGATGACCGGGCCCGCGCGTGTCAGTTCCGGGAAGGGGGACAGCCAGGCCGGCATGTCATGCCCTCACCGGCGTCGCGGTCGTCGACCGGTCGCCACCTGAGGCGACGTCATCGCGTTGACCCGCCAACCGCTTCAGCCGCACCAACCCGGTGAGGGCCGAGCCCGCCAGCACGATCACCGCGAACACCGTGTACCACCCGGTGGCCGCGGCCAGCGCCATCAGCAGGCAGCGTTCGGTCTTGCCGACCGGGCCCCCGTTGATCCGGCGCAGTCCCACCGCCGCGCCTGCCAGCGATACCCACGAGGGCACGGAACTCGCCAGCAGCACACCCAGAGCGAGCGGCAGCGACACGTGCACCAGCAATCCGGCCAGTACCACCAGGTCGGCCACTCGGTCGCCGACCTCGTTCAGCACCCCACCCCAGCGGGTCTGACGACCGGTCTCCCTTGCCACCGAGCCGTCCAGATTGGCCGCCGCCAACCGGAGGACGAGGAACAAAGTCACCGGAATCGCCGCCATTGGCGCGGACATCCAGGTGAGCGACGCGCCCGCACAGGCGGCGAAGACGATCCCGGCCACACTGATCGTGTTCGGGCTGACTCCCCGGCGCACCAGCACTTCCCGGACCAGTCGCAGCCGTGCGGCGAACCAACCCTTCAGCGCGTAGAGACCGGCTCCCTCCCGCCGTCGCGGATCTTTGTGCATCTTCGATTCCTTCGCCAGGACGGTCGCATTGCGGCCGACGTGAATTTCCGCCATTCGAACAACAATGGCCCCGTCGGCTCGGTGACGACTCGAAGAACATTGGAGATGCGGATTTCTTTAATGGCCTGACATATCGGTCGAGTTCGAGAAGAAATGGCCTGATCCTGCCGCAAATGGGATGTTAATGAAGTTATTTCTATCGATTTCCCAGGTCCGAATTGTCGGACTTTCCACTCGCGACTTCCTCAGTGGACTGTCCACGTCACACACTCGAGGCGCAGGTCGACGAAGCTTTTACGGGCACAACACAAAACGGGTGGGCGGTCCCCCTTGGACCGCCCACCCGTGATGTAAAACAGACTCAGATCAGGCCCTCCCGCAGGGCGTAGGCCACCGCGTGCGAGCGGTTCCGCAGCTGGAACCGGTTGGTCACGTCGTGCAAGATGCTCTTCACTGTCCGCTGCGAGTAGCACAACTTGTCCGCGATTTCCTTCGTGGACAGTCCGGAGGCGACCAGACGAAGAACCTCCGTTTCCCGGTTCGTGATGCCCGCCAGGTGCAGCCCACGCGGCTCCAGCACGTGACGCTGCAGGCGGGACACCCGGTTCAGCAGCCGGCCCAGCAGGTCGGGCGGCAACGCGCCCTCGCCGGCCGACGCGGCCTTCACCAGACGGACCAGCACGTCGGGAGTGGTGTCGGCGCGCCGCGCCACCGCGCACACGCCGCCCTCCACCGCCGTCAGGATCTCCGTGTCCTCCAACTCGCCGGCGATCAGGACCACTCGGGACAGTCCCCGGACCTGCAGCGTGCGCAGCAGCTGCGCTCCCTTGTCGTCGAACCGGTCGGTGACCACCAGGGCGACGGCCTCGGGCGACGCGTTGTCCTCGTCGACCAGCCACACCTCCGGACGGGTCCGCAGCGCCATCTGCACCCCGCTCTGCAGGATGGGATCGGTCGCCCGGACGACGACCTGGATGCGGTTCTGCTCCAACATCAGTTTCACGCTCTCCCTCAAAACGCGCCCCCGACCCGACGCCCAGCACGTCGAAGCCCGCGCAATGAGTAGGTTGCCCGAACGGGCGTCCCGAGCACATGGGACCGGTGTCCTGGGTTTGCCCGAGAAGGCAACCGCGCGGCTACGCCTGGTGCTCGCCGAAACCCGCCTTGCGCGCCCGGACGATCGCCTGCGCCCGGTCGGCCACGTGGAGCTTCGTGAAGATGTTGGACACGTGGTTGCGCACCGTCTTCTGGCTGAGCGACAGCTTGCGCGCGATGATCGTGTTGTTCTCGCCGTCGGCGATCAGCGCCAGCACCTCGCGCTCGCGCGACGTCAGCTCCGGGAAGATCTGGTCCGACGTGGACGGTCCCGCGTTGAAGAACCCGATCACCCGCGTCGCGATGTCCGGGCCGAAGATCGCCTCACCGCGCCCGACCGCGTGCACCGCGCGGATGATCTCCTCCTGCCCCGACCCCTTCAGCAGGTAGCCGCGCGCCCCCGCGCGCATGGCCGCGAACACCGACTCCGTGTCGTTGAACATGGTCAACACGACCACGCCCGTCTCCTGTCGCTCGCCGACGATCTGGCGGGTGGCCTCGATGCCGTCGATGTCGGGCAGGTGCAGGTCCATCACCACGACGTCCGGTTTGAACACCCGCGCCGCGCTGACCGCGTCACGCCCGTTGGCCGCCTCGCCGACCACGTCGATCGTGGGCTCCTGGTGCAGCACGGTGCACAGCCCGAACCGGAACAACGGATGATCGTCGACCACCAGCACCCGAAGTTGGGTGACCGGGTCCGGCGGCGGCGTCCCAGGCTGCATTCAGCTGCCCTCCTTCGGCAACGGAAGCGTAGCGAACACCCGGGTCCCGCCGTCGTTGTCCGTCTCCACCAGGCACTCCCCGCCCAGCTCCGTCGCCCGTTCGCGCATCGACGACAGCCCCACCCCCCCGTTCGGCGAGGCGGACGGCAGTCCGATCCCGTCGTCGACCACCTCGATGTGCAGGTCGTCGTCGATCCACAGCCGCACGGCACACGAGTTGGCCTGCGCGTGCCGCGTCACGTTCGTCAACGCCTCGCAGATGATCCGGTACGCCGCCACGTCGACCGGCGCCGGCAGCTTCGGCATGCTCGACGGCACCTCCAACACGATCGTCACCCCGTCGAGTGAACTGTCCGACCTGGCCGTGCGACTGGCCAACGCACCCGCGTACTCGCGGATCGCGGGGATCAGGCCGATCCGGTCCAGCACCGGCGGCCGCAGACCGTGCGCCAACCTGCGGATCTCCACGATCGCCGCCTGCAACTCGTCACGCAGCCTGCCCAGCAGCTCACCGGTCGGCGTGGTGTCGCCGACCGTGCGTTTGCTGACGTCCAGCCCCAACGCGACCGCGGCGAGCGTCGGGCCGACGCCGTCGTGCAGCTCGTGCAGGATCCGCCGGCGTTCCATCTCCCGCGCCCGCACCAGCCGGTCGCGGCTGCGGCGAAGGTCGCGGGTCAACCGTGCCGTGTAGACGGCCGCGCCCGCGTGACGGGCGACCTCGGCCAGCGCGATCCGGTCCGGGCGGGTCAGCTCCCGCTGCGACCGCTTGCCGATCACCATGTTCCCCACCCGCTCGCCGTGGAACGTCAACGGCATCCGGTGCAGGTCGCCGGTCGGCGTGCCGTAGGTGGCGGCCGTCTCGCTGCGGCCGCGGGCCTGGATCTCGATGGCCAGGTACGGCAGTCGCAGCGCCGCGGCCACCGTCTCCACGATCTCCGGCAGCATGGTGCTGGCGGTCGGCGTGTTCTCCAGCCGCGACGCGAGTGCTGACACCACGCGGTACGGGTCGTCCCGCTCGCCGTACAGCCGGTTGTTGATCAACGCCTGGAGCCGCGTGCGGACCGGCTGCAGCAACACGGCGATGGTCGCCGCGATCGCCGCCTGCTGCCAGATCTCGTCGACGGCCGGCAGGAACAGCGACAGCACGCTCGCGAACGCCACGTACAGCCCGATGGCGCCGAGACTCAGCGCGCCATAGACCAACGTCCGGCTGACCGCCACCTCGATGTTCAACGCCCGGTGCCGCAACACGGCCGCCGCCATCGCGATCGGCACCGCCATGAACGGCACGGCCTGCGCCTCGTAGGCCACCAGCGGCTTGCCGATCAACACGATCGGCACCACCCACACCGTGTAGTAGCCGGCCGTGCCGAGCACGAACGCCACCGACGCCCACATCAACGGCCGCGCGGTCGACGTGCCCCGCGCCCGCAGGTACTTGCGGACCAGGATGACCGCGATCAGCGGCGGATAGCAGAACAGTGGCGCCAGCACCGGCACGCCCAGGATGTACAGCCGTTCCAGCGGCTCGTCGAAGATCACGAGCGTGCCGAGCCACGTGAGCCCGTACAACGCCATCGTGCCGAGATAGCCGAGCCCGACCCACAGCCGGTACCGGCGCACGTCCCGCACCAACGGGTACGCGAGCGTGAAGTGCAGCACCGCGCCCCACAACATCGCGAACGCGAGTTCGCCGGTGAACCAACGCCAGTACTGGTCGCCGGCCACCAGGTCGATCGCCATGGCCGGGAAGAACCCCGCGCCGACGATCGCGAGCAGACCGATGGCCGACGCGAGCAGCGTGGCGTGCGCCGCCGGGTCGCGTGGGCGGGCCCAGAACACGGTGAGCGAGGTCGTGATCAGCAGCACCGCCACCAGCAGCATCGGCCACCAGTCGGCGAGGCTGTCGAGCAGCGGGTAGTTGGTCAGCGTGACCTCGAGGTCGACGATCCGCCCGTCGCGCAGGACCTCGTAGTCGAGCGTGTCGCCCACCCGCACCAAGGCACCGCCGGGCAGCCGGGTGGCCCGCTCGGCGAGGTCGACGCCGCCGATCGCGAGGATCTCGTCGCCCAGCTCGAACGGACTGCCCGGCGCCCGGTCGGTGACGATCACCGCCCCGATCCGGACAGCACTCACCGCGGGGCTGATGGTGGCGCCGTCGGTCGGGGCGACAGCCCGCGACCAGACACACCAACCGGCCGCCCCGAAGATGAGGAGAGCGAGCAGTAGGAGCGCGGCGGGTACACGCCGCGCGCCCGCCGGGCCGAACACATCGAGGATCATCCCGCAGCCGACCCGATAGGGACAGAGGAAGAAGACACCCCTGCCCGTTCGGCCGGTAACGGACTCCCCGAAAGGCTGAAGTTGGCGGTCGATGTCTGGATCGGTGCCTGTGGACAGTGGGGAGTGGGCGCGGTTGTGACTGAGTTGATGCGTGTCTAGTGGCGCAAGGTGGGACGTATTGTGGATAGTGTGTGGGGGGATGAAGATAGTCGGGTTGATGGGTTAGCTGACTTGCGGCGGATAGGTATAGATGAAATCAGCTACAAGAAAGGACAAAAATATCTCACGGTGGTGGTAGACGACGACAACGGTAGGTTGATCTGGGCTGCGGATGGGCATGACGCGGACACTCTTGAGACGTTCTTCGACCAGCTCGGATCGCAGCGATCCGCGCAGCTCACTCACGTGTAGTACGACGCCGCGAGGTGGATCATCAAGGTGGTTGACCAGCGCTGCGCGGACGCGGTGCGCTGCGCTGACCCGTTTCACGTGGTCAAGTGGGCCACCGACGCGTTGGACGTGGTGCGGCGCGAGTCCTGGAACCGGGCCCGGCGCCGCGCCGGCCAGAGCGCCTATGACGAACGTGGCCGGCGTGTCTCGCGCCGGGAAGCAGAGAAGCTGAAATGGTCACGATGGGCCGGAGCGCCGTTTTTGTCGGTGTCGGCCGGTAGCGTGGATTCCGGGGGCCGGAGGCCGCCGGTGATCTTGTGCTGCTGATCTTGTGCGCCGACGGGACAGGCCCCCTCAACCGTGGCTGAGAGGGCCTGTTCGCGTTGCGGCTAGTCCTTCTTCGGCGTGCCGTCCTCACCGGACAGTTCCGGTGCCGGGGGAGCGGCCGGAAGCCCGGACAGCCCCGAGATCGCCGAACCCGCCGGAGGTTCCTCTGTGGACTCGGCCGGCTTCTCGGCGGCTTCCGCGGGCTGCGCCGGCGCTTCGGGCTGTGCCGGCGCGGCAGGTGCCTCGGGCTGGGCCGGCGTCTCGGTCGGTGCCGCCGGTGCCTCGACCGGTGCGGGGGCCGCGACGGGCTCCGGAGCCGGCGGCGGCTGTTCCACCGGAGCCGGCGGCTGCACGGGTGCGGGCGGCTGCGGGGGAGCGGCGAACGCCCCCTGGGGCGGCGTGCTCACCGGCGCGGGCGGCGCGAACGGCTGCGGTGCGGCGGCCACCCCTGGCTGGGCCACGCCCTGCTGCGGCGTGGCGGCCTGCGCGCCGGGAACCTGCTGCGGCGCCGGGCCCTGCTGCTGCGGGTAACCCTGCTGAACGGGTCCGGTCTGCGCCGGCGCGGGGTTCTCGTGCACGGTCACCTGCTGCGTGACGTCGGCCTCCTGACCGGCGGGCGACTCCGTGGCCGGTGCGTCCACAGTGGTCGGCCGCTCGTCGGCGGGTGCCTGCGTGTGGGGCTGCTGCGCGTAGCCCTGCGGCACTCCCGGCTGCTGCGGACCCGTGCCGTACGGCTGGCGGAAGCCCATGGGCGGCGTGACCGGCTCCACCCGACCCGGCGACTGACGCAGGTGTGCCAGCACCGCCGCGACGATGCCCACCACGACCGCGCCCAGCGGCAGGAACAGCCCGATCCCCAGGGAGAACTCCAGGGTCTCGCCCGCGCTCAGCTCCTCCTCGTTGTGACGGGACAGCTCGGCCAGGCTCGAGATCATCTCCAGCAACGCGGCACCGGTGAGGACACCGACACCGGCCACGGTCAGCGCCCGGCCCGCGGTCGGCGCGCCGCGGCCACGGGAGCGGGACACGAGCAGGAACACCGCACCCGCCACGAGCAACACGGCGGCCAGCACGAGGATCAGCCCGGTCAGGATCGTCTCGGTGTCGGGCGCGTCGGTGCTGCCGTCGTAACCGAGGCCCCACCAACCGCTCTTCCACTCGACGACGTAGGAGTCACCATCGAAGGACTCCTCGTTGCGGTAGGTGGAGATCGGGCCGAACAGGCCACCGACCGTCAACCCGGCGGCGATCAACGCGGCGATCGCGGCGAGCAGGCCGTTCAGCCCGCCTCGAGCGCGTCTCTGCTGCGGCGGCTGCTGCTGGTGGACCGGTGCCTGCTGGTGGACCGGAGGCTGCTGCTGCTGATAGGGCTGGTACCCGGGTGCGGACTGAGTCACGCGGGAATCATGCCAGTGACCACCGACACGCGTGGCCGCTAGGGACAACTTCGCCGCCCTTTCAGGCACGTGACCCCGCCCGACGGCCCTCCTGGCAGCTTCTGGCCACCCGCCACGGGAACTGAGGTACTGAGCGGACGGGGACCCCGGCCGACGAAATGAGCACGTGATGAGTGACGAGTCCATCGTGATCGGCGCGGCCATCGTGCGGGACCACCACCTTTTCGTTGCGCGGCGGATGAAACCGTCGTCGGTGTCCGGCTACTGGGAGCTGCCCGGCGCGGAGGTGGCGCCGGGCGAGGAGGAGTACTCGGCGCTGCAACGCGAGTTCACCAGCGAGTTCAGCGTGTCCCTGCGATGCGTGGACCGAATCCTGTCCGACCAGCGGCTCAACTCGTGGCGCAACGCGGCCGACGAGTCGGCGGCCGCCACCCTGCGGGTCTGGCGCTGCCAGCTCCCGAGCGAGAGCACCTTCGACACGGACTCCGGCGAGCCGCGCCCCAACATGTACACCTACGACGACGCGTCCTGGGTGTCGATCGACGACCTCGACGCGGTCGGCCCGTGGCGCGAGGCGGACCGGCTCCTGGCCGGCGACATCGCCAGCCATTACCACCACGACGAGATCTGGCAGTCGGCCGACTAAGAGATTGCGGGTGCAAACGTCACGTTCCGCGCCCGAGCCCCTCTATCTGGGTAATGCGGTGGTCGGCCCGTGCGAGGGCCAGGCCGACCACCGCGATCACTCAGCGGTCGCGCCAGTGACCGGTCCAGCCGGTGCCGGGGTCGCTCGTGCACCAGTACCCGGTGCCACCGGTCGCCCAGACCGACAGGTTGCGGAGGTTCCGGGGCCGGACCACCAACAGGCGCTCTTGCCGTCGGCGTTGTTGTTCATGTCGTCGGCCAACTTCCGGCCGGGCATGAGTGCCCAGCCGTTGCTGCCCGGCCACGCGTGCCAGACGGTGCGGTCGACGCGGACCGCGAAGATCTCGTCCGGCAGGAGGTCTCCGTTGAAGTCCGCCCAGTCGAAGGCGTCGCACGACCGCAGGTAGAGCATGCCGCCACCCCAGACCTCGGCGTCGACGTGCATCTGGCAGTCGGTGTCGGCGCTCACCGGAGCGGCCGTCAGCAGGGCGGTGACCGCGACGTGGCCGCGACCATCAGCGACTTGATCCGTTTCATCA
>CAWGTM010000029.1:0-46576 GCA_963825445.1 uncultured Actinomycetota bacterium
GTCGAAGTGCTCGACGCGCTGCGGGTCGGCCTCGCCCGTCCAGCGGTCGTCCAGCTGCGCGGTGACGTCGCGCTGCTTGCCGGCGGACACGAGGTCGGTCCAGTAGACCTCGTAGACCACGAACAGCAGTACGACCAGGCCCAACGTGATGAGAACCTCGCCGAACGTGCGGACCGCCGTACGTACTGGATCACGCTGCTGACGTGGGGGTGCGGTGCCTCCGGCGGTGCGTGGCCGGGGCCGCGGCGACGGCAACAGGTCGCCGAGATCACCGGAGATTCGGCCCGAGCCGCGGCCGAGATGCTCCACGGTGCCCACGCGCGCTCCTCTCGGTCCCCGACCTATGGGTTCGCCGACCAGCTCGGCTACGTTAACGTGTTGCACAGTGATATTTGTGCGGATGCCAGCACACTGTTGCGTCCAAAGCTACACGTCAGGTGAGGACTCAGATGCCCAAGTCCAAGGTCCGCAAGAAGGCGGTCTACACGCCACCGACCGACCGCCGTACCCCGGTGAAGGTCAAATCGGCTGGACCCTCCCACCCGATCTACGTCGCGGTGATGATCGGCGTGATGGTGCTGGGCCTTGCCTGGCTGGTCGTGAACTACATCGCGGGTAAAGACATCCCGTTCATGGCCGACCTCGGGAACTGGAACTTCGCCATCGGGTTCGCGCTGATGATCGGCGGGCTCCTGATGACGATGAAGTGGCGCTGACCGTCCCCACCGGCGTCACCCCCGGCATTCACCCATTGTCCACTTGTCATACCGGTGGATACACCCGTTCAGCGCAGTGTGACTGAACCACACGGGTGTAAGTCATCCCCATTGTGGACAACCCCTGTGGATAACTCGTCATTGTCCCCTGTCCTGGATCCGGAGCGTGACATCGATCGTGTCCACGCACGAGGCTCTCACCTGGGCTCCACGGCCGGAGTTGGCCGCGGTGGGGTGGGTTTTCACGGCTGCCGCGGCCGCTGCCGCCGTTTTCCTGGACGATCCACCCGGTCGGGTGTTGCTGGGAACGGTCGCGGTGGTGGCGGCTTGGCTGTCGCTGTTCGCCACGGTGGCCCGGCCGCGGCTCGCGGCTGACCACGGCGGCGTCACCGTGCGGGGTCTGATCGGCAGCCGGCACTGGACGTGGGCCGAGGTGAACGTGCGGCTCACGCGCACACGCAGGCTCGGCCGGGACGTCTCGTCGGTCGAGGTGGACGCGGACAACGCCGAGGTGCCGGCCCTGGTCATCCTGGGCCGGCTGGACCTCGGCGTCGATCCTGAGGACGTGGTCGCCGCGCTGCTCGAGCTGCGTACCTGACGGATATCAGGACTGGTAGCAGAAGAAATTTTCCTGGTTGGCGATCTCGCACTGCACGTCCGCGCCCGCCGCCTGGATGGCGATGAGCGCGATCAACACCACGGCCAGAGCCACGCAAGCGCCGACCTGCACCTGGAGCAAGCGCTTGCGCGGCGCGTAGACCATGGCCGCTGTGGCCGCCACACCCACCACGAGCCCGCCGAGGTGCCCGAGCAGCGAGATGCCGGGCAGGGCGACGCTCAGGAAGATGTTGATGCCGAGCAGTGTCAACACCGGCGCCGGGTTGAGCTTCGCCTTGAACACCACGACCGCGATGCCGCCGAACAGGCCGTAGATCGCACCGGAGGCACCCGCGACGCTGCCGAACTCGTCACCGAAGAGCATGACCGCGGTCGAGCCGCCGAGCAGCGACAGCCCGTAGACCGCGAGGAAACGGGCACGGCCGAGCGCGACCTCCAGGTCGCGGCCGATCACCCACAACGCGAACATGTTGAAGATCAGGTGGACCGGCCCGAACCCGCCGTAGCTCCCGTAGTGCAGGAAGCCGGACGTGACGATCCGCCACCACTCGCCGTTCGCGACCACCGCGGGCACGAGCATGCCGTCCAGGAACAGCCCGGACCGCAGGCTGTCGAAGCCCTGCGCCTGGATGGCGGTCGCGACGAAGACCAGCACGTTGACGGCGATGAGCGCGGGCACGACCACCAGCGCTTTCGCGCCGCTGGTCCTGGTGCGCGCACCACCGATCGTGCGTGCCGGTCGCGTGGTCTTCTGTGCTTCGGACACACAGTCCACGCACTGGTAACCGACGGATGCCTCCCGCAGGCAGTCCGGGCAGGCCGGACGGTCGCAGCGCACACAGCGCAGGCCCGTCGGCCGGTCCGGGTGCCGCGCGCAGGAGGGCAGCCCCGGTGTTCGGTGTACCGCCACTCAGCCCTCGGCGCGCTCGACGGTGACCCGCTGCACGACGATGTCCTGGATGGGCTTGTCGTTCGGCGGCGTCGTCGGCGTGTTCGCGATGGTGTCGACGACGTTGCGCGACTCCTGGTCGGCGACCTCACCGAAGATCGTGTGCTTGAAGTTCAGCCACGTCGTCGGAGCCACCGTGATGAAGAACTGGGAGCCGTTCGAGTCGCGGACGCCCGGGTTGGCCATGCCGAGCAGGTACGGCTTGTTGAACTGCAGTTCCGGGTGGAACTCGTCCTTGAAGTCGTAGCCGGGCCCGCCGCGGCCGGTGCCGGTCGGGTCGCCCGTCTGGATCATGAAGCCGTCGATGACTCGATGGAAAAGCATGCCGTCGTAGAACGGGCCGGACGTCCCGCCGGAGGCGTTCTTGCCCGTGTAGTCCTTGGTGCCTTCGGCCAGGCCGACGAAGTTGGACACCGTTTTGGGTGCGTGATCTGGGAAGAGTGTGATTCGGATGTCCCCCTGGGTGGTAACCAGGGTTGCCGATACCTTCACTCCAACGAGGGACTCATTGCTGTCTGCCACCCGGTCATCGTGCCATCTACAGCGGGATCGGTCCGGAAGGGGCAGGATGGTAACTGTCCGATAAAGCCACACTGGAGCAGATAATGGACGATGTTAAGGCCATGACCCGGGCCGGAGAGACGGTCGGCAAGGCCGTCGGCTCCGGCTGGCTCTCGGTTCGACGCAATGCCAAACGTGCTGGTCAAGCCGGCGCGGAGGCCACCGTCCGAGCCGCTCATGCCGCCGATCGCAAGCTGACCGAGCGGGGTGTCGCACCTGCGCAGCTGACCACCGCGTTGGCCGAGGGTGCCGAGATCGCGCGCCAGGAGGTCGTCAAGACCACCCGGCGGGCACGCAAGAAGTTGGCCAAGACGGCCAAGCACACGCGCAAGGAGCTGGCGAAGGCCGCGAACCAGGCCCGCAAGGATGCCAAGAAGAGCAAGCCTGGCAAGCGGGCCATGAAGTCGGCCAAGCAGGCCAAGGCCGACGCCAAGAAGTTGAAGGCGTCGTTCAGGGCCGAGGCCGTCAAGCTGAAGGCACGGGCGCGGGAGGAGGCCGTCGCGCTGAAGCTGGCCGACGCTCCGAAGCGCAAGCGCCGCTGGCCCAAGGTGCTGATCTTCGCGATCGTCGCCGGTGGCGTCGCCTACGTGGTGCGCGCCAAGGCCGCCAGTTCGCCGCAGGCGGTGCCGGAGCCCCGGCAGCGCGAGGACGCGCCCACCGACGCCGAGGCGCAGAAGAAGGCCGAGGAGCAGGCCGTGACCAACGGTCAGCGCAACGGTCAGCCGACGCAGAAGTCGTCGTCCAAGCACAGCTGAACACTCACGTCAGCCCCGCCTCGCCGGCGGGGCTGACGTGTGTCTAGAGCCCGAGCGCGGTGATCGCTTCCTGCGCGATCAGCTTTGCCTTGATCGTCTGGCCCTGGTTGGTGGCGACCACGACGGCCGAGCCCTCCTTGAGGACCGCGTAGACGGCGCCGTCGTCGGAGGACTGGGCGCCGCCCGTCCAACCGCCGGCCAGCTCGGCCGGGTTGGCGGTCGCCACGGGAGCGGCCTCGTCGACGATGGCCTTCGCGACGGCCGCCTCACCCGTGTAGATCCGCACGGTCGCCTGGACGTTGCCGTCCGGTCGGTTGAAGAAGCAGGTGGGCGGCTCGTCGGCGGAGATCTCCACCGAGCCGACCCGCTGCCCGTTGGCGTCCTCCACCACGGACTTGTCGAGGTACGGGCAGGGCCCGTCGGACACGGGCTCCGGCGCGGGCGGCGCGACGACGGCCGGTGGGCTGGTGGACTCCTGGGTGGGTGGGGCGTCCACCTTCGGATCGTCGACCACCTCGGCGGTGCACGCGGAGACGGCGAGCAGCAGGGCGCCGAGCACGAGGGGAAGTCGTTTCACGCGCGGGAGTCAATCACATGCTTCCGGTGACGAGCACGGCCGCCAGTGCCCGACCGGCGACCATAAAATAATCCACAGGCACCTGGGGACAACGTGTGGACAGACAGGACTGTGCGCCAACTCGCACTGATCCGCGCGTTGACCACAACGCTGACTCAGGGCAAGCAGCGAGCGTGGCTCTTCGGCGGATGGGGCCTGGATGCCCGGATCGGCCGCGTGACCCGCGACCACGGAGACATCGAGTTCTGGGTGGACCGCAAGTTCGCTGCCGCCGTCCAGCCACTGCTGACGAACGCGGGAGCGCGCCCGCTGGACACGCAACCCCCGGAGGAGTCAACGGAGTACGCCTGGAACGGGGTCATGTTCAGCACGGCCTACTTCGACGCCCAACCAGACGGCACGTTCACCCCACGCGGCCGCTACGCCGACTGGCTGTTCCCCAGGGGTTCGTTCCCCGACGAGCCAGTAGAACTCGCAGGGCAACCAGTACGCGCGATGAGCCTGGCCGGCATGCTGGCGATGAAGGAGCAGTACCCCAACCTGCGCAACGGCCGCCCATGGCGCGACAAGGACGTGTCCGACATCGAAATCCTGCGATCGATGCTCGAAAACGAACCCTCAACGTAGATCGTCTTCGTGGAGACGAGGGGAATCGAACCCCTAACCCCCGCCTTGCAAAGGCGGTGCTCTGCCAATTGAGCTACGTCCCCCGACCCACGCGGCACGTCCGCGCGGGTTCGGTGCGGTGGTGCGTCAGGCCTTCTTGGCGTTGTTGGCCGCGGCCGGAGCGGTAGCCTCGCGCCACAGGTCGTCCTGCGCCTTGGCCGACTTGTTGCGGCGCACCACAAAGAGAACGCCACCAGCCACAGCCGCCAGTGCGAGAAGCTTCTTCACGTCCATTGCCTCCTTCGGCAAACAACCAAATCCTCGACCGTCGCGACCCCTGTCAATCCCCGCGCGGCAGAACAAGTCTGCCACAACCCGCGGAGCCCCCGACGGGCACAGGTAGCGAAGAAACAAGCCCCGAGCGAACACACCACACAGGGTCAACAACCAAGCGCCATCAGACACGAACCGGTAGCAAACAGCACCACACCGGGTAACCCCCACCAGCACACCCAGCCAGCAACAACCGAAACAACGACGACTCAGACACCCGCGTAGCAGCCACCAACAGCACACAGGACAGAACCCCACGGCTCCAGCCACGAGCGACCAACAACCGACCCAACCACGAGGTCGACAACCACAACCACGAAACAACCGGCAAAACGCACCGCCCCGGGCAAGCAAGCCGACTCACAGAAAGCAGCTGGACGCAACCACTCCGGCCGAGAACCGACTCCCGCGAAGCGGCAAACACCTAGGTCCAGAACCCGCACACCGCGAAGCAGCAGGCAACAGAACCACCCCGGGGCAACCCCAACACCGCAGCCACGAACCACAGGCAACCGCCACCACTCCGGGCCGAGACCCCACCGCGAGCCGCAGGCACAGAACCCCTGCCGGGCCAGAACCCGAACACCGGGAAGCAGCGGGAAGCGGGAAGCGGGAAGCGGGAAGCAACAGGACCACGCAGGGCCAACTCCAACACCGCGGCCACAGGCGAACGCCGCCACTCCGGGCCAAGAACCCCCACCGCGCGCGGCAGGTACAGATCCTCGCTGGGTCAGCACCCGCAGGCTATGAAGGGGGACGCAACAGAACCACGCAGGGTAAATATCCCAACGCCGCAGCAAGTACAGCGTCGGTGGTGCGGCAGGCGGTCCCAACCCGACGCCGGCCACGAACCGGCAGGCAATCGCTACCACTCCGAGTAGGTAACCCACGTCCGCGAAGCGGCAGACACAAAACCCCGGCCAGAACCCGCAGGCCGCAGGCAACGCAACCACGCTGGGTCGACCCCCACGCCCCGGCAGGCGAACACAATCACGCTGAGTCAGAACCCGCACGCCGCAAAGCGGCAATCACACCCAACCACGCTGGGTCGGCACATCAACCACCGAAGCGCACACACGGCGGGCAACAGAACCACGCTGGGTCAGCGCTCAATCGCCGCCGAGCGCGCGAAGCGCGCAAGGCGCCCGCGGCGCCACAAACGGAACCACGCTGGGTCAGGAACCAACCGCACCGTGGGGGGTTTGGGGGGCTCGGCCCCCCAACATAATGACGGACGACCCGGCGAAGGTGCGAAGCACCGAGCAGGGTCGTCCGGAGTACGTGGGCCTAGAAGGACTTGAACCTTCGACCTCTTCGTTATCAGCGAAGCGCTCTAACCGCCTGAGCTATAGGCCCCAGCAACGAGGAGAAGGCTACCTCACGGGGGAGGTAGCTCTCCAACCGGTATCCCCGTCTACTCGCGTTCGGCGAGGGTGACTTCCAGGCCGCCCGCCAGGTCTGCGGAGACGTTGTAGATGAAGGCGCCGACTGTGGACAGGGCGCTGAACAGCACGATGTTCACGGCGCCGATGATGGCTGCCACGCCGAACACTCGACCCGCGCTGATCAGGGGATCCGCGGAGCCGCCGTCTTCTGCGGGGGCGAGGATTTCGCTGGAGATTCCGTTCAGCTTGTCCCATACGCCCATGCCGTCGAGCACGGCGTACAGGACGCCGACGGCCACCAGCCACACGAAGAACAGTGCGACGCTGAGTACCAGCGAGAGCTTGAGCACCGACCACGGGTCGAAACGCTTGATCTGCAGGTTGGCCCGGCGGGGCCCTCGGCCTGGCCGGCGCAGCGCACTGGGTGCCGCGGCGCCGGCGGTGACCGCGCGCAGTGGGCCGGTGGACGGGTTGGAGCCTTCGAGGTGCACGGTGGTGCGTGGCGGGGCGGCGGCGCTCGGGATGCCCTGGGGCGGAGTGCCGAGTCCCGTCATGCCGGGTGGTGGGGTGCCGTGCACGGTGGTGGGTGACGCGGGGTCACCGAACAGGCGGCTGGCTGCCGATCCCGTGACCACGGGCCGTTCGACGGTGACCGTGGTCTCCCCCGCGTTGTTGCTGCTGGGGGTTTCCGGCGTGGTGCGCTGACCGCTCTGCTGCTGGACGTCGTTGGTCACCCGCTGCCACGGGGGCGGGGTGCCGTGACTCAGCTCCAGGTCGTCGGCGCCGGCGACGTGTGTTCCGGGCGGTGTGCCCGCGTTGCCGTTGCCGTCGTACCCGCTCTCGCGCGTTTCACCGGCCGGGTCGACCGGCTTGGCCCGGTCGAGATCCTCGGAGGCGATCACGGCCGTGCTGTCCGCGTCGCGCTCCGACCCTTGGCCGGTGCGTCCGTGCTGATCGGGTGGTGTCACGAGCGTCCCCGTCCCCTACTTGTGTTTACTGCGGTGGCTCCGTCGGCTGGTCGTTCTCGACCGGACCGTCGGCAGGAGTCTCCGCATTCTCCCCTGCGTCGACCACGACATCCGCCCCGGTGTCGGCGTCGACCTCGTCGGTCTCTTCGGTGCCGTTCGCCGCGCCGTTCGGTTCTTCCGCACTGCGTGCGATGGCGACCAGGGTGGTGCCGTCACCCAGGTTCATCAACCGCACACCCTTCGTCTGCCGGCCGGCCTTGCGGACCTCCTCGGCCGAGGTGCGAATGACCCCGCCCGCGGAGGTGATGGCGTACACCTCGTCGCCGATGTCGACGATGAGTGCACCCACCAGCCTGCCACGCTTGCTGTCGTACTGAACGGTGAGCACGCCCTTGCCGCCGCGGCCCTGGACCGGGTAGTCCTCGATGGCCGTGCGCTTCGCGTAACCACCGTCGGTGGCGACGAGCAGGAAGGTGCCTTCCCGCAGAACGCCGAGGGTGAGCAGCTCGTCGCCCTCCTTGAAGCGCATGCCGAGCACGCCGGACGTGGCGCGGCCCATGGGCCGCATCGCCTCGTCGGTGGCGCGGAACCGGATGGACTGGCCGCCGGCGGACACCAGCAGCAGGTCGTCCTCGGCCGAGCACAGCACGGCGCCGACGAGTTCGTCGTCCTCACGGAGGTTGATACCGATCAGACCACCGGTTCGGTTGCTGTCGAAGTCGGTGAGTTTGCTCTTCTTGACCAGACCGCTCCTGGTCGCGAGGACCAGATAGGGCGCGACCTCGTAGTCCTTGATCTGGATGACCTGCGCGATGGTCTCGTCCGGTTGGAACGCGAGCAGGTTGGCCACGTGTTGGCCGCGCGCGTTGCGGTTGGCCTCGGGCAGTTCGTAGGCCTTGGCCCGGTAGACGCGACCCTTGTTCGTGAAGAACAGGATCCAGTCGTGGGTGGAGCACACGAAGAAGTGCGCCACGATGTCGTCCTGTTTGAGTCCCGCGCCCTGCACGCCCTTGCCGCCACGCTTCTGTGCGCGGTACAGATCGGTCTTGGTGCGCTTGGCATAGCCAGTGCGGGTGATCGTGACGACCACGTCCTCGACCGCGATCAGGTCCTCGAGGGACATGTCGCCGTCGAACGGGATGATCTGGGTGCGCCGGTCGTCGCCGTGCTTGTCGACGAGTTCCATCAGCTCGTCGCGCACGATCGTGCGCTGCCGCTCGGGGGTGGCGAGGATGTGCTCGAGGTCGGCGATGATCAGCTCGATCTCGGCCAGCTCGTCGACGATCTTCTGACGCTCCAACGCCGCCAGGCGCCGCAGCTGCATCTCGAGGATCGCGTTGGCCTGGATCTCGTCGACGGCCAGCAGGTCGATCAGGCCGGTCCGCGCCACGTCCACAGTGGGCGACCGGCGAATCAGGGCGATGACCTCGTCGAGCGCGTCGAGCGCCTTGACCAGACCACGCAGGATGTGGGCGCGCTCCTCGGCCTTGCGCAACCGGTAGCGGGTACGTCGGACGATGACCTCGACCTGGTGGCGCACGTAGTGGCGGATCATCTGGTCGAGCCGCAGGGTGCGCGGCACCTGATCGACCAGCGCCAGCATGTTCACGCCGAAGTTGTGCTGCAGCTGGGTGTGCTTGTAGAGGTTGTTCAGCACGACCTTGGCGACCGCGTCGCGCTTCAGCGAGATCACGATGCGCATGCCGGCACGGTTGCTCGACTCGTCGTCGACGTCGGCGATGCCGGTGAGCTTGCCGTCGCGCACGAGCGCGGCGATGTTCTCGATCAGGTTGTCGGGGTTCACCTGATAGGGCAGCTCACGGACGATGAGGATGGTGCGCCCCTTGGCGTCCTCGTCGACCTCGACCACCGCGCGCATGCGGATGGAGCCGCGACCGGTGCGGTACGCGTCCTCGATACCTTGCGTGCCAAGGATGAGTCCGTTGGTCGGGAAGTCCGGCCCCTTGATCCGCATCATCATGGCGGCGAGCGTCTCGTCGTCGGACGCCTCCCAGTTCTCCAGTGCCCAGACGACACCGGAGGCCACCTCGCGCAGGTTGTGCGGCGGGATGTTGGTGGCCATGCCGACCGCGATGCCGCCACTGCCGTTGACCAGCAGGTTGGGGATACGTGACGGCAGAACCTTCGGTTCCTGGGTCTTGCCGTCGTAGTTGTCGGCGAAGTCGACGGTGTCTTCGGTGATGTCCTGGAGCATCGCCATGGCGAGCGGCGTCATGCGCGCTTCGGTGTATCGCATGGCGGCCTGCGGGTCGTTGCCCGGCGAACCGAAGTTGCCCTGGCCGTCGATCAGCGGGTAGCGCAGGGACCACGGCTGGGCGAGCCGGACGAGCGCGTCGTAGATCGCCGAGTCGCCGTGGGGGTGGTAGTTGCCCATGACGTCACCGACGATGCGCGAGCACTTGACGTGGCTGCGATCGGGACGCAGGCCCGTGTCGAACATCGAGTACAGGACCCGACGGTGCACGGGTTTGAGACCGTCTCTGACATCCGGCAGCGCTCGACTGATGATGACGCTCATCGCATAGTCGATGTACGAGCGCTGCATCTCGTGCTGGATGTCGACCAGTTCGACCCGGTCACCCTCTGGCGGCACGGTTGTATCCGTCACGACGTGATGCTTCCTTCCGCAACCCGGCCAATGGGACTCTGACCGGTAACCAAACCAGTCTATATGTGCTGGTCAGCGTGGACGTGGAAGGCTCGCTAACCCGTTTGGACGTAGGCCTCTGAACAGGGGTTACGACGACGAAACGGCGCCCGTCGAAAATCGACGGGCGCCGTGTGACTAGGGTCACATATTTACATAGCTCCGCAGGGGTGGTTCTGCCCTCTTCCACGTCCACGGTGGGCTCCCGAGCCACGCGTAGGCAGGGATGGCGAGCAGGCTCGGGATGCTCGTGACCAGCCCCGGGTAGTCGAGCGGCATGAACAACTTCGTGCACACGTCGCCGCTGATCCGCGACGGGTCGGCCGGACCGTCGTGGGTGAGCGCGTCGAGGGCCAGCGCGTAGGCCGCGTTGTCGACCACCAACGTGAAGTGCTCGACCGGCCGGGCCGGGCAGATGTCCTGCACGCCGACGTGTGCGGCGCCCGCGAGTTCGGAAGCCTGCGCGCCGGGAGCGGCGAACTCGTCGAACCGCGTGTAGATCGACGTGAAGTCCGGGCCGGCGGCGATCGGCCGTGCGTTCAGCGCACGCGACCAGTTCGACCCTTCGGTGAACTGCCAGAAGGACTCCTGGCAACCGGACTGGAAGACGCCGAGCACCTTGCAGTAGTAGGTGGCGGTCTTCGAACCCTGGAACGGCGAGCCGAGGCTGATCGCGTCGTCGAGCTTGTCGGCGATGTCCGGCCAGAACCGTGCGGCCCACGCGGGGTGGAGGCCGCCCTGGCTGTGGCCGATGGTGGCGACCTTGCGACCGGAGCGCTCGTACATCACCCGGATCGCGTTCACGATGTTCTCGGTCGAGGTCTGCATGTCCCGCCAGCCGCGGTTCGGGTAGTCGACCGTGCAGACGGGGAAGCCCTGGTCGCGCAGCACCGCCAGGTAATTGAACGAGAAATTCTCGTAGCCCTCGGCGGTGGTGCCCGGCACGAACAACACCGGCGTTTTCGTCGCGTTGTCGATCGCGTCGTCGCAGTGCAGCGTGGCGTCGAGCTGGGACTGCGGCTGCTCCAGCGGAGGACCGGGGTACTCCTGGGCTTCCGCTCGTGCAACTGCCGTCACCCCGCCTGCGACCAGCAACGACGCACACGTCAACAGGACAACGCTGTACCTACTGGCGAGTTTCATAAGTCGGAACGTAACGAGCGGGCGTGACGGCCACCATGGGCCGCCCACCCTTCGGAACCGAACCGTTATATCCGATAAGATCTCTTACCAGAGTTGCTCAGACATCCAGGAAACGAACATCCTTCGCGTTGCGGGTGATGAACGAGCGGCGGGCCTCGACGTCCTCGCCCATCAGGACGCTGAACAGTTCGTCGGCCGTGGCCGCGTCGTCGAGGGTGACCTGGAGCAGCAGCCGCTGGGCCGGGTCCATGGTGGTCTCCCACAGCTCATTGGCGTTCATCTCGCCGAGACCCTTGTAGCGCTGGATGCCGTCGTCCTTGTTGATCCGCTTACCGGACTCCACGCCCGACTTGATCAGACCGTCGCGCTCGCGGTCGGAGTAGGCGAACTCCGGTTCCGTGCGCTGCCACTTGATCTTGTACAGCGGCGGCTGCGCGAGGTACACGTAGCCGCTCTCCACGAGCGGGCGCATGAACCGGAAGAGCAGTGTCAGCAACAGGGTCCGGATGTGCTGACCGTCCACATCGGCGTCCGCCATCAGCACGATCTTGTGGTAGCGCAACTTCGACACGTCGAAGTCCTCGTGAATGCCCGTGCCGAGTGCGGTGATCAGACTCTGCACCTCGGTGTTCTTGAGCACCCGGTCGATGCGGGCCTTCTCCACGTTGATGATCTTGCCGCGGATCGGGAGGATCGCCTGGAACCGCGACTCGCGGCCCTCCTTGGCCGAGCCACCCGCGGAGTCACCCTCCACGATGTAGAGCTCGCACTCCTCCGGGTTGGTCGACCGGCAGTCCTTCAACTTGCCGGGCAGACCACCGATGTCGAGCGCACCCTTGCGCCGCACGAGTTCCCGCGCCTTGCGCGCCGCCATTCGGGCCTGTGCCGAGGAAACCGACTTCGTGACGATCGTGCGCGCGTCCGACGGGTTGCGCTCGAACCAGTCGGCGAGCATCTCGTTCGCCGTGGTCTGCACGAAGGTCTTGGCCTCGGTGTTGCCGAGCTTCTGCTTGGTCTGGCCCTCGAACTGCGGCTCGGCCAGCTTGATGGAGATGATGGCCGCCAGACCCTCGCGGATGTCGTCACCCGTGAGGTTCGTGTCCTTCTCCTTGAGCAGCTTCTTGTCGCGCGCGTACACGTTGACCACTCGGGTCAGCGCCGCACGGAAGCCCTCCTCGTGGGTGCCGCCCTCGGCCGTGTTGATCGTGTTGGCGAAGGTGTAGACCGACTCGCTGTAGCCGGTGTTCCACTGCATCGCGACCTCGACCTCGAGCCCGTCACCCTTGGCCTCGAAGGAGATCACGTTGTTGTGGATCGCCTCGCGCGTGTGGTTGATGTGCTTGACGAAGTCCTCGAGCCCACCCGGGTAGAGGTAGGTGCGCTCCTTGACCCGCGCCGCCTTGCCGTCGACGTCGGCCTCGGTGTCCTCATCGGACACCCGCTCGTCACGCATGACGATCGTGAGGCCCTTGTTGAGGAACGCCATCTCCTGGAGCCGACGCGCGATCGTCTCGGCGTTGTACGTGGTGGTCTCGAAGATGGTGTCGTCGGCCCAGAAGGTCACCGACGTGCCGGTGCCCTCGTTCTCACCCTCGTGGTCGGTGAGCGGGCCAGGCACGGAGTTCAGGTACTGCTGCCGGTAGGTCCTGCCGTTGTGGTGATACACCTCGACGTCGACCTTGGTGGACAGCGCGTTGACCACCGAGATGCCGACACCGTGGAGGCCGCCGGACACCGCGTAGCTGTCGCTGTCGAACTTGCCGCCCGCGTGGAGCTGGGTCATGACGATCTCGAGGGTCGGCTTGTTGTGCACCGGGTGCATCTCGACCGGGATACCGCGGCCGTCGTCGACCACCTGCACACCGCCGTCGGCCAGCAGCGTGACCTCGACCTTGGTGGCGTGGCCGGCCATCGCCTCGTCGACCGAGTTGTCGACGACCTCCCAGATCAGGTGGTGCAGACCCCGCTCGCCGGTGGAGCCGATGTACATACCGGGCCGCTTGCGGACCGCCTCGAGGCCCTCGAGGACCGTGATCGAGGACGCGTTGTACTCATGGTTGGTGTTGGCTGCCACGGGCGTGGTGTCTCCCTTGTCAGGACAGGCGCGAAACTCCCCGTCTCGATTGTACTGGTGCGGTCCCGCAGAAGTGGGCCAAGGACACCCCCAGCTCCGTCACAGACGCACTCCCGGAAACGGCCATGAGACCGGATGCCTGCCAGTATCCTAGACCGCCGCCCTGACAGCTTCCGGCCGTCGATTCACCCGTAGGTGTCTCGCGGGCCGCGGCCGCTGACGTGTCGCTGCCCAAAACGCCAGCTCGGAGCGGACGGACCGTGCACCCTCAGCTTCGTGACCACGCCGTTTCCGACCCCGGCAGCGATCTTGACGAGTAGCTGGCGCTGCAGCAACCGCAGCTGGGTGGCCCACGCGGTCGACGCCGCCTGGATGGTCAGCTCGCCGTCCTTCAGTGTGACGGGCTGCGAGTGCTCGGCGACGTCCGCGCCGACGATCGCCGCCCACCTGCCGAACAGCTGTCCGCCGGCGAGCTGGTCGGTCCAGCCGCGGTCGACCGCGATGCGAGAGGCGAGCCGGCCGAGCGGCTGGGGATCGCGACTGTCCGGTCCGGCGCCCGACCACCGCCTGCGCCGCCGTGAACCAGCACCCGAACTGCGCGTGACCTGCTTCTTCTTTTTCGGACCAGGCCCGCCGGACGCATCCTTGGCCGCCTGGAGCGCGGCACGCGCGAGGTCCGATCCCCGTAGCTGTGGATAGTCACTGTCCGTGTTAGATACCGCGGGCCGTTCATCATCAACACCCTTTTGGGTGTTCAGAGCCGCCGCGTTACCCCCGTTTTGAGGGTCTGAGGGGCGGAGGGTGACAGCTTTATCCACACTATCCACAGGTTTGTCCCCAGTTGTGGGACGACTCACATCACTGCCGGTAACTCGCCGTTGATCATGGTCAGCCACGGCGAACCTCCCCGTCTGACACTAGGTAACGGGCTCCCGCCAACTCGCTGGGCACATCTTCCTCCACGGCGGCCGTGACCAGGACCTGTTCGGCCCCGACCGCCACTTCGGCGAGTCGCTGTCGCCGGCGCCGGTCCAACTCGGCGAACACGTCGTCGAGCACGAGCACCGGCTCGTTGCCGTCCGCGCGCAACAACTCATAGGAAGCGAGCCGCAGCGAGAGCGCGAACGACCACGACTCGCCATGACTCGCGTAGCTCTTGGCGGCCACCTCGTCGAGGATCAGTTCCAGCTCGTCGCGGTGCGGACCGACCAGGCTCACCCCTCGGTCCAGCTCGGCGTCGCGGTTGGCGATCATCGCGGCGAGCAACGCGTCGGTCAGAACTTCGCGGTCGGCGCGCGCGGCCGGCGTGCCGTACTCCGGCGGGATCAAGTCGGCGATGCCCGACCGGTAGTGGATCTTCGCGGGTCTCGACTCCGGCGCGACCCCCGCGTAGGCGGCGGTCAACAACTCGGTGAGGTCGGCCACCAGGTCCAGCCGCGCGGCGAGCAACTCGGCGCCGTGATGAGCGAGGTGCCCGTCCCACACGTCGAGCGTTCCTAGCGCATTGGAACTGTCACCCTTCGAGCCGGCCCGACGAGCCATGATCGACGACTTGAGCAACGCGTTGCGTTGTCGCAGCACCCGGTCGTAGTCCGCGCGCACCCCCGCATACCGAGGAGCACGCAACACCAACAGATCGTCGAGGAAGCGTCGGCGTTCGCTCGGGTCGCCACGCACGAGCGCCAGGTCCTCCGGCGCGAACAACACGGTGCGCAGGATTCCCAACACGTCGCGGGTCTTGGTGACCGGCGAGCGGTTGACCCGCGCGCGGTTCGCCTTGCCCGCCGTGATCTCCAGCTCGACCGTCAGTTCGCGATCGTCGTTGATCACCGACGTCCGAACGATCGCCCGCGCCGCGCCGTGTCGGATGAGCGGCGCGTCGGTGGCCACCCGGTGCGACCCGAGCGTTGCCACGTAACCGATCGCCTCGATCAGGTTCGTCTTGCCCTGACCGTTCTGTCCGATGAGGACGTTCGCACCCGGCTCCAGCTCCAGGTCCGCGCGCTCCCACGAACGGAAGTCGCTGACCTGGAGATGCCTCACCCGCATGTGTCAGCCCTGGGTACTGCCCGCACCCGAGGTCGGCCCGGCCTGCTGCACCGCGTGTCCGCCGAACTGGTTGCGAAGCGAGGCGACGGCACGCATGGCCGGCGAATCCTCCTGCCGTGAACGGAAGCGCGCGAACAACGCGGCCGAGATGACCGGCGCCGGCACCGCGAGGTTGATCGCCTCTTCGACGGTCCACCTGCCCTCGCCCGAATCGTCGACGTAGCCGCGGAGGTCGTCGAGTTCCGGGTCCGAGTCGAGCGCGCGCACCAACAGGTCGAGCAGCCAGGACCGGACGACCGTGCCACGCTGCCACGCCTTGATGACCGACGGCACGTCCTCGATGACCTTGGCCGCCTCGAGCAGTTCGAAGCCCTCGGCGTACGCCTGCATCAGCCCGTACTCGATGCCGTTGTGAATCATCTTCGCGTAGTGACCGGCGCCGGCGGCTCCCGCGTGGGCGAAGCCCTCCTCGCGCGGACCGTCCGGGCGGAGCGCGTCGAAGATCGGCATCGCCCGCTCGACGTCCTCGGCCGCGCCGCCGACCATCAGGCCGTAGCCGTTGTCCTTGCCCCACACCCCACCGGACACCCCGCAGTCGAGGTAGCCGATCTGCTTCTCGGCCAACGCCTGCGAGTTGTGCGTGTCGTCGGAGAAACGCGAGTTGCCGCCGTCGATCACGAGGTCGCCCGCCGACAGCAGGTCGCCGAGTTCGGCGATCGTCTGCCTGGTGGGATCGCCGGCCGGGACCATCACCCAGACCGCTCGCGGCGCTGCGAGCTTCTCCACTAGTTCGGCGAGCGAACCCACGTCGGTCACGTCGGGGTTGCGGTCGAAACCAACCACCTCGTGACCGGCCGCGCGCAACCGCTCGCGCATGTTGAAGCCCATCTTGCCGAGACCGACGAGACCGAGCTGCATGTGACTTGTCCTCCTGAAAATGAAAAACCCGTCAGCCGGGCAGGCGCACCGGCATCAGCAGGTGCAGATACCCGGGGGCCACGATGCCGTCGTCACCGACCGGTTTGATGAGCGCGGGACGCGACGGCGTGGTGAACGACAGCTCCGCGCGGTCGGCGTGCAGTGCGCCGAGACCCTCCTGGAGGAAGCCCGGGTTGAACGCGATCGTGACCGGCTCACCCGTGTACTCGACCTGCAGCTCTTCCTCGGCGCTGCCCTCGTCGTCGCCGCCGGCGGACAGACGCAGCCCACCGTCGTCGAACTCGAGTCGCACCTGGGTGCCGCGCTCGGCGACCAGCGACACGCGCTTGATCGCCTCGGCGAGCGGCGCCACGTCGATGATCGCGGCGGCCGTCTGCTCGGACGGCAGCAGCTGGCGGTAGCGCGGGAACTCCGTGTCGAGCAGCCGGCTGGTGGTGCGGCGCCCGGAACCGGACAGACCGACGAGCCCGTCGCCGGGTGCGAGCGCGAGTTCGACCGTGGCGCCGGACGTGCCGAGCGCCTTGGCCGCCTCGGCGAGCGTGCGTGCCGGGACCAGGACCGCGAGGTCGCCGGCGTTGGCCAGGTTCGAGTCCGGCTTCCAGCTGAACTCCCGCATGGCGAGGCGGAACCGGTCGGTCGCTACGAGCGTGACCTTCTCGCCGGAGATCTCGACGCGCACACCGGTGAGCATCGGCAGCGTGTCGTCCTTGCCGGCCGCGACCGCCACCTGGCTGACCGCCTGGCCGAACACCTCGCCGGCGAGCTCCCCGGCGAGCGGCGGCATGGCCGGCAGCTGCGGGTAGTCCTCGACCGGCATGGTCGGCAGGCTGAACTTCGCGCTGCCGCAGGCGATCGCGACACGAGAGCCGTCGACGCTGATCTCGACCGGTTGTGCGGGCAGTGCTCGGGTGATGTCAGCGAGCAACCGGCCGGAGACGAGCGTGCGTCCACCGTCGGCGATCGTCGCCGCGACTCCGACCGTGGCCGAAACCTCGTAGTCGAACCCGGAGATCGTCAGACCGTCGGAGCTGCTTGCGTCCAGAAGTATCCCGCCCAGGACGGGAACCGGCGGCCGGGACGGCAGGGAGCGCGCGACCCAGGCGACGGCGTCGGCGAGTCCGTCGCGCTCGACGCGGATCTTCATGACTGTCCTTTCCAGACACGAGGAGGAGACCCGGGATTCCGGGTTCCGGCTCGGAGGAGCACTCGACGTAGACCGCCACCGTACGGCTTGCCGAGCGAACGCGGTACTCGGGGCTGGGTGCGTTCGCTCGGCTGTGGGCGGTCGGTTGCGCACAAACTCGCGAGCCCTGTTTTTGCTTTGTGGATCCCTTGAAGAGATAAAAACAGCAGTAGTAGTAAGTCCTGTGGATTGTGTGGATACCTCTCATCGCCGCACGTCGCAGCGGGCGGCGAGCTGGGGATGGCGTGGGTGCCGAACCGGTGGACAACTTCGGCGACCCGTGGACAACTCGTTCCTGTGCAAGGTTTGTCCACACCCGACCCCCAGTTGCCCACAGGGCGCTCCCCAGGTTTGGGGCTTCCGTACCCAAGTCATGCACAGGGTTGGGGAGCGTCATGTATCCCCTCTCCGGGTGACGCGACGCACTGGGTACGGAAGATCCGTAGCTATACAAGGAAGATCGGCCTCAGCCGCGAGCGCGCTGCTTGATCTTCGAGGTGAGTTCCTGGACCTGGTCGTAGGTCCGTCGACGCTCGGCCATCTCCTTGCGGATCTTCTTGTCCGCGTGCATGACCGTGGTGTGGTCGCGACCGCCGAACGTCTGCCCGATCTTCGGCAGCGACAGGTCGGTGAGTTCCCGACACAGATACATGGAGATCTGTCGGGCCTGTGCGAGCGCCTTCGTCTTGCCGGGGCCGCAGAGGTCGTCCATAGATACTGTGAAGAACTCCGCGGTGACGGCCATGATCGTGGACGCGCTGATCTCGGGGACCTGCGAGTCGGGGATCAGGTCCCGCAGAACGATCTCCGCCAGACCCACGTCGACCGGTTGCCGGTTGAGGGAAGCGAACGCCGTGACGCGGATGAGCGCACCCTCGAGCTCACGGATGTTGTGCTCGATGCGTGCGGCGATGAACTCCAGCACCTCGGCCGGTGCGGCGAGCCGGTCCTGCGCGGCCTTCTTGCGAAGGATGGCGATGCGCGTCTCGAGCTCCGGCGGCTGGATGTCGGTGATCAGTCCCCACTCGAACCGCGTGCGCAGTCGGTCTTCCAGTGTTTCCAACCGCTTCGGCGGCCGGTCCGACGAGACCACGATCTGCTTGTTCGCGTTGTGGAGGGTGTTGAAGGTGTGGAAGAACTCCTCCTGGGTTCCTTCCTTGCCTTCCAGGAACTGGATGTCGTCCACGAGCAGGATGTCGATGTCGCGGTACCGACGCTGGAACGCGACCTTGCGGTCGTCGCGCAGCGAGTTGATGAAGTCGTTCGTGAACTCCTCGGTCGACACGTACCGCACGCGCATGCCGGGGAAGAGTCGTTGCGCGTAGTGGCCGATCCCGTGGAGCAGGTGTGTCTTGCCGAGGCCGGACTCACCCCAGATGAACAACGGGTTGTACGCGCGGGCCGGCGCCTCGGCCACCGCGACGGCGGCCGCGTGGGCGAAGCGGTTGGACGCGCCGATGACAAAGGTGTCGAACGTGTACTTCTCGTTCAACCTCGTCTTGGAGGTCTGCGGCTGCGCGGGCGCGGTGAACGGCTGCCCGCTCGAGGGCTGCCCGGTGAACGTCGGCCAGATCTCGTGGACCGTGGCGAGCGCGTCGCCCTCCTCGTCCACTTCTTCTGTGTCGGACTCGGCGTCGTCACCGAGCGCCGAGCGCGGCGCGACGTTCGGGTCGCCGGAGGGTCCGCCGTTGAGTTGAGTGTCCCCATTGGACGGTGCGGTGAGCGTGGCCGCCGGCGGTGCCGACGGTGACATGGGGTCGACCTTGACGGCCAGGGAGACCACGCGGCCGAGGCGTCGGGACAGTGCGTCGGTGATCGGCTCACGCAGTGCGCGTTCGATCGCGTCCTTCGCGAAGTCGCTCGGCGCGGCGAGCAGTGCGGTGCCGTCGAGCAACCCGATCGGACGTGTCACTCGCATCCAGGCACGCTGTTGCGGGGAGAGGGTGCCTGCGGAAAGTTCGCGGACTACCTGCTCCCAGACGACACTCAGACTCAGCTGCTGTTCGGTCACCTAAGAGCTCCCCTCCCCCGAGTCGGCCTTGCTCATGATCGTCCCCTCGCTGTCGACCCTCCCTATAGAGATACTGCCTGAACACGAGCGGCATCCACAGGGTTGTCCACAACTGTGCACGAAGGTACGGCGTACCGCAGCGGAAGCCGCCGAAGGCCGACATATCTCACGCGGCTCAGTAGGGCTCCCACTCCCAGCTGGCCAACCAAGAGCACGCACGCTAACAAGCGCTGGGCCATGCCACAAGATGCGGCCGTGGGCAAGCATCTCTCCGTGTCCGGCGTGTCGCCGAGTGGCGTCCGGGGGAGGACAAGTGGCACCCAGTTTGTCTGGCCGATCCGGGGGTGCGTAGTCTCTATAGGGTCTCCCGCCAGTGTGGGTGAGTTTTGCGTGCCGTTCGCCGGTAACTCCGAACGATGGCCGGGACGCCGCCATCGGGCCGGGGACGAGACGAACTTGGCGAGCCAGTACCGGGAGATCCAGCCGTGAGCAAGCGTACTTTCCAGCCCAACAACCGCCGTCGTGCGCGGACCCACGGGTTCCGTCTGCGGATGCGCACCCGTGCCGGCCGGGCGATCCTCGCGGCTCGTCGTCGCAAGGGTCGCAAAGAACTGTCTGCCTGAGCCGCTTGCTCCCCGCGTCCAGTCGACTGACCGGCAGCGACAACTTTCGGCTGGTGACCAGGCGGGGACGCCGAGCTGGGCGCCCCCGCCTTGTGGTGCACGCCATCACGGCCGAAGAGGTCGCTGGTTTCGGCGCGGGTAACTCCGCCGAGCTGGCGGACGTGGATGGAGTTCCCCGGGTGGGATTCGTGGTGAGCAAGGCGGTCGGCAACTCGGTGGTCCGCCACCGCGTCGCGCGCCGGCTTCGCCACGTCGTCCGGGATCGGTTGGGAACCGTGCGGCCCGGCTGCACGTTGGTCGTTCGTGCGCTGCCGCCCGCTGCTGAGGCGGCGAGCGCGGTACTCGGGAGCGACATCGACTCCGCTCTGCGGCGGTTGCGGCTCGCGGCTGACGACCACGGCGGTGCCAAGTGAGCCTCACCCACGACACAGGTCGTGCTGAGTCTGTGTCTGCGCCCGAGCCTGCGCGCAAGGCCGGGCCGATCGCCAGGGTGCTGCTCGTTCCCGTCAACTTCTACCGGCGGTGGATCTCGCCGGTGCTTCCCCCCAGCTGCCGGTTCGAGCCCAGCTGCAGCGCCTACGCCGTAGAAGCACTGACGGTGCACGGCGCGCTGCGCGGTTCCTGGCTGACTCTCCGCAGACTGCTGCGCTGCGGACCCTGGCATCGGGCGGGCTACGACCCCGTGCCACCCCGCCGTACCGACAGTGCTGTTGATACTGCCGAGTCGGACCCGACTCACCACACATCCGCCAAGGAGTAGCTCCGTGCTCGACTTCATCTACTACTCGGTGTCGTTCATTCTCTGGTGCTGGCACTGGGTGTTCGGGCACATCTTCGGTGAGGCCAGCGGCATCTCCTGGGTGCTCGGCATCATGTTCCTGGTCTTCACGCTCCGGGCGATCATGTACAAGCCCTTCGTGAAGCAGGTCCGCTCCATGCGGCAGATGCAGGAGTTCGGGCCCGAGATCAAGAAGATCCAGAAGAAGTACGCGAACGACCGGCAGCGCCAGGCGCAGGAGATGCAGAAGCTCCAGAAGGAGCACGGCTTCTCGCCCCTCGGCGGCTGCCTGCCGATGCTGATGCAGATCCCGGTGTTCATCGGTCTGTTCCACGTGCTGCGCTCGTTCGGCAACGTTCCCTACGAGAACTACTTCTTCAAGGAAGACGGCGTCAGCTCGTACCTGGCCGCCAACCTCTTCGGCGCCCGGCTGTCGAACTTCATCACCCAGCCCGAGGAAGCGCTGACCGCCATCGGCGGTGACCGCACCGCGGTCATCATCGTGTCGATCCCGCTGATGATCCTGGCGAGCGTGCTGACCCACCTGACCGCGAAGCACTCGGTGTCCCGGCAGAACCCGGACTCGGCCACCGCACAGACCGCGATCATGAACAAGCTGACCCTGTACATCTTCCCGCTGGGTGTGCTGATCTTCGGCTTCTTCTTCCCGATCGGTCTGCTGCTCTACTGGTTGGCCAACAACACCTGGACCCTCGCCCAGCAGCGTCTCGTCTACCGCCGTATCGACCGCGAAGAGGCCGAGAAGAAGGCGACCGTCATCGAGAAGCGGAACACGCTCGCCCCGAAGCCGGGTCAGCGTCCGCAGCAGGCGAAGAAGAAGCCGGCCACTCCCGCGGCCAAGACGAACGAGCCGGAGATCGACCCGGCCACCAACGAGCCCAAGGTCGACCAGCCGAACAAGCCGACCCCCGGTCAGTCCTCCGGTGTGGTCAAGCGGCGGCAGCAGGCCTCGAAGTCCGGCGGCGCGAACGGCGCCAACAAGCCGGCTGGCAACACCCCGAAGTCGTCCGGCAACGGCGGCTCCACCGATTCCGGCCTGGGCGCAGGCCGTTCCCGTAAGAAGAACACAGGCCGGAAGAATCGCTGACGCGGCTCATCCGGACCTGGAGAGGAGAAGCCGTGCCGGAGACGGTGCAGGAGTCTGGGGCGATCGACCAGGCCGACGAGGAGTTGGCAGAGCGTGCCGACAGTGACGGCGGGGCGGCCGTCACCGACGCCACAGCTGAGCCGATCGAGTCGGAGAACGGTGAGGAGGGCTCGAGCCGAGGCTCGGGTGAGGAGTTGCTGGTTCGCGAGGGCGACATCGCCGGCGACTACCTCGAGCGCCTCCTCGACCTGGTCGACTACGACGGCGACATCGATCTCGATGTCGAGGCCGGTCGTGCGGTGGTGAGCATCGACGGTGGCGACGATCTCGAGAAGCTCGTCGGCCCCCGTGGCAACGTGCTCGAGTCGCTGCAGGAGCTGACCCGGCTCGCGGTTCAGCAGGAGACCGGCACACGCAGCCGGCTCATGCTCGACATCGCGGGTTGGCGAGCGGACCGTCGCCAGGAGCTGAAGGACCTCGGGCGGGCGACCGCCGAGCGGGTGCTGGCCGATGGCGAGCGGATCCGACTTCAGCCGATGACGCCGTTCGAGCGCAAGGTCGTGCACGACGCGGTCGCGGCGGTCGACGGCGTGCACAGCGAGAGTGAGGGTGAGGACCCGCGGCGTCGCGTCGTGGTCTTCCCCCAGTCCTGATTCGTCCGCGCGTGTTTCACGTGAAACACGCGGACAGAACGAGGTGGTTCCGGGTTGGCTGAGACGCCGTCCGCGTCTCCGCCCCCGGAGACCGCAGCAACAATCTTTGGCGACGCCATGCCGGCGGCGGTGCAGTTCGCTGAACTGCTCGCCGCCGTCGGCATAGAGCGCGGCCTGATCGGACCCCGCGAGGTCGATCGGCTCTGGGATCGCCACCTCCTCAACTCCGCCGTGGTCGGTGAACACATCCCGCACGGCGCCCGGGTCATCGACGTCGGCTCCGGAGCCGGACTCCCCGGAGTCCCGCTCTGTCTGGCTCGACCCGATCTTGACGTCACCATGCTGGAGCCAATGGCTCGCCGGGTGGCGTGGCTCGAAGAAGTCATCGATACTCTGTCGCTGTCCGCACGTGTGGTTCGTGGCCGTGCCGAGGAGCCGGCCATCAAGCAACAGCTGGCGGGCGCCGATGTAGTCACTGCGCGGGCTGTCGCTCCGCTGGCTCGGCTCTGGATGTGGAGCGCTCCCCTGCTTCGTCAGGGCGGCCTGCTCGTCGCACTCAAGGGCGAGAGTGCTGAAGCGGAAGTAGCGCGTGATGGCGCCGAGGTTCGGCGGGCGGGCGGTTCGATGCCCGACGTCGGGCGGTGTGGCGTTGACGTGTTGGAGGTGCCGACCACGGTGATCGTGGTGACGCGCCTCAGCACGAAGAAGCGTAAGTAGCGAGGGATGTTTCACGTGAAACAGCACGAATCCGTGTCGCCGATCAAGCCGACCTATGCGAGGTGCAGCGCCCGATGAGTGGACGCCACGTTCAACAGTCGCCCGAGTCCACCATGCACGAGAACGTCGAGGCCGCGGAGGCGGTGTCCGGCTGGACACCGATAGCGGAAGAGGCAGCACGCGCCACCCGCGTGCTGCACCCGAAGGACAACCTCCCCAAGCCCGCCCGTCGCCGGGTGATGACCGTGTCGAACCAGAAGGGCGGCGTCGGGAAGACCACCAGCGCGGTCAACCTGGCCGCCGCGCTCGCCATGCATGGACTGAAGGTTCTGGTCATCGACCTCGACCCGCAGGGCAACGCCAGCACCGCTCTCGGCGTCGACCACCGCTCCGGCGTGCCGTCCATCTATGAGGTGCTGCTCGGCGAGGTGTCCCTGGCGGACGCCGCCGCCGTGAGCGACCAGTCGGAGAACCTCTACTGCGTGCCGGCGACCATCGATCTGGCCGGTGCGGAGATCGAGCTGGTCACCATGGAGGGCCGCGAGTCGCGGCTCAAGGAGGCGCTGCCGGCCGGCGCCATGGACGAGCTGAACCCGGACTACGTCCTCATCGACTGCCCGCCGTCGCTCGGTCTGCTGACCGTCAACGCGATGGTCGCGGCCGACGAGGTGCTGATCCCCATCCAGTGCGAGTACTACGCGTTGGAAGGTCTCTCCCAGCTGCTCCGCAACATCGAGCTGGTGCAGAACCACCTGAACCCGAACCTGCACGTGTCGACCATCCTGCTGACCATGTACGACGGGCGCACGAAGCTAGCCGATCAGGTGGCACAGGAGGTTCGGACGCACTTCGGCGACACTGTCTTGCGTACTGTGATCCCCAGGAGCGTGAAGGTGTCCGAGGCACCCAGTTTCGGGCAGACGGTACTCGCGTACGACCCGGGTTCACGGGGTGCGATGAGCTACCTCGACGCAGCGCGGGAGATGGCCGAGCGCGGGTTCGGCGGGGAGTAGAGAGCAACACATGAGTGAGCGCAAGGGTGGTCTCGGCAGGGGGCTTGCCGCACTGATCCCGCAGGGGCCGGTGGGGGCGGACGGTGCGGTGAAGCTGCCGACCGCCACCCGTCCCAGGCCGGCCGCCGCAGGTCCCCCGGCACCGCCCAGCGGTGCGGTGGCGGGCGCGGTGTACCGCGAGATCGCCACGGAAGCCGTCAAGGCCAACCCGAAGCAGCCTCGTCAGGTCTTCGACGAGGACGCGCTCGCCGAGCTGGAACACTCGATCCGCGAGTTCGGGCTCATGCAGCCCATCGTGGTTCGTGAGCTGGGTCCGGATACCTACGAACTGGTCATGGGTGAGCGGCGGCTGCGTGCCGCCCAGCGTGCCGATATGGCCAAGATCCCGGCCATCGTTCGTCAGACGGCCGACGACGCGATGCTCCGGGACGCGCTCCTGGAGAACATCCACCGCGTTCAGCTCAACCCGCTCGAAGAGGCGGCCGCCTACCAGCAGCTGCTCGAAGAGTTCGAGGTGACGCACGAGGAGCTGGCGTCGCGCATCGGGCGCAGCCGGCCGGCCATCACGAACACTATCCGGCTGCTGCGGCTCCCCTTGGCCGTCCAGCGGCGGGTGGCCGCTGGCGTGCTGTCCTCCGGTCACGCCCGCGCGCTGCTCGGTCTCGACGACCCGAGTGCCCAGGAGGACCTGGCGGCACGCATCGTCGCCGAAGGGCTGTCGGTGCGGGCCACCGAGGAGCTGGTGCTGCTCGCGAAGAACGCGGCTCCCCCCAAGCCGAAGCCGGCACCACGCAAGCCGATGCAGGCGCCGGGTCTTCAGGACGTGGCCGACCGGCTCTCCAACACGTTCGACACCCGCGTCAAGGTCGAACTCGGCCGCCGCAAGGGCAAAATCGTGGTCGAGTTCGGCTCGGTCGACGACCTCGAACGGATCGTCGAACTAATGTCGCAAAACGGGGCAAATCAGACATTGAATCCCGATGAGTGATCATACCGGCCCCTTACGTCACGGTGACGATGGCTTTCGGTAGAAGATCCACTACTCAGGGTGTGCGCTCGACGGCTCGTTCGATCAGCCCGGCGTAGATCTCTCCGAGCGACCGACCGTCGACTTCGACCGCCATCGGCAGCAGCGAAGTCTCGGTCAGACCGGGCGAGCTGTTCACTTCGAGGAAGTGCACGGCGCCGTCCGCGTCGACGATCGCGTCGGTGCGTGACACGTCGCGAAGTCCGAGCAGCCGGTGCGCCGACACTGCGAGCGCGGACACCGCGCCGGCGGCGGTCGGGTCGAGTCGAGCGGGCGTGTGGAAGTTCGTGAGCCCGGCGGTGTAGCGAGCGGTGTAGTCGTAGACCCCGGTCTCCGGCACGATCTCGACGGCCGGCAGCGCCTCGGGTCCATCGGGTCCGTCGATCACCGTGACCGCGACCTCGACGCCCGCCACGAACCGTTCGGCCAACACCGTCTCGCCGTACGCGAGACAACCGACCATCGCGGTCGGCAGGTCGGCCGCGTCCCGCACCACCTGAGCGCCGAGCGCCGACCCGCCCTGCTCGGGCTTGAGCATCATCGGCAGCCCGAGCCGGTCGACCATCGCCTCGAGCACCGGCTGCGCACCCAGCTCGCGGAACGTGCTGTGTGGCAGCACCACCCAGTCCGGCGTGCTCAACCCGGCGCGGGCCAACTCGGTCTTCGCGGTCGGCTTGTCCCAGGCGCGACGGCACGCGTGTGAGTCGGAGCCGACGTACGGCACGTCGAGCATCTCGAGCACGGCCTGAATGGAACCGCCCTCTCCCTCACCGCCGTGCAACGCGATCACCACGGCGTCGGGCCGGGCGTCCCGGAGCCGGCGGAGCAACTGGGAGTCGGCGTCCCACTCCTCGACCGCCACCCCGACCGAGCGCAGCGCGGCCGACAGTCGCCTACCGGACCGCAGCGACACGTCCCGCTCGTGCGAGAGCCCACCGGAGAGGACGACAACACTGCGATCGGTCAACTGAGGCTCCTCACGAACTCCACAACAGACAGTCCATTGTGGTCGGACGGTCAACTTTCCCGTTGTGGGTCAAGCGGTGTCCGGCCCCGGTACCTGTGAGCCGGAACCGATGCGCGGGTTGACCGGCCCGAAGGTCCTGGCCAGCTCGATCTCGTCGGAGAGTACGGCGGCCAGCCGGCGCACGCCCTCGGAAATGCGTTCGGGTGTCGGGTAGCAGAACGACAGGCGCATCTGGCGGCTGCCGAAGCCGCCCGCGTAGAACCCGGTGCCGGACACGTAGGCGACGCGCGCGGTGACCGCCCGGGGCAGCATGGCCTTGGTGTCCACGCCTTCCGGCACGGTCATCCACACGAAGAAGCCACCGGCGGGCACGGTCCACGAACAGCCGGCCGGCAGGTGCTGCTCGAGCGCGGTGAGCATGGCGTCGCGCCGCTCGCGGTACGCCGTCTGGAAGTTCTTGATCTGGCCCTTCCAGTCGTGTGTCGCCAGGTAGCGGGACACGATCATCTGGTTGAGCGTGGGCGGGCACAGCGTGGCCGACTCGGCGGCCAGCATCAGCTTCTCGCGCACCGCGTGGGGCGCCAGCACCCAGCCGACCCGCAGACCGGCGGCGAACGTCTTGGAGAACGAGCCGAGGTACACCACGTTGTCCGGGTCCATGGACCGCAGCGCGGGATAGGTCTGGCCGTCGAAGCCGAGCAGCCCATAGGGGTTGTCCTCGACCACCAGCACCTGGTGCTGGGCACAGATGTCCAGGATCTCGGCGCGGCGGGCGACCGAGAGCGTGATGCCGGCCGGGTTGTGGAAGTTGGGGATCGTGTACAGGAACTTCGCCGGGCGGCCGGCGGCCTCGGCGGCGGTGAGTGCCTGGCGCAGCGCCTCGGGCACCAGCCCGGCGTCGTCCATCTCCACCTGGACGACCTTGGCCTGGTAGGACGCGAACGTGGTGAGCGCGCCGACGTAGGACGGCCCCTCGGCCACCACGACGTCGCCTGGATCACAGAAGATCCTGGTCACAATGTCCAGGCCCATCTGGGACCCGACGGTCACCACCACGTCGTCCGGGTGGGCCGAGATGCCCTCGATGGACATGACCTCACAGATCTGATCCCGCAGCTCAGGAAGCCCGTGGGCCGACCCGTACTGCAGCGCGACCAGGCCGTCCTTGCTGATCAGACTCGCCACTTCGGCGGCGAGCGAGTCGAGCGGCAGCGCGGTCAGGTTCGGCATGCCCCCGGCGAGCGACACGACCTCGGGCCTGCTGGCCACGGCGAACAGCGCGCGTACCTCAGAGGCAGTCATACCCGCAGCTCGTGCCGCATATCGGCGGAGGTGCGGGTCGAGACTGCGGCTGCCGGACTTGTCCGGCGGCGGGCCAACCTGGCTCATGCGCGGGGCTCCGTCACGGGATGGTGCAGGTAGATCGATCGAGTGTAACCGGCTCGAATATCGGGCCCCGCAGGTTTCCGACGGTCGCACCGCCGGGCTTATCCTGTGGACGTCATCGCGTGGTGCATGTACCGGCTGGAGGTCAGGGTGTCGCGACGCGTCATCGGCGTCACACTGGACAACCTCGAGGATCTGCCGAAGCACAGCAGAACCTGCGTGTACTGGGAGCTTGCGCCGCATCTCAAGGATCAGGCCGAGGAGTTCGGTACCACCGACCTCGAGAAAGAGGCCTGGGTCTCCAGCGTGCTCCTCGAATGGGGTTCCTGCGGCCGGCTCGTGTACAGCGACAAGCTGCCCGTCGGGTTCGTGCTGTACGCGCCGCCGACGGCGGTGCCCCGTGCCTCCGCGTTCCCCACCTCGCCACCGAGCCCGGACGCCGTGCTGCTCACGGGCTTCCACGTGCTGCCGGAGTTCCGTGGCGGCGGCCTCGGTCGCATGCTCGTGCAGGCGGTGGCCAAGGACCTGACCCGTCGTGGTGTCAAGGCCATCGAGGCGTTCGGTGACACCAGGCCGGACGAGGAGAAGTCCTGCGTGGTCCCGGCCGACTTCCTGCTGAGCGTCGGCTTCAAGACCGTCCGTCAGCACCCCCGCTGGCCCCGGCTGCGCCTCGAACTGCGCAGCGCCCTGGGCTGGAAGGAAGACGTGGAGGCGGCCCTCGAGCGCCTGCTCGGCACCGTCTCGGTCACGACAGCCACGCCGGTGCTGCAGCGATAGGCCGGAAACGCCCTGAGATGCCCCGTACGGGCCTGTGTCAGGCCGAGTCGGGCTACTCGGCCTTGGCCAGCTCGTGTGCCAGGACGTCGGCGAAGGTGAACGTGCCCGTGGGCTGGTCGCCCTCGCCGAGCAGGTACAGGCGCTTGACGGCCACCACGATGCCCTCGGCCACCACGTCACGGAAGGCCGGGTCGGCCAGGCGGCGACGGTCGTCCGGGTTGGTCAGGTAGCCGATCTCCACCCGGACCGCCGGGCACCGGGTCAGACGCAGGGTGTCCCAGGTCTTCGGGTGCGCCCGGCAGTCACGCAGGCCGGTACGCACGGCCAGCTCGCGCTGGATGAAGCCCGCCAGGGTCTCGCCGATGGTCGACGTGCTGCCCGTGGAGTTGCCGAAGTGGAAGCTCGCCACGCCCTGGGCGAGGGGCGACCGGTTGGCGTCCGAGTGCAGCGAGAGGAACAGGTCGCCGCCCACGTCGTTCGCGAAGTGGGCGCGGTCCGCATCGGTGGGGCACTGGTCGCGGCCGCGGGAGAGCAGGGCCTGCATGCCGGTGGCGGCCATGCGGCCCTCCAGGCGGCGGGCCAGGTCCCACACGAGGTCGGCCTCGCGGACGCCGGCCACCATCACGCCGCCGTCCTGGCCGCCGTGGCCGGGGTCGATCACGATGCGCTTGCCACGCAGCCGCGGGCCGGCGCGGCGGACCGACTCCTGCTCACGCAGCAGTACCGGCGAACCGCCTCGGGCCCTCGGGGACAGCTGACGCAGCGCACGAACGGTCTCGGCACCACAGATGCCGTCGACCGTCATGCCGTAGTCACGTTGGAAGTTGCGCAGGGCAGCCTCGGTCTGCGCGCCGAACACGCCGTTGGCGCGGCCGGCGTCGAAACCCAGCTCCAGCAGGCGTTCCTGGAGGGTCAGCACGTCGTCGCCGCTGACCGGGGCGGACACCATGTAGGCGAGTGGGCGGGCGCCCAGGCTGTAGGTGGCGTCCCGCAGAGCGCGGTAGGTGGCCGTGCCGACGACGCCGTCGGTGATCAGGCCTCGCTGCTGCTGGAAGTTGCTCACCGCGTGTTCGAGAGCGACGTCGTAGACCGCCTCCTGGGCGGGGTCGACAGCCGGCAGAAGGCCAAGCGCTGCGAGTGTGGAACGGACCTCGGCAACTGCCGGTCCACCATCTCCGCGGCGGAGTACCCGCATGCACCCCTCGCCCTCGGGTCGGGCACCGACTGGAGGCCGGCGCGAGATGACGTCTACTGCAGCAAGACTGCTGTATACCGCTTATTGTGCCTTGCTCGTATCGCCCCGGCGCGCAGGGTCACGTCGCGCGTCCACGCGGTGACCCCCGACACACGGTGTTCCACGTCCGAACATCACATAGACGCAGAACACCGTGCTGAGGGTTGCCCCGTGATCAGGAAAGGTAATCCTTCAGGTCCGAAAGAAGCGCTGCCTTCGGCTTGGCGCCGACGATCTGCTTCACCGGCTCGCCACCCTTGAACAGGATGAGCGTGGGGATCGACAGGACCTGGTAGTCACGCGCGATCGTCGGGTTGGCGTCGACGTCGAGCTTGGCCACGGTGATCTCCTGGTGCTCGGCGGCGATCTCCTCGAGCACCGGAGCCACCATCCGGCACGGACCGCACCAGGTCGCCCAGAAGTCGACCAGCACCGGCTTGTCGCTGGTCAGGACGTCATCAGCGAACGAGCTGTCGGTCACGACGACGGTGTTTCCGGCCATGTTCTCTCCTTCAGTTCTGGGCGGCGTAGCCGCCGCCGACAAGTTCGGGGGCCTTTTGGGCCTGCTCGGACTCCCCGTGCTCGGCAAGCCAACGCTCGGCGTCGATCGCGGCCGAACAGCCGGAACCGGCGGCCGTGATGGCCTGACGATAGGTGTGGTCCACCAGGTCACCGGCGGCGAACACGCCGTCGATGTTCGTGTAGGTGCTCTGCGGCTTGACCAGGACGTAGCCCTCGTCGTCCGTGTCCACCTGGTCGGTGACCAGCGCGCTGCGCGGGTCGTGTCCGATGGCCATGAACAGGCCGGTCACGTCGAGGGTGGATTCCTTGCCGGTATTGGTGTCCTTCAGCTTGACGCCCTTGACCGCGCCGTCGCCGAGCACCTCGAGCACCTCGGAGTCCAGCTGCCAACGGATCTTCTCGTTGGCCTTCGCACGCTCCAGCATGATCTTGGACGCCCGGAACTCCTGGCGCCGGTGGACGATCGTGACCGACTTGGCGAACCTCGTGAGGAACGTGGCTTCCTCCATGGCCGAGTCGCCACCGCCGACCACCGCGATGTCCTGGTCGCGGAAGAAGAACCCGTCACAGGTGGCACAGGCGGAGACGCCGCGCCCGAGGAGCTCCTGCTCACCCGGCACGTGCAGGTACCTGGCGGCGGCACCCATCGCGAGGATGACCGCCTTCGCGCCATAGCGGACGCCGTTGGCGGTCACGTACTTGACCGGACCGGTCAGCTCGACCTCTTCGACGTCCTCGGCACGCAGTTCGGCGCCGAAGCGCTCGGACTGGGCACGCATCTCCTCCATCAGGTCCGGACCCATGACGGCGTCGCGGAACCGGGGTAGTTCTCGACCTCGGTGGTGGTCATCAGGGCACCGCCGTACTGGGTGCCCTCGAACACCAGCGGGGCGAGCTGGGCCCGGGCGGCGTAGACGGCCGCCGTGTACCCGGCCGGCCCGGAACCGACGACGACGACGTCGCGGACAGCAGGCTTCGCAGTCAGCGACCTCCGTGCAAGGCGCCCTCGTGTTCGGCGCGCACTGGCGTGAACACGATCGTAGGGGCCTGTTGTTCCGTTACGATGGAGTGATCGGCGGCATGCGCGTACATGCGAAAGGTCGGTACGGATGTCTCGATCCGCAGACGACCTTTCGTCAAGTCGATGCTCTAGTGGGCAGTTCGGCGTCGGCAAGCGGGGCAGCGGGGTCGTCGGCCGAAGAGGTCGGCTCGACGACGACGAGCCGGAAACTTGCCGGGCTCCGAACCCTTCAACCTCGCGCCGAGCAGTGTGCGACGCCGGGCTCGCCCGCGAAGGTGAACCTGGCCGACCCGATCGGGTCACCGGCCGGGATGTCCAGCGCCTCGAGGAACTCGGCCAGCCCTGCGGGGGGCTCGAGCGGGCCGGAGTTCCTCTCGCCGGAGAGCGCGCCAATGGCCAAGTTGAGGTCGTCGCCCGTCAAGCGCGAGCGGCTCGCTCGGGCCGCGCGTGCCGCTCGGAGTCTCGGTCTGGGCGGGCGGATACTGTGCCTGGGGCGCGCCGCCGGTTGAGCCGTCGTCGGCACGACCAGACGGCCACGGCGAATGGCTGTGGCTGTCGCTGCCAGCACTCCGGCTCCCCAAGCAGCGAGGCGGAGGACGCGCTTCCTGGCCGCTGCAAGGTCGACCACCGGAGCGCACCTCTGGCGGTGGCTGGCTCCGCCGTGGCAAGTCTGCGCTGCGCATCTCCGCCTGCAGCGCCGCGTCCAGCCTGGCCGCGAACTGGGCGGGCATCGCCTCGACTGGTACGTCGCAGAAGCTGGCCGAGGTCGGCCTGCAGCGACGAGAGCGCGTCCAGACCGCACGGGCGCTGGGACTGGTGTCACCTGGGGCCAGAGCCCGCGCGGATTCCGCCCGGTCGAGTGCTGTGGCATGGAAGATCGGCAAGCACATCGACAGACCACGGTGGTCCTGGTTGATTTCCGTTCCCCTCGTGCTGTCTGTCATCGTCCCTCCAGCGGCGCCGCGCTCGGTGCGCTCGTCCTTCAACTGGGTCACTGGTACGTTCGCATCTGCATCGGGCTTCCGGAAGATGACGAGATCTTTCGCCAGTTCGGCGCGACCCCGCGCACACCGGCTCTTCACGGCTCCCTCGGCGATGCCGAGCATCTTCGCGGCCTCGGCCATCCGAAGAGCTCTTCGACGTCGACGAGGACGATCGGTACCGTTGGTCTTCGGAGAGCTGGCTGAGCCGTTCTGCACCAGCAGCTTCGTCTCCCGTTCGGACATGAGTCACGGTGTAGCTGGTTCGCCTGGTCCGGTTTCCGGGAGCGGCACGGTCGCCGCGCCTGCCTGCGACGCACGCGGTCGAGGCAGGCGTTCACGACGACGCGACGCAGCCATGTGGCGAATCTGCGCATCTGCGCGGAAGTAGTGTGCAGCGCGGAACGCGGAGATGAACGCCTCCTGCAGCGCGTCCGAGGCTTCCTCGGGGTCACGCAGAGACGCAGGGCGATGTCATTCGGTCTGATGCGGCGAACGAACTTAAGGAAAGCACGCGGTCACGGCGGCGTGCGCCGCTATGAAGTCGGCGTCCAAGCTGGCAGCGGTGGTCACGGATGGAGGATATCGGGCCAGCGGTAAGGGCCCTGAGGCGTGGCATGGAGATGCTACGAGCTGAATGAAACTGGAACCTCGGACAGCTTGATTTGTTGCCTCCACCAATGGGTGATCAGACGAGGATGTACTGCGAAGGCTCGGCGTTCGACAGCTGGATCTCCGTGCTGCCCGCCGTGGAAGGGTGGCCTGAGGCCGATGATCGTGGTCTCCTCGATCGTCGGATCCGGTGAACGGCGACACCCGGATCTCGACGATCGTGTCGGCACTCGGCGACTCGACGGCGACCTTGCGGAACCGACGGACTCGGCGAACGACGCCATGATCCGTACCCGGGCTTAAGTGCGGGAACTGCTGCCTGTAGGCGTCGGTCTTCCAGATGGTGTCCGGTCGCCGTCGACGGCGCCGCCGACGCTGCGCGGTCGTCGGGGCGCCTTCGTGTTGAAGATCTGGACTCGGCCGGCGCCATCGGAACGGCGGCAATCCGCGGAGGCGGCTGATCTGCCACCCGGCTCGGTGGACGGCCGGACGACGACGGTCTCGCCGGCCGGACCGGAGTCGTCGCTGAAGAAGTCGATCAGCATCATGCCGATCCAGGCGAGCACTGCGATCGTGGCCACGGCGAAGCGCGGTCACACCGATGGCGAGCTTGCGCCTGCGGTTCTTGTCCGCAGGGCGGCCGGGTGGTCCAGACGGGGCCGCCGAGAAATCTCGATCCCGACCGTTCTCTGCGCGACGGCCGGAGCACTTCTTCTGTCTCGGCTCATCTCTTGTCGTCCTGTCCAAGCATGCAGCACGGTGGCGCTGGTGCGGATGCCGCCGATGGACGCGTCCTCCAGCTGCGCATGGCAACTGCGGCCAGCTCCGGCGGAGAATGGCCGCTGAGCGCCTGGGCCGGCACGATCGCGCCGTCCGGAGCCATGGGTGCCGCCTGGACGCCTTCCGGCCCGCCCGGCAGCGGCGATCTGCTCGGCGAGCAGCAGGTAGAGGATCCGCCGAGACCTTCGACGTCGTCGCGCGGCCTCGGCCTTCGGGATGCGGCCCGGGGAAGGCCAATCGCAGCGCGCCCTCGGGGCGACGCGGATCCGCTGGCGGTGGTCGACGCCGAGCAGGAGGCGGCGCGGCGGCAGGTCGAGGTGGCCGCCGAGTGTTCCAGCAGCCGGGCGGCGGCGGCGCGCGGGCAGCGGGCGCTCGGAGACGACGTCCACGAGGTCGGCGCCGGCCGACGAGTCGGCTCACGACGATCCCGAAGCATCTCTCGCCGGTAGAGACGCTGCTGCCCAGGCTCAGCACGTCCAGCCCCTGGCCATGCCGGGGTGGGTGAAGCGGGCGGCATGCGCGCGCGTTCGAGCGTGCGCTGCGCGTCGGCCGCCTTGCCGGAGTTGTTCGGCCAATGGCAAGGCGGCCGACGCGCGGCGCACGCTGGAACGCGCCGCGCATGCCGCCCGCTTCACCCACCCCGGCATGGCCAGGGTGCTCGACGTGCTGAGCCTGGGCAACGGCGTCTCTCCCGGCGAGGGACTGCTCGGGATCGTGGTGGCCGACTGGTCGGCCGGCACCGACCTGGTGGACGTCATCTCCGAGCACCCGCTGCCCGCGGCCACCGCCGCCCGGCTGCTCGAACCACTGGCGGCCGCCGTCGAACGTGCCCACAGCGCCGGCCTGGTGCTCGGCGTCGACCACCCACAGCGGATCCGGGTCACCCCCGAGGGCGCGCTGCGGTTGGCCTTCCCCGGGCCGCTGCCGAAGGCCGAGCTGCGCGACGACGTGAAGGGTCTCGGCGCGATCCTCTACCTGCTGCTCACCGGGCGGTGGCCACTGCCGGGCGGGCCGGAGGGCATCCCGGCGGCACCCATCGCTCCGGACGGCACGATCGTGCCGCCCCAGGCGCTCAGCGGCCATGCTCCGCCGGAGCTGGCCACGGTCGCCGTGCGCAGCCTGGAGGACACGTCCATCGGCGGCATCCGCACCAGCGCCACCATGCTGTCCGTGCTCGAACAGGCAGCGGAGTCGGCCGAGCAGACGGAGTTGCTCCGGCCGGTCGCGCAGAGGGGTGAGGATGAAGTTCTCGGCGGCCCCGTCTGGACCACCCGGCCGCCCGTGCGGGACAAGGACCGCAGGCGCAAGCTCGCCATCGGTGTGACCGCGCTCGCCGTGGCCACGGTCGCCGTGCTGGCCTGGATCGGCATGATGCTGATCGACTTCTTCGGCGACGACTCCGGTCCGGCCGGCGAGACCGTGGTGGTCCAGCCGTCCACCGAGCCGGGTGGCAGTCAGCCGCCTCCGCCGGTCGCCGCCGATCCGATCGCACCGGCCGAGGTCCAGGTCTTCAACACCGAAGGCACCCCGGACAACCCGCGCCGCGTCAGCAACGCGGTCGACGGCGACCCGGACACCGTGTGGAAGACCGACACCTACAAGCAGCCGTTCCCCGCACTCAAGCCCGGGGTCGGGATCATGGCGTCGTTCGCCGAGTCCGTGCGGTTCGCCACGGTCGCCATCGAGTCGCCGAGTGCCGACACGATCGTCGAGATCCGGGTGTCGCCGTCACCGGATCCGACGATCGAGGAGACCACGGTCATCGGCACGGCCACCCTCCAGGGCGGGCGCACGGAGATCCAGCTGTCGAACGCCGAGCCGTCGCAGTACATCCTCGTGTGGATCACCCAACTGGGTGAAGGCAACAAATCGGAGCTGTCCGAGGTCCAGTTCATCCGGGCTCAGTAGCGTGTCCATGCCCACACCTGGGGGCCCTTGTCACCGGCCCGATATCCTCCATCCGTGACCACCGCTGCCAGCTCGGACGCCGACCTCATCGCGGCACACGCCGCCGGTGACCCGCGTGCCTTTGGTGAGTTGGTCCGCCGGCATCGTGACCGGATGTGGGCCGTCGCCCTGCGTACTCTGCGTGACCCCGAGGAAGCCTCGGACGCGCTGCAGGAGGCGTTCATCTCCGCGTTCCGCGCTGCACACTCTTTCCGGGCAGAATCGCAGGTCACCACGTGGCTGCATCGCATCGTGGTGAACGCCTGCCTCGACCGCGTGCGTCGCCGGCAGGCCAGGCCGACCGTGCCGCTCCCGGAAACCGGACCCGGCGAACCAGCTACCACCCGTGACTCCATGTCCGAACGGGAGACGAAGCTGGTGGTGCAGAACGCGCTCAGCCAGCTCTCCGAAGACCAACGGGTACCGATCGTCCTCGTCGACGTCGAGGGCTATTCGGTGGCCGAGACCGCGAAGATGCTCGGCATCGCCGAGGGAACCGTGAAGAGCCGGTGTGCGCGGGGTCGCGCCAAACTGGCCAAAGTTCTCGGTCATCTCCGGAACCCCGATGCAGATGCGAACGTCCCAGGTGGCGCAGTTGAAGGGCGAGACGTGCCGGCACGGCGCCGCTGGGAGGGACGATGACAGACAGCACGAGGGGAACGGGGGGTCCAACAGGGCCACCGTGGTCTGTCGATGTGCTTGCCGATCTCCATGCCGGCGCGCTCGACCCGGCGGAGTCCGCGCGGCTGTGGCCCCAGGTCAACGCCGATCCCGACGCCCGTGCGGTGTTGGACGCGCTCTCGTCCGTGCAGGCCGACCTCGGCCAGCTCGGCAACGGACCGGTCGAGGCGATGCCCGCCCAGTACGCGGCCAGGCTGGACGCGGCACTGCAGGCGGAAATGCGCAGCACCGGACTTGCCACGGCAGAACCACCGGCACCCGAGGTGGCTCCGGTGGTCGACCTGGCAGCGGCCAGGAAGCGCCGTAACCGCCTGGCGGGTTGGGGAGCCGGAGTGCTGGCAGCGGCGGCCGCGGCCATCGCCGTGGCCGTCGTGGTCGTGCCGAACAACGACTCGACCGGCGGCACACCCCAGGCACAGGATCCGCCCGCCCAGACCGAGACTCCCGGCGACAACGCGCCGGCACCGAACGAGCCGCTCGCGCTGACGGGCGACAACCTCAACTCGGCCATCGGCGCGCTGTCCGGCGAGAAGGACTACGGCCCGCTCGAGAACCAGGCAGGGCTGGCCGAGTGCCTCGAGGCGCTCGACATCCCGGCCGGTGACCCGATCGGGGTCGGCCAGGTCACCTACGAGGGCGAGCCCGGCATCGCGGCACTGCTCGGCGCGGGTGAAGGGTCGGAGCCCGGCCGGTTCCGGCTGGTGGTGGTCGAGCCGACCTGTTCGGCCGACAACCCCGGTGCACCGCTGGCCGACACCGAACTGCCCAGCTAGAGCATCGACTGACGAAAGGTCGTGTGCGGATCGAGCATCCGTACACGACCTTTCGCATGTACCGGGGTGCGGGCGGTCACTCCATCGTGACGGAACAACAGGCCCCTACGATCGTGTTAACACCAGTGCGCACCAAACACGAGGGCGCCTTGCACGGAGGTCACATGACTGCCAAGCCTGCTGTCCGCGACGTCATCATCGTCGGTTCCGGGCCGGCCGGTTACACGGCGGCCGTCTACGCCGCCCGGGCCCAGCTCGCACCGCTGGTGTTCGAGGGCACCCAGTACGGCGGTGCCCTGATGACCACCACCGAGGTCGAGAACTACCCCGGGTTCCGCGACGCCGTCATGGGTCCGGACCTGATGGAGGAGATGCGTGCCCAGTCCGAGCGCTTCGGCGCCGAACTGCGTGCCGAGGACGTCGAAGAGGTCGAGCTGACCGGTCCGGTCAAGTACGTGACCGCCAACGGCGTCCGCTATGGCGCGAAGGCGGTCATCCTCGCGATGGGTGCCGCCGCCAGGTACCTGCACGTGCCGGGTGAGCAGGAGCTCCTCGGGCGCGGCGTCTCCGCCTGTGCCACCTGTGACGGGTTCTTCTTCCGCGACCAGGACATCGCGGTGGTCGGCGGTGGCGACTCGGCCATGGAGGAAGCCACGTTCCTCACGAGGTTCGCCAAGTCGGTCACGATCGTCCACCGGCGCCAGGAGTTCCGGGCGTCCAAGATCATGCTGGAGCGTGCGAAGGCCAACGAGAAGATCCGTTGGCAGCTGGACTCCGAGGTGCTCGAGGTGCTCGGCGACGGCGCGGTCAAGGGCGTCAAGCTGAAGGACACCAACACCGGCAAGGAATCCACCCTCGACGTGACCGGCCTGTTCATGGCCATCGGACACGACCCGCGCAGCGCGCTGGTCACCGACCAGGTGGACACGGACGACGAGGGCTACGTCCTGGTCAAGCCGCAGAGCACCTACACGAACATCGACGGCGTGTTCGCCGCCGGTGACCTGGTGGACCACACCTATCGTCAGGCCATCACGGCCGCCGGTTCCGGCTGTTCGGCCGCGATCGACGCCGAGCGTTGGCTTGCCGAGCACGGGGAGTCCGAGCAGGCCCAAAAGGCCCCCGAACTTGTCGGCGGCGGCTACGCCGCCCAGAACTGAAGGAGAGAACATGGCCGGAAACACCGTCGTCGTGACCGACAGCTCGTTCGCTGATGACGTCCTGACCAGCGACAAGCCGGTGCTGGTCGACTTCTGGGCGACCTGGTGCGGTCCGTGCCGGATGGTGGCTCCGGTGCTCGAGGAGATCGCCGCCGAGCACCAGGAGATCACCGTGGCCAAGCTCGACGTCGACGCCAACCCGACGATCGCGCGTGACTACCAGGTCCTGTCGATCCCCACGCTCATCCTGTTCAAGGGTGGCGAGCCGGTGAAGCAGATCGTCGGCGCCAAGCCGAAGGCAGCGCTTCTTTCGGACCTGAAGGATTACCTTTCCTGATCACGGGGCAACCCTCAGCACGGTGTTCTGCGTCTATGTGATGTTCGGACGTGGAACACCGTGTGTCGGGGGTCACCGCGTGGACGCGCGACGTGACCCTGCGCGCCGGGGCGATACGAGCAAGGCACAATAAGCGGTATACAGCAGTCTTGCTGCAGTAGACGTCATCTCGCGCCGGCCTCCAGTCGGTGCCCGACCCGAGGGCGAGGGGTGCATGCGGGTACTCCGCCGCGGAGATGGTGGACCGGCAGTTGCCGAGGTCCGTTCCACACTCGCAGCGCTTGGCCTTCTGCCGGCTGTCGACCCCGCCCAGGAGGCGGTCTACGACGTCGCTCTCGAACACGCGGTGAGCAACTTCCAGCAGCAGCGAGGCCTGATCACCGACGGCGTCGTCGGCACGGCCACCTACCGCGCTCTGCGGGACGCCACCTACAGCCTGGGCGCCCGCCCACTCGCCTACATGGTGTCCGCCCCGGTCAGCGGCGACGACGTGCTGACCCTCCAGGAACGCCTGCTGGAGCTGGGTTTCGACGCCGGCCGCGCCAACGGCGTGTTCGGCGCGCAGACCGAGGCTGCCCTGCGCAACTTCCAACGTGACTACGGCATGACGGTCGACGGCATCTGTGGTGCCGAGACCGTTCGTGCGCTGCGTCAGCTGTCCCCGAGGGCCCGAGGCGGTTCGCCGGTACTGCTGCGTGAGCAGGAGTCGGTCCGCCGCGCCGGCCCGCGGCTGCGTGGCAAGCGCATCGTGATCGACCCCGGCCACGGCGGCCAGGACGGCGGCGTGATGGTGGCCGGCGTCCGCGAGGCCGACCTCGTGTGGGACCTGGCCCGCCGCCTGGAGGGCCGCATGGCCGCCACCGGCATGCAGGCCCTGCTCTCCCGCGGCCGCGACCAGTGCCCCACCGATGCGGACCGCGCCCACTTCGCGAACGACGTGGGCGGCGACCTGTTCCTCTCGCTGCACTCGGACGCCAACCGGTCGCCCCTCGCCCAGGGCGTGGCGAGCTTCCACTTCGGCAACTCCACGGGCAGCACGTCGACCATCGGCGAGACCCTGGCGGGCTTCATCCAGCGCGAGCTGGCCGTGCGTACCGGCCTGCGTGACTGCCGGGCGCACCCGAAGACCTGGGACACCCTGCGTCTGACCCGGTGCCCGGCGGTCCGGGTGGAGATCGGCTACCTGACCAACCCGGACGACCGTCGCCGCCTGGCCGACCCGGCCTTCCGTGACGTGGTGGCCGAGGGCATCGTGGTGGCCGTCAAGCGCCTGTACCTGCTCGGCGAGGGCGACCAGCCCACGGGCACGTTCACCTTCGCCGACGTCCTGGCACACGAGCTGGCCAAGGCCGAGTAGCCCACTCGGCCTGCCAGGCCCGTACGGGGCATCTCAGGGCGTTTCCGGCCTATCGCTGCAGCACCGGCGTGGCTGTCGTGACCGAGACGGTGCCGAGCAGGCGCTCGAGGGCCGCCTCCACGTCTTCCTTCCAGCCCAGGGCGCTGCGCAGTTCGAGGCGCAGCCGGGGCCAGCGGGGGTGCTGACGGACGGTCTTGAAGCCGACGCTCAGCAGGAAGTCGGCCGGGACCACGCAGGACTTCTCCTCGTCCGGCCTGGTGTCACCGAACGCCTCGATGGCCTTGACACCACGACGGGTCAGGTCCTTGGCCACCGCCTGCACGAGCATGCGACCGAGGCCGCCGCCACGGAACTCCGGCAGCACGTGGAAGCCCGTGAGCAGCACGGCGTCCGGGCTCGGTGGCGAGGTGGGGAACGCGGAGGCACGGGGCACCGCCGTGGGCGGCGCGTACAGCACGAACCCGACGGGCAGCTTGTCGCTGTACACGAGCCGGCCGCAGGAACCCCATTCGAGGAGCACGCTGGAGACCCAGGCCTCTTTCTCGAGGTCGGTGGTACCGAACTCCTCGGCCTGATCCTTGAGATGCGGCGCAAGCTCCCAGTACACGCAGGTTCTGCTGTGCTTCGGCAGATCCTCGAGGTTGTCCAGTGTGACGCCGATGACGCGTCGCGACACCCTGACCTCCAGCCGGTACATGCACCACGCGATGACGTCCACAGGATAAGCCCGGCGGTGCGACCTCGGAAACCTGCGGGGCCCGATATTCGAGCCGGTTACACTCGATCGATCTACCTGCACCATCCCGTGACGGAGCCCCGCGCATGAGCCAGGTTGGCCCGCCGCCGGACAAGTCCGGCAGCCGCAGTCTCGACCCGCACCTCCGCCGATATGCGGCACGAGCTGCGGGTATGACTGCCTCTGAGGTACGCGCGCTGTTCGCCGTGGCCAGCAGGCCCGAGGTCGTGTCGCTCGCCGGGGGCATGCCGAACCTGACCGCGCTGCCGCTCGACTCGCTCGCCGCCGAAGTGGCGAGTCTGATCAGCAAGGACGGCCTGGTCGCGCTGCAGTACGGGTCGGCCCACGGGCTTCCTGAGCTGCGGGATCAGATCTGTGAGGTCATGTCCATCGAGGGCATCTCGGCCCACCCGGACGACGTGGTGGTGACCGTCGGGTCCCAGATGGGCCTGGACATTGTGACCAGGATCTTCTGTGATCCAGGCGACGTCGTGGTGGCCGAGGGGCCGTCCTACGTCGGCGCGCTCACCACGTTCGCGTCCTACCAGGCCAAGGTCGTCCAGGTGGAGATGGACGACGCCGGGCTGGTGCCCGAGGCGCTGCGCCAGGCACTCACCGCCGCCGAGGCCGCCGGCCGCCCGGCGAAGTTCCTGTACACGATCCCCAACTTCCACAACCCGGCCGGCATCACGCTCTCGGTCGCCCGCCGCGCCGAGATCCTGGACATCTGTGCCCAGCACCAGGTGCTGGTGGTCGAGGACAACCCCTATGGGCTGCTCGGCTTCGACGGCCAGACCTATCCCGCGCTGCGGTCCATGGACCCGGACAACGTGGTGTACCTCGGCTCGTTCTCCAAGACGTTCGCCGCCGGTCTGCGGGTCGGCTGGGTGCTGGCGCCCCACGCGGTGCGCGAGAAGCTGATGCTGGCCGCCGAGTCGGCCACGCTGTGCCCGCCCACGCTCAACCAGATGATCGTGTCCCGCTACCTGGCGACACACGACTGGAAGGGCCAGATCAAGAACTTCCAGACGGCGTACCGCGAGCGGCGCGACGCCATGCTCACCGCGCTCGAGCAGCACCTGCCGGCCGGCTGTTCGTGGACCGTGCCCGCCGGTGGCTTCTTCGTGTGGATGACCGTGCCGGAAGGCGTGGACACCAAGGCCATGCTGCCCCGGGCGGTCACCGCGCGCGTCGCCTACGTGTCCGGCACCGGGTTCTACGCGGGCGGCTTCGGCAGCCGCCAGATGCGCCTGTCGTTCTGCTACCCGACACCCGAACGCATTTCCGAGGGCGTGCGCCGGCTGGCCGCCGTACTCTCCGACGAGATCGAGCTGGCCAGGACCTTCGGGCCGGTCAACCCGCGCATCGGTTCCGGCTCACAGGTACCGGGGCCGGACACCGCTTGACCCACAACGGGAAAGTTGACCGTCCGACCACAATGGACTGTCTGTTGTGGAGTTCGTGAGGAGCCTCAGTTGACCGATCGCAGTGTTGTCGTCCTCTCCGGTGGGCTCTCGCACGAGCGGGACGTGTCGCTGCGGTCCGGTAGGCGACTGTCGGCCGCGCTGCGCTCGGTCGGGGTGGCGGTCGAGGAGTGGGACGCCGACTCCCAGTTGCTCCGCCGGCTCCGGGACGCCCGGCCCGACGCCGTGGTGATCGCGTTGCACGGCAGTGAGGGAGAGGGCGGTTCCATTCAGGCCGTGCTCGAGATGCTCGACGTGCCGTACGTCGGCTCCGACTCACACGCGTGCCGTCGCGCCTGGGACAAGCCGACCGCGAAGACCGAGTTGGCCCGCGCCGGGTTGAGCACGCCGGACTGGGTGGTGCTGCCACACAGCACGTTCCGCGAGCTGGGTGCGCAGCCGGTGCTCGAGGCGATGGTCGACCGGCTCGGGCTGCCGATGATGCTCAAGCCCGAGCAGGGCGGGTCGGCGCTCGGCGCTCAGGTGGTGCGGGACGCGGCCGACCTGCCGACCGCGATGGTCGGTTGTCTCGCGTACGGCGAGACGGTGTTGGCCGAACGGTTCGTGGCGGGCGTCGAGGTCGCGGTCACGGTGATCGACGGACCCGATGGACCCGAGGCGCTGCCGGCCGTCGAGATCGTGCCGGAGACCGGGGTCTACGACTACACCGCTCGCTACACCGCCGGGCTCACGAACTTCCACACGCCCGCTCGACTCGACCCGACCGCCGCCGGCGCGGTGTCCGCGCTCGCAGTGTCGGCGCACCGGCTGCTCGGACTTCGCGACGTGTCACGCACCGACGCGATCGTCGACGCGGACGGCGCCGTGCACTTCCTCGAAGTGAACAGCTCGCCCGGTCTGACCGAGACTTCGCTGCTGCCGATGGCGGTCGAAGTCGACGGTCGGTCGCTCGGAGAGATCTACGCCGGGCTGATCGAACGAGCCGTCGAGCGCACACCCTGAGTAGTGGATCTTCTACCGAAAGCCATCGTCACCGTGACGTAAGGGGCCGGTATGATCACTCATCGGGATTCAATGTCTGATTTGCCCCGTTTTGCGACATTAGTTCGACGATCCGTTCGAGGTCGTCGACCGAGCCGAACTCGACCACGATTTTGCCCTTGCGGCGGCCGAGTTCGACCTTGACGCGGGTGTCGAACGTGTTGGAGAGCCGGTCGGCCACGTCCTGAAGACCCGGCGCCTGCATCGGCTTGCGTGGTGCCGGCTTCGGCTTGGGGGGAGCCGCGTTCTTCGCGAGCAGCACCAGCTCCTCGGTGGCCCGCACCGACAGCCCTTCGGCGACGATGCGTGCCGCCAGGTCCTCCTGGGCACTCGGGTCGTCGAGACCGAGCAGCGCGCGGGCGTGACCGGAGGACAGCACGCCAGCGGCCACCCGCCGCTGGACGGCCAAGGGGAGCCGCAGCAGCCGGATAGTGTTCGTGATGGCCGGCCGGCTGCGCCCGATGCGCGACGCCAGCTCCTCGTGCGTCACCTCGAACTCTTCGAGCAGCTGCTGGTAGGCGGCCGCCTCTTCGAGCGGGTTGAGCTGAACGCGGTGGATGTTCTCCAGGAGCGCGTCCCGGAGCATCGCGTCGTCGGCCGTCTGACGAACGATGGCCGGGATCTTGGCCATATCGGCACGCTGGGCGGCACGCAGCCGCCGCTCACCCATGACCAGTTCGTAGGTATCCGGACCCAGCTCACGAACCACGATGGGCTGCATGAGCCCGAACTCGCGGATCGAGTGTTCCAGCTCGGCGAGCGCGTCCTCGTCGAAGACCTGACGAGGCTGCTTCGGGTTGGCCTTGACGGCTTCCGTGGCGATCTCGCGGTACACCGCGCCCGCCACCGCACCGCTGGGCGGTGCCGGGGGACCTGCGGCGGCCGGCCTGGGACGGGTGGCGGTCGGCAGCTTCACCGCACCGTCCGCCCCCACCGGCCCCTGCGGGATCAGTGCGGCAAGCCCCCTGCCGAGACCACCCTTGCGCTCACTCATGTGTTGCTCTCTACTCCCCGCCGAACCCGCGCTCGGCCATCTCCCGCGCTGCGTCGAGGTAGCTCATCGCACCCCGTGAACCCGGGTCGTACGCGAGTACCGTCTGCCCGAAACTGGGTGCCTCGGACACCTTCACGCTCCTGGGGATCACAGTACGCAAGACAGTGTCGCCGAAGTGCGTCCGAACCTCCTGTGCCACCTGATCGGCTAGCTTCGTGCGCCCGTCGTACATGGTCAGCAGGATGGTCGACACGTGCAGGTTCGGGTTCAGGTGGTTCTGCACCAGCTCGATGTTGCGGAGCAGCTGGGAGAGACCTTCCAACGCGTAGTACTCGCACTGGATGGGGATCAGCACCTCGTCGGCCGCGACCATCGCGTTGACGGTCAGCAGACCGAGCGACGGCGGGCAGTCGATGAGGACGTAGTCCGGGTTCAGCTCGTCCATGGCGCCGGCCGGCAGCGCCTCCTTGAGCCGCGACTCGCGGCCCTCCATGGTGACCAGCTCGATCTCCGCACCGGCCAGATCGATGGTCGCCGGCACGCAGTAGAGGTTCTCCGACTGGTCGCTCACGGCGGCGGCGTCCGCCAGGGACACCTCGCCGAGCAGCACCTCATAGATGGACGGCACGCCGGAGCGGTGGTCGACGCCGAGAGCGGTGCTGGCGTTGCCCTGCGGGTCGAGGTCGATGACCAGAACCTTCAGTCCATGCATGGCGAGCGCGGCGGCCAGGTTGACCGCGCTGGTGGTCTTCCCGACGCCGCCCTTCTGGTTCGACACGGTCATCACCCGGCGACGGGCGGGCTTGGGGAGGTTGTCCTTCGGGTGCAGCACGCGGGTGGCGCGTGCTGCCTCTTCCGCTATCGGTGTCCAGCCGGACACCGCCTCCGCGGCCTCGACGTTCTCGTGCATGGTGGACTCGGGCGACTGTTGAACGTGGCGTCCACTCATCGGGCGCTGCACCTCGCATAGGTCGGCTTGATCGGCGACACGGATTCGTGCTGTTTCACGTGAAACATCCCTCGCTACTTACGCTTCTTCGTGCTGAGGCGCGTCACCACGATCACCGTGGTCGGCACCTCCAACACGTCAACGCCACACCGCCCGACGTCGGGCATCGAACCGCCCGCCCGCCGAACCTCGGCGCCATCACGCGCTACTTCCGCTTCAGCACTCTCGCCCTTGAGTGCGACGAGCAGGCCGCCCTGACGAAGCAGGGGAGCGCTCCACATCCAGAGCCGAGCCAGCGGAGCGACAGCCCGCGCAGTGACTACATCGGCGCCCGCCAGCTGTTGCTTGATGGCCGGCTCCTCGGCACGGCCACGAACCACACGTGCGGACAGCGACAGAGTATCGATGACTTCTTCGAGCCACGCCACCCGGCGAGCCATTGGCTCCAGCATGGTGACGTCAAGATCGGGTCGAGCCAGACAGAGCGGGACTCCGGGGAGTCCGGCTCCGGAGCCGACGTCGATGACCCGGGCGCCGTGCGGGATGTGTTCACCGACCACGGCGGAGTTGAGGAGGTGGCGATCCCAGAGCCGATCGACCTCGCGGGGTCCGATCAGGCCGCGCTCTATGCCGACGGCGGCGAGCAGTTCAGCGAACTGCACCGCCGCCGGCATGGCGTCGCCAAAGATTGTTGCTGCGGTCTCCGGGGGCGGAGACGCGGACGGCGTCTCAGCCAACCCGGAACCACCTCGTTCTGTCCGCGTGTTTCACGTGAAACACGCGCGGACGAATCAGGACTGGGGGAAGACCACGACGCGACGCCGCGGGTCCTCACCCTCACTCTCGCTGTGCACGCCGTCGACCGCCGCGACCGCGTCGTGCACGACCTTGCGCTCGAACGGCGTCATCGGCTGAAGTCGGATCCGCTCGCCATCGGCCAGCACCCGCTCGGCGGTCGCCCGCCCGAGGTCCTTCAGCTCCTGGCGACGGTCCGCTCGCCAACCCGCGATGTCGAGCATGAGCCGGCTGCGTGTGCCGGTCTCCTGCTGAACCGCGAGCCGGGTCAGCTCCTGCAGCGACTCGAGCACGTTGCCACGGGGGCCGACGAGCTTCTCGAGATCGTCGCCACCGTCGATGCTCACCACCGCACGACCGGCCTCGACATCGAGATCGATGTCGCCGTCGTAGTCGACCAGGTCGAGGAGGCGCTCGAGGTAGTCGCCGGCGATGTCGCCCTCGCGAACCAGCAACTCCTCACCCGAGCCTCGGCTCGAGCCCTCCTCACCGTTCTCCGACTCGATCGGCTCAGCTGTGGCGTCGGTGACGGCCGCCCCGCCGTCACTGTCGGCACGCTCTGCCAACTCCTCGTCGGCCTGGTCGATCGCCCAGACTCCTGCACCGTCTCCGGCACGGCTTCTCCTCTCCAGGTCCGGATGAGCCGCGT
>CAWGTM010000030.1:0-10329 GCA_963825445.1 uncultured Actinomycetota bacterium
GCACAACGTGCTGCAGTTGCGCGCGCATCACCTCAGCGCCACCGACGTTCGCCCGCAGCGCCGCCTCATCGATGATCGCCACCAACTCGATGGGGAGGTCCGGATCGGTGAGGCGCCGCTGCCGGTGCAACCTCGCTGCGACGTCATTGCCTCGCTGCATTCCCTTGGCCGCGGTGAGATCCGCCGCGAACAGCGCCCGCATGTAGTCCTCGGTCTGGAGCAGGCCCGGTATGTGGACGAGGCTCATCTCCAGCTCCACCGCTGCTTCGGTCTCCAAGCTCGAGGAACCCGCGTCCGTCGATGCCGTACTTGGCCCACCAAGCCTCGCGAGATGCGTCGCGGGCGAGTTCGACGAGAGTGCCGTCGTAGTGGTCGTAGAGGTCCATCATCGAGCGGACCAGGTGGACGTCCGCCCTGGTCTTGCCCGTCTCCACCCGCGCGAGCGAACTCTTGGTCTTGTCGAGCCGGGGCGCGGCCTCCTCCAAGGTCATCCCCGACAGCTCACGCAACTGCCGGAGCCGACGCGCGAGGCGGCGGCGCCGGAGCATGGGGCTCGTCTGCGCCACCCCGATTACCTCCCGTGTCCGTTCCGCTACGCATTCTGGCAGTTGGGAACGCGGGAGTGAGATTCCCACTCGGGTCAGGCGGCGCGGGCGTAGCCGTCGGCCAGGCCGAAGACCTTCTGGCCGTAGGGCACGGAGTTGTTGTACGAGAAGACGGCGGCCCACCAGTCGGCCGGTACCGAGAGGTCGCGGTTGTTGGCGCAGAGGTAGCGGGCGGCGGCGAGGGCGGCGTCGTCGATCTGTTGGGGGTCGCCTCGGCCGTCGAGGTTGGCGTCCGACGCCCAGCGCCGCCAGGTCGACGGGATGAACTGCATGGGGCCGACCGCGCGGTCGACCTGGGTGTCGCCGTCGAACTCGCCGCCGTCGGTGTCGGTGATGGCCTTGACGCCGGCCGAGCCGTCGAGTGGGACGCCGATGATCGGCTTGGACGGGCGGCCGTCCTCGTTCAGGGTGGCGCCGCCGTAGCGACCGTGGTTGGACTCGATGCGGCCGATGCCGGCGAGGGTGGCCCACGAGAGCTTGCAGCCGGCGTTGGTGTCGCGGAGGACGAGTTCGGCGTTGCCGTACGCCATGAGTGCGCGGGCCGGGATGTCCGTGGGGCCGGCGAGGCGGGATGCCCACGTGCGCAGTGGGTCCTCGCCGGTGCCGGCCTGGGGCTGGGGCGCGACGGGCGCGGCGACCTCGCCGGGCTGGACATCGGCCGTGGGGATGCCGGCCGCCGGGATCTCGACGGCGGCGCGCTCGTTGTCAGGCGTGGAGGCGGATCGGACGAGCCAGATTCCGCCACCCGCGACCGCGAGTACGAGAAGAACCAGAGAGAGTCGGATGAGCAGTGCGAGCCCGCTGCGGTGCGGGCTCTCGCGCTGGTCGGACTCGGTCACACCACGTCAACGACGACCGGGGCGCAACGTTACGAAGAAGATCAGGCGGAACGACGCTCGTTCTGACGCTGGAGGCGGGCCACGCACCAGGCGGGGGCGCTGCCGCGACGCAGGTGGTCGAGCACGGTGAGCGGTCCGAGACGGCGGCTCAGGTCGGACGGCGCGAGACCGGCGGCGCGGTAGTCGAGTGCGCGCTGGTCGAGCGGGCTGATGCCGGCGTCCCACCATTCCTTGGCCTCGGCGAGTCCGCCGACCATCTGCCAGTAGCCGGCGGCGGCGGAGATCAGCTCGGCCGGCACTCCCGGCAGAAGCTCGCGCATGGCGGCGAAGAAGCGGGGGTCGGTGGCCTCGACCTGAGCGAACGCACCAGATCCGCCGCGGGCGCGCTGCCCGGGGATCCCTGACCTCGGCTGCACCGGGACGTCCGCGAGCCACTCCGACGCGATCCTGTTGATCTCGTCCGACTCAGCGGCCTTCGTGTGGTCCTCGGTCCACTGCCGCACCAGGTCATCCACGCCGGGATCGTCGAGCATCCTGCCTCCTGGAGAACTGGGGACTGGCCCCGCGAAAGTCGATGCGGGAACCGTAAGGGCCAGCACCGACAGTCCGCCAGACCTGATCTCGAGGAAAGCCCGTCAACAGGGCGTAATGACGGAGAATCCACCCGTACGGTCCAATGTGGCGCATGGAGCGGGCCACTCCGGTCACAGAACGTGACGGACGGTCCGAACGCACACGAAAGCGCCGCCAGGCGCTGAACCCGGCGGCGCGAACGAGTGACCTTTGTGGTCCGTCAGGCGAAGAGGTTGCGCATGAAGGTGATGAGGGCCTCGGCGCCGTCACGCAGCCAGCCGAGGATGCCTTGGACTGCTTCGGCGGCCTGTGCGGGCTGGGTGATCACGTAGAACAGCACCAGCGCCACCGCCACGAGAAGGATGGCCTTTTTCGCGTTCACTGCTCACTCCGTCCGCCGCTTACCCCACCGAGGGCTGTACCCCCGGGCGCCTGCCCCTGAAAGCCATCGTCCTCTACTTCAGCCGAGACCGAGTCGAGGTTCACGCAGATGGCTGCACTCACCTTACGGTGCGTGCAGCGTCCAGCCCAGCACCATACGGTGGCGTCACCCGATCACTCGAGGAGCCACCCATGATCGAGACCGTCCGTGTCGAACGCTCCGGGCCGGTGACAACGGTGCTGCTCAACCGCCCGGAGGCACGCAACGCCGTCGACGGTCCCACGGCCGAGGCTTTGTCCTCCGCGTTCCGCGCGTTCGACTCGGACTCGACCGCACGGGTGGCAGTGTTGGCGGGGGTCGGTCCGGCGTTCTGCGCGGGCGCGGACCTGAAGGCGGTAGGGACCCCGCGCGGGAACCGCGTCGCCCCGGACGGCGACGGCCCGATGGGCCCGACTCGCATGGTGTTGGGCAAACCGGTGATCGCGGCGGTGGCCGGCCACGCGGTCGCCGGAGGCCTGGAACTGGCCCTGTGGTGCGACCTGCGGGTCGCGGACGAGACGGCGGTGTTCGGCGTCTTCTGCCGACGGTGGGGCGTGCCACTGATCGACGGCGGGACGGTGCGGCTGCCCCGGCTGATCGGGCACGGTCGCGCGATGGACCTGATCCTGACGGGGCGGCCGGTTTCCGCAACGGAGGCTCTCTCCATAGGACTGGCGAACCGGGTGGTCCCGGCAGGCTCTGCCTTGGCGGCGGCGCAGGATCTGGCACGGCAACTGGCCGCGTTCCCGCAGGCGACCATGCGCTCGGACCGCGCGTCGGCGCTCGCCCAGTGGGACGCGCCCGACCCGATGGCCACGGAACTGTCCCTGGGCCAGGCGGTGCTGTCGGACGCCCTGGAGGGCGCGGGCCGCTTCAGCGCGGGCGCAGGCCGGCACGGAGCCTTCGAGGAACAGTGACGATCGCTGTCCTGGTCAACGGGCTACCCGGCGCGGGAAAGACGACTCTGGCGCGCCTCCTGGCCCGGGAACTGCGATTGCCGATGTTCAGCAAGGATCTACGCACGCCGACGTGCTGGGCCAGCACACGGCTCTCGGCGCCGCGGCCGGCGAGACCCTGTGGACCCTGCTGGCGGAGTCACCCGTCGGTGCTGTGGTGGAGTCCTGGTGGCCTCGTAACGACCGCGTTTTCGTCGTCCGAGGCCTGGCCCGCGCCAAGGCTCCCCGGACCGTGGAGATCTGGTGCGAAGTCCCGGCGGAGACCGCCCGTGGTCGTTACGAGGCCCGCCACCCACGCCACCCCATCCACGGCGCCCTGCCGCCAGACGATCAGTGGGAACGGTGGCGATGCGCGGCCCAGCCACTCGGAGTGGGCCCGACCCTCCAGGTGGACACCACCCGGCCCGTCGACACGCGGCGCGTGGTCGCCTGGATCCACGCACACGGTGGACCGGCCTGAGGGCAGGGCTCCGGCTCGGCCGTATCGCCTCACACCGACAAACGGTCCAGGGACCCCTAGATTCAATCCTAGTCGCCGGCACCGACAGTTTCGGCGTCTCCCGCGCGTAGGCCGGTCACCTTCGATACCACTGCGCCACCGCTGCGAAGGCGGCCTTGGGCTCCCAGTCCAGGTCGGGGTAGGTCTGGCCTAGGCGGCCTTCGAGGAGTTTCACGATGCCGAGGCTGGCCCGATCCAGGTCGTCGCGCGGGTCGCCGTCGGGGCGGTGGGGGTAGCCGGCCAGGGCGAACAGGTACACGAACGCGCTGTCCACGCCCTCGGTTTCGAAGATCTCCAACAGTTCGCTCAGGTAGGTGGCCTGGCCGGCCTCGTCGCGCTCGTACACGCCGTTCAGCCGTACCGGGGTCTTGGTCTCCGGATCGTGCTCGACCACTTCCAGCACGCGCCCGCCTCGGTCGCCCGCGCCGCGGTAGGCCGCGGTGCCGAACCCGGTGATGGCGAGCGGTTTCGGGCCCTGAGCCAGGGTGCGTACCGCGTCCCGGAAGCGGTCGGCGACCTCGGCGGAGCGGATCAGCTCGAACGTGACGATGTCGAAGGGAGTCCAGTCGACCTGCTCGAACTGGATGGCGGCGTAGGTGAGCCGGCCCCGGAAGCGCTCGCGGACCGTGGCCGCAGCGTCGTGGAGGAACGCGTTGATGCGCACGCCCAGGTCGCGTATCGCGTCGGCCCGCCGCTCGGGTTGGCTCAGCAGCTGCGCGACCCGCTCCTCGGGGCTCTCCCCCGGCAGGAACCCGCGGTTCATCACGCTCAGCTCGACCCCCGCGACGAACACGACCGTCGCCCCCTGTTGCCGGAGCCGTTCCGCTCGCTCAGCGCAGTCGCGGAAGAGCGTGAGGATCTGCTCCGGAGCCAGCTCCAGCGGATAGGGCGAGAACCAGACCTCCAGGCCGAGATCGGCGGCAGCAGCGGCGGCCAGCTCCATGCGATCGGGGTCGCCGCCGATGATCTGGACCGCGTTGCAGTGCAGGTCATCGCGGATGATGGCCAGCTCGCGCCGGACCACCGCGGGGTCGAAGCGGTCGTGGGACAGCCGGCCGTGCACGACGAAGCCGGCGTCGTAGGTCATTCCTCTTGCTCGCATGGTTTCGAGACTGACAGACAAAGTGCGTGTACGCAAATTTGCGTGCACGCAGTCTGATGTGGAATGCTGACACTCGTGACGGGGTTGCGGGAGCGCAAGAAGGAGGCCACGCGCAAGGCGCTGCGCGAGGCGGCGCTGCGGCTGGCCGTGGAGCGCGGGCCGGACCAGGTACGGGTCGAGGACATCGCGGAGGCGGCCGGGGTCTCGCCGCGCACCTACAACAACTACTTCGCCAGCCGCGAGCACGCGATCGTCGCCGCTGTGACCGCCGACCGGGACACCCGGATCGCGGCGGCGCTCGCGGCTCGGCCCGCGGGGGTGCGCCTGGCGGATGCCGTCGTCGAAGCGGTGGTCGAGCAGTACACGAACGCGGGCGAGCGCGAACAGGAGGCGCTGCTGCTGATCACCAACCGGACGGCACTGCGCGACGCGTTTCTCGACTCCACCGCCGGAATCGAGCGCTCACTCACCGCGGTGATCGCCGAACGCATCGGGGACGCCCGGGCGCACACCGCCCGCGTTCTCGCGGCGAGCGTGGCGGCGGCGGTGCGCATCGCGTTGGAAGGGTGGCTCCGGCCGGCCGGAAGCATCGGTGGGCTGGTCGTGCCTTCCGGCTCGCTACCCGATCAGCTACGCGCGGCGCTGGCCCCACTCGCGCCCGCGTTCGACGCCGCCGAGAGACGCACCCAGACGTGAGGTCGACGGGGCCCGCGTCGCGAACCGGCCTGAGGACAGGGCTCCGCTGCGAGACTATCGCCGCACACCGACAAAAACGGTCCAGGGACCCCTGGATCAACTCTAGCCGCGGGCACCGACAATTCCGGGCGCCCACACGATGAATCGGCCACAACGCAGAGAGCCGCAGGGACGCTATCGCGCACCACCGACAAATCGGTCCGGGGTCCCCTGTTCTCAACTCTAGATCGCGCCCACCGACAGTGTCGGGACCCAAGGCTCGGCGCACCCCCGCCGAGCCACGAGTGGGCCGCGACTCAGTGCCGAGCGGTCATCACTCGGCGAACTTCCTCGGAGGGCACCACGCGCAGGGCGATCGACCGTTCCGCGCACACGGCCATCGCGTGGCGTACCGCTTCGTGCACGGCCTGGTCGCACGAAGACACGGTCGCCAGGTCGAGGGTCACCACGTCGATCTCGGTCATGTCCGTCGAGTCGAAATAGTCGGTCAGCCTGCGTTTCAACTCGATGAGGGTGGTCGAGTCCAGCGTCCCTGTGACGCTGATCCCCGACCGCTCGTCCACGAGAAACGTCACCGGGGACTGAGCACCTGTGGAGGTCATGTCGCAGAGACTATGCAGCCCACCCACCCACCTGCCTCAGGCGGTTCCCTGATCTCGACCCTTGATCACGCAATGACACCGGTCGATCGCAGTCTGTTGATATCGTCAGCCGAGTAACCCAGCTCCGCCAGCACCTCCCCGGTGTCCACGCGAGGCTCGTGCGGAGCCGCCGGCGCCGCCAACGGCGTGCGGTCGAACTTCGGCGCCGGAGCCGGTTGCAGCTCCCCCTCCAGCGACACGAACGTGCCCCGCGCGACGTTGTGTGGATCCGAAGCCGCTTCGGAGGGCGACAGCACGGGCGTCAGGCAGGCGTCCGTCCCCGCGGCCCGGGAGGTCCACTCGTCGCGGGTGCGCGTGCGGATCACGTCGGCCAACCGCGACTTGACCTCGGGCCACTGCTCCGGGTCGAGCCGCCCCGCGTACTCCGCCGGGTCGATCTCCAACACCTTGCAGAACGCGCCCCAGAACCGCTCCTCGATCGCCCCGACCGCCACGTACCGACCGTCGGACGTCTCGTACGTGTCGTAGAACGGGGCGCCGCCGTCGAGCATGTTCTGGCCGCGCGGCCGGCTCCACAGGCCGATGTTGCGCAGGCCGTGCATGCCGGCCGTGAGCAGCGCCGACCCGTCGACCATCGACGCGTCCACCACCTGCCCTCGTCCGGAGCCCGCCCGCTCGACCAACGCCGCCAGCACGCCCATGGCCAGCAGCAGCCCGCCACCGCCGAAGTCGCCCAGCAGGTTGGCCGGCGGCACCGGCCGCTCACCGGCCCGGCCGAGCGGCTCCAGCGCACCGGACAGGCCGATGTAGTTGATGTCGTGCCCGGCCGTCTGTGCCATGGGCCCGTCCTGGCCCCACCCGGTGATCCGCCCGTAGACCAGCCGCGGGTTGCGCGCCAGGCAGTCGTCGGGCCCTAAACCGAGCCGTTCGGTCACGCCGGGCCGGAACCCCTCGATGAGCACGTCGGCCTTGTCGATCAGCCGCAGCACCACGTCGCGGCCCTCCGCGGACTTGGTGTCCACGCCGATCCAGCGCCGCGTGCGGGCCAGCGGGTCCTTCGGGAACGCCAGCACGTCGAAGCCCGGTTTGGCGCGGTCGACCCTGACCACGTCGGCGCCGAGGTCGGCGAGCATGGTGGTGGCGAACGGCGCGGGCGCGAGCCCGGCCAGCTCGACCACCCGCAGCCCGACGAGCGGTCCAGATCCCATGGAAGTCCCTTATATATAGAGAGCGATCTAGAGCGAACGGGAGATGATCTCTTTCATGATCTCGTTGGTGCCGCCGAAGATGCGCTGCACGCGCGCGGCGGTCCAGGCCCGCGAGATCGGGTACTCGGTCATGTAGCCGTAGCCGCCGAACAGCTGCAGGCACTCGTCGGCCACCCGGGACAGCCGGTCGGTGGTCCACCACTTGACCATCGCCGCCCCGGTGACGTCCAACTCGCCCTTCAGGTGCCGCTCGATGCACTGGTCGAGGAACGCCTTGCAGACCGCGACCTCGGTGGCGCACTCGGCGAGCTTGAACTTCGTGTTCTGGAACTTGAAGATCTCGCGGCCGAACGCCGTGCGGTCCTTCGTGTAGGCGATGGTCTGCTCGATGGCCGACTCCATGGCCGCGACCGCGCCGACCGCGATGATCAGCCGTTCCTGCGGCAGCTGCTGCATGAGCTGGATGAACCCGAGGCCCTCCTCACCACCCAGCAGGTTGGCGGCCGGCACCCGGACGTCGTCGAAGAACAGCTCGGACGTGTCCTGGCCCTTCAGTCCGACCTTGTCGAGGATGCGCCCGCACCGGTAGCCCTCGGAGATGTCGGTCTCCACGATCAGCAGCGACACGCCCTGGGCCTTCTCCCCCGGGTCGGTCTTGGCCACGACGATCACCAGGCCGGCCTGGTAGCCGTTGGTGATGAACGTCTTGGCGCCGTTGATCACGTACTCGTCGCCGTCGCGGATGGCCTTGGTCTTGACGTTCTGCAGGTCGGACCCGGTGCCCGGCTCGGTCATGGCGATCGCGCCGACCAGTTCGCCGGACGCCAACCTGGGCAGGTAACGCTTCTTCTGGTCCTCGGTGCCGCAGACCAGCAGGTAGTGGGCGACGATCCCGCTGTGGACGGAGTTGCCCCACGCGTCGTCACCGGCCTTGGCCTGCTCCTCCAGCAGGATCGCCTCGTGGGCGAACGTGCCGCCGCCACCGCCGTACTCCTCGGGGATCGACAGGCACAGCAGACCGACCTCGCCCGCCTTGTTCCACAGCTCGCGGTCGACGTGCTTCTGCTCCGACCAGCGGTCGATGTTCGGCGCGATCTCCTTCTGGCAGAAGGCATGCGCCAGTTCACGGAAGCTGTCGAGATCGCCTGTTTCATCGCTGTCGAGCCAGGACGAACGCTGCGTGAGCGGCATGTGGGCTCCAAAAACATTCCGGATGACATGTAAAGTCTCGCACGAATGTACATGCGTGCAGGTCTGAACGTAAAGGAGTGGGTATGTCGACCCCAGCCGCCAAAACCCACCGTACGCAGCAGGAGCGCAGCGAACGCACCCGCGAACTGTTGCTGGACGCGACCGTGTCCTGCCTGGTCGAACTGGGGTACGCGCACACCACGGTGAACGAGATCTGCCAGCGCGCCGGCCTGTCACGGGGCGCGCAACAGCACCACTTCACCACGAAGGCCGAACTGATGACGAGCGCGCTGGAGCACCTGTTCGACCGGCTCGGCAAGCAGATCCTGGCGGCCACCGAACACCTGCCGCCCGGCCAGGAACGGCTGGACCAGGGCATCGACCTGTTGTGGCAGGCGTACTCGGGCACGTTGTCGACAGCGGCCGTGGAGCTGTGGGTGGCCGCGCGCACCGATGCCGAGCTGCGCGCGAGCCTGCTGCCGGTCGACCGCGCGCTCGGCCACGCCACGCTCGAGTTCTACCGCCAGATCGTGGGCACCGAGGTGGAGGAACAGCAGTTGGAGACGCTGCTCCTGTTGACCGTGAACCTGGTGCGCGGGCTCGCGCTGGACGCGATGATCGGCGGCGACGCGGCCCGGCGGACCGCACTGCTGGCCGAGTGGAAGGCGATCGTGCTCGACCAGTACCGGCGGGTCGTGGGTTAGAGACTTGTTAGCGCGGACCACTTGACTTCTGTTCCCCCCGAGTTTCATGGACAGAAGGTACAGCGTCGAAAATGAAACGATTCAAGGCTTTGTTCGTGGCCGCCGGTATAGCCGCCGCCACCCTGCTGACCGCCTCTCCCGCCAACGCCGACCACTGCGACACCAGCGTCAACGCCGAACTCTGGGGCGCGGGTGAGATCCTCGTCCGGTCGTGCGACGCCTACGCGTGGACGGACTGGAACTCCGACGGCGACGCCGACGAGATCTTCGCGGTCCGCTTCGACCGCACCATCTGGCACGCCTGGCCGAACAGCCACGGCTGGGCGCTGATGCCCGGCGGCAAGACGGCCGACGACATCAACAACCGCCAGGTCGACGGCAAGAGCGCGACCTGGTGGACCGGCCGGACGCGCAACCTGTCGGTCTGGGCGGCGGGCGGCACCGGGTACTGGTGCACGAGCGATCCGGGCACCGGCTGGACCGGTCGTTGGAGGGACTGCTGATGAACCGGATCAGGTCCCTGCTGGTGGCCGTCGGGATCGCCGCCACCGCACTGCTGACCGCCACGCCGGTGAGTGCCGGCCCCGCCTGCGTCATGTCCACGGGGTACGCCGCCTGGGGTGCCGGCAGCCTCAAGCTGCGGTCGTGCGACGCCTACGCGCTCGTCGACTGGAACAGGGACGGCAACGCGGACGAGATCTTCGCGGTCCGCGTCGACCGCACCGTCTGGCACGCGTGGCCGGGCAGCAACGGCTGGGCGCTGATGCCCGGCAACAAGTCGGCCGACGACATGAACAACCGCAACGCCGACGGCAAGAGCGCCCATTGGTGGACCGGCACCACCCGCAACCTGTCGGTGTGGGCGACCGGTGGCACCGGCTACTGGTGCACCAGCGACCCCGGCACCGGGTGGACCGGTCGCTGGCGCGACTG
>CAWGTM010000031.1:0-46406 GCA_963825445.1 uncultured Actinomycetota bacterium
TCATGGTCGACTGCGAACGCGCCCTCGGCCGTCCGGAACGCGCGCTGGAGCTGGCGTCCGAGGCCAAGGACCTGCCGGACGACGTCGCCGTGGAGCTGCGCATCGTCACGGCCGGCGCCCGCCGTGACCTGGGCCAACTCGACGCGGCCGTGGTCGCGCTCCAGGGTCCTGACCTCGAACCGGGTCGCCGCGACCCGTGGAGCGCCCGCCTGTTCTACGCCTACGCCGACAACCTCGAGGCCGCCGGCCGCACGGACGACGCCATCCGCTGGTTCCTCAACGCCGCCGAGGCCGACCAGGACGAGGAGACCGACGCCGCCGACCGGGCCGTCGCACTGGGCGCCGCACTGTGATGCTCGACCGCTACGACGCGCTGCTGTTCGACCTGGACGGCACGCTCTACCGCGGCGAGGAGGTCATCCCCGGCGCGCCGGAGGCCATCGCCACCGCGCACAAGGCCGGCAACCGCGTCCGGTACATCACGAACAACGCCTCGCGCGGGCCGGACGAGGTCGCCGCGCACCTCACCGACCTGGGCATCCCCGCCCAGCCGGACGAGGTCAGCACCAGCTCCCAGGCGGCCGCGGCCGTCCTGGCCGGCAAGCTCGACGCCGGAGCCACGGTGCTGGTGGTCGGTTCGCCGGCGTTGGTGGCCGAACTCGAAGCCGTCGGGCTCCGCCCGGTCCGGGAGGCGAACGACGACGTCGCCGCGGTCGTCCAGGGTCTGTCGAAGGACACCGGCTGGCGCGACCTGGCCGAGGCGTGCGTCGCCATCCGCGCCGGCGCGCTGTGGGTCGCCTGCAACGTCGACCCCATGCTGCCCACCGAACGCGGCCTGCTGCCCGGCAACGGCTCGATGGTCGCCGCGCTGCGCACCGCCACCGGCGCCGAGCCGCTGGTCGCCGGCAAACCCGCCACCCCGCTGATCACGCGTGCCGCGGAGGACGCCGACAACGCGCTGGTCATCGGCGACCGGCTGGACACCGACATCGCGGGCGCCATCAACGCCGGCCTCGACTCGCTGCTCGTCCTCTCCGGCGGCAACACCGCCGCCGACGTGTACCAGGCCGACGACCGGCCCACCTACATCGCCGACGACGTCGCCGCGCTCACCGAACCAGCCGACCGGCTGCGCGTCGCCCCCCAGGAGGGCTGGCGGCTCGACGGCGACACCGTGACCGGCGACGGTGACCCGCTCGCGCTGCTCCGCACCCTCTGCGTCGAACCGGCAAGGGACAGGCTCGTGGCCGGCGACGACAAAGCACACGCCGCGCTCGACCACCTCGCCATCCCACATGAGCTAGCGTGAACACCGTGCAGCTGGACTCTGACGCCACCACGGACCCCACCGCCGCCATCGACACGGCGATGGCCGGCACCGAGGGCCTCGACGCCGTTCCGCTCGCGGATCACGTGGCCCGCTTCGACGAGGTCCACGGGGCGCTCAACAACGCGCTGTCGAGCATCGACACGGACTGAGCCGGTGCCCCGCAGGACTCGGCTCGACGCCGAGCTGGTGCGCCGTGGGCTGGCCCGCTCGCGCGAGCACGCATCCGAACTCATCGCCGATGGACGCGTGACGATCGGCGGCACGGTCGCCGCCAAACCCGCGACCGGTGTCGGGATCGACGCCGCCGTGGTCGTCCGCGACCTCGACAACGACATCCACTGGGCCTCCCGCGGCGCCCACAAGCTGATCGGCGCGCTCGACGCGTTCGACCTGGGGGTGCGGGGCCGCCGCTGCCTCGACGCGGGCGCGTCCACCGGCGGCTTCACCGACGTGCTCCTGTCCCGCGGCGCCGACCACGTGGTGGCCGCCGACGTCGGCCGTGGCCTGCTCGTGTGGCGGCTCCAGAACGACGATCGCGTCACCGTGCTGGACAAGACGAACGTCCGCGCCCTCACCCCCGACCAGATCGGGGGACTGGTCGACCTGGTGGTGGCCGACCTGTCGTTCATCTCGCTGCGTCTCGTGCTGCCGGCGCTGCTGGCCTGCGCTGACCCCGACGCCGACCTCGTGCCCATGGTGAAACCGCAGTTCGAGGTGGGCAAGGAACGGCTGGGTTCCGGCGGGGTCGTGCGCGAGCCCGAGCTGCGGGCCGAAGCCGTTCGCGGGGTGCTGGCGGCGGCCGCCGAACTGGGCCTGCGCGCCCACGGCGTGGTGGCCAGTCCGTTGCCCGGTCCGTCCGGGAATGTCGAATACTTCGCATGGCTGCGCCGAGGTGAGCCCCTGGCTCCCGAGGATGCGGCGACACTTGTCGAGACAGCCGTCCGGGAGGGCCCGCAATGACCGCACGTGAGGTGCTCCTGGTCGTCCACACCGGCCGCGCCGACACACGGCGCGCCGCCGAGAGCGTGGCGGGCTGGTTCGCCGAGGCCGACATCAAGATGCGCGTCCTCGAAGGGGAGGCGCCCGAGCTGCCCGGCTCCTGCTACCAGACGGTGGTTCCGGTCGGACCTGACTCGGCGGCGGGCACCGAGCTGGTGTTCGTCCTCGGCGGCGACGGCACCCTGCTGCGGGCCGCCGAACTCGCCAGACCGGCCGGGGTGCCGGTGCTGGCCGTGAACATGGGCCGCGTCGGGTTTCTGGCCGAAGCCGACTCCGATGTGTTGGAAGAGGCGGTCAAACAGGTCATCGCGCAGCGGTACGAGGTGGTCGACCGGATGACGGTCGACGTGACCGCCACGCTCGCCGGTCGGCAGCTCGCGAAGACGTGGGCGCTGAACGAGGCCAGCGTCGAGAAGAGCAGCCGCGAGCGGATCCTGGACGTGCGGATCGAGGTCGACAACCGGCCGGTGTCGTCGTTCGGCTGCGACGGGGTGCTGTGCGCGACCCCCACGGGCTCCACGGCGTACGCGTTCTCCGCCGGTGGGCCGGTGGTGTGGCCGGACGTCCAGGCGCTCCTGGTGGTTCCCAGCAACGCGCACGCCATGTTCGCGCGGCCGTTGGTGGTGTCGCCGGACTCCGTGGTGGCCGTCGAGGTCGACCCGTCCGGGCATCCCGCGGTGCTGTGTTGTGATGGTCGGCGAACTTTTGTGTTGCCGCCCGGAGCGCGGGTGGAGGTCGTCGGCGGGGAGAAGCCGGCGCGGCTGGTGAAGCTGCGACAAGGGCCTTTCACCGATCGGCTGGTCCACAAGTTCGAGCTGCCGGTGCAGGGTTGGCGCCAGCCACGCTGACCAATCGAACACACATGTGGATAGGTGCGAGCTTTTGTCGGTGAGAGCCGATAAAGTGCGCGCTGTGTTGGCCGAGATGCGTATCGAGGGCCTCGGTGTGATCGACGAGGCCACTCTCGAACTCGACCCGGGCCTGACCGTTGTCACAGGTGAGACCGGTGCGGGCAAAACCATGGTCGTCACCGGACTGCACTTGTTGTCCGGTGGCCGGGCCGAGGTGTCAAGAGTGCGGAGCGGCGCTGCGAAGGCGGTGGTGGAAGGCCGTTTCCATGCGCCGCCGGGCAGCGCTGCGGCCAAGGTCGCCAGCGATGCCGGCGCCGAACCCGACGAGGACGGAACCCTCATCGGGTTACGCACCGTCGGCTCCGACGGCCGGTCCCGCGCCCATCTGGGTGGGCGGTCGGTGCCCGTCAGTGTGCTGTCCGATCTGTCCGAGCAGCTGATCGCCGTCCACGGTCAGAACGACCAGCTCAGGCTCCTGCGCCCGGCCGAGCAGCGCTCTGTCCTCGACCGGTTCGCCGGCGAGGAACTGGGCGGCGCGCTGACCGAGTACCGCAAGATCCGCGACGACTGGCACCAGGTGTCCACCGAGCTGGCCGAACGCACGGCCCGGTCGCGCGAGATGGCCCGTGAGTCGGAGATGCTGCGCCACGGCCTGGCCGAGATCGAGGCGGTGGCGCCGCAGCCGGGCGAGGACGACGAGCTGCAGGCCAGGGCCCGCAGGCTCGCCGACGCCGACCAGCTGCGCGAGGCGGCCACCGGTGCCGCGTTCGCGGTGAGCGGCGCTCCCGATGGCGACGCCGACGCGCCCGGTGCGCTGGGTCTGATCGGCGATGCGAGGCACCGCCTGTCGGCCAGCGACGATCCCCGCCTGCGCGAACTGGAACCGCGTCTCGCCGAGGCGGAGGCGCTGCTGGTGGACGTCGGCACGGAGCTGACCAGCTACCTCGACTCGCTGGACGCCGACCCCGCGGTTCTGGAACAGGTGCTCGCCAGGCAGGCCGAGTTGAAGGCGCTCACCAGGAAGTACGCGGCCGACGTCGACGGTGTGCTGGCTTGGGCCACGACCGCGCAGGAACAACTGGCGGGCCTGGACACGTCGTCGGGTGCTCTGGCGGAGCTGGAGCGTCGCCGGTCCGAGCTGGCGGTGGAGTTGGCCGAACGAGCCCGCCGGGTCACGGAACTGCGGGTGGTGGCGGCCGACCGCCTGGCCAAGGCGGTCACGGAGGAACTGACCGGCCTGGCCATGGGGCAGGCGAGCATCGAACTGATCATCAGCACCCGCTGGGCCGAAGCCGGAGACACCCACGCGCTGCGCTTCGCGGGCGACAAGGGCGGCGACGCCCTGGTCCACGCGGGCCCCGACGGCGTCGACGAGGTGGAGATCCGCCTCCGAGCCCACGACGGCGCCCAACCGCTGCCGGTGCACAAGGCAGCGTCGGGCGGTGAACTGTCGCGGGTGATGCTGGCCATCGAGGTGGTCCTGGCCCACTCCGACCCGGTCCCGACCCTGGTGTTCGACGAGGTGGACGCCGGCGTGGGCGGCCGCGCGGCGGTGGAAATCGGCCGCCGGTTGGCCAGACTCGCGAGCAGCCACCAGGTGATCGTGGTGACGCACCTTCCGCAGGTAGCGGCGTTCGCCGACCGCCACCTGGTGGTCGACAAGAGCGCCAAGGGCGGCGTAACCCGCAGCGACGTACGGCGGGTCGACGAGCAGGACCGAGTGATCGAACTGGCGAGAATGCTGGCGGGCATGGACTCGACCGAAACGGGCCGAGCCCACGCGGAAGAACTCCTGGCAGTAGCCGACGCGGACAAGAAGTCCACAAGAGGCAAACCCAAAAAGCGCCGCTGACGCAGATGGTCGACTCGGCCCGGCAACCCCCAGCCGAGTCGACCACCCGCACACCACCCCGGCCCCGCATGATGACCGTTCCGATCGCGCACGCCAACCACTCGCACACCAGAGTCCGCCGCTCGCGCCCCCGCGAGTCGACCACTCACGTACGCCGAGTCGACCGCTGACGCACGCCAAGTCGGCCACTCGGGTATCCCCGAATCGGTCGTTGGCGCACGCCGAATCGCCACGCGCGCGGCTCAGGCCCCGCAGAACCTCGGAGGCCCGCGCCTCGCGGCACTCGTGCACCGCGAGTCGGCCACTCAAGCACCCGCGAGTCATCCGCCAGGGTTACGCCGAGCCGACGACTCGCGCGTGCCGAGTCCGCCACTCACGTAAGGCGAGTCAGCCACTCGGGTACGTCGAGTCGGCCACTCACGTACGGCGAGTCGGCCGTTGGCGCACGCCGAGTCGGCCACTCGGGTACGCGGAGTCGGCCGTTGGCACACATCGATCGCCACGCACACGGGCTCAGCCCCGCCATTCGCCCAGCCGAGTCCGCGAGCCACGCGGGCCGCGACCGCTGAGACCCCAGGCTCAGCCACCGCCACCCTGCACATCGCACCCCACCGCGAAGCCGGGTGCGCCAACACCCGCAAGCAAGCCTCTCGCCCGGAGACAGGGGAGGGCGGGGGTGGGGCGGGCCGGCTAGGGCCAGGCGTCAGCCCGCCCTCTTAATGCCTGTCTCAGGGCGGCTGAGGCGTGAAGGGCCGCCCGTACAATCCGCCACAGCCCCGCCCCAGGCTTCTGCGACCGGCAGACCGGCAACCAGAAAACCCATACACAGCAACACAATCCAAGATCAACGGACGGCCACGGCCCCCCGTAATCCAGCGTACCGACGAGCACCGACAAGAACGGAACAGCGCGACCAAACAAGATCAACCGACAAGCAGAACCACCGTCCCAACCGAACACCAAGATCAAATCGAGTCGAATTCACGTTCACGGAGAGTGATTCCACAGAGAACCGTCCACTCGAGCCGGTGAATCCTCCGGCGTGGCGAACGAAAAATCCACCGTCCATTTGTCACCATCAGTCCCATGAAGCTCACCGGTGTCCTCGCGCGATCGAATCAGGCCCGTCCCGGGGTCGTCGGCGTCGCCAGGGTCGACCGGCGCACGGGCGGACTCCTGCGCCGAATCGGCCCGGGGGACATCGTGGTACTCGATCAGGTAGACCTCGACCGCAGCACGGCCGACTCCCTGGTCGAAGCCGAAGTGGCGGGCGTCGTGAACGCGTCCCCGAGTATCTCCGGCCGCTTCCCCAACCTGGGCCCCGAAATCGTCGTCGCGGCCGGCATCACGCTGATCGACGGCGTCGGCCCAGAAGTACTGAGGGCCATCAAAGAAGGCAGCAAGGTCCGCCTCCACGAAGGCGGCGTCTTCCTGGGCGAACGCGAAGTCGGCCGCGGCACGCACCACACCATCGAGACCATCGCCGACCTCATGATCGAGGCGAAAGCCGGCATGTCGGCCCAACTCGAGGCCTTCTCCGCGAACACCATCGAGTTCCTCCGCCGCGAACGCACCCTGATCCTCGACGGCGTCGGTGTCCCCGACCTGCGCGTTTCGATCCGCGGCCGCCAGGTGCTGATCGTCGCCCCCGGCCGCAGCCACGCCGAGGAACTCGCGAGCCTCAAGCGCTACATCTCCGAGCACCGGCCCGTCCTGATCGGCGTCGACGCGGGTGCCGACACGCTGCACGAACAGGGCTACAAGCCGAACGTGATCATCGGCGACCCCGACGGCCTGTCCACCAGCACGCTGCAGACCGGCGCCGAGGTGGTCGTCCCCGCGCACTTCGACGGCCACGCGCCCGGGCTCGAACGCGTCCAGGACCTGGGCATCGGCGCGGTCACGTTCCCCGCCTCCGGCAACCCCGAGGACCTCGCGCTGCTGCTGGCCGACGCCCACGGCGCGACCCTCGTGGTCACCATCGGCTTCCAGGCCACCCTGAGCGAGTTCCTCGACCGCGGCCGCTCCGGCTCCAACCCGTCGACCTTCCTGACCAGGCTCAAGCTGGGCAGCAAGGTCGTCGACGGGCGCGCCGTGGCGACCTTGCACCGCAGCCGCGTGTCGGTCGGCGCGGTCGTCGTACTGGTGGTCGCCGCGCTGATCGCCGTGCTCGTCGCCCTGGCCGTCTCGGGCGTCGGCGGCGCCTACCTGGACTGGTTGACCAACACCTGGCACAGCACCGTCTCCTGGATCGAGGGGCTCTTCTCGTGATTTCGCTTCGCTACCACGTCATCTCCATCGCCGCGGTGTTCCTGGCGCTCGCCGTGGGCGTGGTGCTCGGCTCCACGACCCTGTCCCGGTCGCTGCTGTCCGGGCTGAACAACGAGAACGAGCAGCTCGTGTCCGACGTCGCCGACCTCGAGGGCCAGCGCAACGCGCAGGCCGCGCGCCTGGCCGACGCCGACAGCTTCGCCGCCACGGTCGGCCCGCTGGCCGTGAAGAACACGCTCGCCCAGCGCACTGTCGTGCTGGTCACCACGGCCGACGCCGACCCTGACGACCGCGACGCCCTCAAGACACTGATCACCACGGCCGGCGGCACGGTCACCGGCGAGGTGCAGCTGACCGACGCGTTCAGCGACCCCGAGAAGGCCGACCAGCTCCGCGAGGTCGTCGTCCGGCTGCTGCCGGCCGGCGTCCAGCTGCCCACCTCCGGCGACCCCGGCACCCTGGCCGGCGGCCTGCTCGGCCCGCTCCTGCTGATCAGCAAGGACGACAACCAGCCGCAGTCCTCGCCGGAGGAGGCCGCCGCGGCACTCGGCGGGCTCACCGAGGGCGGGTTCGTGAAGGCCAGCCAGAACGTCCAGCCCGCGCAGCTCGCCATCGTCCTCACCGGCGGTGCGGCGACCGGCGACGGCGCGGGGGACCGGGCCGCCACGCTCGCCAGGTTCGCCACCCAGGTCGACAAGTCGGGCGCGGGCACCGTGCTCGCCGGCACCAGCGGTTCGGCCGACGGCACCGGCCCGATCGGCGTCGTGCGCGCCGACACGGCCGCCGCCGGCATCCTGTCCACAGTGGACAACGTGGACTCGCCGGCCGGTCGCGTGGTCACCGTCATGGCGCTGTACGAACAGCTGGAGGGCGAGGCCGGACGCTACGGAATCGCCGGCAACGCCGAGGCCACCGCCCCTGGCTCTCCGCAGGACTAGGAGATCGCGCGAACAGGGCTGGCGGCGCCCGCCGTGACCGCTCGCGCGACCTCCACACCACCGAGAGTCACAACCAGCGTGTCGAGTTGGGTTCTCGGGACCAGGTGATACGGTGAAACCCCGTGGAGAGTCAGGCGGGAAATCCCGCTCCGAACGGTAGTAACGGATACGTCACGCCACGGGGGGCGGCCCTGGTGCAACATGCACGCACAACCAAGTACGTGTTCGTCACCGGTGGGGTCGCGTCCTCACTCGGCAAGGGTCTGACGGCGTCGAGCCTCGGCCAGCTGCTCACTTCGCGTGGGCTGCGAGTGACGATGCAGAAACTCGACCCTTATCTGAACGTCGACCCGGGAACGATGAACCCGTTCCAGCACGGCGAGGTGTTCGTCACCGAGGACGGCGCGGAGACCGATCTGGACGTTGGCCACTACGAGCGCTTCCTCGACCGGGACCTGGTCGGCGCCGCGAACGTGACCACCGGCCAGGTGTACTCGACGGTGATCGCCAAGGAACGGCGCGGCGAGTACCTCGGCGACACGGTGCAGGTCATCCCGCACATCACCGACGAGATCAAGTCGCGGATCCGCGACATGGCCGCGCCGCGCGAGGACGGCAACGCGCCGGACGTGGTCATCACCGAGGTCGGCGGCACGGTCGGCGACATTGAGTCGCTGCCGTTCCTCGAGGCCGCCCGTCAGGTCCGGCACGACGTCGGTCGCGACAACTGCTTCTTCCTGCACGTGTCGCTGGTGCCCTACCTCGCGCCGTCCGGTGAGCTGAAGACCAAGCCCACCCAGCACTCGGTGGCCGCGCTGCGCAACATCGGTATCCAGCCGGACGCCGTGGTGTGCCGGGCCGACCGCGAGGTGCCGGACGGGCTGAAGCGCAAGATCGCGCTGATGTGCGACGTGGACATCGACGCCGTGGTGGCGGCGCCGGACGCTCCGTCCATCTACGACATTCCCAAGGTGCTGCACACCGAGGGCCTCGACGCGTATGTCGTGCGCCGGCTGGGACTGCCGTTCCGGGACGTGGACTGGACCGTGTGGGGCGACCTGTTGTCCCGAGTGCACAATCCCAAGGAGACGGTGCGGATCGGTGTGGTCGGCAAGTACGTCGACCTGCCCGACGCGTACCTGTCGGTCACCGAGGCGTTGCGGGCCGGTGGGTTCGCGCACCGCGCCAAGGTCGAGGTGGTGTGGGTGGCGTCCGACACCTGCGAGACACCCGAGGGCGCGGCTTCCCAACTGTCCGGTTTGGACGGTGTGCTGATCCCAGGCGGGTTCGGGGTGCGCGGCATCGAGGGCAAGGTCGGCGCGATCCATCACGCGCGCGTGAACGGCATTCCGGTGCTGGGCCTGTGTCTCGGCCTGCAGTGCATGGTGATCGAGACCGCGCGGAACCTCGCGGGGATCACCGACGCGAACTCCGCGGAGTTCGACGAGACCACAAAGGACCCGGTGATCAGCACGATGGCCGACCAGCAGGACGTGGTCGCCGGTGAGCGGGACATGGGCGGCACGATGCGCCTGGGTGCCTACCCGGCGAAGCTCGCCGCGGGTTCGGTGGTGGCCAAGGCGTACGGCGAGCGCGACGTGTCCGAGCGGCACCGCCACCGCTACGAGGTGAACAACGCCTACCGCGACCGGCTGACCAAGGCCGGCGTGGTGTTCTCCGGGCTGTCGCCCGACGATCACCTGGTGGAGTTCGTGGAGCTGCCGGCCAAGACGCACCCGTTCTTCGTCGGCACCCAGGCGCACCCGGAGCTGAAGAGCCGCCCGACGCGGCCGCATCCGCTGTTCGCGGGCTTCGTGAAGGCGGCGCTGGCCTACCGCGCGGCCGAGCGGCTGCCGGTGGAGCTGCCCGAGGTGGCGCGCGCATGACGGAGCCGGGCAGTCACAACTTCGATGTTCTGTCCACAGAGGACGTCTATGTGGGACGGATCATCGCCGTCCGGGTCGACGACGTCGCCATGCCCGGCGGCACCCAGGCGAAGCGCGAGGTGGTGGAACACCACGGCGCCGTGGCGATCGTCGCCCTGGACGACGAGGACCAGGTGACGCTGATCCACCAGTACCGACACCCGCTGGGCAGGCGGATCTGGGAACTTCCCGCCGGTCTGATCGACTTCGTGGGCGAGGAACCGGTCGAGTCGGCCAAGCGAGAGCTGGTCGAGGAGGTCGGCCTGGCGGCGGAACACTGGTCGGTGCTGGTCGACGTGGCGGCGTCGCCGGGTTTCACGGACGAGGTCGTGCGGGTGTTCCTGGCGACAGGCCTGTCCGTCGTGGACCGAGAACTGCTGGGCGACGAGGAAGCGGACATCGTGTCCCGCCGGGTTCCGTTGTCGGAGGCCGTGCGCATGGCCCTGGCGGGGGAGATGGTGAACGGCGCCGCCGTGGCCGGCGTGCTGGCCGCCCACGCGGTCCGTTTGAGCGGCGCGGACACCCGCCCCGCGACGGCGGAGTGGGAGGACCTGCCGACCAGGTTCCCGAACCGAGAGCGCTGACCCCGGGGGCGGCGTCCCGCCCCCGGATTCCAGCGTACCGACGAGCACCGACAGGTTCCCCGGTTGCCGGGTCGACACGATGCCGGCGCGCAGGCTACGTGCGGCCATGAGCGAGCGGCCGGTCGCCGACGTTGCCCGACGCGCTGTGGACAACCACGCACCCGCGGCGCCGACGTTGCGGAAGAACTGTCGGTGCTCGTGACTACGCTGGATATCGGGGGGCCGTGGCCCGCGGTTGATCTTGCACCGGCGGCCGCTGTCAGTGCTCGACCAGGCCGCCGACCGCGACGGGTGCGACGTGGCCGGTGGGCGGCACGGTCTGGGCCAGGGCCAGCCCGACGTCCACCAGCGATGACCGGCGCAGGCCGGCGACCTCGGGGATGGAGGTCCACGCCGACTCGGTGGTCTCGCCGTTCGGTTCGGGTCGCGGTTCGCCGCCGGTGATCCGGACCGAATAGAACACGCCGACGTTCTGGTGCGAGAGTGAGCCGGGCACACGACGCTCGGCTCCGGGGATGACCCTCGAGTCCACACCCAACAGGCGTTCGACCACCGCGGCGTAGCCGGTTTCCTCCAAGACCTCGCGGATCACCGCGTCGAACGGGTCCTCGCCGTGTTCGACCCGGCCGCCGGGAAGGGTCCAGCTGCCATCCCTGGTCCGGGAGAGCAGCACCCGCCCGGACACCACGCACACGCCGTACGCGGCCAGCCGGAAACTCATCCCAGTTCGGACTCCGCGCTCTTGATCGCCGCGAACTCTTCCTCCGGGGCGCTCGCCACCAGGTGGTGGCGGCTGTAGAACCAGAAGTACGCCAGCGCCACCACGAGGATGCCCGCTGTGATGCCTGCGGCCTGCTCGTCCACGAAGAACGTCGCCACCACTGCCGCCACCGCCAGGACCGCCGCGATGCCCGTGGTCACCACGCCGCCCGGAGTGCGATACGGCCGCTCCAACGAGGGCTCCCGGATCCGCAACACGATGTGCGACACGTTCAGCAGCACGTACGACACGGTGGCACCGAAGACCGCGATGTTGATCAGCTTGGCGCCGTCCATGGTGAACGCCGCCAGCAGGAAGCCGATGGTGCCCGGCACGATCAACGCGAGGTACGGCGTCTTGCGCCGGCCGGTGACCGACATCCACCTCGGCAGATATCCCGCCCGCGACAGCGCGAACAACTGCCGCGAGTACGCGTAGATGATCGAGAAGAAGCTCGCCACCAGCCCGGCGAGGCCGACGTAGTTCACGAACTGCGCCAGGAAGTTGTCGCCGCCGTAGGCCGCGCGGATGGCGTCCGGCAGCGGGTTGTCCGAGCCGGCGATGGTGGCCGACCCGGCGGCGCCGGGGGCGACCACCAGCATCAGCCCGGCGAACACGAGCAGCGCCGCCATCGCCGCGATGATGCCGCGCGGCAGGTCCCGCCGCGGGTCGCTCGCCTCCTCGGCCGCCAGCGGCACGCCCTCGACCGCCAGGAAGAACCAGATGCCGTACACGAACGCCGCCAGCACACCCGCGATGCCGAACGGCAGGAACGTGCTCGCCCCGAACGCGTCGGTCATGGGGATGTCGAACAGGTTGTCCGCGTCGAACTTGCCGACCATGCCCACCACGAACACGATCAGCGCGATGACGGCGATCGCGGTGATCACGAACATCACCCGCAGCGCCTCGCCGACGCCCCACATGTGCACACCGATGAAGATCAGATAGCAGGCCAGGAACACCGGCCAGCCGCTCGTGAGACCGAACAGCCCGAGCGCCTCCACGTAGCCGCCGATGAACACCGAGATGGCGGCCGGCGCGATCGCGTACTCGATGAGGATGGCCGTACCCGTGGCGAACCCGCCGGTCGGGCCGAGCGCGCGGCGCGCGAAGCCGTAGCCCGCACCGGCCACCGGCATGGCCGACGCCATCTCCGCCAGGCCGTAGACCATGCACGTGTACATGATCGCCATCAGGACGGTCGCGATCAGCAGACCGCCCCAGCCGCCCTCGGCCAGGCCGAAGTTCCAGCCGGCGAAGTCGCCGGAGATCACGTACGCGACGCCGAGCCCGGCGAGCAGTACCCAGCCGGCCGCACCTCTGCGGAGCTGCCGGTTCTCGAGGTAGTCGGCGTCGACCGTCTGGTACTCGACGCGGCCGGATGACTTCTTCGACATGGATGCTCCCTCGGGGTTCAATGGGCCAGCATCAGTCCTTTGAGTTCCGTTGAGCGTGTCCCTGTTCGGCGAAGGTGTCAAGACGTGGCAAGTCGCTGCGTCCGCGTTGACACGTTCCGCTACTCCGTGTGGAATAGCCCCAATGGGTCAGTACTGATCCTTTGGAGGGCAGGTTCTCATGGGACACCGCGACGGCATGCTCACCCTCGACCAGCTGCGTGAGCTGGTGGGGAACGGCACGATCGACACCGTGGTCGTCGCGATCACCGACATGCAGGGCCGGCTCCAGGGCAAGCGCTGCGCGGCCGAGTACTTCCTGAACGAGGTCGTCCCGCACGCCACCGAGGCCTGCAACTACCTCCTCGCGGTCGACGTGGAGATGAACACGGTCGACGGCTACGCGATGTCCTCCTGGGACCGTGGCTACGGGGACTTCGTCCTGCGCCCCGACTTCGAGACCCTGCGCCTGCTCCCGTGGCACGAGGGGACGGCGCTGGTGCTGGCCGACCTCGAGTGGGTGGACGGCAGCGGCCCGGTCGCTCCGTCGCCCCGCCAGGTTCTGCGCCGCCAGCTCGAGCGGCTGGCCGAGCGCGACCTCGCCGCCTACGTGGGCACCGAACTCGAGTTCATCGCGTTCGACGACACCTACGAGCAGGCCTGGAACTCCGGCTACCGCAACCTCACCCCGTCCAATCAGTACAACGTGGACTACTCGATCCTCGGCACCGGCCGGCTGGAACCGCTGCTGCGCGACATCCGCAACGGCATGACGGGCGCCGGCCTGTACGTGGAGTCGGCCAAGGGGGAGTGCAACCCCGGCCAGCACGAGATCGCGTTCCGCTACGACGCCGCACTGTCCACGTGCGACAACCACAGCATCTACAAGACCGGGGCCAAGGAGATCGCCGCGCGCCACGGCAAGAGCCTCACGTTCATGGCGAAGTACAACGAGGCCGAGGGCAACTCCTGCCACATCCACATCAGCCTGCGCGGCACCGACGGGTCAGCCGTCCTGGCCGGCGACGGACCCAACGGGTTCGCGCCGCTCTTCGACCGCTTCCTCGCCGGCCAGCTCGCCACCCTGCGCGAGTTCACGTTCCTGTTCGGCCCGAACATCAACTCCTACAAGCGGTTCGTACCAGGCAGTTTCGCGCCGACGTCCGTCGCATGGGGACTGGACAACCGCACCTGCGCGCTGCGCGTGGTCGGCCACGGCGAGTCGCTGCGGGTGGAGAACCGGGTGCCCGGCGGCGACGTCAACCCCTACCTGGCGGTGGCCGGGCTGATCGCGGCCGGGCTGCACGGCATCGACAACGACCTGCCGCTCGAACCGGAGTTCACGGGCAACGCCTACGCCTCGGACAAGCCGCGGGTGCCGGCGAACATGCGGCACGCGGCCGAGCTGTTCGCCGAGAGCCAGGTGGCCAGGGAGGCGTTCGGCGACGAGGTGGTCGACCATTACCTGAACTACGCGCGGGTCGAGCTGGCCGCCTACGACGCCGCGGTGACCGACTGGGAGAAGGTCCGTGGCTTCGAGCGCCTCTAGCCCGCTCATCGGGATCTCCACCTACCTCGAACAGTCGAGGTTCGGGCTGTGGGACACCCCGGCCGCCGTGCTGCCGCGCAGCTACCTCGACGGAGTGGTCCACGCCGGTGGCACCCCGGTGCTGCTGCCGCCGATCGAGGGCTGGGAACCCGGCCATCTGTCCAACCTGGACGGCCTGATCATCGCTGGTGGGGCCGACATAGACCCCGAGTGCTACGGGGCTGACCGGCAGTCGGTGACCGGTCCCGCGCGTCCGGACCGGGACAGTTCCGAGTGGAGCCTCATCAACCTCGCGTTCAAGATGGGCATTCCCCTGCTCGGTGTGTGCCGGGGGATGCAGATGCTGAACGTCGTGCTCGGCGGATCGCTGCACCAGCACGTGCCCGACCAGGTCGGGAACACCGATCACCTGCCCGTGCCCGGCACGTTCGGCCGCGTACCGGTGCGGGTCGAGCCGGACAGCCGGCTCGCCGGGATCGTGGGAGAGCGGGTCGAGGTGCACTGCCACCATCATCAGGCGGTGGACCGGCTCGGCGACGATCTCGTGCCGGTCGCCTGGGCGGCCGACGGCACCGTGGAAGCCGTGGAGCTGCCGGGACCGGCGTTCTGTGTCGGGGTCCAGTGGCATCCCGAGGAGGACGGCGTGGATCGGCGCCTGTTCGAGGCCCTGGTACTGGAAAGGATGCGATGACCGAGGTGATCAACCCGGCCACCGAGCAGGTGGTCGAGTCCGTGGCACAGACCTCGGCCGAGGAGACCGACGCCGCCATCGAGCGGGCGCACCGTGCCGGCCCGGCGTGGCGGGCGGTGGCGCCGGGTGACCGCGCGCGACTGTTGCGGCGCTTCGCCGAGGCCGTCGACTCCGATGTGGACAATCTCGCGGCGTTGGAGGTGGCCAACTCCGGGCACACGATCGGCAACGCCCGCTGGGAGGCCGGCAACGTTCGCGACGTGCTGCAGTACTACTCGGCCGCGCCGGAACGGTTGTTCGGCAGGCAGATCCCGGTGCCGGGCGGGGTGAACCTCACGTTCGCCGAGCCGCTCGGTGTGGTCGGGGTGATCGTGCCGTGGAACTTCCCCATGCCGATCGCCGGCTGGGGTTTCGCGCCCGCACTCGCCGCCGGCAACACCGTGGTGCTCAAGCCCGCCGAGCTGACCCCGCTGACCGCGATTCGGCTCGGGGAACTGGCGCGGCAGGCCGGCATCCCGGAGGACGTGTTCCAGGTGCTGCCCGGCAAGGGATCCGTTGTCGGGCAACGGTTTGTCGAGCATCCGGCCGTGCGCAAGGTCGTGTTCACCGGCTCCACCGAGGTCGGCCGGCAGATCATGGCCGGGTGCGCCGCGCAGGTGAAGCGGGTGACGCTCGAACTCGGCGGCAAGAACGCGAACCTCGTGTTCGCCGACGCCGACCTGGCGAAGGCGGCGGCGGCCGCGCCGTACGGGGTGTTCGACAACGCCGGCCAGGACTGCTGTGCCCGGTCCCGGATTCTCGTGCAGGACAGCGTGTACGAGCGGTTCATGGAGTTGCTCGAGCCGGCCGTGCACGGTGTGGTGGTGGGTGACCCGGCCGATGAGAAGACTGAGATGGGCCCGCTGATCTCGGCGGCGCACCTCGCTTCGGTGTCGTCCTATGTGGATGATGACACGAACGTCGCGTTCCGCGGCAGCGCGCCGAGCGGGCCCGGATTCTGGTACCCGCCAACGGTCATCGTGCCCCGCACCGGTACGGACAGGACGGTCACCGAGGAGGTCTTCGGGCCGGTGGTGACCGTGCAGCGGTTCACCGACGAGGCCGACGCCGTCCGGATGGCCAACGACACGGAGTTCGGGCTGTCCGGTTCCATCTGGACCCGCGACGTGGGGCGGGCGATGCGGGTGTCGCGGGGGGTGGAGGCCGGCAACCTGTCGGTGAACTCGCACTCGTCGGTCCGCTACTGGACGCCGTTCGGCGGGGTCAAGCAGTCCGGACTCGGCCGGGAGCTGGGGCCGGACGCCCTGGATGCCTTCACCGAGACCAAGAACGTCTTCATCAGCACGGAGGGGGAGTAGTGAACCGTCTGCAGGATCGGGTCGCGGTGATCACCGGAGCGGCCAGCGGAATCGGGCTGGCCACGGCCAAGCGGTTCGCCGAGGAGGGCGCGGTGGTGGTCGGGGTCGACCTGAACACCGAAGCCGTCGAGGCCCTCGCCAAGGAGACCGGCGGCGCGGCGATCACGTGTGACGTCACCGACGAGACGGCCGTCGAGGCCATGTTCGCGCAGGTGGTGGCCGACCACGGCAGCGTTGACATCGCCTTCAACAACGCGGGTATCTCGCCGCCCGAGGACAGCTCCATTCTGGACACCGGTATCGACGTGTGGGACAAGGTGCAGAAGGTCAATCTCACGTCGGTGTACCTGTGCTGCAAGTACGCGCTGCCGCACATGCGGGCACAGGGCCGCGGGTCGATCATCAACACCGCGTCGTTCGTGGCCGTGATGGGTGCGGCGACGTCACAGATCTCCTACTCCGCCTCGAAGGGCGGCGTGCTTGCCATGACCAGGGAACTGGGAGTGCAGTTCGCCCGCGAGGGCATCCGGGTCAACGCGCTGTGCCCAGGGCCGGTGAACACGCCGCTGCTGCAGGAACTCTTCGCCGCCGACTCCGAGCGCGCGAACCGCCGGCTGGTGCACGTCCCCATGGGACGGTTCGCCGAGGCGTCCGAGATCGCCGCGGCCGTCGCGTTCCTGGCGAGCGACGACGCCTCCTTCATCACCGCGTCGACGTTCCTTGTGGACGGTGGCATCTCCGGCGCCTACGTCACGCCGATCTAGGTGTCGGTCATGGCCGTCCACAGAGGAGTGGAAGCCGCACTGTTCCGACCGGTGCGGACCAGAAACGCCTTCGAGGAGACGGTGGAACGGCTGCTGCAGGCGATCCGGCTGGGGGTGGCGGCCCCCGGCGAGAAGCTGCCGGCCGAGCGTGACCTGGCCGCCCGGCTCGGGGTGAGCCGGGTGACGCTGCGCGAGGCGATCCGCGCGGTGGCCGACGCCGGATACGTGGAGTCCCGACGCGGCCGCTACGGCGGCACGTTCGTGGCCATGGAACTGCCGTCGCAGGCGGCCCGGGGACCCGGCGTTGCCACGGGCGAACTGGAGGATGTGCTGACACTGCGCCGAATCCTCGAGGTGGGCGCGGCGGAGGCGGCGGCCGCGCGGACACTCGGCCAGGACGAACGCCAGCATCTCCGGGTGCGGCTCACGGAGATCGGCCCGGGCGCGGCGGCCGACCCGGCGGAGTACCGGCGCCGCGACTCACGCCTGCACCTGGCGATCGCCGAGGTCGCCGGGTCGGCGTCGCTCACCACGGCGGTCGCCGAGGTCCGCACCAGGGTGAACGACCTGCTGAACGGAATTCCGTTGCTGGTGGCCAACATCGGCCACTCGGACGCCCAGCACCGCGCGATCGTGGAGGCCATCCTGTCCGGCGACGCACCCGGCGCGCGCCTCGCCATGGAGGAACATCTGGAGGGCACGGCCGCCCTCCTGCGCGGCTTCCTCTGAGGTCACGTGCGGAGTGGTCGGCCGTCCACGTCGGTGCCGCCGTTGGCCAGCATCATGATCCCGTCGATCCAGCACCAGATGACGCCGACGAACATGAACGACGTGACCAGCTGGGCGACCGCGAGGCCCGTGTGGCCGGTGTAGAACCGGCCGATCCCGAACGGCAACACCAGCTGCAGCACGCCGGCGGCCACGCGGGACCGGTCGGAGTAGTACACGGGGGAGGACGGGACCGGGTCGTTGACGGCCAGCGGGTCCGGGGCGAACGCACGCACCAGCGGTGCCGCGGTGCGCGGCGGCGTCATGAAGGCCGGGTGGGGCGCCGGCAGGTCGACGAACAGTGGCCGCAGGTCGGCCCGGGTCTTGGCCTCGAGCGCCTGGCCGACACGTTCCTCGTACTCGTCGACCGGGATCCTGCCGTCGGCGAAGTGGTCGCCGAGGGCGCGGATGGCATCCTCACGCTCCTGCGTGCCGATGCGCAGCTCGTCGGAATCCTTCGCCTCCACATCACCACGGTACCGGTCCCCGCGCCACGCCACGGACAAACCCGCCGCCAGCCCCATGCCGGCTATAGGCTCGCCCCATCGCCGTCGGGCAGTGTCGCCCGGCCTTGGTCTGGAGGTGCCGCTCGTGTTGGTCGGGGTGCCGCGCGAGGTCAAGAACCACGAGTACCGCGTGGCGATCACGCCCGCGGGCGTGGTGGAACTGGTGCACCGGGGGCACCAGGTGGTGATCGAGACGAACGCGGGCGCCGGGTCGTCCCTGTCCGACGCCGACTACGCGGCCGCCGGCGCGGCCATCGCCGCCACGGCCGACGAGGTGTGGGCGTCCGCCGAGCTGGTGTTGAAGGTCAAGGAGCCGATGCCGGAGGAGTACCCGAGGCTGCGGCGCGACCAGTTCCTGTTCACCTACCTGCACCTGGCGGCCAACGAGAGCTGCGCACGGGCGCTCGCCGACGCCGGCACCACGGCCATCGCGTACGAGACGGTCCGCGGGCCCGACGGGTCGCTCCCGCTGCTCGCGCCGATGAGTGAGGTCGCCGGCCGGATGGCGCCGCAGGTCGGCGCGCACTGTCTGGAACGTGCGCAGGGTGGGCGCGGCGTCCTGCTCGGCGGGGTGTCCGGGGTGCCGGCCGGCAAGGTCGTGGTGATCGGCGCGGGCGTCGCCGGGATGAGTGCCGCCAGCATCGCGCTCGGCATGCAGGCCGAGGTGGTGGTGCTCGACACGAACGTGGACCGGTTGCGCGACATCGACTTCACCTACCGCGGACATCTGCAGACGATCGCCAGCAACGCCTACGAGATCGACCGGGCCTGCCGGTGGGCGGACCTGGTGATCGGCGCGGTGCTGGTGCCGGGGGCGAAGGCGCCGAAGCTCGTGAGCAACGACCTGGTGTCGCGGATGCGGCCGGGTTCCGTGCTGGTCGACATCGCCATCGACCAGGGCGGCTGCTTCGCCGACTCGCGACCCACCACGCACGACGACCCGACCTACGTGGTGCACAAATCGGTGTTCTACTGCGTGGCGAACATGCCGGGCGCCGTGCCGAACACGTCCACGTGGGCGCTCACGAACGTGACGCTGCCGTACGTCCTCTCGCTCGCCTCCGACGGGTTGGCCGACCCGGCGCTGGCGGCGGCCGTGAACGTGACCGGTGGGCGGGTCGTACTCGGGTGACCACCGTCTTCGCCGGTCTGCTGGCCGGGTACCTCGACCACCTGGCGGTCGAGCGCGGGACGTCGCGCAACACGCTCGACGGGTACGCGCGGGACCTGCGCCGCTACGTCGAACACCTGTCGGGCGCCGGGCTGACGTCGCTGGCGGACGTGGGGGAGGTGCACGTGTCGGCCTTCCTCGCGACGCTGCGCGAGGGGACGGCCGAGCATCCGCCGCTGGCCGCGTCGTCGGCCGCTCGTGCGCTGGTGGCCGTGCGAGGGCTGCACCGGTTCGCCGTGCGAGAGGGCCTGACGGATCTTGATCCGGCGCGCGAGGTCCGCCCGCCGGCCGCGCCCCGGCGGCTGCCGAAGGCGTTGGGGGTGCACGACGTGCTGCGACTGCTCGACACTCCGGGTGACGAGGGTGCGGGGGCGCTGCGGGACCGGGCGTTGCTGGAGGTCCTGTACTCGACCGGGGCGCGGATCTCCGAGGCCGTGGGGCTGGACCTGGACGACATCGACACGGTCGAGCGGACCGTGCTGCTCGACGGCAAGGGCGGCAAGCAGCGGCTGGTGCCGATCGGCCGGCCGGCGTTGGACGCCGTCGACGCTTATCTGGTGCGCGCGCGGCCGGGCCTCGCGGCGGGTGGGCGCGGCACGCCGGCCGTGTTCCTGAACAAGCGCGGCGGCCGGCTGTCCCGTCAGAGCGCCTGGCAGGCGCTGAAGGTGGCGGCCGAGCGGGCGGGCATCGCGTCGTCGGTGTCGCCCCACACGCTGCGCCACTCGTTCGCGACGCATCTGCTCGAGGGAGGGGCGGACGTCCGGGTGGTCCAGGAACTACTGGGCCACGCGTCGGTGACCACGACGCAGATCTACACCCTGGTCACGGTGAACACCCTGCGTGAGATCTACGCGACGGCCCACCCCCGCGCCCGCGCCTGACCCCCGCTCGCTCCAGTCCCGCATGATGACCATTCCGGTCGCTGGTGATGACCATTCCGGGTGCTTGGTAGGCCGCACCGGCCGGTGCCCACCACCGGACCCGGAAGGGACGTGGGGATCTGGAGCCGCGCACTCATAGTCCGTAGCGGCGACCTCGGGTCTGAGTCGCGGTCTTCACGTGCGGGAACCGCGATCTCGAGGTCGGGAACCGCGATTTCGCGTGCGAGAACCGCGATCTCGCGGGTCCGGAACCGGTACACGCGGGTGTGTGTTGCGTGGGGGCATGCCGATCGGGGTCTGCGCGCGGGTGGGTGCGGGGTGTTTTTGCGCGCGACAGAACTGTCGGTGTTGGCCGTTAGGCTGGATTCGGGGGGCCGGAGGCCGCCGTTGATCTTGGTCAGTCCAGTTGGAAGAGCGTCAGTTGCAGGCCCGCTGGACCGGTGACCCGGGAGTTCGTCGAGCGGAACGGGGTCGGGCGGGGCGCGGCCAGTACCTCCCCGCCCGCGGCGGCCAACGCATCCGTGCTGGTCACGACGTCGTCCACCTGCAACGCCACCCGGATGTGGCCCGCCACCCGACGGCCGACCTCGACCTGATCGATGTACTCGGCCGTCACCGGCTCGGCGATCTCCAGAGTGGCCACCCCAGCGTCTAGGATCATGACCCTCCCTTCGGGTGGCGCCACGGCATCCCGCTCAGCCATCCCGAGGACGTCACGGTAGAAATGCACGGCCTTGTCGTAGTCGGCAGCGGTGACGACGAGGCGGAGCTGACGAACCGGCATGATGACCTCCCTGGTCAGTGTGACCTGGAGACCCTACGGCGAGCCTCTTTGCTGGTAGCTCGGCTCAATCTCTAAGCTCGGCGCACAGCAGACGACAAGGAGCTAGGTCGTTATGTCGACAATGCACCCCTCGGAACGGGAGCTCAGCATCGCCCCACGTGCGGCTTCCGACGAGGACGAGGCGCTCGACGACAGCCCGAACGGCTCACTGGGCCCGACCGGCCGCCCCAAGCGCCACATCCCCGAGCCGCCGCTGCTCAACGGCCACGGCCCGGCGAAGATCCTCGCGCTGTGCAACCAGAAGGGCGGGGTCGGCAAGACCACGTCCACCATCAACCTGGGCGCCGCGCTCACCGAGTTCGGCCGCCGCGTGCTGATCGTCGACTTCGACCCGCAGGGCGCGCTGTCCGTGGGCCTCGGCATCCCCGCCCACCAGCTCGAACGCACCATCTACAACGTCATCATCGAGCGGTCCGCCACCGCCGCCGACGCGATCATCCGCACGGGCGTCGACAACATGCACCTGCTGCCGAGCAACATCGACCTGTCCGCCGCCGAGGTGCAGCTGGTGGCCGAGGTCGGCCGCGAACACACGCTCGTGCGCGCCCTGCGCCCGCTGGTCGACCACTACGACTACATCCTCATCGACTGCCAGCCCTCGCTCGGCCTGCTCACGGTCAACGCACTCGCCGCGGCCGACGGCGTGCTCATCCCGCTGGAATGCGAGTTCTTCAGCCTGCGCGGCGTGGCCCTGCTCATCGACACCATCGAGAAGGTGCGCGAGCGGCTGAACCCGAAGCTCGAGATCACCGGCATCCTGCCGACCATGTTCGACCCGCGCACGCTCCACTCCCGCGAGGTCATCGCGCGCGTGGTCGAGCGGTTCGAGGACATCGTGTTCGACACGGTCATCAACCGGACCGTCCGCTTCCCGGAGACCACGGTCGCCGGCGCGCCGATCACCGTGTGGGCGCCGCGGTCCGCGGGCGCCAAGGCCTACCGCCAGTTGGCGCGTGAGGTGATCGCCAGGTGAACCGTCGCGCTTCGTTGCCGGGCGCCGCGGAGCTGTTCCGGCCGACCTCGCGTGAACAGTCCGAGGAAGGCTGGTTCGACCCGGCACGTCCACATGCCGCCCCGGAGACGCCCCGGCGCGGCACCCCCCGCCAGAAGCACACCTCGAAGATCACGGTGTACGTGTCCGACGAGGAACTCCTGGCGCTCGAACACGCGCGGCTGGCGCTGCGGGCCACCCACGGGCTGGCCGTCGACCGCGGCCGGGTGGTGCGGGAGGCGATCGCCGTCGTCATCGCTGACCTGGAGGAACGCGGCGAGGACTCGGTCCTGGTGCGGCGATTGCGCCATGACGGGGGAAAGTAGCCTTTCGTTGATCTCACCGGCCGATCCGCCAGACGAGGTCCCAGCGGAGCGGTTCACGGTCCGGCTGTCGAACTTCGAGGGTCCCTTCGACCTGTTGCTGCAGTTGATCTCCCAGCACGACCTGGACGTCACCGAGGTCGCGCTGCACACGGTCACCGACGACTTCATCGCGCACCTGCGCCGCGCGGGCGACAACTGGAACCTCGACGAGACCACCGAGTTCCTCGTGATCGCCGCGACCCTGCTCGACCTGAAGGCCGCGCGGCTGCTGCCCACGGGTGACGTCGAGGACGAGGACGACCTGGCGCTGCTCGAGGCCAGGGACCTGCTGTTCGCGCGGTTGCTGCAATATCGGGCGTACAAGCAGGTGGCGGCGCTGTTCGCCGAGCTGGAGGCGGGTGCGCTGCGGCGATACCCGAGGTCGGTGGCGCTGGAAGACCGGTTCGCGGCGCTGCTGCCCGAGGTCATGCTGGGCGTCAGTCCGCAGAAGTTCGCGGAGATCGCGGCGGCCGTGTTCCGGCCGAAGCCGCCGCCCACCGTGTCGATCGACCACCTGCACATGGGCAAGGTGTCGGTCCGCGAACACGCGGCGCTGCTGCGGGTGCGGCTGGCGGCTTCGGGACACGCGACGTTCGGCGAGCTGGTGGCCGACTGTGAGCACAGTATGGAGGTGGTGGCGCGGTTCCTGGCGCTGCTGGACCTCTACAAGGAGGACGTCATCGCGTTCCAGCAGGAGGAGGCGCTCTCGGAGCTGCACGTGCAGTGGACGGGCGGCAGCGTCGAGGAGGCCTCGGCGGCCGCGGTCGTGGAGCCCGCCGGGGACGAGGAGGAGTACGGGTGAGCACCCCACAGAACCCCGAGCTGGAATCCGCTGCTCAGCCGCTCGACGGTCGACTGCTCACGCCGCCCGGGGGCGGCATACCGGCGGCCTCGGCCGCTGGGCAGGCGACAAAGCCGACCGACGATTCTCCGGATGGCCCGGAGCCCGAAACGGGGATGGTGCCAGCCGCCACTGCCGAGGCCGACCCGGATTCGGCGCCCGACCCCGAACCTGGGGCACGGGCTGGAGCCGAGGAAGCACCGGCTCGGACAGCTGAGCCCGCAGCCGGAGCTGCGCCCGAAGCTGAACTCGAGCCCAAGGCCGAGCCCGGAGCTGAAGCCGGAGCCGGAACTGAACATGAGGCCGAGGCCGAATCCGGGGCCAACTCCGAAGCCGAAGCTGAAGCAGAGCCCGGAGTTGCACCTGTGGCCGAGGCTGGATCCGAGCCCAAGTCCGGAGCCGATCCCGAGGTCGGAGTTAAAGCCGACAGTAAAGCCAAAGGCGAGTCCGGAGCCACCGCTGTGGCGGACGCCGAAGGCGAAGCAGCGCCCGGGCATGAGGCTGAAGGTGAGGCCGAGTCCGTAGCCGGAGCTCCACCCGAGGCCGAAGCCGAGCCCAAGCCAGAAGCTGAAGCCGAGCCCGGAGCTGCACCTGAGGCCGAGGCTGAATTCCAGCCCAAGTCCGAAGCCGATGCCGAGACCGCGCCGGAAGCCGATGCTGAAGCTGGGTCCGGGGCCGAGGGCGAGCCGGAGGCAGGAGTCGAGGCGGGGCCGGACCCGATGGCTGCCCAAGCCGGGAGCGGAGCTGAGTCCGGAGCCGAGCGCGAGCCTGAGTCCGATGCCGGGCCTGAAGGCGATGCTGAAGCTGAGTCTGGAGTGGAAGGCGAGCCCGAGACAGAGCTGGCACCTGAGGTTGAAGCGGGAAGCCAGGAGGCTGAGCCGCTCGCCGACTTGGTCGATGGCCAGGTCGTGGGTTCTGAGGCTGACCTGTCCACCGAGCCGGCCGGCTCCGATGAGCCCGAGGAAGAGATCGAGACCGACGAGCTTCCCGAGCTGACCGACGCCGAGTTGGAGAACGCGCTCGAGGCGCTCCTCCTCGTGGTCGACTCGCCCGTCGAAGAAGACGCGCTCGCCACCGCGCTCGGGGCGCCGCTCGCCCGGATCACCGTCACGCTCCGAAGGTTGGCCGAGCGCTACACCGACCAGCAGAGCGGAATCGACCTGCGGCGGGCCGGCGGCGGCTGGCGTTACTACACCCGCGACCGCTACGCGCCCTACGTCGAGAAGCTCCTGCTCGACGGGCAGCGCGCCAAGCTCACCAGGGCCGCGCTCGAGACGTTGGCCGTCATCGCCTACCGTCAGCCGGTGACCCGCGCCCGGGTCGCCGCCGTGCGTGGCGTCAACTGCGACGGCGTGATCCGCACCCTGCTCGCCCGCGGGCTGGTCGAGGAGACCGGCACCGACCTGGAGACCGGCGGCTATCTCTACCGCACCACCGAACTGTTCCTCGAGCGCCTCGGACTGTCCTCTTTGGAGGATCTGCCCCCGATCGCGCCGCTGCTGCCGGAGGTCGACTCGATCGATGACATCTGAACCAGAAGGTATTCGCCTGCAGAAAGTCCTGTCCAAGGCCGGGGTCGCCTCGCGGCGCGCGGCCGAGGAGCTGATCGCCGAGGGGCGGGTCAGCGTGGACGGCAAGGTGGTCACCGAGTTCGGCCGCCGCGTCGACCCGGACGCGGTGACCATCCACGTCGACGGTGTGCGCGTCGTGGTGCGCGACGACCTGCGGTACCTGTCGTTCAACAAGCCCCGCGGCGTGCACTCCACGATGTCCGACGACCAGGGGCGCCCGTCGGTCGGCGACTACATCCGCAACCGCGACGACCGGCTGTTCCACGTAGGCCGCCTCGACGCCGACACCGAGGGCCTCCTCCTGCTCACCAACGACGGCGACCTCGCGCACCGGCTGATGCACCCGTCGTTCGAGGTGTCGAAGACCTACGTCGCCGAGGTGCCCGGCCCCATCCCGCGCGATCTCGGCCGGCGCCTGCGCGACGGCGTCGAACTGGAGGACGGCCCCGTCCACATCGACTCCTTCAAGGTGGTCGACACGTCCGGCGGCCGCGCCATGGTCGAGGTCGTCCTGCACGAGGGCCGCAACCACATCGTGCGGCGGCTGCTCGCCGAGGTCGGCCACCCGGTGCGCAAGCTGATCCGCACCCAGATCGGCGACGTCAAGCTCGGCAACCAGCGCCCCGGCAGCCTGCGCCCGCTCAACCGGGCGGAGGTCGGCTCGCTGTTCTCGGACGTCGGTCTGTGACCGACTGGGTCCGCCCGATCGACCGCGCCTGGGTGGTCCGCCGGGAGGTGCCCGGCCCCGACGTCGACGAGTTCGCCGAACCGGACCGGATCGTCGCGGCACTCGCCGAACCGAACGCGCGGACGCTCCTCGCCGTCCAGCATCCACATCGGACGCCCGGTGCCCGCGCCGCCGGGCGTGGTCTGCTGGAGTCCTTGCCGGACGCCAGATCCACGCTCGCCGTGCTGCTGCGCACCGCGTACCGGTCGGTGACCGACGTCGTCGCGCCGTACGAAGTGGACGGTCCCGACGGGACGGCGTGCGGGTTGCTGTGCATGGTCGACCCGGCTGCCGTCGGAGCGGGTCGCGTGCGGCACAGCGAGGAGGTCTACCCGGACATCGTGGCCGAACGCGCCGAAGTGCTGGCCGGTCTGGGATACGCGACGAGCGCCGCGATGCTCGTCCCGGTGAGCGACCGCGACGAGCTGACGGCAGCCGTCCGCGCCGCCACGACCGGCGCACCAGACGTGTCCACAGTGGACTCGTCGGGTCGCCGGCACCGGCTGTGGCTCCTCGGACCCGGGACCGCGAGGGATCGCGTACTCGCCGTCGCCGGAGCACACCCGCTGCTCGTGGCGGACGGCAACCACCGGGTGGCCGCCGCGGCCGCCGCCGGGCTGAACGGACTCCTGGCGCTGGTCACAGCCGGTCCAGGCCTGCGGATCGGCGCGTTCCACCGAGTGCTCACGGGCACCGGTCGCACGGCCGACGACCTGGCGGCCGCGTGGCGAGCCGTCGGCCTCACGGTCCGCGAGCAGGACGCGTCACCCGAGCCGGGCCGGGTGGTCGCCCGCTGTCCCGATCGGACACTCGTGGTGGACCTGCCGTCGGGCCGGGGAATCGACCACGCGGTGGTGGAGGAACTGCTGCTGCACGAGGCTTTGGGCATCGACCCGGAGAGCCGGCTCGTCCGCCCACTGGCCGAGGGCCGCCGACCGCCGCCCGGCGCGGACGCCATCCTGGAGTTGGCGCCCATCCCGCTGGCGGAGGTGCTCGCCGTCCACGCGGCGGGCGGCCGCATGCCCCGCAAGAGCACGTACTTCACGCCGAAGCCCCGCAGTGGCCTGCTGCTCGCCGCGCTGAGCTGACCGGCGTTCAAGATCAACGGCGGCCTCCGGCCCCCCGATATCCAGCGTACCGACGAGCACCGACAATTCCGGACACTCCAGTCTTGCCCCTCGGCCCGGCGAGTCCCACGTTCACGCCCGCGAGTCTCCCTCACCAGACATCCGAGTTGGCGGTTCGCGAATCGCCAACTCGGGTGTTGCGGGAGGGAGACTCGCGGGGCTGAATGTGGGACTCACCGGTTGCCCGGAAACAGGACCGGCGGGGAACGGGCCGCCCGAGCTACGCGGTCGCGGGGCGCAGCCGGGACCAGGTCATCCGCGCCACGGGTTCCACGAAACGCGCTGCCATCGGGCCGATGATGGCCATGACCAGCACATATGCCGTCGCCATCGCCGCCAACTGGGCGTCCACCGCGCCGGCCGCCACGGCCAGACCCGCGATGACGATCGAGAACTCGCCGCGCGCGACCAGCGCGGCACCCGTGCGGGCCCGGCCCATCTTGCCGATGCCCTGGCGTCGAGCGGCCCACCAGCCGGTGACGAACTTCGTGATCGTGGTGACCACGGCCAGCGCGACGGCCGCGCCGAGCACCGGCGGGATGGTCGACGGATCCGTGTTGAGCCCGAACACCACGAAGAACATGGCGGCGAACAGGTCACGCAGCGGCTCGAGCATGCGCGTCGCGTTCTCCGCGGTCGAACCCGAGATCGCGATGCCCAGCAGGAACGCGCCGACCGCCGCCGACACCTGCAGTTGTGCGGCGAAACCGGCCACCAGCAGCGCCGCGCCGAGCACCCGCAGCAGGAACACCTCGGGGTCGGGACTGTCCACCATGGCCGACACGTACCGGCCGAACTTCAGTGCCAGCACCAGAACGAGCGTGACCACCACGAGTGAGATGCCGATGGCCGTGAGTCCACCGAGGAGCGTGGCGCCCGCCAGGACGGCCGTGAGGATCGGCAGGTAGATGGCCATGGCCAGGTCCTCGAACACGAGGATCGACAGGATGACCGGCGTTTCGCGGTTACCCAGCCGACCGAGGTCGCCCAGGACCTTCGCGATGATGCCGGACGAGGAGATGTACGTGACGCCCGCCATGGCGAGCGCGCCGACCGGACCCCAACCCGAGGATCAGCGCGACCGCCACCCCGGGCGTCGCGTTGAGGACCAGGTCCACGAGACCCGCCAGCCAGGACCGTTTCAGCCCGGTGACCAGCTCGGCCGCCGAGTACTCCAGTCCGAGCAGGAGCAGCAGGAGGATGACGCCGATCTCGCTGGCCAGCGAGGCGAACTCCTCGATGCCCTCGAGCGGGATCAGTCCGCCGCTGCCGAACGCCAGGCCACCGAGCAGGTAGAACGGGATGGGGGAGATACCGATCTTCCACGCGAAACGCCCGAGAATGCCGAGGCCGAAGAAGATCGCGCCGAGTTCGATCAGCGAGATCGCGGTGTTGTGCAACGGCCCTACCCGCGGTCGAGGACGTCGGCCGCCTTCGCCAGCCCCTCGGTCGTACCCACGGTGATCAGCAGGTCACCGCCGCCGAGCACGAAGTCGGGGCGGGGCGAGGGGTGCACCGTGCCGATACGGACGACGGCCACCACGGACACGGCCGTGCGCGACCGCAGCGCCGTGTCACCGAGAGTGCGGCCGTCGAAGGGCGAACCCGGGACGAGCGGCAGTTGCTTGGTGTGCACCCCGCTGAGCCCACCGTTCTGCTCGCGCAGCTCGGCCACCAGTTGCGGCGCGCCGAGCAGACCGGCGAGCGCGCTGGCCTCGTCGACGGACAGCGGGATCGACGCGGTGCAGGCGTCCGGATCGTCCTCGCGGGACACGATCAGCTCGCACCGGCCGTCGCGGTAGGTGATCACACCGATCCGCCGCCCTGTGCGGGACAGGAAGTCCTGGCGCGTGCCGATACCCGGCAGGGGCGTCACCTCGACATTCACCATGTCAGGCTAAACGACGCCACCTCGTGCTTTCTTCCCGGCACGCCCGACCAATAGGTTGGTTGCCTCACTTTTCGCGCCGTCCCGGAGGTCACCGTGGCAGGTCGGTCAAAGTTCATCCTCGACGAGTCGGAGATGCCCACGTCGTGGTACAACATCGTGCCTGACCTGCCGGAACCGCCTCCGCCGCCGCTCCATCCCGGCACGGGGGAGCCGATCGGCCCGCAAGACCTCGCCCCGCTGTTCCCCATGGCGTTGATCATGCAGGAGGTCAGCACCGAGCGGTTCGTTCCGATCCCGGAAGAGGTGCAGGAGGTCTACCGGCTGTGGCGGCCCTCGCCGCTGTACCGGGCGCACCGGCTGGAGAAGGCGCTCGGCACGCCCGCACGGATCTACTACAAGTACGAGGGTGTCAGCCCGGTCGGCTCGCACAAGCCGAACACCGCGGTGCCGCAGGCGTTCTACAACGCGGCCGAGGGCGTCAGCAAGCTGACGAGCGAGACCGGCGCCGGCCAGTGGGGGAGCGCGCTGGCGTTCGCGTGCGCGCAGTTCGGCCTCGAGTGCGAGGTGTGGCAGGTTCGCGCGTCCTACGACCAGAAGCCGTACCGCAAGATCATGATGGAGACGTTCGGGGCGAGCGTGCACCCGAGTCCGTCGGACCTGACCGAGTCCGGTCGCGCGGTGCTGGCCGAGCACCCGGACTCCTCGGGCAGCCTCGGGATCGCCATCAGCGAGGCCGTGGAGATGGCCGCCGGCAACCCCGACGCGCGGTACGCGTTGGGCAGCGTGCTCAACCACGTCCTCATGCACCAGACGGTCATCGGCGAGGAGGCGCTGCTCCAGTTCGAACTGGCCGAGGACACGCCGGACGTGATCGTGGGCTGCACGGGCGGCGGCTCGAACTTCGGCGGGCTGGCGTTCCCGTTCCTGCGGGAGAAGCTCGCCGGACGGATGTCGCCGACCATCCGGGCGGTCGAACCGGCCGCGTGCCCGTCGCTGACGCGCGGCAGGTACGCCTACGACTTCGGTGACACGGCCGGACTGACGCCGCTGCTGAAGATGCACACGCTGGGCCACGAGTTCATCCCCGACCCCATCCACGCCGGCGGCCTGCGCTACCACGGGATGTCGCCGCTGCTGTCCCACATCTACGAGCTGGGCCTGATCGACGCCGTGGCCATTCCGCAGAACGAGTGCTTCGCCGCCGGCGTCCGGTTCGCCCGCTCGGAGGGCATCGTGCCCGCGCCGGAACCGACGCACGCGTTGGCCGAGTGCGTGCGGGAGGCGTTGCGCTGCAAGGAGACCGGCGAGGAGAAGGTGATCCTGACCGCCCTCTGTGGACACGCACACCTGGACCTGCCGGCGTACGCCAGCTATCTGGCCGGGGACATGGTGGACCACGACCTGTCCGAAGAGGACCTGGCAGCGGCGTTCGCCACCATTCCCGCGCGTTGACGCGGATGTCCCAGGCCACCGCGTACCGGAATCCGAACGTCCTGCGATGGTTGGCCGCCTACACGGCGTCCGTCGCCGGCGACGTGGTCTACTTCCTGGCCCTCGCCTGGTCCGCCGCGGAGATCGGCGGTCCGTCGGCGGCCGGGTTGGCGGCCGCCGTGGGGGCGTTGCCCAGGGCGGTGTTGATGCTGGCCGGTGGCGTGGTGGCGGACCGCTTCGGTCCGCGCCGCGCCGTCATCGGCAGCGACGCTATCCGGTGTGTGCTCATCCTCGGCGCCGCCGGCTGGTTGTGGCTCGCCACACCGGGGATGTGGCTGCTGCTGACGCTCGCCGCCGTCTTCGGTGTGGTCGACGCCCTGTTCATGCCGGCGGTCGGTGCGTTGCCGCCCCGGCTCGCGCCGGTCGATCGAACTCGGCCGGATCCAGGCCATGCGGTCGCTCTCGATCCGAGCCAGCAACCTCGCCGGGCCGGCGATCGCGGGCGGCGCCATGGCGTTCGGGGGTGTCCCGGCGGCGTTCGCCGTGGCGGGTGGGTTGTTCGTGGTGTCGCTGGTGCTGCTCCTGGCTACGCGGGTGACCCCGCTGCCGAAGGCGGAGGTCGAGGAACGCTCGGCGTGGCGCGACCTCCAGGACGGCCTGGGTTATCTCCGCCGGCATCGAGTGCTGGGGCCGTTGCTGCTCGCCATCGCGCTGAGCGAGATGTGTTTCTCGGGGCCGGTCGCGCTCGTGATGGTCCTGATGGCGGACGAACGCGGTTGGGGCGCGGCGGCGGTCGGCTGGCTGCTCGGGGCGTTCAGTGTCGGCGCGGCGGCCGGCGGGATCGTCCTCACCATCCGGGCGCGGGTGGCCAACGCCGGCTACGTGTGCGCCGGGTTCTTCGCGGTGACCGCCGCGACGGCCGCTGCCCTGCCGTTCGCGAGCACGCTGCCGGTGGCCGCCGGCCTGGCGGTGGTGATGGGGGCCGCGAGCGGTGTCGCGGGGATCATCGCCCACGCCCTCGTCCAGACCCACAGCGCACCGGAGTACCTGGGCCGCGTCACGGCGGCACTCACACTCGGCACCCTCGGTCTGGCGCCGATCCTGTTCCCGGTGGCGGGTTTCGCGGCCGCCGAGTGGGGGACGGGACCGGTACTCGGCGCCTGCGCGGTAATCACCTTCGGCGCGGCCGTCACGATGATCACGACGAGAACACTGCGACGGTCCACGACCGCGCCGAGCTAGCGGTACAGGGAGCGGGCGATGATCTCGCGTTGGATCTCGCTCGCGCCCTCGTAGATGCGGGGGGCGCGGACGTCGCGGTAGAGGTGTTCCAGGGGGTGACCGACCTCCAGGGCGCGGGCGCCGTGGACCTGGATGGCCGTGTCCACCGCGTGTTGGGCGGTCTCCGTGGCGAACAGTTTCGCCATGGCCGACAGGTGGCCCGTGCGTTCGGCGCCCGAGTCGTACGCCGCCGCCGCGTCGTGGACCATCAGCCGCGCCGCGTGCAGACGTGTGGCCACGTCGGCCAGTTGGTGCGACACCGCCTGGAAGTCCTTCAGCGGCTTGCCGAACGCCTGCCGGTCGGCCGTGTGCGCCACCGCCGCGTCCAGCGCCGCCTGCGCCATGCCCAACGCGAACGCGCCCACGCTCGGCCGGAACATGTCCAGCGTCCGCATCGCGACCCGCCAGCCGCCGTCCACCTCGCCCAGGATCGACGTGGCGGGCACGCGCACGCCGTCGAACGCCAGACGCCCGATCGGGTGCGGGGACACGAGGTTCTGTCGCGTGCCGGACAGGCCCGGCGTGTTGCCCGGGACGGCGAACGCCGTGATGCCACGGGAACCGTTGTCGCTCGTGCGGGCGAACACCGAGTACACGTCGGCGTCCGGGGCGTTCGAGATGAACACCTTCTCGCCGGTCAGCACGTAGGAGTCGCCGTCGCGGACGGCGGCCAGCGCCAGGGACGCCACGTCCGAGCCCGCGTCCGGTTCGGTCAGCGCGAACCCCACGGCCGCCTCGCCCGCCGTGATCCGCGGCAGCCAGGTGTCCACTGTGGCCGGACCGCCGGCCAGCAGGATCGGGTACGCGCCCAGGCCCTGCAACGCGAACGCCGTCTCCGCCTCCGTGGTGTGGCGGGCCAGCGCCTCCCGGATCAGGCACAGGTCCATGGCCGAGGTCTTGGGGAACAGCCGGCCCAGCAGACCGTGTGACGCCAGGGCGGCCAGCAGCGGGCGGTTGATCCGGCCCGGCTCGCCGGAGATCTCCGCCAGTGTGGCGGCCACCTTCTCCGTGTGGTCGCGCAGTTCCCGGTGTGCGGCTGACAGATGCGAGTAGCTCACCCCGGGATCACCGCCGTCCCCACGAGTTCCACCTTGGCCTCCGGGTCGAACAGCTCGGCCACACCCAGCAGCGCGACCGCCGGGTAGTGCCGGCCGAAGTGCTTGCGCCACACGGGCCCCAGCTCGGCCATCGACGACCGGTACTCGGCGACCGCGGTCGTGTAGATGATCAGGGACACCAGCTGCGCCGGCTCCGAACCAGCGGCCTCGAGCGTGGCGGCTACGTTTCCAGCGGCTATGTCGAACTGTTCGACCAGGGTGGTGCCGACGATCGCGCCGTCCTGGCCCTGTGCGGTCTGCCCGCCCAGGTACACCGTCCGGCCGGGGTTCGCGACCACGGCGTGGGCGAACCCGACCGGCTCGGCGAGGCCCGGTGCGGTGATGATCTCGTGCGCGCTCATTTGCCGCTCCACTGTGGACGGCGGCCGGCGGACCAGGCCGCGTAGAACTCGCCGTGGTCGTCGCTCTTCATGAGCAGGGCCTGGGTCATGGCTTCCAGCTCGATGCTGCTGCCGAGGTCCATGTCGAGTTCACGGGTCAGCAGCACCTTCGTGGTCGAGTAGGCGAGCGCCGGGCCGTCGGCCAGACGCTTCGCGAGCGCGGCCGTCGCGTCGGGCAACTCCGCGTCCGGCACGACTCGAGTGGCCAGGCCGATCCGGTCCGCGTGTGCCGCGTCCACCTTGTCGCCCAGGATAAGAAGCTCGGTGGCGCGGCCGAGGCCGATCAGCCGGGGGAGCAGGTACGCCGAGCCCATGTCCGCGCCGGCCAGACCGACCTTCGTGAACAGGAACGCGAACGACGCGGACTCGGCCAGCAGGCGGAAGTCGCTGGCCAGCGCGATGACCGAGCCGGCGCCGGCGGCGATCCCGTTGACCGACGCGATCACCGGCAGCGGGCACTCGCGCAGCGCCTTCACCACCGCGCCGGTCATGCGCGTGAACTCCAGGAGCTGCGCGGGCGCCATCTTCTGGAGCTCGCCGATGATCTCCTCGACGTCGCCACCCGAGCAGAAACCGCGGCCCCGCCCGGTCAGCACGACCACCCGGACGTCGCCCCGGTGTGGCAGCTCGGCCAGCAGATCCCGCAGGTCGGCGTACACGTCGAACGTGAGCGCGTTCAGTTTGTCCGGCCGGTTCAGCGTGACCGTGGCGACCCCGTCGGCCACCTCGAAGTCGAAGTGCTCCCACTTGTCGGTGAAGCCGGGGGACGCCCGAAAGGGGCTCATGACGTCTCCTCGCAGGCTCGGATCCGCCGCTCGCGGTCGCCCTGTGACATTGATTCGCTCGCAAGCTCGCTCATGACTGGATTCCTCCTCCGTCGAGGACGATGGTCTGGCCGTTGACGGCCGCCGCCTCGGGTGCGGCGAGGAAAGCCACGGCGAACGCGACCTCCTCGGGTTCGAGCAGCCGGCCGAGCGGGGACAGCGCGGCGACCGCCGCCTCACTGTCCACGGTGGACTTGCCGGTGCGGTCGGCGATCCGCGCGACCGTGCGGGCCGTCATGTCGGTCCGGACGAACGTCGGGCACACGGCGTTCGCCGTGACTCCCGTGCCGACCACCTCGGCGGCGACCGTCCGCATGAGGCCGACGGCCGCGTGCTTGGCGGCCGTGTACGCGGCGGTGTACGGGGCGCCCACCAGCCCGGCGGTCGACGCGACCGTGATGATCCGCCCGCGACCGCGGGCACGCATGCCCGGCAGTACCGCCCGGGTGCACAGGAAGGCGCCGGTGGCGTTCACGTCGAGGTGCGCCCGCCAGACGTCCACAGTGGTCTTGTGCACCGGCGCGCTGGCCGAGATGCCGGCGTTGTTCACCAACACGTCCACCTCGCGTGCCCCGAGGACGGCGGCCACCGCCGCCTCGTCCGTGACGTCCAGGTCGGCGTGGCCGAGCGCCAGCACCTCGTCGCCGGCGTCGGTGAACCGTCGGGCCACGGCCGCGCCGATGCCCTTGGTGCCTCCCGTGACCACCACGAGTCGCGTCACGAGAGTGCCCGTAGTGCGCGCCGGTCGAGCTTTCCGTTGCTGGTCCTCGGCAGTTCGTCGGTGAACACGACCTCGTACGGTCGCTTGTGGCCGGACAGTCGTGCGCCGACGTGTTCCCGCATCGCCTCGCCCAGCTCGGGTGACCCATGCACACCCTCGCGCAGCACCACGTACGCCCTCGGCCGCACCAGCCCGTCGAACTCCACACCGACCACGCCGCACTCCACCACGTCCGCGTGCCCGATGAGACAGTCCTCGATCTCGCCGGGCGCCACCCAGATACCGCCCACCTTCAACAGATCGTCCGCCCGGCCGTGGTAAGTGAAGAACCCCTCGGCGTCCCGGCTGAACAGGTCTCCCGTGTGGACGGTGTCGCCGCGGTAGGTGGCCGCGGACTTGGCCGGGTCCCCGAAGTACTCCCGCGCGACCGTGCCGCCCGTGACCTCCAGCACCCCGACCTCGCCCGCGGGTCGTTCCAAACCGTCCTCGTCGACCACCCGCGCGGAGTAGCCGGGCACCGTCTGCCCACACGTGCCCCGGCGAGCCGCGCCCGGCCGGTTGGAGATGTAGATGTGGTATGCCTCCGACGAGCCGATCCCGTCCACCACCTCGACCCCGAACGCCTCGTCCCACTTGCGGTGCAGCTCGGCGGGCAGCGCCTCACCGGCCGACGTGCACAGCCGCAGACAGCTCAGGTCCTGTGTGGACGCGTCCGGATGGGACACCATGGCGCTCATCATGGTCGGCACGTTCACGAGAATCGTGGGCCGGTGCGTGGCGATCAGCTCGAAGATCCGGTCGGCCGTCGTGCGTTCGGGGAACGCGATCCCGGCGCCGCCCACGCCCAACGGGAACATGGCCGCGAGATCCCTGGCGTAGCCGAAGAACAGCTTGGGGACCGGCAGGACCACGTCGTCGGCCGCGAGATCCAGCACGCCGAGCGCGTAGTTCTGATGGCTGGCCAACGCACTCACCGCCGGGTGGACGCACGCCTTGGGCGCCCCGGTGCTGCCGGTGGTGAACTTCCAGATGGCCACATCGTCCACTGTGGTCGGTGCGGGATCCAGCTCGGGCGACGCTTCGGCCACCAGCGCGGCGAAATCGTGCTCGCCCGCGCGGAGTTCGGCGGTGGCGCCGACCACCAGCACTCGCCGGTCACCCACCCCGGCCTCGCGCATCCGGTCGAGCGTCACCGGGTCGACCACCACGACGTCGGCACCCGTGTACTCGAGGAAGTAGCGATAGTCCTTGGCCGGCAGGAACGTGTACACCTCGGCGGTCACCGCGCCGATCTTCTGCGCCGCGTACCAGGTGGCCACGAACTCCACCCCGTCGGACAGCGCGATCAGGATCCGCTCGCCGCGCCGGGCCCCGAGCGACAGCAGGACATTGCCGATCCGGTTCACCAGTGTCGCCAGCTCGGCATACGTGGTCGCACCGGCCGCCGTCAGCAGCGCGGTCCGCTCACCCCTGCCCTCGGCCAGGTTGCGGTCGACGAAGTGATCGGCGATGTTGAACACTACGATCCGACCTCCCGGATGGTCCGCACGAGCATCTCGGTGAGCGTGTCGAAAGTGGACACGCCCTCGTCGGCCGTGGCGTCGGCCGGAGCGCCGCTGTAGGCCCGTTCCATGCCCATGGCCGTGAAACTCGTCCGGCCGGCGGCCATCTCGACCGGCATGTTCACCGGAACCTCCGGCAGGTCCGGGAGCAGTCGCGTGTGGACCAGGTCCGGGCGGTCGGCGAGCACGAGCGAGGTCTCGTACTGCCCGGCGTGACACGAACCGCTGCGGAACTCGTCGGTCAGCTTCGCGACGTTCGCGCGGCGCAACAGGTCCAGGTGTGCCACGCCCGCGTCCCGCACGGCGCCTCGCACGGCCGCCACGTGCGCCGGTTCGAAGTGGTTGTTCACCACCACGATCCGGTCGAAGCCCTGCTTCGCGAGCGAGGTGCAGATGTCGACGATCAGCGCGCGCAGCGTGCCGGCGCCGATGGAGATCCCGCCGGGGAACGCCGCGCTGAGGTCGGCCACGCCGTAGTGCACGGCCGGCAGCACGAACACCCACAGGTCCGGATCGTCGGTCAGCCGCTCGGCCGCCCGTTCGCACATTCCCGCGGAGATCAGCTGGTCGGTGGCCAGCGGCGCGTGCGGCCCGTGGGGCTCGACCGCACCGACCGGCAGCAGCAGCACGGGCGTTCTCGGCCCGGCCAACACCTCCGCGACCTGCGGCGACGTGAGTTCGGCAAACGCGATCACAGGCCCTCCAGCGGCGTCGGTGGTGGTTCGAACAGGCACAGATCGGCCCGTCCCGCCGCGATGATCGTGTTCACCTCGTCCGGAGTCGTCAAGTACCCGCCCACCAGGGTCGCCACGCCCGCCTCGTTGCGGACCCGGTCGGACAGGGTCGTCAGGTAGCCGCGCCGGTACTCCGGCCGCGAGTTCGCGGTGGTGTGACCTGCCCGCACGTGCACCAGGTCGACGCCGTGTTCGGCCAGCGCGCGGGCGTGGGCGATCCCGTCGTCGACCGTCAGCCCGCGCGGCGCCCAGTCGGTCACGGTCAGCCGGGCCGCGAGCACCCCCGACCACACCGCCCGCACGGCGTCCACAACGGACAGTGGGTACCGCAGCCGGTCGGTGCCGAACTCGTCGGTGCGTCGGTTGGTCAGCGGGGACAGGAAGCTCGCGAGCAGGTGGCCGTCGGCGAGGTCGAGTTCCAGGACGTCGACGCCCGTGACGCGTTCGGCTGCCGCCACGAAGTCGGCACGCACGCGGTCCAGGTCGTCGTGTGTCGCCTCCCGGGGCACCGCACCGAACGGCGCGTACCGCAGGGGAGACGCGGACAGCAGCGGCCAGCCGTCGGACAGCGGAACGTCCACTCCGGACGTCCGGACCGCGCCACGACGGCCGGCGTGACCGAGCCGCAGGCCCAGCAGCGCGCCGGACACATTCGGCGGCGTCCAGTCGTGGATCACCGGGCAGTCGGGGGTGGTGCGGCCGTCGGCGCTCACCGCGACGAACTCCGAGAGCACCAGGCCCGCGCCCGCGGCTTCGGTGGTGCCTGCTCGCACCACCCGGTTGCGGACGGTCACCTCACCCAGGCGCAGCGGTGCGAACATCGGGGGAGTGGCCACCGATCCGGCAGGTGCGGTGGTGCCGGTCGCGTCGGCCGTGAACCAGGAATCCAGTACCCGCACGAAGTTCGGGTCGCGCTGGGTGAGGTTCGCGTGGCTGATCCGGCCGCTGCGGGTCAGCAGGTTCGCCGCGAACTGCAGGGGCTCGAGGCTCGTGTAGTGGCGGACCCGGCCGAAGTAGGCGGCGCTGTCGCCGGCCGCCTGTTGGAACCGTTCCACCACCGGCTGGCGTTCCAGTTCGTAGTCGACCAGCGCGTGTTCGATGTCGTTCGGGTGCCGCACGAACGAGTTGGCGAGCGCGATCGCGTCCTCCATGGCGAGCTTGGTGCCCGAGCCGATGGAGAAGTGCGCGGTGTGCGCGGCGTCGCCGATCAGCACCACGTTGCCGTCGTGCCAGCTGTCGTTGCGCACCAGGGGGAAGTCGAGCCATACCGACTTGTTCGTCATGAGCCGGTGGCTGCCCAGCTCGTCGGCGAACAGCCGCTCGCAGAACGCGAGGCTGTCCTGTTCGGACATGGTGTCCAGGCCGGCCGCGCGCCACACCGGTTCGGGTGCCTCCACGATGAACGTGCTCGTGTGCTCGTCGAACGGGTAGGCGTGCACCTGGAACAGGCCGTGTTCGGTCTCCTTGAAGATGAACGTGAACGCGTCGAGCACCAGGTCGGTGCCGAACCACACGTACTTGCAGCCCTGCGGGACCGACGAGGTGCCGAACTTCCCGTTGCGCCGCAGGGTGCTGTTCGCACCATCGGCCGCCACGATCAGATCGGCCGGTTCCATAGTGGACACCTCACGCCCGAACTCCAGCGACACCCCCAACTCCCGGCAGCGGCGCTGCAGGATGTCCAGCAGGTGGGTGCGCCGGATGGCGGAGAACGTGTGCCCCGACGAGCGGATGGTGGCGCCCCGGTAGCGGATGTCGATGGCCGTCCACCGGGCGAACGAGTCGGTGATCTCCAGGTAGGTCTGGTAGTCCGCGTCCCGCAGCGCTCCGAGCGTCTCCTCGGAGAACACCACGCCCCACCCGAAGGTCGCGTCCGGCGCGTTGCGTTCCACCACCGAGACGTCGTGCCCGGCCTTGCGCAGCAGGATCGCCAGGTACAGACCCGACGGGCCCGCGCCGAGCACCGAGACGCGCATCAGGACAGCACCTCGGCCAGCCGGTCGAGGTCGTCGAGCGAGGCGACCGTCGGGTAGAGGATCAGCTCGTCGCAGCCCTCGGCCTCGTAGCCACGCACGAAGTCGCGCACCGCTCGCGCGGACGTGAGGTTGCCGGCCGCGATCTTGTCGGCGAACGGGCCGGTGAACGCGTAGTAGTCACGCAGGTAGGCCGTCCCGGCGTCCGGGTCGCCGAACGCGAAGTAGCCCTGGCCCCACAGCTTCGGCTCGCCGGGCCGCTCCAGGTCACGCCACGCGGCCCGCGCCCGGTTGGCGGCCGAGCCGAACGCCTTGGGTGGGCCGCCGCCGTGGGCGTAGCCGTCGGCGTAGCGCGCCATCCGGGCGAACGCCGCGCCGCTCGACCCGCCGACGAGCAGTTCGAGCGGTCGGACCGGACCGATGCCCGAGTCCTCCAGTTGGCCGCGCAGGTAGGCGAGCTGCTCGGACAGCGTCGCGCCACGGGTGCGCCGGTCGACGCCGGCCGCCTCGTAGTCGTCGCGCCGGGCACCCACGCCGAGGCCGAGGGTGAACCGGCCGTTCGAGAGCGCGTCGACCGAGACCGCCTGCTTGGCGAGCATGGCCGCGCCGCGCAGGGGGCCGATCGCGATGTTCGTGGCCAGGCGGACCCGTTCGGTGACCGCGGCCGCGGCGGACAGCGCGGCGAACGGCTCGATGCTGTCGTAGACCAACCGGTCCAGGACCGCGATCGTGCCGAACGGCCCGGCATCGGCGCGCCGCGCCCAGTCGATGAGCAGCGCCCCGGATGTGCCGGGAACCGTGTTGGGAAGCCCGATTCCGACCTTCACGTGAAACACATTACGGTTGACCCCGGTGAGGCGTCAACTATGCTCGGCCCATGGCCGACGTGCTGCGCGGGTTCGAACCGGCGCCGCAGGATCTGGTGCTGACGCTGCTCGGCGCCCACCACCTTCCGCGTGAGCGCGGTGAGGTCTGGTCGGGTGGGCTCGTCCGGCTGCTCGAGGAGTTCGGCTTCTCCGCCGGTGCCTCGCGGGTGGCGCTGAACCGCCTGGTCGGGCGCGAGTTGCTGGCGCCGAGCCGGACCGGCCGCCACGTCCACTACACGCTCACCCCGCGCACGGTCGCCGTACTCGCCGAGGGCGACCGGCGGATCTTCACGCTCGGCTCGGCGCCGCGCGGCGAGACCACCTGGACCGTGCTCTGGCACGCGATCCCCGAGGACCGGCGGCTCGCCCGCACCCGGCTCGTGCGGCGGCTGCGGTTCCTGGGGTTCGGTTCCGTGCAGGACGGCACCTGGCTCGCTCCTCACGACCGCGAGGCCGAGGTGGCCGCTTTGCTGGCCGAGCTGGAGGTTTCGGAGTACGCGGGGGTGCTGCTCGGCCGGCCGGCGACCGCCGTCGACTTCGCCACGTTCGTGGCCCGCGTCTGGGATCTGCCCGACCTCGCCGCGCGGTACCAGCGGTTCGTCTCGCTGTTCGCCGACCAGCACGTGGCCGACGATCGGCAGGCCCTGCTGTTGCGGACGAGACTGGTGCACACGTTCCGCGAGTTCCCGTTCGTCGACCCCGAACTGCCGTCGGATCTCGTGCCGGCCCCGATCCACCGGGCGCGGGCCGTCGCGTTGTTCCATGATCAGTATCCGGCGCTGGCCCCGGCGGCGCAGCGCTACTTCGATGAGGTGACCGTGCCATGACCGACAAGCTCCCAGGTGGACAGTCCGCCGCGCTGACCTACACGTCCTACCTGGCGCTCGACGAGATCCTCGCCGCGCAGCGCCCCCGGTCCGACGAGCACGACGAGATGCTGTTCATCGTGATCCACCAGGTGTACGAGCTGTGGTTCAAGCAGTTGCTGCACGAGCTGGACCACCTGCAGCGCCGCCTCGAGAAGATCGACACCCCGCACTCGGTACGCACGCTGCGCCGGGCGCTCACCATCCTCAAGGTGGTGGTCGCGCAGATCGACGTGCTGGAGACCATGACCCCGCGCCAGTTCACCAGCTTCCGCACCCGGCTGGACGAGTCGAGCGGATTCCAGTCCGGTCAGTTCCGTGAGCTGGAGGCGGTGCTCGGCCGGCGCGACCCGTCGATGGTGAAGCCGTACGCGGTCGGTAGCACGTGGCGGACGCGGATCGAGGCGGCCATGGAACGCTCGTCGGTGTTCGACTCGTTCCTCCACTACCTGGCGGGCAGTGGTTATGACCTCCCGCCGGAGCTGCTCGACCGCGATGTCCGTACACAGTGGACCGAGTCGCCTGCCGTTCAGGAGGTGTTGCTGCGGGTCTACGCCGACGACGCCGGACCGTCCACTGTGGCCGAACTGCTGGTCGATCTCGACGAGGGCCTGCAGGAGTGGCGCTACCGGCACGTGAAGATGGTGGAGCGGACCATCGGCGGCAAGGCCGGTACCGGCGGCTCGGCCGGTGCCGCCTACCTGCGATCCACGCTGTTCAACTCGGTCTTCCCGGACCTGTGGGCCGTGCGGAGCCAGCTGTGACGTTAGCCGATCTCCGCCGCTCTCCGAACGCGTTGTCCGTCCACTACGGACGGTTCGATGTGGCCAACCGGCTGCTGTTGACCGGCCACTCGCACCAGGCGTGGCCTGATGTGGCGCTGCACGGCCAGATCGAGGCGTTCACCGACGCGTCCGCCGCGGTCGACGGCAAGTGGCCTTCGGCGTTCGCGCGCGCGGACCGCGTGCGCGCGGGTTTTGCTTCCCTGCTGGGCGAACCCGACGCGACGATCGCGCTGGGTGCGTCCACACACGACCTGCTCATCCGGTTCCTGTCCGCTGTGGACCTCCGGGCGCGGCCGCGACTCGTGACCACGGACGGCGAGTTCCACACGTTGCGCCGGCAGTTGGCCCGGTTGGGTGAGGTCGGCGTCGAGGTCGTTCGGGTGCCGGTCGCCCCGGTCGAAACTCTGGCTTCCCGGCTGGCGGCTGAGGTCGACTCTCGGACGGCGGCGGTGTTGGTGTCGTCCGTGCTGTTCGAGACGTCCCGGATCGTGCCGGACCTGGTTTCCGTGGCGCCGGCGTGCCGTTCGCACGGTGCCGAGTTGCTGGTGGACGCGTACCACCAGCTGGGCGTGGCGCCGTTCTCGCTGGCGGGCCTGGAGGACGCGTGGATCACCGGCGGCGGGTACAAGTACCTGCAGCTGGGGGAGGGCAACTGCTTCCTGCGGCTGCCCCCGCACGCCGCGGAGCTGCGCCCGGTGGTGACGGGCTGGTTCGCGGAGTTCGAGGACCTGGCGGCCGTCGCGGCCGGGCAGGTGGGCTACGCGCCGGGTGCCGACCGCTTCGCCGGCTCGACTTATGACCCGACGAGCCACTACCGGGCCGCTTCGGTGTTGGACTTCTTCGACTCACAAGGCCTGACGGCGTCGTTCCTGCGCGAGGTCTCCCTGCACCAGAACGGCCTGCTGGCGACGTTGTTCGACGCGCTGGACGCTCCGCCGTCAGTGATCACCCGCGACCGATCGGCGGGACGCGAGGCCTACGCGGGCTTCCTGGCGCTGCGCTCCCCGAGAGCCGCCGAGCTCCAGGGCGCGCTGGCGGATCGCGGCGTCCTCACCGACAGCCGCGGCGACCACCTCCGCTTCGGCCCGGCCCCGTACCTGTCCGACACCCAACTGGAAACAGCGATCGCCACCCTGGGCGATCTGCTCTGACCTGTCACCCGCCGTCCGGGCAGGTGGAGGGCACTTTCCCGTAGGTGAGGGGCGGGTCGTCATTCTGGCAGTCCCGAACACAGGTGTGGCCCCCACCGTCGGCAGGGGCCACACGATCTGTCAGGTCAGTCGACGATCACCATGCCCGTGTCGGCGGTGGTGGCCACCAGACCGTTGCGGTAGGCGTTCTGCACACCGCTGATCTCCGTGGAGTTCGGGTTGGGGTTGGTGCACGCCACGCCGGCCGAACTGCCCGACATGAGGCTCGAGCACGGACCCGGCTTGCGGTCCGGCAGACCCAGGATGTGACCGAACTCGTGCGACGCGATGCGGACGACGCTGTAGCCGTCGTTCACCGCCTGGCGCCCCATCCACACGGTGCCGCTGCCGCCCGGCCGCACGGGACCGAGCGTGGCGCGCGGCCAGCCGTTGTCCGCGATGACCGTGATGTCGGCGCGGGTGCCCGGCGCGGCCCGCCGGATCTGCACGTTGGTGACCCGCGCGTTCCAGATGGCGACACCCTGGGCGACGGCGTTCACGAACTCACCGGCCCGGCTGTCGCTGTAGGTGATGGTCACGGCGGCCACACCGACATCTGGCGGCTGCGGTGCCGCGACCGCCGTGCCGCCGAGGAAGGTCAGCGCCATAGCGACCGTAGCCAGCAGGGTGATCACTGTGCGTCTGATCATGGTTACCTCCAGTCATTGCCCTCGGGTCGGATGCTAGGCCCCAGGTCACGGCGTTGAGATCCGCTGATCGAGGGGTCCTTGCCCGTCACCAGTTGCCAGCTTCGGGTTCACATCGCCGCGACTGGCACAATGGGAGGGGTAGGCGTTGACCTGAGGAGGCAACCGCGGTGGAACTTGGCGAGCTGCGTGGCGTGATCGCGCTGGACGGCCCGTCGGGTACCGGCAAGTCCACGGTGGCGCGGCGACTCGCCACGCTGCTGGCTGCCGGCTACCTGGACACCGGTGCGATGTACCGCTCGGTCACCCTCGCGGTGCTGCGCGCTGGCGTCGACCCGGCCGACGAGTCCGAGGTCGCTCGGGTGGCGGAGGACGTCGATCTCGGCATCTCCACCGACCCGCTGCACCAGGAGGTGCGGCTCGGCAACGACGACGTCGGCACCGAGATCCGCGGCCAGGAGGTCACCCTCGCGGTGTCGGCCGTCTCCGCCGTGCCCCGCGTGCGTGAGCTGCTGCGCGACCGCCAGGTCCGGATCATCGACGAGGTGTGCGCCCAGCAGGGCGGCATCGTGGTCGAGGGCCGCGACATCGGCACGGTCATCGCCCCCGACGCCGGGCTGAAGGTTTTCCTCACGGCCTCGTCCGACGCCCGGGCGCTGCGCCGCACCAACCAGGACACCGCCGAGGGCCGGTCCAGCACCGTCGACGCCACCAAGCTCGATGTCGAGCGTCGCGACCGCCTCGACTCGTCGCGCGCCGCGTCGCCGCTGCAGCCGGCCGACGACGCCGTGTGGCTCGACACCACTCACCTCGACATCGCCGGGGTGCTCGACCAGATCATGGCCATTGTGGACGAACGGGATCTGCGCGGGATGGCTGCCGGCCCCACCAGGTGGTGACAGGACTTCCCGAAGGAGCGGTCCCCTGGCTGCACGACTTCGGGCGATGGATCGCGCGCTGGCTGCACCGACCGACCTACCGGATCCGGGTGCGTGGTCGTGCGCTGATGCCGGTCACCGGGCCGGTCGTGCTGGTGGCCAACCACAGCTCGCTGATCGAGCCCCAGATCCTCTACGGCGCGTTGCCCAGGCGCGTGGTGTTCCTCGTGAAGAGCGAGCTGGCCTCCGGAGTCCTCGGCCGCGCGCTGCGGATGATCGGGCAGGTGCCGGTCCGCAGGGGAGCGGCCGACCGCGCGCCGCTCATGACCGCCGTGCGGCTGCTGCGCGACGGCGGTGTGATCGGCGTTTTCCCCGAAGGCACCAGGGGATCGGGTGACGTGGACCACGCCGAGCAGGGCGCGGCATGGCTGGTTCGAGCGGGCGACGCGGTGGTTCTGCCGGTCGCCACGCGCGGAACGTTCCGGCCGGAGGGAGCCCACCGAAGGTTCCGGCCTAAGCTTGACGTGCTGGTCGGACCTCCGTTTCGGTTATCCGTCCAACGTGGACGATCCGGGCTTGGCGAGGCGACCGAGGAAATTCGGCGGCGTCTGTCCGATCTGGTGCGTGAACTTGATGAACTGCGTTCTGCCGAGGAAAAGTGATGACTGAGCTGGATGGCACGTGGGCCGAGGAGTCCGAATGGACTTCTGTGGACGAGGAGTTCGGCCACCCCGATGAAGAAGGTGGCGAGCCCCCTCAGCCCGTGCTGGCGGTGGTCGGGCGGCCGAATGTGGGCAAGTCCACGCTGGTGAATCGCATCCTGGGGCGCCGCGAGGCGGTCGTCCAGGACAAGCCGGGCGTCACCAGGGACCGGGTGGCCTACGACGCGTTGTGGAACGGGCGCCGCTTCACGGTGGTCGACACAGGCGGCTGGGACCCGAAGACCGACGGGCTGGCCGCGGCCATCACCGCGCAGGCCGAACTGGCGATGGCCACGGCCGACGTGGTGCTGCTGGTCGTCGACGCCACGGTCGGCGCCACCTCCACCGACGAGGCGGCGGCCCGCGTGCTGCGCCGGTCGGGCAAGCCGGTGCTGCTGGCCGCGAACAAGGTCGACGACGACCGGCTGCTGGCCGACACGGCCGCCCTGTGGTCGCTCGGCCTGGGCGAGCCACACGCGGTGAGCGCCCTGCACGGACGCAGCTCGGGTGACCTGCTCGACGCCGTGCTGCACGCGCTGCCGGCCACCCCTCGCGAGTCGTTCGGTGTCCAGCAGGGCCCGCGCCGCGTGGCGCTGGTGGGCAAGCCGAACGTGGGCAAGTCCAGCCTGCTCAACCGCCTGTCCGGCGAAACCCGCGCGGTCGTCGACTCGGTGGCCGGTACCACGGTCGACCCGGTCGACTCCCTGGTCGAACTGGACGACGAGGTGTGGCGCTTCGTCGACACGGCCGGCCTGCGCAAGCGGGTGAAAACGGCCAGCGGCATGGAGTACTACGCGTCACTGCGCACCCAGGCGGCGATCGAGTCCGCCGAGGTGGCGATCGTCCTGCTGGACGCGTCGGAGCCGATCAGCGAGCAAGATCTGCGGGTGCTGACCATGGTGGTCGACGCCGGCCGCGCGTGCGTGCTGGCGTTCAACAAGTGGGACCTCGTCGACGAGGACCGCCGCAACCAACTCGAGCGTGAACTCGACCGCGGCCTGGTCCGCCTCCCGTGGGCCGAGAAGATCAACGTGTCGGCCCTGACCGGCCGCTCGGTCCGCAAACTGGCTCCGGCCCTTCGCACGGCCCTGACGTCGTGGGACCAGCGCGTCTCCACCGGCCGCCTGAACTCCTGGCTCGCCGACCTGATCGCCGCCACCCCGCCCCCGGTACGGAGCGGCAAGCAGCCGAAGGTCCTGTTCGCCACCCAGGCCCAGACGCGCCCGCCCACCCTGATCCTCTTCACGACGGGCTTCCTGGAGGCGGGCTACCGCCGCTTCATCGAACGCCGCTTCCGCGAGGAGTTCGGCTTCACGGGCACGCCCATCCGCCTGTCGGTGCGGGTGCGGGAGAAGCGCCCCCGCAAGAGCTGACGCGGGTGGCTAGGCTAAGCTGATCGCGCACCCCGGGAGGTTGGGGTGTGGCCGGGCTGTGGCGCAGTTTGGTAGCGCACTTGACTGGGGGTCAAGGGGTCGCAGGTTCGAATCCTGTCAGCCC
>CAWGTM010000032.1:0-41776 GCA_963825445.1 uncultured Actinomycetota bacterium
ACATGGCCTGCGTAAGCGCGGGCTGTCGAGCACCTGTTGCGGGCGGCGGCGTTGGTCGGTCCTCTGGCCGCGAGCATCTGGCCGGCCTCGGCCAGCAGTCGCGTGAGGCAGCCGAGGTCAGTGGTGACGGGCGGCGACCAGGTCGGCGAGCTGAAGAGGTACTGAGGAAAGGCGGGCAAGATATCCACCGAGTCCCCGGGGTCCAAGCGTGAGCGGCGAACGAGCCGGTAGCGGGAGCTGTGGGAATCCTTGTTCAACGTGCGGGGTGCGTGGGCGCCCAGTGCGGCGGCGAGACGGGCCGCGTCGAGGGGCCGTCGATGGTCGTCGCTGTGGTGGACGATCCATTCCAGCTCGACGCCGAGAAGCCTCGGTGGGCCGTGCTTAAAACAGACGGAGGCGACGTAGGCCTCCGCCTCCACGCGGTCGTGCAGCCGGCGCGGGGCCGACTCCACGATGCGCGGATTGCCTGGTGGTTGGGACAAAGCGGTCACGATTCCGCCTCCGTTCGAGGTCGAATTCGACGCTACACGCGACCACCGACAATCGCGTGACAGCGAAGCGACCACCCCTCGAATACCGCACACGAGAAGGTTTCACACACGGAGAGTGGTTGCTGCGCAGTGAGCAGGCACACGTAAGAAGGGGACTCGCGAGTGCGGGAAACGGGACTGGCACGTGCCCGGTGGCGGCGACCTGCGGGGCACGAGGCGCTCCGCAACCGCGAACTCGCGGTCGGGAACCGCGAACTCGCGGGCGGGAACCGCGAACTCGCGGTCGGGAACCGCGAACTCGCGTGCGGGAACCGCGATCTCGTTGGGGGTGGGTGCGGTTAGGACACCGTACGTACGGATTGCATACATTTCGTGGGGCTGACACGATCATCGGATGCCACGGGTCAGCCAGGATCATCTCGATGCGCGCCGCCAGCAGATCCTCGACGGGGCTCGGGTGTGCTTCGCCCGTTACGGCTACGAAGGGGCCACCGTGCGCCGGCTCGAGGAGGCCACCTCGCTCTCCCGCGGCGCCATCTTCCACCACTTCCGCGACAAGGAGTCGCTCTTCCTCGCGTTGGCCGAGGACGACGCCCACCGCATGGCCGACGTCGTCGCGAAAGAGGGCCTCGTCCAGGTCATGCGTGACCTGCTCTCCACCCAGGACGGCGCCGACTGGCTCGGCAGCCGCCTCGAGCTGTCGCGGCGCCTCCGGACCGACCCGGAGTTCCGCGCGCGCTGGGCCGAGCGCTCCGAACGGCTGTCCGTCGCCACCCGCGAGCGCCTGCTGCGCCAGCGGGAGGCCGGCAAGCTGCGCGACGACATCGACGTCGACGTCCTCACCGCCTACCTCGAGCTGGTGCTGGAGGGCCTGGTGTCCCACCTGGCCATGGGCCTGCCGGCCGACGACCTGGAACCGGTGCTCGACCTCGTCGAGTCGAGTGTGCGCCGAGCAGCCCCGCACCCCTAGGCGCATCCTGGAGGTATGGATCTCCTCGACGCACACGGCCAGGCCCTGGAAGTCTTCGACCGCTCGGTGCACCACATCGGCCTGAGCGACTGGGACTCCCCCACCCCCTGCACCGACTGGACCGTGCGGGATCTGGTGAACCACCTGGTCTACGACCAACTGTGGGTGCCGGAGCTGCTGGCCGGCAAGACGATCGCCGAGGTGGGCGACAAGTACGACGGCGACCAGCTCCACGACGACCCGATCGAGGCTTGGACCACGTCGTCGCAGGCCGCGCGGGCCGCGCTGCTCGCACCGGGCGCGCTGGAGGGCGACGTGCACCTGAGCTTCGGCGACGCCTACGCCACCGAGTACGCCTGGCAGCTGACCCTCGATGCCGCCGTGCACGGCTGGGACCTGGCCACGGCCATCGGCGCGTCGGCCGACGTCATCGGCGACGAGCTGGCGAAAGCGCTGCTGGAGTACGTCGAGCCGCGCGTCGCCGAGTGGTCGGGGTCGTCGTGGTTCGGCGAGCCGGTGCCGGTGGGCGACCACGCCGACCCGCAAACCCGACTGGTCTCCCTACTCGGGCGTAGGACGGCCTAGAAGCCCTTTACACTTGTCCGGGTCACCACCCCCCTGATTTCCGTACAAGGAGTGACCCGACCGTGCCAGACGCACAGTCACCGAGCGACAGTACCGAGCCGGGCGACGAACCCGGCTGCCATAGGAATCCGGTCCTCGGTGGTGACGTCCGATGACCGGAGTGCTGCTCAACGTCCTCGGCGTCCTCGCCGTCATAGCGCTCACCATCGGCACCGCCGTGTTCGTGGCCGCGGAGTTCTCCCTGACCGCGCTGGAGCGCAGCCAGGTGGAGAACCACGTGCGCCAGGTGGGCGACGCGCGCGCCAACCAGGTGCACAAGGCCCACCAGTCCCTGTCCTTCCAACTCTCCGGCGCCCAGGTCGGCATCACGATCACCACGCTGACCATGGGCTACATCGCCGAACCGATCATCGCCGGCTGGATCTCCCCGATCCTGTCGGCGCTCTCCGTGTCGGAATCGGTGGCCCTGCCGATCTCGCTGGGTGTCGCGCTGCTGCTGGCGAACGTGATCTCCATGCTGTTCGGCGAACTGGTGCCGAAGAACCTGGCCATCGCCCGTCCGCTGCCCACCGCGCGGATGGTGGCCGGCACACAGATCCGGTTCTCCACCACGCTTCGCTGGTTCATCAGCCTGCTCAACACCTGGGCGAACTGGCTGGTGCGCCGACTGGGGATCGAGCCGGCCGACGAGCTGGCGTCGGCCCGTTCCCCGCAGGAGCTGGGTTCGCTGGTGCGCACCAGCGCGGCACGCGGCACGATCGACCCCGGCACGGCCGCGCTGCTCAACCGGTCGCTGCGCTTCGGTGAACGCACGGCCGACGAGCTGATGACCCCACGCGTGCAGGTGGAGTCGCTGCCCATGGACGCGACCGTGCTCGACCTGGTGGAGCTGACCCGCAAGACCGGATACTCCCGGTTCCCCGTCCACGAGGGCGATCTCGACGACGTGCGCGGCGTGGTGCACGTGAAGCAGGCGTTCAACGTGCCGGTCGCGCGCCGCGCCACCACCCGCATCTCCGCGCTGGCCCGCCCGGCGCAGACGGTGCCGGAGAGCCTCGACGGCGACGCGCTGCTCGACCGGCTGCGCAGCTCCGGGCTGCAGCTCGCGGTGGTGGTCGACGAGTACGGCGGCACCGCCGGACTGGTCACCCTCGAGGACCTGGTCGAGGAGATCGTCGGCGACGTGCGCGACGAACACGACCGGGGTGAGATCAACCCGGTGCGTCCGCTCGGCCGGGACAGCTGGATGGTGTCCGGGATGCTGCGCGACGACGAACTGGCCGACGCCACCGGGTTCCGGATGCCCGACGGTGACTACGAAACGCTCGCCGGTCTCGTGCTGACCCGGCTCGGCCGGATCCCCGAGGTGAACGACGAGGTGCGTGTCGACGGCTGGCGGATCACGGTCATGCGGATGGACCGTCACCGGGTGGCGGAGCTGCGGGTGGCGAAGATCCCCGACGCGGAATCCGTCCAGACCGGGGCGGAGGTGGCGGCCCGATGACCGGCGGAGTCGCCATCCTCATCGCGGTGTTCCTGTTGGCCGCCAACGCTTTCTTCGTCGGCGCGGAGTTCGCGCTCGTCAGCGCCCGGCGCGACCGGCTCGAGGCGATGGTCGAGAGCGGCGTGGACCGCGCGCGGACGGTGATCAAGGCCGCGGAGAACACGTCGCTCATGATGGCCGGCGCGCAGCTGGGCATCACGTTGTGCACCATCGGCCTCGGCGCGCTCGGCGAACCGACGGTCGCGCATGCCCTCGAAGGTCTGCTCGCCCCGCTCGGGTTGCCGGCCGCCGCCATGCACGCGATCGCGTTCGCCATCGCGCTGCTCATCGTGTCGATCCTGCACATCGTGCTCGGCGAGATGGTCACCAAGAACATCGCGATCGCCGCGCCCGAGAAGACGGCCGTGCTGCTCACGCCGGTGCTGGTCGGTTGGATCCGCCTGATCCGGCCGCTGATCTCGCTGCTCAACCTCATCGCGAACGGCGTGCTGAAGCTCATGAAGGTGGAGCCGAAGGACGAGGTGGAGAGCGCCCACACACCCGACGAGCTGGCGAACATGATCGCCGACTCGCGCCGGGAGGGGCTGCTCGACCAGGCCGAGCACCGCAGGCTCACCCAGACGCTGTCCTCGGCCGAGCGGACGGTGGCCGACGTGCTCGTGCCGCTGGCCCAGGTGGAGACCGTGCCGCACCCACCGACCGTCGGCGACCTGGAGGAGGCGGTGAACCGCACGGGCTTCTCGCGGTTCCCGGTACGCATGCCCGACGGGCGGCTGAACGGGTATCTGCACGTGAAGGACGTGCTGGACCAGATCGACGCCGACCCGTCGACCCGGGTGCCGGACCACCGGGTGCGCGGCCTGCCGGAGATCCCGGCCGACTCGCGGCTCGACGAGGCGCTCGCCGCGCTGCGCCGGGCCCAGAGCCACGTGGCGAAGGCGGTCGCGCCGGACCGCACGGTGCTCGGCGTGGTGGCGCTCGAGGACCTGGTGGAGGAGTACGTCGGCACCGTCCGGGACGGCACCCACACCGACCCCACTACATGACTTCCGTTATCCACTGGGAAGCCGAACGGGACGCACACGTCGAGCGGGTCCGGCAGTGGACCGACCCGGTGAAGGAGCGTCGATCCAGCGGGACCCGGCACCCGGTGCTCGACTTCCTGTTCACCTACTACTCCCACCGCCCGTCGAAGTTGCGGCGCTGGCATCCCGGGCCGGGCGTGGTGCTGACGGGCCCAGCGGCTCGGGAGTACCTGCGCTGGCCCGTTTACCGGGAAGTGCCGGACGGCGTCACGCTCGGCCCGCTGCCCGAGTCTCGCAAAGAGACTGTCCTGTTCGTGCGGCGCTTGCTGACCGCGACGGCCAACCGGACGCCGTGGTTCGGCTGCTTCGGACTGCACGAGTGGGCGATGGTCTACCGGTCCGACGAGGTACGCCACCAGGGCTGGCCGCTGCGGCTCGGCACCGCCGCCACCGACGAGGTGGTGGAGTCGATGCCCGTGCGGTGCACGCACTTCGACGCGTTCCGGTTCTTCACCGAACCCGCTCGCCCGCTGAACGCGCTGCAGCCCACCAGGGACACGCAGGTGGCGCTGGAGCAGCCGGGCTGTCTGCACGCCGGGATGGATCTCTACAAGTGGGCCTACAAGCTCGATCCGTTCGTGCCGTCGTCGTTGGTGGCCGACTGTTTCCAACTGGCGCATGACATTCGGGTAATGGATATGCGTGCGAGCCCCTACGACCTGAGTTCACTCGGCTACGCTCCCGTTCGAATCGAGACAGCGCCCGGCCGGGCCGAGTACCGGCGGGGGCAGGCCGAGTTCACCGAACGGGCGAGACCGTTGCGGCAAAGCCTGATCGCGCTGTGCGAGACCCTGACCGGCTAGGAGGCACAGTGGCGGCGCGCTGGGGTATTGCGGTGGTGAGCCTGGTGATCACCGTGGCGCTGGCCGGGTGCGAGACCGACCGGGTGGGTGGTTCGCCGGACCGCGACCGGACGACGTCGGAGAACATCGGCGCCGTCGACCTGGCCGTGCCGATCGAGCTGCGTGGCGTCACGCAGCTGGTGCCCAGCGACGCGCCCGCGCCCACGTCGGCCGTACCGGCGCGCGGCACCGTGCTGCCCGACCCCGACAACAACCAGCTCGCCCTGCACCCGGCGTTCCTCACGCTGCACCGGCTCGACGGCGGCGAACTCGAGTTCGACGAGGCCAGCGGCACCTGGCTGATCACCCTGATGCTCACGAAGGACGACGGCGCCAAGTTCGCCCAGTGGACCCAGAACCACGTCGGCGAGCAGGTGGCGTTGATCGCGGAGGGCGAGGTGATCTTCGCCCCGCAGATCGCGGCTCCCATCACGGGCGGCGAGATCCAGATCGCCGGCGGTCTGGACGGCTACACGAAGACCGAGGCCGGCGACTTCCTGAACGACATCACCGGCCGTTGAGTTCTGGCCTGTGGCGGGATCTCGGCGAACTGGTCCGCTGCACGGGGATGGCCGCGCGCCCACCCGCCGTCCGGCGACCGGTCGCCGAGTTCGTCGCGGTGTTCGACGACGTGGTGGCACCGATCGTCGTGCGGGCGGGCCGGCCGGAGTACCTGACCGACGCCACCTACGACGTGTGCGCGAAGCTCGGCTTGCTGCTGTCCGCGTACGCCGCGACGGCCGGGGTGCCGTTCCGGGCGGATCTCGCGATGCTCGGCGGCGCGGTGGCCCGGGTCTACGACGACCTGGTGGATGACGGGCCCGACTCCTCCGACTCCTGGGCGGCCGCGCTCTTCCACGGCGGGCCACTCCCCCCGCGCACCGACCGCGAACGGCTGCTGGCCGACCTCTACGCCGCGCTGGAACGCCGGCTCGACCGCGGCCGCGACGACCCCGTGTACGACGAACTCCTCGCCCTGCACGAGAACCAGGTCCGGTCGCGGCGCCAGCGCGACCCGGCCATCGGCGCAGGCCTGCTGGCCGACATCACCCGCGCGAAGGGCGGGCACGCGATGGCCGTGCTCGCCGGGCTGGTGCACCCGGGCATGAACCCCGCCCAGCTCGCCGCCGTCCGCGAGCTGGGCGCCGTGCTGCAGGTCCTCGACGACTACCTCGACGTCGGCGCCGATACCCGGGCGGGGATCACCACGGTGGCGACCAGCGGTGCGTTGACCCTGGCGCAGGTCTGCCGCCCGATGCGGGAACTGCGACCACGGCTGCGGGCCTGCCTCGGCCGCGACCAGCCGCTGAGCGTCGTCCTGTACCTGATGTTGTGGATGGCGTTCCTGCGTCGCCGCAGCCCACGGTGGCGGGCCGACCACCGCCCGTTCCGGCTGCTCATCCGTCGTAACCGCGGGGTGAACACCCGTCGCGAATCGGGGTAGACCGCGATGAGAACCAGTGACAGACGCAACAGTTCGGTGGAAGGTGGACAGGTGGAACCGCTGCGGCCGGATCTCCCGGTGCCGCTCTCCCCGGCCGGCCGGAGGGCCGCGGCGGTGCGGTTCGCCCTCACCCTGCCGCGCGAGCCGGCGTTCGACCGCGCCCACCGGCGGACCATTTGGTTCGTGGTGGTGGCCGTGGTGCTGATCGTCGCCGGCCAGCTGATGTCCGCGGGAGAGCCGGTGACCACTCTCGGGGTCGCGCTGGCCGCGTACACGGCGCCGCGGGTGGCCGCGCTGCGCGTGGTGGAGCACCGGCAGCGCGCGTTCGAACCGGTCTGGCTGGCCGCGCGGTCGGCCGAACTGCGCGCCGTCCGTTTCGAGGTCGTGCGGTGCACGGTGGACCGGCGCGGCTACGACCTGTCCGACCCGGCGGCCGTCGCGGAACTGCTGGAGCGGCCGGGCGACGCCCGGGTGCAGCCGGACTTCGTGCACGAGCCGGCCACGCTGGAGCGGGTGTACCGCACACTGCGCGACGTCAGCGTGCAGGCGGCCCGGCGCGCGGGTTCGCCGGCCACCGCCCGGTTCGCCGACGCCCGCTACGCGCTGCGGCCCGACGGCACCACGTCCTACTGGCAGTTGGGCACCCGGGTGGTCATCACGGCCGCCGCTCCCGCGGGGTCCCCGGCCCGAGCCGGTACCTCCAGCGCGACCCCGTCGGGGGCGGACGGTCCGTAGCCCTATGCCGCCTGCGACTCGCAGGCGTCCAGTGCGCGTGCGACGTACAGGCCGTGGTTGAGATAGGTCAGCATGACGTCGATGGACCCGTCATTCAGAGCTTCCTGTGCGGCGGCCCGCACGTTCGGACCAGAGAGCGGATCCCCCTTCGTCCTGCCCACCTCGCCCCGAATATCGATCGCCCAGGCGACCTGCCAACTCGACTTCAGGAACGTGCGGATCTCCTCCGGCGTCCCGTTCCGCAACACATTCTGCACAGCGCCGTACAACTGGGTCAGCGACTCAGCGCCGGCCACCGAAGACACCTGATTGGCCAGAACTCGAATCTCGAGATCGGTAGCAGTATCCAGGTCGATGGTAAAACGCTCGCGGATATCCGTGTACACCTTCAGCGTCCATCCGGCGTCGAGCGCGCGTGCGACGTACAGACCGTGGTTGAGATAGGTCAGCATGACGTCGACGGATCCCTCGTCGAGAGCTTCCTGCGCGGTTGCCCGCACGTTCGCACCAGCGAGCGGATCGCCCTTCACCCGCAGCACCGCACCTCGAAGATCCATCGTCCAGGCGAGCTGCCAGGTCGACTTGAGGAACGCACGGATCTCCTCCGGCGAACCGTTCCGCAACACATCCTGAACAGCGCCGTACAACTCGGTCAACGATTCAGCGCCGGCCACCGAAGAGACCTGATTGGCCAGCACGCGAATCTCGAGATTCGAGGCAGTATCCAGGTCGATGACGAAACGCTCGCGAATATCCGTGTACGTGACCGCTTGACACGTTGTCTCGCCCAGCGTTGACGATTTTGTTTGCGCCACCGCGGATGACGCCGGGATCACCAAAGCGAGTACTAAAAGAACACTGGCCAAGAACTTCGATCTCATATGAATCCGAGCCCCTCATCTCGACAGATATGAGTGGCATTTTATCGTTTCATTTGCGGCCACCGCGTAAGCACCGCACAGCGAGCGCACAGCGAGCGTCACGGCCGCAGCGCCAGGCGGTCCTGCAGTAGTGCGTGACGGAACTGGTAGTACGGGCCCAGCTGCCGCAGCACCCCGAGCCGGTGGGCGTCCTCCAGGAAAGTCATCAGCTTGAGCGGCAGGACATCCCGCTGCGCGAGCCACAGCCGGGTCGTGATGAACCGGCCCCACGCGCTCGTCGACTTCGTCACCAGTCCCAGTCCGCCTGCGCCGAGACCGCCGGCCACCACGACGCCGAGCAGGCCCTGCAGCACCGGGTTGTCGATCTCGAAGATCAGCCCTCGGGTCTCGAGGCCCACCACGCCACCCATCACCGCGCCGATCGCCGCGCCGACCAGGCCACCCAGGCCGGCGGCGTAGAGCACGGCCTGCCGGTCGCTGCGCAGCATGCCCATCGGGGTGATCGCTTCCTGCGCCTCCGTCGGCTCGGTGAACCGGCGGACCAGGCCGAACGTGACGCCGAAGACCAGGCCGATGGCGATGCCGAACCAGGGACCGAGGACCAGCCCGACCGCCACTCCACCGACGATCGCGCCGACCGCGCCGGACACGAGGTCCCGGCCGAGGTCGTGGCGTCGCAACGGCCGGGGCACGAACCGGCGCGGCGGATCGGCCGGCACCAGGGCGAGCCCGGTCCCGCTGACCACGCCGAACAGGAAACCGAAGACGATCCCCTGCCACGGCTGGCCGAACAGGAAGAAGAACAGCCAGCCGAGCGGGGCACAGTAGGCACCGCCGATGACGATCGCGCGAGTGATCAGCACTCGCTTCGGTACCAGTTCCCGCAGCCGCCACCACGCGATCTCACGGCCGCTGTTCTTCGCGAGGAACGTGAGCCAGTTCTCGGCGTCGGCCGGGTCCCACTGTCGCGCCGGGGTGGCGTCGGACAGCGGCGAGGGTGGCCGGGGGGCGAAGACCTGCTTCGTGAACTTGTCGAGCAGCCGTTCCTCCACCTGCCGCGCGGTGGGCAGGGTCAGCAGCTCGTTCGGGTCGGTGTCCGGAAGCGCGAACGCCGCCCGCGCGAGGAACAGCATCAGCGGAGTGCGCAGTGCTTCGGCGACCGGGCTGTCCGGGTCGGCCGTGAGCCGCTCGAGCAGCGGCTCCCACCGGTCGATCCGAACTTCGGACACCACTTCGAGCAGATAGTTGGCCGCGGCCACCGACTCCACCGGCAGCAGCCGCACGATCTGCGCGTCCCGCACCACGCCCGCGGAGTTGGCCGCCTCGAACTCGGCCGTACGGCAGGTGAGCACGAACGCCTCCCCGAACGGGGCGTCGCGGGTGATGATGGACTCGAGAGCGGCCGCGCGGTTGTGCTCGGCCATCTCGTCGAGGCCGTCGAGCACCGGCAGGATCTTCTGTTGGCGCAGGAGGTCGCGCACGGCGGTCGGCCCGTAGGTCTCGTTGCCGAGGAACGGGTACTGCTCGGTGATGGTGCGGATGAGCCAGGCGTAGAGGTTCTCGGCGGGGTCCCAGGAGGAGATCGGGAGGATGACCGGCACCCTCGGCGACGTAGGGCGGCGCAGCAGCTCGAGCGTGATCAGCAGACACAGCCCGGTCTTGCCCGACCCCGGCTCCCCCACCACCACGAGCCGGCGCGGCTCGTCGGCGTAGGAGGTGACGATGTCGCCGAGATCGCCGGCGTCGCCGCTGGCCTTCCAGCGGACGGTCAGCTCACCGGCGTCCTGGAGCAGGCGTCGGCCGGCCTCGGCCTCCCATTGGTTGCGGACCTCTCTCGCGAGCGCCTGCCCGGCGTCGTCGAGCTGCTGGACGGTGCTCTCGCCGCGCTGCCCGGTCCGGGACCGCCAGGCGGCGACCACCTCGACCACCGCCGCCGCACCGGAGACGATGGTCAACAGGGTCGTCGCGGCACCCGCGCCGTAACGCATCCACATGACGGACAGGCCGAGCGCCAACACCGCCCACAGCGCGACTCTGCCCAGTCCAGCCCGTCGAGACACGAAGCCCATTCAATAGGACCCGGCGCGCTCACACCAGGATTTCGATCATCGTCCGTTCAGGAACCGGCGCCAGGTGCTCGGGGTGAAAGCCAGGGTGCCGCCGGTCCGATTCTTGGTGTCGCGCACCAGATATCCGTCAACGGCCTGGCCGACCTCTACGCAGTTGCCGCCGTTACCCCTGCTGCGGCTGGACTTGCGCCAGCTCACGCCGATCTCCACGCAGTCGGTGCCATTGCCCCCGGTGCAGCTCGACGTACGCCAGTTCACGACGCGATCCGTTGCTTCCATTGCCGCACACCTTCCTCGATCAACTCCAGGGACTCCACGCGGGAGAACGCGTCGGTCCGGATCGTGTCGAACACTACCGCCGCCATCTCCACCATGCGCCGGGTCCTGCACGGTCTGGCCGTCCAGCACGCTGTCCAGGTACGCCACCGCCGGATGTCTCGGCCGCTTCGGCGATGACGAAGGCACCAGCCAGCCCGTATGTGGGCGGGCGGCGGAGAGCACCTGAATCGTAACGCGCGGCCGGCGGGCGAACTCGGCCAGCTTCGCCAGTTGCGCGGCCATCACCTCGGGGCCGCCGATCTCGCGGCGCAGCACCTGTTCGTCGATCACCGCCCACAGCCATGGTGGCTCCTCGGTGTCCAGCACCCGTTGGCGATCCAGTCTCGCCACCACCCGCGCGGCCACCTCGTCGGCGCTCAGGCCAGGATAGGCCTCGACCAGCGTTCTGGCGTAGTCCTCGGTCTGCAGCAAGCCAGGCACGATCGTGTGCTCGAACATCTTGAGCGTGCGGGCTTCCGCCTCGGCGGCCACGAACGGACGGAAGCCCGGCGAGATCGGGACGGCGCGGATCCGGGCCTCCAGGCGGCCCAGGGTGCCGGCCGTGCCGAACACTTCGTCCAGCAGCGCCGCCTGTTCGCGGGTCGGCGCCCGGTAGCCGGACTCGATGTTCTTCACGGTGGAGTGGCTGAACCCGATGCGGCGGGCCAACTCCTCCTGGCTGAGGTTGCGTTTCTCCCGCAGCGCGCGCACCTCCTCGACGATCAGCTGTCGTTCCAGGTCGCCGGACATCTCACCTCTCCTGAAGTCACAAAAGTCACGTTCCGTCCCCGACGGTCACATCCGCTGGTGACGGGGTGCGTACGGGCCACGACGGAGTGCATCCTAATCCGCACTATCCCGCAGAGAGGACATCACCATGCCGAACGAACTGGACCTGACTCAGCCGCACCGGATGTACGTGGCGGTCATGATGGGGAACGCCTTCGCTCAGGAGAAGACGGTCGAGGCCGCGCGCGTGACGGGCCCCCTGGAGAGCCTGAAGGGCGAGCTGCGGCAGTGGCTGCTCAACTACCTGCTCGCGGACACCCGCGAAAACGGTTGGTACGTCGGCAGTCTCGTCGAGGTGGACGAGACGGGAGCGTACGACACCTACACGGCCCTCGTCATGGAGGACGTCATCTGGTACTGGGACCAGGAGTTGGTTCCCCGGTCCCAGCTCACCTCCGTGTGACGCCCCGAGACTACGGAGCGAGGCGCCACAGTGCGTCCACCGGCAACGCTCTGATCTTCTCGCCGAACGGCAAGGTCTGTTGGCCGGTATAGAGCACGTAGCCGGCGACGAACCGCTCACCGAGATGGTTGGCCAGATTCCGCAAGCCGCTCAAGTCCTCGGTGCGTACCGCCGCGCCTGCCTTGACCTCTACTCCGATCACCCTGCCGTCCGGTGTCTCGATGACCGCGTCGACTTCCTGCTTGTCCTTGGTCCGGTAGTGGTACAGCCGCCCACGCTCCTCGGACCAGGTGAGCTGGCGGGCGAGTTCCATGACGACGAAGTTCTCCATCATCGACCCGGCGGCTCCGCCGGGCTCACCCAGCCGTACGGGGTCCTGGCCGATGAGATGACAGGCGATGCCGGTATCCACGAACGCGAGTTTCGGCGTGCCCACGGCCCGGCGAGTCTGCCCGGATGACCAGGCAGGAATGGTCTTGATGAGAAAGACCGACGCCAACAACTCCAGGTAGCGCGCGAGTGTGGTTCGCGGGATACCGGACAGCGTGGAGAGTGCTGCCGGTTCCATCAAGTTCCCGGCCCGCCCGGCAAGTAGTGCGATCAGTTTGAGCAGATCCCCTTGGCGCTCGATGCTGGCCAGTTCCAGGACGTCGCGTTCGATCAAGGTCGACAGGTACGAGTCGAGGAAGGCGGTTCGGCGGCGGGGAGCGCGGCGCGTGGCCTCGGGAACCGCCGACCACGAGACGCTCGAGGTAGTCACGGCGGCGCAGGTCCGATGAGTGATCGATCCGGGGGCCGTGCCGGAAAGCGGCGTCAACGAACCGGTCGGGACCTCCGTGCAGCTCACCCTGGGAGAACGGCCACAGCTCGATCACCTCCATGCGGCCCGTCCGGGAGGGTTCGCACGGCCAGGATTCGTGATGAGCCCGTCAGGAGGTAGCGGCCGGCGTCGGATCGAGGTCGACGGAGACCTTGATCGGGGCAAGCAGTTCCGGAACCAGCTGTACCTCGTCGATGACCATGAGGCTGCCGTGCTCGACGAACCCGGTCGGATCGTCCTTTGCGGCCCGCAGTGTGGCCGGATTGTAACCAAGATCAACGGTCATCTGGACGGTACATCGGTGGTCATCTGGACGGTATGCGCGTGGTCATCTGGTCGATCGTGAGTCGTACCGTTTCGACAGCGAGTCGTACCGTTTCGTCACGTCAGGACCACTGGGGGCCTGCGCGTTCGGTACGACTCGCTGTTCGTCACGTACGACTCGCCGGGGTCAGGACTGGTACGCCTCGATGGGCGGGCAGGAGCACACCAGGTTGCGGTCGCCCTTCGCGCCGTCGATGCGGCGGACCGGCGGCCAGATCTTCGGGCCGGTGGCGCCCGTCGGGTACACGGCCTCCTCGCGGCTGTACGCGTGGTCCCACTTGCCGGCGATCGACTCCGCCGTGTGTGGGGCGCCGACCAGGGGGTTGTCGTTGGCCGGCCAGTCGCCCGCCGCCACGCGGTCGATCTCGCGGCGGATGGCGATCATGGCGTCGCAGAAGCGATCCAGCTCCGCCAGGTCCTCGCTCTCCGTGGGCTCGACCATCAGCGTGCCGGCCACCGGGAACGACATGGTCGGCGCGTGCAGGCCGTAGTCGGCGAGGCGCTTGGCCACGTCGTCGACAGTCACGCCCGTGGCCTTCGTGATGCCCCGCAGGTCCAGGATGCACTCGTGGGCCACGTAACCACCGGCGCCCGCGTACAGCACCGGGAAGTGCGAGCCGAGCCGCTTGGCCACGTAGTTCGCGGCCGCCACGGCCGTCATGGTCGCGCGGCGCAGGCCGGCGGCACCCATCATCCGCACGTATGCCCACGAGATCGGCAGGATCGACGCACTCCCCCACGGCGCCGCGCTGATCGGGCCGACACCCGTGACCGGGCCCGCGGTGGGCTGCAGCGGGTGGTTCGGCAGGAACGGCGCGAGGTGCTCGCGGACGCCGATCGGACCGACGCCGGGGCCGCCGCCGCCGTGCGGGATGCAGAACGTCTTGTGCAGGTTCAGGTGTGACACGTCCGCGCCGAACTTGCCGAACCGGGCGAGCCCGATCAGCGCGTTCAGGTTCGCGCCGTCCACGTACACCTGGCCGCCCGCCTCGTGCACCAGCCCGCACACCTCGCGAACGGTGTCCTCGTAGACGCCGTGCGTCGACGGGTAGGTGATCATGATGGCCGCGAGGTCGGCGCGGTGGGCGTCGACCGTGGACCGCAGGTGGTCCATGTCGATGTTGCCGTTGTCGTCGCAGCGGACCACGACCACCTTCATGCCGGCCATGGCCGCGCTAGCGGCGTTGGTGCCGTGGGCGCTCGCCGGGATCAGACACACGTCACGCGCGCCGTTGCCCTGCGCGCGGTGGTAGGCGCGGATGGCGAGGAGGCCGGCGAACTCGCCCTGGCTGCCGGCGTTGGGCTGCAGGCTCACCGCGTCGTAGCCGGTGAGTTGCGCCAGCCAGCTCTCGAGGTCGGACACCACGGACAGCAGTCCGGCGGCGTCCTCGGCCGGCGCGAACGGGTGCAGGTCGGCGAACGCCGGCCAGGTGATCGGCTCCATCTCGGCCGTGGCGTTGAGCTTCATGGTGCACGAACCCAGCGGGATCATGCTCCGGTCCAGAGCCACGTCCTTGTCCGACAGCATCCGCAGGTACCGCAGCAGCGCGGTCTCCGAGCGGTGTGTCGAGAACACCGGGTGGGTCAGGTACTCCGAGGTCCGCACGAGTGCGGCGGGGATGGCGTCGGCCGTGGTCACGTCCAGCTCGTCGGCGTCCGTGCCGCTCGGGATCCCGAACGACGCCCACAGCAGGCGGAGGTGCTCGCGGGTGGTCAGCTCGTCGCAGGCGACGGCCACCTGGTCGTCCGACACCAGCCGGATGTTGATGCCACGGTCACGCGCGTTGCCGACCACCTCGGCCGCCCGGCCGGGGGTCTCGACGAGCACCGTGTCGAAGAAGTCGCCGTGCACGACCTCGACGCCGCCGTCGCGCAGGCCCGCCGCGAGGACGGTGGCCATGCGGTGGGCGCGGGTGGCGATCGCGCGCAGGCCCTCGGGACCGTGGTAGACGGCGTACATCGAGGCGACGATCGCCAGCAGCACCTGTGCGGTGCAGATGTTGCTGGTGGCCTTCTCGCGACGGATGTGCTGCTCACGGGTCTGCAGCGCGAGCCGGTAGGCGCGGTTGCCGTCGGCGTCGACGCTCACGCCGACCAGCCGACCGGGCAGCTGACGCTCCAGGCCCTTGCGCACCGCGAGGTAGCCGGCGTGGGGGCCACCGAAGCCCATGGGCACGCCGAAGCGCTGGGTGGTGCCGGCCACCACGTCCACGCCGATCTCGCCGGGCGACCGCAGCAGGGTCAGCGACAGGAGGTCGGCGGCCACCACGACCTTGGCGCCACGCTCGTGTGCGGCGTCGACCAGTTCTTGGTGATCGCGGACGGCGCCGGACGCGCCGGGGTAGGACAGCAGCACGCCGAAGAAGTCACCCTCGGGCAGGCCGTTGGTCAGGTCGACGACCTCGACCTCGATGCCGAGCGGCTCGGCGCGGGTCTCGATCACCGCGATGGTCTGGGGGAACGTGTCGGCGTCGACCAGGAACCGGGCGGACTTGGCCTTGCCGGCGCGGCGGACCAGCGTCATCGCCTCGGCGGCGGCCGTGGACTCGTCGAGCATCGACGCGTTGGCCAGCTCCATGCCCGTGAGGTCGGCGACCATCGTCTGGAAGTTCAGCAGCGCCTCGAGCCGGCCCTGGGAGATCTCCGGCTGGTAGGGCGTGTAGGCCGTGTACCAGGCCGGGCTCTCCAGGATGTTGCGGCGGATGACCGGTGGGGTGACGGTGCCCGAGTAGCCGAGGCCGATCATCTGGGTGAGCGTGGTGTTGCGGCCGGCCAGCGCACGCAGCTCGGCCAGCGCCTGGGTCTCGGTGGCGGGCGGCGGCAGCTCCAGGTCGGGGCCGCCCACCTGCTCGCGGATCGACTCGGGGACGGCCTGCTCGACCAGTTCCTCCATGGAGCCGACGCCGATCACGTCCAGCATGCGCGACAGCTCGGCCGCGCGCGGCCCGATGTGGCGGTCGGCGAACTGGGTGCCGTCCTCGAGGGCGGCGAGGGGAACACGGTCCCTGTTCATCGAGTCAGTCATCGAGCGCCTCCGGAGGATCGGGGGTGGGCATGCCGAACAGCCCTCCCCCTCTGTCTCCGTACGCTAGAGCGCACGCCTGAGAGCTTCATCCAGTCAGACTGGACTTGCACCGTCGGCGGGACCGATCATCCGGTCCACTTTCCAGAGGCGTCTCTTCCATGCGGTTCAGGTGCCTGAGAGGTTCCGGGGAGGAATTGCTCCTTCGGCGCCGGGCGCGAAACCCGGACTCTCCCGCGTGGGGTCTGCGACTACCCGCGAATCCTACCCCGCCGTGCCCGATATGGGCCGGTCAACCCGCGTTACGTGCCTTACGTCGCTCATCCTCGCTGGGCACCTCGACGAGCCCGCCGCCGAACAACGTGATCTTGGCGAGGTCGCACCCCGGGACCGGTCATCATGGGCGACCGGAGTGGCCATCGTGCGAGACGGGAATGGTCATCATGCGCGGGGCCGGCGCCCGTGGGCTGGTGGACGGCCGGTCAACCCGCGTTACGTGCCTTACGTCGCGTGGTCAGCTCGTCCGGGGTCACCGACTCGATGATGCCGCCGTCGGCACGCTCGGCCGGGAACTCGTGGATGGTGCCGTTGATCTCCTGCATGGCGCCGGAGACCGCGATGCCGAACACGCCCTGGCCGCCCTGCAGCAGGTCGACGATCTCCTCGGGCGAGGTGCACTCGTAGACCGTGGTGCCGTCGCTGAACAGGGTGATCTTGGCGAGGTCGCGGACGCCGCGGCGCCGCAGGTGCTCGACCGCCACCCGGATGTTCTGCAGTGAGACCCCGGTGTCCAGCAGGCGCTTGACCACCTTCAGGACCAGCACGTCCTTGAACGAGTACAGCCGCTGCGAGCCGGATCCGTGGGCGCTGCGGATGGTCGGCGCGACCAGCCCGGTGCGGGCCCAGTAGTCGAGCTGCCGGTAGGTGATGCCCGAGATCTGGCAGGCCGCCGGGCCGCGGTAGCCGACGAGCTCGTCCGGTGCGGTCGAGTCGGGGAACAGTTCGCCCTGCTCACCGGTGACAGCCTCGACGGGACCTTGCTCGACCACGTCTGCCTCCGCTCTCCAGCCGCACGCGAGTCATCGCGAGGCCACGGTAGATCGAAACCTCGCGATTCGCTCTAGGAACGACGGTAGGTCGGCAGGGGGAGCGGGTCAACGCGACGCGCGGGGAAGCGCTCGCGAACCTAAACCTTATCTGGGGACTTGTTACCCGAAGGGATCAGGTGTCCGCACCGCGGAAGTCTTCTGGCGAGACGGAGTCGAGGAACTCGCGGAACTTCTCGACCTCGTCCTCCTGCTCGTCCGGGATGATCAGCCCGGCTTCCTGCAGGACGGAATCCTCGGCATGGATGGGCACGCCGATACGCAGGGCCAACGCCACCGAATCACTCGGCCTGGCCGAGACCCGGATGTCGCCGTCGAAGACCAGCTCGGCGAAGAACGTGCCCTCGCGCAGGTCGGTGATGCGCACCTGCTCCAGCTCGCGGCCCAAAGCGCCGATCACGTCTTTGAGCAGGTCATGGGTGAGCGGCCGGGCCGGTCGCACCCCCTGCTGCTCCAACGCGATCGCGGTCGCCTCGACCGAGCCGATCCAGATCGGGAGGTACCGCTCGCCATCGGTTTCGCGCAGCAGCAAGATCGGTTGATTCGCGGGCAACTCCACCCGCACGCCCACGACTCGCATCTCACTCATCGGGTTCGCCTCCCTCCGCTCGCTCAGCGAGGATGTGCACCCACATCTTCGAGGATCGCTCATCGCTCTGTCTGACGCTACCCGCCATCCGGTTCCGACGCCCGTGTAATCCCAAAGCGAGACACGTCACGATACGCGATCGTTCGGTTACCCGGGCGCGGTTGATCTTCAGCTTACTTGCCGGTGATCTGGCGTAAACCCGCCTTCACGAGAAGCGTGTGCAGGCCGACCGACAGCGCGGCCAACTCCCGCATCGCCTCTTCGGCACGGGCCCGCGCGTCGGGGTCGTGCTGGCGGAACATGGGGGTGACGATCTGCTCGACCAGCCCGACCTCACGGTCGGCCGAGGCGCGGAACGCCCGCAGGTGACGCGGTTCGATGCCGTAGCCGGCCAGGCCGCGCACGGTGGTGGCGACCAGTGCGGAATCGCTGTCGTAGAAGCCGGCGGCACCCGGTTTGACCAGGCCGTACTGCTCGAGTTCGGCCAGGGTCGCGGCGTCGATGCCGCTGGAGGAGAGCAACTCCTCCTTCGTGAGCCGACGCGCCACCGGCTCGGCGAACACCTCGGCGCTCGGTAATCCGTCAGGTGGCACGGGTGTCAGCGCCCGCGGCGGGTGGTCGCGGTCCGCGGCATCGAGCTGCTCCTTGATCACCTTGAGCGGCAGGTAGTGGTCGCGCTGGGCGGCCAGCACGAACCGCAGCCGCTCGACGTCCGCGGCCGTGAACTGGCGGTAACCCGAGGCGGTGCGGGCCGGTTGGACCAGCCCTTCCGTCTCCAGGAACCTGATCTTGGAGATCGTGACGTCCGGGAAGTCCACCCGAAGCTGGGTGAGCACCGCACCGATGCTCAACGCAGCACTCGATGGCCGCCCGGCCGCCGTCACGCCTACCTCCGCGCCGACCTAGGCCGGGTTGTTGCCGGTCAGGAACACGAGGCGGAACTTGCCAATCTGAACCTCGTCGCCACCGGCGAGCACGGCCTGGTCGACCGGCTCACGGTTGACGTAGGTGCCGTTGAGGCTGCCCACGTCGATGACCACGAACTCGCCACCCTCGCGGCGGAACTCCGCGTGGCGACGGGAAACCGTCACATCGTCGAGGAAGATGTCGCTGTCCGGGTGCCGGCCCGCGCTGGTGGTGTCCCGGTCGAGCAGGAACCGCGAACCCGCGTTGGGTCCGCGCTTGACCACCAGGAGAGCCGTACCGACCGGCAGAGCGTCGACACCGGCCACTACCGGCTCGGGAGCCGGTACGTTGCCCTCTGCCTCGGCGAGGAAGTCGGCCCGGAACACGGAAGTCCGCTCCGGCGACTGCTCCGGCGGCACGCCGGGCCCGTCGTTGGTGCTCACCTGAGCTCTCCTCCTGCTGGTGAAAATGTCTCTACCTACGCAAACGTACCGTGCGCTCCCGCAGGCCGATCGAGTGACCCTGGTCCGCCTCCCCGCGATTTGAAGTGTGGTCGCGTTCCAGCGACCGGCGCGGGTAATCCAGTGGTTGGTGGCTGGGTGCCGTCACGGTGCCCCTGAGGTCCCGTCGGGCGACACGCGGCTGCACAGACCACCAGTGAAGGCGGGACTGGCCCCGCTACTCCTTTTCGGTGAGCGCCTGGTAGGCCTTCGCGTCCAGGAGTCCGTCGAGCGCGGCGGTGTCCTCGGCGGCGATCTCGATGATCCAGCCGTCGCCGTACGGGTCGCTGTTGATCAGCTCGGGAGTCTCGTCCAGCGCGGTGTTCACCGCGGTGATCTCACCCGTGAGCGGAGCGAAGATCTCGGACACGCTCTTGGTCGACTCGACCTCGCCCAGCGGGGAGCCGGCCTCCACCCGCTGCCCGACCTCGGGCAGTTCGACGAACACGACATCGCCGAGCTGCTGCTGGGCGTAGTCGGTGATGCCGACGCGGACGGTGGCGCCTTCCTTGCTGGCCAACCACTCGTGCTCGTCGGTGTACTTGAGATCTTCCGGCGTCATGGCGTGAAGCTTAGAGGGCAGCGGGCCGCAGCGGCGCACGCAGTGCCTGGCGCGTCTGAACGACGTAGAGCAGCCCCGACCAGACGAACAGCACACCGCCCCAGATGGCGAACGCGTAGGCGAACGGGCGGACGATGGTGGCCGCGTCCGAGCCGCCCTGGGCGAGCAGCAGCAGCGGCATCGCGTACATGAGGTTGAACGTGGCGGCCTTGCCGATGTAGGTGACCTCGGGGGTCCCGTACCCGTTGCGGCGCAGCACCCAGAGGCACACGCCCACCATGACGTCCCGCAGGACGAGCACGGCCGCGATCCACCACGGCACGATGTCGCGCAGCACGAACGCGACGACCGTGGCGAGGGTGTAGAGCCGGTCGGCCGCCGGGTCGAGCATGGCGCCGAGCTTGCTGGTCTGGTTGAGCCAGCGGGCGATCTTGCCGTCGGCCCAGTCGGAGAGCCCGGCCAGGACGAGGACCGTGAGCGCCCAGCCGTCCTCCTTCGGGCCGAGCAGCAGCCAGAGGAACAGCGGCACCCCCGCGAGTCGCAGGATGCTCAGCAGGTTGGGGACCGTGAAGAGACGGTCGGGCAGCTCCTCCTCCATGAGTGCTGACCCTAGCTGGCTCAGCCAGGGATCCTGGCGATTGCGTAGCGGAACGCCTTGGGCAGGTCGACCGTGCCGTCGTGGTGCGTGGCCGGGGCGATGGAGGTGCAGAACGCCTGGCGGACCGGCTGTTCACCGACTTCGTGGATGGCCGCCATGAGGTGCGTGTTGCCCAGCATCGATGCCCACGCGGCCGTCTTCGTCGGGTAGGTGGTGGTGAAGCGCACGTCGCCCGTGGCGTCCAGGACCAGGCCGGCCTCCGCGAGCCGGACGGTGGGGTCGTCCAACCGGGTCACGTACGCCAGCTGGGCCAGCTCGTTCGCGAACGCCTCGGCCCAGCAGCCGGCCGGACGCACGACTCCGCCGACCACCACCCGGCCGCCGGGGCGGGTCACCCGGAGCAGCTCGGGCAGGCAGCAGGTGGCGCCGTCGGTGCTGACCGCCACGTCGAACAGGCCGTTGTCGAACGGCAGGTCGGTGGCGTCACCCACGCGCAGCTCCGCGTCCGGCAGACCCCACCTGGCGATCTCCAGCAGCTCCGCCGCCGGGTCGACGCCGGCCGCGAGCGCGCCGCTCAGCTCGGCCGCGCGCAGCAGCTGGCCGACGCCGCAGCCCACGTCCAGCAGGCGCAGGCCGGCCACCCCGCCGAGTGCCGTCAGGATGGCCCGGTGCAGCGGGCGGTACTCCGGTTCGGGCAGCAACGGCCACTCCTGTCCCCGCGCTCCCACGATCCTCGGGTCGAGCGCTGCTGACATCATGTCGGGCCCCTCACTGCCGTACAGACTTCCCGAGCCAATACTTCGCCCGGACGGGCGGTAACACATCGGGCATAGCCTTAGATCCACTCGGCATGCGCCTTATGTTCGAGCCACCGGGATACTGAGCGCGTGTCAAGACGGGTGTCGGTGCCGGAGCTCATCGGCCGGCGGAGTGAGCTGGCCGTGCTGGACGACGCCCTGAGCGACGCGGCGGCGGGCACCGGCCGGCTGGTGCTGGTCGAGGGCGACGCGGGGGTCGGCAAGACCAGGCTGGTCCAGGAGTTCGCCGACCGGGCGGCCGCGGGCGGCGCCACCGTGTTGTCGGGCGGGTGTCTGCAGCTCGAGGCGGACATCCCCTACGCGCCGTTCGACGAGGCGCTCAGCGCGATCCCCGGACACTTCTTCGCCTCCTCCGGTGCGGCGGACCGGGCGGCCGAGTTCCGCCGGGTGGCCGACGCGATCTCCGGCGCCGGGCGGCCGGTGGTGCTGGTGCTCGAGGACCTGCACTGGGCCGACGCGTCCACCCGCGACCTGTTCGTGTTCCTGCAGCGCGCGTTGCGCCACGCGCCCGTGTTGCAGATCGGCACGCACCGCAGCGGCGAGATCGCGGGTGACCACCCGGTGGCGGGCGTGATGGCCGAGCTGGCCCGCATGCCGCACACCGAGCGGCTGCGGCTGGCGCCGCTGGACCAGGCGGAGACCACGGCGCTCGCCCGCGGCCTGCTGGGCGTCGAGCCGGCCGGTGAGATGGTGAAGCTGCTGCTCGTGCGGGCGGAGGGCAACCCGTTCTTCACCGAGGAGCTGGTGGCCGCGTGGCCGGCGCGTGGTGAGGTGCCGCAGACGGTCCGCGAGGTGGTGATCACCCGGCTCGCTCGCCTCACGGAAGGCGCGCGGACGCTCGCGCGGCTGGCGTCGGTGGTGGGCCGCACGGTGTTCCACGACCAGCTGGCCGACCTGGCCGCGCACGCCGGCGTGGACCTCGACGCCTCGGTGCGCGACCTCATCCACCACGGCCAGCTGGTGACGGCCGGCGAGGACGGCTACGCGTTCCGCCACGCACTCATCCGCGAGGCGATCTACGCCGACCTGCTGCCGGGCGAACGCCGTCACGCCCACGCGCACGTCGCGCGGCTGCTGGCCGACCGCGCCTCCCCCGCCGAACTGGCCCACCACTGGGACGCGGCCGGCCAGGTGGCCGAGGCGCTGGTGGCGTCGGTGCGGGCCGGTGAGTCGGCGAGCGCGGCGTTCGCGCCCACCGAGGCGTACGCGCACTACGAGCGGGCGCTGCGGCGCTGGCCGGACGCGCCGGATCCGTCCGGCCTGACGGGCCTGGACCTGGACATCCTGCTGGAGCGAACGGCCGAGGCCGCCAGTCTGGCCAGCCGCAACGCCCGCGCGGTCGAGCTGACCAAGCAGCGGCTGGCCGGCATCGACGAGCGGCGCGAGCCCGTGCGGGCCGCGCTCGCCCACGCGCTGTTGGGACACCGGGCGTGGGCGTCGGCCGACCGGCCGCTGGCTCGGGAGTCGAACGAGCGCGCACTGGCGTTGATCCCGGAGGACGCCCCGGAGCGGGTCACCATCCTGGCCAGGCGGGCGGGGTTCGCCATGATGTCGTCGTGGCACCGCGACGCCGTCCGGTTCGCCCGTGAGCTGTTGCCCGTGGCGAAGAACGCGGGTGACGACACGTCGTACGCGCGAGGGCTGATGGTGTTGGCCGTGTGCCGGATCGGGCTCGGGCACGTCGAGGAGGGCCTCGCCCATTTCGCCCAACACCTGGAGCTGGCGAACACCGCGCGGGTGCCGCGACGGCTCGGCGTCGCGTACGCCAACTACCCCGAGGCGCTGGTGTGGGTCGACCGGCCCCTGGAGGCACTGGCGCTCGCGCGGGAGGGCATGGAGCGGGCGGCCGAGTTCGGGTTCGACTTCTATCTGCAGCTGATCGTGGGCAACCAGGTGCGGGCGCTGGCCGAGCTGCACCGCTGGGACGAGGCGCTGGACGTCACCGACGACCCGAGCGACCCGGGCGCCGACCCGTTCACCCGGCTGCCGATCGACCTGGCGAGGGCCGACATCCACCTGAAGCGCGGCGAACTCGGCCCGGCGATCGCGCTGCTCGACCGGTCGGCCGCCGTGCTCACCGGACAGGACGACGTCCAGTTCGGCGGCGAACTGTCCGCGCTGCAGGCACTTCTGGCGCTCCAACAGCACCGCTTCGCCGACGCGCGGGCCGCGGTCGCCGACGGCCTGCGGGTGACGCTGACGGCCGACAACCAACACCGCCCGGCGCGGCTGGTGGCGATCGGCACGCGGGTGGAGGCCGACGCGGACGGCGACCCGGCGCTCGCCCAGAAGATCTTCGACTCCGGCTGGGCCCACCAGCGGGCCCTGGAGGCCGACGGCGCGGTGGCGCTGCCACGCGTCACCCGGTGGTTCACGCTGGCGCGGGCCGAGCTGTCCCGCCTGGGCACCCCGTCGCCGGAGGCGTGGGCCGAGGTGGCTTCGGTGGCCGGCCACGACCGCCACCTGCTCGGCTACGCGCGGTTCCGGGAGGCGGAGGCGGCGCTGCTGACCAGGGCCTCCCGCTCCCACGCGACCGAGACCCTGACGGCGGCGGCGACCATCGCGGCCGACCTGCGGGCCGCACCACTGGCCGAGCAGATCGCGGCGTTGGCGGAACGCGCCCGCATCACGGTGTCCGCGACCGCCCCGCCGCCCGCCGAGGCCGATCCGCACGGCCTCACCACCCGTGAGGCGGAGGTGCTCGAACTGGTGGGCCAGGGCCGCACGAACGCCGAGATCGCCGAGGAACTGTTCATCAGCACGAAGACGGCGAGCGTCCACGTGTCGAACATCCTGCGCAAACTGGGCCTCAAGAGCCGGATCCAGGCAGCGGCACTGGCTCAGCGCCGTCGCCAACCACCCCCACGATGACCACTCCCGTCGCGCATGATGACCACTTACGTCGCGCGTGATGGCCACGCCCGTCGCGGCTGATCGTCAGCTGACGACCGGAACGGTCATCATGACCGACGGGAACGGTCATCATGCGCTACCGGAGTGGTCATCATGGGCAGGGGTGCCACCGGAACGCTGACCCGCGAGGGGTTACGGGGTCGGCCGTACCAGGACGCCACCGCCGCCACCAGCGAAGCCACGATGGCGAACCAGAACGCCACGTGCAGGCCGTCGGAGAACGGGCCGGTCACCAGGCTCGGGAAGAAGCTGTGCCCGGTCAGGAAGCTCACCTGGTCCGGCGGCAGCGACGCCAGCGACCCGCCCAGCAGGTGTTCGATCGGGTTGTAGCCCAGGAACGCCGCGAACAGCACGCCCACGGCCGGCAGGTGCGCGATCTGGTCGGCGTCGGCCACCGGCACGCCGTGTGCGGTCAGGCCGCTCGACATGGCGTCCGGCAGGCTGGTCGCCAGGCCCGCGATGATCAGGCTGAAGAACACCCCGATCGACAACACCATGGCCGAGTTCTGGAACGTGGCGGTCATCCCCGCGCCCACTCCGCGCGCGTTGCCCGGCAGGCTCGACATCACCTCCGCGCGGTTGGGCGAGGTGAACATGCCCATGCCGATCCCGTTCAGCACCAGCAAAGCGGCGAAGACCGGGTAGTCGAAGTTCACGGGCAGCGACGTGAGCGCGAAGAACGAGATGGCCGTGACGATCATCCCGCCGGTGGTGAAGAACCACGCGCCGCGCCGGTCGGACAACACCCCGGAAAGCGGCGCCGAGATCAGGAACCCCACGGTCATGGGCAGCATGTAGATGCCCGCCCACAACGGGGTCTCCTCGAACGTGTAGCCGTGCTGGGGCAGCCAGATGCCCTGCAGCCAGATGATCAGGATGAACTGCAGCCCGCCCCGGCCGAGCGACGCCATGAGGTTCGCGAGGTTGCCGAGGCTGTACACGCGGATCCGGAACAGCGACAGGTCGAACAGCGGGTTGGCCGTGCGCTTCTCGATGGCGGCGAACAGACCGAGCACCGCGACCCCGCCGATCAGCGTGCCGAGCACCCACGGGCTGGTCCAGCCCATCGAGTGACCGCCGTAGGGCTGCAGCCCGTAGGTGATGGCGACCATCACGGCCACCAGCCCGACGGCGAACGTGATGTTGCCGCCCCAGTCGAGCTTCGCCACCTGGCGCGGCGCCGTGTCGTGCAGCTTCAGGTACGCCCACACGGTGCCCACCACCGCGATCGGCACGGACACCAGGAAGACCAGGTGCCAGTTCACGGGCGCCAGCACTCCCCCGACCACCAGCCCGAGGAACGAGCCGGCGATGGCCGCCACCCCGTTGATGCCGAGCGCCATGCCGCGCTGGTTGACGGGGAACGCGTCGGTGAGAATGGCGCTGGAGTTGGCCATCAGGAACGCGCCGCCGACCCCCTGCACGATCCGCCAGCCGATCAGCCACAGCGCGGCCGCGTCGCCGCTCATCCACGTGACGGCCAGCATGATCGACGAGACCGCGAAGATCGCGAAGCCGAGGTTGTACATCCGCGCCCGGCCGTACATGTCGCCCAGCCGCCCGAAACTCACCACCAGCACGGCGGTGACCACGAGGAAGCCCATGATCATCCAGAGCAGGTAGCCGGTGTTGCCGGGGTCGAGCGGGTTGATGCCGATCCCCTTGAACACGTCCGGCAGCGCGATGAGCACGATCGAGGAGTTGATCGTGGCGATGAGCATGCCGAGCGTGGTGTTGGACAGCGCTACCCACTTGTAGTGCGGTCCCAGCTCCTCGAGTGTCCGCACACGAGACACGGCCAAGGCCCCCTTCCACAGAGTCCTTAGCAAGGCTAACCCAATGTCGTTCGCCTTGCTAAGGACCCACGAAAAGTTGGACCTTGGTACTAGCCGCAGGTGTGAACATTCATGTTCACTTCTAAACGTGAATGTTCCCACCTAATCGTGAATGTTCGCACCTCAAAGAAGTAGTAAGCGTCTTTTTTTCGCGCGGAGGACTCGCGGCGTCAGGAGCGGAGGTCCTCCTCGCGGTACTCGCCGGCCACCGTGGCGTCCGGGGTCGCGTGGACCTCGTTCTCGCGGGTGCGCAGCTCCACGCGGCGGATCTTGCCGGAGATCGTCTTCGGCAGGTCGGCGAACTCCAGCAGCCGGATTCGCTTGTACGGCGCCAGGTGCTCACGCGCGAAGGCCAGGATCGAGCGCGCGGTCTCGGCGTTCGGCTCGTGGCCGGCCGCCAGCACCACGTACGCCTTCGGCACGGCCAGCCGGATCGGGTCCGGCGACGGCACGACCGCCGCCTCGGCCACCGCCTCGTGCTCGATCAGCACGCTCTCCAGCTCGAACGGCGAGATCCGGTAGTCCGACGCCTTGAACACGTCGTCCGCGCGGCCCACGTAGGTGATGTAGCCCTCGTCGTCGCGCGAACCGACGTCACCCGTGTGGTAGAAGCCGTCGCGCATGGCTTCGTCGGTGCGCTCGTCGTCGTCCGCGTAGCCCACCATCAGGCCCACCGGCCGGCGCGACAGGTCGATGCAGATCTCGCCCTCGTCGCTCGGCACGCCCGCCGCGTCCACCAGCGCGATCGCGAACCCCGGCAGCGGGCGGCCCATGGAGCCGGGCTTCACCTTCTGGCCGGGCGTGTTCGCCACCTGCACCGACGTCTCCGTCTGCCCGAAACCGTCGCGAATCGTGACGCCCCAGGCCTTCGACACCTGCTCGATCACCTCGGGGTTGAGCGGCTCCCCCGCGCCGACCACCTTGCGCGGCGGCGTGGTCATGGCCGACAGGTCGGCCTGGATGAGCATCCGCCACACGGTCGGCGGCGCACAGAACGACGTCACGCCACAACGGTCCATCTGGGACATCAGCGCGGTCGCGTCGAAGCGTGTGTAGTTGTGGATGAACACGGTCGCCTCGGCGTTCCACGGCGCGAACACGTTGCTCCACGCGTGTTTCGCCCAGCCGGGCGCGGAAAGGTTCAGGTGCACGTCGTCGGGTTCGAGGCCGATCCAGTACATGGTGGACAGATGGCCGACCGGGTAGGACACGTGCGTGTGTTGCACCAGCTTCGGGCGCGCGGTGGTGCCGGAAGTGAAGTACAGCAACATGGTGTCGTCGGCGGCCGTCGGCCCGTCCGAGGTGAAGTCGGGTGCCTCGGCCTCGCTGTCGGCGAAGGACAGCCAGCCGTCCACCGCGCCGCCGACCGCGATCTTCGTGTACTCGCCCGGCACGTCCGCGAACTTCGGCGCGTCCTCCGCGCGGACCACCACGTGTGCCGCGCGGCCGCGGTCGACCCGGTCACGCAGGTCGGCCGCGCCCAGCAGGGTGGACGCCGGGATCAGCACGACGCCGAGCTTCATGGCCGCGAGGATGGTCAGCCACAGCTCACCCTGGTTGCCGAGCATGAGGATCAGCCGGTCGCCGCGGCGAGCGCCCTGCGTGCGCAGCCAGTTGGCCACCTGGTTGGACCGCCGCGACACCTCGGCGAAGGTCCACTTCAGCTCGGACCCGTCCTCCTCGACGATCCACAGCGCCGGCCGGCTCGCGGTCGGCTCGGTGGCCGCCACCACGTCGAACCAGTCGAGCGCCCAGTTGAACTCGTCCAGGTGCGGCCATTCGAACTCCGCACTCGCGCGGAGGTAGTCCTCCCGGTGATCGCGGAGAAAGTCCCGCGCCGCCCGGAACGCCTCGGTGGCCGCACTGCTCACTGTTCCGCCTCCCCGAAATTTTCCCGCGTGGTCACGCAGCGTCGTCGGCTTTCCGTTCGACACGTACTTGTGGCTGGGTCGCGTCCCGTTCCCCTGAGGTGCGGTTGGCGACCACTCAGTTCACGCAAGTGCCCTCCCAAATTACTTGCCACTGAACTTGGGGGATCGCCGCTCCATGAACGCCTGCACCGCTTCGCCGAGGTCCTCGCTCGGCAGGAACGCGGCGTTCCACGCGGAGACGTACCGCAGGCCGGCCGCCACGTCCTGCTCACGCTGCCGGTCGAGCACGTCCTTCACGCCCTGCACGACCAGCGGCGGGTTGGCCGCGATGTCGGCGGCCAGCGACCGCGCGGCGTCCAGCAGCGCGGCCTGGTCGGGGTACACGTCGTTCACCAGGCCGATGCGCTCGGCGCGCGCGGCGTCCACGTCGCGGCCGGTGTAGGCCAGCTCGCGCAGGTGGCCCTCGCCGATGATGCCGGCCAGGCGCTGGAGGCTGCCGATGTCGGCCACGATCGCGACCTTCACCTCGCGCACGCTGAACTTGGCGTCCGCGCTGGCAAGGCGGATGTCCGCGGCGGAGACCACGTCGACACCACCGCCGATGCACCAGCCGCTGACCGCCGCGATCACCGGTTTGCGGCACGCGGCCACCGAGGTCACGGCGTCCTGCATCCTGCGGATCACGTGGAGGAAGTCGGTGCGCGGCGCGGCGAGCGCGTTGCCGCCCAGCAGACCCGCCCACTCCGGCATCATGGCCGGCAGGTCGAGGCCGTAGGAGAAGTGCGCACCACTTCCGGTCAGCACGACCGCCCGCACGTCGGGATCGGCGTCCAGCGCGCCGAAGACCACCGGCAGCTCACGCCAGAAGTCCGGGCCCATGGCGTTGCCCTTGCCCGGTCCGAGCAGTGCCACCTCGGCAACTCCGTCGGCGATGTCGACCTTGAGCGAGACAAGGTTGTCGTGATCCGCAGTCATGTACCCCATCCTCACCCGAATGTTCACCCGGCGCCTGCCGCAATGACCCGGTAATCCCTACTCGGAGTATGTCCTACCAGCGCATCGAGTTCCCCCGATCGTGTCCGTGGCGGTTTGGCACTCTGAGCCAGTCGGGGGGTTAACGTCCCGATCAGGCGATCTTCACGTCAAAGGAGGGGCGCATGACACGGGAGAGCGTGATGTCGACGCCGATTTTCGATGAACTGCTGCGCGAGATGGCCCAGCGGGCGGAGCCCCGGCCACCAGCGGCGCCGACCCCGGAGGCCGAGCCTCGGGGCGCCAACGACAACGATCCGACCAGGGGTGCGGGCAGACGCCGACGCCCTGACTGACAGATCACACTAGGCAACTCCAAACTGACAGCGTACTTTCATTTCAGAGTCCACTACTGAAATGGAGTGAGCTGTCATGTCTGTCGCAGCGCCCAAATCCCCAGGGCCTGACACGGGTACCCGCAGGTGGTGGGCCCTCGGCGCCCTCACCCTCGTGGTGCTCGCGGTCGCCCTACCGGCGACCATCCTCAGCGTGGCGCTGCCCACACTCGCCACCGAACTCGACGCGTCCGCGTCCGACCTGCAGTGGTTCGTCTCCGCCTACACGCTCGTGCTGGCCGCCGGCCTGCTCCCGGGCGGGCTGCTGGGCGACCGGTTCGGCCGCAAGAAGATGCTGCTCGTGGCGATGGTGATCTACGGCGGCGGCTCGGTGCTCGCGGCCACCGCCACCTCCCCGGCCCTGTTCATCGCCGCCCAGGCGGTGCTCGGTTTCGGCGCCGCGCTCGTCATCCCGCTGGTGCTGTCCGGCATCACCGTGCTGTTCACGGCCGAGGAACGGCCGCGCGCGGTCGGCATCTGGGCGGCCGCGAACTTCCTCGCGCTGCCGCTCGGCCCGATCGTCGGCGGCTGGCTCCTGTCGAACTTCTGGTGGGGCTGGGTGTTCCTCATGAACCTGCCGATCATCCTGCTCGCGCTGATCGCGGTGGTCGTGCTGCTGCCGGAGTCGCGCAGCGAGCGACGGCCCGCGCTCGACCCGGTCGGGATCCTCACCTCGAGCACCGGCCTCGCGGTGCTCACGTTCGGCATGGTGAAGGCCGGCCAGGACGGTTGGGACTCGGCCGGCTCGCTCGGCGGCATCCTCGGCGGCCTGGTGATCCTCGGCGGGTTCGGGCTCTGGGAACGGTTCCTCGACCGCCGCTCCCCCGGCCGCACGCTGGTCGACCTGTCGCTGTTCGGGTCGGCCCGGTTCACCTGGGGCACGATCATCGCGGGCCTCGGCATCTTCGCGTTCTTCGGCGTGATGTTCGCGGCGCCGCAGTACTTCCAGGCGGTCCTCGGCACCGACGCCATGGGCAGCGGGGTCCGGCTGCTGCCGCTGCTCGGCGGCATGATGGTCGGCGCGGGCCTGGCCGACCGGGTGGCCGACCGACTGGGCGGCAAGATCACCGTCACGTTCGGGTTCCTCGTGCTCTGCGGCGCGCTCGTGCTCGGCACCGCCACCACCGCGACCAGCGGCTACGGCCTGGCCGCCACGTGGACGGCCATCGGCGGAGTCGGCGCCGGGCTCGCGCTCGCCACCGCGTCCTCCGCGGCACTCGCGGCGATCACCGAGGAACGGGCCGGGGTCGCGTCGGCGCTCATGCAGGCCGTGCAGAAGCTCGGCACGCCGTTGGCCGCGGCCATCCTCGGCAGCGTGCTCAACTCCGGCTACAGCGACGGGCTGCGTCTGGACGGACTGCCGGGCGAGGTGGCGGCAGCCGCGCGGGACAGCGTGTACGCGGGCGCGGCCGTCGCCGACCAACTCGGCTCGGCCGAGCTGCTCGCGCAGGTGCGGACCGCTTTCGTCGAGGGCCTCGACCAGCTGCTGTGGGTGTCGGCCGCGGTCGCCGCTCTCGGCATGCTGCTGACCGTGCTGTTCCTGCCGGCTCGCGCCCCCCGACTGGTCGCTGAGGAGGCAGAACAAGCAGAATCGAGCCATGGCGTCCGGATCACAGGCTGAGTCGGCGGTCACGGGCGGACTGCGTGAGCGGAAGAAGGCGAGGACCAAACTCGCCATCCAGGAGCACGCGATCCGCCTGTTTCGCGACCAGGGCTACGCGCAGACCACGATCGAGCAGATCGCGGAGGCGGCCGAGGTCTCGCCGAGCACGGTGTTCCGGTACTTCCCCACGAAGGAGGATCTCGTCACCACCGACGAGATCGATCCCCTGGTGTACGCGGCGTTCGAGGCACAGCCACCGGAGCTGACCCTGGTCCAGGCCTGGCGCGCGGCGATCGCCACGACGTACGCGCGCCTGACCGAGGTCGAGGTGGAGACCGAGAAGGACCGGGGGCTGCTGTTCCTGACGGTGCCGGAACTGTGGGGGGCCTCGCTCAGCAGCATCACGAAGAGCACCGACTCGCTGATCGAGATGAGCGCGCGGCGCACCGGCCGCGACGTGCACGATCCGCAGCTGCGGACCGCCATCGGCGCGATCTTCGGGGTCCTGCTGCTCGCCGCGTTCGACTGGGTGCGCAACCCGCGGCAGGACATCCTCAAGGTCATCGACGACGCCTTCGACCAACTCGAACGGGGCATCGTGCTGTAGATGGGCGTCCTGTCCGTTCTGCGCCACGCGAGGTTCCGCTGGCTCGCCGCCGCTCGCACGGCCGGCTATCTCGGCAACGCCATCGCGCCGATCGCGCTCGCCTTCGCGGTGCTCGACCTCACGGGGTCGGTCACCGACCTCGGGATCGTGGTCGGCGCCCGGTCGGTGGCGAACGTGGCGCTGCTGCTGGTCGGCGGGGTGCTGGCCGACCGGTTGCCGCGCGCCGTGCTGCTGCAGGGCGCGAGTCTCGCGGCGGCGTTGACGGCCGGCGTGCTGGCCACCGCCGTGCTCGGCGGGTTCGCGTCGGTCCCGCTGCTCGCGGGCGTCGGCCTGGTGAACGGCGCGGTGGCGGCGGTGTCGCTGCCGGCCGCCGCGGCGATCACCCCGGAGACCGTGCCGGCCGGGGTGCTGCAGCAGGCGAACGCCGTGGTGCGGATGGGCACGAACACCGCGTCCGTCGCCGGGTCCGCGTCGGGTGGTCTGCTGGCCGCGCTCACCGGACCGGGGTGGGCGATGGCCGCGACCGCCGTGATCTTCCTGGCCGAGGCCGGCTGCTACCTGCGGGTCGGCCGGGGTGACCGGCCGGCCGCGCGCAGCCGGGTGCGGCCGCTGGCCGAGCTGCGCGAGGGCTGGTCGGAGTTCGTGTCCCGCACGTGGGTGTGGGTGGTGGTCGTGCAGTTCATGGTGGTGAACGCCGCGGTGGTCGGCGGGCTGCACGTGCTGGGCCCGGCCATCGCGGACGACACCATCGGGCGGACGGCCTGGGGGTTCGCGCTGGCCGCGGAGACGGCGGGCGCGCTCATCGGCGGGGTGCTCGCGGCCCGGTGGCTGCCTCGCCGGGCGCTGGGGTTCGGGGTCGCGCTGACGTCGGTCGTCGCGGTGCCGCTGCTCCTGCTGGCGCACGGTCCGTCGGTGGTGGTGCTGCTGGTGGTGATGTTCGCGGCCGGGGTGGGGCTGGAGCAGTTCACGATCGCGTGGGACCTGTCGCTGCAGCAGAACGTGCCGGGCGACCGGTTGGCGCGCGTGTACTCCTACGACATGGTCGGCTCGTTCGTGGCGGTCCCCATCGGTCAGCTGGTGGCCGGCCCGGTGGCGGTGGCCGTGGGCACGAGCGCCACCCTCACCGGCGCGGCCGTGCTGATCGTGGCCGCCACGGCGGCCGCGCTGCTCAGCGGTCAGGTGCGCGGCCTGCGTCGTCTGGAGGCCACCTAGAGGTCGCCGAACCGGCCCCATGACACGAACACCGCGACTGCCATGATCGCCATGTTCACCGCGACCGTGCCCGGCTCACGCAGCCGAGTGTGCACCCCGGCGGCCAGCACCATGACCAACGCCAGCCCGGCGGCCGCGACGGGCGTGAGCACCCTGGCGATCCCGGTGACCCACGGCAGGATCAGCCCGGCCACCGCGACCAGCTCGGACCCGCCGGCCAGCCGCATGAACGGCAGCGACACGATCTTCGCCGACGTCTGGCCGGTGGCGATCATCCGTTCCCGGCTCTGCGTGGACTTCAAGATCCCGGACACGGTGAAGATCCCCACGAGCGCGATCTGCCCCACCCACAGCGCGACATCCATGCCTTCCCCGTCCTCTCGGTGTCATCACCCAGGACGAGACGCATCCGCCAGGCGTGACACCCGCCCGGCTGAGACCGCCGACCAGGCGGCCACCACACCCACCACCAGTCCGACCACCCCGATGGTCCACGCCACGGACTCCTCACCCTCCAGCGCCGCCGCGAACACCGCGAGCTGCGTGCCTCCCAGCAACGCCAGCGCCGCGCCCGCGGCCAACGCGGCCGACGGCCGGCGCGCCACCGACGCCGCCAGCACGAGCGCCAGCACCGCCATCACGAGCATCGCGATGATCACCGGCTCCGTCGTCTCCCGCACCGTCAACACCAGGCCGGGGTCGGTGGGCGTCAGCGCCCGCAGGCCGAACCGCACGGCGTACCCGGAGTTGTCGATCACCTCGCTGAGCAGCGCCTTCAACGGCAGGAACCCGCCGGCCGCCAGCACCACCGCACCGACTGCCTGGCCGTGGGCCACGAACCGGGCGCTCCGGACGGCGACCGCCGCCACCACGCCGATGAGGAACAGCGGCAGCACCATGGCCGTCACCGCCACGGCGGCGCCGTCGTCAAACGCGTCGACCGAGGCACCCGCCGCCAGCGCGCTGATGAGGTACGCGCTCGACCCGGCCAGCGCGTAGGCGGCCGCCGCGGACACCGCGACCCGTCGGTGCCGCACCAGGAACACCCAGGCGGCGGCGACCGACGTGACGAACCCGAGCACGCCGGAGAGCACGTAGCCCACGAGCGTGCTGTCCCCGATGGCCAGCAGCAGCCGCGGCCACACGGGGAACAGCTGCAGCCCGATCAGCACGGCGACGGCGGCCGCGGCACCCGCGGTGCCCGGCAGCGCGTAGGCGAGCGCCGAGGCGAGCAGCAACAGCGCCAGGCCGATCAGGCCCTGCACCCACAGTTCGACCGAGAACAGCGGCAGGGTCTGCACCACGAACACGACCAGCGCGATCGCGATCACCGCACCGCACGCGGCCGCGGCGGGCGCGCCGGCCGACCGGGCCGCCGTGATCAGCCCGGTGAGCCGGGCACGCACGTTCGGCAGGCGCGCGGCGACCAGTGCCGCGACCACCACGAACGCGGCCACGCCCACCCCCGCCCACCGGGCGGTCTCGATCAGGCCGGTCGGGCCGGCGAAGAACGGGATCGTGGTGAACACCGAGCCGGCGAGGATCCCGCCGGCCACGTCCCGGCGGAGCACGGCCACGAGCACCAGCACGGCCGACACGAGCAGCGCGAGCGCCAGGACCACGCCACCGGCGGCGCCGTCCAGCGCCGCGGACGGGTCGGCCTCGACCACCTCCGTACCGGCCTGACCGGCGCCGACCGTCCCGAACGGCGCCGTGCCGGCACCGGCGGCGTACCCGGCGGCCATGGCACCGGCGGCCGCCGCGACCGTGCCCCACGCCGACTCGACGGGCGCGCGGACCACGACCACCGCGAGCAGGAGCGCCGCCACCAGCATGGTGATCGAGACGGCGGCCACCGAGGCACTCGCGGCGAGCATCACGAGGACCACGACCATCGTGCTGATCGCGCCGGCGCCGGCGGTCCAGGCCCGCGTTCCGGTGCGGGCGAGGACGAGCAGCGCGAACGCGGGGATGCCGTAGACCATGAGCACCACGAGGAGGACGGAGCCGCCGTCGGGTTCGTCGAGGAGGTCACCGGACGCCGCCAGGATCAGCGCCGCGAGGCCCACGAGGTAGGCGCCGAGGACCACTAGGGAGCCACCGATACCGCGCACCGTCCAGTGCCCGAGCGCTCTGGTCATCGGGTGATCGCGGTCGGTCCCGACCCGGTGGATCGCCCACCCGGCCGCCACCAGTACGACGGCCAGCAGCAGGCGCAGCAGGTTCACGGTGAACGCGGCGGACAGCGCGAGCGCACCCATGCCGGCGACCAGCGCGCCGATCACCGCGAACGCGGCCGTGCCCGGCGAGGTCGGGGAGTCTTCCTGGTGCATGCGGGCTTTCTAGCCGACTCGGACCGCTCACACCGGCCGAATGGGCAAGTTGGCGGCCCCGTCGCCGGTCAGCGGGCATGATGTCCCGCGTGGACACTCCAGCCGCCTACCGCCAGGTCTCGCAGGCGCCGACCCTGCCGGGCGGCGCGCCGCACGAACCGGACTTCGACGTCGCCGCGCTGTACGAGACCCCGCTGCGCACGGGCGCGGCCGCCCGGCTCGCTGCCGCTGGACGAGAAGCTGCGCCAGGCCTACTTCTGGATCGTCAACCACGCGATCATCAGCCCGCACTACGACATGGAGTTCGACGACGGCCCCAGCCCGTCGGTCACCCTCGGCGACAGCAAGGCGCGGCTCACCCTGCCGAGCGGCCAGAGCTACTCCAGCTTCGTGCTGATCCCGCTGCTGACGTTCGCCGTGCGGCGCCGCTGCCTGCTGGTCGGCGGGCCCGGCCGGGGCAAGACGGCCAGCGCCATCCTCATGGGCGTGCTCGCCGGCTACCCGCTGCGCGAGGTCCGGCGCGCCATGCAGCACGGCCACCCGCAGCTGACGATCGCCGACCTGCTCGGCACGCCGCTGCCCGCCGACCTGATCAAGGCCGAGCGCACGGCCGACATCGACATCGCGTGGCGCAGCTGGCTGTCCATGCGCGTGAAGATCATCGACGAGTACAACCGCATCCCCACCCGCACCCAGTCGGCGCTGCTCACGCTGATGTCCGACGGGTACGCCGAGGTGTTCGACCAGATCTACGAGGTCGACCGACTCGGCCTGGTACCTCACCGCCAACGACGACGCCGGCGGCGGCACCTACCAGGTGATCGAGGCGCTGCGGGACCGGATCGACGTGGTCGTGCACGCGCTGGCGTTCAACTCGCGGTTCCTCGGCGAGCTGGTCACGCGCGTCGAGCAGCGGCTGCGGCCCGAGGAGCTGGTGCCGCCGGAGATCGTGTTCGCCGAGGCCGAGCACGACCGGATGTCGCGCGGAGATCCTCCGGGTCCGGCTGCCCGAGCCGGTGCGGCGGCGGCTCGAGTTCTTCGCCGCGCAGTTCGAGCTGCTCGAGCCGGCCGGCGAGCAGTTCGAGTACCGCACGAAGGACACCGCGAAGCTCGCCGGGGTGGAGCCGCGGCTGCTGGCGCGGCCGAGACCGGGCGGGACCGGGTGGCCGACATCGGCTCGCAGACCACCGGCGGGCTGTCGGTGCGCGCGCTGCAGAGCGTGCTGCACTACGCCAAGGCGCTCGCGTACTTCCGGGACCGCGACGAGGTCGGGCTCGACGACCTGCGTGCCGTGCTTCCGTTCGTGCTGCACGACAAGCTCGACGCCGGACGACACGTCGCCGGCGTTCGACGAGCCGGGCCACCAGGCCTACCGGACCGACCGGGTGAGCTGGATCCGGCACCTGTTCGACCGGGCGTGCGCCGAGTACGACCGGCTCGACCTCGACGTGCACGACCCGGTCGGCGACCTGCTCGCCGAGTTCGAGCGACGGCCTCGACGGGCTGGACGAGCCGACCGTGACCGCGCGGCTGTCGCGAAGATCGAGGCGCTGCTGACCGAGTGGAGCACCAGCCGCAAGCTCTACGGGCACGTCTACGACGACGCGCTCGCGCTGAAGTACCTGCACCAGCGGTACGTGAACTACCGGACGTGGTTGCGGTGGAAGCGCTGAGCCCGTTCCAGCACCGTCCTGGCCGCGCGGCGCGAGCAGTACAACGCAGCAGTTCCGGCTGGCCAGGCACCGGACGGCGGCGCTGGACCCGCACGAGTTCCTGGCGCACCTGCGGGACGTCGTCGGGCCGATCGTCGACGCCGTGCGCGCCGAGCCGGAGCCGGTGTGCGACGCGCTGGTCGAGCTGTCGCTGGCGCTCGCCGCCCGGGGCCGGCTCGGCCGTCCGGCGCGGTGGCCGACGGGCTGCGGCGGTTGCTCCCGGCGGTGCCCGATCTGGTGGCGGCCGAACCGCGCCGGCTGCCGGTCGCGGTCGTGAACGCGTTGCACCACCTGGACGTCTCCCCCACCGGCGACCCGGCCGGCTGGGTCGACACGATGCTGGAGCTGCGCCTGCACACCGCCGACGTCGGCCGAGTTGCTCGACGCCGGCGCGGTCGCGGCGTGGCGGCGCGGGCTCGCGCAGCTGCGGGACGTCGGCACTGGCGACCGCGGCCCGGCTGCCCGACGCCGCTGGTGCGGATCGCGCTCGGCACGTCGTCCACAGTGGACGTCGAGCGGCTCGCGGCGGACCCGTGGCTCGACCCGGCGCTGACCGGGCGGGACCCGACGTGCTGCTGCTCGCCCGGCGGGTCGGCGGGTTCCGCGGGTTCGGCGGCACGTTCCGCAGGCCGCCCACGGTGTCCACATCGGACGGCCGGTGGTACGCGAGCGACGGCGAGGACACGTGGCGGGTGCACGCCGACCGGTTCGGCGTGAGCCTCGGCCGGGTCGCCGGCGATGCCGGCCGGGCCCGGCGAGCACGGGCCGCTGGTGTTGAAGGCGGGCGGGATCGTCAGCGACACGGCGACCGGCGCGGCACTTGAACTGCCGGAGCTGGCGGACGCGACCAGCTGGGCCAGCGCCGGCGGCACGCTCGCCGCGACCACGCCGTGGACGCACGGCATCCTGTTCGTGGCGCGGACGGCGGCCTGATGGACCTCGCCGGACGGTGGCTGGCGCAGCTGGCCGGACGCGCTGCGCGCCTGGGGCCCGTTCATCACGCTGCACGACCCGACGATGTTCACGTCCACGCGGACGCGCGCGAGGCCGGTCTGACCGGCTCGTTCGCGGCGTTCTCGCTGTACGACCGCGAGGTGATGATCGACCTGGACGCGGTGGCACGGCTGGGGCTCAGGACTGCCGCTGGAGGTGCTCGCGCACGAGGTCGGCCACCACGTGCTGTGCCCGGCGGACCTCGCGGACAACGGCCAGCTGCTGGCCCGCGTCCGCCGCGGGCTGCCCGGCCTGGAGGAGCACGCGCCGATGATCCAGAACATGTACGCGGACCTGCTGATCAACGACCGCCTGCTGCGCAGCAGCGGGCCTGCGGATGGCCGAGGTGTACCAGCGGCTCCGCGGCTCGGAAGATCCACTGTGGACGTTCTACAGCGGATCTTCGAGATCCTGTGGGCACTGCCGGCCGGCACGCTCGACCGGCGGCAGGTGGACGCGGCCATGGAGGGCGACGCCCAGCTCGGCGCGAAGCTGGCCCGCGTGTACGCGACCGACTGGCTGGCCGGCGCGGGCGGGTTCGCCGCGCTGTGCCGCGGTACCTGGAGCGTCGAGTCGAGGAGGCCGAACGCCGATGCGGCGGCTGCTGTGCGTCGGCGTGGTCGACCAGGACGCGCAGATCCCGGGCCTGACCGGGGTCGACGACGGGGCGAGATCGTGCATCCCGCGCTGGACCCGCGGGTCAACGAGTTCGCCGACGAGCGGACGCCGGCGGACGCCGAGGCCCGCGGGGACGCGAGACCGAGCTGTCCGGCGGCCAGTACCGGGAGCCGTTCGAGTACGGGCAGCTGCTGCGCCAGCTGGGGCTGGACCTGTCGGCGCAGGAGGCGGCCATGCGGTACTACCGCGAGCGGGCGCTGCCGCACCTGGTGCCGTTCCCGGTGCTCCACCGCAGCACCCGTCGACCGAGCCGCTGCCGGAGGGGCTGGGCGCGTGGGACGTCGGCGAGCCGCTCGAGGCGGTGGACTGGCTGGCGACGCACACTGCGGTCGCCGGTCGTGGTGCCGGGCGTGACGACCGTGCAGCGGCTGACCGGCACGACGGAGGGCGACGACCGCGACAGCGCCCGGTGGACCTGGACATCTACGTGGACTCGTCGGGCTCGATGCCGAACCCGGCGTCACACGTGTCGTACCTGACGCTGGCCGGCGCGATCCTGGCGCTGTCGGCGCTGCGGGTCGGCGCGCGGGTGCAGGTGACGCTGTGGAGCGGCACGAACCAGTTCACGTGCACGGACGGGTTCGTGCGGGACGAGCGGGCGATGCTGGGCATCCTGACCGGCTATTTCGGCGGCGCGACGGCGTTCCCGCTGCACGTGCTGCGCGAGACCTACGCGCGAACCGCGACCGCCCGACCCACATCGTGGTGATCTCCGACGACGGCGTGGACACGATGTTCCGCCCGGCCGACGAGCTGGGCACGCCGGGCGCGCGAGATCGCGGCGGCCGCACTGGCGGCGGCGGGCGCGGGCGGCACCTTGTTGCTGCGCCTGCATACCGAGCCGACGCGCGAGCAGATCGCGCGATGGCGCCGGGCTGGGACGTGCACCGGGTGACGAGCTGGGACGAGCTGGTCGACGTTCGCGGCCGCGTTCAGCAGGCGAACCTACGAGAGGAGCCGACGTGAGTGAGGTACCGTGTCGCCGGCTGACCCGCCGGCTGGCCGACACACCGACGGACTTCCTCGCGACCCGACGCGGTCGTCGGTGCCGGCGGTGGTGTCGGACGTGCTGCTGATGGCGGGCGGCGACCGCACTCGACGCGACGGCGGCGCACGTTCGAGGCGACGAACCGCGGTGGCGGCGGCTGGTGCTGGTGACGTGCTGGCTGGTGGCCGACCCGACGCTGCTGGCGTGCGGCCCGGACCGTGCTGTCGGCGTGGTTGCAGCACCGGACCTGGCACGCTGTCGCGGCTGGTGATCCCGCTGAACTTCGTCACCGACCCGGACCGCCGCGAGGAACTGGCCGGCGTGACGCTGCGCGCGCTGTCGCCTGACCCCGGCGGGCGAGACGGCCGCGCAGGCCGCCGACCGATTGTCCACAGTGGACAGCGTGCGGCGACACGAGGTACTGCTGGCGGCGAAGGCGGCGGAGGAACGCGCGCCCAGGCCGTGCGCAAGGCCATGGAAGAAGAAGCGGCGCCGCGAGGCCGCGGCCCGATACAGCCAGGTGTGACGAATGCATGTCGACTATCCGATCGCCGACTACGAACCGATGGCGGCAACGGCCCTGACCGACGCGGAACGGTGGCCGCTGCTGACCGACGGCGGCCGCGGCCATGCTGTCCCGGCTGCGGTCCACCCGGCCGCGCCGAGGTACAACCACGCGTGCGGCGACCGGCTGACCGCGGCGGCGCGGGACCGCCTGCGCGCGTACCGGTCGCAGCTGGCTGGGGCTTCCCGCAGGACCGACTGGGTGCATGCCGCTGGTGCGCGCGTGTACGCGACGGTGCCGAGGTATCGGGGCTGCCGATGCCGGCGTCGCTGGCCGAGGTGCCGACCGACGGACCGGCACGACCTGCTGTCCGACGCGGCGGCCCACGTGCCGGACGACGCGGACCTGTCGGAGATGATCGTGTACCGGACGTCGGGCTCGCGCGGCCCGGCGGCGACGGTGCCGATGACGCCGGAGTTCTGCGCACTGGACCTGCCGGTGATGGAGCACGTGCTGTCGTCCTGGGGGTGTCAGCTGCGCGGGCGGCCCGCCGGGTGTCGCTGGTGAACGTGTACGCACCAGCCGGTGGCATACCAGTTCGCGTCGGTGTCGTCGTACCTGGACGGCGCGGGCGTGGTGAAGGTGAACCTCCACGAGTCGGGCTGGCGCCCCCGACCGACCGAGTGTCCTTTCTGGACTCCTGCGCGCCGGAGCTGTACACGGGCAACCCGATCTCGTTGGCGGACTCTGGCCTCGCTACCGCTGACGAACCCGCCCGGAGGCGGTACTGAGCGGCGCGATGGCGCTGGGCGGTGGCCTGCGCAATCGTTTGGCGACCAAGTTCGACTGCCCGGTGATGGACCTGTACGGCATCACGGAGGCCGGCCTGATCGCGTGGCGCCCCGACAACGGCCCACACCGCCTGCTCCCAAGACGACTGCACGTGGAGATCCTGTCCCCGGCGGGCAACGCCGTGCGCCCGGCGAACGCGGCGAGATCACGGTGACGTGCGGCGAGAACCGGCTGCTGCCGCTGCTGCGCTACCGGACGGGCGACCACGCGCCCGTCGATGGCACGGACCGTCCTGGTCGGCCTGGAAGGCCGCGCCCCGGTCCGGTACCGGGCTGCCGACGGGTCACTGGGTCAACTCGATCGAGCTGACCCATGTGCTGTCCCCACTGGGCCTGGTGGCGTGGCAACTGCACCAGGGCGACGGCGCGGTGACCCTGGACGTCCACGAGGCACGGCGCAGCAGACCTGACCGCAGTGGAGTCAGCCGTGCGGAGCCTACTGGGCGATCCAGGTAACAGCGACAACAACAAACCTGGCACAGGACACGAAACCGCAGCGCTACTCATCAACGCTGGCGGGCGCGGCACTGCGCTAACCACGATCGTCCGGCCGCCAGGGCTCGTCGGGCAGGATGACCACCGGCTCGAACAACTCGTCGTCGTCAAGCGGCCGTACCTTCCGTGGGGTGCGAAATCGAGGACTCGGCAAGCTGAATGATCCGATCCCGTAGAGCGGCATCCGCACCGGTGACGCGCGACTCCCGATCGTCGTCCGGCAGCTCGTGCCACTTCTCCACCGCGACGCGCAGCGTGTCCAGGAACCCGTCACTCAGAACGTTGGAGGTGACAAGCTCCCGCGGCGACGCCCGCCCGGCAACGACGTCCTTGGCGAAGTCGGCCAGCTCCCCGTCCCCCTGCGCGAGACGACGAAACGTCTCAGCGCGAGCGATCCGCCCCTGCTCGGTGTCCCACGGGTTGTGCACTGGCGGGAACATCAGAACTCCTCG
>CAWGTM010000033.1:0-13413 GCA_963825445.1 uncultured Actinomycetota bacterium
TTTTAACTGAATTATCAACGCGGCTTGCTTTCGGATGGTGGGGGCACGAAGAACGTCAACGGCCTTGATGGTCACCCCGGAGGATTTCGCGATTTTTCCGATGAGCGCGATGAGCACGAACGAATCCCCGCCGGCGTCGAAGAAACTCGTGTCGTCGTCGGGTGTGTCGTAGCCGAGAGTGTCCCGCCAGGCGGAACGGACGAGAGCGATCTCCCGAACATCGGAATCCTGAGAGCTTGTCACGCCTGTCATGATCTGCACCTCTTCGATTGAGTGGTCTGTTCGCACGTCACACGGTCGCCGCGGGAGTGCTCACAGCGGCCAGTACGTCACTCAGGTCCGCGAGCAGCGCGGACTCCTCGGGTTTGAGGTAGAAATGCCCGCCGGGCAGCACCTTCATGCGGAAGGCTCCACGCGTCATGTCCGCCCAGCCCGCGATCTCTCCCGGGGTCACCTCGGTGTCCTGGCCACCGGCGTACGCGTAGATCGGGCCGGTCAGCGGCGGCCGCGCGCCACCGGCATAGCGCCCCACCAGGCGATAATCACCGCGGACCGCGGGAAGCACGGCCTCCCTCAGGCTGGGGTCCTCGAAGGCCGCGGCCCGACTCGCGTCCAGGCTCACGACGTGCGCGATGATGTCCTCGTCGGCGGTGGGGACATCCCGGGCGCCGGTCAGCGCGTGGGGCGGCAGTGTCCCGGACACGCACAACGCGACCGGCGGAACTCCCCGGTCCTGTAGCCGCAGCGCCACCTCGTGTGCCACCGTGGCCCCGAAACAATGCCCGAAAAGAACCATTCTTTGCCGCGCCAACTCGCCGAGCGCGTCGGCGATATCATCCGCGAGATCTTCCACCCCGGACGGGAACGGATCGTCGAACCGCTCCTCCCGACCCGGATACCGCACGGCCATAACACCGATATCCGACGGCAACCCCTTCGGCCAGGTACGATACTGGCCCGACACGGAGCCGGCGTGCGGAAAACAAACCAGTTTCGTCGTGCACTCGTCGTCATCACGGAAGCGGCGAACCCACCGCTCCTCCACCGGGTTCCTCATCGAAACAAGTCCCCTTTCTCAGGCCTTCAGCGAATGCCGCCAACGGCCAATAGAAAGGACTCTTGTGTCAGATTCACACGCCAGCATCTTCGAACGTGCGCAGTTCCGAGAGGCATTCGCCGCAGTGATCCGCCTCCGACCGACGGAAGACCACCCGCTTCGCATAGCCCGTGCTCAGGGCACGAACCGGCGCCGCCAGACCGCCGAACAGGTGCACATAGGCCGGGATATAGCCGTGAACGAAACCGACCGGGATCAACTGTCGGTGCGCTGGAAATTCAGCACGCCTCAACAGGTCAGGCGTTGTCAGGCTCAGCCCTTGTGGAGGACACGGAAACGGCTGGGATCCGCCGGGTCCCGGTCCGCGATCTGGATCGGGGGTCGCGTCCACTGCCACACGCTCGGGTCGCGGGAGAACTCGATCCGACCTCGGGTGCCTTCCACCGTGACCTGCCAGGTGTTCTCGCGAAGGTACTCCGCCAGGACGAGGATCGAGTCGTAGCCCTCGTACGTCACGAACGACGGCGGCGCGGGGAGTCGCGATGCCACTCGGTCGCCCACCGCGGTGAGGCTTTCCGGCAGGTAGCGCAGGAACGGGATGCCGGGTATCGACGCCCACTCGGCGAACTCCGGCTGCCCGGCCGGGGCGCCGATCAGGACCTCGGCGTGACGCGGATCGGCGCGGACCGCGGCCGCGATCGGCAGTGCCGGGTCCGGGTGACCCAGCAGCAACAGGATCGCTGTCGCGTCGCTGGCGGCCAGGTCGTCGCACACGGAGTCGACGCCCACTTCGGTGATCGACAGGTGCTCGCGCAGGATGGCCGTGCCCGTCGCCCAGTAGACGCTCGGCTGGCTCACTACGGCGACACGCGTGTGGCCCGCGACGCGGAGAAAGTCCGCGTACGTCCGCCAGCCGTGGGACTGGGGCGGGGCGATCCGCGCGACCCAGTCCGTTGGCTGGTCGGTGAGCTTGTCGAGCACGGCCGACGAGCAGAGGAACGGTAGGCCCAAGGCGTCGGCCCTGGCAGCGGCGGCGCGGGCGACCACGCTGTGGTACTCCCCCGCCAGGGCCGCCACGCCCAGGCCGGCCAGTTCGTCGACCGCGGCCGCCGCCCGCTCCGGATCGGCGGCCGTGTCCCGGACCAGCAGCTCCAGCGGTCGCCCGGCGATCCCACCGGCGGCGTTGACGTCGGCGACCGCCAGTTCCAGGCCGGCCAGCAGGTTGCGGCCCGCCTCGACCCAGCCGGGCGGGGTCAGCGGAGCCAGCGCGCCGATAAGAACAGGTGGGTTGCTCACTCGCCGAAGATAGCCGTCAGGGTCCGGCCGGGGCCCTCCGGTGTCTCGGTCATCAAGGTCAGCGCCACCGAAGCGCCGGTGCAGGTGTAGGGCCCCGCGCCGAACGGCACGTACGGGCCGCGTTCACCCGATTCCGCCCACCGCTCGGGCCGAAAGACCTCGGCGTCGGTCCAGTGGCGCTGGTCGTGGTGCATCAGGAACGGGCTGACCGAGAGAACATCGCCAGGCTGGAACGGGACGCCCCGAACTCGGTGGACCGGTCGACCGTGCGGCCGACCATCCAGACCATCGGGCGGTGCCGCATCGCCTCGCGCACGATCCACTCGGAGGGCCACGGCCACGGGGAATCCGACGTGTGGTGCAGGCAGGCCAACAACACCGACCAGGCGAGCGTGGAACTGACGGGTGCCACGATCGAGCGGAACAGCACCAGGAACACCTCTCGTTGTCCTGGTAGCCCGCGGCCGGGTTCGAGTGGCCGGACGTCATGCACTTGCCGGCCTCGCCGGTCGGGGGCGCGTTGCGGTACCACACACACCGACGGCGGCGTAGTTCTTCCAGGAGCTCATCATGTTGTCGAAGCCGTACCACGACATGTAGTGCATGACCGCGCCGCGCAGACGGACGATCTTCGCGCCGTCGGGGGTGCCGTCCCTGTTCTGGTCGTCGAAGTAGATGTTGTCGTAGAGGCACACATAGGTGGACGCGCACGCGTTCGACGCCGCGGCCGCACCGAACGACAGGATCGCGTCGCCGTCGCCCCAGATGACGTTCTCGCCCTCGAGCACCCAGCCCGGCTTCAGCGTGCCGGCGTCGATCCCGGCGGCGGCCGTCCGCGCGACGGCCTGCGCCTGTGCGGACGGCGCGAACACCGTCAGACCGACGGTGAGGCTCAACGGGAGGAGAAGCCCTCGGACCACCGTGCGCACGCCGACTCCGGGGAGAGGTGAGGAGGACCGGCCCACCCTGTCAGGGATCGGCACAACGTCAGCACATCCAGTCACGCACGTGCCGCGTCGATGACCCACTCGGCGGCGGTGGTGAAGCGGTCACACAGACCGGGGTCGCTGGCGGCGATGGTGCCGCTGATCGTGATCCCCTGGCCGTTCCCCGTGCCGACGATCACCTCGCACTGGTCGTCCGGCGTGGTCAGGCTTCGAACCACGGCCGGTAGACCGCGAATCTCACGCGGCTCGAACACCGCCCAGGTGCCGCGATCGTCGCTGGCCGCATACGCCTCGGCCAGCGGGTCACCGGACACGTTCAGCATGAGGCGGTATCCGTAGTTGGCATCCGTCGCCGGCTGCGGATTGTGCCGCCAGACGCAGACGCCGAACTCGCTGTTGCTCGATTCGTGGTCGACCGGGTCGTACTGGGTGAAGCCGACCTGCTGCTGCTGCTCGGGTGTGAGGGTCGCGCACGGTGTGGCGTGGAAGGATCGCAGGTCGATCGGGTCGGTGACCTCGGGCGCGCTCGTCGGCCGGGAGTCCTGGCTGGTGGTCGGCGGCGAGGTCGTGGTGCTCGTCGGAGTCGGTGGGGCGTCGTTGTCGCCCGTGCAGCCACCGATCGCGAACACGGCGACCGCGAGAAGGGGGAAGATGCGATTCCGCATGTCGGTCACCGGGTTCCGGCCAGCCGCTGAGCGATGACACCGTGGGGGTCGGACTTCTCCTCGACGTACCGTTGGCGTTCGCGGTCGACTTCCGGGGCGTGGTCGCCCGGTGCGTGGTCGAGGTAGAAGAACCTCTCGTAGCTGAAATCGGGACTGTCCACATCGGCATTGGCGGGCAGCGGCTGCGGGAGCGTGTCGTCGAGGCCCACGTACTCGCCGCGGCGGGCACTGATCCAGCTCTCGATACCGCCCAGAGCCTGCTCGTAGGACGAGAACAGCCGGTCCCGCGCGTCGACGTAGCCGGAGACCACCGGGATCGCCTCGGCACCCGCCACCGGCTCGTCCTCGGTGACCTTGCCGACCAGGTTCAGCAACTCGTCTATCGCCATGTCAGCGATCTGCGTCGGGTTCCGCACCACGTCGATGATCTTCCCGGCGATATCGAGGGCGATCTTTCCCCAGGCGGTGGGTGCCGGTGCGAGCTTGTCGGCGACCGCGTCGCACACGACCGAGGTCTGGCTCATCAGGTCGTAGCAACTGGCCCGAAAACTCACACTCACGGCGTACATCATGCCGACCGCCTGTGCGCCGGCGAGTGCATACTCGTGTTGAGTGCTGATGCGATCCTGGACGCGACCCAGCTGAATGACGAACGCGTCTGCGGCCTCGCCCTGCCAGATCGCCTCGAGGTCGATCTTCGCGCGCTCTATCACGCCATTGGGGTCAGCGGACGGTCCGTTCTGGTTCGCGGCCGAACGGATCTCGTCGTACTCCTCGGCGAGCCGGGCCGGGTCCATGGACATGTAAAGCTCCGCGTCGACCTCGAACTGTCGCCGGAACACGTCCACGTCCATGTTGTCCGGGACGCCGATGAGGTCAGGTCCAATACCGTTCCGGTCGCACATGGTCAGCATCGAGTGCGCGAGCCCGAACGCGGCGGAACTCAGGTCGTTGTTGGAAACGAAGTTCGCCACGGTCAACCCTGCCCATCGACGCGGCGATACAGAGCCGCGATCTCACCGAGAGTCTCGCCAGTCGCGGTGATCCGGTCGCACATGGTGCGCTGCCGCTCGGCGATATCCTCGGTGAGCAGGCTGTACTGGCACTCCATGTCGTACACCGCGTCGACCTGCATCGGACGGGGTGTCGGCGTGTGTTCTGTCAAGATCGCTATCGGGCCCCGCAATGCTTCCGCTACCTGCGGAAATGCGGCGGCATATCCCTCCAGTTCGGCCACGTTGGTCGCAAACCCCTGGCCAGGCGATGGCGCCATGATCCCCCTTTTCCCGGTGCGCAGACGGTTGCGAACCGGGTTCAGTGCAATGTTCTGCACGCCTCCCTCGCGTGACGATATCCAAATCCGGCGCCGGAGACGCACACAATCACTTTTCGGCCGGAACAATTAGGCCGGAAGGGTGAGATGTGGCGGACGGAGGGGAACTGTCAGCGGCCGGTCGCGAGGAGGACGAGGAACTGGCCGCCGCCCGGCTCGACGGAAGCGGTCACCGGCAGTCCTGGCACCAGTCGGGAGAACCGGTCCACCAGCCAGTCCGCCGCCTCCTGGGCGTCCTTCTTGGTCGGACACCGGGCCACCATCTCCCGACCGCCCTTGCGTTCCAGCCGCCCGGCGACGGTGATCAGCGGCGCGGGTTCGGCCACGTGCAGGCGGTCCGGCCAGGCGATGACCACCTTGACCGCGCCCTTGCGGGTGTTGCACCCGCGGTGCGCCAGCCGCTCGGCGACCTTGGCCTTCCGGTCGGCGGTCCGGCTGTCGACGCTGGGCCCCCGTGAGTCGTTCACCGACATGTCGGGATCGACCGGTTCGTCGCACACCCAGCATCGCCAGCCGTCGCGTTCGGCCACGTCATCGAGGAGACTCACCCGCGCAACCTAGCAGCTCAGTTCCACCGATCCTGGTTGAGGAAACGGGCGAACCCACGCCACGAGTTGGGTCCCATGGCGCCGTCGATGGGCCCGGTATAGCCGTGTGCGGCGGCCAGACGCTGCGCGGCTGCCCACGTGTACGTACCGGGGTCACCGTCGATGGGCCCGGTGTAACCCCAGTGATCACGCAGGTTCCGCTGGAGCGCGGCATAGGTGTTCGTGCCGGGCACACCGTCGATCGGACCCTGGTAGCCGGACTCGATGCGCAGCCAGTTCTGCGCGCGCTGCCAGAAGATCGTCCCCGGCACACCGTCCTGTTCGGTGGTGGTCTTCGGCAGTCCGCCGCCCCCACCGCCGACGTAGTCCAGCGGGTTGATGCGTGTCCCGTTGGGATCGATCATGTGCCAGTGCAGGTGCGGCCCTGTCGACGACCCCGACCCCGGAGCGCCCCGCTCACCGCCGGACAGCCCGACGATGCCACCCATCCCGATCACCGCGCCGTCGGCGAGCAGGAACTGGGACAGGTGCATGTACTGCGTGCGGTAGCCGTTGTCGTGGTAGATCGTGACGGTGTGCCCGCCGGTCCCGTTCTCCGGGATGTTGCGGATGGTGCCACCGCCCGCGGCCGGTAGCTGCGTGCCGACGTTCATGCCGAAGTCGATGCCGCCGAGCGAGCCGGAGTTGAGGTGGTCCTGCCAGGTACCGGTGATCTGGTAGCCGCTGAACGGGTTGTAGAACGACGCGGCCGCCGCCGAGCCCGTACCTCTGAGCAGTCCCCCGCCGACGACCAGACCGGCCGCCGTGCCGCGTAACAACATCCTTCGAGTGAGGTCCCTGCGCATGATCTTCCTCCCGACATCCGACTGTTACAGGTAAGGCTCAATCTGTCACAGTACTCGACGGCTACGGTGACGCAATGCTTCGCGATCTCGACCCGTTCCACGTCGACGCCGACACCGTCGACCTCGTGGCCCGCCATCCGCTGGCGACGCTCGTCACTCCGCACGGCGACGCCATCCATGTCTCACACCTTCCGCTGGTGCTCTCCGCGGTGGAGGGGCAGCGCGCGGTGATCATCGGACACCTGTCACGGGCCAATCCGCACACCGAGGCGTTGGCGGCCGGGGCACCGAGCGTCGCGGTGTTCCACGGTCCGCAGGCCTACCTGTCCGCCTCCTGGTACGAGGAGCGCGACATGGCGCCCACCTGGTGTTTCCTCGCCGTGCACGCACACGGCCGGCCGTCGTTGTCCCCGGACGACGCCCACACCCTGCGGTGCGTCGGGGCGCTCGTGGAGCACATGGAACGGGGCCGTCCCGGCGCGTGGCGGATGGGCGAACTCGGACGCGACGGCGTGGCGCGACGGGTACCGAAGATCGTCGGGTTCGAGATCCCCGTGGACCGGGCCGAGACGCGGTGGATGCTCGGCGAGGGCGAACGGCCGACCGACCTCACCGCTGCCATCGCGCGACTGCGGGCCGAGCACCCGGAACTCGCCGCCGCCATCGCCGCCGCCAACGACCTGCCCCATTCGGACAAATCCTTGTGAGCCGTGTGCTTGGGTGGGGCGCACAGGTCGACGCAGGGTGAGGGTGGTGAGCGGTGGAACAGGTCACCGTGGTGGTGGACTTCGGGACCTCGCACACGGTGGTCGTGGTGTCCGGACCCGGGTTGCCCGCCCGACTGGTGTCGGTCGACGGCGAACCGTGGTTTCCCTCCGCCGTCTTCTGGGGCCACGACGGGCGCGGAGTGGTCGGCCGCGACGCACTGCGACTCGGTCGCGCCGAGCCGGCCCGCCTGGAGCGGCGACCGAAGGCACGCCTCGGCGAGGACGAAGTGCTGCTCGGCGACGCGGTCGTCCCCACCATCACGCTGGTGCGCCACGTCCTCGTGCGGGCCATCGCCGAGGCGGGCGACACGGCGAACGCGGTGGTCGCGCACCTCGTGCTCACCCATCCCGCCGACTGGGGGCCGACCCGGCTCGGCGCGTTGCTGACCGCCGCACAGGGGCTCGTGCCGCGGGTGAGCACGGTGGTCGAGCCGGTCGCGGCGGCCGCCTGGTTCGCCACCGAGCGCCAACTTCCCATCGACTCAATGCTCGCCGTGCTGGACTTCGGCGGCGGTACCTGCGACGTGGCGCTGGTCCGCCGTGACACGACCGGGCTCGCGGTGGTCGCCACCGCCGGCCTGCCCGACCTCGGCGGCGACGACCTCGACCAGCGGATCGTCGACCACCTGGCGACCGCGCCGACCGACGGTGCGCAGGTCGGCCGTGTGCCCGCCGCCGAACTCGCCGAGCTGGCCCGGTTCCGCGACGACGTGCGCGCCGCCAAGGAGGCGCTGTCCCGCCATCCCCAGGCCGACCTGGTGTTGCCGAACGACCTGCCGGACACGCTGCTCACCCGCGGGGAGTTCGAGGCCCAGATCCGCCCGGACCTCGCCCGCGCGGTCGAACTTCTCGACGAAACGACCCGCAGGGCCGGCCTGACCGGCGCCGACCTCGCGGCGGTCCAACTGGTCGGTGGCTCGAGCCGCGTGCCGCTGCTGGCCCAGCTGCTGCGGGCGTGGGCGGATGTGCCGATCCGGCTCGACGAGCAGCCGGAGGCCGTGGTCGCCCTCGGCGCGGCCGTCGCGATCCGACCGCCGGCAGCTCCCCCCGTGCAGCGTGCCCCGGACACGACCGGCCCGGTCCGGATCATCGAGCCGGCACCGGTCACCAGCCCCACTCGAGCAGCGCGGTGGCCCGCGGTCGCCATTGCGGTCGTCGTGCTCGTCGCTCTGGCGGTCCTGATCGGGATACGGGGGTTCGGCGAGTCGGTCGCCGGCACGGCACGTCCGGCCGACGGTCCACGGCTGTCCCTGCCGCCGGCGACGTCCGGCGACCCGGTCGCCGTGCCCGGCCGGTCGACCGGCGGGCTGCAGGAGGTCGGGCCGGGCGAGTTCGTCAGCTACGCCCACCAGAGCACCACCCTGGAATGGCGGCTGGACTCCTTCGACGACGGCGCGGAGGTCAACGCGAGCCTCGACCGCCTCGACAACGAACTGGCGCCGGACCACCACTGGGCGCTCGTGCGGTACACGGTGCGGACGACCGCGCCGCTCGCCGCGGACCCCGGTCTGAACGGCAAGCTCCATCTGGTGGACGACCGCGGCCTCATGCTCAGCCCGGTGGACGCCGCCACCGGGCCGCTCACCAACACCACAGCCTCCCTGCCGGAGGACTGCCCGCGACCGGTCACCGAACCGGTGGCCGCCGGTACCGAACTGCCGGCGTGCGCGCTGTACTCGGTCCCCGACGCCACCCCGATCACCGAGGTGGCCCTCGCCTTCCACGCCAACCGCAGTCCGCTGCCGAGCCTCAACGAGGAGACGGCGACGCGGGGCGCACGGGTGGCCGTGGACGGGACCGAGGCGACCGACAACCCACCCGCGCTCCCGGAGGACACGCGTCCGGCGGGTGAGCCGGTCGAGATGCCGATCGGCCAGGTGCCCGCCGAGATCGCCGTGATCGACCTGGTGGCGGACGGCTCGGCGTACTTCGAGGAGGACACCACCATCATCCTCGAAGGGAGCACGGCGATGGTCCTGCGGATCGCGGTCCGGCCGGACGAACCGGCTCCGGCGGGCGACCTGGGCACCGTCTCCGTGGCGCTGCTGGACGATCGCGGCGCACCGATCGACTCGTCGGTTCCGTTGCGCACCAACGAGTGCGTGAACACCTTCGCCGAGGAGGACATCTCCGGAACCGTCGCGCTCTGCGTGCTGTTCGCCGTGCCCACCGACGCGACGCCGAGCGCGGCCGTCGTGCGGTCCGGGTTCGACGCGGATCCCGTGGTGTGGCGCCTGCCATGAACGACCCGGTCGTGCTCGCCGTGGACTTCGGCACCACCAACACGGTCGGCGTGGCGCGGTGGGGTCACCGCCAGCCCACCCGGGTCGTGGTGGACGGCGTCCCCGCCATGCCGTCGGCCGTCCTGTTGGGACACGACGGTTCGCTGATCGTCGGGCAGGACGCCGTTCGGCTCGGACCGGCCGCGGCGGCGCGGCTGGAACCGCGGCCGAAGTCCCGGCTCGGCGAGGACGTGATCCTGCTCGGCGACCGGACGGTGGACGTGCTGACCGTCGTGCGCGCGGTGCTGTCCCGGGTGTGCGACGAGGTCCGCGAGCGAGCGGGCGCGCCGGTCGAGCATCTGGTGCTCACCCACCCGGCCGACTGGGGCTCCGCCCGGCTGGGCCGGTTCGCCCGTGCCGCGAGCGGTCTGGCCGCCACCATCAGCCTGGTGCCCGAGCCGGTGGCCGCCGCCGCGCACCCGCCGGACGTAACTCGGGCCGTGCTCGACTTCGGCGGTGGCACCTGCGACGCGGCGGTGGTGCGGGCCGTCGAACCGGCGGGCCACGAGGTCCTCGCCTGCGCGGGACTACCGGATCTCGGCGGCGACGACCTCGACCAGCGGATCGTGGACTTCGTGCTCGCCGCGGCGCCCGGCGTCGCCGGCCGGCTGGACGGCTCATCGTCCACACCGGACCCGCGGGTGCTGCGCGACCGGCTCCTGCTGCGCGCGGACGCCCGGGCGGCCAAGGAACTGCTGTCACGCCACGACGAAGCGCGGGTGGCGGTGCCCGGCCAGGAGACGCCGGTCGTGATCAGCCGCGCGGACTTCGACCGACTCGTGGCGGGCGACCTCGACCGGGCGGCCGCGTTGCTCGCCGAGGTGCTCGAGACCGCCGGCGTCCCGGTCGACGAGGTGCTGCTGGTCGGGGGCGGCAGCCGGATCCCGGCGCTCGGCGATCTGTTGCGGAACCGGCTCGGCGTTCCGGTGGTGGCCGCGCGGGAGCCCGAGGCCGCCGTGGCGCATGGTGCGCTGGAGGTGGTCGGCTCGCAGGAGCGGACGGTGGCGCATCCGGTCGTGCGTGCGGTGCCACCGCCTCCCTCTGACCCGGCTCAGCCGGCCCGCCGCTGGTGGCCGTTCGCGGTGGCCGCCCTGCTGATCGCCGCCCTGGTCGTGGTCTGGACGCTGCCGTGGGGCGAGGACGTCACCGGCAGCCCGACCGACACGAGCCGGCCGGCACCACCCACGGGCATACCGGTAACCGGTCCCCCGGGGGCACCACCCCAGGTCGTCCCGAGTGGACAGTCGGGCCGGTTCCACGCGGAGCAGCCGGATCGGGTGATCGAGGTGCGTGTGGACGACATCACCGCGACCCCCGCCGCCCGGGGTTACCGGTGGGTGCGGGCGACGGTGACCGTGACACTGCGGGCGGGGTACAGCGACCTGACGGAGGCCACCCCGATGCGGCTGGTCGACGACCGGGGACAGCGGATCCCGCCGAGCCGCACCGACTCCTGCGCCGATCCGCTGCCGACAGTCGCGATCGGACAGTCCCGGTCGGAGTGCCAGGTCTTCCTGGTGCCCGACGCCACGCCGATCGCGGGCGTGATGTACGACGACTTCGCGGGTTCCGAACCCCACCGCGGCGGATTCGTCGCGGTGGCCGACCTGCCCGCCACCGGTGCCACCGAGCCACCCGGCGTGGTCGGTGAGATCGGCGACCCGGCCCGGGAGGTGGACCTGAGCGACGGCCGGTTCGAGGTGCGGGTCGACGAGGTGGTCGAGACCCCGTCGACGTACCTGTCCGAGGACAGCGTGCCGGCGAACGACTCCCGATACGTCGTCGTGCGCATGAGCGTGACACCTCGCGGCGACAAGGAGTTCCGCGCCGAGGACTTCACCTACGTCCGACTGCTCGACGACCGGGGACTGCTGGTCCACGAGGAACACCTCACCACCGCGACCCTGGTCGACTGCCCTCCCGCGCGGCGGGTCCCACCCGGCGAGACGGCCACCGCCTGCCTGGTGTTCACCATCGGCCAGGAAACCCCGATCGGCGGTGTCACCTACGTGGGCGAAACACCGAACGAACCGGCCGACTGGACCACCTGGACCACGCAGCCATAGGTGACCGCGCCGTGGCTACCGGGCGTCCGGAGTGGACGGTCGGTAGCCACGGCGACTACTCACGCCGGTAGCGTCCAGCGTTGGTTGGCCGCGCCGTTGCAGTCCCAGATGTTGATCTGGGTGCCGTCGGCCGTGCCGTTGCCCGAGACGTCCAGGCATCGGCCCGACTGCGGGTTGACCAACGACCCGTTGGCGCCCGCGGTCCACACCTGCGCACCGGTGCCGTTGCACGTGTACAGCTGCACGATCGTGCCGTTGACCGTGCCGCTTCCCTTCACGTCCAGGCACTTGCCCAGCGCGCGGAGGGTGCCGTCACCGCCGATCGTCCACTGTTGCGCGCCGCTGCCGTTGCACGTCCAGATCTGGATCTTCGTGCCGTCCGCCGTGCCGCTGTTGCTGATGTCCAGGCACTTGTTCGACGCCGCGCTGGTCACCGGGCCGGTCCGGACGGTCGAACCCACCATGGCGTTCAGGGTGTACCACGCCTCGGTGCTCCACAGCGCCTGGCCGTTCTCCGCGGCGAACGGGCGCGGCGACCGCAGGTGCACCACGCGTCCCGGCAGCAGACCGGGCATCGTGAGTGTCACCTTGCGACGGTCGGCCGACAGCGAGGCCGACGTCACGGTCAACGTCTGCAGGTCGACCTTCGGGCCGCCATACGCCGCGGTCGGCACGTACCGCCACTGCGTGGCCTTGTACTTCGACGCCAGGTTCAGCGCCGTGCTGGCCGACAGCGGCTGGGTGTACTCCACCTCGAACCCGCCCTGGACGGATCGCATCGCGAGGATGTCGAACGCGTTCGTCCCGGTGGGCGCGATCTTCTGCAGACCGTAGGCGGTTTGCCCTCCTGGCCCCAGTTCCCGCCGCCGTGGATACCGCCGGTGTAGATCGCGCCGTCAGGTCCGAGCGAGATCCGGTTGACCCCGGACTCGAGCCCCTGCGTCATGCGGAACACCGCACCCTGGTAGTCGCCGTTCACCTTCTCCAGGAAGACGCGTTGCAGACCGCCGTAGGTCACGTCGCCGTACACGAGCTGCCCGGCGAACTGCCCCTGCGCGAGCTGCACGGGGTTGCTCGGCGAGTTCGCGATCTCGTTCTGCGGCAACCACACCACGGGCTGCGTGACCGGCCGGGTGTCAAAGGGACCGTCCGGGTTCATGTGGTGGTTGAAGAACCGGTCCTGCTTGACGTGCACCAGTTTCGACACCGGCAGCCAGCCGCCCTGGTTGTCGGTGGCGAAGATCCGCTCTCCGGCCCCCAGCCGATGCCGTGCGGCGTGGAGTCCACCGGCCACATAGGACACCGCGCCGGTCGTCCGGTTGACCTTGATGGTGGTTCCCCGGTTGGGCGCGGGTTGCGGGTCGGTGGTGGCGCCGCCGTAGTTGATGGCGACCGACAGGTTCAGGTAGAAGAACCCGTCCTGGTACAGCATGCCGAACGCGAACTCGTGGAAGTTCGAGCCGAACGGCCACGTCGCCACCGTGCGGTAGTTGTCGGTGACCTCGTCACCGTCGGTGTCGTTCAGCTCGGTGAGCCGGTGCTTCTCCGACACGTAGATCTTGCCCTCGACGTACTTGAGCCCCATCGGCTCCCGGAGGTTGCTCGCG
>CAWGTM010000034.1:0-3179 GCA_963825445.1 uncultured Actinomycetota bacterium
GCTGCGCTTCGCCGGGCGGCTGATGCCGGGTGGACGCCTGCCGCGCAGGGAGAGCGAGCTGCTGATCCTCCGCGTGGCGCACCTGCGGCACTGCGCCTACGAACTCGCCCACCACACCCGGCTCGGCGCCCGTGCCGGGCTGTCCCGCGCGGAGATCGAGAGGGTCGCCGACGGTCCGGCGGCGCCCGGCTGGTCACCCCGCGAGCGGGCACTGCTCGCCGCCACCGACCTGCTGCACCACGAGCAGGACCTGGACGACACGGCGTGGGCCACCCTGTCCACCCATCTCGGCGACCGCGAGGCCATCGAGTTCTGCCTCCTGGTCGGCCACTACGAGATGCTGGCCACCGCGATCACCGCACTGCGCATCCAGCCGGAAGTTACGTTTCCGCGCTGATCACGACCCTTACGCAGAGGGGGACGATCTCGTCCTTCAGCGCGAAAGGGACGTACATGCGAAGAACTACCGCCCTGGTCGGTGCGACCGGACTGCTCTCGATGCTGCTCGTCGCACCCGCGCACGCCACCGGGGCTCCCGAGGTGTGGTCCACCGGTCCGTTCACCGTGCAGATCTCGGTGACGGCCGCGGATCTCAACGGCGACGGGTACGACGACCTGGTCAGCACCAACCTGTACCGCTTCGGCCAACGGGTCCTGCTGTCCACCGGTTCGGGATTCCTGCCGGAGAAGAACTGGGGCAACGCCGGCTGGGCCGACACGAGCACACCGCGGAACGTGCATCTGGCCGGAGACGTGGACAACGACGGCCGCGCGGACTCGATCATGGTCCGGACCTCGGCGCCACGCGGCATCCACGTGGCCAGGTCGATCGTGAACCAGTACGGCAACGACACGTTCGCGCCGGCCACCCAGTGGCTGGGCAACACCATCAAGGGGGACTACGGGAACCTGGCGGCCGACCTGGACGGTGACGGGGACACCGACATCATCGGCCTGTTCGGTCACGTGACGCTGGCCGCCAGGTCGGACGGCACGGCCATCCTGCCGCTGACCGCGTGGGCGCCGGGGATCCGGGGCGAGAAGGCGACGCTGGCCGCCGACGCGAACGGCGACGGCAGCGCCGACCTCATCCTCGTGGACTCCACCGGAACCCGTTTGGTGCCGGCCAATCCGCGCTGGTTCGACACCCCGGCGCAGTGGTCGACCACGCCGTTCTTCGGCACACGCAAGACCATGACGGCCGACATCGACGCGGACGGCGACGCCGACCTGATCGCCGTCAACGACACGGGCGTGGACGTCATGCGCTCCAACGGTTCCGGCTACGATGCGCCCGAGGTGTGGACGCCGATCCGTTCTACGGCACCACGGAGACACTCATGGCCGATGTGGACGGTGACGGCGACGCCGACCTGGTGGCCGTGAACCCGAGCGAGGTCAAGGTGTTGCGCTCGTAGGTTTCCACAATGCGGGCGCGGACGGCGGTTCCCAGCCGGGCTGGGCCGTGTGGCCCTGCAGGCACCCGTACTCGCGCCCGCCGTAGGTGACCCGGGCGCCCGGCGCGTAGGCGGTACCCACCGCCCAACTCCCGCCGGGGCCCGAGTTTCCCGGCACGTTCAGCACGAAGTCGAACATGGCCTGGTAGCCGCTGCACGGTCATCACCAGGCGCGGGTCGAAGATCGGGTCGGTGTTGTTGCGCGGCTCGCCCGGGAAGTACAGCTGCGTGGTGAGCACGGGCCGCCCGGGTGCCTGGACCTTCACGTGGATGTGCCGGGTACGCCCGGGATAGAGGCCGGGCACGATCGTGCTCAGCGTGAACGCGCCCTGGGCGTAGGTGAACTGGTGGCCGCGGAAGCCGAAGCCGACGTTGTCGTAGCGCGCCGTTGACGTCCGCCTGCCAGAAGTCCATGAGCACGCCGGCGAGCGGCTGGCAGGCCAGCCCGAAGACGTAACCGGTGACCGTCAGCCGGGTGCCGGGCGTGCCGGATGTGACGAGCGACGTGCGTTGCGGGGAGTTCGGCTTGAAGTAGGGGCCTTCGGTCTGGGGTGGGGTGGGATCGTCGCCGTCGTCGCACGACGGGGTCAGTTCGAGCGAGCCGGGCCTGTGCGGGCGGAGCCGGCGCAGCGAACGGCGCGGCGACGCCCGCGGCGAGCGCGGCACGCAGCACCGTCTTGCGGTTGAACTGCTTCTCGTCCATGTTTCTCGAACGTAGGCAACGGTTGCGCGCGGCGATGGACTGGACCGGTCGGTCGTGGTGATTCTCCGTATCGCGGTCAGCGGCGGAAATCGCCGGGGCTCAGCCCGGTCTCGCGGCGGAAGAACCGGCAGAAGTAGGCGGGGTCGGCGAACCCGACACGGCGCGCGACCTGGCGCACCGTGAGGTCCGTCCGGACAGGAGCCGCTTGGCCTCCTGGCTTCCGCCTCCCGCAGCAGCTGCGCGGCGGTGCGGCCGGTCGCGGCCTTCACCGCCTCGGTGAGGTGTCCTGGTGTGACGCCGATGCGTGCCGCGAGGCGCGCACCGACCACAGCGCGGGGTCGGCGCGGCCGGCGAGCCGGACGAACTCCTCGGCCACCGCCCGGTGCCCGGTGCGATGGCACATGTCGCCAGTCGAGTCGGCACGCACGACCAGGACGTGCAGCAGGGCCCGCAGCACGGACACTGTCGCCGCCGTCGCGGAACTCGTCGTCGAGGTCGGCGATCAGCCGGGTGACGCGGCGTGGCCGGGCTCGTCGAGGGTCAGCCACGGCCGCTCGCTCAGCCGCCGCAGCAGGACCCGGTCGGCCGGGTGGTCGAGCAGGAAGTCGTCGGTGAACAGCACGACGTGGCCGGTCAGGCCCCGCGCGCCGGCCCAGTGGTGCACCTGGCCCGGCGCGATGACGCCGAGGTGCGGCGGGCGCAGGTCCAGCGCGCGAGGTCGACGACGTGCGTGCCGGTGCCGCCGGTGACGTGGACGATCTCGTGGAACGTGTGCCGGTGCGGGAAGGCCGCGCGCGACAGCGGCCCGATGGTGTCGAACGTGCCGACGGCGAACGGCAGCGCGTTGCGGCACCGGCACCTCCAGCCGGTGCATCGGCAGCTCGCCGGGCCGCGGGGTGCGGCTCGGTGTGCCAGGAGGAACGGTCGTGCCACGCATGGTGCGTCCCTTCGCCGGTGAAGGTCCAGACAATCATCTCGCACTGTGGTCTGGGTCAAACTGACTTGCACTCATGCGCATC
>CAWGTM010000035.1:0-31614 GCA_963825445.1 uncultured Actinomycetota bacterium
GTTTCGTGAAGGCCGCGCCCCGCTAGGTGTGCCTCGGCTCCACTCCTGATCAAGTCCGCTGATCTGCTTTGTCTAGCAGGTCAGCGGACTTTTTTCAGGCGCGGGCGATCAGGGTGGCGAAACCGTCGAGGAGGCGCTCCAGTCCGAACTCGAACGTGGCGTCTCCCCACGTCTCGCCATTTCTCGCGGCCTGCGCGGCAAGGCCCACACGCGCGGCGATCGGGAAACGCTTGGGGTCGGCCAGGTTCTCCAGGATCGGCATGACGACTCGCCACCACTGGTCGTCGGTGAGGCCGCTTTCGGAGCGTTCGCGCTGAAGGGCCGCCTCCACTCTTGTCGTTCCGGAGACGTGGAGCAGTAGTTGGGTCAGCACGCGGTCCCTGTCGTTGTCGGTCAGGCGCGTGCCCTCCAGGGGGCGCAGCTCGCGGTCTCGCTTCAGCATTTCGCACGGCCCCATGAGCGACCGGGGAGTCTCCAGTTCGGGTAGCCACGGATGGGCGAGTATGAGTCGTCGGTTGGCTCGCGCGACCTCGGTGAGTCCTGTCCGCCAGTCCGTGGGCTCCGCGTCGGACGCGTAGGTCTCGCGGTACACGCGGTCGGTGACCAGTGCCAGGAGATCCTCCTTCTTGCCGAAGCTGTAGGCGGCCATGGTCCGAACGTCCAGGCGCTCGGCGACGGCTCGCATGGACAACCCGCCGACGCCGGTCTCGTCCAGCAGCGCCGTCGCGGCCGCGATGAAGTCCGCGATGGTCAGACCGGAGCGCCCCACGCGCGTGGAGTCGTCGCCCCACAGCAAGGCCAACGTCTGGTCGAACCGCATCTTCGCCTCCATGTCTCGGACTCGTTGACCGTACCCATGCCGTACTGATACAACGTATCGATACATCATATTGAAGGGATCGGACCATGACTGCCATCGACATGCACCAGTTCGCGGCCCGTGGGGTGGTGGACCCCTCGGCGCCGGCCCGTGCGACCGGTCAGATCGGTATCGCGACTTCACCGGAGAAGGTGTGGGACGCGCTCGCGAAAGTGCAGAACTGGCCCAGTTTCCGGGCCGACGTCACGCAGGCCGAGACGGACGGCACCGGCAGGTTCACGTGGCGGGCCAACGGTCTGCCCGTGGAGTCACGGTTCGCGATCGTCGAGCGGCCGACCCGGCTCACGTGGTCGAACTCCGCGCCGGGATTGAGTGCGTCGTGCGTGTACGAGTTCCACCGCACCGACGACGGCCACACGGTGGTCCGGTGCGAGGAGTCGATGGACGCGTCGGCGATCGCCCCGCACATCGACGACGCCGTTCTCGCTGAGGGCATTCGCACCTGGCTGGAGGGGATCAAGTCCTTCGTGGAAGGACAGGCGTTGAACACTCAGTGGTGAATCCGTGGTGAGCACGGATGCCCTCCTCGGGGTCGGCGGAGCAGGCTTGCCGCGACAGGCAACGCCGATGGCAGGAGGCCACAATGACCGAGACGCAGACAGCGGCCGGGAAGGTGCTTTGGCACTTCGCGATGTCCCTGGACGGTTTCGTGGCGGGCCCGAAGCATGAGATGGACTGGATGGTCGGGACGAACCGTCCCGGGCTGATCGACGAGTACGTCCGGACCACGGGCGCGGTGCTGGGCGGTCGGGACGGATGGGACATGGCGGCCGCGGTCGGGGCGCGCCCGTACAACAACGACTGGGACGGACCGATCTTCGTTCTCACGCACCACCCGGAGGACGCCACCCCCGCCGATGGCGTCACCTTCCTCGACTGCGACCCGGCCGAGGCGGTCCGCATCGCGCTGGAGGCGGCCGGTGGCAAGAACCTCGAGGTGATGTCCCCGACCATCGGCCGTCAGCTTCTCGAACTTGGCCTGATCGACGAGATCGACCTGCACATCTCACCGGTCCTGCTCGGCGACGGCATCCGGCTCTACGACAATCCGGGCAGTGCGCCGATCCATCTGCACCACGTCGGCATCGGCGACCCCACCGCGGAAGTCAACGTTCGGTACCGGCCCGCCAAGGAGGGGGACCAGCGATGACGAAGATTCTCGTCAACCTGCCGACGAAGGACCTGGCGAAGGCCAAGACCTTCTACACCGCGCTCGGCTACGCCATGAACCCGGACTTCACCGACGACGAGGTGGCGTGCGTGGTCATCAGCGACGAGATCCAGGTGATGGTGCTCGTCGAGCCGCTCTTCAGTCGCTACACCAAGCGCGACGTGGCCGACGCCACAAAGGTCACCGAGACGATCCTGACCCTGTCGGTGGACAGCCGGGAAGAGGTCGACGACCTCGTGGACAAGGCGCTCGCCGCGGGCGGGACCGCCGTCGAGCAGCCGGAGGCGCACGACATGCACAGCCGCACCTTCTACGACCCGGACGGCCACATGTGGGAGATCGTCTGGTTCGACCCGGCGGGCTTTCAAAGCTGAGCTGGTCAGCGGAACCTGCCGTTACACAACGCCGGTGATCGCGGAACTAGCGCGGGCGACCTCGAACCCGCCGCCGGCCGTGTCCACTGGTGCGGGCCGCTGAAGACGCGGTCGTGGTCGCACCCGTCACGAACGGGAGGATCTTGGCGACAACCCAGCGGCCGTGAATCCTGCCGATATCGGCCACCTGTACCGAATCGACCGCTATGGTCCATTTCCGGGGGCGGTGAGGTCGATGGAGTTCGAGGTACTGGGACCCGTGCGGCTCCGCGGGCACGGCGACGCCCAGGAGCTGACCGGCCGGATGCGGCGCACGTTGCTCAGCGTGTTGCTCGCGCGCGCCAACCAGCCCGTGTCCGTGGACACGCTGGTCGGGGCGATCTGGGGCGTCGCGGAGGACGCCCCGTCGGGGCACGCGCTCCAGCTCCACGTGCACAAGGTGCGCCGCATGCTCGACCGGCCGGAACGCCTCAAGCTCGTGGCCGACGGCTACCGCCTCCAGGTGCTGCCCGGCGAACTGGACGCCGAACGGTTCGAGTCGCTCATCGACGAGACCGAGACCGTGGTCGTCCAGGACCCCGAGCGCGGCGTTCGGCTGCTCCGCAAGGCGTTGGCGTTGTGGAACGGCGACCCGTTCGGCGGCGCGGACGTCGCGGCGCTCGCCAGCGAGGCCGAGCGGCTGAAAGAACGCAGGCTCGCGGCCCTCGAGTTGCTTTATGAGACGGAGCTGCGCTGCGGCCGGTACGTGGCGATCATCGGCGAACTCACGGGCCTCGTGCGCCACCACCCGCTGCGGGAGCGGCTGTACGGGGCGCTCATGATCGCCCTGTACCGCGCCGGGCGGCAGGCCGACGCGCTGAGTGCCTACCGCGCCGCGCGCGCGACCCTGGTCGACGAGCTGGGCATCGAACCGGGACCGGAGCTGCGCCGGATCGAGCAGCTGATCCTCACCGGCGAGACCATCGGGGGCCCGGTTCCGCCCACCCTGCCCGCCCAACTACCCCACGACGTGCGGGGCTTCGTCGGCCGCGACCGTGAACTGTCCGATCTGGACGAGGTACTGGCCGGCGCCGAGCCGATCCGGATCGTCCTGATCGCGGGCACCGCCGGTGTGGGCAAGACCGCTCTGGTCGTCCGGTGGGCACACCGCGTCCACGAGCGCTTCCCGGACGGCCAGCTCTACGTCGACCTGCGCGGATACGGTCCGGACGAACCGGTGAGCGCGGCCGACGGGCTGGCGGCGTTCCTCCGGGCGCTGGGGGTGGAGGGCGCGGACATTCCCACCGACCTCGCCGACCGCGCGGCCATGTATCGCACGCTGGTCGCCGGGCGTCGCATGCTGATCGTGTTGGACAACGCCCGCACACCCGACCAGGTCCGGCCGCTGCTGCCCGGCGGGCGGACCTGCTTCGTGGTGGTCAGCAGCCGCGACGCGTTGATCGGGCTCGGCGTCCGCGAGGGCGCCCACCGCGTGCTGCTCGACCGGCTCCCGGCCGACGAGGCACTCGACCTGTTCCACCGCACGGGCGGGGAGCGGGTCCGTGCCGAGCCGCAGGCCGCGGCCGCGCTGGTCGAGCGGTGCGCCCGGCTGCCCCTCGCGCTGCGGATCGCGGCCGAGCAGATCAAGAGCCGCGGCGGTGTGAGCGCCACCGACCTGGCCGACGAACTCGCCGACCAGCAGCACCGCCTCGACGCGCTCGACGTCGACGGCGACCCGCACACCGCCGTGCGGACCGTGTTCTCCTGGTCCTACCGCCACCTCCGGCCGGCCGCCGCGCGCCTGTTCCGGTTGTGGGGCCTGCATCCCGGACACGTGGTGGAACCCCACGGGCTGGCCGTGCTGGCCGACGACGATCCACGAGTCACCCGACGCACGGTCGCGACGCTCGTGCAGGCCCACCTGGCCGAGGAGGTCGCCCCCGGCCGCTACGAGATGCACGACCTGATGCGGGCCTACGCCACGGAACTCGCGCTGGCCGACGAGCCGGTCGAAAGGCGGGACGCTGCCGTCCGTCGGCTGCTCACCTGGTACCTGCACACGACGGTCGCCGCGAGGTTCGCGGTCGACCCAGGGGTCCGGCGGATCGACCTCGGGACCCCACCGCCGCAGGTGCCCAGGTTCACCGACCGGGCGGCGGGCCTGCGGTGGTTCGCCATGGAACGACCGAACCTGGTGGCGGCCGTCCGGATGGCGTCCGAACGGGGCGAGTACGCCCTCTGCTGGCAGATCACCGCCGCCCTGCTGACGTTCTTCCACCTCGGCAAGCACTGGGACGACTGGTTCACCACCCACGACCTGGCCATCGCCGCCGCGCGGACCACCGGCGACCTGGCCGGTCAGGCCCACATCCTGAACGGGTTGGGCGTCGTGTACGGCAACATCAACCGCAACGACGACTCCTTCGCGGCGCACCGGGAGGCGGCCGACCTGTACGAGCGCGCCGGCGACCGCTCGGGCGCCGCGTGGAACATCAACAACCTGGGCGTGCTCCACGACGACCTCGGCGACATCCCCGAGGCCGTCGCCTGTTACGAAGCGGCGCTCGCGCTGTTCCGGGAGCTGGGCGATCCGCGGGGGCAGGGATTGGCGCTGTGCAACCTCGCCGACGTGCACCGGCAGCTGGGGGAACCGGAGTTGGCGCTCGAGGCGCTCGGCCGGGCGATGTCGATCCAGCAGGCCGGCGGCGAACGCGGCGGTCAGCGGATCACGTTCGCCAACCTCGGTGACCTGCACCGGGAGGCGGGCGACCACGCGGCGGCCGTGGAGAGCTACCGGTCGGCGTTGGAGATCAGCAGGGAACTCGGCGACCTGTGGCAGGTGGCGCGGATGCTCGACAAGCTGGCCAGGACGTGGGAAGCCGCCGGCGAGACCGCCACGGCCGACAAGTACGCGCGCGAGTCACAGGCCATGTTCTCCGACCTCCGGCCCGTCGGAGTCTGGTAGGAGAGCGCGAGGAGAGCGCGATCTTCACACTTCCCCGAAACGCCACGCGGGGAAGAAGGCCATGACGTATCCACAGCAGCAGGGGCCGTACGGATATCAGCAGCCGGTCGGTCCGCCGCCGAAGAACAACGCCCCGGCCATCGCCGTGGCGATCGTCGTGGTTGCGGTACTTGTGGGGATCGGCATCACGGGTTTCGTCGCACCCGGGTTCTTCCTCAGTGACGACAAGGGATCCGCCGGCGCCAGGGGGGCCGGCGGCGACGGTGGGCTGCCCGGTCCTGGCACCGTGCCGCCCATCGGTACACCGGACGGGGGTGGCGGATCGGGGGGACCTGACGGATCCGACACCCCCGGCGGTTCCGACAGTTCCGACAGCGACGGCGGTTCCGGCGACGGTCAGGCGTTCGCCGAGGAGTTCATCGCGGCGGTCAACGCCAAGGACGAGCCGACGGCCGAGGGGATGATCTGCGAGGACGCCCCCAGCAACAGCCTGGTCAGCTACGTGATCGGCAAGAACCCGCAGTTGGAGATCGCGGGCGTCGAGGACGCGGGCAACCACATCGTCGACTTCACGCTCGGCGGCACGGTGGACGGCAAGCCGGTGACCATCGGCGGGGTGGCCGTACGCATCTCGGGCGGTGGCAGCCCGTGCGTCTTCACCTTCAACGCGGGGTGACGTGGGCGCGTTCGCCCTGGTTGCCGAACAGGATGAGCAGCTCGACCGCGTTGCCGTCGGCGCTGCCGAGGAAGTGGGGGAGGCCGGTGTCGAACTCCGCGGCCTCGCCCGGCGACAGCACGAGGTCCTGAGCGCCGAGGACGAGACGCAACTGTCCGTTGAGGACGTAGAGCCACTCGAACCCTTCGTGCGTCTGGGGTGTCGGTTCCGCCGGGCCCGGGATGAGCATCTTGAACGCCTGCACTCCACCGGGACGCCGCGACAGCGGGATGAACGTCAGGCCGTGGCGGTGGAGCGGCTTGAGGTGGACGCGCGGGTCGCCGGTGCGCGGCGCGCCGACCAGGTCGTCCAGCGGCACGTCGTGGGCGCGGGCGAGGGGGAGGAGCAGCTCCAGGTTGGGGCGGCGCCCGCCGCTCTCCAGCCGGGACAGCGTGCTCTCCGAGATCCCGGTCGTGGCGGACAGGTCGGCCAGGGTGAGCCCGCGCTGGCGGCGCAGCGCACGGAGGCGGGGGCCGACTTCGGCGAGCGCGCTGTCCAGGTCGTCGTCCACGCCCGCATCTTGCCAAAACGGCAAGTTCTCGTGCGATTCCGATCTACGCGGATGCACCCTCGCCGCATGAGAACCTTCTGGGAAGAGCACTACCGAACGTTCACCCAGCGCCGGACGAATCCCGTGGTGGTCGAGATCGCCTCCGGGCTCACACCGGGGGCCGCGCTCGACCTGGGGTGCGGCGGCGGTGGCGACGCACTCTGGCTGGCCCGCGCGGGGTGGCGGGTGACGGCCGTCGACCTGTCCGCCACCGCCACGGCTCGCCTCGCGGACGCGGCCGGCGGGCTCGACCTCCGTGCGGAGCGACACGACCTGGCCGCCACGTTCCCCGAGGGCACCTTCGACCTGATCACCGCCGTGTACTTCCACTCACCGTTCGACCTTCCGCGGTCGCGCGTGCTGCGGACGGCCGCGCGGGCGCTGCACCCGGGCGGCCGACTGCTGGTGGTGGATCACGGATCGATCGCCCCGTGGTCGTGGAACCGGGATCCCGACGTCCAGCACCCGACGGCCCACGAGGTCGCTGCCGGCCTCGCCCTCGACCCCGACGGCTGGTCGATCGAGCGGGCCGACGCACCCCGCCGGATCGCCACCGGGCCGGACGGTGAGACGGCCGAGGTCGCGGACCACGTCCTGGTGATCAGGGCGCGCCCATGAGGTCCGACCGTCCGCCGCCGAAGACCGGTAAGTCGGAGAAGGACGTGCTGCTCGGCTTCCTCGACTACCTGCGCGCGAGTATCGCGGCCAAGGTCGAGGGCGTGGCGGAGCCGCAGGTACGCACGCCGGGCGTCCCGTCGGGCACCAACCTGCTGGGCCTGGTCAACCACCTCACGTACGTGGAGCGCGCCACCTTCCTCGGCGAGCGGGTCACCGACTGGCAGGCGACCTTCCACGCCGATCCCGGCGACACGGTCGACGACGTCCTGGCCGCCTACCGCGACGCGACCACGAGAGCGAACGAGGTCGTCGGCCCCATCACCCCATCGCTGCGGTGGGCACTCACGCACCTGATCGAGGAAACCGGACGCCACGCCGGCCACGCCGACATCCTGCGCGAACTCATCGACGGCACCACCGGCCGCTGACTGGTGACCTACCGGATCCGAACCACCTGCCCCAGCACCGAGGCTGGTCCTCAGCGCACGACCCAACCTGTGGTCGGCCCTGGGGAAGGAGCCAAGATGAATCGGGACACCGGCGGTGGCACGCCGCCGCCCTTGGAGCGGAGCGTCAAGGTCATCGCGGCCATCGTGGTGCTCGGCGCCATCATGACCGTGCTGGACGCGACGATCGTCAGCGTCGCGATCGACACCCTGTCGAAGGACTTCGGGTCGGCGCTGGCGACGATCCAGTGGGTGATGACGGGCTACGTCCTCGCGCTGTCCGCCGTCATCCCCATCACGGGCTGGGCGGCGGACCGGTTCGGCGCGGCCGAGGCGTACGCGCAGGAGGGCAGGACGCTGGCGCTGGAGACCGGACGGCGCAACAGCGCCGCGCCGCACCGGGCGTTCCTCGCGAACCTGGCCGGCTTGCGGGCTGGCCGCCCGCCGCCCTGACGACGCGCTCGCCGCGTGACGGCACCGGCCCGGTGCCGACAGCGCGAACCGGGCGCTCCGATCGACGCCGGATCACATCGAGGCCGCGGTCCGCGCGGGGGACCTTCCCGCGGTGCTCCTCGCGGTGCCGGAGGACGTCTCCTAGCCCTGCCCCTCGGCGAAGACGGCGATCGCGAGGTCCGGCTGGTGGGCGGCCACGATCCTGGTAGCCGGTCGCCCGAGTGCCTCGATGGCGTGCTCGCGGCAGGCCGGCACCGGGTGGTCACCGAGGTTGTTGCCCCACAGGTCCACGACCGAGATCGCCGAGCAGGACCCGCAGACGAGGCGGGTGACCAGGGGGCTGTTCATGGCGGCGTAGGCGTCGGCCGTCAGCGCGGCCAGCAGGCCCCTCGCGCGCGTCGCCTCGGGATCGGCGGGCGTGGGTTCGCCCACCGCCACCGTGTGGGCGTCCGCCAGCGCCAGGTCCAACGCCACGTCCAACGCCTCAGGCGACGACGACAGCTCGGCCAGCCGGTCACGCAGGATGGCCAGCCGCGGCGATTCCGCCGACGTCGCCAGTACGACCCGGACACACTCCGCGAACTGTTCCCCGCGCCGGCGCCACCAGGCGAGCTTGCGTTGCCGGGCGTCGCTCATCCCGGCCAGGCCCGGCCACTTGCGCCGCGCGCCCTGCCTGGTCATCCCGGCCGCGTCGCCGATCGCCGGGTAGCCGGCGCCGTGTTGCGCGGCGGACAACGCGGCCGACCTCCAGAAGTTGCGCGTGCGCAAGCGCGGCTGCGAACTGGCGGTCGAGCAGACCTTCGGGCTCGGCAGCGCGCTGATCGCCCGCGCCGGATCGATCGTGGGACCGCACGACAACCTGGGCCAGTTGCCGTGGTGGCTCACCAGGGTCGCCGAGGGCGGCCGGGTGATCGCGCCGGGCGATCCGGCCCGTGGCCTGCAGTTGATCGACGTGCGTGACCTGTCGGCCTTCGTGCTGGACCGGGTCGAGGCGCAGGCGGGTGGTCTGCACAACGTCGTGCCGGACGGGCCGAACACCACGATGGGCGAACTGGTCGACAACGCCGTACTGGCAACGGGTTCAGGCGCCACACCCGTGTGGATGGACGAGGGTTTCCTTTTCTCCCAGGGGGTTCAGCCCTGGGACGAGCTGCCACTGTGGATCCCGGCCATGCCGGACACCGCGGGTTTCTGGGCCGTGTCCGGCGATTCGGCGAAAGCAGCGGGGTTGCGCACCCGCCCGTTCGCCGACTCCGTCGCGGACACCTGGGAGTGGTTGCGGGACGGCGGAAGAGTCGCGCCCGCGCCCGTCACCCCGCCGCTCGGCCTCGCTCGTGACAAGGAGCAGCGGGTGCTGGACGCCTGGAATGTCCGGGTGAAAAATGCTGTGGGAGCTTGAAATCCTGGCAACTCTCCGATAATGGCCGACTACGCGCTGCCTTGTGGCACAGTCCCTTCCTACTGCTGTGGGGACAGGGAGGGGATCGCTGTGTCGCGATCGGGGTTACGCGAGAGGCTGCGATACAGGTTCGACAACACGATGTCGAGGGGTGCGCCGGCGCTGATCGCGCTGCTGGGGGTCGGCTCCGCCGTGCTGGTCGTGGTGTTCGGCTTCATCGGCTACCTGGCCAGACCGATGCCCGAAGGCAAGGACTGGAGCATCGGCAAGACGATGTGGATGTCCTTGCTGCGGGCCATGGATCCCGGCACGGTCACCGGCGACGAGGGGCCGGCGTTCTGGATCCTCCCGATGTTCGCGGTCACGATCGGCGGCATCTTCATCGTCGCCGCACTGGTCGGTGTGATCACCACCGGCCTGGAGTCCAAGCTGTCCGAACTGCGCAAGGGGCGCTCGCAGGTCGTGGAGGAGGGGCACACCGTCCTGTTGGGCTGGTCGGAGCAGCTGTTCACGATCATCTCGGAACTGGCCGTGGCGAAGGAGAGTGAGCGCCGGCCGTGTGTGGCGGTCCTCGCGGATCGCGACAAGGTGGAGATGGAGGACGAGATCCGCTCGCGGCTCGGCTCCCTGGGCAAGCTGCGGGTCGTGTGTCGCACGGGGAGTCCGACCGAACCGGCCGACCTCGACCTGGTCAACCCGCAGGCCGCGGCGTCCGTGCTCGTGCTCACCCCGGAGGTGGACGACCCGGACGCCGGCGTGATCAAGACCCTGCTCGCGTTGAGCAGCAGGAAGTGGGACGGGGAACCGCCCCACGTCGTGGCCGCGATCCGACAGTCGCAGAACCTGCCGCCCGCCCGGCTGGCCGGTGGCGCCCGCGCGAGCGTGGTCGACGTCGACGACCTGGGTGCGCGGCTGGTGGTCCAGTCGTCCCGGCAGTCCGGGCTGTCGGTGGTGGTCACCGACCTGCTGGACTTCGGCGGCGACGAGATCTACCTGCGGCCGGAGCCCGCGCTGGTCGGCGCGCCCTTCGGCGTCGCGTTGTTCGCCTACGACACCGCGACGCTGATCGGCCTGCGCCGCAACGGACGCGTGAAGCTCAACCCCCGTGGGGACATCCGCATCGAGTCCGGCGACGAACTGATCCTGATCGCCGAGGACGACTCGAAGATCCGCCTGGCACCCACGCCGGCGCGGCCCGCCGCGCCACGCACGCTCATCCGCCCGATGCGTCGGATGATCCGGCCGGAGCGGGTGCTGGTGATCGGCTGGAACGCCCGCGGCGTCAAGATCGTCAAGGAGCTGGACAACTACGTGGCGCCGCGCTCGCAACTGCAGGTGGCGGCGGCGCAGCCGGACGCCGAGTCGCGGGTCAAGGCGCTGGCCGCCGAGCTGCGCAACCTGCACACCGCGTACCAGATCTGCGAGCCCACCGACCGGGGTTCGCTGGAGACGCTCGCCCTCGGCTCGTTCGACCACGTGATCGTGCTTGCCGACGACACGGTCGAGCAGGAGAAGGCCGACTCGCAGACCCTCGTGACGCTGCTCCACCTGCGGGACATGGGAACCCGCCGCAAGGAGCGCTACTCGATCGTCAGCGAGATGAACGACGAACGCAACCAGCGCCTGGCCCAGATCACGAACGCCGACGACTTCGTGGTGGGCAGCAAGCTGATCAGCCTGCTGCTCACGCAGCTGTCGGAGAACCGGCACCTGGCGGCCGTGTTCACCCAGCTCTTCGAGTCGGAGGGGGCGGAGATCTACCTGCGGCCGGCCGAGGCGTACGTCGCGCTCGGCCAGCAGCTCGACTTCGCGACGGTCATCGAGGCGGCGCGGCTACGTGGCGAGACGGCCATCGGATACCGCGTCATCGCGGACGCGCAGGAGGTGCCGTCCCACGGCGTACGGCTGAACCCGGCGAAGAACGCACAGATCACCATGGTCCCGGGGGACCGGGTCATCGTGCTCGCCGAGGACTAGTGACAGCATCTCCGGATGGAGTTCTTGAGCAGCCGGGTCATTCTGCGGCCCCGCGATCCCGACCGGACGACGAGGTTCTACCGGGACGTTCTGGGTCTGGCGGTGTACCGCGAGTTCCCCGGAGGCACGGTGTTCTTCCTGGGCAACGGCTTTCTCGAGGTGTCCGGCCACGGCGGGGGCGAGCCGGGCGACGGCGTGGTGGTGTGGCTGCAGGTGCGGGACCTCGCGGCGACGGCCCGTGAGTTCGCGGAACGCGAGGTGACCGTGGTGCGGGAGCCTCGCGAGGAGCCGTGGGGCCTGCGCGAGATGTGGATCTCGGACCCGGACGGGCTGCGGATCGTGGTGGTGGAGGTCCCGGCCGACCATCCACTGCGGCGCGATCAGCGCTGAGGCTGGTCCTTGCTGGCGTCCAGTCGCGACAGTGTCGAGCCGAAGATGATGATCGCGAACAGGCCGCCGATGCCGAGACCGGCGAGCAGGGACCCGAGCCCGAGCACGGTGCTGGGCTCGAAGTCGGCCCGGTACACCTTCGGTGACCCCGGCCCGCCCTTGCTGGCCACGATGCGCTCGACCACCGCCACGTCCTGGCCCCGGTCGTCCGGCGTGAGCTGATCCGGCGGCGCCTCCTTGCGTTCCTCGGTGCCGTCCTCCCACGTGACGTCGACGCGGCAGACCCACCACGAGCCGAACCCGTTGAGGCTCACCGGTCCTTCGCTCGAGCAGTCGACCACCCGGGCCGTGCCACGATCCGACACGTCCACCGTCCCGGCGTCGGGCTGGAACCTCGTCATGCCGGTCAGTCCCAACACGATCGCCACGCCCCACACCACGAGTGCGAGCACCCCCGCCAAAGCGATCGCCAGTCGCCGCCCCACCGCATTCCCCTCCCGACGCGAGGGCTCATCATGTCATCGTCCGAGGTCAGGCGGGCGCGAACGTCAACGGCGGTGGTGGATCGCCACCGTCGCGGCCGTGGCCAACGCGGCCAGCGTCAGGCCCAGGGCGGCTTGGACGGCCAGGGTGACCAGCCCCGGCCCGGGCTCGTTGAGCACCGTCGCCGCCACGCCCACCGGTGGCAGCCAGTTCTGGGTGCCGGTGAGGACCACAGCGCCCGCCCCGGCGAGCGCGCTCCACCCGATGCCGTGCACCACCGGGCGCGCACACAGCAGGCCGACGGCAGTGCCGGTCGACGCGGCCGCGACGTGGGCGAGCACCCCGGCGCCGATCGCCGCCGGCGGGAAGGCGTAGCCGGTCGACACCATCGGCCAGGTCACCGCCATCGTGACCAGCACCAGATCAGCCGCGAGACAGGTCAGCAGCACCCCGGCCGCCACCCGCCCCGCCCCGCCGGCCGCGGCGATCGTCACCTGGCGCCGCACCGGGTCCTCGGTGTTCGCGACGGTCACGGCGACCCAGCACGACACCGGGTACAGCAGGAGCACGGTGATGGTCCACAGCTGCGGCGGGGGACCGGGGTCGCCGTTGAACAGCGGCGCCAGCAACACCGCGAACAGCAGCAGCGGCAGCAAGAACCGTTGCGATCGCAGGAGGTCCGCGCCGAAGTACCGGACGAGCGCGGTCAGCTGAGGCATTCGCGGACCTCCCGGACCGAGCAGCCGAGCCGGAGCGCGGCCAGCAGCAGCGCGTCGACCCGGGTCGCCGGCGCCCGCAACACCAGCCCGGTCGGACGGTGCTCGACCTGGCCGTCGAACCCCAGCTCGCCGGCCACCCGGCCGGGATCGGCGCAGTGCAACGTGATCGCGACCGTGCGTTCGTCGCCGGCGGGACCGTCGACGAGGGAACCGTTGCGCAACAGTACTTTTCTGCTTCGCCGCAACGCTTCGCTCGTGCCCGTGTGGTCGGTGAGCACCACCGACGTCCCGTCCTCCGCGACCCGCTCGAGTGCTGCGGTCAGTGCCGGTCGGACGTCGACGTCCAGGCCCGACCACGGTTCGTCGAGCACCAGCAGCGGCGCGCCGCCGCACAGCGCCTGGGCGAGCCCGACCTTCTGGGCGTTGCCCTTCGACAGCTGGTTCATGGGTGTCCCCAGGCCACCGCTGAAACCGAGCTTCGTCAGCAGGTCCACCGGGTCCTCGCCCTGCGTGGGCCGGAGTCGGCGCAGGTGTCGCAGATAGCTCTCGGCCGGCATGCGCAACTGGGCGGGGAACCGGTCCGGCACATACCCCACGGTCGCCGGTCTGCCGGCCACCCGGCCACGGGTCGGCCCGGTGCACCCGGCGATGATCCGCAGCAGGGTGGACTTCCCGGACCCGTTGGCGCCCAACACGATCAGCGGAATCCCTGGCTCGATCTCCAGGTCGACTTCCTCGATGATCAGCGGGCCGCGGCCGTACCGCTTGGCGACACCGGACAGGCTGGTCACCCGCGGGTCCGCCAGCTCGTGAGGACGGTACGGGGAGCCGCGCCGAGGAAGCCGCGCACCTGCCGGCGGCGCTCGTCGTCGGTGGCACAGGCATGCAGTACCGCGATGATCTCCGCACGCCAGAGGTCCCGCTCGGCGCGGGGGAGGAGCGTGGCGATCCGCCACAGCAGTGCCGTCCCGCCGGGTGGGCGCCGCACCCCGCCGACCAGCACGGCTGCCGCGAACAGCGCCGTCACCCACATCCACAACACACCGACGATCCCCACCGCGCCGGCGGGAGCCAGCAGAAGAGCCGCCGTCGCCGCCAGGAAGCCGGGTGCCAGCCCCCGGCGCAGGGCCGTCACGTGCCCTCCCCGGCGAGCAGGCGGGACAGCCCGGCCCGACGTTGGGCGCCCTCGGCCAACGCGTGCACCGCGCGGGCCCGGCCCTCGGTGGTCAGCGAGTGGTAGCGGCGCGGCGGCCTGCCCTCGGCCCTGGCCGGCTCGACGTCCTCCCACCTGCTCGTCACCCACCCGGCCGCGGTGAGCCGCTGGAGGATCGGGTAGATGGTGCCGGCCGGCAGCCCACTTTCCTTGCTCAGCTCGAACCCCCACGTCTCACGCGCCACCAGCACGGTGAGCACCGCCTGGGTCTGTGGCGTCATCCTCGGGGTCGACATAGATAGAACTCTATATAGGTTCGTCGACGAGGGCTAGCAGCGATTGTCGGTGCCGGTGGATAGTGTCGAACCATGAGCACCCCGACCCTGCGCAGTCACGTTCTCGGCCAGTGGCACACCTCCTCCTCCGAGGGGCGGCCGTTGTTCGACGCGGTCACCGGCCAGGAGATCGCCCTGATTTCGTCCGAGGGCGTCGATTTCGGCGCGACGTTAGGTCATGCCCGCACGGTCGGCGGGCCGGCGCTTCGTGAGCTGACCTTCCACCAGCGCGCGGCGTTGCTCAAGGCGCTCGGCGGCCACCTGCGTGAGCACCGCGAGGAGCTGTACGCGGTCTCCGCGCGCACCGGCGCCACGCTCGGCGACTCCAAGGTCGACATCGACGGCGGCATCGGGGTGCTGCTCGCCTACGCCTCCAAGGCCAAGCGCGAGCTGCCCAACGACACGGTCTACGTCGACGGCTCGGTGGAGCCGCTCGGCCGGGGCGGCACGTTCCTCGGGCAACACATCTGCACCCCGCTCCACGGCGTGGCGGTGCAGGTCAACGCGTTCAACTTCCCCGTCTGGGGGCCGCTCGAGAAGTTCGCGCCCGCGTTCCTCGCCGGCGTTCCCAGCGTGGTCAAGCCCGCCAGCCCCACGGCGTTCCTCACGGCCCGGCTCATGGAGATCATCGTCGACTCCGGGCTGCTGCCCGAGGGCACGCTGCAGTTCGTGGCGGGCGGCGTCGGCGACATGTTCGACCATCTCACGGGCCAGGACCTGGTGTCGTTCACGGGGTCCGCGTCCACGGCCACCACGTTGCGCACGCATCCCGCGATCGTCCGCAACGCCGTGCGCTTCTCCGCCGAGGCCGACTCGCTCAACCTGTCGGTGCTCGGCCCCGACGCCACCCCCGGCACGCCCGAGTTCGATCTGTTCGTCAAGGCGCTGGTCACCGAGATGACCGTCAAGGCCGGGCAGAAGTGCACGGCCATCCGCCGGGCGTTCGTCCCGGGGGACCAGGTCGACGCGGTCGTCGAGGCGGTGTCGGCCCGGCTCGCCAGGACCACGATCGGCAACCCGGCCACCGAGGGCGTTCGCATGGGTGCGCTGGCCAGCGTCGGCCAGCGCGAGGAGGTCCGACGCAGCGTCAAGGCGCTGGCCGACGCCGGCCGCATGGTGTTCGGGCATCCCGACCAGGTCGACGTGGTGGATGCCGACGCCGACGCCGGCGCGTTCATCTCGCCGATGCTGCTGGTCGGCGACCCGGAGCGGAGCGAACCCCACGAGGTCGAGGCGTTCGGCCCGGTCTCCACGATCCTCCCGTACGCCTCCACCGCCCAGCTGATCGACTTCGCCGCGCGTGGCCAGGGCAGTCTGGTCGGCTCGGTCGTCACCGGCGACACCGCGTTCGCCCGCGAGGTCGTGCTCGGCGTCGCGCCTTGGCACGGGCGGCTGCTCGTGCTGAACTCCCGCGACGCCAAGGAGTCCACCGGCCACGGCGCTCCCATGCCCCAGCTCGTGCACGGCGGTCCCGGTCGCGCCGGCGGCGGCGAGGAGATGGGTGGCATTCGCGGCGTCCTGCACCACATGCAGCGCACGGCCGTCCAGGGTGATCCCGACACGCTCACCGCGATCACCGGACAGTGGGTCACCGGTTCGCAGCGCAACCAGACCCCCGAACACCCGTTCCGCAAGCACCTCGAGGAACTGCGGCTCGGCGACACGGTCGTCGGCGGTCCGCGCACGGTCACCCAGGAGGACGTCGAGCAGTTCGCGGAGTTCACGGGCGACACGTTCTATGCCCACATGGACGCCGAGGCCGCCGCCAAGAACCCGTTCTTCGGCGAGCGTGTGGCCCACGGCTACCTGGTGGTCTCGTTCGCCGCCGGGTTGTTCGTCGACCCGGCACCCGGCCCGGTGCTCGCCAACTTCGGCGTCGACAACCTGCGGTTCCTGTCGCCCACGAAGTTCGGCGACCAGCTCACGATCACCTTGACGTGCAAGCAGATCACGCCGCGCGACAGCGCCGCATACGGCGAGGTCCGCTGGGATGCCGACGTCACCCGCCAGGACGGCGAGTCGGTCGCGCGCTACGACGTGCTGACGCTCGTCGCCAAGCAGGAGGGCTGACGATGCGGTTCGGCGAGGGGCCGCCCACTTCCACTCTCGATGCGGCCGAGCGGATGTCGGTCGACGAGCTGCGTGTCACCCAGCTCGTCCGTCTGAAGTGGACACTGCACCACGCCTACGAGAACGTGCCCCACTACCGGCGGGCGTTCGACGCGGCCGGCGTGCATCCCTCCGACTGCCGCGAGCTGGCCGACATCGCGAAGTTCCCCACCACCAGCAAGGCCGACCTGCGCGAGAACTACCCGTTCGGCATGTTCGCGGTGCCCCAGGACCAGGTGCGGCGCGTCCACGCGTCGTCGGGCACCACCGGCAGACCGACGGTCGTGGGCTACACCGAAACCGACATCGAGAACTGGGCCGCGCTCGTCGCCCGCTCGATCCGCGCGGCGGGCGGCCGCCCGGGCCACAAGGTCCACAACGCCTACGGCTACGGCTTGTTCACCGGCGGCCTGGGCGCCCACTACGGCATAGAAAAGCTGGGCGCCACAGCGATCCCGGTGTCGGGCGGCATGACCGCGCGCCAGATCCAGCTCATCCAGGACTTCCGGCCCGAGGTCATCATGGTCACCCCGACGTACATGCTGACGTTGCTCGACGAGTTCGACCGCCAAGGCATCGACCCGTCCACCACGTCACTGCGGATCGGCATCTTCGGGGCCGAGCCGTGGACCGAGGAGATGCGGCTGGAGATCGAGCAGCGCATGAACATCCACGCGGTGGACATCTACGGCCTGTCGGAGGTGATGGGCCCAGGGGTGTCCCAGGAATGCGTGGAGACAAAGGACGGCCTACACATCTGGGAGGACCATTTCCTGCCCGAAGTGGTCGACCCTGACGACGGCACCACACTGCCCGACGGCGAGACGGGCGAACTGCTGTTCACGTCGCTGACCAAGGAAGCGTTACCGATCATCCGCTACCGCACCCGCGACCTGACCAAACTGATGCCAGGCACGGCCCGACCAGCCATGCGCCGAATGCACAAGATCACCGGCCGCAGCGACGACATGATCATCCTGCGCGGTGTGAACCTCTTCCCCACCCAGATAGAGGAAATCGTCCTCCGCACAGCCGGCCTGGCCCCCCACTTCCAACTGGAACTCACCACAGCCGGCCGAATGGACGCCCTAACCGTCCGAGTCGAAGCCCGCTCGGACACCCCCGCCGACCGCCGCACAGCCGCGGCCACAGAACTGGTGGACACGGTTAAAGACACGATCGGCGTAACGGTAACCTGCGAAATCCTGCCCCCGACACCCTGGAACGCTCAGCAGGCAAACTAAAACGCCTACAAGACCACCGCAAAAAGTAACGCCAGCAAACCCCCAGCACCCCACGCGATCACCGCCAAGCGAGTCGTACTGTTTCGACAGCGAGTCGTACCCAACAGACAGCGAGTCGTACCGAATGGGAACCGGTTCGGGAGTGTTGCGTGCCGGGTTCGGGGCGGATGGAGGCGTGTGGCGCGTCCGGCGGGAGGGCCTCGTGGTTTCGCCGGGAGAACGGGCGGCGCTCAAGCGAAGCCTCGATGCCCGCGCTCGGTCGTCAGCACAAGGCCGCGCGGGAACGCCGCGGGCCCGGCTCCCTGGCAGCCGGAGGCCATGGGATCGCGCCGCTGTCCGCAGGATGGCGCCCCGGCGTCAGTGGGTGAGCAGGCCGATCACCCCGCGCCCGCGCGCCGCGGCGCCGGCCACCGCCGCCAGGTGCGCGCCTGCCATGAACTGGATGGCGCTCGAGTGGAGGTACTCGTGCTCCGGGGTGTCCTCGGTGACCGGGTGCAGCTCGTCGAGCCGATCCAGCTCGTCCCAAGGAATCTCGATCGCCGCGATGGCCTTCGCGGTGGCCGGCCGCATCGCGTAGTAGAGACCGCCAACGTGATCCGGAGAGGCGCCGGCGTCCACCGAGAGGTCGTCGCGGTCCTCGGGGATCCAGTCGACACCCCAGCCCGGAAGGACGGCCCCGAACGCCGTGTCCAAAGACGCACGCAGCGCAGGGGGAGCGAAAGCGCGCAGGTGGTCCCACGAGTCGCACGCCTGGAGGAAACTGCTCCGCCCACCCGGCATGTCCCACTCGTCCAGGTACGGCAGCTCCGGCAGGTCATCGCCAGGAGAGCCCGCGTAGAACCGCTCGTTTCGGGCGACGTTCGCGTCCCAGTAGAAGTCCATGCCGCCCAGCCGGTACGCGGCGACCGCCGGCTCCCACTCAGTCACGAGAACCGTGATGTCCAGACCCATGGTCACCCCCTCCAGACAGCAGTCTGTCGGCCAGAACCCGACACCGTCGACCGAGTTCCGGCGGCTCGAGCACCTCGAAGGCGTGACCCAACAACACGACGTTCATCAGCACGGCGTCGAGGTCGGCGCCGCCCGCACGCACCTCGCAGCGCGAGTCGTCCAGCGGGAGTACAAGAGCCGCCGACGCCGAGATCTGCGTCCGCACGGTCTCGGCGGGAGCGTGCACCACGAAGCGCGCCCGGTGCGGGTACACCCGGCTCACCACCCCCTCCTGCACGTACGCCGCCGCGTCCGGCGCCGCGCGCGGACGGAATCGCCAGGTCCGCGCTGACACCTGGGTCATCCGGTCGACGCGGAAGCTGCGCCAGTCGTCACGGTCGAGGTCGTAGGCCAGGAGATACCAGCGCCGATCGGAGACGACCAGGCGGTACGGCTCCACCCGCCGCGGCTCGGAGCGGTACTCGAAGCCGACCTCGACCTCGCGGCACGCCCTGGCGAGCGTCATGAGCGCGTCGAGGTCGACAGGGTGACCGAAGGACTCCACCGAATCGGAGAGCACGCGCACCGCATGCCGCAGCCGGGTGGGCAGGACGCGGTCGAGCTTGGTCAGCGCCCGCAGCGTCGCCTCGCCGCCGCCCGCGCCCGCCAGCAACGCGGCCGCCGTGGCGATCGCCTCCTCGTCGTCGAGCAGCAGTGGCGGCAGATCCTGGCCGGGCCCGAGTTGGTAGCCGCCGCCGAGCCCCTTGCTGGCCTGCACGGGATAGCCGAGCACGCGCAGCCGTTCGACGTCGCGCCGGACCGTGCGCGGCGTGACCCCCAGCCGCTCGGCGAGTTCGGGCCCGGCCCACACGGGACGCTGCTGCAGCAGCCCGAGCAGCATGAGCACCCGTTCCGTCGTACTCATGGCACCACCCTGCCAGACACAGCGGACCGATCCTGTCCGCTAAGCGTGCGAGGGTCGACCCATGACCGACGACTGGAACCACACGCTCCTCTTCCAGTGGGAGTTCCACTGGGACTACCAGCTCCGCACCCGGCTCGAAGGCCTCACCGACCACGAGTACTTCTGGTCGCCCGTGCCCGACGCCTGGACCGTACGGCCCGGCGCCAAGGGCTTCACCAGGGACAACGTCACCCCGCCCCGGACCCCGCCCCGTTCACCACGATCGCCTGGCGACTGGGCCACGTGATCGTCGACGTGCTGGCCGCCCGCAACGCGTCGCATTTCCAAGCGCCGCCGGCGGACCGCGACACCTGGGCCTACGCGGGCGACGCGGCCACCGCGCTCGACCAACTCGAGACCCAGCTCGACGTCTGGGTGTCCGGAGTGCGCGACCTGAAGACGGCCGGACTCGACGTCCCGGTCGGCGACAAGGAGCCCTACCCCGAGCTTCCGATGGCCGACCTGGTGCTGCACATCCACCGCGAGCTGATCCACCACCTGGCGGAGGTTTCGCTTCTTCGCGACCTCGTGCGCGTGACCGGTAGCTGACGAACCGGGACCGGTCCCAGCGCGGTGCCAGTACAACGTTTGCATGGCGGTCGAGGGGATTGTCGCGGCACTACGAGGGGCCGGCGGCCCACAGCTGTACCGGCGCAACGCGTTTCGGGTCACGGGGCTGCCCACCGACGCCGACCGCAAGACCGTGCGGCACCGGCAGCGCCGGGTGCTCGCCGCCTTCGCCGAGATCCTCGAGAACCCGCACCGTGCACGCCGACCACGACGATGCGGTGCGGGCACACAGCGCCGCGTTGGACCTGGAGGCCAAGGGCGACCGACTGACCGGCAAGGATCGCGCGGAGGCCGACCGCGCGTGGGCGAGAGCCGCCGGCCAGTGGGGCGATGTCCTGCGGCGCAACGGCTTCTGGAACCACATCCGGCCAGGGTCACGGAACTCGACGAACGGCAGCTCGACGAGTCGGTCGTGGCCGTGCTGCGCGAGCACCTACCGCTCTCCGGAATCCGCGGCGGGCCGCGCCCAGATCGACCGCATCCGCTCGGGCCGGCGCCGCGCCCGCCCGGTGATCGCCACGGGCCGCGCCGCCGCGGTGGCAGTCCTGGCGTGCACACTGGCGGTGGGCGGCCTGGTCTGGTCAACTCATGGGGTTCCGGCTCCGGCAGGCGCCCCCGACCGGGTCCGCGCCCTGGAACAACGCCTGGCAGTGATGGAACGCCAACGAGCAGCGGCCGAGGCAGGCCGCTCAGCGGCACTGGACGCGATAGCCGCGGCGTTCACGATGCCGGGCGTGGTGGTCCACCGCCGCGACATCGACGTCCAGGTAATCCTCAACGAGGGCCTGTTCGGCGGCGACTCGTCAGTGGTGACCCCGTCCGCGGTGCCGCTGCTGCGGGAACTGGGCCGCAGACTGGCCACCACCCCGGCGAAAATGACGGTGGTGGGCCACTCGGTAGCCGTCCCAGGCGGCCAACCAACCGGCGGCGCCCCTGTCGCAGTGGACCGAGCCACGGCCGCGGCAGAACACCTGGCAGCAGGCGGAAGCCCACCCTGACCACCGCCGACCAACAGACAAACCCCCACAGGACCCGACCCGCAACCGCACGGTGAGCCTGCTCCTCACCCCGGCGCCAGGCTGAGCGCGCAAGGCCTGGCAGGCTCGGGCCATGACTACGGGGGCGATCGGTGCTGCGGCCGCGGGTACCTGGGTACTCGGGGATCGCACGGTCAACCGGATGGGGTTCGGGGCCATGCGGTTGCCCCAAACTGGGGAGGCGTTCGCGCCAGACGCGGTTCCCCGCGACCGGGACCAGGCGATCGCCGTGCTGCGTAGGGCCGTCGAGCTGGGCGTCAACCACATCGACACCGCCGCCTTCTACTTCTCCTCCACACGTTCGGCCAACGAGCTGATCAACTCCGCACTCGCGCCCTACCCCGACGACCTCGTCATCGCCACCAAGGTCGGCCCGCGCCGTGACCCCCAAGGCGCCTGGATGCCCCAGGCCACCCCCGCGCAACTCCGCGGCGACGTCGAGGAGAACCTCCGCCAGCTCGGCCGCGACCACCTCGACCTCGTCAACCTCCGGCTGTCCGGCCTGGACTCGATCGCCGACCACTTCGGCGCCCTCGCCGAACTCCAGGACGCCGGGCTGATCCGCCACCTCGGCGTCTCCAACATCCGCCTCCACCACCTCGCCCAGGCCCAGGCCATCGCGCCGGTCGTCTGCGTCCAGAACGCCTACGGCCTGGGTCTGCGCCGCCACGACGATCTCCTGCGCACCTGCGGCGAGCAGGGCGTGGCGTTCGTCCCCTTCTTCGCCATCGCCGGAACCGGGCGCGAGGCCGGGCTCAGCGGCCCCGAGTCCGACGGAGCGCCCGCCCAGGTCCGCCTCGCCTGGGCACTGCAGCGCGGGCCCCACGTGCTCGTCATCCCCGGCACCGGCGACCCCGCCCACCTGGTCGACAACATCGCCGCCGGCGCCCTCCGGCTCACCGAAGACGACCTCGCCCGCCTCGAAGCGTGAGTGTCGAAACGGCGGCCCCTCGTTCGACGCGTTGGTGAAACACTGCCGACAGCGAAGGAGACAATGAGATGAGCAAGATCATCACCGGCGCCACCATGTCGCTCGACGGCTACCTCGCCGGACCCGAAGAAAGTGGCTTTGACCTGCTGTTCGAGTGGTACGGCAACGGCGATGTCGAGGTGGGGACGGCCAGCCCCGACGTGCCGGCCATGCGCCTGTCCGCGGCAAGTGCCGAGCTGGTCCAGCGGGAGTGGGGGAGCACCGGCGCGCTGGTCGTCGGCCGTCACCTCTACGACATGACGAACGCCTGGGGCGGCCGTCACCCGATTGACGTGACCACGGTCGTGCTCACCCACAAGCGCCCCGAGGACCGTCCGGAGGATGACGAGAACTTCGTCTTCGTCACCGACGGTATCGAGGCCGCGGTGGCCAGGGCGAAGGAACTGGCCGGGGACAAGAACGTGGTGGTCAACGGCGGGCAGATGGCCCGCCAGGCGCTGGAGGCCGGCCTGCTCGACGAGGTCGCCATCGAGTTGGTGCCGGTCGTGCTGGGCAGCGGCAAGTCGCTGTTCGGCGAGCTGAGCGCCACACCGGTGCAGTTCGACGGTCCGACCGCGGTGGTGGAGGGCAAGGGCGTCACCCACCTGCGTTACCGGGTCAGGAAGTAGATGAGCAACGCCCAGTACCACCTGGTCGCCACCGGTGCCCGGGTCGCGGACGCGATGCCGCTGGTCGCCCGGCTGCGATCGCTGGGCGACCCGATCGCGTCCACCGTGGACGTCCGGGTGCTGACCGATTCCCACGCCGTCCCGCGCTACCGGGCGTTGTTCCCGCCGGACACCGCGAACTACGAACTGCACATCCCGGCGGCCCACGTGGCGGCGTTCGTCGACGTACTGGACCCGCTCATCGCCGACAAGAACCGTCGGTGGCCGGAACTGGGCGTCGAGGACGGCGACGGCGGACGGTGGCTTTCCGTGCACCGCGCGGAACTCGACACCCTGCCAGCGCTGCCGCCCGTGCCCGTGGACATCGAGGCCTGGGAACTCCCGGAAACCGAGTTCGACCGGGCACTGATACCGACCGAGGCCGACCACCCGGTGCGCGCGAGCATCGAGTGGTCGGCCTTCTGGCCGGCGGTCCCCGAAGCCGAGCTGCGCCCCCACGGCAAGCACGCGGCCGTCTGCCTGCTGGTGAACGGCACCGACCCGTGGGACCTGCCGCCCGCTCCGGGCTTCCGCCTGTATGTGGTCACGGAGGACGGCGGCGACCGCCGTGCCGCGCACCTCACCGCGGCCGCCGGCCTCGAGTGAGGATCAGGCGGCGGCCTTCGCGGAGTCCGTCTGCCACACGGCGCGCGTGTAGATCAGGCTCCACAGCATGAGCAGGCCGATGGTGCCCCAGAACATCAGCTCGGACAGGCCGACCATGGTGTCCACGGACAGCGAGTAGACCAGCGGAATCCGCACCGCCGACTCCGTCAGCAGTCCAACGCCCCACACAATCGAGCTGATGAAGAACCGGCGCCGGAGATCCTTGCGGGTACGGAACATCTCGTCGATGGCGGCCGCGCGCCACGGCTGGCTGGTCTGCGCGGCGGACAACGTGAGCGGCCGGCCGCCCAGCGCGCTCAGCAGGAACACGATGCCCACCCCGGCGGTGACGATCGAGTCCTTCATCAGCAGGAACCGGGCGTCGCCGGCGAGGAAGGTCAGCAGCAGTCCCAGCCCGAAGACCGCCAGCATCACCGCGGCGAACCACGTGACCTGGCGACGGCGGACGGCCACCCAGATCAGCCGGGTGGCGGCGAGGATCGTGGCGGCCAGCAGCGCGGGCCGCTCGTCGACCCCGAAGAGCCGCAGGGCGTAGTACACGCCGACGCTGGCCACGATGTCCCAGACCATGCCGAGGAGTCCGGCGGACCGGTCGGTTGATCGCTCGGCCATGACGCTCCCCGTCGGTCGTCCGTTTTAGGCGGTTCCGAACGTAGCAACACGGTGACGGACGGCAAAATCGCGGTCACCGGATATGGCGTGGGGCCAGACTTCAGCGCCTGGCGTCGTACGTTTCGCGTGCCGCGAGGACCTCCTGGATGTGGTCCTCGGCCCAACTGCCGAGCGCCTGCAGCGGCCCGTGCAGGGTGCGACCCAGGGCCGTCAACTCGTACTCCACCCTGGGCGGCACCTCGGCGTGGACATGGCGCGTCACGAGCCCGTCGCGTTCCAGGTCGCGCAGCGTGTCGGTGAGCACCTTCGCGCTGATCCCGTCCACCACCGTGCGCAGGTCGCCGAAGCGGAGCCGGCCATCGCTGAGCGCGATCACCACCATGGCCGTCCACTTGTTGGCGATCCGCGCCAGCGACGTGCGTGACGGGCAGGTGGCCGCCAGCACCGAGAACACGGGGTGCGTCATGCGCTCATTCTGTGCCCCAGAAGGTGTCCTCGTCCTTCTGGGCGCTGGAGAAGAGCCGGACCTCGGCGATGCGGCCGTCCTGGACGCGCAGGACGTCGACGCCGTCCTGGTCGAGCGTGAGGCCGTCGCGCCTGCCGGAGAAGTGGACGGGGACGGCCACCTGGTCGCCGTTCGCCATGGGCGCGCCGGTCACGGCCAGCTCGAAGGTGCCCTGGCTGACGGCCATCATGGCGCCGATCATCGCGTTGACGGCGTCCGGGCCGTGGAGGGTGCCGGAGAACCGGTTGGCGCCGGGCTGGTGCCACACGAGGTCGTCGGCGTAGAGGGTGGTGACCGTGGCGAAGTCCTTGGCGGACAAGGCATCGACGTACTGGCGGGCGACCGCTGCGGGGGAGTCCACTGTGTACAGCTCCTTCTTGTTGGCGGAGCCCAATAGTCACCTCTGGTAACCAGTCACCTCAACGTAACCAATGACCCGTTCGGCCGTGTCGTGCGTCACATGTCACGCGCTAAGGTGCTACTGAAACGTTCCAATTTTCAGGGGGTACCGTGCGCGCCGTGATAGCCGCCGTCCTGTCCTTGGTCCTGTTCGTGTCCGCCGCTCCGCCCGTCGACGCGGGCGGTGGCGTGCGGTTGACCGGTCTGCAGGTGGAGAAGAAGGCGCAGCCGGTCGGCATCGACGTCGAGCGGCCGCGGTTCTCGTGGATCATCGAGTCGGCCGGGCGCGGGGTCGAGCAGGTGTCCTACCGGCTGCGGGTCGACGGGGTGTGGGACAGCGGTGTCGTCCGGTCCGGCGAGTCGGCCAACGTCGAGTACGGCGGGCCGGCGCTGCGGGCGGCTACCGATCACACGTGGCGCGTCGAGGTGGTCACCACCCACGGCCGGGCCTCCGCGAGCGCCACGTTCCGCACGGGGCTGTCCGACTGGGGTGGGAGCAGGTGGATCGGCAACCCGAGCCAGCCGGACCAGGTGACCGACCTGACCTTCACCGGTGCGCGGTGGATCTGGACCCCGGAGGCGCCTGCGGAGGAACGCGCGTTCCGCTCCACCCGGGTCAGTCCTTCCGGCAAGGCGGCTGTCCGCGCCGAGGTCCTGATCACCGCGGACGACGCGTACCAGCTGTGGGTCAACGGTGCGAAGGTCGGCGAGACCGAGCCGTACGAGAACGGCTGGCAGAACTCCCAGTTCCACGAGGTCGAGCTGGTTGCCGAGCGCAACGTGTTCGCCGTGCGGGCGTCCAACGGCCCCGGCAGTCCGGCCGGCCTGATCGCCGTCGTGCGGGTCACCTATGCGGACGGCACCACGTCCACGTTCACCACGGGATCGGACTGGAAGCTGTCGGCCACCGTCCCCGCCGACTTCGCGGATCCCGACCTCGACGACTCCGGATGGTCTGCGGCCACCGAGTTGGCGGTCTACGGCAGCGGTCCGTGGGGCAACGGGGTCCGGCTGCCGGAGCCCGATCCCCGCCCCGCGCCGCTGCTGCGGCGGGAGTTCCAGGTGTCCCCGGGGGTCCGCGACGCGACGCTCTATCTGGCGGCCGGCGGCTACGCCAACGTCTCCCTCAACGGCAGGTCGGCCACCGACCACGTCCTGTCGCCGGGCTTCACCGACTACGACGACACCGTCCAGTACACGGCCGTCGACCTCACCCGGGCGCTGCGTGCGGGCACGAACGCGCTGGGCATGGAGCTGGGACGCGGCTTTTACGGGATGACGGGCGGCAACGTGTGGCGGTGGGACTCCCCGCCGTGGCACGCCGAGCCGACCGTGCGCGCGGTACTGCACATCGAGTACACCGACGGCCGCGTCGAGCAGGTGGTCACCGACGAGACGTGGCGGATCCACGACGGCCCAACGGTGTTGGACGACCTGTACATGGGCGAGACGTACGACGCCCGGCTGGAGCAGCCCGGCTATTCCGTGGCGGGTTTCGACGACAGCTCCTGGCCGCCGGTCACCGTGGCACCGGGACCGCGCGGTGTGCTGGTCAACCAGCGCCAGCAACCGATCCGCGTCACCGAGTCCCTGCCGGCCGTGTCGATCACTTCGCCGGCCGAGGGCGTCCACGTGGTGAAGTTCCCCCGCGTGATCGCCGGGTGGGTGCGGTTCTCGTTGCAGGGCCCGGCCGGTACTTCGGTCGAGGCCCGCTACGGCGAGAAGCTGACCGCCGAGGGCCGGGTCGACCTGCGCAACAACGGCGGCTTCGAGTCGCGCTTCCAGACCGACAGGCTCACCCTGGCCGGCACGGGTGGGCCCGAGTCGTGGGAGTCCCGCTTCTCGTACAAGGGCTTCCAGTACGTGGAGGTCACGGGCTGGCCGGGCGCACCGCCGCTGGAGGCGTTCACGGCCAAGGTGGTACACACCGACGCGGCGGAGACCGGCTCGTTCGAGTCGTCGAGCGACGTCATGAACCGCACACACCGCGCCGTGGTGGACACCATGAAGAACAACATCCACGGCATTCCCACCGACACCCCGATGTTCGAGAAGAACGGCTGGACGGGCGACGCGGCCCTGGGCGCCGAGATGTTCCTGATGAACCTGGACGTGAGCGAACTGTTCGCCAAGTGGCTGCGCGACGTCCACGAGACAAGGGAACCCAACGGCGCCCCGATGGTGATCGCTCCGAGTTCCGGCGACTGGGGCGTGTGGGGCGTGGCGCCGCCGTGGCACTCGGCGTACGTGATGATCCCGTGGTGGCTGTACCAGTACGGCGGCGACAGCCGAGTCCTGCAGGAGAACTACGAAGGCATGCGGACCTATGTGGACCTGGAGTACGACCGCTCCACAGAAGGAATCGTCACCAACTCGGTCCTCGGCGACTGGGTGAGCCCAGAAGCAAGCCCGAACGGCGGCAACGCCCCAGAAGACCTACGAGTGTCCGGAACCGCGTACCTGTACGCGATGCTCACCTACATGGCCCGCAGCGCAGAGTTCTTGGGCAATAACGAGGACGCGACCCACTTCACAGCGAACGCGGCGGTGGTGAAGAACGCGTTCAACGAGAAGTTCCTGGCAGGCGACCACTACCGCGGCGAGGGCGACCGAGGCTACCGCCAAACCCACAACGTCCTGGCCCTGGCGTTCGGCCTGGCCCCGGACAACGCGACAGCAGCACAGGTAGCCGAAAGCATAGTGACAGACATCCGCGCAAAGGGAACAAAGCTGAACACCGGCGTTCTGGGCACAAAGTACCTGCTACCAGTGCTGACAGAACACGGTCACGCCGACGTAGCGTATGAGCTGGCAGTACAAACGGGATACCCAAGCTGGGGCTACATGCTGGAGAACGGCGCAACGTCGATGTGGGAACATTGGGCGCCAGAAGCACGCTCGCGCGGCCACTACTTCCTGGGCACAGTGGACGACTGGTTCTACCAGTACGCGGCAGGAATCCGCCCATCCACCGAAACCGGCTACCGAGACATCACAATCGCCCCGGCGGTAACAACCCACCTAGCGTGGGCAAAAGCCACAACAACCACCCAGTACGGCAAGGTAACCAGCGACTGGCGTCGAAGCGGCGACACCCTAACCCTGAAGGTAACAATCCCAGTAGGCGCAAAAGCAACGGTGCACCTACCAGCAGACAACCAAGCGGCAGTAACAGAAAGCGGCCACCCACTAAACGGTGCGACCGGTATCGGCGAGATCTCCGAAGCAACCGGCACGGTAAAGGTGGAGATCGGCTCAGGCCGATACACCTTCGTCGTGCGGTAGCCCAGACCCCGACCGCAACACCCGAGCGATGCGGATCCCACCCGTGGACAACTCGTGACGGTCGCACAGCGGATCCAGCGAGCAAGCCCCCTGGGGAGGTAGCCCGACAGCAGGTGGCCGCGGACAACCCGGCTGCCGCAGATCCCCTGGCGGAAGCTCGCCGACAACGCGAGTCCCCCTCCCAGGACACGCGAGTCGCCGTTTCGCGCTCATGGGCTGATTCGCGAACCGCCAACTCAGAGGTCCCAGGAGGGCGACTCGCGGGCTCCGCCACAGTCGTTCTGCTGACCCAGAGCTGCAAACCGAGCACACAACATCGAAGACGGCGATCTCGCGTGCCCGCAACCGGGAACTCGTGTGTGGGAACCGCGATCTGGCGTGCCGCAACCGCGACTTCGGGTGCGGGAACCGCGATCTGGCGTGTGGGAACCGCGATCTCGGGTGCGGGAACCGCGATCTCGTGTGTGGGAACCGCGATCTCGCGTGCCGCGACCGCCAACTCGCGTGCTGGAGCGGCGATCTCGAGTGTGGAGGCTGAGGGCCCTGCGAGCTGAGGCGGCGCGGGTCCCGTGGTCGCGGTCGATCTTGCGGCCGTGTGGTCCGCGCCTGGATTCACACAAGAACCGCAGCTTTGGCAAAGTGTCCTGGATCGACCCAGAACGCGTGTGGTCTAGACCTCCTGCGAGCGGGGAGCTAGCGTCAATGGTCTGGACCTCCTTCCCTGCAAAGGACCGGCCATGAGGCGCACTCCGCTGCGGCTACTCGCTTTCGTCGTCTCCCTCCTCCTCGCTGCCTCGGTTTCCGTCGCCGTCAGTCCGGTGGCGAGTGCCGCCGGGCCGCTCTCCGCGACCTTCTCCGCAACCGGTTCCACCGGGCAGTACCAGGTCACCAACTCCAGTTCGGTCGCCGTGTCGAACTGGGCCATCACCTTCCGGTTGCCGGCCGGGGTCACGGCCTCCGCCGGCGAGCACGCGACCATCGCCCAGTCCGGCACCGAAGTCACCCTCACCCCGGCCTACTACATCGCCACCCTGCAGCCCGGCCGCTCCACCTACCCCTACAACCCGACCTTCCGACTCAGCACCACCGCCACCCCCACGGCCTGCCGCATCGCCGGCGCCAACTGCGACGGTTCGGCCGACACGGCACCCGGCGCGCCCACCAACCTCCGGGCCGTGGGAAGTACGACCACGGTTTCGTTGACCTGGAACGCATCCGCGCCTGGATCCCTGCCCGTCGCAAGGTATGACGTCCTCCGCGACGCGTCCGTCGTCTCCACCGTCACCCGTCCCGAAGCCACCATCGCCGGGCTCACCCCCAACACCGCCTACACCTTCAGCGTCGTCGCCAAGGACGCCAACGGGCTCGCCTCGCCACCGACGCAGATCGCCGTGCGTACCAACAACCCCGCCGACGACACCCAGCCGCCGTCCGCGCCCACCAACCTGCGGTCCACCGCCGCCACGGACAGCAGCGTGTCCCTCGCCTGGAACGCGGCCACCGACAACACCGGCGTGGTCGCCTACGACGTCTTCCGCGGCGCGACAAGGGCCACCACCGTTACCGGTACCACAGCACGGATCGACGGGCTGTCACCGTCCACTCAGTACAGTTTTACGGTCCGAGCCCGGGACGGTTACGACAACACCTCCGCGGCCAGCAACACCCTGACCGTCCGCACGGGAGACATCGTCGGCGGCTACGCGAAGGTCGGCTACTTCGTCCAGTGGGGCATCTACGGCCGCCAGTTCTTCGTGCGCAACCTCGACACCAACGGCGCCGCCGCCAAGCTCACCCACCTCAACTACGCGTTCGGCAACATCGACCCCGTCAACCTCACCTGCCTGCACGGAGTCACCAAGGGCACCACGCCGAATCCCCAGGACCCCAACCAAGGGGACGGCGCGGGTGACGCCGAGGCCGACTACAGCCGGCCGATGAGCGCGGCGCAGTCCGTGGACGGCGTGGCGGACACCGGCTGGGAAACCCTGCGCGGCAACTACAACCAGCTCAAGAAGCTCAAGGCCAAGCACCCGCACCTGAAGATCCTGATCTCACTCGGCGGCTGGACCTACTCCAAGTACTTCTCCGACGTGGCGGCCACCGACGCGGCACGCAAGAAGTTCGTCAGCTCGTGCCTCGACATCTACATCAAGGGCAACCTGCCGGTCTACAACGGCGCGGGCGGTTCCGGCACCGCGGCCGGCATCTTCGACGGCATCGACCTCGACTGGGAGTGGCCGGGCGCCGAAGGGCACCCCGGCAACCACGTGAGCCCGGCCGACAAGGTCAACAACACTCTCCTGATCGCCGAGTTCCGCCGCCAGCTCGACGCGCTGGGTGCCCAGCAGGGCAAGCGTTACCAGCTCACGGCGTTCACCCCGGCCGACCCCGCGAAGATCGCCGCCGGGCTGGGAACTCGGGCCGGTCGCCCAGAATCTCGACATCTTCAACGTCCAGGGCTACGACTTCCACGGATCCGGCAGCGACAACTCGTGGGAGCCCAATCGAACCGGCCACCAGGGCAACCTCTACGCCGACGCCGACGACCCGTACTCGTTCCACTTCAGCGTGGAGAACGCGGTGCAGCAGTACCTCGACGCGGGTGTCAGTCCACGGAAGATCACTGTCGGACTGGCGTTCTACGGTCGCGGCTGGCAAGGCGTCGCCGACGGTGGCAAGCACGGCGAGTGGCAACAGGCGAACAGCGCCGCACCGGGCCAGTTCGCGGAGGAGGCGGGCACGCGCGGCTACGCCAACCTGCTCGCCTCGGTGCCGAACTGCACCGTGTACCACGACGAAGCCGCCGTGGCGTCCTATTGCCACACCGGCAACGGCGGCCAGTGGTGGTCCTTCGACGACGTGTGGTCGATCCAACGGAAGACGGCCTGGATCAAGTCAAAGGGGCTCCTCGGCGCGATGATCTGGGAGATGTCGGGCGACACCGGCACCCTCATGTCCGCGACCGATGCCGGGCTTCGGTAACTGATGGGAGTCTGACATGCGACGAATCCTGGGTGTGGTCCTGGCGGCGCTACTGGTGGCGCCGGTGGTCCCGGCGGCGGCTGCCGCGCCGGCCGCGGAAGT
>CAWGTM010000036.1:0-805975 GCA_963825445.1 uncultured Actinomycetota bacterium
AGCATAAACGACGAGACCTATCGATCGGCCTCGTCTGAGTCTCGCATGGCGCGGACGGCACCATGGCCGCACACGGTCGCACCGCGTCCGGAGCGGAAACCCCGACCGAGAGGAATTCCTCGCTGCCATCCAGGTCGACGACCGCGACTGCGAGGACATCGCGATGAAGGGCGATTCGACGTGCTGCTGCTCCGCAACGACCCTCCGAGGACATACGGAGCGACCTGGGCGGCAACCTCCGGCATCCTCTTCGGCCAACTCGCCGTCGCCGCGGGCATCGTGGTGAACGACCCCGTCAACCTGGCCAACGCGGTCAACAAGACCTACTTCCAGCATTTCCCCGAAGCAGGTCCGTCCCGGACCTGATCAGCCGCGACCCCGAGGAGATCAACGAATTCGTCGACGGCCGAGGGCGGCAAGCGCGGTGCATCAAGCCGCTCCAGGGCTCCGGCGGCTCGAGCGTGTTCTTCGTCTCGCAAGGCCGACTCGCCCAACCTCAACCAGATGATCGAGGCGGTCAATCCGCGACGGCTACATCATTGCCCAGGAGTATCTGCCCGCGGCCAAGGACGGGCGACATCCGGCTGTTCGTCATGAACGGCCGACCGCTGAGGTCGACGGCAAGTACGCCGCGTTCCGCCGCGTCAACAAAACCGGCGACATGCGCGAGCAACATGCACGTCCGGCGGCGAAAGCCGAGCCGGTCGGAGATCGACGAGCGACGCTGCGGCTCGTGGAACTGGTCCGGCCCAAGCTCATCGCCGACGGCATGTTCCTGGTCGGTCTCGACATCGTCAGCGACAAGCTGATGGAGGTCAACGTCTTCACCCCCGGCGGCCTGGGGAGCGGCCAACAAGCTCTACCGGCGTCGACTTCACCGACCGTTGTCATCGACGCCCTCGAGCGCAAGGTCCGCTGCGTGGCCACTACGGCGGGACCTTACCAACGCGATCCTGGCCACGCTCTGACGTTGCGCGTGGACGTCGTTGAGACAATGGATTCTGAGGACATTCCGCGGTCGAGCGCAACGGGGCCCCGGCCGAAGCCGGGGCCCCCGCCCTGCCGGCCTCGAGCGATGCCATGGTTCACGTGGTCGCCCTGGGATCCAGGGCCTACCCGGCACCGCACGGAGCACAAACACGGGCCTGTGATTGCGCGCGTCGAGTCGATGGATCCCGAGGTGTCCTCGAGGATCGCCACGATCAGCCCTTGTTCGACGGAGGTCCGCGGACCAGGGGGTAGGTGCGCTCCTCCTGGATGCGACCGTCGCGTCCATGGATGCGGACGCTCGTGGGTCGGGAGCTGCTGCGTGCGACCTGCACCAGATCTGTCGATGCGGCGTACGGCCTCCGTGCCGGAGCGGAACAAGGGCGCACATGCGCGGAGCTTCGCCGGAATTCTTCGCAACCGGTGTGTCAGGTGGACCGGCGGTGGGCAGTCAGAGGCAACCGAGACATCGGGAACCGACGTACAAGCGGAATCTTGTGCACGCGCAGCTCGACGACAGGGGGAGCAACCATGGTCGGACCAGTTCCACCGGCGTGCCGGAACAGGCACACGCCGCCAAAGACGAAGCAGTGAATCAAGCGAGTGATCTCAAGGACACTGCACTCGGACACATGGGCGCACTGACGGACGACGCCAAGGACAAGGCGACCGACGTCGCGCACGACGTCCGCCGAGAGCTCGAGACCCAAGGTGACGCGGCAGGCGAAGCGTGCGGCGTCGGCACTGCACAGCGTCGGATCACAGCTCCGCGACATGGCCGACTCGGGCCAGCCCGGGACGGTGACGGATGTGACTCGGCAACTGGCGGACAAGCCGGCGACCAGTCGCGAGTCGTCTCGAAGAGGGCGGCGTGCAGGGCGTCGGCGATGACCTCCGCCGGTTCGCTCGTCGGCAACCCGGACTCTTCCTTGCCGCGGCGGGCGTCGCGGGCTTCGTGCTCGAACGCGCTCTGCGCAACGCCCAGGGGAGCGCGGTCCGCGATGCCGCAGTCGGCCACGCCGTTCGCGAGCACCCAGCCTGGGTCACAGGAGAACGGACTGGCGACTGGGGCGCCGGCGTGGCCCGGAGACAATGCCGTGAGCCAGGTGCAGCCACCGCAGGCCGGAGCCGCGTCGTTGGGTGAACTGTTCTCCGATCTCAGCACCGACATGAGCGCGCTGCTCCGTGACGAGTTGCAGTTGGCGAAGGTGGAGCTCAAGGAAGAGATCACGAAGGTCGGCCGTGCAGGAGGCATGTTCGGCGGTGCTGCGCTGGCCGGCTACATGACCATCGTGCTCCTGTCATTCGCGGCAGCGTGGGTCTCGCCGAGCTCATGGCTGTGGGGTGGGCGTTCCTCATCGTCGCCGCCGTCTGGGGAGCCGCTGCCGCGTTTCTCTACCTACGCGGCCCCGGCGAGCAATCCGCCGAGGTGAATCCGAAGCCCGAGCAAACGATCGACACCCTGAAGGAGGACGTCCAGTGGGCCAAGAATCGGAAGCCTTGAGAGCCGACATCGAACAGCGCCGCGAGTCGATGAGCGGCACCATCGACGCCATCGAGGACAAGGTCGTGCCGTCCCGCATCATCGAACGCCGCCGCACTGCTGTCAGCGACTGGGTCGGTGGCGCAAAGGACCGCGTGCTCGGATCAGCTCACGCTGCCGGCGATCAAGCCTCGTCGACTGCTTCGAAGGTCAGCGACGGCGTGAGTCACGCAACCGATGCTGTGAGCAACGCTCCACAGCAGGTGCAGCGCGGAACGGCGGGATCGCCGCTGATCGCAGGAGCCGTCGCATTCGGCATCGGTGCACTCGTTGCGGTGTTGTTCCGGAGACCGAACCCGAACAGCGCGCCGTTGCTGCAGTGCAGCCGCAGCTCGCAGCCGCGACCGACGCGGTGAAGGGCGCCGGGCAACAGGCGCTCGAGACGGCGAAGTCGTCGGCGCAGGACGCTGCTCAGGAGCTCAAAGGCTCAGCAACCGATCACGCCCATGAGGTGACGGACGAGGCGAAGAGCGCCGGGAGCCAGGTGAAGGACACTGCGCAGCAGGGCAGCTCGACGCCGAGCTGACGCGGCAGACAAGTTGACTGACAGGCTCGGAACTGTCGCAGGTACGACGAGTCAGGTACGGAGGGATTCCGCATGACGTTCGACGAATCGAATCCCGAGATGCAGCCGACGGGGGAGGAGGCGGGTGAGTTCGTCGATGACGGACCGCTCGTCTCCGATCCCGGAGCTGGCACCGACCCCACCCGTCGGCCCATCGGCAGATCGCCGCTGGAGCCGGAGCCCGGGCAGACCGACGCCGCTCGGGATCCAGGCGCTTCCGGCGACTGAGTCGGGAAATCGTGGGTACAGGGTTCGTCGATGGTCACGCGTGCCCGTCGGCGCCCGCTGGAGGACTACCGCAAGAAGCGCGGCTTCGACCGCACGCCGGAGCCGGCGGGCGCGGCCGCGTCGCCGCCGACGGACGGGCCGCGCTTCGTGGTCCAGCGGCATCGCGCGCGCCGGCTGCACTACGACTTCCGGCTCGAGATCGACGGCGTGCTCGTGAGCTGGGCGGTGCCCAAGGGCCTCACGCTCGATCCGGAGCGCGCGCCACCTCGCGGTCCACGTCGAGGACCACCCGCTCGAGTACGTCGACTTCGAGGGCGTCATCCCGCGCGGGCGAGTACGGCGGCGGCGACGTGATCGTCTGGGATCGCGGCACGTGGGAGCTCGCACGGCGACGACGACGCCGGCCGCGCGCGGTCGAGGACGGCGAGCTCCACCTCGACGCTGCACGGCGAGAAGCTGCACGGCCGCTTCGTGCTCGTGCGCACGCGATCGAGGCCGGCGGCAAGGAACAGTGGCTCGTGCTCCACAAGCGCGACGAGCACGCCGTCGACGGCTGGGACCCCGAGGACCATCCGCACGTCGGTGCTCAGCGGCCGCACCAACGACGAGGTCGCGGCCGACCCCGAACGGCTGTGGACGCGCGACGGGCGAGGTCAGCGCGACCGAGCCCGGCGCCGACGTTCGCCGGCGCCGACCGCCGACGAGCTCGACGAGCTCGACGCGCTGCCGGCGCGAAGGGCACGTGGACGTTCCAGGGCCGCGAGCTCGCGCTCACCAACCTCGACAAGGTGCTGTTCCCCGCGCGCGGCGACGGCGAGCCCGGTCACGAAGCGCGACCTCGTCCGCTACTACGCGCGCGATCGCGCCGACGCTGCTGCCCTACCTCGCGACCGGCCGCTCAACCTCCACCGCTTTCCCGACGGCGTCGACACGCAAGGGCTTCTGGCAGAAGCAGGCGCCGAAGCACGCGCCCGAGTGGATCCCGCGCTGGCGCAACGCCGACGCCGACCCGGGCGAGAGCGAGCAGTACCTCGTCGCCGACAGCCCGCCGCACGCTCGTGTGGCTGGCGCAACCACGCCGCGGTCGAGCTGCACCCGTGGACGTCGCGGATCGCCGAACGTGCAGCAGCCCGACGTACGCGCTGATCGACCTCGACCCCGGCGACGACGACGACGTGGGACGAGCTGCTGACGCTCGCCCGGCTGCACCGCACCGCGCTCGAGCACCTCGGCGTGCGCGGCTACCCGAAGGTCACCGGCCAGCGCGGCATCCAGATCTGGATCCCGATCGAGCCCGGACCGACGTTCGACGAGACCCGGGCGTGGGTCGAGCAGCTCTCGCGGGCCGTCGCGGCGCGTCGTGCGGCGACCTCGTGAGCTGGAAGTGGGAGAAGCAGGCGCGCGGCGGGCGCGCCCGGCTCGACTACACGCAGAACGCGATCAACAAGACGCTCGTCGCGCCGTACAGCGCGCGGCCGGCGCCCGGGCGCCCGGTCTCGGTGCCGATCACGTGGGACGAGCTCGACGATCCCGATCTCCGCCCGGACCGGTGGACGATCCGTGACGCCACGGCACGAGTCGCCGAGCGCCGGGGACCCGATGGCGCGATGCTCACCGACGCGCAGAGCCTCGTGCCGTTGGAATGACCGTGAAGAAAGCGGTGACCACGAGCAGTGAGCAGCGACCCGTGTCGACCGCATGAGCGAAGCCACTGCCAGTTCCCGGCCGAACGTCAGAGCGACTGCGCTAACGTGCGCTCAGCAGCGCGTGTCGTGCAGTGTCGGCCACTTCCTTTGAAATCGCAGGGGATCTGACTCGCTTCCGATGATCGGAGCCATATGGATTACCCCAGAGTTCGTTGCGGCGTTGGTGACGTTGTCAGGCGGTCTCCCCACTGATCGTGGGTTGGAGGACACGCTTGCTCGGGTGGCGGAGCTGGCGACCCAACAGATTTCCGGATGTGATTTCGCGGGCTGCACGCTCGTCCCAGACGGCAAGGCGACCACGGCGGTGTTCACCGATCCTCTGTCACCGGAGCTCGACAGCGCACAGTACGAGTCTGGTCGTGGCCCGTGCTCTCGACGCATACCGCCACGGAGTCGTGTTCCGTATCGATGACACCCACGGAGAGACCCCATGGCCCGAGTTCGCGGAAGCCGCGGCGGAACACGACGTTCGCAGCACCATCTCGTTTCCGCTCGCGGGGGAGCAGGCGCCGATCGGCGCACTGAACCTGTACTCGCGGACACATGCGAACTTCTCCGACAATGATGCGATCAGCGTTGCAGTCGTCGCCCACTCATCTGCACTGCTCGCGTCAGCGCAGACGTACTGGTCGGCACATGAGCTCAGCGAGCACCTGCAAGCCGCGATGCTGTCACTTCCACGATCGAACAAGCGAAGGGCATCATCATGGGCGCTCGCCGTTGCGACGCCGACGCTGCCTTCGCGGGACTGCAGCAAATCTCCCAGCACCAGAACCGCAAGTTGCGCGACATCGCGGCAGAGATCGTCAGCCGCCAATCCTCAGGATGATGCGTCACGAAGAGGCAACGAGCGTCCCGAGAGGTGAGGAGACGAACGTGACCGAGGCCGTGCGCAGCGCATTGCAGCAGCTTGCAGACGTCATTCAGGACGAGGAGTCACTCGGCGCTGCTCTCGCCAGTATCGCCGAATCCGCCACGTCCTCAGTTCCCGGGTGCGATGCCGCGTCGATCGCGATCTCTCTGGAAGGTCGTCCGATCACGGCGGCAACCACGGCCCGCATCGCGCTCGAACTGGACGTGACGCAGTACGACTGCCACGACGGTCCTTGCCTGAGTTCGTTTCGATCGATGAGCACCCTCCGCCTCAACATCGCCGAGCACGGGGATGCGTTCCCGCACTTCACGAGAGCCGCGCAACTCCGAGGAGTCCAAGGTGTTCTTTCGGTGCCTGCGCTGTGGGGTGACGACATCGTCGGCACCATGAACCTGTACAGCCGTGAGCGCCCGTTCGATGAGACCGCTGAGACCATCGCCGTCGTCCTCGCCGCTCAAGTCGCCATCGCCGTCAGCCGGTCGCCCGAGTTCGTCGCCGCCCGAAACGTCGTCGAGCACGCCCAGCGAGATCTCGACGACGATGCTCAGGTCGGAATCGCGACCGGTCTGCTCATGGTCAACGAAGCGTGCACCGCCGATCAGGCCGAGCGTCTCCTCCACTCTGCCGCGACTCAGGACGAGAAGACCATCGTCGAGATCGCCAATCGCATCGTCGACCAGCACCACCGCTCTCGCTAGCAAGACTTCGCGTCAATCGACGGAGTGACGGGGCGCGATCAGGGCGAGGTACTTAGGGCGCTTCCGTACAGGCTGTCCGGTGGCTGCGCTCTTGCACCATCCGCCTGGATGAAACCGTTGCACCCCGCCGATCCATTTGGTAAGTAGTTCCGCGGGTTGAAACAGCAGCCCCGCCGATCGGAACGTTCGACGGATCGGAGGTCGCTGTGCTCGACATGCATGGTCAAGACGCCAGTGGCGCGGCGCTGGGAATGCCGGTCCGTCTCCCAACGCTGCACATCCGGGTCATCCGCGACCGCGCGGAATTCCCGTCGTGATCTTGGTGGGCGAAGTAGATCTCGTGGACATCGAGAAGCTCGACGACTGCCTCGCCACGTTCAGCGGCACGGTGATCGTCGACCTGAACGCCGTCACCTTCCTCGGCTCAACCGGCCTGCGATCCTTCGTCGTGGCCAAAAAGCGCCCCACGCCGACGGCGGCCAGCTTTTGTTGCGTTCCCCGAAAGACCACGTACGTCTCGCGTACTCGAGATCACCGGCCTCAAGCTCATGCTGATCGGCACGGCGAGCGCCGATGGCATGCCCGCTGCGTGATGCCAGACGCGGCGCTGGTGGAGCGGTGAGCCGATCACCGCTCGAGGAGTGTCGGTTCCCCTAGGCGCCCGACCCACCCCCGGCGACCGGACCCGCGCGACGCTGCGCTCGAACGTGCCGCCGATCACCAGGACTCGATACCTGGTCTCCCATGCTCGAGCGTGCGGGAAATGAGGCGATTCGTTCGACGGTCGCGCCCGCGTTTCACCGTCCGGCGCTTGACTCTCCGGTCGGGGGAGGGTGGACACTCAGTGCATGAGCGTGCTGTTGACCATCGGTGAGTTCTCCCGGATGACGCATCTGAGCGTCAAGGCGCTTCGCCACTACGACGACCTGGACCTCCTGAGCCCTGCCGAGGTCGACGGTTCCAGCGGCTACCGCCGGTACGCGACCGGCCAGGTTCCGATCGCGCAGGTCATCCGCCGGTTCCGCGACCTCGACATGCCACTCGAGGAGATCCGCAGCGTCCTGAACGCGCCGGACGTCGCCGTCGCGTGATCAAGCGGTGCTGGTGCATCTGCAGCGCATGCAGGAGACGCTTGCGCAAACCCAAGCGACCGTTGCGTCGTTGCAAGCGCTGCTCGACGGGAACCGACCGACCTTGCCGGTCGAGTACCGGTCTGTCCCGGCCATCCACGCGGTTGCATCCGCGGCATCGTCGAGTGGGACGATGCGGAGCCGTGGCTGGACGAGGCGCTCGCGGAGCTCGACGGAACCGTCGGTTCGCAATCGAGCGGGCGCACCGGTCCGGACTCCGCGCTCTACAGCGGCGAGTTCTTCGAGACCCACGTCGGTGAGGTGACGGCATTCGTCCCGGTCGAGGACGGGATCGCGACTGCCGGCCGGGTCGAGCGGGTCGAGATCCCCGCGGCCGACGTGGCGGTCTTGGTGCACTCCGGCCCGTTCGGTGATCTCGATCAGGCGTACGGCGCGCTCGGAACCTTCGTCGCCGAACGCGTGCTGTCGGTCGATGGGCCCATCAGGGAGCACTACCTCGTCACCGTGGACGACACCGATGATCCCGCCGCCTACCGGACGGAGGTCTGCTGGCCCATCCGTTCCGACGCCGTACCCGCGACCAGAACATAGGGAGTCCGAATGGCATCCATCACGAAGAACATCGAAACCACCGCTCCGGTCCGAGACGTCTGGTCCGCGATACGCGACATCGGCGCACTGCACACACGACTCGTCCCCGGTTTCGTCGTCGACACCGTCATCGACGGCAACGCACGAATCGTCACGTTCGCGAACGGCATGGTGATACGCGAGCCGATCATCACCATCGACGAGGAACACGACCGCCTGGTCTGGTCGGCAGAAGGCCCACAGTTCGAGCACTACAACAGTTCGGCGCGAGCGATCGAGCAAGCCGACCACACGACGGTCGTCGTGTGGATCGCGGACTTCAAACCCGACGAGCTCGCGGACGTCGTTGACGAGATGATGACCGCTGGAGCCGCAGCGATGAAGATCGCGCTCGACAGTCTCGCCGCACCCAGTGTCGGATGACGCAGTCAAACCCACGGCGCGTGAAGCTCGACAACGATCGGCGTTCGGGCTCAGAACGCGAGCGGTGTATAGCCGTCGGGAAACCGACTCGGGGCGAAGAACCACGTGATCATGAGGTCTCGATGGGGTGCGCGCAACGCGCGTGAACCCGAGCGATGAACGGTCAGCTCGTCGAAGAGGAGTACATCACCGGCCCGGAGGGACGGTTCGACGAACGGGCGGTCCGCGAGCAGTTGGGAGACAGCCTCTTTCATCTTGATCGTCCTGGGGTCCGGCTGGAGCCCGCGTTCCGGAGTGATGACGTGGTCGACCCGCCGCGGGACGAAGCTGAGACTCGGGCCCTCCTGCCCGCAGTCATCGAGCGCGGTCCACACGCTGAGCGCGGCGCAGATGCCGTAGAACTGTCCATCCTGGTGCCAGCCGAGACCGGAGTTCTCGCGGCTGACGCGGCGAACGACGATCCGGTTGGCATCGGCAACCGGTGGCTCCTCCAGATAGTCCCGGACGACGCGGACGAGTCCCGACGACTCGTACGCGCTCGCCACGCCCGCCACCATCGCATCGATCTCGGCCGACGCCGGCAGGACCACCTGGAGCGAGTCCGGATGCAGGTGGGCCCGGACCCGTGTCACCGTCTCCTCGTCGAGCACGCCGCGGACGACGAGACTGCCGTGGTGATGCAGCGCGCCGGCCACACATGTGGCCGACAGGTCGCGCCCTTGGACCTCCGGGACACCTCGTTCCTCCGGAAACAGGTCCCCGACGCGATTCGCCGGAGCGTCCGAGCGGTCAGCGGCGGCGACACGGGCTTCCCCGACGGCCGCCCGTTCCTCCACGCTCGCGTCAGTCGGGAGCGACGCGACGAGCGCGCGGTTGCCGACCTCGTGCTCGGTCCCCGTAGCACCTTCGCGCTTCCGTTGAAACGACCAGCGCACCTGGCGCTCCGTTCTGCCTCGGCATCGCAACCCTGGCTAGATCGCCCACGTCTTCGCCGTCAAGTCAGAAGGTTGCGGACCGGACGGGTCACGATCGTCATCTGACAAGCCCGTCTGATTCCTCCGGCTTGACGCATGCCGATATAGGCATATGATGGCGCATGGCCCGGGCAGCGACGACGTCGGACGTCTTCAACGCGATCGCCGAGCCGCAGCGTCGGGAGATCCTGGTGCTGTTGCGGGCGGGTGAGCGGCCGGTGACCGAGTTGGCCCAGGAGTTGGGGATGACCCAGCCGGGGGCGTCCAAGCACCTGCGGGTGCTCCGGGAGGTCGGGCTGGTGCGGGACCGCAAGGCGGGCAAGCAGCGCCTGTACGGCCTCGACGCCGGCGGGCTGCGACCGGTCCACGAGTGGAGCGGCGGGTTCGAGCGCTTCTGGAACGAGAGCTTCGACCGGCTGGACGAGTACGTGCAGGACCTCGAGCAGGCAAGGCAGGAGGAATGACGACGGCCGACCGCGAGATCGTGATCTCCCGGGTCATCAGTGCCCCACGGGAGTTGGTGTTCGAGGCGTTCACCGAGGTGCGGCACCTGGCGCGGTGGTGGGGCCCGGAGGGGTTCACCACCACGACGCGGGCGTTCGAGTTCCGTGTCGGCGGGGAGTGGGACTTCATGATGCACGGACCGGACGGCACCGACTACCAGGAGTGGATCTCCTGGACCGAGATCGTCCCGCCGGAGCGGATCGTGTTGCTCCACGGTGAGGCCCGCGGCGACCCGAACGCCTTCGTGTCGGTCCTCACGTTCGCGCCCGACGGCGCGGCGACCCGCATCGAGATGCGCACGGTGTTCCCGACCGAGGAGCTGCGCGACGAGGCGGTCGAGAAGTACCACGCGATCGAGGGCGGCCGGCAGACCCTGGGCAACCTGGCTGCCTACGTCGCCGCCGGCATTCGGAAGGGAGCGGAAGGCTGATGGCCGGGACGGTGTTCTTCAGCGTGTCGATGTCGCTGGACGGGTTCATCGCACCCGAGTCCATGTCGGACTTGATGGGGCAGCAGTGGATGGAACTGCAGCAGTGGCTGTTCCCGCTGCGGTTCATGCGGGAGAACCTGAAGCTCGGTGACGGCGGTGAGGAAGGGCGCGACAACGACATCGCGCGGGAGACGTTCGAGCGCACCGGCGCGAGCGTGATGGGCAAGCGCATGTTCGAAGCCGGCGAGCAGGCGTGGCCGGAGGAGGCACCGTTCCACACGCCGGTCTTCGTCGTGACGCACGAGAAGCGCGAACCCTGGGAGCGGCCGGGTGGGACCACCTTCCACTTCGTCAACGACGGCATCGAGCCCGCGCTCGACCAGGCCCGCGAGGCCGCCCACGACCGGGACGTTCGCATCGCCGGTGGCGGTGCGACGATCCTGGAGTACGTGAACGCGGGCCTGATCGAACAGTTCTCGATCGCGCTCGTCACCCGTCCTGTTCGGCTCTGGGATCCGCCTGTTCGAGGGTGTGGACGCGGGCCGTGTAGCCCTGGAGCCGGTCGGCGCGGAGCCCTCGCCAAGGGTGACGCACCTGACCTACGCCGTCCGGGAGCGCTAGCTCGCCGGTTGGATGTTCGGGTTCAGGCGCAGGATGTTGTCCGGGTCGTAGCGACGCTTGATCGCGGCCAGCCGTGTGTACGTCGCACCGGGGTAGGCCGAGTGCACACGTGCGTCGCCCTCGTCGCCGAGGAAGCCGGCGTAGGCGCCGTCGGTGTGGGGCGCGATCGCGTTCCAGAACGCTTCGGTCCAGGCGACATGACGCTCGGGCCTCGGCTCCTCGTCCCAGGAGTTGTCGGCGGCGATGTAGAAGGCCTTGTCGCGATGCGCGAACGCGGTGGCATCGGCCGGCACGCGCGCCATCGCGCCGCCCAACTCGCGTAGCGCGATCAATCCGAACGGAGAAGTTGCGCGGCTGCACGAAGTCGAGGACGATGTCGATGGTGTCGTCCGTGAGCTCCGCGGAGGTACGCGTTCCTCATGAGGTGAGGTCGGCTCACGGACGCCATGTTCGTCAGGTCGTACAGCGCGGGATAGGGCATCGGCCCCGTCGTGTCCGCGAGCGGCGTGCGACCGGCGAGCGTCCTGAACGGCGCCAACGCGCGTTGGCCGGCGTCGAGATCGCCCGTGTGACACGGCAGGATCAGATGGACCGGTGTCCCGTGCGCTTCGGGCAGGGATGAACGGGAACGGAGGAGCCTTCGACACGAAGGTGATCGTCGTCAGCTCGTCGGGCGCGGTTGCGGCCGCGTCGGCGTACGCGGCGCAGTCCGTCGCGCGTGGCGGGGTAGACGATCGCGCCTCCGAGAATCGTTCCGACCGGATGGAGGCGATAGCGGAATCCGGTCGCGATTCCGAAGTTGCCGCCACCGCCACGGAGGGCCCAGAACAGGTCGTGCTCGTCTTCCGCAGATGCGGTCAGCAGTCGCCCGTCGGTCGTGACGAGGTCGACCTCGAGGAGATTGTCGATCGTCATCCCGTGCTTGCGCATCAGCCAGCCCATCCCACCGCTGAGCGTCAGCCCGGCGATGCCGACGGCCGCCACGTCGCCGCCAGGCGTCGCCAATCCGTGTCCGTGCGCGCCGGCGTTGTACTCGCCCCAGGTCAGACCAGCTTCGGCCGATGCCACGCGGTGCTCGGGATCGATGTCGAGTCGCTTCATCGCCGACAGGTCGACGACGAGCCCGAGGTCGGCCGTGCCGTAGCCGGCCGGGCTGTGTCCGCCGCCGCGAACCGCAAGCGGTAGTCCGTAGGTCCGGGCGAAGTCGACGGCCTCGATGACGTCCGGGACCTCGTGTGGACGGACGATCAACGCCGGGTGACGGTCGACGGCCGCATTCCAGACTCGGCGTGCCGAGTCGTACTCGTCATCGCCGGGCTGGATCACCGTCCCCCGCACCCGCGCTGCGAAGGAACGGACCACGGCTTCGGAGAGGCCGTGCATCTCCCAACCGGTCCGTGCGCTCATGGTCATCTCCTCGCCGCGGAAGGGACGTGCCCTCCACAGGTTGGAGCCGCGAGCGCGCCGCTCCTATCCCAGATCCCTGGTGAATGGCGTCAGGGCGTCAGCACGACCTTTCCCGGGATGTGCTTGGTGGACTTGGCCATGAAGGCCTCGCGGGCGTCCGCCATCGGGAAGACGGCGTCGACCTGCGGGCGCAGCGTCCCGTCGTCGACGAGTCGAGTGATCTCGCGGAGCTGTGCGCCGTTCGCGTCGCGAACGAAGTCCACGATGCGGATGTCGCTGCGATCTCGGTGGCGGCGGCGTCATGATCGAGACGAGCGCTCCGCCAGGCTTGACGAGCGCCGCCGACCGAGCGAGCACCTCGCCGCCGATGATGTCGTAGACGAGGTCGACCTGGCCGATGGCCTTCTCCCAGCCGTCCTGTTCGACGTCGACGAACTCGTCGGCGCCCAGGTCGAGCACGCGTTGACGGGCGTTGGCGCGACCGGTCCCGATGACATGAGCACCGGCCCACCGGGCGATCGGCACCGCCATCGACCCGACGCCGCCGCCGGCACCGTGGATGACGACCGTCTGGCCCGACTCGAGATGACCGTGGTCGAACAGTGCCTGCCACGAGGTGAGCGCGGCCTGCGGGATGGCGGCGGCTTCGACGAAGTCGACGCTGGTCGGCTTCGGCGCCAAGCTGCGCACCTCGATGGCGACGTACTCGGCGGCCCAGCCGTCGCGGTAGCCGTCGATGAGGCCGTACACCTCGTCGCCGACCGACACGCCGGCGGCTCCGTAGCCGAGCTCGACCACGACGCCCGATCCTTCGTGGGCCGGGATCCGCCATCCCCGCTCATGTCCGGCGCGATCGGTCGAGAGCGGCCACATCAGCTCGGTCGGTGTGAAGCTGGCGGCGCGCACCTCCACGAGCGCGTCGCCGATCGCGGGCTGCGGATCGGGGGCGTCCTCGTAGACGAGGCCATCGATGCCCTCGAAGCCCTTCGGTTCCAAGAAGCGAACGGCCTTCATGGGTGTCTCCTTTCACTGTCAGGGAATTCCTACCCATACGACGAACGAGACATCGCCGAATCGACACCCTCAGCAACCTCGGGCACCGTCCCGTCACGCGGCTGCGGGGAGTGGCGTGCTGCGGCGATAGATCGCCAGTGCGAGCGAGTACGACACGATCAAGATGCCAGCGGACCAGGCGAAGGCGGCGCCGATGTCGGAGCCGGCCCTGCCGTCGATGAGCAATGAGCGCATGGTTTCGATGATCGGCGTCATCGGCTGGTGCTCGGCGAATCCCCTCATCCAGGACGCCATGGAATCGGTCGGGACGAACGAGGGGCTGATGAAGATCAGCAGGAACAGCACGTAACTGAAGGCGCCGGCGCCTTCCGGTGTCTTGGCCAGCAGGCCGAAGACCATGGCCAGCCAGGTGGTGGCCAACGTGAAGAGCGCCAGCAGGGCGACGAACGCGAGCCAGGCGGCGACGTCCGCTTCCGGGCGGAAGCCCACGATGAACGCGACCACGACCACGATGAAGCAGGAGAAGAGATTGGACAGCGTCGACGAGACGGCCTGTCCACTGAGGACGGCCGAGGGCGCCACCGGCATGGTCCGGAACCGGCTGATGATCCCCTGTTGGAGGTCCGTGCTGAGACGCACCGCGGCGTACGCGATGCCGCTCAGCACCGTCAGGATCAGGACCCCGGGGGTGATGAAGTCGACGTAGTCGATCGAGCCAGTCTGCTTCTCGAGTGCGCCGCCGAACACGTAGACGAACAACAGCAGCATTCCGATCGGCATCACGACGACCGTGATGATCGTGTCGACGCTTCGCGTCGTGTGGCGGAGGCTTCGCTTCGTCATGGTCCAGGTGTCAGTGAGCGCGCGCATGACGCTCCTCCTTCGCTTCGTCCAGGATCTTGAAGAACACGTCGTCGAGCGTCGGTGACTGTCGGACGAATCCGGTCGGCTCGATCCCGGAGTCCTCGAGCCGGATGAACATGTCGGCCATCTCGGCCACCGAGCCGGTGGTGGCAACCACGAGCTTCGAGTTCACCTGCCTGACGTCGAGCCGCTCGCCGAGCGCTCGCTGCGCGGCCGACAGTTGCTCGACGTCGTCGAAGTCCAGTTCGACGACCCCGCTCGGCACCATGGCCTTCAGCTCGTCGGGTGTGCCGCGGGCCACGATCCTGCCGGCGTGGAGGATGGCGACCTGGTCGGAGAGACGGTCGGCCTCCTCGAGGTACTGCGTGGTCAGGAAGACGGTCGTTCCGTGCTCGACCAACTGCCGGATCGTCGCGTACATGTCGGTCCGGCTCTTGGGATCGAGCCCGGTCGTCGGCTCGTCGAAGAAGATGATGGGTGCGCCGCCCACGAGGCTCATGGCGATGTCGAGCCGTCGCCGCATCCCGCCCGAGAAGGTGAGCAGGCGGCGGTCGGCGGCCTCCTCGAGATCGAACCGATCGAGCAGGTCGGCCGCGGTCCGGCCGGCATCGGCGACGTGGCGCAGCTCGCCGATCAGCACCAAGTTCTCCCGCGGTGAGCAGGTGGTCCACCGCCGCGAACTGTCCGGTGACGCTGATGTGCTCACGGACGTCGGAGGGCTGTTCGGTCACGTCGAATCCCGCGACGCTCGCGGTGCCGCCGTCGGCCTCGAGCAACGTCGTCAGGATGTTGATCGTGGTCGTCTTGCCCGAGCCGTTGGCGCCGAGCAGCGCGAAGACCGTGCCTCGTCCGACGGTGAAGTCGATGCCGTCGAGGACCGTCGTCTTGCCGAACGACTTGCGCAGACCGGTGACGGCGATGGCGTCGTCGACACCGTGCGCTCTCTCGGTCGTCTCGATTTGGACGCTCATGACTGCCTCCCGGTGTGAGTCGTGGTCATGCCGACGCGTCCTTGACTCGCCGGACGAGATCGTCGTGCGGGAACTCGCCGAGATGGACGGATGCCAGGCCGTACGCGCGAGCGGACTCGCCGGCGACCGCGAGGCACACCACCTCGACCTCCTGTCGATCACGACGCGGAGACGACACCGCAACGGTCGATGCGCGCGATGCCAGCCTCGCCGCGTCCGCGATCTGGTGGCGGGTGTAGGCCTCCCAGGCCAGAACGGCGAGTTCGTGGGGGGAGAGGGGGTCATCGTCGGGCACACCACGACCTTCGCCGAAGGGCCTGTCGGGAGCCTTGCAACGCGCTCGACAGACGCGCCCTACCGTGGAGCCCCGTGGAGCTCCGAATCCTGGGGCCGCTCGAAGTGCTCGACGACGACGGCGCTCCCGTCGACGTCGGCGGCTCGCGTCCGCGGACGCTGCTCGTCGACCTCGCGCTGGCCCAGGGGCACCCGGTGCCTGCCGACCAGCTGCTCGAGGACGTGTGGAGCGGCGAGCGCATCCCGGCCCGCAACAACCTGCAGGTCCACGTCTCGCGCCTGCGACGCGCGCTCGGGGAGGAGCGGATCGCGACACGCGGCGGTGGCTACGCGCTCGAGCTCCCACGGGATGCGCTCGACGCGGCCCGTTTCGACCGGCTCTCGGCGCAAGGCCGCGCCGCGCTCCACGCTGGTGACGCGGAAGCGGCGGCGACGGCGCTCCGCGACGCGCTCGCGCTGTGGCGCGGCGCCGCACTCGTCGACTTCGCCGACGACGCGTTCGCGCGCCCGGTGATCACCCGGCTCGAGGAGTCGCGGTTCACGGCGATCGAGGACCGCATCGAGGCCGACCTGCTGCTCGGGCGGCATGCCGAGCTGATCGGTGAGCTCGAGGCGCTGGTGCAGGAGCATCCGCTCCGCGAGCGCCTCTGGGCGCAGCTCATGACCGCGCTGTACCGCGCGGGCCGTCAGGCCGACGCGCTGCGCGCGTACCAACGGGCGCGCACGATCCTGGCCGAGCAGCTCGGCATCGATCCGGGCCCGGAGCTGCGGCAGCTCGAGCGGCGGTGCTCGCCCAGGATCCCGCGTTGGCGTCGCCGTCCGTGCCGGCCGCGGTCGACGCTGCGCACGTCCCCTCGACGAATCTGCCCGGAGCGACGACCATCGTCATCGGCCGGGCGACGAGATCGACGCGACGACAACGCTCCTCCGCGAGCACCGGGTCGTGACGATCGTCGGTCCCGGCGGCGTCGGCAAGACGTGCCTCGCGGTCGAGGTGGGCCGGCGCCTGCTGGCCGAGTTCGAGGACGGCGTGTTCATCGCCGACCTCGCGCCGGTCGTGCGATGCGGTCGGGGTTCCGCCGCGATCTGCCGACGCGGCTGGGAGTCGAGGCCGAGTTCGGAGAGGGTGCGTCGAGCAACCTGCGCGAGCGTTGCGTGAGTATCTCCGCGGATGCGTGCGTGCGTGAATTCCTCCGCGCCGCGACGCGCTGCTGGTCCTCGACAACTGCGAGCACGTCGTCGCGGTCGCCGCGGAGATCGTCGAGGATCTCGTCGGTCGTGCGCGCGAGCTGCGCGTCCTCGACGACGAGCCGCGAGCCGTTGATGATCGGCGGCGAGGTGCTCTGGCCGCTGGCGCCGCTCGAAGCTCGACGATGCCGTCGAGCTCTTCTGGAGCGCGCGCGCGCGTCGCGCCGGCGTTCGAGGCGAGCCGAGCGCGAACGCGGGACGGTGCGCACGATCTGCGAGCGCCTCGACTGCCTGCCGCTCGCGATCGAGCTCGCCGCGGCCCGGATGCGCGCGTTCACGCCCGACGACCTCGTTGGCCGGCTCGACGACCGGTTCCGCCTCCTGACCGGCGGCGCGCGCACCGCGTTCCCGCGCCAGCAGACGCTGCGCGCCGTGGTCGACTGGAGCTACGACCTGCTGTTCGACGACGAGCGCCGCGTGTTCGAGCGGGTCTCGGTCTTCGCGGGCACGTTCGGGGTCGCGGCCGCCGAGGACGGTCTGTGCCGACGACGACATCACAGGGACGACGTCGCCGAGCTCCTGGCCCGCCTCGTCGACAAGTCGCTGGTCACCGCGTCGGACGACCGCGCGCGGTGTCGAGTTCCGGCTGCTGCAGACGCTCGCCCAGTACGGCCGCGAACAGCTCGAGCGATCGGGCGACGCGGCCGCGACCCGCGCCCGCCACGCCTCGTACGTCGCGAACGTGGTCGAGGTCCCGGACGCGGCGCACGGGGCGGCCGAGGGCGACTGGTACGGCGCCGTCGGCGAACTGCTCGACGACATCCGCCTCGCGATGGAATGGGCGGTCGAGTCGGGCGACGCCGACGTCGCGTGCGCGATCGCGGGTGGGCTCGGTTGGTTCTGGAACATGGGCGGCCGCATCGACGACACGTGGCGATGGCTCACGGCGGCGCTCTCGCTCGGCGAGCCGACGCAGCCGAGCCGGCGGATCCGCGCGCTCGGCTGGGGCGGGCTCGTCGGCATGGTGCACGACAGCGAGCAGGCGATCGAGTACGGCGCCGAGGCGTGGCGCGGGCCCGTGCGCTCGGCGACGACTCGCCGCTCGCGCTGGCGACGATGTTGCACGGCTCGGCGCTCTCCGACTTCTTCCATCGCACCGAAGCCGCGACCGAGCTGGTCGAGGAGTCGCGGCCGCGTTCGAGGCGGTCGGCGACCACTGGAGTCGGGCCATGGCGACCTGGTCGGCGGCGCGATCTTCTTGGTGCACGCCGACTTCGACGCCGCGCTTCCTGAGCTGCGAGAAGCCGCGGCTCGCTTCGGCGACATCGGCAACGCCTGGGGCCGCGGCGTCGCGCTGCGCCACGTCGCCGACATCGCGACGACCCGCGGCGACTACGACGAAGCCGGGTCGCGCTGCGGCAGGCGATCCCGGGCTGGCACGCCGTCGGCGCCGTCGGCGTGTCGAGCGGGCTGACCGCGCGGCTCGCGCATGTGTACGCGCTCGAAGGCCGGACCGACGACGCCGATGCCTGGTTCGACGAGGCGCTCGCGGCCGCCGAACGGCAGCGCTACGTGCCGACGCTCGCGTTGGCCTACAACCTGCGCGGCGTCGCGCTGCGGCGCCGCGGCCGGCTCGACGAGGCCGAGCAGTGCCACCGCGCTGCGCTGGCGCTGTACGTCGATCGCGGGGCGCCCGCGGGGCTGAGCCTGAGCCTGGCGTCGCTCGGCTACATCGCGGAGTGCGCGGCGATGGGCCGGCGCGGAGCAACATCACGTCGCCAGCCTCGAGGCGGCGCTGCGAAGCCGACGACCTGCGGGCGCAGGCCCTGGCGCTGGAGGGACTCGCGGGCGTGGCGCCGCTGCTCGGTGACGACGCGGGCGTCGGCCGCTACCTCGGTGCGGCCGCGGCGTTGCGGGAACGGACAGGCGGACCGTTGGTCGGGCCGAGCGCGACGACGTCGACCGGGCGCTCGAGCGGGTCAGCGACCGCGCCGCGATGAAAGCGGCATTCGCTGCCGGTCGCACCGAGCCGTCGGCGGTGATCGCGGCCGCCCGGCGATCAGCCGCGCACGTCGTAGCAGCAAGGAAGTCAGCGATGCAAGCGTCTGTTCAGGGCGCCGTCCGAACCTGTCGTGAGGACCCATCCGGCGACTCCCACGAGAGGTGACCCGATGCCAGCGCTTCCCTGGACCTCAGCACAGCCGCCGGTTCCCGATGCGGACCACGTCGTGATGGCATCGCGACTGCCGCTGCGTCGCTACCGGCACATCCCCCGGTTCTTGCGAGCCAAGCTCGCGATCCGCCGGCAGCTCCGGACGGCTCCCGGGCTCGTCGGTTACGCGCTCGACGCACAGCTGCACCGCAAGACGTTCTGGACGCTCTCGGTGTGGACCGACGACGACAGCTTGCAGGCGTTCGTGCGCGCCGAGCCACACCACACCGTCATGGCCAGCATCCACCCCTTCATGGCAACGCCGGCATTCGCGTTCCGCCGGCTCTCAGGCCGGGAAGTTCCTCCCGGACTGGGCGTTTGCGCGCGAGGTGCTGCGGCTCAGTGAGTCCGACGTTGACCAATGCGACGGTGAGCCGGAGGGTGCGGCGGTCGGGATTGCGGGTACGACGGGCGATGACGGTCGTGATCCGTAGGCGAGGAGGACGTCCATGGTCAGCACGAAGGACTCCACGGGCGTTGCGCAGGCGCCAAGATGACCGTCGCCACCGCACTCGCCCGTTCCGACGTCGCGACGAGGCTCCCGGCACAGGACCTCGATCGGGCGCGCCGCTGGTACGCGGAGCGGCTCGGCTTGGCGCCGGTCGAAGAGCGCCCCGGCGGACTGCGCTACCAGTGCGGCACGACCTACTTCGTCGTGTTCCAATCCATGGGCCAGGCCTCGGGCGAGTCCACCCAGATGGGGTGGGAGGTCGACGACATCGAGGCCGTGGTCGCCGACCTCGAGGCGCGCGGCGTCGAGTTCGACGAGGTCGACTCGCCGGCATGAAGACCGTGAACGGCATCGCCGACATCGACGGCAACTACCCGTCCAAGGGTCGCGGCGAGCGGGGCGCCTGGTTCCGCGACAGCGAGGGCAACCTCCTCGGGATCGGCCAAGTGATCGGCTGAGCTCTCGTCGCGACGCCGACTGACCAGCTGTCGCCCGGCGTGTTCGTTGGGTCCGACATAGCGGCCGACCTGTCAGTCGATCGGGTCGTGCCTCTCGTTCGCGGGTATCCCGGTCGAGACAATGCGCTGGGCGACGAAGACGCTCGGCGCCGGTGATCGTTCACGAGGAGGTCGTGAGATGGAGATTCGGAACGTGCTCGCGCAGACAACGGTGCGTGATCAGGACGCGGCCGAGCGGTGGTATTCGATGCTCTTCGGGCGCACGCCGGACGCTCGTCCGATGGACGGGCTGCTCGAATGGCGCTTGGGTGACGCGATGGGCGTTGCGGGTCTGGGCGGAGCCCGATGCGTGCTGGATGTTCGAGCGTTGTGCTCACCGTGGGCGACCTCGACGCGACCGCGGAGCAACTCAAGTCGGCGGGCCTCACCGGACGCAACGCCCGCCGAGGCGACATCGTCACGCATCCTGCCCGTCGAGGACCCTGACGGGAACCGCATCGTGTTCGCCGGAACCTGAGCCGGTCCGATGACACTTCGCACCGAGATCGCGGGTCTCTACGACTCATGTTGCGACGCTGGAACACGAAGGATGCTGCGGCGTACGCCGCCCTCTTCGCCGAGGAAGGCGTCGTTGTCGGCTTCGACGGCACCTCCATCGAGACGCCGTCGTCGATCCGGGACCATCTCGAATCCATCTTCGCCGATCACGACCCGGCCACCTACGTCGCGATCGTCGAGGACGTCCGACTGCTGGGCGCGGGAGTGGCACTGCTCGCGGGGGTCGGCCGGAATGGTCCCGCCCGGCGCGAACACGATCAAGTCCGAGGTGAACACGCAGCAGACGCTGGTCGCGATCGAAGCCGATGACGGCTGGCACGTCGCACTCTTCCAGAACACGCCTGCGAGATTCGACGGCCGGCCGGAAGCAGTCGCCACCATCGACACGCGCGAACTACAGGCCGCCCACGACGCGAGCGGTGTCGACGATCAAGCGGTCGCGCCATGACATCACGCGGCTCGTAACCTCCGCGCTGCGCCGTGCCGGTCAGCCGCGCGACGTGGGCGGTGTTGTCGAGCCAGTGCTGGGCGAGGTCGGTGTCGCCGTCGACGCTGATGTTGGTGGCTTCGCGGTCGGTGAGAGGGAGTCGTCTCGTCAAGGTCAGCAGCAGCGATCGTGCCGGGCCGGTCACCGTCACATCGGCCTGCTGGGTTCCGGGCTGCCACGTCGCCCCGTCAGGCCGCTGTTCGACGAACCAAGCGCCCGTGTCGTCCGCGGTGTCGGTGGCCAGCCACTGCAGGGTCTGCCCGGTGCCCCGGATGGCGTGAGCGGACTCGGACCGCTGCATCGCCCACGTGGGGGAGGTGAGCATCGTGAGGTGGTTGCTGATGAGCGCGGCTGCGATGTCGGCGTCGATGTCGGCCGGTCGGTGCGCCGCGTTGGCTGCGTCGAAGCCGTGGACGACCGTCTCGTTGAGGACGCTGGACATCCAGAATCGTGTCCCGGACCGCTCGTCCCCCGCGGCGTTGAACACCGGCGCGTCGAGCGCGTCATCGGAGCACGCGCTCGCGACCCGCTGCGCGGACTCCGACAGCCACGCCTGCCATTCGCCGGGGTCGGCGGGGAGTACGGCCATCTCCGTGGGCAGCTGTGTGGGGTCGGTGATGCGCCGCTCGATGATCTCCGCGACCCAGTGCTGGGTCTGGCCCACGTGCTCGACCAGGTCAGTGATGGTCCACTCCGGGGCTGTCGGCACGGCGGCGTCAGGTCCGGCCGCGGCGGCTGATTCCGCCAGACGTCGGGTGTGTTCGACGATCGCTCGCCGGGCACGTTCCGCGTTCAGCTCGGTCATCGGATTGTCCTGTCCGTGGGTTCGTTGTGCTGTGACTGACTCGGCGTGCCGGTCGAACTCATCGGTGACCTTCGGGAGACGCCAGCGCTGCCGATCGGCGCTCAGCCAGTTCCGGGCATGTCCTTGCTCGCCCCCCACATCTCGGCGAGGCGCCCGTGCTCGACTCGGAAGAATTCGAAGAGCATGGGCTCGGCATCGTCGGTCGGGGCGACGATCCCGGTGACTGCAGATCGGATCGCCACCTTGTCGCCGTCGACCAGGATGTCTTCCGCTACCAGGCGCATGTCGGGGAAGCGACCAACGAGATCGCGCCAGACATGCTTTCCTCTCGCGAAGCCCGTGGTGCCGAGTGGGTGACTCACGAAGTCGGGCGTGAACAAGACATCCGCGTCGTCGAACTGGCGGGCGTTGAAGCACGCCTGCATCCGCCGCACGAGCGTGCTCGGGTCGTCGTGGGGGGTCATGAGCGTGGTCCTCTCCGGGTGGATTCGACGACGGTGCCAGGCCGCATGGCAGTGGCAATGAAGCGAAGCCTGTCATGGCGGCGCGGCAGTATGTGCGTGTGGGTTCGCCGAGAGTCGAACGCGATTCGGTGTGAGTACCTGGTTCGTCGTGTCGATGTTGGCCGTGTTGACCATCGGGTGTGCCCTCGGTCTCAACGCTCGACGCACCGCGCGGTGGCGTGCAGGAGTGACGAGACCAGGTACAGACCAGAATGCCTTCGACGGCGTGTGGCTGAAGCTGACTCCACCAACACGCGGTTGGACTGCGTTCACGGATCGTGCCGTCGGTCAACTCGTGACGAATCAGAGGACAGACCGTGCCACGTTCAGCGCCACCACTGGTGAGTCGTACACGTTCGAAGGGATCAGCGACGTCGACATCGGTCGGGCTGGTCGTGACCGCGTCAATGTGTGGATCTCCTTTGCTTGGGGCGAGCCGGTCAAGCGGGCGTGGGTGACTGACGGACGTTGGCTCGGTTGGCACGCCGCACTCGGTTCCACGAATCGGCGACTGCTGCAGGCTCTGCAAGCACTGGATGCGACGGAGCGCACCGATGAGGAAGACGCTCCATAGCTGCCGATCGGCGGCTCGCTCCAGACCGCGACGAGGCCCCGACGGACGCCGGACCCGCGCACATCGTGGAGTTCGTCAGGGAGCGGTGTAGCTGGAGTGCACGTCGAAGCGCGTGACTTGGGGCTGAGGAATGTCGCCGACCTTCTCGAACGCCGGCATGAGCCGTGCGCCGAAGAACGCATCCCAGTCGCTTTCCGAGTTCCACCACTCGATCACGCAGAACCCGTCGCCCGTAGCACCCGCCGCGTGGGCAAGCAGGCCCTCAGGCTTGCCGTCCTCGCCGTCCCATCCGAGTTCCTTCCGGACCGCGTCGTACTTGTCGATCGAAGCACCCGAGAACTGCAAGATCTGGCCGATTGCCATCAGTTTCGCTCGACTCCCGTGGTGAGGCCGCCGAGGGGCAGCCGCGTGGGGTCACGGTAGGCGCGAACGGTGGAGCCCGTCACTGCCGTGCGCCCCGCCAGAACTGCCGCACTGGCGCTGCCGGACGGGCAATCTGTGCCGATGGACGATGAGGTGCGGTTGCCTGAGGGGCGGAGCGGGACGAGGGTCTGGCGGTCGAGCGCGGGGGTCCATCGCACAACCGGTCCATGGACGGGGACCGTTCACGCGTTGCTTCGCCACCTCGAGATGGTCGGGTTCGACGGTGCCCCTCGGGTCGTTGGTGAGGACGAGTCGGGTCGGGAGGTCTTGACCTACATCGAGGGCGAGGTACTTGCAGACTCCGCGTGGCAACCAGGTCAGCCGACGCCCTGGCCGCGGTGGGCGCAGTCCGAGGTGTGCCTCGCGGAATCGGCCGTGCTCCTGCGATCACTGCACCAGGCCGCGTCCGTCGTTCACGCCACCCGCAGGCGCGCGCGTGGCGACAGCACGACTGCCCGGGGCTCGGGCACGACGAGATCGTGTGTCATGGCGACGTCGGGCCTCACAACACGGTCTACCACGACGGGAAACCGGTCGTCCTGATCGACTGGGATTCGATCCGCCCGAATCATCCACTCGTCGAGTTCGGCAACGCGGCTTGGCACTATGTGCCGCTCGGAGACGACGCCTACTTCGCGCGGAGCGGCTTTGTCGAGCGGCCGGACCTCTCGGCGCGCCTGGCTCTCTTCGCACACGAGTACGGAGTCAACGACCAGTCCGAAGTGCGCTGGGCACTCCATCAGGCCAAGCAACGCAGCGTCGAAGCCGCGAAGTACTGGCCGATCTCCCCGATGGAGGGAGCGGCGGCGTTGCGCCTCGTCGCGGATCAGCTCGAGTGGCTCCAGGCAAACCTCGACGCGCTGGTGGCGGGACTTGGCTGAGGCGTACCTGTGTCCTGAGTCTTCAGCGCCGCCCGGGCGTCTCCGGTCGCGGCAACGGGAGGGGGCACACGTCGGTCAGCGTGGCCGTCGTGGCGTCGTCGACCGCAGTGAGGAACGTGGCGTGGAAGCGGTTCACCATGTTGGAGAAACCCACCACGAAGCACAGCTCCACGATCTGCGTCCGATCGAAATGCGTGGTGAGCGCCCCGTAGAGATCGTCGCCGATCGGGAGCATGCGGGTGCTCGCTTGCGAGTACTCGATGATGGCCGTGCTCTCGTCGTCGAACAGCCCGCGTGGCAACGGGTCATCTCCGAGATGTGCCAGCTGTTCGTCGTCGATGCCGGCTGCTCGACCGAGCAGTACGTGGGTCGGTACTCAGTAATGGCAGCTGTTGGCGACCGAGGCGGTCAGGTAGGCGAGTTCCGCGCTGCGCAGGCGTGAGCGTTCCCGAGCCGTAGAGCACGACACCGGCCTCGGCGACGATGCGCGCCGCACCAGGATGGTTGGCCACCGCGCGGATGATGTTCGGCAGTCCTGCGAAGTTCTCCGCGCCGCCGTAGCGGTCGACGATCTCGCGCACCGCAGCGGGAAGATCGGGGTCGCCGGGGTCCACGAGCGGCAAGCGAGGCGGCATGGCGAGATGATAGAGGGCTGCTGCAGGGAGTCGCCCTCGCTGCGCCCATCTCAGGGATCGGCTTCGAATTCCGGGACGCCCGTCGTGAGGCAGAACGGGTGGCCGGCGGGGTCGAGCATGATCCGGCGCGCCTCGGGTGCGGGTTGGAATTCGGCCGCCACCGCGCCGAGCTGCTCGGCAGCAGTCACGGCCGCGCCGAGGTCCTCCACGTCGAGGTCGAAATGGATCTGCTTGGGGACCGCGTCGTCGGGCCAGGTGGGCGGGCGGTAACCATCCACGTGCATCGCACTCAACCACAGGTGCCCGGCACGCACACCGACGGCCTGCGCGGTCGTGAAGACGACCTTCCCGCCGAGCATCGCCGCCCAGAACTCCGCCAGGGGCCGCGGTTCCGCGCAGTCGAGCGTCACGAACACGCGGCGGACGAGCGACACGCGAAGACGGTAACGCCTGAGGGCGGCGGGTCCGCCGTTACTTTGGTCCCCGAGCGATGCGGGATCGATGAGTTCGGGCGTGGATCGCGGTCTCAGTCGGTGCGGGCCGTTTTCGGCGCCCACGATCGATTGGAGTGGAGATGGCCAAGCTGATCTATTCGGTACTGGGCTCGCTTGACGGGTACTTCGAGGACGCGAACGGCAAGTTCGACTGGGCGGCGCCGGATGAGGAAGTGCACGCGTTCGCCAACGATCTCGAGCGGCCGATCGGGACCCATCTCTACGGGCGCCGGATGTACGAGACCATGGTGTTCTGGGAGACCGTGAGCGCCGTAGAGGAGCCCGCGGTGATGCGGGAGTATGCGGAGATCTGGCGGGCGGCCGAGAAGATCGTGTACTCACGGACGCTGTTGACGCCATCGAGCGCGAGGACTCGGATCGAGCCTGAGTTCGACCCGGACGCGGTCCGCCAACTGAAGCTCTCCTCGACGGCCGACATCTCCATCGGCGGCGCCGATCTCGCCGGCCAGGCGCTCGACGCCGGGCTCGTCGACGAGTGCCATGTCTTCGTGTTCCCGATCGTGATCGGTGGCGGCAAACGCACCCTGCCGGACAACGTCCGCGTCCAGCTCGAACTGCTCGACGAGCGCCGCTTCGACAATGGCGTCGTGCACCTGCACTACCGCGTCCGCGCCTGACGCGCCGAGGACGACCCGGCTCGTCAAGGCGGGCATCGGGACGCGCGCCCGCGGGTACCCCTGAAGTCCGGTGCACGTCCGAGAGGAGGCCCCGATGACTCACGACGCAACACCGCGGCCGATGGTCCGCAAGAGCACGAGGGCGAGGACGTCGTGAACGCCGCCGCGTGGACGATCTCGATCATCGCCGTGTGCACGGCGCTCGTGATCGCGTACCGGTGGGAGCGGACGTCGCGCCGGCGCGATCGCGAGTGACTCAGGCCACCGAGCTCCTCGTCGCCCAGAGGTCACGCGCCTCGTAGGCCGGCCGCCAGTCGTCGTGGTACGTCTGCTGCACCGGCGGCGGAACGAATCCGAGGACGCGTGCCGTCATGTCGTCGTCCGCTTCGTGGAGCAACCACGGCAGGAACTGGGGCATGTCGGAGGCGAACCGTTCCATCGCGCCCTTGCCGAACACCATCCACTGTTCCTGTGTGAGCGTGCGATCGGCCAACGGCAGCGCGTCCTCCTCCTCGTGCTGCAGATGCCCGCGGAGTCGGGTGTCGAGGTCGGCGCGGACCTCCGATGCAGATTCGCCGTCAGCGAGGGCCCGGTCGACTTCGTCGAGCAGCGGTGCGAGCGCGGCGTGCTCGGCCTCCATGTCGTCGAGCAACGCGAGGTCGTCGGAGCGACCGGCGACGCAGTCGCGCAGCACGGGCCACAACAGGTCGTCTTCGGCCTCGTGATGCTTGTGCAGCATCTCCTCGAACAACTTCCATCCCGCGCAGTCGTCGACCATGCGCGCAACCTGTCCCAAGTCGCGTCGCAGCGCGTCGTGGAAGGCGATCATCATCGTCATGTCGAGCTTGGAGTCGGTCATGGCTCCACTCCTCCGGTCTCGTCGTTCGGTGACCCCCTCGCGGTACCCGGAATGGCAGCGTGAATCACCGCGGAGGCGCCACCGCGGTTGCTCCAACGTTGAAACGTCGAGTCGCGCCGATTTCGGTCGCGCCGTTGCGTACCCGGGAACACGTCGGTAGCGTCTCGGGTTCATGGTGGGTATGGACGACGACGCGGCCCGGATCCGAGAGCAGCTCGAGATCGGCCGCATCCGCGATGATCTCGCCGACGAGTTCGACGACGTCGCACCCGAGGTGCTCGAGCAGGGGATCCGCAACGAGTTCACGGCGTCGAGCCGCGTACCCGGTGCAGGACTTCGTACCGGTGTTCGTGCAGCGCAGCGTCCGCCAGAAGCTTGCGCGCCTGACGGATCGTTGACTACCCGTCCGTGTCGGCGGTGGTGATGCCGTCGAGGTGGCCGGGTGGCCACTGGACGAGCTCGATCCGGTTGCCGTCGGGGTCGACGATCCACGAGGTCAGGAAGTCGGCCGAGCCGTCGGGCGACGTCGGTTCCTCGGCGTCGATGCCCTGCGCAGCGAGCGCGCCGATCGTGGTAGCCATCGACTCGACCTTGATGACGAAATGGTTGAGTCCGGTGGTGCTGAGATCGGTGGTCTCCGGAACGTCATGCGCAGGATCGTGGACGAGCTCGATGGTGACGAAGTCGTCGCCGGGGAGCGTGAGCATCACCAACTCACCCATGTCGGTGTCGGGGACGCGGCCGACGATCTCGTAACCCACTCCTTCGTAGAACGCGAGCGCTCGATCGAGATCGGCCACCCGCAGACCGAAGTGCAACGTTCGCATCGGCGTCAGGTCCGGTCGTAGGTGAGGAGCACGGTGCCGTCGTCGGCGACGGTCGACTCCGAGAGCGTCCACGACGACGACGGCAGCGCATCCTCGAACAGTCGAGCACCATCGCCCGCGACCTCGGGAACGAGATCGACGACGAGACGGTCGAGTTCGTTGGCCGCCATCAGCTGGCGGATGATGCTGCCGCTGTTGAGGACGACGATGTCGCCGCTCCCGGTGTCGCGCAGCCGCTTCACCTCTTCGGCGGGACCTTCGTCGGCGATGCGGGAGTTCGCCCAGGGTGCGTCGGTCATGGTCGTCGAGAACACGACCTTCTCGACGGTGTCGAGCCAACGAGCGAGCGCACGATCGCGTTCGTCGGCTGTCTCGTCGTCGGCGACGGGAGGCCAGTAGCCGTGGAACCCCTCGTAGTTGACGCGGCCCATGAGGGCCGTGGTCGCTTGGCCGAGCACACGTGCGGACCGGTCGTGCGCCACGTCGGAGCCTGCGTGCGACGCGATCGGTTCCATGTCGAACGGCCCGCCCGGGCCGCTCACCCGCCCGTCGAGGGAGAGGCTGATCTGGGCGACAACGGTACGGCTGTGGTTGCGGTCGTTCATGACGGTCCTCCAAACCGGAGCGGACGTCCTGGAGGTGTACCCATTCCCGGGGGTCGGGCACCCGGGTGCGAAGGTGCGAAGGGGTGTGGGACGAGGGTTTGCGCGGACCGCATCAGGGAACCTTTCGCGTCCGTTCCGCGGTGGGCGGAGAGGGAGAGAGAGGGAGAGGAGGAACCATGCCGAGAAGCGCGCACGGACCGATGATCAACGATCCCGACCAGTACGAGGCTCTCCACGACCAGGGCATGAGCAAGCAGAAGGCCGGCGCATCGCGAACGCATCGTTCAGCGAAGGCCGCTCGGCCGTCGGTCGACGCGGCGCCCACGCCGAGAACTACCCGGACCGGACGAAGGAGGAGCTGCTCCAACGAGCACGCGAGGTCGGCATCGAGGGGCGGTCGAAGATGAACAAGGACGAGCTGATCCACGCGCTCAGGAACAACTGACTCGTCCTGCACCGACTCGCACCGACCGCCCGGCACCGGCGCAGAAATGCCCGGCCGAACGCTGAAAGGTGCCGGACGCTGCGCTCGGGAAAGCAACATCGAACCGGCAAGCATCCGACCGGGCGTCGACCACCCTACCGACCCGGAACCGGCCGGCCGCGTGGAGTCTCGTTTCAGTGGACTACGGTGCGTGACATGGCTCCGTCGAATCCGCTCCGTGAGACGCAAGAGTTCGAGGCGAAGCGTGACGCGCTCCGCCGGGCAGTGTCGGCAGTGACCCCGGAGATCCCGCCTGAGAAGCGACCGGCGTGGTGGCCCAAGCGCAAGGCCGTCTGACTCAGCGCTTCGCCGGCGCGATGAACCGCCTTCCGATGGCGGCGACGCGCCGCAGCTGCTCGGCCACTCGGTAGCTCCTCGACCCGGTGACCCGGGCCATGTGGTCCTCGAGGAGACCGTCGCCCGCTCGGACGAGCCCGAGCTCGTACTGCAGGCGCGGGTCGCGTTCGTCGCCGGTGCCGACGTTGCACGCAGGATCGCGGCGACGTCGAGGAACACGAGCGGTTGGTACTTCGACGTCAGGGTGAGGACGCGGCCGCTGCGATCGACGTCGACGCCTTTCGGTCCACCTTCGCTGCTGTTGCAGTGTCCTCGGTGGAACTGCTCGTCGTCCATGACCCGCACCGAGACCTCGGGGTACTGCACCCCGCGCCAGGTTGCGCCGGCGCTGCGTGCACGTGGAGGTGCGGGCTGCCGGCGTCGGTGACGAACAGGTGCCGACCGTCCGCGCTGAAGTGGACGCCGTGGGGATAGCGCGCACCCCGGAGGATGCAGTCGGGCTCCGCGCCCTCGTCGAGCGTGGACGTGATGTCGTACAGCAGGACGTTCTGGTGCCACGGATTGCTCAGACGCGAGCCAGTCGCCGTCGGGGCTGGTGCTCATGCCGTCGACGACCTTGAACCACTGGCGGAGCAGCACGTCGTTGCTCGCCACGCGGAGCGTGCCGGACGGGTCAGCGTGGACGACATGACGCGTGAGCAGCGGGGCAGTGAGATGACCCGTGAGCACCTCGGTACGGCCGTCGGCGCGGTGCGTCGTCGCGAGTGCGCTCGGGCCGCGCAGCAACCCGAACCCGCCGCCCGCAGGAAGGTCGATCGGGAGCAGCTCGGTGTCGCTGGCGGCACGACCGGGGGAGAGGAGCCGGAAGACGTTGACACCGCCGTACCGATTGGCGACGACGATCGTGTCGTCGTCGAGGAACACGACGCTGTGTGGATAGGCCAGACCGGGGGCGGTGAGCAGCGCGGCGTCGGTGACGGCCACCGTCGGTCGGTCGCCATCGGTCACGACCTCCACGTCGACGAGCGCGAGAGAGTCGTCGTCGGCGCTCGTCAGCACCAACCGGCGATTGTCGGGCGAGAACGTGACGTCCTCGGTGCGCCCGAACCCTCCACGGTGCGCCGGACGTCGGGCGAGGCGTCGAAGGCGATCTCGATGCGGTGCTCATGGCAGCATGGCCCACGAACTGTACGTGGGCCGCGGATACATTTCGCCCGAACCGACCTATCGTCCGCGCGCATGCCGTACCGACGTGTGGGTGCGTGGTGTCTGGCGCTGATGATCGCAGTCGGCGTGGTCTCGGTGTCGGGTGTCGACGCGGCCGACGCGGGTACTGGGACGTCGGCCGCGTGCGACACCGGTGCGACGGGTGGTGGTGCTCTCGTTGCCGGGTGTCGTGTGGAGCGACCTCTCGGAGCGGTACCTCCCGAACCTCGACGCGCTCTTCGCCGACTCCGCGGTCGCCAACCTGTCCACCAGGGCACCGTCGCTGCGCACCGACCTCGTGAGCGGCTACGCCACCCTCGGCGCAGGCGACAAGGCGACCGCGGCGAGGACCGCCGACGACGGTGCGGCCTACGACGCGCACGAGGACGCTCGGCAGCGGTACTGCCGCCGAGCTGTTCGCCCGTCGCACCGGTCTCGAGGTCGACCGGGGCCTGGTCCACCTCGGATCTGCCCGAGCTCGTCGCCGCCAACGACGCCAGCCTCTGGCACGCCCACCTCGGGCGCGCTCGGCGACGCACTCGGCCGCGCCGGGTACAGCCGTGCCGTCATCGCCAACGGTGACGGTGCGGAGCGCAGCGAATCCGCCACCCCGCGACGGGCCGCGGTCGCCGCGCTCATGGGTGCGGATGGGACCGTGCCCGGTGGATCGGTGTCGGATGGCCTGCTGCAGCGCGACCCTGGGGCGCCGTTCGGTGTGCGTCTCGACCAGGACGCCGTCGTCGACGCCTTCCGCGCCGCGTGGACCGATCGTTCGGTCGTGCTCGTCGAGGCCTCGGATCTCGTGCGGGCCGACGCCTACGCCGAGCACCAGACCGCCGTCGAGCGGGCCGCGACCCTCGACGATGCGCTGGCGAACACCGACCGGCTCGTCGGCGCGTTGCTCTCGGGGTTCGATCCCGCGAGCGATGCGGTCGTCGTCGTGGCCCCCGCGTCGAATCGGCGCACGCGTGGGCTGACGGTCGCGGGATTCGCGCGCCCGGCGTCCGCGCCGGTCTGATGCGCTCCGGCACGACGCAGCGCGCCGGCTACGTGCAGCTCATGGACGTCGGGCCGACCATTCTCGACGTGCTCGACGCGCCGCGTCCCGCCACGATGCGCGGGCGACCGTTCACTGTTGCGCCGTCGACCGCATCCGCCGAGCGCGCGCGCCACGCTCGTCGACGGCAACGAGGCGGCCCAGTTCCGTGGTCTGATCCTCACGCCCGTCGCAATCGGCTTCACCGTGTTGGTCGCCGCGCTCGTGTGCGCCGCGGTGGTCGCGGGCGTTGCGCGCACCGGCGGACGTCGACGAAGCCGGCAGGCATTGCCGTGGCTGGCGCTGGGGACGCTCGGCTACATCGCCGCGGTGTACCTGGCGCGGCTGCTCCCGTTCCATCGGCTGGGCCTGGTCGCGTTCTGGAGCTTCCTCGTCGCGGTCTCCGCGATGTTCGCCGCGGTCCTGTGGTGGGGGTCGCGGCGTCGTTCCCTCGATGCCCTCATCGCCGGGCTCGCCTCACTCGTCGCGGCTGCTCGTCGTCGACGTCGTGTTGGGGAGCCACTTGCAGTTCGACAGCGGCTTCGGCTTCTCGCCGGAGGTCGCGGGCCGGTTCATCGGATTCGGGAACGTGAGCTATGCGGTGCTCGCCTCGGCGAGCGTCCTGCTTGCCGGCCTGCTCGCGCACCGCGTGCGCGGCCGCCGCGGCGCGAGCTGGCCGTTGCGGTGCTGGGCATCGCAGTCGTCGCCGACGGTGCGCCGTTCTGGGGTGCCGATGTCGGTGGTGTGCTCACGATGGTGCCTGCGTTCGCGCTCGCGGTGGCGCTGCTGTTCCGTGTCCGGGTGCGTCTGCGCACGCTGCTCGTGTTCGCCGGGGTGACGCTCGTCGCGCTCACCGCGGCCACGGTCGCCGACCTGTCGCGACCGGCCGGCAGCCGCACGCACCTCGGCGCGTCTGGTGGAGCAGATCGGAGGAGAGGGCTCTTCGGCGCTCACGACCGTGCTCCACCGCAAGCTCGAGATGAGCCTCGCGACGCTCTCCTCGTCGCAGTGGCGTCCCATGGTTCCGCTCGTGCTCGCGTTCGTCGCCTTCCTCGTGTGGGGTCCGGGACACACGTTCTCGCGGCTCCTCGCCGCGCGTCCCGCAGCTCCGGGCGGTGCTGGCCGGTCTGGCGTTGGTCGCCGTGCTCGGGTTCGCGCTCAACGACCAGGGGATCGTCGTGCCCGCGGTGATGCTGGGCGTGCTCGCACCGGCTCTCGTGTTGCTCGTGGTGGCGGAGCCGACGACGAAGCCGGCCCTGCAGGAGCGATAGCCGGCGCGCAGGCCGCGAGCGGGACGGCGACGTGCGAACATCGCGGTGTGCGTCCTGACGATCCCGCCCTCGGCCCCAGCAAGATCACGATCGGCTGCGTGAACTTCGAGGCCGTTCCCCGCAACAAGTCCGCGACGCTCGAGAAGATGGCGGTCGTCATCGCCGACGCGCGCGCCGGGGTTGCGACCTCGTGATCTTCCCGGAGCTGGCACTCAACAGCTGGGGTACGTGCGCCGAGTGCGCGGCCGGTCACGCCCCTGCGCTGGCACCGCGCCGAGGCCGAGCGCGCCGACGGGCCGGCGTGCCGGACCATCGCCGACCTGGCCGCGGCCCACGGCGTGCACGTGATCTACGGGTTCGAGGAGGCGGACGAGACCGGTTCCGGCGCGATCTTCAACTCCGCGAACATCGTCGCGCCCGACGGGCTCGTCGGCACGTACCGGAAGCTGCACCTCGGCATCCCGCTCGAGACCGACCGCTTCACCCCCGGTGACGCGCTCCCGGTGTTCGACACCGACCTCGGGCCGATCGGCATCTCGATCTGTTACGACTTCTACCAGGGCCCGGAGCTCAGCCGGATCCTCGCGCTGAAGGGCGCGCGTCTCCTCGTCAACCCGACCGGGCGCTCGGCGCTGCCGCGTGCGCGCGAGCACCTCGAGCAGGTCACGCTGGTGCGGGCGCACGAGAACCTGGTCGCCGCCGCATCGGCCAACCGCGTCGGTGCGAGCCACGGGCCGCCCGAGTGGGCGGGCGGCAGCGTGATCGCGGCGCCCGCAGTTCCCGGGCTTCCCGGTCACCTTGGCGCGGGCCGGCGCCGAGGAGGAGCTGATCACCGCCGAGATCGACTTCGCCGCCATCGGCCAGTGGTACGACCTCCTGCCCTGGCGCGAGTGGCGGGCGGGTCCCCAGGCACCCGTCAGCCGGTTGGTGGCCTCGGAGGGCTTCGCCGCACTCGCCGGGCCGGCTCGATCGCCGGGGTAGGGCACCGGGGTAAGGGAGGACACATGGACGTCGAACAGTTCTACGAGCGGAATCCTCGCCGACAGGCTTCGGACGAGGCTCGAGTTGGGCCGCGACTGGTACAGGGCGACATGAGGTTCGAGGTCGCATGGATCGCCGACACCGGCGAGGTCTACGTGATGGCCGAGCCGTACAACCGCCGCGGCATCACCTCCGAGTCGGTCACCGTCGAGGTGCTGGGCATCGTCGAGGGAAGAGAAGCCGTCGACGCGCTGCTGACGGGCTGGCAAGCGGCGATGGCGCAGTCCGACGGCCTCGCCTGGGTCGAGCGCGCGTTCCGGTTCCGCCGGCTCGCCTGACTGATACATGATGTCGGGCGATGCGCACGCTGACACCGACTACCTCGTCGTCGGGGCGGGCGCGATGGGGATGGCGTTCACCGACGCGCTGATCGACCACGCCGACGTGCACGTCACCCTCGTCGACCGCCGCCACGCCGCCGGCGGGCACTGGCACGACGCGTACCCGTTCGTGCAGCTCCACCAGGCGTCGCTGTTCTACGGCGTCGCCTCGACGCGTGCTCGGCACGGGCGCGGTGCAGACGAGCGGGCCCCGAGGCCGGGCTGCAGGAGCGGGCCCGGCGGTCGGAGATCCAGGCGTACTACGACGACATCCTGCACCGCCGCTTCCTCGGCTCGGGTCGGGTCACGTTCCTCGGCGGCGAGCGAGCACCGGCCCGACGGCGCCGCCCACCTCGTCACCTCGCTGGTGTCCGGCGAGACCGTGCGAGGTCGACGTGCGGCGCCGGGTCGTCGACGCCACCTACCTGTCGCCCACGATCCCGGCGACGACGCCGCCGCCGTTCGGGGTGGCCGACGGCGTCCGCGTCGTCCCGATCCACGAGCTGGCCGACCTCGCCGAGGCGCCGAGCCGCTACGTGATCGTCGGCTCGGGCAAGACCGCCACCGACGCGATCGTGTGGCTGCTGGGCAACGGCGTCGAGCCCGACCGGATCGTGTGGGTCCGGCCCCGCGATCCGTGGATGCTCAACCGCGCGGTGGTGCAGCCCGACCCGGTCGTCGCCATCGGGCTGGCGGCGGACACGATGGCGGCGGCCGCCGACGCCGACGTCGCTCGACGACCTCTTCCTCCGCCTCGAGGCCGCCGGGGTGATGCTCCGCATCGACCGGCGAGGTCGTGCCCGACGATGGCCAGGACCCCCACCCTCGCCACGTGGGAGCTCGACCTGCTGCGCACGATCGAGCACGTCGTGCGCCTGGGGCACATCCAGCAGCGTGGCAGCCCGGCGAGATCGTGCTCGACGGCGGGTCGGTCCCGCTCGACGCCGGGCGCGCTCGTCGTGCACTGCGCGGCGTCGGGCCTGCAGTACCCGCCGCTGGTGCCGATCTGGGGCCCCGACCCGATCCGGCTCCAGACCATCCGCGCCGGGTTCCCCTGCTTCTGCGCCGCGCTGGCCGGCTACGTCGAGGCCACCCGCGACGACGACCGCGAGCGCAACCGCCTGTGCCCGCCGAACCGCTACCCGAACAGCCCCGTCGAGTGGGCGCGGATGCAGGCGCGGGGAACGGTCGCGGCGCGCGGCGTTCGGCGCCGAGCCCGACATCGCCGCCTGGGCCAACGGCTGCGCCCTGAACCCGGCGCGCGTCGAGCCCGTCGCGGCGCGAGGATCCGGCCGTGCAGGCGGCGGCGCCGTGGTTCACCGACGTCAGGCAATCGGGCCTCGCACGGCTCACGGAGCTTGCCGGATGACGCGCGAGACTGCGGGTGCATCGTCCGATCAGGCAGGGAGACGGCCAGTGCGGTACGTGGCGCTGCTCCGCGGCATCAACGTGGGCGGCCGCAACAAGGTGCCCATGGCCGAGTTGCGCGAAGCCTTCGAAGGCGTCGGTCACACCGACGTCAGCACCTACATCCAGTCCGGGAACGTCCTGTTCCGTTCCGGTGCGCCGCGCGTGGCGATCGAAGCCGACGTCGAGCGGATGCTCGAGCGTCACCTCGGCTTCCCGATCGTGGTCGTCGTGCGCTCGCACGCGCAGCTGCGATCGGTCGTCGCCCACGCGCCGGCGAGGTTCGGGACCCGGCCGGGCAAGCACCACTCCGACGCGATCTTCCTCCGTTCGCCGCTCACACCGAAGCGGGTGATGCAGATCGTGAAGCTGCGCGACGGCGTCGACCGGGCCTGGGCGGGCTCGGGGGTCGTCTACTTCGAACGGCTGAGCGCCGAGCGGACCAAGAGCCGGATGTCGAGCATCGTGGGGACGCCCGAGTACGCCAACATGACCATCCGGAGCTGGGCGACGACGACGAAGCTGCTGGCGCTGCTCGACGCCGGGTGAGCCGGACATCGGATCCTCGACGTGACCGGCGGTCAGGTCGAGGCGCCGGCCTCTTCGTTGTGCCGCCGGAAACGCTTGGCGAACGCATCCACACGGCGCCGGGTCGCATCGAGCATCTGGTCGACCAGGGCCGGGCCCGCATCTGGCTCCGCCGCCGGCACGTGCGCCGACCGCACCGGTGCGGCGAGGACGGGCGTGGCAGTCGCGTGCCCGAGCGGGGGCGGCAGCGTCTCGGGGGTCACGACGGCGGACACCGTCGGGAGCGTGGGCACGGGCGGCACCGACTCGGCCAACAGCGGCGTCAAGGGTCTGGGCTCGTTGCCCCACCACGCTTCAGACTCGTCGTCGGGCTCGTCGAGGACGACCGGAACCGGTCGCGGCGTCCGGGTGAACATGGCGCGCGCGGTCCCGACGATGCGCGACCAGAACGACTCGAGGGTCGCGGACACCGACTGGCGGAGCGGGAGGCGGATGACGCGGTGAAGACCGTGGGTCGGTGCGATCGCCTCGTCGCGCATCACCACGACGAGGACGCAGCACATGGCTGCGACGAAGGTCAGCCCCGATGCGAGGGCGCTCCGGGGGAGCGCCATGCCGAGCCGCGAAACCGAACGCGGCGAGCGACGCGGCCAGCGCGACGTTGCGGTAGACACGCCGGCGCGCGAAGACGGCGGATTCGACGAGTTTCCATCCCTGCCTCTCTTCAGGTTGGCGACTCGCCCGCTTCGGCGGTCAGTGTACGGAGCCACGACGCGACGCGGTGACGATGGCGACGGAATTGAGCGCCCGTTGACGGGGTCGTTCCACCGCGAAGCGCCTGAAATCGGGCGTCAGCTGCGGTGCGCGTGCGAGTGCCTTACGACTCGGCGACGGGCGCGGAGACGGGAACCACCGCCCGCGGGTCGATGACCACGCTGGGGTCGTGGGCGACCAGATCGATGTCGTCGGGGTGCGTGCGCGCCCGCGCGGGGAGCCAGATCACGACGCCGATGCCGCCGATGACCGCGATCGCCGCCGCCACGAGCACCGCCGCGTGCATGCCGCTGACGAAGCTGGTCTGGGCGGCGTCGATGATCCGGCCCGCGAAGGGGCGTGCCGCCGGCACGTCGCGGGCGACGCCGAGCGCGCTGCCGAGTGAGTCCTCGACCCTGGTCAGCAACGACCCCGGGACGTGATCTCGGAGGAGGTCCTCACCTTCGGCCGGAACGCCGGACGCCAGGATCGAGCCGAACACCGCGACGCCGACCGCGCCGCCCATCTGGCGGGTGGTGTCGTTCACCGCCGAGCCGACGCCGGCCTTGGCGCGGGGCAGCGAGCCCATGATCGAGTCGGTGCCGGCGCGAGGACGTTGGCCATGCCGAGGCCCATCAGCGCGGTGACGCCGATGACCGCAGCACGCTGCGGTGTCGGTCTCGAACGTCGCCATGAGCACGAGCGACGCGGCGACGATGAACAGGCCCGGTGGCGACCACGACCTTGTTGCCGAACTGCTGCACCCACCGCGTCGACAGCGGGGCGAAGATCATCAGCATCGACCGCCTGCGGCAGCAGCACCGCGCCGGCCTTCGACGGTCGAGTAGCCGAGCACCGACTGCAGGTACTGCGTCAGCAGGAAGAGCGTGCCGAACAGCGAGAGGAACACGAGCGTGATCGCGCCGCTGGCCGCGCTGAAGCGCGGGTTCTCGAAGAAGCGCATGTCGAGCATCGGGTTCGAGCACTTGCAGCTCCCACACGAAGAACCCGGCGAGGACGCGCGACGCCGACGACGAAGCCGCCGAGGATCGTCGCGCGAGCCCCAGCCGTTGCTCGGGCCCTCGATGACCGCCCACAGCAGGATCGCCGAGGCCGACGATCGACAGCACCGCGCCGACCGGGTCGAGCGCGCGTGCGTTCGGGTCCTTCGACTCGGGGACGAGCAGGTAGCCGAGCACGAGGCCGGCGATCACGATCGGCACGTTGACGATGAAGATCGAGCCCCACCAGAAGTGCTCGAGCAGCACGCCGCCGGTGATCGGGCCGAGCCCGATGCCGAGCGCCGACACGCCGGCCCACACGCCGATCGCCTTGCCCCGCTCGCGCGGGTCGGTGAAGACGTTGGTGATGATCGACAGCGTCGACGGCATGATGAACGCGCCGCCGATGCCCATCAGCGCGCGGGTGCCGATCAGCACCGTTGGCCGACGGCGCGAACGCCGACAGCGCCGAGCCGATGCCGAAGATCGACGAGGCCGATCGTGAGGAAGCGGTAGCGACCGAACCGGTCACCGAGGCTGCCGGCGGTGAGCAGCAGGCCGGCGAACACGAGCGTGTAGGCGTCGACGATCCACTGCAGCTGGCTGGCCGTGGCGCCGAGCCCGCCCTGCGCTCGTCGGCTTGGCCAGCGTCGGGATGGCGACGTTGAGGATCGTGTTGTCGAGCGTGATCACGATCAGGCTGATGCACAGGACGAGCAGCGTCAGCCACCGACGGCGGTGTGCGACCGCGGGATCGGTGAGGCGCCCGAGCATGGCGTTCCTCCCTGCAGGATCGGTGGGGAGGGCGGGCGGATACGGCGCGAAGCCGTATCGAAATGAAGCTACCCGCCGGGCCCGGCTCGGGACGCGGGGAAATCGCGCGTCAGGCCAGGGTGCGCTCGCCGCTCACGTCGTACACGACGATCGAGACGGCCGACGGCGCGACCCGTGGTCCGTCCGCGGGCGGGGCACTCGCCAGCCCGGCGAGGTGCGCGTCGAGGTCGGCCTGGCTGGCCCACCGCTCGAAGAGCACCGCCCGGCCCGGATCGACGGGATCGGCCGCGATCACGTACTCGATGCACCCCTGCTCGGCCCGCGACCGCCGGATGGCGTCGGCCTGGCCCGCGACGAACGCATCGCGCTCGCCCGGATCGACTGTGAACCAACCTCCGACGATGACCATCGGGTTCCTCCCCGTCGACGACGAGCCCGCACTCTGCCAGAGCGATGAGTTCCCGCGCCTCCTCCGGTCCTACGTGCCATGAGCTCCTTCGACAGCTCCTTCGACAGCTCCTTCGACGCCGCCCGGGTCCGGCGCATCGGCGAGTCCGTCCTCGGCCACGTCGACCGCGACGCCGTGGGTGGCGTGGCCTGGCTGGCGGCATGCGGTGACGACGTACACCGGGGCGTGGCCGGGACGGCTCACGCGCGGCGAGGCGGCGCCGATCGAACCCGACAGCCAGTTCCGCATCGCGTCGATGACCAAGCCGATCGCCGCGGTCGCGGCGCTGATCCTGGTCGAGGAGCGCCTGCTCCGCCTCGACGATCCCGTCGACGCACTGCTCCCCGAGCTCGCCGACCGGCGCGTGCTCGTCGACGCCCGCGGGCCGATCGACGGGAGACCGTGCAGCCGAACGCCCGATCACCGTGCACGACGTCCTGACGTTCCGCACGGGACTCGGCATGGACTTCCACGCGCCGTTCCCGCAGCCGCTCATGGAGGCGATGGACGACCTCGGGATCGGCACCGGCCCGCCCGCACCCGCAGGTCCCGCCCGAACCCGACGAGTGGCTGCGCCGGCTCGGCGACGCTCCCGCTGCTCCACCAGCCCGGCGCGCGCTGGCCGTACCACCACAGCGCCGACATCCTCGGCGTGCTCTCGCGCGCGCCGCAGGAAGCCGTTCGACGGGTTGCTGCGCGAGCGCATCTTCGAGCCGCTCGGCATGCTCGACACCGGGTTCGCGTGCCGACCGACGTCGCCCGGCTCGGATCGTCGTACGAGCGGGATCCGGAACCGGCGCGCCCGTCGTGGCCGATCCGCCCGGAGGTCAGTGGTCCACGCCACCCGCGTTCCCGTCGGGCGGCGGGGGACTGGTGTCGACCGTCGACGATCTCCACGCCTTCGGCCGCATGCTGCTCGCGGAGGCGGCCGTTTGCCCGACGGCGATCGCCTCATTCGCGTGCGGCGGTCGCGGCCATGACCGTCGACCAACTGGACGTGGCCGGCGGTGCACTGGGTCCGACCCCCGACCGCTCCCAGGGTTGGGGATTCGGCGTGGGCGTGCAGGTGCGCCGTACCGGCCTCGGTCCGACCGTCGGCACCTACGGCTGGACCGGTGGGCTCGGCTCGTCGTGGGGCGAACGACCCCAACCACGGTGTCGTCGGCATCATCCTCACCACCGACGCGTTCGCCGGCGCGTTCCCGCTGCCCGCGGTCATCTCCGACTTCTGGACCGACGTGTACGCCGCGCTCGACTGATGCTCAGCGACTGATTCAGACCTCGGGGAAGCACGCCTGCGACCCTTCGATCGCCAGGCCCTTCCGATCGCCGGCGCGGTAGTCGCTCATGCCGGGCTGCGTCTCGCTGAACATCAGCTGCGTGCGATCGGTGGTGTGGTCGAGACCCACGAGGTGGCCGAGCTCGTGGCGCACGGTCGCCGACACCACGGTGCGGTCGGCGAGGGCGGCTTGGGACAGGTCGGCCGAGTCGAGCACGACGACGCCGCTCACGTACACCGACCGACCGTCGGCGAGCGTCACGATGTCGGGACGGGTTGCCCCGGTGACGTGGCCGATGAGATCCCGGAAACCGACTTCGTCGGACCACGCGACGAGGACGGGCGCCCAGCGGGAGCCGTCGTAACGGTCGGGCAGGTAGGGCGGGCGGTCGCGGGTGGGCAGTTCGGCGGTCGGTTCGTCACGGACGAACCGCAGACCGGTGGCGGTCGCGAGCGCCGAGAAGCTGTCCTGCACGATGGCTTCGCCGTCGGGCGGTCCGCCCGCCGGGTTGTACACCCAGTGGATCGGACGGCAGGGGTCGAACGCGACCGGGGTCTCCTTCTGGTCCGGCTGGGTGCGTTGGAACTCGAACTCCCCGGGCCCGGTGACCGGCGCCACCTTCGGTACGAGCCGGTCGGCCGCTTCCTCGGCACCCGGCGGCGGCCGTGTGACGCCGATGCCGCGGTCGACCGCACTCGGGAGCGACACGTCGTTGCGTTGCGACTCCTGACGGATCCACAGACCGACCGCCACCGCGGCGATGAGGAAGAGGATGATCGGGATCCGGAACCGGGTCACGAGCGCCCTGAAGCCACGCGCCCGGGGCGGCTTCATCGTGACGACGTTGGTGGAGAGCCGACCCCACGGCCGCTCGCTGGTGCCCCAGCGCTTGCCGTCGAAGTAGCGCTCGCCGTCCCCGGTTGCGCTCCACGGGTCGGGATACCACCCCGGCGCGTCGGGTTGGTACTGATCGGTGTCGCCCTGCTTGCGTCCCATGCTCAGCCGCGAGCTCCCCCTCGGAGACCGGGGAAGCGTACCGGGGACCGGTGAACCAGGTCGGTCAGAGCCCGCGGAGCGCGGGCAGGAGCTCGCGCTCGGCCCAGTCGAAGAACTGGTCCTGCGCGTCGCCGCCGATCTGCACGACGCGCGACGTGGGTGAAGCCGGCGTCGACGAACTTCTTCACCGCCGTCGACGTGCGCGCCGACATCGGGCCCGCACGGCACCTGCTCGGCGACGTCGTCCTCGCGCACGAGTTGCGACGCCGCGGCGAAGTGCTCGGGGGCCGGGCAGCTCGGCCATCACGTCCCAGCCGCCGGTGAACCAGCGGAACTGCTCGTGCGCCCGCTTGCGGCGACCGCTGCGTCGGGGTCGTACGAGAGCGCGACCTGGCCGATGCGCGGCTTGCCCGGCGCCGCCGGCCGTCGTCGAACTGCTCGCCCAGCTCGGCCTCGGGCTCGACCGCGATCATCGCGTCGCCGTACTCGCCGGCGAGCGCGCAGCTCGCGCGGCCCGGACACGGCGACGCCGATCGGCGGCGGCGTCGGGCGGCAGGTCCCACAGCTTCGCGTTCTCGGTCTGCGAGGTGCTGCCCGCGGTAGGTCACGGTCTCGCCGGCGAACAGCGCGCGGATGATCTCGAGCGCCTCGTCGAGCATCTCGTGGCGGACGTCGAGCCGGCGGCCAGGCGCGCGCCGACGACGTGCTCGTTGAGGTTCTCGCCCGCGCCGAGCGCCGAGCGTGAAGCGCCCGTCGGAGAGCAGCTGGATCGGTCGCCGCCTTCTGCGCCACGACCGCCGGGTGGTACCGCATCGTCGGGCACGTCACGTAGGTCATCAGCTCGATGCGCTCGGTCGCCTGCGCGACCGCGCCGAGCACCGACCACATGTACGGCGAGTGGCCCTGCTCCTCGAGCCACGGGAAGTAGTGGTCGCTCGCGGCGAGGAAGTCGAAGCCGACCTCCTCGGCGCGCACCGCGTCGGCCACCAGCTGCTTCGGGCCCGGCCTGCTCGCCCATGATCGTGTAGCCGATCGACACCATCAGTGCTTCTTCGCCTTGCCGCCTCGGAACAGCTCGCGCCAGCTCTTGGCGTCGACGTCCACGTCGAACTTCTTGGCGGCCGACTTGATGCGTCGCCATGCCCGGTCACGCTCGGAGTCGCTCACGCCCTCGACCTGATCGAACCGGGCGACGGCGTTGCGCACGTGCTTGGCGTCGGTGAGCGGTTCCTTCCGTTCCTTCGGGAACACGAAACTTCGAGTCGGGGAGGTCGTTCTTCTGGGCGGTGCTCAGACCCGGGGACTGCTTCGGCGCCTTCGCGCCCTTGGCCCGCTTGCTCTGCGTCGCCCGAGCCTTCTTCAGGTTCTTCCGTGCGGCTTCCTTCTGCTTGGTCGTCGCCATCACGCCTCCTTTCCAGGCTGATCGCTCGCCAGGTTGTTCGCCTGTGTACCCAGCCGCGTCGCGCGGGTACCGCGTCCGGGTGACCGGCAACCAGGTGCTGCTCATCGGCTTCGATCCCCACGCGGTACCGGGCGTCGACGCCCAGCTCGTGGAGATGGCGATCGCGATGGGGGAGACGCAGCTCCGCGACGCCGGCTACGAGACCGCGTACTGCCTCGTCGCTCCCGACGATCCCGAGGCCGAGCACCAGATCGTCGACGCGCTCACCCGCCAGCGGGCCGACTGCGTCGTCGTGGGCGGCGGCATCCGCAAGCCACCCGAGTACCTCGAGCTGTTCGAGCGGGTCGTCAACCTGATCCGGGTTCACGCACCGGATGCGGCGATCGCGTTCAACTCCACGGGAGCCGACAGCGCGGACGCCGTGCGGCGCCAACTCGAGACCTAGCCGGCTCGCCTCAGGGAGTCCGGTACCCGTCCTTGGTGAGGATCCGTACCGGGTCGGTGACGCCGTCCCACTCCGCGCGACGTGCGCGCGACGCGCGTGAGCCCGTCGACGAAGCCGGGCACGTCTTCGGCGAGCTCGGTGTAGAAGCCGAAGTCGGCGAAGGTGTCGACGAAGCCGACGTGCTGGCCGCGGACGAACATCTCGGACACGAGCGGGTAGCCGAGCGCCTCGTACCACGCCTTCTTCGCCTGGTAGTCGGACGTGATGGTGCACAGCTGGTGGATGCGGGACCCGTCGCCGGCGAGCTCGCGGTAGACGCTCGGGCGGTCGCAGTACTGCTGGATGAGCTCGAACTGCACGGGGCCCGCCTGCGCGACGGCGATCTGGAGGTCGACCGCGGTGTCGGTGCCGCGATACCAGCACGCGGTCTCGATGCGGGGGAAGCACGTGGAACGGGCCCGACGCCGAACACGCGGGCCCAGTCGGCGCACGCGGTCGATGATGTCGTCGACGACGAGCCCGACCTGGAACATGCGGTAGCTCGCCCTCGGGCCACGCCTGCTCGAACATCGGGTGCTCGTGCGTCGTCATGGCGGCGTCAACCTACCGCCGGGCGGAGCAGCACTTCCTGCATCACGGTGGCGACGAGGTGGCCGTCGGCGTCGTGGACCGCGCCGTGCACCAGACCCGCGATGGCCGGAGAGGGCCACCGTCGCCTGCGTGTGCAGGTGCCACGCGTCGAAGCGCACGGGGCGATGGAACCAGATCGCGTGGTCGATGCTGACCGCGGCGAACTCGCGCGACGCGATGCCGCCCGGGTACGAGCGGAACGCCATGTCGAGCAGCAGGTAGTCGGTGGCGTACGCGAGCAGCACGGTGTGCAGCAGCGCGATCGTCGCCGACGTCGCGTGGCAGGCGCATCCAGTGCGAACGGTTGGTGTCGCCCGACGGGCCACCGAGGAAGGTCGGTGCCTCGCCGATGCGCAGGTCGAGCGGCGGCGGATGGTCGACCCAGCTGGCGCCGTGGCCGGCGAGCTCGGGGGGCAGGTCGCGCAGCCAGTCCTGCAGCCGCGGGAGCTCGTCGGGCGCCGGTACCGCAGGCGGCGGGTCGGCGACCTCGGGCTCGGGGGGGTTGTCGTGGAACGAGGCCATCGCGGTGAGGAGCGTGCGGGTCGCCCTGCGTGACCGTGCCGCGACGCGTCGCCATCGACCGGCCGTCGCGCACGTGGTCGACGCCGACGTCGAGCGGCTGTTCGGCGCGGCCGGCCTGCACGAAGTACGCATGGAGGGAGTGCGGTGGCCGTGCCGTCGACGGTCGTGCCCGCGGCGAGCAGCGCCTGGGCGACCGTCTGCCGCCGAACACGCGGAGGAAGCGGTCGGGTTCGGGCTGGGCGCACGGAAGTGGTCGTCGCGCGACCGGCGTCAGGTCGAGCAGCGCCGGCAGGAGGCCGTCGAGCGCAGCGAGGATCGCCTGGTCGAGGTCGGGCTGCACGGGGGTCATGGCTACCACGTACGCTCCGGGACGACACTGACCGGGACGAGGGTCCAGGGGGAGCCGCGGATGCTGCAGGACGAGAAGATCCTGATCACGGGACCGGCCGGGCGCATCGCGTTCGGCCTGGCCCGGTCGCTGGTCGCCGAGAACGAGGTGTGGGGGATCGCCCGCTTCAGCGACCCGGCGACGCGCGACAAGGTGGAGGAGCTGGGTGTGACCACGCGCACCCTCGACCTCGCCGACGGCGACTTCGGCGACCTGCCCACCGACTTCACCTACCTGTTGCACCTCGTGGCCGACTTCAGCGCCGACGACTACGACCGCGCGCTGCGGGTCAACGCCGAGGGCACCGGGTTCGTGCTCGAGCACTGCCGCAACGCCAAGGCCGCGCTGGTGATGTCCACCGTCACCGTGTACAAGCCGCATCCCGATCCGTGGCACCCGTTCCGCGAAGACGATCCGCTCGGCGACGCGATGGCTCCGCCGTCGGCGCCGTACTCGGTGTCGAAGATCGCCGAGGAAGGCGTGGCGCGCTACTGCGCCCGCTCGTTCGAGCTCCCGATGACCATCGCCCGGATGGGGGCGGCGTACAGCGACCAGAGCGGGCTGCCGGTCTGGCACCTCGACGCGATCGCGGCCGGTGAGCCCGTGCGCACGCGGTGGGATCCGATGACCTACAGCCCCATCCACGACGACGACATCTGCGCGCACCTCGAACCGCTCCTCGACGTCGCCAGCGTCCCCGCGACCATCGTGAACTGGGCCGGCGACGAGCCGGTGAGCGTGCAGGAGTACTCGGCGTTCTTCGGTGAGCTGCTCGGGGTCGAGCCCGAGGTGGTGGTGACCGAGATCCCCGGTGCGTCGCGCGGTTCGGTCGCCGACCACACGAGCGCGAGCGCGATCACCGGGCCGTGCGCGGTCGGATGGCGCGACGGCTTCCGCCGGGTGGCGCAGCACTTCTACCCGGATCGGGTGCGGAGCCTGACGTGGCGGACCGCTACCCCGACGTCGACTCGTTGCTCGGCGAAGCGCGCGGCGTCGACCGGGCTCGACGACTTCGGGCCGGGTGACTTCCGCGAGGGCCTCGGGGTGCTGCTCGACAGCTTCGAGCGCGACACCGACCTGAGCGCCGGCTGCGCGACGCGGCGTGGCCGACGATCTCCATCGGCGCATGGTCAACCGGCTCGAGGTCGAAGCCTGGTACGCCGACCACCCCGAGATCGAGGAGATCCCGGTGGAGGGACCGGTCGACATCAACGGGCTTCCGCGCACCGGCACGACCGCGCTGGCCAACATGCTCTCGCTCGACCCGCAGTTCCGCAGCCTGCGCCAGTGGGAGCAGGTCCGACCGTGCCCGCCACCGACGCTCGACGGCGAGGCGACCGACGAGCGGCGCCTGCAGCTCGCGCGCGAGAACGACGCGCTCCCGGCGGAGTTGAAGGCGATGCACCTGTACGAGGTCGACGCGTCGGTCGAGGACACGTGGCTCCTCGGCATGGCCGTCCACGGGCAGCAGTACACGCGTCCCGGTGTACGGCTACCACGCGTGGTGGCGCACCGCCGACGCGCGGCCGGCGTACGACTACCACCGTCGCGTGGTGAAGCTGCTCGCGTCACGGCGTCCGCCGCACCTGCTGGTTGTTCAAGGCGCCGCACCACAACTTCCACCTCGAGGCGATCCTCGCCGCCTACCCCGACGCCGCGGTTCGTGATGACGCACCGCGACCCGGTGAAGGCGGTGCCGTCGTGGGCGAGCCTGGTGTCGACCATCTTCCCCGAGACGGCCGGCGGTCTCGACCTGCACCGGCTCGGGCGCGAGGTGTCGAACCACCTGCGGGTCGGCGTCGAGCAGGCCATCGCCGCACGCGCCCGCATCGGCGACGACCGCTTCCATCGACGTGCACCACCGGGAGTTCGTCGCCGACCCCATGGGTGTCGTGCGCGGCGTCTACGAGTTCCTCGGCTACGAGCTCACGCCGTCGGTCGAGCAGACCATCGCCGAGTGGACCGCGGCGAACCGCTCCGGCGCGCAGGGCACGCACCACTACACCGCGGAGCAGTTCGGTCTGACCGACGCGCAGCTCCGCGACGACTACCGCTTCTACACCGACCACTTCGACGTCAGCGACCGAGGGGACACCATGACCGACGCCATCTCCAAGGACGCCCTTCCCACCTGGGCCGACCAGATGCGCGCGCTCGAGCGCGTCGGCGACAACCTGATCGAGGCGTGGCGGCCCGACGGCGCCACCGCGGCCGAGGTCCAGGACATGAACAAGCTCGCGCTGTCGATCCTGGCCGAGGGCTACCTGTGCCGGGTCTACACCGACGTGCGGCGGCCGGTGTTCATGCCGCTGTGGAACTACGCGTTCAACCAGGGCGGTCCCGACCCCGACTACGTGTACTCGACGGTCGAGATCGACCCGCAGGGCGTCTACGAGATCTCGGGGTTCCGCGGCACGTCGCGCTTCGTCGAGATCCAGCCGCAGGCCTACGACGTCATGACGCCGTCGCTCATGCAGGGCCGCGGCGGCACGTCGATGCAACAGGCGTACGACCTCGACGACCTCTCGCTCGACGCCGACGGCCGGTTCCGCGTGATCCTCAGCGCCGAACGACCCGCCGGCCACGCCGGTGACTGGTGGGAGCTGCGCCGCGCAGACCGTCCGGCTGCTCATGCGTCGCTGCTCGTGCGACTGGACCAACGAGGTCGACGCGCGCGTCGCCATCAACCGGCTCGACGACGACGGCGCCGACATGTCACCCGAGGACACCGCCCGTCGCTTCTCCGAGCTGGCGGAGTGGATCGAGGGCACGATCCAGTTCGACATGGGGCTCGTGCGCTACTACCGCGAGCACCACGGTGTGAACACGTTCCTGCGTTCGAGCAAGATCGACGAGATGGGTGGCCTGCCCCGCCAGGCCTACTACGACGGCATCCACGAGATCGACGACGACGAGGCGTTGATCCTCGAGACGCCCCTGCCGTCGGAGTGCCGCTACTGGCAGGCGCTGGTGGCCGACGACCGCTTCGCCACCGTCGACTGGGTCAACCGCCAGTCGAGCCTCAACGACGCGCAGGCGCACGTCGACGCCGACGGCTGGTTCCGCGCCGTCATCTCGCACCAGGACCCCGGCGTGCCGAACTGGCTCGACAAGGCCGACTTCCCGTGGGGCATCATCCAGATGCGCTTCTTCGTGGCCAACGAGTACCCGACGCCCGTCATCCAGAAGGTGCAAGGTCGCCGACGTGCGCGACCACCTGCCGGCTGACACGCCGGTGGTCACGCCCGACGAGCGGCACGAGCAGCTCCGCGCTCGCCGCGAGGGCGCGCAGCTCCGTCGCATCTGGTGAGCGTCAGGTGCCCTGGCACATCCCGTTGGCGGTGGTGTTGTAGGTCCCGTCGGCGCAGCGCACGTTGACGTTCTCGTGCGAGAACACGCCCTGCGGGCTCTCCCAGCCGGGCACGACCCATGCGTGCACCATGTAGCCGGTGATCGACATGAACCGGCCGCCCGCGCCGGAGCACTGGGCCTGGGTGACGTCGGCGTCGGCCGGGAAGGGCACGTCGATGCCGCTTGCCGTCGGCTTGATGCACACGCTGCTGTGGCGGTGCCAGTGGTCGTTCGGACCCGGCGAAGCCCTCGGGCGCCTCGCCCATCGCGTAGTACATGAGCCCGACGATCTTCGACGTCGGGCTCGTGCCGTCGTAGATCAGCGATTGCACCGCGTTCGGGTCGAACGGGCCGCCGCCCGTCATCGGGCCACCCACGTAGTGCGCACCGCTGCCGGGCGCGAAGCCGCCCGCCAGCCGGTAGCCCGCGGCCGACGCGTCGGCGACGGTGGGGTACTGCATCGCGTGGTCGCGTGCCGTGGTGAGCTGCTCGGCGACGCAACGCACGCGTCGGGGCGTCGAGCGGCTCGTCGGGCTCGCGCCTCGGCCGCGATGTCCTGTGCCTTCACTCCGTGGACGTGCTGACCGTTCACGTCGGTGGCGCCGGCGCTGCCCGCGCTCGCGGCGGCCGAGTCGCTCGTCGCGTGTCGCGCCGCCTCCGCCACCACCGGCCGGGGTCGACACCACCGAAGGCGCGCTCGGATCGGAGTCGGTCAGCAGCACCAGTGCCGCGCCCACCATGAAGCCGAGCACGAGCACGGCCAGCCAGCGGGCGGGACTCGCCGATCGCGGCGCGTGCCGCGAGGTCCGCGGGGTGCCCGTGCGGCGCGTGCCTCGACGCGCTCACCGTGCTGTCCGGGATCCTCGGTCGGTCGGTCGAGGACGGTGGCCATGACGATTCCCCCCGGTCTCGTCGTCGCGCCGGATCGGCGCAGGTGCTGCTGCGAGAGACTATCGGGCCGACCGGCAGACGTGTCGGAATCGCGGCCTTTCGCTCAGCCGTCGACTGCCCCGCCGCGCCGCCACCTCGACCACCTGCGACGCCGGCACCGCGACGTCGGCACCGCGGTCGTCCTGCACCCCGACGACGCCCCAGGTACGGCTCCGGAGGTCGATCCACGGGTAGAAGCCCTTGCCCCCGTTGCCGCTCACGACTTCCGTGGCGCCGTCGGCGCCGACGACGTCGGGCCAGCATCCGAGGCCGTAGCGAGGGATGCCGGTGATCCCCACGGAGTAGTCGTGCGCAGTGTCGTAGGGCGCGACCTGGTTGCGCAGCATCTCGTGGACCGTGTCGGCGCCCAGGACCACGCGTGCCACCCGTGCTCCCGTCGTGCAGGAGCATGGCGACGAACCGTCCGTAGTCGTCGACCGTGGTCGTCGCGCCGAACGCGGGGTTGGGCGCATCGGGCGCGCCCGGCCACGACGTGGACGTCATCCCGAGTGGTCCGAGGAGACGCTGCTGGACCACCGACGCGAAGTCGGCACCGCCGAGCACCTCGATCAGGCGGCCGACCACGAGGAAGGGTGCGTTGCCGTAGGAGAACTGCGAGCCCGCCGCGAACTCGCGTGGCGACGCGGCGAGGGTCTGCACGCACGCGGCGAGCCCGACGCCACCGTTCTGGCACGCGTTGTCGTGCACGCCGGACGTGTGGTCCATCAACATGCGCGGGGTGATCGGCGGGGTCGAGCCCGCGAACTCGGGCAACCACCGGGCGATGTCGTCGTCGAGCCCGACCGCGCGGCCGTCGACGAACGTCATGAACGTGGCCGCGGTGAGCCACTTCGTGCTCGACGCGAGGTCGAGCGGCGTCGACGCCGACACGCTCCCCACGCCGTGCTCGTGGAGCACGGTGCCGTCGTCGGCCACGATCCGCAGGAAGCCCCCCGGGAGTCCGGCCTCGGCGACGCGCTGTTCGAGGGCGCCGTCGACGCCGTCGAACGCACCAGATGCGTAGCTGCGCGGCGGGACCGGCGGCGTCGTCGCGGCCGGGACCGAGGTCGACGGAGCCGCGATCGGTCGTCGCGACCGTCGAGGTCGGTATCGACGCCGTGCGCCTGACGTCGTCCGAACCGCCGCACGCACCGAGCACGAGCCCCGCCACCAGCACGACGACGATCACGCCGGCCCGTCGACGTTGGGTCACGAGGAGCCTGCTAGGTGCCGCGCGGCTGCATGCCCGCGGCGACGTAGATCGCGTCGAGCACGCGCATGTTGGCGATCGAGTCCGCAGGGGGAGTGAGCGTCGGTTCGCCGCGCAGCACGGCTGCGGTAGAACGCGTCGAGCTGGAACTCGTACGTCGGTCGGCGCGAGAAGCGCTCGGTGCGGGACGTGCCGTCGACGCTTCACCCGCATGCGGTGCCACACGTGCGGGTTGGTGGGGTTGATCACGTGCAGCTCGCCGCGTGTCGCCGTCGCGCGGGCACGAACGTCTTGAGCACGTCGGTCGACCACATCGAGCACGATGATCCGACCGGTGTGTCCGCTCGGGAACGCGAGCTCGGCCCGCATGGCGCGGTCGACGTCGGGGGTGCGGAGCTTCGCCGTCGCCGACGTGACCGTCGGTTCCTCGCAGTCCGAGCAGTCGGGCGAGGTGGACGGTGTACGTGCCGACGTCCATCGTCGCGCCACCGCCGAGGTCGTACTGGTAGCGGATGTCGGAGAACTTGGGCAGCGGGAAGCACAGCGCCGCTTCGACGTGCTCGAGCGTGCCCGAGCTCGCCGTCCTCGACCAGGGCCCGCATGCGCTGCGCGAGCGGGTGGTAGCGGTAGTGGAACGCCTCCATGACCACGAGCCCGGTGCGCGTCGGCGACCGCGGCCACCTGCTCGGCCTCGATCGCGTTGTTGGTGAACGGCTTCTCGCAGAGGACGTGCTTGCCCGCCTCGAGCGCGGCGATGGTCCACTCCGCGTGCAACCCGTTGGGGAGCGGGTTGTAGATCGCGTCGATGTCGGGATCGGCGAGCAGGTCGGCGTAGGAGTCGAAGCACGCGCGGGATGCCGTGCTTCGCGGCGAAGGCATCGGCACGACTGCGGTCCCGTGCGGCGACGCGCGACGACCTCGGCGTCGGGGGAGCTCCGGGCCGGCTTCACGATCGCGGCAGGCGCGATGCGCGCGGCTGCCGAGGACACCGATGCGGAGCGTGGTCATGGGGCGGCACTGTAGGGGGCGCCCGCGCGGTCCGGCTTCGGGTCCGGGTCGGCCAGGCGTCAGGCGGACTGGGCCGCGCTGGTGTTCATGTCCCGCAGGAGACGCAACAGGAGCGCTCGTTCGAGTGCACCCACGTCGATGAACACGAGGCCGGCGCGTGCGGTGCCGTCGTCGTCGGACGCGTGGCGCACCTCGCCGCGCACCTGGATGCTCGCGTGGCGGCGGGCCCCGAGCGGTAGGTCCAGCTCGACGCGATCGCCGACCGCGACCACGGCGTCGACCAGGTGCAGTCCCGCGCCTTCCATCGACAGGTCGGTGAGCACGCACGACTCGTAGTCGTCGCCGGCGTAGTGCAGGTGTTCACGCGCTTCGTCGACCACGCGGAAGCGGCCGTCCCACCCCGCCTGCTGTCGCTCGACCTTCCGACGGTCGCCGAAGCGTCGTTGCCCCTCAGCCCGCACCCGCCGCTTGAACATGGATCATCCGCCTCTTGCGCGCCTACCCCACATACACACACCACCACACGACAACGAACATGGCCGCCCGACCACAACAACCATGGCGCACCCCGCGCGCGCGGGCGCCGCCAACGCGCCGTCGCTCGCTCTCGCCATCCGGCCGGGCCGCCCACGCCGGGCCGCGCGCGCGACAGAGAGCAAACAACACCCCCCCTACTGCCTGTTTGCCGCTCATTCCTCTTGTTGACACGTTCAACATCTCAACACCACACCCACAGGTCGTGGTCTGCGCCCTGGCCAGCTCAGTCAGCACGCCCATCGCGGTAAGCTGCTGGGAGTTGTTTTCCAGCAGTGCCGCGGCCGCGCGCAACTCCTGAGTGCCCTCCGCGTGCCGTCCTCGCTGGAGCAGCCTGGTGCCGCGGTCGATCATCCGTTGTGCCGGGCCGGTGCTCGGATAGCGGGTACGGGAGATCTCGTGTTCTTCCGCGGGTGCGCCCGGGGGAGCGGCGGTGACCAGCGGCAGCCACGGGGGATCGGCCTGGCCTGGCCTGCCCTGAAGTCCTGCCCGCAGGACCATGCGCGAGTACCTCTGGTCGTCGTTAGGGTTGTGGACGATCGCGCCCGCCCATCGCCGAACCGGTGCAACCAGTTCGGTGTCGGCGGCGATCGCCGTGCGTTCGGTCGCACCCGCGGCACTGCTGTCCAACCGCTCAGCCAGCAGCCGGGCGCGGAACAGGCGCGCCAGCGCGGCGATCGAGGGCAGTCCGGCCTCGGCGTATCCGGTCGCGGCGGCGCTGTACGCGGCAACGGCGGCTTCCCAGTCCGCCGCGGCTTCCAGCACCTGTCCACGGGAAAACGCACAATGGGCTCGTGCTCGGGCGACATCGTCGGAGCCAACGTGCGGCTGCGCGATGGTGACCAGGTGCTCAGCGGTGGCCAGCCAGTTCTTTCCGGCGGTGATGGCGTGTGCGGTCGGCGGCCACTGCTTCTGCCGGAAGTCCCCGCGCAGGTCGTACACGGCCAGCTCGGCCATGGTGTGGGGCAGCGCCAACCCCGTCGACTCCCGCGTCTCGTCGTGGAGCCACGCTTCGGCGTACCGGGGGTCGTGCTTGCGGAAGTTCCGCGCCGTATCGATTCTGGCCCACCACAGCGTCCAGTCGTCCATGACGAGGTGCACAGCCGCCGTCACCATGGCCGTCAGTGAGACCACGATCGACGCCCACGCGGCGGTCGTCGATGGCTGGAGCAAGAACAGATAGACCAGCATCGTGCCGTTGGCGAAGATGCTGAGTGGGTGGGCCACAGGCCATGCCCACCGTACTGGCCAGCGCAGCAGTTGAGTGGACGTGACCTGCAGGATCCCCACCGCACCCGCGGTGAGGAGAATGTCCGTTGTCCCGCTCGGCAGTAGGCCATTCTCGAGGCGTGCGATCGCCACGAGCATGCCCAGGTTTGCCATTGCCTCCACCGACAAGTGCCGGCGGCGCTCGTAGCGGCCTACCTTGCGGGTGCGGAGCCTGCTCAACATACAAACGATGGTTCCGAGACCGCCCACTGCCACGGTCAGCATCGGATTGACCGGACGAGCGACGGTGACCACGCCGACCGCGATGCCCAGGGGGATCCACACCTGAATCCACGAGACGCCGCGCACCAGTCGGTCGAGCAAGTCCAACGGCCTGCCGGGTGCTTTCGTACGGCTGCTGCCCTTGGACCACCCGACGCCGATTGCCAGCATCAGAACGACGAACCACAACGCCGTCATGATCACCTGTGGATCGAGCAGCAGCGGATCCACCCTCGGCGCCAAGGTTTGGGCAAGGGGCGTCACCGCGCCGTCACATCGTTTCGCACGAAACCATCATCTCCATGGAGTACCACCACCACAATGAAGTGTCCGGTCGCGCGACACGGGGAGAGTTCGAGTGGGAGCGGAGATTGTCACCGGGGATTCTTCGGTGATCGCGTATGTTTTCCTCGGCGTCGCGAGCCTGGTGCTGGCGCTGTCCCGGGTTCGGGACGCGATCGGCTCCAATGATCGTGGACAGACCCTCTACGTTTTCGACCTGGTGAGCGCACTCGCATTGTTGTTCGGCGCTGGGCTGTTCAGCGATCTCGTGGCGGCGCTGGCCCATGACCGGGTGCTGTTCGTGGTGGCGGTCGGCCTGGTTGCCGGGCTCGCAGGCATGGCCACCACGGGTTTCGTGGCACTGGTGATGGTCACCATCGGCGGTAACGGAACGCTGGTGATCACTTGGTTCGTCACGCCGCTGCTGGTCGGCGCGGCGTTGCGCAACATCCGACTCGCACCGGAGCTGCCGTCTTCGGTCAGCGGCCCGGCAACGGAATACCTCGAGCGGTGGCTCATGCGGCCGACCGCACTTGACGTGTTGTGGGGCCTAACAGCAAGGCTGGTGTGCGTCGTCCCACTGATGGTCGTGTTCCTGGTGCCGGGAGACGCCGAACTGAGGACGCGGGTCACCGGGGCCGTGGTGATGTGGGTGATGCTCTTGGTCAGCGATCGGGCCCGACGGCCTCTGCTGATCTCTCATCGCAGGGCCGCCCGGACGACCGACGTCGGCCTGTTCCTGGTGCTGCTAGCAATCGCCGCGGGCCCGGCCGGTGAGTTGATCTCACGGTGGTGGACGGCGCACGTGTCAGACGTTCAGTACTACGTGATGCTGGTCGGGGCCGGCGTGATAATGGTCGACTTCGCTGTCCGTCCGCAGTTCGACAGATGGCGGCTTTCCTGGCTCATGGTGTGGGCCAGGCGGATCCTTATCGGTTTACCGCAGATCGTGCTCATCTGTACAACTTTGCCGTTCCTTGTCGCGGGGGTGTTCCACCCAGCTCAGGGACCGCTGGAGTCGGCGTCCTTCGCGTTGATGATTGGGCTGGTATACGCGCTTACCTCAGGGCGGACCGGCGACGGCTTCAATCGGCAGATCGCCGATGCGTGGGTGCTGGTGCGTACCACTCCGAAGAAGCGAAAGATGTTGCTCGCCGGATGGCGGAACGACAACTTCTACCGACGTCGGACAATGCGGATCCGGCCGTGGAACTACACGAACCTATCGCGGATCGCCGGGACGATGGCGCAACTGGGTGCCGAATCCGCACACGCGACCACGGCTGTGCACATCACACTGCCATGGGGCGACCGGGTGCGGCTGGATCATACGTACGCCGAGAAATTCCTGCGGCTGGCGGAGCAGGTACTGGACGAGGCGGACCGGCCCTTCCCCAAACAGATGTCCACACCGGGCACCGTGGGACATCGAACTCAGCAGATCGCCCGTGCCGACCTGGCTGTGCGCCGCTCCTCAGTGGCGCAGCACCTCGACGATTTCCAGGGCGCCATCGCCGCCTCGCGTCAGGCCGCCGATCACTACAATGCAGCCAGGGCAACGGTGCACGCGGCCACCGAGATCATTCACACCGCGAACAGGCTGTCCGCCGTGGGACAACATGAGGCCGCTGCCGAAATGCTCGCGGAGGTTCCCGACGACCTACCGCCACCCGTCCGACGGCTGCTGCTCGTCGTTCGGGCAGCAGCGGCGCAGCGGTCGGGCCGCGCCGCCGCCGCCCAAAGCCTGCTCGCCGCCGCGAGAGCGATCCCGGAGCGCAACGCCTTCGCGTTTCGCAAAGCCTTCCTGGTGGAGCGGGTCAAATATCCGTCCTTCTCGGAAGGGGCCTACAAAGCACTGGTCGAAACCGAACGCGAACTAGACCGGACGCTCCGCTCGGGTACGGGAGCGTGACGCGACTACGGCGCTACAGGGACCGCGATGCCGAGGATCGAAGCTTCGCCGGTGTGCTCGCTGACATGCGGGCCGCGCTCGAGGACATGTGAACACGGACGTGCCTGAACAGCCCGTCGACACCACCGTCGCCGGCCTCACCACCGGCTGCTGTGCGTGCAGTCCCCCGGAAGCGGACCGCCGAGCCCTCACGAAGTCCACCATCGAGGAACTGGTCACCAGGACCGGGGTCGGTGAGCGCCAGGCGGTCGCCGAGCTGGTCAACCGCATCCGACCCGTGGTCGTGCGGTACTGCCGGCTCCGACTCGGCGCGACCGAGCACGGCTCATTCGAAGAAGCGGTTCCTAGACAGCTCCACTTCACAACCGGAGGCCTTCAGACGAGCACGCGGTGAGCGGGGTGTCGTACCAGATGGTCTGTGGTTGCGTGGCTGTCGGGAACCCGGAGATCAAGGCCGAGAAGGGCGGGCGGTAGCCGGTCACCTGCCTTTGCGCACTTGGGGGTGATCTGTTCACCTTCGGCGGGATAAGGGGGCCAGAACTGTCGGCAGGGACGGTGTCGAGCGCGACGGCGAGAGCGCGGCCGTGGAGGTCGACCGCCGACTTGCTCAGGTGGGTGAGCTGGGCAATCGCGGTCCGGGCTCGTGTTCACGCGGTGAGGCCCGTGATCAGCGATCAGCAGAGCCAGCCACCACAGCGTGCCGAGTTCGAGGTAGGGCAGCGCCCCGCCTCGGTGACGGCGGCGGCGAACTGGCCGTTGGCCGTGGTGAGTTCGGCCCGGATGTGCTCCGGCAGCACTAGCCAGGGGCGCGGCCAGCCGAACCGGAGATCCAGCCCGTACCTGTCGACGCTGATCTGCTCGACGGCGGCGACGCGATCACCCATCCACGTCGGTCGGGCGGGCTTCGCCAGGGACAGCCGCCGCGAGCCATTTCAGCCCGCACTACCATCGACTTCCGCAGGGCCTTCGTAGCCGACAGCGTCAGCTTCCCCTCATTCGCCGAGGGCGCGCGAAGCGTCATGGTCCAGGATGAACTTCACCTCGATCACGAACTCGGTGGCACCCACCCGCCTACGAAAGCAGGAGCAGGATGTACCACGCCCGCTACGTCGAGAAGAGGCTGAAGCGAGCGGGGGCGGCACTGCGTCGCGTCACGGACGCCGTGGAAAAGCTCTGGCTGCAGTCCAGTCCCGGTCCGGTCCCGCCCGGACGCGACGCCGCCGAGCTGGCTGCGAATGCTGGCCTACCGGGCTTTACAGTCAAACAGATCGAACTTCTCATCAAATTGACCAAGGAAATCTACACGGCGGTCAACAAATCAGTTCTGATGGAGCCGCTGGATGCCATGGGCCACTGGTACGTGCGCCGAGAGTTGCGCAAGGCGGTCAAGGTCGCCGAAAAGTCCGCGATTGACATCCTGGAAAGTCTCGGGCACAAGGGGTGTGATCAGTCCCGGTAGGAGCATTTCACGGTGATCGACATCTTCCTGTTCAGTTCGGCGACCATCCGCTTGATCCCGGGCTGTGGCGGTGGCGGAAGCCGCCGGCCGACCGAGCGGTGTGTCGGTGACCGGGCAGCATGGAGCGAGATCGACCCGAGGTTTACCCGACCCGTGGACGGGCTGGTCGGAGCGGAGACGCGGGAGTGCACCTTTGGTGCCGATCGTGAACAGGCCGGAGCCGTCGTCGATCGAAGGTGCGGTCAAGGACACGAGGTACGGGCACCAGCCGGGAGGTTTCGTATGCGGGGACTCCGGCGATCCGGCGTTGGTCATTGGCGCGAACACGAGATCCTGGCGGCTGCCGATCAGCAGCATCGGCAGCGTCACCGCCATGAGGTGGGTGTCGCCGCTCAAGCGACGGAGCCAGGCCGCGACGACGATAGGTAGGCCGGACCGACCGTCGCTGTGTTCGAGCTTCGCAGAGGGCGGAGACAGTGGGTTGGGAATCGGGTAACCTTCCTCTCTTCGGCAGCGATGTGCTCACCGAATGTGACATGTCGTCGGAGTCAGAGGAAGATCCATCCGTGGCCCTCGATAGCCCAAAGTTGCGTGATTTGCTCAAGAACGTCGCCTCAGGAAAGATCCAGCTGCCGGACTTCCAGAGAGAATGGAAGTGGGACGACGAGCGCATTCGTGCACTCATCGCGACGGTGACGTTGAACTATCCGCTCGGTGTGATCATGACGCTGGAGACCGGGGGGGATACCCAGTTCCGCGCCAGGACGCTCGCCGGGGTGAAGGTTGCCCCCGGGAGCGGGCCGGATCTGTTGTTGCTCGACGGGCAGCAGCGGTTGACGTCGTTGGTTCAGGCGCTTTACCTCGATCAGCCTGTGGCGACTGTCGACGCTCGTGACCGTCGGATTCAACGCTGGTACTACCTTGACATCGCGAAGGCGATCGACGTGGAGGCCGACCGCGACGACGCGGTGGTGTCGGTGCCGACTGACCGGGTCGTCCGGGAGGACTTCGCGCGGCGGGTGCGGCTGGACTTGAGCAGCCGGGAAGCCGAGTGTCGGGAAGGGTACTTCCCGTTGTGGCTCGTCTTCGACGACGAAGCGGTCAGCTCGTGGCAACGGTCCTTCGTCCGGGTGGCGGACGCGAACTGGGACCGGTGGTCGGCGTTCAATACCAGGGTGCTCAACAACGTCCGTGAATGCCTCATCCCGATGATCAGGCTGGATGCCGATACGCCCAACGAGGCGGTCTGTTCGGTGTTCGAGCGGGTCAACACCGGTGGTGTCGCCCTCAACGTCTTCGAGCTGCTCACTGCGACCTACGCAGGTGACCGGAAGCACGCAGAGGCTTACGGAACGGAGTACGGCCTGCCCGAAACCTGGCGCACCACCAAGGGCACGCTAGTGGCGCAGTATCCGACGCTGGGACAGGTGGACAGCGGCCGCGACGAGGGCCTGACGAACGTGGACTTCCTCCAGGCGGTGAGCCTGGTGCTGTCGTACGAGCGCAAAAACGAGGGGAGGGGATCGGCGGTGGCGTGTAAGCGCCGGGATCTCCTCGCTTTGCCGCTGGCCGAGTTCCGGCGTCTTGAACCGGTGCTGGCGGAGGCATTCGGTTGGGTAGGACGGTTCCTCGGCACACAGTCAATCTTCACCGTGCGGGACCTGCCCTACCGTACCCAACTCGTGCCGCTGGCCGCAGTGCGTGCGCTGCTCGGCGATCGTGCGGACGAGCCAGAGACGATAGCGCGGCTCACCCGCTGGTTCTGGTGCGGGGTCCTAGGGGAGATGTATGGCGGTTCCGTCGAGAGCCGGTTCACCAGGGACGTCGAGCAGCTCGTGGCCTGGGTGAACGGCGCTCCCGTCGAGCCGGACACGATCGTCGAGGCTGCGTTCCTCTCCGACCGGCTCAACTCGCTCACCACCCGGAACAGCGCCGCCTACAAGGGCGTGCAGGCGCTGATCATCAAGCAGGGCGCAGTCGACTGGAGTCACCCGGAAGAGTCAATGACCGGGGCGTTCGTCATCGGTCAGGGCGTGGCCATCCGCCAGATATTCCCCTCCTCGTGGGTGAAGCGGCATGGTGATGTGAAGAGCCGGGCCGACTCGATCGTGAACAAGACGCCAATGTCGCACCTCGCGAGCCGCCGAATGACGGGCAGCCCGTCAACGTACGTCGGGGTGCTGGCGCGGGAGGCCGGCACGCCGGACGAGTGGTTCGACGACGTACTGACCACCCACCTCGTCGACCCGGCCGCACTCAGGAGCGACGACTTCGGCGCCTTCTACGCCAGCCGCTACGAGCGACTCCTCGGTCTGGTGGAGGCCGCCATGGGCAAACGGGTCGTTCGCCGGGCTGGTGAGGCGGCATGACCGAGGGGTTCCAGCCCGTCGAACCCGCCTACCTGGCGAAGCAGATAGGGACGTCGCTTCCGGCCGCGGACTTCCTCCTGTTGTTCGGTGTCCGGGTGCGCAACCACGACAACGTTGCACGAATAAATGCCATTCTCGCGGACGCCGCGATCACCACCGTCCCCTCGTTCACGACCTGCTCGGGAGGGGTGGAATTGCACCTGATCAAAGCGGGAGCAGCACCCGAGGCGGAGCCAGCGGAGGACGACGAGCTGCCACCCGCCGCGCTGCCGCAGCAGGCTCTCCGGGTCGGTGACCTGCCGAGCGCACGCGGCGGGCTGGTGTCGGTCAGTCCGAGCGCCGACCTCGGGACCGCAACCATGTTGATGCGGTCGAAGAACTATTCGCAGATACCGGTCATCGACGGCACGTCCGCGTTGCACGGCGTGTTGACGTGGAGCAGCATCGCGATCGAGCGCGAGACCGGTCACCAGCGCACGCTGACGACCGCGATGGTGACCGACTCGATCCCGGTCGCGGAGGTCCACCAGCATTTGCTCGTGCACCTTCCCTCGATCACATTCCACGGCTACCTGCTGGTCCGCGCGAACGACGGGGCGTTCTGCGGCATCGTCACCGCCGCCGACGTCACCGTGCGCTTCGAGGGCATGGCGAGGCCCTTCTTCCTGGTCGGCGACATCGAGGCCCGCCTGCGCAAGTGCCTCGCCGTGCTGGATCAGGAAACGGTCGCAGCTGTGCAGCAGAAGAACAGGAAGACCGGCCGGATCGCCGACCTCACCTTCGGCGAATACCAGCGACTCATCGACAACGAGGTCAACTGGAAACAGATCGGGTGGACCGGTGTGCCACGCGACCAATTCACGCACCGCCTCGACCGGGTGCGCAGGATCCGCAACGAGATCGCCCACTTTCGGCCAGAGCCACTCACAGAGGCCAACCTCCACACGCTCGAGGAGTTCGCAGGCCTCCTCAGGCAGTACGTGCCCTGACTGGGAGGGACTCCTGTCACTCGTTGTGTGAGCTGCGGCAGATCTAGCTGCGTCACCAAACTGGCCGGCCCTCCTCATCGCAGCCGCCTCTGAACAATAAGGGGAGCCCATGTGGAGGTCGAAGGGGAGCCGGGCTATGCGAGCGGCGTCCGGCCGCCCGCGCGCTTCGGCGCCCAGGACACGGTGCTTGGAGTGGCTCGGGAGCTTCACCTGTGATGCAGGAGAAGGAGAAAATTGGGAGAGTTCACTGTGCCGTTAGTGGGGTAAACTGCATTCAACGGACCTGAGTAACTCTGCTTTGTCCAGGGGATTCTTTGTTTCTGCAGGTCAGGGAATTGCGATAACGACCTGGGGGTCAAGGGGTCGCAGGTTCGAATCCTGTCAGCCCGACGGCCGTATAGAAGCCCTCTGAACTGGTTGTTTCGCCAGCTCAGAGGGCTTCTGTCATTCCCGGAGACGATCATGGTCAAGATCGTCTTTATGATCAGTTGGGGACCAAATAGGGACAACGGAGTGCTCAACCTTCCTCCGACGTCGGCGCTTGGACAGGGTCGGTGATTCGATGGCACGAAGTGCATGGATGCAGAGCCGGCCGAACTCGGTGACAAACCGGCTGCTACCGAAGCCCATTCCATGAGTCTCGTCGGTGATCACTCCAAGGTTCTGCAGCCGCGCTACTACCGAATCGATGATCGGAGCTGCGGCCGGCGCGATATCGGTCAAGGCGGACATCTTGCGCTGCGGGTGCGGTCGCTGATTGCTGACTCGACAGCGCACAGCCGATCAAGCACTAGGACGTCCACCTGATCCATGACCGCCAACGTGGCGACGATCTTTACCTGCTCGTTCAGCTGTTGGTCATCCTCAGTCAGCACTCCTCGGGCCAAGGCTGAACCAGGTGCGCGGATCTTGCGACGATCATCGCTCGTCGCGGCACCCTCAAGAGCCGTTCGAGCAGAGTGTTCGCACGCTTTGCCGACCTGCGGAGGCGGCTCAGCGCATTACTCGTTTGCTGTCTTGGCGTCCTGGTTGCGTAACAATGCCAGTTCGGTGATGAGGTCCAGCAGCGCTTGGTCGTCGGTTGCGGTAATGGTTGTGCGGCGCTCGCGCAGCCGGTCGAGGTCCTCAGACGTGATCTTGCTCGGTGGGGTGATGTCCAACGGCGGCATGGCCGGACGCCAAAGGATCGTTTGGCCGTCGTTGTGCGGTTGGCCGGACACTGTAGTCGCGGCTACCGTGCCATCCCGGGCGACAACGAGGTCGTCGGCGCCATTTTCGTAGCCGCCGAGCGTTCCAGCGAACGTACGGGTGGACATGCGCCAGACGTGGACGGAGCCCTGTAAGGAGTCGCAGCCGATCAGGAGTTCGCCGTCTGGTGACATCGCCAGTACACCGAACCGGAAGCCGGGGCTCAGGGTGCCGGCGGGCCGCCCGTTGGGCAGGTTCCACAGCCGCACGTCTCCGTTGACCTCGACACCGATGACCATGCCCCCGTCTGGGGTGACGACCAGCGAGGTCACTCCTGAGGGGCAGTCCTGCAGGGGCCGGGTCGGTGTGCAGCTCGGCAACACCCACAGCCTGGGTACCTCCCCTGGGCGGCCGGTCGCGACGAACCGGCCGTCCGGCGACACTGCGAGGCCGCGGATACGGTCGCGGTGAGCTTGCACCTCGCCTAACGGCCGCTGGATTGCATGGAGCAGCCACGTTCTAAGCATTCCGGTGGTGTCAGCGGCGACGACGATCGACGCGTCGTGCGCGAACCGGTCGGGCGCCACGGCTACCTGGCAGGTCCAGCCCGTACCGTTTGCGAGCGACCAGCCTCGGGACGCCCAACTGGGGCCGTTATGCATGGATTGGAGACGCACATTCCGGAACTCACCGAGGACTGCCATGTTGCCGTCCGGGGCGATTGCGATGCTGAACGACGCCGCAGGTGGGGAAGACTCCTGATGTATGGGTGCGGCGGGTGCACCCGATGGCAGCGACCACAGCAGTGGTCCCGAGAGGTGGTTAGGCGCGCCCGCGACCAGGAGGTCGTCGGTCGGGCTCGCTGCCAGACACATGGGAGCAAAAGGTCCTTCGTGCAGGATGGTCGGACGTTCGAACAGGCAGGCGGCGGAGAGCGTGGGCCCGCAGAGCTGTGCGATCGCCACCAGCTGACGGCGCGCGTCGTTGTCGGGTGGGGCGCTGCGGCCGAGTTCGCGCAATGCTGGCGCTGCCCACACTGCGGGGGCGCGTAGCGCCAGCCGCCACAGGTCGTCCCATCTGCCTGATCGGGTCAGCAGATACACCGCGGTGTCCCACTCCTCGGCAGTCAGGTCGTCGGGGTTGCCCGCGACGTTGATCCACTCGGTGCGTTCGGTTGTCCGCGCTGCAGCGGCGATGCGGCCGCGCAACGGCACGTCCGCCCGTTCGCGTGCGGCTCGGAGTAGAGCGCCATCCGGGTCAAACTTGGCGTAGCTGTCGAACCGGTGTAGCAGGAACAGCAGCAGCGCACGGTCACGGTCGTCCGACGGCAAATATCCGGCCTCGTCAACCAGTGCGACCAGAGACGGGTCGTCCTGGTGCACCGCCAGATCGCATACGTGGTCGATGGCCTCCTGGTCGGATAGATCGGCCAGCGGCCGCCTGGCCGCGGTGGCAAGCCGTTCGTCGGGAGTGGTGACCGCGACCGCCGCGAGTGCCCGGGCGGCCATCGGATTGCGGAACTTCGCCAGCGCGGACACCGCCCGTCGGGCACGCCACCGGCTCCGCCAGTCGATGCCCCCGACCGCCGCCGCCCGTAACCGCCGGATCTTCACGTCATCGTTCACATCCACGCCCTCCGTACGGTGCCTCGGGTTCGTCATACCACTGCGACGCGCACACGCCTTCCAACCGTGAGAATCGTCCCGTTGTCAGTCCTCCATATGCTGGTGATCAACGCTACCGGCAGGCGCTTGCAGTCGGTGCCAACATCGGCATGGCAGAGGCCTGCGTGTCCGCGGTGGCGACTCATTCTTGGTGCCGTCTATCGGATGTAGTCACAGCCGGTTCGCGTGGCGTCGTTAGTGCAAGCCGGTCCAATTCGCGTCCATACCGCACGCGGGCATTGGCACCTCCACTTCGGACGCGCCGTCGAACAGGGGCAGCCAGGGGCGCCGACCCGGCCCCTCGAACTCATCCACTAAGGAAAGTGGACATCGGACTGGTCTGACTACCGGACGCCCGTCGATGAGCCCTGGTCCGGCGCACCATCGCCGAGAACCCACGTATCCTCGTCTTCGCCGAAGCAGCTCAAGACACGGAAACGAGAGACGCGTGACGCGAAGAGCTGAGGAAGGAGGAGTCCGGTGGAGCTGCGGGACATCGAGATCTTCCTGACCCTCGCCGAGGAACTCCACTTCGGACGCACCGCCGAGCGGCTGCACGTGTCCCAGGCCCGTATCAGCCAGGCGATCAGCCAGCAGGAACGCCGTCTCGGCGTCCCACTGTTCGACCGCGCCAACCGCCGCCAGATCCAGCTGACCTCCGTCGGCCGGCAGCTTCGCGACGACCTGCGACCCGTCTACGCGGGACTACGCGACAGCCTCGAACGAGCCCGCCTGGCCGCCCAGGGCATCAACGCCGTGCTCCGCGTCGGCACCCTAGCCATCAACCTCCACGACATGCGCCCCTACTGGGACACCTTCCGCGCCAACCACCCGCAGTGGCGGCTACAGTTCCAGCAGGTGCTCGCCAACGACCCGTTCGCCGACCTACGCCGCGGGAACATCGACGCCCTGATCACCTGGCTTCCCGTCGAGGAACCCGACCTCACCGTCGGACCGACCCTGATCACCGAACCGCGGGTGCTGGCCGTCCCCACCGACCACGACCTCACCCGGTACACCTCGATCTCACTGGAGATCGTCAGCGACTTCCCGCACCCCGACATCGACGCCGCCCCTTACTGGGTCGACAGCTACGTCCCATCCCACACCCGCAAGGGACGCCAGATCAAACGCGGTCCACGCGTACACAACGGAGACCAAGCCCTCACCCTGACCAGCACCGGAGAGGTCGTCACCCTCTTCCCCCACCACATGACCCGGTACGGGGCACGACCCGACATCACCTACCTACCCGTCAAAGACATCCACACCTTGTCGTACGGACTGGTGTGGCACACCGAGTCCGAGAACGACCTCACCCGTGCCCTCGCCCAGACCATCCGCGACATCGGGCCACTCGACCTCTACGACACCTGAACGACGGCACAGACGGTCAGTTCGGGGCGGGCACGGCTTTCTCCGCCGCGCGGCTCACCGCTTCCCAGCCCGCCCAGGTGTCCATGCGCTGCCGGGAGATGTCGAAAGCGAGGTCGTAGACCATGCTGCCGAGCAGCAGCCGCAGCGGTGGGTCGTCGCTGGCGACCAGTGTCATCACCGCCTCGGCGGCCAGCCGTGGTTCGCTGTCGATCGAGCCCTCCGCCCACTGCTTGGCCAGTTCCGCGCGTAGCGGGGCGTAGACCGGGTTCGGGGTGGTCGCGGTGCTGCTGGTGTAGAGGTCGGTCCAGTAGCCGCCCGGCTGGACGATGGTGACCTTCACACCGAACTGGGCGGCCTCGGCGGCCAGTGCCTCGCTCAGGCCCTCCAACGCGAACTTGCTCGCGCTGTACAGCCCGGTACTCGGGAAGCCGCCCAGCGCACCGATGCTGGAGATCTGCACGATGTGCCCGCTGCCCTGAGTCCGCAGGTGGGGCAGAACGGCCTGGCTGACCCACAGCGCGCCGAAGAAGTTGAGGTCCAGCTGAGCGCGGGCCTGCGCCTCGGTGAACTCCTCCACCATCCCGGCGAACAGCGCGCCGGCGTTGTTCACGACGACGTCGAGCCGGCCGAAGCGCTCGACCGCCTGGGCGACCACGTCGAAGGCCGCCGCACGGTCCGTGACATCCAGGTGCTGTGCCAGCAGGCGGCCCGGGTGTTGGGTGGCGAGGTCGTCGAGCGGTGAGACGTCCCGGGCGACGCCGACCACCCGGTCACCCGCGGCGAGCGCGGCCTCGGTGAAAGCGCGACCGAGCCCGCGGCTGGCCCCGGTGATGAACCAGACCCGGGAGGTGCCTGAGGTTTCCATGCGATTCCTTCCAATCTAGCGAGACGAACCGGTTCGTCTCTTTGTGTACCGCTGGTGACAGTTGCGGCTGAGGTGGGTGGGAGGCTGTTCGCGGCCTCCCACCCGGCGCCTCGATCAGTGCCAGGTCATGTTGATCGTGCGTTCGAAGTTGACGTATCCAGCGCGCTGGAAGGCGTTCGCCATGGGCGTGTTGCCGAGATCGGTGGCGGCCCGGATGCGCGGGACGTCCTGGGCGCTGAGGATGCGGGTGCCTTCGGCGAGGATCTCGTCGATGTAGCCGTTGCCGCGGTGCTCGGGCAGTACGGCGAGGTAGGCGATGAGCGGGTTGTAGTCGTTGCGGGCCGGGATGACGAACCCCGCCGGCTCGCCGTCCGGCAGCGTCGCGACCTGCCACCAGTCCCGCGGGCTGCGGTAGCGCGCGAATTCCTCCTCGTAGTGTTTGACCGCCGCCTCGCGGGCGGACATCCGGGTCAGGTCGTCGCGGCTGTGCTCGTCCAGCGTCCCGGCCAGGGCCCGGGTCATCAGGGCGAGGAGTTCCTCGGTGTCGCCGACCGGCCGGAACCGCAGGCGCCCCGTCGGCTCCGGGATCGATGTCCCTGGATGCCACTGGAAACGCAGCCGTTCGACGGACAGCCGGGCGCCGGTCCGTTCCAGGGCGGCCATGCGGTCCTCGACGACCTGTCCGGTCGCCCCGCCCTCGCGCCAGTCGGGTGGGACGCATCGGCTGTACTCCGGTGGACGGGTACCCGCTGGGACCACTTCGGCCATGGCGGCCTGCAACAGCCCCAGGCCGATGTCCATCCGGTCCGCGCTGCTGTCGTCGAGGTCGAAAACGTCCAGGACCAACGGTGTGTCGTTCCCGGGCCGACTCCACCAGGCGACCCTGGCCAGCAGATGGTCACCACGCAGGGCGACCCACATCCAGTCCGGCCGACGACGGCCGGCAGCCAGGTCGGCCCCCAACTCCTCGTTGAAGACGTAAGGCAGTCGGGTGAAGAGGTCGAGCTCGTCGCGCCCGGTGATCGGGCGCATGGTCAGGTCGCCCTGTTCCATAGTCAGGTCACGCGCCAGGGTCATGGCTTCCTCCAGTTCGGGCCGTTGTCAGAAATCTCGTAGAAGTACAGGTGTTCGTCTGCACGGAAACGGCGCATACTGGTCTTCTCCATGACACGTTGCGAGCCGATGTTCACATGCGTGGTGTCCGCGACGATCCGGCGCACCAAGCCGGTTCCGAACGCGTACCCAGCAACCCACGCAATGCCTCGGTGGCGTAACCGCGCCCCTCGACCTCCGGCGCCACCATCTGCAGTACCTCGATCAGAGCCCGTCCGGCCCAGCGACCTGGAATCGACGCTGTCCCCACGGCTCGATCACCAGGGGTATGACGACGTCCAGCCCAGCAGTTCGCAACCGTTCGAACTCGGCGTCCACATCGGCGACGAGGAACGCCAGCAGGGTGCCGGCCACGGTCTTTCCGCGGGTCGCCGCAGGCCACGACTCGTGACCGCGGTGGACGAAGTCCAAGGCTCAGGTTCGAGTGATCGGGGTGCTGGGTGTTCACATACCAGCCGAGATCGATACCGGTCTTGAACCCGAAGTGCTTCGTGACCACGCCGCAGTCACGGCGGGTTCCTCCGCCGCGACTGCCATCCCGACCAATGTGAACTGCATGGGTGCCTCTCAAAGCAGACTCGATCGCCGCCACGTCCGCAGCCGATCCTGTGACGCCCCAAGACTGCTGGCTCACCCCGCGGCGATCAACGCCGAATACCGCTGCGGCCGATAACACAACGGTTATCAGCACCCAACTCCACCTGACTGTTCAGGCCACAAGGACGGCCGTCGCTACGTTTCTGAACACCCGGCAAGCTCGTCCACCAACCCGAGATTCCCAACCGTTGCCAGCGGGAGTGTTCGCGAATGAAGATCGGCTACCGGAGCTGAGCTTCTCTCGCTGGGACCGACGGAACTTTCAACTCCCGCCTGCTCCGGGCCCCACGCGCCGAATGCTGCAGACACTGAGCCTGAACCGGACCGCGCTCCGCGACCTGTCGCCGAGGCAGGACCCGCGCGAGTGGAACGCCTCAGCCATGAGGCACGCGGGACCCGAGTGCTGAATCGGGCGCGCGGCGCACGTTCGGAGGGTGCGAAAGTGATAATGAGCCCGAAACAAATACAGGCACACCTGTACGCAACAGGGCAGACCTCGGCGGCCGAGCCGGCGGCGCGGGCGGCCGAAGACAGTGGACCGGAATCGGTCAACGCGCGACGCGACCTGCGGATGGGCGGCGCCGTACGGCTGTCGATCCTTAGGTTGGTAGACCCCTTTACTTGGGTGAATACGCTTGGCGGTGAGCGCTGGGGGTCAAGGGGTCGCAGGTTCGAATCCTGTCAGCCCGACCGGTTATAGGTGGCCGTTGATCTGGTTCGTTGGACCAGGTCAACGGCCATTTCTCGTGAGCGTACCTGATCTTTTGGTGATCGTCCTCGAACGTGGTCTTGATCGAATATGGGGTGGCTGTGGGGCGGGTTGCTCCATGTTCGATCTTCAGTCGGGTGGCTGGCTGCCGTGTTTGTGCTGGTGGGTGGCCTGGGGTGGGGCACGTCGATGCTGGAACTCGTGACGATGCTTGCGGGGTTCGTCTCGTGGGGTAGGTGGCGGCGGATCCAGCCGGTGCGGGGGCGCACGGGTGGTGGTGTGGGGTGGTTGGCGATGGTGTGGCGGGCGTTGAGCCAGGCGTGTTTGAGGACGGTCTGGATGCGGGCTTCGACGGCGTCGGCGACGTGGCTGTAGACCTCGACGACGCGTTTGTCGAGTCGGTGGCAGAGGCGTCGGGCTTGGGCGATTTCGGGGATGCCGGCGGCGATGAGCCAGGTTTTGTGGCTGTGTCGTAGTTCGTGGAAGGTGAGCCCGGGTCGGATCGGGCAGGTGTGGACGCGCGGGTTGGGCAGGTGCTGGTTGCCGTCGAACGCGTAGTTGAAGGTGCGGGTGCGCCAGCTCGATCGCCAGAGGAATCCGCCGTCGGTGTTGGGGAACACGGGGGAGTGGTCGTGGCTCTCGAGGTGGTGTTTGAGGAGGACGGCGAGCAACATCGGGAGGGTGATGGTGCGGGCGCTGGCGGCGGTCTTGGGTGGGCCGAGCCACTGGCGCCGGGAGCTTTCCTTGAGTGCGCCGATGTCGGGGTCGATGACGATGGTGCGGTCGTCGGGGTGGGTGTTGTGGCGTTGGAGTGCGGCGATCTCGCCCCAGCGGCAGCCAATGCGCGCTATGTCTGGTGGATGGTGGTCAATGTCGTGAGGGTGGCGAGCAGGCCGGGAAACCGGTGCTCGAACTCGTCGCGGCGCAGCCGGACGAAGGTGCCGTTGCCGGCGTCGCGTTGGGTGATCAGGCCGGCCTCGCGCAGCGCTCGCCAGTGGTGGGTCTTGGTGGATTTCGCCACCGGCATGGGAAATGAGGAGCACGCACGTTCGAGGTCGGATGGGTCGGCGGCGAGTTCGGCGATGACTCCGCGGCGCAACGGATCGGACAGTGCGCGGAAGATCTGTCCGAGATCCACCTGGTCGATCGGCGGTACCGGAAACTCCACGAGATCCTCCTCGACAAAGGTACGACAGATATCGTACCTTGCTGGCACTAGACCATCGTACCTATGGAGGTGGCCATGCTGTGTGTCTTCGACGTCAACGAGACGCTGCTGGACCTGGCGGGCCTCGACCCGCTCTTCGCCGGTCTCGCCGACGATCCGGTCGATGCCACCGCGGTGCGGACGGAGTGGTTCAACCTGATGATCCACAACGCGCTCGTGGTGACCGCCACGGGTGGGTACCGGCCGTTCGGTGAGATTGCGGCGGCCTGTCTCGCCCAGGTCGCCGCCCGCCACGGCCCGGCGGTGACCGAGGAACACGGCCGGGAACTCGGGGCGCTGATGCGCAGGCTGCCCGTGCACCCCGAGGTGGGTGCGGCGATCGCGCGGTTGCGGTCGGCCGGGTTCGGTGTCGTCGCGCTCACCAACTCGGTGCTGGCTGTCGCCGAGGATCAGCTGGCGAACGCGGGCCTGCGCCCCCTGTTCGATGCGGTCTACTCCGCCGACCAGGTGCGGCGTCTCAAGCCCGCGCCGGAGCCGTACCGTCACGTTGTCAGCACCCACGACGTCGTGCCGGCGGACGCGGTGCTGATCGCGGCGCATGATTGGGACATCGCCGGCGCGGCCGCAGCCGGTCTCACCACCGCGTTCGTGGCTCGCGAGGGCCGGACCCCGCTGGCGGCAGGCGACGCCCCCACGGTGACCGGGAAGGATCTCGCCGAAGTCGCCGCCCGACTCATCGCCGACCACCCTTCGTAGCCCTCGTCGCGTGCAGGCCCGGTGAACGATGTCCGCGTTACCGGTCGACGGCAACATCACCCCAGGCGAGCGGGGAGGTCGAAGGCGGTGAACAGGTAGGGGTTCACGAAGCCGTTGATGGTAATAGGAGTGCGGGTAGTGCGTGTGTCAATGCTGGGATCGGTGGCGCAGGACCACCCGGGTGCCACCGTTCTCCTCCTCGAACGTTACGACCACGCGGGTGGATCGCGGAGCCACCGCGAGGTCGTTGTTCCAGCCCCAGGTGAACACCAGCCGTTTCGGTGGATCGACCCGAGCCACTCCTCGACACATCGTCCAAGTTTTCTTGCTCTGGCTGTCGATATGGTCGATGGTCGTTCGTAGTGGGGCGAGAGGTGGGAGGTGCCCGCCTGGACGAGGAGCGTTGCCATGGCCCAGTACCTGTTGTCCGTGCACACCGGCACCGACCGTGGAGCCGAGAACGGCGCGGAGGCGCCTCAGCAGGCGGCGTCGCACCAGTACGAGCAGATTCTGGCGCTGGAGGAGGACATGAAGTCGAGCGGGGCGTGGCTGTTCTCCGGACGGTTGACCGGCGCGGACGTGGCCACGGTGGTGCGGGTGTCGGCGGCGGGTGACGCGATGACCACCGACGGCCCGTTCGTGGAGTCGAAGGAACACCTGGCCGGTTTCTACATCGTCGAGGCCGACGACCTCGACGCCGCTCTGGGCTGGGCGACCAGGACCGCCGCCATCATTGGCATGCCGATCGAGGTGCGCCCCTTCTTCGACACCAAAGCCTGACCACACAGGGGACAGGGCTGTGGACGAGGCCGCGATCGGCCGGGTGTTCCGCGAGGAATCCGGCCGGTCCGTGGCCGCGCTGATCCGTGTCTTCGGGCAGATCGACATCGCCGAGGACGCGGTCCAGGACGCGTTCGCACGGGCGTTGCGGCTCTGGCCGCGAGAGGGCCTGCCGCCGAATCCCGGCGGCTGGATCACCACGGCCGCCCGGCGCTGCGCGATCGACCGGCTGCGGCGCGATGTCCGGGGCCGTGCACTGCTCCACGACCTCGCCGTATTCGAGCGCGAACCGCGACTCCAGGAGGTGGAACCGGTGCCGGACGACCGACTGCGGCTGATCTTCACCTGCTGCCACCCGGCACAGGCCCCCGAGGCGCAGGTCGCGCTGACCCTGCGGCTGCTCGGCGGGCTGCGCACCGACGAGGTCGCCCGCGCGTTCCTGGTCGCCGAACCGACCATGGCCCAACGTCTGGTCCGCGCCAAGCGCAAGATCAAGCTCGCTCGCATCCCGTACCGGGTGCCCCACGACCACGAACTCCCCGACCGGCTGCGAGCTGTGCTCGCCGTGCTGTACTTGATCTACAACGCCGGCGCCGACCCCACCGAAGCCTCGGTGGTGCCGGCTGGTGACGAGCTTCGTGCCGAGGCGATCCGGCTCGCGCGCATCCTCACCTCACTGATGCCCGACGAACCCGAGGTGACCGGACTGCTCGCGCTGCTGCTGCTCACCGAGTCCCGGTTCCGCTCTCGGCTCACCGAGGACGGCGCGCTGGTTCTGTTGCGTGACCAGGACCGCACCCGATGGGACCGCGTCCTGATCGCTGAAGGCCACGCACTCGTGCGCGAATGCCTGCGCCGCGACCGACCAGGCCCCTACCAACTGCAGGCCGCGATCAACGCCGTTCACACGGACGCCGGAACGTTCCAGTCCACGGCCTGGCCACAGATCCTCACCCTTTACGACCAACTCCTCATTCACACACCGACCCCTGTGGTCGCGCTGAACCGGGCCATCGCCGTCAGTGAGGTCCACGGCCCGCGAGTTGCGCTGGACCTCGTCGACCAGCTTGACCTGCCCGGATACCACGCCTTCCATGCCACCCGCGCCGACCTGCTCCGCCGCCTGGGCCGCACAGAGCACGCCGCCACCGCCTACGACATCGCGGCCAACCTGACTCCGAGTTCCGCGGAACGGGACTACCTCGCCGGGCAGGCCGCGACCCTCCGACAGGGGCGGTGAGCCTTTCGGCAATCGGGGGATTAGGCCACCGCCCGCGATGACTGGCTAGACCATGATCAGCGTAAGACCGCGGGTGCCCGGACCCGCCTGTCGACGTTCCTGCCGGGTCTTCGTCATGGCGTTGTGCATCGTCGCCGGACCACTCGTCGCACAGATCCCGATGGCCGCCCTCGTCGCGGTCATGGTCCTGGTCGCCTTCGCCACCTTCGACTGGCACAGCATCGCCCCCGCCACCCTCGAGCGCCTGCCCGCCAGCGAGACCACCGTCACGGCCGTGACCGTCGCCGTCGTGGTCGCCACCCACAACCTCGCCATCGGCGTCATCGCCGGTGTGCTCACCGCCCTGGTCATCCTCGCCCGCCGCGTCGCCCACCTGGCCAACGTCACCGCCGCGGTCGACCCCGACGGCACCTCGGCGGTCACCGGCCAGCTGTTCTTCGCCTCCAGCAACGACCTCGTCTACCAGTTCGACTACACCGGCGACCCGGACAAGATCGTCATCGACCTCACCGACGCCCACATCTGGGACGTCTCCACCGTCGCCGCCCTGGTACGGCAGCAGCCATTCGGGTTGTGACCTGCGGGGATGTGTGGCTGGGGCCGACGCGTCGTGGCTGGCCGGAACTCGAGGAGCTCAACCACGCACCGCACCCGTTTCCGTAGGAGTCGTCATGCATGCCCGACCTGCCGTCCGGTGTCGCCGTCTTTTCTTCGCGCCATTGGCAGTTCCTCAGCGAAGACGAACCTCCCGAGGAGGATCTCGCCGAAGAGTTCCACGAGGCGTCGAAGTTCTACCGCACCACAATGGGCCGTGAAACGAACTCCCGCCGTCTGGACAAAGACCCGGAGCTGCGCCGCAGCGCCGCCATCGGCGCTCGTGAGCTGCGGCACCTTCCCCGGGTGCCGCTCCCGCCGATCGACGCCGATCGCGAACACCCGGTCTTGTTCCGGAACGAGTCATGCCGGGACTTCTCACCGGAGCCGCTGCCGGTGGATCAACTCGGCCGCGCGCTGTGGCTCAGCTACGGGGCCTACCCGAGGAGAACATCTGCCGAGCTGCCGACTCGGCGGCCGGTCGCTTCCGGGGGAGCCCTCTATCCGCTCGAGCTGTACCTGCTTGCCGATGTCACCGGGGCAGGTCACAAGGGTCTCTACCACTACCACATCCATAATCACGTTCTCGAGGAAGTGCGCGGCGAAGTCACCGGCGACCGGATTCGCGATCTGGGTACGCAGCCGGACCTCCTCGCATCGGCACCAGCCGTCGTGCTCATCAACGGCCTCTTCTGGCGCGGCCGGTTCAAGTACAAGCTGCGCGGCTATCGCTTCGCACTGATGGAGGCCGGTGCCGTCATCCAGCAGCTGAGCCTGGTCGCACAAATCCTCGGATGGGGAGTGATCCCGTTCGCCGGGCTCTTCGACGACCAGGTCGAAGATCTCTGCGAAATCGACGGGGTCGACGAGTCCTTCGTCAACGCCATATTGCTCGGGCGACCACGATGACCACGGAAGCCCAACCGGGATCGTGGTTGACGATCCTGATCACATCCTGCCGCACCGGTAGATGATCGCAGCCACAGCACCTCATCGGCTATGAGCGCGCACTCCATGCGGCGTGAGCGTGCGTTCGTGGGTGGCGGACGAGCTGAGACGGTCAGTCCGCCAGGTCGGTCCGCACGGCTTGCCACTGCTCCCAGCACCGCTCCGGGTCGAGGTCGGGGTATCCGCGCTGTTCCGCCGTCGCCTCAGCCACCGGCCTCGGCAAGCGGATGCAGGTTGCCCCGTCACGGATGTCGAGGACCTCCTCCTCCGTGAGAGGACCGCCCTTCGAACGCTCCGCGGCCAGCAGCACCGCGATCAGGGGCGGCGAGAAGTCGATGACGAGGTCGTCCTCCCCGGCCCTGTCACTTTCCGTGTCCGGATGCTAGCCCTTCGCAACACGCGAACGAGCCAGCGCAGGGCACCGTTGGCAGCTCTCGGCATGAGGGGGCATCCTCGATTGCTCGCCTGGCGACGTGAGCAGGTGGGTGAACGAAGGTGTGTTCATGGGGCTGCATCACGGACCGGCGGACAGGAATGCCGGTGGGGGCGGTTTAATCCCGGCATGGACAGCACGCCGCTGGTTCGGGCGGTCGTCGAGGCCCTGATGTTCTTCGAGCACGCCGCGGACGACGAGATCGACCCGGATGTGGCCGTGCGGGGCATCGAGGTGATCAGTCATGAGCTGAACGCCTTGAGCCCTGCCGACCGGGCGGAGCTCCGGTTGGTTCTGGCGCGGATCGCGGAGACGTCGGGCGACAGCGGAGGCGCGCAGCGGGCTCGGGAGGTGCCGTTCATGCTGTGGGGTGAGGAGTGACCACCTCGCCGGATCGGTGGGCGGTTGGGGGAGTATGACGCGGTGGGTTCGGTCAACGAGGTTGATGATCAGCGGGCACGCTTCGAGGCGAAGCGCCCACCTCTCGGCGGCGTTGTGCCGTGCATGCGGACAGTTCCAGAAGGTGACATCGTTGGCCCACCACCGGTGACCGTCGTCCTTGGCGTGCGTGCCCGCCGAAGCCGTGACAGCCATCGCCTCCGAGTGACCCGGACGGATCAGCCAGGCTTTGCGCGGCGCACAGCGGACAGCGGATCCCGAGTGTCTCTCGATCCGGGTCAGTCCACATCGCTGACCGAGGGCCGTGACGAGGTTCTCGACGGTGTGCAGGAGGACGTCGCCACAGTCAGCGCTCTGCCACCCAGCTGCGCGGCGAGATCGTGAACGCCTCGTCACTCCACTCAGGACATCTCGAAGGGGCTAGTCATGGCTGCCACACGAGCACCGCCAGACGCTGCCAGCAGACCACCTCGGATACCGCGCTTACAGCATCGAGCGGCCACATAGTGATCCTGCACGGAGATCCAGCCAGTGGACGGTGAGTCGCCCCGACGCCACAACTAGCCGATCGCCGACTCAGGCGTTGTACCGGTAGAGCGCCTGTGCCACCACCGCGGGCTTGTCGCTGCCCTCCAGTTCCATCGTGAAGTCCAAGGTGGTCTGCACGCTGTCCTCATCGATCGAGTCCACTGAGGACAGCAAGGCGACCAGTCGCACCCTGCCACCCACCGGAACCGGTGCGGGGAACCGTACCTTGTTGAGGCCGTAGTTCACGCCCATCCGGACGTCCTGGATGTCCAGTAGATCCGTCCACAACGGAATGATCAGCGACAGTGTCAGGTACCCGTGTGCGATCGTGCCGCCGAACGGGCCCGTCGCGGCGCGGGTTGGGTCCACATGGATCCACTGGTGGTCACCCGTCGCGTCGGCGAACGTGTTCACCTGGCTCTGGGTCACCTCGTGCCACTCCGTCGGGCCGAACGTGCTGCCCGCCAGCTCCCGGAGCGCCGTCAGCCCTCGCACCGTCGTCGTCATCGGTCCTCCCGTACGTATCGTGCAGCGCTCTCTTCAACAGTTTCCCCGATGCCGTGCGCGGCAGCGTGTCCGCGAACACCACCGACTTCGGGATCTTGTACCTGGCGATCCGGCCGCCGAGGAACGCGAGCAGCTCGTCCGGCTCGACGGTGTCGCGCGGGACCACGATCGCGCGGCCCACCTCGCCCCACCGCTCGTCGGCGACCCCGATCACCGCGCAGTCCCCGACCGCGGGGTGGCGGTGCAGCGCGTCCTCGACCTCGGCCGGGTAGATGTTCTCCCCGCCCGAGATGATCACGTCCTTGATGCGGTCCCTGATGTACAGGTAACCATCCTCATCGGACACCGCGATGTCGCCGGTGCGCAGCCAGCCGTCCGCGGACAGCACCGCTTCGGTCTCCCGCGGTTTGCCCCAGTACCCGGTCATGATGTTGGGGCCGTGCAGGACGACCTCGCCGGGAACACCCGGCGCGACGTCGTCGCCGGCCGCGTCGACCACGCGCACGTCGGTGAAGAAACACGGCGTGCCGGCCGACCCGATCTTCCGCGTGCTTTCCACCGCACGCAGGAACAGCCCGCTCGGCGACGACTCCGTGAGCCCGTAGCCCTGTAGGAACACCAGCCCGCGTTCCTGGTAGGTGGTGATCACCTGCTCCGGCACCGGTGCGCCGCCGCAGATCATCGTGCGAACCGACGACAGGTCCGCGTCCGTCCACTCGGGAACACCCGCCACGGCCTGGAACATGGCCGGCACGCCGAACAGGTACGTCACGCGTCGCCGCGCGATGGTCTCGAGCGTGCGCACCGGGTCGAACGAGTCCAGCACCACCGTGCCGCCCTTGAGCACCGTCGGCAGCACCGTCTGGTTGAGCGCCGCGACGTGGAACATCGGCGCGTTCACCAGCGTCACCTCGTCACCGGCCAGATCGACGTCGATCAGCACGTTCACCGAGTTCCAGTGGACGTTCGCGTGCGACAGTGCCGCGCCCTTCGGCCGCCCGGTGGTACCCGACGTGTACATGATCATCGCCACGTCGTCCGGCTCGACAGTCTCGTCGACGGGCGTGGTCGGCGCCGCGGCCAGCAGCTCCTCGAACCTGGCCCGGGGCAGCACGTGCGGTACCTCGGCGCGCAGCTCGCCGGCGTGCGTGTCGTGCGTCGGGGCGTGCACCAACACGGACGTCCCGCTGTCCCGCAGGATGTAGGCCAGTTCGGGCGGCGTGAGCCTGGTGTTGAGCGGCACGACGATCGCACCCGCGAGCCCGGCACCGAACAGGGTTTCCAGGAACGCGGGCTCGTTCGGGCCGAGATAGGCGACCCGGTCGCCACTCCCGACACCCAGCCCGGCCAGTACGTGCGCCATGCGGGTGGCGCGCTCGTGCAGCTCGCCGTACGTCTGCTCGCGGTCGCCGTGGACGACCGCGACCCGGTCGGGCGACATCCGCGCCCGCCGCGCGGTCCACGAGCCGATGCCCTGGTTACGCATCGGCCAGGCCCAGCAGCCGGACGGCGTTGTCCTTGAGGATCATGGGGCGCACCTCCGGCTTGATCTCGAGCTTGTCGAAGTCGGCGAGCCAGCGGTCCGGGGTGATGACCGGGAAGTCCGACCCGAACAGGACCTTGTCCCGCAGCAACGTGTTGGCGTAGCGGACGAGCTGCGGCGGGAAGTACTTCGGCGACCACCCGGACAGGTCGATGTGGACCCGCGGTTTGTGCGTGGCGACCGCCAGTGCCTCGTCCTGCCAAGGGAACGACGGGTGGGCGATGACGATCGGCAGGTCGGGGAAGTCCGCTGCCACGTCGTCGAGCGCGAGCGGGTTGGCGTACTTGAGGCGGATCCCGCCCCCGCCGGGCAGTCCGGCGCCGATCCCGGTCTGTCCACTGTGGAACAACGCGACCATGCCGTGTTCGGCCAGCACCTCGTACAGGGGGTACACGAACGGGTCGTTGGGGTGGAACGCCTGCAGGCTCGGGTGGAACTTGAAGCCCCGCACCCCGTGCTTCTCGATCAGTGTCCTGGCCTGCCGCACGGCCGCCTTGCCCCGCCACGGATCGACGCTGGCGAACGGGATGAGCACGTCCGCGTGCTCGGCGCACGCGTCCGCCACCTCCTCGCTCGGGATCGGCGGGTGCCCGGTCGCGGTCTCGGCGTCCACGGTGAACACCACGGCCGCCATCCGCCGCTCGCGGTAGTAGTCGGCGATCTCGGCGACGGTCTTGGTCCGCTCGGCCACCTTGAAGTACGCGGCCGACCCACTCATCAGGTGGTCCGGCAAGGAAAGGCGGCCGTCCACGCCGACCTCGACGTGGACGTGCATGTCGACGGCTACGAGCTCCTCGACGTTCATGCCGGCGGCACCGGCGCCGGGACGCCCACGGAGCGTGGGTTCCTGCCGAGCGTCGAAGCCCAGGTGGCGGCGATGTCGTCGGCCTGCCAGCCACCGTCCCGGTAGGACACCTCGACCTCCTCCGGGTGCGTCCACAGCGACAGCTTGTCGCCGCCGACCCCGATGGCCTGTCCCGTCACACCCTCGGACTCGGCCGAGGCGAGGAACACCACGAGCCCGGCCGCGTCCTCGGGCCCACCGAATCCCTCCCCAGCACGCAACCAGCCCGGCAGCGGCGTGCCGTCGCGTTGCCACGCCTCGATGTACGGCGCGAACGCGGGCATGCTCGCGGTCATGGCGGTGGCGGCGACCGGGATCACCGCGTTGACCGTGATGCCGGCCTTCGCGCACTCCATCGACCACGTGCGTGCCATGGCCACGATGCCCGCCTTGACGGCCGAGTAGTTGGTCTGGCCGATGTTCCCGCGCTGTCCCGCCGGGGAGCCGACCACGATGATCCGGCCGCCGTCGTCCTGCTCGCGGAGGTGCCGCACGGCCGCGCGGACACAGGTGAACGTGCCGCGCAGGTGCACGTCGACGACCGTGTCGAACTCCTCGTCGGACATCCGCCACAGCATCCGGTCCCGCAGCACGCCCGCGTTGGTGACGAGGACGTCGAGCCGCCCGAACTCATCGACCGCCCGCTGGACCAGCCGGTCGGCCACCTCCGCGGGCCCGACGGCACCCGGCTCGGCCACCGCCTTGCCGCCGCTGCCGGTGAGCTGGTCGACGGCATCCGTGGCGGCCGCCGCGTCCGCGTCGTTGACGACGACGGCCGCCCCGGAGGCCGCGAGCGCCGACGCGTAGGCGAAGCCGAGCCCCCGTCCCGCGCCGGTCACGACCGCCACTCGTCCAGTCAGATCCACGATCTCTCCTTAATATGCGAGGTCGAACGGCCGCGGGTAGGGCGCCGGCCGATAGCGGAGGTAGGAGTGCGCGGCGCCCGGGTCGAGCCGCGCGGCCGCCGCGTTGAGCGCGACCGGGCCGGTGTCCGGCCAGTGGCCCGTCACCGCCCGCCGCTCGAGTGCCTCGAAAGCGGCCAGCATCTCCCCGGTGGTGAACGTGCAGTGCCCGCCGCGGTGCACGAAGGCCTGACGCAGCAGGCGGTCCCGGCCGGAGGTGTGCACGGCGTCCGCGTACGCGCGCTGCACCTGGACGGGGACGAGCGCGTCACCGGTCGTGTGGATGGTGAGCAGCGGCGTCGCCGGGCGGCCGGTGAAGGTCAGGTTGCGAATGACGTAGCCGACGGCTGCCGGGTCTGCCGAGATGCGCGGCGCCCGGTTCAGCGTGGCGAGGTCGGCCGCCAGCGACAGCCCGGCGCGGGCGTAGAGCGCCTCGACCTCCGGCCGGATGGCCGAGCGGGCGAACATGCGGGCGTAGTCGACACCCGTGTTCCACGAAGGGTTGCCGCCGGCCCAGGTCTCGGCCTCCTGCCGCCATGACAGTCCGACGTAGACGGTGCCGCGCAGCGACTGGTACTGGTTGCGCTGAGCCGTGTCGTGGTCGTCGGGCGCGGGTTCCGGTGCCGACGGGTCGGTCCAAGCCGGCAGGTTGTGCAGTGCGGCGGCGAGCGCCGTGCGTGCCCGGCCCTGTGGTGTGGCCTGCGCGGCGTCGAGTGCGACGGTCAGTGCCCCGGCCGAGGCGAGCGCGGTGGCCTGGTCGGGCAGGTCGACCAGCGGGGTGGCGGGGTCACCGAACAGCGTGCGGACGGCGAACACCGGGTCGAGCGTGTTGTTCCAGTTGGCGATGCCGCCATGTTGCAGACCGCACATGGCGAGCGCGCCGGCGAACCGGTTGCCGTACCGTTCGGCGAGTCCGGTGGTGACCATGCCACCGAGCGAAGTGCCCCATGCGATCGCCTTGCGGGGTCTGCCGAACCTGTCCGCGAAGGTGTCCAAGGTGGCCATCTGGTCCGGCAGGGCCTTCTCGAGCACCCAGCCGGTGTCCGCGTAGGACGAGCCGATCAACGCGTAACCGCGGTCGAGCAGCGTGGTGCGCGTGGTGTCACTCGGTGCGTTCTGGGCGGGGTTGGGCGAACCGTCCGGCGTGTAACCGTGGCTGTAGAGCAGGACCGTACGGTTCCAGTCGGCCGGCACGTCCATCACGTAGGTGGCGCCGCTCGGCAGCCATCCCTCCACATGGGACGGCGTGTCGGTACTGGTACCCAACAGGAGTCCGGCCACGAGCGTGGCCGCCAGCAGGACCTTCACGACCGTTCTCCTCTCCGGAGCCGGAGCGCGGGCACGATCCCGCGCGGCAGCCACAGCACGACGACCACCAACAGCAACCCGTACACCGCGTAGGACAGGACACTCGGCGCGTAGCTCGGCATCCCCGGGCTCGTGCCCAGCTCGTTCAACACCTGCACCAACAGCACGATCGCGACCGCGCCGACCACCCCGCCGGACAGCGTGCCGAGCCCGCCGACCACGGCCATCACCACGTACTCGATCGACAGCAGCACGGGGAACGACCCCGGTCCGAGATAGCCGAGGTAGAACGCGTAGATGCCGCCCGCGAGTCCCGCGAACGCGGCCGAGAGCGTGAACACGGCCAGCCGGTACCGCCCGACCGGCACCCCGCTGGCGGCCGCCGCGACCTCGGACGTGGCGAGTGCCCGCAACCCGCGCCCCGGCCGCGACCGCACCAGGTTGTGTGCCACGAGAAGGACGACCGCGAGCGCGGCCAGCGTCAGGTACGCGTACTGGATGTCCTCGTCCAGCTCGAAGCCGCCGATCGAGAACCGCGGAATCCCCTGCAGCCCGATGGCGCCACCGGCCCAGGTGGACTGTGACAGGACGGACAGCAGGATCAGCTGCATCGCGAGCGTGGCGAACGCGAGGTAGTGGCCACGCAGCCGCAGCACCCCGATGCCCACCACCGCCGCGAACGTGGCGGCGACCACCGGTGCGGCCACGAGCGCGAGCACCGGCGGGGTGTCGTTCACGCTGAGCAGCCCCGCGGTGTAGGCGCCGATCGCGTAGAACGACGCCTGGCCGAGCGAGATCTGCCCGGCCTGCCCCATGAGCAGCGACAACCCGACGGTGACCATGGCCGCCAGTCCCGCGAGGATGTAGATGCCGAGCTGCTGGCCGTCGAGAAAGGCGGGCAGCGCCAGGGCCACCAAGGCGGCGAGCAGAATCGCGAGCTTCATACCGTCTCCACCACCGGTCGCCGCGCGGCACGCCAGATCATCACCGCGATCATCAGTCCCAGCGCGATGTCCGTCTGGTGCGCGGCGTTTCCGTAACCCGCGACCAGTGCCTGTGTCACGCCGAGCAGCAGCCCGCCGAGGAGCGTCACCGCCGGCCGGGTGAGGCCGCCCAGGATCGCGGCCGCGAAACCGTTGACGATCAGCGTCACGTCCGCGTCGAAGGTGATCTGCTGCACCGGTGTCACCAGCACCCCGGCGAGTCCGCCGAGCGCACCGCCGATCGTGAACGCCAGCAACCCCATGCGGCGCACGTCGATGCCGATCACCTTGGCGGCGTAGGGATTCGACGCGCACGCGGTCAGCGCCTTGCCCGTGTCGGTACGGGTGAAGAACAGCGCCAAGGCGGCGAACACCGGCAGCGTCACCGCGATGATCAGCAGGTAGTGGGTCTGCACCCGGGCGTCGCCGATCGTGACAGCGCCGGGAAGACCGGCGAACGAGCGCGGCTGGTCGCCCCACACCAGCACCTCGACCGCATAGGCGAACACGGACAGCCCGAGCGTGACGATCAGCGCCGACTGCGGGTTCGTCGCCAGCGCGACGATGCCGACCAGAAGCCCGACGATCGCGGCGACCACTACCGCCGCGGGCTCGGCGAGGCCGTGGGGCAACGCGGTCAGGAACGAGGACGCACACATGGCGCCCACGACCGCGAACGCGCCCTGCGCGAAGTTCACCACCCGCGTCACGCGGTACACGGCCACGAGCCCGCTGCCGATGAGTGCGTACCCGCAGCCGGTGCCCAGCCCCGTGACCAGATATCCGGGGAGATCATTCATGGCTGCCACCCAGGTACGCGACCGACACCCGGTCGTCGCGGGCCAACTCTTCCGACGGCCCTTCGGCCACGATCCGGCCCGCCTCCAGCACGTACGCGCGGGAGCACAACTCCAGTGCCAGCCGCGCGTTCTGCTCGATCAGGAGCACCGCGAGGCCGCGGGTGGCGTTCAGCTCACGTAGGTGCCGCACCAGGTCGGCCACGATGATCGGCGCGAGACCCAGCGACAGCTCGTCGACCGCGAGCACATCGGGCCTGCTCATCAACGCCCGCCCGACGGCGACCATCTGTTGCTCACCACCGGATAGCGTTCCCGCCCGCCGGTGCCGCAGCTCGGCCAACCGGGGCAGGATCGCGTGCACCGGCCCGGTGTCGCGCTCCCGGTGGCGTCGCCCGCCGAGTCGCAGGTTGTCCTCGACCGTGAGGTCGCCGAACACCTGCCTGCCTTCCGGCACGTGCGCGAGCCGCCCGCGCACGGCGACGGTACCCGCCGCAGGCTTGAGGATGCCGGAAAGCGTGTTGACCATAGTGGACTTACCGGCGCCGTTCGGTCCGACGAGCGCGACCATCTCACCCGCGCCGACCGTCAGGCTGACCTTGTCCAACGCGGTCGCCGGCCCGTACCGGACCACGAGATCCCGCACCTCGATCATGCCGGTGCTCCCAGGTACGCGGCGACGACCCGGTCGTCCGCCCGGATCTCCGCAGGCGTGCCTTCGGCGATCACCTGCCCGAGGTCGAGCACGGTGACCCGGTCCGCGAGCCGGGTCACGAACGCGACGTCGTGCTCGACCAGCAGCATCGTGATGCCCTCGCCACGTAGCTCTTCCAACAGTGCGGCGAGCAGCGATCGTTCCGCCGCTCGCAGCCCCGACGCGGGCTCGTCGAGCAGCAGCAGCCGAGGCTGTCCGCACAGTGCCCGTGCCACCTGCACCACCCGTTGCTGGCCGAGCGGCAGGGCACCGGCGTCCCGCCCGGCCCAGTCCACAAGCCCAGTCCTGGCAAGGCATTCCTCGGCCCGCGCGCGGATCTCCCGTTCCTCTCGCCGGTGCCGGGGCAGCCGGGCGATCGCCGAGCCGAATCCGGTGCGGGTGCCCGCGTGCGCGCCGACCATCACGTTCTCCAGCACGGTCATGCCGGTGAACACCCGAGCACCCTGGAACACGACGGCGATCCCGGCAGCGGCCCGGCGGTGCGGAGGCAGCCGGTCGACCCGCGTCCCGTCGTAGACGACGGTGCCGGTGTCCGCGCGAAGCTGCCCGCCGATGAGACTGAACAGAGTGGACTTTCCCGCGCCGTTCGGCCCGATGACGGCCCGCAATTCGCCGTGCGCGACCTCGAGGTCGACGTCGCGCACGGCGAACACCCCGTCGAACGAGCGGCGCAACCCGTTCGCCTGCAGGATCGGTGACACGGCGCACTACCCCGCGAGCTCTGCCAGCTGTTCGCCGGCCCAGTCGGTGGGGCGGAACGCGCCCTGGGTCACGGTGTTGACGGAGATGAACTGCGGGCCGAGCCCGGCGTGGTCGTCCTTGCTGTAGGCGTACTCGCCGTTCGGGGTGACCAGCTTCAGGCTTTCGAGCGCGTCCCGGATCGACTCGGGTTCGGTGTTGCCCGCCTTCTCGATGGCGGCGACCAGCAACTGCACGGCACTCCACCCGTCCTGCGCGAACTGCGGTGGCGGGTAGCCGTACTCCTCGCTGAACGCGGTGGTCAGCTCGCTGATCGCCGTCTTCTGTTTGCCCTCAGGTAGTTCCGGCCCGACGACACCGATCGAGCTGGCGACGATCACGCCTTCCGCCGCGTCGGCGACCGGGTCAAGGAACAGCTTGCTGGCCTGCGCGCCGGTGAGCACGAGCGGGATGTCGAGCCCGGCGGTGGCGTACTGCTTGGTCAGCGCGACCGCGGGCGCGCCGGTCGCCCACACGATGAGTGCCTGCGCGTTCGAGTCGCGGACGTGCCCGAACACGGAGCCGAACTCGGTGGTGTCGGTCTGGAACTTCTCGTCGGTGACGATGTCGATCCCGAACTTGGGCGCGTTGTCCTGCATGCCCTTGTAGCCCGCGACCGCGTAGGAGCTGCGCGTGTCGTGCGCGACGGCCACCGTGGACACCCCGGTCGCCTTCAGATATTCGAGGATCCGCTCGGCGTAGGTGCCGGAGGTCGCGGGCACCACGAACACGTACGGGTGCACGGGTTCGACCTGCTCGTCGGCGGGGGTGAGGGACAGATAGGGGATCTCTTCCCTGTCCACCAACGGAAGCGTGGCGAGGGCCGAGTTCGAGAACGGTGACCCGATGACGGCCGCCACGTCGTCGCCACGCAGGTCGTTGAAGGCCAGCACGGACTGGTCCGGCTGGCTCTTGTCGTCCTTGACCACGACCTCGAGCTGCCGCCCGAGCACCCCGCCTTCGCGGTTGACCTTGGCGACGGCCAGCTCGACGGACTTCTTGTTCTCGCTGCCGAGAGGGGAGTAGTTGCCGGTGAGCGACACGATCTGCCCGACCCGGATTGGGCCGTCGCTGCCGGCGCCCGACTCGTCGCCACAACCGGCGGCAAGGAGGAGAAAGGCTGACAGGACAGGAAGAAGTCGACGCACGGTACCTCCTTGTACACGCTGCGAACGCCACCAAAGTTAGGCGTCAGGCTTGCAGCCGTCAAGAATCTGCCTAATATTGCCCCGTGATCGATGACCCTCGCCCCCAGTCGCTGATGCTCACGTTCCTGGGCGACTACCTCTACGACCGGGGCCTGTGCGTGTTCTCGGGCAGCGTGATCGAGGTACTGGGCAGGCTCGGGGTGTCGGAGCACGCGACCAGATCCACGCTGACCCGCATGGTCAACCGCGGCCTGCTCTATCGCCAGAAGGACGGCAGGCGGATGTACTTCGGCCTGACCGAGCTGGCGGACGGCGTACTGCGCGACGGTCACGCCCGCATCTGGCGCACGGGTGCCGTGAACGAGGAGTGGGACGGCACGTGGACGCTGCTGGGCTTCTCGCTGCCAGAGGCGTGGCAGCGCCAACGGCATGATCTGCGGTCAAAACTCGCGTGGGCGGGCTTCGGTCCGTTGCAGGGTGGCCTGTGGATCGCCCCTGGCCACGTGCGGGTGGACGACCTCGTGGCGTCGCTGGGCCTGGCCGCGCACGTCCGGGTCTTCCGCGCCACGGTCGACGAGTTGACCGACGTGGCCCAGTTGGTGGCGGACGCCTACGACCTGGGACCGATCGCGGCCAGCTACCGATCGTTCCTGACCCGCTGGTCAGAGGAGCAACCGTATGCGGACGACCCGCTGGCCGCCCACCTGTCGATCGTCACGGAGTGGCTGCGCATCATCCGCAAGGACCCACGTCTACCGGTACGCCACCTCCCGGAGGACTGGCCCGCAATCGCCGCACAGAAGGCATTCCACGACATCGAGAGCACGCTGTCCATCCTGGCAGCAGACCGCGCGGCCGAACTACTGGACACCCGCCTGTTCCCCTAGCGCCGCCCTCGCCGAACAGGGGTGCCGCTACATCCAACTGCCGGCTACGTGTTCCTCGAATACGACGACGACCGCTCCGGCGGGTTCGAGCCGCTGGCCGAGATCCCGGACGACAAGGTCGTGGTACTCGGTCTGGTCTCGACGAAGACCGACACCGTCGAGACCCGTGACGAGATCGAGCGCAGGAGCGACGAGACGGCCAGGTTCCACCCTTCGGACCGGCTGGCGATCTCCCCGCAGCGCGGATTCGCCTCAGCCATGCGGGGCAACCCGCTGTCCGAGGCGAAGCGGAGGGCCAAACTCGAACTCGGCCGCGACATCCCGGTCATCCCCGCTGGACGGCGCCGCACACACCTTGCGGTGAACGTCACCCAGGCACCCGAGCAGCTGCGACGGGCACTGTTCGAAGCCACCCGGCTCACCGTCCCGGCGAAGGTGTGGGACCGGTTCACCGACTCTACGTCGAGTACCCGCCCCCGTCACCAACCGACCCAGTAGGACATCAGGCGCCTCGACGACGGTCCGCAACTACCGGTCGAACGCGATCAGCAAGGTGGGTGCCCACAACCGCATCGACGCCGTGCGGATCGCCCGCAACGCCGGCCGGCTGTGGTCACCGAGGTCGCCGCCCACCGCGAGACCCGGATCAGCACACGGTGCTCGACGAGGTGATCCACAGGGTGGACATCTGGTCGGAGTTCGACTGCTCGTTCGCCTGCGACGTCCCGGAACGCATGCAGATCCCACCGCCGCCGGCAGGGTAGTTGTAATACCACACCGCGTCGACGGCCGCGTAGTTCTTCCAGGAGCTCATCATGTTGTCGAAGCCGTACCACCGCATGTCGTGATCACCCTTGCCGCGGAGCCGCGCGATCTTCGCTCCGTCGGGGACGCCGTCGCGGTTCTGGTCGTCGAAGTTGATGTTGTCGTAGAGACACACGTACGTGGAGGCGCAGGTGTTGGAAGCGGCTGCCGTCCCGAACGACAGGACCACGTCACCGTTGTCCCACATGATGTTCTCGCCCTCGAGCACCCACCCGGGCTTCAACGAACCGGCGTCGATGCCGGCGACGGCGAGCCGGTGCGCGGCGGTCGCCTGGGCGGAGGGCGCGAACGCCACCAGTCCCAACGCCATCCCGAGCGGAACGAGAACACCCCGAAGAATCCGACGCACCTTGCCTCCAGTGAACATTCCGGGTAGCAGTGGCCCCAGGCTGTCACCTCGGCGCACGTTCTCCGCACAGGCCAGGGCGCCGGGCACGCGGGGTGCCCGGCGCCCTCGTGCCCGGTGGGTCAGCTGACCTTCAGGGAGGAGATCTTGTCGTTGAACGCGGTCAACTCGATGTCGTGGTCCTGGTGGCCGGCGAAGTGCGCGCCGGAGAACCGCACGCCGTCGTAGCCCTTGATGTCGCGGCGGTTGTGCGTGGCGTAGGAACCGGCCCAGTTGGACCGAGGCCGACCAGCAAGGTTGCCGAGCCTGCCCAAGCGGTGGCGGCGTTCTCATACCTGCCGTTCAGGTCAGACGATGCCGCGTACACCAGCGCCGACAGCCTCAGCGATCCAGCGGGCCGAGCAGCCAGGCGCCTGCGGAGTCGGGTGCCTCGTCGAAGTAGTAGTCGCGGATAGCCGTCAACAGATCATCGGTGGTGATGTATCCGTCGCCGTCGTCGTCCAGCCGACGAAACGCCGCCCGGGCGTCGGCCTCGGGCAACCCCATCAACGCGCCGGTCCAGCGGACGTCGTCGTCCTCGGTCAACCGGCCGTCGTGGTCCGCGTCGGCGATGTCCATGATCGCGTTCAGGAATGGCCGGTAGCTGTCGTCGAACGCCGTCGGCGTCTCCAGCATCCCGGCCGCGAACGCTGCCTTGTACTCCGCCTCACTGATCCGCTCGTTGGTATCGGTGTCCGCGGCCTTGGCGAGGTGGTCCCACATCTCGAGGCACAGTGCGTTCATCCGCTGCTGCACCGCCGAGTCCGCCGCGTGGCCGAACTCAGTCCCGAGTCGGGCCGCGGCGGCGGCGAAGTCCTCGCGTTCGATGAAGCCGTCGCCGTCGTGGTCATAGGTACGGAAACGTCGGGCCAGCTTACGGTCCAGGAACTCGGAGATTTGCACGAAGGTCCTTTCTCATCGGGTTATGCCCCGGATCCTACTTGCCCAACGTGAACTGCGGACATCCGAAGCGAAGAGGGATGTGAGGTCAGGTGCCGCTTCCAAGGCGACGTGGGCCGGCGCTGGGTGCGCGACAATGACCCGGACGGCTGGGCTGGGGCGGTCGAGTTCCATCGCCCCAGCCGCCACGGCCACCGACGGCGCAGGGCACTACATACCTGACGCGGGACATGTCGGCCATGTGTCGGCGCCGCGTTCCGGTTCGCGGTCCCGCGTGGCAACCAGGCGGTGGTGCTTGGTGAGCCTCGAGCGGTTTCATCTGTGATGAGGAGAAGGAGAAAATCGGGAGAGTTCACTATGCCGTTGACGAGGTAAACTGCATTCAACGCACTTGAGCTACTCTGCTTGCCCAGAGGGTTCTCTATTTCTGCAAGTCAGGAAATTGTGTTAACGACTCTGGGGGACAAGTCCACTTGCCGTTAGGTTAAGGGGTCGCCTCTTCAGCTCCGACTTGCGTGGCGGGCCGAGTCGACGCAGATGGTACTTCCCCACGCTGTCACGTCGGGATCGGGAGGGACGTGGACGGATGTCGCCCATGGCGGTTTTCGTAGTGTCGCTGTGCACTGTGGACTGATCCTCTGCATCGTCCGCACACTGATCGACGTCGTCGTGTGCCCACCGAGCCAGCCTGTTCGGGTTGGGTCGCGCGTTTGACGCGGTGTTCTTCCGCTGAGCTGAGGAAGGAGAGAGCGAAACGCTGTCACGATCCGCTACCGAGCCCAACAACGTCTGATGGTGATCTTACGTTGCCGGGCCGGTGGAGATGTCGTGGGCGGCACAGTGGGGGATTACCGATGAGCGAGGAAACTCCGACGCTGGGTTCGCGGCACAAGAGCTGACGAACTGGGCATACCTGATACGGGCCATCGGGTCCGGACTACACGCGATCAACGCCTGGCGGCAACGCGCGGGCCGGCTGGCCGAAGCCGATGACAACCACCCCGACCAAATGCACACCGCGCGGCAACGTCCGCCGATACGCCTGATGACCGCCGACGAGCAGCGAAAGTGGCAGAGCCAGGTCCCCGCCGAGTTGCTCGCCAGCACGGCGATGATTCGTTCGGTGTATGGACGGCAAGGATGATTGCTATATAAGCGCAGGTCAGAGCGGTGGAGTTGCCAGGCGGTTTGATACGGCTGGACCCGTGCAACTTGTCGGCGTGGCGGTCGTACATCGCCGCGACGCGTCCCGGTCGCCGGCGAGCACGCCGGTCACCAACTGTGTGTCGGTCTGCTCACTCAACCTGCTGGGTACCGGCTTCGTCGTCGACGGAGTTGAGCACTGGGTCGACCGTGTGGTCGAGCAGGGTGACGTGATCTCCGGATGGAATTAGTCGCGCCGCCGAGTCGTCGTGTCCGTGCCCCCGTCGGATGTCCCTTTGCTCGCTGCCGGATCGGGGTGCTTCGGCACACCTTGCCGGTCGTGTCGCGGCGCGCGGGCGCGCGGTTTCGGCTTCCGGAGGTCATGGCGGCGACAGGGAGCGGCGTCACCAGATGGTGTCGGCGTATTCGGGGTGGTCGATGAACGGGTTGCGGTTGTTCTGGTAGTCGGAGTAGATCAGGTCGTTGCGGGCTTGCTCGGCGGCGTCCGGTGGGTCCTGGGTGTTCCACTCCAGGAGTACGGACAGCTTGCCCATGAACGGTGCCGAGTCGTTGCCGACGGAGTCGTTCGGCTCCAGGTCGGCGAAGCCGTCGTCGCCGTCGTAGCGGACTGCCATGTAGAGGATGCCGCGGGCGATGTCGCCCTTCACGGCGTCGCGGGGTTCGAACGAGTCGTCGTCGACGGAGCTGTCCGGCGCGCCCTCGACGGGCGAGCCGCCGTTGTCGAAGTCCAGGTTGCCGCGGGTGGAGTTCACGCCGACCTCGGACGGGCGCAGGTGGTGCAGGTCGGTGCCGGGACCGGGGGAGGTGCCGAAGTCGCCGTGGCTCTGCGCCCAGGTGTGCTCGCGGTTCCACTGGTCGGTGCCGCCGCCGTTGGCGTCCTCCGGCATGGGCGCGCCGCTGTAGATCATGATCACGTTGCCGGCGTCGGCCGGGTCCTCGTCGGTGACCTTCAGCGCTTCCCACACTTCGTCGTAGGTCAGATGCGCGCCGTTGCCGATGATGTCGTGCAGTGCCGCGTGCAGCTCCGTCCCGGTTTTGCCTTCCGCGGTGTCGTAGTAGCCGGGTGGGATGTCCGCGGACGCGGCGGGGACCAGCACCATGGCCCCGCCGAGCGCGACGCCGACGGAGGCGAGCAGGGCTGTCCGACGTAATGCAGGCATGTGTCGCTCCAAGGGGGACCGGGGCACCTGTTGAAGAAACCCTGACATGCCGAATGGTTGGTGTGACACCAACGAACGTCGGTGATCCTCGCGTACACCACCTGAACAACGCGTGCTTCGGGTGCTCGCCGGCCGGGTATGCCCAGGAAGGTGCTGGACGCGTTCCGCTGAACTCTTCGGCTGGCTGACCACCATCGGCCAGCTCGGCAGCGCGCTCGGCTCGGCTCTCGCCGGCCCCTCGCCGACCACTACGGCGGCGTGGCCTTTCTGCTGGTCACCGCCGCGCTCGGGAACGGACTCGTACTCGCTCGTCACACGCTGCCGGCCGATTCGATGAGCGTGCCGCCCTGAGTTGACCGCCATGACCCGGCCGCGCTGACCACATGCCCGCCCGCCGAGGCGTAGAGCCGTTCCGCCAGGTGCGGGCGGGAGATTCCCGCGGGGGCGTAGCGGTGGAGACTGTCCATCCGCTGGCGCCCGCACGCCTGACTCTGATCTTCCGGATGGCGTCGGCGCCGCGGTTGCACTCGGTGGACCACGGTGCTGTGCGCCGGCAAGGCGGCCGAGATCGTAGGCCTCTGCTGTCGCTTGTCCCTTGCGCCTGCGCCACATGTGCGGGCTGCCGCGACGCGTCAGTCGTGGCGGCGTTCGGCGGCGAGCATGCGGCACGACGATGACACCTACCTCGAGAAGGACCAGCTGACCAGAGCGCTAAGCGGTGTCACGCCACACACGTGCTCACGCGCGAAAGATTGGCGGTGGTGGTAACGCACTGCTGAGAAGTGCGACGTAGGTGGTGAGCCCTGTGGCGCTGGCGGACCCCCGACTTGGCAGCGCCACAGGGTTTCGTAGTACTCGATCTGTAAACCTGCCTTCCGGTCGAGCACGGGGGACCGAACGAGCACAACGAGCACCTCGCGCAGTCGGAGGCGTTCGCGCCATCTCCGGCTTCCCATTGGCTTCGCGACGGGACAGTTCCGAGCTTCGGCGCATCTGACGTCGGCCCATCGGTGTAGCAGGTCGGATTCCATTTGGTCAGCGCCAGGCTGTCGACCTCGATGGCCTGTGACTGCACGCCGTGCAGCTGTCGTGCGGGACAACCCAGAGAGAAGGTGACGTCGGGTTCGGTCATGACACACCACGGCGCACGCACCCCAGCAGGCGTATCCACCCGAGTCGCCCAACGCCTGCTCGCCATGGCCACCTGCATCTGGCACAACTGGACCACCGGCGTGACCAGCAAACGATCACTAACCGCGTTCGACCACTAACACCAACTTCACGGAATCAGTCATCTAGACGGTTGAACGTGGCAGCACGACGTCGGCACCCTGCGGGTCGGCGAGTTCGAGGTCCAGGTCGTGGGCGAAGGCGTCGATGTGGACGGCGAGAAGCACACCGTCCGCCGCATGAGTGGTCACCACGACGTGGTCACCCTGGCCCATCCACGAGCGGGCGAGGATCACGTTCTCCTGGTGGGTGGCCAGGGGCAACCGGATGTCCGCGCTGTCTTCACGGACGTGGTCCGGGGCGTCGAGCAGGTCCAGCCACGACGGCGTGTGCGGTGGGTCTCCGTCGAGGATCAACTCTTCCCTCTCCCCGTCGGGCGGCATGCACCGATCGACGGCCTCGTGGTCGACGAACCCGATGCCCGTGGAGTCGGTGATCACCCACGCCAACTCCTCCGGGTCCTCCGGGCTGGTGACGGTGCGGACCTGGGAGACCGGCAGGTCCTCCCGCACGACCACCGACAGGTAGGCGGCGCCGCTCAGGCCGTCCTCAGCGTCGACAACGTGCGTGAGCCGCACCGGGTAGGCACCGGGCGGGACATCGACGACCACGCCCTCGCCGAGCATGATGATTGGGTCACATGCCTCCAGTCGACCCGACGGCACCTGGAGCACACCGAGGTCGTGCACGGTCTGCACGTGTCGCGCGCCGTTGGGCTTCCCGTCCCGGAGCGCGAAGAAAGGGCGCGCGTAGCTCATGCTTCTGACCATAGCGATCGACGGCACGCTGTTATCAATCCGGCATCCCATGTGCGAGGGGTGCTGCTGAGCAGCGGCGGGGCCCGGACCGCGGGCTGGTGACGGTGCCCGACTGGCCACGGTGCGGCCGGGCTTCGCCCAGGGTGATCAGCGCGGCGGTGTCAGCAGCTCGACGATTCCCCACCCGCATCGGACAGCGCATGGTGCGCCGCGGCCCGACGTTGGGTCCCGTTCTTGCGGAGGGGCCTCTCCCTTCCAGGCTGTGAAAGACTCGCAGCGCTCTGTGCAGGCATTCTGCGCGACGACCGGCATGTCCTGATCATGGTGGACGTCACCGGAACCGTCTTCGTCCTCGATCCGAGCGCGGGGATCCTGCCACAGGAGCCGCATCAGACGGATGATTCTGGCTCTGTTCCCGGACACGGTCGATCGTGGAATCAGCAGACCATGTGGGCCCAGGGGCACGCCGCCATCCAGGGCTGGCGGACCTACTTCGGCCCGGATCCCCACACTGATCACGTGCACTTCTCGTTCAGCTGAAACGGCGCACTCCGCCGAACCAGTTGGTGGACCGGTGAGGTGCACACGGACCCGCTCAGCGGTGGTTCGCCAGCCAGGTGTCCGCCCGGCGTCGGGATGCCTGGGAGAGCCAGGCGTCCTGGATCACCTCGGTCAGTTCCTGAAGGGTGAGGTCGCCGATTCGGCTGGCGCGCACCAGAACGGAGCGGTGGCCGTGGAAATGTGGGGTGGTGAAGAACGGGGACGACTCGTCCTGCACGAGTGCCTGTTTCTCGTGGTCGGATGCCACCCAGACAACGATCACGTCGGGGTAGCGCTCGCCGCTGTCCGGGTCGACGGCGTCCGGACGGGGGTTGCGGAAGAACACGAACGACTTGCCGCCGACCTGGTAGACCGGCTTGCCGTTCGCGGCGTGGTCGACCGTCACGTGGGGCATGGCCGAGGCCAACTCGTGCACGTCCGCCACGCGCGCCCGGCGGGATCGCGGCGCCATGTCGGCAGTTCAGGCTCCCGGTGCCAGCTCATCGGCCTCATGGGCTCGCCATGGACCGGATGAGCATGGCGGTCGGGCTCGAGGTCCGGGTGCTGACGAACGGGACCACGACGTGTTCACGTTGATCAACCAGGACCGGCTCGTGCAGACGACGCGCTGGAGTCGACCGAGCTGGGTAGGTTGAACCGGCTGGGCTTGGAGCGAACCCTCGACCTTGCCGTGTGGCTGGATATCGACCGGCCAGAACTCAAGCTCCCTTAACAACCTTGAAGGTGGCCTGTGGTGCGTGTCGCAGGCGCGTCACCAGCGCACCGGTAGCTCCGTCAGCCTGCGGATGGTCGGCGACACGAACCAGGCCAGCTCGTGTTCCGGGGTGGCCAGGCGCAGGTTCGGTGCGTGGCGCGACACCGCGAGCAGCGCGGCACGCAACTGGACTCGGGCGAGGTGCGCACCGATGCAGTGGTGAGTTCCGTAGCCGAACGTCAGGTGTCTGACGGGCCGCCCGGGAAGGAACTCCTCGGGGGCCGAGAACACGGCGCCGTCCCGGTTCGCCAGCGCGATCGCCGCGGCCACCCGGTCGCCGGTGCGAACGTGAGCGCCATCCAGTGTCAGGTCGACCGTCGCCACCCGAGGCATGCTCAGGTTGACCGACGGGCAGAACCGAAGCGACTCCTCGATGACGTCGTCGAGCAACGCCGGGTTTGCCCGCACCGGACCGAACATGCCGTTGGTGAGCATCACGAGCACGGTGTTCGCGATCTGCGCCGCCGAAAGCACGTGCCCGTCGAAGAACAGCGAGGCGGCGAGCCCGGTGAGATCGGGCTCGTCCAGGATGCGCCGGTCCCGGTGTGCCGCGATCAGCGTCGCGAGCAGGCCGGTCGGCGGTCTGCGCTGGTCGGCGACCATCTCGACGACCGCGTCGTGCAGCAGAAGCTCAGCCGCGTGCGTCTGCTCCTCGCTCGCGCCCGGCAGCCCGACCCGCCGCACCGAACACTGGCGGATCGCCTCACGGTAATGCGCCGGTACGCCGAGCAACGTGCACTGGCTGTTGAAGGTGAGCGGGGCGCAGAAATCGGCGATCAGGTCCGCGGTGCGCCCGCCATCGACGAGCCGGGACAGCATCCGGTCGGCAAGCTCCTCGATCCCCGGCCTCAACCGTTCGACCTGCCGAGCGGAAAACGCTCCGCACACGAGGTTTCGGGTCGAGGTGTGCGCGGGCGGGTCCATCTCGGTGATCGACATCCGCAGTGCCGGACCAACCGGGCAACCGGCGCTGGGCATCACCGCTCTACTGAACCGCTTGTCCCGCATGAACTCCTTCGACTGGCGATAGCCGCTCGCCAACCAGAACCGCGAGCCGGCCGCGTCAGCGAGCAGCGTCATCCCTGGACCCGTGGGCAGGAGGACGTCTCCGACCAGATGGCGAGGCTGGCGCCCAGTCACGAAATCCACACCGCCGCGCCCGTGCGCTGTCCCGATCATGTCAGGTCCTCGTCAATTGTCGGGCCGGGACGTACCTGGGCACCCGAGTCGCCAGCAAGCAGATGGCCAGCGCGCCGACCGACAGGACGGCGATGGCGGTCCGCTGGTCAGTCCAACTCGCGATCTGGCCGACCACCGCGGGGCCGAGAAGCAGACCGAAGCTGGACAGCGCGGCGACCTTGCCGATGGCTGAACCCCGCTCGCTCACGGTCGCGTCCCGACCGACGATTCCGTACGCCGTCGGCGTGACCACCGAGATCGCCATGCCGACCAACGCGGTGGCGGCAAGCGCCGGCGCCGGGCCCAGCGAGCCGGCGAGGAGCAACACACCGACGCCGGCCAGGACACCTGACAAGAGCAGAATGGTTCGATCGGAGGCCCGGTAGGACAACCAATGGCCGCTGAACCGGCCGGCGGCCATCGCCGCGGCGAAGACTCCGGGCGCGGCCGCGGCCAGCGCGGCTGGGACACCGACGGTGTCCGCCAGGAAGACCGCGCTCCATTGCTGCACGCCGCTTTCGACCAGCATGGCCAACGTCGCGATCAGACAGATCACGACGATCGCGCCGTTCCGGCGACGTTCTCGCCGGGGTGCACCCTGCCGGCGGGTGGCGAGTTGGTGCGGGATGCCGGCCCGGATCCGCACCACCGTGGTGGCGAACCCGGCGGCCAGCAGGACGGCGATCACCCGCCCGGGTAGTCCGATCGCGATGGCCGCACCGGTCGCCAGGCTGCCGGCCAGGAGCCCCACGCTGAACAAGGCATGTGCCCGATTCATCACCGGGCGGCCCGTGTTCGCCTCTGCCGCCGCGGCCAACGCGACCACCGCCACCTGGCAGGCGCCAGAACCGAACCCGAACAACGCGACCGCGGCGATCAACGCGGGCACCGAACCGGCCATCGTCGGCAAGGGGGCGGCCACCGCGAACACTGAGATCGCCGCTATCGCCGCCGGCCGACCGAAACGATCGAGCAGGTGGCCGACCCCGGCCATCGCCGGGACCGCGGCCAGCGCACCGATCAGCATGGCGATGCCCAGTTGCGCGTCACTCGCGCCGGCCGCATGACGGACCTCCGGCAATGTCGCCAGATAAGGGCCCCAGAGGGCGCCATAGCCAAAGAACGTCGCGAAGGATGTACCAATCCCCGGGAGGACCGCGGCCATTCTTCCTCCCATACCGGAATAGATGTCGAACTTTGGAGGCTATCGGCGCATTGCGCATCCCCGGATATCCCATAGTGCTGTCTTGTGATGCGACCTCATCCCATTTCGTCGCGTCTCGGAGAACCGCCGTCGGATGGCGGCCGCCGAACCTGGGATCGGTAGGGCCGCCTCCGCCGCAGACTGTGATCACAACGTCAGCGGTTCGGGAGGTGGACGCGGTGAACACTGTGGATCCGGCGCAGGTCAGGCAGGACCGCATCGAGCGTTGGCGGGGAAGCCCGGCAATGCTCGTCAGCGCGGTAGCGGCATCGGTGGCCACTCTGGTGCTGGGGTACGTGGCCGGGATGGGTTTCGGCTCGATGGTCGAGCAGTTCCGGACCATGGCCATCGACAGCGTTTTCGACGACCGGGGTGACGGTGCGCCGCCGTACGAGTCGGTGTGGGGCACGTTCGGTTTTCTTGGGTGCATCGCCGCGGGACACCTGGCCGCTGCCGCGGCACGGCGATATCAGGGACGGCCGACGACGCCCGCGTTTCCGGTCGCACTGGCATTGCTGGCGCACACCCTCGGCACCTGGGTGTCGTCGCGGGGGTGGCTGCCACCGCTGGCCGTCGGCGTCGAGGTGGACCCGGTCTTCCACGACGACGAGGAGTGGGGCCGGTGGGCGTGGGTGATGTACTACGCGGACCGGTGGATGCCCTCGTTGATGCTGGCGGTGACGTCGCTGGCGGTGGTGCTCATCGTCAGGCTCGCTCGCCGGCAGGCCGAGCTGGTCAGGGAACGGGAGCGGCTGCTGATCTACGGCCGCCGGGTGCCGGCGGACGTCGTCGAGGTGAAGTTGCGCGTCGTGAGTAACGAATCGGGCAGCCGCGCGGTCGGCGCGACCGTCACGGTGTCCTTCGTCGACCTCGCCGAAGTCCGGCATTGGGCGACCTGTCGCACCAAGGAAGTCGGGATAGCGACCGGCGCGGGCCGGGCGGAGGTGCTGTTCGACCCGGAACGTCCGACCCGCGAGAAGTCGATCTTCGTGACGTTCCAACGCCGGCCCGCACTGAGCGACTGGTTGCCGGCGGGCTGAGAACCTGCGAGGCCACACTCCTCAACGACGGGCCAGCACTAGGACGGCCGAGCGACCTGCCGCAGTACCAGGTCGACCACCTCGCCGGGTTCGAGGTACACCTGCCAGGCCGGTACCCGGAGTACTCGCCAGCCGAGCGATCGTAGGTTGCCGTCGCGGACGGCGAGTGCGCGCTGGAGTCCGCCGCCGGGGTCGCCATGGGGAAACTCGTCGATCTCGACGTCGATCGACTCGCCGGATCGGCCGGTGATGGCGATGGCGACGGGGTAGCCCTCCACGGCGTTGGTGAGCCTGGCGGGAATGCCGCGAGCCGTGAGGGCCGCGTGCAGGCGATGTGTGAGCCAGGTCGGCGATGTGTCCGACTCCGACGCCGGATGTCGTGCCGCTTCCGCGAGTGCGAGCAGCGTCTTCGGACGGTGTGTGGTGATCGTGGCGTGGTCGCCGAACACGACGAGCTTGCGTTTTGCCCGGCTCACCGCGACGTTGACCAGGTTGCGCTGACTTTCGAGCCAGCCGATCGTGCCGGGCCGGATGCCGTGGGACATGACTGTGGCGAACAGGATCGTGTCGCGTTCGCCGCCTTGGAAGGTGTGTGCTGTGCCCACCTCGACCGGAGACAACCCGGCCTCGCCGATCAGGCGCTCGATCAGGTTCGCCTGAGCGCGAAACGGTGTCACGACGCCGACATTCCCGAGGGTCGACGGGTCGGCTTTGGTCAGCCAGTCGACGATGGCGCGCGCCTCCGGCTCGTTGACCACGCTTCCGGTGCGGCCCGGTTCGGTACGGCCGGAAACCTCGTGCCAGCTCATGCCTCTGTCCGTGTGCTCCGGATAGTCGACTCCGGTCAGCACCTTCAGCTGGTTGTCGTAGAACACCTGGTTGCAGAATCGAATGATGTCCGGATGGCAGCGGTAGTGTTCGTCGAGGAGCAGCGGCCCCGGGAGAAACCGCGCGGCGAACGCGCTGAACGCCGAATCTTCGCCGTAGGTGTGGTTCTTGGCCGCGAGTTCCTGGTGTACGGAACCGGATTCCTCGGCCAGCCACCGCAGTTGGCCAGGGTCCGCGGTCACCACCGGTGGCAGCTGTTGTGGATCCCCGACGATGACCAACCGCTTCGCCCGGTAGGCGAGTGGCAGGATCTGCGCGAGCCCGCACTGACTCGCCTCGTCGATCACCACCAGGTCGATGATTCCCGCCGCGCTGCGAAAGTTCGGCCGAGTGGAGAGTGTCGAGGTGGCCCAGCCCTTGACATGGTGACGTGCCGCTGTCATCAGATCGAGGCGTTTCTCGTCCTCGGTCAGTGCGGTCGCCAGTCTCTTCAGCTCGTCGGAACCCGCCACCACACCGTGGCGCACCAGTTCCCTGAGTTGAGCTTCGGAAGCGCGTCGCCAGCGCTCGTCGACGGCGTCGAAACGGGCGACGAGATCACCGGGAACGTTGGTGAGAAACTCGCGGAGTTCCCGATACCGCCGGTCGAGTTCTCGGCCGGCGGCGAACCACGCGGCGACCTGCGCCGCGGGTGCCGAGATCCCCGTGACGGTGCGGAACTTCCGGTCACGTCGCCGTGACAACCAGCGCCAGCGGGTCCGGACCACACGGTTGGCTGCTTTCTCGATGCCCGGCAGTGCCTCGGGAGAGGGCATCCGGTGCGGCCAGATCTGATCACGAAGCCCGTCACGACGGATGGCCGCCGCGAGTGTGCCCTGGTGCAACTCGGCATTGTGCTGCAGATCCCGACTCGCCCACTGCCGGGCGCCGGCGACCTCGATCAGGTTCTCGTGACCGGGGCTGGGTGCGCGGGCGACGGTCTCCTCAACGAGTGCGGGCAGCATGGCGCCGAGTTCGCGGCGCTTCTCCGCGTTGCCGGTGCGCAGCACCATGGCGCGGTCGAGCTGCGCGGCCTTGCTCGTCACCACGTCGTCGACCGGCTTGTTGTTGGTCGAGCTCAGCACCACGGACTCGCCGCGCCGCCAGGCCTCCGCGATGATCGCGGTCACCGTCTGACTCTTGCCGGTTCCAGGCGGGCCCGTGATGACGGTGAGCGGGCTTGTCGCCGCGACGGAAACGGCCTGTTCCTGCGCGTGGTTGAGCCGGACCGGGCTCGCCTCGAGAGGTGAGGGAGCCGGGGGAGTGCAGGTCTCGAAGAGGAACCGGGCCGCGCTGTTCGCCCAGTCATCGGCCTTCGCCATCTGGTCCAGGTCGCTGACCAGACCGCGAACCGCGAGGTCGAGCTCCCCCTTGAAGGCGATCACCAGGTTGAACACGCCCAGTTCCTGCGGTCGCCACAAGTCCCGCTCGTCCGGGGGACTCGGGAGCTGGAGCGGGTTGAGCACGGCGTTCGGAATACCGAGTGCGGCGAGGAGCGCCTCGCTGACGGCTGTCATCGCCGCGGCCGCGCCGAACCCGATCAGCTGGCCGGCGATCACCTCCGCCGCGTCGGCCAGCACATCGGGACCGAACCATTCCGAGCTGAGGAGCGCGGTGTTGACCCCGGGCAGTTCATTGCCCACCGGGATGAACGGCTCACCGTCGACAGGAGTCACCGGCTCATTGAGGGACCGAATGAACAGTGGTGCGATATGCGGCTGTTGTCGTTTGTCCCGGACGACGACGGTCGGCCAGCCGTACCAGACCCCTTCCAACACACCGAGGTCGTCGAACAACGTGGTGACGGAATCCGGTGCGGGTAGCTGTTGGTTCTCGCCGCAGAGCACGGTCTCCGAGCCGAGCGGAAACGGTGCCCACCGGTCCTTCCTCGACAGCGGCACCGGGGACGTCAGGGATTCGTGGACCACGCAGGACCGGTGGTATTCAAGGAGTTTGGTCCACGGCGAAGGTGCCACCTCCCGCGCCGCCGGCACCACGCCTCGCGGGATCTGACCGGTCGGCCGCGATTCGGTGACCGGCCAACGGGTGTCGACATTCTCGGCACACCCGACGCAGACGATGTCCCAGTTCCGCCCCTGACGTTGGCCGAGTACGGGAAGACCTACCCGAAGCGATTTCCGGCAGACTCCGCAGGCGGTGGGGTACTTGAGGGCGAATTTCGCGTATTCTTCATAGCCCTGCCTGCGACCCACTTGATCCCCCAGCGACGGACAGCGTCAATCGGACGCCCAATTCAAGCAAAGGTGGGCCGCGAGGCCCGGCCAGGCCCCTCGGGGCGGTGCGGTCAGCAGGGGCGGTTGGACGTGGTGAACGACGCGCTGGTGCTGCCGCCGTAGCCGGAGAACGTGAGTACGTTGGCCGGGCTGCTGGTGGGTACGAAGTAGTAGGACGGGGTCAGGGTGACCACGGCCCCGGCGGGTACGCCGACGGGGGCGGTGAGGTTCACCTTGGTCGGCGAGGCCGAGCCTGCCTGCACGGCGGGGTTGTTCGAGCCCACGCTCAGCGAGTACGGGCTGGCCGAGCGGCTGGCGGTGACCGACCAGGTGCTTCCCGCGGGGACCGCGGTGCCGGCGTTGAGGGTGAAGGCGAACACGTTGCCGAACGGTCAGGTGCACGCTGGGGCCAACCCAGACAACCCAACCCGACCACAGCATGATCATCTACCAACAGGCTCTCAGAGGAAGACGACCCGAACGGCCCAGCGGCGGGACCTTGGTTGTCGGCGTTGTCCGGTTCGTTGCCGTGACGGCGCCGAGTTGCCGGCGGCGACGGCCCCGGGAGCGCCCGGTGATGCTGGCCGCGTCACCGAGCACGGGCGGTGGAGGAGCGCACCACCAGTTCGGTGGCGAGTTCGATGTGATGGGACTCGACCTTCTCGCCGTTGGCCAGGCGGAGCGCGGTGCGCAGGGCGACACCGCCCATCTCTCGCAGTGGCTGTCTGATGGTCGTCAGTGGCGGTGAGGCCATCCGGGCGAGGCGGGTGTCGTCGAAGCCGACCACGCTCAGGTCCTGTGGGACACGCAGACCGCGGGTGCGGGCGGTCTCGATGATCCCGAGGGCGATCTCGTCGTTGCCCGCGACGACCGCCGTCGGCGGCTTGCTCAGATCCAGCAGCGCGGCGGCCCCTGCCACACCGGTCTGGTAGGTGAACTCCCCTGGGCGGACGTAGAAGCGGGGGACCGGCGTTCTCTCCGCCTCCATGGCGGCCTGGTAACCGTGCATCCGGGCCTGGTTGGACGCGGCCATGGCCGGCCCGCCGAGGTAGGCGATCCGGCGGTGTCCCAGGGAGAGCAGGTGCTGGGTCGCGGCGAGGCCGCCGGCGAAGTTGGTCGACCCGACGCTGTTGATCTCACTGCGCGGTTGGTGCAGCGGATCGAGGACGACCAGTGGGAGTCCCGCCCGGGTCAGGGCGTTCAGGTACTCGGGGGTGTACACGCTGGTGACCGCGATCAGAGCGCGCCGGCCCGTCTCGGCGAGGTTCGTGGCCCAGCGCGGAGCGCTGTCCGGTCTGCTGATCACCACCGAGACGCCCAGTTCCGCGGCGGCGTCGATGACGCCTTCCAGGGCCTCGGCCACGTACGACTTGAGATCGCCGTCGAACTGTATGTCGATCGTCGGACGTTCGGCGCCCTCGACGCGGCGGGCCACGGGGGTGACGTAGTCGTGGCGCTGCAACAGTTCCTGCACCCGAGAGCGGGTGTTCGGGGCGACGTCGCTGCGCCCGTTGACCACCTTCGACACGGTCGCGACGGAGACACCGGCCAGCCGCGCGACGGCCGCCAGCGTCGTGCGCTTGGCCTTCGCGGGCGTCCGGTCGGCCGTCGCCATCGTGCGCCCTCCCGGTACGGGTCGACTCGATGTTTCGAAACTTTTCGGTAATTGATCTACCTCAGTGTAGGGAGCGGTCCTGCGTTCGGGCAACTATTTCGCATCGACCTTGACAGTCAAATATCGGGAATCCTAGCCTGGAGCAACTTTGATTTTCGAAAATATTTCGCTGTCTCGCCCGAAAGTTTCGGACCCCCGGGAACGGAGTACCAGCGTGGAAAACCAATTCTCTCGACGCACCATGCTCAGCCTCGCCGCGAGCGTGCCGGTATCGATGGCACTCGCGAGCTGCGGCACGTCCGGCCCCGGCGCCGGCGGGGGTGCGTCCTACTGGTTCCTCAGCGGACCACCGCAGGAAGGCATCCGGGCCGGCGCCGTGGAACGGTTCAACAAGGCCAATCCCGACACCACGATCAAGACCACCACGTTCCAGAACGACCCCTACAAGACGAAGATCAAGACCGCGATCGGCGCCGACCAGGCCCCCACCATCATCTGGGGGTGGGGCGGCGGGACACTGCGCACCTACGCCGAGGCCGGCCAGGTCGAGGACCTCACCTCGTGGTTCGCCGAGAACTCCGACGTGAAGAACAAGCTGATCTCGTCCTCGTTCGGCCCGGCGACGATCGACGACAAGATCTACGCGATGCCGTGCGAGACCGTTGAGCCGATCGTCCTGTACTACAACAACAGGGTCTTCGACCAGTACAACCTGACTCCGCCGACGTCGTGGGAAGACGTCATGCCGCTGGTCCGTACGTTCAAGCAGAACGGCATCACGCCGTTCTCGCTCGCCGGCCAGTCCCGGTGGACCAGCATGATGTGGCTGGAGTTCCTGTTCGACCGGATCGGCGGGCCCGAGCTGTTCCAGGCCGCGTTCGAGGGCGAGAAGGACGCCTGGTCCCATCCGGACGCCATCAGGGCGCTGACAGTGGTGCAGGAGTTGGCCCAGGAAGAGGCGTTCGGCAAGGGCTTCGCCTCGATCACCGCGGACTCCAACGCCGACCAGGCACTGCTCTACAAGGACCAGGCCGCGATGATGCTGCACGGCTCGTGGTCCTACGGCATCCAGAAGACCGACGGCGGCGACTTCGTGTCCAGCGGCGGGCTCGGCTACATGAACTTCCCGCCGATCGAGAACGGGAAGGGCGACCCGACCAACACCGTCGGCAACCCCGGGCAGTACCTGTCCATCTCCGCGAAGGCCAGCGCCGAGCAGAAGGAGGTCGCCAAGAAGTTCTTCGCCACCGGAGTCCTCGACGACCAGGAGGTGAAGGACTGGATCGACTCCGGCGCGGTACCGATCCTGAAGGGCACGCAGGACCAGTTGGCCGCCAACCCGAACGCCGACTTCGTCTCGTTCCTCTACCAGACCGCCAACGAGGCCAAGGTGTTCGCGCAGTCCTGGGACCAGGCGCTCGACCCGACCGCGGCCGAGACCCTGCTGGAGAACATCAGCAAGCTGTTCCTTCGGACAACCTCGCCGGAGGACTTCGCCGCGGCCCTCAACGCGGTCACGGCCAAGTGAGTACGACGACCACCACCCGCACGTCGGGGCGCGGCCGACCCGGCATGCTGCCGTGGTTGGCCGCGCCGGCGCTGGTGGTCTTCCTCGGGTTCGCCGTCATCCCGCTCGTCGGCGTCTTCGTGCTCAGCTTCACGACGTGGAACCTGAGCGGTGTCATCCAACCGTCCGGGTTCACCAGCTGGAACGCCGTGCTGTCCGATCCCGGGTTGCCGCACGCGGTCTGGATCACCTTGCTGGTGATGTTCGCGTCGTGGGCGGTCCAGACCCCGTTGAGCATCCTCATCGGCACGTTCCTGGCCGGTCGGCAACGCTATCGCGCCGTGCTGTCGGTCGTGTACTTCATCCCGGTGCTGCTCAGCTCCGCGGCGATCGCCATCGCCTACAAGGCGTTGCTGGACCCGAACTTCGGACTCGGTGCCGGGCTGGGCCTCGAGTTCCTCGCCCAGGACTGGTTGGGCCGGCCGGGCCTGGCGTTCGGCCTGGTCGTGTTCGTGGTGTCGTGGCAGTTCATCCCGTTCCACGCGCTGCTCTACCAAGGTGGTGTGAGACAGATTCCCCACTCGCTGTACGAGGCCGCCGCGATCGACGGCGCCGGCCGGGTCCGACAGTTCTTCAGCATCACGCTGCCCCAGCTGAAGTACACGATCATCACGTCGTCGACGCTCATGGTGGCCGGGTCGCTGACCTTCTTCGACCTCATCTGGGTGCTGACCCAGGGCGGACCGGGTGACGCCACCCGGGTGCTCGCGGTGGAGATGTACGTACAAGGTTTCCAGGCCAACCTCATGGGACCGGCCAGCGCCATCGCGGTCATCCTCGTCCTGGTCGGCCTGGCCTTCGCCCTGCTGCTGCGCCGGCTCGGCGGCAAGGACGCGAACCAGAGCCAGTTCGAGGGTGCCTGAGATGACCACCACGTTGAACACGCCACCACAGCAGGCGACCCCGCACCGCGAGCGGCGCCGCAACCCCGTGCGGAACCCGGTCAGAGGCCGGCGCAACCTGGTCGCCGGGCTGGGCGGCTGGCTGTGGCTCGCCGTCGTCGTCATCCCCATCTACTGGGTGCTCCTCACGAGCCTGAAGCTCCAGAGCAACTACTACGACAGCAATCCGCTGTTGCCGCCGGGCAGCCCGACACTGGACAACTACCTGTTCGTCCTCGAGTCCGGTTTCGTCGGCTACTTCATCAACAGCGTCATAGTCACCGCCGGTGCGGTGGTGCCGGCCGTGCTGGTGTCGTTCATGGCCGCCTACGCCATCGTGCGGGGGTGGCGACTCCGGTTCCTGCGCATGGCGAACGGCCTGTTCCTGATGGGCCTCGCGATCCCGCTGCAGGCGACCGCGATCCCGCTCTACCTGATCATCATCAAGCTGCAGCTGTACGACAGCCTGCTCGCGCTGATCCTGCCATCGATCGCGTTCTCCATACCGCTGTCCGTGCTGGTGTTGGCCAACTTCATCCGCGACGTGCCCAAGGAACTGTTCGAGGCGATGCGCATCGACGGCGCCACCGAATGGGGCGCGATGTGGCGACTGGCGGCACCACTCACCCGGCCGGCGATCATCACCGTCACCATCTACAACGGACTCACCATCTGGAACGGCTTCCTGCTGCCGCTGATCCTCACCCAGAGCCCGGAACGGCAGACCCTGCCACTGGCGCTGTCGACCTTCCAGGGCCAGTACACCGTCAACGTTCCGGCGATCGCCGCGGCGGTCGTTCTCACCACCCTGCCCATCGTGGTCCTGTACGCGTTCGGCCGCCGCCAACTGCTGACCGGCCTCGCCGCCGGATTCGGCGGATCACGGTGACGCCTTGCCGTCGAGTCTGAGGGTGCGGCAATGAGCCGCCGGGTCAGCGACCTCCCGGGGACGAGGACAGGTCGGTCGGGAGATCCGCGGCCTTCCCGCGTGCTGGTCGCGGGTCCGGACCACCGAAGGCGACCACCCGGTCCCAGAGCCAGTCGGCCATCGACGCGGCGACGGGCTCGTCGGGATGTCCGGGTCGACGCCTGACCAACGCACCGAACGCGACGACGACCAGGTACGTCCCGGCGTCGTCGGTCATCACCTGTTCCCAGGCGTCGTTCTCCGGCCAGTCCGGGTGCGCGGCCGGGTCGGCCTCGATCTCGGTGCTCATGGCGATGATCTCGGCCGCCGACATCAGGCGGAACGGCTCGGCCAGCCCCCAGACGGCACCGGAGCCGGGCTGCTGGCCGTCGTGCCAGGCCAGCAGGTCCTCCGCGACCATGGAGCCGATCTTGTCGCCCTCGGTCTCGGCGGAGATCGCGGCTCCTGGTCGCAGGGTGGCGCGCAGGCCGGCGGGCATCACGTCGTCCAACGCCGCCAGTGCGGAGGCCAGGTCGACGCCGATCATCTGGTCGCGGAGTTGTTGCCACCCCAGCTCGATCACCCCGGCGCGGCGGATCTCCTCCAGCGTGATGTCCTGGGCGTCCGCGCTCTCGACTATCCGCAGCATCGTCCGAGCCGTCCCCACCAGGTTCTGCAGCAGGTCCTCGGTCGGGTTCTCGCGCAGGAGCCGCAGACCGAGTTGCTCGGCGTCGGCGAACCGGTACCGCACCAGATAGGCCCAGCCGAGCAGCAGAGCTACCGAGGAGTTCGCCGCGTCGGCCCGGATGGCCTCCTCGGCCGCGGGGGTGAACCGGTCGGGTGGTGCGAAGCTCCCCAGCAGGTACACGGCGCGTTTCCCGAGCGCTCTGCCGAGCAGGTCCGGCGTTGTCCGAGCGCAGAGTGCCATCGCCTCGTCGAGTTGGCGCCACCCGTCCTCGTGGTCCCCGCAGAGTGCCTGGGCATAGCCCAGCTCCATCCAGTCGTCCCAGTCCTCCTGGTCCTCGCCCAGCACGGTGCGCGCCCACCGCAGCGCCTCGGGATGATCGTGCAGGGCCAACGCCAGATGCCGAAGGGCACGAGCCGCGTTGACGAACTGGCGGTCGCGGCGACCAGCCACCTGGAGGTAGAGACGCCGCGCCTCGTCGGCCTCGCCGCAGAACTCGCGGTGATTGCCGAGCAACAGCGACACGCTGCTCCGCTCCGGCTGGGCCGCGAGCACCCGCAGCGCCAGCTCGGCGACCCGGGGATGGGTCGGCTGTGCCGCGAAGAGCTCCCAGGCCAGGTCCAGGCTCCGCTCCACGGCGTCGCCGTCATCGGAGACCGTGGCGCCGAAATCCGTCATCGCATGCCTCGCTTGACCCGGTAGGCCCGGAGTTGGTCGAAGGTGCCGTCGTCGACGCCGTACTCCAGCACCGGCGCCACCTGGTCGAACCAGGCCGTCGTGGACGGGATGACGCCGCCGACCGCGGCCAGCATCGCGTCGGTGGTGACCGGCACCAACGCACCGCTGTTCATCGACTCGACCATCGCCTGCTGCAGGACGGTGGTCGTCAGGTGGCTGAGGTCGGCACCGGAGAACCCCCCGGTCGCCGCCGCGACGGCCACGACATCGACATCGTCGGCCGGTTTGCCCGCCAGTGCGCCCTGGACGATCGCCGCCCTGGCGACCGCGTCGGGTGGCAGCACCAGCACCGTCTTGTCGATCCGGCCCGGTCGGCGCAGCGCGGAGTCGATGTCCCACGGGCGGTTCGTCGCGGCCAGGAAGTAGACCCCGTCGTTCGCGCCCGCCACGCCGTCGAGCTCCTCCAACAGCTGGGTGACGAGCATCCGCATCGACTGCGACCCGCCGCCACCGGAGGTACGTCGTCCGCCGAGCGCGTCGAACTCGTCGAAGAAGATCACGCACGGCGCGGCCGCGCGTGCGTGGCGGAACACGCTCTGGATCGCCTTCTCGCTCTCCCCGATCCACGAGCTGAGCAGGTCCGCGAGGGTCACGTGGATGAAGGACGCTCCGAGATCGCCCGCGATCGCCCTGGCGATGAACGTCTTGCCGCAACCGGGTGGGCCGTACATCAGCAGCGACCCGCCCGGCCGCTGCCCGAACGCCGCCGCCACCTCCGGATTGCGCAGCGGAGCCAGGAACGCGGTGTCCAGGTGCCGCTTGACCTCGGCGAGACCCGCGACGTCGGCCAGCGTCACCGCCGGGCGCTCGGCGTCCCACGGCGACGCTGACGCGGCCGCGCCGCCGTGGTGACGGTCCTCGTCGGCCGGGGCCGGAACCCGTCCCGCGGACCGTGCCGTCGGCGCGGTCTCGGCGGGCGGCGTCGGGTTCGAGGTGCGCAACCGCGCCGCCATCAGTCGGGCCCGCAGCACGCGGATCCGCGCCGGATCACCGCCGAGGGCCTCGAACGCGTCCAGTTCGGTGGCGGCGCGGCCCGGGTCCTGCTCCATCAGCAGCGTGACGAAATCCTCACGCAGTGCCAGATTGCCGGGGTCGGCCTCCACCTCGCGCGCGATCACCTCGACGAAGCTGTCGTCTGGATGGGCGCCGTTCACCGAGCGGCCCCTTCGATCCAGCCCTTGAGCAGACCCAGGTTCGCCAGCGGGATGTGGTGACCGAGCCGCGGATGGTCCAGCGTCACACCGACGACGCCGGCCTTGCCGAACGAGGCGACGTAGTCGATCGCGGCCGGCATCGGCACGCTGAACAACGGCACCGCGCCACCCTCGGCGTCGGCCGGCCCGAGGCCGCGGGCGGCTTCGTTCGCCCGTGCGGCGCTGCTGTAGAGGCAGATCATCGGCCCCTGCTCGGCGCCCACACCGTAGGGGCGGGGCTGGTCGGCCGAGCCACGCGCGATGAAGAACCAGTGCTCCAACCCGGTCACGTGGCGCCACAGCGCGATCTGCGCCGTCGTGTCTCCCGCGGGCGCTGCTCTGACCGCCTCGTCGAGGCGGTCCAGTTCGGCGACCATCTCGGGGTCGTTGTCTGTGGTCATCCGGTTCTCTCTCGTCTGCTCAGCTGTCCGCGGTGGCGATCGCGACCCTACTGGGACGGCATGCTGGGCGACTGGCACGGAACGGTCGGAGCGTCGCCGGACACGGCGCGCACGTTGAGCGACCCCGGTCGGGCCACAGTAACGTCCTGACGATGGTGTGGTTATGAACCGGTCAAAGGCTCGGTCAAAGGCGAAGTCCCGAGAGGTGACCAGGAGCGCGCCGTTCCAGTTGGTGGCCCGGTTGGGCCTGGTGGCCTACGGCGTGGTCCATCTGCTGGTCGCGTGGCTCGCGGTGCAGGTCGCGTTGGGCGGCGGAGGCGGCAAGGCGGACAAGGCCGGTGCGCTGCAGTCGATCGCGGCCAACACCGGCGGGGACGTGCTGTTGTGGCTGATCGCGGTCGGTCTCGGCGTCGCGACCCTGTGGCAGCTGGTGGAGGCGGTGACCGGCCCGCGGGAGAGCAAGCAGGACAAGTTGCTCCGCGCGATGAACCTCGGCGAGGCGATCCTGTTCGGCTATCTGGCCTTCAGCGCGGGCAAGCTCGCGACGGGCAAGCCCGCGTCGTCGACCGACGAGGCCCAGCTCGGCCTGATCGGCGGCCTGCTCAGCCAGCCGTGGGGCAAGCCGGTGGTCATCCTGATCGGCGTCGCGATCGTCGCGGCCGGGCTGTTCATCGCCCACCACGGCTTCGCGAAGCGCTTCACCAAGGAACTCGACCTGCACAAGGCGAGCCGGCCGACGCGGACGGCGGTGGTCCGGCTGGGGCAGGTCGGCTACTGCGCACTCGGCGCCGTGTACGCCATCGCGGGCGCGCTGGTCGTGGTCGCCGCGGTGCGGAGCCAGCCCGCGAAGGCGACCGGTCTGGACGTCGCCCTGCGGACACTCGCGGCACAGACCTACGGCACCCTGTTGTTGCTCCTGGTCGCCGCGGGCCTGGCGATCTTCGCCGTGTTCACGTTCCTGGACGCCCGCTTCCGCAAGAGGGGCTGACCCGACACCTCACCAGGGTATAAGTTGACTGAAACTTAGTCAGTCGGCTTACTAAGCGGGGATCATGCGCAGCTGGATGTCGTGGGTGCTGGGGCACAAGATCGTCGTGGTGGTCGCCTGGCTGGTGGTTGCCGCGGCCGGCGCGCTGACGGCGCCGACGACGTCCGAGTCGCTGAGTTACGACTTCAGCCTCCCCGGTCAGCCGGCGCACGAGACGAACACCGAGATCGTCGAGCGGTTCGGCGGGGGAGGGTTGAACGATCCGCTGCTGCTGGTGTCACGCGCGGAACCACGAACGTTCGACGACCCGGTCGCGGTGCGAGACTTTCAGGAGACCGCGCGGAACCTCGCCCGGGTCGTACCCGGGACGCGGATCGTCACGCCCGCTGACGACCGCACGCTGGTCGGCGAGGGCGGTGCGGTCGCGGTCGCGGTGTTGTATCCGACGGTCACCCCGGGTCCCGAGCCGTACGTCGCCGCGCTGCCCGCCCTGCGTGGCGCCGTCGACGACATCGAGGGGATCGGTGTCGCGGGTCAGCGGTTCGAGCTGACCGGAGCCCTGCTGCTCGCGGAAGGGTCCGCCGGCGGGGACCGTGGCGCGCTGGCCGAGATCCTGCTCGGTGGCCTGGGTGCGTTGATCGTGCTGGTCCTCGTGTTCGGGTCGCTGCTCGCGGCCGTGCCGCTGGTGATCGCCGCGGCATCGATCCTCGGTACGTTCCTGTGCCTGCTTCTGTTGACCTCGTTCATGGACGTGTCGTTCGTCGTGCAGTTCCTGGTGGGTCTCATCGGGCTCGGCGTGGCGATCGACTACTCGCTGCTGATCGTCATGCGGTGGCGGGAGGAACGCGCGGGTGGTGCCGACAACGACGCCGCCGTGCGCACCGCCATGGCGACCGCCGGCCGATCGGTGGTGTTCAGCGGAGTGACGGTGGCGGTGTCCCTCGCGGCGCTCGTGCTGGTGCCGCTGCCGTTCCTGCGCAGCATCGGTCTCGGCGGCTTGCTCATCCCGCTGCTGAGCGTCGCGACCTCTTTGACGTTGTTGCCGGTGCTGCTGGCGACGATCGGGCCGAAGCTGCAGTGGCCGCGCAAGCACGTTCGCTCGCCGGTCAGCCGGACGTGGGGCCGGATCGCGCGCTGGGTGATCGGCCACCGATGGCTGACGATCATCGGCAGTGTGGTGGTGCTGCTCGCGCTGGCCGCGCCGATGCTGGGGTTGGCGCTCGGCACACCGCAGATCAGCGCGTTCGGCGCCGACACCGCCGAGAGCCGCACCGCTCGCGCGGTGACCGACGCGGACCTGCCGGTCGGTGTGTTCCGGCCGGTGGAGGTCCTCGTCGAGGCCGACGCCGTCGAGACGACCGTTCGACAACTCGGTGCGGTGGAGGGGGTCGCCGGTGCCGTCGCGCCCGCCGGCGACGGATGGCGTGACCAGGGCGACCAGCTCGTGCAGGTGTGGACCGCCGCCGATCCGTCGAGTGCGGCCGGCCGCGAGACCCTCGACCGCGTCCGGGCTCTCGAGGCCGGCGCCGTGGGCGGCACCCCGGCCGAGGACGCCGACTTCGTCGAGGCCGTGTACGGCGACGTCGGCTGGGTGATCCTCGGCGTCGTCGTCGTGACCTTCCTGCTGTTGGCTCGCGCGCTGCGGTCGTTGTGGCTGCCGGTCAAGGCCCTCCTGCTCAACGCCGTTTCCCTGGGCGCCGCCTATGGCATCACCGTGCTGATCTGGCAGGACGGGTTCGGCTCGGATCTGCTGTTCGGGGCGAGCGCGAGTGGGGTGATCACCACGTGGGTCCCCATCGCGGCGTTCGCGTTCCTGTTCGGCCTGTCCATGGACTACGAGGTGTTCATCCTGGCCCGCATGCGCGAGTCCTACGACGAGCACGGCGACACACCGCGGGCGGTGGTCGACGGCATCGCCAACACCGGGCGCCTGGTCACCTCGGCCGCGCTGATCCTGTTCCTGGCGTTCGTGGCGCTGTCGACCGTGCCGGCCGTCGAGGTGAAGATCCTCGCCACCACGCTGGCACTCGGCATCGCGATCGACTCGGTCATCGTCCGCGGACTGCTCGCCCCGGCGCTGGTCAGCGTGCTCGGCCGCGCCAACTGGCTGCTCCCTCGGCCCTTGGCGACCCTTCTCCGCGTCCGGCCGTCACACCAGGACACTCCGCCGAGGATCACGTCCGCGGCCGGCGGGGACGGTGGGCACTAACCTGCTGTGGGTGCCCAACGAGACAGTGCCGCCGTGGTCGGTCGAGCTGGTGGCGTCCATGCCGGCGTGGACGCTGGTCCAGGCCTTCCACGCCATGGCGAGAGGATTCACCGAGCTGTTCGCCGAACTCGGTCTCACCCCGACCCAGTTCGGCGTGTTGGGACAGCTGGCGCTGGAACCCGGGCTCATCCAGTCCGAGCTGGCCAGACGCGTGCTGGTCCGACCGCAGAGCGTCGGTGCCGTCATCACCTATCTCGCCGACCGGGACCTCGTGCACCGTGAACCCGGCGGCGGACGCGGTCGAGCCCGCATCGTCACCATCACCGACGCGGGACAGGACCTGCTCGCGAAAGCCATCCCTCGCCTGGTGCGGTTCAACTCACCGGAGACCCTCGGACTCCGCCCGGGTGAGGCCGAGACGCTGAACACCCTGCTGCACAAGGTGATCACGACGTTCCAGGAACCGGACCACCGAGCAGCCGCCCGCGAAGCAGGCGACCGCCGCTGACCCGCTCGGACGTTTCGGTCCGTTCAGCGCGATCCTCGACGCCGGACAGGGGTCTCGTTTCTGGTGCTGCCTCGGGTTACGAGCGAGACGGTGCTGACGATGTGTTCCGGGGCGGCGTTCTTGTCCGCGAGCTGTCGGCGCAGCAGGCGCAGCGCTTCGGCCACCATCGTCGGGCGGTCGGGGTCGATGGTCGTCAGACCGGGGGCGAGGTGCTGGGAGATGTCGAGGTTGTCGAACCCGACGAGCTGGATGTCATCCGGAACGCGCAACCCGGCATCGTGGAGGCCGGCCAGGGCGCCGATCGCCACCTCGTCGGTAACGGCGAAGATGCCGTCGATCTTCAGTCCAGCGGCCAGCACATCGGTGATCGTGGCTCGTGCCTCCGCGATCGAGTAGTCGTGGAGTGGAATCACGAGGTCGGGGCGGGGATCCAGGCCCGCGTCGGCGAGCGCGCGGGACCAGCCGTTCGCGCGATGGGTCGCCATCTCCGGACGAGGTGCGGTGAGTTTGCCGCCCAGCACCGCGATTCGTCTCGCGCCGCAGGTGATCAGGTACTCGGTGGCCAGTCGCGCTCCGGCGAAGTTGTGCATCTGGACGCGGTGGTAGCGGTCTGGCACGTCCTGCTCGCCGAGCAGCACGATCGGCAGGTCCGGGTGGATCCGATCGAGGTCGGCCATGTCCAGTCCGACAGCGCCGAGCAGAACGCCGTCGTACTGCTGGAGCCGGGCGAGCGAGAGCGCGGAGAGCTCGCGTTCACGGCTCGCGCCCGACTGTTCGACGACGAGGTGCATGCGGTCCGCCGCCAGTGCGTCCGAGATCAGGGACGCCAACTCGCCGTAGTAGTGCAGGTCGAACCTCGGCACGATCAGGCCGACCGTGCCGGTCCGCCCCGATCGAAGGCGCCGGGCGGTCAGGTTGACCTCGTAGCCGAGCCGGTCGACGACGTCGAGTACGTGAAGTCGGGTGTCGGCCCCGACGTTCGACCGGTCGTTGAGCACGTTCGACACGGTCATCACCGACACGCCGGCTTCGCGTGCCACTTCGCTCATCGTGACGGTGCGTCGTCCCATAGCGGTCACTCTCTCAGCCCGGGTGCGGGACCTGGGCATCGGTGTATGTCGATCAGTCACGAAATAGCGACGATGCGCCGTGTTCGGCTTGACGACGGGGTGCCGAGTCGCAACTCTTTCCGGTCGGAAGTGTAACGATAAACTACGAAAGTTTCGCTAGTTCAACGCGGCGCGGACCGTCATACCGGAAGGCGACATGACGACTACGGCGATCATCAATCTGGACTTGCCTGGTCCGGTCATCTCCCGGCATGTGTACGGCCACTTCGCCGAGCACCTGGGCAGGTGCGTCTACGGCGGGTTCTGGGTGGGCGAGGACGGAGGAGTTCCGAACGTCCGCGGCATCCGCGCGGACGTCGTCGAGGCGCTGCGGGCACTGCGGATCCCGAACCTGCGGTGGCCAGGGGGTTGCTTCGCCGACACCTACCACTGGCGCGACGGCGTCGGGCCGCGCGAGCAGCGTCCGCGGATGGTGAACAGCCATTGGGGTGACGTCGTCGAGGACAACTCCTTCGGCACCCACGAGTTCCTCGATCTCTGTGAGCTGTTGGGCGCACAGCCGTACGTGTCAGGCAATGTCGGCTCCGGCTCGGTGCGGGAGATGGCCGAGTGGGTCGAATACCTCACCCGTGCCGACGACTCGCCGATGGCCGCGTTGCGCCGGGCACACGGGCGGGACAAGCCGTGGCGCGTCCCGTTCTGGGGAATCGGCAACGAGGCCTGGGGGTGTGGCGGCAACATGCGGGCCGAACAGTACGCGTCCCTGGCCCGCCACTACTCGACGTTCGTGCGTGACCAGGGCGACAACAAGGTCTACCGGATCGCCGCCGGCCCGAGCGACGCCGACTACGACGTGGACCGAGACCATGATGCGCTCGTTCGACGATCTGGCTGCCGACCCGGCCGCGCCGGCGGCTCCGTTCCAGGCGCTGTCGTTGCATTACTACACGATGACCGGTTCCTGGTCGGACAAGGGCGCGGCGACCCGCTTCACCGAAGACGAATGGTACGTCGCGTTGTCCCGCGCCTCGCTCATGGAGGAGTACCTCACTCGGCACAGCACGGTGATGGACCGCTACGACCCGCACCGCAAGGTCGGGCTCGTGGTCGACGAATGGGGCACCTGGTGGAACGTTGAGCCAGGCACCGATCCGGGGTTCCTGTATCAGCAGAACACGTTGCGCGATGCCCTGGTGGCCGCAGTACATTTCGACGCTTTTCACCGGCACGCCGACCGGGTGGTCATGGCCAACATCGCCCAGACGGTCAACGTGCTTCAGGCGATGCTGCTCACCGACCCGGAATCCGGCGCGCTCGTGCGGACGCCCACCTACCACGTGTTCGAGATGAGCACGGGCCACCATGACGCGGCGTCGTTGGACGTCCACCTGCGCGATGTTCCGACCGTCGAGTCGGACGGGCGAGAGCTCGGCCTCGTCTCGGTCACGGCGTCGACCAAAGACGACAGCGCGCTCGTCTCGCTGGCCAATCTGGATATCGGCTCCTCGGCCGAGGTCGTGCTCGACCTGCGCGGGCGCACCGCACAGTGTCGCGGCGCGCGGATCCTCACCGCACCGACGCCCGCGTCGCACAACACCCCGCGAACTCCGTCCGCCGTGGCACCCGCCGCGTTCGACGGTGTGCGCGAGCATCCGCGCGGCCTGCTCGTCGAGTTGCCGCCGCACTCCTACCTCACAGCCGAGCTCCAGCTCACCTGACCCGCCGCGATGCGGCACCGATACCGAACATCGGCCAACCAAAGGAGTCGTCAATGATGACACGCAGATACCGATCCAGGGCGCTGGGCGTTCTGGCAGGCACGATGGCGGCAGCCCTCGCGCTGTCGGCCTGTTCGTCAGGTCCGGAAGCAAGCGACTACCAGGAAGGCGATCCGTACACCCTCACCGTCTGGACCAACTACACCGGCGAGGCCGGCCTGGCCTGGTTCGACAGCGTGGCCAAGGAGTTCGAGGCCTCGCACGAGAACGTCACGGTCAAGGCCCAGCACATCCAGAACGAGGAGCTGGACGGAAAGCTCCAGACGGCGCTGAACTCCGGTGACGCACCGGACATCTTCCTGCAGCGCGGCGGCGGCAAGATGCGGGACATGGCCGAGGCGAAACAGCTCCTCGATCTCACCGGCAGCACGGTCGACTCTCCCGAACTGCGCGAAAAGCTCGGCGACGCGCCGTACGAAACGCTCACCGTCGACGGCAAGCTGCTGGGCGCGCCGCAGCTGGTGCAGCCCGGTGGCATCTGGTACAGCAAGGATCTGTTCACCACGGCAGGCATCACCGAGATCCCGAAGACGGTCGACGAGCTGGCCGACGCGATCGACAAGCTCAAGGGCGCCGGCATCACCCCGATCGCGCTCGGTGGCAAGGACGCCTGGCCCGCCGCCCACTGGTACTACTTCTTCGCGCTACGCGAGTGCTCGGCGGACACCCTCGAGGCGACGAACGACTCGCTGGACTTCTCCGACCCGTGCTACGAGAAGGCGGCCAAGGACGTCGTCGACCTGACTGCCCTCGAGCCGTTCAACGAAGGCTTCCTGAACACGTCCGCGCAGCAGGGCGCCAGCAGTTCGGCGGGCCTGCTCGCCAACCACAAGGCGGCCATGGAGCTGATGGGCAACTGGGAGCCCGGCGTCGTCAAGGACCTCACTCCGGACAAGCAACCGCTTCCCGACCTGGGTTGGTTCCCGTTCCCGCAGGTGGCGTCCGGCCAGGGTGACGCGACCGCGCTCATGGGCGGCAAGGGCGGCTTCTCCTGCTCGGCCGGTGCGCCGAAGGAGCTGTGCGGGGAGTTCCTCGCGCTGATGAACTCGGAGCAGAACCAGGAGAGCTTCTACACCGCGTTCGGTTCGATACCGCTGCACGTCGACGCCCAGGACGTGGTGAAGAACGACTACGACAAGCAGATGATCGAAGCCCTCAACGAGGCGACCTACGTGTCGGACTTCCTGGACACCAACTATGGCCAGAAGGTCGGCACCGTGCTGAACCAGTCGGTCGTGGAGCTGCTGACGGGGGAGACGGATCCCGCGGGGTTCGTCAAGGCGATCACCGAAGCCGCCGACCGGAAATAGGGACCAGAACACATGGAGACAGCCGCGCACGTAAACCGCGACGTGCCGGACAGTGCGCGGACCGGGGACAGCGCCGAGGCGCCGGCCCCGGCCCGCGGGCCGGCTCGGGGTCGCCGAGTGCCCTGGCGGCAGTGGGCGGAGATCGCGCTGCTCGCCGGCCCGGGGATCATCGTCTTCGTCACGTTCGTGATCGTGCCCGTCCTCATGGCCGGGTACTACGGCTTCTTCGAATGGAGCGGATACGGGGTCCCGACCGAGTTCATCGGCCTGCGCAACTACGAGCTGATCTTCACCGACGCCGCGTTCCTCGAGGCGATGTCGCACAACGGGTTCATCCTCGTCATGTCGCTGATCCTGCAGGGGCCGGTGGCGATCGGGATCGCCCTGCTGCTGAACCGGAGGATGCGCGGGCGTTCCCTCATCCGCGTGTTGATCTTCGTTCCGTATGTGATCTCAGAGGTCATCGTCGCGATCGGTTTCAGCCTCATGCTGCACCCCGCCGGTGCGGTCAACGATGTGCTGGACCGGATCGGGCTCGGTGGTCTGGCGATGGACTGGCTCGCCGACCCGGACCTCGCGATCTGGACGCTGATGCTGATCCTGGTGTGGAAGTACATCGGGTTCGCGGTCATCCTCATGCTCGCCGGCCTGCAAGGGATCCCCGACGAGCTGCGCGAAGCGGCCGCGATCGACGGCGCGTCGTACTGGCAGACGCAGTGGCACATCACGCTGCCGCTGCTCGGCCCGACCATCAGGATCTGGGCATTCCTGTCCATCATCGGCTCGCTGCAGGTGTTCGACCTGGTGTATGTGATCTGGGGCCAGTACGTGGCCGACACCGCCGGGACATCGACGATGGCGACCTACATGGTGGCCAACGGCCGGACTTCCGGCGAGTACGGCTACGGCAGCGCCGTCGCCGTGGTGATCTTCGTGATCTCGCTCGTGATCGCGCTCATCTACCAGCGGTTCGTGCTGCGCCGCGACACCGAGGGCGCGCTGACTGAAGGTGTGGCCTGATGTCCACTGCTGTCGCATCCGGCAGGACCGCTCGCGGGGAGCAACGCTCGGTGGTGACCGGGCGGGGGAGCGTGACCGCCTACCTGGTCGCGTTCGCCCTGGTCGGGCTGTGTCTGGCGCCCGCCGTCTACATCATCCTGGGTGGGTTCCGGACGAACTCCCAGATCATCCGGTCGCCGGCCGGTCTGCCGGAGCCCTGGGAGGTCGGCAACTACACCGGGCTACTGGCCGGCGAGGTGTTCTGGCAGCAGCTCCTCAACTCGGTGATCGCGGCGGTGGGCACCACGGTCGGCGTCGTCGTGCTCGGTCTCATGGCCAGCTTCGTGATCGCCCGCTATCCGTTCAAGATCAAGCACCTGGTGTACTCGCTCTTCGCCGCGGGACTCATGTTCCCCGTCACGGTGGCGATCACCCCGCTCTACATCATGGTGCGCGACCTCGGACTGACCGACACACTGGCCGGAGTCGTCCTGCCGCAGATCGCGTTCGCCATGCCGACCACCGTGATCATCCTCGTGCCGTTCCTGCGAGCCATCCCGAAGGAGTTGGAGGAGGCCGCGCTCATCGACGGCGCGAGCCGACTCGGCTTCTTCGTCCGGATGGTCGTTCCGCTGTCCCTGCCCGGCGTGATAACCGTGGGGATCCTGGCCTTCGTGGCGAGCTGGAACAGCTATCTGCTGCCACTGTTCCTGCTCAGCGACAACGAGTTGTACACCCTGCCACTGGGAGTGCAGGCGTTCGCATCGCAGTACTCGGTGGACACCGCGCGCGTGCTGGCATTCGTCTCGCTGTCGATGATCCCCGCACTCATCTTCTTCTCCATCTTCGAACGCCGAATCATCAGTGGTCTGACCGGGGCAGTGAAGGGGTGACGCGCTGGACGGTGGGCCGGACCCGCTGACGGGTGGGGCAGTGAGTACGGGCGAACTACGGGCAGCGCGGTGCAAGTGGCAACCCCTACGGTGCCCGTGGCGCAGGCCGCGCCCTGGCCAGTCGCGCCCTGATCACTGGGAGAACACATGACAGTCCGGCGGCCGAGCGAGCAGATGCCCGCTCTGGAACACGCCAAGGCTCACGCGGCGCACGTCCTCGGGCCACAGACCGCCAAGCGGCTCGCCATGTTCCGCAACGGCGTCATCTACGTCGATCCCGGTGGATGGGCGCGGTTCCTGGGCTGGCTGGTCGACGTCGTCGTGTCAGTGCTCTGTATGGCGGTCAGTGTCCTCGTCACGGTCGGCGTGGCCCGCGCGGCCGGCCTCGACAACCAGACGGCAGGCGGGATCGGGATCGTGACCCTGTTCCTGGCGCCGATGCTGTATGGCGGGTTGTGCTTCCGCAACGGCCGCGCGCTCGGCGGGGTACTCACCGGCACCCAGGTCGTACGCATCAAGGACGGTGGCCGGATCGGCGGCTGGGCGTCATGGGCGATGCTGATGCGACTCCTGTATCCACTGCTGGCCATCGGCATGATCGCCGGCGCGCTTGGGCGGCGGTGGAACAGTCCCGGATTCGGACAGGGTCAGTGTGGACGCCCGCGCCATCCGCCGGCTCCATGCCGTCGGCATCACATGACCCGGAGGCGACGTGTGGGCCTACTGGCCTTGGTGATCGGCCTGGCGACGGTGGTTGTCGGCACCGTCGCGGCATGTGGCGGCGGTGCCGCGCGTGCGTGCGAGGAGGCACTGACCGCCGCCGCGACATCCGTGGACGGTGTGGTCGGGGCCGAGTTCACCTGCGAGCGGTCGTTCGGCAACCCGAGCCAGGAGGGGTCGGTCACGATCGCGGGCGCTACCGAGGCGGTGGTGGTGGCGGTGATGGAGGACGTACTCCAGGCGTTCGCCGCCTCGACCGAACTGGGCGACGCGACCGTGGTGTACACCGAGTTCGCCAACGAGGACGGCACCATCTCGGTCGACCCGGTCCAGGCCGGATTCAACGGGACGCCGTCGATCCGCGACCTCCGCGAGCACTACGGCATCACCCCCGGCTGAGGAACGACCGCGCGCCGCGACGTGCGGGGACGTGCGGGGACGTGCGGGGATGTCGCGTACGGCCGCACGTACGGTCTGCCGACGGTCCCGCGCAGCGGTGGCCACTGCGTCGCCGGCCGGTCCGCCACAACGGGCATCCTGGCCGGCCGACCCGGCGGCGAGTACCTGGCGGCCGTGGCCGCCTACGCCGCACTGCCGTCCGGGTACGAGGCGGCGCGCGCCGCGGAGGCGGCCACGCGCTGCCTGCTGCCCGAGAACGGCGCCGACCACCTGCGGGGCGGTGATCGAGAGCTACGGACGGCTCGGTGCCCGCGGTAGGCGGGTGCGTTCGGGAACGGCCGAAGTCCTGAAATCGCCGGTGACGACCGTTTACCCTCCTGGTGTGGACGAGACGATCACTGAGGTCAAGGAGTTGCGGTTCCAGCTGTACGCCCTGCGGGACCGGGTGAATCGGCTGGAGACGGGGCTGTTCCGTGCGGTGGTCGCGCTCGGTTCGGCCGCCATGGTGCTCGGCTGGTTCGTGCCGTTCCTGATGGCGACCGGGAAGGGCAGCGGGGACGAGGACGACTCGATCGCCCTGCTGCCGACGATCTTCGGTATCGGCGACGCGGGCGACGGCCCCTTCAGCGGGGAAGCGGTGGTGGCCGCCGTCGTCGTCGGGGTGTTCGGCCTGGCGATCCTCGTCGCGCTGGTCGTCCTGCTCGGCCTGTTCCGGGACCGCGTCAGCAGGCGCCGGGTCCGGTTCGCTCGGATCTGCGGCATCGTCCTGCTGGTCGCGTGCGCGATCGGCTGGCTCCTGGTGTTCGCCCTCGCCGGTCACTTCGAAGGCCGTACCAGCGCGTTCTCCCCGGCCACCCTGTGCTTCACCATCGGGGGCTGTGCCATGCTCGCCGCCGCCGCGCTCCATCCCACCGACTGGCGCGACTGAATACCGGGCCTTCGATGATCGACCCCACTTGGGCGGGTTCGCCACCCTGAGTTGTCGAGGCTTCACCCAGTTGAAATCCGTGAATGTGATTCACGATCTATTCAGAGTTATCACGGATGGTAGTCATGGCTGGTCTCACGTCTCGCGAACGGTGACGGAGAGTTGCCGATTAGGTAACCGGTGCTGGGGTAATGGCGTGATGAGCCGTGGCGATCAGTTCACCAACGTGAGGTGTGAATCACTTCGGCGACATCGCTCGCAGGCGTTCAGAACCCAATGTGAGGAGGTACGCAATGCGTACCTTGTCCAAGGTGTCCAGTAGATATTCGGCGCGCACGACTTTGGTGATGGGATTCTCGATCGTCGTCGTGCTGAGTGTGTCGGCGGCGCTCGTCACCTGGCCCGGATCATCGGTCCCGGGCGTGGTTGCGGTGCTGGGGTTCGCGCTGGTCGTCACCGTGTTCGTTCAGGTCCGGCGTGCGCTGCGCAGGGCGTCAGCGCTGATCGACACAATTCTACGTGAGGAGGTCGGCCCGGATCCGGCAGCCGAAGACGGAAGCGGTTGAGGCGGTGGAGGGTTCCCACATCGCGCCTTTCTCGATACAGTCCCATTGGGAGCGCTCCCAAGGTTCCGCCGAGATCCTCACGGAGGAGGACGCGTGGCAAGAAACGTCGCGATGGCCGTGGCCGTCCTGGCCCTGACCGCTCTGAGCGTCACCAACGCCTCCGCCAGACCCGACGGACCGTGTCCCGAGGGACCCTTCGGCGACCCGCTGCCCTCCCCGAACCCGGTCGCGACCAAGATCGTGGACGGGTTCAACTTCCTGGAGGGACCGACCTGGGACGCCGCGACGCAGACCCTGTTGTTGTCCCACATGTACGACGGCGCCGGCCCGCAGAACGTCCAGCCCGCCGACATCCTGCGGTTCACCCCGTCAACGGGCACGGTCACGACGGTCATCAGGAACGCGGGCAGCAACGGGTTGGCGATCAGCCGCGACGGCACCTCCGTCGTCGCGGCGACCCATGACCAGCGCAGCGTGTCCTCGTACAACCTGGCGACCGGTCGGCGGACGACGATCGCGGCGAACTATCAGGGGCGTTTGTTCAACTCGCCCAACGATGTCACGGTGGCCGCGAACGGAACGGTCTACTTCACCGATCCGAACTTCCAGCGCGCGAACCGTCCTGACCAGATGTCCGGCAGGACCAGCGTCTTCCGCGTCACCAACGGTGTCGTCACCCTCATCGACGACACGATCCGCCAGCCGAACGGCATCGAGCTGTCGCCGGACGGCAGGAACCTGTACGTCGGCGGCAACGCCTCGGGCAAGGTGTTCAGGTATCCCGTCAACGCGGACGGCAGCACCGGGCCGCGCGGCGACTTCACGCCACTCGGCGGCACCGACGGCGGCACGGTCGACTGCGCCGGAAACGTCTACCAGACCACGTTCGGCGACGGAAAGGTCCATGTCTTCTCTCCGGCCGGCCAGTCCCTCGGCACGATCTCGGCCGGGCGCAACGCCACCAACGTCGCGTTCGGCGGGCCGGACCGGACCACCCTTTACATCACGTCGGGAACGCCGTCCAGCGGCGGCAACACCGGGAATTTCGGGCTTTACAGCATCCACCTGAACGTTCCCGGCTGGCCTTACTGAACAGCCGAGACGCGGGCCGCCACACCGAAATGATCCGCGTTTGTCATGCGCTGGTTTGGTCCGCGCAGCGGTAGTGACGCCGAATTCTGGCGTGATACTGGGAAAATGTTCGCAACCGCCGCTCTGGCGCTCGCCGCGAGCCTGCTCGGCGCCCCGCCGGCGCAACAGGCCGCTGACCTGTCCGTCGACCTCCTTGCCCGGGGCACACTGCTCCTGCCCGGTGCGCGTTACGACGTCGTGATCACCAACCACGGGCCGGACGCGCTCGAGTCCGCGACCGTGGTCGTGACGCTCGAGCACCAGGTGTTGGGGACCGCTCCGACAGCGTGTGTCGTTGACACCGTCGCGAGGACAATGACCTGTTCGTTCGGTCCGCTGCCGGCCGGAGGCACCGCGACGGCGAGCGGGTACGTCAACTACCTGATCACCGGTCCGCCGAGGCAGGTCACGGCCACCGCGAACAGGACGGCGAGCACCCCGGCCGACCCGAACCCCGGCAACGACACCGACACGAAATCCTGTTGGTACTCCGGCCCTCCGGGGATTCCACTGCCGCCTTACCCGCCGTTGTGGTGCTGATCGCTGTCGCGGTCATCCGCCCTGCCGGCCGACAGTGTGGACGGCCGGCCCGCGAACACGTGCGACGGCGTTCAGCGGGTGGTGCACAGGATTCCGTTGAGGGAGTAGGTCAGGGGTCGCACGTTCGGACCTTGGTAGCCGCCCACGAAGCCGACCGTGGTCGACGCGCCCGGTGCCAGCGTGGTGGTGTTGGAGACCGATACCTGCTGGCCGGTCTGGGACCAGGTGGCGTTCCAGCCGCTGGACACCTGCTGCCACGTGGTGGGCCAGGTGTAGCTGAGCGTCCAGCCCGTGGCGGGGGTGGTGCCGGCGTTGGTGATGTCCAGCTCGGCCACGAAACCGTTGCCCCAGTTGCTGGTCTCGCGATAGGTGACCGCGCAGGACGATGCCGGGGGAGTGCCGGTGGTGAAGGTCAGCGGAGGTGAGGACCACGATGACCGGCCCGCGTTGTCCCTGGCGACGAGGTTGACCGTGTAGGTGGTGCCGGGGTCGAGGTTGGCGGCGGTGAAGGTCGTCGCGGTGGTCTCGCCCCACTGCTCGGTGTTGGCGCCGTCGACGCGGTGGATCTCGTACTTCACACCGGCGGGCGGCGCGGGCCAGGACAGCGTCGCCGTGGTGTCGCTGACCGAGTCCGCGACCGGGCGGGCGGGAGTGGCCGGGGCGGTCGTCGAGCCCGCGGGCCGCAGCACGAGCGTGGTGATCGAGTACGGCGGCAGCGTCGCGGTGGACGACGAACCCGTTGTCGTGGCGATGCCACTGTCGCCGTTGCCGAACGTCAGTACGGTCGCGGTGGCGGCCGCGGTGTAGCCGGCGAGCTTCAGGTTCACGATTCTGGCCGCGTCGGGATCCTGGTTGATCAGCATGACGGCCAGGCCGCCGTCGGGGCGCCGGGCCGCGTGCGAGCGGATCAGCGGATCGTTCGTGGCGGCCGTGACGAGCTGGTCGCCGGGGCGGGCGAAGCGGGACAGCATCGAGATCGCGTGGTACGGCGCGAAGGGCGTGTTGTGCGCGGGCTGGCACACGGTGCCGTCGTCGGTGCAGCCGCCGCTGGAGAGCAGGCCGAAGTCGTCGTAGTCGGTGTGGCCGGCTATCTCCCGGACCTGCCCTATTCCATTGTGGACATTCCACCAGTCGACCGTGAACACGCCCTGCTCGATCATCGTCGCGTAGGCGTCGGCGGCGAACAGCGCGCCCGGTTGGGTGTTGCGGCCGTAGGAGGTGTTGACCTCGGTCAGCGCGATCCCGAGGTCCTTGCCCGCCAACCGGCGGGACTGCTCGCGGACCAGGGCGATCTGCTGGGCCACCCGGTCGGTCCTGCTCAGCACCTGGGCGGCGGTGTCCCCGCTGGGGTACCAGTGGATGATGCCGAAGTCGACCACGGGACCGGCGATCGACAGCACGACCTCGTTCCATGATCCGGCGTCGCCGGCTCCGGTGATCCCGTCCGGCCAGTCGCCCGGTGTGGTGAGCACCGCGCCGATCTTGATGGTCGGGTCGACGGCCTTCATGGCCGTGGCGTAGTCGCGCACCAGGGTGGCGTAGTACGCGGGGCTCTTGTCGGGGTGGTGGTCGGCCTCCCAGCTCGAGCCGTAGTGCCCGTTGCCGTAGTTCTCGTTGCCGATCTCCCAGTACTTGACGCCGTAGCCCTTCTCGACGTTGGCGTAGCGGACCCAGGCCGCGGCCTCTTCGGCCGTACCGGTGCCGTAGTTGGCGGTGACGATGGGCTGCCCACCCGCGCGCCGGACCCCGCCCATGAAGGTGTCGAAGTCGGTGTTGGGAGCGACGTAGCCGCCCGGGGCGGTGTGGTCAGCCCAGTGGTAGATGTCCGAATAGGACCCGCCCGGATAGCGCATGGCCCGTACACCGGCGTTCTTGAGCAGATCGCTGACGGCATCGGTGCCCAGGTGGGCGTCCCAGATGGCGTGGTTCACCCCGATCGCGGCATCGTGCACGGTCTCGAGTCCGGCTCTGGTGTTCACCGTGACTGTTGCGTTCGAGGCGGCCGGGTCGATGGCGGCCGAGTCGGCTCGCACCGGCGAGGTGGTGGCGAGGAGGGCTTGGGCGGCCACCAGCGCGGCGAGCGCGGGCAGCACGACGAGACGCGATCTCATGGGCGAGTCCTCGTTGACGGTGATTCTGGGAGCGCTCCCAGAAGCTTCGCTGGCGCGGGTTCCCTTTGTCAATCACCCGCGAGTGTCGGTGGTCGTGAACCGCGGCAGGTGGTGGATGGCGGTGACCGCCACTTCGCCCAACGGGTCAGGCGCGGGTCCTGGCTTCCGCGTCCGCGGCGAGGAGGAGGTAGGCACTGGCGGTCCAGGTGTAGGCGCGGTCGCGGAGGCCCTGTCCGGTGAGGGCGTCGAAGTTCTCCGCGAAGCCGGACTTCTCGCACACGGCACGGAAACGGGCGCTGACCCGGTCGGCGAGCTCGATGTCGCCGCCGCGGCGCAGACCGTCCTCGACCAGTACCGTGGCGGGCGCCCACACCGGGCCGCGCCAGTAGCCGTCGGCCTCGTAGTGCGGGGAGTCGGGGCGTTCGGTGGCCAGACCGACCGGCGTCAGGTGTCTGGCCACGGCGGCGGTCACGGCGGTGCGCACGGCGGTGGGCAGCTCGGTGCCGAGGACGACCGGCATGAGGTCGAGCAGGCTCGTGGTCGTCCTCGGCGGGCCGCCCACGGGCCGGCTGGTGAAACCGGCGCCGTCCCACAGCTCTGCCAGCAGGGCCGTGCGCATGGTGGCGGCCTCGCGGGTCCAGCGCGCCGCGGCGGCGGGATCGCCGAGCTCGTCGGCCAGCCGGGCCAGCTCACGCATCTGGACCACCAGGAACGCCGGGAGGTCGGGGGACCGCACCGGCCGCCCCCCGTCGAAGACGGTGGCGTTGTCCCAGCCGCTGTCGTTGCCGTGCTCGTAGTGTGGGAACGGCTGCCCGGGCGCACGCCGGTGGTCGAGCCAGAAGGTCGTCCAGGCCGCCAGCTGCCGGTAGAGCCGGGGTAGCTCAGCAGCGGGCAGCCCGTGCGGAAGGCGTTCGCGCAGGCGGGCGACCGTCCAGCCGTGGATCGGCGGTTTGACGAAGTTGTACAGAATCTCGGCATGGGTGATCGAGTCGGGCAGCGCGCCCTCCTCGGTCTGGTGGTCGAACACCACCTGGAGCTGATCCCACGCCGCCCCCGGTGCGCCGGCGGCCAGTGCCAGCGCGTTGAAGCAGTGGTCCCAGCTCCAGATCTTGTCCATCCAGTGCTTGGACATCAGCACGCCGGGCCGCCCCACGAACCCTCCGGGTGCCACGGTGGCCGACCACAGCACGTAGCAGGCGAGCGCGGCGGCCGGCGTCCGGTCGCCGCGCCACGGTGCCACCGCGTCGGCGAACTCCGCGAACGCCTTCCGCGAGGTGGCCACGACCTCGTCGAACCGCCCCCGGGCCGCGTGCGCGGGCCGGGCGGTGGTCAGTTCCTCCAGCGCGACCTCCCACGCGCCGCCGTCCGCGCCGAGCAGCACCCCGCGCTCCGCGGTGCCCAGCGCGGCCGCGCCGATTTCCTGAACCGCGCCGGACAGACCGGTCAGGCGGTAGCGGTGGCCGGTCTCGTAGGAGGTGAAGACGGACGACGAGGTGGTCGGATCGTGGAAGAAGTAGGTTCCGGAGAAGGGCGTCAAAGTATCCGCCGCGGCGGTGACGCGCAGGCCGAGGCCGTGTCCGGCGATCCGCAGCACCGTGGGCGACTCGAACGCCGCCGCCACCTCGCCGCGGCCCGCGGTCCAGGTCAGCACCGCCGGGTTCGCCGTCGTGTCGGTCGGCACCCGCACGCCGTTCGCCGCCGGGGTCAGGCGGAGCACCGCGTGCATGCCGTTGCGGTGCGACACGAGGTGGACGTCGTCGGCGTAGGTGGCCTGCGCCACGACGGGGGACAGGCAGAACCACGATCCCTGGCGGCTGAACGGGATCTCCCGCACCGAGAAGTCGTCCACGAGACCCCTTTCAGTCCCGGACCGCGCCCGAGGTGATGCCGGCCGCGACGAAGCGCTGGGCCACCACGAGCAGGACGGCGGTCGGCAGGGACGCGACCACGGCGGTCGCCATGATCGCGTTCCACTCCTGGTTGTTGTTTCCGATGTAGCGGTAGATGCCGAGGGTCAGCGGCTGCAGCGAGCCGCCGCCGTCCAACGTCGTGGCGAACAGGAAGTCCGACCACGCCCACAGGAACGAGAACAGCGCCGAGGTGATGATCCCGTTGCGGCTGACGGGAAGCACGATCGACCAGAACGTGCGCAGCGGGCCGGCACCGTCGATCATCGCCGCGGCCACCAGTTCGTCGGGCACCGAGGCCATGAACGACGCGAGGATCAGCACGGCGAACGGGACGGCGATCGTGCTGTCGGCGACGATCAACCCCCACACCGTGTTCGTGATGCCCAGTCGGACGTAGACGCCGTAGAGCCCCAACGCCATGACGATGCCCGGGATCATCTGCGCGACCAGCAGCACGAAGCCGAGGACGTGCCGGCCCCGCGGCCGCAGCTTGGCGAGCGAGTATGCCGCCGGTGCGGCGATGACCAGGGTCAGCACCACGGTGCCTGCCGCGACCAGCAGACTGGTCCCGAAGAACGGGAGTTGCTCGGACAGCACCCGCGCGTACCCGCTGAACGCGGGCGCGGTGGGGAAGAGATCCGGCGGTGACACGCGCATCCGCTCCGGCGGCGTGAGCGAGACGTTGATCATCCAGTAGACCGGGAACAGCATCACGGCGGTGAGTCCCACGCCGACGGCGGTGCGCCACGGCCCCCTGCCGCCCGCCGTACTCACGTGGCCTCCCGGTGGCGCTGGAGGCGGACGTAGACCAGGCCCGCCGCCACGGAGATCAGGATCAGCACGTTGCCCACGGCGGCGCTCGGCCCGAACCGGGGCAGCATGGTGCCGAAGCCGAGTTCGTAGGACCAGGTGGCGAGCGTGGTCGACGACCCGGCGGGTCCACCGCGGGTCATGATCCAGATGATGTCGAAGACCTTGAGCGTGTAGATCAGGCCGAGCAGCAACGTGATCGCGGAGACCGGGCGCAGCATCGGGAAGGTGACGTGCCGGAACGTCTGCCACCACCCGGCGCCGTCCAGGCCGGCCGCCTCGTGGACCTCGGTGGGGATGTTCGCCAGTCCACTGTGGAGCACGACCAGGTTGAACGGGATGCCGATCCAGATGTTGGCGATGGTCACCGCGACCAGCGACCAGCCGGGCGAGGTCAGCCAGTGCACGGTGTCGAGCCCGACCGCGTCGAGGACCGCGTTGACCACACCGGCCTCGCTGTTGAGCAACCACGCCCAGGTGGACGCGGACACGATGAGCGGGAGCAGCCACGGCACCAGGAACAGTGCCCGCAGCGTGGCGGACAGCCGGAAGTGCCGGGAGAAGAACACCGCCAGGGCCAGGCCGATGGTGTACTGGCAGACCAGTGACACCACCGTGAACACCGCGGTGTGGGCGAGTGCGGTGCCGAACACGGGGTCGGTGAACACCTTCACGTAGTTCTCGAGCCCGATCAGCGGTGCGCCGCCCTGGACGAAGGTGCGGACGGAGTAGTCCCGCAGGCTCAGGTCGACGGTGGTCAGGAGCGGGTAGGCGTAGCACACCAGCAGGTAGGCGACGAGCGGCAGCAGGAACGCCCACCCCGCCAGCCTGGTGCGTGGCACTACCGCGCCTTCTGCGCGGCCGCCTGCGCGTCCGACAGCGCCTCTCCCGGTGACTTCGATCCGGTCAGGGCCACCTGTACGGCCTTCCACAGCTGTTCGGAGATGCGGGGGTAGCGGGTGCCGAGCCCGTCGCTCGTGCGGCCCTTGGCCGCGTTCACCGCGTCCACCCACACCGCGAAGTCCGGCGTCGCGCTGATCTGCTGCTCCTGCACGGAGGGCACCGCGGAGACGTAGGTCAGCGCCTTGTCGGTGGCGAGCACGGTTTCCGGGCTGGTGAGGCAGCCGGCGATCGTCGCCGCCTTCGCCTCGGCGTCCGCGTCGCCCTGGTCGGGCACGGTGACGAACTCGCCGCCGGTCGGCGCCGGTGCCACGCCGCCGCCGCGGGCCGGGACCGGGATGACGCCGTACTCGAAGCCCGCCTCCTCGGCGTTCCCCAGCTGCCAGGTGCCGTTCTCGGCGAAGGCGTACTCGCCGGTGGCGAACTCCTGCCAGCTCGTGGTCTGCGTGTTGTTGATGACCGAGTTCGGCGCGTACCCCTTGTCCAGCCACGACTTCCACAGCTGCAGCGCCGCGGTCGCATCGGGGGAGGACAGCTCGGTCAGCTCCGCGCCGGCACCCCAGAACCACGGCAGGAACTGGAACGTGCCCTCCTCGGTGCCGACGGCGGAGAACGTGATGCCCTTCTTGCCCGCCGCCGCGACCTTCGCGAGCGCGGCGTCCAGGCCGGCCCAGTCGGTGATCGACGTCGGGTCGACGTTCGCCGCGTCGAGCACCGCCTTGTTGTAGTACAGCGCCAGAGTGTTCGCGCCGATCGGCACGCCGTAGGTCTGCCCGTCGGTCGTCGCCGCGGCGACCAGGTTCGGCGCCGCCGCGCTCGCGTCGAGCCCGCTGTCCTCATTGGACTTCACCACGCCCGCCTCCGCGAGTGTGGACACCACCGGGTTGTCGACGACCAGCACGTTCGGTGCGGTGCCCTGTTGCGCCGCCAGCAGCACCTTGTTGGTCAGGTCGGTGGTGTCGTAGGCCTGCCGGGTGATGGTCACGCCCGCCTCGTCGCCGCACTGCTCGATCACCTTGACCCACTCGGAGTCGTCGTCGAACTGCGGGTACGGATCCCACACGGAGAACGTGCCGTCGTCGGCGGGCTTTCCGGAGCAGGCGGCCGACGTCACCGCGACCGCGAGGAGGGCCGTGACCAGACGACCGGTGATCGGTGAGCGCGTCATCGACGCTCCTTCCTGCGAGCGAGTCGAACCGGTTCGACCTCGCTGGATTGGGTCAACATAACGACCAGTCCCAGGCGGCGCAAGGTCGTGTCGGCCTATCATTTGGCAGTTCGTCGAACCGGTTGGATGGAGTGCGTGTGAACATCCGGGAGATCGCCAGGCGTGCGGGGGTGTCGCGCAGCACGGTGTCCTACGCGTTGTCCGGCAAGCGGCCGGTGTCGGCGGCGACGGCCCGGCGGATCAACGAGGTCATCGCCGAGCTGGGCTACCGGCCCAACGCCAGCGCGCGGGCGCTCGCGGAGGGGCGCACGCGCACCCTCGGGCTGGTGATTCCGCCGGCGAGCAGGCGGCTGACGAACGCACAGCTCGACTTCGTCGCCTCCGTGGTCGAGGCGGCCGCGACCCATGACCTCGACGTGCTGCTCTCGCCGAGCGGGGGAGACCACGACCGGTCGTTCGAGCGGATGGTCACCGGCCGGCGGGTGGACGGCGTGGTGCTGATGGAGATCCTGCTGGACGACCCGAGGGTGGCACGGCTCGAGCAGAGCGCGTTGCCCTTCGTGACCATCGGGCACGTGGCACATCCCGGCGCGTCCTGGTGGGTGGACGTCGACTACGCGGCCCTCGTCCGGCGCTGCGTGCACCACCTCGCCGACCTCGGCCACCGGGACGTGGTGTTGATCAGCCGGTCGGCCGAGCTGGTGGCCGCCGGCTACGGTCCCGCCCTGCGCGCGACGGAGGCCTTCCTGGCGGTGGCGGAGCAGCGGGGGCTGTCCGGTCACGTGGTGTGCTGCGCCGACGAGCCCGCCGCCGGACTGGCGTGCTTCACGGAGCTCCACACCGAGTGGCCCGAGGTCACCGCCGCCGTGACGATCAACGAGGCGGCGCTGCCGGGGCTGGAGCGGGCACTGCACCGTGCCGGGTTGGCCGTGCCGCGCGACTTCTCGGTCACCGGCGTCATCGCCGACCGCCTCGCGGAGGACTTCCACCCGCCGCTGACGGCCGCGGACGTGCCGGCCGAGGAGATGGCCCGGCTCGCCGTGGAGCTGTTGGTGGAGCGGATCGCCGATCCGGCGGCGACCCCTCGCCACGTGTTGCTCGAGCCCGCCGTCTCCCTGCGGTCGAGCACCGGCTCGCTGCCGAGTTCCTCGTAAACGAATCGGTTCGACAGCCAACTCCTTGTGTTCACCTGCGTTCAGCGCGTACGGTGACTTTTCGATCGAATCGGTTCGACCCGTGTGCGCCACCCCCTCCCCGCCTGTCGAAGGAGCCACGCGTGGACACCACCTCAGGGATTCGTCGCGGCCTCGTCGTCCTCCTCGCGGCCGTCGCGCTCGTCGCCTCGGCCCTCGTGAGCCTCGCCGGTCCCGCCCGCGCGGCGGACGAGTCCATCTCCGTCAACTTCGCCGCCACCGGGGGAGCCCCGACCTACCGGGCCTCCGGATGGATCTACGGCATGTCCGAGAACGCGTCCGCGCCCGCGGACCACTTCTACCGGGACGTCGGGTTCCGGTACATGCGCGCCGGTGGCGCTCAGCTCGACAGCCCCGGCGGCTGGGTGTCCGGCAAGTACGACCGCCGGTGGAACGCGACTCGTGCCCAGTTGCTGCGCACTCGTTCCCTCGGCGGGGAGTTCGTCCTGCTCCCGCACGACCTGTGGGGTGCGGACGGCTACCCGATCTCCCGCTTCCCCGGCGACAACGGGAACTGGACCGACTACGACAACTTCCTCACCCGCCTGATCGCCGACGTCCGCGCCACGGGCGCCCCGGTGCAGTGGGATCTGTGGAACGAACCCAACATCACGCTGTTCTGGAACCGGCCGCAGAGCCAGTACCTCGAGCTGTGGCGGCGTACCTACCAGCGGGTGCGGGCCGCGTTCCCCGAGCAGCTGATCGTCGGTCCGAGCCTGGCCGGAGTGCCGACGACGTCACCGGGCTGGTGGACCCAGTACCTCGACTTCGTGCGCGCCAACAACGTGGTCCCGGACATCGTGAGCTGGCACAGCCTGCCGAGCGACCCGGTGGCGAACGTCGCCGCGGCGAACGCGTCGCTCGACCAGCGCGGCATCCCGCACCCGCGGCCGTACCAGATCAACGAGTACGGGGCGTCGAACGAGCAGAACCCCGGTGACGGCTCCTGGTACATCGCCCGCCTGGAACGCGCGGGCGCCGACGGCCTGCGGGCCAACTGGGCGGGTGGCGGGAACCTGCACAACGACCTCGGGAACCTGCTCGTCCGCAACTCGGCGGGACAGCACCAGCCGAAGGGCGAGTGGTGGGTCTACCGCTTCTACGGATCGCAGACCGGCCAGATCGCCTCCGTCACGCCGAGCCAGTCCTACGACGCGTTCGCCACCACGGCGTCCGGCTCCGCGAAGGTCCTGGTCGGCGGGGGCGGCACCACCGGCAACGTCGCGGTCGCCCTGCAACGCCTGGACGCCACCAGCGGCATCGTGGCAGAACAACCAGGTTCGGGTCGTCGTGCAGCGCGTCCCGTACAACAACGGCGGCGCCGTGCCGGGCCCGGTCACCGTCCAGAACTCCGTGGTCACGTTGTCCAACAACGCGACCACGGTGAACCTGCCGCACACGAACGTCAACGACACCTTCACCATCACCCTCCTGCCGCCGTCGCAGACCGGGTTCCAGTCCGTCGCGGTCGCCCAGCACTCCCAGCAGTGCCTCGACAACACCGGCCTGTCCACCGTCGACGGCACCCAGCAGCAACAGTTCTTCTGCGAGGGTGGCGACCAACAGCTGTGGAACTTCACGCCCGTCGCCGGCGTCACGAACACCTACACGGTCGTCAACCACCAGAGCGGGAAGTGCCTCGGAGTCCGTGGCGCGTCTACCGCGGACGCCGCGGCCGTCGTCCAGTCGACCTGCGGCAGCGGCCTCGAGCAGCAGTTCACGCTCCGGAAGGTGACCTACTCCGGCAACGACTCGCACGACTACCAGCTCGTCGCCCGGCACAGTGGCAAGTGCGTCGACGTCAACGGGGTCTCGACCGCCGCGCGTGCTCCCATCATCCAGTGGCCGTGCAACGCCATCGGCCAGGGCAGTCCGCTCAACCAGACGTGGCGGCTCCTGGGGCGCTGAGCTCGACGCCCGTGACGTCCAGACTCAGCACCGCGGTGACCACCGCGGCCACCGCGAACACCGCCAGCAGCAACCGGCGCGGGGACCCACCGCTGACCCGCGCCATGAGCGTGCCCGCCGCGTGGAACAGGCCTTCGCCGTCGCACAGCTCCGCCAGGACCAGCACGGCCGCCAGGAACCCGAGCACGGGCGCCAGGGTGACCACCTCGTCGGTCGCGGCCGACAGGTCGCACCACGGCGAACGCCAGGACCGCCAGCAGCAGGACCGGGGAAACGAGCAGCACGCACCTCCGGGCACAGGTTGTCCGCCGGACGGCTACGCGCTCAGCTCGACGTCAGGGTCGCCAGTTGTCCAGGCCGAATCTGACGAGGTCGGTCATCGCCCCGTAGCCCGCGTAGACGTCCCGTCTCGGATCGAGTTCGTCCTTCTCGTGCCCGCTCGTGACGCCGATGGCGTAGGGATCCGTGCCCGCGAAGTACCAGAGTGGTCCGCCCGACCATCCGTCCGAGACATGGTGCACTGTTTCGTACTCCCTGCCAGGGGAGTCATTGTCGATATCGCGGATGCCGAGAGCGAAATTGACCGCGGGACGACCCCCGAAGGTGTCCGGATAGCCGGACGACGTGTAGTTGCGACTCTCGATGTCGCTGTCTCCCGCGCTGCGTGTGCCCATCCACCCGAGGGCGTTCCCGAGCGGTTGGTACAGCCTGCACAAGGCGTAGTCGTAGCCGAAGACCTCGCCGCCCTGTGGCCGATAGCCGCGGTACTCGGACACATAGGACGAGCCGAACGGTGTCGGATTCGGGTCGCCGAATCGATACGCGGGGATGAACTGCACCCACCAGTTCGGCTGGTCCCACGGCATGACGTGTCCGGCGGTCAGGACGAGGTTCGGGCCGACCAGGAACCCGGTCCCGCCACCTGTCGGGGTGTAGATCTTGCCGACCGTGCGCCACGGGTACGGGAATCGCTCCGCCTCGGCCGCGAAGGGCTCCAGGAACGTCCGGTCCGTGGCGAGGCCGGAACGGTGGGTGGTGAGCGGATACGGCGCGAGTTCGGGGAGGTATCGCTGCTCGACCCAGGGCGGACGGTACCCCGCGGTGTGTGCTTCGTCGTCCGGCGATGCCGCGGTGGGGTCGACCTGGAGTTCGGTCTGCTCGAGTCCCGGAACGGTGGACCTGATCTGGCCGTCCGACTCGAGGACGCGCCAATCCGCGGTCGCTCCGGGTGGATCACCGACCTGGAACGCGGTCGGCGGCGTGTAGTTCGACCGGATGTAGATCCCGCTGTCCGGCTTGATCAGCGCGGCCATGTCGGCCGGCATCGTCTCCGTGGCGGGAATGGGGGCGGTCGCACGCATCTCGTCCAGCGTCAGTCCGGGCGCCGGAGCGGTGGTCGGTGTCGTCATGGGGGTCCTCCTCGCAGTGGACGCGGAGTCTCCTCGACAGGAGAGTGAACTCCGCAATTTCCGTCACCTGCTCGAATAAGGAGCATCGGACCTCGGTGGCTAATACAAGCCCAACTGAGATTCACTCGAACGGCCTAGTGATATGCCCGTTTCCTAGTTCCGGTGTGTCTAATTGGGATGTTGTTTTCTGGCGGGTTTTTTCCTTTCTTTTCTGTCAGATGTGAATGTTGTCACTCGTACGGGTTGTAACGGACTCGCTCCGGTCAGCGACGGGCTGGGTGGCGACGCACATGCCGCTCGCCACCCGACACAGTGGAGGATGGCAGCGCCGTGACAGACGTGAATGCCTTGGCAGCCTTGAAGTTCCAGGGCGATCCGCTGGCCGACGCCGTGATCGCCGACCTGGTGTCCGGTGGTCGGGTCGACGACGTGAACGAGGTCCTCGCGCACTTCCGCGCCAACGACGAACCCATTCCCGACGATCTGCCGGCGTCGGTCCGCGACTATCTCATCGCGACGGACGATCCGCCGGCGTGGGTGGATCTCGATCGGGTCGCCCGCGCATACGAGTTCTTCGTCGACGACGGCGTGCACGTCGCGTCCGTGCTCTCGTTCGCCGCGATGGTGAACTGCTACGCCCAGCCGCGTCCGTCCCGCCTCCTGGCGCTGACCCACCGGTTGAACCAGCCGCACCGGCGGCTGTCGGAGACCGCCCAGTTCGTCATGACCATGATGGGACGTGACCCGTTCGGCTCCGGCGGGGCGTTCGTGCCCACGCTCCAGAAGACCCGGCTCATCCACGCCGCGGTGCGCTACTTCGTGACCAGGTCGGGCAAGTGGGACCTCGAGGCCGACGGTGTTCCCGTGTGTCAGCAGGATCTGCTCGGCGCCCTCCTCATCTTCTCCGTCCAGGTCATCGAGGGCATGCGCCGAATCGGGATCTCCGTGAGCGAGGAGGAGGCCGGCGACTACTACTACGTCTGGCGAGTGGCCGGAACCATGCTCGGCATTCCCGCAGAGGCCATGCCGGAGACCCTCGAGGAGGCCCGACAGCTCAACGCCTCACTCGTCGAAGCGGCGTACGGACCCTCACCGGAAGGTGTCGAACTGACCAGGAACCTGATCGAGCTGTACAAGGATCTCGTGCCCGGCAAGGCGTTCGACGGCGTCGTCCCGGCCATGGTCCGTCAGGTGATCGATCCCCACGTGGCCGACTGGATGGGTGTGCCGCGCTCACGCGGCTGGGAGCGCCTGGTACGCACGGGATCCCGGCTGATGCGGGTGCTGGAGCGCGCCGAGGATCGCCACACGATCGCCAGGACGGTCCTCGACAAGGCCGGGACGATCCTGCTGGGCGGCAGCGTCCGCACCCTCACCGACGGACAGTCCACCACCCTGAACATCCCGGAGGATCTCCGCGAGAAGTGGCTGTCCGCCGGCGTCTGCCCGGCCGCGCCCGTACGCGCCGAGTAGCTGTTCTGGCGGGAGGACACCGAAACTTTCGCTCTGTTGGGCCGTTCGGGGCCGATGACGTTTCCCCTGTGTGGCAGACGAAAGAAGTCGAGTACGGTCGATTTGGCAACGGTGGCGATCCGGGGGTAATCGGCTTGTCTGCGAAGAGGGCGATCTGCGTGGTCATGGCCGGTGTGCTGGCGGCATGCGCGCCGGCCCCGTCGGAGGAGACCACGGCACCGACCACGCCTCCCACCCCCACGTCGTCTCTCGCCGCACCGGTGGTGACACCGCTGCCTCCCGCGCCGGCGCCGATCGCCCGACCGCTGGACGCGAGTCGGTTCGCCACCGAGGACACGGTGTGCGACCTGCTGACCGACACCCAGGCCGGTGAGTTCGGCCTGGAAGGCGACGGGAATCCGTACAACTCGAGCGACGGCAGCCTGTTGACGTGCAACCGGAACGCCTTCGACACGGACCGGGACGTCGAGTACAACCTCTGGCCCGACTCCGACGTGTTCGCCTCGCAGTTCGGCGATCGGAGGCGGCAGGGCGGGGACGACGCGTTCCTCGTGGACGTGGCCGGTCAACCCGCTGTGGTGAACGGGAGTGATCCCCAGCCGGCCTGCCTGGTGACTGTCGGACTCGCGGACCGTCAGGGCATCGAGGTGTTGGCCAGCGACGGCGGTGACCTCGCCTGTGCGCTCGCGGTGGCGGTGGCCGAGCGGATGGTACGCAACCTCACGGGTTAGGCCCTCTGGCCCGCTCACGCCGGGGTGTGTTTCCGTCGGCGTAGCACCAGGTAGCGGCCCGCGAGTCCGATGGTGAACATCGTGAGTCCGGTGATCACCGATGCCGGTGGAAGGGTCGCGGCGAGTGTGAGGCAGCCGAGGCCGCCGAGCAGGGTGAGTGGGCGGGGCCAGTGGCGTTGCTCGGGTGGTTGGCTCGCCGCGGCGAGGTTGGTGATCAGGTAGTAGACCAGTACGCCGAAGGATGAGAACCCGATCACCGATCGCAGGTCCGTGGTGAGTACGAGTGTGGAGACGATGACGGCGAGTGCGATCTCGGCGTGGTGGGGTACCCGGTGGCGGGGATGCACGGCGGCCAGCCAGCCGGGTAGGTCGCGGTGGCGGGCCATGGCGAGGCTGGTCCGGCCGATGCCGGTGATGAGGGCGAGCAGGGCGCCGAGGCTGGCCAGCGCCGCGCCGATCCGTACGACCGGTTCGAGGCTGCTGGCGCCGGCGGCGTGGACGGCCTCGGTCAGCGGGGCGGTGGTGTTGGCCAGTCGCTGTGGGCCGGCGGCGAGGAGCGCGGCGGTGCCGACGAGGGTGTAGACGATGACGGTGATGCCCAGGGCGATGGGGATGGCGCGGGGGATGGTGCGTCGCGGCTCCAGCACTTCCTCGCCCAGGGTGGCGATGCGGGCGTAGCCGGCGAACGCGAAGAACAGCAGTCCGGCGGCTTGTAGTACTCCGTAGGCGCCGCCGGTGGTCAGGGCCGGCCAGCCGCCGAGGTGGGCGGTGTCTGTGCTGCCGGCCGCGGTGATGCCGATGGTGATGCCGATGGTGATGCCGATGACGATGACGGTCAGTGCGAGCAGGGTGCAGGTCACCAGGAGTCGGGTGAGGGTGGCGGTTCTGGTGATGCCGCGGTAGTTCAGTGCGGCCAGGCCCAGTACGCCGGCCACGGCCAGGAGGCGCTGGGCCCACGGTGGTCCGGGGATCGCGTAGGTGGCGAAGGTGAGGGCCATCGCGGCGCAGGAGGCGGTTTTGCCGATGACGAATCCCCAGCCGGCGGTGAATCCCCACCAGTGGCCCAAGCGTTCGCGGCCGTAGAGGTAGGTGCCGCCCGAGGTGGGGTAGGTGGCGGCGAGTTGGGCGGAGGCGGTGGCGTTGCAGTAGGCGAGTACGGCGGCGATCGCCAGGCCGATCAGCAGGCCGGTTCCGGCGGCTTTCGCGGCCGGGCCGAACGCGGCGAACACGCCGGCGCCGATCATCGACCCGAGACCGATGACCACCGCGTCCCCGGTGCCCAACCGCCGGGCGAGTGTCGGTGATCCCACCGCGGGTCCTCCCGGTCGGAATGGCTCAGCGGTGTGATCAGCTCGGCGTGGTCGAGGTAAGAAATGCCGGTCTCATGGGACTACGCGGTAACGCAGATGTGTGGCGTCGCGGCCTTCGAGCCGGCGGACGAGTTCCAGTTCGACGTGGCCGAGTTCGGTCGGCTCGAACAGTCGCCGTCCGTCGCCCAACAGTACCGGGACCAGGTGCAGTTCGAGTTCGTCGAGTTGGCCCGCCGCCAGCAACGCCCGCGCCGCACCCGCGCCGTGGACCAGCACCGCACGGTCTCCCGCTGCTTCTCAGGCCTCGTCGGCACAAGCGTCGACGTCGGTGTAGTACTTCGCGCTGCCCGGTGGTTCGTCGGCCTGGTCGATGGTGTGGGTGAGCACGTGGATCGGCACGCCGTCGTGGTGGTCGCCCTGCCAGCGACCGGCCAGCTCGTAGGTGCGGCGTCCGGATATCACGACGCCGGTCGCCACGGCCTCGGCGTACACCTGCCCGTTGATCCCTTCGGACATCCGGTCGTCGAGCCAGTTGAACAGCCGCCCTCCGTCGCGGCCGAGTTCCTGGCCCGGCCGGTCGTCCGGCCCGGTGATGTACCCGTCGACCGACATGGACATGGAGAGCCGGAGTGGTGTCCTACCCATTCCCATCCTCTTTTCGCCGGCCGAACGGCGTCGATCGATCATGCTGGAGTGCACAGGCCACCCTGGGCGGCGACCCTGTGCACCCTAACGCCGGACGAGCCCACGATTACCGTCAGACGACGTCCTCGGCGAAGTACAGGTAACTGTCGGCGTTGCGCACCGCTTCCTCCGGGTAGTCCTCGGCCAGTTCCTTGCAGTCGTCGGGCCCGTACTTGAAGTCGTCGGCGCCGCCGTTGGCCAGGAAGTGGCTCTCCTCGTGCACGATGGTCAAAGCCATCTCGTCGGTACCGTCGTCCCAGAAACGCGGGCAGATCAGGATGTAGTTCCCGCGCGCCAGGTCGGCCTGTGCCGCGAACTGCTCTTTGTCGCAGCTACCGTCGTAGGTGGCGTACTCCGCGTCGTCGCCGATCTTCTCGTAGACCGATACGACTCTGTCGTACCGGTTTTCTTTCCACTTGCCGAACCACTTGTCGTACTCGTCCGAACGAGGATCGTCTTCCAGATCCTCGAGGGCCTCCTCGACGTACCGGGTCGCCTTCGGGATCGCCTTGAGGATGTCCCGCACCTCGCGGTCGGACAGGTTCTTGATCTTTGCTTTCTGGGCCGTGGCCGCGCCCAGGTCCGCCGCGGGTGCCAGCGCGGGACTGACCATGAACAGACTGCTGACCGCCAGTACGGTGACGACGACCTTTCAGGATTTGGTGGACACGCGTCCTCCTCGGTTGAGTACGAAGCTCATGCGTGCTCAGTCTCAAACCTGGCAAGCCGAACTCGACGAAGTGCACCTCATAATCGGGTGTCCATCCCCCGAATCGACCAGCGACAAACATCATTGACACGGACGGTCATGGAAATCTCCACCCGAGAGATAACCAAGACCGGCGGCCGCTCCGCGATCGGTGGATATCCTGCGCCAACGAGTGGCTGGCCACTCGTGTTCCGTGGGCGATGGCTTCGGCCGGGCACTGGTCGGCCTTGCGAAGGTCGGTCTCGGGCCCGACGATCCGGTCGAAACAAGTGCGTTCACCTGCCTCAGGTGACAGAGTTCCGATCAGTTATACACTGGTATTCGGTATCCTGGTGTCGGTCGAACGACCCACAAAGTCTACCTGCGCGAATAGATCGGGCCCCTTGGTCACGCTCGGTAGCAAATTCGACCTCTTGCTTGGTCTGAGTCAGTGAGAGATTCTCTTTTGCGCCCGCTTTTATCAAATTTCTGACGTGAATCAGTAGTCATTGATAGCTCCGAGGCAGGAGTGTCGGCCAGAAATTCGTCTGTGTCGGTGAACAGTTCTTGGTGGCCTACCGCCTCATTGAGCGGTGTGGCACATTTCAAACGCATGTCACACTTCGAGCTGAGGGGTCACACCATGAGCATCACCAAGAGAATCGCGGCGGTCGTGGGGTTCGTCGCTTTGATACTGCCGCTGAGTCAGGTCTCGGCGCAGGCGGCCGCTACGAACGAACTCGCCGCGGCCGGCATCGACGCCACCCAACTCAGGCCGGGCTGGCAGTTGGTCGGCGACGAGATCGTCTGGGACGGCGGCGCCGTCATGGCCAGCATCATTCCGATGGGAGCCGACGACTGTCAGTCCGGATACGTCTGCGCCTGGGATGACGCGCACTACACCGGTCGCAGACTCCAGTTCGCGTCCGCCGGTCTGCGCGCCGAAATGGCGGATTACAGCTTCCACGACAAGATGTCCTCCTGGCGCAACCGCAATTCCCGTGACGCCCGGTGGTACCACAACGAGAACGGCGGCGGAGCCAGTCGGTGCATGAACAACGGTGCCCGCGTTTCCGATTTGGGTCCGGGGTCCATTTTTGACGACGGCGACAAGATGGACTCACTTCGCGTCTACACCAACTCCACCAGCTGCTGACCACACCGCACCCGGGCGCCCCATCGAGGGCGTCCGGGTGCGGTCCGTCAGAAGTCGATGAAGCCGTACAGGGCTCGGTGGTTGGATTTCGTGCCGGCGACGGTGTAGCCGACGGGGGAGAGCCGGACCTTGCCGGCCACGAACAGGTAGTCGATCTTGCGGGAGCCGGACGTCGCGGCCGTGCCGTAGCCCGTCATGCCGTAGCCCGACAGGGTCGACGGGGTCACGCCGCCGGTGCCCGACGGCGTTCGGTTCGCGTCGATGCCCACGATCCTGATGGTGGACGCGGACATCAGACTGCGCGCGTCAGCGGCGACGTGGATGCCGGTGCCCTTGAGGCCCGTCTCGCCGTCGCCGGAGCAGGGGTGGTCGGCGTTCTGCGTCGGGAGGTGCATGGTGGCCGCGAACACCGTGGTGCTGGTGCCCTTGATGGTGAACCGCGCCGCGATCGCGCTCGTGCGCTTCCACGTGTGGGTGTAGCCCGCCTTGTCGTCGTTGTTCGGCGGCTTGTACAGCCGGCACCCCTTGCCGCCGTCGTAGGCGGTGCCCGGCTTGAGCCAGCCCGCGCTCCAGTACTTGGAGATGTCGCCAGAGGCGAGGCTGAGCCGCTTCGTGTTGTAGATCAACCCGTTGGTCTGCTTCTTCTTCAGGTCGCCGAGCGACTGCGAGCTGCACCGGTGGCTGCCGCCCCACGGCTCGGGATCCGCCCACGCCACGATCGCGCGGTAGGTGCCGCCGGGATAGCCGAACTTGGCGGACAGCTGGTCGGCGTAGGCACTCGCTTGCCCGATGCCGCGAACCTGTTGCACGATCAGGATGTCCGGCGCCTTGACGCCCGATGTGTCGGTCTTGCCGGCGTCGTCGACCAGCATCGACTTCAGGTGGTCCGGCCCGGAGATCCTGGTGCACGACCCGTCGGGGTTGTTGCGGACCAGGTTCTCGATGTTGTTGTTGTAGACCCGCAACGTCCGGTCCACGGCCGCGGCGGCCGGAACCACCGCCACCGCCACCGTTGCCGCCGCGGTCGCTGCCACCACCACCATCGCCAAGCCACGTCCGAACCGCATGTCGTGGTCCCCTTCCGCGTCGTCGCGGGACCACGCTAGCCCGGCTCGCCCGTCCGTATGGTCGGTCGAACGACCCTCATCTCGGTCAGAAACCGCCCTTCGGAGCCTCGATGCCGTCGTCCTCGACGAAGGTGATGAGCAGATCGGTCTGGCGGTTCGCGTGCAGGGGTTTATTGGTGTGCGGCGCATTGATGACTATCGCGGCCGTGATCCGCGTTCGTCACGCCGCAACCGGGTGAGGCTCTACGATTCGGGGCTACCGAGCCCGAGAATCTGGTGCACGCGTTGGAGCACGTCGATCTGCGCGGGGTTGTACAACTCCACCAACCCGTGCAGAACGACCGGTTTGCCGAGCGCCTTGTGCGCCGCCTCGTCCGTGAGCGACGGGTGGTTCGCGAGCCGGCGCCGCGCGGCCGGGGCGTAGTCCTCGGCCAGTCGCTGCCTGGTGTTCTCGTCGGCGTCCGCGGGCAGCGTGTCGAACCGGGCCTCCACCGGTTCGCGGGGCATCGCCTGCAGTTCCCGCAGCGCGGTCATGGCGGGTGCGTCGAGGACCGTCGAATAGACCATCAGCAGTGCGCGGTCGGCGTCCGACCACGCGGCGGCGTCGCCCTCGAAGCCGGGCGGCAGTTCCACGAGACCGGGCTGGCGCAGGATTCGCGCCAGATCGGCCCGCATCCGCTGCTGGCGTTCGATGCTGGCCTTCAGTTCGGCGTCCAGCGCACGCAGTGTCTGCTCGGCGCTCTCGTCCGACTCCTCCACGGCGGGGATGTCCGACAGCGGCACACCCAGGTCGACGAGGCGGCGGATGCGCAGCAGCCGGACCACGTGCTCGATGCGGTACCGCTTGTACCCGTTCGACGCGCGTTCCGGCTCCGCCAGCAGGCCGATCCGGTGATAGTGGCGAACGGTCTTCAGCGTGGTGCCGGTCAGTTCGGCCAGCTCTCGCGTGCTCCACGGCATCGCGCCAGCGTATTTGACCGTGCCCCAAGGGCACAGGTTCGAATGACCGGGTCAGTGAACAGCCGAAGATCGGGGGAAGCATGAAGAGACAGGGCGTGATCGTGGCGGTCCTGGTGGGGCTCGCGGGATCGGTGGTCGCCGTGCCCGCCGGAGCCGCCGCGGCCGAGGAACCGGGCCTGACGTGGGGAGCGTGCCCGGCGGACGTGAACGCGGAGACCGCGCCGCTGGTGCTGGAGTGCACGACGGTGCCGGTGCCGCTGGACTACCGGGCGCCGGACGGCGAGCGGATCGAGATCATGATCTCGCGGCTCGCCAGCACCGACGCGGACGCGCGGCGGGGGGTGCTGATGCTCAACCCGGGCGGTCCGGGCGGCACGGGGCTGTCGTTCCCCGCGCTGCTGTCGTCGCGCGGTATGCCGGACTCGGTGCTCGACAGCTACGACGTGATCGGCATGGACACCCGCGGCATCGGGCACTCGGCGCCGGTGAGCTGCGGTTTCACCGACGGCCAGGAGTACATGGCCAACATCCCGCCCTACGCGGTGGACGACGCGGACGTCGTCGCGCAGGCGAAGGTCGCGAAGGGCGTGGCCGAGCAGTGCGCCGCCCACGACGAGAGCGGTCGAATGCGGCACATCTCGACGGCCAACATGGCGCGGGACCTGGACCGGATCCGGATCGCGTTGGGGGAGGAGAAGACGAGCTTCCTCGGGTACTCCTACGGTTCGGCGCTCGGTGCGGCGTACGCGTCGATGTTCCCCGAGCGGTCCGACCGGATCGTGCTGGACAGCAACGTCGGCGACACCCACCTCAACCAGGCGGGGCTGCGTCGGTTCGCGCTCGGCATGGAGGAGACGTTCCCGGACTTCGCCGCGTGGGCGGCGGCACGGCACGGCTCCTACGGTCTCGGCCGCACCCCGGCCGAGGTGCGGCGGACGTACTTCGCGCTGGCCGAGCGGCTCGACGCGGAGCCGATCGGCGTGATCGACGGGAAGCTGTTCCGCATGGCCACGTTCGGGTCGCTGTACGCGAAGTCGAGCTACGCGCCGCTCGCGCAGGCCTGGCAGTCGGTGGGTCAGGGCGAGGGCGCGGCGATGGCGGAGGTGGCGGAGAGGGTCGTGGCGGCGGCGCCGTCGCCGAACGACAACTTCTTCTCCGTGTTCCTCGCGGTGACCTGCAACGACGTCAGGTGGCCGACGACCGTGCGGGCCTACCAGCGTGCGGTGGCGCAGGACCGCGAGCGGTACCCGATGTTCGGTGCGGCCGCCGCGAACATCGTCCCGTGCGCGTTCTGGCCGTACGAGCAGGCCGAACCCCCGGTGCCGGTGAACACCGAGGGGCCGACCAACGTCCTGGTGATGCAGCACCTCCGCGACCCGGCGACCCCGTTGCGCGGCGGTGAACTGATCGACGCGAAGTTCGGCGACCGGTCCCGCCTGGTGAGCGTGGACGCCAGCGGTCACGGCGTCTACGTCATCGGCGACAACCCGTGCGCGCTGAACACCACGACGAAGTACCTGGTGGAGGGCAAGCTCCCCCAGCGGGACACGGCCTGCCGGTGATCGACCCCGGGAGCGGCGGTGTCATCCGGCACCGCCGCCCCCGGAACAGATGCGTGGGTTCGGGGGTTGGGGATGGCATGAGTCACCTCCTGGACCGCACGGTCGCCGCCCTCCGCTCCGAGCACGACACGCTCGCCGGATTGGTCCGTACCCTCACCGACGACCAGTTGGCCACCACCGGCGGCGCCGACGAGTGGACCGTCGCCCAGGTCCTGTCCCACCTCGGGAGCGGCGCGGAGATCGGCCGCGCACCGATCGCCCGGTCCACCGGAGAGACCGTGGCCGCCGAGGACAACCAGACGATCTGGGCGCGCTGGGACTCCTCCGCGCCGCGCGCGCAGGCCGAGGGCTTCCTGGAGCACAACGAGCGATGGCTCGACCTGGTCGAGGCGCTCACGCCCGAGCAGCGCTCGTCGCTGACCGTCGACCTCGGCTTCCTGCCGGAGCCGGTCCCGCTGCTGACCGCCCTGGGCATGCGGCTCAACGAGGTGGCCAACCACTCCTGGGACGTGCGCGTGGCCTTCGACCCCCAGGCCGGAGTGGACGCCGACTCGGCCGCGGCGCTCGTCGACCTCCTGGCCGGGCCCGTGGGCTTCATCCTGAGCTTTGTCGCCAAGCCGGCCGAACTCGCGAATCCGGTGTCCGTCGCGGTCCCCGGCGCCGGTCTGGTGATCGACGAGGCGGTCACCGTGGTGGACCATCTCGAGGCACCTTCCGCGACGTTCACCGGGCCGCAGGAAGCGTTCGTGCGGCTGGTCAGCGGCCGCCTCAAGGCGCCGTACGACAACGACGTCACCGTCGAGGGCGCCGTCACGCTCGAGGACCTGCGCCGCGTGTTCCCCGGCTTCTGACGGGAATCGCCAGGTCAGGGCGCCGGGCGGGGATGCTCGGCGAGCACCTGGTCGAGGACGTCGGCGACCGTGCGCGTGGCGAGTTCGTCCGCGACCACGGTGTCGACGCGGGCGTAGAACTCGCCGAGTACCGGCCCGATGCCCACCCCGACCTCGCATTCGAGGTTGGGCTCGTGGGGGTGCAGGCCGAACACGGACTCGCTGCCCAGTGCCGCGTGCACGTCCCGCAGCGTGATGCTCTTCGGGTCGGTGGTCAGCGTCCAGCCGGCGCCCGGACCGCGCGTCGACTCGACCAGGCCGGCTCGACGAAGGTCGCCGAGCACCCGCCGGACGAGCACCGGGTGACTGCGCAGGCTCGCCGCCACCCGCTCGGAGCTGAGCGGCGACTCGCCGCGCCGGCGGGCCTGCTCGATCCAGCACAGGGCGTGCACCCCTGTGGTCAGTCGACTGTTCGCCGTCACGCCGCCTCCGTGCCGCTCGTTCTGCATCGAGCCTAACCGGACTCCAGTATGTAACTCAAATGGTTGCATATTGCGCGCCGGCCTGTCACGCTTCCCGCCATGACCGAACCAGGATGGCCACTGGTCGAGCTGCGGCGGTACACGCTGAAACCCGGCAGCCGTGCGCAGTTCGTCCAGCTCTTCGAGACCGAGTTCGTGGAGTCACAGGAAGCCGTCGGCATTCGCGTCGGCGGCATCTTCACCGACCTCGACCGGCCGGACATGTTCGTCTGGCTGCGCGGTTTCGCCCCCGGCGTCGACCCCGGGGCGGCGCTGACGGCGTTCTACTCGGGCTCGGTGTGGCAGCGGCACGGCCCGGCCGCGAACGCCATGATGATCGACTCCGACAACGTCTTCGCGCTGCGTCCGGTGCCGGGGGTCGCGGGTCTGCCGGCGCCCGTGGGGGACCGGGCGCCGGTGGGTGCCACCGCCGCGCCGGGCTACCGGATGGTGGCCGGCGTCGTGCTCGGCGAGCCGGATCCGGCGGCGCTGGCCGCCGACGTCGGCGCCGTGGTCGACGCCCCGGTCGCGGTCATGCGCACCGACGGCGCGCCCAACTACTTCCCGCCGCTACCGCTGCGGCACGAGCAGGCCGTCGCGTGGTTCGCCACGGTCGACGACGACGCCACGGTGGCCGAGCGGTTCACCGACCCGCGACACGAACTGCTGCGTCTCGCACCCACCCCACGAGCACACCGCCACCGCTGAAGGAGACCTCATGCACCGCACCGAGAACCCCCGCCTCACCAACGACTTCGACTTCCTGATCGGCGAGTGGACAGTCCACAACAGACGCCTCCGTGATCCGCTGACCGGGTCGACCGAGTGGTACGAGACCCCCGCGACCGCGCGGGGCACGACGTTCCAGAACGGGTCGATCAGCGTCGACGAGATGTGGTACCCGGAGCTGGGTTTCGCCGCGAACTCGATCCGCCTGTTCTCGCCCGAGAAGCGGACGTGGACCATCTACTGGGTCACCAGCACGGACGGTCTGCTCCAGGACCCGGTGGTCGGGACGTGGCGCGACGGCACCCTCGTCGCGGAAGGCCCGTCGCTGTTCCGGGAGCGTCCGATCGTCGCCCGCTACCAGTGGCACTCCCTGACCGACGAGTCCGCCGTGTGGGAGCAGGCGTTCCGGCCGGCCGACAGCGACGCGTGGGAGACCAACTGGGTGATGACCTGGCGACGGGCCGGCTAGCCGCGGGACTGGTCGGCCCAGAAGGCGCAGTGGTGTTCGGTGGCGAAGTCGACGCCGGTGATGTCGTCGGGTGCCAGCGACTGGACGTGGGGTCGGTGCGCGGTGAGGCGCGGCCAGTCCGGTCCGTCGGCGCGGGCCGGGTCACCGGTCCTGGCGAACGCCGCCCAGTAGTCGATCATCTGGGTCGAGAGCCGTTGCTGTGCCGGGCTGAACGGCGGCCGGTGGCCGCCGAGGTCGAAGAACGACCACAGGTCCGACGCGTGTTGGGCGCCCAGCGGCATCGTGGGTGGCGCGGGGGTCAGCGGCGGCGGCGACGGGTCGGCGAACTCGTACTGGTGCACCCGTGTGCGGGCGGCGAGCCCTCGGGAGGTCGTGTACTGGGGACAGGCCCACATCCGGTCCGTCACGATCGCGGCCCACGTGCGCGCCGCCGAGCCGGACGGGTACTCCGCCCGCACCTCGTCCGCGCTCGCACCGAACGTGTCGGTGAGCACCTCGTCGAAGGTCTGCTTGCTCATCGGCGCGCCGTTGTCGTAGGCGGCGATCCACGGCGTCGCCTCGTCGTGGGTGGTGCCGGACAGGACCGGGACGCGGTGGAAGCGTCCGTCGCGCACGGCCTCGCCCGGGTACCTCGGCAGCACCGGCGTGTCGTACGCGGGTTGGATGAATGCCTGGTGCACGGCCATCAGGTCCGTCGCCGGCAGGTTCCGCAGACACGCCACGTCCGCGCATCCGAGGTCCGCCGCGACCTGCTGGCCGTGCTCGGTCACCGAGGACAACGGCTGGAACATCGTCGCCGCCCGCTCGCCCCGGTACTCGAAGTTGTCCAACCACTCGGTGGCACAGGAGCCGCTCTGCAGCACGGCCTTGTCGAACAGCCCGGCCGCCCGCGGCGAGGTGAGCTGCGCGCACACGCTCATCGCGCCGGCGGACTGCCCGGCGACGGTCACGTTGCGCGGGTCCCCGCCGAACGCGCCGATGTTCGTGCGCACCCACCGCAGCGCGGCCTGCTGGTCGGCCAGCCCGAAGGTGCCGGCGCCCTCGAGTCCCGGCATCCCGAAGAACCCGAACACCCCGAGCCGGTAGTTGAGCGTCACCACGACCACGTCGCCGCGCTCGGCGAGCCGCCGCGCGTCGTAGTTGGCGCCCGCGCCCATGAAGAACCCGCCGCCGTGGACCCACACCACCACGGGGCGTCGCTTCGCCCCGGCCGGTGCGGTGACGTTCAGGTACAGGCAGTCCTCGCTCGTGCTGCCCTCGGGAAGTTCCCCCGGCAGCTGCGCACACGCCGGCCCGGACCGGGTCGCGTCCCGCACCCCCGACCACCGCCCCGCCGGCCGCGGAGTACGCCACCGCGCCTGTCCCACCGGCGGCGCGGCGTACGGAACCCCTTGGAACACCTGGGAGTTCCCGACCTCCTGTCCGCGCACCGCACCGGCCGCCGTCGCCACGACCGGACCATCCACCGCGGTCGCCGAGCCAACCGGCGCCGCGAACACCACACCGGCCGAAACCAACGCCGTCAACCATCGTCGTCGCATCACGAACCCCCTCCGAGTCGGACGAAGTCCACCCGCTCACGGGCCCGCACCACTACGGCACATCGGCTACCCGACCACCGACCAAAGTCGAACCCCGGCGGGCGAGTCAGCGAGTTGTGAGAGAGGTGCGTCATCGTCCCCGCGATGACTGACACCTTCGATCACCTCGACCCCTCGGTCCCGGGGGAGGACGTGCTGGCCGGGTACGCCGTCATGCGGGACACGTGTCCGGTCGCGCACATCCCGCGCCACGGCGGCTTCCGGATGATCTCGCGCTACGACGACGTGCGGGAGCTGGCCGCGGACGCCGAGCGGTTCGTCTCCGGCAAGGGTTGTTTCATTCCGCCGAGCGGGCTGCCGCCGGTGCCGCCGATCGAGTTCGACGGTGCGGAACGCCTTCGGTGGCGCAGGATCCTGCGGGGCGCGCTGCGGACCGGGCTGGTGCGTCAGGCCGAGCCGATGATCACCGCGGTCGTGCGGGAGCACATCGCCGCGTTCCGTGCCGCCGGGTCCGCGGAGCTGGTGAGCCAGTTCGCCGAACCGGTCCCCGCCGCCGTGATCGGCCGGCTGATCGGACTCGCTCCCGACCGGGCCGTCCAGATGCGGACCGTCACGCTGGCGGCGTTCGCGGCGGTCGGCACGGCCGAGATGCCCGACCGGCTGGCCGAGTTCGGCGCGTTCATCCACCGTGAGCTGACCGAACGCCGCGCCGAGCCGGCGGACGACTTCCTCACCGCCCTCGCGCTCGGACGGGTCGAGGACGAGCCGATCAGCGACGCCGAGGTGCCCGGCGTCCTCATCTCCCTCATGCTCGGCGGCCACCACTCGACCACCGCGGCCGTGGCGGGGCTCGTCCACCACGTGCTGTCCGTACCGGGACTGCGGGCCCGGCTGGCCACCGAACCCGAGTTGATCTCCCCGGTCATCGAGGAGAGCCTGCGCCTCAGCACGCCGCTGCACCTGTTCGGCCGCACCGCCGCGGCGGACACCGAGGTGCACGGCGAACCGGTCGGTGAGGGCGAGCGGGTGATGCTCAACTACGGCTCGGCCAACCTCGATCCCCGCCGCTTCGCCGATCCGGAGACCTTCCGTCTCGACCGTGCGGGCGACGGGCATCTCGCCTTCGGCGCCGGCGTGCACCTGTGCCAGGGCGCGGCACTCGCGAGGACCCAACTGCGCATCGCACTCACCGAACTGCTCGCCCTGCCGAACCTGGCGCTGAACGGGCCGGTGCGACGGTCCGGCCTGATCGGCGGCGCCCTGATGACACTCACCGAACTCCCGGTCTCCTTCAGCGTTTGGCCGCGCACATGAGCGGTGGTGGAAACACCACCGGCCCCTGGGACGACGCGTTGGTACGACAGCCAACGGCAAGGGGATCCACGACGTGCGTCTGCCCGACCCTGAGAAGTCCTCCGCGGTGTTGATCGGTACGAGTCGCTACTCGACCCTGCCGGCGTTGCCGTCGGTGCGGAACAATCTCACCGACCTGCTCGGGACTCTCACCGATCCCCGGGTGTGCGGCCTGGCCCGGGACCGCTGCGAGGTGGTCCCGGATCCCGGGCAGCTTCAGCCGGTGTTCCGGTCGGTGACCGAGCACGCGTCGGCCGCCGAGGACACCCTGCTCGTCTACTTCGCCGGCCACGGCCTGGTCAGCGACCGCGGCGAGTTGTTCCTCGCGCTGCGCGACACCGACAAGGACGCGTTGCCGGTCACCGCGTTCCGCTACGACGTACTCCGGGACATCGTCCGGAACAGCCCGGCGCGCAACCGGGTGGTGATCCTGGACTGCTGCTTCAGCGGCCGGGCCACCAACCCCATGGCGGACGAGGAGAACTCGCTGCCCGGGATGCTCGACATCGCGGGCACCTACGTCCTCGCCTCGACCGTCGCCACCCGCGTGTCCACGGCACCGGACGGGCAACGGCACACGACGTTCACGGGCGAGTTGTTGCGGCTGCTGAACGACGGCGTGCCGGGCGGTCCCGAGTTGTTGAGCCTCCACGAACTCTTCGCCCAACTCCTGACGGCCGCGAAGGCCCGCGGTCTGCCGCACCCCACCTGCACCGGCACCGGCACGGCCGACCGGCTCGCGCTGGGCCGCAACCCGGTCTGGCAGGACGAGCCCGGCGCCGGTCCGCCCGCGCTGCCGGGACCGGTCGCCCGGCGGACGGTCGGCCGGAAACAGGCGGTCGGTGTGCTGGCGGGAGTGGGACTGCTGGCGGCCACCACGACGCTCGCCCTCCGGTACGGCGCGGCGTCGGACGAGCCGCCCCTGGAGGTTCTGGAGGTCACGGCGTTCCGGAGCACCAACCAGTCGCCGTTCTTCGTGCTGCCCGAGCCGGTGTCGATGACCGGGGAGGAGGCGTCGTCGTTCACCGACAGCATCGCCAGCCAGTCGGACGGGTTCGCGTCCTGGTACGCCGAACACGGTGGTGTGGCGGCGATCGACGCCGGGTTCACGAACGTCACCGTGCGCGGCGCCGCCGACGAGGCGGTACGGGTGACCGGCATGGAGGTCGTCAAGGACTGCGGCGGGCCGCTCGACGGCACGGCGATGGTCGGCTACACGCAGGGCGGTGGCGAGGACAGCATCGCCGTGGGGTTCGACCTGGACAGTCCCGCACCCATTCCGCAGCAGATGGCCGACACCACCCGGGGACTGGTCGGCACCGGCATCAACTACTTCTCCGCGAAGACGGTCGTGGTCGAGCCGGGGGAGAGCCTGACGCTGTCCCTCGGCGCGTTCACCGAGCGCCAGTCCTGCGCGTTCACGTTCCGCCTGCAGGTCGCGACGGACGACGGCACGGTCAGCCAGGACATCGACGACGACGGCGAGCCGTTCGCCGTCACCGCCACGGCGGCGGCCACCAACCCCGAAGCCCCGCTGTCGGGCTACCGGAGCGCGTACGTGCAGGACGACTCGCTGGTGTGGCAGCCGGTCGAGCCGGCGAGCTACTCCCCGGAACAGGACATCGAATGACCGTCCGAAGACTGGTCACGCTGACCGTGGCGCTGTGCTTGCTCGTGGTGCTGGGCATCCTCGTGGTGCCCCGGCTGCTCGAGCGGGCGCCGGAGTCCACGGAGGACCCCGCGCCGGTCGTGGACCTGGCTCAGCCGGCCTACGCATACGCCACGGAGACCCAGCTCGTGCTCATGCGTGGCGACCAGCGGGTCACGAGCGTCACCCGCGTGTTCGACCTCTCCGACTCCCGGCAGAACCAGGTGGTCTGGACCCACAGCGGCACCTTCGTGGCGTTCCTGGCGGGCGTCGGGCTGGTGCAGGAGGATCCGAGTACCGAGAAACTCGTGGCCGTGGACACCCGCACCGGCGAGCGGGTCGAGCTGCCCTGCCCCGACTGCGACCAACTCGTGGCGGTCGGCGACGACCGTGTGCTCGCGGACAACGGCGAGTTCCTGGTGTTCGATCTGGCGAAGCCCACGGCCGACCCGGTGTCCGTGCCGAACCCCGACTCCACCGGTGACTACCGCACGATCCTGCTGGCCGGCACCGGTCATCGGGTGCTGGCCACCCAGACGACGCAACAGGGATCCTCGGACTTCCTGGAACGGGTCACCCTCATGTCCGTCGACGAGGCGACGACCTCGCCGGTCGGCATGGTCGACTCGAACAGCTCCATGCCGGCCGCCGCGCTCAGCGGGTCCGACGAGCGTTCGGACCGGTTCGCGTTCGCCGCCCGCAACAATCCCGGCCTGTGCCCCAGCGCGTTCCCGGTCTACGTCATCGGGGGTGACGGGAGCGCGGTCGAGACCGACCTGTCCGCGGCGGCACCACCCGGCTTCGTGCCCAACGAGGTCAACGGCATGGAGGTCAAGGACCTGTGGTGGGACTCGGCCGGCACGCTCCACGCCACCATCGAGTCGTGGACGTGTGACGAGTCCCAACCGGACCACCAGCGCATGAAGGTCCCGCACGCCTCGCCCAGCCTGTGGCGGCTCGACGGCGAGGCCTGGGTCCAGGAGGACACCGCGCCGGTCACGATGGCGCGCCGGCTGTCCGACTCGGCGACGATCGCGCTCCGCGTCCCGGACTGCATCGGACCGGCGGACGTGCCGGATCCCGTGACGTACTGCGCGATCGGCGAGCTGACCCTCCTCGACGGCGACCGCCGAACCAGCATCGCCGACGACGTGCTCGGCATCTACGTCCCGCCGGCGGCCGCGCCCGACGCGCCGCCGGCACCCACGGTTGACCTCGACGCCCTGGCGACCGCGCCGGTACCGAGCTTGTGCGAACACCCCGAGGGCACCCTCGTGGACGGCGCCCTGCCCGGAATCCCGCCGGAGAACGGTTTCGTCGCGCTGCGCGCCACCGTCGAACCCGAGGCGTCGACCGACCTCGTGGCGACCACCGACCTGACCGGCGACGGCCGGCCGGAGACCGCCGCCGTGTTCGCCTGCTCCCAGGGTGGCGTCAACTGGCCGAACGTGATCGTGGTGTACGACCCCGAGCTCCGCGTCCTCGGCGCGATCGACCTGGGCGACCTCGGCGAGAGCGAACACGCGGAGGTGGAGTCCGTCCGTGGGGCCGGTGCTGTCGTCACGGTGCGGTGGAGTTCCTACGACGGCGCGGGTTTCTGCGCCAAGAACTGGACGGCGGGACTCCACTGGACCGGCACGACCGTCGGGGTGACCGGTCAGGAACAGCTGGCCGACACCGACGAGACCTGCTGACCGGCGCCGAATGGCTCCGCTAGGCGATCTCGCTTTCCACGCGCAGTCGCGACGCGGGGGGTTGCAGGAGTGCGAGGAGTTGGGTGAGCCGGCCGCGGATGTGTTCCAGGAAGCCGCCTTCGCGGTGTAGGGCGCGGTGGAGGTCGTTGGCTTCGTGGGTGGCGCCGGCGGCGAAGACGCGGGTCTCGGTGAGTTCGAGTCGTCGGTGGAAGCCGTTCACCACGTCGCGCCACTGGTGGAGTTGGTTGAGGAGTTCGGTGTCGCCCGGTTCGAGCAGGACGCCGGAGGTGAGCGCGGCGTCGACCGCGGACAGCGGCAGACGTGGGTACACCTGGACGTGCGGGGTGTCGAACGTGGCGTCGGCCAGGATGGTGGCGGTGCGGTTCAGCTCGTCGAGCAGCGTGGCGCGGATGGCTTTGCGTCGGTCGTTGGCCGCGGCCCGGCGTTCGGCGAGGATGCCGGTCAGGCCGCCGAGAATGCCGAGCAGGCCGACGGCCGGTTCGAACAGGTCGCCGCCGGAGGACGCGGCGAACCACACGACGCTGATCAGCGCGGCCGCGCCGACGCTGCCGAACGTGGCGAGGGCGATCAGCGAGGAGCGGGCCATCAGCGGGTCCAGAGCTGGTCGGCGAGCGTGCTGGCGGGCGGTGCCTCGTCGGGGTTCCTGGCGAGCATCCGCAGCGCCAGTCCGAAGCCGTGGCCGGTGCCGGTGAACTCCGAACGCCAGTGGCCGACGGTGGTCAGACCGCTGTCGACGATCATCTTGTCGAGGCCGCTCGCCGCGTACTTGCGGGACACGGCGAGGCGGATCGTGTCGTTGGTCTTGAACGGGACGCGGTCACGGCTGGGCAGGGTGATGGTGACGTCCGCGCCGGTCTGGTTGCGGTAGTTCATCTTCACGAGCAGGGCGTGGTCGCCCTCGACGCCGCCGGTGAAGTCGACGCTGTCCTTGTCGACACACAGGTCGGTGTAGCGGCGCAGCGCGCTCGTGACGAAGTCGCCGAAGCTGCCGCTGCTCTCGTACTCCGCGGCGGCGTGGCGCGCGAGGTTCTCGGTGAGGTCGGGGGTGGTGGCGACCTCCACCAGGAGCCGGTCCTGGGGGCGGAGCAGCTTCTCGGTCAGCAGGGCGAGCAGGCCGGCGTCGTCGTCGAAGTTCGCGAGGGTGTTGCCGAGCAGGGAGAACAACACGGGGGTGGGGCCGAACGCGCTGGTGAGGACGGCGCGGAGGTCGACGACGTCGTCGTGGGCCGAGAAGTCCCACGGCAGCGCGAGGACGCTGCTGCTCGGCAGCTCCTGGCGGACGATGAGTTGGCGGACGGCGAGCCGCAGCATCTCGGTGCTCGAGTCCACCGGCACGTACCAGCTGTCGGCGTCCTGACGCAGGTCGGTGAGGATGACGCCGTCCTTCTGGCCGTCGCCGGGGCCGAGGCTCACGTAGTGGTACGGCCTGGACTCCAGGCTGGCGCGGATGCTGTGCCAGCGCCCGGCGAACGACTCGATGCTCTGCCGCATCACCGGATAGAGCAGGTCGCGGCAGGCGTTCTCCCAGGCCAGCGCGGGTTCGAGACCCATGTAGGCGTAGCCGCAGGTGATGCGCTTGCCGTCACCGGTGGGGGAGTACTTGAGGCGGAGGTCGGCCATGAGGTTCGCGAACTTGTCGGTCTGGTCGCCGCGGACCAGCTCCAACCAGGTGGGGGCGGCGCACGCGGCGAGCGCACTCGCCACCCTGGCCGCCACCGACGTGTCCGCCTGCTGCGTGGATGTCATCCCCGGCTCCCCTCGCCTGTGCATCCAAGTGTGCATATGCACGTGCATGTGGGACAAGAAATCTGCGGGGAACGGTGGGATTTCTCGATGAGCGGTTGGGTATTAATCGCGTGGAATTCCGGTCAACGGGAGGCGATTTCGGAATTCTCTCTCGCTATCCGGGACACCGGTTTGATTCACCGTGACAATGCGCCGGGGCACCGCGTCGCCGGTCTCATTTCCCTGCCACGCGACCGCTGAGGGCCAGAAGGAGGTCGAGCACCGACGCGGGGTCGTCGAGACGGTCGGCGAACAGTTCGCGCAACTGGCTCATCCGGTAGCGCACCGTCTGGGCGTGGACGTGAAGATCCTCGGCCACCGCGTCGCGGCGGCCCTGGTGCAGCAGCCAGGACCGCAGGGTGTCCTCCAGACGCTCCCGGGTGGCGGGCCGCAGACCGGCCAGGGGCGCGAGCGCGCGGGTGCGGAGGTCGTCGAGGGCCTCCTGGTCCGCCGTGACGATCAGTTCGGCCAGGTGATCCTCGCTGTCCACCGGGTGGTCCCGCGGCGCGACGACCGTGGCGGTGCGGCTGGCCCGGTCGTAGGACAGCCGGGCCTGGGACCACGGCCGGGGCGGGCCGACCACGGCCTGCCGTCCGGTGAGCACTCGGAGCAGGTGGTGGCGGCCGGCGCCGTCCACGTCGGGGACCAGGAGCAGCGAGACGCGCTCGTCCGGCAGGTCCTCCACGACCAGGGTGTCGGCGCCGAGTGACGCGAGGGCGCCGCGGACCTGGGCCGACGGGATCAGCGCCGCGGTCAGCGTCGTCGGCGGCGTCCAGCCCGCGCGTTCGGCCGCCGCGTCGAGCACGTCCTGGTCCGCACCCGCCAACAGGTTCTGGCCCAGCCGTTCGCGGTAGCGCTCGCGGGCCCGGCCACTGGTCGACAGCTCGTCGGTGTGCCCGGCGACGCTGGCGGCCGACAGCTCGTCGATGTAGGCGAACACCAGCTCGGCGAACCGCGCCATCGTGGTGGCGTCGAGGTCGACCCGCGCCGCCGCGGAGGCCATCTCCCGCCAGGACACCCGGGCGCCCACCCGGTAGGCGGCGAGCAGCGCGTCCATCGAGCGACCGTTGCGTGCCTCGCCCCGGCCCAGGTCGTAGGCCCCTTCGAGGGTCGGGCCGAGCGGCGTGCTCGGGTCGGCGTCGCGGGTGCCGGCCGCGAGTTTCAGGAAACCCGCGAGCGCCATCTGCACGGCGGCCTCGATCTTCTCGCCCATCGCGCCGCTCAACGCGCTGGCGTAGTCGGGGACCTCCATCACGGCGGCGATCGTGCGGGTGGCCACCTCCGGCAGGTGCTGCTGCAGCGCCCGCACGACCCGATCGTCGAGGCGCAGGGTGGCCGGGATCACTTCGGAGACCATGAACTGTTCCCTCCGAACAATGTTTAGCACCGGCTTCACGCGAGACGGTCAGGACTTTACCCCTGACGGCGAGACACCATGGACACATGACCGCGATCTCCACCCGTGGCCGCGCCAGGTCGCTGCTGAGTCGGGTTGCCCGGCTGGCCGAGCGGGCGACCACGCCGCTCCTGCCCGCCGACTACCTCGACCTCTTCGACCCGTTGCGGTCCGGTGCCGACCTCCGTGGCCGCATCGTCGCCATCGAGCGGGAGACCCGCGACGCCGTCTCGGTGACCATCCGCCCGGGTCGCGGCTGGGCCGGCCACGTCCCCGGTCAGTACGTGCGGATCGGGATCGACGTCGACGGGGTGCGGTTGTGGCGGGCCTACTCGGTCACCTCGCGCACCGATCGCACCGACGGATGCCTCACGATCGCCGTGAAGGCCATCCCGGACGGCGTGGTCAGCAACCACCTGGTCCGGCGCGCCGCCGTGGGCACCGTCATCCAGCTCGACCAGGCCACCGGCGAGTTCGTCCTTCCGCCCACCACGCGTCCGGCCCGCGCTCTGTTCGTCACGGCGGGCAGCGGCATCACCCCGGTGATGGGCATCCTGCGCAACGCGGTCGACGAGCTGGCCGACGTCGTGCTCCTGCACTCCGCGCCGACCCGCGACGACGTCATCTTCGGCGCCGAGCTGCGCGCGATGGCCGCCGCCGGTCGGCTCACCCTGATCGAGCGGCACACCGACGTCGACGGCATGGTCGCCGTCGACGAGCTGGCCGACCTCGTTCCCGACTTCGCCGAGCGCGCGACCTGGGTGTGCGGTCCGACCGGGATGCTCGACGCGCTCGAGGCGCACTGGGCGTCCCACAACGCCACTCTCATCACCGAACGTTTCCGAGCGACCGTCGTGGTCGCCGGCGACGGCGGCACCGTCTCGTTCACCCGCACCGGGACCACCGTCGACGCCGACGGCGCGACACCGATCCTGGACGCCGCCGAGAACGCCGGCGTCCTCATGCCGTCCGGTTGCCGCATGGGCATCTGTTACGGCTGCGTGCTGCCGCTGCGCGAGGGCGCCGTGCGCGACCTGCGCACCGGCGAGATCACCACCGCCACCGCGCACGAGTCCGGCAGCGGTGGCGTCCCGATCCAGACCTGTATCTCCGCGGCCGCCGGTGCCTGCGACCTCGACCACTGACCACGCTCCGGGAGACAGCATGACCGTTCTGCAGAAGAAGGCCGACAACCCGATCGCCCACCTGACGCCCGAGGACATCGAGACGCTGGGGCGCGAACTCGACGCGATCCGGCAGTCGGTGATCGACTCGCGCGGCGCCGAGGACGCGGCCTACATCCGCAAGGTCATCGAGATGCAGCGCAAGCTCGAACTGGGCAGCCGCGCGGTGCTCCTCGCGTCGATCTTCCCGCCCGCGTGGCTCGTCGGGACCGCCGGCCTGGCCGTCGCCAAGATCATCGAGAACATGGAGATCGGGCACAACGTCATGCACGGCCAGTGGGACTGGATGCGTGACCCGAAGATCCACTCGACCACCTGGGAATGGGACCACGCCTCGCCGGCCGACCAGTGGAAGCACTCGCACAACGAGCTGCACCACACGTACACCAACGTCGTCGGCAAGGACAACGACCTGGGCTACGGCATCATGCGCGTCGACGAGGACCAGCGCTGGGTGCCGCTGTACCTCGCCCAGCCGCTGTGGAACTTCGTCAACGCGTGCTTCTTCGAGTACGGCATCGCGGCCTACGACCTCGAACTCGGCAAGAACCTGGCGACCAAGAAGCGCCGCTCCGACCCGGGGTTCCGCGCGCGGGCCAAGCAGACGCTGAAGAAGATCCGGCAGCAGATGACCAAGGACTACGTGGTGCACCCGCTGCTGTCCGGCCCGTCGGCGCTGCACACCCTGGCGGCGAACGCCACGGCCAACCTCATCCGCAACCTGTGGACCCACTCGGTCATCATGTGCGGCCACTTCCCCGAAGGCGTGCAGACCTTCGAACGACGCTCGATCGACGGCGAGACCCGCGGCGAGTGGTACCTGCGCCAGATGCTCGGCTCGGCGAACATCAGCGGTGGCAAGCTCATGCACTTCATGACCGGCAACCTGTCCCACCAGGTCGAGCACCACCTGTTCCCCGACCTGCCGAGCAACCGCTACGCCGAGATCGCCGTGCACGTCCGGGCGCTGTTCGAGAAGTACGACCTGCCCTACGTCACCGGCTCCCTGCCGCGACAGGTCCTGTCGGCCTGGAAGAAGGTCGTGCGCCTCTCCCTGCCCAACCGTCCCGAACCCGTCGAACCGAGGCCCCTGCCGGCGAAGGCCCTGCCGAGGCAGCGCGAGGCAGTGCTCGTCTGACGTCAGTCCAGGCGCGGATGGTGTGCGGCAGGTCGGGACCGCCGATCTTCAGGTCGTGAGCGAGAAGCGGGCCCTGCCCCGCGAGGCCGAAAGCGAGCCCGAGAACACGGTGCTCCACCGGCAACCATCCCGGCGGCGACGCCTGCGCGTCCACGGTCACCACCGGCCTCTCCCGATCGAGCCACATGTAGCCGCGCTCGCCGAATTCGGCCTGTCGGTCAGTCCAGGGTGGTTGTGACGTACTGCTCGGGGATGGCGAACGCGTCGACCAGGGTTTGGGCGTGGGGGCGGAGTTCCTTGCACACCACGTTGACCTCGGAGACCACGCTCTTCGCCAGTGCCGGGCTGAGCCGGCCGTGTTCCAGGAACCAGGCGCGGTCGGTGGCCACAGTGGACAGTGCGTACAGGTCGCACACACGCTCCAGCAACGCTTTCGCGCCGGGGTCCTCGCAGCGGTCGATCGCCGCCACGAAAGCCTCCAGGATCACCCGGTCGATGTGGGTGCGGCCCGCCAGCAGGACGTGGTCCTGGGCGTCGTTGAACACGTCGAACGGGTCGACCTCCGACGACGCGGCCGCCCGTAGCCGCCTGGCCAGACCGGCCAGCACGTGGTGCTCCCGGTCTTCGAACAGGTCGAGGTGCCACGCCCGGTCGCGCAGGGCCGGGTTCATGAGTTTGCGGGCCGGCAGGCGTTCCAGGACGGCGCCCATGACCTGTTCGGCCACCAACTTGGCGGTCGCCAGTGGGCTGAGGTCGGCGAAGTTGTCCCGGTAGTCGGTCAGCAGGCCCTTCGCCACCAGTTGCAGCAGCACGGTGTTGTCGCCCTCGAAGGTGGTGAACACGTCGGTGTCGGCCCGCAGACCCGGCAGCAGACTGGCCGCCAGGTAGCCGGCGCCCCCGCAGGACTCCCGCACGGCCTGGATGGTGGCCGTCGCGTGCCAGGTGGCCACCGCCTTGATCCCCGCCGCACGGGACTCCAGCACGCGTTGGGCCCGCTCGTCCGGTTCCGGCGCCGTCTGGACGTCGTGCAGCATGGTGACCAGTTCGTCCTGCGCGAACTGCAGCGCGTACGTGGTGGCGAGCGCGGGCAGCAGCTTGCGCTGGTGGGCCAGGTAGTCCAGCAGCACGATCTCCTCGCCGCCGTCCGGGCGCCGGAACTGGCGGCGGGTACCGGCCCGCCGGATCCCGATGGCCAACGCCCGGCGGGTGGCGCTGCCGGCGCTCCCCGCAACGCTGACCCGCCCCCGCACCAGGGCGCCGAGCATGGTGAAGAACCGCCGGCCGTCGCTCTCGATGGGGCTCGTGTAGGTGCCGTCCTCGGTCACGTCGCCGTACCGGTTCAGCAGCGCCTCGCGCGGCACGCGCACGTCGGTGAACCACAGCCGCCCGTTGTCCACGCCGTTCAGGCCCGCCTTCGGGCCGCAGTCCTCGATGCGCACGCCCGGCAGCGCCCGGCCCGCCTCGTCGCGGATCGGCACGAGGAACGCGTGCACGCCGTACTGCCGGTCGCCGACCACGAGCTGCGCGAACACCACGGCCAGCCGGCCGTCGCGGGCGGCGTTGCCGATGTAGTCCTTGCGGGCGTCGTCGTCGGGGGTGTGCACCACGAACGACCCGTCCACGAAAGTGGCGGTGGTCCGCAGATGCTGGACGTCGGAGCCGTGCCCGGCCTCGGTCATGGCGAAACAGCCGGGCAGCGCCAGCGACATGATGTCGGGCAGGTACCTCGCGTGGTGCCGTTCGGTGCCGAGCATCTGGACGGCGCCACCGAACAGTCCCCACTGGACACCCGCCTTGACCATCAGCGACAGGTCGCCGTAGCCGAGCAGCTCGAACGCCACGACCGAGCCGCCGATATCGCCCTCACCGCCGTACGCGCGGTCGAACCCGAGTCGGGGATGGCCGGAGTCCACCAGCTCACGCAACTGCTCGAACACCTGTGCCCGATGCGTCTCGCGGTCGAGGTCGTAGGAGTCGGCGAGCTTCGCGCTGGTCATGCGTTCCCGCAGCTGGGCACGCAGTTCGCCCCAGCGTCCATCGAGGACGGTGGTCAGCGCGGCGGGGTCAACCTGTTCGGCCATGACCCATCAGTACCCCACATCGGGGCAGGTCACACACGGTATGTACGTAACTTGTACGCGGTGGTGCCACGGTCCGCACATGACTGAGTACAGAAATCCCGGCCTGTCACGGCGATCACTGCTCACTCGGGGTCTGGCTGTCGGGGCCGCGGTGGCCGTGCCGGGCGTGCTGGGCGGCAACTCCGCCTGGGCCACCACCGCGCTGGCCACCGTCGACATGGAACTCGTGCTCCTCGGCTGCCAGGTCGACCCACCGAAATCCGGCTCCGGGACGACCCCCGGCGCCGAGACCCACGTCCGTGCCGTCGAGCAGGCGTTGCAGGCCAAGGGTTTGCTCGGCTCGAGCCTGGTCGACGGGCACTTCGGCACCAGCACGCTCGACGCCTACGCCGCCTGGCAGCGCAGCCTGGGCTACAGCGGCCTGGACGCCAACGGCGTGCCCGGCCGGACCAGCCTGACCGAACTCGGCGTCACCGTGACCCGTCCGGTCTCCGCCGGGTCGCGCACCGCTTCCTACGGCGGCAAGCGGACCAACACCCGCACGGCGGACATGCTGCGCGCGGCCGACGGGATGCTGTCGTGGAGCATCACGCTCACCCAGGGCTCGTACACGTCCAGCAACCCCGGGTCGGCCGGCACCCACGACGGCGGCGGGGTCATCGACATCGGCGTCAACTCCCTGTCGACGACCCAACGGTGGCAGACCGTGAAGGCTCTGCGCACCGTCGGGTTCGCCGCGTGGCTCCGCACGCCGAGCGACGGCTTCGACTACCACATCCACGCGTGCGGGATCTCCGATCCGGACATGTCCCGCTCGGCCCGTGACCAGGTGCACGACCACTACTTCGGTCGCAACGGCCTGGCCAACAACGGCGCCGACAACACCCCGTCGGCCTACCGCGTGCCCTTCACCTGGTGGGAGAAGTACAAGCGGAGCTAAGGCGTCCAGGGCGTGGTGACCGCCCAGCTGACGTCGTTGGCGTAGGAGACCGGGTTGTCGTACACATGGGCGCCGCCGTTGGAGGCCACCCACACCTCCTCCGCGTAGTGCCGGACGTTCGTGCCCAGCTCGTTCACCGACGCCAGCCGTACCGTGCCGCCGGTCGCGCCCGGCTGGGCGCAGAAGGTCGCGTCCCGCCGGTACAGGTCGGTGTTCTCGTTGGCCGACAACCGAACCCGGAAGTCGGCGTGCCGCAGGTAGTGGCCCGCGATGGTGCGTGACTCGAACGAGTAGCAGCTCGGGTCGGCGAGCCCGCGTCGGACCACGAACGTCGCGTCGGCGCGGGTGAGCGCGTCGCTCGCGGCTGTCACCACGTCCGTGCGGGCCACGCCGTCACGGTGTCGCAGGTAGCGGTCCGTGAAGCCCGGCGTGGTGACCCGCAGCGAGCGGGCGGTGTTCACCGGCAGGCTCGCACCGCTGCGCCACAACGGAACGGTCGCCGCCCAGGTGGTGTCTGCCGCGAAGCCGGTGGCCGAGTCCCACGGGTTCGGCCCGCCCGACCTGGCCAGGTAGACGGCCTCGTTGTAGTGGCGGACGAACGCGCCGGGGTTGTTGAACGACTCGAGTGCCGTGGCGCCGGAACCCGAGCGGGCACAGAACGTCGCGTCGCCCGCGAAGCCGGCCGACCCGTCGTTCTGGTCGCTGCGGATGCGGAGGTTCGCGTGCCGCAGGAACCGGCCGGGGAAGTTGCGTGACTCGAACGACAGACACGACGCGTTCGCGAGACCGGGGCGCGCCCAGAAAGTGGCGTCCTGTTTGACCACGTCGGTGCCGTTGTCCACATCGGTCCGCGCCAGACTGTCCTGGTGGCGCAGATACCGGTTGGTGTAGCCGGTGGTGGTGACCCGCAACGACACCGGTTCGCCGCGACCCACCTCCGTGCCGGCCGCGCGGGCGAGCACCCGCTGGTTCACGGCCAACACCTGCGCGGCGTTCATCTTCAGCACGCGCCGGTCGTAGGTGTAGAAGCCGTTGACCTCGTTCTCCACGTCGTACGGTTCGGTGTAGACGGACCCGGACAATCCCCGCGTCTGGACGAACCTGCCGACCTCGTCGGTGATCGCCACGTACCGGTTGGTCAGCGACGTCTCGTCCGGATACAGGGCCCCGTAGGCGAATCCCGCGCCGGGTTCCCACTCGTGCCCGGCGACCACCCGGCCGAGCCCGCCGTACTCACCGAGCACCGCGACCCTCGTGGCCGTGGGCAGCCGGGTGCCGGCCGACATCTGGTAGGCGTGGTCGTCGACGATGTCACCGTTCGTGGGTTCCGGATCGGACACACAACAGTTGGAACCCGAGTTGTGGTTGATCAGGCGGGTGGAGTCGATGGACCGCACCAGGTCGACGATCCGGCCGTTGTCGTACTCGCCCCATCCCTCGTTGAACGGGACCCACTGCACGATCGACGTGATGCCCTTGAGCTGGTCGATCATGCGGCGTAGCTCGGACTCGAAGACCGCGTGGCTGGCCGGGGGAGTGTCGTCGATCGAGTCGAGCGACGGCATGTCCTGCCACACCATCAGTCCCAGCCGGTCGGCCCAGTAGAACCAGCGGGCCGGCTCGACCTTGATGTGCTTGCGGACCATGTTGAAGCCCAACGCCTTCTGCCGCTCCAGGTCGAACCGCAGCGCCTCGTCGGTCGGGGCCGTGTAGATGCCGTCGGGCCAGTAGCCCTGGTCGAGCGTGCCGAGTTGGTACACGAACTTGCCGTTCAGCAGCGGCCGCATGACCCCGCCGACCACCGCCTTGCCGAGGGACCGCATGCCGAAGTAGCCGGTCACAGTGTCAGTGCCCGTGCCGGTGCCCATGGTCACGCGCAGGTCGTACAGGAACGGGTCGTCCGGCGACCACAGTCGCGCGTTCGGCACGGGCACGCGCAGGTGCCCGCCGACCGTGCCCGTGGCCGTGCCGACGACCGTGCCGCCGGTGCGCACCTCGGCGCGGACCTGTTGCCCGGCCGTGCCCTGCACCACGAGGTCGAGCACGCCGGCGGGAACGTCGGGAGTGGTGTCCAGGCGGGTGATGTGCGCGGCCGCCACGGGTTCCAGCCAGACGGTCTGCCAGATGCCCGACGACGCGGTGTACCAGATGCCACTGGGATCACGCCGTTGTTTGCCGATGGGGAACCGGCTGCCGTCGACGGGGGAGTAGGCGCCCACCAGGATTTCATTGCTCTCGTTGGCGCCGGCGCGGAGTGCGGCCGTGATGTCGAACGAGAACGCGTCGTAGCCGCCGGTGTGCGTGCCGACCTGCGTTCCGTTGACCCAGACGCGGGTCTCCCAGGTGACCGCGCCGAAGTTCAGCTTGACCCGCCGACCGTTCCAGGTGGACGGCACGGTGAACGCCCGCCGGTAGAACATCGAGTCCTCGTGGCGTTGGATACCCGAGAGCGCCGACTCGATCGGGTACGGCACGAGCACGCGTTCGGGCAGCGTCTGGCCGATCGGCGGCGAGTTGAGGTTGGGCGCGCCGGTGAACTCCCACTCACCGTTGAGGTTCTGCCAGTCCGAGCGCACGAGCTGCGGGCGCGGGTACTCGGGCAGGGCGTTGGTGGGCGACACCTGGTCGGTCCACGGCGTGGTCAGCGGTGGTGCCTTGGGTTGCCACGCCACAGCTTCGGCGGTGGCGGGCGCGGTGGCGATCACGGTGGCGATCACGGTGGCGGCCGCGACCAACAGGCCGGTTGCGGCGGCGAGGATCCGTCTTCTTCTTGTCGACATCGATCACTCCAGGTGCAGGGGAGGGCCTGGTGCGTATTCGGTTATGGGGTGGTGCTTTCCCGGATCTCCAGGGTGAACGGGATCTGGACGTCCTGGGGCGGGAAGTTGTGTTCCTCGGCGGTGCGGCGGTGGAGGAGGTCGACCGCCGCCTGGGCGAGCGCGGCCTTGTCGGGGGCGATGGTGGTGAGGGACGGCGTGCTGTAGGCGCTGTGTTCGGCGTTGTCGAAGCCCACGATCGCGACGTCCCGCGGGATCCGGCGGCCGCGCTCGACGGCCGCGCGGATCGCGCCGAGCGCCAGCATGTCGTTGAAGCAGAACACCGCGTCCGGGGGCTCGGGCAGCGCGAGCAGCCGCGCCATCGCCTCGGCGCCGTCGCTGTGGTGGTAGCGCAGCGCGGAGGCAACCAGTTCGGGCCGGCGGGGGAGTCCGGCCTCGGCGAGTGCCTGGTGGTAGCCGGCGAGCCGCTGGGTGGCGGTGCCGCGGGTGGGGTGCTGGCCGATCACCGCGATCCGCCGGCGGCCGAGGTCGAGCAGGTGGCGGATCGCGGTGTGGGCGGCGCGGACGTTGTCGATGCCGACGTGGTCGAGCGGGAGGTCCAGAGGATGCTCGCCGAGCAGCACCATGGGGATGCCCGGGACGTCGACGTCGCCGGTGCTGACTGCCTGAGGGCTCACGATCGCGCCGTCCACCATGTGCGAACCCAGCGCCGCCAGGGTTTCCCGCTCGCGGTCACGGTCGCCCTGGGTCTGCTCGATCAGCACCCGCCAGTCGCGCCGCCCGGCCGCGGCGATCACGTTGCCGGCCAACTCGCCGAAGTAGGGGATGGACAGCTCCGGCACCACGAGCGCGAGGTAGCCGGTGCGCCCGCGGCGCAGGTTGCGGGCCCCCAGGTTCGGCCGGTAACCGGTGACCGACAACGCGTCCTCGACCCGACGACGGTTCTCGGGCTTCACGAAGTCGTAGCCGTTGACCACGTTCGACACCGTCTTGACGGACACGCCGGCGAGGTCGGCGACATCCCGGAGTGTGGCCATGACCCGAGAGTAGCGCTTTTACAACGTTGTGCCAACGATGTAAATGTGGGGTTTCAGCGCTGCGGGCCCACGCTGAGAAGCACATCCTCGAAGTCGTCCGAGTAGTAGGTGACCATGCCCGCGCCGTCGTGGTGCCCGACAGTCTCGAGGCCGCCCACCGGCATGGGCCGCCACCAGTACACCCGGGAGCTGAGCTGGTAGGCGCTGTTCGCGTGGCACTCGGCGGCGATCCGCCCGACCTCGTCCAGTGCCGCCAGCACGCCGGCCGTGTCCCGGTCCCGGAGGACGGAGAAGACGAACTGGTCGCGAGCGGGCATCGCGACCAGTGCCCCGTGCGGCGCGTCGGCCACCCCGGTCACGGCCTCGATCACCCACGGGATGATCAGCACGAGCGAGCCGACGTAGTCCGACCCCTGCAGGTAGTAGACGCCCTCGGCCTCGAGGTACTCGTTCGGCAGTTCCCCCGCCAGGTTCTCCATACCGGCGTCGGAGAGCTGGTCGTGGCCGTGGCGCCGTACGTCCTCGTCCCTCATGATCATGATGGAGTCGGGCCGGTCGAAGGTGAGCACCCGGAGGAGGCCCGGGGTGATCTCGTCGGCGTAGGACGCGACCTCCGAGACCCCGCTGTCCGAGGTGGCCAGGCGCAGGAAGGTCCGCCGCAGTACGGCCTCGGTCGGCCCTTCGATGTCGGCGTCGTCCTCCGTGGCGAAGGCGATGGCCCGCCGGAAGTGGTCGTCGACCAGATCCGGCCACTGCCCGGCCGGCGCGCCGGCCAGCGCCGCGGACAGCGACTCGAACCCGAGTTCGAGCTGTTCGGGCTGGGTGACCTCGACATGGTCGGCGTGGACGACGATCCGCATGCCGATGAACGCCGGGCTGCGACGAGCGAGGTGCCGCAACCGCTCCTGTTGCGCGGTGGTGAGCAAATGCACCGCCGGGACGTTACAGCGCCGCCGGCGGTGCGTCCGGAGTTTGCGTGATCTTCCGGTGTGGACGGCCCGACTCGGGCCGGGCCGTCCACTTCAGCCGATCAGAAACCCATGCGGCATCCGGACAGGATGATCTCCTGGCCCAGTAGCGTCACCACCCTTACCGAGTACTGCGCCAGCTGTCCGTTCGGACCGTTCACCGTCTGGTTGAGATACACGGTCGCCACGAGCGGGATCGAGATCGTGGTCGGGCCCGTGCCGATGGGCTGGCCGTTGAGTGTCCCCACGCGGGACGACCCGACCAGACCGTTTTCCGTTGCCACGCAACTGGTCTCGATGTCGGTGAGACGGATCACGCCGCCAAGCAGATTCGCACCGCTGATCTCGGCCGACGCGTCGGTGTTGCCGGTCGACGGCTCGAGCGTGCACTCCGCGTGCAGCGCCTGCACCGACGCGAGCGCCGGGATGTTCAGGCTCGCCGTGGTCAGGTTGCTGTTCGGCGGGCACGTGGCGTGTGGAGTCTTTGCCACGGTGATCAGCCCACTCGCGCTGATCGCCCACGCCTCGGCACGCACGTAGGACACCAGCTTGACCACCGCGGTCGCCGAACCGCCGTCGTCATCGGTGATCGTCACGACCACCAGGTGTGCGCCCACCCCGGTGTAGGTGTGCGTGGCCGCGCAGGAGCCCGAGCCTGCGCCCTGGGTGACCGTGCCGGCCACCGGAGCCGTGCCGTCGTCGAAGTCCACGGTGCACGTGTGCGTGTCGTTGGTCGCGATGTCGGTGAACGGCGCGGTGACGGTCACCGGTGCGCCGCGCAGCACGAGGGTGTTGTTGGCCGGGGAGGAGATGGTCACCCCGGGGGCGACGTTGGTCAGCGTCAGCGAGGTGGTGGCCGACACCGGCGGGTTCAGCCCGTCGTTGGCGGTGAGGCGCAGGGTCCACACGCCGTCGTCGGTGCAGGTCACCGTCGTGGTGACGGCCGCGGCGTTGGCGAAGGAGCAGGTCGCGCCCGCGTCGACACCGGAGGCCGGGGTGGCGGTCCACTGCGTGGTCAGGTTCGGGCCGTCCGGGTCGGTCACCAGGCCGGCGATCGGCACCGCGTTGCCCTCCTGGCCCGCGTACGGTCCGCTCGGGTCGACCGTCGGCGGCTGGTTGATGATCACGGTCACGCAGTCGGTCACCGAACCGGTGCCGCCGTTGTCCTCGCCGTGGGCGGTCACGCAGATCTCGTGCGTGCCGGAGGTGAGGGCGCCGGTGGTGTAGGAGTAGTCCACTGTGGCCGGACCGTCCTGGGGCAGTCCCGGGCTGATCGCGGTCACCGGTGCGGACGGGCCACCGTCCACTGTGGCCGTGAGGGAGGACAGCTCGGAGGCCAGCAGGTCGGGCAGCACGTCCGGCAGGTTCGCCGGGTCGGGTACCTGGGTGCACTCGCCGCCGGTGCGGTCCGCGATGATCTGCAGGCTGTCGCTGTACGCGCCGGTCTGGCAGGCGGACCCGGCGCCGACGGCGAACGTGTGGATGTCGACGTTCGCCGGCACCGCGTCCAGCGCCGGGTTCACGTTGCCCGCCGACGCGCCGTCGGACAGGAACGCCACGATCTTGCGTGGTTCGGTCTGGGCGTTGGTCACGGTGGTCGCCTTGACCACGCGCGTCCGGGAAGAACGTGCCCGTGGCGACGTTGCGCGCCGAGAACTGGCCGACGCTGCCCTGGCTCATCGAGCCGAAGCACTTCCTCGATGTCCCTGGCACCGTTGGCGTTCTGGTTGGTGGCGGGGCCGGTCAGGATCTGGTCGCCACCCGCCGGCTGCACGTCCGCGACGGCCGCCGAGGAGCCGAAGATGACCGCGCCGACGGTGCCGACGGGGGAGTCGGGGTCCGCGGCGAGCGCGTTGAGCGCCTGGGACGCCTGCACCTCGCACTGCAGCACGTTGCGCGCGCTGCCGTCACAGCTGGCCGCCGTGCTCCCGGACACGTCGACCACGTAGGTGAGCGCGGTGTCCTTCACGAGCGCGGCCTCGCCCACCGACGCCGTGCCCTCGACCGTCACCGGTCCCAGCGGGAACACCGTGTTGTCGGCGGGACTGTCGATCGTCACCGAGATCGCGGTGCCACCGGGTAGCTGGCCGTCGACGGCGACGGCGGTGCCGGTGAAAAAGGTCATCGCCGCGAACGCGGACATTCCGGATAAGGCCATGGTTCTTCGTGTCATTCCGTCACTTCCTCATGGGCGTCAGATCCTCGCACCCTTACATCGGTGCACCGTAAGTTTCCGTTGCTCCAACGATTCGGTGAACGAAGGCGGGCACCTGACTGGCCCATTCATATGACGAATGTCATGACCCGCCCGGGTGATGAGTTCGGCCGAATTCCGGTGTCCCGTTGGGCCGGTCGTGTTCAGCCCGGTCAGGAAATCAGTGCGCGTCGGTTACCACGAGCGACTTCGCGGCACCGCCGGTCGACGACGGTCGTCGGGTCCGTGGCCGGACCCATCCGCGCGGTGCCGTGGTTCGACGGTGGTCCGGGATCGGCCTTCCCCAAGTCTTCGGGAGTCGCGGGACAGGTATCCCCTCATCGTCCGGGGCGGGCGGCAGGCCCGAACGGGCCAAGATCGAATACGGCGAGCGGCTCATAGGTCTAGACCAAGGTCGATTCATGGGTTAATTTAAGGTCAGGAGTTACTTCGTCGGGGAGGTTGCCTCGTGCCCGGACTCGCGATGCTCACGAGGAGAATCCTCTCCCTGACGCTCGCCCTGTTGTGTGCCAGCATGTTCCTGGCGCCCACCAGCAGTGCGCGGCCGGCGGCGCCCTTCAGCGTGCTCGGCTTCTACAGCGGCACCTGGGACGACGCGCACATCGACTTCCAGCGCGAGGCCAACATCTGGTTCGCGCAGCAGGCGGCCGCCAACGGCTACACCTACGCGGCCACCAACGACTGGAACCGGCTCACGACCATCACCCCGGCGCAGCACCAGGTGATCCTGTTCCTGGACGACCAGCCGCACTCCGCCGCGCAGTTCACCGGCCTGCAGCGGTACCTGCGTGCCGGCGGCGGGTTCTTCGGCTTCCACGTCACCGCGTACAACGACAGCGGCACGCCGTCGTACTCGAACTGGTTCCACAACGACCTTCTCGGCACCGGCCGGTTCGCCACGAACACGTGGGGTCCGACCGCAGAGACCCTCCGGATCGACAACCGGACCCACCCGTCCACCGTGAACCTGCCGGCCACGATCCAGTCGTCGGTCAGCGAGTGGTACTCGTGGGAGCGGGATCTGCGGCAGAACCCCGACATCCAGATCCTGGCCTCGCTCGACCCGTCGACGTTCCCGGTGGGCACCGACCCGAACCAGCAGTGGCGCGGCGGCTACTACCCGATCCTGTGGACGAACACGAACTACAAGATGCTGTACGCGAACTTCGGCCACAACGCCATGAACTACGACACGGGCACCCCGCTCTCGTCGACGTTCGACAGCCCCGACCAGAACCGGTTCGTGCTCGACGGGCTGAAGTGGCTCGGCGGTGGCGGCACGACCCCGCCCGACCCCGACACCATCTCACCGACCGCCTGGTCCACGGTGGTCAACCGGGCGAACGGCAAGTGCGTCGACGCCCGGAGCGCGGCCTCCGCCAACGGCACGGTGATCCAGCAGTACACCTGCAACGGCTCCGCTGCCCAGCGGTTCCGGTTCCAGCCGACCTCCGGCGGGTTCACCCGGGTGAACAGTCAACTCGACGCCGCGCAGGTGATCGACGTGACCGGAGTGTCCACAGCGGACAACGCCCCGGTGCAACTGTGGTCCTACGGCGGCGGGCTGAACCAGCAGTGGCAGTGGGTGTCCGAAGGCGGCGGCTACTACCACTTCGTGAACCGCAACAGCGGCCGGTGTCTCACCGTGCCGGGCGGGTCCACCGCGAACAGCGTGCAGTTGGTCCAGACGAGCTGCACCGGTGCGGGCAGCCAGTCCTTCCGCGTCGCCTGACCGTCAGGCCAGTACCGCGCGGAGTTCCGCGACGAAGGGCAGCGGGTCGCCCTGGTAGTCGAACCAGAAGCCGAGAATCTCCTCGGGCTGGTTCGGGAGGATCGTCGCGTCCTGCCCGAGTAGCTCGGCCACGGCGAGGCCCGCGCGGCCGGCCATCGTGTCGCGGGAGTCCTCGCTCACCGCGATCACCACGCGGGTGGACGCGGCGGTCAGGGCCTCGACGTCCAGGCGGTGGTCGCCGAGCGGCCAGGAGCGGTCGGACAGCTGCGGGTGGTCGCGTTCGCCGTCGTCCCTGGTCGGTACGCCGACGAAGCGCCGCTTGCGCTCCGGGTCGAAGTAGTCGTCGGTGAACTCGCCCTGCCACGTGGTCAGGTCCACACAGGCCGTCATGGCGGGACCGAAGCCCCGGGCCTCGTAGAGGTCCCGCACGGCGGCGCGGGCTCGGCCGGCGGCCGCGGCGTCGGGCAGCACGGAGCGCAGCGGCGGCTCGTAGGCAACCAGCGTGCGCACGTCGCCGGGGTGGGCCGCCACGAGCGCCAGCGCGGTGATCGCGCCGAAGCTGCTCGCGACCATGTCGACCGGGCCGGCGTCCAGCGCCTGGATGAGGGCGTGCAGGTCGGCCACCTGGACGTCGGGCCGCTGGTCGACCCGCCCGTCCCGGCGGACGCTGCGCCCGAGGCCGCGCGGGTCGTACGTGACGACGGTGCGGTCGACGAACATGGCGGAGAGGGTGGCGAACCCGGCGGAGGTCGGCGGATGGCCGATCAGGAACAGCGGCGGCCGGCCGTCCTCGGAGGGCAGCGGGCCGTGCAGGTGGTAGCCGAGGTCGACCTCGGCGGACCGCAGCTTGTGCGGCTTCGCCATGCGCCGGAACGCCTCGCGGACGATCTTCTTGCCTATGTACCGGTTGTTCAGCTCGTTGGCCTCGACCGGGTGGGGGAGCACCTCGTGGACCACGACCCGCATGGCGGGCAGGTGGCCCAGCAGCAGCCGCAGCTCCTCCTTGATGCCGATCACGATGTTCTTGAAGCACATCGGCACCAGGTCGGGGAAGTCGTGGGCGTCCCAGTGGATCCAGATCTCGTCCGGCACGGCGTTCACGGCCTCGAACCCCACGGCGGGTTCGAGATCCACGAGCCCGGTGGAGCCCCCGAAGCGCCCGGACTTGGTGCCGCCGTCGGCGCGGAGCCCGCGGAGCGGCAACGCGCGGAGCAGCCGGTGGTTCGAGATCATCACGACCGGCAGGGTACAAGCGGCGCGGGGAATGCGCCGAGGCCGCGGGCCGTTCTCCAGGTGTGATCGAGAACAGTGGTGTTGCGGCCGACCGGTGGGCGAGCGCGTTGCACATCTTCGACGACGGTGTGGAAAGCACGGCCGTGCGCTGGGAACGCGCGGAGTTGCTGTTCCAGGACAAGGACTACGCCGGTGCGGCGAAGCTGCTCGCCGAGGTGGTCGACGAGGTCCCGAACCAGACCGGCCCCCGGCTGCTGCTGGCGCGGGCCTACTACCACTCGGCACAGCTGCGGCGCGCCGAGGAACAGCTGCGTGACGTGCTCGACCGCGACCCGGTCGAGCACTACGCCCACCTCATGCTGGGCCGCACCCTCGAACGCCAGGGCCGCCACGACGAGGCGGCGCGCTGGCTGCGTCTGGCCGACGCCTTCGCTGGGTAGTGCGGCGGTCCGGGCGATGGCGCCCGGACCGCCCGCCCTCATCGGGTCTCGGTGCCGCCGTTCTCGGTGCCGTCGGTGGGCTCCTGGCCGGAGCGGCGGAAGCCGCTGAACACCTTGTCGGCCACGCCGGAGATCGCGCCGCCCACGTCGCTGAACACCTTGACCAGCGGGTCGGTCGAGTTGTTCCACGCGTCCTTGTAGGACTTCGCGGCGCCCTGCAGGTCCTCGCCGAGCGGGGTGCGCTCGTCCTCGGCCGTCGCGGCGGTGGTAGTCGCCGGTCAGGATGGCGCGGTACTCCTCGGACGCGGCCCAGCGCTGGAGCTGCGAGGCCCGCACGACCGCGAACGGGTGCGTCTGCGCCCTCCACCGCGAGCAGCTTGATGACGCTGTCGCGGATGTCGTCGACCTCCTCGTACTCCTTGGCCTGCGCCAGGAACGACGGGATGTCGATCTGGGCGAGGTCGGTGGCGCCCGCGAGGTACAGGTGCGCACGCAGCGCCGCCTGCGGGTCCTGGCCGGCCAGCAGACCGGCCCGGTCGCAGCTCAGCTCCGACTTGCGCTGCCACTCGTGCAGCGCCGCGATCACCGCGCGCAGGCCGATCACGCCGAGCGGCACCCACGCGACCGAGCGCTGCAGCCGCAGCAGCCGGTCGAGCAGGGTGAGCAGCACGGCGTGCCCGGACAGCACGTGGCCCATCTCGTGGCCGATGACGAACCGCAGCGCCTCGGTGTCCAGGGCCTCGACCAGCCCGGTGGACAGCACGATGAACGGCTCGTCGATGCCCCGGGTCTGGGCGAGCGCCCGGGGTCGCGGGCGACGTAGAGCTTGCGGCACCCGCGGCAGGTCCAGCACCTCGGCGGACTCGACGCGGAGCTGGTCGAGCACCGGATACTGCGACGGGCCGACCCGCACGTGGGACGCCACGGCCATCAGGCGCTCGGCCCGCTCGTTGAACAGCGAGTTCAAGGTCTTCAGCACGTCCGCGACACCCGGGACGGCGCGCAGCGTCGCCATCGCGCCCTTGTCGGCGGGGTGCTCGTAGGCACGCGGGCTGATCCCCGGGAACCGGATGCGCTGGGACGCTTGCTGGACATCGGATTCGGTCACTGTTGTTTCCCCTTCCCTGTGGTTGCCGCCAACGTAGGGGCTTCGGGAGGGAAAAAGGGCTGGCCAGCGCACATACCGGGGCAAGATCAGGGTCATCCCTGAGAGGGCTGGATCTCCACCTTGTTCGCGTAGAACGCGACGTGGCCCACGATGTCGGCGACCGCCGGGTACGGCTCGCGGTAGGTCCAGATCACGTCGGTCAACTCGCCGTCCGGCGTGGTCAGGCTGTAGTACGACGCGTCGCCCTTGTACGGGCAGTAGGTGCTGGTGTCGGTGGCCGTCAGGAGCGACTGGTCCACGTCGGCCAGGGGGATGTACTGCGTCGCCGGGTAGTCCGACTCCCGCAGCACCAGCGCCGCGGTGGTGTCGGCGACGACCTGGCCGCCGACCCGGACGGTGACGCGCTCCGGGTTCTTCTCGACGGTGATCGGGTGGTCGGGGCCGGGGGTCTTCATCTGACGAGCCATGTGCATCACTCTTTCTCTCCGAGGGTGACCCTGCACCTGGTCAAGTCGCCGCGGGTCGGGAATGTTCCCGTGCGTTAGCGTCGGCCCAATGACGGTTCTCCAGAGGCTCGGCGGACTTCGCGCGGTGGTCGCCGTGCTCGCCGCGATCACCGCGGTGCAGACCACGCTGATCGCCTTCGGCAACATCACCGACTACGACACCAACTACCAGTTCGTGGTCCACGTGCTGGCCATGGACACCACGTTCCAGTCGCCGGACATGATGTGGCGGGCGATCACCAGCCCGACGCTGGCCACACTCGCCTACCTGGCGATCATCGTGTGGGAGTCGGTGGCCGCGCTGGTCCTGATCGCCGCGACCGTCGCGTGGGTGGGGCGCGGCCCGCTCGACACCGCGCGCCGGCTGTCGTCGATCGGCTGGCTGATGTGGATCGTGCTGTTCGGCGGCGGCTTCATCGCCATCGGGGGCGAGTGGTTCCAGATGTGGCAGTCGTCGGACTGGAACGGCATGGACGCCGCCCTGCGCCACGTGATCATCGCGGGGATCGCCCTGATCCTCAACCACCAGACCGGAAAGGCCGATCCCACATGACCGATCTCGCCGCCTTCGCCGAACTGATCCCCCTCGACCACGGCCTGTGCGTGCTGAACACGTTGCGGCGCGGCGGCGGCATCCAGTCGTCCGTGGTCAACGCCGGGGTGCTGGCGCATCCGGTCGGGGGAGGGCCGGTCGTCGGGCTCGTCGCCGCCGGCGGCTCCCGCAAGCTGGACCACCTGCGTGCCGACCCCCGCACCACGATCGTCGCCCGCGCCGGCTGGCGATGGGCGACCGTCGAGGGCACGGTCGAGATCATCGGCCCCGACGACCCGCACGCCGACGTCGACGGCGAGGCACTGCGGCTGCTGCTCCGGGCGATCTTCACGGCGGCCGGCGGCACCCACGACGACTTCGACTCCTACGACCGGGTCATGGCGCAGGAGCGACGGGCCGCCGTCCTCATCACCCCCCGGCGCGTGTACTCCAACCCGTAGCCGGCGGTTCGCTGATCACGAGGTGGACGACCGTGCCGGACAGGCCGTAGGTGTTGACGCCCGCGATGGCTGGTCCGGGGTGGGGCCCAGGCGCGGTGGTCGGGGACCGGTTGGATGCCGAGCCCGGTCCCAGTCGACGCTCGATGTCGGTTGTGGACAGTGCAGGCTCGCGGGAACGCTGCGGTGGCGCACCACCATCGCGGCCTTCATCAGACCGGCAAGGCCGCCGGCCGCCTCCGGGTGACCGATGTTCGACTTGATCGAGCCGACCCGGCACGGGTGACCCGGCGGCCGGCGCGCCCCGATGGCCGCGCCGATCGCCTGGAGTTCGATGGTGTCCCCGATGGGGGCGGCGTTGCCGTGGGCCTCGACGTAGCCGAGGTGTTCCGGCGCGACGCCGGCGTTGGCGCACGCCCGGTTGATCACCTGGAGGTAGCCGTCGACGGACGGGGCGATGATCGCCTTCGCCGTGCGGCCCTTGCTCGCCTGTGTGCTGCCGAGGATCACGGCGTGCACGGTGTCGCCGTCGGACAGCGCCTGGCCCAGCCGCTTGAGCACCACGACACCGGCGCATGGTCGTCGACGATGACAAGGACGAGGCGGTCGCGGTCATCGCCTACTCGCGCGAGGTCTTCAACCACGTCGAACTCCGGGCCGAACTGGAACTGCTCGGCCACAAGTTCCGCACCCGCACCGACACCGAGGTCGTGCTGCACGCCTGCCAGGAGTGGGCGACCGGCGCGGCCGAGCGCTCAACGGGATGTACGCGTTCGCCGTGTGGGACGCGCGGCGACACCAGCTGCTCGTCCGCGACCGGTTGGGCGTGAAGCCCCTTTGCTACGCCCGCCACGGCGGCGGGATGCTGCTCGCCTCCCGGCAATGGGACTGCCATCTCGATCTCCGTGACCGCGCCCTCTGGTGTGGCTTCCGCGAACTCGGCTCGGAAGCTGGGATTCGGGTGCGAACTGCGATCTCGGTCTCCGCAACCGCGATCTCGGGTGTGGCTCCTGGTGATCGCCTCGAACGTGCGGTCCAGCCGTAACGACCGCAGATCGCCCGTGCGGAAGTCGATCGTCGGGCGGTGTCTCCTGGCGTGCTCGACCATCGCCGGCTGGTAGTCCACTCCCACCACGTCCGGGCATCTCTTCGCCAGGTACTCGAGGTCACGACCGGTACCGCAGCCGAGGTCGAGCAGGCTGCCCGGCGCACGGCCGAGGTGACGTTCGAACAGCCGCTCGCACATGCGGGGGACCGCGTGGTCGGCCCCGTCGTAGACGCTTTCGTACAGCTCAGGACGGGTGTACAGCAGGTTCTTGATGCTCGGCTCCATGCTCACATCCTGGAGCGGCGGGAAGATCAACCACGGGCGTCTCACCCGGTCGGATGGTCCACATGCCCGAACGGAGCAGTGCCGGCGCTCGCTGGTAGAAGTAGCGCGTGCGCGACTTCCTCAAGGGTGTTCGACTGTTCGGGCGCGGCCTGGGCATTCTGCTGCGGTCACCGCGGCTGCTGCTGATCGGGGCGCTGCCCGCGGTGCTGACCGCACTGCTGCTCCTCGGCGGCATGATCGCGCTGGTCTACTGGATAGACGACCTGGCGGCGTTCGTCACGCCGTTCGCCGACGACTGGGCCGACGGCGTGCGCGCGGCGGCCCGGGTCGCCGCGGGGATCGTGCTGGTCGGCGCGGCGCTGACCATCGGCCTGATCAGCTTCTCGGCGCTGACCCTCGCCGTGGGCGCGCCGTTCTACGAGCTGATCGCCGAGAAGGTCGACGAGGACCTCGGCCGCGCACCCGGCACGGAACTGCCGTGGTGGCGCCTTCTGGGCATGAGCCTGCGCGACGGCCTGCTGCTGGTCCTGCGATCGTTGGTGTTCACGATCCCGCTGCTGGTCGCCGGGTTCATCCCAGTGCTGGGGCAGACCGTGGTGCCGGTGCTCCTGGTGCTGGTGACCGCGTGGTTCCTGGCGCTGGAACTCGTGGCCGTGTCGTTCTACCGGCAGGGCATCGGCCTCAAGCGACGCCGGGAACTGCTCGCCAAGCGTCGCGCGCTCGCCCTGGGACTCGGGGTGCCTGCGGCCCTGCTGTGCGCGATTCCCCTGGCCGCCATCGTCGTGATGCCGGTGGCCTTCGTGGGCGGCGTGCTCGTGGCGCACGAAACCCTGCGCGAACCGGCGGGTTCTCCTGCGACAGCGGGAGAACCCGCCGGGTGAAAGCCCACGCACGAAGGTTCAGCGCGGGTCGCCGGTCGGTCACGATCGCAGTAGTGCCAGGGCTTCCTGTGTGGTCAGGCAGCCCGCGGTCGCGAGGTCGAGGTTCGCCAGCGAGGCCTCGTGGATCTCGTCGGTCCCCGCGGTCACGCAGTCGCGCACCACGTGGACCGTGAAGCCCAGATCGGTGCCATGGCGCGCGGTCTGCTCGACCGTCAGGTTGGTGGCCACGCCGGTGATGAACAGCGTGTCCACGCCCTCGTCGGTCAGGCGGGCGGCCAGGTCGTTGCCGGACAGGCCGGAGAGCTTCTGGTTGTCTGCTATCAGTGCGGCAGTCCGCGCGCCCTCGGCCAGCTCCGGGATGATCTGTGCTCCGGGAGCGTCCGGGCGGAACGCCTCCTGGGCGTCGGCCGTCATCCGCATGAAGCCGGTGTTGCGGACCAGTTGACCCTCGCCCTCGGGGATGGTGAACCTCGTGAAGTACACGGGGACGCCGGCCTCCTCGTGGAAGCGCGCGGCCCGTTCGATCACGCCGCCGCGGGCCACCGGCTCCGCGAGCATCTCGCCGAAGAAACCCTCCGGCTTGATCACGTTGACCTGCCAGTGCAACGCCAGTACGGCGGCCCGCGGCGCGATGCTCGTCATGTCCCGATCCTGCCCCAACCCCTACCGGAGCGTCGCGGTGGCCAGCGTGACCGGGGTCGACTGACCGGGCCACGCGCCGGTGAGTTCGGCGCCGGGCCGGGTGGCGTCGAGGCGGCGGTGAACGGTCAGTTCGACGGTGTCCGCCGTGACGACCGTCGGGTCACCGTCGACGACGTGCAGCACCGCGCCGACCGTGGGCACCGCGGACCCCGTCGTGGCGCTCGTGATGTCCATGGTCAGCTCGCGGCGTTCCAACCCGGTGTCGGTCTGCACCAACTCGTCGGCCTGGCCGGTGTTCCCGAGGATCGCGCTCGCCAGGGCCGCCGCGTACACGGGATCGCCGGTCCCGTCGTAGATCCAGCGCTTGCCCAGCGTCGAGTGCTCGGCGGTCCCCAGCAGCCACTGGTCGCCGTCGTCGAGGGGCGCGTCGCGGTAGGTGAGCGGGATCTGCCAGACCGGCCCGTCGACGTCCCCGTCGGCCCGGACGAACATCGTCTCGATCCCGACCGCGTCGGCCGGGTCGTCGAAGCGGTAGGCCGCCACCCGTGCCATGGCCTCGGCCGAACCGGTGAACCAGTCCCGCGTTGGGAGCCACTCGGCCAGGAGTTCGATCTTCGTGGGGCGCAGCGTGGCGCGGTGGATCAGTGCCATGGGGTCATCTTGACAGGACGCCTGCAAACATGCTTTAACTAATTGATTAGTGAAAGCATGTAGGGAGGAACTTGTGGGGGGACGACTGAGGCCGCTGGCGCTCACGATCCTGCTGTTCGGCGCACTGACCGCACCCGTCGCGGCCGCCGATCCGGGACCGCGGTGGGAACGCTGCGCGGCGGACCAGCCGGAGAAGCTCGAGTGCGCCACGGTGCGGGTGCCGCTGGACTACTCGCGGCCGGACGGCCGGACGATCGACATCAGGATCTCGCGGGTCAGGGCGACCGATCCGGACAAACGACGCGGGGTGCTGCTCATGAACCCCGGTGGGCCCGGCGGTTCGGGCCTGACCATGCCGGTGACCAGGCAACTGCCGGCGGAGGTGACCGAACGGTACGACCTGATCGGCTTCGACCCGCGTGGCATCGGGGCGAGCACGCCGATCACGTGCGGGCTGGGGGAGCAGGGCTGGTTCCCCCTCCAGTTCGACGCCGAGAAGTTCGACGAACACGTCGCGCGGACCAGGGAGATGGCGGACAAGTGCTGGGCCGCCGAGCCCGAACTCCTGCCGCACATCACCACCCGCAACACCGCACGGGACATGGACGTCATCCGGAAGGCGTTGGGGGAGCGCGGGATCTCGTTCTACGGGATCTCCTACGGCACCTACCTCGGCGCGGTCTACACCCAGCTGTACCCGCGGCGGTCCGACCGGATGGTGTTCGACAGCAACGTGGACCCGGACCGCGCGTGGCGGGGCATGATCCAGATCTGGACGCTCTCGTCGGAACGCGGGTTCGACCTGTTCGCCGCGTGGGCCGCGCAACGCGACGACACCTACGGGCTGGGCACCACGGTCGAGGCGGTGCGGACCACGTTTCGGGAGCTGCTGAACGAACTCGACCGCACACCGGTGACCGTCGAAGGCGAGACCTATGACGGGAACCGGGTGCGGATTGACGTGCGGGGCATCGGACAGCACGAGGAGAGGAACCTGGAGGCCGCGGAGTTGCTGCGGAAGCTGTTGGCCGCGCGGGGAAAGGCGGCCAGTATCGCCACGGCCGCGGCGCCGGAGCCGGAGCCGGACAACCGCGACGCCGTGCAGCTGGCCATCATGTGCGGGGACGCGCGGTGGCCGACCGACGTGGACCAGTACCGGCGGGAGGCCATTCGGGACAGTCAGCGCTATCCCATGATGGGTGGGCAGACGTCGAACATCGCGCCGTGCGCCTTCTGGCCGGCGCCACGGGAACCACGCACCGAGATCCGCGACAACAAGGCGGAGAGCGTGCTGCTCGTGCAGTCGTCACACGACACGCAGACCCCGGTCGAGGGGGCGCGGCACCTGCGCGGGCTGCTGCCCGACAACTCGCGGTTGGCCGTGGTCGAAGGTTCGTGGCGCCATGGCGCGTACCCGGGCAACTGCGCCGACGACACGGTCACCCGCTACCTGGCATACGGCGAACTGCCGGCGCGGGACGTGACCTGCCAGTCGACGAGGTGACCATAGTGGTCGCAGGGTCGGAACATTCATGTTCAGAACTGAACGTGAATGTTCCGACCTCAGCTGATGGGTGGAGTCGTTCAGCTGATCGGAGGAGAAGAGGACCCCGCCGGCGCACTGGTCCGCGAGACCGCCCGTCGCGGTTAGATGGGCTGGTGACCGATCCCATGGCCCGGTGGCCCAAGGCGCTGGTCGTCGGGCCGTTCGTGCTGCTGGGGCTCCTGGCCGGGTGCACGGTGGCCGTCCGCCACGCGGAGGGTGCGCCCCTGGTGGTCGACCTGGTGATGTGCGGGCTGCTGACGGTCCTGCTGGGGGTGTTCACCGTCCGGCCGGCCTGGCGGGAACGGGTGCCGGCGATGGCCGCGTTCGTCGTCGCACTCACCCTGCTCACGGCGTTCCTCGTGATCCGGAACCCGTGGTTCGGCTTCTTCACGCCGGTCGCCTACTTCTACGCCTTCCGGTTCCTGCGCTGGCCGTGGCAGCCGGTGGGTGTCGCGGCGGTGGCCGTGGTGGCCGGCACGGCCCAGTCCTACGGCGTCGACAAGGACACGCTCTCCGGGCTGGTCCTCTACGGCACCGTTATCGCGGTCAACCTGGTGCCCATGTGCGGCTACGCCTGGTTCCTCCGACACAGCGACCAGCAGGACGACGAACGCATCCGGGCGCTGGCCGAGGCCCGTGAGGCCAACCGCAGGCTGGAGGCCACGCTCGCGGAGAACGCCGGGCTGCACGAGCAGCTGCTGGCCCAGGCCCGCGAGGCCGGCGTGCTCGACGAGCGGCAGCGGATGGCCGGCGAGATCCACGACACCCTGGCCCAGGGCCTCACCGGCATCATCTCCCAACTGCGCGCGGCCGAGCACTGCGGCGACGACCCGGCGGAGTGGCGCCGCCACCTCGACGCCGCGACCAGGTTGGCCGGCGAGAGCCTGACCGAGGCGCGGCGCTCGGTGGACGCGCTGCGGCCCGAGCCGCTGCGGACCGCGCGGCTGAGCGACGCCCTGGCCAGTGTGGCCGGGCGCTGGTCGGCGCTGCACGAGGTCGAGGTCCAGGTCACGACCACCGGCACGGCGTTACCCATGCGTCCGGAGGCCGAGGTCGCGCTGCTGCGGGCCGCGCAGGAGGCGCTGACGAACGTGGCCAAGCACGCGCGGGCGAGCCGGGTGGGGGTGACGTTGTCGTACTTGGAGAGCGAGGTGGCGCTGGACGTCCGCGACGACGGCGGCGGTTTCGACCCGGCCTGGCTCGGCGCCCAGGAGGGCTACGGGCTGGTCGCCATGCGCCAACGGATCGAGGGCCTGTCCGGCACGTTGCAGGTGGAGTCGGAGCCGGGTGCCGGCACGGGGATCTCGGCCCGGGTCCCGGCGGAGGTGGCCCCGTGATCAAGCTCCTGATCGTCGACGATCACCCGGTGGTCCGCGACGGCCTCGCGAGCATGTTCGCCCGCGAGCCCGAGTTCGACGTGGTCGGCGAGGCCGCCGACGGGGCCGAGGCCGTCCGCCTGGCCGTCACCCTGCGGCCGGACGTGATCCTCATGGACCTGCGGATGCCCGGCGTGGACGGCGTGCGCGCCATCCAGGAGCTGGCCGGTTACAGCACCGACGCTGGCACCGGCGCCCGCGTGCTGGTGCTCACCACCTACGACACGGACAGCCACGTGCTGCCCGCCATCGAGGCGGGCGCCACCGGCTACCTGCTGAAGGACGCGCCCCGCGACGAACTCCTGCGCGCGGTCCGCGCGACCGCGCGGGGCGAGGCGGTGCTCGCGCCGTCGGCCGCCGCCCTGCTCATGAACCGGGTCCGCAAGCCCGCCCCGACCCCGCTCAGCCCACGCGAGGTCGAGGTGCTCCAACTGGTGGCGTCCGGCAGGACGAACCGGGAGGCGGCGGCCACGCTGTTCCTCACCGAGGCCACCGTCAAGTCGCACCTGCTGAACATCTACGCCAAGTTCGGCGTGAACGACCGCGCGGCCGCGGTCACCGAGGCGTTCAACCAGGGACTGCTGATCCCGCGCAAGAACTAGCGAGAGTCAGCGCGACTGCAGCGCGTCCAAAGCGACGGCCTGCGCGAGCACCAGCCGGCGGTCCAGGGCCGGGTCGTCGACCTTCACGACGTAGTGGTCGCGGAAGCGGGTCTTCTTCTCCACGAGCCCCACGGGAGCCTCGCCGCGCACCCAGTCGAAGTGGTACTTCCACGGGAACGGCAGGTCGCCGATCCACGGGATGAAGTCCCAGATGCGGCGGAACAGAGCCATGGCCATGCTGCGCTCGCTGATCGTGACGGTCTCGGTCCCCGGCTGGTCGAGCTGCCAGGTCGACCGGAACAGCGACTTGCCGAACTTCTTGCCGAAGACGCCGATCGGCTGGCCCTCGGGGGTGATCACGTCGTAGGCGCTGGCCAGGTCGATGACCTTGCGGGCCTTGAACGACGCCAGCACGTACTGCTTGCTCTCGTCGGTGAAGAGGGTGACCTGTTCCTTGAACGTCATCCGCTTCTGCTCGACGAACGCGACCAGTTCCCCGGGCTCGCCCTGGCCGTTGTCGGCGTAGACCTGGTAGCGGTTCACCATCATGGTGACCTTCTGGTGCACGTGGAACTGGCTCTGCTGCGGGTGTAAACCCATTTCAACCCCCAAAAGTGGCGTGTCTCGCGCGCATTATCGTCAGCGCTCGCCCGCCTCTTCCGGGGTGGGTGCCGTTCCGCCGAGATGCGCGGGGAGCCACCACGGGTCCTCGCCGTCCTTCGGGGTGGCCGGGTAGTCGCGCTGCACCTGGTCGAGCAGCGAGGTCATCCTGGCGCGCAGGTCCTTCGTGAGCACCTCGAGGTCGTCCTGCTCGGTCGGCTGGAACGGGTCGCCCGCCCGGATGAGGATCGGCACGTGGCGTTGGGTGAGGTTCTTGGGCCGGCCCTTCGTCCACAGCCGCTGGCTGCCCCACACCGCCACGGGGATCACCGGCACGTTCGCCTCGGCCGCCATCCGCACGGCGCCCGTCTTGATCGGCTTCACGGTGAACGACTGGGTGATGGTGGCCTCGGGGAACACCCCGACCACCTCGCCGGCCCGCAACGCGGTCACGGCCTGCTGGTAGGACGCCTGCCCGGCGGACCGGTCGACCGGGATGTGCCGCATGCCCCGCATGAGCGGGCCGGCGATCTTGTTGGTGAAGACCGACTGCTTGGCCATGAACCGGGTCTTGCGCTTGGCCGGCAGCCCGGCGAGGCCGCAGAAGATGAAGTCGAGATAGCTGACGTGGGTGCACGCCAGCACCGCACCGCCGGACGTCGGGATGCGGTCGGCACCCCGCACGTCCAGCTTCATGTCCAGCACTCGGAAGAGGGTCTTGCAGGCCGCGATGACCGGCGGGTAGACGAACTCCACACTGCCTCATTTCGGGTGCACGGACGGGTCACCCGCGATCTTCCCAGGTGGAGCCGACCCGTGGGGAACGGCGTCACCCAGCCCACACCGCGTCCATTTGTCGTAATTATGCAGAAGTGCTGCCAACTTTCGTTGACTGAATGCAAAAGGTGGTTCTACGGTTCGTCACGCGGCTGTAACTGCCAGCCACCGGGTCCTCGGGGAGATCACCATGCGACTGTTCGTTCTGCTGGGCGCGGCCGCTGTGTCGTTGGGCGTGGCCGCAGGGGGCCTCCTCGTCGCGCCGCCACCGGCCGCCGCCGACGTGCCACCCCAGGAACCGGGCGTCACGCTGCGGGTCTTCGACGTGCAGACCGAGCTGGACAAGCTCTGCGTGCTGAAGACCGGCCAGACCCCGAACGTCGACAAGCTGCTGCCGACCATCGACTGGAGCGGCGACGAGTTCGAGATCCCCGACTTCTTCGTCTCCGAGGTCACCGGCAACCTGAACGTCACCACGGCCGGCACCCACGCGTTCCGGCTGACCAGCGACGACGGGTCCCGGCTGTGGCTCGACGGCACCCGCGTGATCAACCACGACGGCCTCCACGGGCCGACGCCCATGGAGGGCTCGGCCGACCTCGGCGTCGGCTACCACTCGCTGCGCGTCGAACACTTCGACCGCGCGGGCGGCCAGCAGATCACCCTGGAATGGCGGCCGCCGGGCGCCACCGACTTCAGCGTCGTGCCGAACACCGCGCTGAGCACCGACGCCGACGTCGTCCGGGTGACCGCACCCGGCCGCAAGGAGTGCGAGGCCTCCGGTGACACACCGGGCGACGGGCTGCCGCTCACCGCCGTGCACCCGAACTACACGCTCACCGACCTGCGCCCCGACGGGTTCGAGCCGCAGGTGACCGGCATGGACTGGCTGCCCGACGGCCGGATGGCCATCGCCACCTGGGGTGGCTCGAACAACGAACTGGGTGAGGTCCACCTGATCTCCAACGCCACCGGCGACACCGACCCGTCACAGGTGACCACCCAGCGGATCGCCAGCGGGCTCAAGGAACCCATGGGGATCAAGTACGTCGACGGCAAGCTGTACGTCTCGGAAAAAGACGGACTCACCGAACTGAACGACACCGACGGCGACGGCGTGACCGACGACTACCGCACGATCGCCACCTGGCCGTTCGGCGGCAACTTCCACGAGTTCGCGTTCGGCATGCTCTACCGGGACGGGTTCTTCTACCTGAACCTGTCGGTGGCCATCGACTACGGCGGCGCCACCACCGACCCGCAGCCCGCACCCGACCGCGGCACCACCATCAAGGTCGAGAAGGCCACGGGCGCGGTGTCGTATGTGGCCGGTGGGCTGCGCACCCCGCACGGCATCGGCTGGGGACCCGAGGGCGACATCTTCGTCACCGACAACCAGGGCGGCTGGTTGCCCTCGTCGAAACTCGTGCACGTCAAGCAGGATCGGTTCTTCAACCACTACATGAACCCCGACGGCCCGTACGACGCGCAGCCGGTCACCCAGCCCGTGTTGTGGTTGCCGCAGAACGAGATCGCGAACTCGCCGAGCAACCCCGTGCAGGTGACCGAAGGGCCGTTCGACGGGCAGCTGCTGTTCGGTGACGTCACCTACGGCGGCCTCCAGCGCGGCTACCTGGAGAAGGTCAACGGCGAGTACCAGGGCGCGGTCTTCCGCATGACCCAGGGACTCGAATCCGGGGTGAGCCGTATCAGCCTCGGGCCGGACGGCGCCATCTACACGGGCGGCATCGACGGCGGCGGCAACTGGGGCCAGCCCGGCAAGCTCGCCCACGGGCTGCAGAAGCTGACCCCCAACGGTGCCAACGCGTTCGACATCCGCGAGATGCGCGCGGTCGAGGGCGGGTTCGAGCTGGAGTACACCCAGCCGCTGTCCGCCGAGACGGTCGCGGACCTGGTGGCCAGGTACGAGGCCACGCAGTGGCGGTACGTGCCGACCGCCGACTACGGCGGCCCGAAGATCGACGAGCAGCAGCTCGGCGTGTCGTCGGCCACCGTGTCCGAGGACGGCACGACCGTGAACCTCCAGCTGTCCGGCCTGCAGCCGGGCCGGGTGGTGCACGTGCGCTCGCCGCGCCCGTTCGCCGCCGAGTCCGGCGAGGCGCTGTGGAGCACGGAGGCCTGGTACACGCTGAACTCGATGGTCGGCGAGAACGGTCACGCCACCGAGTACGAGGCGGAGACCGCCGGCCTGAGCGGCGGCGCGGGCATCAACAACGACCACCTCGGCTACTCGGGCACGGGTTTCGTCGACGGCTACGGGACCCAGGGCGCCACCACCACGTTCAACGTCAGCGTGCCCACGGCCGGCACCTACACCGTCGGACTCCGGTACTCCAACGGCCCGAACCCGTTCACCGGCACCAAGAAGGTGAGCCTGTACGCCAACGGCACGAAGCTGCGGCAGACGAGCCTCGCGAGCACCGGCGACTGGGACACCTGGGCCACCCAACAGGAAACCCTCGACGCTGAACGCCGGCGCCAACTCGATCGCGATCCGGCACGACCCCGGCGACGACGGCCACGTCAACCTCGACAAGCTGTCGATCGCGCCGGGCGGGCGGATCACGTTGTTCGACGGGACCGACCTGGCCGCGTGGGAGGCGCGCTCCGGCGGCGCGGCCGCGTGGCCGGTGGCCGACGGGGCGATGGAGTCGCTCGGCGGGGACATCCGCACGCGGCAGAAGTTCGGCGACTTCCGGATGCACGTCGAGTGGTACGAGCCGGAGTACCCGCCGGAGGTCACCGGGCAGGCCCGGGGCAACAGCGGGATCTTCCTGCAGGAGCGCTACGAACTGCAGGTGCTCGAGTCGTTCGGCGACACCACCCCGGCCGACAACGAGGCGGGCGCCATCTACTCGAAGCGGGCGCCGGACACCAACGCGGCCACCGCGTCCGGCACGTGGCAGACCTACGACATCACGTTCCGCGCGGCGCGCTTCGACAGTGCCGGCGCCAAGACCGAGAACGCGCGCGTCACGGTGGTGTGGAACGGCGTGCTGGTCCACGACGACGTCGAGATCGACGGCGGCACGGGCGACAACCTCCCGGAGGACGCCACCCCGCAGTCCATTCGGCTCCAGGACCACGGCGACGCCGGGGCGAATCCCCGCTTCCGGAACATCTGGATCGAGCCGCTTTCCTGAATCTGATGGTTGATCGTGTTGGCGCGCGGCAATAGTCTCACTCCCATCTCGTCTTGGTGACGAGCAGGCAACATGAGCCCAGTTCGGAGGCGCACAGGTGAGCGATCCGTCGTGGTTAACACCGGATGAGGTCCGGGCCGTGGTCTTCGACAACGTGGGATCGTTCCGCCGCGGCTACAACGAGAACCAGGTCGACGACTTCCTTGATCTGGTGGTGACCACGCTCGATTCGCTCAACCGGGTCATCGCCGACCAGGAACACGAACTCGACGTACTCCGCCAGCGCGACGAGGACCTGGACCTCAGCGCCGCCGATGCCCGCATCACGGCCGAGCAACTGGTGAACGACGCCCGCCAGTACGCGCTCGAGACCGTGCACCGCGCGGACGCCAAGGCCCGCCAGATCGAGGACGCCGCCCGAATGCGCGCGAACCGCATCGTGATCGACGCGGGCCGCGACGTCGCCGCCTCGGCCGTGGAGGTCGGTACCCGGCTGGCGCACATTCGCGACGAGCTGTCCGAAGAGGTGAAGAACTTCTACCGGGTGATCGGCCGCATCCACAACGAATCCGTGGGCCACCGCTGAGGTGTCACACCAGCGCCACTTGTCAGGTGTTCACCGGACACCGTTCGGCCTGGTTGCTTCCTATCGTGAGACCTACTCACACATGATGGGAGGCCCGATGACAGGCTCGAACCGGTTGCGGAAGGGGTCGCTGGCGGTCACGGTGGCGCTCGCGGCGGCCGTCACCTCGGCCAATGCGGCATCCGCCGACGTAGGCGTGATGGCGACCCACAAGAGTCCGTTCAACTGCGGCAAGACGTTCTACGCCAACAACTGGACGCCCAACCACAGCCCGAGCGGTTCCATCGACTGGCAGAGCTACAACGGCGACGCCACCGAGGGTGAACCGGTCCGCGCCACGGCGGGCGGCACCGCGCGGTTCTCCTCGACCCTGGGCCGCGACGGCGAAGTGGGCATCCTGGCCTACGGGCGCTACGTGACCATCACCCACGGCGACGGCACGCAGACCCGCTACGCCCACCTGGCCACCATGGCGAGCCCGCCGGGAACGTCCATGCAGGTGAGCCAGGGAACCCGGATCGGCACGGTCGGCGGCAGCGGCGGCGTGGACCCCCACCTGCACTACGAGCAGATCACCGCGGGCGGCGGCATGGACACCAGTCCCACGGTCGAGGGCACCACCGTCCCGCTCGGTAACAAGATCGCCATCAGGAGCACGAACAACTGCTGAAGTCCTCCCCGGTCAGCTCGGCGACGGTCACCAGGCCGTCGTCGAGCGCCCGGGTCACCAGGTCGCTCTTCGTGGGCGCGGCGCGGCCCACGTTGGCGTACTTGACGCGCACGCGGGCGATGTAGGTGTCGACCGTCTTCGCGCTGATGTTCAGCTTCGCGCCGACCAGGTCCTTCGACGCACACGCGAACCACGCCCGCAGCACCTCGAGTTCGCGGGTGGACAGGCGCGGCCGGGCGGGGCGGTCGTCTCCCCGAGCGGACCGGCCCCGGTAGCGGCGCCCGGCCGCCGCGGCCCGCACGGCCGGCACCAGGTACCGCTCGCCCTCACGCTTCGACAGGTAGGCGAGCGCGCCCAGGTCCGCGCACTTCAGCGCGGTGGCCCGGTCGGCGCGGCGGGAGTACACCACCACCCGCCGGCCGTGATCCACCAGCCGACGCAGCTCGCCGAAGTTCGGGCGGCCGGGCACCAGTTCCAGATCGAGGATCACCACGTCGGCCAGCCCGCCGGGACCGGTCCACACGTCGACCAGACGGTCACCGGCGTCGAGCACCTCGATCGGCGGGTCCGCTCTCGCGCACCAGTACCGCACGCCGGCGGCCACGGCCACCTGGTCGTCGACGATCACCGCGGTGATCACCCGGCCTGCCATCGCACCTCCACCAGAACGCTGCCGCGCGGGTGAGTGTGACCGTTGGATCCGAGTGTGGCAACCGTCGCAAGTATGTCTCAGCCGGCCGGCAGGCGGACGGTCACCACCAGCCCGCCGCCCGCGCGGGGCCGGGCGGTCGCCTCGCCGCCGTGGGCGGTCGCCACCGCTCGCACGATGGACAGGCCCAGTCCCGCGCCGCCCGCGATGCGGTCCGCGCCGAGCCGGCGGAAAGGTTCGAACACGTCCTGGATCTCGTGGCGGGGGATGACCGGACCCGTGTTCGAGACTGTCACCTCCACCGTGTCCCCCACCGTGTCCCCCACCGTGTCCTCAACCGTGCGGCTGACCACCTCCACCAGGCCGCCGGGCCCGGTGTTGTGCCGGATGCCGTTCTCCACGAGGTTGTGCACCAGCCGTTCGAGCAGCAGGGCGTCGCCGAGGGTCAGCGCCTCGGCGGCCTCCTCGACCACCGTGACGCCCGCCCGCTCGGCCTCCGGCGCGGTCTGCGTGACCACGTGCGTCACCAGGTCGGCCAGGTCCACCAGGAACTTCTCGGTGATCTCGTTCTCGGACTTCGTGAGCAGCAACAGACCGGTGATCAGTCGCTCGTGGCGAGAGTTGATCTCCAGCAGGTCCTCGCCCAGTCGGCGCACGTCCGCCGACGCCGACTTGCGGTGCATGGCCAGCTCGATGAGCGAACGCCCGACGGTCAGGGGAGTGCGCAGCTCGTGCGACGCGCTGGCCACGAATCGGCGCTGCCCGTCGAACGAGCGGTCCAGCCGCTCGACCATGGTGTCGAAGGCGTCGGCCAGGTTCTTCACCTCGTCGTGGGGTCCGCGCAGCGCGATCCGTTCGTGCAGGCCGGGTTCGGTCGACGGCGCGGACGCGATCCGGCGGGCGGCGTCGGTGACCCGGTGCAGCGGGCTGAGCACCCGCCCCGCCACCAGCCAGCCGAAGCCGGCGGCCGCCCCGCCGACGGCGCCGAGCGCGATCCCGCCCTGCGTCAGCAACGAGGTGGTCGCCGCGGCACGCAGTGACGACTGCTGGGTGACGAGCCACTGCTCGGCCTCGCGGCCGGAGAGCAGGTCACCGTTGAGGTTCACCGCGGCGTCCGGGTCGAGCCCCGGAGGCGGGGTCTTGCCGATGACCGTGTGGGTGCGCTGCGACAGCTGTTGGGTGAACAGCACATAGGTGACGCCGAGCAACAGCACGCCGGCCGCGAAGAAGAGCCCGCCGTAGATCAACGTCAACCGCGCGCGGAGCGTGAGGCGCTTCACGGGATCCGCCAGCCCACACCCGTGACCGTCTCGACCACCGGCGGATCGGCGAGCTTGCGCCGCAGCTTCAGGATCGCCAGTCGCACGGCCCCGGTGAACGGGTCGGCGTTCTCGTCCCACGCCTTCTCCAGCAGGAACTCCGCGGAGACCGTGGCCCCCTCGGCGCGGAGCAGCTCGGCCAGCACGGCGAACTCCTTGCGCGACAGCGGGACGTAGTGCCCGTCGCGGAACACCTGGTGCCGGGCCGGGTCGAGCGTGATCCCCGCCCGTCGCAACACGGGCGGCGCGGCCGGCCGCGAGCGGCGGCCGAGGGAGTGGATGCGGGCCGCGAGTTCGGGGAAGGCGAACGGTTTCGTGAGGTAGTCGTCGGCGCCGAGCCCGAGGCCGGCGACCCGGTCGGTGATCTCGGCGGCGGCCGTGAGCATCAGCACCCGGGCCGTCGATTCGGAGCGGACCAGCTCACGGCAGACGTCGTCGCCGTGCACCAGCGGCAGGTCGCGGTCGAGCACCACCACGTCGTAGGAGTGCACGCCGAGCCGGCGCAGCGCCGCCTCGCCGTCGTAGGCGACGTCCACCGCGTGCGCGTCGCCGCGCAGCCATTCGGCGATCGCGTCCGCGAGCCTCGGCTCGTCCTCGGCCACCAGCACCCGCATCGCCGCCACCTCTTCCCGTGTTCCGCGCATGATGGCCGACCACCGCGTTTCCTCCCCGTTAGCGCTCGTGGAAGCGCCCGGGAAACGGGCGGTCCCGTTGGCTCTCTCCCGGATCGGCCGGTGTCCACCGGCCACGACGTGAAGGGACGACAGAAATGCGACGACTCACCCGGGTCACGCTGGCGGCACTGCCGCTGGCCCTGGCGCTGCTGCTGGTCGGCTGCGGAGCCGAGGACGACGGCGGCGACGGGGTGGCCTCCGCGGGCAGCGGCCAGACGGAGGAGACCGAAGCGTCCGAACCGAGCCTCACCCCGCACGAGATGGGCGTGAAGTTCGCCCAGTGCATGCGGGAGAACGGCGTCGACATCGACGATCCGAAGCCGGGCGAGGGCATCCAGATGAAGCTCGAGGGGGTCGACCGGGCGACCGTGGAGGCAGCGCAGGAGGCGTGCCGCGAGTACAGCCCCCAGCAGAACGCCGGACCCGAGCAGCAGGCCGAGATGGCCGAACGCGGCCGCCAGTTCGCGCAGTGCATGCGGGACAACGGGGTCGAGGCGTTCCAGGACCCCGACCCGAACCAGCCCGGTATCCGGATCGACAGGTCCATCGCAGACGACCCCGACTTCGAGGCCGCGCAGCAGACGTGCCAGGAGCTGCTGGCGCCGGGATCCGGCCAGTGACCCGCAAGCGTCGCGGCCGGGTGGTCGCGGTGGTGCTCGTGGTGCTGGCCGCGGGTGGCGCGGCGGCGTTCGTCCTGCTCGGCCGGGGGGAGGCGCAGGAGACCGGCGAGCAGGACGCCGGGCTGCCGCCGAACACCGCCGAGGTGGCGCTCCGGACGCTGCGGGACACCCAGGAGGTGGACGGGGAACTCGGGTACGGCACCACGACGTCCGTGGCGAACCGGATCCCCGGCACCATCACCGCGTTGCCCGACACCGGCACCCCGGTCGTGCGGGGCGCGGCGCTGTTCGCGGTCGACGCGACCCCGGTGGTGCTGATGTACGGCGAGCTGGCCGCGTACCGCCCGCTGTCCGTGGATGCCGAGGGTGTCGACGTGCGTCAGTTCGAGGAGAACCTGAACGCGTTGGGGTACGGCGGTTTCACGGTCGACGAGGAGTACACGGACGCCACGGCCGAGGCCGTCGTGGAGTGGCAGGAGGACCTCGGCCTGCCCGAGACCGGGATGGTCGAGCTGGGCCGCGTGGTGTTCGCGCCGGGCGAGGTCCGGGTCGACGGCCTGCGGACGGCCGAGGGGCAGCCGACCGGGCCGGGGCAGGAAGTCCTCACCTACACCGGCACCGCGAAGGCCGTGACCGTCGAGCTGGAGTCCACCGAGCGGGAGCTGGCGGCGCCGGGCACCGAGGTCGAGGTGGGGCTGCCCGGCGGCGAGCGGACCGCGGGCCGGGTCGACGAGGTCACCACGAAGGTCGTGCCGGCCGGCGACCCGGGCGGTGAGCCGGAGACCGTGGTGGCCGTGACCGTGGGGATCGTCGACCAGAACGCGGTGGCGGCCTACTCCACGGCGTCGGTCGACGTGCTGTTCACCGCGGGACTGCGCGAGAACGTGCTGGTCGTGCCGGTGGCCGCGCTGCTCGTGCTGCAGGAGGGCGGGTTCGGCGTCGAGGTGGTCAGCGGCGGCACGAGCGGTTATGTCCCCGTGCGGACGGGCCTGTTCGCCGACGGGCTGGTGGAGGTCTCGGGCGACGGGATCGCGGAGGGCACGGTCGTGGGGATGCCCGCATGATCGCGCTGGCCGGGGTGACCAGGACCTACGCCGACGTGGCGGCGCTCGCCGGGGTATCGCTGTCGATCCGCCGCGGTGAGCTGGTGGCGATCGTCGGACCGTCGGGGTCGGGCAAGTCGACCATGCTCAACGTGCTCGGCACGCTCGACCGGCCGACGTCCGGCGAGGTACGCATCGAGGGCCACGACGTGGCCGCGCTGTCCGACGCCCAGCTGTCGGCGCTGCGGGCGACCCGGATCGGCTTCGTGTTCCAGCAGTTCCACCTGGCCGGCGGGGTGGCCGCGGTGGACAACGTGGCCGACGGCCTGCTCTACAGCGGGTTGCGCGCGCCGGAACGCCGGCGCCGCGCGGCGGCCGCGTTGACCAGGGTGGGGCTCGGGCACCGCCTCGATCACGAACCGCACGAGCTGTCCGGCGGGGAGCGGCAGCGGGTGGCCGTGGCGCGGGCGGTCGCCGGTGATCCGCCGCTGGTGCTGGCCGACGAACCGACCGGGGCGCTGGACTCCGCGTCCGGCGAGGGGGTCATGCGGTTGCTGCGCGACCTGAACGCGGGCGGCACGACCATCGTGATCATCACCCACGACCGGGACATCGCGGCGTCGCTGCCCCGGCAGGTGAGCATGCTCGACGGTCGAGTGGTCGCTGATTCGGGGGTGCTCGCATGACGGAGTTGCGGCCGGCGCGGATGTGGCCGGGTGACGTGGTTCGAGTCGGTGCGGTCGGCCTGCGGACCCGGCCAACGCGGGCGTTCCTGTCCGCGTTGGGCATCGCGATCGGCATCGCGGCCATGGTGTCGGTGGTGGGCATCTCGTCGTCGTCGCGGGCCGAACTCGACCGGATGCTGGCCGCGCTCGGGACGAACCTGCTGACCGTCTCGCCGGGCAGCACGTTCACCGGCGGGGAGGCCCAGCTGCCGATCGCGGCCGAGCAGATGGTGGGCCGGATCGGGCCGGTGGAGTCGGTGTCGGCCGTGGCGGCGCTCGACGACCGGAACGTCTACCGCAACGCCGAGATCCCGAAGGCGCAGACCAACGGCCTCACCACCTACGCGGTCCGCGACAACCTGCGGTCAGCGGTGGGGGTCTCGATCGAGAGCGGGACGTGGCTCAACGCCGCGACCGGCTCGTATCCCGCGACCGTGCTCGGCGCCACGGCCGCGTCCCGGCTCGGCATCGGCCGGGCGGGCCCCGACACGCGGGTGTTGGTGGGGGACGAGTGGTTCACGGTGGTCGGCATCCTGGCGCCCGCGCCGCTCGCACCGGAGTTGGACAGCGGCGCGTTGGTCGGCTGGGTGGCCGCGGAGTCCACACTGGACTTCGACGGGCATCCCACCACCATCTACACGCGTTCGGTCGAGGCCCACGTCCAGGCGGTGAGTTCCGTGCTGGGTGCCACGGCCAACCCCGAGGCACCCAACGAGGTCACCGTGTCGCGGCCGTCCGAGGCACTGACCGCGCAACAGGCGGCGGGGGAGGCGTTCACCGGTCTGCTGCTCGGACTGGGCGCGGTGGCCCTGCTGGTCGGCGGGGTGGGCGTGGCCAACACGATGGTGATCTCCGTGCTGGAACGACGAGCGGAGATCGGCCTGCGGCGGTCACTGGGGGCGACCAGGGGACAGGTGCGGACGCAGTTCCTGGCGGAGTCGCTGCTGCTGTCGGCGCTCGGCGGGGCGGGTGGTGCGGTGCTGGGCGCCGCCGTCACGGCGGGCTATGCCGTGTACCAGGGGTGGCCGATCGTGGTGCCGTCGTGGGCCGTGCTCGGTGGCGCGGCGGCCACGCTGGTGATCGGCGGCCTGGCGGGCCTGTACCCGGCGATCCGCGCGTCACGCCTGTCCCCGACGGAGGCCCTCGCGACCCCGTGACGCTCAGCCCGGGCGGCGGACCAGCAGCGCGTCGCCGATGAGTCCGCCGCCCGTGTACTGCCACTGCAGGTCCTCGCGGGTCTTCGTCAGCACGACGTCGCCCTGCGCGACGCAGTTGCCCGCGTCGATCGTGGTGATCAGCTCCTCCATGGTCACCACGGTCGACGTGACGTCCACGACCGTGAGCGAGCCGCTGCACGCGAACGTCGGGGTCGTGGAGCTGAAGTCGTTGCTGTAGAAGACTTCGTGCCGGCCGTCCGCGCGCAGGGTCAGCCGCATGTAGTAGTCGCCGGACGGGCCTTCCGGCCGCTGCCGCACGGGTTCCGGGGTCTCCCACTCGCCCGCGAACCCCTCGGGCAGCGCGGCCGGCTTCGCGCATTCGAGCGACGTGAACACGCCCTCCAGTTCACGTCCCGGGTACGGGCCGCGCGGGCCGCGGAAGTGCTGCGGCCCGGCCTCGCCCCACATGCCGCGGTAGCCCCACCACGGTTCGGCGTCGACCGCGCGGACCTCCGACCACGTCTTCCACTCCTTGCCGGCCGTGGTCTGGTCGATGCCGCCGGGGTGACCGAAGCTGCCGACCGTCGGGTACGAGCCGTGCGCGCCGATGGCCGCGAACACCGTCGGGTGGTCGTCGACCACGTCGAGGTCCGGCCATTCGACGACGCAGGTGGGTTCCTCGTGCTTCCAGAACGTCACGGCCACCGGCTCGTCGTCGCGGACCTGCACGGCGATGCGTTCCCAGTCGCCCTCGTGGTTGTTCAGGTAGTCGTTGTAGCCGTAGAACAGCCAGTAGACGTAGGCCACCCGGCCGGACTCGTCCTCGTGCCGTTCCCAGTAGGTCGGCGCGCGCAGGGTCGTGTCGCCGGGGCGCCGCGCGTCGTCGAGGTCGAGGAAGAAGCCCTGCGAGGACCGGACGGACGGGACGTCGTCGGTGGTGGCGTACTCGGGGCCCTCGTGGTCACACCGCGGGGTCTCCGTCCCGGCCGGCGCGGGGTAGTTCTGGTGCCGGTAGCCACCGTCTCCCAGAACCTTCGGATCCACCTCGGCCGCCACCGGTTCGGTGTCGTCGCACAGGTCGCCGTGGTCGAACCGCAGCGTGGAGTGCTCGATGAAGTCGGTGGCCGCCATCGGGTGGTTCTCCTCGCCGACCGCGAGCCACACGAGCGGCGCGAACCGCTCGGCCTGTGCCGCCGCGTCCGAAGTGGACGGCTCGGCCGTGGTGGCCACCCCCGGCACGTCCTCCTCACACCCGGTCACCAGCAACGCGACGCTGAGCAGGACGGCTGCGACTCTCCCCGTGTCCATGCGCGGACTGTAATCGCCGTGACGATGCCCACGTGTACGGCGGGGCACAGGGAGCGCAGAGTGGACTTGTGCGTTACGTGGCGATAGGGGACAGCTTCACCGAGGGCGTCGGCGACGAGCAGCCGGACGGGTCGGTGCGGGGGTGGGCCGACCTGGTGGCGTCGGGGCTCGCGGCCGCGGGCGATCCGGTTCAGTACGCCAACCTGGCGATCCGGGGTCGGTTGCTCGACCCGATCGTGCACGACCAACTCGAGGCCGCGCTGGCGCTCGACCCGGCGCCGACGCTGATCACGCTCAACGGCGGCGGCAACGACATGCTGCGCGCGGGCACCGACGTGGGCCGACTGGTGTCGCTGACCGCCCGGGCGATCCGCCGCTGCGGCGAGGCGGGGGTGCGGCTGGCGGTGCTCAGCGGCGCCGACCCGTCGGACCGGCTCCCGTTCGGCCGGACCATCCGCCGGCGCGGCGAGGAACTGACGCAGCGCATCGCGGCGCTGGCGTCGGCTCATGACGTGGTGTTCATCGACTGCTTCCACGACCACGAGATCCGGCACCCGGCGTACTGGTCGGCCGACCGGCTGCACCTGAACGCCGATGGCCACCAGCGCGTGGCCGGGCTGGTGCTGACGGCCCTGGGCGCCGACGCGGCGACCCGCCCGGCCCGCGCGGAACCCCCGGAGGCCCGCCGCCTGCTGACCGAGGCCAGGTACTACTGGGAACACGTGGTGCCGTGGGTCCGCCGCCGGCTGGGCGGCCACTCATCGGGGGACGACCGCACGGGCAAACACGAGACCTGGACGACGATCGACGCACCCCGACTGGCGGCGGACTCCGAGGGGATCTAGCTCGGGGAGATCAGGTCCGCCGCCAGATGCGCGGCCGCCAGGGCCGCGGGGTCGCCCGTTCGTTCGTAGGACTCCACCGCCGTGTCCGCGAACTTCAGCACGTGTTCGTCCCGGTGGTCGGCCGCTCGTTCCAGGAGGCCGTCCGGGGTGGCCGTGAGCTGGGCGGTGACGGCGGGAGGACCCGCGTACGTCGCGGTGATCGCGGCCGCCGCGGTCCACGCGGCCGCCAGCGAAGGTCGCCCACAACGACCGTGGCAGCGCCGGCAGGCAGTGCAGCACCGCGTTCGGCGCTGTCGCCGTGTGGACGAGCAGCACCGGCGAGTCCCGGCCCACCCGCAGGTACCGGACGGTGGCCGCGTCGACCAGCGCGGCCAGCGCCGCCGGTACGTCCTCCGGCGCGGACAGCGTCGCCAGCGCGGCCACGCCCGCCGGCCACCCCGTGAGACCCGCGAGGCGGTCCAGCCGGTGGGCGATGAAGCCGCTGCGGTCGGCCAGCCGGGGGAGCGCGTCGAGTGCCGACGCCGGGTCCAGCGTGCCGGTCGGCGCGGCAGCACCCGGCACCGGCCGCGACCGCGCGGCCCAGAACGCCAGGCCGTGTGCCAGCTCGTCGAGCGCCTGGTCCGACGTGCCCACCGAGAGGGTCCGCACCGCGTGGCCCACCCGGATGACGCCGTGCGTCGAGCCCGCCGCGATGCCCGGCAGCAGCCGGGCCCACCACGTGGCGAGGACGCCCTGCCACGGGCCGGTCCGCACCTCGGCGCGGAAGAACGCCGACCAGTCGCCGATCCGCCTGCCGTCACCCAGGGCGGTCCGCCAGTCGACGATCCGCTCGCCGGCCGCCGGCAGGTCGGTCAGCCGGTCGACGTACTGATCCAGCCACATGTCCAGCCGCAGGTCGAGCCCCCGCCGGACGATCACCTCGGCCGCCATCGGGCCGTGGTTCGTGAGCCCGTGGTTGCCCTCCTCGTCGCCGCCGAACTCCGGTCCGCTCCGGTGTAGACGGTCGTAGGCCTCGAGGAGTCGTTCATGCGGGGAACCCTGACAGCGGCCACGAACGCCGGGCGACGATTAGGCACTGGGCTAATCTCCGGGGCGTGATCGAGCTGGAGTTCACCCCGGAGGACTACCGCCGGATCCGGTTCGCGTTCTCGCCGGTGGCCGAGACGGTGACGAGCCTGCGGACGCTCGCGACCCAGCAGCGCAACGGTTTGCACGCGCCGTGGCTGTCCACCGTGGACCTGGACGGCGTCGACGTCGAGCTGCTCACCTCGCTCGTCCGCCCGACCGGCTACGTCCCGGACTTCCTCGTGCCGACCCCACCGGGCCGCACGGCCACCATCGAGGCCAGCCTCGAGCAGCTGGCGAACACCGAGCCGGACCTGGTGGTGGCCGAACTCGAGCACCTCGCCCGACACCGCGTCGCCCAGCAGGGCCCCGGCGCCGACCGGCGGGCCGTGCTCATGCGCGAGCTGATCGCCGACCCCGGCCGCGCGCTGTCCCGCATCGCCGACGAGTTCGACCGCTACTGGCGGGCCGCGTTGGAGCCGCACTGGCCACGCATGCACGCGCTGCTGCAGGCCGACCTCGCCTACCGCCTCGAGGAGCTGGCGGTCGGCGGGGTGGCGCAGCTGTTCCGGACGCTGCACCCGTCGGTCGCGTTCCGCGGCGACCTGCTCACGATCGTCAAGTACTACGAGGGCCGCGCGCAGCTGCGCAGCCGCGGGCTGCTGCTGGTGCCGTGCGTGTTCGTGTGGCCGGACGTCATGGTCCGCACGGCCGACCCGTTGCCGTGTCTGAAGTACTCGCCGCGCGGGCTGGGCCGGCTGTGGGAGTCGGTGCCGGCCGAGGCCGATTCCCCGCTGGCCACGGTGGTGGGCCGCACCCGGGCGGTGATCCTCGCGCTGCTCGAGCTACCCATGTCGACCACCCAGCTCGCGGCGCAGCTGGGCCTGTCCGCGCCGACGCTGAACGTGCACCTGACGTCGCTGCGGTCGGCGGGCATCCTGTCCTCGCGCCGCGACGGCCGTGCGGTCCTCTACCAGCGCACGGCTCTCGGCGACCAGCTACTGGCCGGCGGCTAGGCGTTCACGCCCCGCAGGGCGTCCGCGTCGTCCGGCGCGCTGTCGAGGCTGACCTCAAGCACGCTGTCGCCACCCCACCGGGCGCGTCGAGCGCTTGTGCTCCGGAGCGCCGGTCGTCGGCGGTGAACGGGTGCCGTACAGGCTCGAACATGGCCGCACGGCAAGGTCTCCGAGCAGGTCGACGCGGTCGTGCGGGCCCGAGGGTCTGCTCGCCGGCCGGCCGCGTTCACCCCGGGCTACTGGACGAGCACGTCGACGTCGAGAGCGCTGTCGAAGAGCCATGCCGGGCTCCAGGCGTCGTGGTTGCCGGACAGCGTCCAGTACCACCCGACGACGGTGCCGACCGCCTCGGTCTGGTAGGACCATGGCCCCCCGCTGTCACCGGGTTGGGCGTTCTTGTCGTCCATCCCGATGAGGGTCCAGGACAGGCCGGTGGTGAACAGCACCACCGAGGTCGAAGTGACGCGGTCACAAACCCTGGTGCCGCCTATCCGGCTGTAGAGGCAGTAGAGGTTGTTGATGGCGGTCCCGCTCTCCACCGAGTTGACCTCCCGCCGCTCCGACGGCGAGTTGTCGGCGTAGTACTCCGCCAGGTCGGAGTGGTCGACGGTGGCGTGCCACTCGACCTCGCCGAGGCCGCCGATGTGCTGGTCCCGGAAGGGGAAGTCGATGTCGTAGACGGTGCTCCACGGCTGCGTGTACTGGTTCATGCCGTCGCAGTGGGCGGCGGTGGTGATCCCCGTTTCCGCTGTCACGCGGTGCTCGACGCTGAAGCCGGTGGTGCACACCGCCCCGGTCGACCTGTTGCGCGCCGGAGCCCCGCCGTAGCCGTGCAGGTCGCCGGCCACCGGGTGCTCGATGAACCGCAGGGTCACGCCTTCGCTCAGCGCCGGGGGCAGCACCGCGCCGGGCCGCCGGGGCGCGTTGGCCGCGACGTTGATCGTGCCGGCAGGGGTCACCTCGGCGTTGACTGGTCGGTGGCCGGCGTCGGCCAGCAGTCGCACCACGGCGACCGCCCGGTCGGTGAGCTCGGTCGCCGAGAATTTGCCGCCGCCGGCGAGTCCCACGTCGAGGCCGGACGCCGACGTGAGCGTTCGTGCCGCCGCCGGCACCTCGCCCTTGAACCGGATCCAGCTCCTGCTGTCAGGGATCTCGGCGTGTTCGGCGCCGGCGAACGTCGTGGGGAACCGTGCCTGTGTCTCGTCCACGAGGGCGCCGAACGCCTCCTGGTGCTGCATGTGCCGGCGGGTGGCCGCCGGGGTCCAGCCGAACGTCTCGGCGATGATGGCCACGTCGGCGGTGGTGGCCGCCGCCTTGTCCAGTGCCGCGCCGCCGGGAGCGGGATCGTGGCGGTGTCCTGCGGCCCCGCTCGTCGGCGCCGTCGGCAGCACCACCGCCAGGAACACGGCCACGGTGGCCATGGTGGTCAATCGCCGGAGATTCGTCTTGTTCATGGCGCGGACGCCCTCTCCATCGAGGAGGGCACGGCGATCGTCCCCAACGGTCAATGATCGGGGCGCACTGTCCGGGCGTTAGCGGCACCCGAGGTCGGGTGCGAAAACGACGACATCCACGGGAACTGCCGGCGGCCCCGGTGGATCGAGAATCCACTTCGGGCTCGTGAGCTCGTTGAGGCTCCGCTCGCCGTTGAGGCGGCCGAGGCCGGACCGCCTTGGCGATCGCGACGGCCCTACCCGCCGTCACCAACGTCATGACCCGCAACGGCTAGCCGATCGCGTTCGGCACGGATGCGGTGCCAGGCCTCCTGAACGTGGCGCTGCTCGGTCCGGGTGCCGCCGATCGCCATGCGGAGCAGCACGTGGTCACCGACCTTCGTGTGGGTCAGGTACAGGGCGCCGCTGGAGTTCAACGCCTCCATCAGGGCCATGGTCGCCTCATTAGAATCCACAGTGGACGGCCACAGTGGACGGAAGCACACCAGGCCGAGCGCGCGCGGCTCGTGCAGCACGAAGTCCGGGTCGGTGGCCACCTGTCCGGCCAGCTCGTCGGCCAGCGCGGTGCCCGAGCGGATGTGCGCTCGCAGCCCCTCCGCGCCGTACCACCGCAGCACGGCCCACAGCTTCAGCGCGCGGAACCGGCGCCCCAGCGGGATCTGCCAGTCGCGGTAGTCGACGACCGCGCCCGACGACGTCGCCGTGTTGCGCAGGTACTCCGGCTGGATCGACAGCGCGCCGGTCAGCGGCTCCCGGTCGGCCACCCACAGCACCGTGCAGTCGAAGTTCGTGAGCAGCCACTTGTGCGGGTTGGTCACATAGGAGTCGGCGTAGGCGGCCACCCCGTCGTTGATCCACCGCAGCTCCGGGCACACGGCCGCCACCCCGGCGTACGCGGCGTCGACATGCAGCCACACCCCGCGGGCCCGGCACACGGCGCCGATCGCCTCCACCGGGTCGACCGCCGCGGTCGACGTGGTGCCCACGCTCGCGCAGACCATCACCGGTGTGTCGGTGTCCGCGTCGAGCAGTCGCTCCAGCGCCACCGGGTCCATGGCCCGGGTGACCGGATCCACCGGCACCACCCGCACGGTGACGCCCACGATCCGCGCCGCCTTCTCCAGCGACGAGTGCGTGTCGGCCGAGATGTAGACGGTGTGCGGACCGGCCGTATCTCCGCGGCCCACCCGGTGCCGCGCCGCGAGGATGGCGAGCAGGCTCGCGCTGGACGCCGAGTCCTGGATGACCCCGCCACCACCCGCGTCGGTCCGGAAGTGCGTGGGCAGACCGAACAGTTCGGCCAGCCAGTCGACCGTGACGGTCTCCAGTTCGGTGCACGCCGGGCTGGTGGCCCACAACATCCCCTGCACCCCGAGCCCGCTGGACAGCAGGTCGCCGAGGATCGCCGGCCCGCTGGCGTTCGACGGGTAGTAGGCGAAGAAGCTGGGGTGCTGCCAGTGGGTGATGCCGGGCAGCACCACGCGCTCGAGATCGGCGAGGATCGCGTCGAAGTCCTCACCCTGCTCGGGCGCGCTCACCGGCAGCGCGCGCCGCACGTCGCCCGGCTCCACCTGCGACAACACGGGGAACGACTCGATCTTCTCGAGGTAGTCGGCCACCCAGTCGACCACTTGCCTGCCGTAGCGCCGGAACTCGTCCGGCGTCATGTGCGCGCCCATCCGTGGATCGTGCCACTCAGATCGTGCCGGCCACCCGCCGGATGCGTCCGTCGGCCACCACGTAGACACAGTCGTCGTAGGAGTCGCTGATGTAGACGCGTCCGCCGGCCACCGACACCCCGACCGGGGTGTTGATGTCCGCGCCGTCCACGGGTTCGTCGTCCTCGGGCGACCCCTGGCCGCCGGTCCCCGCGAACGTCGTGATCGTGCCGGACGGGTCGACGCGCCGGACGCGACCGGCGACGCCGTCGCCGATGTAGACGGCGCCGGCGTCGTCGACGGCCACCGTGGACGGCTCGGTCAGCTGCGCATCGGTGGCGGGCCCGCCGTCCCCGTCGGAGCCGGCCGTGCCGTTGCCGGCCACCGTGGTGATGATCCCGTCCGGCCCCACCCTGCGGACCCGGGCGTTGTCGAGGTCCGCGATGTAGACGGTGCCGTCCGCGCCGACCGCGACGCCGCCGGGACCGTTCAGGTCGGCCGTCGTCGCCGGTCCGCCGTCGCCGCTGAACCCGGTCGAACTCGTGCCGGCCACGAGGCTGAGCACACCCGCGCCGTCGACGCGCACCACGCGGTCGCCGCCGTACTCGGCCACGTAGAGGTTGTCCTGCCGGTCCACGGCCACGTCGGCCGGATCGTCGAGACCGGTGTCGTTCGGCGAGCCGGTGCCGGCGACCGTGGTGATGATTCCGTCCGGACTCACCTTGCGGACGCGGTCGTTGCCCTGGTCGGCGATGTACAGGTTGCCCTTGCTGTCCATCGCCACCCCGGACGGGAAGTCCAGCAGCGCCTCGGTGGCCGGCCCGCCGTCACCGGCGTCACCCAGCTCGCCCGTGCCGGCGACCGTCGTGATGACCCCCTGACCGTCGACCCGCCGGACCCGGTTGTTGTCGGAGTCCGCGATGTAGAGCAGTCCGTCGGTGCCCACCCTGGCCACCTCCGGTCCCGACAGGAACGCGGCCGTGGCCTTCTCGCCGTCGCGCGGGTACTCGAGGGTGTCGCCGGTGATCGTGACGATCGTGCCGTCCGGACCGATCCGCCGGATGCGTTCGTTGCCGGCGTCGGCGACGTACACCGAGCCGTCGGCCGCGGCGAGCACCGCCTGGGGCTGGGCCAGCTTCGCCTGGACGGCCGCCCCGCCGTCACCGGCGAAACCGGCTGCGCCGGTCCCCGCGACCGTCGTGATGATCCCCGTGGCGTCGACCGCGCGGACCCGCTGGTCGTCGTGGTCGGCGATGTACAGCACGCCGGAGGGGCTCATGGCGATGCCGTCCGGCGTGGTCAGCTCGGCGGCCGTGGCGAGACCGCCGTCGCCCTCGTTGCCGATCTCGCCGGTGCCGACGACCGTGGTGATGGTGCCGGCCGGGTCGACGCGTCGGATCCGCCGGTTCGTGGCGTCCGCGATGTACAGGTCGCCGCCGTGGGTCGCGACCGCCAGCGGGAAGTCCAGCCGTGCCTCCGTGGCCGGGCCGTTGTCGCCGGAGAAGCCCTCGGTGCCGGTGCCGGCGACCGTGCTGATCCGGCCGTTGTCGTCGATCCTGCGGACCCGGCGGCCATCGCTCTCGGCCACGTAGATCTCGCCGCCGGCGCCGACGGTCACGTCGACCGGCGAGTTCAGCGTGGCGCGGACGGCCGGGCCGCTGTCGCCCGTGGACCTCGCGTCGCCGGTGCCGGCGACCGTGGTGATCGTGCCGGCCGCGTCGACCATCCGGACCCGGTCGTTCCCGGTGTCGGCGATGTAGACGTTGCCGGCGCGGTCGACGGCCAGCCCGTGCGGGTGGTCCAGCTGCGCCTCGGTGGCGGGGCCGTCGTCCCCGCGGAACCCGTCGCCGTTCCCGCCGGCGAACTCGACGACCGCACCGTCGGGGGTCAGCTTCTGGACGAGGCTGGTCCCGCGGTTCGCGAAGTACAGGTTGCCCGCGGCGTCCGCGGCGAGCGCGTTCAGATCCGGCCCGGCCGTCTGGTCGGTCGTGGTGCCGGCGGGCGAGCCGGTGCCCGCCGGCACGGGTTCGCCGCCCACGGCCGAGTCGCCGGCGCCGGTCAGGGCGAGGACGCCCACCAGGGTGGCGGTTGTGACCGTGGCGCCGATCGCCATGAGCGCCGTTCGGCGCGAGGGTGGCCGGACGACCTCGGTCGGCCGGCTGGGCCAACTCGGCTCGGGTCGGCTCGGCGCGGTCGCGGCCACGGGCGGTGTCCAGCCGGGCAGCGGCGTGGGCACGTCGTGGAGGAACTCGGCCGCCTGCTTCAGCTGTGCCACGAACTCGATACACGTGCGCTGGCGGTCGGCCGGGTTCTTGGCGACCGCCCGCGCGAGCACCGCGTCCACGGCGGGCGAGACGTTGCGGGGGCCGCCGCTCAGGTGGGGCGGCTCGAGGTTGCGGTGGGCGTAGGCCAGCTGTTCGGAGCCCTCGCCGGCGAACGGCGCGTGCCCGGTGAGGCAGGCGTAGGCGACGCAGCCGAGCGCGTACAGGTCGGCGGCCGCGCTCGGTTGGCCGCCGCTCCACCGTTCCGGCGCCAGGTACTGCGGGGTGCCGACCATGAGCGACGTGGTCATCGACGTGACGTCGAGCCGCAGGGCCGAACCGAAGTCGCTGACGTAGGCGAACGGCCGGCCGCCGATCATGGAGATGAGGACGTTGCCGGGTTTGACATCGCGGTGCACGAGACCCGCGGAGTGCGCGGCGTCGAGCGCGCCGGCCACCTGCTCGAGGATCACGCAGGTCTCGTACAGCGACAGGGCGCCCTGCAGCCGGATGTAGCCGGCGAGACTCGGGCCGTCGACGTACTTCATGGCGAGGTAGAGGTGCTTCGCCGCACCGTCGGCCGTCTCACCGAACCCGTACACGGGGATGACGTGCTTCTCGTCGCCCAACCGCGCGGTCAGCCGCGCCTCACGCAGGAACCGGCGCTGGAACTCCGGATCGGCCGCGTACTTGGCCGGCAGGATCTTGAGCGCGGCCGGCCGGTCGAGTCTCTGGTCGGTGGCCCGGTAGACGAGACACTCACTGCCGCCCTCGCCGATCAGCTCCTCGAGGCGGTAGTTCTCGACCAGATCCCCGATCTTGAAGATCATTCAGGTTAGCTCCGTCTCGCACGCCCGATGAGAACAGGATGACAGCCTTCCGCTCGCGACCCTACGACCAGTGCCCCGGTAATGTCCCGGAACTGTCCTGTTCTGGTCGCTGTTCGAGGCCGGTGCGGTCATTACGCTGTGCTCGTGTCCGGCTATGAGTTCGATTTGTTCATCAGCTATCGCCGCAGCGGCAATCCCCGTCAAGTGGGTGCACAACCATTTCTTCCCACGTTTGCGGGACTGTCTGGCCGACTATCTGGACAAAGACCCGGCCGTGTTCGTCGACGGGACGATGGAAAAGGGCGCGAACTGGCCGATCGGGCTGCAGAACGCCCTCAACCGGACGAAGATTCTCGTCCCGATCTATTCGCCCCAGTATTTCCAGTCGCGATGGTGTCTGGCGGAGTGGCACGATGGCCGAGCGCGAGCGAGTCCTCGGGTTCAGTTCGGCCGAGCGACCGCAGGGGCTGATCTACCCGATCCTCTTCGCGGACTCGGGCAACTTTCCGGCCTTCGCCAGGTGCGCAGTCTGGACGGGCTTCAAGAAGTGGAACCGTCCCGACCCGGTGTTCCAGCAGACCACGAAGTGGGTGTCGTTCCACCGCAAGGTCGAGGCCGTCGCCATGGATCTCGCCAGCCTGTTGCCCCAGGTGCCGGACCGGCGACCGGACTGGCCGGTCTGCCGAGTCGATCCGCCGCTCCCGCCGCCGACCCGCGTACCGAGGTTCTGACATCTGCTTTACTGGCGACATGATCGCCTTGTCGGAAAACGGCTGGGCGATGTCCTCCTCGGCCGTGCTCTTCTCATCGCAATAGCTGGAGACGCCGGCCCGGAGGTCGCCGCCCGCCGCGAACTGGTCGAGGAGACGGGACTCTCAGCCGAGCGGCTCGTTCCACTGGGACGATCAACTGCGCCGACTCGTTCTCCACCTCCGCGAGCCTGCCTTCCGGCCACCGGGCTGAATCAGAGCGGCACCCGGCTCGATCCTGGCGAGGCCGACCTCGAGGTCCACTGGCTGCCGTTCGCGCGGGTTCTCGAACTGGTGCTGGTCGGGGATCTGCCCCATTCCGGCAGTTCGTTCGCCGTCTGCGCACAGGTCCGGGGAATTGTCCGTTGACTGTTTCCTGATTATTGGGAAACAGGCACCTCATTGTTGTGACGGTCGGAATGGTCAATCCTCGTTGTTAGACGCAATTCAGGCGTCGAACCAACAATCAATCCGGAGGATTTGTCATGTCTCTGTCACGTCCAGTCGCCCTGTCCGCCAAGATCGCCGGGTTCGTGACGGCGGCGCTGATCGCCGTCGCGTTGCCCGTGCTCGGCACGGCTTCGACCGTCGCGGATGGCGGCGAGACCCCGCCGCCCCCGCCGCCGCCCACCACGCAGGGCCACCCGTGGGACTGATCGTGGAATAACGGGTCCGATCGGCCTCCCGGCATTTCCTGCCGGGAGGCCCGGCCCGATTGCAGAAGGTCCTGATGACCGATTTCTTCGGCGCCCTGGCGCACGCGTCGTCCGGCGAGGTAGAGGAGGCGTGCGCGTCGACCTGCGCCACCTCACGCGAACCCTGGCCAGGTGGCGCGACCACGCCGAGGTCCGCACCCTGTACCCCGAACTGACCAGAGCCCTGAACCGCCCCCGCGCGGGGCTAGTGGGTCGGGGCGCAGGCGCAGCGCAGCAGTTGGCGTTCTCGTCTGATCGCGCCCGCTTCTGGTTGGCGTAGTTGGACGAACGTGGTCTCCGCCGCGTGCCAGTGGTCGGCCGCGCGGTCGTGGTCGCCGGTGGTGTGGAGGGCTTGGGCGATGCCGCGGTTGGCCTGTGCCTGGTGGGCGCGGTCGCCGGTGCCCGACGCGAGGTCGAGGGCGGCGCGGTAGTTGCGCAGCGCGGTGGTCTGGTCGCCGCGGACGTGGTGGGTGGCGCCGCGGTCGAGGTACAGCTCGGTGCGCAGGTAGGCGTCGTCCAGGCCGTTGGCCGCGATCCGGGCTTCCTCCTGGTGACGCTGGGCTTCGTCGAGGTCGCCGCGCAGTCGGTGGACGTTGCCGATGTTGTTGAGCGCGTAGGCCGCCACACTGCGGTCGCCGACCTCCAGCGCGAGACCGTGCGCCTCCTGGTGGTCCGCCAGCGCCTCGTCCACCGCGCCCAGTCGTTGTCGGACGCTGCCCAGGTTGTCCAGCCCGTGGGCGAGTCCCTGGCGGTCGTCGATCAGCCGGAGTATCCGCACAGCGGCCACGTGCTGGCGTTCGGCCAGCTCCAGGTTGCCGCGCTGTTCGTTGAGCAGGCCGAGCATGCTGAGCGCGTTGCCCTGCCCGCGCAGCTCGCCGACCTGCTCGTACTTGGTGAGCGCGGCCTCGAGGTGCGCGATGGCCTGCCCGTGGTCGCCCAGCGCGATCGTCGGTTTCGCGATGGCGCACAGCGTGTCGGCCTCGCCGCGCAGGTCACCGAGCCGGACCCAGCGCGGCAGGGCCTGCGCGGCCAGTTCCAACGCGTGGGCCAGCCGGCCGGAACGCCGGTGCGCGACGGCCAGTCGCAGCAGCACGTGGGCCTGGCCGACCTGGTTGTCCTCGTCGGCCATCACGGTCTGCTTGGCCAGTTCGAGCGCGTCGATCCATTCGTCGATGTGGTTGGTGGCGTTGAAGTACCGCCACAGCAGCACGGCCAGCTGCCAGGTGTGGACCGGCCGCCCGTGGGTGGCCGCGTATCGGATGGCCGCGACCAGGTTGGGTCGCTCGGCCGTCAGCCACTCGAACGCGGCCTTCTGGTCGCTGAACGCCGCCAGCACCGGGGAGCCCCGGTCGACGGTCGGCTGCGCGCGGTCGAACGGGAACGCCGTCTCGATGGCCGAGGCCGTGTTGACCAGGTAGAAGTCGAGCAGCCGGTCGAGCGCATGGTCGATCGCACCGCCCCGTTCGCCCGCCGGCACCGACTCGGCGAACTGCTTGAGCGGGTCGAGGATGTGGTACCGCTCGGGGACCGCCTCCTCGAGCAGGCTGACCTCGTGGAGGTCGTCGAGCAGCTGCCGCGCGCGGGGCACGTCGTCACCGGCGAACGCGGCGGCCGCCGGCACGCTCAGGTCGTGGCCCGGGTTCGCGCCGAACAGCCGGAACATGGTCCGCTGCGGCTCGTCGAGCTGCTGGTAGGAGACCGTGCAAGCCACGACCCCGGGCTTGTCCAGACCGCTGGCCGAGTTCCACGGGCCCGCCTCGTCGAGCAGCCGGACCAGGTGGTCGATCGGCCACTGCCGGTGCCGCCGGAACTGCGAGGCGACCACCTTGATCTGCAGGGGCAGCCGCCCGCAGCGCGCCACCACCTCCGCGACCTCGGCCGACCTGCCGCGCAGCCGGTCCGCGCCGACGAGACTCTGGAACAGCTGGGCGGCGTCGGTGGCCGGGAACGGCGCGACGTGGACGTTGTCGCCCGTGTCGAGGTCGCCGATCTTGCGGCTGGTGACGATCGCCAGGCAGCCGGGTGCCTGCGGCAGCAGCGCCCGCACCTGCTCCTCGGAGGCGGCGTTGTCCAGTACCACCACGGTCTTCGTGCCGGCGAGGGTGGCCTGGTAGAGGGCGCTGCGGCCGGTGAGGGTCGGCGGGATCCGTTCGGCCGGCACTCCCAGGTCGCCGAGGAGTTTGGCCAGCGCCTCGGTGGGGGCGATGGGATGGAGGTTCGGGGTGAACCCGTCGAGCGCGGCGAACAGCCGGGCGTCGGGGAACAGCCGGCCGAGCCGGTGGGCGGCCTCGACGGCGAGCGCGGTCTTGCCGACACCCGGCATCCCGCTCACCCACAGCACCCCCGGCTCGTCCCGCTCGGCCACCTCGTCGGCCGCGGCCTCGATCACCGCCAGCTCCTCGGCGCGGCCGGTGAACCGTCCCGGCCGCGCCGGCAACGTGCTGCTCGGCGCGCCGTGCCGCACCGCCCACGCCTCCCGCCGCAGCTCGACGGGGGTCTGCAGGCCCGCCTCGTCGAGCGCGTCGCGGGTGCGGTGATACACCCGCATGGCCTCGACCTGGTCGCCGTTGGCCAGCAGCGCCCGCATCAGCAGGAGTGCGTGGCGATGGTGGCCGGGATCGTCGTGGACCACCGGCCGCAGCCGGTCACGCACCCACCGGTGGTTGCCGGCCGCCAGCTCCAGCTCCGCCAGGTCACCGAGCGCGTCGATCAACGCGTGGTCGTGGGAGATGACCTCGCTACCGCCGATGCGGTCCACGTCGAGATCCTCGAGGAACTCACCGCGCCACAGGTCCACGGCCTCGCGGAGGAGTTCGGTGGCCCGCTGCCGGTCGCCCGTGTTCCGGGCCTGTTCACACAGCGTGGTGAAGCGAATGGTGTCCAGTTGGTGCTCGTCGGCGCGCAGGACGTAGCCGGTGGTGGTCTTCTCGATGATCGAGTCGGTGACCCCCACCGTGGTGAACGCCTTGCGGAGCTTGGCCACGTACCCGGGAATCAGGTTCGACTTCGGCCGGGTCGCACCCCAGATGATCTCGATCAGCCGATCGGTCTGTACGGGGCGGTTGAGGTGCAGTAACAGCACGACCAGGACATATCGCTGTTGGAGGTCACCGAGGTCGACCTGCTGCCCGTCGTGCCACGCCTCGAAGGGGCCCAACATCCGAAATTCCATGCCGTCTCCCGCGCACCCTGCCGTTTTCGATGGGTTTCTTTACTCAGTGAGGAGCATCGCTCGACCGGCCCCGAGAGTGTCATCTCTTTGTGGTCCATCTTCGATCAACGGTCGGCCGCGAAACTCGAAAGCCTGGTGACCAGATCTGACCCTGTGAAGCGCGAGGAGAACCGATGTTTTCAGACCACGTGTTGCCGCTGTACCTGGTCTGCGACGAGTCGCTGTCGATGATGGATCATGTCGACGCGCTGAACGACGGACTGCGTGAGCTGTATCGCGCCGTCGGCGCCGACCCGGCTTTCGCGGAACGCGTCCAACTCTGCCTCATCGGATTCTCCGAGAGACCCGAGCTGCGCCAGCCGCTGTGCCGATCCACGGAAGTTCCGGAACTCACCGACGTCTCCGTGCGCGTCGAGCAGGCGGCGTCGAACTTCGGCGCGGTCTTCCAGTTCCTGCGCGAGACGATCACGCGGGACGTGCGGCTGCTGGGTTCGCGGAACCACCGGATCCACCGTCCGGCCGTGTTCTTCCTGTCCGACGGGCAACCCACCGATCCGGTGACCTGGCCGGCGGCCTTCGCCGCACTCACCGACCCGACGTGGGCGGCGAGCCCGAACGTCGTCGCGTTCGGGGTCGGTGACGCCGATCCGGCGATCATCGCGCGGATCGGCACGTGTCGCGCGTTCGTCGGTCGGGACGGGGTGAGTCCCGGCACCGCGTTGCGCGCGCTGTCGCGGGTGCTGGTCGAATCCGTTGTTCCGGTCGCCGAAGCCGGGTGACCGGCACATCCATGTCCTGTCCATTTTTCGTCCATTCCCGCGGTGCACGCTGTCGACCCAGCGCGTCAACCCGTTACGGAACCGGAGGTGGACCGGTGGAAATTCACTGACTCGGCAGCGGTCTCGGTGGCGGGCGCCGTAGTGGTCGTCGTGACCGTCGCCGGGACCGGATCGGAAATGTCGGGGTTGGCCGCTCGCAATCCGAGCGCGAACCCCATGACGAGGCCCACGAGGAAAATTCCGATGAGGACACGCACAGCCAGCGAAAACGCACACTTCAATGTCATGACTTCTCCGGGTTCTCGGGGAGTGTTAACCGAATTCTCGCGCGGTGTGCCAGCGTTGCCGATGGGTTTCCCGGGCCCGGTCGGAGCTGGCAACAGGAAACGGTCGGAAGGTCGACGATGGCGGCGGAACTGGTCAACGAGCTGAAGGTCCTGCGCAAGGGGCGCGCGCTGTACGCGAGTCGGATCGCCGACCGCGTCGGTCCCGCCATCCGTGGCGTGAGCGGCGTGGCCGCCGACGACGCGCCCGGGGTGATCCGCCGGAAGGTGGCCGACTGGCTCGACCACCTGGCCGACGCGCTGCCCGGCGACCTGCGCATCGCGCTGCGGGCCGCGTTCGCCCTCTGCCCGGAGGTGCGCCTGCCGCTCTACCAGGACCGTGTCGAGTGGACGGCCACCCATCTGGACCGCGACCCGAGAACCGTGCGTCGCCGGATCGACGAGGCCATCGACCACGTCGCGCAGCTCGCCACGGCCGGCTCGCTGCCGGCGCGGGTCACCACGGCGGAGACCGGGTGGCACACGGCCGAACTGCGGATGATGCTCGTGCTGGACCGGGAACGTCCGGAGGCGGTCGAGCAGCGCCGAATCGTCTCCGACCAGGACGACCTCACGGAGCTGGACCTGGCCGTCACGCTGGCCGTGGTGTCCAACGACCCGGCCATCGACGTCGACGTGTTCTACGGCGGCACCCTGGCCGACCGCGGCATGGAGTCGAGCGAACGCCGCGCCTTCGCGTTGGAACTGCCGAGAGCACTGGCCCGCGGCGAGTCCCACGACTACGCCGTGCACTACCGGGTCGGCGGCGAGGAGGCGATGCGGCCGCACGTCGTGTGCGTCCCGAAACGGCCGTGCACCCTGTTCGACCTGCGGGTCCGGTTCGACCGGACGCGACTGCCGTCACGGGTGTGGCTGTTGCGCGGGGTGTTCCAGCGCGACATCTCCGATCCCGTGCGGCGCGGTGACATGCCGGAGGTGGACGAGGCGGGGGAGATCCACCTGGCGTTCCACGACCTCACGCCCGGTCTCGCCTACGGGGTGCGGTGGGACCCGGCGTGAAAGTGGCTTGAAAGTGGGTCGGCCAGGCTCGCCGGCGTGGAGTTCCAGGTTCTGGGGTCATTGGTCTTCTGTGGACCGGCGGGTGCCGTCGAGCCGGCCGGGCGGCCGCAGCGGGTGCTGCTCGCTCGGGCCAATGCGCCGGTGAGGGTGGACGTGCTCACCGACGCCATGTGGTCGGGTCGCTCCGACGGTCGAGCACGGCTTCAGTTGCATGTGCACAAGCTGCGGCGGCTGCTCGACGATCCCGCTCGGTTGTCGTACGGGCCCACCGGCTATCGGCTTTCCGTGCGTCCGTCCGAGTTGGACGCCGCGCGGTTCGTCGATCTGGTCGCTCGTGGGGTGGCGTCCGGTCCTTCGCGGCGGGTGCGCTTCCTGCGCCAGGCGCTCGATCTGTGGCGTGGTCGGCCGTTCGACGGGCTGGACGTGCCGTTGTTGTGCGACGAGGCTCGGCGGTTGTCCGACCGGCGGATGTCTGTTGTGGAGCTGTTGTACGAGGCCGAGGTGGCGGTCGGGAATCCGGGTGTGGTGGCGGAGTCGGCGGGGCTGGTGCGTGCGCATCCGTTGCGGGAGAAGCTCGCCGCTCTGCTGATGACCGCGCTGTATCGGGATGGTCGGCAGGCGGAGGCGCTGGAGGTTTACCGTCGGACGCGGGCCATCCTGGTGGCGGAGCTGGGGCTTGAGCCGGGGCCGCAGTTGCGTGCGGTGGAGGGGCGGATCCTCGACGGCGCGCCATGGGCCGCCGAGGTGGAGCAGGCTATTCCGGGGTTCGTCTCCGGGATCATCCTGAGGTGACGAGGGCGCGACGTTCCTAGGTTCAGGCGTATGAAACGACCTTTCGCTGTTCTGCTCGGCGGTGCGCTGCTGGCCGTCCTGTCGGCCGCACCCGCGTCCGCCGCCGTCCGGCTCCGGCTGCCCGAGCCCACCGGCCCCTATTCCGTCGGCGTGACCGACCTGCATCTCGTCGACGAGTCCCGCCAGGACCCGTGGGTGCCCGGTGTACGGGAACTCATGGTGACCATCCGGTATCCCGCGTCGCGTGTCGGGCCTCGGGCGCCGTTCCTGGCGCCGGGGGCCGCGGCGGCCGTGGCCGAGGACGACGCGAAGATCCTCGGGATGACGCCCGACTACACGTTCCCCACGCACTCCCGGGTGGGTGCGCCCGCGGTCGGTGGGCGCCGGCCGGTGATCCTGTACTCGCCGGGAGCCGAACGGTCGCGCGCGGCCGGCACCGTGGTGCAGGAGCAGCTCGCCAGTCTGGGGTACGTGGTGGTGGCCGTGGACCACACGCACGAGGCGGTGGCCGTCGAGTTCCCCGGGGGACGTGTCGAACACGGTGCCCTGCCGGGCCAGACCGTCGAGGTCGCCAAGCAGATGATCGCGACGCGGGTGCGTGACACCCGGTTCGTGCTCGACCAGCTGGAAGTTCTCGCGCGGGAGCGTCGGTTGCCGGTCGGGCTCGACCTGTCCAGGGTGGGGATGTTCGGGCATTCGGCGGGCGGGTTCACGGCGGGGGAGACGATGGTGACCGACCGGCGGATCGACGCTGGTGCCGATCTCGACGGAAGCATGGCCTACTCGCAGGCGAACCGTGACTTCGGGCGGGTGGCGACGGAGGGGCTCGATCGACCGTTCCTGTTGATGAGTGCTGGTACCCACAGTGCGGCTTCCGATGCGTCGTGGTCGGAGTTTCTGGTCAACCAGCGGGGGTGGCATCTGCAGTTGCACCTGCCCGCTGGGCGGCATTTCTCGTACACCGACTATCAGGCGATGGTGCCGCGGCTGGGGTTGGGTGCGGAGGTGACGGTGCCGGTGGTCGGGACGGTCGATCCGGTGCGGAGTGTCGCGGCGCAGCGGGCCTATGTCGTCGCGTTCTTCGACGAGCACCTGCGGGGGCGAGAGCAGTCTCTGTTGGACGGTCCGTCGCCGAGGCACCCGGATGCGGAGTTCCTCTGAGTCGTACCGTCCGACAGCCCCGGCCCTGCTCAACCGGCGAACGAGACCTCCGCCGTGCTGACCGTCCCCGCCGTTCGGCCCGGCGCCGTGTGGAACTGCCAGTACAGGTTCGTGTGCGCGATCACCAGGTCGGGCGACGGAGCGCCGTACTCCGACAGGTCCTCTGTGGTGTGCGCGTCGGAGACCAGCTTCGCGTCGTAGCCGCGGACCAGCGCGCCGTGCAGGGTGGCTCGGATGCAGGCATCCGTCTGGGCGCCCGTCACCAACAGGCTGCCGATGCCCAGGTCGGCCAGCACCTTCTCCAGGTCGGTGTCCTCGAAGGAGTCGCCGTACCGCTTCTGCACCGTTGGCTCCGTGTCGGCTGCCACCAGCTCCGGCACGTACTGCCACTGTTCGCTGCCGGTTGGTAGCTCGTCGCTGTTGTGCTGGATCCACACCACGGCAGCGCCGGCGGCGCGGGCGTTGTCGACCAGGGTGGCGATGTTGGCCACCACGACGTCTCGGTTGTGCCCCTGTGCCACCACGCCGTTCTGGACGTCGATTACCAGGAGCGCGGTGTTCGGGCGGTCGGTCAGCGTTGTCATGCGTCGCACCCTAGGCGCGAGCACCGACAATTTTCGGCACGTAGTCTCGAACCGTGCCCGAGGGTGACACCGTGTATCGAACCGCGCACCGGCTGACCAAGGCCTTGGCCGGCAAGACGGTGCTGCGCGCGGACCTGCGCCATCCCCGCCTGGCCACCGTCGACCTGGCCGGGCGGGTGTTCGACGGCGCTCGGTCGGTCGGCAAGCACCTGTTCCTGCGCTTCGGCGACGTGAGCCTCCACTGTCACCTCGGCATGGACGGCTCCTGGCGACTCTACGACCGGGGCCGCCGCGCGCCGGTCAGCCACCGCACCCGCGCGATCCTCACCACCGACGCGCACACCGCGCTCGGGCAGAGTCTCCTCGAGATGCGCATCGTGCGGACGGCCGACGAGGGCAAGCTGGTCGCGCACCTCGGGCCCGACCTGCTGGATCCCGAGTGGACGGACGACCACGCCGCCGAGGCACTCCGCCGGTTCACGGCCGACCCGGCCCGCGAGGTCGGCCTCGCCCTGCTCGACCAGCGGGTGATGGCCGGGGTTGGCAACGTCTACAAGGCCGAGATCTGCTTCCTGCTGGGCGCGTCGCCGTGGCGGGCGGTGTCCGAGGTGGATGCTGAGCAGGCGGTCGCGCTCAGCCGGAAGTTGTTACTGCACAACGCCTTGCGGCCCAATCGCAACACGACCGGTGACCCTCGGCGCGGTCGCGAGCTGTGGGTCTACGGGCGTGAACGCACCGGCTGCCTGCGCTGCGGGGGGCGAGTGGTGAAGGCCAGCCAGGGTGACGCGCCACAGGCACGCGTCGCCCCGTACTGCCCGCACTGTCAGCCGTAGCGGTAGGCCACGCGGCTACCAGGAGGATCACAAGTCGGCCAGCTCGACCCAGAAGTCGAGCTTGCGCGCGGCAGTCCGGTCGAACACCCCGATGCCACCCCGCCCGAGATCGAGACCCTGGACGCACGGCGCCCGCTGCCACCGGGGAAGACCAGGGGCGTTCGGGTCGCCGGTGGCGGCGAACGCGGCCCGGTAGTCGATCATCCTGTTGCCCAGCCGGAGCTGCTCGGAGGTCAGCGCGTCCGAGGTGAAGACCTCGAACAGGAAACCCGGTTCGGAGCCTGGAACCCGGTCTGTGGGCACCTGTCGGCGGGTTTCGTCGCGTCCCGCACACCGGACCACTTCGCGGGTGGCTGTGGTGACCGCCGGCGGAGGTCGCCGACCGGCGGCGCCGCGTAGGGGATTCCCTGGTAGGCAACGTGATCGCGGGCCTGCGCGCCGCGTACCCAGCCGGCGTCCGTGCGCACGTGTGGCTCGACGTTCGCGGCGCTGCCGGGCACCAGGCCCGCGGCCACCAGTGCGACGGCCATGGCGAGTCTCGTGGGCGAACCGTGTCACGGAGTGACTACCGTCGGCATCCGTTGCTCGGTGGAGGCGGGGCCCCCCATTGTGAGGAGTGGATCAACTGTTCGGTGGGTATCCGGACATTGTGACCGATCGAGTAGCAATCTTCGCGCCATCGCCCCAACTGACCGTGACCGTGGAGGAGGTGGACGGTCGGCCAGACGTACACCTACACGCCGGCGGGCAGGGCTTCTGGCAGGCTCGGATGATCACCGCGCTCGGCAGCCCGGTGACGCTCGTGTCCGCGTTCGGCGGTGAGACCGGGCAGGTGCTGCGCCATCTGGTGCAGGGCCCGGACATCGAGCTGCGGGCCCGGGAGGTCAGCGCGCGCAACGGTGCCTACGTGCACGATCGGCGCGACGGGGACCGTGAAACCGTCGCGGAGATGATGCCCGACTCGCTGTCACGCCATGAGCTGGACGATCTGTACGAGCTGGCCGTGGTCACAGCGCTGGAGTCGGGCGTCGCCGTGCTGAGCGGGGCGTCGTTGCAGACGGAGGACGTGGTGCCGGTCGAGGTCTACAAGAGACTCACCGCCGACCTGGTAGGCAACGGATGCCGGGTGATCGTTGACCTGGCGGGCGCGCGGCTGAACGCGGCGCTCGAGGGAGTGCCCACGGTGATCAAGGTGAGTCACGAGGAGCTGCTCGACGACGGGCGGGCAAAATCCGACTCGGTGGCCGCGTTGCTGCGGGCCGCACGGAAAATCGCGGACACGGGGGTGGAGCTCGTGGTGGTGTCACGGGCGGCGGAACCGGCGCTGGTCGTCCACAAGGGCAAGGAATACTCGCTCACCGCGCCGTTGCTGGAGCCGGTCGACAGCAGCGGTGGCGGCGACTCGATGACCGCCGGGATCGCCGCGGGTCTCGCGCAGGGCGAGGATGTGGCGAGCGCGCTGCGGCTCGGCGCGGCGGCCGGTGCCATCAACGTGACCAGGCACGGGCTCGGCACGGGCAGCGGAGAATCCGTGCGCGCGCTCGTCGAGCGGGTGACCCTCGACGAGGTGGCGTGATGCCGCGCGTACTGGTCACGAACGACGACGGGATCGACTCGCCGGGCCTGCATGCGCTGGCCCGGTGCGCGCTGGACCTGGGTTGGGAGACGGTGGTCGCCGCGCCCGGCACCGAGTCCAGCGGTACGAGCGCCGGTCTGACGGCCGCCACCGACGATCGGCAGGTGGCGATCGAGCGGCGTTCTCTCGACGGGTTGCCGGAGGCTTATGCGGTGGCCGCTCATCCTGGGCTGATCGCGCTGATCGCGTGCAACGGCGGGTTCGGTCCTCGGCCGGACCTGTTGCTGTCCGGGGTGAACCGGGGTGCGAACGTCGGTCGGGCGATCCTGCATTCGGGGACCGTCGGTGCGGCGCTGACCGCCGGGATCAACGGGGTGCGGGCGATCGCCGTGTCGTTGGACGTGGCGCTGTCCGGGTCGTCCGATCCGTACTGGTCCTCTGCGACGGCCGTGGTCGGTGATCTTGTGCCGGTGGTGATGGAGTTGGCGTCGGGGACGGTGTTGAACGTGAACGTTCCCGATGTGGCGGAGGTGGGCAAGCCGCGACGGGCGGCGTTGGCTACGTACGGGCGGGTGCAGAGTCGGATCAATCAGCTCGATGACGGGATGATCGAGGTGACCAGCGTGGAGGTTGAGGGGGAGTTGGAGCCGGATACGGACGCTGCCTTGTTGGCTGCCGGTCACGTGACGGTGACTCCGTTGCGGTCGGTGAGCGAGGATTCGGCTCTTCTTCCGTGACGCCACGCGCAAGCCTGAGCGGGAGGCGCAGCACGATCGCCCCAGTCCGATGCGAAGTCACCGAAGTGTGCGATCGTCCCCGTGCCACCACCAGCCCGGGCATGGAATCACGGGATCGGCTCCAGTAGTGCGTGCGGGGAGCGCAGCGCGAGGCTCACCGCGTCCGTACGAGTGGGAGTCAGGCCGGGCCCAGGGCGCATCGACAGCTCGCCCGCCGGAGGAACCGTTCGGCAGGCAGGACACAGCCCACCGGTCACCAGCTCAGTGCCACAAGAACGATGCGTGAAGATCCGGCGCCTCCCGGAAGGCGAACGGTGGTGCTCGCCCCACTGGCTGAGCGCGTACAGCGCCGGCCACAGCTCCAGGCCGCGCGGCGTGAGCGTGTACTCGTGCCGCCCCCGCCGGTACTCCGACCGCGTGAGCACGCCCGCGTCCACCAGGCTCGTCAGCCGATCCGACAGCACGGCGCGGGGAATGTCCAGATGCGCCAGCAGGTCCGTGAATCTGCGCACGCCGAAGAAGCAGTCACGCAGCACGAGCAGCGTCCAGCGCTCGCCCACCACCTCCAGCGCCCGCGCCAGCGAGCACTGCTGACCTTCGTAGTCCTTGCCCAGTCCCACGCCGTGAGCATACCCACATCGGTTCAATGATCGAACCGCGAGTGCTACGGTTCACTCACCAGACCGAAGGGGGCATTGTGCCGGAAAGCCGCACGCTGGCCGTCGCCGTCGCCGGCACGTTTCTCGTGCTCGTCGCGTTCACCACGCCGCTGGTCACGCTCGTCAGCACCGCCCACGAACTCACCAGCGGCCCCGGCGGGCAGGCCTGGATCCTCAGCTCCATGAGCGTCGGCCTGGCGGTCGCGCTGCTCGTGTCCGGCGCGGTCGGCGACGACTACGGCCGCCGCCGGATGCTCGTTCTCGGTGCCGCCGTCCTGGGCGTCACCTCCGTGGTCGCCGCGCTCGCGCCGACCACCGCCGTGCTGGTGGCCGCGCGGATCGGGCAGGGCATCGGCGGCGCGGCCGTCATCTCGTGCAGCCTCGGGCTCATCGGTCACGCCTACCCGGCCGGCCCGGCACGTGCACGAGCCACCGGCGTGTGGGGCGCGGCCGTCGGCGCCGGCATCGCCGCCGGGCCGCTCGTCATGGCCTGGCTCGACGAAACCACCTCCTGGCGCGCCGGGTTCTGGCTGCTGGCCGCCGCGTCCGTGGCACTGGCGGTGACGGCCCGGCTGCTGCTCGTCGAGTCGAAGGCGCAGACACCGCGACCGGTCGACCTGACCGGTGCCGCGCTGTTGGGCGGTGGGCTGGTGGCGCTGCTCGCCGGGCTGGTCGAGGGGCGTGAGCGGTGGAGTCAGCCGCTGGTCATCGGGCTGCTCGTCGCCGCGGTGGTGCTCATCGGTGGGTTCCTGCGCTGGGAGTCGCGCACGCGGGAACCCATGCTCGACCTCGCGCTGTTCCGTCGCCCGGCGTTCGTGGTGTCCATGGTCGCCGGGCTCGCGACGGGCGCCGGGGTGATCGGGCTGATGTCGTTCAGCCCCACGTTCCTGCAGCGCGCGTTGGACGTCAGCACGTTCGGCACGGCGCTGCTCCTGCTCGCCTGGTCCGGCACGAGCGCGGTGGTCGCGTTGCTCGCGCGACGGCTGCCGGCCGCGCTCGGCGTGCCGGCCCGGCTGGTGCTGAGCCTGCTGGTGGTGGCGGGCGGCCTGGTCCTGCTGTCCGGCCTCGACACCGACGCGGGCGCGCTCGACCTGTTGCCCGGCCTGCTCGTGGCCGGCGTGGGCAGCGGGGTGCTGAACGCGGCCCTCGGCCAGATCGCCGTGACCAGCGTGCCGGCCGGGCGGGGGAGTGTGGGCAGCGGCGCCAACAACACCGCCCGCTACGTCGGCGGCGCGCTCGGCGTGACCGTGGTGGCCATCCTCGCCGCGCACGACACCCCGGCCGCGCTGGTGTCCGGTTGGGACAGTGCGGCGGTGGTCACGGCGGCCGTGTCGGTGGCCGGCGCGCTGCTGGTGCTGGCGACGAGCCTGGCGGCGCGCCGGGTAACTCCGTTGCGCGATTCCGCTGGTCGGGCATGATGCCGGGGTGGATCACAGCCTGCGAACCGTCGCGGCCACGCACTATGTGACGCCGTTCCGGGAGGGCGGCTCGCTGCCCGGCCTGGTGGAGGCCGACGACCTGGGCATGTACGTGCTCAAGTTCCGCGGCGCCGGCCAGGGGCTCAAGGCGCTGGTGGCCGAGGTGATCGTCGGTGAGCTGGCCCGGCGGCTCGGCTTCCGCGTGCCGGAGTTGGTGCTGGTCGACCTGGACCCGAAGCTGTCGAGCGCCGAGCCGGACGAGGAGGTCCAGGACCTGCTGAAGGCCAGCGGCGGGCTCAACCTGGGCTTCGACTACCTGCCCGGCTCGTTCGACTTCAACCCGCGCGTCCGTGAACCCGGGCCCGAGCTGGCCGCCCGACTCCTGTGGCTGGACACGCTCGTGTTGAACGTCGACCGCAGCTGGCGCAACCCGAACATGCTGCTGTGGCACCGCGAGGTGTGGCTGATCGACCACGGCGCCGCGCTGTACTTCCACCACCGCTGGGGTCCGGAGTGGACGCCGGCCGCGTCCTACCGTTACGTGGCCGACGACCACGCGATGCTGCCGGACGCCGGCTCGGTCACCGACGCGGACCGCGCGCTGCGGCCCCTGGTCACGCCCGAACTCATCGACCAGGTGCTGGCGCTGGTCCCGGACGAGTGGCTGGACCCGGTGTTCGACTCGCCGGCGGCCGCCCGCGCCGCCTACGCGAAGTTCTTCACGGCGCGGCTCGCGCAGGCCGACGAGTGGGTTCCCGAGTTGGAGGCCATCCGTGCCGCACGTGTTTGAGTACGCCCTGATCCGCGCGGTGCCCCGCCAGGAGCGCGGCGAGTTCATGAACGTCGGCGCGATCGTGCACTGCGCGCCGCTGAGCTACCTGGCGTGCGAGACCCACGTCGACGCCGCCCGGCTCGTGGCGCTGGATCCGCACCTGGACCTGCAGGTTCTCTCCGACGCGCTGCGGTCGCTGTGCCACGCCTGCGAGGGCAGGGGCCCGATGGCCGTCAGCTCGCCCGGCCAGCGGTTCCGCTGGTTGACCGCGCCGCGCAGCACGATCCTGCAGACCTCGCCCGCCCACCCCGGCCTGACCGACGATCCGGCCGCGGAGCTGGCCCACCTGATGCGCACGCGGGTCCTCCGACCGGGTCGCGATCAGCCTCACTAGGCTCGACGGGTGGCGAAGTACTTCGACGTGCACCCCGAGAACCCACAGCGACGCTCGATCGGCCAGGTGGTGTCGATCCTGCGTGACGGCGGGCTGATCGCCTATCCGACGGACTCCTGCTTCGCGCTGGGCTGCCTGACCGGCAACCGGGAGGGTGTCGACCGGATCAAGGCCATCCGCCAGCTCGACGACCGGCACCACTTCACGCTCGTGTGCCACGACTTCGCGCAGCTCGGGCAGCTGGTCTACCTGTCGAACACGGTGTTCCGGGCGATCAAGGCGAACACGCCGGGCAGCTACACGTTCATCCTGCCGGCCACCAAGGAGGTGCCGAAGCGGCTGCTGCACTCGAAGCAGAAGACGGTGGGCGTGCGCATCCCCGACCACGTGGTGGCCCAGGCCATCCTCGAGGAACTGGGGGAGCCGCTGCTGTCGAGCACGCTGCTCCTGCCGGGCGAGGAGGAGCCGATGACGCAGGGCTGGGAGATCAAGGAGAGCCTCGACCACGTGGTGGACGCGGTGATCGACTCGGGAGAGTGCGGCACCGAACCCACCACGGTGATCGACTTCTCGAACGACGAGGTGGAGGTCATCCGCGAGGGCGCGGGCGACCTCACGCCGTTCCAGTAGGACACCCGACCGCAACGGTCATCACGCGCGACGCCAATGGTCATCATGCGCGACGGGAACGGTCATCATGCGGGCGGCCATGATGACCAGTGCGGTCGTGCATGATGACCGTTGCCGGTGGCCATGGTGACCGTTCGGCGCTACTCGGGGGTGACCCGGACGATCACCCGCTGCTCGTCGGGCTTGTGTCCCGGATAGGTGTCCACCCCGAGGTACTTCTTCGCGAGCGCGTCGATGTGGGCGTCGGCGCCCTCGTCGACGAACTGCGCGGTGCCGCGCACCACGAGGGTGCGCCACGGGTCGTTCCGGTCGACCACCGAGATGGCGACCTTCGGGTTGCGCACCAGGTTCCGGTGCTTGACCCGGCCCTTCGCGGTGTTGAACAGCACGTCGACGCCGTCGGTGTCGATCCACACGGGCGTGACCTGCGGGGTGCCGTCGGCCATGACGGTGGCGACGTTGGCGATCTGCGGCTCACGCAGCAGTTCAACTTCTTCGGTGCTCAACTTCTTGGTCATGCCCGTGACCAACTGATCACGCTCGTGACCTATTCCCCCATTAACTCGTTCGTGTACGCCGTTAGGCTGGTCCCGGTATGAGTACGCCCTCCGTGCGCCCCGCCGACCTGCGTGCGCGCCTCTCCGACGTGATGCTGCGCGACGAGCGCCGCCTGCGCCGACGCCTCGACGGCCTCGGCAAGATCCGCGACGCCGAAGCCCGCCAGAAGAAGGTCGACGACCTGGCGACCGAGGTCGAGCGCGCGGAACAACGGCTGGCCGCCCGCGCCGCGTCGATGCCCAGGATCGTCTATCCGGAAGAGCTGCCGATCAGCCGGCGCCGGGACGACATCAAGGAGGCCATCGCCGCGAACCAGGTGGTGATCGTGGCCGGCGAGACCGGCTCCGGCAAGACCACTCAGCTGCCCAAGATCCTCCTGGAGCTGGGCCGGGGCGTGCGCGGCATGATCGGCCACACCCAGCCCCGGCGGATCGCCGCGCGCACGGTGGCCGACCGGGTCTCCGAGGAACTCGGGTCGAAGCTCGGCGAGGCCGTCGGCTGGAAGGTCCGGTTCACCGACCAGGTCTCCGACCACACGTTCGTCAAGCTGATGACCGACGGCATCCTGCTGGCCGAACTCCAGTCCGACCGCCAGCTCCGCCAGTACGACACGCTGATCATCGACGAGGCCCACGAGCGCAGCCTCAACATCGACTTCATCCTCGGCTACCTGAAGCGCCTGCTGCCGCGCCGGCCCGACCTCAAGGTGATCATCACCTCGGCCACCATCGACCCCGAGCGGTTCTCGAACCATTTCGACAACGCGCCGATCGTCGAGGTCTCCGGCCGCACCTATCCGGTCGAGGTCCGCTATCGGCCGCTCGTCGACCCGGACGATCCGAGCGCCGACCCGGACCGCGACCAGACCCAGGGCATCCTCGACGCGGTCGACGAGCTGAGCGCCGAGGGCCCGGGCGACATCCTGGTGTTCCTCTCGGGCGAGCGTGAGATCCGCGACACCCGCGACGCACTCGTGGCCCTCGAACGACCCGGCCTGGAGATCCTGCCGCTGTACGCCCGGCTGTCCTCGGGCGAGCAGCACCGCGTGTTCCAGCGCCACGGCGGTGGCCGGCGGGTGGTGCTCGCCACGAACGTCGCCGAGACGTCCCTCACCGTGCCGGGCATCAAGTACGTGATCGACCCCGGCACCGCGCGGATCTCCCGCTACAGCAACAGGTTGAAGGTCCAGCGGCTGCCCATCGAGCCGGTGTCGCAGGCCTCGGCCAACCAGCGCAAGGGCCGCTGCGGGCGCACCTCGGACGGCATCTGCGTCCGGCTCTACACCGAGGACGAGTTCGACGCGCGGCCGGAGTTCACCGACCCGGAGATCCTCCGCACGAACCTGGCGTCGGTCATCCTGCAGATGGCCGCCGCCGACCTCGGGGACATCGCGGAGTTCCCGTTCGTCGAGCCGCCGGACCGCCGCCACATCACCGACGGCATGAACCTGCTGAACGAGTTGGGCGCGCTGGAGAGCGCGACCACCGAGTCGATCCCGCGGCTGACCCCGTTGGGGCGCAAGCTCGCCCGGCTGCCGGTCGACCCGCGCCTGGCCCGCATGGTGCTGGCGGCCGACCGCAACGGCTGCGTCAGCGAGGTCATCGTGATCGCCGCCGCACTGTCCATCCAGGACCCCCGCGAACGGCCGGCCGAGCATCAGGCCGCGGCCGACCAGAAGCACGCCCGGTTCCGCGACCAGGACTCGGACTTCGTGTCCTATCTGAACCTGTGGAACTACCTGACCGAGCAGAAGCGGGACCTGTCGGCCAACCGGTTCCGCCGGCTGTGCAAGTCGGAGTTCCTGAACTACCTGCGGGTGCGGGAGTGGCAGGACGTGGCCGGGCAGCTGCGTCAGATGGCGAAGAGCCTGGACGTCACGGCGAACGACAGCGAGGCCGCGCCGAAGCAGATCCACCTGTCGCTGCTGGCCGGGCTGCTGTCCCACGTGGGAATGAAGGACCCGGCGAAGAACGAGTACCTGGGCGCGCGCAACGCCCGGTTCGGGATCTTCCCGGGCTCGGCGCTGTTCAAGAAGCAGCCGCGCTGGGTGATGGCGGCCGAGCTGGTGGAGACCACCCGGCTGTGGGGGCGGATCGCCGCGCGCATCGAGCCCGAGTGGATCGAGCCGATCGCCGAGCACCTGGTGCGTCGGATCTACAGCGAGCCGCGCTGGGAGAAGAAGCGCGCGGCCGTGATGGCCTCGGAACGGGTCACGCTGCTCGGCCTGCCGATCGTGGTGGACCGCGCGGTGAACTACGGCAAGATCGATCCGCCGGTCGCGCGTGAGCTGTTCATCCGCCACGCGCTCGTGCAGGGGGAGTGGCACAACAACCACAAGTTCCTGCGCCGCAACGCCGAACTGCTGGCCGAGGCCGAGGAACTGGAGCACAAGGCCCGCCGACGCGACATCGTGGTCGACGAGGAGACGCTCTACGAGTTCTACGAGCAGCGCGTCGGCGCGGAGGTCGTGTCGGGTGCGCACTTCGACACGTGGTGGAAGAAGACGCGTCGTGACCAGCCGGAGTTGCTGACGTTCGATCCGGAGATGCTGGTCAACCGCGAGGTCGACGTCAGCCCTGACGCCTACCCGGACGCCGTGCGGCACAACGACCTTCGGTTGGGCCTGCAGTACCGGTTCGAGCCGGGGGAGACCACCGACGGCGTGACCGTGCAGGTGCCGCTCGCGCTGCTCAACCGGGTGAGCGCCGACGGGCTGCCCTGGCAGGTGCCGGGCCTGCGCGACGAGTTGATCACCGCGTTGCTGCGGTCGTTGCCCAAGCCGTTGCGCCGCAACTTCGTGCCGGTGCCGGACTTCGCGGCCGCCGTGGGCGACCGGCTGAGGACCGTGGCCGAACCGACGCTCGATCTGGTGGCGAGCCTCCTCGGAGAACTGTCCGGTGTGGACGTGCCGCCCGACGCGTGGCAGCTCGACCAGGTGCCCCAACATCTGAGGACCACGTTCCAGGTGGTCGAGGAGGACGGCGAGCCGATCGTCGAGGGCAAGAACCTCGGTGCGCTGAAACAGGAACTGTCCGCGCGGGTGAAGGCCGAGCTGGCGCAGGGTTCCGAGGGGATCACCCAGGAAGGCCTGACCGCCTGGACGTTCGGCACGCTGGAACGCAGTGTGTCGCTGGTCCGCGCCGGGCAGCGGGTGACCGCGTATCCCGCGCTCGTGGACACCGGCCCTTCGGTCGCGATCCGCCTGTTCGACGTGGAGGACGAGGCTCGGCGCGCCATGTGGGCCGGGACCCGTCGGCTCGTGCTGCTGACCGTGCCGACGCCGGTGAAGCAGGTGGTGCGGCGCCTGCCGAACGCCGCCAAGCTGGCTTTGTCGGCCAACCCGCACGGCAGCGTGCCGGGTCTGTTGGACGACTGCGTGAACGCGGCGGCCGACGCGCTGATCGCCCAGCACGGCGGTCCGGTGTGGACTCGCGAGGCGTTCGACGCGTTGTGTGCCGGGGTGCGGGGTGGACTGGCGGACACCACCTACGACGTGCTGGACCGGGTGCGGGGTGTGCTGACTGCCGATGTCGAGGTGGACCGGGCGCTGTCCCGGATGACCGGCCAGGTGTTCGCCGAGTCGGTGGACGACATGCGGGCGCAGCGCAACGCGTTGGTGTTCAACGGTTTCGTGACGGCCACCGGGTTGGCGCACCTGTCCGATGTGGAACGTTACCTGCGGGGCATCCTGCGCAGACTGGACAAGCTGCCGGAGCGGCCTGCCCGGGACGTGGAGTGGACGTACGCCGCTCAGGACGCGGAGGCCGCCTACGCCGAGGTGCGGGGCCTGCCCGGTGACGACGGGCGCATCCGCTGGATGATCGAGGAACTGCGGATCAGCTACTTCGCCCAGACCCTCGGCACCGCGTACCCGATCTCCGAGAAGCGGATCTACCGGGCGATCGACGATCTCGCATGAGGCACGTCCGAGTGACAGATTGACCGAATCCGCCACATCGCGCGGCGAGCCGTCCTAGTCCCCCCGCGTGAGGAAGCTGTGGGTGGCCGGCGGGGTGATCGTGCTGGTGGCGGCCGTGCTCGGTGTGCTGGCCTACCCCGCGTGGTCGGCGGCCCGCGGCCGCGACGCCCGGTGGGTGGTCGACAGCGGCGCCACCACGGTCCTCGACTACGACGACGAGCGGATCCTCGCCCTCGACGGCGAGCAGTTGCTTGTGCTCGACCGGGAGACCGACGCGGGGAGTTCCGCCGGCCGCGTCGACTGGCGCCACCGCGTGGCGCTCGTGCCCGGCGGCGTGGTGGCCAGTGCCGACGGTCGGCTGACCCTCACCGGGTCGGATGGTCGGGTGATGTGGGAGAAGCAGCCGGAATTCGACCTGGTGGCCGTCGAGGCGGGACTGGCGGTGGCCGCGCTCAGCCCGGCGCAGAACGCCGGCCCGTCGACGCTCACCGCGTTCGCGCTCGAGGATGGCGCTCCCGTGTGGACGATGCCCGAGGTGGCCCGGGTCGGCACCCTGCGCCTCGGCACCGACCCGGTCCGCCCGCCCGGCTGGCTGCGGACCACCGCGCTCCTCCCGGTGATCCGGGTCGGCGGCTACCCGTCGGACACGGCCGCCGAGCCGGCGACGTGGAGTCTGGTCAGCGCGGCCACCGGGGAGGTGACGGCCGAGCTCGTGCAGGGTGGCGCAGCCGGGATGCCGGTGGGCGTGGGCGAGGTGGCGCTCCGGAGCCAGGTGCCGGCCTGCGCGGACCTCGCGATCATCGACGGGCCCGAGGTGCGGTGGCCGGGCGAGCCGCCGGTCGGCGAGTGCTCCCTGGTGTGGATGGTGGACCCGGAACGGGCGCTGCTGACGTCGTGGCGGGACCAGAACGCGACGCACGGCGGCGGCGTGCACCTGTACGGGTTGGCGTTGAAGACCGGCGTGGTCACCGAACTCGACCGGACCGGCGGCTACGTCGACACCCTCGTGGACGACCGGGCGAGACCGGCAGTCACGGCACGGACCGGCGCGCAGACGTGGCGCGCCGAGGACGTCTGGCCGACCGGGAACACGGCCGTGGTGGCCGAACCCGTGACCGGCATCGACCGGCTGGCGAGCGGCGCGGACGACGACGCGCGCTGGCCGCGGCGAACCGACCCGGCCACCGGCGAACCGACGGAGGGCGGCTACCTGGCCGACGGCGTCTCCGACGTGGTGGTCCTGGACCACGGCGAGGCCCTGGTCCTCACCGGCGGGGAAGCGGCGCTGCTCAGCTGAACTTGGTGCGCGGCCGCTCCTCCAACTGGCCGTCCACATAGGTCTCGACCTTCTCGTTGTAGAAGCACGCGAGGCCGGCGACCTTCTGGCTCTCCGGCAGCGGCGTGCGGTAGATCCACACCAGGTCCTCGTGCACCTGGTCGCCGATCGCCACGTGCCAGTAGGTGGCCGAGCCCTTGTACGGGCAGTGGGACTCGGTGGCGGACGGGCGGAGCAGCTCCATCCGGACGTCGGACAGCGGCAGGTAGTACCGCGTCGGCAGGCTGGTCTCGAACAGCACCCGTGGCTGGTGGGAGTCGGCCACCGTGACCCCGCCGATCTTGACCTCGATGTGGCGCGAGCTGCCCAGGATGTCGACGCGCTTGTACGGGTCGCGGGGGTGGACGTAGATGGGCTCGTCCTCCTCCAGCCACTCGTCCATGGCCGCGAAGTCCAGGCGCACCAGGTCACGCAGCTCGGAGATGGGCGAGTCGAGGTAGCGGGCCGCCGCGGCCTTCACCACCAGCTCGTCGAGCACCACGTCGTGCAGGGTCGCGTCGCCGCGGCTGGGGGAGTGGTCGACCGCGCCGGTGGCCTCCAGCTCGGCGCGCACGTCCGCCACGGGCAGGTAGATCGTCGGGTAGTAGGGGACTTCCCAGACCAGGGTGGGCCGCGACGAGTCGGCGACCAGCCGGCCGGCCTTGTAGGCCCGGATCCGCTTCGCGCTCGTCTCCAGCTTCACCCGGCCACGCCGCGTGTCGCTCATGAACTCAACCTACTCCGGAAAATAGTGCTGGACCTGGAGCGCGCTCCACCCCGCACGATGTGCGGACATGACATCGGAAACGAATCAGCGGGTCCTCGGGGACCGCAAGGTGAGCGCACTCGGCTTCGGCTGCTGGGCCGTGGGCGGCCCGTTCTTCGACACGGCCGGCCAGCCGCTGGGCTGGGGTGAGGTCGACGACGACGAGTCGGTCGCCGCCATCCGCCGGGCCATGGAGCTGGGAGTCACGTTCTTCGACACGGCCGACGTGTACGGCACCGGCCGCAGTGAGCGGGTGCTCGGCCGCGCCGTCGCCGGCCACCGCGACGACGTGGTGATCGCCAGCAAGTGGGGCAACGTGTTCGACGAGGACACCCGCACGCTCACCGGCACCGACCACACGGTCGAGTACCTGCGGCAGGCGATCCGGGCCACGCTCGACCGGCTCGGCACCGACCACCTCGACCTGTACCAACTGCACAGCGCACCGGAGATCCCGGACGCGCTCGCGCTGGCCGACGCGTGCGAGGACCTGATCGCCCAGGGCCTCATCCGCGGGTACGCGTGGAGCACCGACGACCCCGCGCACGCGGCGGCGTTCGCCGGGCGGCCGGGGTGTGTGGCCGTCCAGCACGAGGCCAGTGTCCTGCACGACGCGCCGGAGATCTTCGCGCTGTGCGAACGCCACGGGCTGGCGAGCGTGAACCGCACCCCGCTGGCCATGGGACTGCTCGGCAAACGGGACCACACACGGCCCGCGACCGGCGCCGACATCCGCACGGCGGCCCCGGAGTGGCTGCGGTACTTCGAGAACGGCGTGCCGACGCCGGAGTGGGCGGCGAAGGTCGCCGCCCTGCGGGAGATCCTCACGAGCGACGGCCGCACCCTCGCGCAGGGCGCGCTCGGGTGGCTGTGGGCCCGCAGCGAGCGGACCATCCCGATCCCGGGCTTCCGCGACGTCGCGCAGGCGCAGGAGAACGCGGGCGCACTCACCCACGGCCCGCTGCGACCCGAGCAGCTGACCGAGATCGCCGGTCTACTGCGGTAGGTCCTCGGGTGGCAGTTGGAACGTCCGCGAGCGTTCCACCTCGGCGACGCCCGGCACGGTCGACAGGAAGTCCAACGACTTCCCGTCGACCGTGCCGGTCACGACGCCGACGCTGTGGAGCACTTCGTCGACCCGCAGGCCGGCGGCTCGCAGCGCCTCGACCACGGTGGACATGTCGTCGATGCGATCATCGGCGACGGAGATGACGACCTCTTCGCCCACGTGGTCTCCTCCGACAGGACAGATCAGGGTGCCTGGACCAATCCTGCACCAACATCGGTGCCCGGGACAGGCATCCGCTCCGCCGTCTGGGACAGCCGGGCCCACAACTCGTAGGACCGCGCGCCCGTGGCCTGCGCGATGAGCGCCGCGACCCCGGACACGTGCGGCGTGGCCATGCTCGTGCCCCGCAGCCGCTTGTAGCGCAGCGGCATCGGGTAGCTCGAGTAGACGTCCACACCCGGGCCGGCGATGTCCACGGCACCCAGCTTGTTCACCGTGCCGCTGGAGAAGCTCGCGACCTGGCGCTGGGCGTCGATCGCGCCGACCGCCATGATCGACGGGCAGTTCGCCGGGTGTCCGACCGGAGCGATGTGGTTCGGTCGGCTGCTGGCGTTGCCGGACGCCGCGATGATCAGCGTGCCGCGCTGCAGTGCCCGGGCCGCCACCCGCTCGTAGATGCGGGAGAACACCGTGTCCGGGTCGATGTCCGCGCCGAGCGACATCGAGACGACCGCGCACCGGTTGGTGATGGCCCAGTCGATGCCGGACAGGATGCCGCCGTCACCGCCGGAGCCCGCGTTGCTCAACACCTTGCCGGCGAAGATCTCCGCCTTGCTGGCCACGCCGTAGCCGGGACCTTCCTCGACCTGACGAGGTCCACACGACGTGCCGATGCAGTGCGTGCCGTGCCCGTTGCCGTCCTGGACCTCCTCGCCCTGCACGAACGACTTCGAGACCACGTTGCGGTCCTGGAAGTCGGGGTGCTCGAGGTCGAAGCCGGTGTCCAGCACCGCGACGCGGATGCCCTCGCCGCTGAACGTGCTGTTCGCCGCGCCCGTGGCCCGCAGGCCCCAGGTGAACATCGTCTCGTCGATCGCCTGCGCCTCGTCCGCCATGATCGGCGCACTCGGCTCGATCGCCCGCACCAGGCGCTCCGGTTCCACTCTCATGATCGGACCGGGTCCGTCCGCCGCCTCGGCGAGTCTGCGGTGCTGGTCGTCGTCGGCGGTGACCAGGGCCACGCCGAGTTCACGCATCAGCAGGCCGTCGGCCTGCCAGAGCGACGGAGTGGCCCCCACCTCCGCCGTGTCCGCGGTGCGGATGCCCGCCACGCGGTTCAGTTCCTGTGTCGCCTCGGTCCAGTCGTCGTCGAGCAGGACGAGGAACCGACCTGTCGTTCCATCCGCAGCCGCTGTCATGGCCGCCCACCTTCTTCTCGCGTCTCGGGTTTCTCTTGGGCCCCGGTTGTGCATCGTCGGTTGCGATGGTGTCGTGACGGGTTTCACACTCCGCTGCCCCGGACGGACCAGCGGTGACGAGGATTAGGGTCGGAACCATGCAGACCTGGCCCTCCCACCCGGTGCCGCGGGTTGCCGGCACGCCGCGACCGCTGCGGTTGCACGACACCTCGACCGGCGAGATCCGTCCGACGGCACCCGGCCCCACGGCCACCATGTACGTCTGCGGGATCACCCCGTACGACGCCACCCACCTCGGGCACGCGGCCACGTACCTGGCGTTCGACCTCGTGTACCGCCAGTGGCTCGACAACGGCCACGAGGTGCACTACGTCCAGAACGTCACCGACGTGGACGACCCGCTGCTGGAGCGCGCGGCCCGCGACCAGGACGACTGGGTGGTCCTGGCCATGCGCGAGACCGCGTTGTTCCGCGAGGACATGGCGGCGCTGCGGGTGCTGCCGCCGCGCGAGTACCTCGGCGCGGTCGAGTCGATCCCGGACATCGTCGAGGCGGTGGCCAAGCTGCTGGCCTCCGGCATCGCCTACCGGGCGGCCGACGAGCAGTACCCGGACGTGTACTTCGATCACACGGCCGGGGGACGGTTCGGCTCGGTGTCGAACTACTCCCTGGAGGACATGTCCCGGTTCTTCGCCGAGCGCGGCGGCGACCCGGACCGGCCGGGCAAGCGCCACCCGCTCGACGCGCTGCTGTGGCGTTCGGCGCGACCGGGGGAGCCCAGCTGGGAGAGCGAGCTGGGCGCCGGCCGCCCCGGCTGGCACGTGGAGTGCAGTGTGATCGCGCTGAACCAGCTCGGTATGGGCTTCGACGTGCAGGGCGGCGGGTCCGACCTGATCTTCCCGCACCACGAGTTCAGCGCGGCCCACGCCGAGGCGCTGACCGGTCAGCACCCGTTCGCCCGGCACTACACGCACGCCGGGATGATCGGCCTGGACGGCGAGAAGATGTCCAAGTCACGCGGGAACCTGGTGTTCGTGTCGCGGCTGCGGGCCGACAAGGTCGACCCGATGGCCGTGCGGCTGGGTCTGCTGTCCGGCCACTACCGGCAGGACCGCCCGTGGTCCGACGTGGTGCTGCGCACCGCGCTCGCCCGGCTGGCGCGGTGGCGCGAGGCCGTGGCGCTGGAGACGGCCGCGGCGGGGGAGCCGGTGGTCGCCCGGCTGCGCGACCACCTGTCGAACGACCTGGACACCCCGAAGGCGTTGATGGCCATCGACGCGTGGGCCGAGGAGACCCTGACGGCCGGCGGCCACGACGCGGCCGCTCCCGGCCTGGTCAAGGCCGCGGTGGACGCTCTTTTGGGCGTCGACCTCTAGCGAGCGCCAAGGGCGCGGTGATCGCCAGGAGGGCGGCCGGCAGCAGGAAGCCGGCCGCCGGGTGCAGGTGGTACACGGGCGTGAGGGTCAGCGGCGCGGCGGCCGCGCCCACGAACCGGAACGCCTGCACCACGGAGATGGACCCCGCCCGGTTGTCGCCCTCTCCCGTGAGGATCAGCGCGTTCAGGCCCACCAGGACCAGTTGCGAGCACAGCCCGGCCGCCGCCCACGCCACGACCACGGCGAACAGCCACGGCACCACCCCGATCAACGCCACCGGGACGGCCGCCACGACCGCGCCGACCAGCGCCGCCCGGCGTCCGCCGACGCGGTCCACCCAGTGCCCGACCGGCCGGGCCGTGAGGATGCCGACCACGCCGAACGCGGTCAGCAGGACACCCCGTTCACCCGCGCCGAGCCCGAACTCGTCGTCCACGCGGAACGCCACGAGGAACGTGATGCCGCCGAGGCAGGCCCAGCCGACCAGGGCCACGGCCGACGCCCGCAGCACCTCCGGCCGCCACGCGGCCCGCAGCGACACCTCGGCCGGCCGGTCCTCCGAAGGCGGCAGTCCGATCACCGCGAGCGCCAATGCCGCCACCGCCGCGCCCACGAACACGATCCGCCAGTCCGTCTCCGCCGCGAGCCCGCCGAACAGCGGTCCAGACGTCTGCCCGGCCGCCTGCAGCGACCCGAACAGGCCCAACGCCCGGCCGAGGCGCGCACGGGGAGTGGTGGCGGCGATCGTGGCGAGCAGCAGCGGCGTGGTGAACGCGTTCGCCACGCCCTGGACCGCGCGGCCGGCCAGCAGCAGTTCGAACGTCGGCGCCCACACGCACAGCAGCGACGCCACGACGTAGACCAGGTACGCGGTCACCACGCTGCGCCGCACACCCCACCGGGCGCCCCAGGTGCCGGAGAACAGCATGACCACGGCGAACGGCACCAGGTACGCGGTGATCGTCGCCGACGCCACGGCGGCCGTCACCCCGAAGTCGGCACCCACCTCGGGCAGCGCCGACACCACGAGGCCACCGCCGAACGGGCCGAGGAAGCCACCCACGTGCAGTCCCGCTACCGCGAGACTCCGACGGTTCACTCAGCCGGGACCGGCGCCCCGCCCCGGGCCGGGACCCTGACCGGGCCGGCGGCGACGCAGGTAGCGCTCGAACTCCGCGGCGATCGTCTCGCCGCTCGTCTCGTTCAGCTCGGTCTGGGCGTCGCCGCGTTCCTCGAGCGCGCGCACGTAGTTGTGCACGTCCTCGTCCTCGGCCGCCATCTCGCTGACCGTGCGCTCCCACTCCTCGGCCTGGTCGGGCAGGTCGCCGAGCGGCACCTCGACGTCGAGGATCTCCTCGACCCGGTGCAGCAGCGCGAGCGTGGCCTTGGGCGAGGGCGGCTGGGAGACGTAGTGCGGCACGGCCGCCCAGATGGAGATCGCGGGCACCCCGGCCTGCACACACGTGTCCTGCAGGACGCCCACGATGCCCGTCGGGCCCTCGTAGCGGGAGCTCTCCAGCCCGAACTTGGCGGCCGAGGCGGCGTCGTAGGCGGTGCCGGTCACGGGCACGGGCCGGGTGTGGGGGGTGTCGGCCAGCAGCGCGCCCAGGGTGACCACCGTGGTCACACCCAGGTCCTCGATCTGCTCGAGCAGCTCCGCGCAGAACTTGCGCCACCGCATGTTCGGCTCGATGCCGTGCATGAGCACCACGTCGCGGGTGGCCCCGGGCGGACGGCACACCGAGAGCCTGGTGGTGGGCCACTCGACGCGCCGGGTGACGCCGTCCACCATGCGGACGGTGGGTCTGGTCACCTGGAAGTCGTAGTAGTCGTCGGGGTCGATCTCCGCGATGGTGGTGGCTTCCCACGTGAGTTGCAGGTGCTCGATCGCGGCCGTAGCCGCGTCACCAGCGTCGTTCCAGCCTTCGAAGGCCGCCACCAGTACAGGATCGACGAGCTCACGGGGCTCGTCGACTGGAGGCTCGGTCAAGTGCTGGTGGTCCGGATCGGTCACTGGGTAAGCCTACGGCCCAGCCCACTTGGGGGGAGATCGTAGGCTATGCACATGTCGACCGACACCAATTCCGGGCTGCTTCGCGCCCTGTCCGAACGAGTCCTCGTCTCCGACGGCGCCATGGGCACGATGCTGCAGTCCGTGGATCTGTCGCTGGACGACTTCGCCGGACTCGAAGGCTGCAACGAGATCCTCAACGTGACCAGGCCGGACGTGGTCCGCGGTGTGCACCGCGCCTACTTCGAGGCCGGCGCCGACGCCGTGGAGTCGAACACGTTCGGCGCCAACTTCGCGAACCTCGCGGAGTACGACATCGCGGAGCGGATCTACGAGCTCGCCGAAGCGGGAGCTCGACTGGCCCGCGAGGTCGCCGACGAGTTCAGCACACCGGACCAGCCGAGGTTCGTGCTCGGCTCGGTCGGACCGGGCACCAAGCTGCCCACGCTCGGCCACGCGCCCTACGCCAAGCTGCGCGACGCCTACCAGGAGCAGGACGCGCGGCATGCTCGCCGCCGGCGTCGACGCGGTCATCGTCGAGACCTGCCAGGACATCCTGCAGGCCAAGTCGGCCATGCTCGGCGCCAAGCGCGCGATGGCCGCCGAGGGCATCATCGTGCCGATCATCGCCCAGGTCACCGTGGAGACCACGGGCACCATGCTGCTCGGCACCGAGATCGGCGCCGCCCTGCCAGGCGCTCGAGCCGCTGGGCATCGACCTGATCGGCCTGAACTGCGCCACCGGTCCCGCCGAGATGAGCGAGCACCTGCGCTACCTGTCCAAGCACGCGCGGATCCCCGTCTCGGTCATGCCCAACGCCGGCCTGCCCCACGCTCGGCAAGAACGGCGCCGAGTACCCGCTGACGCCGGAGGAACTGGCCGAGGCGCTGTCCGGGTTCGCCACGGAGTTCGGCGCCGGCCTGGTCGGCGGCTGTTGCGGCACCACCGGTGAGCACATCCGCCAGGTGGTCGAGGCTGTGCGCGAGATCACACCCGTGAAGCGGCGCCCCCGGCCCGAGCCCGGCATCTCCTCGCTCTACCAGGCGGTGCCGTTCGCGCAGGAGTCCAGCGTCCTGATGATCGGCGAGCGGACCAACGCCAACGGCTCGAAGGCGTTCCGCGAGGCCATGCTCGAGGCGCGCTACGACGACTGCATCGAGATCGCCCGGTCCCAGATCCGCGACGGCGCCCACATGCTCGACCTCTGCATCGACTACGTGGGCCGCGACGGCGCCGCCGACATGGCCGAGCTGGCCGGCCGCTTCGCCACCGCCTCGACCCTGCCGATCATGCTCGACTCCACCGAGCCGGAGGTGCTCCGCGCGGGGCTGGAGAAGCTCGGCGGCCGGTGCGCGGTCAACTCGGTGAACTACGAGGACGGCGCCGGGCCGGAGTCCCGGTTCCACAAGATCATGACGCTGGTGCAGGAGCACGGCGCCGCGGTCGTGGTCATGTGCATCGACGAGGAGGGCCAGGCCCGCACGGCCGACTGGAAGGTCGCGGTCGCCAGCCGGACCATCGACGACCTGGTCGAGAACTGGGGCATGCGGGTCCACGACATCATCGTCGACACGCTGACCTTCCCGATCTCCACCGGCCAGGAGGAGGTCCGCAAGGACGGCATCGAGACCATCGAGGCGATCCGCAAGCTGAAGCAGAAGTACCCGGAGGTCAAGACCACCCTCGGCGTCTCGAACATCTCCTTCGGCCTGAACCCGGCCGCCCGCCAGGTGCTGAACTCGGTGTTCCTGCACGAGTGCGTGCAGGCCGGGCTCGACACGGCCATCGTGCACGCGTCGAAGATCGTGCCGATGGCGCGGATCCCCGACGAGCAGCGCGCGGTCGCGCTCGACCTGGTCTACGACCGGCGCCGCGAGGGCTACGACCCGCTGCAGAAGCTCATGCAGCTGTTCGAGGGCGCCACGGTCACGTCGGCCCGGGAGTCGCGGGCCGCCGAACTGGCCGCGCTGCCGCTGTTCGAGCGGCTGCAGGCCCGCATCGTCGACGGCGAGCGCAACGGCCTGGAGGCCGACCTCGACGCCGCGCTCGAGGAGCGTCCGGCTCTGGAGATCATCAACGACACGCTGCTGTCCGGCATGAAGACGGTCGGCGAGCTGTTCGGCTCCGGCCAGATGCAGCTGCCGTTCGTGCTGCAGTCGGCCGAGGTGATGAAGACCGCGGTCGCCCACCTCGAGCCGCACATGGAGAAGTCCGACGACGGCGGCAAGGGCCGCATCGTGCTGGCCACGGTCAAGGGCGACGTGCACGACATCGGCAAGAACCTGGTCGACATCATCCTCACGAACAACGGCTACGAGGTCGTGAACCTCGGCATCAAGCAGCCGATCACCACGATCCTCGACGCGGCCGAGGAGAACAAGGCCGACGTCATCGGCATGTCCGGCCTGCTCGTCAAGTCCACGGTGATCATGAAGGAGAACCTGGAGGAGATGAACTCCCGCGGGGTCGCCGCCCGCTGGCCGGTGCTGCTCGGCGGCGCCGCGCTGACCCGCGCCTACGTCGAGAACGACCTCACGGAGATGTACCTCGGCGACGTCCGCTACGCCCGGGACGCGTTCGAGGGACTGCGGCTGATGGACGCGATCATGGTCGTCCAAGCGCGGTGAGTCGCGTGGAGCTCGACGAGGAGATGCAGGCCAAGGTCGCCGAGCGCAAGGCCCGCCGGGAACGGTCGCTGAAGATCGCGGCCAAGCGCAAGGCGGCCGAGGAGGCCCAGGAGGCGCTGGAGCCCGTGGCCGCGCGGTCGGACGTGTCCACCGACGTGCCGCTGCCCACGCCGCCGTTCTGGGGCAACCAGATCGTCAAGGGTGTGCCGCTGGCCGACTACGCGTCGATGCTCGACGAGCGCGCCACGTTCCTCGGCCAGTGGGGCCTGCGGGGCGCCCGCGGCGGCAACGGTCCGACCTACGAGGAGCTGGTGGAGACCGAGGGCCGGCCGCGGCTGCGGTACTGGCTCGACAAGCTCACCACCGACGGCATCCTGCAGCACGCGGCCGTGGTCTACGGGTACTTCCCGTGCGTGGCCGAGGGCGACGACCTGGTGGTGCTGACCGAGCCGTCCCCGGACGCGCCGGAGCGGACCCGGTTCACCTTCCCGAGGCAGCGCAAGGACCGCCGGATGTGCCTGGCCGACTTCTTCAAGCCGCGGGAGCTGGCGATCGAGGCCGGTCAGGTCGACGTGGTGGCGTTCACGCTGGTCACCATGGGCCAGCCGATCGCCGACTACGCCGCAGGACCTGTTCGCGGCCGACGCCTACCGCGACTACCTCGAGGTGCACGGCATGGGTGTGCAGCTCACCGAGGCGCTCGCCGAGTACTGGCACCGGCGGGTCCGCCAGGAGCTGCACTTCGTCCACGGGCGCGGCGCTGGCCGAGGAGGACCCGGACGACATCGAGGAGTTCTTCAAGCTCGGCTACCGCGGCGCCCGGTTCTCGCTGGGCTACGGCGCCTGCCCCGAGCTGGAGGACCGCGAGAAGATCGTCGCGCTGCTCGACGCCGAGCGGATCGGCGTCAAGCTGTCCGAGGAGTTCCAGCTGCACCCCGAGCAGTCCACCGACGCGATCGTGCTGCACCACCCGGAAGCCAAGTACTTCAACACATGATCAATACGAACACGCCCGCCGCGGTGCTGTGGGACCTCGACGGGACACTGCTCGACTCCGAGAAGCTGTGGGACATCCCGCTCTTCGAGCTGACCGAGAAGCTGGGTGGCCAACTGTCCGCGGCCACCCGGCAGCGGATGGTCGGCACGAACGTGCTGGTCACCCTCCGTCTGCTGTACGCCGAGGTCGGCATCGAGTCGCCCTCGGCCGACCAGCTGGCCGACGGTGCCGCCTGGATCGAACGGCGGATGGCCGAGGTGTTCCGGGGCGAGCTGCCGTGGCGGCCGGGCGCGGCGGGCGCGCTGGCCGCCGTGCGGGCCTCCGGCGTGCCGACCGCGCTGGTCACGTCCACCGAGCGGGGGCTCACGGAGATCGCGCTGGACACCATCGGCCGGTCGATGTTCGACGTCAGCGTGTGCGGTGACGAGGTCGACGGGCTGAACAAGCCGCATCCGGAGCCCTACCTGAAGGCCGCTCGGCTGCTGGGCGTCGACCCGGCGGCCTGCGTGGCCGATCGAGGACTCGCCGACCGGCACGGCGGCCGCGGTCGCGGCGGGCTGCACGGTGCTGGTGGTGCCGTGTGAGGTGCCGGTGGAGCCGGGCGAGCGTCGGGTCTTCCGCGAATCACTCGAAGGTGTGGACCTGGCGTCCTAAGCGGAATTCTGTGACGCCCGGAGTTCGAGCACCGTCTGCTCGACCTGGGTGGCGAACACCGGGTCGACCGGATAGTTGCCGAACACGTCGGCCATCCGCTCGGCCTTCGCGGGCAGCATCCTGGCCACCGGGGTGCCGTCCTCGCCCAGCACCTCGATGATTTCTCCCCTGGACACCGCGGCGAGCACCCCGGACATGTTCGTGGCCACCTGTGTCGCCGTCATCGATCGCACCCGAACAACCTAGTCAACCAGCGCGTTTTCCGGGATCGCTCAATACGGTGGTCGTCCGGGTGACTCTCCGGTGGTGCTGGCCGGTGCGTGGGGCCGGGCGGCCGGATGAAAGGATCTGTGCTCGTGAAGACGTTCGACGAACTGTTCGCCGAACTCCGCGACCGGGCCGCCACGCGGCCCGAGGGCTCCGGCACCGTCGCCGCGCTCGACGCGGGGGTGCACGCGCAGGGCAAGAAAGTGCTCGAAGAAGCGGGCGAGGTGTGGATCGCCGCCGAGCACGAGTCCGACGAGCGGCTGGCCGAGGAGGTCTCGCAGCTCCTGTACCGGGTGCAGGTGCTGATGCTGGGCCGCGGGCTGACGCTCGACGACGTGTACCGCCACCTCTGAGACATCTCTGGGAGATTGACGATGTTGCGCGTAGCCATGCCCAACAAGGGGTCGCTCGCCGAGTCCGGCGGGCGAGATGCTCGCCGAGGCGGGCTACCGGCGCCGCCACGACTCGCGTGACCTGACGGTGCTCGACCCCACGAACGACGTCGAGTTCTTCTTCCTGCGGCCCAAGGACATCGCGATCTACGTCGGCTCCGGCGAGCTGGACCTGGGCATCACCGGGCGCGACCTGGCGCTCGACTCCGGCGCGCCGGTGACCGAGCGGCTGGCGCTCGGGTTCGGGGCGTCCACGTTCCGCTACGCCGCGCCCGCCGGGAAGCCGTGGAAGGTCGCCGACCTGGCCGGCAAGCGGCTGGCCACGTCGTACCCGCGGCTGGTGAAGGCCGACCTGGAACGGCAGGGGATCACGGCCGAGGTGATCCGGCTCGACGGGGCCGTGGAGATCTCCGTGCAGCTGGGCGTGGCCGACGCGGTGGCCGACGTGGTCGGCTCCGGGCGCACGCTGCGCCAGCACAACCTGGTGGCGTTCGGCGACTCGATCTGCGAGTCGGAGGGCGTGCTGGTGCAGGGCGCGCGGGCCGACGGCTCGGCCGCCAAGGACCAACTGGCCGCGCGGCTGCAGGGCGTGGTGTTCGCGCAGCAGTACATGATGCTGGACTACGACTGCCGCAAGTCGCTCCTGGACGAGGCGATCACCGTGACGCCGGGCCTGGAGTCACCCACGGTCGCGCCCGCTGGCCGACCCGGACTGGGTGGCCGTGCGGGCCATGGTGCCCCGCCGCGAGGCGAACCTGGTGATGGACCGTCTGTCCGCCCTGGGCGCGAAGGCCGTCCTGGCGTCGGACATCCGCTCCTGCCGCCTCTGACCCCCATGCACGATGGCCGTTCCGGTCGCGCATGATGACCAGTCCCGTCGCGCATGATGACCAGTCCGGTCGCGCATGATGACCGTGTGGCGTTACCGGCCGCGCCGGCCGTCTCCGGGAATGGTCATCATGGACGACGGCAGTGGTCATCATGCGGGGGTTTGGGGGCGGATCAGGAGGGCCTGGGCGCCTCGGCCCACCGGGCCCTGCTGGTCGTGGAGGACGCTGAACGCCGTGCCGATGCCGTCGGGGCCCACGGCGGTGGTGGCGTCGAGGCCGATCCACTCGCCCGTCGGTTCGCGGTGGACGTGGACGGTCAGCTCCGCGTTGATGAACAGCCACTCGCGGGGGTCGAGCCGGTTGGAGACGCCGTTGCCCGAGTCGGCGACCGTGAGCAGCCGTTGCAGGCCCGTGGGTTCCTCGCCCTCGACCAGCGGGACGGTCTGGCGGGCCCACACGGTGGCCGGGCCCGGCTTGCCAAGGTGGCCGACCAGCGCGCGCCACTCCATGATGTCGAGGTAGCCCGGCCCCCAGCCCTCCGGGCGGAACATCGGTTCGCCCGCCGACGGCGGTGGGAGGGGCGGGTAGACCTCGACCTGCTCGGTCTCCGACGTCCGGAAGCGCCACGCCCGCGCCCGCACGGCCGCCCGTCCGCCGACCAGCAGCTCGGCTACCAGCAGCTCCACCGACCGGCCCGGCCGCTCGACGCTCGCGTGGACCTCGACCTCGGCCACCGGCACCGGTCCGAGGATCTCGACCGTGATCCGCCCGATCCGCATCGGCGCGTCGGAGGGCAACAGTTCCATGGCGCGGGCCAGCAGCGCGCTCGGCGGACCGAGGTGCTGGGTGGTGGCCGACCACGGACCGGTGGTGTGCTCGGTCGCCGCGTACCGGCCGTCGCCGAGATCGAGGAAGAACGCGCTCATGGCACTCAGTCTGCCCGGTCCAGCGGGGTCTCCTCGCCGGCGTCGGGTTCGGGCCAGCCCGGGTACTCCGGCGGGGTGCCACCGAACGCCGGGCACAGCGCCTGGTGCGAGCACCAGTCGCACAGACGGCTCTTGTTCGGACGGAAGTCACCCGTCTTGCCCGCCCGCAGGATCGCCTGCCACACCGCGTCGAGCGTGCGTTCGAACCGGCTCAGCTCCGCCTCGTCCGGGGTGTAGGTGAGCGACTGGCGGTCGGCCAGGTACATGAGCCGCAGCTGCCGGGGCACCACGCCACGCAGGCGCCACAGCACGAGCGCGTAGAACTTCATCTGGAACAGCGCCTTGGCCTCGCCGATCTCGCGCGGCGCCGTGCCCGTCTTGTAGTCGACCACCCGGATCTCGCCGGTGGGCGCGACGTCGATCCGGTCGATGTAGCCGCGCAGCAGGACACCCGACGTCAGCTCGGTCTCCACCAGCAGCTCGCGCGCCTCGGGGTCGAGGCGGCGCGGGTCCTCGAGGGTGAAGTAGCCGTCGATCAGCTTGCCGGCCGAGATCAGCCACTCGTCGTGGGCGGCGGAGTCGGTGAACAGCTCGGTCAGCTCGGGCCGTTCCTCGCGCAGCCGCTCCCACACCGGGGGAAGCAGCTGGTGGGCGCGGTCGGGCACGCGGTCGGCGGCCGGTAACGCGAACAGCTCCTCCAACACCGAGTGCACCACGATGCCGCGGATCTGGGCCGGGGTCGGCGTCTCGGGCAGCCGGTCGACCGCCCGGAAGCGGTACAGCAGCGGGCACTGCTTGAAGTCACCGGCACGGGACGGCGACAGCGCCGGGCGCCGCGGGCGCGGTACGGCCGCTTCTTCCAGAGCCACGGGGGCTGGGAGGTCCGTCATGCGCCAAACCCTAGGCGAGGGCACCGACAGTTCCGGGGAGGTGCCCCGGATGGGCGAAGTCTGCCTGTTACCGCACGTCCATCACCAGGTTGTGACACCGACACGCCTACTCTTCACGCGTGACGAACGGTGACAGCTGGCCCGGTGCCGAGCGAGACGGCGGGCTGCTGTTGTTCCGGTTCCGGGGCGTCCCCATCCTGCTGTCCGGCTCCTGGTGGATCGGGTCGGTCGCGGTGATCGTGCTCTACGCCCCGCTGGTCGAACGGTTCCTGCCCAACGCGGGCGCGGTCACGTCGATGCTGTTGGCCGGCGCGTTCGCCGTGCTGCTCGGCGCTTCCGTCCTCGCCCACGAACTCGGCCACTGCGTGGTCGCGCTCCAACTGGGGATCCCGGTCCGCCGGCTCCGGCTGTTCCTGCTCGGCGGGTTGTCGGAGATCGCCAGGACCCCGCGCCGACCCATGCACGAAGGCGTGATCGCCGCCGCGGGACCCGCGGTGTCGGCGTTGCTGGCCGGGCTCTGCGGGATCGCCCTGCTGTTCATGCCGGCCGAGGGGCCCGTGTGGCTGCTCGTGCTGGAGTGCGCGGTCGCCAACCTGGCGGTCGCCGTGTTCAACCTGCTGCCCGGTCTGCCGCTCGACGGTGGGCGGATGCTCCGCGCGGGCGTGTGGGCGGCGTCGGGACGGCGGGGGACCGGCACGAAGGCCGCCGTGGTGGGTGGCTGGCTGGTGGCCGCCGCGCTGATGATCTGGGCGCTGTGGGGCGTGGCCACCGAGTCGCCGGATCGCTGGCTGCGGCTCGGTGTGTGCCTGTTCACCGCGTGGTTCGTGGTGTCCGGCGCGCGTGGCGAACTGGCGGCCGACCGACGGCGCGGCTGGCCGGAGGGCCTGGTGCTCGCCGACCTGGTCCGTCCCGTGCTGCAACTGCCGGCCGAGAGCCCGGTGGCCGACGCGCTGGCCGCGGCCGCCGGACGCGGGGTGGTGCTGGTCCGCGCCGACGGGGTGGCCGCAGGCCTGCTCGACCCGATCGCCGCCGAACGCCTGGCCGGTCAGTCCCCGATGGCCCCGGCCGAGCAGGCGGCCGAGCCGATCCTGCCCGAGTCGGTGCTGCTGCAGTCCGAACCGGGGGAGGAGATCGCGGAACGGGTGCAGGAGACGGCCGCGTGGCAGTTCCTGGTGGTCGACGAGGACGGCCGCCCGGCGGGAGTGCTCCGCCGGGAGGACATCCGCGGCACAGTTCCGCCTCTCCGGAATTAGAAGTGTTGGGCGCGACCCGGCGAACGGGCGCGCAGCCCTGTGGTTGGTGGCTGGGTGCCGTCACGGTCCCCTGCGGTTCCGTCAGGCGGTGCCCGGCCGGGCCAACCACTCGTGACGATCCGCGGACACGTTCCGGCTACGTGGTGGGGATCGGGTTCGGGATGGCGGTGTTGCCGCCGCTCGAGGGAGGCGAGGTCGGCTGGTCCTCGTTCTCCTCGTAGAGACCGCAGACCACCCAGTTGTCGCCCTCTTCGACGACCGTCAGCTCCTGGTCGTCCTCGGAGTCCTCGGACTCGCGGTGGAGGTTGAACGTGGCGCCGTCGTCGGTCTCCTTGAAGTCCGTCACGGACAGCTTCACGGACTCGTTCGTCGGCTCGCTCGACGCGGTCGACGCGTACTCCCGGACGTTCTCGAGGTCCTCGTCGAACCGCTTGAAGTCCTCGCCGCAGACGTAGGGCTTCAACGGGGCGGCGTCGAGATCCCGCGGACGCATGTTGGCCAGCTCCTGCAGCTCCTCGGTGAACGCGTCGGCCGCCGCGCGGGGACCGTCCTCCTTGGAGCTGCCACCGCCACCACCCGCCGGGTCCTTGTCCTCTTTGCTCAGCAGGAAGTAGAGACCGGTGCCGCCACCGCCGACCACCAGGATGGCCACGATGATGAGGGCCGCCATGAGGCCGCCCTTCTTCTTCGGCGGCGGGGGACCCATCTGGTAGGGCTGCTGGCCCCAGGGACTCTGCCCGCCGTACGGGTCCGGCTGCTGGCCCCACGGGCTCTGGCCGGGCTGCTGGCCGTACGGGTCGGGCTGCTGACCCCACTGACCTGGCTGCTGCGGTGGATACGTCACGATCTCCCCCTTGGTGATCACCGTCCGGGTCGCGCGGGCCAGGGTAGTGGCGGTCCCCGCGCCAGGTGCCCGGTGGGTCTTCTGCGACTATCTCGCGGTCGGTGTGATGAACCAGTGTGATGATCAGGGACGGAGCGGAATTCGGTGGTGGAGGTCAGGGCGAGTGGACCGTTTCGGGTGGGCGATCGGGTGCAGCTCACCGATCCGAAGGGGCGGCACTACACGCTCGTGCTCGCGGCCGGTGGGCAGTACCACACGCATCGGGGCGCGATAGACCACGACGACCTGATCGGGCAGCCGGAGGGCTCGCTCATCAACTCGGGCGGCGGGACGGCGTACCTGGCCATGCGGCCACTGCTCGCGGACTACGTGCTGTCCATGCCGCGCGGCGCCCAGGTGATCTACCCGAAGGACGCCGGCCAGATCGTCATGTGGGGCGACATCTTCCCGGGCGCGCGGGTGCTGGAGGCCGGAGCCGGCTCGGGTGCGCTGACCTGCTCGTTGCTGCGCGCGGTCGGGCCGGAGGGTCGCGTGACCTCCTACGAGGTGCGGGAGGACCACGCCGAGCACGCGGTACGCAACGTCGGCGCGTTCTTCGGCGGCCAGCCCCCGAACTGGGACCTGCACATCCGTGACCTGGTCGAGCATGAGGGCGAGGTCGACCGGGTCATCCTGGACATGCTGTCGCCGTGGGACGTGTTGGAGACCGTGTCGGCCAGCCTCATCCCGGGCGGCGTGCTGGTGGTGTACATCGCGACCACCACGCAGCTGTCGAAGGTGACCGAGGCGTTGCGCGCGCAGGAGTGCTGGACCGAACCGCAGGCCTGGGAGACGCTCATGCGCCCCTGGCACGTGGTGGGCCTGGCCGTGCGGCCGGAGCACCGGATGGTGGCCCACACGGCGTTCGTGCTGACCGCCCGCCGCCTGGCGGAGGGTGTGACCACCCCCCGCCCACAGCGGCGCGGCAAGCAGAACAACAGCTAAGAGGGTGCGCGAATAGGGCATGGCGGCGCCCGCCGCGCCGAGGCGGCCCCTGGCGGCACCGCGCAGGCATCGAAGTACAACACCGGTACGCCGAAGCCTGCGCGGCACCGCCAGGAACCACCTCGATCACGACGGGCATCCACCGACCCTATTCGCGCACCCTCTCAAGGCACGCACCAGGTGCCGTCGGCCCGCTTCTGGAGCGGGAGCGGCACGATGGTGGGTTCGGTGCCGCCGACGGAGATCCGCAGCTGGATCTCGCCGGTGTCACCGGACAGTTCCGGGTCGCCGACCAGTTCGGCCGTGGTGTTCTCGCCGAGGTCCACGGGGGTCCCGCCGCTCTCGGGGTCGCAGCTGATCTGGGTCATGGCCGCGACGTCACCGGCGGCGAAGGCCGCGGCCGCCTGCTCGGCCACGCCCCGCGCGGCGGTCACCTCGGCCTCGGTGGCCGGCTCGGCGGGGGTGCCGGTCTCGGGCTGGTCGGCCGGCGTGGTGGCGGTGGTCTGCTGGTCGCCGCCCGCCGTGTCCCCGCCCGGCTTGTCGGCCGTGTTGTCGTCGCCGCCGGTCAGCAGCAGCGTGAGGACGCCGGCCACCACCAGCACGGCCACGACGAGGCCCGCGATCACCAGGACCCGGCGTCGGCCGGCCTTCTCGTCGCGCACGGTCTCTTCGTTCACGGTCTCGTCGTTCACGGTCTCGTCGCTCACAGGGGCACGCACCAGGAGCCGTTCTGGAAGAACAGGGGTGCGGGTAGCGGTGGCTGCGTCCCGATGATGATCTCCGACGGAGCCGTTGGTGCCGGTGACCTGGGCCTTGCCGAGGGTGATCTCGTCGTCGCCCGTGGCGAGGGTGTCGTAGATCGTGCCGGCCGAGGTGCCGTCGCAGGTGAGCTCGGTGGCGGCGGCCTCGTCCTTGGCCATGATCGCGTCGATGTAGTCCTGCGCGACCGCGACCATGTCCTCCTCGGACCCGTCGCCCGAGGGCGCCTCGCCCGTCGGGTCCTCCTCGCCGGTGGGGTCGTCCTGACCGCCGGTCGGGTCCTCCTGCTGACCGGTGGTCGGGTCGTTGTTCGCGGTGTTCGGCGGCTCGTCGTCCTGGTTGAGCAGGAAGATGGTCAGGCCGCCGCCGGCGAGGACGAGCACCGCCACGACGATCGCGACGATCAGGCCGGTCTTCTTCTTCGGCGACCCGCCGCCCGGGTAGCCCGGCTGCTGCCCGTACTGACCCGGCTGGCCGGGCTGTTGGCCGTAGGCGGGCGGCTGCTGGCCGTACTGACCGTACTGCCCGTACTGACCTGGCTGGCCCGGCTGCTGGCCGAACTGGCCGGGTTGCTGGCCGTACGGATCCTGCCCGTGCGGGCCCGGCTGGCCGGGCTGCTGCGGCGGGTACGTCATGTGTGCGGCTCCCGTGTGCTGTCGGCGTCTGCTGGTCGGCTGCGGCCGTTAACCCTCGTCCTCGCCGCAGAACCGCCACTTGCCCTGTTCCTCGACGAGCTTGACGAGGATCTTGCGGCTGTCGGTGTTGTCGTCGGCCGACAGTTCGATGTCGATCCGGCCGGTGGCCGTCCTGCCCTTGACGTCGAGGTCGCCGTCCTCGGTGGCGATGACGTCGTAGTCGGCGAGGGCGGCCTCGAGTTCCTGGGTGTCGGTGCCGAACCGGTCCTGGTAGGCCTCGCAGGAGTTCTCGACGATGTCGCTGAACTCCTTGTTCTCGTACGCCGCCATGTAGGCCAGCCGGACCTCGTCCGGGTCGTCGCTGGTGACCGAGCCGTCGTCGATGTCGCGGATCTCGCGTTCGGGCTCGTCCTCACCGGAGGTCTCGCCGTAGCTGTCGTCGTAGTCGTCGTACTCCGGGTAGTCCGAGCTGTAGTCGTCGGAGGACTCGGTGGAGGACCCGTAGTCGTCGTAGTAGTCGTCGTAGACGTCGCCCGACTCGGATTCGGACTCGGACTCGCGCGACGAAGTGGTCTTCGTGGAACTGGCGCCGCTGCCCGCGCGGTCACCCGATCCGCCCTGATCGCGATGCGTGACCAGATAGACCGCGACCCCGCCGCCGGCGAGGACGAGCGCCACGACGAGCACGATGGCCGCGATCCGGCCCTTGCGACTCTTGGGCGGCGGCTGGTCGGCGGGCACCGGCGACTCGGTCGGCCCGGTCGACTCAGTCGTCTCGGCCGGGTCCCCGTCGACACCGGTGGCCTCCGGGTCGGATATCTCCGACTCCTCGTCGGTCGAGTCCGTCGACTCCGGTAACTCGGCGGTGTCAGAAGGCTCAGAAGATTCAGTCGGGTCCGAATCGGGCGAAGTGTCCGATACCGCCGACTCCTGGTCCGAGGTGGCCTCGCCCGATTCCTCCGGCTCCGGGCTCGACTCTCCCGGCTCCTGCGGTGGGTTGGTCATCTCGGCCGCGACTCCTTACCCTGCGTGTTCCGGTGGTTCCGGGACCCCTGTCATGGAAGACGGAACAGCCCGGCATTTCGTTCCCCGCCCGACCCATCGTAGGAGAGGCCACCGACGACGAACGCCGCCGGGACGAGGTCCCAGCGGCGTTCGACGGTGTCCGGTCTGCTCAGCCGTCGGAACTAGGGGCGCTGGCGCCCCCGGACCCGGAGATGCACCATTCGCTGCCTTCCTTCTCCAGCGGCAGGGGCACGGGGCCGTCGTTGAAGAACTCCTTGGCCTCTTCGGGCACGTTGCTGTAGGTGAGGGTGACCTGCGCGGTCGCCTTGTTGTCGCCCTCGGTGGTGACCTCGCCGAGTTCGGCGCTCACCTCGACCGCGGCCAGGGACTCGTCGACGGAACCCGGGTCGGTGAACTGCTCCACGTCCGACGCCTCGGCGCCGCAGGTGAGTGCGGCGAGCGCCTCGGCGTCCTTGTCGTTGACCGCGTCGACGACAGCCTGCGCGGTGCCCTCGGGGGTGCCCGTGTCCTCACCGCCGGTGAGCACGATGATCAGGACCACGGCGATCGCGACCACGACCACGCCACCGCCGGCCAGGATCCACGGCATGGGGCTCTTCTTCTGCGGGCCGTAGCCCCCGTACTGCGGGCCGTAGGGGCCGGGCTGCTGCCCGTACCCACCCGGCTGTTGCTGCTGCGGGTACCCGCCCTGCTGGGGGTAGCCGCCCGGCTGTTGCTGCTGCTGCGGGTAGCCGCCCTGCTGCGGATATCCACCCTGTTGCGGGTAGCCACCCGGCTGCTGACCGGGGCCAGGCTGCTGGCCATACGGCTGGCCCGGCTGCCCTCCCCACTGGCCCGGCTGCTGCGGCGGTTGCGACATCGGTCACTTCTCCTTGTTCGTGGCTACCGGCTCCCGGCCGGCCCAATCCTTGACGCACGGTAGCGGGTCGATGGTTCCCCTACGCGCCGACATGGCCCGAAACTGTCGGCTCGAGTCCGGTTTCATGAACATGACGCGACGGTTCCGAGATGTGGATGGTCTTCTTTTGTCGGTGCGCACCGGTACCGTGGGGGTAAGCGAATATGCGGGAGGAGGTGCCGACATGCAGCACGATCGTCCCGGTGGTCGGCCGGAGGAGGCCGACGAGCACGGCGCTGGACCCGAGCCGGCATCTGGGCACGAACCGTCGGAAGCCGCCCAGATCCGGTTCCTCGAGGAGGAAGTAGCGCTGCTGCGCCGGAAGCTGACGGACTCGCCGAGACACGCCCGGCTGCTCGAGCAGCGGCTGGCCGAGGCATCGGAGCGAGTGAGTCAGCTAACCGAGCGTAACGCCAAGCTGGTCGAGACCCTGCGTGAAGCACGGAGTCAGCTACTCGCCCTGCGCGAGGAGGTCGACCGGCTCGCCCAGCCGCCCAGCGGCTATGGCGTGTTCCTCGACGGACACGAGGACGGCACGGTCGACGTGTTCACCGCCGGTCGGAAGATGCGGGTGGCGTGTTCGCCGGCCGTCGAGGCCGACCAGTTGCGCCGCGGCCAGTCCGTGCGGCTCAACGAGGCGCTGACCATCGTGGAGGCCGGGCAGTTCGAGCGGATCGGCGAGGTGTCGACGCTGCGCGAGCTGCTTGCCGAGATCGACGACACACCGCCGCAGCGGGCGCTGGTCGTCGGCCATGCCGACGAGGAGCGCGTGGTCTGGCTGGCCGATCCGCTGCGCGAGTCCACCCTCAAGCCGGGTGACTCGCTGCTGGTCGACTCCAAGTCGGGCTACGCCTACGAGCGGGTGCCCAAGGCCGAGGTCGAGGACCTGGTGCTGGAGGAGGTGCCCGACGTCCAGCTACGAGGACATCGGTGGCCTGTTCCGGCAGATCGAGCAGATCCGCGACGCGGTGGAGCTGCCGTTCCTGCACGCCGACCTGTACACGGAGTACGAGCTGCGGCCGCCGAAGGGCGTCCTGCTCTACGGCCCGCCCGGCTGCGGCAAGACGCTCATCGCCAAGGCCGTGGCCAACTCGCTGGCCAAGAAGGTGGCGGCGGCGCGGGGCGACGGCTCGGCCTCCCAGGCCAAGTCGTACTTCCTGAACATCAAGGGTCCCGAGCTGCTCAACAAGTTCGTGGGCGAGACCGAGCGGCACATCCGGCTGATCTTCCAGCGTGCGCGGGAGAAGGCGTCGGAGGGCACTCCGGTGATCGTGTTCTTCGACGAGATGGACTCGATCTTCCGTACCCGTGGCAGCGGCGTCTCTTCCGACGTGGAGACCACGATCGTGCCTCAGCTGCTCAGTGAGATCGACGGTGTCGAGGGCCTCGAGAACGTGATCGTGATCGGTGCCTCCAACCGCGAGGACATGATCGACCCGGCGATCCTGCGGCCCGGCCGGCTGGACGTCAAGATCAAGATCGAGCGGCCGGACGCCGAGGCGGCCAAGGACATCTTCTCGAAGTACCTGACACCGAGTCTGCCGATCCACGCCGAGGACCTCGCCGAGTTCGGTGGCGACCCCGAGGCGTGCCTGCGAGGCGATGATCCAGCACACCGTCGAGCGGATGTACGAGGAGACCGAGGAGAACCGGTTCCTCGAGGTCACCTACGCCAACGGTGACAAGGAGGTGCTCTACTTCCGCGACTTCAACTCGGGCGCGATGATCCAGAACATCGTGGACCGGTCGAAGAAGGCGGCGATCAAGTCGGTGCTGGAGACCCAGCAGCGCGGTCTGCGGGTGCAGCACCTGCTCGACGCGATCGTCGACGAGTTCGCGGAGAACGAGGACCTGCCCAACACCACCAACCCGGACGACTGGGCCCGGATCTCCGGCAAGAAGGGGGAGCGGATCGTCTACATCCGCACCCTCGTCACCGGCAAGAACCAGGACTCCGGCCGGGCGATCGACACGGCCACGAACACCGGCCAGTACCTGTAGATGCACGGCACCGAGGGCGGCGGGCATCGAGCGACTAGGGCTCGGTCTCGCCGCCCTCGGCCGTCCCGCCTACATCAACGTGGGCCGCGGCGAGCTGCCGGCCGACCGGTCGGTGGCCAACATGCGCGCCGCCACCTGGGAGGTCCTCGACCACGCGTACGCCGCCGGCGTGCGCTGGGTCGACACCGCCCGCTCCTACGGCCGCGCCGAGGAGTTCCTCGCCACCTGGCTGGCCCAACGCGAGCCCTCGGACGTCGCGGCGCTCACGGTCTCCAGCAAGTGGGGCTACGCCTACGTGGGCGACTGGCGGCTCGACGCGCCCGTCCACGAGGTCAAGGAACACTCCCTGGCCCGGTTCTCCCGGCAGTGGCCCGAGAGCCAGGCGCTCCTCGGGTCCCGGCTCGCGCTCTACCAGGTCCACTCGCTCACCCCGGACAGCCCGCTGTTCGACGACCTCGAGCTGCAGGACGCGCTCGCCGCCCTGCCCACCCGCGTCGGGTTCTCCACGTCCGGGCCCCACCAGGCCGACACGGTCCGCCGCGCGCTCGCGCTGACCAGGCACGGAACGCCGGTCTTCACGGCCGTCCAGTCCACCTGGAACGTCCTGGAGCCGTCCGTGGGGCCCGCCCTCGCGGAGGCCCACGCCGAGGGCGCCCACGTGCTGGTCAAGGAGGTGCTGGCGAACGGCAGGCTGGCGGTGGACCCACCCGCGGAGGTGGGGAAGACCGCGGCGGCGGCCGGGGTCGGTCCCGACGCGGTGGCCCTGGCCGCCGCCCTGGCCCAGCCGTGGGCGGACACCGTGCTGCTCGGCCCGGCCGGCCCGGACCAGCTGCGATCCAACCTGGCGGCGCTCACGGTCGTGCCGGATCCTGTGGCGATCGCGGAGGCGTTCACCGACCTCGCCACCGAACCGGACGTCTACTGGCGTGATCGCGGCGCCCTGGCCTGGAGCTGACAGACTCGCTCCGAGGAGCTGACAGACTCGACCATCGAATTCGGCCAAGTGCGGTGTACGCCACACCGGCGCTGGTCGTGCGTGCCTGCTGCCCCACCGTGACACCCCCGTAGGCTTGGTGTCATGCGCAGGATCATGGGGACAGAGGTCGAGTACGGGATCGCCGTCCCGGGAGACGCGACCGCCAACCCGGTACTGACGTCCACCCAGGTGGTGCTGGCCTACGCGGCCGCCGCCGACATCCCGAGGGCACGACGAGCCCGCTGGGACTACGAGGTCGAGTCGCCGCTTCGGGACGCGCGGGGCTTCGACCTCGGCGCGCCCGGCATGCCGCCGTCCGACCCGGACGTCGAGGACCTCGGCGCGGCCAACGTGATCCTCACGAACGGCGCCCGGCTCTACGTCGACCACGCGCACCCGGAGTACTCCGCACCCGAGGTCACCAACGCCCGCGACGCCGTGATCTGGGACAAGGCGGGGGAGCGGGTCATGGAGGAGGCGGCGATGCGCGCCGCCACCGTGCCCGGGCAGCCGCGCCTGCAGCTGTACAAGAACAACATCGACAACAAGGGCGCCAGCTACGGCACCCACGAGAACTACCTGATGGCCCGCAACACGCCGTTCACCGCGGTGATCGCCGGGCTGACCCCGTTCTTCGCGTCCCGCCAGGTGATCTGCGGCTCCGGCCGGGTGGGCATCGGCGCGTCGGGCGAGGAGGCCGGCTTCCAGCTGTCCCAGCGGGCGGACTACATCGAGGTCGAGGTCGGCCTGGAGACCACGCTCAAGCGCGGCATCATCAACACCCGCGACGAGCCCCACGCCGACGCCGACAAGTACCGCCGCCTCCACGTGATCATCGGCGACGCCAACCTGGCCGAGACGTCCACGTACCTCAAGGTGGGCACGGCCGCACTGGTACTCGATCTGATCGAGAGCGGCGTGCGGTTCGACCACCTGAAGCTGGCCGACCCGGTGCGGGCGGTGCACACGCTGTCCCACGACCCCACGCTGAAGGCCACGGTCGAGCTGGCGAACGGGCGCAAGGTCACGGGGCTGGACATCCAGTCGGCCTACCACGAGCTGATCTCCCAGAACCTCGAGCGCACCGAGCAGGACGAGGTCTCCATGAACGTGCTGAGCACGTGGGGCGAGATCATCGACGCGCTGCGCCGCGACCCCATGGAGTGCGCCGACCGGCTCGACTGGCCGGCCAAGCTGCGGCTGCTCGAGGGCTTTCGCGCCCGCGACGGCCTCAACTGGAACTCACCGCGGCTGCAGCTGGTCGACCTGCAGTACTCCGACGTGCGGCTGGGCAAGGGTCTGTACAACCGCCTGGTGACCCGCGGCTCCATGAAGCGGCTGGTCACCGAGGAGGAGGTGCAGGCGGCCATCACCACCCCGCCGCTGGACACCCGGGCGTTCTTCCGCGGCAAGTGCCTCGAGCGTTACCCGACGTCCATCGCGGCCGCCTCGTGGGACTCGGTGATCTTCGACCTCGGGCGCGAGTCGCTGGTCCGGATCCCCACCCTCGAGCCGCTGCGCGGCACGAAGGCCCACGTGGGCGAGCTGCTGGAGGCGTCGGCCACGGCCGAGGAACTGGTCGACGCGCTCACGGGAGTGACCAAACGCTAGGGCCGATTTTTGATCATCCCTCGGATGGTCCGCGAATTTGTCGGTGCTGGTCGGTAATGTTGAGGACAGACAGCAGAGCCGGGAGGCGACATGGCCCAGGAGCAGACACAGCGGCAAGGCGGCGGTGACGGCGACGATGACGTCGACGGCGGCGCGCCGGCTGGTCAGGAGCGCAGGGAGAAGCTCGGCGAGGATGTAGACACCATTCTCGACGAGATCGACGACGTGCTCGAGGAGAACGCGGAGGACTTCGTCCGCGCGTACGTCCAAAAGGGCGGCGAGTAGGTTCTTCCCTACCACCCGGTCGGTATCCGTACAGGAACGAAAGCAGGCATGGAACACTCCTCGTCCCGCGCTGTGCCCGGCGCGTCACTCCCGGCTGCCTACCTGACAGCTGAAACGTCGTCGTTCACCGACTTCCTCCGCGCCCAGGCGCCGCACCTGCTGCCTGGTTCGGCACGCGGGCTCGACGAGCCGCGCGGCGGCCGTCCGCAGCCCGAACCGCCCCACGGCACCACGATCGTGGCCATCACCTTCAACGGTGGCGTCCTGATCGCCGGTGACCGGCGGGCCACGTCCGGCAACCTCATCTCCCAGCGCGACATGGAGAAGGTCTTCGTCACCGACGACTACTCCTCCGTCGGCATCGCCGGCACGGCCGGTCTCGCGATCGAGATGGTCCGGCTCTACACGCTCGACCTGCGCCACTACGAGAAGATCGAGGGCGTCTCGCTCTCGCTCGACGGCAAGACCAACAAGCTGGCCACGCTCGTGCGCGGCAACCTCGACGTGGCCATGCAGGGACTCGCGGTGATCCCGCTGTTCGTCGGCTTCGACATCGACGCCGCCGACCCGGCCACCGCCGGTCGGATCGTGTCGTTCGACGTGGTCGGCGGGCGCTACGAGGAGCGGGCCGGCTACCACTCGGTCGGGTCCGGGTCGCTGTTCGCCCGGTCCGCGCTCAAGAAGCTCTACGACCCGGGCAGCGATCGCGACACCGCCATTCGCCAGGCGGTCGAGGCCCTGTACGACGCGGCCGACGACGACTCGGCCACCGGTGGCCCCGACATCGCCCGCAAGATCTACCCCAGCATCATCACGATCACGGCGGCCGACGGCGCGGTGCACCTGCCCGAGGCGGACGCGGCCGTGGTCGCCGAGGCCGTGGTCACCGCACGCACGGCCCAGCCGCGCGGCTGAGCCCCGCACCACCGAGCACAACCGAGCACACCCGAGGAGCCACCGCCGTGACCATGCCGCTGTACGCCTCACCCGAGCAGTTGATGCGGGACCGCTCGGAGTACGCCCGCAAGGGCATCTCCCGAGGTCGCAGCGTGGTCGTGCTCAAGTACAGCGGCGGGGTGCTGTTCGTGGCCGAGAACCCGTCGACCACGTTGCACAAGGTGTCGGAGATCTACGACCGGATCGGGTTCGCGGCCGCCGGGCGCTACAGCGAGTACGAGAGCCTGCGTCGCGGCGGCATCCGCCACGTCGACCTGTGGGGCTATGCCAACGACCCGCGCGACGTGTCGGCCCGCCAACTGGCCAACGTGTACGCCCAGACCCTCGGGTCGATCTTCACCGACCAGATCAAGCCGTTCGAGGTGGAGATCTGCGTCGCCGAGGTGGGTGCCACGCCCGAACTCGACCAGCTCTACCGGCTCACCTACGACGGTTCGATCGTCGACGAGCCGAAGTACCTGGTCATGGGCGGCCAGACCGAGCCGATCGCCAACGTCCTGAAGGAAGCCTTCGAGGACGACACGTCGCTCCAGGACGCCGTGAACCTCGCGGCGCGGGCGCTGTCGGCCAGCAACGGCGACACCACCGGACAGGCGGCGGTCGGTCGGCTCGAGGTGGCGGTGCTGGAGCGGTCCCGGCCCCAGCGGGCGTTCCGCCGGATCGAGGGTGCCGCGCTGACCGCGCTGCTGCCCACGGAGGCCGCCGAGTCGGCCGCCGAGGAGGAACCGGGAGGCGGTCCCGAAGGGGCCCCGGACAAGGACTGACCTGCGGGTCCACCCGATTCGTGGATGACGCGTTCATCTCACCTCGGAGTGGACTGACCACGTATTGCTTGCGAGCGCATAGGCTAAAGGGATGCAGCGGCGGATCTTCGGCATCGAAACCGAGTTCGGCGTGACCTGTACGTTCCACGGACAGCGCAGGCTGAGCCCGGACGAGGTCGCGCGGTACCTGTTTCGACGGGTGGTGTCCTGGGGGCGTTCGTCGAACGTGTTCCTGCGCAACGGCTCTCGGCTCTACCTCGACGTCGGCTCGCACCCCGAGTACGCCACGGCGGAGTGCGACAACCTCGTGCAACTGGTCACCCACGACAAGGCGGGCGAGCGGATCCTCGAGGACCTGCTGGTCGACGCCGAGCGCAGGTTGGCCGACGAGGGCATCGGCGGCGACATCTTCCTGTTCAAGAACAACACCGACTCGGCGGGCAACTCCTACGGCTGCCACGAGAACTACTGCGTCACCAGGGCGGGGGAGTTCTCGCGGATCGCGGACGTGCTGTTGCCGTTCCTGGTGACCAGGCAGCTGATCTGCGGTGCGGGCAAGGTGCTCCAGACGCCCCGCGGCGCGGTCTACTGCCTGTCGCAGCGTGCCGAGCACATCTGGGAGGGCGTCTCCTCGGCCACCACCCGGTCGCGCCCGATCATCAACACCCGCGACGAGCCCCACGCCGACGCCGAGCGCTACCGACGTCTCCACGTGATCGTGGGCGACTCGAACATGGCCGAGCCCACCACGCTGCTGAAGGTCGGCAGCGCCAACCTGGTCCTCGAGATGATCGAGGAGGGCGTCCAGTTCCGCGACTTCGCCCTGGACAACCCGATCCGCGCCATCCGCGAGATCAGCCACGACCTGACCGGCCGCCGTCTGGTGCGCCTGGCGGGTGGCCGCGAGGCGTCGGCGTTGGACATCCAGCGTGAGTACTACGCCCGCGCGGTCGAGCACGTGGCCAAGCGCGGCCCCGACCCGGTGGTCGACCGCGTGATGGAACTGTGGGGCCGCACGCTCGACGCGGTCGAGGCTCAGGACCTGTCGCGCATCGACCGCGAGATCGACTGGGCCATCAAGCACCGGCTGGTCGAGCGCTACCGGGCCAAGCACGGCATGGAGCTGTCGAGCCCGCGCATCGCCCAGCTCGACCTGGCCTACCACGACATCCGCCGGGGCCGGGGCATCTTCGACCTGCTCCAGCGCAAGGACCTGGTGGCCAGGGTGACCGACGACGGCGAGATCGAGGCCGCCAAGGACACCCCACCCCAGACCACGCGGGCCAAGCTCCGCGGCGACTTCATCGCGGCCGCCCAACAGGCGGGCCGCGACTTCACGGTCGACTGGGTCCACCTGAAGCTCAACGACCAGGCCCAACGCACCGTCCTGTGCAAGGACCCGTTCCGCGCGGTCGACGAACGAGTGGAACGCCTGATCGCCTCCCTGTGACACGACAACAGCGATGACAGCGGCGCCGGAGCCCGAAGGCCCCGGCGCCGCTGTCGTGTACCGCTAGACCTTCGCCAGCTCCTGCTCCTCCTTCAGGCCCACCCGCTCGTGGATCTTCCGCATCCCACGCGGCGCCCACCAGGCGAACCGTCCGAGCAGGCGCATCCCCACCGGCACCAGCACCGCGCGGATCAGGGTCGCGTCCACCAGGATCGCCAGGCCGCTGCCGATGCCGAACATCTGGATGAAGCTCACCCCGCTGGTCCCGAAGGCCAGCAGCGACACGGCCAGCAGCACGGCCGCCATGGTGATCAGCCGGCCCGTGCGGGACAGCCCCTGCGTGACGGCTTCCTCCGGCCCGGCGCCGGCGTCGTGCATCTCCTTGATCCGGCTGATCACGAACACCTCGTAGTCCATGGACAGCCCGAACACGATGCAGAACATCAGCACCATCATGCTGGTGTCGAGCGGCATGGGCGTGAAGTTCAGCCAGTCGGACAGCCAGCCCTCCTGGAAGATCATCACCAGGATGCCGACCGTGGCGGACAGGCCCAGCACGTTGAACAGCAGCGCCCGGATCGGCTGGAACACGCTGCCCGTGAACAGGAACAGCAGCAGGAACGTGCTCAGCGCGATCAGGGCGATGGCCAGCGGCAGCCGGTCGCCGACCGAGTCGATGCTGTCGACCAGCCGGGGCGCACTCCCGCCGACCAGCACCTCGGTGGGCGCCGGCACGTCGCGGACGGTGGTCACCAGGTCCTGCGCGGCGTCGGTGGTCGCGTCGTGCTCGGTGAGCACCACCAGGCGCTGGTCACCCGAGTCGGCGAGCAGCGTGGCGTCGCCCGGGCCGCCGGGCTGGCCGTCGGTGTAGGTGCCGGCGGCGGTGGTCACCGACACCACCCCGGGCACCTCGGACAGCCGGCCCGCGTAGTCGGTGACGGCAGTGACGTCGACTGGGCAGGTGGTGATCACCTGCATGGTCTTCGCGTCGGCGCTCGGGAACTCGGCACGCAGCGCGTCACCCACGATGCGAGCGTCGGCCGTGGTGGGCAGCACCTGGTCGTTCGGGCTGCCGAACTCGATCCGCAGCAGCGGCAGCGCCGCGATGATCAGCAGCACGGCCACGCCACCGCCGAACAGCGCCGGGCGCTTCATGGCCTTCGCGGCCACCCGGCCCCACAGCGCGGACGCCGAACTGGGCGTGTTCTTCACCCACGGCAGCCGGCCGGCGTTGACGCGCGGCCCGAGCACCGACAGCATCGCCGGCAGGACGAAGATCGCGGCGATCATCGCCACCAGCACCACCCCGACGCCGGCGTAGGCGAACGACCGGAGGAAGTACGCGGGGAAGACCAGCAGCACGGCCAGCGCGACCGCCACGGTCGCGGCGCTGAACATGATCGTCCGGCCGGCCGTCTCGACCGTGCGGACCACCGCGGCCTTCTCGTCGAGCCCTCGCGCCAGTTCCTCGCGGTACCGGTTGACCATCAGGAGCGCGTAGTCGATGGCCAGCCCGAGCCCGAGCGCGGTCGTGAGGTTGATGGAGAACACGGACACGTCGGTGAGCGAGCCGAGGATCGACAGCACGGCGAACGTGCCGAGAACCGCGATCCCGCCGATGGCCAGGGGGAGCAGCGCGGCGACCACGCTGCCGAACACGAGCACCAGCAGGATCAGGATGATCGGCACGGCGATCATCTCGGCGAGCGCGAGGTCCTTGCCCACCTGGCCGCCGATGTCGGCGCCGATCGCGCCGGGGCCGCCGATCGTGAGGTCGACCGGGCCGCTCGTGGTGTCGTGATCGGCGCGCAGTTGCTCGATGACGTCACCGGCGTCGGCGGAGCCGTCGGCGAACTTGGCGGTGGCGAGCGCGTACCGCCCGTCCTCCGACCGTAAGGGTGGCGCGCCGGCCGTGAAGTAGGACGTGACGTCGGCGAGCGCCGCGTCCGCCACCAGCCGCCCGGTCACCTCCTCGGCCGCCCGCCGGTTCGCCGGATCGTCCACGGTGCCGGAGTCGGCGGTGAACAGGAACACCACGTCGGTCTGACCGCCGAACTCCTGATCGAGCAGCTCTTGAGCCTGCGTGGACTCGGCATTCGGGTCGTCGAACCCGCCCTCGGTCTTGAGCTTGCCGAACGCCGTGAAACCCAGGGCTCCGGCACCGAGCATGACCAGCACGGATATGACCAGCACCAGCTTGGCGCGGTGGGCGACCAACCTGCCGATTCGATTGAACATCTCTCGCTCCCCAATGTGTGCGACCGTAAACTTGTTGGGTGTTAACTTGCCATCGATGTTGGCTGGTGTCAACATCGGTCTCATGGGAATCTCAGCCGCGGCGGAGAAGCGGGCGTACCACCACGGCGATCTGCGCAACGCGCTCATCACCGCGGCGGCCGAACTCGCGCAGAAGGGCGGCCCGACCTCGGTGAGCATCCGCGCCGCGGCCCGGGAGGTGGGCGTGACGCCCACGGCCGCGTACCGCCATTTCGCCAACCACGACGAGCTGCTGGGTGCCACGAAGGAGCGGGCGACCGAGGAGTTGGGCGCGCACATGGCCATCGAGCTGGCCAAGCGGAAGCCCGTGGACGACCCGGTGCGTGCCGCGCTCGGCCGGCTGGCCGCTCTGGGTCGCGGCTACCTGTCGTTCGCGCACGCGCAGCCGGGGCTGTTCCGCACGGCCTTCTCGCCGGGCGGGACGGTGCTCGACGCGTCCGCCGAGCGCCCCGAGGACAACCCGTACGAGCTGTTGCTCGACGGCCTGAACGACCTGGTGGCGGTCGGCTACCTCGCCGAGGAGGACCGGCCGCTGGCCGAGGTGGCGACGTGGGCGATGGTGCACGGGCTGGCCACGCTGCTCGACGGACCGCTGAGCGCGATGCCGGAGGAGGTGCGGGAGGCGGCCATCGTGCGCGGCATGCTCGCGCTCGGTCACGGCCTCGCGTCGAACGGGCTGGACTCCGCCCAGGCCCGGCTCATGGCCGAGGAACTACGGGCCGGCTAGAGGAACTTGATCAGGTTCATTCGGTAGACCACGAAGAACGCGGTGGCCACGACCGCCGCGACGGCCACGGTGGCGAGCACCACCCGGCCCTCCAGACGGCGCGCCGAGGCGACCCCGCCCATGACGAACAGGCCGGCCGCCAGCTGACCCCACCAGTACGGCGGATGCGTGGTGTCGCCGATGACCACGAGCCCGTAGACCGCCTCGCCGATCAGCAGCCCGCCCATCAGACCGGCGCCGCACGCCACGAGACCGGGTCCGCCGGAGCGGCACCAGTGCGCGGCGAGCCCCACGAACGGGCCCACCAGCACGGCCGCCGTGCCCCAGAACACGAGCAGCGCGGGCGACGTCTCGAAGCCGCGCAGGTTCGCGGCGATCACGTAGCCGGCCAGCAGCATGAACAGCGCCGCCAGGCCGGCGACGGCCGCCAGCACCGGGCGATTCGCCAGCAGCGCCAACAGGAACGCGATCAGCACCCACGAGCCGGCCGAGTTGGCGAGCGACGCCATCTGTTCCGGCAGCCACTGCTGGGCGTAGGCCGTGAGGCCGCCGAGAACGAGGGCGATGGCGGCGACCGGAACCAGCACGCTGGCGGCTCTGACACGTGTGCTCACGCCGAGGGAGCCTACGGAAACTCCTGAGCGTGCAGGGCACGCACCGTCGGGGAGGTGTCGACGGTCGCCGGGTCGGGGGCGGTCCGCAGCACGCGGTCGGCCGTGCCCGAGGTGGTCACGGTGAACCAGTAGTGCTCGTTCTTGTAGTGGTGCAGCCGGTGGTTGCGCCAGATCGCCCGGTACGGCCGGGACTTCGGCCGGTAGTCGCTGTGGATCAGGTAGTGGGTCCACTCGTAGCCGAGCCCGAGTGCCGCCACGCCCACCAGGTAGGTCAGGCCGACGCCGAGGCGCGGGAACGCGAACAGGCCGATGGCCGTGACCACCGGCAGCAGCCACACCAGGACGCGCCAGGGGATGAACACGAGCGGCACGTCACGCGGATCCGCGTGGTGGGCACGGTGTTTGCGCGACAGCAGCGGGTCGATGGTGACCGGGCCGACGCGACGCGGCCGCCAGTGCAGCACGCAGACGTGCACCATCCACTCGAAGAACGGGAACACGGCGAGCATCACGAGTGGCGTGAGCGCGTCGGACAGGCGCCAGTCGCCGACCACGATCCGCGCGGCGGTCGCGGCGACCAGTAGCGCGCCGATCAGCCAGGGGGAGGGGTGGCGCCAGAACGCCTTCGCTGCGTCCCCGAGGGAGACCGACCGCCGGCGCTGGTCGGCCTCGTCGGCGCGCACCCGGGTCCGGGCCTGTTCGTCGATGTCGCTCGGTGTCGTTGGTTCGCTCGCAAGCTCGCTCACGGCATCTCCTCCAGTTGCCGGATCACGGCGTGCAGGGCGCCGGTGGCGGGGGCGAGCAGGTCCTCGGCGGCGCGGCGGGCGGCCTCCGGGTCGCCGACCACGATCGCGTCGGCCAGGGTGCGGTAGTTGTCGATCCGGTCCACCTCGGCGGACATGACGGTCGCGAGGGCGGCGAGCGCCGGTTCGTAGGCGGCGCGCAGGCTGTTGAACATCAGCCGGAAGGCGATGGAGTCGGCGCCGTCCACGACGTGGTCCCAGAAGGTGAGGGCGTGGCGCTGGCGGGCCACGGGGTCGGTGTCGGCCTCGAGCGCGTCGACGCAGTCGCGCAGCGGGGTGCCGATGCTCGTACCCGAGCGTTCGGCCGCGAGTGCCGCCACCTTGGGACCGATGTGCAGGCGCGCCTCGAGGATGCTGCGTGCCACGCGTGGATCCAGCTCGCCGCGGGGAAGCAGCAGCCGGGGGAGCAGGTCGAGGCTCGCGTGGCGCCGGTAGTCGCGGACGGTCGTGGCGTCGCCCTGCCGGACCTCCACCAGCCCGGCCTGCGCCATGCGCTGGAGTGCCTCACGGACGGCCGGGCGCGAGACGCCGAGCACCTCGGCCAGGCGACGCTCGCTGGGCAGGGCCTCGCCGGGGGCGAACTCGCCGCTGACCACGTCGTCGATGATCTGGTCGAAGACGGCATCGGGAACGGACCGTCTGGCCACGGGTTGCAGTGCCATGTCCGCCACTGTGACTCAGAGTGGCGCAGAGGTCAAGTGGTCAGACCACTCCTGCTAGTGGTCGTGGTGGGCTGACGCCGCTTCCGTGAGGGCCTGGCTGTGGGCCAGCAAAGCGGGATAGTCGACGGCCATGCCACGCAGCAGGGTCTCCACGGCGCCCTCGATCTCGGCCCCGCTGGTCGGTGCGTGGCCGAACAGCGCCCGGTAGTGCACGAACGAGCCGAGCAGGTCGAGCGCGAGTTCGCCGTCCATCTCGGCCCGCAGGTCGCCGCGCGCGCAGGCCCGGTCGAGCATCACGCGGACCGCCGCCCGGGGCGGGTCGAACAGGGTGCTCATGAAGGCGGCCCGCAGCTTCGGGTCGCCGGCGCAGTCGGCCAGCAGTGAGCCGAGGACGTCGGGTGGCAGTCGGTGGAAGGTGTCGAGGAAGATCCCGAGCCCCTCGCCCAGGTCGCAGAGCGTGCAGCCGGTGTTCGGCACCTGGACCTCGCCCAGTCGCCGGGCGAGGGCGGCCAGTACCAGGTGCTGACGAGTGGGCCAGCGCCGGTAGATGGCCGGCTTCGTGGTGCCCGCCCGGCGCGCGACCTCCTCGAGCCGCAGGTGGTTGTAGCCGCTCTCGGTCAGCACGGCGAGCGTCGCGTCGAGCACGGCGCTGTCGATGTGCGGGTCGCGCGGCCGACCGGTCCGTACGGAGGTCCCGTCGCTGGTCATGCCGCCAGCCTAACTCATATGTTATGTTACGACTCGTAACGTAACTCTGGGGAGGATGCACAATGGCCGCACCACGAGCGGGACGGCGGGAATGGGCGGGCCTGGCCGTCCTCGCGCTGCCGACGTTCCTGCTGGCGATCGACAACGGCGTGCTGTTCCTGGCGGTACCGGCGATCAGCGAGGACCTGCGGCCGGACGCCACCCAACTGCTCTGGATCATGGACAGCTACGGCTTCATGATGGCCGGCTTCCTGGTCACCATGGGCACCCTGGGCGACCGCATCGGCCACCGCCGGCTGCTCATGATCGGCGCGACGGCCTTCGGGATCGCCTCGGTCCTCGCCGCCTACGCCCCGACCACCGAACTGCTCATCGTCGGACGGGTCGCACTGGGCATCGCGGGTGCCACCCTCATGCCCGCCACCCTCGCCCTGATCAGCCACCTCTTCATCGACGCGCGTCAGCGCGCGGTCGCGATCGCCGTCTGGTCGAGCGCGTTCACCGCGGGTGCCGCGCTCGGCCCGGTGGTCGGCGGCGCACTGCTCGAGGCGTTCTGGTGGGGTGCGGCGTTCCTCATCGGCCTACCTGTGATGGTGGTGCTGCTGGTTCTCGCCCCGCCGCTGCTCCCGGCTTCGCGGCCGAGCGCGACCGGCCGGCTCGACCCGCTGAGCGTGGCACTGTCGCTCGCCGCGATCCTGCCCGTGGTCTACGGGCTGAAGGAGCTGGCGAACGATCCGGGTGCCCTGGCGGTCGTCGCGCTCGTCGTGGGCGTCGGGTTCGGGGTGGTCTTCGTTCGCCGCCAGCGGACGCTGGAGCACCCGCTGCTCGATCTGTCCCTGTTCGCCGACCGCGCCTTCCGCGGCGGACTGGTGATCCTGTTGGCCGGCACGGGCGCCATGGTCGGGCTGTACCTGGTCATCTCCCAGTACCTCCAGTCGATCGCGGAGATGACCGCGTTGGAAGCGGGGCTGTGGTTGGTACCCGGTGTGCTCTCGACGCTGGTCGGCTCGATGCTGGCGCCGCTGGTGGCCCGGCGCCTGCGCCCCGGCGTGGTCGTGGCCGGCGGGCTCGCCGTCTCGACGGTCGGATACCTGATGCTCGTGTTCACCGATCCGGCGGACGGCCTGGCGTTGCCGATGCTCGGGTTCATCCTCGCCATGTTCGGCAACGGGCCGCTCGGCGCGCTCGTCATCCACATGATCGTCAGCGCCGCACCGGCCGGTCGCGCCGGTTCGGCGTCGTCGCTCGCCGAGACCGGCGGCGAGTTCGGCGCCGCGCTGGGGGTCGCCACGTTCGGCAGCATCGCGGCCGCCGTCTACACGGGCGTGCTCGACGGACCGGGCGAGACGGTCGAGGCCACGAAGGCGGCCGCCGAGGACCTGCCGCCCACCGAGGCGGCCGGGTTGCTCGACGCCTCCCGCGACGCGTTCACCGCCGGCCTCGGCGCGGTGACCGGAGTGGGCGCGGCGGTCGTCGCCGGGCTCGCGGTGGTGGCGCTCGTCGCGCTTCGACACGTTGGCCCCACGCGTAACAATCATCATGAAATCGAGTTGGAAAAGGCGCCCGGCTGACTCGATTTCGGATGAATGGACCATTCGCTCGATTCGACTGGCGAGTTGGTGGGACCGTCCTCGGCCAGTCGGGCTAGAGTTCGAAACGTGTCCGTCGTACGTGCCGAGAGACTCGTCAACCTGGTCCTGTGTCTGCTGTCCACGCGGCAGTACCTGACCGGCCGAGCGGATCCGGTCCATCGTCGCCGGGTACTCCGACGCGCCCTCGCGACGAGGCGTTCTTCCGGATGTTCGAGCGGGACAAGGACGAGCTGCGCGACCTGGGCATCCCGTTGGAGTTCGGCCGCAACAGGACGGTCGACTCTGTCGACGGCTACCGGATCGCCCGGCGCGACTACGAGCTCGGCGACATCGACCTCGAGCCCGACGAGGCGGCCGCCGTGGCGCTCGCCGTGCGGCTGTGGGACTCGCCGGAGCTGACCGGTGCCGCCACGGCGCGCTGCTGAAGCTGCGGGCCGCCGGGGTGGACGTCGACCAGGGCGTGCCGGCGATCGTGGAGCCCAAGGTGCGCACCACCGAGCCCGCGTTCGGCCCGCTGCTCGCCGCCGTGCAGGACGGGCCAGGCGGTCGCTTCGCCTACCGCCGGCCGAGCCCGGCCGAGCTGCGCACGCCGCACGCTCGAGCCGTGGGGCGTGGTGTCCTGGCGTGGCCGCTGGTACGTGGTCGGCCACGACCGCGACCGCGACGCCGCCGCGCTGCTTCCGGCTGTCGCGGATCGTCGGCGAGGTCGAGCCGGTCGGCCGGCCCGGTGTGGTGCACCGACCGCCGGACATCGACCTGCTGAAGTTCGTGGCCAGCACCAGCGACGAGCCGCACGGAGACCGCGACCGTGCGGCTGTGGCTCGCCGAAGGACCGGGCGGCCGGGCTGCGCCGGCGGGCCAAGGTGGTCGGCGAGCAGACCATCGACGGCGTCGAGGGGGACGTGGTCGAGCTGGAGCTGTGTCCACACCGACTCGCGCGGCCAGCTGGATCGCCGGCTACGGCGAGGACGCGGTGGTGCTCGAGCCCGAGGTGCTGCGCAAGTCCGTGCTCGAGCGACTGCTCGCGGTCGCCGGCTGACCTTTCGATGACGTACGTGAGGACTGTGTCGTGACCGCATCGACGGAACGGCTGCCGCGCCTGCTGGCGCTGGTGCCGTATCTGATCGCCCGCCCCGGCATCATGGTCGAGGAAGCGGCCGACGACTTCGGCGTGTCCGCCAAGCAGCTCCGCAAGGACCTCGAGCTGCTGTGGATGTGTGGGCTGCCCGGCTACGGTCCGGGCGACCTGATCGACCTGTCCTTCGAGGGCGACACGATCAGCGTGAACTTCGACGCCGGCATGAGCAGGCCGCTGCGCCTCACGGGTGCCGAGGCCACGGCGTTGCTGGTCGCGCTCCGCACGTTGCTCGAGACCCCGGGCGTCGCCGACGCCGAGGCGGTGCGCCGCGCGGTCGCCAAGATCGAGGCGGCCGCCGGTCAGGCACAGCCGGCCGGGGTGGCCGTGGGCCTCGGGGTTCGGGAGGGCGCCACCACCGTCCGCGCCCGTGAGGTGGTGCAGGACGCGCTGCGGCGCGCCCGGGCGATACACCTGACCTACTACACGGCGTCCAAGGACCAGATGACCGAGCGCACGGTCGATCCCATGCGGATGCTGATCGTCGAGGGTCGCAGCTACCTCGAGGCGTGGTGCCGCCGCGCCGAGGGGGTGCGGCTGTTCCGGCTCGACCGGATCGACGACGCCACCGTGCTCGACGAGCCGGCCGCGCCACCGCCCTACGCCGAGCAGACCGACACGTCCACCGGGGTGTTCCATCCGCGCGCCGACCAGGCGGTGGCCGAGCTGGTGCTCTCGCCGGACGCGCGCTGGGTGTCGGAGTACTACCCGGTGGAGAAGGCCAAGGAGCTTCCCGACGGCCGGCTGTGGGTGCGGATGCGCTACGCCGACCTGTCGTGGATGGTCCGCCTGCTGCTCGGCCTCGGCGGCGACGTGGTGGTCGAGCAGCCCACCGAACTGGCCGAGGGCCTGCGGGAACGCGCCAGGCGGGCACTGGCACGCGCCGGACAGCTGTCGGTAACCCCGTGATCAGTGCCTGGCCATCCCACTCCGACCACACGACGACTACGGTAGGAACGTGATGTCGTACCTGCCGATCTGGATCGTGCTCGCCGTGGGGCTGGTGCTGCTCGTGGTCGTCCTGGTCAGGGTGATGGGCACCGTCCGCCGCTTTCGCGGCGTCGCGGCCGCCTACAACGCCAGGTTCACCGACTCGACAGGCCACCTCAGGGCGCGGTCCGCCGCGTTGCGGGTAGCGATGGAAGACACCCGCGCACGGGTGAAGCACACCTCGGTTGACGTACCATCAGGGCACCGGGGGAGACAGGAGGATGACCGTGGGTAGTTTGGGTGTACCCGAGCTCTTGATCATCGCTGGTGTGATCATCCTGCTCTTCGGAGCCAGGAAGCTGCCGGAGATGGCGCGTTCGCTCGGCAAGTCGGCCAAGGCCTTCAAGGAAGAGACCAAGGGCATGCGCGGCGGCGACGGCGACGATGACGCCGCACCGACCCCGCCGCCGGCTCAGCCGGTGGTGCAGCAGCAGCTGCCCCAGTCACAGCCGGCCACGCCGGCCACCAACGGGGTGGCCCCGCAGTCGGTCGAGCAGCAGAACAAGAACGCCAGCTGAGAGAACAGGCCTTAGACGGTGGCGCGCACAGCGGGCCGCCGGGATGGCAGCCGTCAGGAGAAGAAGCGGAAACGCAGCCGACGGCACAATCCCGACGGCACTATGACCCTTCGGGATCACCTCTATGAACTGAAGCATCGGCTGGGCCTGGCGTTGCTGGCGGTCGTCGCCGGCGCCGTCTTCGGCTTCATCTGGTTCCAGACACGGTTCGGCCCGATCCCGTCGCTCGGCGAGATCATCACCGCGCCGTACTGCGCGCTCCCCGGGGGCGGCAACGGCCGGTTCGAGCCGAACGCGGGCCGGTGTCAGCTTCTGCAGACCAAGCCGTTCGAGACGTTCCTCATCCAGTTCAAGGTGGGTCTCGCGGCCGGGTGCGGTGCTGACCTGCCCGTTCTGGCTGTACCAGATCTGGGCGTTCATCACCCCGGGCCTGTACGACAACGAACGCAAGTTCACCCGGCTCTTCGTGTTCCTCGCGTCGTTCCTGTTCGCCGCGGGCGCCGTGCTGGCCTACTACGTGGTGCCCAAGGGCCTCGAGGTGCTGACCAGCTTCGGTGGCGACCAGTTCGTCGCCGCGCTGGCCGCGAACGACTACATCTCGTTCGTGCTGACCATGCTGTTCATCTTCGGCATCAGCTTCGAGCTACCGCTGCTGATCACCATGCTGAACCGCGTCGGGATGCTGCCCTACCGCAACCTGAAGAAGTGGCGGCGCGGCATCATCTTCACCCTGTTCGTGTTCGCCGCTCTCGCCACGCCGGGCACCGACCCGATCGGCATGCTGGCGCTCGCGCTGGCCATGACCATCCTGTTCGAGCTGGCCACCCAGATCGCCCGTATCCACGACCGCAAGGCCGACCGCGAGGCGGTGGCCGAGGGGTGGGGCGACCCGGAGGACTACGACATGAGCGAGAAAGAGGCGGAGAAGGCGCGGGCCGAGAAGGCGGAGAAGTCCGGAGCCGGCTTCGACGATGTGACGTGACTGTGACGTGAGGGCGGCACTGGCGGTACACCCGGAATCCGGCCACGGCCGCGCCGGCCGGCTCGCCGGTCCGGTGGCCGAACGGCTGCGTGGTGCGGTGTCCGATCTGGTGACCGTCCAGGCGCACACGGTCGAGGAGTCCCGCCGGCTCATGGAGACCGCGCGTGCCGCCGGGCTCGACCTGCTGGTCGTGCTCGGTGGCGACGGTTCCGCCCACCAGGGCGTGCAGTTCTGTGCCGACACGGGGGTGGCGCTGGCCGTCATCCCCGCCGGCACCGGCAACGACCTGGTCCGGGCGCTCGGCATCCCCGACGACCCGCTGACCGCCACCGACGCGCTGGTCGCCGCCATCGCCTCCGGGCAACGCCGGTCCATCGACCTCGGCCGCGTCACCGACGGCCCGTGGTTCGCGGCCGTGCTGTGCGCGGGGTTCGACTCGGCGGTCAACGAACGGGCCAACGGCATGCGCTGGCCGTCCGGACGTCGCCGCTACGACCTGGCGATCGTCGCCGAACTGGCGGCGCTGCGGTCGCGCGAGCTGACCGTGGAGTCCGACGAGTTCTCCCGCAGCGGCCCCGCCACCCAGGTGGCCGTGGGCAACACGGCGTTCTACGGCGGCGGCATCCCCATCTGCCCCGCGGCCGACCCCACGGACGGCCTGCTGGACGTGACGCACGTGGGCCCCACCACCCGCCGTGACCTGCTGACCATGCTGCCGAAACTCCGCACCGGCGCCCACGTGGAACACCCGGCGGTCACCACGGGCCGAACCACCCGGATCAAGCTGGGTGGTCCCAATGGCTGGGTGGCCTACGCGGACGGCGAACGAGTGGGCCCACTGCCGCTGGAGATCACCTCCGTACCCGGCGCGCTGACAGTGGTGGGCTGACACGCGTCGGCCGGGCGCCCTGACCGCGCGGACATGTGAAAGCCTGGACGGGTGGCTACCAGCCCTTCTCCGTCTCCCGCCGAGGCATACGCGGCGGCCAGGCGCCGGTCGAGCTATCCCAGGCTGACCGAGTTCATCGCCGCCCTGCCGTTCGAGTTGGACCCCTTCCAGGACCAGGCGTGTGCCGCGCTCGAGGACGGCCACGGCGTGCTCGTGTGTGCGCCGACCGGGGCCGGCAAGACGGTGGTCGGCGAGTTCGCCGTGCACCTGGCGCTGGGCGAGGGCCGCAAGTGCTTCTACACGACGCCCATCAAGGCGTTGTCGAACCAGAAGTACGCCGACCTGGTCGAGCGCTACGGGCCCAAGTCCGTCGGGCTGCTCACGGGCGACACCTCGGTCAACGGCAGCGCGCCCATCGTGGTGATGACCACCGAGGTCCTGCGCAACATGCTCTACGCGGGCTCCTCCACGCTCGACGGGCTCGGCTACGTGGTGATGGACGAGGTCCACTACCTGGCCGACCGGTTCCGGGGCGCGGTCTGGGAGGAGGTGATCCTGCACCTGCCGGACTGGGTGCGGCTGGTCAGCCTCTCGGCCACCGTGAGCAACGCCGAGGAGTTCGGCGACTGGCTGGTCGAGGTGCGCGGCGACACCACGGTCGTGGTCGACGAGCACCGCCCGGTACCGCTGTGGCAGCACATGATGGTCGGCGGCCGCATGCTCGACCTGTTCGCCGGCGAGGGCCCGGACGGCGAGGCGCGGATCAACCCCGACCTGCTGCGCCGCGCGGAGGAGACCGGCCGCGAGCACGCGTGGGGCGCCCGGACCCGGGACCGCCGTCGCAGCGCGCCGTCGCGTGGCAAGTTCCGGCCACCGTCGCGGGTCGACGTGGTCAGCCGCCTGGACGGCGCCGGCCTGCTGCCAGCCATCGTGTTCGTGTTCAGCCGGATCGGCTGCGAGGCGGCGGTCGCCCAGTGCACGCGGTCGGGCCTGCGGATGAACACCGAGTCCGAGGTGGCCGAGATCCGGCGGATCGTCGACGCGAAGACCAAGGACCTGGCCGACGCCGACCTGCGGGTGCTCGGGTACTGGGAGTGGCGCGAGGCCCTCGAGCGCGGGTTCGCCAGCCACCACGCGGGGATGCTGCCCGCGTTCAAGGAGACGGTGGAGGAGCTGTTCCTCCGCGGCCTGGTGAAGGTCGTGTTCGCCACCGAGACCCTCGCGCTCGGCATCAACATGCCGGCCCGCACGGTCGTGCTCGAACGGCTGGTGAAGTACAACGGCGAGGCCCACGTCGAGCTGACGCCGGGGGAGTACACCCAGCTCACCGGCCGGGCCGGGCGGCGCGGCATCGACATCGAGGGCCACGCGGTCGTGGTCTGGCAGCCGGGCATCGACCCCAAGCAGGTTGGCGGTCTCGCGTCCACCCGCACCTATCCGCTGCGCTCGTCGTTCCGGCCCGCCTACAACATGGCGGTCAACCTGGTGGACCGGCTCGGCGCCCAGCAGGCCCGTGAGCTGCTGGAGCAGTCGTTCGCCCAGTTCCAGGCCGACCGGGCGGTGGTCGGATCGTCGAGGCGGATCGAACGCAACCGCGAGGCTCTCGCCGGCTACGCCGACTCCATGACCTGCCACCTCGGCGACTTCACCGAGTACGCCGGGTTGCGCGCGAAGCTGAACGACCGCGAGAAGGTGTTGTCCCGCAAGAACGCGAACGCCCGGCGCGCCGAGGCGGCCCGGTCGATCGAGTCGCTGCGGCGGGGTGACGTGATCGCCGTGCCGACCGGCCGTCGGTCCGGGCTCGCGATCGTGATCGACCCGGGCGTGGACCCCATGGGCGATCCCCGCCCGTTGGTGGTGACCGAGGACCGGTGGGCCGGGCGCCTGTCGGTGGCCGACTTCCCGAGTCCGGTCGAGGCGCTGGGCCGGGTGAAGCTGCCTAAGCAGGTCGACCTGCGGTCGCCGAAGTCGCGCCGGGATCTGGCCTCGACGCTGCGCAACACGGGGATCGAGGCGCCGGACCGGGGCAGGCGGCGCCGTTCGGGTGCCGACGAGGACAGCGAGCTGGCGGCGTTGCGCCGGGCGCTGCGGTCGCACCCGTGCCACGGCTGCGACGACCGCGAGGCGCACGCGCGGTGGGCCGAGCGTCACCGCAGGCTGTCCGCCGAGACGAAGCAGCTGGAGGAGCGGGTGGCGGCCACCACGCACTCCCTGGCCCGCGGCTTCGACCGCATCTGCGCGCTGCTCACCGAACGTGGGTATCTCGCGAAGACCGACGGGGAGATCGTCGTCAGCGACGACGGGCGGCGGCTGGCCCGGCTCTACAGCGAGTCCGACCTGCTGGCCGCCGAGTGTCTGCGCCAGCACGTGTGGGACGGGCTCGAACCGGCGGAGCTGGCGGCCGTCGTGTCGGCGCTCGTGTACGAGGCGCGGCGGGACGGGCCGACCGAGGCGCGGGTGCCGACCGGGCCGGTCACCGACACGCTGGCCGAGGTCGCCCGGATCTGGGCGTCGCTGGAGTCCGACGAGCGGCGGCACAAGCTGGAACGCACGCGGCAGCCGGACGCGGGGTTCGCGTGGACCGTGTACCGCTGGGCGCGGGGCGAGACGTTGGAGCGGGTGATGACGGCCGCGGAGTCGGCCGGCGCGGAGTTCTCGGCCGGCGATTTCGTGCGCTGGTGCCGTCAGGTAATCGATCTTCTGGACCAGTTGCGGGACGTGATGGGCCGCGGCGATCCGGTCGGCGCGGCGGCGCAGGCGGCCGTGAAGGCCATGCGGCGTGGCGTGGTGGCGCTCGGTACGGCGTGAATCACCGCCTGAAGCACGGGTCCGTCAGGGTGGATTCGCGTGGCGGGCCACACGGAGTCCGCAGCTCCCGCTATGGTTTGATCGCGCGAAGCGGCCACGAGCGACCCCGATTTGGCGGAGGCGAACAATGACCAGCCCCTATGGGCCTCCCGGTGGGAACGACCCGCAGCAGCAGTGGGGTCAGCAACCCTACGGCGGCGGTCCTGCCTCTGGCACGCCCTCCGGTGGTTTTCCGGCGCAGGGCGGGGGCGCCTACGGTCAGCCCGGTCAGCCCGGTCAGCAGCAGCCGCAGTACGGCGAGCAGCAGCAGCCCTACGGTGGTTACGGCCAGCAGCCCCAGCAGCAGCAGCCGACCCAGCAGTACCCCTACGGCCAGCAGCCGCAGCAGGCGTACGGCCAGCAGCAGCAGCCGCAGTACGGGCAGCAGCCCCAGCAGTACGGCCAGCAGTACCAGCAGGAGCCCAAGAAGGGCGGCAACACCTGGCTGTGGGTCGTCGTGGTGGTCGTGGTCCTCGCGGCGGCGGCGTTCGCCGTGCTCGGCTTCGTGACGCCCGGCTTCCTGAACAAGAAGGTCTTCGACGAGTCCGCCCTCGAGGGTGAGAACGGCGTGGAGAAGATCCTGGTCGACGACTACAAGATGGAGAACATCGAGAAGGTCGACTGCCCGGCCGACCAGGAGGTCAAGCAGGGTGCGACGTTCACCTGCACGGTCACCCAGGGCGGCGAAGAGGGCGGCGAGCTGTCGGTGAGCATCACGGTCACCAACGACGACGGCGAGTACCAGGTGGCGCTCCCCGAAGAGAAGTAGCCCGTGCGGCGACTGGGGGCAGTGGCCGGTGCGTTCGTGGTGCTGATCTCGGCGGCGGCGTGTAGTGACGCCGTCGCCGGGATGCCCACCGCCGAGGACCGCGCGATGCGATTGGTCTTCGACGAGTTCGCGCTCGAGGGCCCGGACGGCGTGCGGAAGATCCTGGTCGACGACTACAAGATGGAGAACATCGACAGCGTCGACTGCCCTTCCGACCAATTGGTCCGGAAGGGCGCCACGTTCACATGCACGGTGCGGCAGGGCGGCGAACACGGTGGCGAATTGTTCGTGACCATCACGATCACGAGCTATGAGGGCGAGTACCAGGTGGGACTGCCCGAGGAGAAGTAGTCCGCGCGACCTCGGCGGCGGCGTTGGATGGGGCGGCGGTGTCCGAATGATCCGGATCCGTTCTGTATACGATGGGTGCCAACGGCCGCCGTCGGTGTCGGCCGGTCTCATACCCCCTGCCGAGGAGTTGTTCTGTTCCGTCTTCGCGTGGCGGCCATCGTCGCCGCCCCTCTGCTGTTCCTGACCGCCTGCGGCGAGGAGCTGACCGTCAAGGTGCCGGACGTTCCCGACGTCCCGGACGTGCCCTCGCTCGGTGAGCTGAGCGAGCAGGTCCTCGAGGGCACCGACGGCATCGCGCAGGTCCTGGCCGAGCAGTACAGCATCACCGACGTCGGCGAGGTCGACTGCCCGCCGAGCCTCGATCTGTCCGAGGGCGCCACGTTCACCTGCACGGTGATGATCGCCGGCGAGGAACGCACGGTCGAGGTCGACGTGCTCAACGCCGACGGGCAGATCCAGGTCAGCGAACCGAAGTAAGAGGCCGCGCGAACAGGGCTGGCGGCGCCCGCCACCGACCCTGCTCGCGCGGCCTCTAACTCAGTCGCGCCGCTGCCGGGGGCGAGGCATGATCGGGCGGTGACCCAGACGTCGCCGCTGGTTCGGCGGATCACCGAGCCCGAGTTGCGCCAGTCCACCACCCTGTTCCTGGGGGCCGTGCACGTTCGGCCCGTCCCGGACGACAGGTGGGACGTCATCTCGCGCAGCTACCACGTGCCGCGCACGTTCGGGGCCTTCGACGACACCGGCATGATCGGTACGGCGTCGTCGTTCCCGTCCACGCTCACGGTTCCCGGCGGCGCGGTGCTGTCGGCGGCCGCGGTCACCGACGTCGCGGTGCGGACCGACCGGCGCCGGCGCGGCGTGTTGACGGCCGTCATGCGCACCCAGCTCGCCGAAGTCGCCGAAGCGGGCGAGAAGGTCGCCATCCTGCACGCCAGCGAGCCGGTGATCTACGGCCGGTTCGGCTACGGCGTCGGCACCATCGCCCGCAACCTCACGGTGTCGCCGCGCCGGGCGGCGCTGCGCCCGGAGGTGCCCGGCGCCGCCGGCGACGTGCGGTTCCTGACGAACGACGAGCAGCTCACGCTCCTGCCCGCCGCCTACGACCGGCTCGCCACCCGCGCCGGCATGATGGGCCGCGACCCCGTGTGGTGGACGTTCCGCTACGAGCGGATGCAGCTCCACGACTACCAGCGGGTCGCCGCCCACTTCGACGACAAGGGTGCGATCGACGGGTTCGTGGCGTACGAGTCGCGCCACACCGACGACCCGCGCGGCGGCGCGCGGCTGGAGGTCGTCGACTTCCACGCGGCCAGCCAGCCGGTGGAGAACGACCTGTGGCGGTTCCTCATCGGCATCGACCTGGTGAACGAGATCGTCCTGTGGGGTCGGCCGCTGGACGACCCGCTCGAGGCCATGCTGGTCCACGCGCACGCCGTGCGCAGCGACCACGACGACGAGCTGTGGCTGCGTGTGGTGGACGTGCCGGCGGCACTGAGCGCCCGCACCTACGGCGCCGGCGATCCGGTGGTGGTCGAGGTCCGCGACCGGCTGCTGCCCGACAACGCCGGCCGCTACCGCATCGGTCCACAAGGGACGGAGCGGACGGACGCGGAACCGGGGCTGTCGCTGGATGTCGACACGCTCGGCATGCTGTACCTCGGCGCGTGGCGGTTCTCCCGGCTGGCCGGCACCGGCCGCGTGGACGTGCACGACCCCGCCGCCCTGGCCGCCGCGGACCGGCTGTTCACCACGGCCGACGTCCCGTGGTCGGGCACACTGTTCTGAGTGGACTCCGACACAGACGCCGTGGTGATCGGCGCCGGCCCCAACGGGCTGGTCGCCGCCAACGTGCTGGCCGACGCCGGCTGGCGGGTGCTCGTGTTGGAGGCGGCCGACCAGCCGGGCGGTGCCGTGCGCTCGGCGGAGTCGGTGGCGCCCGGGTTCGTGAGCGACCTGTTCAGCTCGTTCTACCCCCTGGGCGCCGCGTCGCCCGCGCTGCTGGACCTCGACCTCGAGCGCCACGGCCTGCGGTGGCGGCACGCGCCTTCGGTGCTGGCACACGTGTTCCCCGACGGCCGCCACGTGAACCTGTCACGGGACCTGGAGACCACGGCCCGCTCGGTGGCGACGTTCGCGGCGGCGGACGCCGACGCGTGGCGGGCGGAGTTCGCGTACTGGCAACGGGTTCGCGACGACGTGCTCGACGCTCTGTTGCGGCCGTTCCCGCCCGTGCGGGCGGGCGCGCGGCTGGCGAGGGAGCTGCCGCGACTGGCACGGATGCTCCTGCTGCCGGCGCGGGTCTACGGCGAGGAGCGGTTCGCCGGTGACGGCGCGCGGGTCCTGTTCGCCGGCAACGCCCTGCACACCGACCTGGGCCCGGACAGCGCGGCCGGCACGGCGTTCGGCTGGCTGCTCACCATGCTCGGCCAGGAGGTCGGCTTCCCGGTGCCGGAGGGCGGCGCCGGCCGGCTGACCGACGCGCTCGTGCGGCGGCTGACCTCGCTCGGGGGTCGGGTGGACTGCGGCCGCCCGGTGACGTCGGTGCTCGTCGCCGGGGGACAGGCGCTGGGTGTGCGGGACGCGGCGGGCGTCGCGGTGCGGGCCCGGCGGGCGGTGCTGGCCGACGTCCCCGCGCCGACGCTCTACCGGCGTCTGGTGGGGGAGGAGCACCTGCCGGCGCGGATGGTGGCGGACCTCGCGAACTTCCACTGGGACGACGCGACCATCAAGGTCGACTGGGCGCTGTCGGAGCCGATCCCCTGGCAGGCCGAGGAAGTGCGGGGCGCGGGCACCGTCCACCTGGGAGCGGACGTCAACGGGATGGCCGGCTTCGCCACGGATCTCGCGTGCGGCCGGTTGCCGCGCGACCCGTTCCTGCTGCTCGGTCAGATGACCACCACCGACCCGACCCGGTCGCCCGCCGGCACGGAGACGGTGTGGGCGTACACGCACGTGCCGCGCGGTCAGCAGTGGTCCCCGGCCCGACTGCGGCGCCGGGCCGAGCGCATCGAGCAGGTGATCGAGGACCAGGCACCCGGCTTCCGGGAGCGGATCATCGGGCGGGTGATCTCCGGCCCGGCCGACCTGGAGGCACGCAACCCGAGCCTCGTGGACGGCGCCATCAACGCCGGCACCTCGGCGCCGCACCAGCAGTTGGTGTTCCGTCCGGTGCCGGGACTCGGCCGCGCGGACACCCCGGTGGACCGACTGTTCCTGGCAGGCGCGTCGGCCCACCCGGGCGGCGGAGTGCACGGCGCCGCCGGCGCCAACGCCGCCCGGGCCGCGTTGGCACGCAACGGTTTCCTGGGTGCCGGCTACGGCGCGATGATCCGCGCGGCCAACCGCGTGCTGTACCGCTGAGTCACGGCGTGGCCTCGTGCCCGGGCTCGCCGGGGGTGCGGCGCTGCTCCTTCAGGCCGGCCTCGTGGACGTGGCGCCGACCGCCCGTCAGGTCGCGGACCTCGCGTTCGAGCCGGCGGAACGGCTCGTAGTAGGTCTCCTCGTAGTCCTCGATCACCTGGAACGTCCACCGGCCGGGCAGCACGTTGCGGCCCACCAGCTCCGTCTCCACCCGCTCGGCCAGATCGGCGTGACCGGCCTTCCGCAGCAGCTCGGCCGCCTCTTCCACCACGAAGTCGGCGCTGCCGGTCAACTTGTGGAACGCGTACAGGTGGCCGCGAGCGACCTCGATGGTCTCGAGCGCGTCGGTGAGCTTGCCGACGGCGTCCACCGTCGCTTCGGGATACCCGGCCTTGGGAAAGTCGGTCATGCCGCCCGGTTACCCGGGCCGGCGCCGGCGAATCACGTGCTGGTCGAGCAGCAGCGCGCCGAGGGTGACCATGGTCGCCGCGACCAGGCCGTCCAGCAGCCGCCACGACGACGGCCTCGCGAAGAACCCGGTGAGCAGGCGGGCGCCGAAGCCGAGCGCGGTGAACCAGCACAGGCTCGCGAGGACCGCGCCGGTGCCGAACGCCCACCGCAGGTCGCCGCGGGCGGCGGCGAGCGAGCCCAGCAGCAGCACGGTGTCGAGGTAGACGTGCGGGTTGAGCCAGGTCAGCGCGAGGCAGGTGAGCACGGCCCGGCGGCGCGAGCCGGCCGCCACGCCCGCCACCGCAGGCCGGCCGGCCGGAACACGCGGCGCGCGGCGAGAAATCCGTAGCCCAGCAGGAAGCCGCCGCCGACGAGGCCGACCACGGTGAGCGCCGCCGGGTAGGCGGCACGAGCGCGCCGACGCCCGCCGACGCCGAGCGCGATCAGCACCGCGTCGGACACCGCGCAGATCGCCACGACCGCAGCACCGCGTGCGCGGCGGATGCCCTGGCGCAGCACGAACGCGTTCTGCGCGCCGATGGCGACGATCAGCGAGAGGCCGGTGCCGAAACCCGCGGCGCCCGCGAGCAGGACGTGTCCCATGGCCGAACACTAAGGACGCGCCATGTCAACAGTACAGCTAAGGATTCTTACGTAACATTAGCGCTCGTGATGTCCGATCTGCCGTTCGACCAGGTGCGGACGCTGCTGGCGGTCGTCGACGAGGGCACCTTCGACGCGGCCGCCGCCGCCCTGCACGTGACGCCGTCGGCGGTGAGCCAGCGCGTCAAGGCGCTCGAGCAGCGCATCGGCCGGGTGCTGGTGCTGCGCACGAAACCCGTGCGGCTCACCGAGTCCGGCGAGGTCGTGGTGCGCTTCGCCCGGCAGCTGGCCCAGCTGGAGCGGTGACGCGCGGGCGGAGCTGGGCATGAGCGACGCCGGCGAGCCGACCGGCTGCCGATCGCCGTGAACGCCGACTCGCTGGCCACCTGGTTCCTGCCCGCGCTGGCCCGCGTGCCGGACGTGCTACTTCGAGCTGCACCGCGAGGACGAGGACCACACGACGCGCGCTGCTGCGGGAGGGCATGGTGATGGCGGCGGTGACGTCGTCGGCCGACGCCGTCCAGGGGTGCACGGTGCGCAAGCTCGGCCAGATGCGGTACCTGCCGATGGCGAGCCCGGCGTTCGCCGAGCGGTGGCTCGACGGGGCCTCGCTGGCCTCGCTGACCACTGCGCCGGTCGTGGTGTTCGACCGCCGCGACGTGCTGCAGGACCGGTTCGCCCGGAGACTCACCCGCCGTCAGGGCGCGAGCCCGCGGCGTCACTACGTGCCCTCTTCGGAGGCCTTCGTCGAGGCGGTCATCGCCGGCATGGGGTGGGGCATGGTGCCGAACGCGCAGGCCGAGCCGCTGCTGCGCGCGGGCACGCTGGTCGACCTGGCGCCGGGCCGGTGGGCGAACGTGCCGCTGTACTGGCAGCAGTGGAAGCTCGACTCACCGGCCCTGACGGCGGTGGCGGACGCGGTGGCCGGGGCGGCCAGGGAGCACCTCTAGACGCGCCGCTGGACGTGGAGGAGATACTCCTTGCGGTTCAACGGGTTCAGGTCGGTGCGCGGCCGGTCGGGGACCGCGTCGCGCACCGGCTCGTAGCGGTCGAACGCGCACTCCACCACGCCCTCGCCCCGGGTGAGGCCCGGCAGCCGCCGTTCCAGTTCGTGCACCCGCGCCGCCGGGATGTCGCCCTCCAGCACCGTCGCCGAGCCGTGCGTGGTCGACGTGTGCGTCATCGCCCGCAGCCGCACCAGCACCGGCGCGAACGTGCTGAGCGCGTCCTCCGGAATCTCCAGGCGGAACCGGTGCAGGGGTTCGAGCACCACGGTTCCCGCGCGGCGCAACGCTTCCATCAGCACCAGCGGGGTCAGGTTGCGGAAGTCCCCGGCCGTGCTGGACATCGACTTGTCGAACTTCTGGTGCGCGTGGCTCTGGCGGGGGAAGTACCCGGAGTGCGTCATGGTCACCACGGCGTCCGTGACCGCCCAGCCGTGCAGACCTTCGGCGAACGCCTCGGCCACTGTCTCCTCGACCGCGCGGAAGAACGCGTACGGCATCGACCCGAGTTCCACGCCCAGCCGGAAGTCCACTCCGGACCCGACCGGGCCCGGCGCCACCCGCAGGCCGACGGTCGCCAGGAACGGGGCGGTGTCCTTGAACTCGGCCGCCTCGCCCGTGCCGGCCGGCCGCTCGATGCAGATGGTGGTGGTCTCGCGGAACGTCACGGCCAGCCCGAACTCCTCGGCCAGCGTCGTCTGGATGACCTCCTTCTGCACCTCCCCGTACAGCGACACGGACGTCTCGCCGCGGACCTCGTCGTGGCGCAGGTTGATCAGCGGGTCCTGCTCGGCCAGTTGGGTGAGCGCGCTGTGCAGGGCGCCCCGGTCGCGTGGTCGCGGAACCACCACGGTCTCGAGTGACGGCGGCGCGAAGTGGTGTGCCGGCACGGATCGCGGCATGCCGATCGCGTCGCCGATCCGGACGTCGCCGAGGCCCCACAGTTTGCCGATCTGCCCGGCCGACACCACCTCGGCACGCTGGACCGACCCGCTGTCGAACACGCCGATGGCCGTCACCTTGCCGAGCGGGACCGTCTCGCGGATCGCCACGGTGCCGGCGAACATGCGGACGTAGGCCACTTTCTCACCGGCCGGGCCACGCTCCACTTTGAACACCGTGCCGGACGCCGGGCCATCGGCGTCGCCTTTGCACGACGGCAATAGCTCGGTGATGCCGGTGATCAGGTGGTCCACGCCGGCGCCCGTGATGGCCGAACCGAAGTACACGGGGTGCACCCGTGCCTTCCTGGTCTGCTCGCGCAGCGCGGCGTGCAGGTCGCGGTCCGACACGGCGCTGTTCTCGACGTACGCGGCGAGCAGCTGGTCGTCGTACTGGGTGAGCACGTCGACCAGCCGGTGGTCCGACGGCGTCACGGCCGCGTCCCGGGTGCCCAGGTCTCTCGTCCGTCCCATGGGGACGATCGCCGGGCTGAGCCGGTCGGCGAGTGCGGCCAGTTGTTCCTCCGCGCCGCGCCGGTCGATCTTGTTCACGAAGACGAGCGTCGGGATGCCGAGCCGCCGCAGTGTCCGCATGAGCACGCGGGTCTGGGCCTGCACCCCCTCGACCGCCGAGACCACCAGCACGGCGCCGTCGAGCACGCTCAGCACCCGCTCCACCTCCGCGATGAAGTCGGGGTGGCCGGGGGTGTCGATGAGGTTGACGGTCACGCCGCCGATGGCGAACGACACGACGGCCGACTTGATGGTGATGCCGCGCCGGCGCTCGAGCGCCAGCGAGTCGGTCTGGGTGTTGCCGTGATCGACACTGCCGATCTCGTCGATGACCCCGGCGGCGTACAGCAGCCGCTCGGTCAGGCTGGTCTTACCGGCGTCGACGTGCGCGAGAATCCCCAAGTTGAGCGTAGACAAGTGTCATGTCCTTGTGCGAGGCGTCAGTTCCAGATGGGGTGGAACGGACGGCAGCGCGCATGACAACTCCTCGGGGTCGGATGACCCGAGTTCAGCAGAGTGGTTGGTCTGTCGGCAACCGAATTACGGGCTCGAGTTACAGGGTGACGACCTGGCCGGCCCACGACAGGCCGCCGCCGAACCCGAGCAGCAGCACCGGCGCGTCGAGCGGCAGCTGGTCGCGTTCCACGAGTTTGCCGAGCGCCAGCGGGATCGACGCGGCCGAGGTGTTGCCGGAGTCGGTGACGTCGCGGGCGATCACGGCCTCCGGCGCGTCGAGCGCACCCACGATCGCCTCGATGATGCGCAGGTTCGCCTGGTGGGTCACGATTCCGCCGAGGTCGCGTTCGGCCACCCCGGCCCGCCGGCACGCCTCGCGGGCCACCGGCGCGATCGCCGAGGACGCCCAGCGGTAGACCGCCTGACCGTCCTGTTGGAACATCGGGTGCCAGTCGTTCACCGCACGCACGGCGTCGCCCATGGTGGGGTCCGAACCCCAGACGACCGGGCCGATCCGGACGGTCGGCGCGGCGCTCACCACGGCCGCGCCCGCGCCGTCGCCGAGCAGCACGCAGGTGGAGCGGTCGGTCCAGTCGGTGATGTCGGACATCTTCTCGGCGCCGATCACCAGCGCGTGGCGTGCGGCGCCGGCGCGGACCGCGTGGTCGGCCGTGGCGAGGGCGGTGCAGAAGCCGGCGCAGGCGTTGTTCAGGTCGTAGACGGCGGCCGACGGGACACCGAGCCGGCCGGCCACCTGGGCGGCGATGCTCGGGCAGCGGTCGATGGCCGTGAACGTCGCGACCGTCACCAGGTCGATGTCGGCCGGCTGCAGTCCCGCGGCGGCGAGCGCCTTGCCGGCCGCGGCCGTGGCGAGGTCGGTGACCGACTCGGTGCGCGCGATGTGGCGGGTGGCGATGCCGGTGCGGCGCCGGATCCAGGCGTCGTCCGTGTCGACCAGCTTCGCGAGATCCTCGTTGGTCAGCACCTCCTCCGGTTGGTAGTGGCCAACGGCGGCGATGCGTGAACCCGACACGGTGCGCTCCTCTGGGACGGCAGCCCCGACTATAGCGTCCGAACGATCGGTCTCTAAAGGGCCGTTATAGTTACGCGGTGAGTCCGCGCAGATCGATGGCCGAAGCCAGGGCGACGAGGTCGGCCATTCTCGAACGGGGAGTGGCTATTGCCTCCGTCGAGGGTTTGGAGAGGTTGACCATCGGGCGCCTCGCTCTGGAGCTGGGCATGAGCAAGTCCGGCGTCCTCGGCCACTTCGGCTCGAAAGAGGCGCTGCAGCTCGAGGTGGTCGACGAGGCCGCCGCGGTCTTCACCCGGGAGGTCGCCGACCGCGCGGCCGGCGCTTCGCACGGGTTCCCTCGCCTGCTCGCTCTGAGTGGCGCGTGGGTGTCGTACCTGGAGCGCGGCGTGTTCCCGGGCGGCTGCTTCTTCACGGCGGCGGGCATCGAGTTCGACGACCGGCCCGGTCGGGTGCGCGACGCGGTGGCCGCGCTGACCGGGGTGTGGGAGCGCGACCTGCGGCGCCAGGCTCGTCTGGCGGTGGAGGCCGGCGACCTGCCGGCCGACACCGATCCCGATCAGGTGGTCTTCGAGCTGCTGGGCGCCATGTTCGCTCTGAACCACGCCCTGCGTCTGCACGGCGATCGTGCCGCGCTGCCGCGGGCCCGGCGGGTGATGGCCCGGGTGCTCGGCCATGAGCTGCCCCGGTAGCTTGGGCTCGTGCGTGTAGTCCTCCTGGCGGCGGTGGCCGCGCTGGTCACCCTGGTCGCGAGCTGCGGCCCGGACAAACCAGAGGACGACCTGTCCCGCTTCGTAGCCCCAGCCCCGAACTGGACCACCGCACCCGCCGAATAGGCCCAACGGCAAGCCCTAAACTCCAAGCTCCAACTCGCTATAAAATATCAACTATATAGATGTCCAATTAGGCCGCGTTCTGGGGAAGCCGGCGGCCAAGCAGGGGCAAGAACCAAAGATGCGAGGAGGGGAGGACCCACAGCCGACGGTGGCCAACCCACAGCTCGGCGAGTCGTGCCGTCTCGACGTCGAGTCGTGCGGGTGTGTGAGTGCGTTAAGCGTCTGGGAGGGCGGCCAGTAGGCGGTCTACCGACGTGCTCAGGTTCCACTTTTCCTGGAGTTCGCGGACGCGGTCCAGGTCGCGGGGGGCGGACGGGACGCGGTCGTCGCGGTCCTGGACCACGTCGGCGTCCACGGCCACGCGTACCACCAGCGGGGCGGCGGCCACATACGACGCCGCGTCCTCCAGGGCGGTGCGGACTCGAAGAGGGACCATGCCCTCCGGGGTGGCGGCCGCGTCCAGGAGTCCCTGCAGCGAGCCGTACTTCGTGATCAGCTTGGCGGCCGTCTTCTCACCGATGCCCGCCACGCCCGGCAGGCCGTCGGACGGGTCGCCGCGCAGCAGGGCCATCTCCGCGTACGCGGGGCCGGCGTTCTCCTCCGGCAGGCTGTACTTCGCCGCCAGTTCGGCCGGCCCGAGCAGCTCGGCCTTGGCCCAGCCGCGACCGACGTAGATCACCCGGATGGGCGTCGGCTCCTCGCGTACCACCTGGAACAGGTCGCGGTCGCCGGAGACCACCTCCACGGGGTCGGTCTTCTCGCGCGCGGCGAGCGTGCCGATCACGTCGTCCGCCTCGTAGCCCGCGGCTTCGGCCGACGCGATGCCGAACGCGTCCAGCAGGTCCATGATGATCGGGACCTGCGGCGTCAGCGTGTCCGGCACCTCCTCGACGTTGTTCGCCGGGTCGGCCACCCGGTGCGCCTTGTAGGTGGGCAGCGCGTTCACGCGGAAGTCCGGCCGCCAGTCGGCGTCCATGCACGCCACGAGACGGGACGGACGCCGCTCGGTCAGGATGCGCGCGATCGTGTCCGCGAAACCGCGGACGGCGTTGACCTGCGTGCCGTCCGGCGCGGTCATCGAGTCCGGCAGTGCGTAGAAGGCTCGGAAGTACAGGCTGGCCGAGTCCAGCAGCGCGAGGGGCCCGTTCACGGCCGCCAGCCTGCCACGTCGACGGGGAAAGGCAGAATCTGACACGTGCGTATCGCGATGCTCGGTCCTCTGGAGGCCCGGGCCGACGACGGGACACCGGTCGAGGTGCCGGGTGTCCGCCTGCGCACGCTGCTGATCCTGCTGGCGCTCGACCCCGGCCGGGTGGTCACCACCGACCGCCTGATCGACGGCGTCTGGGGCGAGACACCGCCGGCCGAAGCGCTGAACGCACTGCAGGCGCTGGTGACGCGGCTGCGCAAAGCGGGCTTCACGGTCGAGTCCCGCCACCCCGGCTACCGCCTGGACCTGCCGGCCGACCACGTCGACGTCCACGAGTTCGAGCGCGACCCGACAACCACACTCGCGCTCTGGCGCGGCCCGGCGCTCGCCGACGCGGCCGACAGCCCGTTCGCCGCCGCGCCGATCGCCCGCCTGACCGAGCTGCGGCTCGACGCGCTCGGCGACCGCGACGACCTCACGGTCGCCGAACTCGAGGAACTCCACGCCGAGTACCCGCTGCGCGAACGGTTCGCCGCGCTTCTCATGCGCGCACTGACCCGCGACGGCCGCCCCAGCCAAGCACTCGCCGTCCACGCCCGCGTCCGCGAGCGTCTCGCCGAGGAACTGGGCGCCGACCCGTCGCCCGAGCTGGCGGCCGAACACCTGGCGGTACTGCGGGGCGAGCCGGTGACCGACTCGCGAAACAACCTTCGGTTGGGGCTCACCAGCTTCGTGGGCCGTGACCAGGAACTGGCCACCGTGCGGAAGCTCCTCGGGACGTCCCGGCTGGTCACGCTCACCGGCCCGGGCGGCTCCGGCAAGACCCGACTGGCCACGGAACTCGGGCGGCTGCGCAACGACGCCGACGTGTGGCTGGTCGAGTTGGCGCCGGTCGGCGACGGCGCCGCGCTGCCGGGTGCGGTGCTCGCCGCGCTCGGCCTGCGGGCGCAGGTGGTGGGGCAGCCCGGCCGCGGCGTTCCGGCAGAACCCACCGACCCGGTCGACCGCCTGGCCGGCGCGCTCAGCACCCGCCCGACGCTGCTGGTGCTCGACAACTGCGAACACGTGATCCACGCGGCCGCCGCCCTCGCCGACCGGCTGCTGGGCGACTGCCCGGCGCTGCGCTGGGCGCGAGCGCGGGCATCCGCGGCATGACCGACCTGTCGCTGCTGGACTACCCGAGGGTGGTGTCCGCCGCCCGCACCGCCCTGGGCGAGGAGGCCTTCACGAAGGCGGTGGCCCAGGGCGAGGCGGTGACCACGGATCGGGTCCGCGAACTGGCAGCCGCCCGATCCGCATGATGACCATTCCCGCTCCCCATGATGACCATTCCGGTGGACCACGGTGACCATTCCGGGCGGACTCGGCCAACGCGACTGGTCATCATGCGCGACCGGAATGGTCATCGTGGGGTCAGATCCGGCGTTTGAAGGCGCGGATCGACAGGGGGGCGAAGATCGCCACGATGCCGGCCGCCCACAGCAGGGTCAGCAGTGCCGGGCCGGCGACCTCGCCGCCCGTCAGCAGGCCGCGGCACGCGTCGGCCACCTGGGTCACCGGGTTCACCGTGACGAACGCCGACATCCAGCCGGGCATCGAGTCCTGGTGGACGAACGCGTTGCTCACGAACGTCAGCGGGAACAGCACGACGAAGCCGAACATCATGACCTTCTCCGGCTCGTCCACCAGCACGCCCACCAGCACCGCCATCCACGACACGGCCAGGGAGAACACCAGCAGCAGCGCCACCATGGCGAGCACCGACAGCGGGTCGGTGGTCACCCGGAAGCCCATGAGTGCCCCGAGCCCGAGCAGCAGACCCACCGACCACGTCTGCTTCGCCAGGTCCGCGCCGATGCGCCCGGCCAACGGCGCCCACCGCGCGATCGGCAGCGACCGCAGCCGGTCGAACACGCCCTTCGTCAGGTCGGTGGACAGGCCCAGTCCGGTGTTCATGGTGGCGAACAGGGCGTTCTGCACGATGATGCCCGGCAGCGCGAACGTCAGGTACTCGCCGGGCGATCCGGAGATCGCGCCGCCGAACACGTACGTGAACAGCAACAGGAACATGATCGGTTGCAGGCTGAAGTCGATCAGCTCGGTCGGGCTGTGGCGGATCTGCACGAGCGAGCGCCAGGCGAGGGTGGCACTCTGCGCCAGCCCCTCGGCGGGACGTACTCGAAGCGTGGTCACGCGGGAGTCCTCTCTACCGAAGTCTCGGCCGGGTGGCCCGTGAGACTGAGGAACACCTCGTCGAGGCTCGCGTCGCGCAGGGCCAGCTCCGCGATCGGCACCGAGGCGTCGTCCAGGCGGCGGACGATGGTGGGCAGGACGAGCGGGTCGGCGACCGTGGCGGTCACCAGCAGGCCGTCGACGGTCGCGGTCGACGCCAGGTCGCCGACGATGCCCAGCACCACCGGCAGGTCCGCCGGATCGGCCGGCCGCACGGACAGCGGCTGCGCGCCGGTGCGGGCCTTCAGCTCGGCGGCCGTGCCCTCGGCGATCACCCGGCCGTGGTCGATCACCACGATCCGGTCGGCCAGCTGGTCGGCCTCGTCGAGGTACTGGGTGGTGAGCAGCACGGTCACGCCGTCGGCCACCAGTTCCCGCACGATCTGCCACATGCCGAGCCGGCTGCGCGGGTCGAGCCCGGTGGTCGGCTCGTCGAGGAACAGCACCCTCGGCCGTCCGACGAGGCTCGCCGCCAGGTCGAGGCGGCGGCGCATGCCACCGGAGTACGTCTTGGCCGCGCGGCCGGCGGCGTCGGTCAGGTCGAACCGCGCCAGCAGCTCCTTGGCCCGGGCGCGGGCCTCGGCGCGTGGGTGGCCGAGGAGCCTGCCGATCATCAGCAGGTTCTCGGTGCCGGTGAGCGTCTCGTCGACCGACGCGTACTGCCCGGTCAGCCCGATCAGCTGCCGCACGCGGTGCCCGTCGCCGAGCACGTCGTGGCCGCAGACCGACGCGTGCCCGGCGTCGGGCACGAGCAGGGTGGTCAGGATCCGGACGGCCGTGGTCTTGCCGGCGCCGTTGGGGCCGAGCAGGCCGAGCACGGTGCCGGTCGGCACGGCCAGGTCGACGCCGGCGAGCGCGTTCGTCCCGCCGTAGCGTTTCACCAGCCCTTCGGCCAGGACGGCGTTGTTCATGGGGTTCCCCTCTTCGGTAAATCGGTCGGGGACGACAGTCGCCGGGCGCGCTGATACGGCGCTGAGCCGAGGACCACATGTCGCTGACACGGCCAGGACTAGGCTGCGCACCATGTCGACCACCGTCACCGCTACCGACCCGGCGGCCCTTCGGGCACGCCTCGAACGCGCCACGGCCGCCGCCGCGAACGCCGGCGTGGATGCCCTGCTCATGGCGCCCGGCTCGGACCTGCGGTACCTGCTGGGCGCGGGCGGCAGCTCGTTCGAACGGCTCACCTGCCTGGTGGTGCCCGCCACGGGCGCGCCGCCGGTGCTCGTGGTGCCCAAGCTCGAGGCACCCGGTTACGGGGCCGTCCCCACCGACGACCTGGGCGTGGAGCTGGCCACCTGGGTGGACGGCGAGGACCCGTACGCGCTGGTCGCGTCCCGCGTCGGAAAGGCCGGCCGGGTGGCGCTGGGCGACGTGATGTCCGCGCTCCACGTGCTGGGCCTGCGCGGCGCGATGCCCGAAGCCGAGCAGACGCTCGCCGGGCCGATCGTGCGTGAGCTGCGGATGCGTAAGGACGCCGAGGAGATCGCCGGCCTGCGCGAGGCGGGCGCGGCCATCGACCGGGTCCACGCGCGCATGGCCGAGTGGCTGAAGGCCGGCCGGACCGAAGCCGAGGTCGCCGCGGACATCGCCGCCGCGATCGTCGAAGAGGGCCACACGGTGGCCGAGTTCGTGATCGTCGGCTCGGGGCCGAACGGCGCCAGCCCGCACCACCGCGACTCCGACCGGGTGATCGAGGCGGGCGACGTCGTGGTGATCGACATCGGCGGCCCGGTGGAGTCCGGCTACAACTCCGATTCCACGCGCACCTACGCGATCGGCGAGCCGCGCGACGCCGACGTGCTCGACACCTACGCGGTCCTGCAGGCCGGCCAGCAGGCGGCGGTCGACGCGGTGCGGCCGGGGGTCGCCGCGCAGGACGTGGACGCCGCGGCACGCGAGGTCATCACCGACGGCGGGTTCGGCGAGTACTTCATCCACCGCACCGGCCACGGCATCGGCCTGGACGTGCACGAGGAGCCCTACATCGTGGGCGGCAACGACCTGCCGCTCGAGGCGGGCATGGCGTTCAGCGTCGAGCCGGGCATCTACCTGCCGGACCGGTGGGGCGCGCGGATCGAGGACATCGTGGTGGTCACCGAGACCGGCGTGGAGTCGTTGAACAACCGGCCGCACGACCTGATCGTGCTGCCCGTCCGATGAACACGCCGGAACTGGAGCCGATCGACCAGGCCATCGCGCGCGAGCTGTCGACCGACGGCCGGTGCAGCTTCACCGACCTGGCCGAGCGGGTGGGGCTGTCGGTGTCGGCCGTGCACCAGCGGGTGCGGCGGCTGGAGACGCGCGGCGTGATCCGCGGGTACATCGCGCAGCTCAACGCCGAGGTGATCGGCCTGCCGCTCATGGCGTTCATCTCGCTGACGCCGATCGACCCCGCGGCGCCCGACGACTACCCGCACCGGCTGGAGCACATCCGCGAGATCGAGGCGTGCTACTCGGTGGCCGGCGACGAGTCCTACATCCTGCTGGTCCGGGTGGCCTCCCCGGCGTTTCTCGAGGACCTGCTGCGCAGGATCCGCGAGGCCGCGAAGGTCTCCACCCGGACCACGGTCGTGCTGTCCACGCCCTACGAGGGCCGCGCGCCGGCCATCTGACCCCCATGATGACCATTCCGGTAGGTCATGATGACCGTTCGCGTACCTCGTGATGACCAGTCGCGGCGGCCGCATGGTCGCCACGGTCGACGCGAGTGGCCATCATGCGCGACCGGAGTGGTCATCATGTGTGACGCGAGTGGTCATCACGGGTTAGCGGACGGCGACCAGTACGTGATCGTCGCCGAACTGCCACACCGGGCCCGCCTCGGCGAAGCCGGCGTCGCGCAGCAGTTGGGCCTGCTCGACGATCGACAGGCCGTTCTCGTTGCTGTGTGCGATGGCGCGCTGGGAGCGGGCGGTGACCAGGGGCGCGAGTTCCTCGTCGGCCTGCAGGGCCTGCCACCAGGCCGCCCACTCCTCGTTCTCGTGGGTGCCGACGCGGCGGGTGCGTTCCTGGCGGACCGAGCGGGCGATCGCGTCGAGGCTGGGGGAGCGCAGTCCCATGTTGTCGGCGTTCACGAACACGCCGCCGGGGCGCAGGTTCGCCGCGAGCGTCCGGTACAGCTCGGCCAGCGCGTCGACCGACAGCCAGTGCAGCGCGGTGCTGGACACGGCCGCGTCCCACGGGCCGGGCAGTTCGGTGGCGGCCGGCCAGTCGGGGGTGGCGAGGTCGGCCTCCACCAGCCGCACCCGGGACCCGGTGTTGGCGCTGCCGAGGCCGAGCAGCAGGGGATCGGCGTCCACGCCGACCACCCGCGCCCCGGGCAGCGCGGCGGCCAGCCGCTGCGAGAGCGAACCGGGCCCGCAACCGAGGTCGACCACCGACGCGGACCCGCCGGCCGTGGCCGCGCGCACCACGTCGATCACCACCCGGAACCGCTCCTCGCGGTCGGGGACGTAGCGCTCCTGCTGGGCGTCCCACCGCTGCAACCACTTGATCGCCGTCGCCGTTCGCATCGCAATCCTCCGTCACTGGCTATAAGCTTGATGACAGTCACGCTAAACGAGTGGGAGTAACTGGTCAAGTGGAATTCGACAGTCACACCAGCGACGTGGTCGAGTACACCGTCACGTTGATCAACTCGGTGACCCCCGGGCAGCGACACGGCAGGGACTTCACGGCACCCGAGGGCGACGAGCTGGTGGCGGCCGTCCGCGACGCGGTGCCCACGAGTCGCGCGCCGGACGCCGCCGAGGCCGCCGTCCTGGCCGAATGGGCGGCCCGGCTGCGGGCGGTGGTGGAGAAGGTGGACGCGGGCGACGTGGACACCGCGTGCACCGACCTGAACCAGATCCTGCGCGACAGCAACGCCGTCCCCACGTTGTCCAGGCACGACGACGAGCCGTGGCACCTGCACTTCCACAGCATGGACGCCGACTGGGCCACCAGCTGGGCCGGTCCGATGGCCACGAGCCTCGCGATCGTGCTCGGCAACGCGGCCATCGACCGGCTGGGGTTGTGCAACGCCCCGGCGTGCGACCGGGTCTACATCGACGTGTCGCGCAACGGCACGCGGCGGTTCTGCTCGACCGCGTGCCAGAACCGGGTGAAGGCGGCGGCGTTCCGGGCCCGCCGTGCGGTCACCTGAGGAACTCCTCCAGGCCGGCGAGGTCGTCGGTGTTGATGTGGTCGACGTCGGCCGCCACCAGTTCGCGCCAGATGGCCTCGCGCTCCGGGCCGGCCACGTCCGGTGTGGCCCAGAACCGCACGCGCTGGCCGGCGTCGTGGGCGGTGGTCACGATCTCGCGCAGCTCGGCACGCTCGTCGGCCGGCATCTCGCCGATGCCCGTCCAGCCGAACAGCTTCGTCCAGTTGTCCGACACGAGCGGCGTGAGCGAGGCGTCGTCGCCGGGGCCGAGGTCGTTCGGGTCGGCGATGCGGCCGTCGTAGAACGCCACGCGGTGGCGCTGCGCGGCCATCGTGTCGCGCGGGCGGTTGCCGGACACGACCGCCGTCACCGGGCCGCGGACCATGTGCCCGAACACCGCCCGGGTCCACAGGAACGCGTACCGGGGCGAGCGCAGCTCCCGGTCGAGTGCGGCGTAGGTCGACTCACCCTCGGTCTTCAGGTCGATGAGCAGCTGGAACGGCGGTCGGCCGGGGTAGACGCCGCCGAAGTTCGTCAGCACCCGCTTGCGCAGCGGCTCCAGGTAGAGCGAGCGCAGGGTGCGGGCCGGGTCGAGGTCCTCCGGGTCGTGCGCGACCAGCAGTTGGCCATCGACCAGGTAGATGTCCGCCTCGACGCTCGTGAACCCGTGGGACAGCGCGTCGTACAGGGGTCGGTCGTGCTCGTAGTCGTTGTGGGCGTGGGCCTGGGCGAGCGGCCGCACGCGTGACGGCGCGGCGGCCGCGGTCGGTAGGGCGCCGGCCACCAGGCCGACCAGGGTGAACAACACCAGCAGGGAACGCAGCAGGGGACGCATGACTGACACCGTAGGACATCCGGGCGAACGACCGGTGATCTCCGGGTGAAGTCCACTGAGGACTCAGGCTGCCTAGTCGACGCTCGTGGCCGCGTGCAGGTTGCCGTCGGCGCCGGACAGGCACGCGGCCGAACGGTCGGTGGTCAGCAGGAACTCGCTCAGGCACTGGCCGAACTGGAGATGGCCGGCCGCGTTGGGATGGAACGACTCCTGCAGCGCGTGGGTGGCGCGTTCCTGCTCGCGGAGGTCACCCCACTGCACGGCCAGGCGGCGGAACCACTCGGCGTCGGGGTCGTCCTCGGTGGAGCAGGCCTCGCGGCCCACACCCGCGCGGGACAGGTCGAGGTACCGCGCGCCGGTCTCCTGCGCCGCCGCCCGCACGCCCGCCGTGAGTGTGGGGACGGCCGTGTCCTCGACCCAGCGCAGGTCGTCGTCGCGGAACGGGCAGCCCGACAGGTCCTGCAGGTCGGCCGCCACGTTCGGACCGACGGGTGCGGCGTAGGACTGGACGATCAGCTGGTACTCACTGGCCGCGTAGCCGGCGTTGCGCATGACCGTGCGGACGTCGAGGATCGCCTGGGTCAGCTTCGGCACCATCGCGTCGACGCGGTCCTGCCAGTCGGGCCCGACCGATCTGCTGCACGGCGTCGAGCCGCTCACCCAGGACTCCACGCAGGCGCTCATCACGTGGGAGAACGCGGGATTGTCGTTGGCGCCGGACGCGATCACCACGGCCACCACCCGGTTGCGGGCGGCGATCGGCGCGAGCTGGCGGGACTGCGAGATCTCCGTGTACTGCTCGACCTCGCCGAGCCCGACCTGCGCGGACGGCGCGCCCGAGCACGACAGGTTGATCGTCCGGTCGAGCGCCGGGATGGACACCTGGTGGATCGAGGCGTGGGTGGAACGGTGGCACCAGTTGCCGTTCTCGCCGTCGGTGCCGGGCTCGTAGTTGCCCGCGCCCTCGCCGGACATGGTGCTGTCGCCCATGGCGACCACCACCCGCGGCGCGTCGTCCGGCGGGCCGGGCTGGCGCTGCGGCGGGGGAAACCGGTGGTCACCGGACAGCGAGAGCGCGCCCAGCAGCACCGCGAGGCCCAGCACGACCCCAGCTCGCCATCCCGACCGTCGCATCGCCGCCAGTCTAGTCCCGAACGACACAACCACTCAGGCACGCCGAGTCGGCCGTTCAAGCGTGGGGAATGAGTCGGCGGGAGTGGGCATCTCGCGATGCGCCACTCCCGCCGGTGTCGAGAAAGGTTACAGCGGACGGCGTTCGTTACGCGGGTCGCGCTGGTCCAGTTCGGACAGTTCGGCCGAACGCTGCGCCGAGACGGCGCCGCTCACGCCGGCCCACCGCTGCAGCGTGGCGGTCGCGGCCGCCGCGTCCGCCGGCTGCAGGGCCGCGATGTTCGCGCCGTGGTTGGCACCCGGTGCGGTGAACGTGTACGAGTCCTTGTTGCTCGGGTGGAAGGGCTCGGCACCCCACGGGTCGGCCGAGCCGTACACGAACAGCATCTGGCTCGAGTCCTTGCGGACCCACCGGTCGATGTCGGCCATGACCGTCGGGTCGTGCTTGGACTTCAGGTCGGCCGGCAGGCTGGAGTTCGCCACGTACAGGTTCGGGTAGTCGAGCAAACCCTTGAGGTAGCGGAACTTCGGCTGCGGCCAGCCCAACTCGGTGGCTGCCTGGAAGTAGTACGGCGAGTACGGGAGGATGCCCTCGTCGGCGTAGAAGGAGAAGCCCGCGATCCCGTCGATGAAGTCGAAGATCTCCTGGTCGGTCGCCGTCACCGGCGGCACCGAACCGCAGTTGGCCTCGCTGTTGTACTGCCAGTACGCCCACTCGGTGTCGAGCACGGTCATCTCGAACGCCTTGTCGGTCGAGCCGAAGACCTGGTCGAACGTCAGGTTGTTCTCGGCCGCGTAGGCGTCGTAGAGGTTGACCATCGACGTGCGCCGCGACAGCGCCTCGGTCTGCAGCGCCTTGAGCGCGGTGCGGCAGGCCGGGGTGGTGCCCACGTTGTCGAAGAACTCGTCGTAGGCGGTGTCGGCCTTGTTGTTCGCGTCGTTCGGCGCCACGTAGGCGACCACACCGTCGACGTCACGCGGGTAGTACCGCCGGTGGTACACCGACGTCATGCCACCCTTGCTGGCGCCCGTGGAGATCCACTTCGCGGAGTACAGGGTCTTCAGCGCACCCACGATCTTGTGGTGGTCGGTGGCCGCCTGCCAGATGTCGAGCTTCTTCCAGTTCGCCGGGTCGGGCCGCGACGGGGTGAAGAACCGCTGCTCCACGGAGATCTGGTTGCCGTCCACCAGCCGCGTCGGCTCGGACCGGAACGCCTGCTCGGGCATGTCGTAGCCCGTGGTGTGCAGGATCATCGGCCGCGCCACGTCGCGGTGCAGGAGCTGGAACCGCTGCTCGAACGTGCCGCCCTGCGGGTTCAGGTGATCCACGAGCTGGCGGTAGGTGAGGATGAAGAACCGGTAGCCGGCCGGCGCCGTCCCCTCGGACACCACGGTGACGTTCGGGAGGGCCTCGAGCTGGTCCTTCAGGTCTGCCTGGGCGCTGACGCCAGCGGCCTCTGGGCCTGCCTGCGCGGGCAGCACGGTGGTCAGACCGAACACTCCCGCGGCGAGCAACGGCACGATCGCCGCCGCAACCGTCCTTCTTCGGATGGACACGCCACTCTCCTCAGCTAACAGGTCGCTATGGGTGTGCGACCGGACGGCGTGAGTGTTCCTGACGGATTCCGCTGGTGGTAGCCCCAAAGATGGGCAATTCGGTGCGGAGTCGGTCGATCACTGCCCGCTAGTGGGTGACGCCCAATGCGGCGAGGGCCCGGACCAACGGTGACAACTCGGGCAGCTGCGCGGCCGCGTCGAGCGAGGCGGACAACGCCGCGTCGTGGGTCGGCCGGGCCGCCGACAGCAGCTCGTGGCCGGCGGGCGTGACCTCCGTGTAGATGCCGCGGCGGTCGGTGGGGCAGAGGTAGCGCTGCAGGAGCCCGCGATCCTCCAGGCGGTTCACCAGTCTGGTGGTGGCCGACTGACTGAGCACGACCGCGTTCGACAGCTGGGTCATCCGCATGTGCCAGCCGTCCTGCCTGGCCAGCACGTCGAGCACGCCGTACTCGCTGACCGAGAGGGTGTGCTCGCGGCGTAACGCGCGCTCGAGACCGTCCTCGATGCGGGCGTGCAGCGCCGCGAGGGTGCGCCAGCCCTGCGCCCGCGCCTGGACGGCGTCCTCATCGAGTGACATGTCCCTCATCTCCCCGTGCGGCGATATACGGCGCGTGCAACTATTGTCGAAGCCGGTAGTTGCATAGTACTGGAGGAGCATGAACATCGACCTGACCGGGAAGCGGGCCCTGATCACGGGTTCCACCTCGGGTATCGGGCAGGCCACGGCCGCGTCGTTCGCACGCGCGGGGGCGGCGGTCGTGGTGAATGGACGCGACGAAGGTCGGGTATCCGCCACCGTGACCAGCCTGCGGGAGGAGACCGGATCGAGCGCGATCACCGGCGTCGCGGCCGACGTCGGGTCCGCCGAGGGCGCCGCCAAGCTGATCGCCGAGGTGCCGGACGTCGACATCCTGGTGAACAACGCCGGGATCTTCGAGGCCGTCCCCGTGTTCGAGATCCCCGACGAGGAGTGGCGGCGCTACTTCGAGGTGAACGTGCTGTCCGGGGTCCGGCTGGCCCGCCACTACGCGCCCCGGATGGTCGAGCGCGGCTGGGGCCGGGTGATCTTCGTGAGCAGCGAGTCCGCCGTGTTCATCCCCACCGAGATGGTGCACTACGGGATGACCAAGACCGCGCAGATCTCCGTGTCGCGCGGCATGGCCCAGGAGGTGGCCGGTACGGGCGTCACGGTCAACACCGTCCTGCCCGGCCCCACGCTGACCCCCGGCGTCGAGGAGTTCGTCCGCGACCGCATCGGCCGCGACGTGCCCTTCGAGGAGGCCGAACGCCGGTTCATCGCCGAGGAACGGCCCACGTCGCTGCTCGGCCGGCTCATCCGGCCGGCGGAGATCGCCAACATGATCACCTACGTGGCCTCCGAACTGGCGTCGTCGACCACCGGTGCCGCGCTGCGCGCCGACGGCGGCGTGGCGCCCACCATCATTCCCTGAGAGGAGTTCTCGTGACCGTCCCGAACATCACCCTGAACAACGGTGTGGAGATGCCGCAGCTCGGCTTCGGCGTGTTCCAGGTGCCCGACGGCGAGACCCAGGCCGCGGTCACCGCCGCGCTGGACGCCGGCTACCGCAGCATCGACACCGCGAAGATCTACGGCAACGAGGCGGGCGTCGGCGCGGCCATCGCCAAGTCCGGCCTGCCGCGCGAGGACCTGTTCATCACCACGAAACTGTGGAACGACGACCAGGGCTACGACTCGACCCTGAAGGCGTTCGACGCCTCACTCGAGCGGCTCGGCCTCGACCACCTCGACCTGTACCTCATCCACTGGCCCACCCCGAAGCGCGACCGCTACGTCGACACGTGGCGCGCGTTCGAGAAGCTGCTGGCCGACGGCCGGGTTCGCGCGATCGGCGTGTCGAACTTCCAGCCCGACCACCTGAAGCGCCTGGTCGACGAGACCGACACCGTGCCGGCCGTGAACCAGGTCGAGCTGCACCCGTACCTGATCCAGGACGCGGTCCGCCGCGCCGGCGCCGAGCACGCCATCGCCACGGAGGCGTGGAGCCCGCTCGCGAAGGGTGGTGAGCTGCTGGCCGAGTCCGTGGTCACGGGGCTCGCCGACAAGCACGGCCGCACGCCCGCGCAGGTACTGCTGCGCTGGCACCTCCAGCTGGGCAACGTGGTGATCCCCAAGTCGGTCACCCCGTCGCGCATCAAGGAGAACATCGCGGTGTTCGACTTCGAGCTGACCGACGACGACGTGACCGCGCTGTCCGCGCTGGACCGCGGCCACCGCACGGGCCCGGACCCCGACCAGCTCAACTGATACGCCGCGCGCATCGACAGCGCGCAGGATTCGCATTGGACGGCGCCGGCCATGTCCTGCCACGGTGGCAGGCATGCCGGCGTGTCAGTCAGCCTCCCGGACTTGACGAAGATCAGTGATCGCGTGCTCTGGTATCGAGATCGGCACGAGCATCCTCGTGCTGCCGCTGCACCGCACGCCCGCCGACGTCGCCGACCGGCTGGCGATACTGCAACGGGAGCTGCGGTTCGTCCACTTCGCCCACTGGGCGCGGCTGCCCGGCCTGTCCCACGAACAGCGCCGGTCACTTCTCGTGGGCCAGGCCCCGTAGCAGCGGCAGGTACACGTCGTCGACCAGTTCGGCGATGGCGGTCGCGGTGATCGGGGCCTGGCTCATCATCGAGTCCGTGCGCACCAGGTCCAGCGGCATGCGGGCGACTCTGGGCGGCAGCCGCACGTCCGCCAGTTCGCCGCGGTCCACGGCCCGGCGCACGATCAGCTCCACGGTGTCCCACAGGCGCGACGAGCGCATCTGTTCCTGGAGCAGGGCGATCACCTCCGGGTCGCGGAACGCCTCACCCATCACACCCGCGATCATCTCGCTCATCATGCTGTCGGCGCGCTTCGCGATCCGCGTGAACAGCTCGATCAGGTCGCCCCGCAGTTCGCCGGTGTCCGGCGGCCCCACCTGGGGCGGGATACGACTGGACCACGCGGCCAGCACCAACTCCGCGCGGTTGGCCCACCGGCGGTACAAAACCGGTTTGCTGGTGCCGGCGCGGGCTGCCACCCTCTCCATGGTGAGCGCCGAGTAGCCCACGTCCTCGAGTTCGTCCCACACCGCCTCGAGAATGGCGCGCTCCAGCGCCGCACCGCGTCGGCGGGACTTGGTCGCTGGCGCTGTCTCGGTCACCCGACCCCTTTAAGGTACTCGCCGTTTCTTGTGATGTAGTCTAACATCGACTTGTTAGATACGGTTCGTTTCTTCTGTTTTGGGGGATTGTGGTGCTGACGCGCCTTTTGCGCACCTACCTGCGGCCGTACCGCCGCGAACTCACCTACGTGCTCGTGCTCCAACTGATCGGCACCATCGCCTCGTTGTACCTCCCGAGCCTGAACGCCGACATCATCGACCTCGGTGTGGTCCCGGGGGACACGGGCTACATCGTCACCACCGGCTTCTGGATGCTCGCCGTCACGCTGCTCCAGGTCGTCTGCTCGATCGGCGCCGTGTGGTTCGGCGCGCGCGTGGCCATGGCGTTCGGTCGCGACGTGCGGGCCGGGGTCTTCCACCGGGTCGGCTCGTTCTCCGACCGCGAGGTCTCCGCGTTCGGCGCGCCGTCGCTGATCACCCGCACCACCAACGACGTGCAGCAGGTGCAACTGCTGGTCGTCATGGTCTGCACGATGTTCGTCACCGCGCCGATCATGTGCGTGGCCGGCATCATCCTCGCGCTCAACGAGGATGTGGGCCTGTCCTGGCTGGTGGCCGTGTGCGTGCCGGTGCTGGTCATCTGCATCGGCCTGATCGTCATGCGGATGGTGCCCCAGTTCCGCAAGATGCAGGACCGGCTCGACGACGTGAACCGGGTGCTGCGCGAGCAGCTGTCCGGCATCCGGGTGGTGCGCGCGTTCGTCCGCGAACCCGCCGAGGCCCGCCGGTTCGCCGACGCGAACACCGCGCTCACCGACACCGCGCTGCGGGTCGGGCGGCTCCAGGCGCTGATCTTCCCGACCGTGCTGCTGATCCTCAACGCCTCGAGTGTCGCGGTGCTGTGGTTCGGCGCGCAGCGGGTCGACATGGGCGCCATGCAGATCGGCTCGCTCACCGCGTTCCTCAACTACCTGATCCAGATCCTCATGGCGGTGATGATGGCGACGTTCATCTCCATGCTGATCCCGCGTGCCGCCGTGTGCGCCGAGCGGATCAACGAGGTGCTGGACACCGAGCCGTCCGTGCACCCGCCGGCCGAGGGCGTTCGCGACCCGGAAGGCTACGGCGAGGTCGAGTTCCGCGGCGTCGAGTTCCGCTACCCGGGTGCCGTCGACCCGGTCCTGAGCGACATCACCTTCAACGCCGGACCGGGCCGGATGACCGCCATCATCGGCAGCACCGGCTCGGGCAAGACCACGTTGCTCACCCTCATCCCGCGCCTGGTCGACGTCACCGAGGGCGCCGTGCTGGTCGACGGCGTGGACGTGCGTGAGCTGGATCCCGACGTGTTGTGGCGCCGGATCGGTCTGGTGCCACAGAAGGCGTACCTGTTCACCGGCACCGTGGCGAGCAACCTGCGCTACGGCAACCCGGACGCCACCGACGAGGAACTGTGGCAGGCCCTGGAGATCGCGCAGGCCAGGGACTTCGTCGAGGCGATGCCCGACCAGCTCGACGCCGAGATCGCCCAGGGCGGCACCAACGTCTCCGGCGGTCAGCGGCAGAGACTCGCGATCGCGCGGGCACTGGTGCGCCGGCCCGAGATCTACCTGTTCGACGACTCGTTCTCCGCGCTCGACCTGGCCACCGACGCGGCGCTGCGTGCCGCGCTGCGGCCCCACATCGACCAGGCCGCGGTGATCGTCGTGGCGCAGCGGGTCTCCACCATCCTCGAGGCCGACCAGATCATCGTGCTGGACAACGGATCCGTTGTCGGCATCGGCACTCATCGCGAACTGCTCGACACGTGTCCGACCTACGTCGAGATCGTCGAGTCCCAGCTGACCCCGGAGCAGGTGTGACCACTACAGCAACCAGGGGACCGCGGCCGCAGCCGGGCCGAGGCTTCCCCGGCATGAACATGCCGGTCGGCAAGGCCGAGAACTTCAAGCCGTCCGCGCGGCGGCTGGTCCAGCGGATGCGACCGGAGCGGACCCCGCTCCTGCTGGTCGTGGCGCTCGGCGTGATCAGCGTGGCGTTGGCCGTGGCCGGGCCGAAACTGCTCGGCCACGCCACCGACATCATCTTCGAGGGTGTGCTCTCGCCGGTGGCCGGCGTCGACTTCGGCGCGCTCGGCGAGGTGCTCATGTGGGTGCTCGCGCTGTTCTTCGTGTCGTCGCTGTTCGGGTGGGGCCAGGGTTACCTGCTCAACAAGGTCGTGCAGCGCATCGTGTTCGGGCTGCGGTCCGATGTGGAGGACAAGCTCCACCGGCTGCCGTTGCGGTACTTCGACGGCCAGCCCCGCGGGGAGCTGCTCTCCCGCGTCACCAACGACATCGACAACATCTCCACCACGCTCCAGCAGACGCTCAGCCAACTGCTCACCTCGCTGCTCACCGTGATCGGCGTGCTGGTCATGATGCTGACCATCTCGCCGCTGCTCACGTTGATCGCGCTCGTGGTGATTCCGCTGTCGGGTGTGGTGACCGCCCAGATCGGCAAGCGGGCCCAGAAGCTGTTCATGGCGCAGTGGAAGCACACGGGTTCGCTGAACGCACACATCGAGGAGGCGTTCACCGGGCACCAGGTGGTCAAGGTGTTCGGGCGTCAGAAGGAGTCGGAGACGGAGTTCCGGCGCCGCAACCACGACCTGTACACGGCCGCCTCGGGCGCCTCCTTCGTGTCCGGGCTGATCATGCCGGCCATGATGTTCCTGTCCAACCTCAGCTACGTGGTGGTGGCGGTGGTCGGCGGTCTGCGGATCACCTCGGGTTCCATGAGCCTGGGTGACGTGCAGGCGTTCCTCCAGTACTCGCGCCAGTTCACCCAGCCGCTCACGCAGGTCGCGTCCATGGCCAACCTCATGCAGTCCGGGGTCGCGTCGGCCGAGCGGGTGTTCGAGGTGCTCGACGCCCAGGAGCAGGAACCCGACCCGGCCGAGGCGTCGCTGCCGGCCGAGCGCCTGGGACGGGTCGAGTTCGACACCGTGTCGTTCTCCTACCGGCCGGAGCAGCCGCTGATCGAGGACCTGTCGCTGGTGGCCGAACCGGGCCAGACGGTGGCGATCGTGGGTCCCACCGGTGCCGGCAAGACCACGCTCGTCAACCTGATCATGCGATTCTACGAGCTGGACGCCGGGCGGATCACGTTGGACGGCGTGGACATCACGGCGTTGAAGCGCGAGGACCTGCGGTCCCAGATCGGCATGGTGCTGCAGGACACCTGGCTGTTCGGCGGCACCATCCGCGACAACATCGCCTACGGCAAGCCCGACGCCACCGAGGAGGAGATCATCGCGGCCGCGCAGGCCACCTATGTGGACCGGTTCGTCCGCACGTTGCCCGACGGCTACGACACGGTGATCGACGAGGAGGGCGGCGGTGTCAGCGCGGGGGAGAAGCAGCTGCTGACCATCGCGCGGGCGTTCCTGGCGAGCCCGTCGCTGCTGATCCTCGACGAGGCCACCAGTTCGGTCGACACCCGCACGGAGTCGTTGGTACAGCACGCGATGGCCGCGCTGCGGTCGTCACGCACGAGCTTCGTGATCGCGCACCGGCTGTCCACCATCCGCGACGCCGACCTGATCCTCGTGATGGAGTCGGGGCGGATCGTGGAGCAGGGCACCCACGAGCAGTTGCTCGAGGCGCGCGGGGCCTACCACCGGCTGTACTCGGCGCAGTTCGCGGCGCCCGAGCGGTGATCCGGCACTGACATACTGGGCGGCGTGGATCACGCCGAACTCGAGGACGTGTGGGAGCGGACCATCGGTGCTGCCGACGGTCCGCTCCCCGGTTCCCGCCTGACCGCGCTGCGCACCCCGCAGGGCTGGTGCGGCCAGGTCGACCGGCCGGCCGGCGAGGTGCGGCCGGCGGCGATCGCCCTCGCCTACGGTCTGCCGCCCGGCTCGGTGGCCGTGCGCGGCGACGGCGAGGACCGCGCGTTCGTGTGGGCCTACCGCACGGCGGGCGGCGCCGACTACCACCTGGCGTGGCCGCACCCGCCGCTCGACGGCAGCGAATTCGTCGACGTGACAAGGGAAAGCAAGGGCACGAGCCTGCTCGACCTGGTGCGGCTGACCACCTGGGCACGGTCGTACCAGGAGTCGTGGGCGGCACTGCGCACCGGCCGCGCGGTGGACATGGGTCAACTGGTCCGCCGCTACACACGCCTGCGCGCGGGCATCCTCGACCTGTTGCCCCGCACCAGCCCCCGCCAACTCCGCGACCTGCTGCTGGAGGTGGGCGTCACCCGCGAGGCCCTGCCGGACGACCTGGCGGCGGCCATCGACTACCCGGGCGGCCGCGAGTTGACCATCCCGATCCCCACGTGGCCGGGTGCCGTGCACCTGGCACGCATCACCAGCGAGGATCTCACCCTCCCGTAGTGATCTCTCCGAAATTTTCGGAACCACCTTTGTTTTGTTAAGCCAATTCCAGGGCTGGATTCTGCCTCGCTCCCTGCCCTATCGTGAGTTGATTACGGAAGTATCTCGAAAGTTTCGGCTCCGCATCGGTTCCCGCACTCATACGGAGATCGACATGATGAGGCCCCTCGTGCTGCTGACCGCACTGCTGGTCGTGGTTCCCGGTTCGTCCGCCGTCGCCGTCGACAGGGATCGGGGCGGCCCAGCCGAGTCCTATGTGGTCACTTCGCCGCGCCACGGGAGTTTCCCGCTGGTGGCAAGGGGTCGCGCCGCACCGATCGTGGTCAGCGGAGACGATCACCCGGGCGTGGTGCGGGTGGCCGGCGACCTCGGGGCCGACGTGGAACGCGTCACGGGGATCCGGCCGGTCGTCGGCCACACGGTGCGCGGCGAGCCCGTGATCGTCGGGACCATCGGGGCCAGCCCGCTGATCGACCAGCTCGTCCGCGACGGAAAACTCGACGTCACGGGCATCGCCGGCAAGTGGGAGACCTCGCTGCAGCAAGTGGTCGACCATCCGATGCCCGGCGTGCGGCGGGCGTTCGTGATCGCCGGCAGCGACCAGCGCGGCACGATCTTCGGGGTCTACGACGTGTCCCGCAAGATGGGTGTCTCACCGTGGTACTGGTGGGACGACGTGCCGGCCAGACAGTCCGCCGAACTGCACGTGCTACCCGGCCGCCACACCCAGGGCACCCCCGCGGTCAAGTACCGCGGGTTCTTCGTCAATGACGAGAACCCCGCGCTCGGCACCTGGGCACCCACCCAGTTCGGCGAAGGGCTCGCACCCGGGCATCCCGGCGGGTTCAACAGCAAGTTCTACGCCCGCGTGTTCGAGACCATGTTGCGGCTCAAGGCGAACTACCTGTGGCCGGCCGTGTGGGGCCGGGCCTTCGCCGAGGACGACCCGGCCAACCACGCCACCGCCAAGCAGTACGGCGTGGTCATGGGCACCTCGCACGAGGCGCCCATGATGCGCGGCATCGAGGAGTGGAACCGCCACGCCGTGCCAGCCGTGCGCGACTCCGAAGGCACCATCGTCACGCCCGGCCACGACCCCTACGGCGGCACCGGGGAGTGGAGCTTCCGCCGCAACGCCGACGCCATCAAGGCCTACTGGACCGACGGCGTCCGCCGGATGGCCGAGGAGGACTTCGAGGGCGTGGTCACGCTCGGCATGCGCGGCAACGGCGACGTCAGCCTCCCCGACGGCGACGGCATCGAGCTGATGCAGGAGATCCTGAACAGCGAGCGGCAGATCCTCACCGACACGGTCGGCACGGACGTCCCCCAGGTGTGGACGCTGTACAAGGAGGTCCAGCGCTACTGGGACAAGGGGCTGCGCGCCCCGGACGACGTGACGGTCGTGTTCACGGACGACAACTGGGGCAACATGCGCAAGCTGCCCGACCCCACGCTGCCGCCGCGCTCCGGTGGCTACGGCATGTACTACCACTTCGACTACGTGGGCGGCGGCCGCAACTACAAGTGGGTCGACACCATCAACCTGGCGAACACGTGGGAGCAGCTGAACACCAGCTACCAGCACGGCGTGGACCGGCTGTGGGTGGTGAACGTCGGCGACCTGAAGAACCAGGAGCTGCCGACCCAGTTCTTCCTCGACTACGCGTGGAATCCCGACGCGTGGCCGCTGGAACGCCTGCCGGAGTGGGAAAAACAGTACGCGGCCGAGAACTTCGGTAACCGCGACGCCAAGGCGATCGCCTCGATCCTCCACGACTACGGCGTGCTCCAGTCACGCCGCAAGCCCGAACTGCTCAACCGGCGGATCACCAGCGGGCCCGGCACCACGGTCACCTACGACGACCAGAACACCCCGTTCTTCCTGGAGCACTACCGGGAGATGGACCGGGTGACCCAGGACTGGCAACGCCTGGCGGCCAAGGCGGAACGCGTCCGGCGCGGACTGCCGGAGTCCGCTCAGGACGCCTACTTCCAACTGGTCGGGTACGCCGTGTCGGCCACCGCCAACCTGTATGCGTTGCGGCAGGCGGAGTTCACGAACATTCGCTACGCGGCCCAGGGGCGCGCGGCCACGAACGACTACGCGGTGCTCACCGAACAACGCTTCGCCGAGGACCAGGCGCTGTCGCACTACTACAACACCGAACTCGCCGGCGGGAAGTGGCGGAACTTCCAGTCCCAGCCCAAGATCGGCTACGGCGACATCGAACGCTACGGTCCGAACGCGCCCTGGCAGCAGCCGGAACTGAACAACGTGGCGCTGCCGGACGAGGTCTTCCCCGCGGTACAACGGATCGAGGTGCCGGCGGGTGCCGACATGGGGGTGGCGATCGACGGGTCGGACCAGTGGTGGCCGGCCGGGGCGGGCGGCGCCGAGCTGCCGACGTTCAGCCGCTACCAGAGCGCGCCCGGCCAGTACCTCGAGGTGTTCAACCGGGGGACCACGCCGTTCGCCTACCGGATCCAGCCGGCCGTGCCGTGGGTGACGGTCGCGCCGAACCGGGGCACGGTGACCAAGGAGGTCCGCGCGTTCGTGCACGTCGACTGGTCGCGGGCGCCCAAGGGTGTCACGCGGGTGCCGATCACCGTGTCCGGTCCACAGGGGAGCGTGGAGGTGACGGCCGTGGTCGACAACCGCGCCCAACATCCCCGGCGCGGGTACGTGGAGGCCGGCGGTTACGTGTCGATCCCGGCCGAGCATCCGAGCCGGGTGGTCGGCGACTGGCTGCGCATCCCGGACGTCGGCCGTGACAGTGACGGGATGCAGCCCACCCCGGTGACCGCGCCACGGGTCGTTCCCGGCGGCGACAGCCCGCGGCTGGAGTACACGGTGAACCTGACGACCACCGGGCCGGTCACCGTGTGGGTGTACCTGTCGCCGAGGAACAACGTGCATCCCACGGACGGGCTGACCTACGCGGTGTCGCTCGACGGCGGGCCGCCCCAGCGGGTGAACGTGACCACGGCGACCGGCGCCGACGACACGAGCATGAACAAACAGTGGGAACGGAACACGTCGGACAACGTGAACCGGACGGCCACGACGTTCGACGTGGCGCGGGCGGGGGAGCACACGCTGAAGGTGTGGCAGGTGGACCCGACCGTGGTGGTGCAGAAGATCGTCATCGACACCGGTGGGTTGGCGCCGAGCTATCTCGGTCCGCCGGCCAGCCACCACGCCGGGAGGTAGGTCCACAGCGGACGGTGAATACTGGCGGCGTGCACTCCGTCGGTCTGCGGTTCGTCGGCCACTCCACCGTGCGGCTGGAGCTGGCCGGGCGGGTGGTGCTCACCGACCCCGTGCTCACCGACCGCGTGTCCGCGCTGACGAGGGTCACTCGGTCGTCGACTCCCGCCGACCGCGCGGACGTCGACCTGGTGCTGCTGTCCCACCTGCACGGCGACCACCTGCACCTGCCGTCACTGCGGCTGCTCGGCGACGTGCGGATGGTCGTGCCGCGCGGGGCCGGCGCGTGGCTGCGGTCGAAGGGCATCCCGCGGGTCTCCGAACTGGCGCCCGGCGAGGAACTGGTCGACGGTCCGCTGCGGATCACGGGCGTGCCGGCCGCGCACTCCGGGCACCGGTGGGGCCCGCGCTCGACCCGCGGCCCGCAGGCTCTGGCCATGGGTCACCTGATCGAGGGCGCCGGCAAGCGGGTCTACGCGGCCGGCGACACCGACCTGTTCCCGGAGATGGCTCACCTTTCAGGGATCGACATCGCACTGCTGCCGGTGTGGGGGTGGGGTCCGACCCTCGGACCTGGCCACCTGACGCCGGCGCGAGCGGCCGAGGCGGTGAAGTTGCTGAAACCACGCGTGGCCGTGCCCGTGCACTGGGGCACGCTCGCGCTCGCCGGCCTGGCCCGCGCACCCGGCCGGATGGGCGCCCGAATGCGACGACTGCTGGTGGACCCACCACACGAGTTCGCGGCAGCGGTGGCCGCCGCCGGTTCGCCGACCCGGGTGGTCGTGGCGCCGCCGGGGACGGATGTGCCGCTGCCGGGGTCGGTGAGCCACTGATGGGCTGGAGTGCTGTGATCGAGTCGGCCGTTCCGGTACGCCGAGTCCGCCACTCCGGTACGCCGACTCGGCCACTCGGGCACGTCGAGTCGGAGGTACCGGTGGGCCACGCATGAATGTGTTCTCCGTCGACTGGTCGGACCCGTCGACCATCGGTTACCCCGTCGTGCTCGGCGGGGTGCTGATCGGCTCGATCATCCCGGTGATCCCCACGGGTGCGGTGGTAGGAGCGGGCGCGGCGATCGCCGTCAGCACCGATCGGCTCGATCTGGTGCTCGTGGTGCTCGTCTCGACGCTCGGCGCGCTGATCGGCGACCTCGTGACGTTCGCCGCGGCGCGAGGCGGCGGTTCGGCCATGGCCTCGTGGTTCGCCCGCCGGCAGTCGAAGGAGAAGCTCGAGTCGGCTCGTGCGAAGTTCACCCAGCGGGGGTGGCAGTTGGTGGTGATCGGGCGGATGGTGCCGGCCGGCCGCATTCCCGTCCTGCTGGCGGCCGGCGCGTTGAGTTATCCGTGGCGCCGGCTGGTCCCGGCGGCCACCGGAGCGTGCCTGCTGTGGGCGGTGGCCTACGCGGCGCTGGGCGTGGTGAGCGGCGGCCTGTTCGACCACCCGATCATCGCGACCATCATCGCGACCCTGCTGGTCCTGGTGGTGACCGTGATCTCGGCGCTCGTCTCCCGCCGCCGCAAGCAGAAGGCCGCTACGTGACCCGGGCACACGGGCGTCGGCGGTTGTTGCGTGGTGGGCGCGTCCTCGCGCGGCTGGTGTTCGTGTGGGTGCTCGTGGCCGTGGCGCTCGCGGTGCTCGACCGGATGCTCGTGGACTTCGCCATGCCCTACTGGTGGCAGCCTACGGTGTTCGCGTTGATGTTCGGCCTGCTCAGCGCCGTGGTGTGGCCGCTGGTGCTGCGGTTCGCGTTGCCGCTGGCCATGTTCACGCTCGGCATCGGCTCGTTGTTGTTGCTGGGCGCGGGAATTCTCGCCATCTCGTTCGCCGTGCCCGGCGTGGTCATCGCGAACCTCCGCACGGCCGTGGTCGTGGTCATCGTCATGACGGCCGTCGGCGCGGGTGTCAGCAGCCTGCTCGCCCTCGACGAGGACGAACTGTTCTTCCGCCGCGCCGCCCGGCGGTTCCGGCGGGTCGAGGGCGCGGACGGCGAGGAGACGCCACCCGGCGTGCTGCTCCTGCAGATCGACGGACTCGGCTACGACACCGTCCGCCGCGCGGTCCGCGACGGCGACCTGCCGACGCTCGCGCGCTGGCTGGCCGACGGCTCCCACGTCCTCACCGACTGGCACTGCGACTGGTCCTCCCAGACCGGCGCCAGCGTCTGCGGCCTGCTCCACGGTGACAACGACGACATCCTCGGCTTCCGTTGGTACGAAAAGGATCGCGACCACGTGATGGCGTGCGCGCACCCGGCCGACGCCGCCGAGATCGAACGCCGCCACTCCGACGGACGCGGCCTGCTGTCCGGCGGCGGGGCCGCACGCAGCGGCCTGTTCACCGGCGACGCCGAACACACGAGCATGACCATGAGCGCCGTTCCGCTGCTCACGCCGTCCCGCAAACACAACGGCACTAACGCTGGCGGCGCCACCGACACCGGCTACTACGCCTACTTCGCCAACCCCGTGAACCTGTTCCGCACCATCGGTTCCGCGGTCGTGGACATCCTGCGCGAGGTGTCGGCGTCGGTGCGCCAGCGCCGCGCCGGGGTGCGGCCGCGGGTCAAACGCGGCGGCTTCTACCCGTTCGCGCGCTCGGCCACCACGGTCATCACCCGCGACCTGGTGGTGTCGGCGATCATCGGCGACATGCTGGCCGGCCGCCCGGTCGTCTACGCCGACTTCCTCGGCTACGACGAGGTCGCGCACCACACGGGCATCGAGCGGTTCGACGCGCTGGCCGTCATCCGGGCGATCGACCAGCAGATCGGCCGGCTGCACCGCGCCACCCAACTCGCGCCGCGCCGCTACGAGCTGATCGTGCTGTCCGACCACGGCGTCACGCAGGGCTGGGCGTTCACCGACCGGTTCGGTGAGTCGATCGAGGCGCTGGTCGGCCGGCTGTGCGGGGCACCGCCGAAGAAGGCCAAACCCGCGAAACCCGCGCCTGGCTGGCAGCTCGGCGCCGCGCTGGCCGAGGCGTCCGCCGGCGGCGGCCCGATCGCGCGCTCACTGCGGGCCCGCGCGGCCGGTGTGAAGGCCGACCGGCACCGCACGCTCGAGGGCACGCCCGGGGCCGTGGCGCGCGCCGCGCCCGGGGTGGTGGTCGTGGTGTCCGGCCACGTGGCCATGGTGTCGTTCACCGAGCACCCCGGCCGGGTCGACCTGGAGACCATCGAGCGCGAGTTCCCCGACCTGCTGCCCGCGCTGGTCGACCATCCGGGCGTGGGTTTCATCCTGGTGCGCGGTGCTTCCGGGCCTCTGGCGCTCGGCCGCGACGGGGTCCGCCGGCTCGCGACGGACACCGTCACCGGCACCGACCCGCTCGTCGGCTACGGCCCGCACGCGGCCGACCTGATCCGCCGCACCGACGGGTTCGAGCACTGCCCGGACCTGCTGATCAACAGCAACTACACCGAGTCGACGGACGACGCGTCACCGTTCGAGCCGCACGTGGGTTCACACGGCGGCCTCGGCGGCGGCCAGTCCCGCGGGTTCCTCGTCCACCCGGCCGACCTGCCGCCGGCGGGGGAGATCCTCGGCGCGGAGGCCCTGCACCGAGTGGTCCGCGGCTGGCTCACCCACCTCGGCCATCCGGTGCCATCAGCCGGGCCGGAGGTCGGTGACCCGCAGACCGTGCTCGGTGCGCAGGCGCGCGGCCACGAGTGAACGGTGGCAGGCCCGCGGGTCGCGTTCGACGCAGAACAGGGCGATCGTCGTGTCGCTCGGCAGGCTGGTCACGAGAGCGGCGAGGTCGAACGGGTCGAGGATCTCGCGGGTATAGCGGCGTGCGTACTCGGGAGCCAGCGTGACGCGGTCGCGCTTGCCCACGCCCTGGCGGTCGTCCTCGCGGTACTGGAGCTGGCGCAGCTCGGTGGTCGGCGCCAGCTCCAGTACGTGCCGGTATCCGATGTCCGCCTCGGCGAGGGCCCGCTGGAGCCGCACCGAGTTCGCCCAGGAGTAGACGGGGCCCCGAACGCCCCGGCGTTGGCGCAGGTCGAGCACCAGCCCCACGCCCGTGAGCTTCTCGAGGAAAGTCGACGCCGTGAAGCCGTAGACACCGATCGTCGTCATCCTGGGCATCGGAATCACCTACGCGACGGCCGTGCCCTCGAGTTCCACCAGCTGGCCGGGGATGGCCAGCCGTGTCACGCCGAGCATCGTGGTGGTCGGTGCCACCCTGGCGGCCCCCAACCGCGCCGCCAGCACGCCGTAGTGCTGGAACAGCAGGTCGACGTCGGTGGTGTAGACGTTGAGCCGCACGAGGTTGGCCAACGACATGCCGGCCTCACCGAGCACGGCCTCCAGGTTGTCGAGGCTCAGCGCCACCTGGGCGGCCATGTCACCGTCGTGCTCGGGCTTGCCCTCGTCACTCATCGCGGTCTGCCCGGAGCAGTACAGGGTCCGGGTGTGCCCGGAGACCACTTCGCCCTGGTTGAACCCCATCTCCACCGACCACGTCACCGGGTTGACCGCCGTACGTTCCACTGCCACATCTGCTCCATTCGCTTGTGCTTGCGATGAGCCTCCCAACGAATCACGACATCCTGTGTCATGTATTCCGGTAAAGTTTTCGCATGCGCGCCGACCGGTTGGTCTCGCTGGTGCTGCTGCTGCGTCAGCACGGCCGGCTGTCGGCGGCCGCGCTGGCCCGCGAGCTGGAGGTGTCCACGCGCACGGTGCTGCGCGACATCGAGGCGCTGTCCGCGGCCGGCGTCCCGGTCTACGCCGAACGCGGCCGGCTCGGCGGGTTCGCGTTGCTGCCCGGTTTCCAGACCGAACTCACCGGCCTGAACCGCGACGAGGCCCTCGCGCTGCTGGTGGCCGGCACGCGGCGCGGCGGGCAGGCGTTCGGCCTCGGGTCGGCGCTCGCCTCGGCCATGCGCAAGGTGGTCGACGCGCTGCCCGAGAGCGACCGGGCCACCGCGGCCGGCGCCGCCCAGCGGCTGCTGATCGAACCGGAGACCGACCTGCTGTCACGCCGGCTGGTCGCCGAGGAGGCGCCCGACACCGTGGTGGCCGAGATCCGGCGCGCGGTGTTCGCCGGCCACAAGCTGCGCATCCACTACGCGGCCGTGAACCAGACCCCCGAGTGGCGCACGGTCGACCCGATCGGCCTGGTCACCGTGCGCGACAAGGCCTACCTGCTGGCCATGCGTGATGGTGCGGACCGCACCTACCGGCTGTCGCGGGTCCTGGCCGCCGAGGAACTCGACGAACCCGCGGAGCGCCCGGACCGCGTCGACCTGGACCGCGCGTGGCAGGAACGCAGCACCCGGTTCCGAACGGGCGGGGACCAGGTCACCGTGGTGGTACGCCTGCACCCGGCGCGGCGCGAGGACCTGGTGGGCACGGCGCTGGCCGTGATGGCGGAAGGGCCCGAGGAGGACGGCTGGCTGCGGCTGGAGGTGACGTTCCAGGACGCGCGCCACGCGGTCTGGGCCCTGTGGCAGTTGGGCATGAGCGCGGAAGCCCTGTCGCCGCAGTGGTTACGCGACTCGCTGCGGGACCGCGCCGCCGCGATCGTCACCCGCTACGGGACGCCGTCCTGAGGGTCGCCACCTGCCGGGAACCGCGATCTCGCCTGCCGGAACCGCGATTCGGGTGCGGGAACCGCGATTTCGGGTGCGGGTGTTCAGGCCAGGGGGAATCGCATGGTGAAGACCGTGCCCTTGCCTGTTGTGCTGGTGACGGTGATGGAGCCCTGGTGGGCGGCGACGATCTCGCGGGCGATGGCCAGGCCCAGGCCGCTGCCGCCCGTGCTTCGACTGCGGGCGTTGTCCGCGCGCCAGAAGCGGTCGAAGACGTGGGGGAGGTCGTCCTCCGCGATGCCGTGGCCCGTGTCGGCCACGGCCACGTACACCGCGTCCGGCTGGGCCTGGGTGCGCAGGGTGACCGTGCCGCCGGCGGGGGTGGCGCGCAGCGCGTTGGTGACCAGGTTGCCGATCACCTGGCGGAGGCGGTCCGCGTCGCCGTGGATCACCGGGTCGCCGTGGACGGTCATGGCCAGCCGGACGCCGCGCGCCTCGGCCGCCGCCAGGTGCGCGGTGCGGCTGGTGGACAGCAGGTCCGCCACGTCGAGCCGCGCCCGGTGGTAGATCATGGCGCCCGACTCGGCCTCCGCCAGCTCCTGGAGATCGTCGATCAGCCGCTGCTGGAGCACCGCCTCCTCGTGCAGCGACTGGAACAACGCGGGATCGGGCGCCAGCACGCCGTCCTTCAACGCCTCGAGGTAGCCGCGGATGTTGGCGAGCGGCGTCCGCAACTCGTGGGCGATGTCGCCGACCATCGTCCGCTGCTGTTCCTTGCTCGCCTGCAGCGACGCGGCCATCCGGTTGAACGACGTGGCCAGCTCGGCGATCTGGTCGCGGCCGCGCACCGGGACCCGCTCGGCCAGGTCGCCGTCGCCCAACTGCCGGGCGGCCGCCGTCAGCTTGACCACCGGTCGCAGCACCCGGCGGCTCATGAGCGCCGTGCCGAAGATCGCGATCAGCGCCACGATCGCCGCCGCGATCAGCGCCGGCCACAGGTCGATGGGAGCCGCGCGGGGTTCGCCGCCGATCCCGATGGACAGCGTGAGCGGGCTCGCGACATCCAGCTCGACGATCTGGGCCCGGAAGGCCCGCTGAAGGCACGGGATGTCGTCCGGCCTCGACTCGGCACCCTCGCCCGTTGTCTTCGGTGACTGGTTCGGGTCGGGGTCGCACTCGAGGTATTCGGTGAGCAAACTGGTGACCATCTCCTCCGTTGTCCCCGGGACCACCCGTGGCGGAGACGCGCCGGACGTCAACGACTGCTGCATTCCGCAGTCGGGCGCGATGTCGTCCCACACCCGCCACAGCTCGATCGTCGGCAGCCCGAGCAGCCCACGCGTCCAGGTCGTCTCGTGGCCGTGTGCGGTCATGCACGGGGCGATCACGGAGAGGGCGATGAAGTCGAGCGCGGCGGTCGTCGTGTAGTCGAACCGGTCGTGGGCCTCCACGCCGGTGTAGTCGGGCACCGGAAGTGGGTCGACCGTGAGGTCGGGCCGGGTGGACAGCGGCCGTGGTTCGCCGCCGTCCAGGGTGTCGCTGTCGATGACCACGTCGTCGAAGGACACCCGGATGCGCTGACCGGTCTTCGCGGCCAACTTGGCGACCGTGGTCCGCAGCCTGGACTCGTTCCACCCCACGGCCGGCACCGCCGTGTCGGCGAGACCACGAACGATGTTGTCGACGTCGTGTTCCGCGACCTCCACCGACTCGGTGACCTGGCGCGAGACCTGCCGCACGGTCAGGAACGCCGCGGCCCCGGCCGCCACCACGGCCACCGACGCGGTGAACAGGAACAGTCGGGTGCCGAACCCGCCGCCCCAGCGAGGCATCCTCATGCGGGGTCCGCGAACTTGTAGCCGCGGCCGTGCACGGTCAGCACGTAACGGGGCCGCGCGGGGTCGGACTCGATCTTGCGGCGCAGGTTCATCACGTGGGCGTCGACCGTGCGCTCCAGCACGTGGTGGTCGAAACCGAAGACCCGCTCCAGGATCTGGGCGCGGGTGAACGGCCGGCCCGGCGCGGCGGCCAGTACGTGCAGGATGTCGAACTCCTTGGTGGTCAGGGGCACCGACGCACCGCCGACACTCACCTCGAACCGCGCCGCGTCGATCCGCAGGTCGCCGAACACCAGCGGACCGCCGGCGTCGGTGTGGCGGCCCGCGCGCCGCAGCAGCGCCCGCACCCGCGCGGTCAGCTCGGGCGGGCTGAACGGCTTGGTCATGTAGTCGTCGGCGCCCAGGTCGAGGCCCAGCAGCATGTCCGCCTCGGTGGACCGGGCGGTCAGCAGCAGGATCGGCACCTGGGACTCACCGCGCAGGATGCGGCACACGTCGAGCCCGTCGATCTCGGGCATCATCACGTCCAGCACGATCAGGTCCGGTCGTCGCGTGCGCGCGAGCTCCAGCGTGGTCCGGCCGTTGCCGGTGGCCAGCACGGCGTGCCCCTCCCGCTCCAGATACACCTTGATCAGGTGCGCCTGTTTCGGGTCGTCCTCGGCGACGAGGATGCGTGAGCTCATGCCCCGATTCTGGCCTGTCCCTGCTCAGCAGGTGTGAAGAAGCCATGAAGAACGCGTCCGAAGATCGTGAATTCGTGCGCCAGTGAAAGGCCGGACCGAATGCGGACCTGATCTTCAAAGAATCTTCACGACCCCTTCCTACGGTCGCCGGCACACCGCGAGATGGGGGTTTATCTGACATGTGCGGGTTTCTTACGTTCGTCAGCGCCAGACGCCAGGCACCGCAGGCACTCGACGCCGTGCGCACGGCGTTGGAGACGCTGCACCACCGCGGCCCCGACGGCACCGGCCACCGGGTGGTGGACCGCGACGCCGTCCTCGCGTTCAAGCGGCTGTCGATCATCGACGTCGAACACAGCCACCAGCCACTGAGCTACCTCGGCGACCGGTACACCATCACGTTCAACGGCGAGATCTACAACTATCCGGAACTGCGTGCCGAGCTGATCCGCGAGCACGGCGTCCGGTTCGCCACCGACGGCGACACCGAGGTGGTCGTCGCCGCCTACCACCAGTGGGGGCCGGCGGCCGTGTCCCGGCTGCGCGGCATGTTCGCGTTCGTCATCTGGGACCGCGAGCGGCGCGTGGCGTTCGGCGCGCGCGACCGGTTCGGCATCAAACCGCTGTACCACCTGGTGACCGACGCGGGCGTGTTCTTCGCGAGCGAGAAGAAGGCGCTGCTGCCGTTCGCCAGGTGGGGCGACGGGACGCTCGACACGGCCAACCTGGCGCACTACCTCACGTTGCAGTACGTGCCGGAGCCGCGGACGCTGCACCGCGACATCGGCCGCATCGGGCCGGGGGAGTCGTTCCACCACACCCCGGCCGGCGGGCTGGCCGTTCGCCGGTACTGGCGATCGGAGTTCCGCCCGACGCCCGTGGACGACCCGGCGGCGCTGCACCGGCGGATCCTGGACACGCTGCGGGAGAGCGTGCGGGTCCACCTGCGCGCGGACGTGCCGGTCGGCGCGTTCCTGTCCGGTGGCATCGACTCCACGGCGATCGTGGCGTTGGCCCGCGAGTTCAAGCCGGACCTGCCCACGTTCACCGCGGAGCTGGCGGTCGACGGCTACTCCGAGCTGTCGGTGGCGCGGGAGTCCGCGCGGGCGCTGGGAGTGCGCAACCACGCGGTGCGGGTGGACGCGCGGATGATGATGGACGCGTTGCCGCGCATCGTGTGGCACCTCGACGAACCGGTGGCCGACCCGGCGATCGTGCCGCTGTACTTCGTGAACCGCGAGGCGCGCCGCCACGTCACGGTCGCGTTGTCGGGGGAGGGCGCGGACGAGCTGTTCGCCGGCTACCGGATCTACCGTGAGCCGAACTCGCTACGGCACGTGAGCGGTCTGCCGGCGCCGCTGCGGCGCGGGCTGCGCGCGGTGGCCGGTGTGCTGCCGGAAGGCGTGCGGGGCAAGAGCTTCCTCGATCGCGGCACCACACCGTTGCGCGAGCGGTACTACGGGAACGCCCGCATCTTCGGGGAGGCGGAGAAGGCGCGGCTGCTGCGCCAGCACGACCCTTCCGTTCGCTACACGGATGTGACGGCGCCGATCTACGCGGAGGCCGCCGGGCTCGACGACGTCGCCACCATGCAGTACGTCGACATGCACACGTGGCTGCCCGGCGACATCCTCGTGAAGGCCGACCGGATGTCGATGGCGAACTCGCTCGAGGTGCGGGTGCCGTTCCTGGATCATCACGTGTTCGCGGTGGCTTCTTCTCTTACCACCGAGCAGAAGGTGCCGCCGGGTGCGACGAAGTTCGCGCTGCGTAAGGCACTCGAGGGGGTGGTGCCGCCGCCGGTCGTTCATCGGGCGAAGTTGGGGTTTCCCACGCCGATTCGGGTGTGGTTGCGCGGGGAGATGTACTCGTGGGCTGTCGACATTCTGGAGACGTCGAAGGCCGGGCATCTGCTGGATCTCGCGCTGGTGCTGGAGTTGTTGCGGGAGCACCGGGAGGGTCGGGCCGACCACAGTCGCAAGATCTGGACGGTGCTGGTGTTCTGCCTGTGGCACGCCATCTTCGTGGACGGCACCCTCGATCCGCGCTAGTCGTTCTCCACGCGGATCAGGCACCCGGACCACAGGAGGTAGCACAGGACCACGATCGCGATCGTGAGGCTCAGGAAGAGCGTCAGCACCACCCAGTCCGGTGGCCTGCGGCGGCCGGTCTCCATGGGCCACAACCTAGGCGTGCCCGCAGGGTGTGGACGGGAACGAGACCGAACCGTCGTCAGGCTGTGGGGCGGTCGAAGCGGTAGACGTGGTGTTCCGGGGCGTCGACGGGGTTGTCCGGTTCCATTTCGCCTGTGCCCACGCGGGTTGCGCCTGCCTTTTCGAGTGCTCGCCACGATGCGCGGTTCGCGACCACCACGGCTATCAGGATGGCCGGGGTGTCCGGGTAGTCCGGCCACGTGCGTTCCACCATCGCCGCGATCAGGCGGGTACCCAGGCCCTGGCCCACTCGCGTCGGGTCGCCGATGAGGTAGTCCAGCGTGGCCGTGCCGGGTGGGACTTCGACGATCGCCTCGAACTCCGTCAGGTACTCCGGATAGTCGGCCAGCTTCGAGCGCTGCACCAACCCCACCGGTTCGTTGTCCAACAATCCCAGGAAGTCCTCGTTCGGTTCCGCACCGGAGGCGCTGGTCCCGAAGTCGCGTTCCACGGCTTCCGGTGCGGTGTCGTGGTTCCACCAGCGCGCGACGTGCGGCTGCGCGAGCCATCGGCCCAGCAGGGGGAAATCGGACGGGGTGACTCTGCGCCAGGTGATCACGGGTGACTCCGGTGTCGTCGGTAGTAGCGCGCCTGCCGATCGCGGTGCCCGCAGGTCGGGTGGCACCACCGCCGCCGGGCGTGGGTGCGGACGAAGAACAGGGTGCAGCCGACGCACTTCGCGAGCGTGCCCGTGGTGAGCAGGTCGATCGCGTCGGTGGCCAGCCGCGCCAGCACGGCCGTGACCTCGGTGCTCGCGTCGACCCGCACCGCTCGGCGAGGCGACCACGACAGGGCCAGCGCCGGGGGTGCGGCCGCGGCGAACGCGTTCACCCCGTCGATCACCTCCGACGAGGGCACGGCACCGGTGGCGGCCGCCGCGAACAGGACGTGCACGTGGTCCCGCAACTCCCGTACCCGCGCCGCGTCCTCGGCCGTGTGTCGGCCGGGCCGGCCGACCGCCGCGAACCACTGGTCGACCAGTCGAGCCGTGCGCAGGTAGTCGATCGGCTCGACCCCGTAACGCGTGTTCGCGAACTCCACGGCGGTCGGTTCGGTGCCGAGAATCGGGAACTCCGTCACGATGCTGACGCTAGCACGATGTATTTAGCGTCATCATCGGATTCCGTGGACTTGCCATGTACGGTCGAGGAGGACGGGGTCGGGCGGGACCCCGGGAACAGGTGCGTGCACATGCTTGAACTGGGCCTTTTGCGTGCGCTGCACGCGGTGTCGGCAGGTGGATCGATCAACGCGGCGGCCGAGGCGCTGCACATCACGAGCTCCGCGGTATCCCAGCGACTTGCCAAACTCGAACGTGACGTCGGCCAGGTGATGCTCGAACGGCACGGCCGGGGCGTGCGCCTCACCGACGCCGCCCGGCTGCTGGTGGACCACGCGGGACAGATCCTGTCGCTGGTCGACGCCGCGGAGACCGCGCTCGAGGGCCACCGGGGGGTGGTGGTCGGCAAGATCTCCATAGCCGCGTTCCCGACGGCGGCCCGCGGCCTGCTGTCGCGCACCATGACCACGCTGCGCCAGGAGTTTCCGCAGCTCCACCCGGTGCTCCACGAGCAGGACCCGATCGTGTCGGTGCCGCTCGTGGTCCGCGGCGACGTGGATCTCGCGGTGGTGCAGGACTGGTTCAACGTGCCGCTGGAACTCACGGGCGACCTCGAACGGGTCAGCCTCATGGACGACGGGATGGACCTGGCGCTGCCGATGGACCACCCGCTGGCCAGCCGGATGAGCGTGGACATCGAGGAGGTGGCCCGCGAGTCCTGGGTGTCGTGGCCACGCGGCACCGTCTGCGGCGACTGGCTGCGCCACACCCTGCGCGGCTACGGCGTCGAACCGCACATCGAGCACGCGGTCGCCGAGTACCCGACCCAGCTGGCCATGGTGGCCGCCGGGTTCGGCATCGCGCTGATCCCACGGCTCGGCCGCGACCAGGTGCCACCGGACGTGCGGCTGGTCGCCGTCACCCCGACCCTCATCCGCCACGTGTACGCCGTGTGGCGCGCGGAAACCGCGCACCGTCCGGCGTTGCGCGCGACGGTCGACGCACTCGTCGCGACCGCCGCGCGCCTTCGACTCACCGATCCGATTCAGCCCCCTACAGCGGTCAGTTCCGCGAACTGCTCGTCCGACAGCGAGAGCGAGGCGGCCGCCACGTTCTCCTCCAGGTGAGCGATGGAACTGGTACCCGGGATCGGCACGATCACCGGTGACCGGCGCAGCAGCCAGGCGAGCGCGACCTGAGCGGGGGTCGCGTCGAGCTGCTTGGCGATCCGGCCGAGCGGGCCGTCGGACGAGGCGAGGTCACCGCTCGCGATCGGCACCCACGGGATGAACACCAGGTTCTCCCGCTCGCAGTAGTCGACCACGGCCTCGTGGCGGCGCTGGCTGACGTTGTACAGGTTCTGCACGCTGACCACGTCGATCTGCTTGCGGGCCTCCTCGAGGGTCGGCACGTCGACCTCGGACAGGCCGATGTGACGGATCTTGCCCTCGTCCTGGAGCTGCTTGAACGCGCCGAACTGCTCGTCGGCCGGGACCTTCGGGTCGATCCGGTGCAGCTGGAACAGGTCGATGCGGTCGAGGCGGAGCTTGCGCAGGCTCAGCTCACACTGCTGGCGGATGTACTCGGGGCGGCCGAGCGGGCGCCATTCGTTGCGGGACGGCCTGCTCTGCCCGACCTTCGTGCCGACGACCAGGCCCTCGGCATAGGGGAACAGCGCCTCGCCGAGCACCTCCTCGCTCGTGCCGGGACCGTAGGAGTCGGCCGTGTCGATGAAGTTCACGCCCAGCTCGACCGCACGGCGCGCCACGGCGATCGCGGCAGCCGGGTCGGCCGGCGGTCCCCAGACGTCCGGTCCGGTGAGGTGCATCGCGCCGAAGCCGAGGCGGTTCAGCGGCAGGTCGCCACCGAGCACGATCGTGGACATTCAGTAAACCCCTTGGTGATTGTTTGGTAGACGGTCGTCGACGCAATACTGTCGCCATCCTGCCCGAAAACCCGTTCTCCACAGCTGAAACATTGTGGACACTACTGTTCAGTGATGCTGGCGAGTGCGGCCAGCGGCGCCGGCGTCAACCACTCCGGGTGACGGTCGGACTCGCCGCGGACCAGCGCCGAGTACTCCTGTTCGAGCAGTGCGGCCACCGGCCCCATGCGGCGGTCGCCCACCGTCAGGCCGTCGATCGTGGTCACCGGCAGGATCTCCCACGCGGTGCCCATGAAGAAAATCTCGTCGGCCAGGTGCAGCTCACCGCGGTCGACCTCGCGTTCCTCCACCGGGATGCCCAGCTCGCGGGCGAGCGTGAGCAGCGAGTCCCGGGTGATCCCGGGCAGGACGCCGCTCGCCAGCGACGGGGTGACGAGCACACCGTCACGCACGAGCGCGACACAGGCGGCCGCACCCTCGGCCACCTGGTGCCGGTCGTTCAGCATGATCGGCCAGTCGTGCCCGTTCTCCCGCGCCTCCACCAGCGCGAGGCGACCGTTGTGGTAGTTGGCGAAGGCCTTCGCGCGCGGCGGCATGGCGGCTGCCGGGACCCGGATCCACGAGCTGACGGCCGCGCGGCAGCCGGCGCCGGTGCGCAGTTGGCTCTGGAACGGCCAGCTGTCCACCACGGTCTCGCAGTCCGCGTCGGCCGGCACCATCTGCTCGCGGATGATGCCACGCGGGAAGACCCACGGCCGCAGGTACGTGTCCTGTGTGGACTCGTTGGCCGCCAGCAGGTCCAGGCACGCCTGGCGGAGTTCGCCGGGGGAGTGCGACAACCGCAGCCGGCAGAGCCGCGCGGACTCGGCGAGCCGCTTGAGGTGGTCGTCGAGCCGGAAGAGCAGCAGACGTTCGCCGTCGGCCGCGCGGTAGGCCTTCACTCCTTCGAACACGGCGGCCACGGAGGCGTGTCCGACCGCGTTGACGTGAACGGTGGCCTCGGCCCAGGGCAGCAGCCGGCCGTCACGCCAGATCCAGCGTGGCGGCGGCGCTGAACTGGCAAGGGCGCTCACGACGTCTCCTCGCAGGCTCGGATTCGCCGCTCGCGGTCGCCCTGTGACATTGATTCGCTCGCAAGCTCGCCCTGTGACATTGATTCGCTCGCAAGCTCGCTCATGTCGGCACCGCCAAGACGTCCAAGTCGAAGTTCTCCAATGAGGGCAGCACCATGGTCGCGTGGCCGAGGCCATGGGCTCGCGGAGCCGTGCTGTTCGGCACGGCCACGCACCGCAACCCCGCGGCCAGCGCCGCCGTCACCCCGGACGCCGAGTCCTCGAACGCCACGGCTTCCATCGGTGCCAGACGCGTGACGGCGAGCGCCCGCAGGTACAGATCCGGCGCCGGCTTGTGCCGTGGTTCGTCGTCACCCGTGACCACCGCGTGGAACCGGTGCAGGAGGCCGAGTCTGGACAGGTGACCGTGGACCCACGCGGCCGGCGAACTGGACACGACCGCCACCAGCAGACCCTGGGATCGGGCCCGGGACACCAGGTCCGCCACGCCCGGCCGCAGTGGTTCCTCATGGGACAGTGCCTGCTTCCGCGACACCCGCCAGGTCAACTCGCCGGGTGTCACCGGCCGGCCCAGACGGGCGCCGAGGTCGGCCGTCGCCGTCTCGTGGCCGTTCGACCGGCCGGCCATCCGCTCCCACACACCCGGCGGCAGCGCGGTGCCGAGCAGCGCGTACAGCTCCGCCCAGGACCGCTGCGCCGCGCGTTCGGTGTCGCAGATGAGACCGTCGAAATCGAAGAACAGTGCCCTCACTCGTCCACGCTCCCCAGCAGTCGCGCGAGATAGTCGTTGGCGAACCGGCCGTCCGGGTCGAGCTTGCCGCGCATCCGCGCGAACGTGTCCCACTCCGGGTACCGCGGCCGGAGGATCTCGGCGGTCGCCGTGTGTGCCTTGCCCCAGTGCGGCCGGGCGTTGTGCTCGCGCAGCACGTGCTCGACCGTCCGCAGCAGTTCGACGTACCGGGCGGTGCGCGGCACCGTCAGGTTGACGTACCCCGTGGCCCGTCCGTAGGCGGGGGACAGGGGCGCGTCGTCGGCCGCACCCACCCGGATCAGCACCGAATACGGCGAGTACAGCCCGAACCGGCGCAGTGCCCCGCGCAAGGACCGGATGGCCGCCGGCACCCCGTGCAGCGGCAGCGCGTGTTCGAGCGCGAAGAACCGCACGGGCTGGGGGAAGCTGAACACCCGGTGTCCGGTGTCCACATAGGACGTGGCCGGTCCCCGGGGTGGGAGGGTGGCGGTCAGCCACGGAACCGCGGCGCCGTGCAGTCGGCTTCCCAGGCCGGCGATCCCGCACCGCACCTCGTCCAGTGTGGACATCCAGGGCCGCCTACCGGCGCCCCTGCTGGCCTTCTCGTCCGTGCGGTGCAGTGCCCGGGTGGACGCGGTGTCGCGCCACGGCAGCCACGAGCACGCCACGTGGTCGGCGCTGGCCGCCCACTCGCCGAAGCCGTCGAGCAGGTCGTCCAGCGGCCGGGTGTCCGGTTCGGACCGCAGCCGGAACGCCGGCACACACCGCAACGTCACGCTGGTCACGATCCCCAGCGCGCCCAGGGAGGTCCGCGCGCAGCGGAACAACTCCGGGTCGCTCTCGTCGCAGTCCAGCACCGTGCCGTCCGCCGTGACCAGCCGCAACGCCGTGACCAGGCTGGCGAACGGCCCGTAGGCGAGGCCGGTGCCGTGGTTGCCCGTGGCGAGCGCGCCGGCCACCGTCTGCGCGGTGATGGTGCCGACGTTCGCGAGCGCCAGCCCCACGCGGTCCAGGGCCGCGTTGAGCACGGCCAGCGAGGTGCCGCCGCCGACGGTCACCGTCCTGGCCTCGCGGTCGATCGACGTCACACCCGCACACGCGGACATGTCGAGCAGCGTGCCGTCGGTGCAGACCAGCCGGTTGAACGAGTGCCCGGCGCCCACCGCGCGGACGGTCTCGCCGGCGGCGGCCGCGCGGCTGAGTTCGGCCGCCACGTCCGCCTCGGTGCGGGGGCGGACGATGCGGGCCGGCCGGCAGCGGGTGGCTCCCGACCAGCTGCGCCACTGCACGGTCATGTCAGCGCCTTCTCCCTGACGCGCAGCTCGCTCGCGAACCGGGTGACCGCGTCCCGCCAGTGCGCCATCGGATGCCCGAGTGCCGCCAACAGGCCCGTGTGGAGGCTCGAGTTCCGTGGCCGCCCACCGAGGAACGGCCGGTCGGCCAGCGCCACCGGCAACAGGTCGGCCGGCAGTTCGGCGTCGTAGGCCGACATCGCCACCTGCGCCACCTGGTACCAGCTGGCCGACCCGTTGTTCGCCGCGTGCACGGTGCCCGTGACGCCGCGCCCCAACAGGAACACCAGTGCCGCGGCCAGATCACCCGTGTACGTGGGACAGCTGAACTGGTCGTCGATCAGTTCACTGGTGGCCCCGCGCAGTGCCTGGCGCACGGTGGCGAGCACCGTGTCCGTCCGCTCGTCCGCGCCGCCGAACAGCCACGACGTCCGCACCACCAGGTGTTCGGGCACCGCCTGACTGATCCGCTCGCCGGCCAGCTTCGTCAGGCCGTACACGGAAAGCGGGCTCGGCGTGTCGGTCTCGCGGTAGCCGCCCTCGGGTGGGGTGGCGCCGTCGAACACGTAGTCGCTCGACAGGTACACGAGTCGGGCGTCGCCGCGGCGGCACGCGTCGGCGACGTTGTGCGTGCCGGCCACGTTGACCCGCATGGCCAGTCGTGGATCGGCCTCGCAGTCGTCCACGATGGCGTGTGCCGCCGCGTGCACCACGACGTCCGGCTCGAACAGGGCGATCGACTCGGTGACCGCGTCGTGGTCGGCGATGTCGAAGTCGGTGCGGGACACGCCGTGCACCACCCAGTCCTGTGTGGACGGATCGGTGGCGACGGCGTCGGTGAGCGCGGTGCCGAGCATGCCGTCGGCGCCGGTTAAGTAGACTCTCATCACAGGTGTCCGAACTCCGCCAGCAGCTCGTTCACCGACGCGCCGGAGCTGATCTTGTCGCGGATCACCTTCTCCTTCGCGATGTTCATCTTCGTGCCGGCCAAAACGTCCTCGGCGATGGCCGGCGGCACCACGGCGATGCCGTTCTCGTCGGCCACCACGATGTCGCCCGGGTTGATCACCTCACCGTTGATCACCACGGGCACGTTCACCTGCACGGGTTCCGTCCGGTCGTGCACGGCCGTCGGCGACGGGCGCGGCACGGTTCCCCGGTACCACACGGGAAAGTCCAGGTCGCGGATCTCGTCGACGTCGCGGATGGCACCGTCCACGATGCCGCCCGCGATGCCGGCCTTCAGCGACAGGGTGGACATCAGCCCACCCCACATGGCCGTGCGGGTGCAGCCGTGTGCGGCCAGCACGATCACATCGCCCGGCCTGGCCCTCGCCAGCACCGGCATGCAGTCCACCAGGTCGTCGATCGACAGGTTCACGGTCAGCGCAGGCCCGGCGATCTTGTGGCTCGCCGTGACGGGCAGCAGCCCGCCGATCGCGCCGACCCGCTTGCGGGCGTCGGTGACCAGGCAGCTGGGGCTGTACTCCTTGAGCACCGCGCGGAACGCGTCGACCAGCTCCTGCGGCGGGCGGGTCAGTTCGTTGTAGATGGTCTGCACCGAAGTGGTCCTCTCAGACAGTGGTGTGGGTACGGGAAAGAAGCGTGTCGACCAGCCGGTCGGCCGACAGCCGGTGGTGGTCGAGGGTCTCGTCGGGCGTGCCGCAGACGGGGAGCTCGGTCAGACCGATGCCGTGGAACCGTGGCGTGGCGGGCAGATCCAGTTCGAGCAGTGCCCGCGCGATCAGGTCGGCCTGCCCACCGTGCGCGTAGTGGTTGTCGACCACGACCACGGATTCCGCGCCGGCGGTGAGCGCGGCCAGCCACGCGGGGTCGACCCGGTTGAGCCACGGCAGGTTCACCACCGTGAGGTCGAGCGTGGGCGCGGCCTTCAGCAGTTCGGCCAGCACGATCGGTCCGGCGCCGATGGCGATGGTCGGCCCGCCGGCGCGGATCACCTGCCCACGCCCGGTTTCCAGGGGTTCGGCCGGCAGGTCGAGCACCTCGGGCGGGCACGGCACGCTCACCAGTCGCAAGTAGACACTCTCGGTGGTCCGCGCGCTGTACTCGACAGCGGCGCGGGTCTGGCCGGCGTTCGCCGGCTCCAGCACCACCAGCCCCGGCACCGCGCCGACCGCGCTGATGTCGCGGACCGCCTGGTGCGAGTGCCCGGGCGCGGCCGGCAGTACCCCGGCGAGCGAGCCGACGTAGACGACCTTGCGGCCCTCGCTGGCGTTGTTGTAGATCTGCTCGTTCGGCCGGGAGTGCAGGAAGCAGGAGAACGAGTGGGTGAACGGCAGGAACCCGCGTGCGGCGAGCCCGCCGGCCATCGACACCATGTCCTGCTCGGCGATCCCGCACTCGACGAACCGGTCGGGATGGGCGTCGCGGAACGGAATCAGCCCGGTGTCGAGGATGAGATCGGCGTCCAGGGCGACCACCCGGGAGTCGCGGGCGGCGAGTTCGGTGAGCGCGGCGCCGTAGATCTGCGGCAGGCTCACCGGGTTCGCCGGTTTCACGGTCTCCGGCACCTCGACCGACGCGAACTCCAGCGGTGCGAGCCCCGCCTCGGTGAGCAGCGCGTCGGCCGTGGCGCTCAGTTCTCCGTGCGCGGCCTGGTAGTCCTCCGGGGCGGGTGCGCCACTGTGGAACCGGTAGCGCCATTCGCCGTCGGCCATGGAGGTGGCGGCGAACCGTGCGCAGCCGGCGCCCTTCACGGTGTCGGCCACGATCACCACCGGCAGGTCCGGGAACTTCTCGGCCCGTTCACCGAACGTTCGGGACAGCGCCTCGACGTCGTTGCCGTCGCAGCGAAGGACGCCCCAGCCGAACCCGGCGAACCGGGCCGGCAGGTCGCCGAGGTCGCTCACGTCCCGCACCCACGTGTCGGACTGGATCTTGTTGTGGTCCACCACGACCGTCAGCTCGCCCATGCCCGCGTGCACGGCACCGGCGAGTGCCTCGTAGTTCTGGCCCTCCTGCAGTTCGCCGTCGCCGGTGAGCACGAACACCCGTTGCCGCGTGCCGGCCAGCCGGTTGCCGAGGATCAGGCCCTTCGCCTTGGAGATCCCCATGCCCAGCGACCCGGTGTTGAACGGCATGTGCGGGGTCCGCACGTCCGGGTGGCCGGGCAGCCCGCCGAGACGCCGCAACTGGTGCACCAGGTTCTCGTCGAGCATCCCGGCGCCGATGAGCGACGCGTAGAGCCCCGGCGCGTCGTGGCCCTTGGACGAGAAGTAGACGTCGTCGACCGCCATTTCCTCGAGCAGCAGCCACGACACGACGTCCGCCGCGCTGAAGCTGGAACCGAGGTGCCCCGAGCCGGCCCGCGCGATCATGTACAGCGTGTTGAGCCGTGACATGGTGGCGAAGGCGCGGGCGCGCCGGTGCGGGTCGGGGATGCCGGCGCGGACCCGGTCGAACTCCGCGGTCGGCAGCCAGGTCAGTGACCGCATGTCTTCTCCGTTTCACCAGCAGCCATAGCCGCCGTCCACCAGTAGTTCGGTGCCGGTCACGTAGCCGCTCTGCGCCGAGGCGAGGAACAACAGCGGACCGCGCAGGTCGGCGGCCGACGCCATCCGCCGAAGCGGCACCCTGGCCGTGAACTTGGCGACGAACTCGTCGTCCTGGTCGCCGAGGACGCCGCCGGGGGACAGGGTGTTGACCCGCACGCCGGCCGTGCCCCAGAGGGCGGCCAGGTAGCGGGTCAGCGCCGTGACGCCGGCCTTCGACATCCCGTAGGCCGGCGGCTTCAGGAACGGCGGGTCGGCCGGAATGTGGTCGTACAGCCGGGGATCGGGCGCGAGCCCCGCGTAGAGCGAGCCGATGTTCACGATCGACCCGCCGCCCCGCGCGGCCATGTCCGAGCCGAACACCTGACAGGACGTCAGGGTGCCGAGCGCGTTCACGTCCAGCACGGCGGCCGACACCTCGGCCGGGATGTCACCGAAGCGCCAGCCGCTGTTCGCCGACGGTGGTGAGTCGATTCCCGCGCTGTTCACCAACACGTCCGGCGGGGCCGGGCACGCGGCCAGCACCGCGGCGAGCGCGTCCCGGTCGGTCACGCTCGCCGTGTGGAAGCTGAAGTGCTTGTCCCCGTGTACTTCCAGCACTTCTGAGAGCCGCTGGTCCGGGCCGGTGGCCAGGTCCAGCCCGACCACCGTCGCACCCGCGCCGAGCAGGGCATCCGTCCAGACCGGACCGAGGCGGCCACACACACCGGTGACCACCGCGACCCGGCCGGAAAGCTCCGTCATGCGAGGACGTCGAGAGTGATGTCCGCCTCGGCGTCGAGCGGGGCGTGCAGCTCACGGCCGATCATCTGGTCCAGCAGGTACGGCGGGGTGCCGTTGCCCGGGGACTTGATCAGGATGTCGACCTCGCCCAGCACGTGCCCCTTCGGCAGCGGGCGGGCGGCCACCAGCTTCTTGCCCATCTTCTTCAGCGCCGGCAGTTCCTTCTCGTGCGGTTCCTTCACCGCCGTGCCGAGCGACTCGCGGGTGCGCCGCAGACCGGCCACCAACTCGGCCAGCTGCGAGGGCTCGAGCGAGAAGTGGTGATCGCTGCCCGGCCGGGTGCGGTCGAGCGTGAAGTGCTTCTCGATCACCCGCGCGCCGAGCGCGTAGGCGACGTAGCTCGCCTCCAGCTCCAGGTCGTGCCCGGAGAAGCCGACCACCACGTCCGGCATCTCGCGGCGGTAGGTCTCGATCACCGAGAGGTTCAGGTCACCGGGCCCGGCCGGGTAGATGGCCGTGCACTGCAGCACCGCCAGGTTCGGGTTGACCGGCAGGATCGCGTCCACCGCGCGACGCACGTCGGTCATGCCGGCGGCACCCGTGCTGATGACCAGCGGGATGCCGGTCTTCGCCGCATAGGTGAGCAGTGGCACGTTCGTCAGGTCGCCCGAGGCCATCTTGATCGCCGGGACCCCCAGCTCCACCAGGAAGTCCACGCTGCCGAAGTCGAAGGCCGTCGACATGAAGTCGATCCCCACCTCGGCTGCCACGGCCGCCAGGTGGCGGTACTCGGCCTCGCCGAACTCCAGCGCCTCACGGTGCGCGCCGTAGGTCGGACCGTAGCTGTTGCGTCCCGTGTAGGGCTGGTCGTACATGGCCTGGGTGTACAAGGCCCGGTTGTCGCGTTTCTGCAGTTTGGCGGCACTCGCGCCGGCCGCGGCGGCCTGACGCACGAGCTCCTCGGCCTTGCCGAGGTCCCCCTCGTGGTTGTGACCGATCTCCGCGATCACGTAGGCCTCGGAAGAGTCATCGATGCTCCGGTCAGCGATGGCTAGCTTTCTCACGTCTGTTCCTCGTCGTCTCGATAAATGGGACTACCGCACTGCAGGCACCTTCTGCGACGAAAATGCCTGCAATGTCGGTACGAGCCGGAAATGGAGTGACGATTCTTCCCCAAGAATCGACTTTCCCTTATCCCCCCAATAATTTCTTGGCCGGACGGTTTCTAACAGGCCGTTGCGGCTCTTGTCAACGCCCTGGAACCGTAGGCATCCTGGAAGAGTAGTCGCCGGTCGGCGCAGATACACGATCAGCGGTTTTAACCAGATACATCACAACTTTGGATACCGACGAGGTTACTCCAAATGGTCGGTCAAGTGCTTATTCAGCGATGCTTAACGGTATTGGGAAGAATGTTTCAGAGCAGATCTCGAGCGATTCAGGCAAACTGTCTCACCGATTGGGGATCGCGGTCGGCCTGATGCTGGGAATGCGGGGGTGGCCGACGCGTGCGACGAAGGAGATTCAGCGTGTACATCGGAGTCGAGGGGGCAATGGCCCGCGCTCGAGAGGCTCAGACGCGGATCGCGTCGTGGCCGCAGCGCCGGGTCGACGACCTGGTCGCCGCCGTCGGATGGTGGTGCTACCGCGAGGACAACGTCCGCACCATGGCGGCCATGGCGCACCGCGACACCGGGTTGGGAGATCCGGAACACCTGTTCGCGCTGCACCGCAAGCGGGTGCTCGGCACCCTGCGGGACATGCACGGCGCCGCGTCCGTCGGCGTGCTGGAAGAACACCCGGACCTGGGCGTTCGCACTCTCGCGAAGCCGATCGGCGTGGTCGCGCTGATCAGCCCGGCCACCGCGCCGTGCTCGGCGGTCGTCTGCACCACGCTGCAGTTGCTGAAGACCCGCAACGCCGTGGTGTGCAGCCCGAACCCGGCGGCGCAGGACGCGGTCGACTTCACCATCGGCCTCATCCGCGCGGCGCTGGAAGAGGTGGACGCACCGCCTGACCTGGTGCAACTGGTCGGCCCGAGCGAACGGTCGACGGCCGAGGCGATCATGTCGGCCGCCGACTTCGTGGTCGCCTCTGGTGGTGCCAGCACGGTCCGCCGGGCCTACACGAGCGGCACCCCGGCCATCGGCGCCGGCGTGGGCAACCCGACGGTCATCGTGGACGAGACGGCCGACCTGGCCATGGCGGCCGAGAAGATCGCCATGGGGTCGAGCTACAACAACGGCACGTCGTGCTCGTCGGAGAGCAACCTGCTGGTGGCACGCGAGATCACAGGAGAGTTCGAGACGAAGCTGGCCGGCGCCGGCGTGCACCTGTGCACCATGGCCGAGACCGACCGGCTGCGTCGCGCGCTCTGGCCCGACGGGGTCCACCTGGACCGCGCGGCCATCGGCCGGCCGGCGGCCGTGTTGGCCGCGCGTGCCGACATCGACCTGATGGTCCCGGACAAGACGACCGCGCTGGTCGCCATGCTCGGCGGGATCGACGTGACCGACCCGCTGTTCGGCGAGAAGCTCTCGCCGGTGCTCACTCTGGTGACCTACGGGGACTTCGCCGAGGCGGTGGCCGGCGTCGACACGATCACTCGGCACTGTGGCGCCGGCCACAGTTGCGGGATCCACACGGCCCGCGCCGACCGGGTCACCCTGTTGGCCGAACGGATCGGCGTGGCCAGGGTGATGGTCAACCAGTCGACCGCGTCCGGCAACAGCGGCAACTTCGACAACGGGCTGCCGTTCACGTCGATCGTGGCGAGCGGCAGCTGGGGCGGTTGTGCCCAGTCGGAGAACGTGACCTGGCGGCACTTCATGAACCGCACCACCATCTCCCGGCCGATCCCCGAACGGAAACCGTCCGAGGAAGCGGTGTTCGGCGTGCACTGGGACCGTCATGGGGTCTGAGGCCGTCTTCCATCCCTGGGTGGCGCAGGCGAAGGTGTCGCCGGTCGTGGTGGCCGGCGGTTCGGGTGCCTGGTTCTGGAACCACGAGGGCGACCGGTGGCTGGATCTGCACTCCCAGCTGGGGAACCTGCATCTGGGCCACCAGCACCCGGCGCTCGTCGCCGCGATCTCCCGGCAGGCCGCCGAACTGTGCACGCTGGCGCCGTCGTTGGGCAGCGAGATCCGCAACCGCGCGGCCCGGATGATCCTGGACGTGGCGCCCGGGGAGATGCGGTCGGTGCTGTTCACCACGGCCGGCGCCGACGCCGTGGAGCACGCGCTGCGGATGGCGCGGGTGGCCACCGGGCGGCCGAAAATCCTTGCGGCACACCGGTCCTACCACGGTGCCACCGAGGGCGCCATGGGCGTGACCGGTGACCCGCGCCGCTGGGCACTGCCCACCACGGGCGCCGGCACCGTCCGCTTCTCGGCCCCCTACCTGTACCGCTCGGACTTCCACGCCACCACCGCCGCGGAGGAGCGCGACCGCGCGCTCGACCACCTGCGCCGCCTGCTCGCCTACGAGGGCCCGCAGACGGTCGCGGCGATCATCATCGAGCCGGTGGTCGGCAGCAACGGCGTGCTCGTGCCGCCCGACGGCTACCTCGCGGGCGTCCGGGAACTGTGCGACGAGCACGGCATCCTGCTGATCGCCGACGAGGTCATGACCGGGTTCGGCCGCTGCGGCACGTGGTTCGCGTGCGACCTGTGGGACGTGCGGCCCGACCTGCTGACCTTCGCGAAGGGCGTCAACTCCGGCTACGTGCCGGTGGGCGGCGTGGTCGTGGGTGAGCAGGTGGCCGAGTACTTCGCCGAGCGGCCCTACCCGGGTGGGCTCACCTACTCCGGGCATCCGCTGGCGTGCGCGTCGATCGTCGCGTCGCTCGAGGTCCTGCGGGACGAGGACCTGGTGACGCGTTCAGCCTGGCTCGGCGAGCAGGTGGTGGCTCCTCTGCTCGCCGAGCTGGCCGACCGGCTACCGATCGTGGGCGAGGTCCGGGGGACCGGCCTCGCCTGGGCGATCGAGCTGGTGGCCGACCGGACCACCCGTGAACCGCTCGTGCCGTACGCGGCGCCAGGCCGGGTGCACCCGCGGATGGCCGAGATCCTGCACGCCTGCCAGGCAAGGGGAGTCTGGCCGTTCGTGGCGGCGAACCGCGTGCATCTGTTCCCACCCCTCGTCATCACCGAGGACGACCTACGGGCTGGCATTGCCGCCGTCGGCGCCGTTCTCGCCGAGTGAGGAGCTATCGATGAGCATCCTGATCGTCCACAAGACCAACCTCAGCCGCCGCCAACACCTCACCAGGGCCAACCGCTACGCCGCCCACCACGGCGAGGAACTCGTGCTGCTGATGAAGGACGCCACCTGGGAGGCCGAACTGGTCGACCGGGTGGTGCCGGTCGACACCAGCAACCTCTCCGACCTCCTGGCCGCCGTGAAGGCCGAGACCGCGCCGATCTCCGGCGTGATCACGTTCGCCGAGGCGCTGGTGCCCGCCGTGGCTAGGGTGGCCGCCGAACTCAGGCTGCCGTGGGTGGGCGAGCGCACCGCCCACCTGGCCAGGGACAAGTACGCCATGCGTGTGGCGGCGGAGGCCGCGGGCGTGCCGCAGCCTCGTTTCGGGCTGGCGAAGACCACGGCCGAGGCGCTCGAACTGTCCGACCGGATCGGCTTCCCGCTGGTGCTGAAGCCGGTGCTGGGCACGGGCAGCATGTTCGTACGCAGCGTGGCCGACCGCGACGAGTTGGCCGAGCACTTCGAGTTCTTCCGTGAGGGTGCCTGGGACCGGTTCACGAACGACCCGCTGCACCAGGCGGCCAGGACCGAGTACGACGGCGGGCTGCTGCTCGAGGAGTTCGTGCCGGGCCCGGAGATCAGCGTCGAGGCGTTGGTGGTCGACGGCGTGACCCACATGGTGGCCATCCACGACAAGCCGCTGCCCACCGGGCCGACCTTCGAGGAGGTCTACGCCTGCACCCCCACCCGGCTGCCGGCCGACGTGGTCGCCGCCGCCGGCGAGGCAGCGGCTCGCGTGCACGAGGCGCTGGGCATCCAGGTGGGTGGCACGCACGTGGAGTTCCGGCTCCGCGACGGCGTCGAGCCGATCCTGCTGGAGGCCGCGGCCCGGCTGGGCGGCGGTCCCATCTACCGGTCGGTGCTGCTGTCGACCGGGGTGGACATGGTGGCCGCGGCGCTCGACCTGGCCACCGGCCGCCCGCCGACCATCCGGCCGCGGGAGCAACCCGTGGCCGTCGGGTTCTGGAACATCTTCCCGGCCCGCGCCGGCCGGCTGGTCGCCACACACGGCGTCACCGAGGCCCGCGCCGATCGCCGGGTCGCCGAACTCGACATGTACCGGACGGTCGGCGACGTGCTCGCCGTGCCGCCACAGACCTTCCAGGGCCACGGGCACCTGATGTTCGTCGTGCCGACGGTCGACGAGCTGGACGGCACGTTCCGTGAGCTGACCGACCTGGTCCGACTGGAGACCGAGCCCGCGTGAGATTCGCGGCGCAGATTGGAGCCACACCATGCCACGGGTAGCCGTGATCGGAGGGCGGCTGCACGCCGTCAAGTACGCGCGGGAGCTGGACGTCGACGTCGTGCTCGTTCACGAGGAAGGCAGGTACGAGCCGGAGTTCGCCGCGCAGTGTGAACGGATCGTGCACGCGCCGGTGACCGACGGCGCGGCCGTGCTCGAGGTGTTGGCGCCGCTGCACCGCGAGCGGCCGTTCGACCGGATCCTGTGCACCACCGACCTGGGTACCGTGCCGGCGGCCGAGGTGGCCGACGCGCTGGGCGTGCCGCACACGCCGGTGGCCGCCGCGCGCACCATCAAGAACAAGATGGCCGTGCGGGAAACCCTGGCACGCCAGGGGATCGACCCGGTTCGGGCGCGGACCGTGCGGTCCCGCCAGGACGCGGCCGCGTTCGCCGAGTTCGTGGGTGGCCGGGTGGTGTTCAAGCCGATCGACGGGTCCGGCAGCGCCGACGTGCACATCGTGTCCGGCACGCACGACGCCGAGCTGGCGTGGAAGGCCATGGACGCGGCCGGCTACCGCGAGGCGATCGCCGAGGAGTACCTCGACGGTCCACTCGCGACGGTCGAGGGCTTCTCCGTCGACGGCCGGCACCTCACGCTCGGGATGACCGACGAGACCATCAACGACTGTCTCGTGGAGATCGGCATCACCGCGCCGCCACGGGTGATCGGCCCGCACGAGGCCACCATGCGGGACCTGACCGTGCGCATGCTCGACGCGATCGGCGTGACCGACGGGCCTTCGCACACGGAGTTCGTGATCACGGCCGACGGGCCGCGGCTCATGGAGACGCACAACCGGATGGCCGGGCTCGGCATCCCCGAGGTGGTGCGTCGCGCGTACGGGCCGGACGCCAACCGACTGTTCCTGGGCGCTCAGCTCGGGCTGGTCGACCTGCCGACCGACCCGCCGCCTTTGTTGGGAGGGGCGGCATTACGCGTGTTCACCCCGCCGCCCGGTCGCGTGACGGCCATCGAGGGACTCGACGAGGTGGCGGCGAGCGGCGCCGTCGTGCGGCGGCCGCCGCCGGGGTCGTTCGGGTTCCCCGGGTTGTTCGAGGAACTGGCCGACGCCGAGGTGGGTGTGGTGTTCCCCATGAACGTCGGTGACACGGTCGTGCCGGTCCGCACGGGGTGGGACATCAAGATGGGGCTGGTGATCGCGTCCGGCGCGGACGCCGCCGAGGCGATCTCGCGGTGTGAGCGGGTTCTGGAGACTGTGCGGTGGCACACGGAATGACCACTACGTCCACCGAGGAGAAGAAGAAGCCCGATTCCCTGTGGGGGAACCAGGGTTTCCGCCGGCTGTTCGCCGCGTCGACGCTGTCCGACATGGGCTCGGAGATCACGTTCGTGGCGCTGCCACTGGTCGCGGTCATCGTGCTCGAGGCGTCGCCGGCCGAGGTCGGCGCGTTGTGGATGCTCCGGTTCGTGGCGTTCCTGACGGTCGGGCTGCCGGCCGGCGCGTTGCTCGACCGCACTCGGAAACGCTGGGTCATGGTGTCCGCGGACCTGGGCCGGGCGGCGGCGCTCGGCTCGGTTCCGATCGCCTGGTGGTTCGACGTGCTGACCATCGAGCAGCTGTTCGTGGTGGCGCTGCTGACCGGTGTGGGCAACGTGTTCTTCGACGTCGCCTCGCGCAGCTACCTGCCGTCGCTGGTCGGCCGGGACAACCTGCTGTCGGCGAACTCCCGGCTGAGCAGTGTGGAGGCCACGAGTTCGCTGGCCGGGCCGAGCGTGGCCGGCTACATCGTGCAGTTCTTCGCCGCACCCATCGCGATCCTCATCGACGCCGTCAGCTTCGCGTGGTCGGCGCTGTGCCTGTCGGGCATCCGGCACCGCGAGCCGGAGCCGCGGCGACGCGAGCATCCCAAGCTGATGAAGGAGATCGGCGAGGGCATCCGGTTCGTGTGGCACCACCCGTTGCTGCGACCGATCGTGGTGGCCGGGGCGTTGACCAACCTGTTCCTCACGTTCGCCATCGTGGCGGCGCCGCTGCTGCTCGTCCGTGAGCTGGGGCTCGGCGGTGGCGCGGTCGGCGTGTTCTTCACCTTCGGCGGGCTCGGTGTCCTGTTGGGAGTGTCGACGGCCACGAAGGTGTGCAAGGTGCTCGGGTCCGGGCAGTCGCTGTGGATCCTCGGCATCATCGGGATTCCGTTCGGCTTCCTGGTGCCCATGATGGACGTCGGCGTGTGGCAGTGGATCGCGTCGGCCGCCTGGACGGTGATCATCTTCCGGGTCGGGCACAACAACGTGGTGCTCGTGAGCTTCCGGCAGCGGGTCACGCCGGATCACCTGCTCAGCAGGATGAACGCGACCATGCGGTTCGTCATGAACGGCATGGAGGCGATCGCCGCCGCGCTGGCCGGTGTGCTCATCACGTTCCTCGGGGTGCGTGAGGTGATGTGGATCGCCGCGGTCGGTCTCGCGGTGGCCTGGCTGCCGGTCGTGTTCTCGCCGCTGCGTTCCATGACGACTTTCGACAGTGCGTACCCGGGCGCACCGGAGCCGGAGAGGGCTGAGCCATGACAGACGCCATGACAGACGCGATGACAGACGCGATGACAGACGCGATGACAGACACTGTCACCGGGACCGATCGGGTCACCGACACCTACCTACGCCGTTGTCTCGACGGCGACCGCGGCCTGCTGGACGCGATCGACAACGCGCCGTTCGGGCCGGCGTTCCAGGTGGCCAACGGTGGGCAGTTGTTGCCGCGGCCGTTGTTCGTGGCACGGGAGACGATCGATCGGTTCAGCGCGGACCTGTCGGAGTTCTTCGACCTGCTGACCTCGTTGCCGCGGCGCCTGTTCGACGGTGACGTCGCCGCCTACTGCGCCGCGCTCGGCATGGAGAAGCAGCGCGCGGCGATCCTGTCCCAGTACCCTTCCCCGCCGACGAAGTACGGCCGGGTCGACGCGTACCACGACGGTGAGTCGTTGCGGCTGCTGGAGTTCAACATCGGCAGCGCGCTGGGTGGCATCGACCGCGCGGAGATCGGGCGGATGCTGCTGCGGGTGGACGCGTTCGCGGCGTTCGCCGCCGAGCACGAGTTGACGCACATGCACACGGGGGAGAAGGTCGCGGCGCTGTACCGCGAAGCTACCGGTCTCGCTGACCCGGTGGTGGGTTTCGTGGAGTCGGCCTCCGGGTTCGGGTCCTATGTGAACGCAGCGAAGTCCTATGTGGAGATGATGGCGCACCACGGGCTCGAGGTGGTGCTCGGCACGATCGACGAGATCACCGAACGCGACGGCCGGCTTTACCTGCACGGCAAGCGGATCGACCTGATCCAGCGGCACTTCACGGAGAACGAGATGGTCACCGAGCCCGGTGTGGCGGAGGCGGCTCGTCGGATTTTCCAGGCACACGACGAGGGCCGGGTGGTGTTGTGGACCTCGCTCGCGAGTTCGTTGTACCACAACAAGGCGGCGCTGACGCTGATGTCGGACTCGCGCCTGCGGGCGGCGTTCTCCCCTGAGGAGGCCGAGTTGGTGGACCGGGTGCTGCCGTGGACGCGGCTGCTGGGGGCCACGACCACCGAGGTCGACGGCCAGACGGTCGACCTGATCGACTACTGCCGCGCGCACCGGGCCGACATGATCGTCAAACCACAGGGCAGTTTCGGGTCGGACGGCATCGTGGCCGGCTGGGACACGAGCGACGCCGAGTGGGCGATCGCGCTCTCCAACGGGATCGAGAAAGGCGCTCTGGTGCAGCGCCGGGTGATCCGCCGGGCCGAGCGCGTGGTCGACCCGGGAACCGGTGTGGTGGACGAGTTCGCCGCGACGTGGGGGGTGTTCGTCACCCCGTGGGGCTACGGCGGGGCCAGCCTGCGGGCGATGCCCATCGACGACGAGATCGCCAGGCAGGGCTCGATCTGGCGGACCGCCGCGGTGTTCGAGTTCCCGGGAGGCACCCCGTGACCGATCATGTGACGGCCGAGTACAACCGCCGCCTCGAGGCTGGTGACCGCGAACTGGCCCTGTGCATGGAGAAGGCCGCGCTGCCGGCGGCGCTGGTGGCGTCGATGCGGGACCGGTTCCTGCCGAGGCCGTTCTTCGTGTCCCGATCCCAGATCGTGGGGTTCAGCGAGCGCGTCATCGCGCTGTTCGACCTGATGCTGTCGGTGCCGGATCGCTTCTACGGCGGCGATCTGGAACGGTACGCGGCGGCCGTGGGCATGGACCCCCGGCGCGCGGAGTTCCTGGCCCAGTTCACGGGTCGCCCGGAACTGTACGGCCGCGCCGACCTTTACCACGACGGAACTTCCTTGCGGCTGCTGGAGTTCAATGTGGGCAGTGCCCTCGGCGGAATGGACCGCGCCCAGATCTCGGCGGCCCTGCTGGAGGTACCGTCGTTCCGGGCGTTCGCTGCCGAGCACGGTCTGGACTATGTGGACACCGGCGCGCGGGTGAACACCGCGCTGCGCGAAGCCGGCCGCCCGTTGTGCGGCGAGCGGGCGCCGGTGGTGGCGTTCGTGGACGGAAACGACACCATGGCGCCGTATCTGCATCTGGCGACGTCGTTCCAGGAGATGATGGCGGGCTTCGGAATCGAGGTCCTGTTGGGCGAGCTGGCGGACGTGGGTTTCGGCGGCAAGAAGGTCACGTTGCACGGCCGCCAGGTGGACGTGGTGCTGCGATATTTCGGGGTGGGTGACTTCCTGGACGACCCGGCGGGCCGGGTGGTGGTCGAAGACCTGGTGCGCGCGGACGCGAACGGCGAGGTGGTGCTGTACACGTCGCTGGCCGGCGAGCTGTACAACAACAAGACGTCGCTGGCGCTGCTGACGGACCTGGCGGCGAGGGGCGCGCTGACGGACGCGGAGTCGGCGCTGGTGGACCAGGTGCTGCCGTGGACCCGCACGATGACCGAGGAGCTGGTTTCGCATTGCCGCGAGCGCAGGCCCGAGCTGATCCTGAAGCCGGGTGCCGACTTCGGCGGTGCGGGCATCGTGGCAGGCTGGCTGGTGGACGAGCCTGAATGGGATCGCGCGCTGGCCGAGGCCGTGGAACACGGCTCGATCGTGCAGGAGCGCGTGATCCCCCGCGCGGAACCGGTGCTCGACCCCACCACGGGCGCCCTGTCGGAGTGGAACGCGGTGTGGGACTGCTTCCTCACCCCCCAGGGCTACGCGGGCTCCCACATCCGTGCCCTACCGTCGGGCGGCGGCGCGGTGATCGGCATGGGAGTCACGGCAGCGGCCCAGACCACGGGAATCTTCCGCTTCCCGGAGTGACGGCGTGGGGGCGGAGCCCGCTCCTGCAACTCCCGCACCATTCGGGTGTCCAACATCTGGCGGATACCGCTCGGCCACCTCGCCGGGTTAGACACACACCGTGGACAACACAACTGACCGGCGCCGATTCCTCGCCGGGGTGGCCGGCGTCGCGGGTGTCGCGGCGCTCGGCACCCTGCCCGCCGACGCCCAGGCCGCGCCCCGCACGGGCTACCCCTTCACGCTCGGCGTGGCCAGTGGCGACCCCACGGCCACGGGCGTCGTGCTCTGGACCCGCCTGGTCCCGAAGCGCTTCGAACCCGGCGGCGGCATGCCCGACCGGCCGGTCACGGTCGACTGGCAGGTGGCCGCCGACGAGCGGTTCCGGCGAATCGCCAAGAGAGGCACCGCGTGGGCGCTGCCCCGCCTCGCACACTCGGTGCACGTCGAGGTCGACGGGCTCGCCCCCGACCGCGAGTGGTTCTACCGCTTCCGCCTCGGCCACGACACCTCACCCGTCGGGCGGACCCGCACCGCGCCGGTGAGCGGCGGGTCGCTCGCCCTCGCCATGGCGTCGTGCCAGGCCTGGGACAACGGTTACTACCCGAGTTACCGGCACATGGCCCGCGAGGACCTCGACCTGGTGCTGCACCTCGGCGACTACGTCTACGAGGGCGGCATCCCTGCCGACGGCGGCTACCGCGAAACCCCCACACCGGACATCCTGCGCCCCGCCCCGCGTGACCTCGCCCGCTGGCGCATGCAGTACGAGCTGTACAAGAGCGACCCCGACCTCCAGGCCGCCCACGCGCGCTTCCCGTGGATGGTCACCTGGGACGACCACGAGGTCCAGAACGACTACGCGAACACCCAGTCGCAGTACGAGGGCGACATCGGCGCACTGCGGGCCGCCGCCTATCAGGCCTGGTACGAGCACCAGCCGGTCCGCGCGCCCGCCGCGCCCGGACCGCACGGCCCCCGCATCTACCGCCGCCTGCGCTGGGGCAACCTCGCCCAGCTCGACATCCTCGACGGCCGCCAGTACCGCGACGTGCCGCCGTGCGGCTGGGGCGAGGCCGACGCCTGCGACGCCGCGTACGACCCGTCGGTCACCATGCTCGGCACGGCGCAGGAGAAGTGGCTCTACCAGGGCCTTTCCACTTCACGGGCCCGCTGGAACCTGCTGGGCAACAACGTCATGCTCGGCCGCCTCGACCACGACGGCGCCGACGGCGAGCGGCTCTGGCACGACGCCTGGGACGGCTTCCCGGCCGCCCGGAAACGCCTCACCGACACCTGGGTCCGCCACGACGTCCGCAACCCCGTCGCCCTCACCGGCGACTGGCACTCGACGTTCGTGAACGACATCCACAGCGACTTCGACGACCCCACGTCACCGGTCGTCGGGTCCGAACTGGTCGGTACGTCCATCTCCAGCAACGGCGACGACGAGGTGTACGGGCCGTACTACGGGCCGATGATCAAGTTCAACCCGCACATCAAGTTCTTCGACGGCGACCGGCGCGGGTATTTGCGGTGCCGGGTGGACCGCAGCGAGCTGCGTGCGGACCTGCGGATCGTCAGCACGGTGAGCCGGCCGGACGCGCCCGAGTCGACCTACGCGTCGTTCGTCGTCGAGGACGGCCGACCGGGACCTCAGCTGGGGTGATTCATGAGACCGGCCGCTACGACGCCGTGGCCAGCGCGAGACCTTCCGCCGAATGTGGGAGTTCTACCGGGCCTATTTCGAGGCGGATTTCCGGGCCGACCACCTGAACGTCCGACAGCTCAGGATGGACAATTCATGATCGAGTTCCTGGTTCAGCCGCAGTAGTGATTCCCGGCGTCCCCGGTGCCGGAGACTGTTCACCCGCGGTGGCCGTTTCGCTTCGAGATTGGGCTGTTTGGTGTACCCGCTGTGACGCGATGTCGCGAAATTGTTCCATCAGCGGGTGACGCTGCGAATGCGCTTTCGCCCGTTCTCGGAGCTGGGCCCTGGTGTTTCCGGCCGTTGTCTGGTGACCATGAACGGCGTTCGGGAGAAATGATCTCCCGGAAGTCGGGGAAGGAGATTCCATGAGGGGCAGAGCGAAGTGGATCGGCGTTGTGGCGGCGGCGGTGGCACTCGCGATGACGGGTTCGATGTCCGTGGCGGAGCCGGTGAACACCCGCGACGGCGTTGTGGCGGCCCACGAGACACTGAAGGCGGCGGCGGAGGCCGGTGACGTGGCGGCGGCCCGCTCCACGCTGAACACCCTGTCGCCGCTGCTCACAGAGTTGTCGGCCGAGCGGTCACTGGCATCGGAGAGCCGTGAACTGGCGGCAACGGCCGGCGACGAACTGACCGCGGTGGCGGCCGAACTGGCGGCGCGTGACCTGCCACCGATGACGGAGATGCTGAGCATGCTGCTCCAGCGACTGCTGATCCTGCTGGCGGAACTGGTGTACAACCTGCTGGGCGGCCCACTACCGATCCCGGTCCCGGTACCGATCCCTTAGCGGAACGCCTGATGGGCGGCGCCACCGATCGGAGGCGCCGCCCGCGGCTTGGGCCGAGGTGATCCGTCGGCAACGGACATCACGCACAACGTCAGTGGTCATCATGCGCGACGGCAACGGTCATCATGCAACCCGCCCACGATGACCACTCCGGCCGCGCATGATGACCAATCCGGTAGGTCAAGATGGCCGGCTCGGTGTATCCGAAGGTTGCTTCAACGTGCCGGAGCAGCGGACTCGGCGTGCCTGAATGGCGGACTCGGCGTGCGTGAACGGTCGACTCGGGCCGGGTGGCGGGCTCGGCGTGGCTGAGTCGCGAGTGGGGCGGTGGTGGCGCACCCACTCGCGTGGTTCAGTTCGTGCGGCCCATGGTGCGGAGCAGGTCTTCCATCAACGGGTTGACCGGATACATGCGGCCCTCCTCGAACTCGGCCACGTCGTCCTCCGTCAGGTTCGTGGCCGTCGCCAGTTGTGCGCTGCTCCAGCCCAGCTCCTGGCGGGTAAGGGCCACCAGCCGGCCGCAGTCCTCTGCTTCGTGCCGCGCCCGCTCGGCGTCTGCCATCCGCGCCGGGTCGGTCCGGTTGTGAGTCACCGACCGACCGCGGCAGCGTCAGATCAGACCTTCCTTCAGGGCGTAGGCCACGGCGTGCGCCCGGTTGCGCAGCTGGAAGCGGTTGGTGACGTCGTGCAGGATGCTCTTCACCGTCCGCTCCGAGTAGCTCAGTTGACCGGCGATCTCCTTCGTGGACAGCCCATCCGCGACCATGCGCAGGACCGTGCTCTCCCGGGTGGACACGCCGGCCAGCTGGAGTCCGCGCGGCTCGAGCACGTGGCGTTGCAACCTCGACACCTGGTGCAGCAGCCGCCCGAGCAGGTCCGGCGGCAACGCTCCCTCGCCGGCCGCGGCCGCGGTCACCAGGCGTACCAGCACTTCCGGCGTGCTGTCGGCGCGACGCGCCACCGCGCACACCCCCGCCTCGACCGCGGCCATGGTGTCCGACTCACCCAGTTCGCCGGCCACCAGCACCTGCCGGGTGAAGCCGCGGCCCTGCAAAGAACGCAGCAACTGGGTGGTCCGTTCGTCGAGCCGGTCGGTGGCGACGACGGCGACCGTGCTGGCGGCGTCGGCGTCCTCGTCGACCAGCCACACCTCGGGTCTGGTGCGCAGCACCTGCTGCACGCCGTTCTGCAGGATCGGGTCGGTGGCTCGGGCGAGCACCTGTGTGCGCGACATTGTGGTTCCCCGTTCAGACGAGCTGGTCGGCGTAGACGATGACGTTGTCGAGGTAGGAGCCTGCGGAGCGGTCGAACGCGCCGCCGCAGGTGATCAGTCGAAGCACGGGATCCGTTGTGGCAGGCCAGATCCGGTCGGTGGGGAGCGTGGTCTTGGCCGCCTGCTCGGTTTCGGTGACGGTGAACGTCCGCGCGCCGTCGGTGTAGTGCACGGTCACCCGGTCGCCCGGGCGAAGGTCACGCAGCCGGAAGAACACGTCCGGGCCCTGTTCCCTGGCGTCCACATGGGCCACGAGCACGGCGGGTCCGGGCTCACCGGGCCGCGGACCCGGTTGGTACCAGGCCGCGTGCCCGAAGTCGGGGGTCTCCATGGCGCCGTCGGAACGGAGTCCGACCGGCACGAGCGGGGCGTCGACGCCGATGGCCGCGATGGTCACGCGGATCGGGTCACCGGGGTCTTGCGGGAGTGGGGTGGTGGGTGTCTCGGTCATTCCCGCGAGTCGGTCCAGCTGACCGGAGATCGTGATGGTGGCGACGACCGCGAGCACCGCGGCCGCCACCAGCACCATCGCCCTGGCGAGTTTCATCGCCGCCGCTCGGAACGGGCCACCCACAGGTACGCGCCGCCGCCGGCCATGGCCAGCAACGCGAGCGCCGGCACCGCGATCAGCAGCCAGTTCACCGGGTCGGCCGGGCCGGCGCCGGTGTCGATGCGGCTCGGCGTCGGGACGCTCTCCGGCGCGGGCCGGGGCTGGTCGACCGGGCGCTCGGACGTCGGGGTCGGCACCTCGGTGGTCGGCTCGTCCGTGGGCTCTTCGGTCGGCTCGTCGGTCGGGGGCACCTCGGGCTCGCACGACGCCGGGTCCTCCTCGCACGGGTCGACCGGCGGCGGGCAGGAGTCGGTCTGCCAGCAGGGCTCCTCGGCCACGATGTCCGTGGCGGGCAGGTCGATCTGCGGGGTGGGCTCCGGCGGGAGCGGCGGCTCGGGGTCGAGCGTGGGGATGGCGATGTCGGTCGGTCCGACGGGCCCGACCGGGTCGGCACCGGCGTGCGGGGCGCCGAACAGCAAGGCACCGAACAGGATCATGGCGCCGAGGGCGAGCGAGCGGTGGTTCTTCATCGTGTCCTCCTGGGTGACGGTGTGTCGCCCGGTAGGAGTCACGACTCCCGCGAAGCCTTACAACTTTTCCGCGGAACTTTCTTGGAGAAGTCTTCTGGGGGCCCGATCAAGATCAACGGCGGGCCACGGCCACCGATCTCCGGCGTATGCGAAGTTGACACAATCGATACCTGCGGCGATGTGCTTGGCACTCGGGCGCGGCCAGGCGTCGGACGAGGTGGGCTCTTGGTTGACTTGCGCGCAGCGGACGTACATCAGTGCGAGTGTTGCACCGCTGATGAACGTCTGTTCGGAGGTCATGAGGACGTACCCCAGGCGGTCTTTGCCACCGCCCAGTCGCCAAACGCGGGCACCGGCACCGGCGTGCACTCGCCGCGCTGGCTCTCCCGCTTCGGCGACGCCACGAGGTTGGGCCGACCGGTACCGCGTGGGCCGGGTGCCGCTGGCGGGCGACGCGGCGTACGTACGCGCGCCGTTGAGCGGGCCGGGGCTCTACCTCGGTCTCCAGGACGCGTTCAACCTGGGCTGGAAACTGCCGCCGTCGTCGCGAGCTGGGCACCGGCGGACCTGCTCGACAGTTACGAGACCGACGGCACCCGGTGGCCGAGGACGTGCTGAGCGACACCGCGCGCAGGCCGAGCTGATGTCCCTCGACCCGGGGCCCCACGCGGTACGCAGGCTGTTCTCGGAACTGATGGACGTCGCGGACGTGCGCCGCTTCATGGCCGAGTAGTTCACCGCGACCGCGATCCGGTACGACTTCGGGGAGGGCCACGAGCTGCTCGGCAAGCGGCTGCGGGACGTGCGGCTCGACGGCGGACGCCTCTACGAACGGATGCACGTGGGCCGAGGCCTGTTGCTGGACCGAACCGGCGCGCTCTCACCGGACGGCTGAGCAGACCGGATCGACCACGTCGTGGACCGTGTGAGGAACTGGACGTGCCCGCCGTGCTGCTGTGGCCGGACGGGCACGTGGCAGGGACCGGGGAGGACCGGCAGGACCTGCTCGCGCACCTGCCGAGGTGGTTCGGCGCGGTGGCCGGCTGAGCCGTGCTCGCCTTCGTCGCGGCGTTCGCGATGTCCTCACCCGCGCCGACGGCGAGCGCGGCCACCACCACACCGGTGGTTCGTCCACGGCTACACCGGCAGCGCGGCCAACTGGACCTCCGCCATGGCGGTGGTCCGGTCGGCGGGCTGGTCGAGCGGCAACCTGTTCGGCTGGGCGGCAACACAAGCGTCAGCCACCTTGCGTCACCCCTCCAGCGTCGCGGGGGCGTAACCCTCACACCACCACCGTACTGCTGGTGGTAGCCATGCGTCGGTGGTGAAGAGTTCGCGGCGGGCTTCGAGTCTGTCGTGGCCCCATTTGGTGGCGGTGTCCAGGTAGGACTGGACGACGGCGGAGTAATAGGCTCGGCGCGTGACCGTGCCATACACATCGGGACCACCTGGGTGGTCGAGGCGCCGGCACCAGAAGCCGCTGACGAAGCGCGGCAAGGTGTTCATCTGGTTCATGTTGGTGTTCGTCGTCATGCTTGGGCTGGGTCTCGGCAGCATCGCGATCAAGAGCTGGGTGGACAGTCGCGCCGCGCTGAATAACGGTCCGGTCGGCACGCTGATCCCGAATGACCGCACCTGCGGCAAGGACGGCTGTTCCTGGATCGGCGAGTTCGTAAGCGCGGACGGCACGGTGACCCGTACCGGCGTGCGCCTGATCGACAATGAGCGAGTCCGGCGCAGCGATCCGATGCCCGCCCGGTTCGACAACGTCCATCTGCACGACGATCCCCAGCGTCCACTGGCCTATCCGGACGACTACGTCTACTGGTGGCTGCTGCCCGTCGGCATCGGCGTCCTGGTGGGATGCCCGGCGGTCGCGTTCGTCCTCTACCGGGTCATGAAACGGCACGAGCGACTGTACCCACGTCGGTGACCGGTCCGGCCGAGGCCAACACGTTCGGCTATGTCGCCTGGCTCGACATGCCATGTGCCGCCATCGGACATCTCAACAATTGCTCTCTCGATTGGTCTGACTTATTCGGGTCTTTGCTCTAGCGCGTCGCTATGACGCGTCACTTCGTTTTCGCCGATCGGTCATGGAGGGCAACCGGGACCGTAGAGCGCCCCTCGGACTCCCGTCACGGGGTAGCTCCGCACTCGGATCATGACGGCGCCCTTGCGGAGTGCCGGGCATAGCTGGGCTGCTGTGTGTGCGCATCTGAGACAGATCGGTGGTTCGGTGACGCCCATCCGTGCGGGCCGGTCTGGCCAGAGGACGCCATGGCGGTCTCGGTCGGTCAGGGTCTCGTCTGCGTAGGCGATACCGCCGGTTGGCCGCTGTACCAGGAGGCTGGGCGATTCCCGTTCGTCGGTCCACGTCGCGATACACGGGACGACGAGCCGTTGTGCGCCCTGCTGTGTGGATGGCCGCAGTAGGCCGTCAAGGTCGCCGGTGCGTCCGCCGTGTCCGCTGGGACAGGCACCAGGTGACACGTGCGTTTTCGACTCCCCGAGCCGTTCGCCGTGTGACTGGTGGTCGCAGGTCAGAGCGGGTGGTTCAGCCGATGACCGGGCAGTTGGTGACCGCGATCTTGCCGCCTCGCTGCGACTCGTCGCCGGCCGCGTCGGCTGCGGTGATCGTCCACTCGACCGGGCCCGTGCCGGTGAAAGTGCCCAGCGAGCCGAAGTACCGCCCGCGCTGGAGCATCATGGCGGTGCTGCCCCGCCCGTCCGGGCCGATCCAGGACAGCGTCACCGACTCGACACCCACATCGTCCGTCACGATCGCCGAGACCGAGGCGCTGTCGGGGGAACAGCCGGCCGGATGGATCTCGCTCAGCGACGCCCTCTCGGCGCTGATCACCGGTGGCGTGGGGATGCGCGGAGGCGTGGTCGTCGTGGTGGTCGTGACCGTCGGCGGGTCCGGGTCCTCGTCGTCCGGAACCGGGGGAGTGGTGGTACTCGGTGTGGTGGTGACGCCTGCCGTGGCCGAGCCGGGAGCCACCCCGGGCAGGGTGGTCGTCGGCCGGGACGACGACGTTTCCAGCGTCGTGTCCAGGGCCAACGGGGTACCGGTGGTCGCGTCGGTGTCCGACCAGTACAGGGCGGCGCCGCCGCTGCCGAGCAACGCCAGCAGGGCGGCGGCCGCCACGGGCACCTGCCAGCGGCCGCGGCGGACCGCGCCGGAACGCGACTCGTGCGCCACCAGTTGGACCTCGTTCATCACCTGGTCCTTCAGGTACAGCGGCGCCGGCAGCAGCGGCACGGCCGCCAGCAGCGCGATCGGGCTGACCATCACCCGGCGGCGGTCCGAACACACCGCACACGCGTCCACGTGCCTGGCCACCCGCTTGCGCATGAGTGGCGAGTAGCGGCCGTCCCAGTCGGACAGCAGCGCGTCCAGCTCCGTGCAGTCGCGCCGGCCCTGGCGGGCGACCAGCAGCGCGCCCATCGACCGTTCCACCTGGTCGCGCAGCCGGGTCAACAACACGTAGGCGTGGTTGGCCGTGACGCCCATCGCCTCGCCCAGCTCCGCGCCGTCGAGTCCTTGGCGCACATGAAGATCCAGCAATGCTCTGTCGCGTTCGGACAGTCCGGCCGCGGCGCTCCACACGAGCTCGCGCAGCATCGTCTGTTCGGCCGCCCGGTCCGGTCCGGGATCGGTGTCCGCCATGTCCTCCGCCTCGTCGAGCACGACCCGTTTCCGAGCGCGGACCCGGCGGAGCGCCACGCTGCGCGCGACGGCGTAGAGCCAGGGTCGGAGCCGGTCCGGGTCGTTCAGCTGTGCGAGCCGTTTCGCGACGAGGACGAACGTGTCCTGCACGGTGTCCGCGGCTTCGTCGCGGTCGCGCAGGACCGACCAGCAGAAGTCGTGCAGCCGGTCGGCGTAGCGGTCGTACATCGCCGCGAACGCGTCCCGGTCGCCGGCGAGTACGCCGGCCACCAACTGTGCGTCGGTCTGCTCACTCACCTGCTGGTCCTTCGCCTTGACTCTGCCTCGTCACTGGCTTGCACCTACTGGGAGCCCCCGAGGCGGGAGAACCTTACGACTTTGTCGCGACTTTCGGGACCGGCATTAGGGGTAATCCGACCTGGGATCGCGTGAGTGGACGTCGAGGGCGTTTGGTGTGCTGCACGACCATGTCGGTACCGCCTTACTGTCGACGGCGATGGAGCCGAGCGCTGGGTCGACCGGTCGGTGGAGGAGGGTGAGGTGACCTGCACTGTCGAGAGCGTTGTCAGCGTCGATGCGGGCCGCTGAGCTGGCCAAACACTTCTGGAACGAGCGCGCAGCGGTGCCGCTGTCGGCGTTGCTCCAGGGTGATTCCTCGGTCGCCTGCCTGGCCGAACTGGCGGGCGCCGCCCCCCACGGCGGTCAGCCAGCACCTGGCCAAGCTCCGGCTCGCCGGGCTGGTCAAGGGTCGGCGCGAAGGCACGTTCGTCTACTACTCCGCCGACGACCACGTGCGACGCCCCCTCGACCAGGCCCTGTTCCACGCCGACCACCTCGACCGCAAACCTGACCGACCGCCGGTTTGGGCCAGCCGGAGCCCGAGGACACACCGCTCCACCGAGGGAACGAATCGGGCTGACGGGTCGTAAGATCATCGACTTGATCGACCTCCTGCCGACCGATCTCGAGGGGTGCGTGCGTGCCGTCAAGCTGGCTGATCTGGCTCGTTGGGATTGCCGTGCTGGTGACCGTCGGCTTCGCGGCGACGTTCGTGCCGTACGCGAGGAGACGGCGGCAGCGCGGGGACGAAGCGTGGGCCGCCGCGAGGTCGGCGATCGAGACCGCGACCATCCGCCGCGACGCGTGCGAGGCGACCGTGCCCGAGGCTGACGACCTCCTCGCGCGGGCCGAGGCGATCGCCGCCGAGGGCGGGGGGCCAGACGCGGCCGAGCGTGCGGAGAGGGACGCCCGGCGTGCCGGGAGGCTGTGGCGGGAGGCGAGCGGTGAGTGACACGCGACGCGCGGTCGGCGCTTGGCTCGGCGTCGCGCGATGGACGTGCCTCGGGGCGGCCATGGCCACGCTGGTGGTCTTCCTGGTTTCGCAGCGTGCCGAGAGCATCGATGTGAGCTACGCGCGGTCGCCGACATCCTCGGAATCCCAGGACGGCGACAAGGACGCCGGTCTTTCGGATGCCTCGGTGCCGCCCGTCGACGAGCTCGTCGCGCGGCTGCGCGAGGAACGTGTCGTCCGACTGCCCGATGCGGTCGCGCACTGGGACGAGGCTCGGGTCGAGCAGGCGATCGGCGACCATGACGTGCGCATCCTCGTCGCTCCGCCTGGCCTGGACGAGGACGAGAGAAAACGGGTCAGCGAAGCCAAGTCGCAGGTGCAGGGCGACGACCGCGAGGTGGTGACGATCGTCGGCACGACCGTCAGCGGCGGCATCCTGGAGGTCGCGCCGAGCACCCTCGACGAACGGCGCGCGGAGTTCGCGCAGGGCGACGTCACGGGCCTGGTCGTCTATCTGCTCGCGCACCTGTGGGAGCAGCCGGCCCCGGCACCCGCCGACGGTGCCTCGGACTTCCGCTGGCGGGAGCCGACCGCCGACGAGCTCGCACCCGTCGTCCCGGCCCTGAACTCCGAGGGCCGCTATGTCGCCGCCGACGCGACGCTGACCGACGTGCCCCACGACGCGGCGCGGCAGGCGTTCGACGACGCCGAACCGCTGGTGGCCGCGTTTCCCCGCCAGCCCTTCGGTGAACCGGTCCCCGACTACGGTGCGGCGCTCACGGCCCAGTTCCCCGACCGTCCGATCGTCGTCCTCTACGGCCTGTGGGTCTCCTACCACGGGCCGGACGCGGATGCCTTCGCCGACGTCGCCGCCGCGAGTACGTATGCCCAGTTCGGCAGCTACCTGTCTTCGCGCGCGTACCCGCAGGACGCGATCCTCGGCGTCTACCTCGATCGGGTCACCGACATCCGGTACGCGGGACTGTTCGACCGGCCGCTGCCGTACCAGCCGCCGGACCCGCTACGGGTCACGCTGCCGGTGCTGCCCTGGGTCTTCGCCACGTGTGTGGCGGTGTTCGTCGCGCTCTCGGCGCGCGCGGTGCGCAAGCCGCGTGGGCTCCCGCGCGGGGCCGCCGCCGGAGCGAGACTCGGCGCGCTGACGGCGCTGGCCATCGAGCTGTCAGGGCTGACCGACGGCAAGAGCGACGTGGCGCTGACCGTCGCGCTCGCGAAGCTGGAAAGCGCGCGCGAGGCCATCGAGAAGGGCCGCGAGCCGGACGCGTTCCTCACGGACGCCCACGCGCGGCTCGACGAAGTCGCGCGACTGCTCGGGCGCACCGACTACCGCCCCGACGTGTACGTGGGGAGGCAACTGGTATGAGCGCGCTCAAGTGGTTCGAGCGGTATCGCGGCCGGCTCAACGGCCTGTTCGTCGTCGGGGCGGTGGTGTGCGTGGTGCTCGCGGGTTGGGGGCTGTGGACCGGCGGCGCGTTCGACGACGACCTGCAGTCCGATCTGCGCGTGTCCTCGGTCTACGTCGGGGACGGCACGGACATCGACGAGCAGGCCGCCGAGCGGATCGTCGGCAACCGCAGGCTCGTCCTCGCCTGGCTGCCGCCGGGCGAGGACCTCGCGGAGGCGTGCGACGAGCTCGAGGCGCCCGCCGCGGGCACGGTCGGGCTGCTGCTCAGCCCAGGAGACGAGGAGTACGACACGTACGGCTGCGTGCAGCTGGAAGGCGCCGACGACGAGGGCTTCGGCGCGGCATTCGTCGCTGAGTCGCAGCTCCCGTCGGGCGTCGACGAGTTCGTCGACTCGCCGCTCGACGCGCTCAAGGTCGTGGTGGTGAACTACGACTCTCTCGTGCGGGCGGAGATCATCCCGGACGGGACGCGGACGATCGCGGCACCGCTGCCTCGCTTCCTCATCGCGGGGGGCGCGCTCGCGGGCGTCGTGCTCGGCGCCTCGGCGCTGTTCCTCGTCTCGCGTGGGGCGGGCAGACTCGCGGCCGCGAGGCAGGAGCGCAGGGCACACGCGGAGGACGCGAGGACGCGGCTGGGCGCCGCGGCGGCCGTCGTAGCCGGTCGGCTGCTCTCGCTGGACGCCGAGTACACGCGCAGAAAGCCGCGGCTGAACTCGAAGCGGCAAGGGGAGTTCGCCAAGCAGTACGGCGCGCTCGCCGCCAGCTACGCGGAGGTGCTCCCCGAGGTCCACTCAACTCACGACGACGAGTCCCTGGAGGACCTCATCACGAAGGTCGAGGAGCTCGGTGAGCGCTGCGGCAAGCTCGCGGGGTCCTTGAAAGCGATTTAGCCGGTCTCGGGATCAGGTCCGCCGGGTCTGCTCGGGTAGGACGCGGATCCGCTCTGTCCCGGGCAGGTGGAGACGTTCGGCGATGTCCAGTGCTTCCTCCCAGACCACGATCGCGTCTGCCGCGCGCTTGAGCCGGCGCAGGATCTGTCCGTGGCTCGTCAGGGCATCGACCAGCCGGTGAGGGTGTGCGGCTTCACGCAGGAACGTCGTCTTGTCGTGGGCTTGCACCTACTGGGAGCCCGCCGAGGCGGGAGAACCTCACGACTTTGTCGCGACTTTCGGGACCGGCATTACGGGTAATCCGGCCCGGGGTCCCGCGACCCCGGGCCGGAGCGGTCAGGCGAGCGCCGCCGCGAACATCCCCGGCTCGTACGAGCCGCCCTTCTGGTGCACGATCACGGCCAGCCGGTTGGCCGCGTTGATCAGCGCGACCATGGCCACCAGCGCGACGGTCTGCTCGTCGTCGTAGTGCTTGCGCACCAGCGCCCACGTCTCGTCCGACACGCCCTCGTGGGCGTCGGCCAGCCGGGTGCCCTCCTCGGCGAGCGCCAGCGCCGCCTGCTCGGCCTCCGTGAACACCGTGGACTCGCGCCAGGCGGCGACCAGGGCGAGCCGGACCGCGGTCTCACCGGCGGCCGCGGCCTCCTTCACGTGCATGTCGACGCACCAGCCGCAGCCGTTGAGCTGGCTGGCGCGCAACGACACCAGTTCCTGGGTGGACTTCGGCAGCGTCGACTGGGTGAACGTGTGACCGAGGTTGGCGAACTTCTTGGCGATCTTGCCGCCGAACTCGGTGGCCATCAGGTCGATGCGGGGTTCCATGAAATCGTCCTCACTCGTGTTGGGTGAACGACCACGAGATGCCGGCAGGCCGATCCATGTGACAGTGATGCGACAGTGACCTGTGTCATGACATGGACGTGTCACAGACGAGGAGATGTCGGAGTCTGATGGGCGTGAACTCTGATCCCGCCACCGAGGCGTTCGTCGCCCACCGCAGCCTGCTGTTCACCGTCGCCTACGAGATGCTCGGCTCGGCCGCCGACGCCGAGGACGTGCTGCAGGAGACCTGGCTGCGCTGGGCGGGCGTCGACCTCGACACCGTCCAGAACCAGCGCGCGTACCTGGTCCGGATCACCACCCGCCAGGCACTCACCCGGTTGCGGACCCTCGGCCGCCGCAAGGAGTCCTACGTCGGCTCCTGGCTGCCCGAACCGCTGCTCACCGCGCCCGACGTGGCCGAGGACGTCGAGCTGGCGGACAGCGTCTCCATGGCCATGATGCTGGTGCTGGAAACCCTCACGCCCACCGAGCGCGCGGTGTTCGTGCTGCGTGAGGTGTTCGACGTCGACTACGACGAGATCGCCGACGCCGTCGACAAGACCCCGGCGGCCGTCCGCCAGATCGCCCACCGCGCGCGGGGACACGTGGCCGCGCGCCGACCGCGTGGACCGGTGTCCGCCGACGAGTCCCGCGCGGCGCTCCAGGCGTTCCTCCGCGCGGTCGAGACGGGCGACCTGCAGGGCCTGGTCGACCGGCTCGCGCCGGACGTCGTGCTCATGGGCGACGGCGGGGGAGTCAAGCAGGCCGTGCCGCGACCCATCGTGGGTGCCGACAAGGTGGCCCGCGTGCTGCGTGCCGGGTTGAGCCAGATCCCCGCCTCGTCGCTGTGGCCGGCGCAGGTCAACGGCCATCCGGCGCTGATCCTCCGGCTCGACGGCGAGCTCGACACCGTGCTGGCCGTGCGCATCGACAACGGACTGATCACCGGGCTCTACGCGGTGCGCAATCCCGAGAAGCTGTCGCACATGGAACGGGAGACCGCGCTGCGCAGGTGAGACCGGAATAACAGCGGCGTGAACAGGCGTTGACCACGTACGCTGTTACGGGAGCGCGAGTATCACGCGCTCCTGGGCGGGAATCCGTGCCCGATGTGGCACGAAACCACGACACCTCGTTCGTATGGGTCATGCCTACGCGGCTGCCTCATACCGACGACCTCGCCGTGAATGGAGGCGGCAGTAATGACGAACACGAGTGACGACTGGCGGGACCTGGCCGCCTGCCGGGACGAGGACCCCGAGCTGTTCTTCCCGGTGTCCGAGCTGGGCCCGGGTGCGCGCCAGGTCGCCGATGCCAAGGCCGTGTGTGGCCGCTGTCCGGCGCGGACGCGGTGTCTGCGTTACGCGGTGGACGCGGGGCTCGGCCATGGCATCTTCGGTGGCATGACCGAGCAGGAGCGGCGGCAGCTCGTCCGCCGGTCACAGCGGCAGCCGAGCGCCGCCTGAGCTGATCAGGCGGCCGTGCGGCGCCGGTTCGGGCGACGGGCGTCGCCGCGGCCGTTCTGGTTGCGGCGGGGCCGGTTGCCGACCTCGCGGGTGGGCTCGATGTACTCCGGCTCGTCGAAGTCCGAGACGTCGGAGTCTTCGGTGCCCACCGGCAGGTCGGGCTCCAGGAACAGCGAGCCGTAGGCCGTCTCGTTGCGGACCGTGGCGGACTCGGTGGTGGCGGCGGGCGCGGCCTGCGTGGAGATCTGCGGATGGCTGAACGTCATGGCGTTCGGTGTGCTCGTAATGGTTGGTACGTCCTTTCAAGACAGGGGTTCGGTGACCGCCGGCGTCGAGCCTCCCCGCTCGTACCGTTACCGGTTCGCGACGTGACCAGCGCATTCGTGGCGTCGCGGACGTCCGGCGTCTCCGTTGGGCTCACCGTACACCCACGGCGCGACCAGCGGTTACGTTTTCGGCCGTGGTGTAGTCTCGGGTGTGTCGACGGCACCTCGTATACCGGCGTTCGAGCTGGTTTCGTCCTCGACCTCGCCGCGAATTCCGCGTGCACACACCTGTACGGCCCGGAGGGTCATGACGTCCACTCGTCAGCCGAGTACCGAATTCGCCGAGTCCCGCGCCCGCGCGCAGCGTGAGCAGACCGACCAGCGCACTCGTGCCGCGCGCACGGTGGCCGGCCAGGCGCGTAGCCAGGAGGAGTACACCGGCCTGCTGTCGATGCTGGGCCTGGACGACGGACCCGTGGGCTCACCCGCGCTCGCCCGCACCCTCGCTGGATACGTCGGCCGGGTGGCCGCCGCCGTGAAGGTGCCCTCCGACGCCGTCGGCTACGAGGTCAGCGACACGGCCACCGCCTACCTCGGGCTCACCTCACGGCTGCCCGAGCAGCCCAGCCGCGACCTCATGCTCGTCTGGGACGAACGCATCGGCTGGTCCGTCGGGGTGGAGACCACCCCGGGCGAGGCGCCGTACGTGATCGGCCAGCTCGCGGGCGACACGGTGCCCGCACCGGCCGTGGTCGCCGCCTTCGTGGCCGAGGTCGTGGCCGGCCGCCACATCAACCGGTTCCAGCAGGTGCCGGAGCCCACCGACCGGGTGACCCTCGCCAAGCGGATGGCCACTCGCTGACGGTTTCCACCCGCCGGCGACCCGGGCATTCGGGGCACGATTGAATGACCCCCGAACCGGCGTCCGCACCGAGGACGCCCGAACACCGGGGAGAGCACGTGGCCGACGCTACGCGCGACATCGAACGCATCTACTCCACAGCCGACGTGGTGGCGAAGCTGCGCCGCCTGGCGGACGCGCTGGAGTCCGAGACGTCCTTCCGCATCCAGATCGCCGGCGAGCGGTTCCGGGTGCCGAAGAGCGCTCAGTTCTCCATCGAGCACGAGCGCGGCGACGGCGAGGAGGAGGTCGAGTTCCAGCTCAAGTGGAAGCTCGACGAGTCCGACGAGGATGACGACGACGACAAGGTCGTCTGAGCCTCACCAGACGTCGGTGAGTGACAACCGCAGGGCCTGCTGGGTCACGTCCTGGCCCGCCCTGCGGTTGACCGACTCGTTCGAGTCGACCGCGTGGGGGAACACCTCGCGGACCACCACCCGCACGGCGGGCAGCTCACCCAGGTGCTCCAGCAGTTCCAGGCGGACCCCGTCCGCCACGCTCGCCACGCAGATGTCGACCAGCTCCTGGTCGCCGCCGAGATTCGGGCGGACATCGGTCACCGCGTTGACCACCTCGAAGGCCGCGCCCGGCTCGAAGTCCACGAGGATCACGGCCATGCCGCCGCAGCCGGTCTGGTTGCCCACCTTGGCCCGCAGGTCGCGGATGGGCAGCGCGTGGACGAGCGTCATGACCCCGATGGTAGTCACGTTAGGGTTGCGTCCGTGGAGAAGCGGGTGCTCGGCCGTACCGGCCGTGACGTGGGTGTTGTCGGGCTCGGCTGCTGGCAGCTGGGCGCGGACTGGGGGCAGGTGGACGACGCCGACGCGCTGGCCGTCCTGCACGCCGCGGTCGACGAGGGGGTCACGTTCCTCGACACGGCCGACGTCTACGGCGACGGGCGCAGCGAGCGGCTGATCGCCCGGTTCCTGGCCGAGCGTCCGGATGCCGGGGTGACCGTGGCGACCAAGTGCGGTCGGCGCGCCGATCCGCACACGCCCGAGTCGTTCACGCCGGAGTACCTCCGTGCCTGGACCGACCGCAGCCGCGCGAACCTCGACATGGAGCGGCTCGACCTGGTCCAGCTGCACTGCCCACCCACGCCGGTCTTCTCGAGCGACGAGGTGTTCGACGCGCTCGACGAGCTGGTGGCGGAAGGCAACCTCGCGGCGTACGGCGTGTCGGTCGAGACGTGCGGCGAGGCACTCACGGCCATCGCCCGGCCGAACGTGGCGAGTGTGCAGATCATCCTGAACGCCTTCCGTCACAAGCCTTTGGCGAAGGTGCTGCCCGCGGCCGCGGCGGCGGGTGTCGGCATCATCGCGCGCGTGCCGCTGGCCAGCGGCCTGCTGTCCGGCAAGTACGACGAGCACACGACGTTCGCGGCCGACGACCACCGCACGTACAACCGCAACGGCGAGGCGTTCGACGTGGGCGAGACCTTCTCCGGCGTGCCCTACGAGGTCGGCGTGGCCGCCGCCCAGGAGCTGGCGGCGCTCGGCACGAACGCTGGCATTGATACGGCCGCGCTCGCGCTGCGCTGGGTGATCGACCAGCCGGGCGTCAGCGTGGTGATCCCCGGTGCCCGCAACGCCGGCCAGGCGCGAGCCAACTCGGCGGCCGCGGACCTGGCGCCGCTGACGGACGACGTGCTGGAGGCCGTGGCGCGGATGTACGACGAGCGGATCCGGCCCCACGTGCACGACCGCTGGTAGCCCACTCACCCCGCCCCTGAAGCCGAACCGGCTGGTTCGGCTTCTTTCGCATGTTCTGAACCGTTGACGAACAGCCGCGCCGTCTGCAACCTTTGACCTCTGGCGCGCAAAAAGTTGTCAGGCTGCACTCAAAATCTCTGGCACTGATTGCAAGACCAAGGCAGAAGCTCCGGCAAGCCAACCCTGCTTTTCAACGGAGAACAGAGGGCATCATGAAACGGAAGCAGCCCAGGTGGCGGCTGATCAGCGGCATCGTCACGATCGGCCTGATAGCCGTGGGGATGGTCCCGGCGTCGGCCGCCGACATTCCCCAGGTCACGCCGGCCGCCGTCGGCGTCGCGCTCGACCGGACGGTGTCGGCCAGCAGCGCACAGCCCGGCTACCCGGTGAGCAACACCATCGACGGCAACCAGAACACCTACTGGGAGAGCAACAACAACGCGTTCCCCCAGTGGTTGCAGGCCGACCTGGGCGCGGCGGTGGCCGTGAACCAGCTCGTGCTCAGGCTGCCGGCCGGCTGGGGCGCACGCACCCAGACCATCGCCGTGCAGGCCAGCACCACCGGCACCTCGTTCTCCAGCGTCATCGGCGCCACCGGCTACAACTTCGCGCCGAGCGCCAACAACACGGTCACCATCGCGCTGCCGGCGACCACCACCCGCTACGTGCGGCTGAACTTCACCGCCAACACCGGCTGGCCGGCCGCGCAGGTGGCCGAGTTCGAGCTGAACGGCCCGTCGACCGGTGACACGCAGCCGCCGACCGCGCCCACCAACCTGGCGTACACGCAGCCGGCCACCGGGCAGATCCGCCTGGCCTGGACCGCGTCGACCGACAACGTCGGCGTGGTGAGTTATGCCATCTACCGCAACAACACCTTCGTCACCACGGTGACCGGCCTCAACCACACGGAGACGCAACCGGCCTCGGCCACCGTCGAGTACTTCGTGCGGGCACGGGACGCGGCGGGCAACGAGTCGCCCGACAGCAACCGGGTGACCAGGAGCGGCCAGGCGAACGGCCCGAACCTGGCGGCCGGCAAGGCGATCGAGGGATCGTCGACCGTCCACAACTTCGTGGCCACCAACGCGAACGACGGCAGCACCGCCAGCTACTGGGAGTCCAACGGGCACCCGTCGACGCTGACCGTGAAGCTCGGCTCCAACGCCGACCTGACGTCGGTGACCGTGAAGCTCAACCCCGACCCCATCTGGGGCCCGCGCACGCAGAGCATCCAGGTGCTCGGTCGTGAGCAGTCGGCCGGCGGGTTCACGTCGCTGTCGGCGCGGGCGGACCACACCTTCAGCCCGTCGAGCAATCAGAACTCCGTGACCATCCCGGTCAGCGGTCGGGCGTCCGACGTGCGGCTCCAGATCTACGGCAACACCGGTGCGCCCGGCGGGCAGGTGGCCGAGTTCGAGGTGTTCGGCACGGCCGCGCCCAACCCGGACCTGGTGGTCACGTCGACCACCTGGACTCCCGCCGCACCAACGGAAACCAGCCAGATCTCGCTGTCGGCCACCGTCCGCAACGCCGGCACGGCGGCCGCGGGCGCGACCACCGCGAACTTCAGCCTCGGCGGCGCGATCGTGGGCAGCGTCCCGGTGGGCGCGCTGGCCGCCGGTGCCTCCACCACCGTCTCGCTGGCCGCCGGTACCCGCGGTGAGGGCAGCTACACGGTGTCCACTGTGGTCGATCCGGCCAACACGATCGTCGAGCAGAACGACAACAACAACACGTTCACCGCGCCGACGCCGCTGGTGGTCGGACAGTCGCCGGGGCCGGACCTCCAGGTCATGGGTGTCACGTCGAACCCCGCGAACCCGGCGGTCGGCTCGCAGGTCACGTTCACCGTGTCCGTCAACAACCGGGGCACGTCCTCGGCCGGCACGTCGGTCACCCGGCTCGTGGCCGGCTCCACCACGCTGAACACGAACACCGCGGCCATCGCGGCCGGGGCGACGGCCACCGTGGCGGTCACCGGCAGCTGGACCGCGACCAGCGGCGGCGCCACCATCACGGCCACCGCGGACGCCACGAACACCGTGGCGGAGACCAACGAGAACAACAACGGGTTCTCGCGGTCGATCGTGGTGGGGCGCGGCGCGGCCGTGCCGTATGTCGAGTACGAGGCGGAGGACGCGAGCTTCCAGGGCACGCTGCTGGAGGCCGACCCGCTGCGGACGTTCGGACACACGAACTTCGCGACCGAGTCGTCGGGCCGCAAGTCGGTGCGGCTGAACAACTCCGGGCAGTTCGTGGAGTTCACCTCGACCACCCAGTCGAACTCGATCGTGGTCCGCAACTCCATTCCGGACGCGGCGGGCGGTGGTGGTCAGGAGGCCACGATCAGCCTGTACATCAACGGAACCTTCAACCGCAAGATCAACCTGTCGTCGCGGCACAGCTGGCTCTACGGCAACACCGACGACCCGGAAGGCCTGACGAACACCCCGCAGGGCGACGCCAGGCGGCTGTTCGACGAGTCGAACGCGCTGCTGGCGCAGTCGTACCCGCCGGGCACGAAGTTCAAGCTGCAGCGCGATTCCGGTGACAACGCGTCGTTCTACATCATCGACATGATCGACCTCGAGCAGGTGGCGCCGCCGTCGAGCCAGCCGGCCGGCTGCACGTCGATCACCCAGTACGGCGCGGTGCCGAACGACGGGAACGACGACACGCAGGCGATCCAGCGCGCGGTGACCGACGACCAGAACGGCGTCATCGGGTGCGTGTGGATCCCGGCCGGACAGTGGCGTCAGGAGCAGAAGATCCTGACCGACGACCCGAATCCCGGGCAGTACAACCAGATCGGCATCAGCAACGTCACCATCCGCGGTGCCGGCATGTGGCACTCGCAGCTGTACACGCTGACCGAGCCGCAGAACGCGGGCGGCATCAACCACCCGCACGAGGGCAACTTCGGGTTCGACATCGACAAGAACACCCAGATCTCCGACATCGCGATCTTCGGTTCCGGCCGGATCAGGGGTGGGGGAGGGGCCGAGGGCGGCGTCGGCCTCAACGGCCGGTTCGGTGTCGGCACCAAGATCACGAACGTGTGGATCGAGCACGCGAACGTGGGTGTCTGGGTGGGGCGCGACTACAGCAACATGCCCGCGCTGTGGGGTCCCGGCGACGGCCTGGACTTCAGCGGGATGCGCATCCGCAACACCTACGCCGACGGCATCAACTTCACGAACGGCACCCGCAACTCGCGCGTGTTCAACTCGTCGTTCCGCACGACGGGTGACGACTCACTCGCCGTGTGGGCCAACCAGTACGTGAAGGACACGAGCGTCGACATCGCCCACTCCAACAGTTTCACGAACAACACCATCCAGTTGCCGTGGCGTGCCAACGGTCTCGCGATCTACGGCGGCTACGGCAACAAGATCGAGAACAACCTCGTCTACGACACCATGAACTACCCGGGCATCATGCTGGCGACCGATCACGACCCGCTGCCCTTCTCCGGGCAGACGCTGATCGCCAACAACGCACTCCACCGCACGGGCGGCGTGTTCTGGAACGAGGACCAGGAGTTCGGTGCCATCACGATCTTCGCGCAGGGTAGGGACATCCCGGGCGTGACGATCCGCGACACCGACATCTTCGACTCGACCTACGACGGCATCCAGTTCAAGACCGGTGGTGGCAACGTCCCGAACGTGGCCATCACGAACGTCCGGATCGACGACTCCAACAACGGCGCCGGCATCCTGGCGATGAGTGGGGCGCGCGGCAGCGCGAACCTGACCAACGTGACGATCACCAACTCGGCCGACGGGAACATCGTCATCCAGCCCGGCTCGCAGTTCGTGATCAACGGCGGTTCCGCACCGGCCCAGCCGGCCGGGCACCCATCCGAGGACACCTCGACTCCGCCCGCCAGGCGGACCCCTGGGACGCGCTGACCGCGATCCCACCCTGCCTCCCGGCCCCGCATCGCCTTCCCGGCGGTGCGGGGCCAGGAGTCGTTGGGCTGTCAGTCACTTAGTTCGATAGTTAGACAAACTGTCGATTCGGCGCAACTGGTTCAACCAATGTGCTCTGCTCTATTGACGGCCGTGAGACATCAGATGTTCACTTGCTGTGACACAAGCCACCCGCGCCTTCTACCCCTGCCTCGGAAGGTCTCAGTCACATGAAGCACTCACCCCTGCGTCAACGCGGACGCACTCGTTGGGGCGCCGCCGGTCTGGCGCTCGCGACGGCCGTCGCCGGCCTGGCGGTCGCCACGACCGCTTCGGCGACTCCCGAATCCGCGGCTGCCGCTCCGCCCGCCGCGGCCGCCCTGCCCGCCGGTTTCCGCAGCGTCGGCTACATGCCGTCGTGGTCGGGCAGCGTCAACAGCATCCAGTACAGCAAGCTCACGCACATCAACTACGCCTTCGTGCTGCCGAACTCGAACGGCACGCTGCAGGGCGTCCCCGACCCGGGGAAGCTGCAGTCGCTGGTCTCCCAGGGGCACGCGAACGGCGTGAAGGTCTCGCTGGCCGTGGGTGGTTGGAACGACGGCAACGACTCGGCGTTCGAGGCGCTGGCCGCCAACTCCGGCAGTCGGACGACGTTCGTGAACGCTCTGGTCAACGTCGTGAACCAGTACAACCTGGACGGCATCGACATGGACTGGGAGTACCCGGACCCGGGTACGTCCGGCAACAACTTCACCGCGCTCATGCAGCAGTTGAGTCAGGCGCTGCACAGTCGCGGCAAGATCCTGACGGCGGCCGTGGTGTCCGGTGGGAACACGGCGAACGGTGTGCAGCCGGCGGTGTTCGGCTACGTCGACTTCCTGAACATCATGGCCTACGACGGTGGGAGTCCCCACGCGAACTACGACTGGTCGATCCAGTCGGCGAACTTCTGGAAGTCGCGTGGTCTGCCGGCCAGCAAGACCGTGCTCGGGGTGCCGTTCTACAGCCGCCCCAACTATCTGACGTACTCGCAGATCGTGGCCATGAACCCGGCGAACGCCAACGTGGACTGCATCAACGCGAGCGGTGCCCAGCAGTGCTACAACGGCATTCCCACGATCAAGCGCAAGACCCAGTGGGCGCTGGCGAACGCCGGCGGCATCATGAACTGGGAGCTGTCGCAGGACACCTCGGGCAGCACGTCGCTGGTCAGTGCCATCTACGACGCGGCCACGGGCGGCGGCCCGCCCGCCGGTGGTAACGCGATCACCGGTATCGGCAACAAGTGTGTGGACGTGGCGGCCGCGAGCAGCGCGAACGGCACGGCCATCCAGCTGTGGACCTGCAACGGTTCCAACGCGCAGCAGTGGACGCGCTCGGGCAGCACGTTGCGGGCGCTGGGCAAGTGCATGGACATCACCAGCGCCGGCACGGCCAACGGCACGCTGATCCAGCTGTGGGACTGCAACGGCTCCGGTGCGCAGAACTGGCAGGCCCAGTCGAACGGGACGCTGCTGAACCCGGCGTCGGGCAAGTGTCTGGACGCGACCGGGCAGAGTTCGGCGGACGGCACGCGGCTGCAGATCTGGACGTGCGCCGGTGGCGCCAACCAGCAGTGGCGGCTGCCTGCCTGATACTCGTTTCAACCGCGCGGCCCGCTGTTCACGCAGCGGGCCGCGCGGTGTGGTGCGTCCCGCACAGTAGGACATCGGTTCCCCTCCGGTTTCCATTGTATACGGTATGCACTACGATGGGCAGGGTTGCCCCAGCACCGGAGGAGGCTCGCGCCCCCATGTACTCAGTCACCAACCCAGCGACCGGCGAACTGGTCGAGGAGATCGAGAACTCGACCGACGCGGAGGTTCAGGCGGCCGTCGAACGAGTTCACAGCGGGTACGCCGCGTGGCGCCGCCGGCCGGTCGCCGAGCGTGCCGCGATCGTCCTGCGCGCGGCGGAGCTGTTCGCCGAACGTACCGACGAGCTGGCGGAGATCATGACGCTGGAGATGGGCAAGCGGATCAACGAGGGCCGCGGCGAGATCGGCATCGTGGTCGACATCTTCAACTACTACGGCGAGAACGGTCCCGCGCTGCTGGCCGACGAGCCCATGAAGATCAAGGGCGGCGAGGCGGTCATCACGAAGGAGCCGCTCGGCGCGCTCCTCGGCGTGATGCCGTGGAACTTCCCGTGTTACCAGGTGGCCCGGTTCGTGGCGCCCAATCTGGTGCTCGGCAACACGATTCTGCTGAAGCACGCGTCGATCTGTCCTCGTTCCGCGTCGGCGATCGAGCAGGTGCTGCGTGATGCCGGGGTGCCGGATGACGTGTACGTCAACACGTGGGCGTCCAGTCGGCAGATTCCGTCGATCATCCAGGACGATCGGATCGTGGGGGTGTCGCTGACCGGGAGTGAGCAGGCCGGCATCTCCGTGGCGGCCGAGGCCGGGCGGAACCTGAAGAAGACGGTGCTGGAGCTGGGCGGGTCCGACCCGTTGATCGTGCTGGACACTTCCGATCTGGACGAGACCGTGAAGGCCACGGCCACCGCGCGGATGCGCAACTGTGGTCAGTCTTGCAACGCGCCGAAGCGGATGATCGTTCTGGCTGATCTGTATGAGGACTTCGTCGACCGGTTGACCAAGCGGGTGGCCGACTACTACCAGCCTGGTGATCCGGCCGATCCGAAGACCACGCTGCCTCCTTTGGCTTCTCGTGCGGCTGCCGATGAGGTGGCTGAGCAGATCCGGACGGCTGTTGCGCAGGGGGCGACGTTGCGTACGGGTGGGCATCGGATCGAGGGGCCTGGGGCGTTTCTCGAGGCCACGGTGCTGACGGATGTCACGCCGAAGATGGACGCGTACGCCGAGGAGATTTTCGGGCCGGTGGTGGTGGTTTTCCGGGCAGAGGATGAGGATGACGCCGTCCGGATCGCGAACGACTCGCCGTTCGGGCTCGGGGCCAGCGTGTTCGGGACTGATCGGGAGCGGGCTGTTCGGGTGGCCAACCGGCTTGAGGCTGGGATGGTTTATCTCAACAGCGCTGGGGGATCGCAGGCTGATCTGCCGTTCGGGGGGATCAAGAGGTCTGGGATGGGGCGTGAGTTGGGTCCCGCCGGGATCGAGGAGTTCATGAACAAGAAGTCGATCCGGTTGTAGGGCTTGGTTTCTGCGGGTCGGCGGTGTTGTCCACCGTCTCGTTGACGTTGTCGCCGCGCGTTCCCTGGTCGGGGCGCGCGGCGATTGTCACCCTGCTCGCGGTCGGGAACCGCGGTCTCGCGGTCGGGAACCGCGATCTCGCGTGCCGGAAGCGCGATTTCGCGGTCGGGAAGCGCGATCTCGCGTGCCCGTGGGGTGTGCGTGTGTGGGGATTACCTGGCTGTTTTGCGTAGCAGGTTGATCAGGACGCCCTCTGTGGTGGACCAGGGGCAGACGTTCACGCTTTCGTGACCCGTGGCCTTCATCAGGGCCTCGGCGATGACCGCGCCCGCCAGGGACTGCTTCGCGCGGTGGCGGGAGATGCCGGGTAGGGTCGCGCGTTCGCGGGGGGTCATGGCCGCCAGGCGGGGGATCCACGCCGACAGGTCCTCCAGCCGTAGGCGGCCGGGCTTGCCACCGCCCGCTGCCAGGACGGCCAGTTGGTTGAACACCTTCGAGCAGCCCACGGCCGGTCGGCTGCCCAGTTCCCCCAGTGCCTCGCGGGGGAGGTCGGCCATCAGCTGGTCCAGCAGGTCGCCGCGCATTTCCGCCAGGCCGGCCGTGGAGTTCAGGCCGGCGCGGCTCAGGGTGCGGGCGCCCAGGGGGAGGGAGAACGCGAATTCCGGCCTCGCCTCGCTGCCGGCCGCCAGTTCCACGGTGCCGCCGCCCACGTCCAGCACGCTCAGCGGCTTCGCTGTCGGGCCCTGCCACTGGCGGGCCGCCAGGTAGGACAGCCGGGCCTCGCGGACGCCGGACAGCACGGTGAGCTGCATGCCCGTGCGTTCGGCGACCGTGGTGATCACCTGGTCGGCGTTGGTCGCGTCGCGTACCGACGACGTGGCGAACGGGAGGAACGTGGCCAGTGAGACGCCCCGCATGCGCTCCTGGATCTCGGCCACCGCCTTGGCGATGCCGTTGATGCCGGACTTGTCGATGCGGCCGTCGTCGTCCATCGAGCGGTCCAGCCGGAGGCGGACCTTGTGGGACACGAGCGAGCGTAGGCCGGTGGAGCGGGACGGTGCGGCCACCACCAGGTGCGCGCTGAAGCAGCCGACGTCCAGCGCCGCGACTCTGCCGCTACCCCCGTCCATGGCGAGAACTCCTCACGTTTTGGCGAACGCCCAGGATCTCACGGACGCGTGGCCCTTACCGCATCATCAAGCGGTCGAATTCTGGTCGTCGCCTGGTTGAGGGTCTATCGCCAACTCCACCGATTCCGTTACGGAGAGCAACTCCGTCAACCCGGTGACCTGGATCGTTCGCATGGCCGGGCGGCGCGGCGACACGGCCACCACCAGCCGGCAGCCACTCTCCGTGGCCTGCTCCTGAGCGCTGATGAGCGCCGACAGGCCTACCGAGCCGAGGAAGTCGACCGCGTCCAGGTCGACCACCACCAGCGGCGCGCTCTGGGCGACCGCGTCGGCGAGCCCGACACGCAGCACCTCCACCGTGGCCAGGTCGATCTCCCCGTCGACCCGGAGCACCACGGCTCTACCTTCGTTGACGCGTTCCAGCCGCGCCCGCGGTTCCGTCACGCGGTAGACCCAATCACAGTCCCTTCTCACCTCGACGCGGAGGTGAACACAATTGTCACCAGCAGGCCGCCGCCGGGTCGGGGACGGGCCGTGAACCGGGCCTCGTGGGTGGTGGCGACCGCGTGCACGATGGCCAGACCCAGGCCGTGACCGTCGCGCGCGGCCGTGCGGTCGGGGGCCTGGCGCTGGAACGGGAGCATGAGCCGGTCGATCTCGTGGTCGGCCACCACCGGGCCCGTGTTGGCCACCACCAGCTCGGCCCGGCCGTTGGTGGTCCTGGTGGTGACCTCCACCAGGCCGCCGGGCACGTTGTGGCGGACGGCGTTGTCCACGAGGTTCGTCACCAGTCGCTCGACCAGGCGGGGATCGCCGCTGGTCACGGCCTCGCCCAGGTCCGCGTGCACGCGGAGCGCGGCGACCTGGGGGCCGAGTGCCAGCAGCGCCTCGTCCACCAGTTGGCGTAGGTCCACCGGCTCGCCCTGGACCGGGCCGTGCTCGCTGCGGGCGAGCACCAGCAGCGCCTCGATCAGCCGTTCCTGGTGTTGGCCGGCCACCAGGGCCCGGCGGCACGCCCGCGCCAGGCTCTCGACGGTCGGCGCCGGGTCGGTGAGCGCCACCTCCAGGAGGGTGCGGGCGCGGGTGAGCGGGGTGCGCAGTTCGTGGGAGACGTTGGCCGCGAAGTGGCGCTGCGCGGCGAACGACGCCTCCAGCCGGCCGAGCAGCTGGTCGAACGTGTCGCCCAGCTCCTTCAGCTCGTCGTCCGGGCCGTCCAACGCGAGACGTTCGTGCAGGTTGCTGGCCGAGATGGTGCGGGCGGTCGTGGTGATCGTGCGCAGCGGACGCAGGACCCGCCCGGCCACGAACCAGCCGAGCCCGATGGAGACCACGGTCATCATGGTGAGCGAGACGCCCGACTGGACGATGAACTCCCGCAGCACGTCCGCCGCCTGCTGCTCGATCTGGGCCTGGACCTGCTGGGGGGAGGGCCGGTCCAGCGGTACCGGCAGGTTCTCCGCCGAGATCCGCAGGTCACGTTCGCCGATGAGGCTGGGTGGCTGGTTGGCCACCAGGACGTAGGTGATGGCCAGCAGCGCGGCGCCCGAGACGAAGAACAGGCTGCCGTACAGCAGCGTCAGCCGCAGGCGCACCGACCGGCGGGGCGCCTTCATCGGGGTCCGCCCACGCGGTAGCCGGCCTGGGCCACCGTCTCGATGACCGGCGGTTCGCCGAGCTTGCGGCGCAGCCGGCTCATGGTGACCTTCACGGCCGTGGTGAACGGGTCGGCCGCCTCGTCCCAGACCCGTTCGAGCAGCTCCTCGGCCGACACCACCCGCCCCTGCGCGGCCAGCAGCAACTCCAGCACCGCGAACTCCTTCGGACCGAGGTCGAGGGCCCGCCCGTCGCGTGCGGCGTACCGGCGAGCCGGGTCGACCACGACGGTCCCGCTGACCAGGATCGGTGGCACGGCCGGCTGGGCGCGCCGCAGCAGGGCGCGGATGCGGGCCACGAGCACGGCGAACGCGAACGGCTTCGACAGGTAGTCGTCGGCTCCCCGCGTGAGCCCGTCGACCAGGTCCTCGGCGCTGCCGGCCGCCGTGAGCATCAGGACCCGGCTGCGGCAGCCGGCGGCGATCAGCTCGGCGCACACGTCGTCGCCGTGCAGGCCCGGCAGGTCGCGGTCGAGCACGATCACGTCGTAGGCCGTGACGAGCGCGCGTTCCAGCCCGCTCGGCCCGTCGAACGCGAGGTCGACCGCCAGGTGCTCACGGCGCAGGCCGATGCCGATGGTCTCGGCCAGCTCCTGGTCGTCGTCGATCACGAGGACACGCACGGCAGCTCCTTCGAGTCGTACCCCCATGATCCACGCTCACCGGTTGCGCCGCGGTTACACCGTCTGTCACCGCCCCGCAACCGCCGGATGCCTAGAAATCACCCCATGAAACGACGACTGATGATCGCCGCACTGGTGCTGCTCGGCCTGACCGCGTGCGGCGGCGAGGACGGCGCCGATGTGGCCACGGCGGGCGGCGACTCGACCGCCACCACGTCGAGTGCCGGCGAGGACCTGACCGACGAGGAGCGAACGCTGAAGTTCGCCGAATGCATGCGGGACAACGGCATCGAGATGTCCGACCCCGAGGGCGACGGCCCGCCGATGATCGAACAGGGCTCGGACACCTCCCTGGCGGAGGTCGAGGCGGCGCACGAGAAGTGCGAGGAGTACGCCCCGAGCGGCGGGTCGGGCGACGGCCGGCAGCTGGACCCGGAGGACGCGGAACGGATGCGTGGGGTCGCGCAGTGCATGCGGGACAACGGGTTCCCCGGGTTCCCCGACCCGGACGAGGACGGCCGGCTCGTGATCGGCGAGGAGTCCGGGATCGACCCGACCGACGAGAAGTTCCAGGAGGCCCAGGCCAAGTGCGACACCAACGCACCGGCGGGCGAGCCGAACGTGCGGCCGACGTCATGACCGGCCGGCGAACCAGGATCACGGTCGTCGTGGCGGCCGTGCTCGTGGGCGGCGGAGTCGCCGCCGCGCTCACCGTGTCCGGCACGGGGGACGACGCGGCCGCCCGGAGCGACCTGCCGTCCGAGACGGCGGAGGTGGTGTTGGAGACGCTCGTCGACACCCAGACGGAGGACGGCGACCTGGGCTACGGCGAGGACACCACGGTCACCGGCCGGATCGGTGGCACGGTGACCGCGCTGCCGCTGGCCGGCGCCGTGATCGACCGCGGTCAGGCGGTGTACCACGTGGACGACACCCCGGTGGTGCTGCTGTTCGGCACGTTGCCCGCCTACCGCACCCTCGCGGTGGACACCGAGGGCGCCGAGGGCGCCGATGTGCGGCAGTTCGAGGAGAACCTGAGCGCGCTCGGCTACGGCGGGTTCACGGTGGACGACGAGTACACGGACGCGACGGCCGACGCGGTCGAGGCGTGGCAGGAGGACCTCGGCCTGGCGGAGACCGGCACGGTCGACCTCGGCCGGGTGGTCTACGCGCCGGGTGCCGTGCGGGTCGCGACCCTGGCGGCGGCCGTCGGCGACGCCACCCAGCCGGGCGGGTCGGTGCTGACCCACACGGGCACCACGCGGGTGGTGACGGTCGAACTGGAGGTGGCCGACCAGCGGCTGGCCGTGAAGGACGCGGCCGTCGCCATCACGCTGCCCGACGGCCGCGAGACGACCGGGAAGATCACCGGCAGCCAGACGGTCATCGAGACCACGGAGAGCACCGGCGCCGGGGGAGAGGGCGACACCACGGAGACGAAGCTCGAGGTCACGGTCACGCCGGACGATCCGGCGGCGTTCGACGGGCTCGACCAGGCCACTGTGGACATCGGGTTCACCGCATCGACCCGGGAGGACGTGCTGACCGTGCCGGTGGCGGCCCTGCTGGCACTCGCCGAGGGCGGTTACGGCGTCGAGGTGGTCGAGGGCCGGACGTCGCGGATCATCGCCGTGGAGACCGGGCTGTTCGCGGGCGGCCGCGTCGAGGTGTCCGGCACCGGGCTGTCCGAGGGCCAGAACGTGGGGATGCCGTCATGACCGCGGTGGTCGCACTGGACGGTGTCACGAAGGAGTACCCCGGTGGGGTGGCGGCGCTGCGCGGCGTCACGCTGACCGTCGGCCACGGCGAGCTGGTGGCCATCGTCGGACCGTCCGGGTCGGGGAAGTCCACCATGCTGCACCTGATCGGCACCCTCGACCGGCCCTCCAGCGGCACCGTGCACGTGGAGGGCCACGACGTGGCGACGCTGACCGACCGGCAGCTGTCGGCACTGCGGGCCGGGCGGATCGGGTTCGTGTTCCAGCAGTTCCACCTCGGCCCCGGACTGTCCGCTGTGGACAACGTGGCCGACGGGCTGCTCTACGCCGGCCCGTCGCTTCGGGAGCGGCGCCGGCGGGCCGCGGACGCGTTGCGGCGCGTCGGTCTCGGTGACCGGCTGGGCCACCGGCCCCACGAGCTGTCCGGCGGCGAACGCCAGCGCGTGGCGATCGCCCGCGCGGTGGTGGGCGACCCGGCGCTGCTGCTGGCCGACGAACCGACCGGCAACCTCGACTCGGCGTCCGGGTCGGGGGTGATGGACCTGTTGTGGGAGTTGAACTCCGCCGGCACCACGGTCCTCGTGATCACCCACGACCGGGACATCGCGGCCAGCCTGCCCCGCCAGGTCGCCATGCGTGACGGGGCGGTGGTCTAGATGAGCCTCACCCCGGCCCGCATGGGCCCGAGAGATCTGCTCCGTGTCGGCGGTGCCGGGCTGCGGACCCGGCCGCTGCGCGCGTTCCTGTCCGCACTCGGCATCGCCATCGGGATCGCCGCCATGGTCTCGGTGGTCGGCATCTCCTCGTCCAGCCGCGCGGAGCTGGACCGCACACTCGCCGCGCTCGGCACGAACCTGCTCACCGTCGCCCCCGGCAGCACCCTGACCGGCGGCGACGCCACCCTGCCGACCGAGTCGGTGGCCATGATCTCGCGGATCGCGCCGGTCACGGACGTCTCGGCGACCGGCAAGGTGCCCGAGACGAAGGTGTACCGCAACGACCACATCCCCGGCGGGGAGAGCGGCGGCATCACCGTGGTGGCCGCGCACCTCGACCTGCCGGAGACCGTGGGCGCCGGCATGGCGACCGGCACCTGGCTGAACGCGGCGACCGAGCGCTACCCGGCCACCGTGCTCGGCGCGTCCACCGCTGAACGGCTGGGCATCGTCAAGGTCGACACCCAGGTCCACCTCGGCGGCGTGTGGTTCACGGTGATCGGCATCCTCGACCCGGTACCGCTGGCCCCCGAACTGGACACCGCGGCGTTGATCGGCTGGCCGGTGGCCGAGACCCACCTCGCCTTCGACGGGCACCCGACCACCGTCTACACCCGGACGGCGGACGCGGCCGTCGAGTCGGTCCGCGGTGTGCTCGGCGCGACGGCCAACCCGCGGGCGCCGAGCGAGGTGGAGGTGTCGCGGCCGTCCGACGCGCTGGCCGCCCGCCAGGCCACCGACCGGGCGTTCACCGGCCTGCTGCTCGGACTCGGCGCGGTCGCGTTGCTGGTCGGCGGGGTCGGGGTGGCCAACACCATGGTCATCTCCGTGCTGGAGCGCCGGGCCGAGATCGGGCTGCGTCGGTCGCTCGGCGCCACCCGGCGCCAGATCCTCCTGCAGTTCCTGGCGGAGTCCCTGCTGCTGTCCGCCCTCGGTGGCCTGGGCGGGGCGCTGCTGGGCGTGGGGGTGACGGCCGGCTACGCGATCACCCAGTCCTGGCTGATCGCGGTCCCGGCGTGGGCGGTGACGGGCGGGGTGGCGGCGACACTGCTGATCGGTGCCCTGGCCGGGCTGTACCCGGCGATCCGGGCCGCCCGCCTGTCCCCGACGGAGGCCCTGGCCACGCCGTGAGCCGGGGACCTCAGGGTTACGGGCCGAGGATCAGGGGTAAACCAGGGTTCTCAACGATGCCGCGGTGAACCTGGCGCGGGGATGGTGGAGGCATGAGTACAACAAGTATGCAGCTGTCCAGGCCGCAGAGTCGGAAGATGATCGCCGGCGTGTGTGCGGGCCTGGCGGAGCGCTTCGGTTGGAAGACCAGAACCGTGCGTCTGCTGGCCGTCCTGTCCTGCCTGCTGCCAGGCCCGCAGTTCGTCGGCTACATCATCCTGTGGGTGATGATGCCCAAGCGCCCGTGACCGGTCACCAGCGTTATCTCAGTGCGGGAGCCGTGTCCGGTTCCTGCTCCGGTTCGGGAGCGGGCGGCGACTGAGTCGATGTCGACTCAGCCGGCCGCTCCTGTTCCACGCGGTTCATGGCGTAGCGCAGGATCGGCGGCGCCATGAGTGACGTGACCAGCGCGACCAGCACGATGATCGTGTAGGACGCGGTGTTGAGCACCCCCAGTTGGACGCCGATGGTGGCGATGATGACCTCGATGACGCCTCGGGCGTTGAGCCCGGCGCCGATCGCGAGGGCTTCCCACCGGGACAGTTTGCTCAGCCGCGCGCCGATGTAGGCGCCGGCGAACTTGCCGACGATCGCCACCACGAGCACGGTCAGGCCGGCGAGCGCGACGTCGGGGTCGGCCAGCAGCCGCAGGTCCATCCGGAGCCCGGCCTGGGCGAAGTAGATCGGCGCGAGCACGGCCAGGACGAACGTCCGAAGTGGAGCGATCGACAGGTCGGGCAGCCTGCCGGACGCCTTGATCAGCACCCCGCACACGAACGCGCCCAGCACCGCCTCCAGCTTCAGCAGGTGCGCGCCGGCCGCCGCCACCAGGATCAACGCGACGGCCGTGCCGAGCACCGGTGCCGGTTCGCCGGAACGGGACGCCGCGCCGAGGACCAGCCGGACCAGCGGTCGGCCCAGGAAGAACGCCACCGCCACGAACAGCAGCAGCGACCCCGTCGACAGCATCACCGACGAGAGCGTGAGTCCTGCGGTGGCGAGCGCGGAGACGAACGACAGCAGCAGCCAGCCGGCGGCGTCGTCGATGATGCCGGCCGTCAGGATCAGCTGACCGGTGTTCGTGTGTTGCAGCCGCATGTCCATGAGGATCTTGGCCATCACCGGGATGGCGCTGACACACATCGCCACACCGAGGTACAGCGCGAAGGTGGTGCGCTCGGTGCCCTCGCCGATCAACAGCATCGGCAGCAGGAACCCCAGCCCCACGCCCAGTCCCAGCGGCACGATCAGCCCGGCGGCGCTGACCCGCGTGGCGGCCGTGGCCCGGGTGCGGAGCAACCCGAGGTTCAGCTGCGCCCCCGTCACGCCGACCAGCAGCAGCACGCCGAGTTGCCCGACACCCTCCACCAGCACGCTCTGACCCGTCTGCCCGGACCCCCACAGCCAGCTCATGGCCTGGGGCGGCAGGCCGCCGAGCACCGACGGTCCGAGCAGCACCCCTACGAGCAGTTCACCGGCCAGCGCCGGCAGTCCGATCCGCGCGGCCAACCGTCCGAAGAGGATGGCCAACGTGAGCAACACACTGAGCTGGAACAGAAAGAACACGACCGTGTGTCCCGAGAGGGCAGGCGCCATCGCCAGGTTGTGCATGTAGCCGACTCCTAGTTGAGATGACGGGATCAGACGGCGTCGACAGGAGGAGTGTCGGCCAGGAACCGGCTCGACGCGCTCGCGTGGAGTTCGCGCATGAAGGTGTCCCGGACCTTGCCGGCGCGGACGTTCATGCCGAACCGCTCCTCGTACGCGGTGAACCACCGTTCGTCGTCGTGCAGGAACAGCACGTCGTGCGGGGCGATCCGGCGGACGGCCAGCAGGGCGATCGGCGAGATGGACACGGGGAACGCGGGGTTGCGCACCGCGCGCTCGTCACAGTTCGGGTGGAACTGGCCGATCATCAGGCCCAGCTCGATGGCCACGTCCTTCAGCTCCGGGTAGAGCGCGTCGATCGCCACCCAGCCCTCGGCGTCGGTGTCCGGCAACACGATGATCATGCTGGCGAGCGACGTGCCGGCCCGGCTGGGCGGCGCGGCGGTCTTCTCGAACTCGTTCAGCAGGGCGACCACCACCGACCGCAGCCGCTCCGGGTCGCGGCAGTCGAGGTCGTAGTGGAACTCGAACCGGACGGCGTTGTCGTCGAGCGCCGGCGGGACGAACGGGCACACGGGACCCGTGCGGCCCACGTCCTTCGTCGGCTTGCTCACGTACTCGCGAAGCCAGTTCACCACCACGGCCAGGTCGGCGTCGACCCGGTGTCCGTGGCCCTCGGCCGGGAGACACGGTGGTGACGTCGCGATGACTGGCGTCGAGAACACGTTCGGCCACTGCGGTTGGTCCTCTCACGGCTCCCGACTGCTGTCGCTAGTCAGGCTGCGGAGAACCACTCGAAGGCCGGTCGAGACCCGCGCAGTGCCTACTTGACGGCCTCGCGAAGGACTGCGAGTCCGCAGGGGCCGAGGCCGAGGAGTCTCGAGTGGGTGGACGGGTCGTGGGGTGCCCGGCCCACGACCGCGTGCCACTCGCGGGCGCCGCACGAGTACGCGAGTCCCTGGCCCGGCCAGGCGGCGGCGCGCAGGGCCGTGAAGTGACGCAGGGGTTCGGGAATGGTCGTGTGCTCGCCGAGAAACGCCACGATCGAGTCGGGTGTCCACTGTGCACCGTCGGGCATCGACAGACCGGCGTGCACGCCGAGGTCGACCAGGGCGACGGCCGCGTTCGCGCGCAGGCCCATGAGGTAGCCGAGTCGAGGGGCGTCCTCGTTCAGCAGCAGGCTCTCGGCGTACACGGCCCATCCTTCGGCGTGCCCGGGGACCGTGAGGTGACGCTGCCAGCGGGGGAGGGTCGGGTCGAGCACGGCCGCGCCCAACTGGAGGTGGTGTCCCGGGATGCCCTCGTGGTGGAGCATGGTCACCTGGCTCCACACGGGCATCGGGTCGTCGCCCGGCGGCACCGGCCAGCACACCCGCCCCGGTCTGGACAGGTCGGCGGCCGGTGGCAGGTAGCGCACCGGTCCCGCGCCACCCGGGAGCACGTCCACCTCGATGTCCCGCAGCGCGTCGGGTACGTCGAGCTGCCAACTCGCCATGTCACCCGCGACCGCCAGCCGCGTCAGCGCCCACTTGCGCAGCGCGTCCGCGCCGCGGATGAGCCAGGCCGGGTCCGCGTCGAACCGCGCGATCGTTCCCGCGAGGTCGCCGCCGGTCAGGTCGTCGGTCTCCGCGCGCAGTGCCGCCAGTTGGTCGACCAGCCAGTCGCGGGTGTCCGTCAGGTCCAGGTCGGTGCCGAGCGTGTGACGCGCGGCGATGCCGTACCGGTCGCGCCCGATGCCGGCGGTCTCGGCGGCCGACGGCAGGACGTCGCGGCGCAACGCCTCGGCGAACGCACCGAACGCCGCACCCGCGGGCGCACCGGCGAACTCCTGGGCCCACGCGTCCGCCGCGCCCGCCACCACCTCGGCCTGGACCCGGTTCGCCGGCCGACCGAGCGCGGTCTCGTGGCGGAGCGTGGCGAGGTAGTCGGACAGCGCCCCGGGGACGGCGGCCAGCAGGCCGGCGCGTGCCTCCCCGTCGACCTGGCCGAGCGCCTCCCGGATCAGCATCGGCGGGCTGACCACCAGGTTGAGCCGCGCGGCGAGCCCGGACTCCACGTGGGCCGCCTCCGCCTCGAGCCGTTCTCGAAGCACGCTCGCCGGGTGGCTCTTCGCCACGCCGAGATCCAGCAGGGCCTTGCGGGACAGGGTCGCCCGCTCGGCGAAACCGTCGGGGGAGTAGTCGGGGGCGAAGGCGGTGACGGTTCGGCCGGCGAGGACGGCCCGCACGGGGTCGAGCCGACACTGTTCGTCGAACCACCGGTTACCCACTGACGTTGACACTGTTGTTGACGCGCACACCGGATCAGCGTTTCACGACTGCCCGCCGTTATTGCTGACCTGCGGTTTTATTCCGCCGGATTTCGAGTCGGTGTCGAGTCATCCTGTACCTCCCGACTGTTACCTTTTGGGCAGGTTCCTGGGCGAAACGGGTTGTTGAGGTGGTTTCCTGATGCGCGAACTCGAGGACTCGTCGGCAATCGCGGATAACGCGGAAGAACTGCGCCGCCGTATCGCCGAGCAGGGCTACATCTTCTTTCGAGGCCTTCTCGACCCGGAACCGATTCACAAACTGGCGACCGATCTGCGCACCGCGCTGCAGGGCGAGGGTTGGCTGGCCGACGGTGACCCGAACGAGGCAGCCCTGCGGGGCCCGGCGCGGGACTTCAAGAACGCCAACTTCTTCGGCGGGTACACGGCACTGCAGCGGCTCGAGTACTTCCACGCGCTGCCCCACGAACCGGTGCTCACGAAGGTGATGACGAACCTCATCGGCTCGGACGTGTTCATCCACCCGCGCAAGGTCGGTCGGATCGTGTTCCCCACCCACATGGGCACCACGCCGGGCATCTACACCCACCAGGACTACGTGGTCGAGGGCGTGCCCGACATGTTCACGTCGTGGATCCCGTTCGTCGACTGCACCCGCGACCTCGGCGGCCTGGCCATCCTCACCGGCTCCCAGAACGAGGGCGTGGTGCCGCGCCTGCACCGCGTCCGCGAGGACGACGACGCGTGGGCGACCACCGACTACCGCGTCGGTGACGTGCTCATCTTCCACTGCCTGACCGCGCACGCCGCGCTGCCCAACCAGACCGACGGGTTCCGGCTCTCCGGTGACTACCGCTGGCAGTCCACCGAGCAGGAACTGCCGGCCGACGCGCTGCTGCCGCACATGCACGGCGCCGTGCCCGGCTGGGCCGAACTGACCCAGGGCTGGGCGTCCGACGAGTGGGTGGCGCCTCCGGCCGGGGTCGAGGTGGTGGAGCGGTTCGGCGGGGAGATCGCCACGCGGCCGTACGTCTCGCGGTACGTGAGCGTGCCGCCCCAGACCCCACACCACGGCGAGCACACGGTGCTGGCCGGGATCTTCAACAACATGCAGGACTCGTTCCGCCCGGGCAAGGCGGCCGGCGAACGCGCGGTGATCAGCTACCTGATCACGTCCGACTCCGGCGAGCACCGCTGGCAGTTGGAGGTGGCCGACGGGGCGTGCCGAGTTATCGCCGACGGTGCGAAGAATTCCGACGTCACCATTACCGCCGATTTTCGGTCGTATTTGGGAGTCATCAGCGGAAAGCTCGATCCGGGCGCCGCACTCGGTTCCGGAAATCTCCGAATCGACGGTGACATGCACATTGCGCTCAACCAGATGCAGTGGTTCAGAGATTAGGGTGTTGATCACGCGATGACCCATTCCCGGCCCGGCACTCTGATCGATATCGTACGGCAGCGGGCGGCCGATCAAGGCAGCCGAACCGCCTATGTGTTCACCACCGAGCACCACGCCGACGAACTGACCTACGACCAGTTGGAGCAGCGGGCGCGCGCCGTGGCGGCCGGCCTGCGGGAGGTCGCGGCCCCCGGCGACCGGGTGCTCATCATGTGCGCGCCGGGGCTCGACTACGTGGTCGGCTTCTTCGGGGCGCTCTACGCCGGGGTCATCGGCGTCCCCGCCTACCCGCCGCTCAACGCCCGCAGCATGTCGCGCCTGGTCAACATCATCGACGACGCGCTCCCGGTGGCCGTGCTGGCCGACGCCATGGTGCTCGGCCTGCTCGCCGCACACGACACGGACAACCGGCTGGCCGGCATCGCGCAGCTCGCGGTCGAGGACCTGATCGGCGCCGGCGGCGACCTCGCTGGCGCGCCGCCGCGGCCCGCCGACGTGGCGTTCCTCCAGTACACCTCCGGGTCGACGGGCGAGCCGAAGGGCGTGGTGGTCAACCACGCGAACCTCGTGCACAACTCCATGATCATCAACTCGAGCATGGGGCTGACCGACGAGTCGGTGTGCGTCAGCTGGCTGCCGCCCTACCACGACATGGGCCTGGTCGGCGGGATTCTCCAGCCGATCTACGGCGGGTTCCCCGGCATTCTCATGACGCCGCTGGACTTCCTGCAGCGGCCCATCGGGTGGCTGCAGGCGATCACCCAGTACGGCACCCCCGGCGGCACGGTCAGCGGTGCGCCGGACTTCGCGTTCGACCTGTGCGTGCGGCGCTACGACCCGGAGGTCCACACGGGACTCGACCTGTCGAGCTGGAAGGTCGCGTTCTCCGGGTCCGAACCCATCCGCCACCGCACGCTCGAACGGTTCGCCGAACGCTTCGCCGAGGTCGGTTTCCGCGACGAGTTCTGGTACCCGTGCTACGGCATGGCGGAAACGACGCTGTTCGTGTCCGGCGGCCGGCAGGCCGATCCGCCGGTCGTGATGCGGACCTCCGCGCGGGCACTCGAGGAGAGCACTGTCGAACCGGACGACGACGGTGAATTGACGGTCGTCGGGTGTGGTCAGGTGCACGCCGAGCTGGACGTCCGCGTGGCCGATCCCGCCACTTTGGACCCACTGCCGGACGGCCGGGTCGGCGAGATCATGGTGGCCGGCGCGAGCGTGGTCGAGGGCTACTGGAACGGCACCCGCGCCGACCTGTTCGAGGCGCGCCTCACCGGACTGCCCGGCCAGTACCTGCGGACGGGCGACCTGGGGTTCCGGTGGGAGGGCGAGCTGTTCGTCACCGGCCGCAGCAAGGACGTGCTGATCATCCGGGGGCGCAACTACTACCCGCAGGACATCGAGGACTGTGTGGAGCGCGCGCATCCGTCGGTGCGGCCGCGCGGGGTCATCGCGTTCACGGCCGACGTCAACGGTCAGGACCAGCTGATGGTGGCCGCGGAGATCGCCGACCAGCGCGGCGAGGCTTCGCTGGCCGACGTGATCGGCGCCGTGCGGCAGGCGGTGGCCGAGGAACACGGGCTGCGGGTGCACACGGTGGCGACCATCGCGCCGAGGACCGTGCCGAAGACGTCCAACGGGAAGCTGCAGCGCAGCCGGTGCCGCCAGCTGTTCCTCGACGGCGAACTGGTTCCCGCTTCGGTGAACGGGTATGCGCAAGGGGCCGCGTGATGGCGTCCCTCGAGACCCACTTACGGGCCGCGGTGGCGGAGCTGCTGGAGATCGACGCGGCCGAGGTCGACGTGACCCGATCGCTCGTCAGCCTCGGCTTCGACTCGCTGCTGGCCGTCAACCTCCAGTTCCACGTGGAGAAGGCGTTCGGGGCCACGATCTCGGTGGCCGACCTGCTCGCCGGGGCCACGGTGGAGGGCCTCGCCGCCCAGCTGACCACTTCGGACGGACCGCCGGAGATGGTGGCGCGACCCCGACCGGCCCTGTTGCCGCTGTCCTTCGCCCAGCAACGGATGTGGTTCCTGGAGGAACTGACCCCCGGGTCGAGTGCCTATCTGGTGGCCGGATCGGTGCGGCTGACCGGCTCGGTCGACGCGACCGCCGTCGAGTCCGCGCTGGCGGCCGTCGTGGCGCGCCACGAGGTGCTGCGCACGGTGTTCACGGTGGCCGACGGCGTGCCGTACCAGTCTATTCCGGACAGTGTGCCGGTGCGCGTCGCGACCGAGGACCCTTGGGACGCCGCCGAACCGTTCGACCTGGCGACCGGGCCGCTGTTCCGGGCCCGGCTGATCCGGCTGTCCGAGACGGTGCACGAGCTGATCGTGGTGGTGCACCACCTGGTCTGCGACGGTGCGTCCATGCCGGTCATCCTCAGCGAGCTGGCCGCCGGGCTGCAGGGGGTCGATCTCCCGCCGCTGGCCGTCCAGTACGCGGACTACACGCTGTGGCAACGAGAATGGCTCGCCGGACCGGAGCGGGAGCGGCAGGTCGACTACTGGCGCTCGGCGCTCACGGGTGCGCCACCCGTGCTGGAACTGCCGACCGACCGGCCCCGCCCGCCCCTGCCCACCGAGGCGGGCGGCACCCTCACCCGCGACCTGCCCGCCGGACTGCTCGACGCGGCTCGGGCGGTCGCCCAGGACCACGACGTCACGCTGTTCATGACGTTGCAGGCCGCGCTTTCCGTGCTGTTGGGCCGGTTGAGCGGTCAGGACGACGTGGTGGTCGGCACCCCGATCGCCAACCGCGCGGTCGCACAGCTCGAACCGCTGGTCGGGCTGTTCGTGAACACCCTGGCGTTGCGGACCCCGCTGGCGGGTGACCCCTCCTTCACGACGATCCTGGACCGGACCCGGGAGTCCACGCTCGGTGCGTACGCCCACCAGGACCTGCCGTTCGAGCACCTGGTGGAGGAGTTGGCGCTGCCGCGGGACCTCGCGCACACCCCCCTGTTCCAGGTGATGTTCACCCTCCAGCACGACGCGTTGCCCGTGGTTCGGGTGCCCGGGCTGGAACTCGCGGCCACCGAACTGTCCACGGGCGCCGCGAAGTTCGACCTCACGCTCACCGTGCAGGTCGAGGGCACGGTCGAGGGCACCGTGGCCCGCACCCGCTGGGAGTACCGCCGCGAGCTGTTCGACGAGCCGACGGTCGCCCGGTTCGCGTCGCATTACGAGACTCTCCTCGCCCGGCTGCTCGCGCACCCCGGCCGGCCGGTGAGTGAGCAGTCCCCGTTGACCGAGGCGCAGCGCCACGAGCTGACCCACGGGTGGAGCCGGGGTTCGGACGGGAGCGGGGACCCGCGGACCGCACCCGCCCGGATCCTGACCGCCGACCCATCCGCGGTCGCGTTGACCACCGACAGCGCGGAACTGACCTACGGCGAGCTGCACACGCGGACCACCGCGCTGGCCGCCGCGCTGCGTGCCCAGGGAGTCGGACGCGACTCGCTGGTGGGGCTGTGCGCGCAGCGCGGCATCGACCTGGTGGTCGGGCTGGTGGCCATCCTGCGGGCCGGCGCCGCGTACGTGCCGCTCGACCCGACCTACCCGGCGGCCCGGCTCGGTCACATCGTGGCCGACGCGTCGCCGACGGTCATCCTCGCGCAGTCGCACCTGATCTCCGGACTGCCACCGCACACCGCGACCGTCATCGACCTGACCGACCCGCCTGTGGTGCCAGCGGTGTCCGATGTGGATCCGTCGCCGGGTGACCTGGCGTACGTGCTGTACACGTCGGGATCGACCGGCCGGCCGAAGGGTGTGGCGGTCACCCACGCGAACCTCACGTCGTTCCTGTCCGCCATGGACGGTCTGTTCGGGCCGGGACAAGGGCAGACCTGGCTGGGGCTCACGAGCACGGCGTTCGACATCTCCGTGCTGGAGCTGGTGTGGACGCTGTCGTCGGGCGCGCGGGTGGTGCTGCTCGAGGAGTCCGCCGACGTGACGGGGGCGGTGGTGCGGCACGGCGTCACGCACGTGCAGACCACGCCGTCGTTCGCCCAGCGGGCGTTCGACGTGACCCGACTGTCCGGTGTGGACACCATGATGCTCGGCGGCGAGGTGTTCTCCGACGGGCTGTCCGAACAGCTCGGCGCGCTCCGCGACACCCGGGTGATCAACGGGTACGGCCCCACCGAGGCGACCGTCTACACGGCGACCCGGGTGGTGGCGCCGAACGAGCGGTCCGTCCCCATTGGACGCGCGGTCGGCGGGGCGCGGGTGTACGTGCTGGACGAGCGGTTCGAGCCCGTGCCGGTGGGCGTGGTGGGGGAGCTGTTCATCGGCGGCGGCGGGGTGGTCCGCGGCTACCTGAACCGACCGGCGCTCACGGCCGAGAAGTTCGTGCCCGACCCGTTCGGCGAGCCCGGCGCGCGGCTCTACCGCACCGGCGACCTGGCCCGGTTCCGTGCCGACGGCGACCTGGAGTTCCTCGGCAGACGCGACCACCAGGTGAAGGTGCGCGGCTACCGGGTCGAACTGGACGACGTCGCGGCCGTGCTGACGCGTCACCCCCTGGTCGGCGCGGCGGTCACGGTGGTCCACGGCACCGGACCCGACGCCGTGCTGGTCGCCTACTACGAAGGGGTGGCGGACTCGGCGCGGGCGTTGCGTGAGCACCTCCGCGCGGAACTGCCGCCCTGGATGCAGCCCAGCCTGCTGATCCCGCTCGCGGAACTGCCGCTGACACCCAACAAGAAGGTCGACCGGTCGCGGCTGCCCGCGCCGGAACCGGACACCGAACCCGTCGGGTTCCGCCCGCCGGAGACCCCGGCCGAACACCGGATCGCCGAGATCTGGCAGGAACTGCTCGGCGCCGACCAGGTGGGGCTCGACCAGAACTTCTTCGACCTCGGCGGACACTCGCTGCTCGCCACCCAGGTGGTCGCCCGGATTCGAAAGGCGCTGGGGTCCGACCTGCCGCTGCGCGCGATCTTCGAGTACCCGACGGTCGGCGAGTTGGCGCCCGTGGCCGAGAGCCATGCCGGCAGCAACCGACCTCCGGTCGTGGCGGCGGTCCGGCCGGACCGGGTCCCGCTGTCCTTCGCCCAACAGCGACTCTGGTTCCTCGACCAGCTCTCGCCGGGCGACCGCGCCTACCTGGTGGCCGGCACTGTCACCCTCGACGGCCCGCTCGACAAGGCCACGCTGTCCGCCGCGCTCAACTCCCTGGTCGCCCGACACGAGGCCCTGCGAACGGTGTTCCCCGTTGAGGACGGAACGCCGTACCAGTCCATCGTGGACGGCGCGCCCGTGCCGCTGAAGGTGACCGACCTCAGTGGACTGGGCGAGCGGGCGACGGCCAACCAGCTGCGGTCGCTGTGCGCCAGGGCGACGACCGGGCCGTTCGACCTCACCACCGGGCCGCTGCTCCGCGCCCACCTGGTGCGCACCACGGAGACCAGCCACGTGTTGATCGTCGTGGTGCACCACATCGTGTGCGACGGCTGGTCCCTGGCGGTCATGCTCGACGAGCTGGCCGCCGCTTACCGCGAACCCGGTGCCGTCCCGCCGATGCCGGTGCAGTACGCGGACTACACGCTCTGGCAGCACGAGTGGTTCGCCGGCCCCGAACGCGGCCGGCAGGTCGACTACTGGCGCTCGGCGCTCGCGGGTGCGCCACCCGTGCTGGAACTGCCGACCGACCGGCCCCGGCCGCTCACCCCCGACCACACGGGCGCGAACCACCACCAGACGGTGTCGCCCGAGGTGGCCGCACGTCTGGCGGCGCTGGCCCGACACGAGGACGCCACGCTGTTCATGGCGCTGCACGCGGCGTTCGCCGTGCTCCTGTCGCGACTGTCCGGACAGGACGAGGTGGTGGTCGGCACGCCCGTGGCGAACCGGCCCGACCCGGCGCTCGAGAACCTCATCGGCTTCTTCGCGAACACCCTCGCGCTGCGGACCGACCTGTCCGGCGACCCGACGTTCCGCGAGCTGCTGGCGTCCACTCGGGACACGACACTGGCCGCGTACGCCCACCAGGACCTGCCGTTCGAGCACCTGGTCGACGAGCTGGGCCTCGACCGCGACCTGTCCCGCAACCCGCTGTTCCAGGCGATGCTCGCGTTCCAGCACGACCGGCTACCCAGCCACCAACTGGACGGCCTCGACCTGCGGGCGGGCGAACTCGACACGGGCACCGCGAAGTTCGACCTCACCCTCACGATCGTCCCGGCCGAGGATGGCCTGCACGCTCGCTGGGAGTACCGCCGCGACCTGTTCGACGACACCACGATCGCCCGGTTCGCCGGCCACTACCTGACGCTCCTGGAGTCGCTGCTCGCCGAGCCCGACCGTACGATCGGGACACTGCCGCTGCTCACGTCCGAGGAGCGGAACCAGCAGCTCCACGGCTGGAACCCTTCGCCGATCACCGTGCGCGGACTCGCGCACGACCTCATCGCCGCGCAGGCACCGGACAAGATCGCGCTCGTCGCCGGCGACCGGGAGCTGAGCTACGGCGAGCTGAACACCCGCGCCGACGCGCTGGCCACCCTGCTCGTCGCGCGCGGGGTCGGCCCGGACACGCTCGTCGGCTTGTCAGCGCAGCGCGGCATCGACGGGGTGGTCGGTCTGCTGGCCATCCTGAAGGCCGGTGGCGCGTACCTGCCGCTCGACCCGACCTACCCGGCCGCGCGGCTGCGTCAGATCCTCGACGACGCCCGGCCGCCGATCGTGCTCACCCAGCGGCACCTGGTGGGCGAGCTGCCCGAGCACGACGCCGAAACCGTGCTGCTGGAGGACATCTCCCTGGGCACTGTCGCGGTGTCCCGGCCACCCACCCGGCCTGACGACCTGGCCTACGTGCTGTACACCTCCGGTTCGACCGGCGTACCGAAGGGCGTCGGGGTCTGTCACGCGAACCTGAGCGCGTTCCTCGTGGCCATGGACGCCGAGTTCGGTGCGGGGACCGACCAGACCTGGCTGGGGCTCACGAGCACGGCGTTCGACATCTCCGTGCTCGAACTCGTGTGGACGCTGTCGGCGGGCGCGAAGGTGGTGCTGCTCGACGAGAACTCGGCCGATGTCGTGGGCACCGTGGCGCGCTACGGGGTCACCCACGTCCAGACCACGCCGTCGTTCGCCGCGCGGGCGTTCGCCGGTGACCTCTCGGTGCTGTCCGGACTGCGTTCGCTGCTGCTGGGCGGTGAGGTGTTCACCGCGGCACTCGTCGACCAGCTGGCCCCGTTGACCGGTACTCGCGTGGTCAACGGCTACGGGCCCACCGAGGCGACCGTCTACGCCACCATGCGGGCGGTCGGGCCGGGGGAGCGGGACGTCCCCATTGGACGGCCGGTGGGCGGGACCAGGGCCTATGTGCTCGACGGGAACTTCGAGCCGGTGCCCGTGGGGGTGGCGGGCGAGTTGTTCCTCGGCGGGCCGGGCATCGTCCGCGGCTATCTCCACCGGCCGGCACTCACGGCCGAGCGGTTCGTCCCCGACCCCTTCGCCGGCCCGGGCACGCGGATGTACCGGACCGGTGACCTGGCCCGGTTCCGGGTGGACGGGACGCTCGAGTTCGTCGGCAGGCGCGACCACCAGGTGAAGGTGCGGGGCTACCGCATCGAGCTGGACGAGGTCGACGCCGTCCTCACGCGACACCCGGCGGTGGAGGCCGCCGTCACCGTCACCCACGGCACGGGCGCGGACGCCGTGCTGGCCGCCTACCTGCTGTGCGACCCGGCCGCCGTCCCGGATATGCGTGAGCACCTCCGCACGCACCTGCCGACGTGGATGCAGCCGACACACCTGGTGCCGCTCACCGAGTTCCCCCTCACCCCCAACAAGAAGATCGACCGCGCCCGGCTGCCGGCGCCGGACGGGCACACCGAACCCGCGGTCGCGGTGGCGCCGCGCTCGGCCACCGAACGCCTGCTGGCGCGGGTGTGGGCCCGCGCGCTGGACCGCACGGTGCCGAGCGTGCACGACAACTTCTTCGACCTGGGTGGACATTCGCTGCTGGCCACGCAGGTGGTGGCACACGTCCGCCGCGACCTCGACACCGACCTGCCGTTGCGTGCGATCTTCGAGCACCCGACGATCGCCGAGCTGGCCCGCGTGGTCGACGAACACACCGGTGCGTCCGACCGGCCGGCACTGGTTGTGGCCACCCGCCCGGAACGGATCCCACTGTCGTTTGCCCAGCAACGGCTCTGGTTCCTCGACCAGCTGACTCCGGGCAACAGCCCCTACCTGGTGGCCGGGGTGGTGCGGTTGACCGGCTCGGTCGACGTGGCAGCGTTGTCCGCCAGCCTGTCCGACCTGGTGGCCCGCCACGAGGCGCTGCGCACGGTGTTCGGTCTCCACGACGGCGTGCCCTACCAGTCCGTTCAGGACAGTGCGCCGGTCGTGCTGCGGGTGACCGATCTGTCCGCGCTCAGCGAGGCACACCGGACCGAACAGTTCGACCTGGTGTGCACGCAGATGGCGGGCGACCCGTTCGACCTGGCGCGCGGTCCGGTGCTGCGGGCCCGGCTGATGCGTACGTCGCGGACCGAGCACCAGCTGGTCCTGGTGGTGCACCACATCGCCTGCGACGGCGCGTCGATGCCCGTGATGCTCCACGAACTGGCGGCCGGCTACCGCCACCACACGACCGGCGAGCCGGCGGATCTCCCGCCGCTCGAGGTCCAGTACGTGGATCACGCGCTGTGGCAACGGAACTGGCTCGCCGGGCCGGAGCACACGCGCCAGTTGGACCACTGGCTCGCGGCGCTGGCCGACGCGCCACCCGTGCTGGAACTCCCGACCGATCGCCCCCGTCCGTCCACTCCGGACCACGAGGGCGCACTGCTGCACCGGCCGCTCGCCGCGCCGGTCGCCACGGCCTTGGGCACGCTGGCCCGCGACTGCGACGCCACCCTGTTCATGGCGTTGAACGCGGCGTTCAGCGCCCTGCTGTGGCGGATGAGCGGGCAGGACGACGTGATCGTCGGGACTCCCATCGCGAACCGCGTCGACCCCCGGCTCGAACCGCTGGTCGGGTTCTTCGTGAACACCCTGGCGTTGCGGACCGACCTGTCCGGCGACCCGACGTTCCGCGAGCTGCTGGCGTCCACTCGGGACACCACGCTCGCCGCGTACGCCAACCAGGACCTGCCGTTCGAGACCCTGGTCGACGAGCTGGGCCTGGACCGGGACCTGTCGCGCAACCCGCTGTTCCAGGTGATGTTCACCCTCCAACACGCGGCGCTGCCCACGCACTCGTTGCCGGGACTGACGCTCAGCGTCGGGGAGCTGGACACCGGCACCGCGAAGTTCGACCTCGGCCTCACCCTGCAACAACACGACGACGGCAGCATGAACGCCCGGTGGGAGTACCGCACCGGCCTGTTCGACGAGACGACCATCGCGCGGCTGGCCGGTCATTTCGAGACGGTGCTCGAGGGGATCCTGGCGTCGCCGGACCGGCCGTTGAGCGAGCTGCCGCTGCTCACCCCGGCACAGCGGAGCGCGCTGTTGCCCGCCGAGCCCGTGGTCCGTGCCCCCGCGCGGTATGCCCACGAGCTGATCACCGAGATCGCCGCCACCACACCGGACGCGGTCGCGCTGGTGGCCGAGGACCGTTCGCTCACCTACGCCGAGCTGGTGACGCGGGCCGACCGGCTGGCGTCCGTGCTGCGCCACCGCGGGGTCGGCCCGGACCAGGTCGTGGGGCTGTGCGCCGAACGCGGCCTCGACCTGATCGTCGGGCTGCTGGCCATCCTCAAGGCGGGCGGCGCCTACCTGCCGCTCGACCCCGCGTACCCGGCCGGGCGGATCCGCCAGATCCTCGACGACGCCCGCCCGCGGATCGTGCTCACCCAGCGGCATCTCGAGCACGCGGGCGAGTCCATCGATCTCACCGCTCCGCCCACTGTGGACGGTCCCGTGCCGGAAGCGGTGCGGCCGGGCCCGGACAACTTGGCCTACGTCATCTACACCTCCGGGTCGACCGGCCGGCCCAAGGGCGTGGCGGTCAGCCACGCCAACCTGAGCGCGTCGACCGCCGCCCGCGGCGTGGTGTACGACCGGCCGCTGCGGGGCCTGGTGCTGCTGTCGTCGGTCGCGTTCGACACGTCCGTCGCCTCGATCTTCTGGGCCCTGTGCCACGGCGCCACGCTGCACCTTCCGAGGGAGGGCCGGCAGTTGGAAGTGGACCACCTGGCCGAGCTGACCCGACGCGAGGACCTCAGCCACCTGGTCTGCCTGCCGTCGCTGTACCAACTGCTCCTCGAACAGCCGGCGCTCGGCCTCGCGACCGTGGTGGTGGCGGGCGAAGCAGTGCCACCGTCCCTTGTGGATCAGCACTACCGGACGATGCCGGACGTTCCGCTGTACAACGAGTACGGGCCGACCGAGGCGACCGTGTGGAGCACGGTCGCGCTGTGCGAGCCGGGCGGCCGGGTGCCGATCGGCCGGGCCATCCCGGGTGCGCGGGTCTACGTGCTGGACCGACACCTCGAACCCGTCCCGGTCGGCGTGGCGGGTGAGGTGTACCTGGCTGGCCCGGGGCTCACCCGGGGCTACCTGAACCGGCCGGGTCTGACGGCCGAACGGTTCGTGCCCGACCCGCACGGTGGCCCGGGCGACCGGATGTACCGCACGGGCGACCTGGCGAGCGTGCGGCCGGACGGACAGCTGGACTTCCTCGGCCGCGGTGACCACCAGGTGAAGGTGCGTGGCTACCGCATCGAGCTGGCGGAGATCGACACGGCGCTGGTCGACCATCCGTCGGTGCGGGAGGCGGTGACCGCGGTGGTCGGCGACACGCTCGTGTCCTATGTGGTCGGCGTGGACCCGGAAGTGCCGGCACTGCGGGAAAATCTGGCCGACCGGCTGCCCGCGTGGATGCGGCCGACGCACGTGGTGGTGCTACCGGAACTGCCGAAGACACCGAACGGCAAGGTGGACCGCGCGGCACTGCCCGAACCGGTGGTCGCCCCAGTGGCGTTCCTCGCGCCCACCACGGACATCGAACGGCGGATCGCCGAGGTCTGGCAGGACCTGCTGGGCGTCCAGGACATCGGGCTCGACCAGAACTTCTTCGACCTGGGCGGGCACTCCCTGCTGCTGATCAAGGCGCGGGAACGGCTGCGGTCCCTGGACGACAACCTCGCCATGGTCGACCTGTTCCGCTGCCCGACCGTGCGCACGCTGGCCGCGCACCTGTCCGGCACGGAGACCGGCGAGACCGAGGCACCCGTGTCCGAACAGGACCATCGAGCAGGTCGGGAACGGCTGCGGCAGCGCCGCAGACGCGTGCGTGGCGAGCGCGAGGGAGCGGCGTGATGAGCACCGACCTGCCGGACGGGATGGCTGACGGGATCGCTGTGGTCGGCATGGCAGGCCGGTTCCCCGGCGCGCCGGACGTCCAGGCGTACTGGGACAACCTGGCGGCGGGCATCGACTCGGTTACCGCCTCGGTGGCCCCGGCGGCTTCGGGGCCGCGCGGGCTTCTGGCGGATCACGACCTGTTCGACGCGGAGTTCTTCGGGTTCAGCCCGAAGGAGGCCGAACGCACCGACCCGCAGCACCGGCTGTTCCTCGAATGCGCGTGGGAAGCACTCGAGCATGCGGGCTACGGCAACGCCGTCACCCGCCCGGTGACCGGTGTGTACGCGGGCTCGTCCACCAGCAGGTACCTGTTCGACGTGCTGGCCAGCCCCCGGCACCGCGACCTGCTCGACGACTCGCAGCTGCTCATCGGGTGTGACAAGGACTATCTGGCCACCCGGGTGTCCCACAAGCTCGACCTGCGTGGCCCGAGCGTGGTGGTGCAGACGGCGTGCTCCACGTCGCTCGTCGCCGTGCACCTGGCCAGCCAGGCGTTGTTCGCGGGGGAGTGCGACCTGGCGCTGGCCGGCGGGGTGTCGGTCCGCACGGGCGAGGGACTCGGCAGCCGTTCGGACCGGGCGGACGGGATGGTGTCGCCGGACGGGCGCTGCCGGGCGTTCGACGCGAACGCGAGCGGCATGGTGGGCGGCGACGGCGTCGGCCTGGTGGCGTTGCGGCGCCTGGACGACGCGATCGCCGACGGCGACACCGTGTACGCGGTCATCCTCGGTTCGGCCGTGAACAACGACGGCGGGCGCAAGGTCGGCTACACGGCACCGGGCGTGGCCGGGCAGGAACGCGTGATCCGCGCGGCGCACCTGGCGGCCGACGTCGATCCCGCCACCATCGGTTACGTCGAGGCGCACGGCACCGGCACCCGGCTCGGCGACCCGATCGAGGTGGCGGCGCTGACCTCCGCGTTCGGCGGCGGCACGGACTGCGTGCTCGGCTCGGTGAAGACGAACATCGGGCACCTGGACGTGGCGGCCGGGGTCGCCTCGCTCATCAAGGTCGTGCTGTCCATGGGGCACCGGGTCATCCCGCCCACCCTCCACTTCGAACAGCCGAACCCGGAGCTGCGCCTGCCCGACACCCGGTTCCGGGTGAGCACGGAACCCTTGGCCTGGAAGCCGATCGACGGGGTGCGTCGCGCGGGGGTCAGCTCGTTCGGCATCGGCGGCACGAACGCCCACGTGGTGATCGAGGAGCCGCCGCCCGTTCCGGCACCCGAGGCGGCGCGGCCGTGGCAGGTGGTCCCGGTGAGCGCCCGGACCCCGGCCGCGCGGGACCGCGCGGTGGCCGCTGTCTCGAGTGCACTGTCCGAGGTGGACCTCGCGGACGCGGCCTACACGCTGCAGACCGGCCGCCAGGAGTTCGAGTACCGCGCGGCGGCCGCCACCTCCGGCGGGATCCTCCGATTCCACGGTGGACAGGCAGCGGCGCTGCCGGTGGCGTTCCTGTGCACGGGTCAGGGCGCGCAGTACCCGGGCATGGAAGCGGGTCTCGCGGACGAGCCGGTCTACGCCGAGGCGCTGGCGGACTGCCTGGAGTTGCTGGACCTGCGGTCGGACGACCTGGGGGACACCTCCGTGGCGCAGCCGATGCTGTTCGCCGTGGAGTACGCGGCGGCGCGGCTGTGGCGTTCCTGGGGAATCGAACCCGTGGCGCTGATGGGGCACAGCGTGGGTGAGCTGACGGCCGCCTGCCTGGCGGGCGTGCTGTCCCTCGAGGACGCCGCGCTGCTGGTGAAGACCCGGGGCGCGGCGATGGCGGAGGCCCCACCGGGCGCCATGCTGACCGTGGCGCTGCCGTCCCTCGATCTCCCCGGGGGTGTCACGGTGGCGGCCAGGAACTCGCCGACCCAGACGGTGGTGGCCGGCGACGAGCCGGCCATCGTGGAACTGGAGCGCACGCTGCGGGCCTCGGGGGTCCCGTGCCGGCGGCTGCCCGCGCGCCACGCGTTCCACACACCCGCCATGGACCACGCGTCCCAGAAGGTGGCGAAGGCGGCGGCGTCGGTCAGGCTGCACCCACCGACGATTCCGTTGATGTCGAACGTGACGGGCAAGGTGCTGACCGACGCGGAGGCCACCGACCCGAGCTACTGGGGCCGCCAGGTCCGCGAACCCGTGCGCTTCGCCGACGGCCTGCGCACTCTCGCGACCACCGGCGCGCGGGCCGTGGTGGAACTGGGCCCGGGCCGCTCCCTCTGCGACCTCGCCGTGGACTTTCCCGTAGCTGTGCCGTCATTGCCGGGCGCGAAGTCGGTGAAGGACGGTCCGGAAGTGGCCCTCGACTCCCTGGCACGCCTGTGGGTGGCCGGGCAACCCGTGAAGTGGGCGGCCCTGCACGAGGGCACCCACCGCCGGCGGGTGGCGCTGCCCACCTACCCGTTCGAACGGCGGCGGTACACGGTGGCGACCGACGCGCCGCTCGCGCCGGTCGAGGTGCTGCCGATCGAGTCCGAGGTGGACGGTCCCACCGAGACCGAGGAGATGATCGCGGACATCTGGGCCCGCTCGCTCGGCGTGATCGACCTCGACCGGGACCGGTCGTTCTTCGAGGTCGGCGGCAACTCCCTGGCCGGCATGCAGGTGCTCGACGAGATCGCCCGCACCTTCGCGGTCGAGCTGCCCCTCGGAGTCCTCTACGACCACCCCACCATCGCGGAGCTGGCCCTGCTCGTGGAGGACGCCATCATCGCCTCCCTCGAGGAGGCGGCGTCGTGAGCCTGCGCGATTCCGTGTCCCGCCGCCGGGCCGCGCTCTCGCCGGAGGCGCGGGCCGCGTTGGCCGAACGGTTGCGGGGCACCGTGCCACCACCGCGTGAGCCCGCCGAGGACGCGCCGCTGTCCGAGACCCAACAACAGTTCTGGCTCCACCAGCAGGCCTTCCCCCAGGACGCCGCGGCCAACGTGTTCCTCTCCGTCCGGCTGTCCGGGAACCTGGACGTGCCCGCGCTCCAGCGCAGTTGTGACCTCCTGGTCGCCCGGCACGACGTGCTGCGCTCCCGGTTCGTGGAGGTCGACGGGCAGCCGAGGGGGCGGGTCTTCCCCACCGGGCTGCCCCTGCGGCACGTCGACGGAAACCTCGTGGAGCTGGCTCGCGGCGAGGCCACCCGGCCGTTCGACCTGGCCACGGAACCGCCGATCCGCGGGTCGCTCGCCCGCGTGGGGCCGAGCGACCACGTCCTGATGCTGACCCTCCACCACATCGCCACCGACGCCTGGTCCAACGCCGTGCTGCTGGCCGAACTCGCGGCCGGCTACGACGCCGTCGTCAACGGTGGCACCGGCGAACTCCCGCCGGCACCCCAGTTCGCCGAGCACGTGCGCCGCCAGCGGATCGACCGCGACCGGCTGGCCTCCTTCTGGCGGTCCACGTTGGACGGTGCACCCCACGGCCTCGCGTTGCCCACCGACGCGACCGTCGCCTCGGGTGTCTCCGCGCGGTTGGTCACCACCGTCCCGGCCGAACACCTCCGGGCACTGGACAACCTGGACAGTCGCACGTCCACCTTCGTGGGACTTCTGGCCGTGCTCCAGGCCACGCTGTCCCGCTACACGGGTGCCACCGACTTCCTCGTGGGTGTCCCGTTCAGCGGTCGCCGCTCGGCCGACCTCGCGGGTGTCGTCGGTCCGCTGTTCACCGCCCTGCCGTTGCGGGCCGACCTCTCCGGCGACCCCACGTTCCGCCAGCTGATCGACCGGGTGCGCACCACGGCCGCCGCCGCGTTCTCCCACGGCGACGTGCCCCCGGCCCGGTTCGTCACACCCCGCGCCGGCGCACCGCTGTACGACGTGCTCTTCGCTCTCCAGGAGGCGCCCGACACGACCGTCCGGGTGGCGGGACTGGAGATCGAGCCGGTGGCGCTCGGCGACGGCACCGCGCAGTGCCCGCTCACCCTGTCGGCCACCCCGCAGGACGGCGGCCTGTCGATCGTCACCGACTACGACACCGCGCTGTTCGACCGCGAGACCGTGGCACAGCTGATGCGTCACTTCGGCCGACTGCTGGAGAACCTGGCGGCCGAGCCGGACGTGCCGGTGGCCGACGTCGCGTTCCTCACCGAGCCGGAGCGCGAACACCTGCTGGTGGACCGCAACCGGACGGACGCACCCCGCGAAGGTGCCCAGCTGGTGCACGAGCCGTTCCGCCGCCAGGTCCGCCGGACCCCGGACGCGCCGGCCGTGCGTGGTGGCGGCGAGTCCCTGTCCTATGTGGAAGTGGAGCGCCGCGCCCTGGCCACGGCCCGGTACCTGACCACCCAGGGCGTGCGCCGCGGCGACGTGGTGGGCGTCTGCGTCGAACGCTCACCCGACCTGGTGGTCGCGCTGCTGGGTGTCCTGTTCGCCGGCGCCGCCTACCTGCCGCTCGAGCCGACCCATCCGGTCGAACGGCGGCAACGGGCACTGGCCGACGCGGGCGCACGCGTGCTGCTCACCGGTCGCGACCCGGCCACCCACCTGCCGGGCGGCATCCCCGTTCCGGAGTGGACGGTCGACCCCGGTGACCGGCCGCTGCCCGACCTGACGGCCGCCGACCTGGCCTACGTGATGTACACGTCCGGCTCCACCGGCCGTCCGAAGGGTGTCCTCGTGGGACACGAGGGCGTGTGCAACGACCTCGCCTGGCGGGCCACCGCCACCGGACTCGGCCCGGGAGATCGCCTGCTGCACACCGTGTCGTTCGCGTTCGACCCGTCGGTGTGGCAACTCTTCGGGCCACTCGCCGCCGGCGCCGAGGTCGTGCTGGCCGCCCAGGAGGACGCGGCCGACCCCGGCCGGGTGTGCGCGCTGGTCCGCGAGCACCGGGTGACCATTGTGGACGCCGTGCCGTCGGTGTTGGCGCGACTCCTGGACGTCCACACGCCGGGCGACCTCGACACCCTCACCCACATCTTCTGCGGCGGCGAGCGACTGCCGCGCGACCTGACCGACCGCGTGCACCGCACCCTCTCCGCCGCGCTGCACAACCAGTACGGTCCGACCGAGGCCACCATCGACACCACCTCACACCTGGTGGCACCGGACGAGGGCAGCCACGACGTCAGCATCGGCCGCCCCATCGACAACAAGCGCTGCTACGTCCTCGACGGCCGGCTCGCGCCGGTACCGGTCCGCGTGGCGGGGGAGTTGTGGATCGGCGGCACCGGGCTCGCCCACGGCTACCTCGGTTCGGCGTCCGCCACGGCCGACCGGTTCCGGCCCGACCCGTTCGGCGCGCCCGGCGCCCGCATGTACCGCAGCGGCGACCTCGTCCGGCACCGCCATGACGGCGCCCTCGACTTCCTGGGCCGCATCGACGACCAGGTGAAGGTGAACGGCGTCCGCGTCGAACCGGCGGAGGTGGCCGACGCGCTGCGAAGTCACCCCGCGGTCACCGACGCCGTGGTGATCCGCCGGGAGGTCCGCGGCCGCCAGGTCCTCGTCGGCTATGCGGTGTGCACCGAGGACCTGGACCTGCGTACCCACCTGGCGGCACTCCTGCCGCCCGCGTTCCTGCCGGCCCACCTCGTGCGTGTCGACCGGATTCCCCGCCGCTCCACCGGCAAGGTGGCGACCGACGAACTGCCGGACGTGACGGTGGAGCGCGCCGGCCGGGTGGCGGTACCGGGGTCCACCGAGGACACGGTGGCCGGGGTCTGGCGCGCTGTGCTCGAGACCGACGAGCCGCTCGACCTGGACACCGACTTCTTCGCGCTCGGCGGCGACTCGCTGCTGGCCGTGCGACTGGTGGCGGCCGTGCGCAACAGGTTCAGCATCGAACTGGCACTGCACGAGTTCTTCGAGGCGGCGACCGTCGCCGGGCTGGCCAAGCGCATCGACGCCCGCCTGACCACGACATCGTCCATACCGGTGTTGCGCCGCCGCACCACCGACCGGGTCCCGCTGTCCTACGCGCAGGAACGCATCTACGGCCGCGCGCGGGCCGGCGCCCGGACCGAGGAACTGCAACAGACCCTCGTCGCGCACCTCACGGGCGACCTCGACGTGGAGGTCATGCGCCGCGCGGTCACCATGGTGGTCGCCCGGCACGAAGCACTGCGGATGGCGGTCGACGACCACGGACAGGTGGCCCGCCCGCCGGCGGACGGCCCTCTGTCCCTCGCCGACGGCGTCCTCCTGTCCTCCGACATCGCGAGCACCGGCCCACGCGAACACGAGCTTTCCCTGACGTTGCACCGCATCGCGTCCGACGGCATGTCCACCCAGCTGCTCGCCCGCGACCTGGCCGCCTGCTACGCCGCGCTGCGCACGGGAGTGACGCCGAGTCTGCCGGTGCTGCCCGTGTCCCACGCGGACTACGCCGCCTGGGAACGCGCGACCGTCACGCCCGAGCTGGTGGCCGACGCCGTCCGCGAGTGGCGCCACACTCTCCCGGACCTCGGCGGGCTCGCGGACGCGCCACGATCCCTGTCCCGGCACCGCAACCACCACCGCCTCCAACTCGAAGCGTCCGCCGTGCAGGCCTGCGAGGAACTGGCCAAGCGGGAGCGGGTCAGCCTGCGCGTGGTGCTGCTCACCGCGTGGGCCACGGCGTGCGCCCGGCGGTTCGGCGACGACCTCCTGATCTGCACCCCGGTCAGCGGCCGCGACCACCTGGAACTGTCCGATGTGGTCGGCCGGTTCGTGAACATGGTGGTACTGCCGCTCTCGCTCCCGGCCGGCTCCCTCGCCGCACGACTCGACCACGTGAAGGCGACCACTCTGGACGCCTACCGCCGTCAGCGGCTGCTGCCGTTCGTGGCGCTCGAACGCGCGATCGCCGGCGAGAACGCCACCTTCAGTCCGGTGTTCCCGCTGCTGTTCGACCTGGCCGACCGGCCGGCCGAGCTGCCGGGTATCCCGGGCCTCGACGTGGTCATCGCACCGCCACACGAACACACCACGGACTTCGGGCTCGCACTGCAGGCACACCACGTGGGCGACCGGCTGGAGCTGGTCATGCTGCACGACCCCGAGCTGTACGACACCGAGCTGACCGCCGCGTTGTTCGGCGACGTCCGCCGGCTGATAGCGGACATCACCGGAGGGGACACCCATGACTGACACAGAGGCGGAACAGCGGGCGGGACAGCGGCTCAACGAGCTGCTCGGCGGCTACCGGCGCACGGCCTTGGTGCACCTGGCCGCCCGGCTGGCGATCGCCGACCACCTGGCCGGCGGGCCGCGGACCAGCGCCGAGCTGGCCGAGGCCATCGGCGCCAATCCCGAGCCACTGCACCAGGTCGCCCGCGCGCTCGTGGGCGTCGGCGTGCTGCGCAACGACAGCGAGGACCGGTTCGCGCTCACCGAGGTGGGGGAGTTGCTGCGCAGCGACCACCCGCAGTCCCGTCGCGGCGCGGCCATCTACTTCGGCGGCACCAGCTACCGGGCCTACGCAGGCCTTCCGGACGCCATCAGCACGGGTGGTATCGCGTTCGACCTCGTGTTCGGCATGCCGTACTACCACTACCTCGACGACAATCCCGAGCTGGCCGAGTACTACCACCAGCTCATCGCGCTGCCCGGCGCGGGCCACGCGATCAACGGCCTGTTCGACTTCACGCGCCACCACACGCTCGTGGACGTCGGCGGTGGCAGCGGTTCGCTGCTCGCCGAGATCCTCACGCTCAACCCGGACCTGCGCGGCATCCTCTACGACCTGGCGGTGAGCGCGCCCATGGCGCACGAACTGGTGGCCGAGCGCGGGGTGGCCGACCGGTGCGCCGTCGACTCCGGTGACTTCCGGGTGTCCGTGCCCTCCGGTGGTGACGTCTATCTCCTGTGCCGGGTGCTGGCCAACTGGCCGCACGACGTGGCCGTGAAGATCCTCACCAACTGCCGCGAGGTGATGCCGCCCGGTTCCCGGCTGCTGGTGTTCGAGATGGTCATGCCCGAGCTGGCGACCGAGGGCACGTTCACTGTGGAGGGTGACCTGAACGCGTTGGCGCACATGGGCGGCTCGGTCCGCACGTGGGAGCAGTTCGGGAAGCTGTTCGAGGACGCGGGTCTCCGGTTGGAACGCGTGCAGCGGGTCCACCCGGACGCGCACTGGACGCTGCTGGAAGCCACCCCGGAGCGTGCGCGATGAGCATCCCGCGCTTCGGTGGCCTGCCGGTGCTCGGCCTCAACCACCGGCTGTTGCTCGACCCGGTCGGCATGTTCATGGACGCCTACCGGACCTACGGCGACCTGGTGGAGCTGGACCTCGGTTACGCGGGCCCGGTCTACGCGGCGTTCCACCCGGACGGCGTGAAGCAGGTCCTGCAGCGCGGCAAGCGCACCCACCGGGCACTGCTGCGCCAACTTCTCGGCAAGGGCCTGTTCACCTCGCCGAGCGGCGACGACTGGCTGCGCCGCCGCCGGCTGGTGCAACCGCTGTTCCGCCAGGAGCGGCTCGACGACATGATCCCGCTGCTGCTCCGCTCGTTCGACGAGTCGCTCGACCAGCACTGGGCGGCACTGTCTACTGTGGACGCGGCCGAGGAGATGAAGCGCGCCACGGTCGCCATGATGGTCGACGCCACGTTCGGCCGCCGTGCCGACGTCGACCGCGCGGCCGCCGTCGACGCGCTGAGCTTCCTGCTGCCCTATGTGGACCAACGACTGTTCACGCTCATCAAGCCACCGCTGCAGCTGGCCCACCCCGGCGAACCGGCGCTACGTCGAGGCCATCGCCACCGTCCGCCGCATCGTGGGCGACGCGCTGCGCACCCGGCGGCCCGCGTCGGAGCCGACGTTCCTCGACGGCCTGCTGGACAGCCGAGCGGCGGACGGCGCACCGAACTTCACGGACGAGGAACTGGTCGACGAGGTGCTGTCGATCTTCATCGCCGGCACGGAGACCACGGGCACCGCGATCACCTGGGCGTTGCACCTGATCAGCACGCACCCCGAGGTCGCCGAGCAGCTGCACCAGGAGGTGGCGAGTGTCATCGGAAATGTCGCGGGTGCCCACTGCCGCCGACCTCGCCGGCCTCACCTGGCCGAAGGCGATCATGCAGGAGGCACTGCGGCTGTATCCGCCGGCCTGGGCGCTGCGGCGAGTGCTCGACGAGCCCACCGAGATCAGCGGTCACCAGCTGGCGGCCGGGTCGCGGCTGATCGTCTCCGCCTACGTCACCCACCGACACCAGGAGATCTGGCCGGATCCGGAAATGTTCGACCCGAACCGCTGGCGCGACCCCGCGGTGACCCGCCCGCGGTTCTCGTACTTCCCCTTCGGCTCCGGTGCGCACCAGTGCATGGGAAACCTGTTCGCGCTACTCGAGGGTGAGTTGATCCTGACCAGAATCGCACAACACTTCCGGTTGACATCGCCGGGCGGAAAACCGTTGCGTACCAAGGCGACCATCGCGCTCGCGCCACGACCGACCCCCCGCCTGGCATTGACTCACGTTTGAGCCAAAGGAGACATCCCGATGACAAACTACGAATCACGCTCTGCCGGCAAGTTACCGGGCCGAGTCGTGATGGGAGAGACAATGAACGCCAATTTTCGTACCTACGCAAAGATGTGGCGTAGGCGTGGTATCGGCCTGGCGTCCGCCGGCGTGTTGACCATTGCCCTGTCCGCCTGTTCCTCGCTCCCCGCGGACATCGGACTGGGGGCAGCCTCCAGCGTGACCGTCGGAGCCGGTCCGGGTGGACTGGTGACCGAGGACATGAACGGCGACGGCGTGGTCGACATGCTCACAGCGGACTTCATGGCGGCCACGGTTTCCGTCGTGCTGGGTGACGGCCGGGGCGGCTTCGCTGCCGCCATGGCGTTCCCGACGGGGATGACTCCGTCCGACCTGGGGGTCGGCGACTTCAACGGCGACGGCAACATTGACGTGGCGACGTCCAACTACCTGGTGGACACCGTGTCCGTGCACCTGGGCGACGGGGCCGGCAGGCTCAGCCCGGCGGTCCCGTTCACCGCGGGCACCGGGGTCAACCCGAACCACATGATGGTGGCCGACCTGAACAACGACGACCTCCTCGACGTCGCCACGTCGAACTTCCACATGGACGGCGTCTCCGTCCTGCTGGGCGACGGCGCGGGCGGGCTGTCCGAGCCGAGCCAGTTCCCCGTCGTGTTCGACCCGATCCGGATCACCTCGGCCGACCTCGACGGTGACGGCAACCTGGACATTCTCACGGGACTGTTCGGCGCGAACAAGGTCGGCATCCTCATGGGTGACGGCTCCGGCGGCTACCAGGAGGGCCCACAGTTGGACTCCGACAGCCCGGCCGGGCTGGTGGCCAAGGATGTCAACAACGACGGCATCCCGGACATCGTGGCCGCCAACTTCGGCGACAACACGGTGTCGGTGTTCATCGGCGAGGGCGAGATGGAGTACAAGGACGCCCGCGTGTTCCCGGTCGACGGGGAGACGCCCAGCGCGCTCGCCGTCGAGGACCTCAACGGTGACGGCTTCCTCGACCTGGCGGTCGGCAACGGCGTGTCGAACGACGTGAGCATCCTGCGCGGTGACGGTGCCGGCTACTTCAGCCCGCCCGCGACGTTCGCGATCACCGGTGACGACCCGCGTGGCGGCATCGTGGCGGTCGACCTCGACGACGACGGCATGGCCGACGTCGCCACGGCCAACCACAACACCGGCGACGTGTCCGTGCTGCTCAACGTGGGTGCCGGCAGCAGCAGGTCGTGATGGATATCGACGACGAGAACCTCCGGTACCGCGTGGTGGTGAACCACGAGGAGCAGTACTCCATCTGGCCCGCCGGTCGGGACAACCCGCCCGGCTGGTCGGACGGGGGCGCGGAAGGCTCCAAGGCCGAGTGCCTGGAGTTCATTGAGCGACATTGGACCGATATGCGACCGCTGAGCCTGCGCCAAAGCCTCGACGTGGTGCATCCTTCTTGACGGTCGGCTCGACGCCGGTGCCCTGAGCGAAAGAGGACAACACAGATGTCGGACACCGGCGTTGAGGACAAGAGCAAGGACGAGGGCGTTGGTGCGCTGGAGTTGCTGCGCACCAACGCGCCGTTCCGCTCGCTGAGCATCGCGCGGATCGTCTCCTTCGTCGGAGACTCGGTCAGCCTCGTCGCGTTGATGCTGTACGTGGCGGACTCGGTGGGGCAGGCCCTGGCCATCGCCCTGCTGCTGCTCGTCGGCGACTTCACTCCGTCGCTGGTCAGCCCCATCACCGGGGCGATCACCGACCGGTTCAACCTCAAGACCGTGATGATCACGTGTGAGCTGATCCAGGGCTCCATCCTGCTGCTCATCGCGCTGTCGCTGCCCGCCCTGCCGCTGCTGCTCGTGCTCGTGGGAGCCAGGGCGATCGGCGGACAGGTGTTCCAACCGGCGTCGCGGGCGGCCGTGCCCGCGCTGGTGAAGGACAAGGACCTGGAGACCGCGAACTCGACCATCGGGTTCGGCACGAACGGCGCCGAGGCCATCGGGCCGCTCATCGCGGCCGGCCTGTTCCCGTTCATCGGGGTGCGCGGGGTGCTGCTGGTCGACGCCGCGTCGTTCCTGCTGTCGGCCGTGCTCCTGATGAAGCTGCCGTCGATGCCGCCCGTGCCGCCGGAGAACGGCGAGAAGACCACGCTGCTGGCCGGCGCGAAGGAAGGGCTCGGCTACATCTGGAAGATGCGGTCGCTGCGGATCATCGCGCTCGGGTTCTGTGCGATCGTGGCGTTCAACGGCATCGACGACGTGGCGCTCGTGCTGCTGGCGAAGGACACGTTCGGTGCGGGCGACTCGGCCGTCGGTCTGTTGCTCGGCGCCGTCGGGGTCGGGCTGCTGTTCGGTTACGTGCTGCTGTCGAAGTACAGCAGGCGCATGTCCATGACCATGCTGCTGTTGCTCGGGTTCGCGGTGAGCAGCATCGGCAACCTGCTGACCGGTCTGGCGTGGGCGGTCGCGGCCGCCGTGGCGCTGCAGGCCATCCGTGGGCTGGGGATCGCGGCCATGGACGTCGGGTCCAACACGTTGCTGCAACGGATCGTGCCACCGGGCATGCTCGGGCGGGTGTTCGGCAACCTCTACGGCGCCATCGGCGCGGCCGCCGCACTGTCCTATGTGGGCGGTGGGTTGCTGCTCGACGCCACGAATGCCCAGACGACGTTCATCATCGTGGGTTTGGGCGGCACGATCGCCACGCTGCTGGTCGCGATCCGGCTGCCGGGCGCGCTGCGCGAGGCGGGAACGAGGACTGACGCTGTGCCGGAAGTTGACCCGGATGTCAAGCCCGCCAACAGTTCCAGCGACCCGGCGCCCTAGTCCTCGGAGTACCGAGGGTCACGTCGCGGGCACCGTACGCCAAGGACCTCGGGTCCCGGTGGAGCCATGTGCCAACTACGACCGGCTCTCGACCCGTGGCCAATAGTGTCGCTGCACACCATTGACCACGGGAGAACCGATGACTTCTCAACTCAGCCGCCGGTCCTTACTCCTGGCCGTGGCCGCGGGCGCGACTCTGCTCAGCGGCTGCGGCGCAGGAACACCCACCCAGTCCACGCCGACCGGGCCACCCCGGCGCGGTGGGACCCTCCGCGCGGCGTTCGTCGGCGGTGGCGCGTCGGAGTCGCTCGACGTGTTCAAGAGCGGTACCTCCATGGACTTCGTGCGGGCGCGGGCGTTGCACGCCAGCCTCGGCGACCTCGACCCCACCGCCCCCGGCGGCTTCAAGTCCTTTGTGCTCGAGGAGATCACCCCGGCGCCCGACCTCACCAGCTACACCCTGCGGGTCCGCAGTGGACTCCGCTTCTCCGACGGTTCGCCCCTCACCGCGCGCGACGTCGCCCACTCGCTGGAGCTGACCGCGACCGCCGCCCCCATCGGCTCCCTGGCGGTGTTCGCCGCCGACTTCGACGTGACCCGGATGCGGGTCATCGACGACACGACTCTCGAACTCCCCACGAAACGCCCGATCGCCGACGGCGCCACTGTTCTCTGCCTGGGCACCACGTTCGTCTACAAGGAGGGCACCACCGCGTTCACGGCCGACATGCCGACCGGTGGCCCGTTCAAGCTGGTCGGGTTCGACCCGGGCCGCGGCGCGCAGTTGGCCCGCAACGAGAACTTCGCCGGTAGTGACGGCCCGTACCTCGACGGTCTGGAGCTGCTGTCCATCCCGGACGGTGACGCCCGGCTGAACGCCCTGCGGGGCAAGCAGGTGGACTACGCGCACGACCTGTCGCCCGTCCAGGCCCGCACGGTGGAGGCCGATGGCAGTCTTCGGGTGGTCGAGGCGGCGGCGCCGTCCCTGACTTCCCTCTACTTCCAGCTGAACATGGCGAAGCCGCCGTTCGACGACCCGCGGGTGCGCGAGGCGTTCCGGCTGGCCATCGACCGTCAGTCCATTCTCGACACCGTCCTGTTCGGCCGCGGCGAGCTGGGCAACGACCTGCTGTCGCTCGGCTACCCGGACTACGCCGGCGACCTGCCCCAGCGCGAGCACGACCCCGCCAGGGCCCGTCAGCTGCTCAGTGAGGCCGGTGCGTCCGACCTGGCGGTCACGCTGACCACCGGGCCGGAGACGCCCGGCATGGTCGAGGCGGCCACGCTGTACGCCGAGCACCTGAAGGACGTGGGCGTCGAGGTGACGCTGCAGGAGAAGCCGGCCGGCCAGCTCTACGCGGACTTCGCCGCCTACTCGGCGCTGCCGTTCGCCGGCGGCTATGCCTCCGCGACTCCGCCCATGTTGATCTACCAGATCATCTACCAGGGCGGGAACCCGTTCGGCTTCGGCTGGAACCGGCCGGACGTCGACCAGATGGTCCTGGCGGCCCGCGCCGCGACCACTCCGGACGACGCGAAGGAGAAGGCCGCGGCCGTGCAGGAGATGCTGGTGGACGAGGGCAACACCGTGCTGCCCGTGTTCAAGCCCAGCATGTCCGGCCAGGTGCCGAACCTCGTCGGTGTCGAGAAAGGACTGTTCGAGCAGCACCCCAGCTTCGTCGAGGCGTCCCTCCAGTGAGTGGCTTGCTCAGGTTGGTGCTGCGACGGGTGCTCGGCGCCGTCGCGGCACTGGCCGTGCTCTCGGTGCTGATCTTCGCGGCCACCGAGGTGCTGCCCGGCGACGCGGTCGGGGCGATCGCCGGCCCGGACGCCACGGCCGAGCAGCGGGACCAGGTCCGCACCGAACTGGGTCTGGACCGGCCGGCGGTCGAACGCTATGCGGACTGGATCGGTGGCGTGGTGCGCGGCGACCTGGGCACCGCGTACGTCGGCGGCCGGCCGGTGTCCGAAGTGCTCGATGACCGCGTGCCGAACAGCCTGCTGCTGGCCGGATTGGTGTGCCTGCTGTTGGTGCCCACGGCGATCGTGCTCGGCACGGCCGCCGGCTTCGGCTCGGCCGGCGGCCGACGCGGACGGGCGGCGGACCGACTGGTGTCGGCCGGTGCTCTCACGGCCGCCGGCGTCCCGGAGTTCGTGACGGCCGGGCTCCTACTGGCCGTGCTCGCCACATGGCTGGGACTGGTCCCCGAGGTGTCCCTGGTGCCGATCGGTGGATCACCATTGGACAGTCCGGAAGTGTTGGTACTACCCGTGTTGAGCCTGCTGGTCCTGTCCACCGCGGTTGCCGTGCGCCTGATCCGCGCGTCGGTGGCCGACGTGGTTCGGACGCCCTACGTCGAGGCCGCACGGCTGGGCGGAATCCACGGCTGGCGGCTGGCTCTGCGGCACGTGCTGCCCAACGCGCTGGCGCCGGCCGTGCAGGCGGTGGTGGCACAGCTGGGTGCGTTGGTCGGGGGCGCGATCGTCGTCGAGTCGATCTTCAACTACCCCGGGGTGGGCAACGAGCTGCGCGCCGCCGTGGCCACCCGGGATGTGCCGCTCGTACAGGGAATCGCGCTGACCCTGTGCGCGGTGTCGTTGGTGGCCCTGCTGATCGGCGACCTGCTCGTGCGGTTGTTGTCCCCCCGACTGAGGAGTGAGTCATGAGGCGGGTGGCACTCTGGGTCGCCGGCGGCGGAGCGGCCGCTGTCGCCCTGCTGGCCGGGTTGGGTCCGGTGTTCGGCGGATCGCCCACGGAGTCGGTCGGGTTGCCGTTCTCCGGCCCCAGCGGGGCTCATCTACTCGGGACGGACGCTCTGGGTCGGGACGTCCTGGCTCGGGTGCTGCACGGCGGGTACGTGGTGGTGGGCCTGGCCGTCCTGGCCACGCTGATCGCCACGGTGCTGGGGGTGGTAGTCGGCGTCCTGTCGGCGTTGGCCAGCCGGCGGGTGGGGGAGCTGGTGATGCGGGTCCTCGACCTGTTCGTCGTGGTCCCCGCCCTACTGCTGCTGATCGTGCTGGCAGCCGGCTTCCCGGGTAGTGATCTGGCGCTGTTGGTGGCCGTAGTGATCACCACGACACCGTTCTCCGCGCGGGTTGTTCGCGCGGCGGCCCAACAGGTGGCGTCGCGTGGGTTCGTCGAAGTGGCACTGTCGCGTGGGGACGGTCAGTGGGCGGTGCTGCGGCGGGACATCCTGCCGAACATCGCCGGTCCGGTGCTCGCCGACACGGGCCTACGATTCGTCGGCGCCGTCTATCTCGCTGCCACGGCAGGGTTCCTGGGGATCGGACGTGGCGCTCCCGCGGCCAACTGGGGCCGGATGGTGGCGGAGAACATCTCCGGCGCGACGCTCGCGGTGCTGCCGTTCCTGGTGCCGGCGTTGTTGTTGGTGTTGTTCGGGGTCACGGTGAACCTACTGGCCGACGAGTTGGTAACCCGGTTCTCTCGGAGTGCGTCATGATTGCGTCTGTGCGGGACTTGGTGATCGGGCCGGTCTCCGGTGGTCCGCCCGTGGTCGACGGGGTGAGCTTCTCTCTCCGTCCTGGTGAGGTTCTCGGCTTGGTAGGGCGTTCCGGTTCGGGGAAGTCCACTGCCGCCTACACACTGCTGGGTCACGTGCGGCCCGGGTTGGCCGTGCGGTCCGGTTCGGTGTCCGTGGCCGGGCTAGATCCGTTCGTCTACGCACGGGCTTTGCGGGGGCGGGTGGTGTCGTATCTGGGTCAGGATCCGGCCGCCGCACTCAACCCTGCGCGGCGGATCGGGGCTCAGCTGGCCGAGGCGGTCCGGTTGCGTGGCGGTTCGGTGTCTTCTCTGCTCGCGTCGGTGCAGCTGCCGTCGGATCGCGCGTTCCTGCGGCGGTTCAGCCATCAGATCTCGGGTGGGCAGGCTCAGCGGGTCGGGCTCGCGATGGCGCTGGCCGGGTCCCCGGAGTTGCTCGTCCTCGACGAGCCGACGAGTGGACTGGATGTCGTGGTGGCGGCCGAGGTTCGCTCTCTTCTGGCTTCGTTGTTGGGTGGGCCTGCGGCGGTGATCGTCTCGCATGATCCGCACCTGGTGGCGTCGTTGGCTGATTCGGTCGTGACTATGTCTGCCGGACGTGTCGTCGCGGGTTCTGTCGCTCCGCCCGTGGTGCCTTCTGCTCCGGTGGTCCCCGGGCCAGATGCTTTGGTGGTCTCGTCGTTGTCCGCCCCGTATGGGGTTTCCGATGTGTCGTTCGAGATTCCGTCAGGTTCCGCGCTTGCTCTGGTGGGTCCCTCCGGGTCGGGGAAGACGACTGTCTCTCGGACGATTGTGGGGTTGGCGGCTCGTTCTGGTGGGTCGATATCGTTGGATGGGGAGCCGTTGGCGCCGCACTATCGGCAGCGGTCGCTCGCTTCTCGGCGTGCTGTGCAGTTGATCGCGCAGGATTCGGTGGGGGCACTGAATCCTCGGGAGACCGTCGGGGTGGCCATCAAGCGGGCCGGTGGGTCCGTGTCCTTGTTGGATCGGGTGCATCTGCCGGCGTCGTGTGCTGATCGGTTGCCGGGGGAGTTGTCCGGTGGGGAGCGGCAGCGGGTCAACCTCTGTCGGGCGCTGGCGGCGTCGCCTCGGGTTTTGGTATGTGATGAGGTGACTTCTTCGTTGGATCGCTCGATTGGTTCGGCTGTGTTGTCGTTGTTGGCTGAGTTGCGGGCTTCTATGGGGCTTGCTGTGCTGTTGGTGACTCATGATCTATCGGTGGCCGCTGAGGGCGCTCAGCAGGTGGCGGTTCTCTCTTCTGGTCGCATCGTGGAGCTTGGGGCCACCTCTTCGGTGCTGGCGTCCCCTTCACATTCGTTGACGCAGGCGCTTGTTGCGTGTAGTCCTGCTCTCGCGGCGTAACCCGTTGGGTAGGGGTTCTGGGGTGACGGCGGATTGTACGGGCGGCCCCTCACGCGTCAAGGGCGCTCCTTCGTCGCGTCGGCTTCGCCGATTTCGCTTCGCTCAACCCTTGACCCGCGAGCCTCCGCCACCCTGAGGCGACCATTAAGGGCGGGCTGGCGCCCGCCCTCCTTCTGCCCGCCGTCACCCCAGAACCCCCTCGCGTTCTCCGGTTCTTTTGTTTGTTGTTGCGTTCTTTATCTGGGGTGTTTAACGCTCGGTATTTGTTGTCCACGATCGGGTACAGGTGTTCGAAATGCGTGGCGTTTGTCGGTAAACTGGAGGCATGTCCAGCTCCCTCGCACACCCGGTCGGATTGCCGGAGCTTGCCCATGATCTCGCCGAAACCCTCCGTCAGATGCGGGTGTTGCACGGCAACGCGTTGTCGCTTATCTCGGACATGGAATCCCGGGATGTCGTCGAGGGCTGCGGTTATCCCAGTCTGGCGGCGATGCTCGCTGATTTGCTGCGGATCACGCCCCGCCGCGCGCACCGCATGATCGCCCAGGCCGGTCTGGTGGCGGAGACGGTGACCCCGACCGGGCACGTCACCCCCGCCCACCTCCCGCTGGTGCGCGAAGCGTTGACCGAGGGTGTTCTGGACGCCGATCATGTGGATGCGATCGCCGAGTCAGTGAAGAAAATCCCGGCTTGGGCGGCGGCGGATGCCACCGAGGTGATGGAACAACACCTGGTCGACATCGCCCGGTTAGCGCCGTCGTCGGTGGTCCGGAGTCATGGTGCCGCCCTGTTGGAGCGGATCGACGCGGACGGTTGTCCTCCGAGGGAGGATCTGGCGGAGCCGAAGAACGTGTTCCGGTCAAGTCGGGACGCGAGGGGATGGATGCGGTTCTCCGGCGTCATCGACCCCGAGGCAGCCGAGGAACTGGACTCGCTCCTGGGTGCGTTGGGCAAACCAGATGGCCCCACCGACGAACGCCATCCGACCCAGCGGTTGGGTGATGCGTTCTGTGATGTGGTCCATCACGCGATCACCAGCGACAACCTCCCCACCCGAGGCGGGGAGAAACCCCACCTGAACGCCACCATGGACCTGACCGTCCTGCAGAAGGGTGTGGGCTCCGCGACCCTGGCCGGCGGTGCCCCGCTTCCGGCGGCAGCAGCCCGCCGTCTCGCCTGCGACGCCGGCATCATCCCCATGGTCCTCAACGGCGCGTCGGTCCCGCTGGATGTGGGCCGCACCCACCGGCTGGTCACCCCGATGCAGCGGACAGCGTTGAACACCCGCGACAAGGGCTGCGCTTTTCCGAACTGCCCGCACCCCGCCCCCTGGGCAGACGCCCACCACATCAAGCACTGGCTGGACGGCGGCGCCACAGACCTGGCGAACCTGGTCCTGCTCTGCCGGCGCCATCACCGGATGATCCACCACTCCGAGTGGGAAGTCCGCACCAGAAACGGCCTCCCAGAATTCATCCCCCCGAGGTGGATAGATCCACAGCAGGTCCCGCAACGCAACCTGCTACACCAACGCGAGTAGTCCGCACCCCGGCAGGCAGGACCCCGTCACGTGGTGGCAGCGCTTCCGCGCGCCCAACCTCGACACGGCCGACCTCGCGGCCAAACCCAGCAGGGGGCCCGTCCCCACCTGGCCGCGTAACCAGCTGCCGAACCGGGTGGACCATCGCGCGGGGAGGACCCCCGGAGACAGGGGCCGGCGGGGGTGGCGGCGGGCAGGGGGTGGGCGGGCGTCAGCCCGCCCTTAACGATCGCCTCAGGGTGGCGGAGGCTCGCGGGTCAAGGGTGACGGCCCCCCCGGGCCGTCATCGGCGAAGCCGACGCGACGAAGGAGCGCCCTTGAGGCGTGAGGGGCCGCCCGTACAATCCGCCGCCACCCCCGCCCCAGACCTCAGAGAACGTGAACACCATGCCCAGAGACCAGCCACCGGTCAAGAAGGGCCGGCGGGCTGCGCCCAGGGCACCAGAACCCAGAACCCAGGAAAACCAGGAACCAGACCCGGAGTCAGGGGATCGGCAACTAGAGCGGGCCAAAGACCAGAGACCCCAACCACCCGTCAGAGAGGCTTCTGAGCCACAACGATCGCGTAGCCGGCCTCGGGAAGCTCACTGAACCGAACGGCGTCCGCGCCGATTCCGGACGTCACGTCCGCCGGCATTCCACTGGCAGCCTCGATAGCAGAAGCCCGCTCACGGAACCCGTCATCCACCGCGCGCATGGTCCGCTTCAGGATGTGGTCGCCGACCTCCAGCAGCTCCACCAACTCGAGCCCGGCGTCCTCCACAAGCCCCTTGATCTCGGACAGCTTGTTGTAGTGACAGTGGACCGTCGAGTAGTAGTTGTCCAAGAAGGCGCGGGTAGAAGAGTCCACCGGAGCGCGCTCCACGCAGTCCGTTACCACCAGCCGGCCACCCGGACGCAGCACCCGAGCGATGTTGCGCAGGGACTCGCTCCAGTTGGGAACGTGGATCAGGCACTCGCTCGACCAGGCGTGGTCAAAGGAAGCATCCGGGAACGTCATCTCGTCCACGTTCCCGTACTGCACGTCAATAGAAGAAGAGAGACCCGACGACTCCACCAGAGAGTTCGTCAACTGCAGCTGGTACGCGCCGATGTCGATCGACGTCACCGTGACGTCGCGAGTCTGGACCATGCGGACCGCGGGAGTGCCGTTGCCGCAGCCGACATCCAGCAATCTCTGTCCGGGCGAGGGGTTCACCTTGTCGATCACCATGTCGGTGAGGCGGAGAGTGGCCTCCTCCATGGTCGCGTCGTCGTTCTCATCGTGCCAGTACCCAACATGCATGGTGCCGCCCAGGATTTCGATGGAGGCATCCGTCAGGGTGGCGTACTGGGGATTGATGTCATCCGGGGTGCGAGCCTCTTGGGTAGTCATCGCGCCAGTCTCTGGACACGAAAGCCCACCGTCAACGGAACTTGAGCCGCCCGCGAGGCTATCTGATCTGGCGTAGTGCCTCGGATAATCGGCCACTCGTGCGGTGGCGGTCCGCCGGCCGTGGGGCCATGGCTTTGCGGATCACGGCATCCAGTGAGGACGGTAGGTCCGGGCGGGCCGCCAGCACCGAGCGGCGGCCGGGTTCCAGGCCCGTCAGGCACACGTACAGCAGACAGCCCAGCGCGTAGACGTCCGCGCGACCGTCGACGACCTGGCCGCTGACCTGTTCCGGCGGACTGAAACCCAGGGAACCGGCGAAGGGGCGGGTGCCGGGGCGTTCGTCCACTCCGGTCGCGATGCCGAAGTCCGACAGGTAGCAGCGGGTGCCGGCCGTCGTGTCCACCAACACGTTCTTCGGTTTGACGTCCCGGTGGACCAGGCCGCGGGCGTGGACGTAGTCGAGTGCCTCGGCCAACTGTGTGACCACCGTGATCGTCAGGTCGAGTGGTAACGGGCCGTGGACGTCCAGCATGTTCTGCAGGTCGCCGCCCGGGAGGTAGGGCATCACGAAGTACGGAGCCTCGTCGGCCTCACCGGCCGCATAGACCGGCACGATGCGCGGGTGGTCGAGGTTCGCGGCGATCAGGCACTCACGCAGGAACCGCCGCCGGTGCCGTTCGTCGAACGCCATGGGCCTGCGCAGGACCTTCACCGCCACCCGGCGACCCAGCCGCACGTCCTCGGCCAGGTACACCAGGTTCATCCCCGAACTGTTCAGTTCTCCCTTGACCTGGTAGCCGGCCAACGTCGGCGTGAGTGCGGATCCCGCGATCACATGCTTCTCCCCTTGACGAACGACTCAAGGATGAATCGAATCCCGGTCGTCTCGAGGAACGGTCGAAGTTCCCTGTAGGGGCACTCGGCAATGATCATGGTAGTGGTGATCCACACATAACCTTTCGCACATGGCATCACCACTGTCCGCTTTATCCCAGGCACCACGCGATCCACGTGGTGGTGGGGACCTCACGGCGGAGTTGCTGAACACCTCCGTCTGGACCGAGGAGCTACTGCACGACGCCGGCATCCCGATCGTGGACGTTCCGTTCGTGAGCATCGGCGGCGGCATGGGCTCCTTCGCGATGGTCGACCACCTGCGGATCGCCGGGGTGCCGGCCAAGGACATCAGGGTCCTCACGGCCCTGACCAGCCCGTGGGAGAACTACGCGTACCTGACGGGCGTGGCCCAGCTGCCGCCCGAGTACCGGATCCGCTCGGACGCGTCGTCCATGCCGGACAACATCTGGGGCTTCCCGAGCTACGCGGTCCGCACGGCGTTCTCCGCCAAGTCGGTCAAGGGCTTCGTGAAGCCACTGTGGAACGTGCTGACCGAGAACATCTGGTCGGACTACTGGACCCCGCTCGCCGGGCAGGTGTTCGAGGGACTGAAGCGGGAGGCCGACCGGATCGGCTACTGGGAGACCCTGGCCGTGGGACAGGCCCGCATGGTCCGCAAGCGGGCCGGCGGCGGCTACTTCTCCATCCTCACCCCGAAGGCGGAGTTCGACCCGCGGAGCGACACCGGCCACCGGATCGCCTACCGCAGCAAGCACGTGCACATCGCCGTCGGCTACCCGAGCGTGCGGTTCCTGCCCGACCTCCAGGCCTTTCGCCGGGACTACGGCGACGGCTACCGGTTCGTGAACAGCTACGAACCGCACGAGCACGTCTACACCGACCTGACGAAGCGCGAGGGCACGGTTCTCGTGCGCGGGGGCGGGATCACGGCGTCGGCCATCCTGCACCGGCTGATCAAGGACCGCGAACGCAACGGCGCGCGGACCCAGATCCTGCACCTGCTGCGCACGGACATCCAGGGCGCGCACGGACCGTCGGTGTTCATGCGGCGCCGCGGCGGCGACGGCTGGGCCTACCAGGGTTTCAACTGGCCGAAGTCCAGCTGGGGCGGGCAGTTGAAGGTACGCCTGGAGAAACTCCCCGACGAGGAGCGCCTTCGCTTGTGGCGCCTGATGAAGGGGTCGACCACCCCGCGACGCCGACTCTGGCAGCGGCAACTGGCGCAGGGCCGGCGCGAGGGCTTCTACCGCACGATGAACGGGGTGATCGACCACGTCGAACCCAATCCCGACGGCACGCTCGCCGCGTTCATCACGCAGAACGGGGCGCCGCGCAAGGTCGACGTCGACTTCATCATCGACGCGACCGGCCTGGTGGGGGACATCGCCGAACACCGGCTGCTGGCCGACCTGCTCGAGCACTCGGGTGCCACCCGCAACGGGCTCGGCAGGCTCGCCGTGTCACCGATCTTCGAACTGCCGCTGTGCGCGAGCGGTGAGGGCCGGTTGTTCGCGGCGGGCGCGACCACCGAGGGCTCCTACTACGCGCCCACGGATTCGTTGCTCGGCCTGCAGTACGCGGCACTGCAGGTCACCGACACCCTCGCGGGTGCGGGATTCTGCCGGCGGATCGGTTCGTTCCGGTCGGTTTCCCAGTGGTGGAAGTGGATGAGGAACAAGACACCATGACTCCGACAATCGTTGGGCGCATCCAGTCCAGAATCTTCGTGATACTCACCGTCGGTCTGTTGTGGACACTGGCCATCACGCCGGCGTTCCGCTCGGGTTTCATGCCGGTGGGCGACGCCTACTACGCGACCCTCTCGGCCCTGGGCGTCGTGCTGGTCCTCGGCGTGGTGGTGTGGGATCCGATCTACCACCTGCTCCAACAGTTTCGCTGGGAGAAGGACTGGCCGGCGATGTTCACACTGGTGGAGGGCATACCCGAGGGCCTCGTGGTCTACCTGGTCCTGCGTGACCTCATGAATATCGACGTCGGCGTCTGGACGTTCCTCATCCATTTCGCGACGACGTGGCTCATCGTGTTCGCAGCCTTGCATGGGCCGCTGCGTGTCCTATTCCTTCGTTGGCGTTTTCGTGGCGGGAGATTGTTGTGAAACTCGATGACTTCAAGTTATCCGTGGAATCCGGTGACGGGCTGATCGGCCGGTTCCCGACCGCGGTGTTCCTGTTGATCGGTGACGGCGACCGCAGCGAGCACAAGGCGCTGATCGACCTGTTCAGCGGCCCGGTCGACCCGAAGAAGGACCTCGGCACCAAGCTCGAGGCGCTGTTCGCGAAGCCCGAGGCCGCCGACGTCGAGGCGTTCGCCGCGGTGGTCGAGACCCCGCGCGGCGCGTGGCTGTACCTGCACGGGCCGGTGGAGGTCGCGGCCGACGGGCCCAACGCGGAGTTCCGCGTGTGGGGTCCCGGCCCCGGCCAGGCCCCGCTGCTGCGCTACGAGGCACCCGAGTCGCTCGGCTCGCTGACCGTGCGCGGCACGGGTGACGCCTCGGGCAACGGCGCCGGTCAGCAGTTCGCCCTGCGGTCCGGTCTGGCGTCGGGCAACGGCCTGGTGCTGGAGCGGCGGGTGGCGCTCGTGGAGGCCGACCTGGAGCCGGCCATGAGCGGCGCGGCGGCCGTGCCGATCCTGGCGAACAGCGCACCCCTCAACGGATCGAACGGATCCCGTCGGTCGGTGGCGACCCTGCCGCCGCCCGCCCCGCCCATGGCGCCGCGGGTGGAGACCCCGCCACCCGCGTGGCTCGACTACTCGGCCCAGTCGGCCCAGCAGCCGGCGCGCCAGCAGTCGCTGCCCGAGCCGACCATGTCGAGTGGGTCGAACGGATCGAACGGGTCCAGCCGGCCCACCGGCGGTGACCACCTGCGGCCGAACTACCTGAGCCGCCTGCTCACCCGAGTGATCGTCACCCTGACGCTCGGCCTGGCCTGCGCGTTCGGGCTCGGCGCCGTGCTGCCCGTCGGGTTCGCGCCGCTCGCCGACACCTACCTGATGACGCTCGTGGCGCTCGGCGTGCTGTTCGCCACCGGCCCGGTGCTGTTCGACTGGGTCTACGGCCTGGTGCAGAAGCAACGCCGCGACCAGGACTGGCCCGCGCCGTGGCTCGCGGTGCAGGCGATTCCCGAAGGCCTGCTCGCCTACGGGGTGCTGGCGCTGTTCCTCGACGACTTCGTGGTCGACGGCACGGCACTCGTCTGGTACCTGGTGATCACCGCGGTCGTTCTCGCGCTCGGCACCTACGGGCTCAGCTTCATCGGCGCCACCCGCCGGGTGTTGCTGCGCGGCGGTTCCGGCACGGCCATGACGAGCGACGCCAACAACCTGCCGGGCACGGCCGTCTCGCTGCCGTCCGGGTTCTCCGGGTCGTCGGCGCCGGCGGCCAGCACCCAGGTCTGGGGCATCAACTGCAAGCAGGGCCACTTCAACCGGCCCGACGCCCGCTACTGCGGCGCCTGCGGGGTGGCCATGCACGGCCTCACCCACCAGCCGGTGCAGGGCGCCCGCCCGGCGCTGGGCTACCTGGTGTCCGACGACGGCTCGGCCCACGTCCTGGACGGCGACTACGTGGTCGGCCGCGAGCCGCACACCGACGACCAGGTCCGCGCCGGTCACGCGAAGGCGCTGGCCGTTGCCGACCGGTCCCTGTCCGAGGCCCACGCCGACGTCCGCCTCGACGAGTGGGACGTGACGATCGTGGACCGCGGGCACCCGAGCGGCACCTACGTGCGTGAGCCGGACAGCACCAACCTCATCCGTCTCTCGCCCGGCCAGCCGTTCACCATCCACTCCGGCACCCAGGTCCGGGTCGGTCAGCGGGACCTGGTCTTCCACGCCCTGAACCGCCGCTAACCGCCGCTAACGCCCGCCACCGAGGAGCCGGAGCCATGACCGCGTTGAACGAGCCAGCCAGATATGAGTCAGCCACCACTCGTTCGTTCTACAACGAGTGGGGCGGCCGGGAGTGGGAGCGGCTGGAGAGCTCCCTCGAGAACCGCATCAACTACCGGATCCACCGGGAGCTGATCGCCGAGCACGTCAAGGCGGGCGACAAGGTGCTCGAGGCGGGTGCCGGCCCCGGCAGGTTCACCCTCGAGCTGGCGAAGCTCGGTGCCGAGGTCACGGTGTGCGACCTGTCGGACGTGCAGCTCGGCATCAACGAGCAGAAGGTGCGGGAGGCCGGGCTCGCGGACAACGTCACCGGCTGGAGCCAGGCCGACATCTCCGACCTGAGCCAGTACGAGTCGGCCGCCTACGACGTGGTGGTGTGTGTCGGCAGCGTGCTGAGCTGCCTGCTCGACCGCATCCCGCAGGCGCTCGACGAGCTGGTGCGCACGCTCAAGCCGGGCGGGCAGCTGATCGTGAGCGTCACCTCCCGGTTCGGTTACCTGCGCAACGGGCTGTTCCCGATCCTGCAGTTCGCGGCGAACGGGCAGCTGGCGGCCATCGACAAGGCCGTCACCACCGGCGACATCGCGGGCGTGCAGGCGGACTTCGAGCTGCTCACCACCCACTTCTTCACGTGGGAGGAGCTGAAGGGTTTGCTGGCCGAGCGGGACTGCGAGGTCGTGACGGCGGCCGCGTCGAACTTCCTGTCGGCCGACGTGCCGGAGCTGGAGGCGCTGCTGGACGCCAACCCGGAGGTGATGGAGGCGTTCACCCGCTGGGAGCTGGAGGCCTGCCGGGCCCCCGGCGCGGTCGACAGCGGCACGCACATGATCGCCGTGTTCCAACGCAAGTCATGAAGGACTACCAGCAGGCGACGTACGGCGACGCCATCGCCGACATCTACGACACCATGCACGGTGCGTGGGAGCCGACGGCCACTGTGGACACGGTCGCGGCACTCGCCGACGGCGGGCCGGTGCTCGAGCTGGGCGTGGGGACGGGCCGCGTGGCCCTTCCCCTGGCCCGCAAGGGACTCAAGGTCACCGGCGTCGACGTCTCCCCGGCCATGCTCGCCCGGCTGAAGGAGAAGGACACCGACGGCACGATCACCGCGGTGGAGGGCGACTTCGCCACCCTCCCCGTCGAGGGCACCTTCAAGGTGATCTTCGTGGTGAACTCGCTGCTGCAGCTGTCGAATCCCGAGGACCAGTTGCGGTGCCTGAAGAAGGTGCGTGAGCACTTGGCGCCGGACGGGGTGTTCGTGATGGAGGAGGCGAACCCCGAGGTCTTCACGGGGGGCGGGCTGCAGGTCTTCCGCATCACGGCGGACGAGCTGCACCTGCTGGCCTCGCAGTACGACGCGGTGCACCAGCACTACATCGGCCACCACGTGATCATGCGGAACGGGACGACGCGGCTGAACCCCATGTCGTTCCGGCTGACCTCGCCGTCCGAACTGGACCTGATGGCGCAGCTGGCGGGGATGCGGCTGTCGGAACGGTGGGGCGAATGGTCACGCACGTTCCCTTACCTGGCAACAAGCCGGTCACACATCTCCTTCTACAAGCCGGACGAGGTCACTGCCGGCTAGGGTCCCCGTCGTGACCGCGAAGTTGATCGACCCGCCCCGCCGTGTCCTGGTCGGACTCCTCGTTCTGCTGGGCATGGCGGGTGTCGTCGCCGGCGCCTTCCTGTCCGAGGCGGGTGTCGAACCCGGTGACGCCGCGTTCGACACCGAGCACGCGATGACGTACCTGGAGGAGTTCGCCACCGAGCCGCGGCCGGTGGGGAGCGAGGCCAACGAGCGCACCGAGCGGTACCTGGTGGAGCAGTTGCGCGGCGCCGGGTTGACGGTCGAGGTGCAGGAGGCCGTCGGGGCGAACTCCTCGCCGGGGCGGGCGACGTTCGGCCGGGTCGACAACATCATCGCCACGCTGCCGGGCAGCGACCCCACGGGGACGCTGTTCCTGGCCGCGCACCACGACTCGTCGGAGAAGGGGCCGGGGGCGGCCGACGACGGGGTGGCGGTCGCCGCCCTGCTCGAGACGGTGCGTGCGCTGGACGAGCCGCGCAACGACCTCGTGGTGCTGATCACCGATGGCGAGGAGGAGGGCCTGCTCGGCGCGGACGCGTTCGTGCGCGAGCATCCCCTGGGGCAGGACGGCGGAGTGCTGCTCAACTTCGAGGCGCGCGGTGTCCGCGGGCCGTCGCTCATGTTCGAGACGTCCCGCGACAACGCGGCGCTGGCCGAGTTGTTCACCGACACCGTGCCGAACCCGCGCGGTGACTCGTCCATGGTCGAGGTCTACCGGATCCTGCCGAACAACACGGACTTCACGGTGTTCGCGGCGAACGGGTTCGAGGGGCTGAACTTCGCCTACATCGAGGGCGCCGCGCGGTACCACACGGAGGGCGACTCGATCGAGCACCTGGACCGGGGTTCGCTGGCGCACCACGGCGAGAACATGCTGGCGCTGACCAGGGAACTCGGCGGTCGGGACCTCACGGCGCTGTCCACCGACCACGACGACACGTACTTCCGGATCTTCGGTCTGACCGTCAGCTACCCGAACGGTGCCGTGTGGCCGCTGGCCGTGCTCGCGTTGCTGCTGGTGGTGGCGCTGACCTGGCTGGCCGGCCGGGCGAGGGTGGCGACCGTGCCCGGGGTGCTGGTCGGCGCGGCGTCGGCCCTGGTGCCGCTGCTCGTGGCGTTCGGACTGGGCCAGGTCCTGTGGACGGTGCTGGTGTGGCTGCGGCCCACCTACGACGTGGCCGGCGGGCTGCTGCACCGGCCGGTCGCCTACCACGCGGCCATGATCGGACTGGGTCTGCTGGCGTTGCTCGCCTGGTACCTGCTGTTGCGCCGCAGGCTGGGGCCGGTGGCGCTGGCGATCGCCGGGCTCGTCTGGCCGGCGCTGCTGGGCATCCTGTGCGCGGTGTTCGCGCCGGGGGCGGCGTTCCTGTTCACCGTGCCCGTGGCGCTGGCCGCGGCGGGAGCGATCGTGGCGCTGACAGTCGACCGTCCACTGTGGTCGGTGGTCGCCGTGGGACTCGGGCTGGTCGCCGCGACCGCCATGCTGCCGTACTTCGGATACATGGTCTTCGTGGCCGTGGGACTCGCACTCGGCGGCGCCGGGTCGTTGTTCATCGTCCTCTTCGGACTGTTCGCGCTGCCGGTGGTGGAGCTGCTGCTGCCGGAGCGTCGGGTGGTGCTGTTGCCGGCCGGGGTGCTGCTGCTGAGCGTCGCGCTGGCCGGGGTGGGGCTCGCGGTCGACACCCGCGACGCCGATCACCCGGCCCCCACCCACCTGGCCTACGTCCTCGACGCCGACACCGGCCGCGCCCACTGGGTGAGCGAGGAGGTGGACGCCACCGACTGGACGAGCGGATACGTGACCGGTGAGGACACCAGCGGGCTCCCAGCGGGCTTCCAGAGCAGCCCGCTACTGACCGGGGAGGCGCCCCCGATCGACGTCGAGGCACCCGAGGCCGAGCTGGTCTCCCGGGACGGCGACACGCTCACCCTCCGGGTCACCTCGCCGCGCGGCGCACCCAACCTGACCCTGCGGATGTCGGAGCCGATCACCGAGGTGACGGCCGCGATCGAGGGCAGCGACCCCGTGACCCTGGCGATCGAGGACACCCTCGCCGACACCCTCGCCGACACCTGGCCCGGCGAGATCCGGTTCCGCGACCTGCCACCCGAGGGCGTGGAGCTGACCATCCGAACCGCTTCGTCCGTTCGGGTGACGGTGATCGACGAATCCCGCGGCCTCCAGGACGTCCCGGAATTCGAGCCGAGGCCATCGGACCTGGTAGCGGGCCCGCAGCACGACGGCGACGCCGTGTCCGTGGCAAGAACCTACGAGTTCTGAGGAAACCGTGTAACGCATCCCGAGGTCACCGCGATGTTGTTCATGAACCTCGCGGTGCTGGCGGACCCCCGACCTGGCAACACCGCGAGGTTCATTCTTTCGGTACCCGCGCCAGGATCGCCTTCGCGCGACCGACCATCGCCGGGTCCACCATCTCGCCGCTGCGCAGGGTCGACACGCCCGCGCCGGCGGCCAGCACCTCGTCCGCCCACCGGCGCTCGTCCGCCGTCGGTCGGAACACCTCGGCGATCACCGGCAGCTGCGTCGGATGGATGGCCACCCGGCCGACCCAGCCCAGCGCGCGACCGCGTTCGGTGTCGGCCCGCAGACCGTCCAGGTCGCGGATGTCCGGGTAGGCGGACAGCATCGGCGCCGGCAGACCCGCCGCGAGCGCCGCGTAGAGCAGCCGGACCCGCGCGTGGTCGAGCACCTGGTCGGCGCGGGTGCCCAGCTCGCTCGCCAGGTCGGACTCGCCGAGGCCCAGCCGGGTGACCGTCGGGTGCGCCGCGATCTCGGCCGCGTGTTCCACCCCGAACGCGCTCTCCACGAGCGCGGTCACCGCCACGCCCGGAAGCGCGGCCGCCACCTCGTCGAGCTGCGCGGTCGTCTCGACCTTCGGCAGGCGCACCTCGAAGCCGGAGAGCCCTCGTAGCGCGGCCAGGTCGTCGCGGTCGTGCACCCGTACCTGGAGTACTGGCTTTATGACACTGTCGACCGAGGCGCCGGCGAGCCACGCGGTCACCGCGTCCCTCGCGAACGCCTTGTCCACCGGCGCGACCGAGTCCTCCAGATCGAGGATGACCAGGTCAGCGCCGGTGGCGACCGCCTTGTCGAAGCGATCGGGCCGGTTGCCCGGCACGTACAGACCGGTGATGGTCATACGATCCCGCTCTCCCGCAGTTCCGCCAGCTGCTCGGGCGTGACACCCACCCGGCGCAGCACCTCGTCGGTGTCGGCGCCGTGGCGGCGGCCCGGCCAGCGGATGGCTCCCGGTGTCTCCGACAGGCGGAACAGCACGTTCTGCATCTTCAGCGGGCCCAGATCGTCGTCGTCGACCTCCGCGACCGTGCCGAGCGCGGCGTACTGCGGGTCGGTGAGCACACCGCGCACGTCGTACACGCGGGAGACGGCCGCCTCCGCCTTCTCGAACTCCGCCATCACCTGGTCGGTCGGGCGGGCGGCGATCCACGACGACACCGCGTCGTCCAGCTCGTCCGCGTGCTGGGCCCGCTCGTGGCCGGTGGCGAACCACGGCCGCGCCACGAGATCCGGGCGGCCCACGAGCGTCACCACGCGTTCGGCGATCGACTGGGAGCTGGTGGACACGGCCACCCAGTCGCCGTCGGCCGTGCGGTAGACGTTGCGTGGCGCGTTGTTCACCGACCGGTTGCCGGTCCTCGGCTGCACGTGCCCCAGCTGGTCGTAGGCCGTGATCTGGCCGCCGAGCAGCATGAGGATCGGCTCGATGATCGCCATGTCGATCACCTGGCCCGTGCCGGCGTGCAGCCCGACCATCACGGCGTAGGCGGTGGCGAGCGCGGCGATGCCGTCGGCCAGCCCGAACGGCGGCAGCGTCGGCGGGCCGTCGGGTTGTCCGGTGAGCGCGGCGAACCCGCTCATCGCCTCGGCCAGGCTGCCGAACCCCGGCCGCGCCGCGTAGGGGCCGAACTGGCCGAACGCCGTGACCCGCGCGATCACCAGGCTCGGGTTGACCGCGTGCAGCTCGTCCGGGCCGAGGCCCCACCGTTCGAGCGTGCCGGGCCGGAAGTTCTCGATGAGCACGTCGGCCTGGGCGGCGAGCGCCAGCAGCAGCTCGGCGCCCTGGGGTTTGCCGAGGTCGAGGGTGACCGTGGACTTGTTGCGCCCCAGGGTCTTCCACCACAGGTTGACGCCGTCCTTCGCCGGCCCGTGGCCGCGGGCGGCGTCCGGTCTCCGTGGGTGTTCCACCTTGATCACGTCGGCGCCGAAGTCCCCGAGGAACGTGGCGGCGAGCGGTCCGGCGAACAGGGTCGACACGTCGAGCACCCGCACTCCGGCTAATGGCAAATCACTCATGGCACCTCCCAGGCCAGTCGGAAGCCGATGTTGGGGGAGCGGTCCAGCCCCAGCCCGGGGACAAGGAACTTCAGGCTGAACGACGGGTCGCGTGGGCCGCCGTCGGTGTACCAGTCGGAGCCGGTGGTCTCGTGGTCGCTGCCGCCCTTGAGCATCACGAAGCGGGTGACGCCGTCGGTGTGTTCGCTCTCCGTCCAGTTCCAGACCAGGGGAGTGGCTCTGTGGAAACCGGGTTGTTCGGCCGCCGCCTGCCACTCGAACTCCGTCGGCAGCCGGGCGCCGGCCCAGCTCGCGTACGCGCGGGCGTCGTCCAGGTCGACCATCGTGGCGGTGCCGTCTCCTGGCTCGAACCTGTTGGTGCAGGCCGGCCGGTAGCCGGTGGCCGCCAGGAACTCGGCGAACTCCGCGCCCGTGACCTCGGTGGCCGCCACGTCGACCTCGGCGAGCGTCACGTCCAGGTGCTCGATGCGTGGATCGTGCAGGCGCGGCGGCAGCGGCTTCCACTCCTCGACGTAGGGCGCGCCCTGGTAGCCGCCGGTCTCGCGGCGGCGGTAGGTCATGCGCAGCGTGCGCGGCCCGCCGGTCACCCGGACGACCGGGCCGCGTGGCCGGCCGGTCGAAGGCTTGGTCGGGACGCGGTGTGCCGTGCGGGCGGGGAACGTGGCGTCAGCGTTCGGTTCGTCGTCGAGCCACGGCGGCTCAGCACCCTCGAACAGCGCGGTCACTCCTCGGGCGGGCACGGTGACCTGATCCACCGACCCGGGGAGCACCGGGCCCGTGTAGTCGGTGTCGGCGCGGTTCACGACCGTCCACAGTGTCTGATCGCCGAGCACCCACCGCGACGCGTGAATGTCCGGGCCGACCGTCTCCACGAGCGGGATCCACTCGCCGGCCGTGAAGAACTCCGTACACGCGCGCTGTACGCGCAGCATCCGCCGCAGCGTGGCCTTGTCGCGTTCGTTCCACCCGACCCACACGCCGAACACCGTGTCCCACACCAACATGCCGGCGCCGTTCATGAACGCCGACTGGAGTTCGTCGCTGTGGTCCCGGTTCCAGCGTCGCGTGGAGTGGGTCATGTGCCGCTGTTCGTACCAGCGGGCCCGCATCACCCCGGGTGCGCCGCTGTCGGCGAACCACTGTGCCCAGCTGAGTTGGTGGTCGACGATGCGTTGGTTCGGCACCCGCGACTCGCCTTCGAGGACCTGGCCGGCGTCGAGGAGCGTGGCGACGAGCTTGGCGTCGCCTTCCTTCATGGTGTCCAGGAACATTCCGTCGGCGCCCAGTTCACCGGCCAGCAGCGCGAGTTCCTCGGCGTCGTCGTGGGCGGCGCGGCGGGTGCCGGTGTCCCACGGGTTGTAGTCGAGGAACACCCGCAGGCCGCGGGCCTGGAACTCGGCGATCAGGTCCCGCAGGCCGGGCACGTCACGGTAGAAGTCGAACTGGTTGCGGTCGTCGATGCCGATCACCGGGTAGGCGTGCCACAGCACGATGCCGTCGAACCCGCCGTGGTCTGCGGTGCGCTCGAGGAACCCGTCGACGTCGAACCGGCCGGCCGTGCGGTCGAAGAGGCGTTCGTCCCACAGCCAGACGAGCGCCACGCTGTAACAGGACTGGGTCCACGTTTGACGGGAGTAGATCGACCCGTCGTAGACGAGGCGGGCGCGGGCCTCGTCGCGCCAGCGGCGCAGTTCGGCCCGCCACGCCTCGCGGTCGGCCGGGTCTTCGGGGGCCGCGAAGATCTTCGCGATGTCGCCGGCCTCGGCGTCGACCGGCAGGGTTGTGGGCAGGTCGATGGGCCTCGGCACCAAGGGGTCGAGGGTGTTGGTGGCGGCCTCGTCAGGATCGGTGGAAATCGTCGATCTCCTCACGGGTGGGGATGGCGGGCACGGCGCCGGCGCGGCGGACGGACAGCGCCGCGGCGGCCGTGGCGAACCGGGTCGCCTCCGCCAGACCCGCGCCCTCGTCGAGCCGCGCGGCGAGCGCGCCGCAGAACGTGTCGCCCGCGCCGGTCGTGTCGACCACGTCGACCGGGATGCCCGGCACACGCGTGGATTCCGCGCGGGTGCGGACGAGCGCACCCTCGGCGCCCAGTGTGATCACCAACGCCGGCACCGCGTCCAGCAACTGGTCGGCGCCGCCGAGAAGTGCGGCCTCGTGTTCGTTGACCACCAGCACATCGACCGCGCGGAGCATCGCAGACGGAAGCGGGTGGGCGGGCGCGGCGTTGAGGACCACGGTCCCGGTGGCCGCGTGGACCGCGTCGACCACCGTCTCCAGGGGAATCTCCAGCTGCAGCAGCACGATGCCGGCGCCGGCGACGGCCGCGCGTTCCTCGGCCGTGAGGTCACGCAGTGCCGCGTTGGCGCCGGGGTTGACCACGATGGAGTTCTCGCCGGCCGCGGACACGGCGATGAGCGCGGTGCCCGTGGGTTCCGGCACCGTCCGCACGAGCAGCGTCACCCCGTCGGCCGCGAGGCCCGCGCGGAGTCGGGTGCCGGGCTCGTCGTCGCCGAACGCGCCGACGAACGTGGTGTCCGCGCCGGCCCGCGCGGCCGCGGTGGCCTGGTTGTTGCCCTTGCCGCCGGCGTGGGTGGCGAACCCCGTGGAGAGCACGGTTTCGCCGGGTGCGGGGATCCGTTCGACCTGGCTGACCAGGTCGAGGTTGCCGCTGCCCACCACCACGACGCTCATGTGAGCGCCAGCCTTGCCAGTGTCACAGTTCGTTCGGTGAGCGTGTCGAAGCCGATGCCGTCGAAGCCCGGGATGGTGGACGCGAGCCGGTTGCGCAGCGGGGAGATCCACGCGGCGGGCAAAGCGGCGGCGCCGGTGAGGGCACCGGCTATCGACCCGGCGGTCGCGCCGACCGAGTCCGTGTCCCAACCACCCGTCACGGCCGTGGTGATGGTGGTCGAGTAGTCGCCGGCACCTCGCACGAGGGCGTAGGCCAACAGGGCCGCGTTGTTCAGTACGTGCACCCAGTGCAGGTGCCCGTAGGTGTCGTACAGGACGTCCAGTGCGTCTTCTGTGGACAGTCCACCCAGCGACACACCCAGGTTGATCGCCGCCGCGTATCGCGAGTCCGGGGGCACCACCGACAGCCCGGCCTCGATCACCTCCGACACGTCGTCCGCCACCACGGCCGCCGCACACGCGGCCGCCGCGAACATCGCGCCGTACAGTCCGTTGCGGCCGTGGGACAGGCGCGCGTCCGTCCACGCGAGACGCGCGGCGGTCGCCGGGTCGCCCGGATGCGTCCAGCCGTACACGTCGGTGCGGATCTGCGCGCCGATCCAGTCGCGGAACGGGTTGCCCACCCTGCCGGCCTGGTCCGGCTCGTACCCGTCGAGCAGGTTGCGGTAGGCGATCCGCTCGGCCGTGAACACCCGGCCGCCCGGCAGGTTCGCGAGCCACGACTGCGCCACGTCGGCCGTGGTGAACCCGTCGCCGTGGCGTTCCAGCAGATCGAGCGCGATGAGCGGGAAGTTGAGGTCGTCGTCCTCCGGCATGCCGTCGATGTTCTCCACCAGGCTGGTCGGCCGGCTGCGCCGGTTCCACGGGTACCGCGCCGCCAAGTCGGCCGGCAGCCCGACCTCCGTGAAGTACCCGGCCACCGGCCAGTTCCCGGTGGCCCGCGCGATCGCCCGGATGCCCTCGCGGGGGATCTTCTCCACCGGCTTGCCCAGCAGGCACCCGGCCGCGCGGCCGAGCCACGCGCCGTGCACCCGGTCGGCCAGCTCGGTGGGCGCGGACCGAGCGGGCGCCGGGGTGGCGGCCGCGAGAATCGTCTGGAGGTCGTCGGGTTCGGCGCGGGACAACTCGAGCGGCACCGGGTACTCGTCCACTCTGGACAGGATCTCGCGGGCGAGCTTGCGCTGCCACACCGACGCCGGGTCCGGGGTCGCCCCGGAGACCGGCGGCGTCAGCGAGCCGCCGGCCGACACCCAGGTCCGCTCCAGATCGCCGACGTCGATGCCGTCGAGCCGGGCCGCGCGCAGTGCGTGCGGTGCCAGGTCCTCCGGCTGGGTCCACGAGAGACGGAGCATCTACGCGGCCGTCCCGAACAAGGAAGCCCGCCGGTCGAACCGCTCCCGGTCCTTCGCCCAGATGTCCTTGGCGACGGCCGCCATGGTCGGTCCGGTGGCCGTGACGTCCATCCGGCTGGCCTCGCTGATCTGGTCGACCCACGTCTGCGGGACGACCGCGCGACCACCGAGCGCCCCCGCGATCGACCCGCCCATCACGGCGATCGAGTCGGAGTCGCGGCCGTAGTTCACCGCGCCCAACACGGTCTCCGTGTAGTCGCCGCCGGCCACCACGAGCATGCCGAGCGCCACCGGCAGCTCCTCGATCGACTTGGTACGACTGGGAATCCGGGCGTCCATGGCCGGCGCCCGGTAGTTCGGACCGACCGTGTCGAAAGGAATGACCGACTCCCGGATGGCGCCGAGCGAGGACCGCCAGTCGTCCAACTTGGCCGCCGCCGACACCACCGCGTCGATCGCGTCCCGCGTGCCGTCCTTCGCGAGCGACAGCGCCACCTCCACCACCGACGACACGGACGCACCCGGCCGCATGGCCTCGGCCACACATGCCGCGTAGACACCCGCCGCCTCACGTCCGTAGCTCGACTGGTGCGCGCCCGCCACGTCGATGGCCTCCGCGTACGCGCCCGCCGGCGAGCCCGCGTTCGCGATCCCGATGGGGGCCGCGTACATGGCCGCACCGCAGTTCACGATGTTGCCGACGCCCGCCTCCCGCGGATCCCGGTGTCCATAGTGGAGGCGGGCCACCAGCCACTTCTCGGCCAGGAACAGCCGCTGCAGCAGGATGGCCTCGGTCTCCAGCTCGGGGATCCAGCGGCGTTCGCCGATGAGCAGCGGCACCAGGTGGTCGGCCACCGCGTACGCGTCCAGGTGGTCGCGGACGGAGTCGTAGACCTCCACGAGTGCGGTGGTCATGAGGGTGTCGTCGGTGATGTGCCCGTCGCCCTTGTGGTACGGCGCGATCGGCCGGGCGTGGCGCCAGTCGTCGAGGAACGGCGGCACGATGCCCTCGATGAAACCGTCGTACCGCTCGCGGATGGCCTCGGGCGTGTTGCCCTCCGCCGCGCCGCCGAGCGCGTCGGCCACCGCGGCGCCGGCGAGCGCACCCGTCGACTTGTCCTCGAGCAGATCCATGGATGTCTCCTTCATCAGCCGAACTCAGCCGATTGACTGCCAACCTTCGGTCAGCTGCTTCTTCAGGTCATCGAGGCTGAGCGAGTTGGCGAAGTACTGCTGCAGCAGGGGAGTGGCGTACTGGTCCTTCCACTGTGGATAGTTCGCCGCCTGCTGGAACGGTGCCCCCGCCAGGTCCTCACCGCTCCTGAGCAGCGGCTCCCACACGGGTGTCTCGGCCGTCTGCGCGGCCACCGCTTCACGGGCCGGCGCGGACGCCGGGATCAGCCAGTCGCCCTGCGCGAGCTTCGCCTGGTTCTCGGCCGACATGAAGTAGTCGATGAACTTCGCCGCCTGCTCGGGTGCCTTGCTCTGCGCGGCCACCGACATGGTCTGCGGGTTCGCCGCCTGCGCGGGACCCGCGGAGCCGGCGAGCGGCGGCAGCACCGTCCAGTTGAAACCCTCGGGCGCGGACTCGGTGATCTGCTGGGCCAGGAAGTTGCCGCCCACGTACATCGCGTACTTGCCGGACAGGAACCCGGGCAGCACGTCCGTGCCGGACTGGGTGAGCGACACCGGGTCGAGCGAGGCGTCCGTGTGGGCCATCTCGTGGATCCGCTCGGGCACGGCCATCTCGTTGTCGCCCACCGTGATCGTGGCCTTGCCGTCGTCGGACACGTCGAAGAACGTGCCGTCGAACCCGATGGCCGTGTTCATGATGGCCGCGGTCGGCTGCTTGAGGCCCCAGCCGACGCCGAAGTTGCCGCCCATGGTCAGGCCCTTGGCGGCTGCCTGCAGGTCGTCCCAGGTCAGCTCGTCACCGGTCGGCACCTCGACACCCGCGGTGGCGAACGCGTCGGTGTTCGCGAACACCACGTAGGTCTGGATGAGCGTGGGCGCGGCGACCACCTTGCCGTCGGGCGTGGTGACCGTCTTCCACACGTCGTCGGACACGGCCTTCTTCGTGTCCTCGCTCAGGTACTGGTTGAGGTCGGCCAGGTAGCCCTGCGCGGCGAAACCCATGATGTCGCTGGACTCGTCGTGGATGATGTCCGGCGCCGTGCCGCCCTGGAACTGGGTGACCAGCTGGTCGTGCACGTTGTCCCAGGTGCCCTGGGTGAGCTTGATCTGGATGTCCGGGTTGTCGGCGTTCCACGCGTCGACGATCTCCTTGGTGGCCGCCACCGTGGAGTCCTGGTACGCGAGGCTCTGGAAGGTCAGCGTCACCGGACCTTCCGTGCTGCCCTCCGAAGTGGACTCGCCGCCGTTCAGCGCGCAGCCACTCAGTAACAGGGCGGCGGCGGCGGTGACGACGCTACTGGCACCGATGCCCAACGCCTTTCGCTTCATGAGGTAACTCCTTAGCCCTTGACGGCGCCGCTCATCAGCCCGGAGGTGAGGCGGCGTTGGATGAAGAGGAAGAACACGAGGCTCGGGATGGTCGCCAGCAGCGACGCGGCCGCGAGCTGGCCCATCTGCACCTGGCCCTCGGCGCCCACGAACCGGGCGAGGGTCAGCGGCAGGGTCTGCAGGTTCGGGTCCTGGATGAGCACCAGGGCGAAGAAGAACTCGTTCCACGACGAGATGAACGTGAACAGGCTGGTGGCCACCAGACCGGGGGCGAGCAGCGGCAACACGATCGAGCGGAGCACTCGCAGCTTCGAGGCTCCGTCGATCGCGCCGGCCTCCTCGAGTTCCACCGGGACGGCCGCCACATAGCCGCGCAGCATCCACAACGCGAACGGCAGCGACCAGACGGTGTAGACGAGCACCAGCCCGAGTGGACTGTTCACCAGCCCGATCTGCTTGAGCACCAGGAACACCGGGATGATGATCAGCACGAACGGGAACACCTGGCTGAGCAGGATCCACACGGTCGCGACCCCGCGCAGCTTCGTCCGGAACCGGGCCAGCGCGTAGGCGGCGGGCAGCGAGATGAGCGTGACGATCACCGTGGTCAGCACGGCCACGTACAGGCTGTTCCCGGCCGCCGTCACCAGGTTGGCCTTCTCGATGGCGTCGCCGAAGTTCTGGAACGCGAAGCTCTGGGGAAAGAACGAGGAGTCCGCCGACCGCAGCTCCTGCGGGGTCTTCACCGACGTGGTGAGCAGGAACAGCAGCGGGAAGCCCAGGAAGATCACGTACAGGGCGAGCCCGAGGTACTGGAGGGGCCGGGCGTACGGGCGGGTGCGGGCGACCGGAGCTGTAGCAATGACGGCGGTCATTGGTGCCGACTCCTTGCCTGGCCGCGGAGGTAGAAGAACAGGAACGCCGCGATCACCACGACCATCACGTTGCCGAGCGCGGCCGCGTACCCGAAGTTGCCGTAGCGGAAGGCCTCGTTGTAGGCGAACAACATCGGCAGCATCGTCTGTCCACCTGGGCCACCGGCGGTCAGCACGAACACGAGCGCGAACGAGTTGAAGTTCCAGATGAGGTCGAGCGAGGTGATCGCCACGACCACCGGCCGGATGCCCGGCAGGGTCACGTGCCAGAACCGCCGCCACGTGCTGGCGCCGTCGATGGCCGCGGCCTCGTGCAGGTCGGGGGAGACGTTCTGCAGGCCGGCGAGCAGCGTGATGGTCGTCTGTGGCATGCCCGCCCAGACGCCGACCACGATCACCGCGGGCAGTGCCGTGGAGAAGTCGCCGAGCCAGTTGATGTCACCCGGCAGGCCGACGGCGCGCATCGCCTCGTTCACCGGGCCGTAGCTGGGATTGAGCATGAGCTTCCACATGATCGCGATGATCACCGGGGGCATGGCCCACGGCACCAGCGCGAGCGTGCGGGCGAGCCAGCGCAGCCGCAGGTTGAGGTTGAGCAGCAGCGCGAGGCCCAGCGAGGCCAGGAACTGCAGGATGGTCACACCGAACGCCCACAGCAGCCCGATGCGGAACGACTTCCAGAACAGGTCGTTGTCGAGCAGGCGGGCGTAGTTGTCGAGACCGTTGAAGTTGGTCGGCTGGTTCAGGCCCGCCCGCGCGTCGGTGAACCCGAGCAGGATGCCCTGGATGAGCGGGTAGACGCTGAACGCCACCACCGGGAGTAGCGCCGGCAACACGAGCAGCCAGGCGTCGCGGTTCCTGGTCACGTGACGTCCTCGCCCACGGACGAGGCCCGCACGGTGAGTGTCGGTTCGATGACCACCTGGCGGACCGGCGCCTGCGGCTTCTCCAGGCGGCGCAACAAGAGCTTGGCGGCGGCCTTCGCGCGTTCCGTGGCGCCGAGGTCGACGCTGGTGAGCGCGGGGTTGGCCAGCTCGGCGATGTCCGTGTCGTCCATGCCGACCACCGCCAGGTCCTCGGGCACCCGCAGGCCTCTCTTCTGGGCGATGTTCACGGCGGCGATGGCCAGCAGGTCGTTCGCGCAGACGACGGCGTCCGGAGTGGACTGTTCGAGCAGCCGGGCGGCGGCCTTGAGGCCCGCCTTGTAGGTGAAGTCCTTGGCGCTGACCTGCGCCTCGGCGTTCTGGTGGAGTCCGCGGGCGGTCATGGCCCGCACGTAACCGTTGAGCCGCGCGGCCCCCGGCACCGTGTCAACAGGACCGTTGACGAACGCGATGCGTTCCCGGCCGAGCGCGGCCAGGTGGTCGACGGCCAGCGCCATGCCGGCCACCGAGTCGGCACGCACGTTGTCCAGTTCGACGCCCGGCGGCAGCGACCCGATGATCACGATGGGGAAGCGGCTGGCGTTGAGCTGTTCGCCCAGCTCCGGTGGCACCCGCAGCGGGCTGAGGATGAGGCCGTCGGCGAATCCCCGGTTCAGGCCGACCAGCAGGTCGATCTGGTCGCGGGGGTCGGAGCCGGTGGAGGACAGGACCAGCCGGTAGCCGGCCCTGGTGACCACGCGGGTGATCTCCCGCATCATGCCGACGTAGACGGGGTTCCCGACGTCGGCCACGGCGAGCGCGATCTGCTCGGTGCGGCCGACCTTGAGTGACCGGGCGGTGGCGTCGGGTACATAGCCGAGCTCGGCGGCCGCGGCGCGTACTCGCTCGGTGACCCGTTCGGAGGCGGGCAGCCCGTTGAGCACCCGCGAGACGGACGCGATGGAGACCCCGGCGCGCTGGGCCACCAGCACGAGCGTGGGGTTCTTCTGCGCCATGGGGAGTCCTCACCCTCGGTGTCAGGGCCGTCGCTGTAAACGTTCTCGTAAACGTTTACAGCGCGGACTGTACGACGGGGGGCAGATGCTGCGCAACCCGTCGTTGCTCCGGCCGTCTGATGGTGTGAGCATGTGGACGATTCATTGGGGAGGACCTGTGTCGCAATCGGACAGACCGGCGCGCACCCAGCTTGTGGTGGTGCTGTTCAACGGGGCGTCGCTCGGCATCATGTCGTTCGCGTTCGGCGTGTTCGACCTGGCCGTCCACTATGGCGCGATGCCGGAGCTGGACGTGCGGGTGGTCGCGGGCGAGCCGGACGCCGCGATGAGTGGCGGCGGCCTGAACTGCCCGTTGCCCTACGACCTCGCGGCCATCGAGGGCGCCGACCTGGTGCTCGTGCCCAACTGGCGGTCCGGCACCCAGGACCCGCCCCAGCCGGTGCTGGAGTCGCTACGGACCGCACACGCGCGCGGCGCGCGGATCGCCGGGCTGTGCAGTGGCGCGTTCGTGCTGGCCGCGGCCGGGCTGCTGGACGACCGGCCGGCCACCACCCACTGGGCGATGGCCGGGCTGCTCCAGTCGCGGTTCCCGAAGGTCAGGATGCAGGAGTCCGTCCTGTTCGTGGACGACGGCGACGTGCTCACCGCGGGCGGCGGCGCGGCCGGCATGGACCTGGGGTTGCACCTGATCCGCGTGCTGCGGGGCGCCGAGGTGGCCAACCGGCTGGCCCGCGCCATGGTGGTGCCGCCGCACCGGTCGGGCGGACAGTCGCAGTACATCGAGTCGCCCGTGCCGACCTTCACCGACGACGGCACCGGCGATCCCGTTTCCGAGACCATGACGTGGGCGCTCACCCAGCTCGACCAGCTGCTGCCGGTGGACGCGCTGGCGAAACGGGCGAACATGAGCCGCCGCAACTTCGACCGCCGGTTCCGCGAGATCACCGGCGCCACCCCGGCGAACTGGCTCACCCACCAGCGCGTGATCCGCGCGCAGCAGCTGCTGGAGTCGACCTCGCTGCCGGTCGACGAGGTGGCGCGGTACTGCGGGTTCTCGTCCTCGGCGGCGCTGCGTCCCCAGTTCCGGCGACTGGTCGGGGTGGCGCCCGCGTCCTACCGGGCGACGTTCGGCGTGTCCTGAAATCGTCGCTCGTTGGCGTGATCAGGTCTCACACCTCCCGGCCGCCAGGCCGCAGGATTGTCCTATGAGCACAGACACCAGCACCGCCCCCACCAGCACGAACAGCACGGAGATCCGTCCATTTAGGATCGACATCCCGCAGGCCGACCTCGACTACCTGCGTGCCCGGTTGGCCAACGCGCGATGGGTGACCGACGAGGTGCCCGGCGCCGGTTGGGATCACGGGGTGCCGGTCGAGAGACTCCGGGAACTCGTGTCCTACTGGGCCACCGAGTACGACTGGCGCGCCCACGAGGCGAAGATGAACGCCCACCCGCAGTTCATCACGGAGATCGACGGCGTCGACATCCACTTCCTGCACATCCGCTCGTCGCGGCCGGACGCCTTCCCGCTGATCCTCACCCACGGCTGGCCGGGCACGTTCCTACGAATACCTGCCGGTGATCGAGGCGCTGACCGAGCCGGCCGAGGGGCGAGCAGGCGTTCCACCTGGTCATCCCGTCCATGCCCGGGTTTCGGCTTCTCCGGCGCGACCCGAGAGGGCGGCTGGGACATCGCCCGCGTGGGCGGCCGCGTGGATCACGCTGATGGACCGGCTCGGCTACGAGCGTTACGGCGCGGCCGGCAGCGACGGCGGATCGATGGTCTCGCCGGTGATGGGCGCGATGGCCCCCGAGGCGGTCTCGGCCGTGCACGTGGCGCAGGTGTTCTCCTACCCGAGCGGTGACCCGGCCGAGTTCGAGGGCTTCGGTCCGGACGAGTACGGGCGGCTCGCGTTCATGCAGCGGTTCGAGAAGGAGCACTCCGGGTTCAACAAGATCCAGTCGACGCGGCCGCTGACCCTGGCGCACGCCCTGGCCGACTCGCCGGTCGGGCAGCTCGCCTGGGTGATGGACCCGATCCGTGGCTTCGGCGACCACCCGCCGGAGATGGACGAAGCGCTCGACGCGGACTTCGTGCTGACCGTCGCGTCGCTGCACTGGTTGTCCGGCAACGCCGGCACGCTCGCCCGGTTCCACTACGAGGAGGCGCACAAGCCGGAGGTCGAGACGCCGCGCGGCACCGTGCCGACCGGGGTGTCGGTGTTCGCCCACGACTTCCCGTCGATCCGCTCGCTGTCCGAACGCGACCACAACATCGTGCACTGGGCCGAGCACGACCGCGGCGGCCACTACTCCGGTACCGACGCCCCCGACCTGCTGGTCGGCGACCTGCGCGCGTTCTTCGGGATCCACCAGTGAACGCCTCGCGTCGCACCGTGCTGGGTCTCGGTGCCGCGACCGCCGCGCTCGCGGTCACGGGCATGCCCGACGGCGGCCGCCTCGACCGGTATTCACGGCCTCCGTGAGGGCAACGCCGCCGGCGTGCACTACGTGACCGCCGGGTCGGGCGAGCCGCTGGTGCTCGTGCCGGGATGGCCGCAGACGTGGTGGGAGTTCCACAAGATCATCCCCGAGCTGGCGAAGCGCTACCGGGTGATCGCCGTCGACCTGCCCGGCATCGGCGGCTCCCGCCCGACCGCGGGCGACAAGAAGTCGATGGCCGCGGCCATCCACGGGCTGATCGGCAAACTGGGTCTGAAGTCGGTGCACATCGCCGGCCACGACATCGGCGCGATGGTGGCGTTCAGCTTCGCGGCCAACCACCGGGCGGCCACCCGCACGGTCACGATCATGGACGTGGCGCACCCGGACGAGTACCTGTACCAGGTTCCGCTGCTCGTGCCGCCCGGCCAGGTGCACCCGTGGTGGTTCGCGTTCAACCAGGTGCAGGGGCTGCCGGAGAAGCTGCTGGCCGGTCGGGGGGCGCGCCACCTGGTCGACCACCTGTGTGAGCTGCTGCTGGTGGACCAGTCGGCGGTGGGGCCGCGCGACCGCGCGATCTACGCCGACGCGTACGACACGCCGGCCGCCATCCGGGCCGGCAACTCCTGGTACCAGACGCTGCACCAGGACATCGAGGACCAGAAGTCGTACGGGCCGATCACCGTGCCGATGCTGGGCATCGCGTCGCTGGCCAGCCCGTACCTGGAACAGCAGCTCACCCCTCGTGGGACGGACGTCCGGATCGTGCAGGTCCCGACCTCCGGGCACTTCATCCCGGAGGAGCAGCCGGCGGCGGTCGTCGAGGCGGTCACCGCCCTGATCGGCTGACCACCCACCGGAGCCCGGGCCCAATGACGGCCCGGGCTCCGCCGCGCGCATGATGACCACTCGCGTAGCGCATGATGACCAGTCACGTCGCGCATGATGACCAGTGCGGCGACCGCAACGGTCACCATGCGCCCGGCAATGGTCACCATGCGCCCCGGCAATGGTCATCATGCGCGACCGGAACGGTCATTGTGGGTTCAGCGCAGTTGGGCGACCCGGGCGTCGAGGTTGCGGAAGTGCTCGGCCATCGCGGCGGCCGCGCCCTCCACGTCCCGGTCGCGGAGGGCGGTCACGATCGCCCGGTGTTTGCGGACCGTCTCCACGGGGTCCGGGTCGGTCACGCCCAGCCGGTGGTTCACGCGGTGGAAGACATCCCAGAAGGCCTGCAGCAGTTGGGTGACCAGCGCGTTGTCCAGCGACCGGTACAGCAGATCGTGGAACTCGCGGTCCTCGGCCGCGAACGTCCGACCCGCCGCCGCGCGGTCCTCCATCCGCCGGATCACCTCGTCCAACGCGGACAGGTCGGCCCCGTCGCGCGCCACGCGCTGGATCAACGCGCCCTCGAGGGCCTCCCGCACCTCCACGATCTCCTCCATGGACCGCAGCTCCCGGCCGATGTCGTGCAGCGCGCGGAACGTGAGGCCATCGGCCAGCGGGTCGAGCGACAGCCGGCCGACGTAGGTGCCGTGGCCGTGGCGGATCTCCACGATGTCCAGCGCCTGCAGCGCCTTCAGCGCCTCACGGACCGAGTTGCGGCTCACGCCGAGCGCCTCGACCAGCTCGGTCTCCGTGGGCAGCAGGTCACCGGAACGCAGGCCACGACCGAGGATCAGCGCGGCGATCTCGTCGCGGATGGCCCGGTTCATCCGGGTGGCCACCCGGGCCGGGTGCAACTCCGTCACTGAAACCTCCCACGGCCTCGCAGTTGCCAACCTTAGAGCAGGCCGGCCTCGTCGAGACGGCTCCGAACGGCCGCTCGTTCGGTGTCGTTGAGCGGAATCATCGGCGCGCTCGTGGTGGCGTGGGCGATGATTCCGCGCGCCGCCAGGCCCTCCTTGAACGCACCCATGGCTGAGGAGTACCGGCCCATCCTCGGGTCGCCCACGAAGATCACCTGGAACAGGCGCCGCAGCCGGACCTGCTCGGCCTTCGCCGCGTCCCAGTCCCCGCGCTTCGCGGCTTCGTAGAGCCGCACGTAACCGTGGGGGTCGACGTTGCCGATGCCCGGCACCAGCCCGTGCGCGCCGATGAACAGCCCGAGGTCGGCGAGCGTCTCGGAGCCGGAGAAGCACCGGAAACCCGGCGCTGTCACCGATTCGAGCACCGCACGCAGGCCGTCGAGGTCGCCGCTGGAGTCCTTCAGCCCGGCGAACGTGCCGTCGGCCGCCAGCTCCACCACCACGTCCACCGGCAGCTTCGACCCGACCGAGCCGGGGATGTCGTAGGCGATGAGCGGCAGGTCGACGGCTGCCCGGATGGCCCGGAAGTGGCCGGGGAACTCGGCGGGATGAGTCGGCGCGTAGAACGGCGCGGTGGCCACGAGCGCGTCGGCGCCATGGGACTTGGCGGCGTGCGCGTGCTCCAGCACCCGGGGTGTGGTGGTGTCGATGATCCCGGCCAGCACCGGCACCTGCCCGGCCGCGACCCCGGCCACCACCTCCAACGCGCGGTGGCGCACGGCGTCGGGCAGGTACGCCACCTCACCCGTCGACCCGGTGACGAACAACCCGTGCACGCCCGCGTCGAGCAGGAAAGCCGCCAGGCGCTCGAGCGACGCGACGTCCAGCTCGCGTTCCGGGGTCAGCGGAGTACACACAGGAGGGACGACACCCTCGAACTCGGTCATGAGCGCTCCGCCAGGTCACGGGTGTTCAGTTGGGTGAACGTGATCGTCTCGTACGTGCCGGCCACGCCCGTCTCATAGAGCAACCCGATGGTCGACGGGGTGAGCTGCACGAGGTCGGAGTAGGCGGCGGGCGCGTCGGACACCGTGTGCACCACCCGCCAGGTCCGGCCGCCGTCCGAGCTGGCGCGCACGGCCATCGCCCGCCGGGCGGTCGCGTCGGACGGGCCGGAGAACAGCAGCAGGTCCGGTCGCGACGTCTGCAACACGCTGGCCTGCACCTTCGGGATGGTCAGCGTGGGCTGCGGCGCGTAGGGCGCGGCGAGGGTCTCGCCGCCGTCGGTCGAGTAGCCGTCCACGCGGCCGCCGATGGTGCCCTGGTTGCGGCTGTTGAAGTACAGCGTGCCGTTCGGCAGCTGCGCCACGGTCGTCTCGTTCGACGCGATGTCGTCGGCCGCCAGATCCTCGGTGAACCCGATCCGCCAGGTGCGGCCCCAGTCGTCGCTCAGCAGCGCGTGGCCGCCGTAGTACCGCTGCTCGGTGCCCACGTCGGGGGAGCCGGCGGGCGGCGCGACCGAGTGGTTGGCGGGAATCACGATGCGCCCGGCGTGCGCGCCGCGCTTCAGCATGATCGCGTGGCCCGGGCCGGTGGCGTACCAGCGCCAGTCGGCCTTCTTCGCCACCGACGTGATCTCCTGCGGGGTGGTCCACGTGCGACCGTTGTCCCGGCTGCGCTGCGCCCACACCCGGCGACCGTCCTCAGGGGACACGGTGCCGGACATGATCTCCCGCTCGGTCACCCGACCGTTCGTGGTGGACAGCAGCACGATCTCGTTGGTGGGCAGCACGACGGGCGCGGGGTTGCCGGCGGTCGCGTCGCCGTTGCTCGCCACCACCGACAGCGGTCCCCACGTGCAGCCGCCGTCGAACGACCGGCGCCGCACGATCTGGATGGCCCCCGAGTCGCCCGCCGACTCCACGCGGCCCTCGGCGAACGCGATGAGCGTCCCCGCGAGGGTTCGGACGACCGCCGGGATGCGGAACGTGTGGTAGCCCTCGGTGCCGGAGGTGTACGGCACGGAGGTGCAGCCGCGCTGCGGGGTGGCGGCCGCCGGCTGGCTCAGTAACGACCCGAACAGCACGGCCGCCAGCAGGGGCAGCAGGACACGGCGACTCATCACGGTCGGCCTCCTTGGATCTTGTCGAGCGGCAGGCGCAGGACCTGGCCGGCCGGGATGTCGGCATTGGACAGTCGGACCCGGTCGAGTTCGGCCGGGGTGAGGGCACGCAGGTACAGGCGGACCTCGTCGAGCGAGCCGCTGAACCGCTGTTGGTTGTCCTGACGCTGTCCCACATGGACCTGGAAGGACACCCGTTCGGACAGGGATCCGGCGACCGCCGGTCCGGTGGCCACCTGGACGCCGTCGACCCACAGCAGCAGCTGACCGGCCGACCGTTGCAGCGCCAGGTGGTGCCACTGGTTGTCCGCGTAGGCGTTCGTGGTGGTGACCGACGCGGTGCCGGCGGGCGTGGTCATCCACGCGACCAGCCGATTGGCCGCGGGTTCGGCACGCAGCCACAACTGCGGTGCCGTACCACCCATCCCGCCGAGCCACAGCAGTGCCTGTGGCGCGGTGGAATCGCCGTAGCGGAACCACGTGGTGTAGGTGAGGTCGCCGGAACCGGGCAGTTGCGCGGGGGAGTAGGGCACGCGCAGGAAGTCGTCGGCGCCGTCCAACGCGATCCCGCCGCCGAACCGGCCCGCGGTGCGGGAGGCGCCACCCAGGACGATGGCGTCGGTGTCGGTGCGCGAGGTGTCCGGTGTGGACGGACCAGCGGAGTTGCGCCAGCCCAGGTACTCCTCGGTGAATCGGGCGAAGCGGATCTCGTCGCGGGCGTCGACCGGGCCGGCCTCGTACAGCAGGCCGATCTCCGTGGTGCGGGCGCGCCGGTCGCTGATCTGCACGAGGTCCGAGTAGCCCGACCAGTCGCTCGTGATTCGCGTGCCCTGCTCGGCGTTCTCCCAGCTGCGGCCGCTGTCGTAGGACGAGCGGATGGTCATCCACCGTCGCCGGTCGGTGTCGGCCGGAGAGGAGAACAGGATCCGGTCACCACGTCCGGCGCGGTCCAGCCGCAGCACGGCACCTTGCACGATCGGCGTCACCAGGTCCGGAATGGACGTCCACTGTGTACTGAACGTGGTGCCGCCGTCGCGGCTGACCGCGTGGGACCGGTTGCCCACGGCCGTGCCGCCCTGGTCGCGGGCACCCGCGTAGACCGAGCCGTCGGCCAGTTCGGTGACCGTGATCTCCTGTGGCTTCTGGGAATACGTGCCGCCCGGTGGGAACGCGGTACGGCCGGTGGCGCCGACCTGCCAGGTGGCGCCGTGGTCGTCGCTGTACACGAGCGCTGCGTCGTTCGAGATGGCCGCTGCGCCGTTGCTCGCCTCGCCGCTCACCCCGAACACCAGGCGTCCGGCGTGCTTTCCCCTGGTCAGCTGGATGCCGTGCACCGGGCCGGTGGCGTACCACCAGTCCCACTCGGGGAGCTTCACCTGCGTGCTCACGTCGACCGGCGTGGACCAGGTGGCGCCGTCGTCGTCGCTGTACTGCAGGTGCGGGGTGCGCGCGCACGGGGTGGCGCACGGTCCGTCGTCGTCGCGGCCCGCGTTGTAGGTGGTGAACAGGAAGATCCGGCCGGTGACCTGGTCGACGATCGGCACCGGGTTGCCGTGCGTGTCGCCTTCGCCGGAGTTGACCAGCTGCAGTGGCGTCCAGGTCCGGCCGCCGTCGGTGCTGCGCTTCAGCACCAGGTCGATGTCGCCGGTGTCACCGCAGTTGTCGACGCGGCCCTCGGCGAACGCCAGCAGCGAGCCGGCCTTGGCGCGCACGACCGCGGGGATCCGGAAGCAGGCGTAACCTTGCTCGTTCGCCGCCTTGAACAGCACCTGCTGTTCGAAGGAGGGTTTCGGCGCGGCCGCCGCGGACGGGGTGAGACCGGTGAGCACGAGCAGGGACAACGCGCCTGCGAGCAGGGTTCGCACGGACACCTTCCTAGGACTCGGGGTGGATGCAGCGGTAGGTGTGACCCGCCGTCGCGGACGCCAGTGGCGGCAGGGCTTCCGCGCACTCGTCGGTCGCCTTCCAGCACCGCGTGCGGAACGTGCAGCCGCTCGGCGGCGCGGTGGCCGACGGCACCGGTCCACTCAGGACGATCGGGGCCACCGGGTGCAGGAGACTCGGCGTGGCGGAGAACAACGCCCGCATGTACGGGTGGCGCGTGCCGGCCGGCACGGCCTCGGCCGGCGCCTCCTCCACGATCCGCCCGAGGTACATGGTGACGATGCGGTCGCTCATCTTCCGGACCGTCTGGATGTCGTGCGACACGAACACCATGGCCAGGCCCAGCCGGTCCCGCAGGTCGATCAGCAGGTTGAGGATCTGGGCCCGCACCGACACGTCGAGCGCCGAGGTGGGTTCGTCGGCCACCAACAGTGCCGGCCGCAACGCCAGCGCCCGGGCGATCGCCACGCGTTGACGCTGCCCGCCGGACAGCTGCCCGGGCACGGCGTCGGCCAGGCTGTCGGGCAGACCGACGAGCGACATCAGCTCCCCCACCCGATCGGCACGTTCGGCCGGCGTGCCCTCGCGGTGCACGTCCAGCGGATCACGGATGATCTTCGCGACCGCGAGCCGCCGGTTCAGCGCGGTGGCCGGGTCCTGGAAGATCATCCCGACGTTGCGGCCGAACCGGCTGGCGCGCTGGGACTGCGTCATGTCCCACAGGGACTCACCGGCATACCGGACGGTGCCGGCGGTCGGCTGTTGCAGCCCGACCATCACCTTGGCGAGTGTGGACTTCCCGCACCCGGACTCGCCGACCACGCCGATGGTCTCGCCGGCGTCGATCGTGAGGGTCGCATCGGTGAGCGCGTAGACGTTGTCGTGGCCGAACAACCGGGCGGCGCGGATGCGGTGCACCACGTGCACCCCGGACAGCTCAAGCAGGCTCATGGGTCACCACCTCGGCGGGGAAATGGCACGCGAACTGGTGAGTGCGCACGGAACCCTCCCGGACCGGCGGCTCGCGGTGGCAGACGGCCCGCGCCGCCGGACACCGCTCGGCGAACCGACAACCGGGTGCGAAGTCGGCGGGGGAGGGGACCACGCCACGGATCTGGGTGAGCGTGGCCTGGTTCTCCTCGAGCGACAGCACGGCCGACAGCAGCCCCCGCGTGTAGTGGTGGCGCGGTGCGCCGACCACCTGCGCGATCGTGCCCAGCTCGGCCACCTGCCCGCCGTACATGACCACCACCCGATCGGCCACTTCGGACACCAGCGCCAGGTCGTGGGACACGAGGATGAGCGCGAAACCCAACTCCTCCTGCAACTCCAGCAGTAGCGTCATGATCTGTGCCTGCACGGTGACGTCGAGCGCGGTGGTCGGCTCGTCGGCCACGATCAGCTGGGGATCACGGGACAGCGCCATGGCGATGAGCACCCGCTGGCGTTGCCCGCCGGACAGTTCGTGCGGATAGGACCGCAGTGTCCGGTGTGGATCGAGGTTCACGAGTTCGAGGAGCTGCTCGGGGGTGCGGGTGCCGCCGCGCCGGGTGAACTGCTTGAGCTGGGCGCGGATGGTCATGGCCGGGTTGAGCGAGCTGAGCGCGTCCTGGTAGATCATCGCCAGGTCGTGGCCCAGGTAGCGGCGGCGTTGCCTGGTCGTCAGCGCCAGCAGGTCCTGCTGGGCGAACCGGACCTGGCCCGACACCCGCGCGGTGTCCGGCTGCAACCCCATGATCGACAGCGAGGTCAGCGACTTGCCGCAGCCGGACTCGCCGATCAACCCGAGAACCTCGCCGGCCCGCACGGAGAACGACACGTCGTCCACCACGTTCACGCCGTCGTGCCGGTCGGCGAAGGAGATCGACAGGTGCTCCACGTCGAGCACGGTCTCCCGGCCGGACAGGTCGCGGGCGCGGCCGGCGAGCCGTTCGCCCGCCTCCCGCAGCCCGGCGATCGGCAGCACGGGTTCCACGTTCTCGTCGGCCTCGGCCCGCTCGACCTTCTTCGCCGCGCGGCCCGCCTTCGCCCGCCGCGCGGACGGGGTGGCCATCGCGTCGGAGATGCCCTCGGACAGGACGTTCAACGACAGCACGGTGATCAGGATCAGCAGGCCGGGGAACAGGGTCGCCCACCAACCGCCGGTGAGCACGAGTTCCTTGCCGTTCGCGAGCACCGCGCCCCACGACGGGTCGGGTGGCTGGACGCCCGCGCCGATGAACGACAGCGACGCCTCGAACACGATCGCGTCGGCCACCATCACCGTGGCGAACACCAGCACGGGTGCCGCGCAGTTCACGGCGATGTGGCGCAGGAGGATGAACGTGCGTCGGGCGCCGATGATCCGCTCGGCCGCCACGTAGTCCTCGCTGTACTGCGCCATCACGTTCGCCCGGACCACCCGCGCGAACGCCGGCGTGTACAGGAACGCGATCGCGAGGATCAACACCACGAGCCCGCGACCGAACACGGCCACCAGCACGGCGGCGAGCGCGATGCCGGGGAAGGCCATGACCACGTCGAGGACCCGCATGATCGCGTCGCCGACGCGCCGCCGGGCGGTCGCGGCGATCGCGCCGATGACCGCGCCGGCCGCCAGCGCGAGCACGACCGCGCCGAGCCCGACAGCGAGGGACCAGCGGGCGCCGAAGACCACCCGGGAGAACACGTCGCGGCCGGAGGAGTCGGTGCCGAACCAGTGCCCGCCGCTCGGTCCCTCGACGCTGGCGCCGGTCAGGTACGGATCGTGTTGGGTGACCAGCGGGGCCAGCAGAGCAGCCAGGGCCAGCAGGACCAGGATCGCGAGCGAGATCCACGACGAGGTACTGAGTCGTCGGAAGTTGATGCCGGGCCGGGACAGGCGCTCGGTCAGGCCGGGGCGCATCACGAGTGGCTCCGCAGGCGTGGGTTGGCGATGAGGTAGAGCACGTCGACGATCAGGTTGATCAGCACGAACCCGAGCGCGATGGTGATCACGAAGCCCTGGACCTTCGAGATGTCCCCGTCCAGCACCGCCTGAATCATGTTCTGTCCCATGCCAGGCAGCGCGAACATCGTCTCGATCACCACGGCGCCGCCGAGCAGGTACCCGATGCGCAGGCCGAGGACGGTGAGCGGGGTGACGAGCGCGTTGCGCAGGACGTTGCGTCCCACCACCACGAACGGCGGCAGCCCGCCGCCGCGCGCGGTGCGCACGTAGTCCCGGTCGAGTTCCTCCACCATGGACGTTCGGATGATGCGGGTCAGCACGGCGGCGAGGGGAAGGGCGAGCGACACGGCCGGCAGCGTCATGGAGTTCAGCCAGCCGCCGAACGAGTCGTTCATGCTGATGTATCCGCTGGTGGGGAACAGGCCCTCGCCGACGGCCAGCCACTGCACCAGCAGCAGGGCGATCCAGAACGCCGGGGCCGCGACCCCGGCGAGCGTGACGAGCCGGATCAGCTGGTCGGGCCAGCGGTCCCGGAACACCGCGGAGATCACGCCGAACGGCACCGCCACCGCCAGCGCGATGACCAGCCCCATCACCACCAGCTGCACCGTGAGCGGCAGCGCGGTGGTGATGGTGTCGGACACCGGCAGCTTGGTGATCAGGCTGGTGCCGAAGTCGCCCTGCGCGAGCTGCGCCACGAACCGCAGGTACTGCACCGGCCACGGGTCGAGCAGGCCGTTCTCGCGGCGGAACGCGTCCAGCTGCTCGTCGGTGGCGTTGGCGCCGTCGAAGGCCGCCAGCGCCGGGTCGGTCGGCGAGAAGCGCATCACCACGAACACGAACAGCGTGACGCCGAGCAGCAGTGGCACGAGCGAGAGGATGCGGCCGAGCAGCATCCGCACGACGATCAAGCCGAGCCTCCGGGCTTCGCCTGGTTGAGGTTGATGCCCGGATAGCCCTGTGCCTTCACTCCGGAAAGGACGGACGGGTCCCAGGCGGTTCCGTTGTGGGTGAACACGATCGGGTACACGACCGCCTCTTCGGAGATCAGGTCGAGGATCTCCTTCGTGAGTTCGTCGCGGGCGCCCTCGTCGGTCTCGGTGGACGCCTCGTCGAGCAGCGCGAGCAGCGACTGGGCCTCGGCGCCGGTCCAGCGGGAGTACTTGGCCGCCACGCCGGCACCCGCGTAGTAGTAGCGGATGAGCAGGTCGGGGTCGTTGCCGAACTGCTCGGCGTTCTGCGTGGTGGCCACCACCTCGAAGTCGGCGCCACTGTCCAGTTTGGAGAACAGCGCCTTCGTGTCCTGGGAGTCCAGGGTGGTGGTCACGCCGATGGCGTCCCAACCTTCCTTGATCACGTTCACGCAGTCGGCCACGAGTGTGGTGTTCGACGTGGACAGTGTGATCGACAGGTTGCTGGCGCCCGCCTGGGCCAACAGTTGCCGGGCCTTCTCCGGGTCGTGGTTGAAGTCGTGGACGGCCGGCTGCGACGAGTCGAACTTCGGGTTGATGAACGAGGTGCCGGCCGTGCCGCGGCCCTTCAGGCCCACCTCGATCATCTTCTCGCTGTCGATCGCGTAGTGGAGTGCCTGGCGCACCAGCTTGTTGTCGAACGGCGCGTGGGTGGTGTTGAACATCAGCCACAGGTTGTTGCCGCCGTCGGCGAACTCGACCGTGCGGCCGTCGCTCGACAGCTGGTCGGCGTTGGCCGGCGGGATGTTCTCCACGATCTGCGCGGCCGGCTTGGCGCCGGAGATCTTCGCCACCCGCGGTGCCGCGTCGACGATCGAGTTCCACAGCATCGACTTGTACGCACCGGGCCGGGGACCGTTGTAGTCGTCGAACCGCTCGAACCGGGTGTGGGACAGCGGCGCCTGCTCGGTCACCTTGTAGGGCCCGGAGCCGACGACCTTGCCGCCGACCGCGTCGGCCCACTTGCCGTCGAACACGTGCTTCGGCACGATCTTCACGGTCTGGATGCGTTGCAGTGCATAGGGGAACGGCTTGGCGAGCACGAACTCGACCGTGCGGTCGCCGGTCTTGCGCACCTCCTGCAGCCACCCGGACAGGAACGTGCGGACCAGGACGTTCTCCGTGGGGTCGAGCGCGCGGGTGTAGGTGAACACCACGTCGTCGGCCGTGACCGGCTGGCCGTCGTGCCACTTCGCGCCGTCGCGCAGCTCGAAGCTGAAGCTGGTGCCCGTGACGTCCTCGGGCAGTGCCTTCGCCAGCCCCGCGTACGGTTCACGGGTGAGCTGGTCACCCTCCACAAGGGACTCGTAGCAGTGCAGCATGGCGGCCATGGAGAAGGCCGACGCGGTCTGCAGCGGATCCCAGGTCTGGTTGTTGCCGTAGCCGATCACCGCGGTGATCGACTCGACGGAGTCGCCGGTGGCGTTGGTCGACGCCGGGCCGCCACACGCGGCGAGCGTGGACGAGAACGCCGCGGCGACCCCCGCGAGTCCGGTGTAGCGCAACACGTCCCGCCGACTGAACGTCTGACCGGATCCGGGCCGGGTCCTGGGCACCGCGCCTCCTCCACTATGAGCTGGCCGCCGAAGATAGGACATCCCATGTCCTATGAATGGCAGAACCATAGGGCGCGAGCGACGGCAGGTCAAGCGTCCGGACGTTCCGGCGCGCGGAGTTCCCAGCCCTTTCGGGCAGGTGCCTTGCCTGCCGGGTGGGCTCGGCCCGACCATCGGGAGCATGGCTGACGGCACGGAACTCCCGGACGACACACTCGGTGGCGGCATCACGATCCGGCCAGGGCAGGGCGTGGACGCGGTGAGCGTCCTCGTGCCCGGCATGCCGGAGTTCGAGACCGGCCCGGACCAGCTCCGGGACTGGCTGCGGGAGCACGATCTGGTGCGTGCACCCCACGTGTGGAGCGACATCGAGCGCCAGATCACCGAAGCGCTCACGCACCCGCGGCCGTCGCGGGGCAACCACCCCGGCGACGGCTCCTACGAGTGGGACGACTATCGCGCCGACCGCTCGGGGATGACCGATCCCGAGAGCGAGCGCGTCGAGGAGATGCGGTCCGAGGACTGGACCAGGATGCTCACCGCGTGGGAGCGGTTCCACCAGCAGATCCAGGACCTGCACTCCATCGCGGGCGGCGACGCCGAGGAGATCATCCGCCAGGTCGGGCACACGATCACGGCGCTCAACATGGTGGAGAACTCCGACTGGGCCCAGCCGTACCTGAGCGAGTTCGGCGAGTGGGAGGGGCTGAGCACCGAGGGCCTGTCGCCGGAGTCGGTGCACGCGGCAGCGGCGGCCGTCGTCCAGGCCGGTGAGCTGCTGCACGGCCAGTGGCAGCACACGGTCTCCGCCGGCGACTACGACTACCACGCACTGCTACCGGCTCAGCACGAGTTCGTCCAGCAGTGCGAGAACGCCCGCAAGGCGATGGTGCTCTAGCGTGACCGATCATGACGGTCACGGCTGACGATCTCGACGGCGCGCTCGATCGCGTGGCGACCGTTCTGGGAACGGCCACCGACCGGGACTGGTCGGCGGTCCCGGGCACGGGGGACTGGGACTGCTGGCACACGGCCGAACATCTCGGCGACTGTCTGTTGTCCTATGCCGCCCAGCTCGTCGCCCGGCCGGTCGACCGGTACGTCCGCTTCCTGGCCGCCGTGGACAAGGACGCCTCGGCCGCCGAGGTGCTGGAGTTCGCCGTGGTCGGGGGCCGGATGCTCGCCTCGACCGTGCGCACCGCCGCGCCACAGGTCCGCGCGTACCACCCCACCGGCATGGCCGATCCCGAAGGCTTCGCCGCCATGGGGTGCGTCGAGGCGCTGGTGCACGGCGCGGACATCGCGCTCGGGCTCGGCCTGCGGTTCGAGCCGCCGGCCGACCTGTGCGCCAGGGTGTTGGGCCGGATGTTTCCCGAGGTCAACAGGGATCTCAGGGAGGTCGACCCGTGGCCGGCGCTGTCCTGGGCCACCGGCCGGATCGCCCTGCCCGGCCACGAGCGGCGAACCGGGTGGCGTTGGCGGGGCGCCCCGCTCAGCTGAACGCCTCGCGCGCGAAGTCGGCGAACGAACGCGCGGGCCTGCCGGTCAGGTCGGGGACCGTGGTGGTCACCCGGTCCTCGGCACCCGCGCTGATGTCCACGTCCAGGCCCGCCAGCATCGCCGCGTAGTCGCTCGGATAACCGGCCGCCGTGAGCCGGTCGATCAGCTCGGCGGGGTCCACCGCGCGGTGACGGACGGGCCGGCCGGCCACGCCCGCGATGATGGCCGCGGTGTCCGCGTAGCTCAGTGCCTCCGGCCCGGTCAGCACGTGGGCCGTGTTGTGCGGCTCGTCGTCGGTGAGGGCGCGGGCCGCCACGGCCGCGATGTCCGCCGCGTCGATGAACGCCACCCGGCCCTCGCCCGTGGCCGTGACGATCTCGCCCGACTCGCGGACCGCCGTCCCCACCGGGTGATCGCCCACGAAGTTCTGCATGAACCACGACGGGCGCAGCACCGTCCACTCCGGAACCATCGTCCGGACCAGCCGGGCCAGACCGCCGAACCCCGTGTCGCTCTCCGGCACGGCCGACGAGCTGAGCAGCACCACCCGCCGGACACCGGCGTGCAGCGCGGTCGCCAGGAACGGCTCGACCAGCGACGCCGGTTCGGCCACCCCGAGCGGCGCCACCAGGTAGAGCGCGTCGATGCCGGTGAGCGCCCCGGTGTGCGACCTCGCGTCGGTCCAGTCGAACCGCACGTGCTCGGCCGATGCCGGACGGCGGGTGGCGATCCGCACAGCCACGCCTGGCCACCCAGCTGGTCGGCCAGCCGACTTCCCGTGGTGCCCGTGCCGCCGATGATCAGTACTCGAAGGGTCATCGGAGTGGGTTCTCCTCCACCAGAGCTTCGGGGGCGGACAGCCGCCAGGCCTCGTACACCAGTTCTTTCAGCTCGTCGGCCTCGATCTTCTGCAGGTACACGACCACCCAGCCGAACCCGCCGGAGGTGAACTGGATCTCGAACACCTCCGGGCGCTCGGCGACCAGCGCCTCCTGCTCGGACAGCGTCTGCTTGAGACCGACGGTCTTCGTTCTCGGCCAGTAGTAGCCGAACCGCTTGCCGCACACGCTGAACGACGTGTAGTCCCGCCCCTTGGCCCGATCGACCTCGGCGAGCTTGTCCACCATCTTCAGGAACTTCGCATCGGGCACACCCACGGCGATCATTCTTGCTTAGAGGGTGCGCAAGGAGGGTCGGTGGATGCCCGTCGTGATCGAGGTGGTTCCTGGCGGTGCCGCGCGGGCTTCGGCGTACCGGGTTGTACTTCGATGCCTGCGCGGTGCCGCCAGGGGCCGCGTCGGCGCGGCGGGCGCCGCCATGCCCTCCTTGCGCACCCTCTCAACCGAGTTGGCGGTCGACGAAGCACCACCGCCACGTCTCGCCCGGCTCGTAGCTGCGCATCACCGGGTGGCGGGTGTCGTGGAAGTGCGCGGTCGCGTGCTTGCCGACCGACGAGTCGCAGCAGGCCACCTTTCCGCACTTCACGCACATGCGCAGGTGCACCCACGACATGCCCTCGGCCGACGCACTCCGCACAGCTGTCGGCGCTGCTCGGCTCGACGTCCTTCCACGGGTGGACGAGGTGCTTGCACGACCCGGCCGTGAGGAACGGGGTGCGCAGCTCGCGGTCGGTCTCCGCGCCACCCTCGTCGTCCTCGCGGTCGAGCATCGACTCCTCGATGTCCAGCCGGTCGAACACCCGGCGCAGCACCACGTCGTCGGCCGTGCCGTTGTCACGCGCCTTCAGACACTCCTCGCGTTCCACCTGGAGCAGCTCCATGCGCAGCCGCCGGTAGGCGTCGCTGGGGGTCTCGGCCAGCGTGCTCTGCCGGCCGAGCTGTTCCCACGCGGAGTCCGTGCGGTCCCGCAGCCGGTTCCGCAGCCGCTCGATGACCTCCGGCGGGTCACTCGGCGTGCGCAGCTCCTCGAGCTTCTCGAGCGCCACGTGCGTCATGTCGTTCAGGACGGCCGCCTCCTGCAGCGCGTCCTCCGCCGGGTCCGGCGGGGGCAGCCGCAGCCGGCGGACGAGCCTCGGCAGCGTGGTGCCCTGGATGAGCAGCGTGCCGGCCACCACCACGAACGCCGCGAGCAGCAGCACGGCGCGCTGCGGGGTGTCCGGCGGCAGGATGAACGCGGCGGCCAGGGTGACCACGCCACGCATGCCGGCCCACGCGATCACCGCGGTGTAGGTCCACGGCCACACGTGCTTCTTGCCGCCGAACCGGGCCCGGACGCGTTTGGTCAGGCCGACGAACACGAGCCACAGGATCCGCGTGAGGATCGTGGCGCCGAGCACGGCCACGCAGATCCACACGATCATGCCGAAGGACAGGTCGCTGTCGGCCACCTCCTCGACCAGATCCGCCGGACCTGCAGGCCCATCAGCAGGAAGACGATGTTCTCCAGCAGGAACTGGATGGTCTGCCAGTTGTGCCGGCTCGCCAGCCGCTGCGAGCCGGAGAGGATCACGGGGGCCTTGTGGCCGAGGATGATCCCGGCGATCACCACGGCCAGCACGCCGGAGCCGTGGATCTCCTCGGCGAGCGATGTAGGCGACGAACGGCACGGCGAACGACAGCGCCGTGTCGGTCACCAGGTCGGTCAGCCGGGTCCGCAGGTAGGCGGCGGCGATACCGAGCACCACACCGACGACACCGCCGCCGACGGCCGCGAGCAGGAAGTCGAAGCCGACCTGCCAGAGGGTGATCGACCCGGCGATCGCGGCGATGGCCGTGCGCAGCGCGACGAGCGCCGCGGCGTCGTTGAACAGGCTCTCGCCCTCGAGCAGCCGGACCAGCTTGCGGGGCATGCCCACCCGGCGCGCGACGGCGCTGGCCGCGACCGCGTCCGGGGGTGCCACGACCGCGCCGAGCGCGATGCCGGCCGCCAGCGGCAGACCCGGCACCACCAGCCACGCGACGAGCCCGACGGCGAACGTCGTGAACACCACCAGCCCGACCGACAGCAGCGCGATCGGCCCACGCAGCTTGCGGTAGTCGACCAGGGAGGTCTGGATCGCCGCCGAGTAGAGCAGCGGCGGCAGCAGCCCGACCAGCACGACCTCGGGGGAGAGGTGGTACTCGGGAATGCCGGGCACGTAGGACGAGGCCGACGCCGACGACGAACAGACACAGCGGTGCCGACAAGTCCAACCGCCGCGCCAGGGTGGTGACGGCCAGGACCGCCACTACCAGCGCCACTATCTCTGCCGCGATGTGCACGGCCTCATCATCGCTGGCGCCCCCGCCCGCCGCCGCCCCGACTCCCGCGAGTCGTACCGAACGGACAGCGAGTCGTACCGAACGGACAGCGAACTCGCTGTCGAGACGGTACGACTCGCTGTCGAGACGGGTACGAGTCGCTGGTTAGAAGCCCGAGTTGCCCGGGCCGCGGACCACCTCGAATCCGCCGGTCAGGCTGAGGCCGCCGGACGCGGCACCGGCCACCGTGACGTAGCTGAACTGCCCACGGCCGGCGGCGTTCACCTCGATCCCGTACGTTCCGGCGCCGTTGACCGTGACCCGGTCGAAGGTGACGTTGTCCACCCGTCGTTGCCAGCTGACCAGGATGCCGGCGTAGGTGCTGTCCCGGATCTCCACGTCGCGGACGATCACGGGCGACGTGATGTCCGCGGTGTCCGCGTAGATCCACAACGCACCCAGCTGCGAGTTCCAGTTCGGCTCGAGCCCGCCCGTGCGGACCAGCGTGTTCCGCTGGATCAGGGTGTCGCCGCTGAGCGGGACCGGGTTGAACCGGGTGCCGACCGCGATCCCGGCGGACGCGGTGAGCGTGTCGCTGACGGTGTTGTCCTCCGCGCGGTTCGACGTGCCGCCGTAGATGCCGACCCCGTTGCCCAGTAGGGGGACCTGCACGGTGTTGTGCGTGAACGAACCGCGGGTCACGGGCGACCCCTGCGACCACATGGCCAGCGCGTCGTCGCCGGTGTTGCGGATGACGCTCTGCGCGACGCTGGTGTCGCGCACGTTGCCGTTGAAGTTGACCCCGTCGGCGAAGGTGTTGCGGATCCGCAGCCCCAGCGCCAGCAGGCCGTCGGTGCCGTCGTCGGCCCACAGACCGACCTTCGTGCGTTCCACCCACACGTTCTGGATGAGCGAGCCCGTGCCGAAGTTGCCCTCCAGCGCCGCGTGGAAGTTCGCGTCGTCGCGGTAGCGGACGTCACCGTCGATCATCAGGTCGGCGATCGTGACGTTGCTGCCCGTGGCGAAGAACCCGCCCTTCCCGGACCGTCCCGCCAGGACCGAGTACCACGGGCCGGCACCGCGGACGGCCACGCCCTGAAGGTCGACCCGGTCGGCCATGACGAACCTGCCGGTCGGCACCCACACCCCGGTGCCGGCCGCGCGGGCCGCGTTGACCGCGTTGCGGACGGCCGTGGTGTCGTCGGAGGTGTCGTTCGGCGTCGCGCCGTGCTGGGTGACGTTCACATAGCCGGACGGCATGGGCAGTGCGGCACCGACGGTCTCGGTGTCGATCAGGTCGATGTCGTAGTGCGCGGCGGTCGACGAGGAGTCCTTCTGCAGCCGCAGCTTCGTGCCGGCCGGCAGCGGGTCGAGGAGCGTCCGCGACTCGCCGAAGAACCGTTGCGCGCCACCGTCGCCCGGGTTGTTGTTGTACGGGTATGCGCCGTACACCCAGCTGTACACGCTGGACAGTTCCAGGTCACGCACCTTCGTGCCGTTGGCGTACACGGCGATCGGCGCGGTCCTGCCGGCGCCGTCGGCCGTGTCCGGAATGGACGCGCGCACCACCAGGGAGTTCGCCGGCTGGGTGAGCGTGAACTCCACGTAGTTGCCGGTGGTGGCCAGCCGGACACCGCGGCGACCGGACGCCTCGGCCGGCACCGTGCGGAACGTCCGGTCCGGTCCGAACACCGTGCCGTTCGTGCTCGCGTTCTCGGCCTCGTACTCCGTGTAGGGCACGGTCGCGCCGCGCGCGGCGAGCGCCTTTCCGTTGCTCAGCACCACCCGGTCGATACCGAAGGTGCCGGCGCTGCCCGGCGCGCGGGACAGCCCGATGCTGCCGACGCCGGCCGGCAGTGTCACCTGCTGTGTGACGTCGGCCCAGCCGCTGCTCGCCGCGAGGGTGAGTTGGCCGACCCGCAACCCGTTGGCCGTGAGGACGACCGCCTGGCTCTGTGCCGCCGTGTACCGAACGGTGAGGGTCTGCTGCTGGCCGCCGACCACGCCGACCGGCACGACCACCCGCGCGGCGTCGGAGGTGAACCCGCCGGCGTAGCCGGTGCCGGAGAAGCCGGCCGTACCGGTGGCCCGGGCCGCGCCGCCCGCGAGGAACGCCGTCTCCGCCTCGAAACAGACACTCGGCGGGGTGGCACCGCAGGCCACGGGATCGGTGCTCTCGGCCGCCACGGTCAACCGGTCGAGGTTGACGTTGCCGCTGTCGGTGGTGTCGAACCGGTAGCCGACCTGGCTGGCGCCGGCGGGCAGCGCGGCCGTGGCGGTGGCCGTGCCCCACGTCGCCCACCCGCCGGTGGCCGGCAGGGAGAGCTGCGTGAGTCGCTGCGATCCCAGGTAGAGCGAGAGTGTCATGGTGGCGCCCGTGCCGTTCGCGTACCGCAGGTCGAGTCGGTGGGTGCCGGCCCGCGCCGCCGTGGCACCGAACGTCACGGCCGCCCGACCCTTGTTGGCGTCGGTGAACTGGCCGACGTAGCCGCTGCCGGAGTATCCGGCGTGCTCGGTCTCGACGGCCGCACCGCCCGCGAGCGCGGCGTTCTCCGCCTCGAGGGTGCCCGGCCCGGCGGGGGCACCGGCCGTCACGGTCAGCCGGTCGAGGTTGACGTTGCCGCTGTCGGCCGTGTCGAACCGGTAGGACACGGCCGTGTTCCCGCTCGGCAGGGTGGCGGTCGCCGAGGCCGTACCCCACGCGGTCCAGCCGCCGGTGGCCGGCAGGGAGAGTTGCGTGAGTCGCTGCGATCCGATGTAGAGCGACAGCGTCTTGGCCGAGCCGGTGCCGTTCGCATAGCGCAGTGCCAGGGTCTGGGTGCCGGGCGCGGTGACCGTGAACGTCACGGCCGCGCGGCCCCGGTTGGCGTCGGTGAACTGGCCGACGTAGCCGCTGCCGGAGTATCCGGCGTGCTCGGTCTCGACGGCCGCACCGCCCGCGAGTGCGGCGTTCTCCGCCTCGAGGGTGACAGCCGCTGACGCGGTGCCCGGTGTGACACCGAGTAGGGCGAGCACCGCGACCAACACGGCGATGCCTACTTTGGACATGGGTCGAAACATCGTTGTTCCACCTCCGGTTGAGCAGGGGACTTCGGAGAGAGAAGGTCAGCCCTTGACCGCGCCCTCCAGCGCGCCGCTGCGCAGGAAGAGCCGCTGGAAGACGAGGAACAGGGCGATCGGGATGACCGTCGAGATGGCGAGCGCGGCGAGGAACACGTCCAGCTCGACGAACCGCTGCAGTGCCGGCAGTCGCACGGACAGCGGCTGGAGTTCCGGGTCGGGCAGAACGAGCAGCGGCCAGAGGAAGTCCTTCCAGGACGCGATGACCGCGAACACCGAGACCACGCCCAGGATGGGCCGCGACATCGGCAGGACCACCGACCAGAAGAGCCGGTACGGGCCGGCACCGTCCACTTTGGCCGCTTCGAAGACCTCGCGCGGCAGGTTGTCGAAGAACCGTTGCACGAGCAGGATGTTGAACGCGTTCGCGCCGGCGGGGAGCCACACCGCCCAGAACGTGTTGATGAGGTTCGCGTCGACCACCGTGAGGTACAGCGGAACGAGCAGCACGATCGACGGAACGAACAGGGTGGCCAGCACGATCCCCGTGAGCACCTTGCGGTATCTCGGACGCAGGACGGAGAGCGCGTACCCGGCGGTGGTGGCCACGAGCAACTGGGTGAACCAGGCGCCCGCGGCCATGGTGACGGTGTTCAGGAAGTACTTGTCGATCTCGACGCGGGTCCACGCGGTGGCGAGGTTGGCCAGGTCGAGTCCGTTGGGCCAGAACGCGAGCGGGTCGCGCAGCGTGTCCTGGGTGGGGGTGACGGCTGCCTTCGCCAGCCACAGCATGGGCCCGAGGCCGGCCAGGAACAGCAGACCGAGCAGGAGCGTGTGTAGGCCGCGGGTCGTCCGCCGGAGCCGTGGCGTCCGCCAGTCCGAAGGGGACAGGATGCCGCGGCTCATGACGTGCTCCAGGCGCGGGTGACGCGGAAGTAGATGAGGGAGAACACGGCCAGCACGGCGGCCAGCATGAGCGAGAGCGCGGTGGCGGCGCCGTAGTCGCCGCCCAGGCTGTTGGCGAACGCGTAGTCGTAGATCAGCAGTAGCACGGTCATCGTGGAGTTGGCCGGTCCGCCGCCGGTGAACAGGAACGGTTCGAGGAACACCTGTGCGGTGCCGATGATCTGGAGGATGAACGTGACCAGCAGGACGCCGCGGAGTCTGGGCAGCGTCACGTGCCAGACCTTGCGCCACACCGACGCCCCGTCGATCTCGGCCGCCTCGTACAGCTCCGGCGCCACCCCGACCAGCGCGGCCAGGTAGATGATGACCGTGCCGCCCGCCGCTGCCCAGGTCGCCTCGATGACCAGCGCCGGCATGGCCAGGTCGGCGTCCTGCAGCCACGGCACCGGCCCGATGCCGACCGCGCCGAGGATCGAGTTGAACACCCCGGTGGGGCCGGCGTCGTAGAAGAACTTCCACAGCAGCACGGCCACTACCGGCGGGATGACCACCGGCAGGTAGGCGAGTGCGCTGTAGAGCCCGCGGAACTTCCGGACCTCGCTCATCAGCACGGCCGCGGCCAGCGGCAGCGGGTAGCCGAACACCAGCGCGAGGAGCGCGAACCACAACGTGTTCTGGACGGCCGTCCACAGGAGAGGGTCGGCCAGCACGTCGCGGAAGTTGTCCAGCCCCACGAACGTCGCGGCCGAGACCAGGTTCGTCTCCTGGAAGCTCATGACGATCGCCTGGCCGATGGGCAGCCACGAGAACAGCGTGAACACCACGAGCATCGGCAGCAGGAACACGACCGTGGCGAACCCGCCGCCACGGACCCACGTCGCCGGCGTGCGCCGTCGGCGAGGCGGGGCCGGGCGTGGTCGTGGTTCCGCTGCCGCTGCTCGGGTGTCCAGGATCATCGGAGGCTCCGGCTCAGTTCCGGTCGAGGAGCGCCTGGGCTTCCGCCTCGGCCTGGGTGAGCAGTTCGCCGATGTCCGCGCCCTGGTCGGTGAGCACCGTCTGCACCACCGGATCCAGCAGCGCGTACACCTCCTGGGTGGACCGGGTGGGCTCGGTCAGCAGCGGCTGGTCGAACATCGCGTCCGTGTACGGCGTCATCTGCTCGAGCGGGACGTTCACGTACTCGGCCGTCCACTCGAGAGTCTGGTCGAAGGTGGCCTTGTCGAACACGGGCAGCGCGGGTGAACCCACCGGGGCGCCGGACTCGGCCAGGGTCTTCGCGTCGAGCACGGCCGCCTCCTGGTCGGTCAGCTTCGCCATGTAGTAGAAGTCGATCCACTTCAGCGCGGCCGCCTTGACCGCGTCGTCGGCGTTCGCGCTGACCACGGCGAGCGTGCCGCCGCCGAGCACCCCGGCGTCCTCGTCGTCGGTGAGCGGAAGCGCCGTGACGCCGTAGTCCGGCGGCTTGATCGCGTTCTGCGTGACCAGCTGACCGTAGTTGCCGCCGCCCGAGACGTACATGCCGATCCGTCCGGCCGCGAAGTCCTGGTTGATGGTCGCCCAGTCGTAGAGGAAGTTCGCGCCCATGCTGTTGTCCGTCCAGCGCATGTCCTTCACCGACTGGAGCACCTCGCGCATCTGCGGGGTGTCCAGGGTGGACTCGGCGTCCTCCCCGGAGATCCGTTCCGTGCGCGCGCCGTAGGAGTAGGCGTGGGTGGTGAGGATCCAGCCGCCCGTGTTCCCGGACGTCATCTGCGTGTACCCGGCCTGGCCGGTGCGTTCGGCGATCTGGCGGGCGGCCGTGCGCACCTCGTCCCAGGTGGACGGTGGGTCGTCGGGGTCGAGCCCGGCCTGGGTGAACAGCGTGCGGTTGTAGTGCAGGGCCTGGCCATATGCGGCGATCGGCACGGCCCACATGGCGCCGTCGGCCGACATGCCGGCCTCGGCGACGTTCGGGTTGAACGCGTCGGCGTAGGGCAGCTCGGCCACCAGCCCGCTGATGTCGGCCACCTGCTTGCGTTCGATGAGCCCGCGGCCGTCGGTGAACGGGACGGTGAAGACGTCGGGCAGCGTGCCGCCGGCGAGGCCGGCGGTGAACGTGGTGGCCTCCCAGGCGTACTCCTGCGGCTGCAGGTCGATGTCCGGGTTGGCGTCCTCGAACTGGGCGACCCGCTGGTTGAACGCGTCGACCGCGTTCTGTTCGAGGCCCGGGTCGATGGAGATCTTCACGACGACCGTGCCGTCGGCCGCCTCGGTCCCGGCCGAACACCCGGTGAGGGCGGCCGCGCCCGCGACCAGTAAGGCCAGGGATTTCGAGGATTTCGGGGACATCATTGTCACTCCCTTGTGGAGGGTCAGCCGCGCAGCCAGGCGGCCGTGTCGGGGGGAAGCAGGCCGTCGGCCAGCTCGTCGCTCGTGAGCACCACGCTGGTGTGGGGCGGCAGGTCGGTCGGGGTGGTGCCGAGGTTGACCACGCAGGTCAGGTCGTTCCGGCGGAACGCCAGCACCTGGTCGTCCGAGGGCAGCCACGCGAAGTCGTCATCGGACAGTCCCGGCTCGGTCCGCCGGAGGGTGAGCATCGTGCGGTACAGGGACAGCATCGAGCGCGGGTCGCGTTCCTGCGACTCGACCGACAACGAACCCCAGGTGCCGGGCTGGGGGAGCCACGGCCGTGCGGTACCGAACCCGAAGGACGGTCCGGCCGCGGACCAGGGCAGCGGGACCCGGCAGCCGTCGCGGCCGGGGTCGACGCCCTCGGAGCGGAAGTACATGGGGTCCTGCAACAGTTCCCGGGGGAGATCCTCCACTTCGGGCAGACCCAGCTCGTCACCCTGGTAGATGTAGAGCGAGCCGGGCAGCGCGCTGGTGAGCAGCGCGGCCGCACGGGCCCGGCGCTGCGCCACGGCCAGGTCGGTCGGGATGTCGAACCGTCGCGCGGCGAACCCGAACGAGCTGTCGTCGCGGCCGTAGCGGGTGGCCGGTCGGGTGACGTCGTGGTTGGACAGCACCCAGGTGGCCGGTGCGCCCACCGGCCGGTGGGCGTCCAGTGTGGACCGGATGGCCGCGCGCAGCTCGCCGGCGTCCCAGGGGCGCATCATGAAGTCGAAGTTGAACGCCGTGTGCATCTCGTCTCGGCGCAGGTAGCGGGCGAACCGTTCCTGGTCAGCCAGCCAGATCTCGCCGACCAGCACCCGTGGTTCGGCGTAGGAGTCGGCGATCGCGCGCCAGGACCGGTAGATGTCGTGCAGTTCGTCGCGGTCGAGGAACGGATGCCCACCGGGCCCGGACTCCTCGACCACCACGGGGAACGCCGGGTCCTTCACGGGCATGGTGGCCGAGTCGATCCGCACTCCCGCGACGCCGCGGTCGAACCAGAACCGCAGGACGTCCTCGTGTTCGCGTCGCACGTCGGGGTGGTTCCAGTTGAGATCGGGCTGTTGCGGCGCGAACAGGTGCAGGTACCACTCGCCGGGGGAGCCGTCCGGGTTCGTCGTGCGGGTCCAGGTGCCGCCGGAGAAGCTGGAGACCCAGTCGGTGGGCGGCTGGTCGCCACCCGGGCCGCGGCCGGGGTGGAACCAGAACCGTTGCCGCTCGGGCGATCCCGGGCCGGCGGCGAGCGCCGCGCGGAACCACTGGTGCTGGTCGGACACGTGGTTCGGGACGATGTCGATGATCGTGCGGATACCGAGGGCGGCGGCCTCGGCGATCAGCTGCTCGGCCTCGTCGACCGTGCCGAACGCCGGGTCGATGGCACGGTAGTCGGCCACGTCGTAGCCGCCGTCGGCCAGCGGTGAGGCGTACCAGGGGGTGAACCAGATGGCGTCGACACCCAGGTCGGCCAGGTACGGCAGGCGCGACCGGACGCCGGCCAGGTCTCCCGTGCCGTCGCCGTTCCCGTCGGCGAAGCTGCGCGGGTAGACCTGGTAGATGACGGCGTCGCGCCACCACGCCGAGCCGGTGGCTCGCGTGGTCGGGACAGGGGAGAACGTGGTGCTCACGGGGCTCCTCGCGCACTAGGTTTAGCGCTATACCTGTCGTACGGTAATATCGGTTCGGCGGAGCTGTCAATGGACCTGTCATGGAAGGATTCGCGAGTGCGCGTCACGCTCAGGGACATCGCGGACGAGGCGGGCGTGAGCATGATGACCGTGTCGAACGTCATCAACGGCAAGCAGGCGCGGGTGTCGCCGGAGACGATCGAGCGGGTGCGGCGGATCGTGGCGGAGCGCGGCTACGTGCCGAACTCGTCGGCCCGCAGTCTCGCGGCGCGGTCGTCGCGGCTCATCGGTCTGCTGGTGCCGGCGGCCGATGAGGACAGCCTCATGCTCAGCCCACACACGGGCGCGATCCTCGGTCAGGTCGAGCGGGCACTGCGCAAGCGTGGGTACCACCTGCTGCTGCGGGGGATCGCGCATCCCGACGAGGTGGCCGAGGCGCTGCGGTCGTGGAGTCTCGACGGTGCGGTGCTGCTGGGTTTCCTGGACGAGGAGATCGACCGGCTCGACGCGCGGGTGGCCGGCAAGGTGGCCATGCTGGCCATCGACTCCTATTCGGACAACCGGCTCGCCACCGGGGTGCGCTCGGACGACTTCGCGGGCGGCCGGCTGGCCGCCGAACACCTGCTCTCCCAAGGGCATCGGGACATCGTGTTCGCCGGACCGTCCTTTTCGGACGTCGGTGTGGTGCACCAGCGGTTCGCGGGTTTCCGCCAGGCCTTCGCCGACGCCGGGGTCACCTGGGACGACCGTCTCATCGCGACGGTCACCACCACCCACGCGAGCGGCCGCGAGTTGGGCCTGCGGCTACGCGCGGACCATCCGAGCGCCACCGCGGTGTTCGCGACGGCCGACATCCTGGCGATCGGCATCACCGCCGGACTGGCCGAGCGGGGGGTGGCCGTGCCGGCCGAGGTGTCCGTGGTGGGCTTCGACGACCTCGACCTGAGCGCCATCGTCACCCCGAAGTTGACGACCATCGCGCAGGACATCCCGCGCAAGGCCGCGCTGGCCGTGGACCTGCTGCTGAACACCATCGAGAAGCAGGACCGCCCGGCGGCACCGGTCACCCTGCCGGTGCGGCTGGTGGCCCGCGACTCGACCGCCAGGGCACCCGCAGGTCGCGGAAGGTGATCCCGGCGCCGGGCCCGACGGCCGTCCACAGGAGACCGTCCCGCCGGGTTCACTCGACCATCGGCGTCCAGGCGCGGACACCGAGTTGGCCGGTGGTGCCGAGGTCGATGTGCAGGGACTCGAGGTCGCCGGTGGTGCCGGGCTCCACGTCCTGCCAGTTCCAGCCGGCGGCCGGGCTGATCTCCAGGTGCGCGCCGACCAGGGGTTCCGCGGTGGGGTCGTCGTTCGTGTTCTTCCACATGATCCCGGACAGGGCCTCGTCGCCGGGGCGCAGGATCACCGCCTCCGGAGGAGTGTCGAACTCCGGAACGACCGCGATCCCCGACGAGCCCTGGCCGACCCGGACACCCAACAGTTCGCCGTCGGCGTCGAGGACCCGCAGGCTCGGGTAGCCCTCGACGGTGACCGGGTCCTCGCCGCAGTTCTTCAGGTCGAGGTTGACCACCCGCAGCCCCATGGCCGCGTCCTCCGCGCCGACCCGCACGAGAACGCCGGAGTCGGGGCACGCCGGCGCCCCCAACCGAGCCGGGGTCTCCCTCGGATCCGCCACCGGTCCGACCGGCTCGGGCCGGACCCCACAACCGGTGAGCAACGTGACAACCAGGACGGACAGGACAACCACGGGTCTCGGGAGCACGAGGTGATCGTGACACACGGTACGGGCGGTCAGGCCAGGGGCGCGTTGAACCGCAACAGGGCGCACCGGTCGTCCGTGAGGCGCAGCTCGGTGAGCGTGGCCGGTCGGATGAGGGGGAGCGCCCGGCGGTAGCGCGCGATCGGGATACCGAGCAGTTCGCACAGCACGAGCCGCATGATCGTGGGGTGCCACACGAGGAGAACCCGGCCGTCCGGGTCCGCGCCGGTGATCGAGTCGAGGCAGGCGCGCGCCCTCGCCAGCGCCGTGTTCGGCTGCTCGGCATCGGCCAGTGGGTGCACGGCCGGGTCGTGCAGGTACGCCTCGTACCGCGCGTGCGCCTCGGACTCCGGGAGTCCCTCGGCCGCGCCGAAGTCGACCTCGCGCAGCCGCGGGTCGTAGACCGGCCGGGTGTGCGCGGCGAACGCCGCCATGGTGAGGGTGTCCCTGGCGCGGCTCTGTGTCGAACTCCAGCACGCGGTGACGTTCGCCCGCCGCGCCCACGCGGCGAGCCGCCGCGCCTGTTCCTGCCCGCGCCGGTTGAGCGGGACGTCGCTCGACCCGGCGTAGCGCCGCTCGGTGTCCCAGGATGTCTCGGCGTGTCGAACCAGGATGATCTCGGTCATGGTTCGACGCCGTCTCTGAATGCCTCCATGTCCTGATGGACACGGGTGCCGGCCGTCCCGTCACGTGGCCGGATCGGTGAGACCGGTCACCGCATGACAGCATTCCCGCGTGTATCCCGATCTTTCCGCTGACCTGTGCGCACGCCTGCGCGAGGCGTTCCTGACCGCCGGCTACACGGTCGACGGCGTGGTCGCCGCGCTCGGCGCGCAGGCCCACGCCGCCCTCGGCCGGGGCGAACCGGAGGCGGCCCGGCACGCGAGCCGCGACGCCGGTGCGCTCGGCACGCTCATCCGCCTGTTCCTGCTGGGTGACACCGAGCCGGAGGCGAACGTGCGGGCCGCGCTCGGCCGGGTGTCGGTCGACGAGGCCGTGGCCTCCCAGATCGTCACAGGGGTGGTCACCACCGACTGGCGCGCCGGGCTCGACATCCGCCCCTACGGCGACAGCTGGTGGATCGTGGCCGACCTCGACGCCGACCAGCTCGGCACCACGGTGCCCGCCGACCACGTGCTGGGCGTCGGGCAGGCGTCGGTCAACCTGGCCCGCGCCACGTCCCGGCGGCCGGTCGGCACGCTGCTCGACGTCGGCACCGGCTGCGGGGTCCAGGCGTTGCACGCGAGCACCCACGCCGCGCGCATCACGGCCACCGACCTGTCGTCGAGGGCGCTCGCGCTGGCCGCGGGGACGTTCCGGCTGAACGAGGTGGACGTCGAGCTGGCGTCCGGCGAGTGGTTCGAGCCGGTGCGGGGACGGCTGTTCGACCAGATCGTGTGCAATCCGCCGTTCGTGGTCGGGCCGCCGAGGGTGGACTACACCTACCGCGACTCGGGGCTCGGCGGCGACGAGGCGAGCGCGCTGGTCGTGCGGCAGCTGCCCGCGTACCTGGCCGAGGGCGGGGTCGGCCAGCTGCTGGCGTCCTGGTCGCACCGGGCCGGCGAGGACTGGGCGGAGCGCGTGACGTCGTGGCTGCCGCCGGGCGTGGACGCCTGGTTCGTGCAGCGGGACGTGGCGGACCCGGCGCTGTACGTCGGCACCTGGCTGCGGGACGCGGGCGTCGACCCGCGGTCACCGGAGGGCCGCGCGAAGTCCCGGGTGTGGCTCGACTGGTTCGCCGCGAACAAGGTCGACGCCGTGGGGTTCGGCTACGTCACACTCCGCCGCACGGACGCGGCCGACGTGGAGGTCGTGTGCGAGGACCTGCGCCACGCGTTCGACGACCCGCTGGGCCCGGAGGCGGCCCGCTGGCTGGACGCGGTCGAGTGGCTGCGCACCCACCGGCTGCTGTACGAGCGGTTCGTGGTGCCGCCGAGCGTGGTGCTGGAGGAGATGTCGTCACCGTCCGACGAGGGCTGGTCGTCGATCGTGCGCCGCCTGCACCGCATCGACGGCCCGGGCTGGCAACACGAGATCGACGAGCCCACCTCCCGGCTCCTGGCCGGCTGCCAGGGCGCGATGACCCTCGAGGAACTGCTGGCGCTGCTGTCGTTCGCGTACGGGGAGATCGACGAGACGGCCGCGCTCCCGATGGTGCGTGACCTGGTCCTGCACGGAATGCTGGTGCCTGCTTAGAAGTACCGGGGCAGCGCCGTTTCCCGCTTCTCCAGGAACTTCTTGAGGGCCATGGACGTCCCGAGACCCGGCGGCTTGTTCTGGTCCCGGCCCGCCCACCGGCCGGCGAACTCGGCGTTCAGGGTGTCCTGGGGCTCGCGGTGGCCGTGGATGGTGTCCCAGGTGTCCTTGCCCGGCTTGTCCCGCCAGCGGCCGCTGTTGCCCCAGGACCAGGAGGCGGTCCGCAGTCCACTGTGGTGGGTGACCGCCTCCGTGAACTTCAGCCAGCGTTTCGTCAGCTCGGGATCGCCGTGGCAACTGGCGGTGATGACGTCGCCGTCGGTGCTGAGCAACAGCGCGCTGCCGTCGACGAAGCCGGTCATGCCCGCTTCGTAGCCCGGAACCAGTGACCGCCGCCGCACGGTGGCCGCCGCGTACCAGCGGGCGGCCTCGTGGACATCGAGGTCGATCAGCCAGAACTGGCCGGCGTTCCGCACGTGGTAGTCCGCGCCCGTGTTCCAGGTGGGCGTGCTCGACGCGCTCAGCTCACGGGCCACCTTCCGCCCGTACGCGTCCAGCTTGCGCTGCCAGTCCTCCGTGCCGCCCGCGTCCCGCCACACGAGCCGTTCGAGGACGCTCACCGGCGGTTTGGCCGCGGGCGCAGCGGGCGTCTCGGGCCCGGAGAAGAGCCGGTTCAGCCACCCCATCGGGTCAGCCGTCGCGCTGGTTGGTGCCCTGTGCCCGCAGCCGGGACGCGGCGATGAGGGCCTTCTCGTTCTCCTCCTCCTGGCGCCGGCGCCGCTTCTCGGCCTCGTCGACGAGTTTCTTCGCCCGTTGGGCGTCCTCGGCGGCGCGGTGCAGCGCGGCCTGCTCGGATGGCACGGCATCGACCATGACGTGAACCCCTCTCGTGGCGTCGCGACCTGTCCGCGACCTGTCCGCGACCTGTCCGCGACCTGCCCGGTGTGTCGCCCGGTACCGGCGTTCCGTTGCGAACGGGTGTATTCATGTGGCATGGCTGAATGCGCACATGTCGACGGTCTCCCCGAGGTGACCGCGAGCAGTACCGAGGGATGCACGGACTGTCTGGCCGTCGGCGGCGAGTGGGTCCATCTGCGGGAGTGCCTGTCCTGCGGCCACGTCGGCTGCTGTGACTCCTCGCCCGCCAAGCACGCCAGCGCCCACTTCGCGGCCACCGAGCACCCGGTGATGACCTCCTTCGAACCGGGGGAGAGCTGGCGTTGGTGCTTCGTCGATCAGGCGATCGTGTGAGTCAGAAACCCGTCCTGCTCACCGTCGACGACGACCCGGGAGTGTCGCGGGCGGTGGCGCGTGACCTGCGCCGTCGTTACGGCGAGGCGCACCGGGTCGTGCGGGCCTCCTCCGGGCAGGAGGCCCTGGAGGCGCTGAAGGAACTCAAGCTGCGTGGCGAGCCGGTGGCCGCCATGCTCGCCGACTACCGCATGCCGGAGATGAACGGCATCGAGTTCCTCGAGCAGGCCATGGACCTGTTCCCGCGCGCCCGCCGCGCGCTGCTCACCGCCTACGCCGACACCGACGCGGCCATCCAGGCCATCAACCTCGTCGACGTCGACCACTACCTGCTCAAGCCGTGGGACCCGCCGGAGGAGAAGCTCTACCCGGTGGTCGACGCGCTCATCGAGACCTGGCGGGCGACCGGCGAGACGGCCGTCGAGGAGATCAAGATCATCGGGCACCGGTGGTCGGCGCCGACGTTCGCCGCCCGCGACTTCCTCGCCCGCAACGCCGTGCCCTACCGGTACTTCAGCATCGACGAGCCCGAGGGCCGCCGATACCTCGAAGCCGCGGCGGCCGACCCCACGGAGATCCCCGTGGTGATCACCCCCGACGGCCGGGCGCTGCTCGCCCCGAGCGACGCGGAGATCGCGGCGGCCGTCGGCCTCACGGTCGACCCGGCCACCGACTTCTACGACCTGATCGTGGTCGGCGGCGGCCCCGCCGGCCTCGGCTCGGCCGTCTACGGCGCGTCCGAGGGACTGCGGACCGTCCTCGTGGAACGTCAGGCGGCCGGCGGGCAGGCGGGCCAGAGCAGCCGGATCGAGAACTACCTCGGCTTCCCGGACGGGGTGTCGGGCGCGCAGCTCACCGACCGGGCACGGCGCCAGGCCGTGAAGTTCGGCGCGGAGATGCTCACCGCCCGCGACGTCGTCGCGCTCGAGATCCACGGGTCCGCGCGGGTGGTGCGGTTCGGCGACGGGTCGAGCATCGCGGCGCACTCGGTGATCCTCGCGACCGGCGTGGCCTATCGGAACCTGACCGCCGTCGGCTGCTCCGAGCTGACCGGCCGCGGTGTGTTCTACGGCTCGGCGAACACCGAGGCCGCCGAGTGCGCCGGCACCGACGTCTACATCGTGGGTGGCGCGAACTCGGCCGGCCAGGCGGCCGTGTTCTTCTCCCGCCACGCCAAGTCCGTCACGCTGGTGGTCCGGGGCGAGTCGCTGCGGTCGTCGATGTCGCACTACCTGATCGAGCAGTTGGACGCCATCGAGAACGTGCACGTCCGCACGCGGACCACGGTCGGCGAGGCACACGGCGACGAGCACCTCGAACGGCTGCGGCTCGACCACGCCGACGGCACGTCGGAGACCGTGGACACCGGCCACCTGTTCATCTTCATCGGCGCGCGGCCCCAGACGGAATGGCTGGCCGACGTCGTGCGGCGCGACGAGCGCGGGTTCCTGCTGACCGGGCCGGACCTGCTGGTCGAAGGACAGCGCCCGCCGGGATGGGCGATGGACCGCGATCCGTTCTACCTGGAGTCGAGCGTGCCGGGCGTGTTCGTGGCGGGCGACGTGCGGGCCCAGTCGGTGAAGCGGGTCGCGTCGGCCGTCGGGGAGGGCGCGATGGCGGTGACCCTGGTACACCGGTACCTGGAGGAACAGTGACGACCCAACCGACGAGTATCGAACCGGCCAAGCTCCGCGAACTGTTCCTGTTCGCGGACCTGACTCCCCAGCAACTCGACTGGGTGGCGGCCAACGGCGACGTCGTGGCCTACCGCGCGGGCGACACGGTGTTCACCGAGGGCGAGCCGGCCGAGTGCTTCTACGTGCTGCTGTCCGGGACCATGCGGATGGGCAAGATCGTGCGCGGCGACGACGTGGAGCTGGCCCGCACCGACCAGCCGGGCGTCTACTCGGGTGCCACCCAGTTCTACCTGGGCGACCAGGTGGAGCAGAACTACGGCGCCACCGTCCGCGCGATCACCGACGCCGAGTTCCTCGCGCTCCCGGTCGCGGAGTTCGCCGCGAAGTTCAACCAGTGGTTCCCCATGGCCGTGCACCTGCTGCAGGGCATGTTCGTGGGCATCCGCAACGCCGACGAGTTGGTGGGCCAGCGTGAACGGCTGCTGGCGCTCGGCAAGCTGACGGCCGGGCTCACCCACGAGCTGAACAACCCGGCGGCGGCCGCCGTGCGTGCCACCGAGACGTTGCGGGAGCGGTTCGCCGGCATGCGCCACAAGCTGGGGCTGCTGGCCGACGGTCACTTCGACGGCATCCAACTGCACCGGCTGACCAAGATGCAGGAGAAGTTCATCGCCAGGATGGCGACCGCGCCGGAGCTGTCGCCCATGCAGGTGGCCGACCTGGAGGACGAGCTGGGCGACTGGTTCGACGAGCACGAGGTGGCCGGCGGCTGGGACCTGGCCCCGGTGTTCGTGGCGGCCGGGATCACCACGTCCGACCTCGACGAGCTGTCCAATGTGGTCGATCAGGGGTTCCTGTCCCCGGCGCTGCGGTGGTTGTCGTACACGGTCGAGACGGAGAACCTCCTGCTGGAGGTGAAGGAGAGCACGAAGCGCATCTCCGCGCTCGTCGGCGCGGCCAAGCAGTACTCGCAGCTCGACCGGGCGCCGCACCAGACGATGGACGTCCACGAAGGACTGAAGGCGACGCTCGTGATGCTGGTCGGCAAGATCGGCCCGGACGTCAAGGTGGTCAAGGACTTCGACCGTTCCCTGCCGAAGGTGCCGATGTACGCGGCCGAGCTGAACCAGGTGTGGACCAACCTGATCGACAACGCGCTGGACGCGATCGACGGCAACGGCACGCTGACCGTGCGCACCGCCCTCGACGGGGACCACGTGCTGGTCGAGGTGATCGACACGGGTCCCGGGGTGCCGGAGGAGATGCGGCGGCGGGTGTTCGAACCGTTCTTCACCACGAAGGGTGTCGGCCAGGGCACGGGCCTCGGCCTCGACGTCTCGTGGCGCGTGGTGGTGAACCGCCACGGCGGCGACCTCCGAGTGGTCTCCGAACCGGGCGACACCCACTTCCAGGTACGCCTACCCCTGCACACGTCCACACCGGACTAACCCGCAACGGTCACCATGCACCCCCGCAACGGTCATCATGCGGTTGCGCATGATGACCACTCCCGTCGTGCATGATGACCAGTCCGGTCGTGCGTGATGACCGTTCGCCGCTAGTTCAGGGTGGAGCGCAGGAAGCGGTCGGCGCCGTCGGGTTGGCCGCCGTTGTTGTCCGCGTTCGTGGTGCCGAACCAGATGGCGTTCTCACCCGGTACCTTCACCACCACCCGCAGCCGGCCGTACGTGCCGTTGTAGTGCGACGTCACGGAACTGACGTTCTCGCCGTTCAGCACGATCCGCCACAACCGAGCGCCGCGCAGCGCCGCCATGAACAGCGCGCCGTTGGCGTAGGCCAGCCCGCTCGGTGACGCGGACGCGGTGGACCACGTCTGCTTCGGGTTGGTCATGCCCGTCACGTTGCAGTTGCCCTCGCACTGCGGCCACCCGTAGTTGGCGCCCGGCCGGATGAGGTTCAGCTCATCGAGGCTGGAGTTGCCCAGCTCCGAGGACCACAGCCGCCCGGCCGAGTCCCACGCGAGACCCTGCGGGTTGCGGTGCCCGAGGCTGTAGACCCTGGTACCGAACGGGTTCCCGGGCGCGGCCACGCCGGTCTTCGTGACCCGCAGGATCTTTCCGTTGAGGGAGTTGCGGTCCTGGGCGAGGTTGCTCTGCTGCGCGTCGCCGGTCGTCACGTACAGGTAGCCGTCCGGACCGAACGCGATCCGGCCGCCGTTGTGGTACCGGTTCTTCCGGATGTCGTTGACGATCACCGTGTAGCCGGACAGCGTGGTGCCGTTGAAGTTCATCTTCGCGACCCGGTTGTTGTCCGTGGAGGTGTGCATGAAGAACACCTCCTGGTCGCTCGTTCCGTTCCACGTGGGGGAGAACGCCACGCCCATGAGGCCGCCCTCGCCGTCGGTGGTGACGCTGTTCGGCACGGTGCCGACCTGCGTCCTGCCGCCGCCGTTCTTGGCGATCCGCCACACCCGGAAGTGGTCCCGCTCGGTCACCAGGCCGAACGAGCCGTCCGGCGCCCACGACAGGTCCCACGGAATGGTCCACCCGGTCGACACCTGCGTCGGCGTGGCCGGGTTGTTGCCGCCCCCGCACGCGCCGGTGGTGAAGCTGACGGTCGGGCTCTCGGCCGAGGTGTTGCCGGCCGCGTCCTTGGCCACCACGTGCAGCGTGTACGCGGTGCCGCAGGCCAGAGCGGCGACCGCCTTCGTGGTGGGCGGCGGGGTGCCGGTCACCGAGTCGAGGACCGCGTCGTTGCTGTTCAGCCGGATGTCGTAGCGGGTGACGCCGCGGTTGTCCGACGACGCGCCCCACGTGAGGGTGGCGCCCGTCTGCCCGACACCGGACACCGACGGCTGACCTGGCGCGCTCGGGGGAGTGGGATCGCCCGGGTCGCCGGTGGTCGTGCACACGGCTTCGGGGCTGGAGTCCGACACGTTGCCGGCGGCGTCGCGGCCGAACACGGACAGCTGGTAGCGCATGCTCGGCTGCAGACCGGTCACCCGCGCAGGCGAGGTCGGCGCCTCGGCGATCTTCTGGCCGAGGTGGTAGATGTCGTAGGCCACCACACCCACGTTGTCGGTCGACGCCGGAAAGGTGAGCGTCAGCGCGTTGGCGCCGACGTCGCTACAGGCGGGCCGGCCGGGCGCGGTCGGACGCTGGGTGTCGGTGGGCGCGTCGACGCGGAGCCGGTCGAGGTTGGGGCCGCCGTTGACCGTGGAGGAGGTCGCGCGGACGGTGTTCGCGCCCGCCACCAGGGTGGCGGTGATGGTCCGGTCCTGCCAGGACGTCCAGGCGCCGGTGCCGGCGAACGCCAGCTCGTCGGACACCAGCGTGCCGTTCACCGTGATGTCCATGGGGCGGTTGACGGCCGTGCCGTTGGCGAAGCGGAACGTCAGCGGCGCCGGCCCGGCAGCGGCGGCCGTGACGCTGAACTGCAGGTGGCTGCCCACCACGTTGTCGAGGTTGACGAAGCCGGTGCCCGTGAACCCGGCGTGGTTGGACTCCACCAGACCTTGGGAGATGGTGGCGTTCTCGGCCTGGTAGTCGACGACCGCTCGGACGGTGGGTGCCGCGCTCGCGAGGCCGGTGGGAACCAGCACGGCGGCGGCGAACAGTGCGGTAAGCGCTTTCCTGGAATGCCGACGTCTCTTCATCGGGCGCTCCTCGGGGAGGGGGACGAGCGTGATGACTACGCTCTGATCATGTGATGTTACTCGCGGACATACGCGAAGAACAGGTCTAGACCAAATGGGGTCTACGGTGTTGGATGTCGGACCAGCGGTCGAGGATCGCGCGTGCGGCGGTGTCGATGTCATCGCCCGTGGTGGCGTGGTCGCAGACGCTGATCCGCATGGCCCGCATCCCGTGCCAGGTGGTGCCGCCCGCCCAACAGGTTCGGTCCTCCTGAACGGCCGTGATCACCGCGTCGGTGGTCGCGTCGTCGTCGAACCCGACGAGCACCTGGTTGAGCGCGGTCGGCACGAGCACCTGAGCGCCACCCGCGTCGAGCAGACCGGCCATCCGGGACGCGTGCGCACACAACTGGTCGACCAGTTCGGCGACGCCACGACGGCCGCGACTCGCCAGCAGTGCCCACATCTCGACGCCGCGGGCGCGTTGGGACATCTGGAGTCCCAGGTGGGCGTTGGGCCGGTCGGCGTCGGTGGTGAAGTACGCGGCGTCGAAGGCCATGGCCCGCCGCAGATCGGCCTGGTCACGGCAGATGGCGATGCCCGAGTCGTAGGGCGCGTTCAGCAGCTTGTGGGCATCCGTCGCCCAGGAGTCGGCCAGCTCCACTCCGGACACCAGGTGCCGCTGGGCCGCGGATGCGTTGGCCCACAAGCCGAACGCACCGTCCACATGTACCCAGCCGCCCTGATCCTGCACGCGCGGGATCAGCTCGGCGAACGGGTCGCTGTGCCCGGTGTTGACGTTGCCCGCCTGGAGCAGCACGAGGGTGTGCTCGTCGACCGTGGGGAACTCGGCGGCCACCACCCGGCCGCGGTCGTCGGTCGGTGCGGACGTGACCTGCGCGGTGCCGAAACCCGCTGCCCGCAACGCCTTCGCGACCGACGAGTGGATCTCCGCGGAGGCCACCACCCGCAGCGGCGGCGCACCCGTGAGGCCGCGTTCGTCGAGGTTCCACCCGGCGCGGTGCAGCAACGCGTCCCGTGCGGCCAACACACACGTCAGGTTCGCGATCGACGCGCCGGAGCAGAACGCGGCGATGGCGGTGTCCGGCAGGCCGAGCAGCTCACACGACCAGCGGGCGGCCAGTTCGTCGAGCACGGCGGCCACCGGGGACATGACGGGCAGCCCGAGGTTCTGGTCCCACGCCGCCTGCAGCACGGCGGCCGCGGTGGCCGCCGGGTCGGCGCCGCCGTCGACGTAGCCGAAGTACCGGCCGCCGGTCTTCGCCATGGTGGCCGGCGAACCGAGGTCGTCGAGCATGGCCAGCACCTGGTCCGCCGGCACCGGATCGTCGGCCAGCTCCCGGGGGAACCCGTCGAGGTCGCGAATCGCCTGGTCGGTCGGGTACACCTCACGGTCCCGGACGGTCGCGATGTAGCGGGCGGCACGCCGAGCGGCGTCGAGCACGAGTTCGGCTCGGTCGATATCACTGTCCATGTGGACAGTGTGCGCGTCAGGGAGTGCGGCTGAACGTGACGGTCAGCTGGTCGCCCGGGGCAACGGTGAGTGTGCAGTAAAGGATGAAGGAGGTGGTGAACCTCGTGCCGTCCGACGCCGTGTAGGAGAGTTCGCCGCCATCGACGGTGTACAGCAGCGACGGTTCGGCCGGATCGTCGAGGGCGACGGTCATCTGGTCCGCGATGGGCATCAGGTCGACCACGAAGTCGGTGATGCCGGTGCGGTACACCACGTCCGGACAGTCGGGTCGGGGCGTGGCCGGCGCCGCCACACATGCGGTGACGTGTGCGGCCAGGCGTTCGTTCACCGTGGCCGTGAGTTCCGGGGTCTCCTCGTAGTACATGACGACCTCGGTCAGCTGGTCGTCGTCGTTCGTCGGCCGGGTGTCGTAGCCCGGCACGGTGGCCGTGATCTGCGTCTCGGCCGTGCTCAGGTAGGCGGAGTCGGCGCCCGTCAGGTCGTAGATCCCCGGATACACGAAGAACCGCCGGTCCGGGAATCCCGTCTCCACGGTTCCGCCCACGGGCACCGTCGTCTCGCCGAGCGTCGCCGTGTCGAGCCGTGGTTCGTTGGTGCCGATGCGGACGGGCACGAGCAGCGGGTCGACCACCGCCCAGTCGTGGAGGACGCCGATGGTGGCGCCGGCCCGGCGGGCGCGCAGCTCCACCGTGGTGTCGGCGCCGTCGAGGGTGTAGGTCACCTGCACGGGCACGACGTCCGCGCCGCGTTCGGCGCTGGGGGAGAGGGCCACCTCGCGGACGGAGATGCGTTCCCGCGCACCCTCGAGCGTCGACGTGAGCAGCTCGGGGTCCACGCCGTCGGCGAACCCCTTGGGGTCGACGGCCGCGTTGGCCGCGGCGCCGTCACCTCGAGCGATGGCGTCGACGTACTCGCGGACGGCATCGGCCGCCGCATCGCCGTTGTGCACGCTCACCGTGATCACGCCCGCCAGAGCCAGCACCGCGACGATGAGCACGGCGAGCGCGAGCCGAGTGCGTTTCACGTTATCTCCCCACCGTTCGCCGTTGAATGAGAAGATCTCACACAAATCGGATCTCTCGGGGAGGAACGATGAAATCAACCCTGCTGGCCGCCTCGGCGGCATTGGTGCTGGCAGCGACGGTGGTGTCCGGAGCGACAGCGGCACCGACTGCCACGGAAATCGCCATCGGCACGCACAACTCCCACTACGGCGACGGAAGTTTCGAACGGTTCGCGGGCGTCATCGGGTGGCAGGAGGTGAACGACCCGGAGGACCGGCAGAAGCTCGACAACCGGTTGGGTGCCGAGTACAACACGTTCTACCCGCCGGACGGCCCGGCAAAGGCCGTACCGATCTCGTGGCGGGTCGACCGGTTCGTGAAGACCGGTGAGGGCAGCGTCCAGACTCACGGCGGCGAGGCGGGCGTGACCCCGGCGCGCTACGTGAACTGGGTGATCCTGGACGTGCGCGGCACGGGCGAGAGCGTGATCGTGGTGAACACGCACTTCATCTCCGGCGCGTGGAGCGGGCACCCGGAGCGCCAGGCCCGGTGGAACCAGCACTACCAGGTACTGCACGACAAGGTGGCGCAGCTACGGCAGAACCACCCGAACAAGGCTCTGTTCGTGGTGGGCGACTTCAACCGCCAGAAAGCCATGGCGATGCCCAGTCCGGTGAAGTACGTGCCGGTCCAGGGCGCGAGCGGCATTCCCATCGACCACATCTACGCGCCCACGACCACGTCCCACGGCGAGGTGACACGCATGCCGCAGTGGGGCTCGGACCACCACGCGTACAAACTGCTGGTGACGGTGTAGTTCCTGACGGCCGCCGCCGGCCGCCTGCTCTCGCCGGCGGGCGGCCGGGTGGCGGCCCGCGGTGCCTGTTCGCGGCCGCCTGCGGCGCCTGTTCGGCGGTGACGTCGTTGCTGGTCAGGGCTTCCGCGAACCGGCGGCCTGTGGGCTTGTCGCTCGTGGCCGGATGGGCGGCTCGCGGTGTATCGCTGGCGGTCGGAGTGGTGGCCAGCGGTGCCGTTTCGCCGCTGGCCGGGCGGCACCGAGCCTCCTCGGCTGCTGGTCAGGCTTCCGCGCGTCGGGCGTAGGTCGCGCGCATGGCTGCCGCTCGCGCGTCGGTTTGGGCGTCCATCCAGTCGCGCCAGGACGGTTGTGGGCTGCGGTCGATCACTCGTAGCTGGAAGGGTTCCAGGTCGGAGTAGTTCTTGCGGATGGTGCACCCGGTGGCCGTGAGGATCTCGGCGATCGCGTCCTGCATGGCGCGCGCCGCCGCGCCGCTGTGTACGACCGTGGGATGGTCGGTGCGGCCCTCGGTGACGGCCGTCAGAGCGGCCTGGCGCAGCACGTGGTGAACGTTCCACTCCACGAACACCCCGCCGCCACTTCGCTCGTCGAGTTGGTCGTAGAACACGTGCGCACCCGGGGCTAGCGCGGTCTCGAAACCCTGGTTGCCCGTGGTGAGCGGCAGTCCGGCGGCGGCCAGGTCCTCCTGAACCGCCTGGGCCAGCGCCGATCTTCGAGCGAGGGTCTCCGCGTCCGCGGGGCCCGGCATCCACACCATGCGAGCAGTATTCCAGCAGCCGCACAGGGTTCCGCCAGCGGAATGTGCGGCTGCCGGAACCCTTGTCCGGCTCACCCGCCGCGGCATAGGTTGCCTGGATGAGGACCATCGGTTCCGGGTTCCTCGCCCGGAATCTGGCGGGGCTCGCCGGGGGACACGACGACACGGTCGTCTACGCGGCCGGTCCGTCGGGCGGCGCGGCGACCGATCTGACAGGTTTCGACCGGGACGGCGATCGGTTGTCGGCCGTGGTGCGGGACTGTCTGGCCGAGAACCGACGGCTGGTCTACCTGTCCACGTCGTCGGTCGGGCTCTACGGGCGGCAGGGCGCGCCCCTCCGTGAGGACGGCCCCGTCTTCCCCTGTTCCGCATACGGACGGCACAAGCTCGCCATGGAGGCGGTGGTCCGCGCCGCCGGTGTCGAGCACCTGATCCTGCGGCTCTCCTACCCGGTCGGCGCCCACCAGCCGCCGCACCAGATCGTGCCCGCGCTCACCGCGCAGCTGCGCACGGGTGCGGTCACCGTGTGGCGCGGCGCCCGGCGCGACCTGTTCGACGTGCTGGCCCTGGTGCCGATCCTCGACACGCTGCTCACCGACGGGGTGACCGGCGAGATCGTCAACATCGCGTCCGGTTACGGGATTCCCGTCGAGGCGATCGTCGACCACCTGGCCGAACGACTGGGCGTTGAGCCCGAGCGGACGGTGAAGGAGCTGCCGGCCGAGGACGAGATCGCGGTCGACAAGCTCCGTGCGCTGGTGCCGGACGCCAAGGAGTTCGGCCCCGACCACTTCCGCCACGTGCTGGACCGCTACGTGCCCGAGGCCGTCCGATGAGCACGGGCGTCGTGGTGGCGGCCATGAACTCCGTCGAGTACCTGGACCAGGCACTCGGGTCGATCGCCACGCAGACGGTGCCGGTGGACGAGGTGGTGCTGGTCGACGACTGCTCCGACGACCATACGGCCGCGCACGCGCAGCGGTGGACGTCCGTGCTGCCGCTGCGGGTGGTGCGCACCGAGCGTCGGCTGGGCATCTGGGGCGGCCGGCGGACGGGCATCGCCGAGCTGACCACCGACCTGGTGCTGCAGCTCGACGCCGACGACATGTTCGCGCCGCACCACGTGGAAGTCATGGTCGAGACCTATGCCCGGTCGCCGGGGCTGGTGAGTCCTCGGCCGCTCGCGTGGACCGGCACCGGTGCCTGGTGGCCTGCCGACTACGCGAAGGCGCGGTTCCCATTGCCCGGCGACCAGCTCGCCCAGCTCCTGTGCACGAACTACGTGCTGGTCGGCGCCCTGTACGAACGCGAGCTGTACGAGAAGATCGGCGGCTACCGGCCCACCCGCTTCGGCGAGGACTGGGACCTGTGGGTGCGGCTGGTGGCCGCGGGTGCCGCGGTGTCCAAACCGGACGAGCCGAGCTACGTCTACCGCGTGCGGGCCGCCAGCTACTCCAGCCTGTTCGACAAGGACGTGGCACAGACCGAGGTGCTGAACCGGTTTCTCGCCGAGTGCGACGATCCGACCTACCGGCGGGTGGCGAAACTCGCGATCCTGCAACGGATCGGACCGGCCTTTGTGGACGGACTGCCCGCCGGCGCGCTGACTCCCGCGCAGGAGCGGCTGGTGTCCGGGCCGGTGCTCAGCGCCCACACGGACCCGGAGCTGGGTGTGGTGGTACGGCAACCGGACCGGATCACGGTGCTCGGCACGGACCCCGACCGGGTGGTGCTGTCCGGTCCCGTGGTGGACGGGCGGGTGGAGGCCGACGTGATCGAGGACGAGACGCTGCGCCGGGACCGGTCGTCGATGCGGGATCTGTTGCGGTGAAAGCGGAAATCAGCCTCGCGAGTGTGCCGGCCCCGGGACGCGAGAACGAGGACCACGCTGCCGTGGCCCCGTCGGTGGTGGTGGTCGTGGACGGAGTTGGGCTGCCGACGGGTGGCTGTCACCACGGGGTGTCCTGGTACGCCAGGCATTTGGCGGCCGACACCCTGGCGGCGCTGACGTCGGAGGCGGTGCCACTGCCCGACGCGCTGGCCCGGGGGATCGAGACGGTGGCCGCCCGCCACGGCGGCTGCGACCTGACCGATCCCGCCACCCCGTCGGCGGCCGTCGGCATCCTGCGGTTCGGTGTGGACGGTGTGGACGCGTTGTCCCTGGCCGATGTCACGGTGACGATCGACACCGGCGACGAGATCCGGACCGTCCTGGATGGACACTCGGCCGCCCGTGCCGGCATCGTGTCCGAGGCGCTGGCGGGTCGCCGGATCGGTACCCCGGAACACGCGGCCGCCGTGGCCGACCTGCTCGCCGACCGGGCAACGGCCGTGGACCACGAGTTCTGGGTGGCGGCGGCCGACCCCACGGTGGCCCACCGTGCGACGGTGGTGACACTGCCGGCCGCCCACCGCGCGGCCGTGTGCACCGACGGTGCTTCCTGGCCGGTGGACGCGGGCGTGTGGACCTGGCTCGAGTACCTGGACCTGCTGGACGCGCTGGGACCGGCGCAGGTGCTCGAGTCGGTGCGGGAACTGGAGAACGCCGATCCGGACGGGATGGCGCACCCGAGGATCAAGCGACACGACGACGCCACCGTGGCGTTCGTGCGGGTGCGGCCATGAAGGTGTCGGGTCTGCGGTCGGGGCGGGGTCCGCTCACGCGCGGGCAGCGGATGGTGTTCGAGAGCCTGTCCCGGCGCAGCGCCGACGCCGACTACACCTACAACCTGGACCGGGTGGTGCCCGTCCCCGCGGGAACGACCGACGTCACCGGTGCCCTCCACGCGCTGGTCGCCCGGCACGACGCCCTGCACACCCGGTTCCTCGACGGGCCGGTGCAGGTGGTCGACGCGGGTGGCGAACTGCCGGTGTCCGAGCACGCCACCGTCGAGGAGGCGCGAAGGGCTGTCGGGGCGCCGTTCGACGTGAGCGCCGAGTGGGGTGTGCGGGCGGCGGTCGTCAGCCGGCGTGAGCGACCTCGTGCCGTGGTGCTCGGCCTCTCGCACCTGGCGGTCGACGCGTGGGCGGCCGGGGTGGTGGTCGACGACCTCCGCGACCTCCTGCGGGGCAAGGACAAGCCCGCGGTCCGGCAGCCCCTCGACCAGGCGGCCACCGAACGGACTCCCGAGGCCCGGGCCGAACACAAGGCGGCCATCGACTACCTGCGGGACGTGCTGCGTGCCACCCCGCCCGCATCCGACGTCGCGGTCGACCCCGACGGCTGGCACCTGGGCGAGCTGCGGTCCGGCGCGGTCGACCAGGCGGCCCGTGCCACGGCCGCACGCCTGCGCACCACCCCGGCGGTCGTGTACCTGGCCGCCGCGGCGACCGTGCTCCACAGCCGACTGGTCAAGGCCATCGCGCACAACCGGCAGACACCCGCCGAACTGTCCTGTGTGGCCCCGTTCGCGCTCGACCTGTTCGTGCCGGTCGACCCGGCCGGCTCGTTCGACGACACGGTCGCCCGAACGTGGGCGAGCTACCGGGAAGCGGCCCGCCACAGCCGCTACGACCCGGCCGCCCTGCCGGACCTGATCGACGAGGTCACGGCCGAACGGGGCAGCGCGCCCGATCTTTCCGTGCTGGTGAACGACCTGCGGCCGGCCCGGCCGGCCCGGCCTGCCCTGTCGGGATCGGCCACGTTCCGGTGGGGCGAGCCTTTTCGATTACCGGGCCTCACGCGCTACCTGGCGATCGCCGAGGACCCCGCGCTGTCGTTGCTGGCCAACGAGAGCGCACTGTCCCGATCGGACCTACCGACGGCTTTGCACGAGCTGGCGGAGTTGATGTCGTGAGCCAAACGCTGGCGGCACCACCTGTGGACGGGGATTTCGCCGTCTGGTGGGCGAAACGCCGCCGCGCGCATCAGTTCACCGTGCGCCGTATCCCGTTCGCCGAGCTGGTCGACTGGCGGTTCGCCGCCGGGTCGGGTGATCTCGTGCACCGCAGCGGCCGGTTCTTCACGGTGTGCGGGCTGCGGTCCGGTCCGGTCACGCAACCGATCCTGCACCAGCCGGAGATCGGGGTGCTCGGCATTCTCGTGAAGCGGATCCACGGCGAACCGCACTGCCTGATGCAGGCGAAGATGGAGCCGGGGAACGTCAACACCGTGCAACTCTCGCCCACCGTGCAGGCCACCCGCAGCAACTACACGCGGGTGCACCGCGGCGCACCCGTCCGCTACCTCGACCACTTCACCACGCCCGGTCGCGGCCGGGTGCTGGCCGACTCGCTGCAGTCCGAGCACGGCGCGTGGTTCCACCACAAACGCAACCGGAACCTGGTGGTGGAGACCGAAGAGGACGTGGCGGTGCACGAGGACTTCCACTGGCTGCCGCTCGCCGCCCTCGGTTCGCTGCTCACCGTCCCGAACCTCGTGAACATGGACGCCCGCACGGTGCTCGCGTGCCTGATCGGCGGGCGCGGCGCCACCGCCGATCCCGCGCTGCTCAGCTGGTTCACCGAGGCGAAGGCCCGCCACGACCGGCCGGCCACGCTGGTCGACCTGGCCGCCGTGCCCGGGTGGCGCCGCACGGCCACCGAGTTGTCCGGAAAGGACGGTGACGGCCCGACCGTGCTGGCCGTCTCGGTGACCGCACCCAACCGCGAGGCCACCGCCTGGACCCAGCCGCTGCTCGCCCCGCCGGCGCCGGGCGTGGTGGCGTTCCTCGCGCGGACCAGGGCCGGCCGCACCGAACTCCTCGTGCGCGCCCGTCCGGAGATCGGTTGTCGCGACGCGGCGGAGCTGGGGCCGACCGTCCAGACCGGCACCGGGCACGACGAGCCGCTGCTGGACACCGTGCTGGAGCTGGCGGCCGACCCGACCCGGGTCTGGTACGACACCGTGCTGTCCGAGGAGGGCGGGCGGCTCTGGTACGCGCAGAGCCGGTACCTGGTGGTGGAGACCGAAGTGGACATACCGGTGCACGAGGACTTCCGGTGGGCCGACCTGTCCGGTTTGACCGGACTGTTGCGACACAGCTACTACCTGAACGTCCAGGCACGCACGCTGGTGGCGAGCCTGGCGCTGGCGTGTGGCAGGCGTCGATGAACCGCCTCCGCTTCGGCGTGCTCGGCTGCGCGTCGATCGCTCGCCGCCGGATGCTGCCAGCGCTCGCGGCCGCGCCGAGTGTCGAACCCGTGGCCGTGGCGAGCCGGTCGGCCGACAAGGCCGCCGACACGGCCGCGCGGTTCGGCCTCATCCCGGTCACCGGGTACCGGAACCTGTTGGACCGCGACGACATCGACGCCGTCTACCTCCCGCTGCCCATCGGGTTGCACGCCCGGTGGATCGAGGCGGCGCTGGCGGCCGGCAAGCACGTGCTGGCCGAGAAGTCGCTGAGCGTCGGGATCGCCGAGGCGGGGCCGCTGGTGGAGCAGGCGCGGGCGGCCGGGCTGTTGCTCATGGAGAGCTTCATGTTCGTCCACCACAGCCAGCACGAGACGATCCGCGGGCTGGTGGCCGACGGCGTGATCGGCGAACCGCGGGTCTTCAGCGCGGCGTTCGGCATCCCGCCCCGGCCGCCGGACGACTTCCGCAACCACCGCGACCTGGGTGGCGGCGCGCTGCTGGACGTCGGCACCTACCCGATCCGCGCGGCCCAGCTGTTCCTCGGAGCGGACCTGTCGGTGGAGGGCGCGGTGCTGTGTGAGGATCCCCGGCTCGGCGTGGACGTCGCCGGCCATGCGCTGCTGTCCACTCCGGACAGGGTGACGGCCGACCTGTCCTTCGGGTTCGACCACGGCTACCGCAACACGTACTCGCTGTGGGGGAGCCGCGGCCGGATCAGCCTCGACCGCGCGTTCACCCCGCCGGACGACCTGATGCCGATCGTGCGGATCGAGGACGCCGACGGGGTGCGAGAACTGACGCTGCCGCCGGACCGGCCGTTCGTGAAGATCGCCGAGGCGTTCGCCAGGACCGTGCTCGACGGCCGCGACTTCGGCCCGGCCGGCACGGACGTCCTGCGTCAGGCGGCACTGCTCACGGCCGTGCGCTACGCCTGAGTACCTCGAGCCCCACCTGGTCGTCGGGCTCGGCGTCGGGGACCTCGGCGTCGAACCGGGACAGCTTGCCGCGCAGCGCGAGGGTGGCCACCACGACGATCGCCAGGCCCAGCAACACGTACAGCAACCCGAGGCCACGGCCGGGACCGGTACCGATGACCGCGCCGACCGTGGAGGTGAGCGCGCCGCCGTCGACGAGCAGCGGTTCCAGCAGCGCGCCGCCGTACGGGGCCACCAGCCCGAACCCGATGGGCAGGGTGGACCACGCGATCAGCGTGTTGAGCGCGAACACCCGGCCGTGGAAGCGTTGCGGCACCTTCACCTGCACGATGGTCGTGTAGATCCCGTTCAACAGCGTCAGCCACAGCCCCATGCCGAACGCGCCGGCCGCGATCACCACGAGGTTCGCCCGCAGTCCCGTGACCAGGCAGAACCCGGCGAGGGCCAGCGTACACAGCAGCACCCCGCGCATCCGGAGCCGACTCGGTCCGCCCCACGCGGTCATCGCCAGCCCGCCGAGCAACACGCCGAAGCCGCCGACGAACGACACGGTACCCACGTCGGACAGGTCGCCGACCGACAGCACGAGTGGCGAGATCATGAGGAACAGCGGGGAGAGGAACACGTTGAGACACGCGAAGAACACGAGCATCCGTCGGAACCCGAGGTTGCCCCAGGAGTAGGTGAACCCGGCGGCGATCTCCGTGAGCACGGGTTCCCGGCGTCGGTAGGCCATGGCGTCGGGGAACCGGACGGCCAGCGTCGCGACGATCGCGACCACATAGGACACCACGTCGATCACCAGCAGGCCCTCGAGCCCGATGCCCGCCATCAGACCGACCGCGGCGAGCGGCACCACGAGCTGCGCCATCCCGCCGGCCAGCTGCACGATCCCGTTGGCGTGCCCCAGATAGCGCTTCGGCACGAGCTGCGGCACGGCCGAGGTGTAGGCCACCCGCTGGAACGCGAGCGCCACGGACAGCAGGGCCAGCACCGGATAGACGTGCCAGACCTCGAGGTTGCCGGTCCACAGCAGGACACCGAGCAGCAGCTGCACGCCGCCGGCCGCCGCGTCGCCCCAGAGCATGACCGTGCGTCGCGACATCCGGTCGACCACCGCACCGGCGATCGGCGCGGCGAGCATCCCCGGCAGCAGACCCAACACCGCGAACAACGCGAACTGGACGAGTGAACCGGTGGTCAGGTAGACCCACAGCGGCAGTGCGAACTGGGTGAGCGCCGACCCGGTGATCGAGAACAGCTGACCGGCGGCCACCGCCAGGAACCGGCGCATGCTGGGCTGTGGACCGGCCGGGGCGACACGCGCGGTCGACCGGGAGGTGGCGTGCAGGCGCCAGTGGTCGCCGGGTTCGGGAGCGAAGTCCCGGTGGGTGCGGGTGACGATCTGCGCCAGTTCCTCGGCGCGGTACCGGAGGAAGAAGTGCCCGGCCTCGTCGAGCACCACCACGGCGGCCGTGTCCGTGAGGAAGTGCCACTCACGGAAGCGTTCCTCGTAGTACTCGGTGGCCGGGTCGCGGTCCCCGGCCACCGCGATGATCGGCGCCCGCAGCCGGGTGACGTCGTCGGTGAACAGGCCGGTGAAGTAGTCCTCGGCCGCCTCGGTGTCGCGGCGCATGTTCCGGATGATCTGCTTGGCCTGCCCGGGTTCCAGGTCCGTCATGTCGACGCCCATGGAGATCAGCCAGTTCTCGTAGGTCCGGTCGCCGCGCAGGAACTCCAGCCGCGCGACCCGCGCCGCGCGGCGGCCGCCCGGGACGGCTGAAGGGGAAGACCGCGCCGATGTAGACGGCGTCCACCGTGCGGTCGACGTCCTCGAGCCGGCGCGCGATCTCCACGGTCAACGCCGAGCCGACGCCGCAGTGTCCGTAGAGGACGATCGGTCCGGTGACCTTCTCGAGGATCTCGGCCGTGCAGCGGGCGGCCAGCTCGTCGAACGTCAGCCGTTCCTCCACCAGCCCCACGTCGTGCCCGGGGATGGCGACCGACCACAGTGCACAGTCGTCGGGCAGTGCGTCGGCCAGCGGCTGGTAGACGATCGCGCTGCCGCCGCCGTACGGGACGCACACGTAGGTGGTGGCGGTTCTCGCCCGGCGGGGCGTCAGCTCGTGGAGCAACCCGCGCGGTGCGTCGTCCGACCGGTCGAGCGTGGCGGCGAGCTTCCGGACGGTCGGGTGCGTGAACATGTCCATGACGGCGATCGGCCGGTCGAGTTCGCGGCGCAGACGGGTGACCGCCTTGATGGCCAGCAGGGAATGGCCGCCCAGGTCGAAGAAGTTGTCCTCGGCGCCGGCCCGTTCCACCCCGAGGACGTCCGCCCAGACGGCGGCGATCACGCGTTCGGTCTCGGTCTCCGGTTCCGCGCCGGAGGTGGGTGCCGCAAGGGGTGTGGGCAGCCGGGCCCGGTCGACCTTGCCGTTCGCCGTGAGCGGCAACGCGGGCAGCACCTCGAACGCGCTCGGCACCATGTACGCGGGCAGCCGGCCGGCCAGGTGGTCGCGCAGCTCGGCCGGCTCCGCGCCGACCACATAGGCCACCAGTTGGGCGGCACCCCGTTCGCCGTGGGTGGTGACCAGGCAGTCGGTGACCGTCGGATGGGTGCGTAGCGCTGCTTCGATCTCGCCGAGTTCGACGCGGTAGCCGCGGATCTTCACCTGCGTGTCCGCGCGGCCGAGGAACTCGATCACCCCGTCGGCGCGGTACCGGCCGAGATCCCCCGTCCGGTAGAGCCGCTCCCCGGTCGGGGGATAGGTCCGGAACGCCGCCCGCGTGCGGTCCGGATCGCGCCAGTACCCCCTGGCCACCCCGACGCCACCGATGTACAGGTCACCGGGCACACCCACCGGCACGGCCCGAAGGTGCTCGTCGAGGACGTGGAAGCTCTGGTTGGCCAACGGTCGGCCGTACGGGATGGCCGACCACGCCGGGTCGACCGTCCCGATCGGATGGTGGATCGACCAGATCGAGCCCTCGGTGGCGCCGCCCAGGCTGATCACCCGCGCGTCGGGGGCGAGCGCGCGGATCCGGTCGGGCAGGGTCAGGGGGATCCAGTCCCCGGACAGGAGCACGAGCCGCAGCGACGACAGGTCCGTGTGGTCGTGTTCGGCCTGCTCGACCAGGAGTTCCAGCAGTGCCGGCACGGTGTTCCACACGGTGACGCGATGCCGCGCCACGAGCCGTGCCCAGGCGGCCGGATCCTTGTCCTCGTCCGGGCCGGGCAGCACCACCACGGCGCCCGCCGCCAGGCCGCCGTAGATGTCGTACACCGACAGGTCGAAGCTCAGCGCGGACAGCATGAGCAGCGTGTCGTCCGGACCGACGGCGAAGCGCCGGGTGATGTCCCGGACGGTGTTGAGGGCGGCCTCGTGGGTGATCATCACGCCCTTCGGCGTTCCCGTGGAGCCGGACGTGAAGATCACGTAGGCGAGGTCGTCGGGTGCGGCCGGGCACGCAACGTCCACAGCGGATTCGGCGGCCGTGGCGACCACCGTGGTGACGCTGTCGATCCGGTCGACGAGCCAGGGCTGGGTGACGGCCGCCCGACATCCGCCCAGTTCGAGCAGCTGGGCCCGGCGCCGGACGGGCAGGTCGGCGTCGATCGGCAGGTAGGCGGCACCGGCGGCGTTGATGGCGAGCACGGCCACCAGTTGCTCCCAGCCGCGTTCCATGATCACGGCCACCAGCTCGCCGGGCACCACGCCGGCCGCCGCGAGGTCGCCGGCCAGCGCCCGTACCCGCGCCCCGAGATCCGCGTAGGTCAGCTCCCCGCCGGGGTGCGCGATCGCCACCCCGGACTCCTGGCACAGCACCGGGCGGTGCAGCAGGTCCGGCTCGCCCAGGTCGGTTCTCGTGTCGTTCCAGCGGATCCGGTCCGCGCGCTCGTCGGCAGTGAGGATCTCCAGCGTGGTGAGCGGGGTGTGCGGGTCGGCGGTCACCGTCTCGACCACGGTGGCCAGGTGCCCGGCCAGGCGTTCGATCCGCGACCGTCCGAAGAGGTCGGTGTTGTGGACGATCATGGCGGACAGCCCGCCGGTGTCCTCGTACGCGTACAGCTCCAGGTCGAACCGGGTGGTCCAGGTGTCGAGCGGGAAGCCCTCGAGGTCGGCGCCGGCGTAGTTCTGGAACGCGAACAGCACCTGGAACACCGGCGAGCGCGACGGGTCCCTCGGCACGTTCAGCTCGGCCACCAGCTGCTCGAACGGCAGGGCCTGATGGGTGAAGGCGTCCAGCGTCGTCTCGCGCACGCGGTCCAGCAGGTCCGCAAAGGTCGGTGCCCCGGACAGGTCGACCCGCATGGCGAGCGTGTTGACGAAGCAGCCGACCAGGTTCTCCAGCTCCGGCTCGTCGCGGCCGGCCACGGGGGAACCGATGAGCACGTCGTCCTGCCCGGCGTGCCGGCCGAGGGTGAGCGCGAACGCGGCGAGCAGCACCATGTACGGCGTGGCGCCGAACTCGTGCGCGAGCCGGGTGATGCCCTCGTCGAGCTGGAACACGTGACAGGCGCCGGGATAGGTCAGCTCGGGTGGCCGGGGCCGGTCGGTCGGCAGGTCGAGTGCCCGCGCGCCGTCGAGGCGGGTGCGCCAGTAGTCGAGATCGGCCGAGACAGTGCGGTCGCGTTGCCACCGCGCGTAGTCGCCGTACCGCACGGGCAGGTCGGGTTCGGCGTGGTCGAGGAGTTCCCGCAGCAGCAGCTCGGCCGACACCCCGTCGCCGGCGATGTGGTGCAGCGACACGGCCAGCACGTGGTCGGCCGGTCCGAGCCGCAGGAGCAGCACGCGGCAGACGGGACCGGTGGCGAGGTCGAACGGCCGGCCGAGGAACTCGCTGACCCGACGGTGCGCGTCGGCCTCGTCGGCGGCGTCGTGGACGGACAGCGGCAGGTCGACGTTCGGTTCGACGACGGCGGTGGGCAGACCGTCCACTATGGCCGGGAAGCGGGTGCGGAGCGGCTCGTGCCGGGCGGCCGTCCGGGCGAGTGCGTCGGCCAGGTCGGTCGGATCGACCGCGCGGCGGAGTCTGCGCACCAGGGGGATCGTGTACGCCGTGCTGCCCGGCAGGTACTGCGCCATGAACCACAGGCGTTCCTGCGCGTAGGACAACGGTGGTGCCTCGCCGTCCGGGCGGCGGGGAACGGTGGTGGTGACGGTGCGGCGGCGGAGACGTTGGGCGAGGAGGGCGCGCTTGGCCGCGGTCAGGTCGGTCACGTGACCTCCAGCTGCCGCAGGGCTTCCTCGTCGGAGAGCCCGGCCAGCTCGGCCAGCAGCAGTTCCTCGACGGCGATGGCCAGGTCGGCGACCGTCCGTCGTTCGAACAGGGTGCGCAGGGGAACCTCGACGGTGTCACGCAGGCGGGCGGCCACCCGGACGGCCAGGAGGGAATGCCCGCCGAGCGCGAAGAAGTCGTCGGTCGCACCCACCCGCTCGACGCCCAGCACCCCGGCCCACACGTCGGCCACCAGCTGTTCGGCGTCGGTGCGGACGGGCACGTGTCCGGTCGGCCGGTCGGGTGCTGGCAGTGCTCGCCGGTCCACTTTCCCCTGGACGGTCAGCGGAAGCGCGTCGAGGCTCACCCAGCGGGTCGGCACCAGGTGCGCGGGGAGGGTCGCCGCGAGCCCGGCCGCCAACTCGTCGTGGGTGGCCGGACCGACCACATAGGCCACGAGCGTCTCGTCCACCGCCGCGACCGCCGCCTCCCGCACGCCCGGTTGGGCCAGCAGCGCGGCCTCCACCTCACCCGGCTCGATCCGGACCCCGCGGACCTTCAGCTGGTCGTCCAGACGGCCGAGGAACTCCAGGTTGCCGTCGGGCCGCCAGCGCACGCGGTCGCCCGTCCGGTACAGCCGGGCACCCGGCGGTCCCCACGGGTCGGGCACGAACCGCTCGGCCGTCAGGTCCGGCCGCCCGAGGTAGCCGCGGGTGACGCCCGCGCCGCCGATGGCCAGCTCGCCCGGCGCACCCGGTGGCACGAGCCCGCCGTGGTCGTTCAGTACCCAGGCGGTGGTGCCGGCGATCGGGCGTCCGATGTGGACCTCGCCGGTCAGGTCCGCGGCCGTGGCCACGATCGTCGTCTCGGTGGGGCCGTAGGTGTTCACCAGCCGGCACCGTCCCTGCCAGCGGGTCACGGCCTCCGGGTGGACCTGTTCACCGCCGATCACCACGAGCCGCACACCGGGTGGGATGGTGTCGAGGCGGTGGAAGTAGGCGGTCGGCAGGTCGAGCACGGTCGCGCTCGTGCCATACCGACGGCAGGTCGGTGCTGCCGCCGGGCAGCAGGATCACGGTCGCGCCGGCCGTCAGCGCCGGGTACAGCTCCTCGGCGTGGGTGTCGAAGCTCAGCGACGCGAACTGGACGATCCGGTCGGCCGGCCCGAGGTCGTAGTCGGTGCGCATCCAGTCCACGCGGGCGGCCAGGTTGCCGTGTTCGACCACCACGCCCTTCGGTCGGCCGGTCGAGCCGGACGTGTAGATCACGTAGGCGGCGTCGTGGGGATCGACGGCCTCGAAGGGACGGTCGCGGACCAGGTATCGCTCGTCGATCACCAGCGTGGCGCCGCTGTCGGTCACCAGGAATTCGAGCCGCGCGGCCGGTAGGTCAGGGTCGAGTGGGAGATACGCCGCCCCGGCCCGCCAAACGGCCAGGAGCGTGACCACCGCGTCGATCGACCTCGGCAGCGACACCCCGACCACGTCGCCGGGACGCACGCCGTCTTCCTGTAGCGAACCGGCGAGGCGGTCGACCCGGACCGAGAGTTCGGCGTACGTGAGCGTGTCGTTGCCGCACACGAGCGCCGGCCGGTCGGCGTGGGCGGCGAACGCACGCGCCAGCTGCTCGGGAACCGTGGTGTCCGAACGGGACTCCGGCCCGGCGGCGAATGCTTGGAGCAGCGCGTGGTCGGCGTCGGTGAGCATCTCGATGCGGTCGTCGGCCACGAGTCCGGTGAGGAGGGTGACGAACCGGTCGGCCATCGCGGCGACCGTGACCGCGTCGAGCCGGCCGGTGTCGTAGCCGAACGCCAGCAGCAGACCGTCGGGGGACGTCCAGGCCTCCAGCATGAGGTCGAACTTCGCCTGCCGGTAGCCGGAGTCGAACGGTTCGAGCCGCAGGTCCCCGAACGTCGGCTGCTCGGTGTCCTGGCTGTGCAGCACGCACATCGTCTCGAGGAGCCGCGGTCGACCGAGGTCGGCCAGCAACTGTTCCAGGGGAACGTCCTGATGGGCGAGGGCGCCGAGCACCGTGTCCCTGGTTCGGCGGAGCAGCGCGGTGAACGACTCGTTCCGGACGTCGCCGCGCAGCAGCACGGTGTCCGCCAGGTAGCCGATCAGCGGTTCCAGCTCCACGCGGCCGCGCCCGGCGACCGGGGAGCCCACCAGCACGTCTCGTTGGCCGGTGTGGTGGGCCAGCAGCGCCTGATACGCGGCCAGAAGTGTCATGAACAGGGTGGCGCCGTTGGCGCGCGCCACTTCCTCGAGTCGCGTGACCAGGCCGGCCGGGAGCCGCCTGCTCTCGAACGCGCCGGGACCGGACTCGTCCCGGACGGGAAGTGTCAGCGTCGGCGGATCGGCCAGTTGGGCACGCCAGTAGTCGAGGGACGGCTCCTGTTCCCGTTTCCACGCCGCGACGTCGCCGTGCTGCACGGCGAGCGGTGGCAGCTCGCCGCCGGCGTACACAGTGGACAGTTCGGCGAGCAGGAGGTTGAGCGACCAGCCGTCGGCCATGATGTGGTGCAGGACCACGGCCAGCACGTGGTCGTCCTCGCCGAGCCGGATGAGCGTGAACCGGACCGGGGGACTGGTCGCCAGGTCGATCGGCGCGTTCACGCGATCGGCCACCAGCCGTCGCGCCTCACCGGCATCGGCCGCGTGGAGGTGTTCGACCCGTACAGGCGCGGGTGGTTCGACGACCGCCACCGGCTGCCCGGCCACCTCGGGGAAGCGGGTGCGCAGCGACTCGTGCCGGGCCACCACCGCCGTGCAGGCACGGTCGAACGCCGCGACGTCCAACGGTCCACGGAGGCGCCGGACGAGGTACATGGTGTACGAGGCGTCCTGCGGGTCGAGCCGGTGCAGGAACCACAGCCGTTCCTGTGCGTGCGACAGTGGCGGGGCGGTCCCCGCCGGGCGGGGCATCGGGCCCGGCTCGTCGTGCTCGGGCAGGGCGGCGGCGAGCGCGGCCACCGTCGGGCGGCTGAACAGGGTGCGGACGGGGATGGCGCCCAGCCGGGCGGCGACCTTGGTGGCCAGCAGTGAATGCCCGCCGAGCGCGAAGAAGTCGTCGTCCACGCCGACATCCGGTAGGTCGAGCACCTCGGCGAACACCGCGGCCACGCGCCGTTCCGCGGCCGTGCGGGGTGCTCCGCCACGCCCGGCCGTGTGGTCGGGGTCGGGCAGTGCCTTGCGGTCCACCTTTCCGTTGAGCGTCAACGGAAGCGTGGGGAGGGCGACCACCACGTCGGGCACCAGGTGTTCGGGCAGTACGTCGGCCAGCCGCTCCCGCAGACCCTCGGCCGCGCCGGTGACGTAGGCGACGAGACGGTTCTCGCGGACCGTCACCACCGCCTGCCCGGCACCCGGCTGGGCTTCCAGCACCGCCTCGACCTCGCCGGGTTCGACGCGGTGGCCCCGGATCTTCACCTGCTCATCGAGGCGGCCGAGGAACTCGAGTTCCCCGTTCCGCGGCCGGACCCGGTCACCCGTGCGGTAACCGCGGTCGCCGAAGCGTTCGGTGGTCAGCTCCGGCCGGTCGTGGTACCCGAGGGCCACCCCGGCGCCGCCGATGACCAGCTCACCGTCGACCACCGTGACGGTGGTGTTGCGGATCGGCCGGCCGATCGACACGCGGTCGGGCTCGGGCGGCACTTCCCAGGCGGTGGACCAGATGGTGGTCTCGGTCGGCCCGTACAGGTTGACCATCCGCGCGACCCGCGCTCGCAGTTCGCGGGCGAGCGACAGCGGCAGGGCCTCGCCGCCGACCAGGGCGGTGAGGCCCGCGCCGACCTTCCCGTCGAGGAGGGTGCGCCAACCGGACGGGGTGGCCTGAACATGGGTGACGGCGTGGTCGCGGATCAGCCGCGCGAGTGCCGTGCCGTCGCGGGTCGTGTCCTGGTCGGCGATCACCACCCGGCCGCCGTCGATGAGCGGCAGGTACAGCTCGAGCGCGGAGATGTCGAACGACAGCGAGGTGGCGGCGAGCCACACGGCGTCCGGCGCGGGGCCGAGGAGATCCCGCATGCCCAGAAGGAGGTTGGTGAGTGCCGAGTGCGGGACGACCACGCCCTTCGGTCGGCCGGTCGACCCCGAGGTGTAGATCACGTACGCGATCTCGCCGGGTTCGCCGGCCGCCTCCTCCTCGCCCAGCCGGCTCAGCCAGTCGTCGGTGAGCACCAGGTCCGCGCCGGAGTCCTCGACCATGTAGTCGATCCGGGCTGTCGGGTAGTCGGGGTCGACGGGAACGTAGGCGGCACCCGCCAGCTGTACACCCAGCAGGACGGCGACGAGGTCGGCCGAGCGTCGCAGTTGGACGGCCACTGTGGACACACCGTCGAGGCCCGCTGCCACTCGCCGGGCCAGGCGGACCAGGTCGGCGTAGGTGCGGCGCTCGTCGCCGCACACGACGGCGACCGCGTCGGGGGTGCGTTGTGCCTGTGCCACCACGAGGTCGGCCACCGTGGCGTCCGGGACGTCTCCCGACGGACCGTGCAGCGTGTCGGTGACGCCGAGGTCGGACAGCCGCTGGTCGGGGTTCTCGACCACGGTGGACAACAGTCGGGTGAACCGTTGGACGAGCGCCGCGGCGGTCGCGGGCTCGAACAGGTCGAGCCGGTAGGTCAGCTCTGCGTGGATGCCCGTCGGCTGGGGCCAGGTCTCGAGCGCGAGGTCCACCTTCGCCCGATGACAGCCGTGGGGGAACGGCTCGACCGTGAGACCCGGCAGGCTCGCGGCGGCGCTGTCGTAGCCGGTGGCCGTGGCGTGCAGCGCGAACACCGCCTGGTACAGGGGGTTGCGGCCGAGGTCGCGGTCCAGGTCGAGCGCTCCGACCAGCTCTTCCAGGGGTGCCTGCGGGTGGGTGAACGCGCCGAGCGACACCTTCCGTACCCGGCCGACCAGTTCGGTGAACGTCGGGTCGCCGGACAGGTCCGGGCGCAGCGGCAGGACACCGGCGAACGGTCCGATCAGTGGTTCCAGGTCGACGTCGTGACGTGCGGCGGTGGGGACGCCGACGCAGAAGTCGCGCTGTCCACTGTGTCCGGCGAGCAGCACGTGGAACGCCGCGAACAGCGTCATGAACGGGGTGGCACGCAGCTTTCTGGCCAGCGCCGGCACGCGTGGGTCGTCGATCCGGAACGACACGACCCCGGCCCGGCTGTCCGTTTCGGACGGTCGCGAGTGGTCGGTCGGCAGGTCGAGTGGCGGCACACCGGTGAGCTGCTCGGTCCAGTAGTCGGCGTGCCAGGCGGGGGAGCGGGTGTCGGTGTACTGGAGCGGCAGCGCGGGCACGTCCGGGGCGGTCCCGTCGAGGAACGCCGTGTAGTGCGCGGCCAACTCGCGCTGCCAGATGTGCAGCGACCAGCCGTCGCCCAGCAGGTGGTGCAGGACCACGCAGAGCACGTGGTCGTCCGCGCCGAGCCGGACGACCGTGATCCGCAGCGGGGGCGCGGCCGCCAGGTCGAACGGGGCGTTCGTCCGCGCGGCCACGATGACCTGGGCGTCGCCGCCATCGAGGTACTCCACGTCGACCGGCCCGGCGGGCAGTACCTCCTGCACGGGTACGCCGTCCGGGGCGGGGAACCGGGTGCGCAGGATCGCGTGCCGGGCCACCACGGCGGTCACCGCGTGGCGCACCGCGGCCAGGTCGAGCGGGCCGCGCAGCCGGTCGACCAGGAACATGTGGTACGCCGGGTCGCCCGGGGTGAGCTGCTCGAGGAACCACATCCGTTGCTGGGCGGGCGATGCGGGAATCACTGGTCGTCCCCGCGTAGTTTCGCCACGATCGGCGTGAGCTCGGCGACCGTCGGGGCGTCGTAGAACAGGTCGAGCGGCACGTCGACGCCGAGCCGGTCACGCAGACGCGCGGCGATCTGGGTGATGGTGAGCGAGTGTCCGCCGAGGTCGAAGAGATCATCGTCCGGGCCGAGCGTGTCGACCCGCAGCACCTCACGCCAGACGTCGGCGATCCGCTCGGCCAGCCCGTCGCCGCCCGTTACCGTGACCGGCTCCGGTGCGGGGAGCGCGGCGCGGTCGAGCTTGCCGTTCGGGGTGGTCGGCCAGTGGGTGACCCGCACGATCACCGACGGCACCGCATGAGCGGGCAGGAACTCCGCGGCAAACGCCCGCACACTCGCCGGATCGGCGGTGCCCTGGACATAGCCGACCAGGTCGTCGCCGTGCACGGCCGCCACGGCCGCCACCACTTCCGGGTGTTCGGCCAGCCGGTTCTCGATCTCACCCAGTTCGAGCCGGTGCCCGCGCAGCTTCACCTGGGTGTCGGCGCGGCCCACGAACACCAGCTCGCCGTCCTGCCAGCGCACCAGGTCACCCGTACGGTAACCGCGGTCGCCGAAGCGTTCGGCCGTCAGCTCGGGCCGGCCGAGGTAACCGGCGGCCACTCCCGCGCCACCGATGTACAGCTCGCCGTTCTCCCGCACGGACACCGTGGTGTTGGCGAGCGGCCGTCCGATGGCGACGGTGGTCGGGTCCGCCGGCACCTCCCAGAAGGTGGACCAGATGGTGGTCTCGGTGGGCCCGTAGAGGTTGACCAGACGGCGCACGGCGGGCCGCAGCTCGCGGGCGAGCGCGAGGGGGAGTGGTTCGCCGCCGGTGAGCGCGGTCAGTCCGGGTGGGACGGCGCCGGCGTCGAGGAGCAGGCGCCAGCCGGTGGGGGTGGCCTGCACGTGGGTGATCCGCTCGGTGCGGATCAACTCGTTGGCCTGACGCGGGTTCTCGGCGATCACCACCGTGCTTCCCGTGACGAGTGGGAGGAACAGTTCGAGCCCGCTGATGTCGAAGGAGAGCGAGGTCTGGGCGAGCCAGCGATCGCCGGGACCGGCGTCGAGGAGGTCCCGCATGGCGTGGAGGAGGTTGACGAGCGACCGGTGGGTGACGGCCACGCCCTTGGGTTGCCCGGTGGAGCCGGAGGTGTAGGTGACGTAGGCGAGGTCGGCGCCCGTGGCGACGGTCGGTCGGGGCTCGTCCTCGGTCGGCAGGTCGTCGAGGTACAGGACCGGCGGCCCGTCGGGCACGACGGTGGTCCGATCGGCGACGAGGTGTGCCGCCCCGCTGTCGGCCAACATGAACGCCAACCGGCGCGGCGGGTAGGCCGGGTCGAGCGGAACGTAGGCGGCGCCGGCCTTCCAGATGCCCAGAATGGCGGCCACCATGGCGGGCCCTCGCCGCGTACCGAGCCCGACGAGCGCACCCCGCCCCACGCCTGCCCGCCGCAACCCGGTGGCGACGCGCTCGGCGAGCTGGTCGAGTTGGCGGTAGGTCAGGCGAGTGCCGTCCGCGCCCGCCACGGCAACCGCGTCCCCTGTGGACACCAGCTCGGACACCGGCACGTCCGGCACCGCCAGCACGGGCCCGCGCCGCTCGTCCTCCACCGTGGACACCTGCCCGGGCGCGCGTCGCTCCACTGTGGACAGTTCGCCCGTGGTGAGGACGGTCGTGAGGTCGTCGGCGAGTCGTTCGGCCGTGGCGGCGTCCATCGCCGCCGTGCGGTACTGGAGGTTCGCGGTCCGTCCGTCCGGGCCCTCGACCACCTGGAGCTGAACGGTGGCGCGGATCGCGCCGCTGGGCAGCGCCCAGTCGACCGTGGTCCGCAGGCCGGCGAACTCCGGGGTCGGGCCGCGACGGCGGTAGCTGACCGACGTGGCCGTGGGAGAGGGGCGCGGTGGCAGACCCGGCACCGCGCGTCCCAGTGGGACCGTGCGCAGCGGGTACAGCTCCCGCAGCTTGGCCCGGACGTCCGTCAGCTCGCCGCGGGCGACCCGCACGGGCAGCTCGGTCACGAACGGCCCGATCTCCGTGCCGTCGGTCCGGGTGCCGAGGTCGACGCTGATCACCGCCGGGTCGTGGCCGTGGTGATGCAGGACCGCCGCCCATCCGGCCACCAGCCGCTCGAACGCCGTCACCCCCGGCGCCTCCAGCGACGGCAGCGAAAGCGGCACCAGTGCGGCCGTCGGATCGTCCACAACGGACAGGGGTGGTTCGCCGTCGCCCTGCCAGTGGGTCGCCCAGAACTCCCGGGCCTCCGCGAGGTGATCGGGGCCCGGCTCCGACGGCCGGACAGGCGGTAGTTCCCGACCCGAGTACGCGGCCGCCAGGTCGCGCACGAAGATCTCCTTCGAGGTGCCGTCGAACACCAGGTGGTGCGCCACCACCTCCAGCGTCACCCCGCCCGGCCGGGGCACCAGGTCCCACCGGAACAACGGGGACTGCTCGGACGGCACCAGGTACGGCACCCCGTCCCGCTCGACGATCGCCTGCCCCAGGATTGGATGACGGTGCAGCACAACGGAAACAGCGACCCGCAGCGCCGGCACGTCCACCTCGCCGTCGAGGTGCGCGGCCAGCGGCATCTGGTACGCACTGTCCACTCGGCACGCTCGTTCGGTGAACCAGATGCCCTGCTGCGTAGGCGATGCGGGGATCACGACAGCCGCCCGTCGAGCCACGCGGCCTGCTCGGCCAGATCGGGGTGGTCGAACGCCAGCGTGGTCGCCACCTCGACCCCGAACTCCCGCGTGATCACGGTCGCCAGCTCGGCCGCCCGGAACGAGTCGCCGCCCAGTGCGAAGAAGTTGGCGTCCGCCGTGACCTCCTGGGCGGCCAACACCTCCGTCCACAGTGCACCCAACGCCCGCTCCGAGCCGGTGCGCAGCGGCACGGACCCCGGCGCGGCGAACAGGTCGGCCAGCTCGCGCTTCACCACCTTGCCGCCGTCGTTGCGGGGCAGCTCCGCCACCACCACGATCCGCGTGGGCACTTCCGCCTCCGTCAGCCGCGACCGCACGAACGCCCGCAGCTCGGCCGGTTCCACGGGTGTCCGCGCCACGACGGCGGCCGCCACGGTCGTGCCCAGCACCGGATGCGGCACCCCCAAGACGGCCGCGTCCGCCACCGCCGGATGATCGAACAGCACCGACTCCACCCCCAGCGTCGCCACCTTGAAGCCCCCCACCTGCACCAGATCGCTCTCCCGGTCGACCAGGTGCAGGTAGCCGTCGGCGTCCAAGCGCCCCACATCACCCATGCGGGTCCACCCGTTGCGGAACACCGCGGCGCTCGCGCCCGGATCGTCCAGATACGTGCGGGCGGTGGTGGGGGAGGACAGCCACACGTCGCCCGCCTCGCCCGCCGGCAGCGCTCGCCCGGCCGGATCCCGGATCTCCAGCTCGCCGGCCGTCGGCCGACCGACGGACGTGGGTCGGGCCGGGTCGTGGACCATGGTCGTCTGCGCGGGCGCCGCCTCGGTGGAGGTGTAGTAGTTCACCACCGTGGCGTTCGGGAACGTGGTGGTCAGCGCGGTCGCCACGGCCGGCGGCAGTGCGGCGCCGGTGCAGCCGACCAGCAGCACGTCGGGAAGTTCGACCGGCAGACCGGCCAGCTCGGCGGCCGTCGCCGGGACCAGGAACACCGTGCCCGCGCGGTACTTCTCCACCACGGCCACCAACTCGCCCGGCTGCGCCCGCGGCACCATCACCCCGGCCGGCGCCGCGCCCAACGCGTTGCACAGCATGGTCTGCGCGGCGTTCGTGCCGAGCGGGAAGCCGTGGACGAAATGTCGTGAGTGCGCGAGTGGTCGCTGCCGGCGCGGTGCGGTCCAGCCGTGGACCAGGTTCGCGTGGCACGCGAGCACGGCCTTCGGGGAGCCGGTGGTGCCCGATGTGTAGAGGATCTGCGCCGGGATCACCGGGTGCCATCCGCACGGGCGCGGCCGATCGGGTGGCCGACAACTCCGGCACGGTCGCCGCCCACGGCGCGGGCGGCGGCGTGCCCCCGTGAATCACCCCGACCGCGCCACAGTGCGCGAGGACCCGGGTGGCCGCCTCGGCCGACATGCGGTTCGACAGCGGCACCGCCACCCCACCGGCCGCCAGGACCCCGCAGAACGCCACGGCGAAGGCGGTCCAGTCGGCGTCGTCGAAGGAGAGCGCCACCCGGTCGCCCTGCCGGACGCCGAGCGCGAGGAGACCGGCCGCCAGCCGTCCGGCGCCGTCGTGCCACTGTCCGAAGGTGAGCGAGTCGCCGCCCGCCACTTCCACCGTCGTCCGGTCCGGTTCGTCCTGCGCACGGAGGGCGAGCAGTAGTGACAGTGTGAGCATCCGGCGGCTCCGTGGGGTAGGGAGCCCCGATGATCCGACACCGATCCCCGTGGGGGCAAGGGAGTGGTGCCCACGAGCCAACCGATGTGCGCGAGCTGTGCGGTTTCGAGAGCCAGCGGCGACGAGACCGATCGGTATGCGATTTGCTCAACCGAGCAAGAATCTGCTTGAGTGAGCAAATGAGCGTTACCGAGCAGGCACGCCGTGCGCAGATCGTGGCCGCCGCGATCGACACGATCGCGGCGGAAGGCTACGCGCGTGCCTCGTTCGCCCGCATCGCTCGCGCCGCCGGGCTCAGTAGCACCGGGCTCATCTCCTACCACTTCGCCAGCAAGCAGGAGCTGATGGACGCCGTCGTCCGCACGGTCCTGGGCGAGTTCGGCGCCTTCGTCACGGAACGGATGAACGCCGAATCCGGACCGGCCGGCGAGTTGCGCGCGTTCATCGCCGCGAACATCGCCTTCGTGGCGGCCAACCGGACCCGCCTGCTCGCCGCGCTGGCGGTGGCCTCCAGCACGGGAGTCGGGCCGGACGGCCCCGATCCCGTGCTGGAGGCCGACCTGCGTGGTCTGGCCGAGCTGTTGCGCGCGGGCCAACGGGCGGGTGAGTTCCGCGACTTCGACGTCGACGTGATGGCCGTGGCCATCCGCTCGGTCCGCGACGGCGTCCTCAACCGGCTCAGCGTCGAGCCCGACCTCGACCTCGACACCTACACGCGCGAGCTCGTCACGTTGTTCGAGCTTGCCACCAGGGGGAACGCATGAAGAAGATCATGATCCTGGCCGCCGCGCTGACACTCACGGGCTGCACGGCCGGCCCCACGCCCGAGCCGCCGCGGGGGGACACCGTGCGGCTCGACGCCGGCGAAGTGAAGGGCACGGTCACCGACACCCTGCGCAGCTTCCAGGGCATCCCGTACGCCGCACCGCCGGTCGGCGACCTGCGGTGGCAGGCGCCGCGGCCGGCCGAGCCCTGGGAGGGCACACGGGACGCGACGAAGCCCGGCAACCTCTGCCCGCAGGAGGCCACCGACTACGCCGACATCGCCAGCACCAGCGAGGACTGCCTGGTCCTGAACGTCACCACCTCCCGCACGGGTGAGGGCAAGCCGGTGATCGTGTGGATCCACGGCGACGGCGTGGTCGGCGGCGGAAGCATCTTCGACCCCACCGCGCTGGTCGAGGCCGGCGACGCGGTGGTCGTGACCATCAACTACCGGCTGGGCGCGTTCGGCGCGTTCGGCTACCCGGGTCTCGAGGACTCGGGCACGTTCGGGCTCCAGGACCAGCAGGCGGCACTGCGCTGGGTGCGGGAGAACATCGAGAGGTTCGGCGGCGACGCGGGCAACATCACGGTGATGGGGGAGTCCTACGGCGCCCAGTCGATCACCGCGCACCTGATCGCGCCGGAGTCCGAGGGGTTGTTCGACCGGGCGATCGTGCAGAGCCCGATGACGCTCATGGACATGCCGGCCGGGGCGCTGCTGCCCGACCTGCCGGCCAGCAGGTGGTTCGCGTGGCGCGACGTGGCCGAGGTGGAGGGACTCGGCACGGCCATGGCGCCACAGGTCGGCTGCACCGACCCGGCCACCGCGCTCGACTGCCTGCGGGCGTTGCCGGTGGAGCGACTGTTCCCGCTGATGCGGACGTTCCAGCCGGCCGCGTACGGCGGGCCCGTGCTGCCGACCGCACCGGACGTCGCCTACGCGGAGGGCGACTTCCACCGCGTGCCCGTGCTCGTGGGCACCACCCGCGACGAGCACCGCGGGTTCGTGGGGCTGTTCTACGATCTCGCCGGCACCCCGGTCACGGCCGAGCAGTACCCGGTGCTGCTGGCCAACGCGTTCGGGGACAAGGCGGACGGGGTCGCCATGCGCTACCCGCTGTCGGGCTACCCGTCGCCGAGCACCGCCTGGGCCGACGTGTTGACCGACCGCATGTGGGCCACGGCCACCACCACGCTCACCGACCAGCTCGCCGCGCACACGGCCGTGTACCGCTACGAGTTCGCCGACCGCGACGCGCCCGCGTACCTGCCGTTCCCGGAAACCTTCCCGCCGGGCGCGTTCCACGCGTCGGACGTGCCGTACCTGTTCCGCGACCAGGAGTTCCTGGACTCCGCGGCGCCCGCGCAGGAGAAGCTGTCCGACACGATGGTCCGGTACTGGACGAACTTCGCCGACACGGGCGACCCGAACGACGCGGAACTGCCGGTGTGGCCGGGATATTCGCCGGCCGGACACCTGCAGTCACTCGCGCCGGACAGCGTCCGCGACATCGACAGCGACGAGTACGCGGCTCGCCACTACCTACCTCTGTGGATGGAGTAGCTCAGCTCTTTCGCCTGCTGAGCCACACCTTCAGGACGAGCAGCAGTGCCACGAGGCTCGCGAGCGGGATGAGCGGCTTGCGGGTGGCGGTGTCCATGACCGGGCGGACCTTCGTGGCCACCGGGTCGGGGAGCTTGTCCACCAGCTGGTCGCCCCGTTCGTGCAGGGCCTCGACCCGCTTGTGGGCGGCGTCCTGGACGCGGCCCTTCACGTCGGCCTTGTGTCCCAACGCGACCACCGTCTGCGCCAGCTCCTGGCGGGTCAGTTCCGCGTCGTGGCGCAGGTCCTCGTCCGTGGGTTCGGCACCCGGCATGGCCAACCGGTCCTTCTCCTGGTCGCTGGTCACTGCTTCCTCGCTTCCTTGATCGCCTGGATGTCCTCCTTGGTGCTCTCCACCGCGGCCGACGGCATGGGTGCGCTCTTGCGCAGCTGACCCTTCGCGATGAGCACCGAGATCCCGGCGAGCAGCAGCACGGCGCCGGCGACCACGAAAGCGGCGGCCCACGCCGGCATGACCAGGGCGAGGACCAGCACCAGGCCGGCCACCAACGTCGCCCCGCCGTAGAAGGCGAGCACACCGCCGGCGCCGGCGATGGCTGCGCCGAGCCCGGCGTGCTTGGCCTTGCTCTTCAGCTCCCGCGTGGCGAGTCGCACCTCGGTGCGGGCCAGGTGGCTGAGCTGGTTGGTCAGGTCGTGAACGAGTTCCGCGGTCGACTTGTCGTCTGCCGGCACGCGCATCTCTGACGTGGTCATGGCGTTCCTCCTCGCGGGTCGAATACCCAGGGCGATCACCGGGAAACCTGTGGTCACGGCTGGTTCGAATCGCCGCGCACGGGTACCCCCGGCTCCAGAGAGACAAGGGAGGATAGGGTGCGGGCTGTCATTCTGAACTGCACGCTGAAGGCGTCGCCGGCGCCGTCGAACACCCAGCGGCTGGCCGATCAGGTGGGCGCCGGCCTGCGGGAACGCGGCGTGGACGTCGAGTCGATCCGGGTGGTCGACCGCACCGTCCCACCGGGGGTGGAGACCGACCTCGGCGACGGCGACGACTGGCCGGCCATCCACGAGAAGCTGCTGCTGGCCGAGATCCTGGTGATCGCCTCACCCACGTGGGTGGGTCGTCCGTCCTCTGTGGCCCAGCGGGTGCTCGAGCGGATGGACGCCATGATCTCCGAGACCGGCGACGACGACCGGCCGGTGGCCTACAACCGGGTGGCCGGGGTGGTGGTGACGGGCAACGAGGACGGCGCGCACCACGTGATCGGTGAGATCTCCGGTGCCCTGAACGACATCGGCTACACGATCCCCGGTCAGGCGTGGACGTACTGGAACATGGGCCCCGGTCCTGGGCCGGACTACTCGGACACCGATCATGGTCACCAGTGGTCGGCCGACACGGCGGCCACCATGGCCGGGAACCTGTACGACGTGGCCGATGCGTTGCGGGCCCGGCCGATGCACGGAGGTACCTGATGAATGTGAACAAGGTGATGTACAAGCCGGTCGGCACGATCGTCGGGATTCTCGGCGGCGTGGCGGCCAGTGTCCTTTTCGGAAAGGTCTGGGAGAAGGTGACCGGCGACAAGGAAGTGCCGGATCCCACCGACTCCAAGCAGACCTGGGGGGCCGTCCTGTTGGCGGCCACCGTGCAGGGCGCGATCTTCGGTGTCGTGAAGGCGGCCGTGGACCGTGGCGGCGCGGCCGGCTACCGCAAGGTGACCGGCGAGTGGCCGGGCGACTAGCCTTGGTCGGCCGATTGCGGCGCAGCGACCCCACCGGACCCGGCATCAGCCGGCAACGGTGGGGTCGCGGTTTTCGCTATCGCTCGGGTGAGGATCCGTGCGACGAGGAGGACCTGGTGCGGATCCGCGCGCTGGTCATCCCGCCCGCCTGGGAGGACGTGTGGATCTGTCCGCATCCGAACGGGCACATCCAGGCGGTCGGCACGGACGCGGCCGGGCGCAAGCAGTACCTGTACCACACGCGATGGCGCGAGCGGCGCGACGACGAGAAGCACCGCCGGGTGGTCGAACTGGCCGCGCTGCTGCCCGAGTTCCGGGAGCGCGTGGAAGCGGACCTGAAGTCGTCCGGGCTGACCGAGCGGCGAGTACTGGCCGGGGCGCTGCGGATGCTCGACCGCGGGGTGTTCCGCACGGGCGGCGAGGAGTACGCGGAAGACAACGGCAGCCGCGGAGTGGCGACCCTGCTGCGTGGTGACGTGGAGATCCACGACGGGGCGCTGCGGTTCAGCTATCCCGCGAAGGGCGGCATCGGGCGGAACGTCCAGGTGCGCGACGAGCTGCTGGTGTCGCTCGTGCGCGCGTTGCGGCGCGGCCGCGCGGACGACGAGCGGCTGCTCGTGTACCGCGTGGGCGGGGAACGGCACGAGGTGCGGGCCGACGACGTGAACCGGCGGCTGCAGGAGCTGATCGGCGACCGGTTCACGGCCAAGGACCTGCGCACCTGGCACGCCACCGTGCTGGCCGCCGTGATGATCGCCGGCGCGCCGGAACCGACGTCGAAGACCGCGCTCAAGCGCGCGGAAGCGGCCGTCATGCGGGACGTGGCCGGACAACTGGGCAACACCCCGGCCGTCGCTCGACGGTCCTATGTGGATCCACGGGTGATGTCGGCCTACGAGCGCGGCGACACGATCGCCGCCGCTCTGAGGAAGCTCGACGGCGCGGACATCATGGACTCCCGCGAGGGCATCGAACGAGCGGTCGTCACGCTGCTAGGGAACTGATGCGCGCGGCGGCCGCCACGATGCTCCACAGTGCACTGGACGTCGGCTCGTAGTAGACGCGGCGGCTGGCCGTCTCGCGGTGCTCGGTCAACATTCCCAAGTGGACGAACCGTCGTAGTTCGGTGCCCGCGGCGCTCTGGGGAATGACCTCCTCCGGCGGCTCGGACTGGTAGAACCGCTCGCGGCCCCGACGGTGGATCCAGAGCGCGACGCGCAGCCGGCACGGACGGCCGAACAGCAACCTGCCCACCTCGTCGACGTCCATGGTGCCCCATCCATTTGTTTCTATAATTTATTTCCTATATTGATGTCCGATTTTATCGCGGAAGCAGCGCGTTGTCCAGGCCCGAGTCCAGCCGGCGGTATTGACACAGACGCAGGGAAGCGGAGAACATCGAATCGTCGGTTCTGGGAGCGCTCCCAGATATTGGCTCCCAGGGCGGCCTCGGCGGACGCCGTCGCCAACGTCGGCGAAAGGTCAGTCGTGTCTGGTCCCCTCCCGAGGCGTGTCGCGGTGTTCGCGGCAGTGCTCCTCAGCGCCGGTCTGCTCACCGCCCCCGCGGTGGCGCAGCCTCCGGACCTCCCGGAACTTATCGTGAACGGCACGTTCGACAGCGGGACGGCGCCATGGTGGTCGAGCGGCACCACGGCCGCCGTGGTCGACGGCCGGCTGTGTGCGGAGATCCCGGGCGGCACGGTCAACCCGTGGGACGTGATCGTGGGGCAGAACGATCTGGCGTTGCAGGACGGGGAGTCCTACGAGCTGTCGTTCGAGGCGTCGGCGTCGCGGCCGGTCGGGGTGCTGGCGAAGGTGCAGCTGCAGGTGGAGCCGTGGACCGAGCGGCTCTCGCGGCCCACCACGCTCAGTGCGGAGCCGACCACCTTCTCCCACACGTTCACCTCCACCGTGGACAGTGCGGTGGAGCAGCTGGCGTTCCAGGTGGGTGGCGGGGCGGAGCCGTGGACGTTCTGCCTGGACAACGTGTCGCTGGTGGGTGGCGCCGAGCCGCCCGTGTACGAGCCGGACACCGGTCCGCGGGTGCGGGTGAACCAGGTGGGTTACCTGCCGGACGGGCCGAAGGGCGCGACGGTCGTGACCGACGCGACGGAGCCGTTGCCGTGGCAGCTGGTCGACGCGGGTGGGTCGCTGGTCGCCACGGGCAGCACCGCGCCACGCGGGACGGACGCGGCGTCGGGTCAGGGCGTGCACACCATCGACTTCTCGGAGGTGACCACCGCCGGTTCGGGCTACACGCTCTCGGCCGACGGTGAGGTCAGTCATTCGTTCACGATCGGGTCGGTGTACGAGTCGCTGCGGTCGGACGCGTTGCAGTTCTTCTACCTGCAGCGCAGCGGGATCGCGATCGACGGCGACCTCGTGGGTGCGGAGTACGCGCGGCCGGCCGGGCATGTGGGTGTGGCGCCGAACCAGGGGGACACGGACGTGCCGTGTCAGCCGGGTGGTTGTGACTACCGGCTGGACGTGCGGGGTGGCTGGTACGACGCGGGGGACCACGGCAAGTACGTGGTGAACGGCGGCATCGCCACCCATCAGCTGCTGAGCACGTTCGAGCGGACGAGGACGGCGCCGTCGGCCACGCCGGGCGCGTTGGAGGACGGGACGCTGCGGGTGCCGGAGCGGGACAACGGCGTGCCGGACATCCTGGACGAGGCGCGGTGGGAGCTGGAGTTCCTGCTGCGCATGCAGGTTCCCGCGGGGGAGTCGTTGGCCGGGATGGCGCACCACAAGATGCACGACCGCGCGTGGACGGGATTGCCGCTCGCGCCGGAGGACGACCCGCAGCCTCGTGAGCTGCACGCGCCGTCCACGGCGGCGACGTTGAACCTGGCGGCGACGGCCGCGCAGTGCGGTCGGCTGTACGCGCCGTACGACGCGGCGTTCGCCGGGCAGTGCCTGAGTGCGGCGCGGACGGCGTACGCGGCCGCGCGGGCGAACCCGGACCTGTTGGCCGATCCGAACGACGGCACGGGTGGCGGGGCCTACAGCGACGACGACGTGAGTGACGAGTTCTACTGGGCGGCGGCCGAGCTGTACCTGACCACGGGGGAGCAGGCCTTCCTGACGGACCTGCGTTCGTCGCCGCACCACACGGGAGGGGTGTTCGGCAGCAACGGTTTCAGCTGGGCGGCCACCGCGGCGCTGGGCCGTCTCGATCTCGCGACCGTGCCGAGTCGACTGCCGGCCGCCGAGCGGGACCAGTTGCGGCAGTCGGTGGTGAGTGCGGCGGAGACCTATCTGTCCACAGCGGAGGCGGAGTCGTACGGTGTGCCGCTGCCGGGTGCCGATGGTGGTTACGTGTGGGGTTCGAACAGCAACATCATCAACAACCTGGTGGTGCTGGCGACGGCGTACGACCTGACGGGTGACCGGACCTACCGTGACGGTGCGCTGGCCGGTGCGGACTACGTGTTCGGGCGCAACGCGCTGAACCACTCGTACGTCACCGGGTGGGGTGAGCGGTCGCCGCAGAACCAGCACAGTCGGATCTTCGCGAGGCAGATGGATCCGACTTCGCCGAATCCGCCGGTCGGTTCGATCGCCGGCGGGCCGAACCAGTACCTGCAGGACCCGTTCGCCGAGCAGTTGCTGGCCGGGTGCGCGCCCCAGTTCTGCTACGTGGACGACATCCAGTCGTACTCGACGAACGAGGTGGCCATCAACTGGAACTCCGCGCTCGCGTGGTTCGCGTCGTTCGCCGCGGACCAGGCGGCACCCGTGCCGGCGAGTTCGTGCGAGGTGCGCTACGAGGTGCAGGGCCGGTGGCCGGGTGGGTTCGTCGCGCAGGTGACGCTCGGCAACACCGGCACGGTGGCGATCTCGGACTGGGAGCTGACCTGGTCGTTCCCGACCGACCAGCGGGTGGCGCACACGTGGGGTGCGGTGCTGGAGCAGCGGGGTGCGGCGGTCACGGCTCGGCCGACGGAGTGGACGCGACGGCTGGGCCCTGGCCAGCGGGTGACGTTCGGGTTCACGGGTACGGGTTCGCTGGCCGGTGCGGCGCCGGAGCAGTTCCGTCTGAACGGCACACCCTGCTAGTCGAAGGTGACAAGTGGCCGGCGGCGCATCGCGTCGCCGGCCACTGGCATTTGGCCGTAGCGCGGGGCGGGTTCACCGGGTAGAAATAGCTCCCGAGAGAGCGCTCTCATGGCCTGACGGCGATTTTCCACATCAGTGGAGAGGATGTCACTGGATGACGAAGTTACGCGGCCGGGCGATGTTGCTCGGCCTCACGCTGACGGCCGCGGTCCTCGCGGTCCCCAACGCCGCCGCCACCCCGCCCTCGGCACCCACGTTGGGTGCGAACGTCGTGGTCTTCGATCCGGGCATGCCGGTCGCCGAGATCCAGGCGACCATGGACGCGACCCACGCCGCCCAGGTGGACAACGAGATGGGCACGCAACGGTACGCGTTCCTGTTCAAGCCGGGCACCTACGGCACGGCCGAGCAGCCGCTGCAGCTCAAGGTCGGCTACTACACGGAGGTCTCCGGGCTGGGCGCCTCACCGACCGACGTGGTCATCAACGGCAAGGTCGAGGTCTACAACCGTTGCCTGACCGACGGCGGCACCGGCAACTGCCTGGCGCTGGTCAACTTCTGGCGGACCATCTCCAACCTGACGGTCAACATCAACGCGGCCGGCCAGGACGGCTGCCGGTCGTCCGCGAACTTCTGGGCCGTGTCGCAGGCGGTGTCCATGCGCCGGCTGAACATCACCGGCGGTGGTCTGTCCCTCATGGACTACTGCACGGCCGGCCCGCAGTACGCGAGCGGCGGCTTCATCGCCGACTCGCGCCTGCCGGCCACCACGAACGGTTCGCAGCAGCAGTGGCTGACCCGCGACAGCGAGGTCGCCGGCTGGTCGAACGGGGTGTGGAACCAGGTGTTCTCCGGCGTCGTCGGCGCGCCGGACGACACGACCTTCCCCGACCCGCCGTACACGACCATCGACAACACCCCGGTCAGCCGCGAGAAGCCGTACCTGTTCCTGGACTCGCGGGGCCGCTACAACGTACGGGTGCCGGCGGCCAGGAAGAACACGCGCGGGGTCTCGTGGGCCGACGGGATGACGCCGGGTCGCACGGTGCCGCTGTCCGACTTCTTCGTGGCCACCCCGGCGCATTCGGTGCGCGACATCAACCACCAGTTGGCGCGCGGCAAGAACCTGTTGCTCACGCCCGGGGTGTACGACATCGACCGCAGTATTGAGGTGAAACGGTCGGACACGGTCGTTCTGGGCATCGGGCATGCCACGCTCACGGCCGACCGCGGTGCCATCCCGTTGACGGTGGCCGACGTGCCCGGCGTGATCGTCGCGGGCGTCACGATCGACGCGGGGGAGCGGAAGTCGCCGGTGTTGCTGCGGGTCGGCAAGAAGCACGGCCACGGCCACAGTTCGTCGCGCAACCCGACCACACTGTCCGATGTGTACTTCCGGGTGGGCGGCCCGCATCCGGGCAGCACGGACATCGCGCTCGAGGTGAACAGCGACGACGTGCTCATCGACCACACGTGGGTGTGGCGCGCGGATCACGGTGTCGAGGGGTTCACGGACACCGAACGCTGGCGGACGAACATCGGTCGCACGGGCGCGGTGATCAACGGCGACCGGGTGACGGCCACCGGCCTGTTCGTGGAGCACTTCCAGCGGTACAACACAGTGTGGAACGGCGAGCACGGCACGACCATCCTGTACCAGAACGAGTTGCCGTACGACCCGCCGACGCAGGCGGACTGGATGAACGGCGACGTCGAGGGCTGGGCGGGGTACAAGGTGGGGGATCGCGTGCGGCACCACACGTTGTACGGCGCCGGCGTCTACGTGTTCAACCAGAACAACCCGGACATCCATACGGAGAACGGGTTCGAGGTACCGGAGACCCCAGGCGTGCGGCTGCACCACATCATGACCGTGAACCTGAACGCCGGCACCATCGACCATGTGGTGAACGGCGTCGGGGCGGCGGCCGACACCACGCGGGTCGGGGTTCCCGTCTACGTCACGGAGTATCCGGCGGCGGCGGGGGCGGCGGCACCACCAGCAGGTCGGTGACGAACTGGGCGATCTCACCGGTGGCGGTGCGTCCGACCCACGTCGGGTACGCACCGTCACCGAAGCCGGAGTGGAAAGCCACGACGTTGTGGCCGCTCTGCTTGTCCCGCATGTTCCAGAAGACCTTGTCGTCGTCGGCCAGTTCGGCGGCCGCCAGCGGGTCCTCCTCGTCCTCCGCCAGGCGGGTGAGCGCGTCGAGCGCGGAGGCGTCGACGAACACACCGGTACCGGCGTCCACGCCGAACCCCCAGAACTCGTCGGGGCCGAGGTTCTCGAGCTTCTCGCCGGCCTGCAACGCCATTCGCCACTCGGTCACGGGTTCGTCGCGCACCGTGAGGCGCACGGCGGCCACGGTCTGGTGACCGTTGTGGTGTTCGGCGACCGCGAGGGTGACCGGGTAGGTTCCCGGTGCGACCGTGTCGACGAACGGCCGCTGGTATTCGTGGTCGATCGACTGGACGTAGGGGTCGCACGCGATGAGCCGGCCGCTCGGCAGGTCGAGCGAGCCGGCGTCGAGCACCGCCATGGTGACCTTCTCGCCGTCGTCCATCTGGGCGGGTGCACCCGGCACGAACAGGTTCTCGAACCCGTCGGTGGGCAGCGGTGGCGGGAGTTGGCCGGTCGGTGGCGGCCCGGGATCGGCTGCCCGGGCCGCTAACCGGGTGGAGTCTTCGGCGTCGAGGTCGGTGTCGTCGGCGTTGAGGCCGCGCCACAGGCTCAGCCCACACGCCACCAGCACGAGTGCCGACATCGCCGCCAAGGCAGGTCGCCGCATCGGATCACCCCCCAGTTTCCGGGGAGAGCCTAGCGAACGAACACCTCGCGGGCGGCACGGATCCGCAGTTGCTCCACGGTGTCGATCTGGGACTTCGCGCGTTCGATGAGGCGCTCCAGTTGCTCGCTCGAGAGGCGGGGTTCGGTCTCGGCCACGTTCAGCAGGGTGCGCCAGCCGGCGGCCTTGCCCTCGATGCCCAGGCGCAGCAGTTCGAGTTCCAGGACGCGGCTGAGCGGGGAGCGGGTGAACAGCCGGCGGTTGGTCTTGAGCCGGCCGGCCTTCTCCCCGGCCCAGCCGAGCCAGGTCCGGTAGAACTGCTCGGGCACGTTGAGGCGCGCCATGATCTCCCGCAGCGTGGCGCGGTCGGTCTCGATCTCGTCGGCCACGAGCGCGAGTTCCCCGCCGCCCGACCAGTTCCGTTCGGCGTTCGCCAGTCGTCTGGCCAGTTCGGCGCCGCCCATCGCGCCCGTGAGGTGATCGTTCAGGTAGACGCCGAGGAGCTTGTCCGCGTCGGGTGGTGGCGTCATGGTCGCAACAACACCTTGATCGCGCCGTCGCGCTTCTGTTGGAAGATCTCGTAACCGTGGGCGGCTTCGGAAAGCGGCAGGGTGTGGGTGGCGAGGTCCTCGACGCCGAGCGGGTCGTCGTCGCCGGTGACGAGCGGCATGATGTCGGGGATCCACCGGCGGACGTTCGCCTGTCCCATCCGCAGCTGGATCTGCTTGTCGAACAGCTCCATCATGGGCATCGGGTCGACCATGCCACCGTACACACCGGACAGTGACACGGTGCCGCCGCGCCGAACCGTGTCGATCGACGCGAGCAGCGCGCCCATCCGGTCCACCCCGGCCTTCTCGGTGAGCTTCGCGGCGGCGGCCTTGGGCAGCAGGCTGGTCAGCTGCTGGGCGATCTTGCCGCCGGGGGAGCCGTGGGCCTCCATGCCGACCGCGTCGATCACCGAGTCCGGACCGCGGCCGGCGGTGAGTTGGCGGATGGTGTCGGCCGCTGCTTCCGGCTCGTTGAGGTCGACGGTGGTGACGCCGTACTTGGTGGCCAGCGCCAGGCGTTCTGCGACCAGGTCGATGCCGATGACCTGGCCGGCGCCGCGGTGGCGGGCGATCCGGCAGCACATCTGGCCGATGGGGCCGAGACCGAACACCGCGACGCTGCCACCCTGTGGCACGGCCGCGTACTCCACGGCCTGCCACGCGGTCGGCACCACGTCGGACAGGTAGACGAAGCGTTCGTCCGGAGGACCTTCGGGGACCTTGATGGGGCCGTAGTGCGCCTGCGGGACCCGCAGGTACTCGGCCTGGCCGCCGTCGACCTGGCCGTAGAGCTTGGTGTAGCCGAACAGCGCCGCGCCCTTGCCGCGTTCGCGGACCTGGGTGGTCTCGCACTGGGACTGGAGGCCCTGGGCGCACATGAAGCACGAACCGCAGGAGATGTTGAAGGGCACCACCACCCGGTCGCCGGGCTTGATGTTGGTGACCTCGACACCGACCTCCTCGACGATGCCCATCGGCTCGTGGCCGAGGACGTCGCCTTCCTCCATAAAGGACCCGAGTACCTCGTACAGGTGCAGGTCGGATCCGCAGATGCCGGTGGTGGTGACGCGCACGATGGCGTCGGTGGACTCGCGGATCTCCGGGTCGGGCACGGTGTCCACGCGGACGTCGCGTTTCCCGTGCCAGGTGACTGCCTTCATGGTGTGGCTCCTCGAGATGTGGGTCAGCCTGGGGTGGTTTCGCCGCCGAGTGCGGCGAGTACTTCGCCCGTGTAGTAGGACGAGAGCTGTCCGGCGGCGAAGAACACGTAGGACGGGGCGAGTTCGTCCGGCTGCGCGGCGCGGCCGTACGGGGTCTGCTGGCCGAACTTGGCCACGCGATCGGGTGGCATGGTGGCCGGGATCAGCGGTGTCCACACCGGACCGGGTGCCACGCAGTTGACGCGGATGCCGCGGTCGAGCAGAGCCTGTGCCATCGCGTAGGTCCACGCGTGCACCGCACCCTTGGTGGCCGAGTAGTCGATGAGGGTCTTGTTGCCGCGCAGGCCGTTCACCGAGCCGGTGTTGATGATCGCGCTGCCGTCGCCGAGGTGTGCGAGAGCGGCGGCGGTGACCCGGAAGTAGCTGTGGATGTTCACGTCGAACGTGCGCATCCACTGTTCCTCGGTCAGTTCGTCGGGCGCGTCCACGGGTTCCTGGGTGGCGACGTTGTTCACCAGCAGGTCGAGTCCGCCGAGCGCGGCCACCGTCTGCTCGACCACGTCCACGCAGTGTCGGCGGTCGGCGAGGTCGCCGGGAAGCAGTGTGCAGGTGCGGCCCTGGGCGCGGACGAGACCGGCCGTGTGTTCGGCGTCGTCGTGCTCGTCGAGGTAGGCGATGGCGACGTCGGCGCCCTCCTTGGCGAACGCCACGGCCACCGCGCGGCCGATACCGGAGTCGCCGCCCGTGATGAGGGCCCGGCGACCGGCCAGAAGGTCCCGGCCTTCGTAGTCGGCCATCTCGTCGCGCGGGCGCGGATCCATGTCCGCGGTGGTGCCGGGCGGTTCCTGTTGCTGGGGCGGCTGGTTCTGCTCGGCCACTGCTCTTCCTCCCACGGGGTGTGCTGCCGTGGGGGCCGGTTACCCGGGTTGTGGCGACTCAATCACGGCGCATGGTGACCCGGGGCCAGGCGTCCAGGCCGCGTTCGGCCTCGTGGGCGCGGACCTGGCGCAGCCCGGGGGTCAGCTCGTGGTCGGCGAGGACGCGGAAGCCGAGCCGTTGGTAGTACGGGGCGTTCCAGGGGATGTCGGCGAACGTGGTGAGGGTGAGGCCGGCGAGGCCGCGGTCGGTGGCCCAGGCGTCGAGGGTGTCGATCAGCCGGCGGCCGTGGGCGTGGCCGGAGTGTCCTGGGTGGACGGACACCTGTTCGACGTGGGCGTGCCCGTCGACGACCGCGCCGAGGAGGTAACCGATCGGGTGATCCTCGGTGTCGGTGACCACCCAGCACCGGCCGTCCTGCTGGTACTCGGTGAGTTCGGCGATCGTGGGCGGCTGGTCGTCGGCGATGGCGGCCATGGCGTGGTCGCGGAACGGAGCGCCGGCCGCGCGTTCGATGTCCTGCAACACCGGCAGGTCGGTGGCACGGGCGAGGCGGATCATGGCGCGAGGGTAATCAACGCGGTGGCCGCGGCGGCACCGAACAGTCCGGCCGCCCGCGCCCAGGTGAGTTTCTCGCGCAGGACCGTGAAGCCGAGCAGGACGGGGATGGCCGGGTAGAGCGAGGACAGCACCACGGCGATCGACACCAGTTGCAGGCGGGTGGCCAGCAGGTAGGCGACGAGTGCCAGCGCCGCGCAGACGCCGGTGAGCCACGCGCCGACCGGTGGGCGTGCGTCGCGGCGCCACCACGGAAGAATCGCGAGGACGGCCGCGAGCCGCCCGGCGACCACCGGCCAGATGCCACTTTCCGGTCCGGCCTGGGCGAGAGCGAGGTACTGGACGGCCACGCCGAGGCCGGCCACCAGCCCGTCTGCAGCGCCGTTGTGGCCCGGAGACCAGGACACCAGCCACAGCGCCGGGACCGCGAGCACCATGCCGGCGATCCCCAGCGGTGACGGCCGGTCCCCGAGCAGCGCGATGCCCACGAGGACGGGGATGGCGAGCCCGCCGACCGCCGTGACCGGCACGACCACGCTCATCGCGCCGCGCGACAGGCCGCGGTAGAGGAACACCATGGCGAGGCCGGTGCCGACGCCGGACAGCGCGCCCCACGCCAGGTCGCCGCCGGTCGGGTCGCCGGGCACGAACGGCGCGACCGCCAGCAGGACCACGAACCCGCCGGCCTGCCCGGCGAGCGCCACGGTCACGAAGCTCGCGCGCCGGGACAGCAGCCCGCCCGCGAAGTCGGCGATCCCGTAGAGGACGGCCGAGGTGAGTGCGAGGAGCGCGCCCATCAGCGAGCGGCCGCGCCGACCGGGCAGGAGGCGTCGGTGGTGCAGGTGTCCCGGTCGCAGAGGCGGCAGATGAGGTCGGTGTTGCCGACGCGGTGGTAGACGCCGGGAAGGATCTTGGTGAGCAGTGCCGTGAGGCTTGTGCGTTCGGCGTCGGTGAGCGGCGCGACGAGGTCGGCCAGGGATTCGGCGCGGGCGGCGAGGAGTCGCTCGGCCGCGGCGGTCCCGGTGTCGGTGAGGGTGACGGCCACCTCGCGGCCGGGCCCCGGCTCGCGGGTCACCAGCCCGGCGGCCACGAGCGAGTCGGTCATCCGCGCGGCCGCCGACTGCGTCAGCCCGATGTGCCGCCCCAACTCGGTGACGCTCAACCCGGGCGCGAACCGCAGGCTGACCAGGGCGGCGGCCCCACTGGTACTGACGCCGGACATCCGCGTGGCGGCGACCATCAGGTCGGTGACCGCGAGGGCAGCGGCCCCGAGCAGGTTCACGAGCCTCTCATCATGCATGACTCATGCATATCACAGTCGCTTGCCGTCGTGCTGTGGGGCAGGCCAGCATGATCGAGTGGCAGCCGATGGGGTGGAGCAGCGCCTGTTCGACGCGGTCCGCGACGGCGAGGTGTTGGACCTGGCCGGCGACGGGCCGGTCGACGAGGACGCGATGCGGTCCTGGGACAGCACGCACACCGTCCCGGCGGCGCTGATCCGTGACCTGGTCCGCGGGCGCCGGGACGTCGAGGCGGACCCACACGGGCTGCGGCTGCGCGGGGCACGCGTCGCCGGCCGCGTCGACCTGGCGAACATCACCAGCGACCTGCGGGTCGAGCTGGTCGACTGCCTCGTCCCCGACGGTCTGAACCTGCGCGACAGCCAGCTGCCCGGCCTCGTGCTGGACGGTTCCTGTTTCGGCCACCCCGCGGGTTCGGACGACCCACCTGTCGATGCCACCCGCTTCACCACGCCGTCCATGACGATGAACCGAGCGGTGGCCGCCGCCGACACGTCCGCCGGCGCGGTCCGGCTCGTCGGCGCCCACCTCGGTGGGCTGGACTGCGACGAGGCACGGCTGGTGAACACCTCGGGGCCCGCCCTGTACGCCGACGGTCTGCGGGTGGACCGGGCCGTGCACCTCCGGGCCGGGTTCCGGGCCGTCGGTGGAGTTCACCTGGTCGACGCCCACCTGGGTCTGCTGAGTTGCGACGGGGCGCGGATGGAGAACGCGTCCGGGCCTGCCCTGTACGCCGATGGTCTGCGGGTCGATCGGGCCGTGCATCTCCGCGCCGGGTTCCGGGCCGTCGGCGCCGGATCGTCGGTGCTCGCGTTGAACGGTGTGTCGGTCGGCGGTTCGCTGTGGTTGGACACCAGCGGGGTGACCCGGTCGGGTCCCGGGGCGCTGGTCGACGTCGACGGGCTGACCTACGCGGACCTGCCGGAGCTGATCGGCCTGTCCCGGTGGTTGGAGCTGGTGCGGGACCACACGCCCGGCTACGCCGCTCAGCCGTACCAACAGTTGGCTGCCTACCACCGGGCGGCCGGCCACGACCGCGAGGCGCGCGACGTTCTCATGGCGCAGCGGCGGGACCAGATCGAGCGCGGCAGGCTTCGCTGGCAGGACCGGGCCTGGGCCCGGTTCACCGGACTGGCCCTCGGCTTCGGCTACCAACCCTGGCGCGCGCTGCTGCTGTTGGTGGCCGTCGTACTCGGCTCGGTCGCGCTCACGGTCGTCCTCGGCGGGCAAGGCGGCCTGGCGCACACCGCCGGCGCGAGCACCCCCTGTGGCATCGTGGAACGGGTCGGCGTGGGGATGGACCTGGGTCTGCCGCTGGTCCGGACGGGGGCGCGGGACCTGTGTGCCCCCACCGACACCGCCGCGGGGCAGACCCTCACCATCGCGGGCTGGGTGCTGCAGCTGGCCGCCTGGGCGTTGGCCACCCTGTTCATCGCCGGCTTCACCAGCGCCGTGCGCAAGACCTGACTAGCTTTCCTGGCGCGTGCCGAGTACGCAGAACTCGTTGCCTTCCGGGTCTTCCATCGCGATCCACGGCAGGTCGGGCGCGTCGGACAGCACTCGCGCGCCCAGCGCCACCAGCCGCTCGACCTCCTCGCGCTGCGTGCCGGACGGGCGGACGTCCAGGTGCACGCGGTTCTTCGCCGATTTTCCCTCCGGGACCGGTTGGAACAGCAGCATGGTGGCGCCCTCGCGGGTGGCCTCCACGTACTCCAGGCCGTGGGCGTCGCGCCAGCGGTCGGTCACCCGGTAGCCCAACGCTGCGCACCAGAACGCCGCCAAAGCCTCTGCGTCCCGCGCGTCGAAGGCGATCGCCTCGATGTGTCCGGTCATGAGCCGAGCCAACCATGCCGTTCGGCGAGCACGCCGGCCTGGAAGCGGGTTCTCGCGCCCAGTTCGTCGAGCAGTTCGGCCACCCGGCGGGTCACCGTGCGTGGGCTGATGCCCAGTTGGCGGGCGATGGTCTCGTCCTTCGCGCCGCCCGCCAGCAACGCCAGCAGGCCCAGATCCGACGGCCGGGAACTCTCCGTCGGCACCAGCGGCGTCGCCTGCTGCCACAGCAACTCGAACAGCGCGACCAGCGCGTCGAGCAGCGCACACGGCCGGATCACCAGCGCGCTCGCCACCATGTCCTCCAGCACCAGCGGAAGCAGCGCCACCTGCCGGTCGGCGATCGCGAGCTTCATGGGGACCTTCGGGTGCACCCTGGACTGCTCGCCCGCCTCGACCGCGCGCCGCGCGGCCGCCAGCGCGCCCGGGTACTCGAGCGACTCCGGCGCGTACAGGCCACGCACCTCCAGGTGGTCGCGCAGCCGCGCGGTCAGGCCCTGCTCGGCCACCGGGATGTCCGCCGCGTACGGCGGCCGGTCGATCACCAGCAGCTCCCGCTCGCAGTCCCCGACCAGCTGGGTGAACCGGTCGGCCACCGCCTGCTGTCCGATGAGGATCTCCAGCAGTTCGTCCGGCTGGCGCTCGGCGGTCATCTCGGCGGCGAGTGCCCTGGCGTTCTGCTGCAGGGTGCTCAGCTCGGTCTGCCGGCGCGCCACCAGCAGGTCGATGGCCGTGTCCGGCCGGGCGGCCAGCAGCCGCACCGGGCGGCCGGGCAGGCGGCTGACCAGGCCCAGCTCCTCGAGTTCGGTGATGGCGCGGCGGGTGGCGCTGGCCGACCGTCCCAACTGGCGGGCTGACGTCGACCGCCGTGCTGCCCGGTGTGGCGAGCAGTTCGCGGTAGACGGTCTCGGTGAACTCCGCTACGCCAAGGACTTCCAGCATGCCGTCCATGTTGGCCAATTCCAGACATGGCGGCAACTGGCCAGTGAGTGTCCATTCCGTACGGCCCGCCGGTGCCGTAGGACTGTGCCATGCATCTGGCTCGGGTCGTGGCGGCTTTCGGTTCCCTGGCGGTTCTCCTGGCGTTGCCGGCGCCCACCTCGGCCGCGCCCGCGCCGCCGACCGGACCGGGCGCCGCCAGCGAGGTCGTCACCCTGATCACGGGCGACGCGGTCACCCTCACCCACGGAGCCACCCCGACCGTGTCGATGCCGCCCGGCCGCTCGTTCGCCACCCTGCGCCAGGGCGACGACGTGTACGTGGTGCCCGACGCGGCCGCCCACCTGGTGCCCGACGTCCTGGACCTGGAGCTGTTCAACGTCACCGGGCTGGCCGAGATGGGCTACGGCGCATACCGACACGCTGCCGGTGATCATGCAGGGCCCGGCGGCGTTCGCCACCGGCGGTCTCGCGCTGCCGAGCATCGGCGCGGTCGCGGTCGACCTGCCGAAACAGGGCGCCACCACGCTGTCCGCCGGCACGAGGATCTGGCTCGACGCCAAGGTCCGGGCGACCGAACTCGACCCCAACCTCACGACCATCGGCGCACCGCAGGCGTGGGCCTCGGGCCTGACCGGCGCCGGCGTGGACGTCGCGGTGCTCGACTCCGGCGTCGACGGCACCCACGCCGACCTGCGCGGCAAGGTGGTGGCGGAGGCCGACTTCACGGAGTCCGGGTCGGCGGCCGACGAGAACGGCCACGGTACCCACGTCGCGTCCATCGTGGCCGGTACGGGCGCGGCCGCCGACGGCGCGCGCAAGGGCGTGGCCCACGACGCGCGGCTGCTCAACGGCCGCGTGCTCGACGCGGAGGGCAGCGGCCAGGCGTCGTGGGTGATCGCCGGCATGGAGTGGGCGGCCGCACAGGGCGCCGACGTGATCAACATGAGCCTCGGCGGCACCGCCGGCAAGGGCGACGACCCGCTGGTGCGGGCACTCGACGCGCTCACCGCCAGCACGGGCGCGCTGTTCGTGGTGGCCGCCGGCAACGACGGCCCGTTCGGCGGCACGATCGGCACCCCCGGGGTCGCGGCCAGCGCGCTGACCGTCGGCGCGTCGGTCGGCGGGCGCGGGGCCGCACACTTCTCCAGTCGCGGCCCGACCACCGGCGACTACCGGATCAAGCCCGACATCACGGCCCCGGGCGTCGACATCGTCGGCGCACTGGCCGGCAGCGGCGACGGCTACACGGCCATGGACGGCACCTCCCAGGCCACCCCGCACGTCGCGGGCGCCGCGGCCCTGCTGCGCCAACAGCACCCGGACTGGGACTGGCAGCGGATCAAGACGGCCCTCATGACCACGGCCGACGCCCAGGAACCGGCGGCGGGTGCCTACGCCGAAGGCGCCGGCCTGCTCGACCTGCCCGGCGCCACCACCGACACGCTGCGCCTGGACCGCGGCGCCGTCGACTTCGGCTACCTCCGTTACCCGAACGGCACCGAGCCGCGAAGCATCGAGCTGACCGTCACCAACGACGGCACGTCGCCGCAGGAACTGTCCTTTTCGGACGCGGCGGTCGACATCCGGGGCAACCCGCTGGCCGACGACGCGGTCACCATCGAACCGGCCGAGCTGACGGTCGCGCCGGGCGCCAGCGCGACGGTCACCGCCACGCTCGTCCCGCCGGCGGAGCCGGGCGTCTACTCGGGCGCGGTCACCCTGAGCGGTCCCGGCCGTGAACCCACGAGCCTGCCGCTCGGGTTCTACGCCGAGGCGCCCCGCCACGACATCGCGCTCACCGTGCTCGACCGGCGCGGACAGCCCCACGCGGGCGGCACCGTCTGGCTCGGCAACATGGCCAACCTGCACCCGGGTTCCGGCGGCGGGTTCACCATCGTTCAACTCGACGAGCACGGCAAGGGTGTGGCCCGGCTCGCACCCGGACCGGTCAGCGTCATCGCGAAGATCGAGACTCCGGCCGCCGATGGCCAACCGGCCACCGTCGCCCTCGCCGGATCACCGGAAGTCATGCTGGACAAGGACATCGCGTTCACCATCGACGCACGGAAGACCCGCCGGGTCGATCCGGCCACCGTGGAGGGTCAGCGCACCACGCCGCTGGCCGGGTCCATCCACTACGCGCGCCACGACGCCGCCAACGAAGGCTCGCTGGGCGAGGCCATCTACGCCACGGCCGAGGAACTGACGCAGGGCCGGGTCTTCCTGCAGCCCACCGCGAAGGTCCGCCACGGTCGGGTGGCGTTCGAGACCCGCTGGCAGCTGGCCGGACGCCCGAACGAGCTGTACTCGCTGGTGCTCGGCGGCCCGACGGTGGCCGATCCGCCGGTGTACCGGGTTTCCCGTGCCCAGGCAAGGAATCTCGCGCGGCTCGACACCGACTACCGCACGCTCGGCGGACTCGACGACACCTACCTCGACGTCCTTGAGCCCACCACCGAGCTGGTGATCGACGCCTTCTCCTTCGCCGCCGACCTGCCGGCACCCACGCGCCGGATCGAGTACCGGACGCCGGGAGTGGCGTGGCGCCAGTGCGTGTTCGGGCCGCGGGACCAGGTGGCCGCGATGTGTGCGCCGACCGTGAACTACCGGCCGGGGGAGCGGCGCAGCCCCACGTGGTTCCACGCGCCCGCCCCGTCGATGGTCCTGGGTTCGCACAACCGCGAGCGGATCCAGCTGCCCGTGGAACTGAGCGACGGCGAGAACAAGGGCAGCGTCTGGAACCTCGACGCGGCCGGCGAGCGGTCACTGCGGCTGTTCCGCGACGGGGTCGAGTTGCCGCGGTTCAACGGCGGCGACTACTTCGACTCGCCGCCGGAGCCCGCCATGTTCCGACTGGAGCACACGTCCACTCCGGACCAGAGCAGGCTGCCGATCGGCTCGCACACGAGTACCACGTGGACGTTCCCGTCGCAGGCTCCCACCGACCCCGAGGCTTGGGACACCAGGCCCCGGCTGCTGACCGTCGACTACCAGCCGCTCACCGACGCGAAGGGACGGCTGGGCGCGCGGGTCCCGGTCGTGCTCGGTCTCCGCATCGTGTCCAATGTGGACGGGGAGGACGAGTACCGTCCCGAACGCGGTGGTGTCCGGGTGTGGCTGTCGGCCGACCAGGGCAAGCGGTGGTACCAGGCGTTCGTGGTGCCGACGGGCAACGGCACGTATCTGACGGGCACGCCGTGGCTGTTGCCGCGGTCGGGTCAGGCGGTGTCGGTGCGGGTGGCGGCCACCGCGGCCGAGGGCCGGTCGATCGACCAGACGATCATCGACGCGTACCCGGTGCGCTGACCACCTTCGCGGCGGCCCCGAACACCCACTGTTCGGGGTCCTCGCAGGCGGCGATGAAGTCGACGGGGAAGCCGACGTCGAACTCCGTGGCGGCCTCGAGGCGTTCGACGGCTTCGGCGGGGAGTGTCACTTCGACGGCGCCGAGGTTGTCGTCGAGCTGGGCGACCGTGCTGACGCCGATGAGTGGGTGCACCGACCCGGGGCGTGACGTCAGCCAGGCGAGCGACACCTGGGCCGGGGTGGCGCCGAGTTCGTCGGCCACCTGGCGGACGGCGTCGGTCACCTGGCGTTCGCCCTTGGTGGGATTCGGCCGGTCGGACCGTCCCGAAAGGACGCCGCGGGCGAGTGGACCCCAGGCGGCCACGCTGATCCCGAGTGCCTCGGCCATGGGGATCAGGTCGCGCTCCACGTCGCGGCGCAGCAGGTTGTAGGGCACCTGCAGGCCGGCGAACGGGGTCCAGTCGCGCCACTCGGCGAGCGTGTTGGCGCGGCTGACCAGCCAGGCGGGTGCGTCGGAGATGCCCGTGTAGAGGATCTTGCCGGCGCGGACGGCGTCGTCGAGCGCGCGCATGGTCTCCTCGATGGGCGTGTGCCGGTCCCACACGTGCACCCAGAACAGGTCGAGGTGGTCGGTGCGGAGCTGGCGCAGGCTGGTCTCGAGCGAGCGGGTGAGGTTGGCGCGATGGTTGCCGGCCGCGTTCGGGTTCGTGACGTCGCGGGAACAGGTGTACTTCGAGGCGAGCACGAACCGCTCCCGCCGCCCGGCGAGCAGTTCGCCCAACAGCCGCTCGCTGTGGCCGTCGCCGTAGTTGACGGCCGTGTCGATGACGTTCCCGCCGGCCTCGGCGTACCGGTCGACGATGGCGGCGGCCGTGTCCCGGTCGTCGAAGGTCATGGCCCCGAGGAACAGTTCGGACACGCGCAGGCCGGTCCGGCCGAGCAGCCGGTACTCCATCAGGCGACGTCCCTTGCGGCCAGCGCGAAGGAGTCGCCGTCCAGGCCCCAGGACAGGATCCGCCGCGGCCGGATGCGCAGGTAGGCGGGGTGGAAGTCGAACCCGGCGCCCAGGCGGCGGCCGAGTTCGGTGCCGCCGTCGTCGATCGTCTCGGCCACCCCGCGCACCTCGACACCGCGTGGCGTCCACGGATCGACGGCGGCCAGGTCGTCGACCACGATCGCGACGTCCGGATTGCGCCGCGCGTCCCGGAACTTCTTGGAGCGTGGCATGTCCGCGGCGCTGCCGACCACGAGCGCGTCGGTTGCCGGGTCGTAGAAGACACCGACCGGCATGACGTGCGGGCGCCCGTCGGCGCCGACCGTGGCCAGGCGGCCGAGGGACTGGCGCACCACGTAGTCGATCTCGGCAGGGGTGAACAGGCTCATGCCGATTACTCTAGCTTGATTAGTCGCGTTTGACTATTACGCCCAGTCGTCGTCGGTGAGCTGCTCTCCCGTCCTGGTGGCGAGGCGGTCGACCAGCTGTTCGGCCCACACGGCCTCGCTGTCCAGCTGGGCGGCGATCAGCCGGTAACTCTCGGCCACGTGGGGCGGGATGACCGAACCGGCCAGGATGTCGGCGCGCATCTCGTACGCGTCGGCCGCCTGTTTGCGCAGGTCAGTGGACCGATGGCGCATGATCTCGATCAGCTCGGCGCGGGGGAGCAGCGGCAGCATGGCCAACCCCGCGAGGAGCGGATGGTTGGGTTGGGCGCTACTCCAGAGGGTGTCGCGGAGCAGGCGCTGGAACTCGCCCTCGCCGGCGTCGGTCAGCGCGAACAACGTCCGCTCGGGCCGGGCGCCGTCGCGTTCGGCGCCGGTCGTCTCCACCAGACCCTCCCGTTCGAGGGTCTTGAGGGAGTTGTAGATCGAGCCGGGTGCGTTCGCCCAGCCGCGGGCGAGCATCGTCCGGCGCACGACATACCCGTGCACGGGACCGGCATCCCGCACGATCCCGAGCACGAGCAGTCTTGTCGACGTGGGCGCCATGGCGCCCAGATTAGTCAGCCCGCCCCGCCACCAGCCTGGCGTAGCGCGTGCCGGCGCCGAGCAGGATCAGCCCGGCGACCAGGAACGCCGCCACGCGCGCCATTCCGTCCAATGAGGACAGGTCGAACAGGACGAGCTTGGCGAGCGCGGCACCCACGAGCGCGAGCCCGGCCACCCGCGCGGTCACCAGGTCGATCCCGCGGGTCAGCAACACGAGCGCGCCGATCGTCCACGAGACGGTGACGAGCGTGTGGCCCACGAGGAATCCCGTGCGGTCGGGGGAGATCAGCAGCCCGATCGACAGGACGGCCGTGGCGGCGCCGTAGAGCGTGACACCGGCCGCGGTGATCAACAACGGTCGCGTCGCCACGCCTCGTCGCTGCGCCGCCCAGCCGAGCGTGACGGCGGTCGCGGCGATGAGCAGCCCACCCGGACCGAACGTGACGGCCACCGACTCCGGGCGGAACAGTGCCGACGGCGGGGTGGGAGTGCCGAGGGACGCCAGGAACCCGATCCCCCCGAACGTGACCGCCGGGACGAGGACCGTGGTGTCGCGCAGCCGCACGGCCAGGAGACCGAGGACCAGACCGGCGCCGAGCAGGACGAGCGTGCGGACGTCACCGCCGAGCGCCGTGGCCGTCGCCTGGATGCCGGTGATGGTGGCCAACCCGCCGGCCGCCAGAGCGAACCGCCGCGGCAGCCGTGCGCGCAGCATCCACACGGCGACCAGCAGCACGGTGGCGACCCCGGGCAGCAGCGCGTCCGCGGTCACCGGCAGCAACCCGGCGGCGAAGACCGCGGGCAACGGCGACAGGAGGAACAGCACGAACGTCTGGTCGTCGTCGCCGCGCAGGGCGGCGACCGTGGTGAGCCCGATGAGCGCGGCGGTGGTCACCACGGCCGTGACCGCCACTTCGGTCCCGGCGAGGCGGCCGTCGGAGGCGAGCCCGATCCGGACGAGTTCCGCCACCACGGGCGGAATCCCGGAGGCCAACGCGAGCGAGGGCCACCTTTTCCCGAGATGCACGGGCGCGGTGGCGAGGGTGAGCACCAACAGGAAACCGAGCAGGAGCGACCCGAACCCCTGGGTGAGAATCGGCGCGGAAACCGCGCAGCAGACGACCACGAAGACCGCGAGCTGCTGGGAGTCCCACTTCTGCGAGACGGCGACCCCGAGCCCGGCCACCACGAGCCCGGCGAGCAACCCGGCCCAGGGCGGGAGATACTCGTAAAGAGTCGTGGCGGCGATGACGTCGAGATAGAGCCCGACGAACCCGGTGGCCACCAGGGCGTTGGCCCCGATACGCGCCGCGGGCGTGCGATGCAGCCGCAACCCCACCCCGACCAGGCCGAACGCCAGCACCGCGCCGATCACCACGCGGGGCAGCGGCCCGAGCAACCCACGCTGAATGGCGAGCACGAGCAGGAGCACCACCCCGGCGATGGTGACCACACCGCCGGCCCAGGCAAGCAGCCGACTACCGGCCCCGTCCTGACTCAACCGGTCCCAGAGCGTGGGCGGCGCGGGCGGTGGCGGCACGTGCGGCGGATACCAGGGAACCTGCGGCTCTCCCGTTGGCCTACCTGGGTGGCCGCCCTGCTGACCGGCAGGAAACCCACTTTGCTGCTGACCGGGCAGCGCGCCCGGCATCGAACCAGCGACTGGGTGATAAGGCTGCGGGGTTGCCTGCACGGACTGCGTGCCTGAGTGTTGGCCTGCGGGCGTCGAGTAGGGCAGGGAGGCTGCTGCCGAATCGGTGGGGACCTGGCTCGAGTGAGTACCGGGTACCTGTTCTGATCGCGGGCTCGTGGGTGCCTGGCCGAGTGCCGAGGTTGCTACTGAATCAGCGGGGAACTGGCCGGATTGCATGCCGTCTGCGGGCTGGTTCAGCAGTGAGGTCGCGGCCTGATCGGCCGGCGCCTGCCCCGGAACCTTGCCAACCTCTGCGGCCGCGACGTCCGTGGCGTCTTCGTGGATGGTGCGTAGTTCGTCGCTGATCTGTCGCAGTCGGGTGCCGACGTCGCTCAGCGCGTCGGCTAATCGGGGGAGCGCGTCCGTGCTTCCGGTTGCCATGTGTCGAGTGTCCTGCGGCGCGGCGAACCAGCAATCCGTACGACTACTCACTCTCCATCACAATGGTGTCACTCGCGCGACCCTCCAGGTAGCGCCGCTCCGGCACACTCAGCGTCCCCCGCGCCGCCCGGCGGTAGTGCTCCCGCGCGGCCGAAGGGTCGCCCGCCAGTTCCAGCAGGTGGGCGCGTACGGCGGACACCCGGTAGTGGTCCGCCAGCGCCGGGTCGGTCGCCGCGTTGTCCAGGAGAGCGAGCGCCGGACCAGGGCCCTCCACCATGGCCACCGCCACGACGCGGTTCAACGTCACCATCGGGCCCGGCGCGATCGCGTGAAGCATCGAGTACAGCCCGACGATCTGGCGCCAGTCCGTGTCCTCCGCGCGGGCGGCCTCGGCGTGGACCGCCGCTATCGCCGCCTGCAGTTGGTAGGGGCCGATCGGCGCCGTGGCCAAAGACGAAGTCACCAGCGCCACGCCCTCGGCGATCGCGACCTCGTTCCATCGGGAACGGTCCTGGTCGGCCAGCGGGATCAGCGCCCCGCCGGGCCCGGTGCGCGCGGGACGACGAGCGTCGGTCAGCAGCATCAGCGCCAGTAGGCCCGCCGCCTCACCATCGGATGGCAGCAGCGACCGCAGTTGCCGGGTCAGCCGGATCGCCTCGGCCGTCAGGTCCACCCGCGCCAGGTCCGCGCCCGACGTCGCCGTGTACCCCTCGTTGAAGATCAGGTACAGCACCTGCAGCACGGCCCCCACCTGCGCCAAGCTCGGTGCGCCGAAGTCCGTTCCCCTGATCCGCTGCTTCGCCCGGCTGATCCGCTGCCCGATCGTCTTCTCCGGCACCAGGAACGCCCGCGCGATCTCCGCCGTCGTGAGCCCACCGACCGCACGCAACGTCAACGCGATCTGCGACGACGGCGTGAGCGACGGGTGACAGCACAACAACAGCAACTGCAGCGTGTCGTCCACATCGGACACCGGAGGCGGCGTCCGACCTGAAGCAACCGCCTCCTCCCGCCGCTGTCGCGCGACGTCCGAGCGCCACACCTCCGTGCGCCGCCGCGTCGCGACCGTCACCAGCCAGCCCTTCGGGTTGTCCGGCAACCCCTCGACCGGCCACTGCTGCGCGGCCGCCAGCAACGCCTCCTGCACGGCGTCCTCACAGGAGTCGAACCCGCCGAACCGGCGCACGAGAGTGGTGACGACCCGCGGCGCGAGCGTGCGCAGCAGGTCGGTCACCTCGACACCAGTCGTCACATGTCCATCCCGGACATGTCCATCACCGGCCGGACCTCCACCAGCCCGTACGGCGCCTCCGGGATCTTCCCGGCCACCTCGAGCGCCCGCTCCATCGACTCGCAGTCGACCAGGAAGAAGCCCGCCAGATGCTCCTTGACCTCGGCGAACGGCCCGTCGGTCACGCCCGCGAGCTGCTCGGTGGCCGGCAGCCGCCTGCCCTGCGACCGATCGGCCAACGCCTCGGTGGCGATCAGCTCACCCGACGCCTCCAGCTCCGAGTACAGCTCGCCGTACGCCTTCCAACCCTCGGCCTGCTCGGCCTCCGTCATGGCCTCCCACGCCTCGTGGCTGGCGGGGTTGCTGTGGATGAGCAGCATGTACTTCACGATTTTGCCTCCAAGGAAACTCGAACGTACCCGGGTGTCGAAGCCGCCCGCTCGGTTTCTACATCAGTGGTGAAGGCAATCGAAGACTGGAAGGGTGCACCCATGTTCGAGAACACGAAGGCATTCAGCGGGTTCGCGGTGAACGACATCGCGGCCGCCAGGAAGTTCTACGGCGAGACGCTCGGCCTGCGCGTCAGCGAGGCCAACGGCATGCTCACGCTCCACCTGGCCGGCGACCGCGACACCCTGGCCTACCCGAAGCCGGACCACCAGCCGGCCACCTACACGATCCTCAACTTCCCGGTGCCCGACATCGACGCGGCGGTCGACGAACTCGCCGCCCGCGGTGTCACGTTCGAGCGCTACGACGGCGTCGACGAGAAGGGCGTGTTCCGCGACAGGGGCCCGCTCATCGCGTGGTTCCGCGACCCGGCCGGCAACGTCCTGTCGGTCCTCCAGCAGGACGACTGACCCGGGTAGCGTGGGCCCACGCACGGGACCCGCGGGAGGGCTTGTAGATGGCGGTACCGAACGATCGCAGCGCCGAGCCGGGTGACCGGGTCGGTGGGGTCCGGGACGTCAAGTCCGCCGCCCGGACCCTGGAGCTGCTGGAGCTGCTCGCCGCCCGCCGCAACAAACCGGCCCGGCTGCGCGAACTCAGCGAGGCACTCGGCATGCCGCGCAGCAGCTGTTACGCCGTCCTGCGCACCCTGACCAAGTACGGCTGGGTCCGCACCGACGCGTCCGGCACGCTCTACGGCATCGGCATCCGGGCGCTGCTCGCCGGCACCACCTACCTCGACACCGACCCATACGTGCGTATTGCCAAGCAGGTGCTCGACAACCTGGGCGAGCACCTCGACGAGACGTTCCACCTGGGCCGGCTCTCCGGATCGGACGTCGTCTACCTGGTCACCCGCGAGTCCGGCCAGTACCTGCGTGCGCTCAGCCGGGTCGGGCGCAGGCTGCCGGCCCACTCCACGGCGCTCGGCAAGGCGGTGCTGGCCGAACAGCCACAGGCCGCCGACCTGCTCCCCGGCGAACTGCCGCCACTCACCCCGCACACGATCACCGACCGCGCGGCGCTGCTGGCCGAGCTGGCCCAGGTGCGGGAGCGGGGCTACGCGGTCGACCGGCAGGAGAACACCACGGGCGTGCAGTGTTTCGCCGTGCCATTGCACTACGCGGAACCGGCCACCGACGCCATCAGCTGCTCGGTGCCGCTGGCCCGGCTCACCCCGGCCCGCGAGGGCGACATCGTGACCGCCCTGCGCAAGGCGGCCGCCACCATCGAGCAGGAGTCCCTGTCCGTGGAGCTGGGCGCGCTCGGCGAGTAGCGGCTCCGAGGGTTGGCGATCGGCGGATTCCGCCCGACGGTGCCATGTGACATAGTACTGGCGTGGATGTGCTGGTGATCGGTGCCGGCATGGTCGGTGCCGCGTGTGCGTACTACTGCGCCGCGGCCGGCCTGCGGGTCGGCGTGGTCGAGCGGGGTGCCGTGGCGTCCGGCACCACCAGCTCCGGCGAGGGCAACATCCTCGTCTCGGACAAGGAGCCGGGCCCGGAGCTGGACCTCGCGCTGCTGTCCGTGCGGCTGTGGTCCGAACTGGGCGAACGACTCGGCGAGCGGATCGAGCTGCACGCCAAGGGCGGTGTCGTGGTCGCCCGGTCCGAGCCGGCGCTGGCCGCGCTCTCGGACCTCCTCGACCGGCAACGCGCGTGCGGCATCGACGTGACCGGTGTCGGCCCGTCGGAGTTGGCCGAGCTGGAACCGTGGCTCACCCGCGACGTCGCCGGCGGCGCGTACTACTCCCAGGACCAGCAGGTGCAGCCGATGCTCGCGGCGGCAGAACTGCTGCGCGCCTCGGGTGCGACCGTCCACACGGGAACAACGGTCCAAGGCTTCCGACCCGGCGGCGTCCGCACCGATCGCGGCGACCTGTCCGCGCGGTGGGTGATCAACGCCGCCGGCACGTGGGGTGGCGAGATCGCCGCGCTCGCCGGCGCTCCCGTGCCGGTACTGCCGCGGCGCGGGTTCATCCTGGTCACCGAACCGCTGCCGGTGCGGGTTCAGCACAAGGTTTACACGGCCGACTACGTGGCCAACGTCGCCAGCGACGACGCCGGGCTCGAGACCTCGGTGGTCGTGGAGGGCACGAAGGCCGGCACCGTGTTGATAGGCGCCAGCCGCGAGCGGGTCGGGTTCGACCGCACGATGTCGCTGCCCGTGGTCCGGCGGTTGGCGGCGCAGGCGGTAGACCTGTTCCCTTTCCTCACGGACGTCCGGCTGCTACGGACCTACCTCGGATTTCGCCCGTACTGCCCCGACCACCTGCCGGTGATCGGCCCCGACCCGCGCGTGCCCGGCCTGGTCCACGCGTGCGGCCACGAAGGCGCCGGCATCGGACTGGCCGCCGCCACCGGCCACCTCATCGCGCAGACCCTGACCGGTGTGACCCCCGACCTGGACCTGACGCCGTTCCGACCCGACCGGTTCGCGGAGGTGGCATGACCTTCTCCTTCGACGGCAAGGACATCGCCGCCGAGCCGGGACAGAGCGTGGGCGCGGCGCTGATCGCCGCCGGCTACCGGTCGTGGCGGACCACCCGCCACGCCGGCGCGCCACGCGGAATCTTCTGCGGCATCGGAGTCTGCTTCGACTGCCTCGTGGTCGTGAACGGCCGGCCCAACCAACGCGCCTGCCTCACCGAAGCGCGCGACGGCGACCAGGTCGAGCCACAGGAGGGGACCGGCCATGACCTCTGACATCGCCGTGCTGGGAGCCGGGCCCGCCGGGCTCGCCGCCGCGGCCGCCGCCGAACGCTCGGATGCGTGCGTCACGGTCATCGACTCCTCGCCGCGGCCCGGCGGCCAGTTCTGGCGTCACCGCGCGGGCGAGGCGGGCCCCCGCACTCCCGTGGACTTCCGGCCGAACCTCGCCATCTGGCACGTCGAGCGCACGGCCGACGGGTTCACCATCCACACCACCAACGGGGAGATCCGGTCCCGCACCGTGATCGTCGCGACCGGTGCCTTCGACCGCCAGATCCCGTTCCCCGGCTGGACCCTGCCCGGCGTCTACACGGCCGGCGGCGCGCAGGCGCTCCTCAAAGGACACGGCGTCGCGGTCGGGCGGCGGGTGGTCGTCGCCGGCACCGGGCCGTTCCTGCTGCCGGTCGCCACCGGGCTCGCGGCCGCCGGCGTGCGGGTGCTCGGCGTGTTCGAGGCCGGCTCCCCGCTCGGGTTCGCCCGTCACCCGGTCGCCGTCCTGCGCAACACCGCCAAGCTCGCCGAGGGCGCCGGGTACCTCCGGGCGCTGCGCCGCCACCGGATTCCCCTGCACACCAGGCAGACCGTGGTCGCCGCGCACGGCACCGACCAGGTCGAGGCCGTGACCGTCGCGACGCTCGACCGCGACTGGCGGATCCGCGAAACCCGGCAGATCGAGTGCGACGCGGTCGCCGTCGGCTACGGGTTCACGCCCCAGTTGGAGATCCCGCTGCAGCTCGGGTGCGCCACCCACCTCGACCTCGACGGCAGCCTCGTCGCCACGGCCGACCACGAGCAGCGCGCCTCCGTGCCCGGCGTGTACCTCGCGGGCGAGGTGTGCGGGGTCGGCGGCGCGCAGCTGTCCCTTGTGGAGGGTGAGCTGGCCGGGCTGATAGCGGCGGGGGCGACACCTCCGAAAGCGTTGCGGCGCAAACGGAACTCCCACCGCGCGTTCGCACAGGCCATGCACCGCACCTACCCCGTGCCGTCCGGCTGGCAGACCTGGCTCCACGACGACACCCTCGTGTGCCGCTGCGAGGAGGTCCCGGTCCGCGAGGTCCGCCGCGTGATCGACGACCTCGGCGCCACCGACCCGCGCGCCGTCAAACTCCTCGCCAGACCGGGCATGGGCCTGTGCCAGGGACGGGTGTGTGGCTACGCGACCGCCTGCCTGACCACCCACGAGGTCACGGCCGAGGACCTGCGCGGACTCGCCGCCCGCCCCATCGCCCAACCCGTGTCCCTGGGAACCCTCGCCAGACAACGCCCGGACGCCCCATGACATCTCTGGTGCCAACTTCACCTGGCTGCCAACCGCGCCTAAGGGGACCGGGGCGCAACCCAGCCACAAGTACGTACCGAACGAAAGGCGTCAACCCATGGTGACCAACAGCCAAAATTCCGGGGAGGCGGGACAGACCATGACCAAGCCGTGGCACGGAGTGCTGGTGGCGACCGCGCTGCCCTTCGACGAGGGACACGTCGACTACGACCGGTACGCCGAACACGTCGCCTGGCTCGCCGCACACGGCTGCCACGGCGTCGCCTGCAACGGCTCGCTGGGGGAGTACCAGACCCTCACGCCCGACGAACGTGCCCGCGTGGTGACCACGGCGGTCGAAGCCGCGCCGGACGGGTTCACCGTGATGCCCGGCGTCGCCGCCTACGGGGCGGCCGAGGCACGCCGCTGGGCCGAGCACGCGGCCGAAGCCGGCTGCCCCGTCCTGATGTTGTTGCCGCCCAACGCCTACCGCGCCGACGACCGCGCCGTGCTCGCCCACTACCGCGAGGTCGCGAAGGTGGGCCTGCCGATCGTCGCGTACAACAACCCGATCGACACGAAGGTCGACCTCGTCCCGGAGTTGCTGGCCGAGCTGTACCAGGAGGGCCTGATCGTCGGCGTCAAGGAGTTCACGGGCGACGTGCGGCGGATCTACCGCATCACCGAGCTGGCGCCCGGCCTGGACGTGTTGTGCGGGGCCGACGACGTGGCCCTCGAACTCGCGATCGCCGGCTCGCCCGGCTGGATCGCGGGCTTCCCGAACGCGCTGCCCGACTCCACCGTCGCGATGTGGCAGGCCGCGTCGGACGGTGACCTGGCGAAGGCGTTGCCGCTGTACCGAACGCTGCATCCGTTGCTGCGCTGGGACTCCCGCGTCGAGTTCGTGCAGGCCATCAAGCTCAGCATGGACCTCGCCGGGCGCTACGGCGGCCACTGCCGACAGCCACGCGTGCCGCTGACGGCCGAACACGAGGCGGCCGTGCGGCAGGCCACCGAGAAGGCCCTGGCCGAAGGGCTTTCCTGATGCGCACCAAGCGGGTCTTCCACGCGGTCGACTCCCACACGGAGGGGATGCCGACCCGGGTGATCACCGGCGGCGTCGGCACGATCCCCGGCGAGACGATGTTCGACAAGCGCCTGCACTTCATGACGCACCTGGACCACCTGCGGCTGCTGCTGATGAACGAGCCGCGCGGGCACTCCGCCATGAGCGGCGCCATCCTGCAGCCGCCGACCCGTCCCGATGCCGACTGGGGCGTGGTGTTCATCGAGGTGTCCGGCTGCCTGCCCATGTGCGGCCACGGCACCATCGGCGTCGCCACGGTGCTCGTGGAGACCGGCATGGTCGAGGTCACCGAACCCGTCACCACCATCCGTCTCGACACGCCCGCCGGCCTGGTGGTCGCGTCGGTCGCCGTGGAGGACGGGGCGGCGCGGTCGGTCACCCTCCAGAACGTGCCGTCGTTCACGCTCGGGCTCGACCGGGTGGTCGACGTGGCCGGCTTCGGCGCCGTGACCTACGACCTGGCGTTCGGCGGCAACTTCTACGCCATCCTCGGACTCGACCAGCTCGGCCTCCCGTTCGACCGCACGGCCGGCCAACGTCTGCTCGACGCCGGACTGTCCATCATGGACGCCATCAACACCCAGGACCGGCCGGTGCACCCGGAGAACCCGGACATCGCCGGCTGTCACCACGTCTACCTCGCCGCGCCGGGCTCGGACGCGCGGCATTCCCGGCACGCCATGGCCATCCACCCCGGCTGGTTCGACCGCTCGCCGTGCGGCACCGGCACGAGCGCGCGGATGGCGCAACTGCACACGCGCGGCGAACTGGGGCTGCACACCGACTTCCGCAACGAGTCGTTCATCGGCACCCACTTCACCGGCCGGCTCGTCGACGAAACCACGGTCGGCGGGCTGCCCGCCGTGGTGCCGACGATCACCGGCCGCGCCTGGATCACGGGGACCGCGCAGTACTTCCTCGACCCCGACGACCCGTTCCCGCGGGGATTCGTCCTGTGATCCTCGGTGTGCGGGCGGCGGTCGAGGTGCTTCGCGCGGCGCTGCTGGCCGGGCTGGACCCGGAGGCCGGCCCGGCCCGGTCGGTGGTCCCCGTGTCCCACGGCCAGATGCTGCTGATGCCGGCCGAGTGGGGCCGGTACGCGGGCGTCAAGATCGCCACGGTGGCGCCCGACAACCCGGCGCGGGGGCGGCCGCGCATCCAGGGCACCTACCTGCTGCTCGACGCCGAGACGCTGAGCCCACTGGCCACACTGGACGGTCCGGAACTGACGGCGGTCCGCACGGCCGCGGTGTCGGCGCTGGCGGTCGACGTGCTCGCGCCGGCGTCCGCGTCGCGGCTCGTGGTGTTCGGCACCGGACCGCAGGCCCGCAGGCACGTCGCCGCGATCCGTTCGGTGCGGGAGGTGACGTCGGTGGTCGTGGTCGGCCGGACTCGGGCTGTCTGCCTTCGCGTCCGAGGTGGACGGTGTGGTGGGCATGCCGGCCGACGTGGCCTCGGCCGACGTGGTGGTGTGCGCGACGACCGCCCGCACCCCGCTGTTCGACGGGACACTTCTGTCGCCGGACGCCGTGGTGGTGGCCGTGGGGTCGCACGAGCCCGACGCCCGTGAGGTCGACGACGTCGTGGTCGGCCGGTCGACCGTGGTGGTGGAGTCTCGAACGGCCGCACTGCGGGAGGCGGGCGAGGTGGTCCAAGCGGTGGCCGCGGGCGTGCTCGATCCGTCCACTCTGGTCGGTCTGGCCGAGGTCGTGCGGGGCGCGGCGGTGGTCGGGCCGGTGTTGTTCAAGAGCGTGGGGATGGCGTGGGAGGATCTGGTGGTCGCCGCGGGCAGCTGGGAGGCACGGACATGACGGATCTGCGGCTGCCGGCGTTGGGGGCGCGGCGGAACCTGCGCGAGGAGATCACGGAAACCCTGCGGGCGGCGGTGATCTCCGGCGAGCTGCGTTCCGGCGTCGTGTACTCGGCGCCGAGCCTGGCCGGCCAGTTCGGCGTCTCCGCGACACCCGTCCGCGAGGCGATGCTGGACCTGGCCAATGAGGGCCTGGTGGACATCGTGCGCAACAAGGGTTTCCGGGTGACGGAACTGTCCGAAGAGGACCTGGACGAACTGAGCGAACTGCGCGCGCTGATCGAGGTCCCGACCGTGCGCCGGATCGCGGCGGCCGGCGTCCCGCGCGACGTCCTGGACGAACTGCGCACCCTGGCTGCGGAGATCGAGTCGGCCGCGGCTCGCGGCGACCTCATCGCGCACGTGACCGCTGACCTGGAGTTCCACCTGCTGCTCCTGGCCCAGGCCGGCAACCGCCACCTGGTCGAGACGGTGCGCTCACTACGCGCCCGGTCCCGCCTGTACGGCCTGCGCGCGCTGGCCGACCGCGGCGCCCTCGTCCCGTCGGCCCACGAACACGCCGAACTACTGGACCTCCTGACCGCCGGCGACGCCGCAGGCGCCGAAGACCTGATGCGCCGCCACATCGGTCACGTACGAGGAATCTGGGCAGAATGACCGGACGCCACTCGCCCGCGGGCACGCAAGCTGCTCACGGCCAGAGCCCTCTGCTCGTGGTCGTCAGTCAATGCCAGTTCGACGTCAACTTCTACTCCGCGCGACGGCCTGGTCGCGGTGATTTCTTGTCCTGCTTCAGACCGCTGGTCGCTGAGACGGGCGGGCGCCGGGCTGCCACAGGGGTTCCGGCGTCGGTTCGCTGGCTCGGGCGAGGATGAACAGCAGGTCGGACAGGCGGTTGAGGTAGCGGCGTAGTTCGTCGCTGGTGTCGGTCAGGTGCCAGCTGTGCCGTCGACCCGTCGGCAGATGGCGCGGGCGTGGTGCAGCGCGGCCGTGAACTGTGAGGCGCCCGGCAGGACGAACGACCTGACCGGCTCCACCTGGGCGTTGAGCCGGTCGCAGTGCTCCTCCAGTCGTGTCACGTCCGTGGCGTCGACCCGCCAGTGCTCTTCCGCCGTGAGGTCCGCGCCCACGTCGAACAGGTCGTTCTGGAGTTGGCGCAGCAGGTCGAGGTGGTGGGCGCCCGGCGCGGCGATCGCCATGCCCAGGCCGCGGACCAGCTCGTCCACGTCGCCCATGACGTCGAGGCGCGGCTCGGTCTTCGCGACCCGGACGTCGGTGGCCAGTTCGGTGGTGCCCGTGTCGCCGTCGCGCGTGTAGATCCGGCTCAGGATGAAGTTCATGGCTAGTTCCTCCAGGAGATCGAGAGCGTCGGCCGGGTTGTCGGTCAACCGACTTGCGATGCGCCGACGCAGGTCGGTGAGCCGCGCGATCTCCGCGTCGAGCCGGTAGGCCTGGCCGCGCAGGATCGACGTCGCTTCGGTGGCGCCGTCGAGCAGGCTGGGGATGTCGGCGACCGACAGGCCGAGGTCGCGCAGCGCCAGCAGATGGCCGGGCCCGGCGCAGGAGTCGCGGCGGGTACCGGCGGTGGCCTCCCGCGCTGGAGCGGTCCGGGGTGAGCGGGCCGAGATGCTCGTAGTGACGCGACGTCAGATGCAAGTACTGATATCAGGCGTTCGGCCAGCCCGTGTAGCCCTCGGCCAGATAGGTGGCCCCCGCCTGGGAATCCGCCACCGACATCAGTTCGCCGTGTTGGCGGCGTTCGTCGAAGTCCGTGGCCTCCGGGAGGGAGTGCAGCATGGTGGTCATCCAGTACGAGAAGTGCTGGGCCTTCCACACGCGGGCCAGCGCGCGGCCGGTGTAGCTGTCCAGCGCCGACCGGTCGTTCCTGCGCAGCGCCCGTTCCAGCACCTCGGCGAGCACCCGCACGTCGGCGAGCGCCAGGTTGAGGCCCTTGGCACCGGTCGGGGGCACCGAGTGCGCGGCGTCGCCGGCCAGCAGCAGGTTGCCGTGGCGCATGGGCTCGCAGACGTAGGAGCGGAACGGCAGCACGGTCTTCTCGAAGATCCGACCTTCCTTCAGGGTGAAGCCGTCCTCGCCGGCGAGGCGCGCCTGCAGTTCCGCCCAGATCCGGTCCTCCGGCCAGTCGTCGACCGACTCGTCGGGGGAGCACTGGAAGTACATCCGCTGGACGTTCGCCGTGCGCTGGCTGATCAACGCGAACCCGCGCTCCGACCGCGTGTAGATCAGCAGTTCGGCGCTGGGCGGGGCCTCGCAGAGGATGCCGAACCAGGCGAACGGGTACTGGCGGAAGTACTCGCGGCGGTCGGTGACCGAGGAGCGGGTCATGCTGCGTGAGCCGTCGGCGCCGACCACGATGTCGCAGCGCACGTCGTGGTCGCGGCCGTCGGCGTCGGTGAACAGCATCCCCGGCCGGTCGGAGGTCACGTCCACCACGGACGTCTCGCGCACACCGAACCGGACGTCGCCGCCGTCGCGCCGCCGGGCGTCGGCCAGGTCGACGAACACGTCGGTCTGCGGGTACAGCCACGTCGAGGCGCCGACCAGCCCCTGGAAGTCGATGCGGTGACTGACGCCCCCGAACCGCAGGTCGATGCCCGGATGTTCGTGACCGTCGCGGAGCACGCGGTCCGAGACACCGGAGTCGACCAGCAGCCGAACACTGTCCCGCTCGAGAATCCCGGCGCGGTGCGTGGTCTCGATCTCGTGGCGGCTGCGCGTGTCGATCACCACCGACTCGACACCGGCCAGGTGCAACAGGTGCGACAGCATGAGCCCCGCGGGCCCACCACCGACGATGCCGACCGCGGTGGCCGAGACGATGCGGGACATGGATCTTCCCCTTCAGAAGTGTGCCGTCCGGCTCCAGTTTGGGCCGCCGATTTCGAGGCAGCAAGGACATCATCCTGACATTTGCGTGACGCCAAAGACACAGACAGTCGCCGAGTCGGGCGCACTGTGCGGTCCCTGTGCGGACGGCCGATAGCCTGCGGCTCCTGGCGTCGGGGCTCCGCCAGCCGTAGTCGCGCACGTCCAGGGGGAGTTCCGCATGACCTATCCCGTATCGGCCCACGTCCCGAAGCCGGGTGTGATCCCGCTCCGCCCGCTGGGCGTCGGCGGCATCCTGAGTGGCGCGATCGCCACCATCCGCACCCGTCCCGTCCTGATGCTCGGGATGACGGCCATCGTGGTGATCGTCGCGGAGTTGGTCGCTCTCGCCGCCACCTATCCGTGGCTCGACGACCTCCGGGCCGTGCCGCTCGACGAGAACACCACGTCGGCGGATCTGGCGGAGGTCTTCGTGGACACCATGGCGGTGACCGGCGTCGGCCTGGCGGTCCTGCTCGTCTCCCGGGTACTGATGTCGGGCTTCGTCACGGTCGTGGTCGGCACGGCGGTGATCGGCCGGCCCCAGACGGTCCGCGAGGCGTGGACCGCCACCCGGCCACGCCTGCTGCCGTTGCTCGGTCTCACCCTCATCTACCCGGCCGTGCTGGCCGGCGTCGGGATCGTGATCTTCCTGCTCGCGACGGTCGCCGGTCCGCTGGCCGTGGTCGCGGGCATCGGGGCCGTGGTGGCCGGGATCTGGCTGATGGTGCTGTTCACGTTCGCCCCGACGGCGCTCGTGCTGGAGAACGCCGGCATCGGGCGGGCGTTCGGCCGGTCGCTGCAGCTGGTCAGCGGCTCGTGGTGGCGGGTGCTGGGCATCACCCTGCTCGGGTTGGTGATCAGCGGCGCCGTGGCCTTCGTGATCAACCTGCCGTTCCTCGTGGCGAGCGGTGATCTGACCGGGCCCGTCTCGTTCTCCACCAGTTCCCTGGTGTGGTCGACCGCCGGCGCCATCGTGGGCAGCGTGATCACCGAACCGTTCGTCACGGCGGTCACCGTGCTGCTCTACACCGACCAGCGCATGCGCCGGGAGGGCCTGGCCGAGGAGCTGGCCAGAACCGCGAGCTAGACCCGCTCGTTGCCGAAGGCCGCGATGTCGAAGGCCAGCATCGCGGCCAGCACGAACCAGCCCAACGGCTGGGGCACCGGCTGTGGTCTGTTCAGGACGTAGCCCGCCGTGTTGTTCCGGTCGCCGCTCCTGGTGAACTCGGCCAGCTGGGTGCCCTGCTGGTCGGCCAGCACGAACGGGCCGGCCATCGACTTGCTGGTGAACCCGCCGATCCGCTCGCCGTGCGGGGTGGTGAAGCCCCAGGTGATGGTGCGCCCGAACAGTTTCTCCGACTGGGCGAACCCGATGGGTGTGCCGTCGGACAGGCTCAGCTCGAACAGTGGCTTGGCGGCGGTCTTCACGCGGATCGCCTTGGCGAGGTGCACCACGAGCTGCCCGTGCGCGTCGTGCAGCTCGAAGTGGTCGGACAGGCCGAGGCCGTCGGTCGAGCTGCCGGAGAAGATCCGCCGGCGTTGCTCCTGCTCGTCGACGTCGACCTTGCCCAGGACGCCGACCCGGGTGCCGTGCTGGTCGACGATCTCGGCGGCGATGCTGCCGAACGGACCACCCGCGGCGAGATACTCCTTCTTCACCACGAGGACCGGTTCGGTCAGCAGCGGACCGGCGCCGGTCGGCCTCGTCTCCTGGACCGCGGGGGCCTGCGGAACCGGCGGCGGGGGCATCGCCTGGTTCGGCTGGACGTGCTGGGTCCAGGCCCGACCGTCCCACCAGCGACTGAACCGCTGGTCGTACCGGTCGGGGTACCAACCGGGCGGCGGCCCCTGCGTCGGCGTGGTCATGGCACTCGATCGTATCGGTGCTGAGGCTCCGGCGAACATTCGACGAACCCGTCCGTGATGGCTGGCCGCGCTGGCTAGAGTGCGGTGCGTGACGAGCCAGTTCAATGTGTTGCTTCGGCAGTTGCGGCGGCAGACGGAGTTGACACAGGAGGATCTGGCGGACCGCGCCGGCCTGTCGGTGCGGACCATTCGCCGGCTGGAGACCGGCGAGAGCGCGAACCCCCAGCTGGACACCGTGCGGCTGCTGGCCGACGCGTTGCGGCTCGAGTCGGACGACCGGACCCGGCTGCTGAAGGTCGCCGGCGGTCAGGACCCGCGTGCCGAGGCCCGGCCGGAGTCCCCGTTCGAGCGCAGGCTGGCCGAGGCGGCCGACGACCTCGCGCACGCGGTCGGCGCCGGCCTGGACCGGGAGGAGGAGCTGCGGCGTATCCAGGACCCGTTCCCACTGCCCGTCCGCTGGCAGCAGGCACCCGACAGCATCATGGATCACTGGGAGAACATCCGCCGTGTCCTGCCGGGCGAGTCCGCCGCACCGCTGGACCTGACCGGCCGCCTGCCCGACATCGCCACCATCTACCGGCGGATCCCGTCGGGCCGGCTGGTGGTGCTCGGACGGGCCGGCTCCGGCAAGTCGGTGCTGGCCGCCCGGTTCGTCCTCGACCTCCTGCGCACCCGCGACCGGGGCGGCCCCGTGCCGGTGGTCTTCAGCCTCGGGTCCTGGAACCCGACCGCCACCGGGTTCCGCGACTGGCTCGCCGCCCAACTGGTGCGCGACCACCCCGGGCTGGCGGCCACCGGCGACGGCTCGACCCTGGCGACCGCGCTGGTCGAGGCCGGCCGCATCCTGCCCGTGCTCGACGGCTTCGACGAACTCGCCGCCGGACTGCACCGCGCGGCCCTGGACGCGTTCAACGCCACCACCCTGCCGCTGCTGCTGACCAGCCGCCCCGGTGAGTACGCGACCGTCGCCGGCACCGACGCCCTCACGGCCGCCGCCGCCATCCGCCTCACCGACCTCACGGTCACCGACCTCGTCGACTACCTCCCCAGGACCACCCGCCGGACCGGCGGCGCGACCGTGTGGGACAAGGTCCTGACGGAACTGCTCGACCACCCCGAACGTCCGGGCAGCGTCAACCTCCGCGCCGTGCTCACCACCCCCCTGATGGTGGGCCTGGCCCGCGCCATCTACAGCGACCCCGCCGGCGGCGACCCGGCGGAACTGCTGGACACCGCCCGGTTCGGCAGCCAGTACGAGATCGAGGACCACCTGCTCGGCAGCTTCATCCCCACGGTCTACGCGAACGAGCACGAGCAGGTACGGGGCTGGCTCGCCTACCTCGCCGAACACCTCGACCGGCTCGACACTCACGACATCGCCTGGTGGCAGCTCGGCAGCGCCATGCGCCGCCGCGCCCGCATGGTGATCGTCGGGATGGTGACCGGGCTGGCCGTCGGAGTGCTCAGCGGGGTGGTGCTCGGCCCGCTGAACTCGGTGCTCGGTGAGAGCGGAATGGTCGGGGTCGTCGCCCTGGTCGGCAACTGGCTCGCGTTCGGGTTGGCGCTCGGCCTCGCCCACGGCGCCGGGATCACGCTCGGCGGCGGGCCGTTCGAGCCGTCGCGGGTCCGACTGCGCACCCGGGGCGGAGCACGGCAACTGCGGGCGAAGTTCGGCCCGAGGCTGCTGGTCGGGTTGGCCGGCGGCGCCGGTCTCGGGCTGGTGCTGGGACTCGCCTGCACCGCCGGGCTCGAGCCGCTGGGCCTCGCGGGGTTCGACTTCCTCGGCGGGTTCGCGGCCGGCGCGGGTCTCGGGGCGGTGGCCGGTCTCGGGTGGGGCCTGATGGCCGGGTTCGAGGCCCCGGTCGACCTCCGGTCAGCCGTGGGTCCCACCGACCTGCTGCGCACCAACCGGGCGACCGTGGTGGTCGAGTTCCTCTGCTGGGGACTCGTGCTCGGGATCGCTCACCTGGTGCTGCTCACCCTCACCGTCGGGAACGTGCATCCGGCGGCGATCCCGCTCGATCTGGTCCTCGGTCCGGTGATCGGACTCGTGCTCGGGCTCAGCCTGACCGCGTGGGGCCAGTGGGTGGTGTTCGCGCGGGTCTGGCTGCCGCTGACCGGGCGGCTGCCGTGGAACGTGGGGGTGTTCCTGGACGACGCGTGCCGGCGTGGCGTGCTGCGTCAGGTCGGTGCGGTCTACCAGTTCCGACACGCCCGCCTCCAGGCACACCTGACCGGCTAAGAGGCCGCGCAAATAGGGCTTGGCGGCGCCGGCCCCTGGCGGCCCCTGGCGGCACCGCCAGGAACCACCTCGATCACGACAGGCATCCACCGACCCTACTCGCGCGGCTCTAACCTGCGGTTTCCTCCGACCGGACATAGATGGCCGGTGCGATGGCCTGGTCGCGCACGGGGGTTCGCGCCACTGTCTGTGCCGTGTTCAACACAATCGAGGGCCTGACGAGCGCGGTCACCTCGGTCCTGAGTCCGAACGGCCCGCTGGGCATGTTGGCCTCGGGCCTCACCGACGCGCTGGACAGCGTGTGGGCCGAGTTCTTCGGCGCGTCCGCCGTGCCGGGCGGCACCAACTGGAACGCCTACACCCACGAGCAGCTGCACGGCATGCTGTGGGAGGAGGCCGACGTCGGCGACGTCAGCACGGTCGCCGCCGAATGGGGGCGACACAGCACCGAGCTGACCGGCTACGCCGACGCGCTGCGCACCGAGTCGGCCAACCTGCGGTCGAACTGGCAGGGACGCGCGTCGGAGCTGGCGGCCGACCGGCTGAACGAGCTGTCCGACCGGGTCTGGAGCGCCGGGGCCCGCGCCGGCACCGTCCAGAAGGCGGCCGGCGAGGCGGGTGAGGCACTCGCCCACGCCCGCAACACCATGCCCGACCCGCCGCCGGACCCCATGACGCTCATGACGAGTTCCGTGGGCGCCGGGCCGATGAACCCGGTCGCGGCCGTGCTCGTCGGCGGCGCGCGGATCTTCACGGCCGACGCGGTGGCCGGCATGTCGAAGGCCGAGGCCGTGCGCGTGATGCAGCAGTACGAGTCGAACCTGGCCGCCAGCGCCCACCAGGTGGTGCCGACGAACCCCGACGCCACCACGCCGAGGTCCTACGGCGTGGACGGGATCGGGACCACGACCGCGGCCGGCGCCGCCGGTGGCGGCACGTCCGGTGGTGGTGGCGGCGGTGGGGGAGTGCCCTGGTCCCGCCTCGTCGGCGGCGGCGGAATGCCGGGCCTCGGCGGGTCGGTCGGCGCCGGACCGGTGCCGGGAACGGGCCTGCCGGTCATGCCGGGCGCCTCGGGTGGCGCGGGCGCTGCCGGGGCCGGGCGCGGCATGGGACCCGCCGGCTTCTACCCGCCCATGGGCCGCGCGGCGGCGAGGACGAGGAGAAGACCCGCGGCAACAGGCTGCCCACCGTGGACAACGGGATCTTCGCGGTGACCGAGCGAGCCAGCCACCCGGTCATCGGTGGCGTGACGGACGAGGAGCAGGACATTGGTCTCTAGCAAGGACTTCGAGGTCTCGGCCGACGAGCTGGTCGCGCAGGTCCGGGCGCTGGTCGACATCGGCGACCACACCACCGGGCTGGTGTCCACCGCCGGGCAGCTGGCCGAGCGGCAGCCGCTGCTCGGTACCGCGCCGCCCGCGCTGCACCTGGCGCTGCGGCTGCGCGAGGCGGCCGGCCCGACCGGGCTCACCGGCGAGGTCAGCGCGGCCGACACCGAACTGGCCAGCTACCACCGGGCACTGAACGACACGGTGGCCCGGTACCAGGAGGGCGACCGCGAGGTCGCCTGGCGGCTCCGCGACGAGGACACGCCGGGATGACGGCGGCGACCGCGGAAACCGTCCGGGACGACCACGGTGTGCTCTTCGGACTCGTCGAACTCGACCTGCTGGCCACCCACGCCGGTGCGCGGTTCCCGTTTCCCTTGCGGGTGGCGGAGTTCGGCCGCATCGAGGAAGAGCGGAAGGTGCTGCTGGCCGCCGCGGGAGTGACGCTGCGGGAACGGGGGCTGGCCGGCGACCGCGGACCGCTGGGCATCGCGGCCGAGGTGGTCACGGCGTTGCGGAAGTGCCGGGGCACGGTCGACCTCGTGCTCGCCAGTCCCGACGAGACGGTCGGCGTGGTGGCCATGGTCTACCGGTCCTGGGCGCTCCTGTGCCGCCAGCCGATGACCGGCGCGCCCACCGACGGCGTCCGGATCCGCCGGGTCGCGCAGAACGCGCTGGCCGACGAACTGCTGGCCATGGTGCCGGAGGTCGACGCGGCCGTGACCATGCCCATCACCCTGCCGCCGACCGACCGCGACCCCACGGTGGTCGACGAACTCGGCCGGGTGCTCCCCGAACTGACCGGCTCCGGTCAACTCGGCGCGACCAGGAGCGGCCGTCGGGCGGGTACCGATCTGTCCTGGTTGGACAGTCCGCGCGGCCGGGTGCGGGTGAACCGCGCGGACGGCGGGTGGCTCAGTGTCAACCCGTTGCGACACAACGAACTGCGCTACGCGCTGGACAACATGGCCATGATCGCCAGGAGGGAAGACGATGGAGCCTGAACAGTGGCTCGCCGACTACGACAAGCGGCTCAAGGACATCGCGGCGCGCGCCGAGGAAGCGGGCGAACGTGTGCGGCGTGCCGGCGCCACGGCGACCTCGCCCCGCGGTGAGGTGACCGTGCGCGTGAGCGCGAGCGGCACCCTCGAGGACCTCACGCTCACCCCCGCCGCCCGCGCACTCGAGTCCGACGACCTGGCGAGGCTCATCCTCGACACCACGAAGAAGGCGCGGCACACGGTCAGTCGCCAGATCGCGGGAATCTCCACCAGCTACCTCGGGGAGGGCTCGGCGCTGGACGTGATCAAGCAGCACCTGCCGGCCGGCGTACCGGCGGGCAAGAAGCGTGACGACGACGACTACTTCGCGAACCCGGAGATCACCCAGTGACCACGAATCCGACCATGAATCCGACAACGAACCAGGACCACAGCCTCGATCCCGACCAGATCTACGGGCACGCCGGCAGCGTCGGCGACGTCGCCGACCAGCTGTCGGGCATCGGCGGGCGGCTGCCGAGCGGCCTGGCCGACCTCGCGCTCGGCCCGATCACCCAGTTCCTCACCAACGGCCTGCAGGGCGCCATGACCCAGGTGGCGAACACCATCACCGACGCGTCGTCGTCGGTGGCCGAGCTGAGCACCGGCCTCACCCGCACGGCCGCCGGCTACCAGCACACGGACGACACGAACGCCACGAACCTCACCCAGGAGTACCCGTCATGACCAACTCCGCACAGATGGTCCTCGACCTGAAGGCGACCGACGAGGCCGTGCGCGCCAACGGTTGGGTGTCGCCGGGACTCGGTGTGCCCGGTCAACCGCTGAGCATGTTGGGGTCGACGCTCAACCCGTTGGGCGGGCTGGCCGCGGCCGGCCTCGGCTGGTTCATGCCGCTCGTGTCGTTCCTCGGCGACGGGCTCACCCAGCTGCAGGGCGGCAACGCGGCTTCGGTCTCCTCGGGCTCCCAGGACTTCGGTACGGCCGGGCAGGACATCGCCGGGGTGGCCGACTCGTACCGGGCGTCCACCACCGCGCAGACCTCCGCCTGGACGGGTACCTCCGCCGACGAGTACCGCAACTCCGCCGCCCAGCACGCGGACGGTGTCGCCGGTCTCGGCGAGGCGAGCAACACCACGGCCAGCGCCATCCTGGGCGCCGGTCAGGTGGTGGCCCAGTGCATCGCCGAGGTGACGCAGCTGATCGCCGAGGCGGTCGCGGAGATCGTGCCGATCATGACCCAGGCCATCGCCAGGGCGGGGGAGACGTTCGGCCAGAGCGTCGCGGAGGCCATCCCGCCCTGCGTGGGCATCGCCGTGACCTACGCCGCCAAGATCGCCGCGAAGATCGCCGCCCTCATCGCGAGCGGGAACAACCTCATGAAGCTCGTCCAGGGCGCCATGGCCGTCGTCGACCTGATCAAGGCGGGCATGACGACCATGAGCCAGCAGAGCGTCCAGCCCGAGTCGGAGCCACAGGTCACGACGAACGCGGCCGCTGCGGGCGCCGCACCCGAGACTCCGCGGGTCAGGTCGGGGGAGCAGGCGACCTCCAGCGCCGGCTCCTCCGGTGGCTCGGGCGGTTCCGGTTCTGCCGGCGGCGGCGTGCCGTCCGTGGGTGGGCTGCCCCACTCGGGTGGCTCGACACCGTCGCTGGACAGCACCCGGTCGGCCGCCCTGGCTCCATTGGCGTCCGCTCCGCCTCTCGCGTCCGGTGCCACGGCGCACGTCGGCGGGAGCGGCGCGGCCACGACGGGCGGCGGGGTCCCGATGGCCGCCGGTCTCGCCCAGGGCGCCCAGGCCGGCGCCGGGCGTGGTGCCGACTCCGCCCGCCAGGACGGCAAGCAGCAGCCCGGCCGCGGTTCCGGCAGTGGTGGCACCAGCGCACCGGGTGGGATGCCCATGGCGCCGATGGGTGCCCGGCAGGGTGGCGACGGCGACAAGGAACACCAGCGCAAGTACCTCCTGGCCGAGAGCCACGACGAGGACCTCGAGTACGCGCCGGAAGTCATCGACAGCCGCCGGCCGGCGAACTAGCGGGAGTACGAAGTGGACGGTTATGAGGCCGAGTTCGCGGCGTTCGACTCCGCGTCCGCCGCGGCGACGTCGGCGGGTGAGCAGGTGGGTGCGGTCGACCTGAAAGGCTCGATGTCACAGGCGAAGGCCGGGATGCCGGGCTCGATCAGCGCGAACTCCGTCGGGAGTCTCGCCGACTCGTGGGCCTACCAGCGGGTGTCCTGGCAGCAGGCGGCGAAGGGCTACGCCGAGGGCCTGGGCATCAGCAAGCGGGAGTACCAGAACAGCGACGAGGCCGCGGCCGAGGCGTTCAGCGGGTACGGCCGATGACCCTCTCCTACGGCCAGATCAGGCAGTGGCGGTCCGAGCCGTTGGACGCCGCGGCCACCGCACTGCGGGCCGACAGCGACACGCTCATCGGGCTGTCCGACGAGTTCGACGCCATGGGCGGCCCGAAGAACTGGATCGGCCCGCAGGCCGGCAGCGCCGCCAAGAAACGCGGCGAGATCACCGACGTCATGGAACACCTCGTGGCGGGCATCCGGGCGGCCGTCACCACCCTCACCCAGGGGGCCGACGCCATCACCGGGTTGGTGAGCGGCATCCAGGAGGCCGACAGCCTCGCCTCGCAGAACGGGTTCGCCATCGGCGACGACGGCTCGGTGAACGACGTGAACCCTCCGCAGAACGTGCCCGAGGACCGCGTGGACGAGGTCACCCGCGAACGCGAGCGGATCAAGGCCGAACTGGTCGACCGGGTCGAGCAGAACCTGCGCAAGGCCACGGACATCGACGGCGACGTCAGCGGTCAGCTCGGCAAGGTGCTGGCCCGCAAGGTCAACGACGGCGGTGCGACCACCCTCGCGGACGCGGCCGAGGCCGGTGGCGCACAGGGCGGCATCGACCCGCCCGCGCCACCGGAGGGTCGGGGGAGTCCGGGCGACAACGCCGGCTGGTGGGACTCCCTGTCGGACAAGGAGAAGGAACGCGTCATCCAGGAGCATCCCGAGTGGATCGGCAACCGGGACGGCGTCGACTTCACCTCACGCGACGAGGCGAACCGGGCGATGCTGCCGATCGAGAAGGACCGGCTCGAGGGTGAGCGGGAGCGGCTCGAGGGCGAGATCGAACGCGGCGAGATCGGCAAACAGGGCGAACTCGACCGGGTCAACGAGAAGCTGGACGCGATCCGCGCCATCGAGGAGACACTCGCCAAACCGGGCGAGCGGCAGCTCGTGCTGTTCGGCACCTCCTCGGAACGCGCGGAAGCGGCGATAGCGAACGGCAACCTCGACACGGCGAGTAATGTCGCGGTGTTCACGCCGGGCCTGACGTCGAACGTGCCCGACTCGATCGGCGACTACGACTCGAAGATGGCCGACCTGCAAGGGCGAACTCAGGAGGAGATGAACCGCTACGGCAAACCTGGTTCGGTGGCGACCGTCACGTGGATCGGCTACCAGGCACCACAATGGAGCGAGACGCTCCTGCCCGATCCGAACACGGTGGGGAGCCAGCACGCGGCCGAACGGGGAGCGGAAAACCTGGCGCCGTTCCTGCAGGGAATCGACGCGGCACGGGATTCCGATCCGCATCTCACGGCGATGGGCCATTCGTACGGCTCGACGACGACCGGCCTCGCACTGCAGGAGAACACCGGAGTCGACGAGGCGGTCTTCTTCGGATCGCCCGGCATCGGCACCAGCAACCTGGACAACATCCTGGTCGAGGACGGGCACTCCACGTATCTGGAAGCGCAGGGATACAGGGGGCTCGAGACGGACCCGGTCGGCGACCTCGGCGTGTTCGGGGGCGACCCGAGTCACCTCGACGGGATGCGGCACGCGTCCACCAGTGACTACACGATTCCCGGCCCCTACGGCGATCGGAATTTCATCGAGTCGGACGGGCATTCGGAGTACCTGAATTCGAATACCACGAGCCAGTACAACATGAGCGTGATCGTCGCAGACCTTCCCACCAGGCTGATCGTCAACGGCGACAGCAGGGACTTCGGTGACGCTCTGACATGGATGCCGTTCAAATGAACACGGCAGAGCTGTTCGACGAACTCGCCCGGCGGCCGGACATCGACGTGGTCGACACGCGGTACCGGGAGCTGCTCGCCACCGTCCGCGACACCCTGGTCGCCGAGTTGGGACTCGCGCCGTGGATCCCGTCCACGAACTCGGTCAACGCCTCGACCGGCAGCGGCCCGTACGCGCGGCTCGGTGGCGACGGCGAGATCCGCCGCTACTCCTCAGGTCGGTCACCGGGCACCCTGTCCGACGCCGACTGGCCGCGGGCCACCTCGATCGTCGCGGACCTGGCCGCCCAGTACGGTTTCGCCGCGCCGACGGTCGTGGTGGACCGGCCGGGCGACCACGAGGTGTCGTTGCGAGGCGAGTACGGCGGCGAACTCCTCTTCGGCACGGCCGCGAACACGACGCTCAGCCTCCGCACCGGCTGCCACCTGACCCGCGAGGCCTACCTGCGCGGCCCCTCCCGCGTGGAGGAGGAGCGTCCGGCGGCGGCCGCGCCCGAACCGACCCTTCCGCCCGAGCCGAGCCCTCCGCCCCCGGCGACGCCCCCGGTGCCTCGGCCGGCGGAGAGGGACTTCGACCAGGTGGACTTCGTCACCGCGTCAGAGCCCCAGCGCCCGAAACCCGCGCCTCGACCGGACCCGCGGCCGGACCCGCGGCCCGCACCGCCGGAGCCGCCTCAGGCGGTGGCACCGAAGCGGGCCGAACCGTCGAGGCGGCGGCGTCCTCGCCCGACAGCCATGGAAGAGGACTTCGACACGATGGAGTTCATCCGCAAGAAGAAGTGATCAAGGGCGCGAATTATGTGACGGATACCTACCCGGCTACTCCGAACATTGGTGTTCACCCTGGAGCAATGGCGTTCGCCCTGGAACGTCAGTTCTCGCACCCTGGATGTGTGTGTCTACCCAGTTTTTCTGGTCAGCCGCGGGCGGCCGGTGCCGGTTCCTCGGCCGGTTCGGCCTCGGGGGAGGGGCGTTTGCGGCGCGGGCGGAGCAGGCGTTGCACGGTGCCCCAGATGCCGCGACGGAACAGCAGCACCGTGAGGACGAAGATGCCGCCGGTCACCGCACCCACCGCGTCGATGCCCGCGGTGGCCAGGTAGTCCTCCAACACCACGATGATCGCCGCGCCCAGCACCGGGCCCCAGAGCGTGCCCATGCCGCCCAGGATGTTCATCACCACGGCCTTGCCGGAGGTCGTCCAGTAGACCTCCTGCAGCGACGCGAAACCGTGGCCGATCGCGTACACCCCGCCCGCGATGCCCGCCAGGAACGCCGACACCACGAACACCAGCACCTTGTACCGGTCCACCGGATAGCCGAGCGCCCTGGCCCGCGCGGGGTTCTCCCGGATCGCCACCATCACCCGGCCGAACGGCGAGTGCACCACCCGCCACGCCACGAGCAACCCGAGCAGGATCAGCGGAACGGCCGCGTAGTAGAAGTAGAACGAGTCCGACAGGTCGAACCCGAACGCCTCCCGCGGAATCCCCTGCAGCCCGTTCTCGCCGCCGGTCACCGACCGCCACTGGTTGGCGATGAAGTAGATCAGCTGCGCGAACGCCAGCGTCACCATGGCGAAGTAGATGCCCGTCCGGCGCACCGACAGCATGGCGATCGGCAGCGCGATCAGCGCCGCCACCACCGCGCCACCCAGCACCGCCACGAAGAACGGCATCCCCGTCTCGATGGCGATGATCCCGGTGGCGTACGCCGAGGAACCCCAGAACGCCGCGTGCCCGAAGGACAACAACCCGGTGTAGCCGAGCAGTAGGTCCAGCGCCACGGCGAACAAGGCCCAGGCCGCGATGTCCAGCGCCACCGGCGGATAGATCCACCACGGCAGCCCGAACGCCACCACCAGCCCCACCGCGAGCAGCCCGAGGCGGACCGCGAGCGGCTTCCCCGAGACGAGCCTGGAGATGATCATGCGTGCACGCCTTCCTCACGACCGAACAGTCCGGCCGGGCGCAGGAGCAGCACCAGCGCCATCAGGATGAAGACCAGGCTCTGGGAGAAGGCCGGGATGTAGAGGTTGCCGACCGCGGACAGCATCCCGACCACGTAACCCGCGGCCACCGACCCGAACACCGAACCCAGCCCGCCGATCACCACGACCGCGAAGATCACGATGATCAGGTCGGCGCCCATGCTGGAGTTGACCGCCCGCATGGGCGCGGCCAGCACACCGGCGAGCCCGGCCAGCGCGATGCCGAACCCGAACACCGGCGTGACCCACCGCCGCACGTCGATGCCCAGCGACCGGGTCAGTTCCGGTCGCTCGGTGGACGCCCGCACGATCATCCCGACCCTCGTCTTCGTCAGCACCAGCCACACCAGCGCCGACACGACGATCGAGAAGACGAACACGAACACCTGGTACTTCGGGTAGTCGAACAGGCCGAGGTTCATCGACCCGTCGAGCAGCTCCGGCCGGCTGTACGGCTGGGACGAGACGCCGTACCGCATCCGCACCACGTCCTGCAGGATCAACGCGATCCCGAACGTCAGCAGGAAGTTGTACAGCGGATCGAGCGCCACCAGCCGCGCCACGAACAGTCGCTCGAGGACCATCCCGACCAGGCCGAGCACCACCGGCACCACGATCAGCGCGAGCCACCAGCTCAGCCCCACGGTGTCCAGCAGCACGAACGCGCCGATCGCGCCGAGCATGTAGAACGCGCCGTGGGCGAAGTTGACCACGCCGAGCATGCCGAAGATGACCGAGAGCCCGAGCGCCAGCAGAGCGTAGAAGCTGCCGCTCACCAGGCCGTTGAAGAGCTGCTGCAGGAGTTCCACGTGCGATCAGCCCATGCTGCAGCCGCTGTCGGCCGCTTCCCGGAAGGCCTCGTCGGCGGGGATCGTCTCGACCAGCTCGGTGAAGTCGAAGTCCTCCTCGACCTGGCTCTCCTCCTTGACCTTCACCAGGTACGAGTCGTGGGTGACGCGGTGGTCCTCGGCGCGGAACTGGGCGTTGCGGGCGAAGAAGTCCTCGAACTCGTAGCCGTCCAACTCCTCGCGCACGGCGTCGGCGTCGTCGGTGCCGGCCCGCTGGATCGCCTCGAGGTACTGCGTGGCGGCCGAGTAGTTCGCCGCGTGGTCGAACGTCGGGCGGGTTCCGGTGCGCTCCTTGAACTTGTCGGCCCACTCGCGGCTCTGGTCGTCCATGTTCCAGAACCAGGCGGTGGTGTAGAGGGTGCCGGCCAGCGGGCCCACGCCGATGGAGGCGATGTCCGTGTCGAACATCAGGCCCACCGCGAGGTCGACGCCCTGCTCACGCAGCCCGAACTCGTTGTACTGCTTGACGACGTTCACCAGGTCGCCGCCGGCCTGCATGGTGCCGAGCACGTCCGGCTTCGGGTTCAGGTTGGGCGCCTTCGTCATGAAAGTGGCGAAGTTGTCGTTCGGGAACGGCGTCGGGTCGGCCGTGCCCACCGTGCCGCCGGCCGCCTGGATCGCCTCGGTGAAGCTCTTGTTCATGTCCTGACCGAAGGCGTAGTCCGGGTAGATGATGTACCACTGCTTGGCGCCCTGTTCGGTCACCGTGGTGCCGGTGCCGTGCGCGAGCATGTAGGTGTCGTAGGCGTAGTGGTAGGTGTAGGGATTGCACTGCGCGCCCGTGAGTTCCGTGGTGGCGGCGCCGTTGTTGAAGTACAGCTTCTTGTTCTGCCCGGCCACCGTCGCCACCGCGAGTGCGGCCGAAGACGTTGGCACGTCGAAGATGGCGTCCACACCGTCGCGGTCGTACATCCCCCGCGCGGTCGTGTTGGCGATCTCCGGCTTGTTCTGGTGATCGGCCGACGTCACCTCGATGTTCTTGGTGACCGCGTCGTCGCCGTGCTTCTGCTTGAAGTCGTCGACCGCCATCCGCACGGCCTCGACCGCGTTCTCGCCGGCGAGTTCGGAGTAGACCCCGGACAGGTCGGTGATCACGCCGAGCTTGATCGCGTCGCCGCTGACCTTGCCCCCACCGCTCTGGGGACCGCCCGCGCCGCAGCCGACCAGCGCCGCGCCCACCGCCATGGTGGCGACCAACGCTCCCGCTTTCCTGACAGCCACGTGACTTCCTCCTGTTGTCTCTCAGATGCCCAGGTATTCGAGCAACTCGTGCTCGCGTTGCTTGACTTCCGCGTTGTCGAGTACTTCGACCACCCGTCCCTGGGCGATCAGGTGATGCCGGTCCGCCACGGTCGAGGCGAAGTGGATGTTCTGTTCGATGAGCAGCACGGTGACGCCGTGGGCCTTGACCGTGCGGATGATGTCGCCGATCTGCTGGACCAGCAGCGGCGCGAGGCCTTCGGTCGGTTCGTCGGCCAGCAGCAGCCGGGCGCCCATCCGCAGCACCCGCGCCACCGCGAGCATCTGCTGTTCCCCGCCGGAGAGATGCGTGCCTGCCTGGCGCCGCCGGTCGGCCAGCACGGGAAAGGTTTCGTACACCTTCTCCAGCGACCACGCGTCCGGCCCGGTGGTGGGCGGCAGCGTGAGGTTCTCCTCGACCGTGAGAGTGGCGTAGATGCCCCGGTCGTCGGGCACGTAACCGAGCCCCAGACGGCACCGCTTGTGCGCGGGCAACCGGGAAATGTCGCGGCCGTCGAGTTCGATGCCGCCGGTCATCGTCTTGTGCAGGCCCATCAGGCACCGCAACAGCGTGGTCTTGCCGGCGCCGTTGCGCCCGACCAGCGTCACCACCTGACCGGGTTCCACGTCGAGCGAGACGCCCCGCAGTACCTGCGCCTCGCCGTAGTGGGCGGTGACGTCCCGGATGCTAAGCAACGGACTCTCCCAGGTAGGCGGTGATGACGCGGGGGTCGCTGCGCACCTGCTCGTACGGCCCTTCCGCGAGGACCTTGCCGAACTGCAGGACGGTCACCCTGTCGGTCAGGTCACCGACGACCTTCATGTTGTGTTCCACCAACACGATCGTGCGGTCCGCGCGGATCCGCTGGATCAGCTCGATGGTCCTGGCGACGTCCTCCACGCCCATGCCGGCGGTCGGTTCGTCGAGCAGCAGCAGGCGCGGCGACAACGCGAGAGCGAGCGCGAGTTCGAGCGCGCGTTTCTGGCCGTAGGCGAGGCTGCCGGCAGGCACCCGCGCCTGGTCGGCGAGTCCCACCTGGTCCAGGAGGTCGCCGATCTCGTCGCGGTAGCGGTGCAGTTGCTTGTCCGACCGCCAGAAGCGGTAGCCCTGCCGGTCGCGGCCGAGCAACGCGAGTTCCACGTGTTCGGCGAGGGTGAGTTCCTCGAACAGGCTGGTGATCTGGAACGAGCGCGCGACGCCGCGCTGGGCGATCAGCTCGGGACGCAGGCCGGTCACGTCGCGGCCGTCGATGGTGATCGTGCCGCTGGTGGGCTTCAGGAATCCGGTGAGCAGGTTGAACAGCGTGGTCTTGCCGGCGCCGTTGGGGCCGACCAGGGCGTGGACGGTGCCGGCCTCGACCGTGAGATCCACGTCGTTGACCGCGCGGAAGCCGTTGAACTCCTTGGCCAGACCCTGGGTCCGCAGTACGGGTTCGGCCTCGTTGCCACTCGTCACGCGACGACCTTAGGGATTCGCGCGACCGGGGCGATATGGATCCCCGATCCACAAATAGTGACGACGATGTGGCGATTCCCGACATGTCGTCCTAGGAGCCGCCCTTGACTCCGCCTTCGATCCTGTGCAACCGCAGCGCCAACTGCAGCTCCAGTTCCCGCTCCGGGGTCTGCCAGTCCGCACCGATGAGCTGCGCGATCCGGTCCAGACGCTGGTTGACCGTGTTCACATGGACGTGCAACGCCTCTTTCGTGCGGGTGAGGCTGCCCCGGCAGGAGAAGTAGGTCTCCAGCGTGCTCACCAACTCGGTGCCGCGCCGTTCGTCGTAGGCCAGGATCGGGCCGATCTGCCCCTCCACGAACCGGGCCACGTCCGGCTGGTCGCTCAGGACCAACCCCACGAACCCGATCTCCGCCGAACTCGCCCCGTCACCCGTCCGGCCGAGGGTGCGCAGCGCGCGGAGACAGCGGTGCGCCTCCCGATAACTCGGCTCCACGGCGGCGGGTCCACACGCCGGCCCGGCGCCGCCCACCGTCACCTCCGCCGACAGCGCGCCGCTCAGCTCGCTGGCGAGCAACGCGGCCTCCGCACCCGGCCGTTCGGTCGGCAGCACCAGCACGAGGTGGCCGTCGAAGCTGCCGCTCAGGCCGAACCTACTGCGTGCCAGGTGGTTCGCCGCGAAGGCCGTGCGGTGCCGGTCGACGTCGCCGGTGTCGGCCACGAAAACCGAATACGGCACGTCGAGGTCGGCGCCGAGCCGCCGGGCCCGCGCCGCCAGGACCGCCGGGTCGAGGTCGGCGCGGCGCAGCAGGTCGTCGAGGAGTTCGCCGCGCACCCGGCTCTCCACCTCGGCCTCGGACCGCCTGGCCAGCAGGAGGAGCGCCGTGATCACGGCGGCGCGTTCGAGGATGCGGAGGTCGGCCTCCGCCAGGTTCGGGGTGCCGCTGAGCACGAGCACGCCGAGGTGTTCGGTGCCGGCCGTGACCGCGGCGACCCACAGCCCGGACTCCCGCACGGCCCGGCCGCTCGCTCGTGACGCCGCGACCGCTCCGGCCAGTTTCTTCGCCGCCACTCCCGTGGGTGCTCCGACCCGCGCCAGTTCGCGGTTCTGTTCGTCGAGCACCAGCAGCGCGCCGCCGATCACCTCGGTGGTGCTCACCGCCACGTCGACCACGCCGCCGCCGGTGAGCACCAGCTGGGCCATCTTGTCGTGGGCGGCCGCCGCGCGTTCGACCGCGGCACTGTGTTCCTGGAGCAGGTGGTTGACGTTGTTCAGCTCGGCCAGCGCGACACGGGTCTCGTCGAGCAGCCGCGCCTGGTCGATCGCCACGGCCGCGTGGGCGGCGAGCGAACCGAGCAGCGCGACCTCCTCTCGGATGAACGGCCGCTCCGTGCGGTTCGCCGCGAACAGCACACCGATCACCCGCTGCCCGATCTGCAGCGGCACCCCGAGGATCGACGCCAGTCCCTCCTGCCCGACGGCCGTGTCGATGCCGTTCGTGTGCCGGAACTGCGGGTCGTTCATGTAGTTGGAGGTGAAGTAGGGCATCCCGGTCTGGGCCACGAGCCCGCCCAGGCCCTCGCCGAGGCCGAGCCGCAGCTGCGAGAACGCGGCGGACGTGGTGCCGTCGGTGACCTTCATGTACGTGTCGCCGAGGTCGGCGTCGTGCATGGTCAGGTAGGCGACGTCGGTGCCGAGCAGTTGGCGGGCCCGGCGCACGATCGCGTACAGCACCGAGTCGAGATCGGTGAGCCTCGCGAGGTCGCCGGCCGTCTCGAACAACGCTGTCAGGTGGCCTTCGCGGCGTCGCCGGCCGACCAGCATCTCGCGGACCTGCAGCGCGAGCCGCTTGGCCTCCTCCAGTTCCGCCACGGTCTCCGGCGGTTCGCCCCGGGAGCGCGCGGCGAGCAGCGGCCCCTCGAACTCGACGGCCGCCGCGTCGCGCGCGAGCAGGCGCAGGAAGTCGAAGAGCCCGCTTCCCATGCTCGCCCCCGTCAGTGCGCGGTCCAGCCGCCGTCCATGGCCATGGACGCCCCGGTCACGGCCGAGGCGCCGGCGCCGCAGAGGTACTCCACCATGGCCGCCACCTCGTCCGGCTCGATCAGCCGCTTCACCGCCGCCGGACCGAGCATCACCTCGTCGACGACCTTCTCGGGTGCCATGCCGAGGATCTTCGCCTGCGCGGCGATCTGATTCTCCACGAGCGGTGTCCGCACGTACGCCGGGCTGACGCAGTTGGACGTGACTCCGTGTTCGGCGCCCTCCAACGCGATCACCTTGGACAACCCCTCGAGCCCGTGCTTGGCCGCGACGTAGGCCGACTTGTACGGCGAGGCGACCCGGCCGTGCACGCTCGAGATGTTGACCACGCGACCCCAGCCCCGGGCGTACATGTGGGGCAGGGCGCCACGCACGAGCCGGAACGGGGCCTCGAGCATCACCCGCAGGAGGTAGGCGAACCGCTCGGCCGGGAACTCCACGATGGGCGACACGTGTTGCAGGCCGGCGTTGTTGACCAGGATGTCGACCGCCAGGTCGAGTCGGTCGACCGCGTCGAGGTCGGCCAGATCGACCACCACCGGCTGCACGTCGACCTCGTCGGCCAGCCGGTCCAACGCCTCGGCGTCCCGGTCCACGGCCACGACCTTCGCGTCGGCGGCGGCGAGCCGCACCGCGCAGGCCCGCCCGATGCCGCTGGCCGCTCCGGTGACCAGCGCCCGCCGCCCGGACAGCTCACCTACAGTCATGCCGCTGAACCTACGACGAGTCCCACACCGGGCTCGACGTCGTAAACGTCCACAATCGCCCCGCGTCCGGTGTCGGAATCGCACACGTGGCGCCGGGCACGGGCCACAAGGTCGTCCATCGAAAGCCGACCCCATCTTTCGCACATTCCAGCACAACTTTCGTTGACTTTCGACAAATGTCGACGGTTAGCTGTGGGTAACGTGGTCGTCGCGCATCGGAGCGTGGGCCGCGTCCCTGCGTCGAGGAGGATGGCCCATGCGGCTGTTCGTCGCCCTGCTCACCGTCGTCACGGCCTCCGCGCTCGTCGTGGTCCCCGCCGCCGCGCAGCCCGACATCCCGCCGCAGGAACCGGGGGTGACACTGCGGGTGTTCGACGTGCAGGTGCCGCTGGAGGACTACTGCACGCTCAAACCCGGCCAGACTCCCAACATCGACAAGCTCATGCCGACCATCGACTGGTCCACGGCGGACCATTTCGGGATGGCCGACCGGTTCGTCACCGAGGTCACCGGCAACCTCAACGTCACCACCGCCGGCACGCACGACTTCCGCATCACCAGCGACGACGGCTCCCGGTTGATCATCGACGGCACTGAGGTCATCGACAACGGCGGCCTGCACGGGCCGACGCCCAAGGACGGCTCGATCGACCTGACCGAGGGCTACCACGCACTGCGCATCGACCACTGGGACGGCGACTTCGACCAGCGGCTCACCCTCGAATGGCGCCCGCCCGGCGCGACCGGGTTCTCAGTCGTGCCGAACGACGTGCTGAGCACCGACGCCGACGTCACGCGCGTCACCTCGCCCGGCCGCAAGGAGTGCGAGGGCGTCACCGAGTCGCCGGGCGACGGCCTGCCGCTGGCCGGCGTGCACCCCGACTACACGCTGACCAACCTGCGCCCCGACGGCTTCGAGCCGCAGGTCACCGGCATGGACTGGCTGCCCGACGGCCGGCTGGCCATCAGCACCTGGGGCGGCTCCCGCGAGAGCGAACTCGGCGAGGTGTACCTGCTCGACAACGTCACCGGCGCCACCGACCCGTCGCGGGTGACCGCGAAGCTGGTCGCTTCGGAGCTTCGCGAGCCGATGGGCATCAAGTACGTCGACGGAACCCTTTACGTGTCCGAGAAACACGGCCTGACCGCGCTCGTCGACGACAACGGCGACGAGGTCACCGACGAGTACCGGCCGATCGCCACCTGGCCGTTCGGCGGCAACTACCACGAGTTCGCGTTCGGCCTGCTGTACGAGGACGGGTACTTCTACGTCACCACGGGCATCGCCATGGTGCCCGGTGGCGCGACCGCCGACCCGCAGCCCGTGCCCAATCGCGGCTCCGCGCTCAAAATCAACAAGGACACCGGCGAAGTGTCCTATGTGGCCGGTGGGCTGCGCACGCCGAACGGCGTCGGCTGGGGTCCGGAGGGCGACATCTTCGTCACCGACAACCAGGGCATGTACCTGCCGACGTCGAAGTTGTTGCGCATCAAGGAAGGCGCGTTCTACAACCACCACACGAACCCCGACGGCCCGTACGACAGCCGGCCGGTGACCGAGCCCGTGCTCTGGTTGCCCCACGGCGAGATCTCCAACTCGCCGAGCAACCCGCTGGTGCTGCCCGACGGCCCCTTCGCCGGCCAGTTGGTGTTCGGCGACGTGACCTACGGCGGCATCCAGCGGGCCTACCTCGAGGAGATCGGCGGCGAGTACCAGGGCGCGGTGTTCCGGATGACGCAGGGACTGGAGTCCGGGGTCAGCCGCATCAGCCTCGGTCCGGACGGCGCGATCTACACCGGTGGCATCGGGTCGGAGGGCAACTGGGGGCAGACGGGCAAGCTCAAGTTCGGCCTCCAGAAGCTCTCCCTCAGCGGCACCGACGGGTTCGACATCCGCGCCATGCGCGCGGTCGACGGCGGCTTCGAACTCGAATACACCCAGCCGCTGTCCGACGCGACCGCCCAGGACCTGGCGACCAAGTACGTGGCCGAGCAGTGGCGGTACGTGCCGACCCCGCAGTACGGCGGCCCGAAGATCGACGAGGAGACCCTCGCGGTGACCTCGGCGACGCTGTCGACCGACCGCCGGACCGTGACGCTGACGGTCGACGGGCTGCGCCCCGGCCGGGTGGTTCACGTGCAGTCCCCGCGCCCGTTCGCCGCGCAGAACGGCGCGGAACTGTGGAGCACGGAGGCGTGGTACACGCTGAACACGCTGCCCGACGGCACCACCGCGCCACCGGAATACGAGGCGGAGTCCGCGGCGCTCTCGGGCGGCACCGGGTACAACACCAACCACTCCGGCTACTCCGGCGCCGGCTTCGTCGACCGCAACTGGCAGCCGGGCAGCCGCACCACCTTCGCCGTGAACGCCGACCAGGCCGGGCGCCACGACATCGCGCTGCGGTACGCCAACGGGCAGAACTCCGATCCGGCGCCCGTGCCCCGGTCGATGAGCCTGTACGTCAACGGCACGAAGGTGAAGCAGATCTGGCTGGCCAGCACGGTCGCCTGGAACCAGTGGGCGACCCATGTGGAGTCGGTCCCGCTGCGTGCCGGCGCGAACACGATCGCGTTCGTCTACGAGCCGACGGACATCGGTCACGTGAACCTCGACAAGATCACCGTCACGCCGACCGAGCGGATCACCCTGTTCGACGGGACTTCCCTCGACGCGTGGGAGGCGGTCGCCGGCGGCGCGGCGACATGGCCCGTGGCGGACGGCACGATGGAGTCGTTCGGCGGGGACATCCGCACGAAGGAGAAGTTCGGCGACTTCCGGATGCACACCGAGTGGTACCAGCCGCACTACCCGCCGGACGTGACCGGACAGGCACGCGGCAACAGCGGCGTCTACATCCAGGAGCGCTACGAGATCCAGGTGCTGGACTCGTTCGGCATCGCCACCCCGGCGACGAACGACGCGGGTGCCATCTACACGAAGAAGGCGCCGGACCTCAACGCGGCGACCGCGCCCGGCACGTGGCAGACCTACGACATCGAGTTCCGGGCGGCCCGGTTCGACAGCGCGGGCACGAAGGTGGCGGACGCGCGCGTGACCGTCCGGTGGAACGGGCACCTGGTCCACGACGACGTGGCGATCAACGGCAGCACGGGAGCGGGCCGGCCCGAGGACCCGGCCCCCGGCGCGATCCGACTGCAGGACCACGGCGACCCCGGCGAGAACCCGAGATTCCGCAACGTCTGGATCGAACGCCGGTAACGCCGGCCGTCCGTCGCGCGAAGTCCGGTGACCTGACTTCGCGCGGGAGTGGCCTTGGCAGCAGACGCAGGCACGCGGCCGCCCTGGTGGCTGGCGACGCTGATGGTGGCTGGTGTGCTGGGTGGCGGGATCTGTGTGCTCTGGCTGCTCGTCGCCGTGCTGGTGTTCGGGTTCGGCGCGCTCGCCGATGACACCACGTGGATGGTGTGCCTGGTGGTGCTCGTCATCGCGCTCATCGTCGCGGTCCTGAGTGGGCTCGCGGATCGTGGGCCGGCGGCGGACCAGCGACGGGCGCGGCGCAAGCGGAAGCGTCGGAAGCGGCTGCCCCGTGATCTGGTTGTGCTGGGACGGACGAGCCGGCAGGACCGGGCGCGGTGGAGCGCCCGGCTCCGCACGCTCGCCCGCGTGCGGTCCGTCGTCCGGCTGCCGTTGGTGGTGGTCTGCGGCGCGTGGGCCGCGTACGGCTTCGCCAAGTACACGAGCGGCGTGGTGCAGGTGGTGCTGATGTCCATCGCCGGGGTCATCTTCCTGGGGTTGATCGTGACCTCGTTCGTGGCGCGGTGGTCGGATCCACTCGTCCTGGTCGGACGGATCGTGCGCGACTCCGACGACCTCGGCGAGACCGCCGAGCAGCGACCCGAGGCCACGGGACTGGCCAACTCGGTCGTCGAGGTCGGCACGGCGCGGACCTTGACGATCGAGGTGCGGGCGGCCGCGGTCCTCCGCGCCGACGGAACGCTGCGGTCCGACCCCGCCTGGCGTGGCCGGCACGAGATCGGCGCGCGGCGCGGCGTCCGGCGGCTCCTCCACGCCGGTGACCACTGCGTTCTCCTCTGCGCGGGCGACGGCACGGCATTGCACACCCTCGGTCAGTTCGCGCGACGAAAATCCAGGGCACCCGTCGCGGGCCGGCGGTGGCCCCGGTCCTTGTGAGTTGGCTGCCGCACCAGTTCGTCCACCCCGTCCACGTGCCCGTGCCGGTACCGCGCTGCACCTGCGGCCATCCGGGAGTCGGACACCGCGCTCGACTATCCCGCGGTCATGGGCTCCCGCGAGCGCCTGTGGGAGAATTTCGGCCCGGCCTGATGCGGCACGAGAAGGAGATCGCCGCGCACCAGTCGTTCAACCACGCGCTGCTCGACGAGGACGAGACGGTCATCCTCGGCTGCGTCTACATCGACCAGCCCGAGCGCACCGGTTCCGACGGCGACGTCGCCTGGTGGGTGGTGGACGACCTGGTCGGCAGCGACGCCGAGCGGGTGGTCGACGCGCTGGTGCCGCAGTGGATCGCCGCCGACTGGCCGTTCCGGCAGCCCCGGCACCTGGAGCGTCACATCACCTGGTCGGACTGGCTCGCGCTACCTCGCGCCTGACTGCCGGCGCACGATCTCGGTGATCCAGTCGGGCGCGAAGGGCGACGTGCAGTTCGGGGGAGTCGGGTAGTCCTTGAGCACCTGCAGGCGCTCGCCGATGTCGAGGGCGCGGGCGCGGTGCTCGGGGTGGTCGATCCCGATCTGGGCCAGGCAGTGGTTCATGGCCCACTGCAGCCGGTCCGGGGCGGCCTTCATCTCCGCCTCGATGACGTCGAGCAGTCCCACGAGGTCGAGACCCTCGGGGTTCTTCGCCACGCGTTCGGTGGTCAGCGCCCAACCGGCGCTCGCCACCACGGGATCCGGATCGGCGGACCAGGCCGCGCGCAGGTCCTCGGCGTGCGGGTTCTTCTTCACCACGTAGTTCACGAGCCAGTCGTGCACCTTGGGCGCCCGCGACTCACGCAGCATGACGTCCAGCTCGTCACGCTCGAACGCCTTCGGCCGGCAGATCAGGAGCGCGAGCAGCCGCGCCGCGGTGTCGTCGGTCGCCCAGAGTTCGCGGGCGAGGTCCTGCTGGGTCTTCAGCCGCTTCGCGACCGCGCGGAGCCTGGTGAGGTTCACGCCGTGGTCGTCGCCGCGCTTCTCGTTCACCGCACGGGCCCCCGGGTCGTCGAGTGCCGCCAACTCGGCCAGCAACTCGGGCACCGTCTCGGTCATGGCCGGCAGTTTATGGCCTAGCGTCCTGAGTCGGGAGTTGGTGCGCTTATCGGCGGATCCAGGTTTCCGCTGGCAAGGCGCCGGAAGGTCCTCGTACCGGGTTGTACTTGGGCCTTTCGGCAACGCGGCCAGCGGGAAGCTGGGCCGTCGAGAAGTGTGCCGAACTTTCGACTCAGGACGCTAGCGTCGACCGCATGCCGATGAACGTGATCCACCGCAGGCTGTGTCGTTCGGACGGTTGGGCGGCGCGGATGCGGGACCAGGTCCTGCCGTGGGCGATGCGGGACGTCCCGCTGGACAGCCGGGTGCTCGAGATCGGTCCCGGGTACGGGATCACGTCGCGGTGGCTGCTCGAACAGGGCGCGCGGCTCACGGCCGTCGAGGTCGACCCGGCGCTGGCCGCCGGGATGCGCGACCAGTTCGGCTCACGGGTCGACGTCCACGAGGGCGACGGCGCAGCCCTGCCGTTCGAGGACGGGCAGTTCGACGTGGTCGTGTGCTTCACGATGCTGCACCACGTGCCCTCACCGGCGCACCAGGACGCGCTGTTCGCCGAGGTCGCCCGCGTGCTGCGGCCGGACGGCGTGTTCGCCGGGTCCGACAGCCGGCTCAGCCTGCGCTTCCGGCTGCTGCACATCGGCGACACCATGGTGCCGGTCGACCCGACCACCCTGCCGGACCGCCTGCGCGCCGCGGGTCTGCGTGATCCGGACGTGGAGGCGGGCGGGCGCTCGCTTCGGTTCAGGGCGACCCGCTGACCGCCGCGAGCACCAACTCCAGTGGGTGGTGGGCGCGGCGTTCGGTGCCGTGGGCGATCTGCTGCCGGCAGGAGACCCCCGTCGCCGCGATCACGGTCGTCGTCGGTTCGGCGCGGACGGCGGGGAAGAGGCGGTCCTCGCCGATGGTCATCGACACGTCGTAGTGCTCCGCCTCGAAGCCGAACGAGCCCGCCATGCCGCAGCAGCCCGCGTCCAGTTCGACCACCTCCGCGCCGGGGATGCGCCGCAGCAACGCCATGGTCGCGGCGGTGCCCACGTCGGCCTTCTGGTGGCAGTGGCCGTGGAACAGGATCCGCCGACCGGTCAGCCAGGAGTCGCCCAGGCGAAGGTCGCCGGCATCGATCGCCGAACCGAGGAGTTCCTCCACCTGACGGACGCGGTCCGCCACCGCCTGCGCACCGGGACCCAGCAGCGACAGGCTCTCGTCCCGCAGTGTCAGCAGGCACGACGGCTCGCAGCCCACCACCGGGCCCTCCGAAGCGGCCAAAGTGGACACCAGAGCGCCGGCCTTGCGGCGGGCGTCGTCCAGCAGGCCCTTCGACAGGCTCGACCGGCCGCAGCAGCCGGCCGACGCGAGCGAGACCCGGTAGCCGGCACGTTCGAGCAGTTCCACCGCCGCGCGGCCGATCGCCGGTTCGGTGTACGTGGTGAACGAGTCGGCCAGGAACGTGACCGGGCCGCGCGGCGCTGCCACGGCCGAAGGTCGCCCGCGGAACCAGCGCACCAGGTTGCGACGGACAAAGCGCGGCAGCGGGCGGCGTGCCGTGATGCCCAGCCGGCGTTCCATCACGCCACGCACGAAACCCGTCCGGTTCGACAGCGGCGCGGTCGCCGATCCGAGGCGGTTCAGAAAACGAATGCCGCCGAAGATCCTCGAGCGCAGCGGCACGCCGTGCTGGTCGTGGCGATGGGACAGCGCCTCGCTCTTCAACGCGGCCATGTCCACGCCCAGCGGGCACTCGCTCTTGCACGCCTTGCACATCAGGCACAGGTCGAGCACCTCGTGCAGCCGCGAGTCGCCCAGCGCCCGCGCCGGGTCCGGTGTGGACAGTGCGTGGACCAGCGCGTTCGCCCGGCCGCGTGTCGAGTCCTCCTCCAGCCGTGTGGCCATGTACGACGGACACATGGCGCCGGCGTCGCTCTTGCGGCACAGTCCGATGTTCATGCACCGGTCGGCCGCCCCGCGCATGCCGCCCACCACCTCGAACGACAACCGCGTCCGCAGTGGACCGGCTTGGGGCAGGGCCGGGTCGCGCAGGTGGTCGGTCATCGCAGGCGCGTCCACGATCTTGCCGGGGTTCAGCGTGTTCGCCGGGTCGAACAGCCGCTTCACCCCACGCATCGCCTCGTACAGGTCGTCACCGAACAGCTCCCGGTTGAACTCGCTGCGGGCGAGGCCGTCGCCGTGTTCGCTGGAGTTCACGCCGCCGTACTCGCGGACCAGGTCCTTCACCTCCTCGGCGACCGCCCGCATGGTCGCCACCGCGCCGGGCTCGGTGAGGTCGACGAACGGCCGGACGTGCAGACACCCCACCGAGCAGTGGCCGTAGAACCCCGCCCGCAGCCCGTGTCGCGACAGGACCGAGGCGAACCGCGCCGTGTACTCCGGCAGGTGGCGTGGGTCCACGGCCGTGTCCTCCACGAACGCCAGCGGCCGGCGGGCACCGACGCTCGCCGCCATGAGCAGCCCGAGACCGGACTTGCGGACCTTCAGCAGCGCCCCCTGCTGTGCCGGCGTGACGGCCTCGAGGACGTGGTAGCCGTGGTTGTGCTTGCGCCACAAGGACTTCAACCGAGCGAGCTGGCCGAGCAGGTCCGCCTCGGCGGAGCCCGTGAAGCTCACGAACAGCAGCGCGTCGGGATCGCCGTGCAGGATCGTGCCGAGTGCCGCGTACTCGATCTTCTCCCGCGACAGGTCGAGGATGGTGCGGTCCATCAGCTCGACGGCCGCCGGGTCGCACGCCAGCGCGTCCTCGGTCGCCGCGATCGCCGCCTGGGTGGACGTGAAGTGGCCGACCGCGATGACCGTCCGCGCCGGCTTGTCGACCAGCCCGACGACCGCACTCGTGGCCACCACCAGCGTGCCCTCCGAACCGACCACGAACTTCGCCAGGTCGAACTCGTCGTCCGCCAGCCGGTCGAGCCGATAGCCGCCGGCCCGCCGCCAGAACTTCGGGAAGCCGGTCGCGATGGCGTCCCGGTTGGCCTCCACCAGCCTAGGCAGCTCCCGGTGGAGCGCGGCTTCCAGGGAGTCCGAGGTGGACGGTCGGACACCGGGCGCGAACGTGGCGACAGACGCGTCGGACAGCACGACGTCCAGTTCGCGGACGTGGTCGATGGTCATGCCGTAGCGCACCGACCCGCTGCCCGCGGAGTTGTTGCCGATCATCCCGCCGATCGTCGCGCGGTTGCTGGTCGACGTGTCCGGCCCGAACATCAACCCGTGGGCGGCCGCAGCGCGGTTCAGCTGGTCCTGCACCACCCCCGGCTCGACCCGCGCCACCTTCGCCTCGGGGTCCAGCTCGACGATCCGGGCCAGGTGCCGGGACATGTCCAGCACCACCCCGGGTCCGACCGTCTGCCCCGCGAGGCTGGTCCCCGCCCCGCGCGGCACCACCGGAACCTCGTGCTCGCGGGCGGCCGCCACGGTCGCCGCCACGTCGTCGGCGTCACGCGGGAACACCACGCCCAGCGGGGTGATCGCGTACATGCTGGCGTCCCGCGCGTAGAGCGCCCGGGTGTAGTCGTCGAACGCGACCTCCCCACCCAGGTCGGTCCGCAGTCGGTGCTCGAGGTCGCTGCTCACGGCCGCTCCAGGACCCGCAGCGCGGCGGTGATGCCCGCCGGATCCACGGGGACACCGGCCGACCCCAGTCCCATCTGGACACCGGCGAGCGTGCCGGCCAGGGAGACGTCGTTGAGGTGGCCGAGGTGGCCGATCCGGAAGACCCGCCCGGTCAGCTTGCCGAGGCCGGTGCCGAGCGACAGGTTGAACCGGTCGAGGATCAGGCCGCGGATCTTGTCGGCGTCGTGCCCCTCGGGGACCACGACCGCGGTCAGCACGGGGGAGTGCTCACGCTCATCGAGACAGAGCACCTCCAGGCCCCAGCCGCGCACGGCCGCACGGGTGGCCTCGGCGTGGCGCAGGTGCCGGGCGAACACCGCGTCGAGGCCCTCCTCGGCGAGCAGGGCGAGACTCTCGCGCAGGCCGTAGAGCAGGTTCGTGGGTGGCGTGTAGGGGAAGTAGCCGCGCTCGTTCGCCGCGATGATCGGCCGCCAGTCCCAGTAGGACCGGGGGAACGTGGCGTTCTCCGCGGCCCGCAACGCCTTCTCGCTCACCGCGTTGAAACCGAGGCCCGGCGGCAGCATCAGACCCTTCTGCGAGCAGGAGACCGTGACGTCGACCCCCCACTCGTCGTGCCGGTAGTCGATCGACCCCAGCGACGACACCGTGTCCACGAGCAGCAGCGCCGGATGCCCGGCCTCGTCGAGCGCGCGGCGTACGTCCGCGATCCGGCTGGTCACGCCGGTCGAGGTCTCGTTGTGGACCACGCAGACCGCCTTGACCGCGGGATCGAGATGTTCGCGCACCACGTCCGGGTCGACGCCGTGGCGCCAGTCCCCGGCCACGAACTCGACCTCGAGGCCCAGCCCCGTCGCCAGGTCCCGCCAGAGGGTGGCGAAGTGCCCGGTCTCGAAGGCCAGCACCTTGTCGCCCGGGCTCAGCGTGTTGACCAGCGCCGCCTCCCACGCCCCGGTGCCCGACGACGGGTACGTGACCACCGGACCGGTGGTGCCGAAAACGGGACGCAGCGCCTCGAGCACCTCGAGAGTCAGTTTCGGAAAATCGGGTCCACGATGGTCGATCGTGGGTGCGGAAATAGCACGCAACACCCGGTCCGGCACATTTGTCGGACCGGGAATCTGCAGGAAATGCCGTCCGGCCGGGTATGGCATCGCCAACTCCTGTCGGTTCATGAAAGCTATTGACTGCTTGGTGTTGCTCACGTCATAGTCATGGTGTCCTCACGAGTCGCCGTCGCCTCGGGGAGCCGCGCATGTCCGACCAAATCATTTCCATCATCGCTCTGGTACTCATCGTTCTCATAGCCACACTGCGCTCCGTGAATATGGGCGCCATCGCATTTCTCGGTGCATTCCTGCTCGGCACCCTCGTTTTCGGCGAGAGTGAGGACGACCTCTTCTCCGGTTTCCCCGGCGACCTGTTCGTGGTCCTCGTCGGCGTGACCCTGCTCTTCGCCATCGCCAAGGCCAACGGCACGGTCGACTGGCTCATCCACCAGGGCGTCCGCGCGGTGCGGGGCAGAATCGCGTTGATCCCGTGGGTGATGTTCCTGGTCACCGCCCTGCTGACCACCGTGGGCGCCGTGGTGCCCGGCGCGGTCGCGATCATGGCGCCGATCGGCATGACCTTCGCGCTGCGCCACCACATCAACCCGATGCTCATGGGTCTGCTCATCATCAACGGCGCCAGCGCGGGCGGCTTCTCGCCGATCGGCGTGTTCGGTGTCATCACCAACGGCGTCGTGGAACGCAACGACCTGCCGGGCAACCCCGGTCTGCTGTGGGCGAGCACGTTCCTGTTCAACGCACTGCTGAGCGTCTTCGTGTTCTTCCTCTTCGGCGGCCGCGACCTGCTGCACCGCCGGGTCGAGGCGGACGAGGCCACCGAATCCGAAGTGGAGGGTGCGTCCGGCGGCACCACCACCCTGACGGCCACCGGAACCACCACCCTCAACGGACAGCGGATCGTCACGCTCACCGGCCTGATCGTGCTCGTGGTCGGCGCCCTCGGCTTCGACATCGACGTCGGCCTGCTGGCACTGAGCATCGCCACGGTGATCTGCGTGATCTTCCCGAAGGACACGAAGACCGGCGTCGCGCAGGTGGCGTGGCCGACCGTGCTGCTGATCTGCGGCATCGTGACCTACGTGAGCTTGATGGAACGCATGGGCACCATCGAGATGCTCGGCGACAGCGTCGCGGACATCGGCGTGCCGCTGCTGGCCGCGTTCGTGATCTGCCTCATCGGCGCCGCGGTGTCGGCCTTCGCGTCGACCACCGGGATCCTCGGCGCGCTGATCCCGCTCGCCGTGCCGTTCCTGCTCACCGGACAGGTGGGCGCGGTCGGCCTGATCATCGCGCTCGCCGTGTCGTCGTCGGTGGTCGACTCGTCGCCGTTCTCCACCAGCGGTGCGCTCACCGTGGCGAGCACCCCGGAGGACGCCCGCGACCGGATGTTCCGCGGACTGATGATCTGGGGCATGTGCATGATCGTCGCCGCGCCCGTGCTGGCCTGGGTGATCTTCGTACTGCCCGGCTGGATGTGAGCTGCCTAGACTGCCGGGATGAGTGAGGGGATGCGCACCGTGCTCGCCGCCTTCCGGGTCCTGGAGGAGGTGGCGTTCACCCAGCCGGTCGGCGTCGGCGAGCTGGCCCGGCGGCTGAAGATGCCGAAGACCACGGTGCAGCGGTCGTTGCAGACACTGTGGACGGCCGGCTGGATCTGCCCGGACGGCGCGGAGACCACGCGATGGGTGCTGACCACCCGTGCGCTGCACATCGGCCAGCACGCGATCCCCGACCTGGGCGTGCGGGACGCCGCGCTGCCCATCATGCGTGAGCTGCGCAAGGAGACGGGTGAGACCGCGCACCTGATGGTGCTGCGCGACAACGACGCCGTGCTGATCGAGCGCGTCGAGACCGATCACCCGGTGCGCGCGGTCATCGAGCTGGGCAGCGCGGTGCCGCTGCACGGGTCGTCGAACGGCAAGGCCATGCTCGCGTACCGGCCCGAGGACGAGGTGCGGGCGATCATCGGCACACGGCTGGAACGCCACACCGACCGGACCATTGTGGACTGGGACGACCTGTTCGCCGACCTGGCGGCCGTCCGCGAGCGGGGCTACGCGACGAACGTGGGGGAGTGGCGGACCGACATCACGGCCGTCGCATCGCCGATCTTCGACCACGACGGCCGGGTCTCGGCGAGCCTGTCGGTGTCCGCGCCGGCCGGCCGGATGCCCGAGCCGCTGCGGCGCTCCTACGGGGAACTCGTGACCGAGGCGGCCGCGCGGGTCAGCGCGATGCTCGGCTACCGACGTCCCACCTGACCACCGCATCAGCTGCCGCGCCACTGCGGTGGGCGCTTGTCGAGGAAGGCCGTGACGCCCTCGCGGAAGTCGTCGCTGCCGTAGCACCGGGCGATCAGGTCCTCGTCCGGCGGCAGGCCGTGTTCGCGCAGCCGACGCAACGCGGTTCTGCTGGCCAGCATGGTGAGCGGGGCGTGGCCGGCGACCTGCGTGCACAGCTCGGCCACGCGGCCGTCGAGCACGTCGGGGTCGACCAGTTCGCCGGCCAGTCCGATGTGGACGGCCTCGGCGCCGTCGACGAAACCCGCGGTGTGGACCAGGTGCAGGATGCGTCCGGCGCCGATCAGGGCGGCCAGCCGAGCGTAGGCGGCCATCGACACGCAGTTGCCGAGCGTCTTCGCGATCGGCAGCCCGAAGCGCGCGTTCGGGGTGCAGAGCCGCAGATCGCAGGCGGCCGCGATGCTCAACCCGCCGCCGGTGGCGTAGCCGTCGACGACCGCGATCGTGGGCACCCGGACGTCCTCGAGTCGGGCGAGCACGGCGTCGATGTGGCGTTCGTACTCGACGCCGTCACGAGCGCCCGCGAAGTCGCGGAAGTGGGAGATGTCCGTGCCCGACACGAACGCCTTGCCGCCGGCGCCCCGCAGCACCGCCACCCTGACGTCTGGACTCTCGTCGACGCGGTCACAGAAGTCGGCGAGCGCGTCGTACATCGCCATGGTCATGGCGTTGCGTGCCTCGGGTCGGGCGAAGGTCGCCGTGGCGACCGGCCCCGAGATGTCCACCACCACACTCATGAGACGGCTCCGTTCGCGCGCATGGCCTCGATCTCGGCGGCCGAGAATCCCGCCGCGCCCAGGATCTCGTCGGTGTGTTCGCCGAGGCCGGGTGGCGTGCGGCGGATGCTTCCTTTGGTTTCGCTGAGCTTGACCGGGATGCCGAGCGCGCGGACGCGGCCCTCGGTCGGGTGGTCCATCTCCACGACCATCTCCCGGGCGAGCGTGTGTGGATCGGAACACGACTGTTCGTAGTTCCGGATCGGACCGGCCGGCACCCCGGCCGCGTCGAGCAGCTCGGCCCAGTCGTCGGTGTCCCGTGTGGACAGTGTCCGGTGGAGTTCGGTAGCCAGTTCCGTACGGTTGCGGACCCGGTCGGTGCTGCTGGCGAACCGCGGGTCGGCCAGCAGGTCGTGCCGGTCGAGCGCGACGCACAACCGTTGCCACAGCCGTGCGTTGTTCGCGCCGATCGTGAGATGGCCGTCGCGGGTGGGGAACGCCTCGTAGGGCGCGTTGACCCGGTGGGCGGAGCCGAGCCGGCCGGGTGCCTCGCCGGTGGCCCACAGTTCGGCCGTCTCCCACACGGACATGGCCAGCGCCGCGTCGTAGAGGGAGGTGTCGACGGCCTGGCCGCGCCCGGTGACCGTGCGGGACAGGCACGCGGTGAGGATCCCGACCGCGCACAGCAGGCCGGCGGACAGGTCGGCCACGGGCACGCCGCACTTCACGGGCGCGTCGTCGGGGGAACCGGTCACGCTCATGATCCCCGACATGGCCTGCGCGATCAGGTCGTAGCCCGGTCGGGAGGCGTACGGCCCGGTCTGCCCGAACCCGGAGATGGACGCGTGCACGATCCGTTCGTTGATCGCCCGCAGCGCCGGGTAGTCGATGCCGAGCCGGGCGGCCGCGCCCGGCCGGAAGCTGTCGACCACGACGTCGGCGTTCTCGACCAGCCGAAGGAACGCGGCCAGGCCGTCCGGTGTGGACAGATCGATGGCGATGCCGCGCTTGTTCCGGTTGACCGCGAGGAACGCGGCGCTCTCCCCGTGCGGCAACCGGTGTCCCGTGGCCTCCCGCGTGGCGTCCCCGCCGACGGGCTCGACCTTGATCACGTCGGCGCCGAGGTCGCCGAGCAACTGGCAGCAGAAGGGACCGGCCATCACCTGGGTCAGGTCGATGACCGTGAGGTGCTCCAACGCGAGCGGCATGGCGCCCCCTGCCCGATCGTGCCGTGTCGCGGAACGGTCATCGTAGGGTGGAACACCGACCATACGAGCGGGCTCGCCGCCGGTCAACCGGCGGAGCGTGGGGAGGCGGGTCAGCGGAGGTAGGAGGCCCCGTTGACGTCGAGAACGGCGCCGGTCGACCAGCGGGCGGCGGGGGAGGCCAGGTAGACGACCGCGGCCGCGACCTCCTCGGGAGCGGCGACCCGGCCGAACGGACTCTGCGCGCGGATCGCGACCCCGCTGTCGCCCTCGAGCCACTCGGCCACGCGGTCGGTCTCCACGAAGCCGGGCGCCACCGAGGTGACCGAGATGCCGTGCGGGGCAAGGGAAATCGCGAGCGACTGGCCGAGCGCGTGGAGGCCGGCCTTGCTGGCGCCATAGGCCGGCATGTCCGGCTCGCCGCGGAAGGCACCACGGGAGCCGACGTTCACGATGGCGCCCTCGGCGCCCCGCTCGATGAGCCGGCGCGCGACGCAGTAACTCAGGTTGGCCGCGCCGAACAGGTTCACCTCGAGGGTCTCGCGCCAGGCCCGCTGCCACTCGCCGTAGTCGACGGCCGCGACCCCGTAGCCGCTGGTGACGACTGCCGCGTTGTTGACCAGCACGTCCACGCCACCGAGCGCGTCGTCGGCGGCCGCCGCGAGATCCGCCACCTGGAGCGGTTCGGACAGGTCGCCCGACACGAGCGCGTGGCCCTCACCCGACAACTCGGCCAGCGTCTGCTCCGCCTCGGTCCGCCGCGACGAGTAGTGCACCGCCACCCGGTCACCCTCGCGGGCGAACGCGACCGCCACCGCCCGCCCGATCCCGCCCGACGCTCCCGTGACCAGAACTCCTCTATTCACGGGAGTCATCGTCGCACGTGTCAGGCGAGGTCCACGGTGACGGGGACGGCGGCGCCGAGGGTGTGGCCGACCGGGGAGGACGCGGTGACCTTGGCGTGCAACGCTTCCAGGTCGGCGCGTGGGGCGGGGGAGGCGATCCGGACCTTCGCGGTGATCGAGTCGAAGCCCGCGTGGCCCTCGGCCAGGCCGAGGAACACTCGCAGGTCGATGTCGCCCTTGAGGTCGACCGTCAGTTCGTCGAGTTGGATGCCGGCGACGGACGCGTTGGCGGCATAGCCGACGGCCAGGCAGTTGCCCAGCGCGGAGAGCAGCTGCTCGACCGGGTTCGGCGCCGTGTCGCCGCCGCCGAGGCCCTCCGGCTCGTCGGACGGGGTGGCATCGAAGCTGCGGACGCGGGCGCTGGACTGGAAGCCGCCGGTCCAGGTGACGTGCGCGGCCCACGTGGTGTCCGCCTTCGTGGAGTCCTCCTGGATGGCGGACACCAGCGCGCCGACGGCGGCCAGGTCGACGTTGTTCAGCGTGCCTGTCTCGACGGTCATCTTCTGCTCCTGGGCTCGGTGTGGTGACCTCCAGAGTGGTGTCGATGGCGCGATGCGGCAATGGCATCCACATTGTGGAACCGGGTTCAGGCGGGAACTCCCGGACGGGTGCCGAGGTCCTCGGTCGGTACCCGGTGGGTCTCCCGCCCCGTGGCGACCGCCGCCACGTTCACCAGGCACAGCACCGCGACGAACACGGCCACCGGCACCCAGTTCGCGCCGTCCTCGCCGTCCAGGGCCGCGGCGATCGTGGGGGAGAAGCCGGCGATCGCGAAGCCGATCTGGGTGCCGATGGCCATGCCGGACAGTCGGACCCGCGCGCTGAACATCTCGCCGTAGAACGACGGCCAGATCCCGTTGGTGGCGCTGTAGACCACGCCGAACATCACGATCCCGACCAGGAAGATCAGCGGGTAGTTGCCGGCCGAGATCGCGCCCAGGTAGGCGAACATCAGGACGGCGGAGCCGATCGAGCCGGCGATGAAGACCGGCTTGCGCCCGACGCGGTCGGCCAGCGTGGCCCACAGCGGCAGCGCGGCCAGGGCGACCACGTTGGCGAGCACACCGACCCACAGCATGGGGGTGCGGGCGAGTTCGACCGTGTTGACCGCGTAGCTCAACGCGTAGACCGTGAAGATCGTGCTGACCGACGCGATCAGCGCCGCCAGCACCACGCGCAGCACGTCGCGCCAGTGGTCGCGGAACAGATCCACGAGGGGCAGCTTCGCCACCCCGCCGCCGGCGACCTGCTGCTCGAACACGGGCGTCTCCGCCAGTCGGCGGCGGATCACGTAGCCGACCACCACGACCAGCGCGCTGGCCCAGAACGGGACTCGCCAGCCCCACGACAGCAGCGCGTCCTCCGGCAGTGCCGCGACCGGCAGGAACGCCGCCGTGGCAAGGATCTGCCCGGCCTGTGTGCCGCTGAGGGTGAAGCTCGTGTAGTACGCGCGGCGGTGTGGCGGCGCGTGTTCGAGCGTCATCGAGTTCGCGCCCGCCTGCTCGCCCGCCGCGGACAGGCCCTGCATCAGGCGCAGCACCACGAGCAGGACCGGGGCGAGCACGCCGACCTGGTCGTAGGTGGGAAGGCAGCCGACCAGGAACGTCGCCACGCCCATCAGCATCAGCGTGAAGACCAGGACCCGCTTGCGGCCGAACTTGTCGCCGATGTGGCCCAGGATGAACGCGCCGACCGGCCGCGCGGCGTAGCCGACGCCGAAGGTGGCGATCGCGAGCAGGGTGCCGGTCGCCGGGTCGGAGTCGGGGAAGAACACCTTGTTGAAGACCAGTGCCGCGGCGGTGCCGTAGATGAAGAAGTCGTAGTACTCGAGTGCGCTGCCGATCCACGCTGCGACCGCGGCCTGGCGGGGTTTGCCATGGAGGGTGGGGGACTCGGCCGGTTCGGATGACACGGTGGCTCCTCTGTCAGGCATCGTCGCGGACCAGGGAGAGCGTACGAACGAACTGGATAGTTAATACGAGCGTTGGCACGGCCTTGTCAAGCGGCGGGGAGGGTTCAGCGTGCGGTGAGGTACTCGACGACGAGGTCGCCGAGCAGCGTGCGCTGCTGGTCGCGGCGTTCGGGATCGAGCAGGTCCCGCTTGAAGATCGCGCCCCAGGTGTATCGGTTCGCGATGCGGAACACGCAGTAGGAGCTGATCACCATGTGGATGTCGAGCGGGTCGACCCCGGAGCGGAACACGCCGGCCGTGGTCCCGCGGTCGAGGATGCGGGCGAGCACGTCCAGTGCCGGGTTGGCGAGTCCGGACAGGACGGTCGAACGGGAGATGTGTTCGGCGCGGTGGATGTTCTCGATGCTGACGAGCCGGATGAAGTCCGGGTGGGACTCGTGGTGGTCGAAGGTGAGCTCGGCCAGCTGGCGGATCGCGTCGACGGGGTCGAGGTGTTCGACGTCCAGTTGCTGCTCGATGGCGCGGATGCCGGCGTATGCGTGCTCGAGCACCTCGACGTAGAGCTGCTCCTTGTTGCCGAAGTAGTAGTAGATCATCCGCTTGGTGGTGCTCATCCGTGCGGCGATCTCGTCGACGCGGGCGCCGGCGTAGCCCTTGTCGGCGAACTCGCGGATGGCGACCTCGATGATCTCGGCGCGGGTGCGCTCCGCATCGCGTGTCCGGTCGGGCTGTGCCACGGGACCAATGTAGCGCGGGCGGAAGTAACTATCTGGTACGTTAATTAGGTGGGTAGCTATCTCGTCGGCCTGGTCGGCAGGGGCATCGGCCCCTCCCTCAGCCCCGCGTTGCACGAGCGGGAGGCCGACCTGCTCGGCCTGCGCTACCTGTACCGCAGGCTGGATCTCGACCACCTGGACCTGCCGGCCGATGCGATCGGCGACGTCCTGGCCGCCGCCTGGATCGCCGGGTACGACGGCCTCAACATCACCCATCCGTGCAAGCAGAACGTTCTCGATCACCTCGACGAACTCGACCCGACGGCCGCCGCGCTCGGCGCGGTGAACACCGTGGTGTTCCGCGACGGCCGGGCGATCGGCCACAACACCGACACCACCGGCTTCGCGCGGGCCGTCGAGGTGGGACTCCCGGACGCCCGACTCGACCGGGTCGCGGTGCTCGGCGCGGGTGGCGCGGGCGCGGCCTGTACGTACGCCCTGCTCACCCTGGGCGCGGGCCGCGTCGAGGTGTTCGACCTGCTGCCCGAGCGGGCCGCGGCCCTCGTCGAGCGGCTGGGGTCGGACCGGGTGGTGGCCGGCGACTCCTTCCCGACCGCCATGTCCGAAGTGGACGGTGTCGTGCATGCCACGCCCACCGGCATGGACGCCAACCCCGGCCTGCCGCTGCCCGCCGAGCTGCTCGACCCGCGGCTGTGGGTGGCCGACGTGGTGTACCGCCCGCTCAACACCGCGCTCGTGGACTGTGCCCGCGAACGCGGCTGCCGGGTGCTCGACGGCGGGCGGATGGCGGTGTTCCAGGCCGCCCACGCGTTCCGCCTGTTCACCGGCCGAACACCGGACCCGGACCGGATGCTGCGCCACTTCGACACGCTGGAGGCATCATGACCGACGGAGTGGTTCCGAGGCTGGGCATCGCGACCGTGTGCCTGTCCGGCACGCTCGACGACAAACTCGCCGCGGCCGCGGAGGCGGGCTTCGACGGTGTGGAGATCTTCGAGAACGACCTGGTCGTCTCACCATGGACGCCGGAGCAGGTGCGCGATCGGTGCGCCGACCTCGGCCTCACGATCGACCTCTACCAACCGTTCCGGGACTTCGAGGCCGTGGCGCCGGACGTGCTCGCGGCCAACCTGCGGCGTGCCGAGCACAAGTTCGACGTGATGGCGCGGCTCGGCGTCGACACCATGTTGGTCTGCTCGTCGGTCTCCCCGGACGCGGTCGACGACGACGATCTCGCGGCCGAACAGCTGCATCTGCTGGCGTCCCGCGCGGCCGACCGGGGGCTGCGGATCGCCTACGAAGCACTGGCCTGGGGCCGGTTCGTCGACACGTTCGACCATTCGTGGCGGATCGTGCGCCGCGCCGGCCACCCCGCGCTCGGGCTCTGCCTGGACAGCTTCCACGTGCTCTCCCGCGGCAGCGACCCGGCCGGCATCCGCGTGATCCCCGGCGAGAAGGTGTTCTTCCTGCAGTTGGCGGACGCGCCGAGGCTGCGGATGGACGTGCTGCAGTGGAGCCGCCACCACCGGCTGTTCCCCTGCCAGGGCGCGTTCGACCTCGTCGGTTTCGTGGGTGACGTGCTGTCCACCGGGTATGCCGGGCCGCTGTCGCTCGAGGTGTTCAACGACGTGTTCCGCCAGTCGGATCCGCACCACACGGCGGTCGACGCCATGCGATCGCTGCTCGTGCTCCGGGAGCGCCTCGCGTCGACCGGCGCACACGACCGGGTGCGCGTGACCGGCCTGCCGCCGGTGCCCGCGCTGTCGGGCTGCGCCTACACCGAGGTCGCCGCGTCCGACCCGGCCGAGGTGGTGGACACGTTGCGCGCCATGGGTTTCCGCGACGACGGTGCCGCCTGGACGCAGGGTAGCGCCCGGGTCCTGGTGCGGGGCACGGACGACGGGACCGCACGCATCGCCGCGTTCGGGGTGGACAGTGCCGATCCGGCCGTGGCGTTGGGCCGGGCGGAGAAGCTGCTCGCCACGACCAGGCCGGACGGTGCGGTGGTCGCGCCGGACGGCACGGCGATCGCGTTCACCACGGCGGTGACGCACGGCGAGCCGGGACTGCTCACCGGTGTCGACCACGTGTCGCTGACCGCGCCGTTCGACGACGTCGACCACACCGCGCTGTTCTACAGCGGCGTCCTCGGCCTGGAAGCGGAGCCGGCCACGGAGTTCGCCGCACCGTTCGGTCTGGTGCGCAGCCTCTCGGCGAGCGACCCCACCCGCCGGGTCCGCATCACCCACAACGCGGCCATCCTGCGCCGGGGCGAGTGGGCACCGGCCGTCCCCGATCCCCAGCACATCGCGTTCACCACGGCCGACGCCATCGCGGCCGCCCAGGCCATGCGCGCGGCCGGCGCGCCCCTGCTCGACATCCCCGACAACTACTACGACGACCTCGACGCCCGCCTCGCCCCGCCGCGGCTGGCCGAACTGCGCGAGAACTCCGTGCTCTACGACCGCGACGACCACGGCGAACTGCTGCACTTCTACACCCGCGTCCTCGGCGACCGGGTGTTCTTCGAGGTGGTGCAACGCATCGGCGGCTACGCGGGCTACGGTGCCCCCAACTCACCCGTCCGCATGGCCGCCCACCGGCGCGTCCGGCAAGGTGCGTAGGGGAGCACCGACAAGTTCTGGAGGACGAGGTGGCGGGTAGGCCCGACGTGCCGACGGCGATCCTGGGCCGCCTGCGCGCGGTGTGCCTCGCCCTGCCGGACGCCTACGAGGAGTCGGCCTGGGTCGGCACCCGGTGGCGGGTCCGCAAGAAGACCTTCGCCCACGTGTTCGGCGTCAGCGACGACGAACCACCCGCCAACATCCGCGACGTGCCCATGGTCGGCGACGCCATCGTGCTGACCTTCCGGTCGGACGGTCCGGAGCTGGCCGCGCTCGTCAACGCGGGCCCGCCGTTCTACAAGCCGACGTGGCACCCGCAGGTCATCGGCCTGATCGTCGAGCCGGACGTGGACTGGACGGAGATCGAGGAGCTGCTCACCGAGAGCTACTGCGTGCAGGCGCCGCAGAAGCTGGTGGCGCGGGTTCGTCGTCCCGAGGACGGCGAACCAGACTGAACCGCACGATCGCCGACCGCGTCGCATTGTGAGACAGCCTCGGTGAGTTCCGCTGCCTAACGTCAGTCGACGTCCAGTGATGGAGGCTGACATGAAGGCGCTGGTCTACCACGGTCCCGGCAGGAAGTCCTGGGAGGATGTGCCCGACGCGGCCGTCCAGGATCCCACCGACGTCGTCGTCAAGGTGGACACCACCACTATCTGTGGCACCGATCTGCACATCCTGCACGGCGACGTGGCCGCCGTGACCGACGGGCGGGTGCTCGGGCATGAGGCGGTCGGCACGGTGACCGAGGTCGGGGCCGCCGTCGAAGGGTTCGCTGTCGGGGACCGGGTTCTGGTGCCGGCCATCACGAAGTGCGGGCGTTGCGAGTACTGCCAGCGTGGGATGCCGTCGCACTGTCAGTCCGTCGGCGGCGTGGGTTGGATCTTCGGGCATCTGATCGACGGGACCCAGGCCGAGGCCGTGCGGGTGCCGTATGCGGACACCTCGCTGTACAAGGTGCCCGACAACGTCACCAACGAGCAGGCCATCTTCCTCGCCGACGCGCTTCCGACGGGCTACGAGGTCGGTGTCCTGGCCGGTGAGGTGCGGCCGGGCAACACGGTCGCCGTCGTCGGTGCCGGTGCGGTCGGGCTCGCCGCGATCCTCACCACCGGGCTGTGGGGCGCGTCGCGGGTGATCGCCGTCGACACCAACAAGTTCCGGCTCTCGACGGCACTGGACTTCGGTGCCACGGACGCGGTCGAAGCCGGCCCGAACACCGTCGACGAGGTGAAGGCCCTCACCGACGGCCTCGGGGTCGACGTGTCGATCGAGGCCGTCGGGTACCCGGACACCCTGCGCACCGCGGCCGCGCTCGTTCGGCCGGGCGGGACAATCGCGAACATCGGGGTGCACGGCGTGCCCGTGGAGTTGCCGATGCAGGACCTGTGGATCCACAACGTGAAGCTCACGATGGGCCTCGTCGACACCGTGTCGATCCCGACGCTGCTGAAGATGGTCGCGAGCGGCCGGATTCCCGCCGAGAAGATGGGCACCCACACGTTCGGCTTCGACCAGCTCGACGAGGCGTACGACGTGTTCGGCAACGCCGCCGCCAACGACGCCCTGAAAGTGGTGATCTCCGACTAGTGTCCCGAGTCGGAAGTTGGTGCGCTTATAGGCGGATCCAGGTTTCCGCTGGCGAGGCGCCGGAAGGTCCTCGTACCGGGTTGTTCTTGGGCCTTTCGGCAACAAGGCCAGCGGGAAGCTGGGCCGTCGAGAAGTGTGCCGAACTTTCGACTCGGGACACTAGACGTCCTGGATGCGTGGCCAGGGCTGGTCCTGCTCCAACGCGAACGCCGTCTCCAGCAGGGTCCGCTCGTCGCCGGCGGCGGCCGAGAGTTGGATGCCGATGGGGATGCCCTCGGTGGCCATGCCCATGGGGAGCGAGATGGCCGGGGTGCCGGCGATGTTGTTCAGCGGCGTGTAGGCCACGTAGCGGTGCAGCCGGCCGATCAACTCGTCGAACGGCAATGTCGGGCTGAGGTGACCGATTTCCGGGGTGACGTGCGCGAGCACCGGCGAGAGCACCAGCTCGTGGCGGCGGAACATGGTGGCGTAGGCGGCCCGGACCCGGCGCAGCCGGTACAACGCGGCCGGCGTCCGGGCCAGGTGCTGGCGGTAGTAGCGGGCCAAGCCGACGGTGAGACCGTCGAGCCCGGCCGTGTCGAAGGCCGGGTTCAGCGCGCGGCGGCCGAACTTCGCGATCACGCCCGCGATGAGTCCCCAGTAGAGCGTGAAGTCGCCGACGAACCGGGTGTCCACCGGGAACTCCACGGGTGACACCTCGTGGCCCATCTTCGCCAGCACGGTCGCGGTGCGCTCCACGGTGGCCCTGGTCTGGGGACACACCGGGCCGGTGAGCGAGTCGAGGATCAGACCGATCCGCAGTCGCCGCCGGGCCGGGCCCTCCACCAGGCCGATCGGCGGCAGCGCCGGGTTGCGCCAGTGGTCCTCCTCGGCGGCCAGGAACGCCGCGGAGTCGCGGACCGACCGGGTGACCACGCCCTCGGAGATCATGTTGATCGGCACGCGGCGCGCCGACTCGCCGTCCAGGGTGCGGCCGCGGCTGGGCTTGAGGCCGACCAGCCCGGCACAGGCGGCCGGGATCCGGATCGACCCGCCGCCGTCGTTGGCGTGTGCGATCGGCACCACACCGGAGGCGACCAGCGCGGCGGCCCCGCCGGAGGACGCGCCGACCGAGAAGCCGGTGTGCCACGGGTTGCGGGTGGGCTCGGCGGTCATGAACTCGGTGCTCGCGTTGAGCCCGAACTCCGGCAGCCGGCTCTTGCCCAGCACGGTCATGCCGGTGCTCAGGAACTGCCGGGCGTAGCGGCCGTCGGCGACGGACGGTGAGGCGGTGAAGGCGAAGGTGCCGTGGTTGGTGGGCATGCCGGCGACGTCGGTGTTGTCCTTGACGTACGTCGGCACCCCGTACAGCGCGCCCGCTTCCCGGTCCGGCCGGCGCGGTTGGTCGTGGGCCGGGTACTGGATGGCGTTCAACGTCGGATCGACCACGTCGGCCCGCGCGATCGCGGCGGCCGCGACCTCGTCCGGGCTCAGCTCACCTCGGGCCACGAGCCGGGCGATGGCCACCGCGTCGTGCTCACCGAGCGCGTCGTCCCCGAAGGCATGCACTCGCCGCTGACCATCCGTCATAGCAGGTGATCGTAATACCGGAGCGGCTCCTCCAGCCGATTCCGCGCGGCGCACCGACCGAGCGGTGATCCGGGTCACCGTCGTCGCGGGATTCTGATGGTCGTGCGAGGCTGGCCTTCATGACGCAGTTGAGTGCGGCCGACACCGTTGTTGCCGTGGACAGGACGATCCACGACGTCGGGTCGGCCTGGATGTTGGACAAGGAGACCGGCGCGCGCGGGGCGGAGCTGGGCTTCGACAAGGGCCTGCCGTTCTACTTCGCGGGCCGGGGCGGGGTGCTCGGGGACGTCGACGCCGACGTGATCTGTGCGGCCATGGGCTACTGGCATCCGGGGATGGTCCGGAAGATGTGGGACCGCGGTGTCGCGGTGGCCGGGGCCAAGGAGGCCTCCCGCCGCTACATGGTGGCCTGCGCCCAGTGGGCCGACAGCCACCTCGACGGGCTGGAGCACGCCGACCGGCTGGCGGAACTGGCCGGGAAGATCGTGACCGGCGCCGACGTGGGCGGTTTGTCGCTGTTCGCCGGCTGGCGCACCGCGCCGCTGGCCGACGGTGGTCCGGCGCGGGTGCTGCAGCTGATGCACGTCCTGCGCGAGTGGCGCGGCGCCATGCACCTGGCGGCCACGACCGCCGCCGGGCTGCGACCCCTGGAGGCGATCCTCACCAACGAGGGCAACGACCAGGCGCGGTTCTTCGGCTGGCGCGACGAGCTGCCCGACTGCTCGCACCTGGTCGACCGCCAGACCCGCGCGCAGGAGATGACCGACCAGCAGGCCGCCGCCGGCTACGAGGAGACCCTCACCGCCGAGGAACGCGCCGAGTTCGCGGAACTGGTGGCCGGCCTGGGCAAGCGAGTGCTCGGCTGACTTACGGCGGACGGCCGCCCGGGAGGACGGCCGTCCGCCAGTCTGGGGATCAGCGGACTCTGATGAGGCCCCAGACTCCCTCCGACAGGGTCCACCGGAGGACACCGGTGCGGTACGCGTAGTCGCCGGGAGCACCCGCGGCGAAGCGCAGTGACCGGACGCTGCCCACGCTCAGCGCGCCGATCTCACCGACCTGAGGCGCGCTCAGATGCTCCTCCATCGGCCAGGTCTGACCGTGGAGGCCCATGGTGTGGTTGCGGGCCCGGTCGGTGCCGTACACCACGTGCAGCCGGATGCGATCCCCTTCCGAGCACTCGAGAATCGGCGTCGGCGGCTTCGCGTCGGCCAGCGACGGCGTGCGGGGGAGCAGGTGGGCCGACCGGTAGTTGATCGCCTTCTGGCCGGTGTCCGCCGGCTCCGGCTCCAGATCGCGCACCGGTTGGGTCGGGTCACCGTCGTGGTACATCCGCACGCCGTCCTGTACCACCAGGACCAGTTCGCGCTCGACCGTCCCGTCGCGGTGCCGCAGGATCGTCTGCGCACCCGTCCAGTCCGCCGGCATCGACGTGGCCGGCTCGATCACCAACGCGCCGATCAGGCCGCGGTGGCGGTGGGTGCGGATGTCCGCCCGGTCCTGCAGCAGCACGACGCCCTCGCGGTCGGCGTACCAGCGTTGGACGAGCGTGTCGCCCGGCCCGACCGTGGTCGACGGGTTGCGACCGACCCACGACCCGTCGGACGCGCGGACGTCGGTCCGCAGCAGACCGCCCGCGTGCAGCGACGCCCACCCGGACACCACGCGCTCCCCGGGGTTGTCCTTCGCCGAGAACTCCGGGTCGAACTCGCTCGCCTCGCCGTCACCGGACAACGCGTTGTGCAGCGCGATCTCGACCCACTCGCCGACCCGGCACCGCAGCACCATCGGTTCGTCCAGGCTCTGGCCGTCCACCGAGTACACCACGCCGTACGGGTCGGAACGCTGGTCGCTGTAGTGGATCTCGCGCGGCACGACCCGCACGTCGTGGCGCCGCACGCGACTCGGGTGGTACGCGGGCAGCGGCCGGGAGGTGAACGCGCGCGGCAACGGCGCCAGGTCGTCCACTTCGGACTCGTGCAGCCGGATCAGCCCCCACGCGCCCATCCAGGTGTCGTCCGCCGTGGTCAGGCTCCACAGGTGGTCACCGGGCGCGGTGTCGGGGTCGACCTCGAAGGTGAAGGCCTCCGAGATGCCCAGCGTCTGCTGATCGCGCATCGGTGACGTCGGGTCGTCCGGCCAGACGTGCCACCGCATGCCGTGCACGCCGAAACTGTGCTGCTCCTCGTGCGACCCCTGGTAGATCCGCAACCGGATCGGCTCGCCCGGGTAGCCGCGCAGGATCGGTGTTCCGGGGTCGCCGTGCACCTCGCTCGCGAACCACTCCTCCGGCCGGTCCGGCCGCTCGTGCAGCGGCTCGCACCGGTAGTCGACGCCCATGGCGCCGTGGTCCTCCAGCGAACCGGGGAACGCCGGCGGGTTGATCGGCTCGCCCTCCTGGCCATGGCTGTGCTCGACCAGCGGCACGAAGTCGCCGAACCCGAGGACCTGTTCACGGAACGCCGACCCGTCGGGCAGTCGCACGACGGCCTGGTTCCCGTTGCGCACCTCGCGGGTGTGGTCATGCGGATCGACCCACTCGGCACCCACCGGCTCGGCGATCATCGCGCCGAACAGGCCGTGGCGCTGCCGTTCGTTGGCCAGGAGGTGGTCGTGGAAGAACACCACGCCGAACTCCTCGTCGCAGAACCACCGGTAGATCCAGCTGTGGTACCGCTCGCGGACCTCCTCGCCCTGGTCGAGCGTGGCCGTGCCGGACAGGTAGTTCCAGCCGACGCTCGCGCCGTCGGACACCAGCGGGTCGAACTTCACCAGGTGGACGTGCAGCCCGCACTCCGTCTGGAACGGCAACACCGGGTCGAACGCCGTCGACTCGTGGCATCCGGTGGGCAACTCGTTGGTCAGCGTCAGCTCCAGCACCTCACCCTTGCGGGCGCGGATCGCGATCGGCTGAACGGTCCTGGTGCCCTCCTCGAGCTGACGCTGGAACTCCGCCACGCCACCCGCCTCGTCGATCTCCTCCTTGAGCACGAAGAACACCGCGCGATGGTCGTGCCAGCTGGTGCCGTGGGCACCCCCGTTACCCTTGCTCTGCCAGTAGTTCACCGTGCCCTGCAGCACCACCAGATGGACGCGGCGAACCGGCGCGTCGGGGTCCAGAGTGGACTTGGTGAACGCCTCGCCGGGTTGCGGGTCGGGGCAGAAGGCGTTGCGTTCCAACTCGGTCGGCTCGCGGCCCATGCCGGGTGGCATCCGCGGAGTGCGCGGCGGCCGCGGCGACTTCTGCGGGAACTCGCCGGCCACGAACACCGGGAAGCCGGGCCGCTCGGCGGTCGGCCGCACCGGCGGCTCGTGACCGGGAAGTGGCCGCAGCGCGGCGATCTCCGTGCCGTCCGGGTAGCGGCCGGCGCCGTCCTGCCGCACGTCGAACACCCGCCACATGCCCCACATGCCGGAGTGGAAATGCGGGTAGAGGTGGCAGTGCCAGATGATGTCGCCGGTCGCCCGCTGCACGGAACCGGCGCCGCCGATGGGCTCGATGGTGAATGCCTGCTGCGGGCCGATGGAGATCGAGTCGATGATCGACGAGGAGTCGTTGCCCGGCACCGCACGCCACTGGTGCAGGTGCAGGTGGAACACGTGCGTTTCCTTGACCCCCGCGTGCACCAGCCGGATGCGCGCCCGGTCTCCTCGGTACGCACGCAGAATCGGCGTGGCGGGGTCGCCGAACAGCCACGAGCTGTGGTGCTGCTCCTCGCCCACGATCTGGTCGCGAACCGGGTCGATCCGCCCCGCGGCCAGCAGCCGCTCGTAGGCGAGTGACCGCCAGCCCATCGGCTCGGTGCGGTAGCTCATCAGCATCACCGAGTGTTCGGCGCCCGGCGGCAGGTGCTCGCCGTGCTCACCGCCGTGCTCCGGGAACAGCTCCGGTGCGAGCCGCTCCTCACCCCGTGCCGTGGAATGGCCGTGCGGCCGCGGCTCGTCACACACGTACGTCGGGTGCGGTGCCTTGACCGGATTGTCGTTGGGCGTCTGGTCCTGCATGAAGACGACGTACTCGCGGAAGCTCGGCTCCCCGGGCACGTGCACGTCGGCGTACAGCCCGTCGCGGATTTGCGCGCCGGTGACCTGGTCGGTCCAGCGCGACCCCGCCGGCTCGACGACGAGCGCACCGAACAGGCCGTGGGAGTGCGAACCCTGTTCACTGCCACGGAGATCGGCCAGGTCGCCGAAGAAGAACACGCCCTCGTACCGGCAGTCCCAGACGTAGTCGCGTCGCCGGCCCGGCGGGGTCGAGGAGTCCCGGTTGGCGCCGACCGCCCCGCCGTCCGCCGAGTGCACGTCGTACTCGACGCCCTGCGCGTGAATGCCGGCCGGCACGTCGAGCTGGTTGCGGAACCGCACGATCACGCGGTCTCCCACGCAGACACGCAGCACGAGCGGGCGGACCAGCGGATGCGGGTCGGGCATCTGCTCCGGGTGTTCCACGGGATCGGGGAACGGATCGGGCCAGTTCGCCCCGATCTTCCGGAGTTCGGCCTCGTTCTCGGCGAGCGCGAAAATCATCCCGTTCCGGTCGTGATCCCCGTGCGAGTCGTAGGCGATCGGTACCCGCAGTGCGACCACGTCAAAGAAACGTACGGTCATGTGAATCCCCCCAGATTCCCCGTGATTCCCCGTCCGACCGGCCCCCACCGATCGCCGGCTTCCCCAAGCCGGTGACACACCGTAATCCCAAGCGGAGCATGATCGGAAGACCGCGCTGTGAAACGATACAACTGGGCGGAAAAGCCTTCGTCTTTGCCTGCGACCGACCACTCAGCCGGGAAGAGTCCAGACCCGCCAGCCGTTCGGATCACCACTGAACGCCCGGGCCTGGAACACGATCCGGCTGATCGTGGCGTCGCGCGCCAGCCCGAACACGAGGCAGCCCTGGGCGGCGTCGTCCGCCAGGACCTTGGCATACGGGTCGGGGCAGTCACGCAGTTCGTAGCGGACGAACGGGTCCATGGGGATCAGCAGGCCGCGATCATCCAGCACGAGCAGGCTGTCGGCGACCTCCGCCAGCCGTACCGGGCCGATACCGCTGGCACGCATGGAGAACCGCACGATGTACTGCCGGGAACCGGGCGGTGGCGCCGGATCCACCAGGTAGGCCGACGGCGCGTCGATGACGTCGGCGATGGCCACCTCGGCGTAGCCAGAGCTGGTGTCGACCTCCAGCGGCGGGCCGCCGACCTGCCCCTCGCCGGCGGGCTGGAACGCGGGCCCGGTGGCGGGCAGGTCGGTGGGGAACAGCAGCGCGTGCTTGCCGAGCCGGTCGACGGACCGGTCGACGTAGACCACGCCCCGAACGGCGGTGGCCGCCGGCACAAGGAACGCGGCGCACTCGGTGCGGGGCTGCCCCTGGGGTGTGCCGGGAAGGCTCTGCTGGTCCGAACCGCAGAGTGCCACGGTGGCGTCGCCGGCGCGGTTGACGGAGTCCACGAGGTGGCCGCGGTCATCCAGCAGGTGGACGTTGTGCCCGTCGCCGTAGAGGAGTTCACCCTCGACCTGAAGCACCGCCTCGATGGTCGCGACGATCCACCGGTGTCCGGCGGGAGCCGGCCGGTCGGCGATCTCGCCGCGGACGAGTCGGACCTTCACCCGCGTCTCGGTGGCGCCCTCGTGGGAGCCGGTGGCCCGGAACAGCCCGGTGCCACCCGGTGGCACGACGACCGGGTTCGGCGATCCCGGGCCCTCCACCGGGGAACCCGGCAGCACCGCGGGGAACTCCGGCATGGCGCCCGGGGCGGTGGGATCCGAGGTGACCGATGGCGCGCCCTCCGCAGCGGTGGGCCGCCCGGCGAGTTTCGGCTCGCTGGTCAGCGCGAGGGCCGTCACCAGCGCGACCACCGCGATCGCCGCGCCGCCAACCGCGATCAGCCGACGCGGGGCACGTGGCCGTTCCGGTGCACTGTGGACAGTGGGGGAGTGCTGGTGAACCGGCCGCGTGTGCGTGGCGGACTCGTTGGCGGCGGCCAGGTCGACCGCGCCCCAGGCCACCCCGGCCTCCGGTTCGGGATCGGGGTGGACCGGCAGCTCCAGCGCCGCCCGAAGCAGCTCGGTGACGCGGGGAATCCGGCTGGTGCCGCCCACCAGATGCACGCCACGCAGCGTCGCCCGGTCCACCCCGGACGACTCGACCACCCGACGGGCCAGCTCGACCACCCGCAGCAGGTCGTCGGCCACGAGCGCCTCGAACTCGCTCCGGGTCAGCGTGACCGAATCGGTGGCGAGCGCGGACTCGTGGCGGCTGAGCAGTTCCTTGGCGGCGCGGGCGTCCTGGCGCAACCGCAGCTGCGTCCTGGCGTCGGCGGGCTGGTCCGTCTGCAACCGGTCGACGATCCGTTGGTCGAGGTCGTCACCGCCGAGGTCGGGCAGCCCGGCACACGCCAGCACCTCGAAACCGGCACCGTCGCGCCGAACCACGGCGGCGTCGCAGGTGCCGCCCCCGAGGTCGACCACGAGCACCGCCGCGCCGTCGGCCAGCCCGGCACGCACGGCGACGGCCACCGGTTCGGGAACCAGGCTGAGCCGGGTCGCGAGACCGGCGGCCGCGCGCGGCAGCCGGCCCATCCGCACCGCGCCCCAGTCGGCCGGGTGGGTCAGCACCAGGTGGTCGACCGATCCGCCCGCCGCAGCACACACGTGGGACAGCACCGCCCGAACGGCCACCAGGACGTCCACCGTGGTCTCGCCGAGCAGCAGCGTTTCCTCGTCCAACCGGGCCTTGGGCCGCAACTCCAACCGGTGCGCGGCCGACCGGCCGAGCCGCAGCGCGTCCGTGCCGACCACGAGCCGGCCGTCGTCGGCCAGGAACACCGCCGACGGCAGTTGCGGCGCCCCGTCCACGCTCACCACCCGCGGCGCCGACCCGTCGCGCCGCGCCACGGCGACGGTGTTGGTAGTGCCGAAGTCGATGGCGACCGTCAGTTCACCGGCGGTCATGGCACCGCCCACACGACGGGATCGATGCCGTAGCGCGAGACCACCACGTCCCGTACCGGCGTCGCGGTCGGCACGGCGAACAGGACGCACAGCAGCTGGACCTCGGTGCTCTCGGTGAGCTTGTGCTCCGGGACGCACCCCTGTTCGGCGAAGTTCGCCGTGCTGGCGGGGTCGATGGCGGTGCCCCGGTCGTCGTGGAGCTGGACGAACAGCGGCGGCGAGATGTCGGAGCCGGCCGACACCCGAACGGCCAGGCGGGCCACCACACCGCGGGTGCCGGGAAGGCCGATGGGTTCGGCGTCGAAGTAGGCCGACGGCTCCGTCACGAGGTCCGCCACCGCCACGTCGGCGGAGTAGGTCCCGTCGTCGGCGCGGAAGGTGTGCGGAACGAGCGGCGGCAGTGCATCGGTCGGCACCGGCTGGGCCGCGCCGTCCACGCGCTGCCCGGTCACCAGCACCCGGGCACCGGGCATCGGCCCGACCGGCGTGACCTCCCCGGGGGAATAAGGGCTGTCGGCCGTGAGCACGACCTCGGTCACCGGCGCCGTCCGTCCCACCCGGAAGGCCAGACATATCTGGCGTTCCTCACCTGGCTGCAGCTGGAACGGCCCGCCACGTTCCGCGCATCCCGGCAGCCGGAAGTTCTCCGTGGCGCTGATCATCAACCCGCGGTCGTCGACCACGTAGGTCTGGGCCTCCACCTGGCTCGGGCCGGCGGCCTTGTCCACCGCCCCGACGGTGATCCGGACCAGCACCAGCCGGTGTGCGTCGTCGGTACGGACGCCGGCCTCGGCGAGATCCGCGCTCTGGTCCGGACTGTCGATGAAGTTGTCCATCCGCCACGTCATGATCGCCCCCTCCGCCTCGTACTGAACGGGAGCGCCCTTGTCGGTGACCGGTAAGTGCTGCGTCGACTGACCGGGCACGGTGATCGGTTCCCCGTCGACGGGCGCGGGCACGGAGAGCGTCTCGGCGGCCGGGCCCGCCGCACGTGCCGAACCGGACACCAACCGGTCGCCGCCCAGCGCGACCGCCATGACGGCGGTGAGCGCGACGACCGTCACGAGCGCGGCCGCCGCTGCCCAGGGCCGTCGTCGCGTAGGGGGTACGACCGTCGGGACCGGTCCGGTGGGAAGCGGAGCGGCCACGGGTTCCGTGTCGGCCGGGCGGCCGGTGTCGGCACCGGCGAGGGTGTGCCCGCCGAGCGCCACGACGGACTGCGGCGCCTCGTCGAGCCCGATCCGGGTGCCGAACGCGGTGCCGAGCAGGGTGCCCAGCAGCGGGATCTGCCCGGCGCCACCGACCAGGTGAACGGCGTGCAGGTCGCCGGGGGACAGCCCGCAACTCGCCACCACGTCGGTCAGCAGGCCGACCGCGCGAGCCAGGTCGGCCGACACCAGTCGCTCGAACTCCGAGCGGGTGAGCAGACGGTCGGGCAGGTCGTTGGGCAGGGCGATGTCGACCTGCGGGTGCCGGGACAGCACCTCCTTGGCCGCGCGCACGTCATCGCGGAAGCGCAGCAACGCGACCATCTCATGAGGCCGCAGCCGCTGCTGACGGTCGAGCAGGTCGGCCACCACGGGCTCGTCGGCACGGATCCGGTCGACGACCCGCTGGTCCAGGTCGTCGCCACCGAGATCGGGCAGACCGGCGCACCCGACTACCGTCAGCCCGGACTTCTCCCGCCGCACCACGGCCGCGTCGCAGGTGCCGCCGCCGAAGTCGAGCACGCCGATGGACGCACCGACCGGGAACTCGTGGCGCTGCGCGTACCAGGCGGCCGCCGCGACGGGCTCGGATATGGTGGACAGCCGGGGCGCGAGGCCCTGGGCGGCGGTCAACAGCGCCCCGATACGCGTGGAGCCCCAGTTCGCGGGGTGCGTGAGCATCAGGTGTTGCACCGGCGCTCCGGCCGCGGCCGACGCCTCGGCCACCACCCCGGACAGGACGGCGCGCACGAGCATGGTCGTGGGCACCACGGCGTCCCCGAGCAACACCTCGGAATCGGTGATCCGCGACTTGGGCCGGGGCTCCAGCCGGGCGGGGTCGGTCCGGGCGAGCCGCACCGCGTCGACGCCGACCACCGGCGCGCCCCGGTTGGTCCAGAACACGGCGGAGGGAAACCACGGCTGCCCGTCGACCGTGACCAGCCGGGCGGGCAGGTCCGGCCCGGACACGACGGCGACCGTGTGCGACGTGCCGAAATCCACCGTCGCCGTGACCTGACCCACCAGCACCTCCGATTAGGACGAACGCGGATTATGACTGTGCCGCGGCCGGACCCGTTCCCTGAGGGTTCCGCCGTGCCCAGGACGGGAGCCAGGCGGGTTCGGCGAGCGGGGGCAGGTCGGCGAAGTGGTCGATGATCGCCTGGAGGCCCGGGTGCGGCTTCGTCTTCGGGAGGATGAGCGAGTGCGGGTAGGCGAGCGTCGGCTCGACGATCGGGATTCGGCGCAGGTCGTAGTTCGTCGGCCAGAGGTAGCGGTCGCGCGCGCCGACCATGGTGGCGATGTTCGTCGAGTCCGCGATGATGTCGAGAAGGACCTCGTTGCCGAAGTTGGGCCCCGCGCCGTCGATGCGGAGGTCGAAGGCCGCGGCCAGTTCGGCGTAGAACTCTCCCCACTCGGTCCGGGGAGCGATACCCGGCACCCAGATCCGGGACTCGCCCAGCTGGGACGGCGTCAGTGTTCGTGCGGCCGCGAGTGGATGCTGCGGCCCGACCAGAAATTCCAGCGGCGAGTCGAACGCGTGGATCATGCGCACGTCGCGAGGCAGGGTGGCCGGGTCGGTGACCGCGCGGAACGACGCGTCGACCTCGCCCGACTGGACGGCGCGCACCGCCACGCGCGGGTCGTCGACCTTCAACGTCACCACGTCCAGGTTGGTTTCGGGATGCGTCCGCCAGTAGTCGTGCAGGATGACGGCCTGCGCGGATCGCAGTCCTAGGACGTCGATCCGAAGTGCCCGTGAGCCGGGTCTGATCGCTGCGACCGCCCGGTCGGCATCCGCGACGACATTTCGGGCGTGGGGGAGAAAGGCCTGGCCGTCGAGGGTAAGTTCGACACCTCGTCCGGTGCGGGTGAACAGTCGGACGTCGAGTTGGCGCTCGAGCGCGGCGATCCGCTTCGAGACCGCCTGTTGCGTCACGCCCAGCTCGTCGGCCGCGTGCTGCAGCTGGCCCAGCTCGGCCGAGCGGACGAACGAACGCACTGCCTCGGTGTCCATGCCGAAAAGGCTACAACTGCCCAACTGATGGTTGTGTAACGGCCGGTGATGATCGCGATGCGCCTGGTCTTGCTCGTTGCCATGGCGAGTGTTCCGGTCGCGTGTGTCTCGGCCTGCTGTTCCACGATCAACTGTTGGTTGTCGCTAGGGTCGCGAGCATCGCTTGCGGTGCCGCATCCGCCGCACGGACGCATTGCTCGAGTCCATGCCAAATGGGCTATACAACCGTCAGTTGGGCAGTTGTAGCTAGTTGTTTGATAATGCGGCACTGCGGCTGATGTGCTCCTCGGATGAGCGTGCGGTTGGGACGAAGTTTCGGTTGGCTGTGGTCGGCCTACGCGGTCAGCACCTACGGCACGTGGATCGCGTTCGGTGCGTTTCCGCTGATCGCCGTTCAGGTGCTGCACTCGTCCGCCTTCGCCGTGTCGCTGCTGGGAGCGGCCGGGCTGGTGGTCGCGGCGATCGTCGCGTTCCCGCTCGGGCCGTGGATCGAGCACCGGGCGAAGCGGCCGGTGATGATCGCGATGGATCTGGTCCGGTTCGTCGCGATGGTGAGTGTCCCGATCGCGTATGGCTTCGGCTGGTTGTCCTACGCCCAACTGTTGGTTGTTTCGGTGGTCTCCGGGACCGCGGGCATCGCCTTCGGTGCCGCATCCGGTGCTTATCTGAAGCACCTCGTCCGCGGCGAGGACCTCCTGGTCGCGAACGGGAGATTCGAGGGCACGAGCTGGGCGGCGACCGCCGCGGGCCCGCCCCTCGGTGGCGCGCTCATCGGGTTGCTCGGCCCGGTCGTCACGGTTCTGGCCGACGCGTTCAGCTACCTGTTGTCCGCGTTCGCCGTCCTGCGCATCCGCGGCGGCGACACACGAAGTGGCCCGGCGACCCGTCCCGAACTGCTCGGCGGCTGGCGAGTCATCCGCCACGACCGCGTGCTACGGCGCCTGTTCCTCAACTCGGTCCTGGTCGGCGGCCTGATCATGGCCACCGTCCCGCTCCTGTCCGTCCTCCTGCTGGGCGAGTACCACTTCTCGGCGTGGCAGTACGGTCTCGCGTTCGGCATCCCCGCACTCGGTGGCCTGGTGGGCGCTCGCCTGTCCGCGCCGCTCGTCGCGCGTCACGGCCGGCGCCGGGTCATGATCGTCTCCGGTTGGCTGCGCTCGTTCTTCCCGCTCGGCCTCGCGTTCACCCAACCCGGCCTGCCCGGCCTCCTCACCGTGATCATCGTGGAGGGCCTGCTCATCACGTGTATGGGCGTGTTCAACCCGATCTCCGCGACGGAACGGTTGCAGCGCACGCCGCCGGATCACGCCGCGCGCGTCCTCAGCACGTGGAGTGTCCTCGGCAAACTCGTGCAGGCCGCGCTCATGGTGGTCTGGGGGATGCTCGCCACCGTCACGAGTCCGCTCGCCGCGATCACCGTTTCCGGCGTGCTGTTGCTCGCCACGCCGCTCCTGTTACCGCAAGATCATGATCTTTGACCGCGCGGACCTTTACCGTCCGGTGCCCGCACTGGTAAGGGTGGTACCGAACGCCTTCGAGCCTGGTGTCCACATAGGACGGACGCGTTCTCGGTGAAGGGAAGTGACGGCAGGTGAGCGAGGAGCTGGTTCCGCTGCACACGGGTTTCGACGTGGTGCTGCGGGGTTACCGACGCGGGCCGGTCCGCCAGTACGTGCGGGCGGTCGAGGAGGAACTGCGGGTGCTCGCGGCGGATCGGGACGCCAACGCGGATCTCGCGCAGGCGCTCACGAAGGAGGTCGAGGAGCTGCGCGCGGAGAACGCCCGGCTCAGCAGACAACTCGACGACGCGTCCCGCACTCCCGTCACGCTGGACGCCGTACCGCCCCGGCTGCGGAGGATGGTCGAGCTGGCACGGGAGGAGGCCGCGGAGATCACGGCGGGTGCGCGGGCGGCCGCCGAGCACAGCTTCGCGGCGGCCGAAGAGGCGGCGAGCCGGCTGCGTGCCCGTTACGCGGACGGGCTGGCGGAGCTGGACCGGGCTCGCCGGGAGATGGACGTCGAGAACCGCACGTTGCTCCAGCAGGCGCGGGCCGACGCGGCCGCGATGACGACGGGTGCGGACCAGTTGCGCGCGGAGATGGACGACCGGGCGGCGAAGCGTCGTGAGCGCGTGGAGTCGGACTTCGAGTTGGCCATGGCGCGGCGGCGCAAGGAGGCGATGAAGGAGGTGGCCGAGCGGAAGGTGCGGGCCCACGCCGAGGCGGCGCGGGTGGTCCGCGAGGCGACGGAGGAGGCCGACCGGCGTCTGGCGGTGGCACAACGCGAGGTGACATCGTTGCGGAACCTGCGTGGCTCCCTGGTGACCCAGTTGCAGGGTGCTCGTGAGGTGCTGGTGGGTGCCGGTCCGTTGTTGAGCCCGGTGCCGTCCGAGGCGGAGGTGCTGGACGAACCCGCCAGACCGACGGCCATTCCACGTCAACGAGCGTCTGGCTGATGCTCGGGTAGGTCCATAATGGACGGTCGCGGGTGTCGTTCTGGGGAATGCTCGGTCCGTCGGCGGCGTGCTCGCTGAATGGTCGGGCTGCCGGACGGCCTGGTTCCGGACCCGGAACGGCCATCATGCGCGACCGGAACGGCCATCATGCGCGACCGGAGTGGTCATTGTGCGCGGTGGGCGTGGTTCTAGTGTTCGTAGGCGCCGACGTCGGGGCCTGCGCCTGTGGGGCGTGGGGTGTTGTCGCAGTCGAACGTGGGGGCGCCCTCGGGGTTGGCCGTGTCGATGGCGGGGGAGTCCGGGAGTAGGCGGTAGTCGCCGGACTCGCGGTCCACGAACAGGGGGTCGACGGTCAGGTTGGTGTCCGCCACGAAGCTGCCCCCGATGCCGGGGTCGTTGCCGTTGACCAGGTTGTTCCGCACGATGCTGCCCGGCCCGGTCACCTCGTCGGCTCCGACGAGTGCGGCCTCCGGGTTGTCCACCAGCGTGTTGTTCACGATGGTGATCCGCGCGATCGTGCCGCTGCTCTCCTTCCAGAACGATATGCCGCCACCGGCGTTGCCGTAGGACACGTTGTTGTAGATGGCGATGTCCTCGGCCCGTCGGGAGTCCGACCAGTCCTCGACCGCGATGGCGATGCCGGCCTTCGTCTCGGCGGTCGCGCCGTAGGAGACGTTGTTGTACACCTCGACGTCACTGGACGAGTCGACGTAGATGTTGGGGCCGCGGTTGTCGTACACGAGGTTGTCGTGGATCTTGCCGGCCGCCTCGTCGTTGTACTTCGCGTCGATGCCCTCCTCGCCGTTCTCGTGCACGCGGCTGTTGCGCACCACGAACCGCGTGGTGCCCTCACCCATGGTCACGGCCTCGTGGGACGCGCTCGTGCCCTCGTCGTTGTTGTGGTGGACGTCGCAGCCGTCGACCAGGACGTCGCTCGCCGTGAGCATCACCAGCCCACCGTTGGACGACGACGACACCTCGCAGCCCACGAACTCGATGTTGCTCGCCTCGTAGCCGTAGACCCCGTGCGTCGGCGACCGCGTGATGGTGATGCCGTCGAACCGCAGCCACGACCGGCCGTCGAGGTTCAGCAGCCCGTCGCCCGACGAGTGCCGCTTCTCGCCGTCGATGATCACCCGGGCGCCCTCCTCCGCGCGATAGGAGATGACCTCGCCCTCGGCGCCGCTCCTGGGCCGCAACGACTCGACGTACGTGCCGGCCGAGATCAGCACGGTGTCACCGGGCCGCGACGCGTCCGCGGCCGCCTGGATCGTCGAGTACTGCGCACCCGACTTCGCCACGGTCAGCACCCGACCGCCCGGCGCCGCCGAGACCGTCACGGCCACCGCGGCGACCGTTCCCACCAGAACAAGTATGAGTCGCACGAGATCCGAGGCTAGGAGGTGCGCCGGCCGAGACCGGACGACTGACCGGAACCGGCCAGGAGCACCTCACGGAACCGTGTACAGCCACACGTTTCCCGCGTTCTCGGTGGTGGCGATGCGGTCCTGGCCGGCCGCGAGACACAGGACGTAGGTGGTATCGGGGCGGGGCAGCTCGGTCTCGCTCGCCACATCCCAGACCTGCAGGATGTCGCTGATCGTGGCGAGCACCGTGCCGTCGGTGGAGAACACCACTTCAGGCACGTTGAAGGAGTCCTCACCGGCGATCCGGAAGGACACCCCGGTCGACGTCCGGTCGGCGACGTTCCACAGGGTCGCGGTGTCGCAACGGCCGACCGCGAGGGTGCGGCCGTCAGGGCTGAACGCCAGGGAGGCCCGGTCTCGAGCAGGACGTTGGACGGCTTGAGGTCCCGGTGCACCAGCCCGGCGCCGGTGGATCTCGATGAGCGCCGACGCCAGTCCGGCGGCCAGCCGCAGCGCCTACCGCTCGGGCAGCACACCGGTGGCGTCGACCGCGTCCTGCAGCGACGGCCCGGGCACGAACACCGACGCGAGCCACGGCGTCGGCCCGTCCACGTCCGCGTCGACCACGGCGGCCGGGTACGCGCCGGCGACCGTGCGCGACGCGGCCACCTCACGCCGGAACCGCGCGGTGAACCCGTCGCTCGTCGGCGAACTGCGTGCGGATCTGCTTCACCGCCAACAGTCGCCCGTCCGGCCCGCGCCGAGCAGGACCCGGCCCATGCCGCCACGCCCCAGCTCGGCGATCAGCCGGTACCGCCCGGCGGTCCGGGGCTCGGCGTCCCCCAACGCCTCCAGATCAACGCCTTCCCCAGCTCCCGAACACGGCGCGGGCGAGTCTATGCGGCCGGGCATCAGTAGCCTCGCCGGATGGCGAACGTGGGGTGGCGTCGGTCGGTCGTCCGGCTCGTCGTCGTGCTTCTCGGGCTGGCGCTGTACTCGTGGCTCCACAACCTCGCGGGCACGGACGTCGTCGCGGCCACGGCCAACGCGCAGACGCTGCAGTCGGTGGAACGGTCGCTGAACCTGAACATCGAGCTGTCGGCCAACCAGTGGCTCGCCGGGAACTCGGTGCTGTCACAGGCGGCGGCGCTCTACTACCGGCTGTACTACCTGCCGCTGGTCGCCGTGCTGCTGTGGGTGGTGTTCTTCCGGGCCGACGTGTTCCCCACCCTGGCCCGCATCCTGATCGTGATGGCTCCGTTGGCGTTGCTCGTCTTCTGGCTGCTGCCGATGTCACCGCCCCGGTTCGCGCTGCCCGGGATCGTGGACGTCGTGGCCGAGTACGACCTGTTCGGCCGCGGCTCGTCGCGTGACCTGACGAACGGCAAGAACCACTTCTCGGCCATGCCGAGCCTGCACGTCGGCTGGTCGACGTTGTGCGCCTACATCGCGTGGCTGGCGGCGCGTGACACACATCCGCGGCTCGCGGCGCTCGCCTGGTTGTTCCCCGCCGGGATGGTGGCGGTCGTCATCACCACCGGCAACCACTACGTCCTGGACGTGGTGGGCAGCGCGGTGCTGCTGACGATCTCCATCACCGCGGCGACCGTCTGGAGCGCCCCGCGAACTCGCGTCACTTGAACACGACGGCGTTCGTCGTCAGCTCCTCGCTCATGGTGGCCGGCAGGATGCGTACCCAGGTGCGGATGAACGTGCGCGTCTTGCCCGCGTTGAGGGTGTTCACGTCCTCGACCGCCTGTGGCGAGGTGCTGTTCGCCCTGCGGCGGCCCGAGAGTCCGACGGGCGTCTCCTTGATCGCTACGCTGCCCGGCAGGGTCTTGTCCTCCGCGATGGCCTCGTTCGACGTGGCCAGGACCCGCCACGGCGTCTTCGCCCGCTCCCGCACGTCCTTCTCGTACTTGGCCCGGTCGCCGCTGTAAAGCTCCTGCCACGCCCGCGGGCCCGTCGTGTCGGTGAGGTCCTGGGGACCGAGCTTCTGGTCCGCCAGCCACTTGTGCAGTGCGGTGGTCTCGCATTCGGCGATCGAACCGAGGACCGACAGCGCGCTGATCCAGGTCTGTGATTCGGCGTGGAGGAACTGGAACTCCTTGTCCTTCTCCGCCACCGACTTCGTTACCTTCAGGCCCAGCTGCTCGTACAGGGCGATGGCCCGCTCCGGCGTCATCTCCAGCCGCTGGGTGGTGCTCGGCGTGGCGTGCCAGACCAGGTCGTCGACCCACGAGACGAAGACGTACTCGCCCTCCGTGACCCCGCCACTCACTTCCTTGTCCTTGTGCGCGGGCGCGAGCGACAGCCGCGCGGCCGCCAGTTCCTCGAGGTGTTCCGGCGGGAGCAGCGTCGCCTGCCACTTGGCGCGCTGGTTACTCGGCTGCGCGAGGTCGGCGAACCACTCGGTCGCCTCGATCGTGTCGCTGTTGTCGAAGATCAGGTTGACGAAGATGTTGTTGCCGGCCGTGTCCTTGTGGAACGCGGGAGCCACCTTGTGGCCGGAGCGGTCCGGGTAGTAGTTGATGTCGACGGCGATGACGTACGCGCCACTCCTGAACCAGGGCTGGCGTTTGATGTAGGGCCACTGGCCGTTGAGCCCCATGAACCCCTCGAGGAAATCGGCAAGGACGGGGATCTTGGTCGTCGCCGCGCAGTGCGGCTTCTTGTGCACGAAACGCGTGCCGCCGTGCTTGTAGTAGACGGTGCACAGCTCGGCGACGTCGTCCTTCCACGTCGCGACGGGGTAGTCCTGGCGGAGTTCCTTGGCCAGGGCCGACCAGCGCGCGACGTACGCGCCGAGGTCGGCGATGGGCCCGGTCTGCATCAACAGCGAGTCGAGGGTCAGCACCGGCGTCTCGGCAGGCGTCTGCGACATGATCTTCCTCCGCGCGTGGGTTCCGTCATGAGCCACGTCGGTGGAGGGCGCGAGAACGTATCGGGCGCGGGTGGTCATCCACCCGTTCGCACTACGCGATCGCGTTGGTGCAGCTCATGGTCGACTCCGGTGCGGCGCCGTGGGTGCGTTCGAGGTGGGCCTCGCCCCAGATCCGGACTCCTTCGACGACCGGCAGGACCGTGGTGCCGTAGGGGGTGAGCCGGTAGATGACGCGCGCCGGGACCGGGCCGGTCACCACGCGTTCGACCAGCCCGTCGGCCTCGAGTTCGCGGAGTTGTTCGGCCAGCACCTTGGGGGTGATCGGCGCGCCGCGGCGGCGCAGGCCGGCGAAGTGGGACTCGCCGTGGGCGAGCCAGTACAGCAGCGTCAGCTTCCACTTTCCGCCGATCGCGGCGAACGCCGCGGCCATCGGACAGCCGGGCAGCGGGTTGGGGCGCGAGGGGTTACCTGCAGGTGCCTTCTTGTCCATGCCGTGCTCCGCTCCGATAGTTCGCACCATGACAGTGCCATACAGACGAATTCTGGTCGCGGGCCTCTCTGCCCTCCTGCTGCTCGGGACGGTGGCGTCGGGCCACGCCACGACACCGCCGTCCAAGGCCGCCGACGGCCAACGCGACTTCGATTGGGAGTTGGGCCTCTGGCGTACGTCGGTGCAGGTCCTGGCCGATCCGCTCTCGGACACTCCGGACGAGTGGCTCCAGTTCACGGGCACCAGCGACGTGCGTGCGCTCATGGACCGGCGGGCGAACGTCGTGGAGTTGGACGTGTCGGGGCCGAGCGGACGCATCGAGGGCATGAACCTGCGGCTGTACGAGCCGCTGGCCGGGCGGTGGAGTTCGACCTTCGTCAGCATGCGTGACGGTGTGCTCACCCCGGCCGTGTACGGCGGATTCTCCGACGGTGTCGGCCGGTTCTACGGCGACGACCAGCTCGGCGGACGTCCGATCAAGGTGCGGTTCCTGATCTACCGCCAGGGGCCGGACAAGGCCCGGTTCGAGCAGGCGTTCTCGGCCGACGGCGGGACGACGTGGGAGACGAACTGGATCGCCGTGGACCGGCGGGTGCGCCGGTAGTCAGCGCGTCTCGACCGTCAGGTGCGGCCACGCGTCGCACGTCAGCTCGCTGATGGCGGACAGGGTCGGTCGGAAGTGGACGGTGGTCCCGGTCGTGCCTGGTGTGTCGTCGCCGGCGACCGGGACCAGGTCCGTGACCGGGATGCCGTGTTCGTAGCGTTGGGTCCAGGAGCCGTTCTGGCGCCGGTTGGTGTGGACGAGCCACTCGGACAGGGCGGCGACCACGGACATGCCGCGACGCGGGTGACCATCGGGCAGCCGTTGCGCGTCGGGGTGGTCGAAGAACCGCAGGTCCTTCGTGGCCATGACCGGTTTCCTGACCGTGTGGCCCTGGTCGTCGACGCGGGTGTCGGTGCCGCGGCCGTTGTCCGCGACGGACACCGAACCGTCGGGGTGGAGCGTGACGATGGCTCGGCCATCGGCGTGGTGTTCGGCCTCGTCGGCGGCGTAGGCGAGGACCTCGAGGATCAGGTGGCGAACACCGCCGGGGGCGAACCGCTCGGGGTCCTGGCGGATGCGCGCCAGGTGGTCACCGTCCACGGTGTTCGCCCAGTCGTGGGTGGTGTTCTGCCAGGTCACGCCAGCGATCTTTGCACGGGTCTGGCTGGTGGAGGCCCGAAGTACAGGCGCGAGGTCAGCTCGGCGCGGCTGTGCACGGCCAGCTTGGCGAAGACGCTCTTCACGTGGTCGCCGACCGTGTGGCTGGACAGCCGCAGCAGGCGGGAGATCTCGGCGTTCGTGTGGCCGTGGGCCAGCAGCTGCACGATCTCGCGCTCGCGGGCGGACAGGCCGTAGGCGTCGACCACGAGCCGGGCGAGTTCCGCCGGTCGGGTGGGTTCGATGACCACGGAGACGAGGCTGCCGTCGTAGGGCTCGGCGTGCAGGGTCAGCCAGCGGCCGCTGCGGGAGCACACCCGCATCGACGCCATCTCCCCGCCGGCGCGCGCCTGCTGCGCGACCCTCGCGACGTGCCAGTCGGCGTCGTCGAGCTGGGCGAGCCACTGGTCGGCGACCGGCGAACGGTGGTGCGTCCGGTCGGGGTGGGCCAGGTCCAGGAGCAGCACGCCGGGCGCGGCGTCCGGTTGGGTGTCGACGGCGCCGAGCAGCAGCGTGCGGCGGATGCCGTCGGCGAGGGTGCGGCCGAGCGAGGCGACGAACCCGGCCTCCGCGGCGGTGAAGTCGGGTTCCTGGCCGCCGCGGAACAGGTTCACCACACCCCACGGGACGCCCCGGTCCCTGATCACGACGCGGAGTTCGCGGGCGAGGCCGAGCGGCACCAGCACGTCGCGGTAGCGGGCGCTGCGGGCCGGGTCGCCGCCGGTGGTCTCGTGCAGCGTCGCCGCGCCGACCGGGTGGCTCGCGAGCGTGGACACGGCGTTGACGTTGTCCGCGCTGGCCTCGATGGCGAAGAACCTGGCGAGGACGTCCGGCTTCGGTTCGAAGCTGTGGTGGGCGAAGGTCTCCTGCAGGGTGCCGGGATCGATGCTGTTCAGGCAGTAGGCGTCGTGGGGCACCGCGCGGGTGAGGGCGGTGGCCGCGCCGGCGAACACGTCACGCAGGGACCGGGCGGACGCGCACGCGTCCTCGATCGCCGCTCGGGCCGCGTCGTGGGTGGTCACGGGTCGAGTATCGCCGAGGCGCCGCTGGGGGAGAACCCCCGGAAACACGGGATGGTGCGACTCGCGCGCGGCCACGCAGGATCTCGGCGTACCCCAAGGAGGAGACACGATGCCAGCAACCGAACCCGTCGAGCTGCACAGGCTCTTCGAGGCCGCGATCAACAACAAGGACGCCGAGGGACTGCTCGCGCTCTACGACCCCGACGGCGTGGCGATGCACCTGGACGGCTCGACGCGAACCGGGTCCGCGCTCCAGGCGATGGTGGACGACCTGCTGACGACCATCGACCACATCGAGGGTGAGACCCGCAAGGTGCTGGTGGCCGGCGACACGGCGCTGATGTCGGCCAGCTGGCGCGCTCAGTTGACGACCCCGGAGGGCCCGGCCGAGGCGGCGGGCACGACCGCGGAGGTCGCCCGACGCCAGGCGGACGGCACCTGGCGCTGGGTGATCGACGACCCGCTGTTCGTGTGAGGTCGCGCTGGCCGCGGGCTCTGGGGGTGCCCGTGGGACCAGCTGCCCTGTTGTCCGGGGGCGGTGGCGGCTAGGTTCGGAGTCCGCCGGGAGGTGTCATGGCAGACCAGCGCGCTTGGCTTCCGCCTCGATGGTTCGTGCTCCTCGCCTGGAAGGTGCACCGCCGCGTGTTCCGGGCCACCGGAGGCCGGCGTGGCCTGTGGCGGCCGAAGCCGGGCCGGTGGGGCGCGATGCTTCTGACGGTCACCGGGCGTCGGACCGGGCAGCCGCGCAGCGTGATCATCGCCTACCTCGAGGACGGCCCGAACCTCATCGCGATGGCCATGAACGGCTGGGCGGACGCCGAGCCCGCGTGGTGGCTCAACCTGCTGGCCCATCCGGAGGCCGCCGTCACCCTGGTCGACGGCCGGCGCGCGGTCGTGGCACGGGCGGCGGAGGGGGAGGAGCGGTCGCGATTGTGGGCCCGCTGGGGCGAGCTGGACCGCAAGCTGGAGGCCTACGCGGCACGCAGATCCGGCGAGACCGCCGTGGTGATCCTCGAGCCGTCGGCCGACCGAACCGAGTGAGCCCGACCCGCATGTCGCCATGTCTGGCCCGCATGTCGCCACGCCCACCCCGCGCCGAACCGAACCGCGAACATGCGGTCGAGACATGGGGACATACGGGTCAGGGCACGCCTGGCCAGGCGACCTCGGCGAAGCTGAACAGGCGTTCCGGGGTCATGCGTAGCCACGCTGTCGCCCAACCCAGGTCGCCGTCGTTGTTGCGGCGTTCGGTGGTGTCGCGGACCTCGGAGGGCACTTCCGTCAGTACCTCTGCCGGGCCTTCGGTGAGCACCGCCGCGTGAGCGTCGTGCTCGCCCTCGATGACGGACAGCGCCAGCCACGGGTTGGCCCGGACGTTGCGTGGGCGGACCGCGGTGCCGAGGGTCGGGAGCCAGAACGCCTCCGCGTACGCGGTGAACAGCGTGGGGGCGGCGTGGGCACGGCCGTCGGGGCGGGTGGAGGACGCGACCGCGTACGTGCGGTGCTCCAGGTATCCGGCCAGTTGAGAGCCGGTCATCCGCCGTTGCGGCGGGTACGCCGTTCGGATGGCCTGTCCGCCCCGGTCGAAGGAACGCTCCTGCAGCCGGTCGAGCCAGGCCGCCAGGTTCGGGTCAGCCACGCGCCCAGGTTATAGGTCCCGATCACGGCGAACACCGCGAAGAACGTCCCGCCCACGATGTCGACGACGTAGTGGTAGCCGAGCCCCACCATCCCGACCGAGGCGCACGCGAGCAGCACGGCGCCGACGGCGACGACCATCCGTCCGCGGACCAGCAGGAACACCACCACGAGCGTCGCCACCAGGCTGACCGTGTGGCCACTGGGATACACGAGCGTGTCGTTCTTCCACCGGTCGAACGCCGGCTTCAGCAGCCACGTGTTCGCGGCCACCGCGAGGGCCGGCGCGACCACCACGAACACCGCGTCCCACGGCCGCCGCGCGTACAGGCACCACGCGGCCACCAGCGCCAGCGCCGGCACCAGCACGTACGGCTCCGTCGGCAGCACCAGCGCGTGCAGCACCCCGGGCGGCCAGTCGTCGAACGCGGACCAGACGAACGAGGGAAGCAACCCGAGCCCGATGACCACGAGTGCGCAGGCGATGAGCATGGTCAGCTCTGTGCGGCGAGGGCGCGGTCCACGGACCCCGCGGAACAGACCTCCTCGACCACCAGGGCCACCGCGCCCGCGACCCCCGCGCGTTCGCCCAGCGCGCTGGTGGTGACCACCAGATCGCGGGTGGCGAGTGGCTGGGTGCGCTGGAAGAGCCGTTCCTTCAGCGCCGGCATGAAGTGTTCCTGGGCGAGGTTGACGTCGCCGCCCATGACCAGCACGCCCGGGTTGACCAGGCTGACGGCCGTGGCCAGCACCTCGCCGATCTGGAGGCCCGAGTTGCGGACGAGCGACACGGCCAGTGGGTTGCCGGCGTGGGCGAGGTCCATGGCCTCGCGGCTGGTGGTCGCCGGCTCGCCCGCCTCGGTCAGACGGCGCGGCGATGGCGCCGCCGCTCGCGCTGGCCGCCAGGCAACCGCGCGCGCCGCACGCGCAGACCGGGCCGTCGCCGGTGGTGGTGAGGCGCACGTGGCCGATGTCGCCGGAGCCGCCGTTCACGCCACGCACCAGCCGGCCGTCGATGACCATGCCGGCGCCGATGCCGGTCGCCACCTTCACGAACAGCAGCGAGGAGCACCCGGGTTCGGTGGCGGAGAACTCGCCAAGGGCCATGAGGTTGGCGTCGTTCTCCACGAACGCCGGCACGCCGAACGCCTCCTCCAACTGTTCGCGCACGGGGTGGTCGTGCCAGCCCGGCATGATCGGCGGGCGGACCGGGCGGCCGGTGCCGACATCCACCGGTCCGGGCAGCCCGACGCAGACCCCGACGACGGGCGGCTCGTCGGGACCGGCGTCACGCAGCAGCCGGCGCCAGGTGGTCTGCAGCCACTTCAGGCACTTCTGGGGACCGTCGGTGATCCGCAGCGACTGGGTGGCCTCGCCCAGGCTCACGCCACCGAGGTCGGAGAGCATGGCGCGCGCGTGGGTGGCGCCGAGGTCGGCGGCCAGCACGAGGCCCTGGCGCACGTTGAACGCGAGCGTGGCCGACGGCCGGCCGCGTGCCCCGGGTTCCAGCCCCGACTCGAGGAGGTAGCCGGCGGCCGTGAGCTGTTCGACCCGCGCGGCCACGGTGGACCGGGACAGGCCGGTCAGTTCGAGCAGGTCGCGCCGGGTGCGGGCGCGGCCGGTGCGGACGAGGTCCAGCAGCCGCCCGCCGCTGGTGATCGAGGCCGCCTCGACGCCGTGCATGCTGTACCTCCCCCCTGCGGTCACCGGTCTGAAGGAGCCCGATGCGCACGCTGACCACCTACGGTCACTCGTGGGTGCAGGGTACCGGCGCGTGGGCGCCGGACCGGCGACTCGTGACCCTCACGGCGCGTGCCCTGCGGCTCGAAGCGGACATTCGGGGCGTCCGTACGGCTCGACTGCCGGTCACGCGCCACACGACCGGGTCTTGTACGGATTGGTCGACCGGGCGAACGAGGTGCTGCGGGAGGTCGTCGCCGATATCGGTGGCGCGAGCGGTGCCGGCGGCGTACCGGAGTGGCTGATTCGGTGTGTCTGAGTGGCCGACTCGGCGTACCTGAGTGGCCGACTCGCGTGCTTGGGTCACTGCTCGGTCATGGCGAGTACCAGGCCGGTCCATGACTGCGGCACGACGTCGAGCTGCCCGGCCAGGACCGCCTCGAACCCGACACCCGCGCGCGGGTCGTCCAGTTGCGCCCAGATCACCGCGTGGAAACACGAGTCCCACAGCCACAGGTGCGGATACACAGCCACAGGTGCGGATACGTCGCGGGGTTGGGCACGCAGAACCCGCGCGTGTCGTCCCAGTGTGTCTCGAGCAGCGCCCGCACCACGGGCGCCAGCACCTCAGTCATGGGCGAGCACGAGGTCGAGCACGGCGGCCGCGCTCCACGACTGGTCGACGCTGCCCAGCGGCTCGCCGGTCATGGGTTCGTAGTACTCGGCGAGCGACCCCTCGGACAGCTGCGCGAGTGCGGCCCGCCGCAGCGACGACGCCACGTCCGTGGCACCGCGCCGCCCGAGCATCCACGCCATGAACCAGTTCATCACCGGCCAGCTGGGCCCACGCCAGTACTCCCTCGGCCGGAAGTCCACGGACTCCGGACTCGTGGTGGGCAACACCGGGTGACGGAGGTCCGGGTGGCCGGTCCATCGCGGGGATTCCAGCAGTGCCAACAGGTTCCGGGAGCGTTCGGGGTCGAGGCCGCCGCTGATCAGCGGTGCGAACCCGGCGCAGGTCTCGGCGGGCAGCGGCGTTCCCGTGCGCAGGTCGGTGTCGACCGCGAGTCCGGAGTGGACGTCGATCGTTCCCGCCACACCGCGCCGGAAGCGGCCGGCGTACCCGCGCAGCTCGCATCTCCTCCGGCCGTCCGAGCAGCCGTGCCAGGTCGGCGAGCGCGTCGTTGGCCACGGCGAACACCGCGGAGGCGAACACGTCGGTGGTGCGGAACTCCGTGGTGCGCCGCACTTCCGCGTCGTCGTAGCGGGCCCGCTTGAGCAGCTCCACGAGCCACAGGTACCGGTCGTACTCGGCGGGGGAGGGCCGCTGGCTCAGGTCCGCCACCACCTCGGTGTCCCGCCGGACATACGACGGCAGCGAGGCCCCGACGACCACCCGCGAGTACGCGGCGTCCCACCGCGGCGAGTTGTCCATGCCGCTTTCCCAGCCGTGGTAGATGGCGATCAGGCCGGTGCTCGAGGGGTCGCGTTCGCGCGCGAGGTAGCGGTGCCACGACAGCAGCCGGTCGAAGATGACCGGCAGCCACTCCTTCAGGTGCGCGGCCGCTGACGGAGTGGCGATCTCCACGATGCGTTCCACGGCCAGCGCGTGGACCGGGGGCTGACAGATGCCGCTCGTGCGCGGCGAAGTCGGCGCGTTGTCCGTCAGGTCGGCGCAGGCCCAGATGTCCGAACCCGGGAAGTAACCGTCGGCCCGCGGGTCGAACACGATGTGCGGCACCATCCCGTTGCGCCACTGCCCGGCGAACAGGGAGTCGAGTTCGGCACAGGCGCGCGGCACGTCGAGGTGGGCCAGCCCGACGGCGACGAAGGCGGCGTCCCAGCTCCACTGGTGTGGATACAGATCGGGTGCCGCGCGGGTCATCGACCCGGTGCTGTTGCCACGCAGAACGTAGGACGCGCGGGCGACCAGGGCGCGATGATCCACGGCGTCGCTCACCTTTGACCGACAGGGGACAGGTACTCGGAGAGGGGACCAGATCGCACTTAATCCTGTCAACCGACAAAATTGGTCTTGTGGTTGAGCGTAATCAGGGTGTTCACTGCGCAGGCCGTCCAACGCCGGGCAGCCCTTCGAGGTCGCGCGGCCGTGACGCGTCAGGGTCCGCAAGACACCAGGAGGGCACCGATGAGGAGCACGACACGCCGGGCGGCGGTAGCCGTTACCGGCCTGGTCCTGCTCGCCGCGACGGGTTGCGGCGGCGAAGAAGGCTCCGAAGGCGACGGCGGTCCGATCGTCGTGTGGTCCACGGACACGCTGCCCGACCGGGTCGCGGCCACCGAGGCGATCATCGCCGAGTTCACCGAGAAGACGGGCATCGAGGTCGAACTCGTCGGGGTGGCCGAGGACCAGTTCAACCAGGTGCTGACCTCCTCGGCCGCGGCCGGTGACCTGCCGGACGTGTTCGGCGAACTGTCCCTGGAGTCGATCCGCAACCTCGCCGCCAACGAGCTGATCGACACCGAGGCGAACGCCGCGATCGTCGAGAAGCTGGGCGCCGACACCTTCGCCGAGAAGGCTCTCGAGCTGACCAGGGACGGCGACCAGCAGCTGGCGGTACCGGACTCGTCCTGGGTGCAGTTGCTGTACTACCGCAAGGATCTCTTCGCCGCCGCCGGTCTCGACGCGCCGGAGACCTACGAGGACATCCTGGCCGCCGCGCAGGCGCTGGACTCCGAGCAGCTGGCCGGGTTCGTCGGCGCGACCGCGCCCGGCGACGCCTTCACCCAGCAGACCTTCGAGCACCTCGGGCTCGCCAACGGGTGCGAGCTGGTGAACGACCAGGGCGACATCACGATCGACAGCGACCAGTGCGTCGCGGCGTTCGACTTCTACGGCGAGCTGGTGAGCAAGTACTCGGTGCCCGGCGCGCAGGACGTCGACACCGTGCGGGCCTCCTACTTCGCCGGTCAGGCGGCGATGGCCGTGTGGTCCACCTACATGCTCGACGAGCTGGCCGGCCTGCGCGACGACGCCAAACCCAGCTGCCCCGAGTGCCAGGCCGACCCGACCTTCCTCGCGAAGAACACCGGAATCGTGGCGCGCACTGCAGGGTCCGGACGGCGACGCGCCCGCGCAGTACGGCCAGGTGACGTCGTGGACGGTCGCCGCGGAGTCCAACACCGCGTCGGCGTCCGCGTTCGTCGAGTACCTGATGAACGACGGCTACGTCGACTGGCTGACCATCGCGCCCGAGGGCAAGTACCCGGCGCGGGCCGGCACGCAGGACTCGCCGACCGAGTTCGCGGACGTCTGGCAGACGCTCCCCATCGGCGTGGACACCAAGGCGCCCATGAGCGACTTCTACGGCGCCCGAGGTGCTCGACAAGATCACCACGGGACTCGACACGATCGCCCGCTGGGGCATCACCCAGGGCCAGGGTGACCTGATCGGCGCCAGCCTCGGCGAACTGCCCGTGCCGCAGGCGGTCAGCGCGGTCACCACCGAGGGCGCGAGCGGGCAGGACGCGGCGGGTCAGGCGCCAGGAGGCCTTGCAGGCGATCGCGGACAGTCTGCAGTGAGGTCCGGCCATCGGGGTGGTCGGAACGGGCAGCGGCGCGCTGCGCCGGTCGGAGGCACGCGCCGGGCTGGCGCTGATCTCGCCGACGCTGGTGATCGTCGTGGTCATCGTGGTCCTGCCGATCCTGTGGACGATCCTGCTGGCGTTCCAACGTGTTCGGCTGCTCAACCTGCGTTCGGCCGAGCTGTTCGACCCCCTGACCCTGCGCAACATCCAGGCCGTCCTGGACTCGTCGGGGTTCGTGGAGTCGCTGCTCACGACGGTGGCCTACTCGGTGCTCGGCACCGGCGCGGCCATCGGGCTCGGGCTGGTGGCGGCGCTGGCGTTGCGAGCGCCGTTCCGTGGCCGCACGGCGGTCCGGGCGGCCATGCTGTTGCCGTACGTGGCGCCCGTGGTGGCCGTGACGTTCGTGTGGAAGACGATGCTCAGCCCGCAGTTCGGCATCGTCAACGAGTGGGGCACCACCCTGTTCGGCTGGGACCGCCCGGTGGCGTTCCTCAGCGAGCGCACCACGCAGGTGTCGCTGCTGGGGATCGACGTCAGCGTGCCCGTCGCGCTGCTCACGGTCATCGCCTTCGAAGCGTGGCGCTCGTTCCCGTTCGCGTTCCTGTTCCTCACCGCACGCCTGCAGGCCGCCCCGAAGACCCTCGAGGAGGCGGCGCGGGTGGACGGCGCCACGCCGAGCCAACGGTTCCGCTACATCGTGCTGCCCCAACTGATGCCGACCATCGCCGTGCTGGCGGTGCTGCGATTCATCTGGACCTTCAACAGCTTCGACGACATCTACCTGCTGACCGGCGGCGGCGCGGGCACCGAGGTCATCAGCGTGCGCGTGTACAACTTCCTCACCGCGCGCGGCGACATCGGGCTGGCGTCGGCCCAGGCGCTGGTGCTCGCGGTCATCCTCGCGGTGCTCGTCGGGATCTACCTGCGCCGCGTCAAGACCCGTGAGGAGGTGACCGGATGAGCGCGCCCCGTCAGTGGTCCCGCGAGACCGTGGAGATCCAGATCTTCCGGGTGTTGCGGGTGCTGGTCATCGTGGGCCTGCTCGTGGTGACGCTGTTCCCCTTCTACTACATGGTGTTGCTGTCGGTCCGCTCGCTCGACGAGGTGCTGCAGGACCCCGGTTCGCTGTGGGTGTCCCTCGGGGACATCGACCTCAGCACGTACGTTTCGGTACTGACGTCGCAGGAGGACGGTGGGCAGGGATTCCTGCTGTACATGCGCAACAGCGCGCTCGTGGCGCTCGGCACGGTCGTGATCACACTGCTCGTGTCGGTGCCCGGCGCCTACGCGGTGAGCAGACTGCGCTTCTTCGGTCACCGTCAGATCAGCGCGCTCTTCCTCGCCGTGTACCTCTTTCCCAGCATCCTGCTGGCCGTGCCGCTGTTCGTGTTCTTCAGTCGCGCGGGTTTGCGTGGCGAGTTGGTGGGCCTGCTGCTGGTCTACGTCGCGCAGATCGTGGCCGTGTCCATCTACATGCTGCGCAACTACTTCGACACCATCCCCGTGAGCCTCGAGGAGGCGGCCGCCATCGACGGCTGCGGTCGGCTCGGGATCCTGCGCCGCATCAGCCTGCCGCTGGCCATGCCGTCGATCATGGCGAACGCCCTGTTCGTGTTCATGATCGCCTGGAACGAGTTCCTGTTCGCGCTGCTGTTCCTGGTGGAGGAGCGTGACAACTGGACCGTCTCCCTGGGACTGTCGCAGTTGAGCGGGAGCATCGAGGTGCCGACCACCGTGCTCATGGCGGGTTCGGTGATCATCACGCTGCCGATCATCGCGGTGTTCCTGGCGGCCGAGCGGTTACTCGTCGAGGGCCTCACGGCCGGGGCGGAGAAGGGATGACGGACCGGGTCCCGACCTACGACCCGAATCCATTGCACGACGTCACCGGCGGCACGGTGGCCGCCGGCTGGGATGTGCCGGCGGACGGCCTCGACGCGGGGTGCGTCCTCGCGCTCGACGGGCCGGCCGCCATGAACTGGGACGCGATCGTGGCCGACGTGGTGGCGGCGTTGCGCGCTCCCAGGGTGACCGCCGTCGACGTGCGCGAGTTCTGGCGGCCGTGGGCGGACGTTCTCGCGGCCACCACGTCGCCGACGTTGGCCGACGACCCCAACTTCGAACGGCTGGCCACCGGCCGGCTCGCCGACCTGGTGGTCGTGCCCCCGCCGCGCGCCGCCGAGCCGGACGAGATCGTCGTCCTCTTCGGACCGGGCGCCGCGCTGCTCGCCCACGACGTGCTCTGGTACCTCGACCGGCCGAAACGCCTCGCCGAGGCGGACGTCGGCGCCGGCCGCGCGCGTAATCTGGGCCAGCGGCCCGGCGACGGGCCCGCCACCACCAAACGACTGTTCTATGTGGACTGGCCGTTGCTCGACCGGCACCGCGACCACGTGCTCTGGGCGGTCGACCACTGGTTCGACGTGCAGGACCCTCGTCGCCCCACGTCGCTGGACGGCACGGCGCTGTGGCGCACGCTCGCGGCGCTGGCGCGCCACCCCATGCGCACGCGGCCCAACACCGCGCTCGGCCGCGAACTCGTCGCCCCCGAGAGCGGCCTGCTGGTCGGCGACCGGCGGACGCAGGTGGAGCTGCCGTTCCAGCTGGTGGTGGCCGCGCATCCGGCCACCGTGATGGGCGCGCGGGTGCACGACATGTTCGGCACGTCGTTCCCCGTCCGGTTCGAGTATCTCGACACGGTCGACGGCGGGAACGTGCCGGTGCGCTGCCATCCGCGGTCGGCGTACATGCGTGAGGTGTTCGGCTGGCCCTACACCCAGCACGAGGCGTACTACGTGGTGGTCGGCGGGCCGAAGAACACCGTGTTCCTCGGGTTGCACGGCGATGTCGACCTCGAGGAGTTCCAGCGCGCCGCCACCCGGGCCCACGAGGACGGTGTGGAGCTGGACATCGAGCGATGGGTGCAGACCTTCCCGGCGACCGAACACCAGCTGTTCTGCATCCCGGCCGGCACGCCGCACGGGAGCGGGGAGGGCAACGTCGTGCTCGAGGTGAGCGCCACGCCGTACCGGTACTCGCTGCCGGTGCACGAGGCGCACGCCTTCGCGAACCTCGACCGCTCGCGGACCGGTGCGGCCGTGCGCGAGGAGTTGGTGTGCGACCCGGTGGTGGTGCGGCAGCGCGCGGGCTGGCGCGAGGAGGTGCTGTGCGCGTTGCCGGAGATGTTCTACGAGGTGCGGCGCCTGGTACTGGAGGGCGACACCCCGGTGCCGGACGACGCGATCGACGGTTTCCACGTGCTGAACGTCGTGTCCGGCGCGGGAGTGGAGATCAGTTGGGCGGGCGGGCAGCGGGTGCTCGCGCGGGCGGAGACGATCGTCGTTCCCGCGGCCGTGCGCGGATATCGGTTGCGGCGGCTGGGTGTCGGCCCGGTGCGCGTGGTGAAGGCCCTCGTGCGGTGATCGCGGTCAGCTGAACTCCAGTACCACCTGCAGTGTCTGTTCCGGTTGGGTGGCAAGGAGTTCGTAGGCCGCGGGTGCCTCCGGGACCGGGAGCACGTGAGACACGAGCGGCCGGAGCAGCACCTGTTCCGCGACCGCCAGGTCGATGATCGTGGTGGCCAGCCGCGCGCGGTCCCAGCGGTGGCTGAGCGACGGGGCGGGGCCGGAGATCTGGGAGCAGACCAGCTGCACGCGGTTCAGGTGGAACTCCTCGCCGAGGTTCAAAGCAGCCGCGCCGCCCTGGTAGAAGCCCGCCACCACGACGCGGGAGTTGGGCGCCACCGTACGCACGGCCTCGTGCAGTGCCTGGTGGTTGCCGCTGACCTCGAGCACGACGTCGGCGCCGCGGCCGGCCGTCAGGTCGCGGACCTGTTCGGCGATCTGACCCGAACGGGCGTCCAGGGTCACCTCGGCGCCAAGGGACCGAGCCAGGTCCAGGCGGTGCGGCATCGCGTCGACCGCGATGACGCGCGCGCCGTTGCGGCGGGCCAGTTGGGCGACCATCTGGCCGGGCACGCCCAGCCCGAAGACCGCGACCGTCTCGCCCACGTGGATGTCGGCGTCCAGCACGGCGTTCAGCGCCACCGAGCCGATGTGGCTGAAGATGCCGAGCAGCGGATCGGCGTCCGGCGGCAGGATCCGTGCCGCGGCATAGGTTTCCTCGACGACGCTGGTCGAGCGGTGTCCCCAGATGCCCCACACACGCTGCCCGGGCCGCACCGACGTGACGGCGGTACCGACCTCGACGATCTCGCCGACCTCCTCGTAGCCCACGACCGTCGGGTACTCCACCGTCGGTCGGCCGGGCACGAACAGCCGACGGTCCGGCTCCCACGTCTTGGTCACCGTGGGGTTCGTGCCGCGGTACAGGGTCAGCTCGGTGCCGGCCGAGATCCCCGAGTACAGCGTGCGCAGCCGGACCCCGGTGGCGCCGAGCGGCGTGTCGGGTTCCTCGGCAACGGAAACAACCCCGGGCGCGTCAAACCGCACCACCATCCCCATGACCACCATCCTCCCGTCAACGTACGGTCGAGACATGGCAACACGCCCGAGTCCACGTATGTCGCCATGTCGCTACCGTATGTTCCTATGTCTCGACCGTGTGTTCGCGGACTTGCACGCACAGTTCCTGTGTGCGCACCGCGTCCGCGTAGGAGCACACCATCAGATCCGGGTCCTGTTGGGACACCGCCGCCATGAACCGTTCGTCCGCGAGGGCCAGCGCGTCGCGGCCCACGGGCGTCTCGTGGACCCCGGACGCGTCCTCCCGGCGCAGCACCTTGTTCGTGAGCGTCAGTTTCCGACCGTCGCAGTGGAACTCGATGCCCGCGTCGACGGTCGCGTGGAGCACACACGTGGCCGTGAAGACACCGAGAAGACCGGACGCGAACCGCAGCGTCGCCGTGCTCACCGACGCCACCTCGAGCCCGGGGGAGTGCGACACTTCCGCGTGCCGAACCTCGGCCTCTCCCAACAGAAACCGCGCCAGGTCGAACAGATGCGTGGCCTGCTCGACCACCTGCCCCCCGCTCTGCGACGGGACCCGCCACCACGGCACCGGCGGCAGGACACCGTGCCACGCGGCGCGCACCAGCCGCGGCGGTGTCTCGGCGAGCATCCGGCGCAGCTCGGGGATCACCTCCATGGCCCGCCAGTAGTAGCCGACACCGGCGATCGTCCCGCGTTCGCGCAGGGCGGCGGCGATCCGGCGCGGCGCCTCGACCCCGGTGCCGACCGGCTTCTCCACGTAGAACGGCACGTCACGCTCGATCAGCACGTGCTCGGTGTCGGCGTGGGCGCCGGGCGGCACGCAGATCCAGACGGCGTCGACGTCCGGCAGGTCCCGCACGTGCCGATAGGGTCCCGTGCGGCTCACGTGTCCGATGATCTCCGCGCCCAGCCCGGTCAGAGCTTCGGCGTGCCGGCCGGCGATGTAACCGGTACCGACGATGGCCACCCTCACGGCGATTCCTCCTGCCACAACTCGATTCCGCTGCGCCAGTCGACCGTGTGCAGTGGCGGCGGCGGTGGGAAGTGCGCGGGCACGCCGGCGGCCATCAACGCCGTGCCGGTGGCGACCGCGCCGTCGGCCGCGCGTCGGTAACGACGGTCGGCGTTGAGCCCCCGCAGTCGGAACCGGCGCAGCCCTTCGCCGACCACGCCACGGGCCTGGTAGACGAAGACCACGGTCTCGCGACGGTCACGCGAGACGTACTGCACGGCACAGGGTTCGGTGTCCGACGGGGGAGCGAGCCAGTACTGGTCGCCATCCTGGATCATGGGCCGCAGCCGCTTGTACTCGGCGATCAGCTCGCGTGCCCGGACCCGGTCCTGCTCGGGCCACGCCAGGATGTCACCGGAGATCCCCAGAACCCCCTGCATGGCCACGTGGAAACGGAACTCCAGCGGCGTGTCCCGGCCGGTCGTCGGTTCCGGGTTGTCGCTGACCCAGCCGACCATCGTCCGCGGCGCGTAGGCCCGGCTGTACCCGTACTGGGTGTGCAGCCGGTCCGCGGGATCGGTGTTGTCGCTGACCTGCGCGAGATCGGCCAGGCCGAGGATGCCGAGATCGATGCGCCCACCCCCGCCGGCGCAGGTCTCGATCATGAGGTCGGGGAACTCGGCCCGCAGCCGGGACATCACCTCGTAGACGCCGCGCACGTGGCGCACCCACACCTCGCGCCGTCGTTCCACCGGCGCCTGCGGCCACCCGACCTCCGTGTAGGGACGGTTGTGGTCCCACTTGACGAAGTCGATGCGGTCGTCGGTGAGCAGCTGCCGCAGTTGGCTGATGATGCCCTCGCGCACCTCCGGTCTGGCGAAGTTCAGCACCAGTTGGTTGCGGGAGAACGTGGGCTCGCGGTCGGGCACGTTCAGCACCCAGTCCGGGTGGGCGCGGTAGAGGTCGCTGTCCGGGTTGACCATTTCGGGTTCCAGCCAGATGCCGAACCGCATGCCCAGCCGGTGGACCTCGTCGATGAGCGGGGTCAGGCCGTGGGGGAACTTCGCGGGATCGACCACCCAGTCGCCGAGGCCGGCGTGGTCGTCGTCGCGGCCGGTGAACCAGCCGTCGTCGATCACGAACACCTCGACGCCGAGTTCGGCCGCCGCTTCGGCGAGCGCGACCTGGTGGTCCACCTTGATGTCGAAGGAGGTGGCGAGCCAGGTGTTGTAGTGCACGGGCGGCGGGGTGGCGCGGTGGCGGGCGGGCAGGATCCGTTCGCTCTGGTAGCGGTGCGTCAGGCGGGCGGCGCCGTCGAGGCCGTGGTCGGAGTAGCCGCACACCAGCGCCGGCGTCTCGAAGGTCTCGCCGGGTTCGAGGTGCCAGGCGAAGTCGAACGGTTGGAGGCCGGCGACCACGTGCAGCGCGTCGTTGCGTTCGGACTCGAACACCATCGACCAGTTGCCGCTCCATGCCAGTGCCCCGAACCAGGTGGGCCCGTGTTCGTCGCCGGTGCGGGTCAGCGCGAACCACGGGTTGGCCTCGTGGCTGGTGAAGCCGCGGCGGCTCTCGGTCACGAACTTGCCGGGCGCCAGGGTGCGGCGCGTGAGCTGGTACTCGCCGCCCCACCGGCCGTGCAGTGTCCAGGCGTCGTAGCGGTCGGGTGGGAGGCCGAGCACCGCGCTCGCGATCCGTTCCACGCGTAGGGGGTCCGTGCCGCGGTTGTGCAGGCGGGTGGTGCGCTCGATCATGCCGTGGTCGACCGTGAACCGGTGCTCGACCACGAGGCCGCCGTCGTCGAAGGTCAGGACGAGGGTGTCGTTCTCGATTCGGTCGTTTCGGTACGTCAACCGGGTGATCGACGAGCCGTCCGGGTGTACGACCAGGAGTCCTGGTTCCTTGTAGGCGGGATCGCCGTGTGCGGAGAACGCCAGTGGGACACCGTCGAGGAAGTGCGCCTGGGACGGGCGGTTCGTGGGGCGGCGCGGGAGGTAGTCGCCGTCGTCGCCGTCCGCGCCCCAGTGGTCGAGCACGAGCGCGCCACTGTCCGTTGCGGACACAACCATTGCGCTCGCGCCGGCTCGGAGCAACCAGGATCGTTGGGCGGTCCGCGTGATGGGTGGCACGGCTGTGATCATCCGGTGCGGCGTGGGCATGGTCAATCCCCCTCATCACCCCTGAGTCCGAAGTGGACAAACACGGGCACCGTTCGGGTACGGTGCGGGTCGTTGGCCCGGAAGACGGAGGCATATGTGGCTGGATTGCTCGATCTGACCGCGCAGGAACTGCTGACCACCACGCGGTCGGTCCGCAAACGGCTGGACCTGAGCCGGCCGGTGGACCCGGAACTCGTGCACGCGGCGCTCACCGACGCGCTGCAGGCACCCAGCGGCAGCAACGCCCAGCGGTGGCACTTCCTGGTCATCACCGACCCTTCGTTGCGGGCGACCATCGGCGACTTCTACCGGCAGGCCGTCCACCGCTACCTCGGTTCGTCCGGCAGCGCGGCGCGCCTGCACACGGACGACCCGGAGCGCGGCCGCGTCCAGGAGCGGGTGGGCGACTCGGTGGCGCATCTGGGCGAGGTGATGGGCGAGGTGCCGGTGCTCGTGCTGCCGTGCATCGCGGTGCCGCGCGGCCTGCCCGACGGCAACCAGGCGGGCGTGTGGGGCTCCCTCCTCCCGGCGGCGTGGAGCTACATGATGGCGGCGCGGCTGCGCGGCCTCGGCACCGCGTGGACGACCCTGCACCTGACGTTCGAGCGAGAGATCGCATCGCTGCTCGGACTCCCGGAGGACGTCCACCAGGGCGCGCTGATCCCGACGGCCCACACGATCGGCGACACGTTCCGGCCCGCCAAGCGGGAGCCCCTGACGAAGGTCCTGCACACGAACGGCTGGTGAATCCCACGTCCGCGCCCGCGAGTCCCCCTTTCAACCCACGCGAGTCTTCCTTCCGAGACACGCGAGTTGGCGGTTCGCGCCCGCGGGAGTGGTTCGCGAACCGCCAACTCGGATGTCCTGCGAGGGAGACTCGCGGTGCTTGAAAGGGGGACTCGCGGGCTGCGAACGTGGGACTCGCCGGGGTTGCACGCAAGACCTCGGTGAATCACCCGTCGGCGAGGACGCGGGCCAGCGTGGCGATTCCCTCGTGGATGTCGCTCTGCGGGGTGGCCGCGTAGCCGAGTACCAGGCCGGGGCGGGTCGGGCGTTGGCTGTGCCAGGACAGCGGTTGGGTCTTGACTCCCTGAGCGAGCGCGGCGGCCGCGAGTTCCACATCGTCGACAGCGCCGTCGAAGGTGATCATCAGGTGGAGGCCGGCGGCCGCACCGTGGACCACCGCGTCCGGTAGGTGCGTGCGGATGGCCTCGATCATCGTGTCGCGGCGACGGCGGTGTTGACGGCCGAGCAGGCGTAGGTGGCGTTCCAGGTCGCCGGATTCCAGGAGCCGCGCCAGGGTGAGTTGCGCCAGGACGGGGTTGCCCAGGTCGGCGATCCGCTTGGCCGAAACGAGCGCGTCCTGGTACTCCGCGGGCGCCACCACCCAGCCGATGCGCAGCGCCGGAGCCAGCAGTTTGGACGTGCTGCCCAGATAGCACACCCGCTCGGGGAGCATGGCGCGCAGCGCGGGCGCCGGCGGCCGGTCGTAGCGGTGCTCGGCGTCGTAGTCGTCCTCGATGATCAGCCCGCCGGCCCGCGCCCAGTCCATGAGTTCGCGCCGCCGGGTGCCGCCCAGCACCACGCCGGTCGGGAACTGGTGCGCCGGCGTGAGCATGACCGCGTTCGCGCGCAGGTCGTCCACGCGCAGCCCCTCGCCGTCCACGGCGACCGGTGGCGTGGCGAGACCCTGGCTCGCCAGCTGCTGCCGAACGCCCAGCGAACCGGGATCCTCCACGGCCACCGCCGTGACGCCGGCGTCACGCAGCACCTGGCCGAGCAGCACGAGCGCCTGCGCGGTGCCGGCCACGATGAGCACCTCCGCCGGGTCCGCCCGGATGCCCCGGAAGCGCGCCAGCCAGTTCGCCACCGCATCGCGCAGCGCCGGGTCGCCGCGCGGGTCGCCGTAGCCGAACGCGCTGGCCGACAGGTCGCGGAGCACCAGCCGTTCGGCCCGCGACCACGCCGCTCGCGGGAACGCCGTCAGGTCGGGCACCCCGGGGGTGAGGTCGATGCGGGCCGGCACCGCGCGCATCGCGTCGAACACGTCGGGACCCGGCTCGGCCGGGAACACCGCGGGCGCCGGGAGGCCGCGGGAAGGACGAGCCCGGACCGGTGCCGCCACGACGATCGTGCCGGCGCGCCGCCGGCCGCTGACGTGTCCGTCCTCGGTCAGTCGCCGGTACGCCTCGGTGACCACCCCGCGCGACACCCGCAGTTCGGCCGCCAGCACCCGGGTCGGCGGGAGCCGGCTGCCCAGCGGCAGGCGTCCGTCCGCGATCGCGGTGCGCAGGAGCCGCGCCAGCCGGTCGGTGAGCTGACCGGCCGGCGTGTCGTCGAGGTCGAGCTGGAGGAAATCAATGGTCCGGTCAACCCGCTCGCCTTTGGTCCTGCTCATCGGTCCATTGTGCGGGCACGCTGAGGCCATGACCAGAGAACTCGAGACCTGGCTGCGCCAGGACTTCGTCGAGCTGAACACCGAGCTGGAGGAGGCCTACTTCGCCGCCCGGTCCGACGTCCTGGTGCGTCCGGACCTCGAGGACGCCAAGCAGCGGATAGCGCGCGTGGGAGGCGAGTTGATCGCGCGGGTGGACGACACCTCGGACAGGTACCGACTCCTCGGGGCGGTCGGCCTCTACCTCGCCGCGTGTGGCCGCCACGGCGTCGAGCCGCCGCACTCCGCCTGGACGCTGGCCCAGCTGCTGGGTTCGCAGCTCGGCGTCGCGCCGAGGTACGTGTTCGCGCACCAGTCGATCCACAACCCGGCCGAGCAGGGCACCTACCGCCGGTTCACCTCGCTGGCGGACGAACAGGTCTTCGTCACCTACAACGGGCTGGCCGTGCTCGCGTACCAGCGCGCGGCGGACGCACTGCGCCGGATCCCGCCGATGGGTGTGTCCCACCCGATGGTGGCGTACCTGTTCGAGCAGGCGCGGGCGTCACTCGCGGACGTGCTGCGCTTCAACCGCACCCTGGCCGAGACGCTCGACGCCGACCGCTTCTACTTCAACATCCGCCCGTACTTCCGGCCTCATCGGGTGGGCGAGCTGGTGCACCGCGGCGTGAACGCCGGCGACTTCGCGGCGGTCAACGAGATCGACCTGCTGTTGGGCCTGGCCTCGGCGAGGGACCCGTTCTACCAGTCGGTGGTGGCGGAGAAGTACGCGTTCGTGCCGCCGGAGGACCAGCCGCTGCTCCGCCAGGCGATGGGGGAGCGCTCGCTGCTCGAGAGGTTCCTGACCGAGCCGGTGTCGGCCCAACTCCGGACGAACGGCGACCTGTTCCTGGCGGTGTGCCGCGCCCACGGCGCCGCCTACGCGTTCCACCACCACCGGCTGGTCAAGCCGTTCCTGGAAGCCAAGGCGACCGGCGAGGACGTGACGGCCAGCGGCCCGCCGCTGTCGGTGGTGATGGCGGGACTCGACCGGCTGAGGCGCCTGCGCACCTCCCACCCCGACCTCACCCGACTCCGGGAACACCTAGGTCCGGCGGAGGGGTCCGAGTCAGTCGGGGATCGGGTTCGCGGGTCATCCGCAGCAGACCACGCAACGCCCGGACCAGTTTCGCCCACGAACGCGGGTCCTTGAGGTTGAGGCCGGCGAGCAACTGCTTGAGCATGGTGAGCGAGTCGAAGTAAACCCGCTCGCACACCAGCTTCTCGTCGTCGAAGACGAAGAACGCGGTCATCCGCACCCGAAACCGTTGCCCCATCGGAGGAATCCCACCGAGCGGCCCGCGATGGGTGCCCTTGAGCCAGAACTCCACGATCACCGCGTCCGCACTGTGCCGCAACGCGATGATCTCGTGGTCCTGGTCGGGAAACGCGACGCGCGTGTCGTGGTAGTACCCACGCACCGCGGTGTCCCCGTCGTGGACGGTCATCGTGGCGATGATCTCGTAGTGCGGATGCGGGAACGTGGACAACACGTCGTCCCACTCCTGGACCACCTCGTCCTGGAAGTGGTCGAGCACCAGCTTCTCCCGCGCCCGCAACACCTCTGCGTCAGGTATCTCGAACCGTCCCATGGACGCGCACCCTATCGCGAGGTATCACGGCGGCGCCGGGACGCTCTGTAGGTCATGAGGGGTTCACGGCTCGAGCGCCGCGATGGCCGGGGTGCGGCGCGCCCTGTTCAGGCAGCGGGCCCGGGTGGGGCCGATCGCGCCGACCGGAATGCCCAGCGTCGAGCTGATCTCCTTGTAGGGCCTCGGCGGATCGGAGAACAACATCGACAGCAACTGCCGGTCCCGCGGCGGCAGATCGGCCAGTGCCGCACGGGCGGCGTGACGGCGCTCGTCGCCGATCAGGTTCGCGTCCGGATCGGGTCGGTACGGCTCGCCGATCAGGTCCGTCTCAGTGGGAATCTGGCGGCTCCTGGTGCGCAGCAGTGCCAGGCATTCGTTCCTGGCGGTGGTCGCCAGCCAACCCGGCAGCGCGTTCGGGTCGCGAATTGTGCTCAGATTCGTCATCAATCTCAGCCAGACCTCGCTGGCCACATCCTGAATATCCGCACCGATGATCCCGTATCGGCTACCTGTGGTGAAGATCAGCGGAGTAAACTGCTTGACGATTTCCCGCCAGGCGGATTCCATTCCATGCGCGGCACACTCCAGCAACCGAGTGGCAGGCGAATCATGGTTCATGGTGACTCCTTGAGTGGGCGTCCCGTGCGGTTCACGGTTCCCCCACGTCCTGCTCGCCGACCTTGCGGAGACCTTGCGGACCAGGCAGGCTCGGTGGAGCCGGTCGGGGTTCGGCGAACGCAGGGAGCCCGCAGTATGGAATTCCGGCTGTTCGGCGAGATCGACGTTCGGGTGGCGGGCCGGGAACTCGACGTCGGTACGCCGCGACAGCAGGCGGTGCTGGCCGCGCTGGCGGTCGACGCCGGCCGCCCGGTTTCGGTCGAGACTCTTGTGGACCGGGTCTGGGGCGACGCACCACCCGTCGAAGCACGCAACATCCTCTATTCGCACGTGAGCCGGATACGCCGGGTTCTCGGTCGAGGGGATTCGCCCGCCGGGATATCCCGGAAAAGCACGGGCTATGTCCTGGAGGTCGATCCCGAATCGGTCGATCTTCACCGGTTCACCCGCCTGGTCGAGCGCGGTAAGGACACCCGGAATTCCGAGGTCGATCGGGCCGCCATGCTGGACGAGGCGATGCGGCTGTGGCGGGGCGCCCCGCTGGCCGCGATCACGGGTGACTGGGCCGACCAGGTCCGGGCGGCCTGGCACCGGCGCCGGCTCGACGCCGTGGTGCAGTGGGCCGAGCTGGCCCTCCGACTCGGCCGCACCGCCGCCGTCCTCGACACGATTCCCGACCTCGTCGACGAGTACCCGCTGGCCGAACCGTTGGAAGCACTGCTCATGCGCGCGCTGCACGCCGTCGGCCGCGACGCGGAGGCCCTCGACCGCTTCACCGTGGTCCGCCAGCGGCTGGCCGACCGGCTGGGTACCGATCCCGGTCCCGCGCTGCGTGCCGTGCACGGCACGGTGTTGCGTGGCGACCAGCCGACGGGCGCGCGGACGACCGCCGCGTTCGCCCAACTTCCGCCCGACACCCCGGGTTTCGCCGGGCGCGTGACGGAACTCCGCCGCCTGGATGAGGACTCCACCCAGGTCGTGGTGCTGACCGGAACGGCCGGCGTCGGAAAGACCACTTTGGCCGTCCACTGGGCACACTCGGTCCGCGACCGGTTCCCCGACGGCCAGCTCTACCTGAACCTGCGCGGCTTCGACCCGACCGGGTCGCCGGTCACCCCGATGGCGGCGGTGCGCGGGTTCCTCGAAGCGTTCCAGGTACCGCGGGACAGCATCCCCACCACGCTGGAGGCGCAGGCGGGGCTGTACCGGAGCATGCTGGCGGACCGCCGGGTCCTGGTGCTGCTCGACAACGCCCGCGACGCCGACCAGGTGCGGGCGTTGCTGCCCGGCGGAGCCTCCAGCCTGGCGCTGGTCACCAGTCGCGACCGGCTCGACGGCCTGGTCGTGGCGGGCGCGCGTCCGATCCCGGTCGGCCTGCTCGACGACGTCGAGGCACACGCGATGCTCGGTGCGCGGCTGGGCACCGACCGGGTCGCGGCCGAACCGGCGGCCGCCAAGGCGATCATCGGCCTGTGTGCGTCCCTGCCGCTCGCGCTGGCCGTGGTGGCCGCCCGCGCGGTGACCCATCCCGGGTTCAGCCTCGGCGCGCTGGCCGGTCAGCTGCGCGGCGGTCTCGACGAACTCGCCGGCTCCGACCAGGTCACCGACCCCCGGGCCGTGTTCTCCTGGTCCTACCTCCAGTTGAGCACCGTCGCCGCGCGGCTGTTCCGGCTGCTGGCGCTGCACCCCGGACCCGACCTCAGCACCCGTGCGGCGGCGAGCCTCGCCGGACTGCTGCCCGGCAAGGTGCGACCCGTGCTGGCCGAACTCGCCCAGGCCCACCTGATCACCGAGCACAGCCCGGGACGGTATGTGTGCCACGACCTTCTGCGTGCCTACTCCGCCGAACTGGCCGAAGTGGACGAACAACCAGCGGACCGGGACCAGGCGACCCGCCGCGTGCTCGGCCACTACGGCTACACCGCCTACCACGCCGACGGCTTCCTCGATCCGCGACGCGAGGTGCCACCCGCCCTGACGGACCTACCGGACGGTGTCGAGCCCGAGAAGATCGTCGACCGGCAGGAGGCGTTGGACTGGTTCATCGCCGAGCACCGCGTCCTGCTCGCGGCGCTGCACCAGGAAACCCGGTTCGACAGCCAGCGCTGGGACCTCGCCTGGTCGACACGCCGGTTCCTCCGGTTGCAAGGGCACTGGCACGACGAACTCGCCCTGCTCACCGTGGCGTTGGCCGCGGCCCGGCGGCTCGGCGACCGGACCAAGCAGGCCTTCGCCCACCACCACCTGGGCGGTGCCTACGTCTGGCTCGGCAGGCACGACGACGCACACGACAGTCTTCGGTTCGCGCTGGACCTGTACGAGTCCACCCGCGACACCATCGGTCAGGCCCACGTTCATCACTCCTTCGCGTCGCTGCTCGACAAACAGGCGAACGTCGCCGAGGCCGTCGTGCACGCCGAACGGGCGCTGGAACTCTTCCGTGCGGCCGAACACCGGGCAGGGGAGGCCAGGGAACTCAACTCGGTCGGCTGGTTCCGGGCGTTGCTCGGCGAGTACGCCGTCGCGGTGAAGTACTGCGAGGAAGCCCTGCGGCTGCAGTTGCAGTTGGGGGACCACATCAACGCCGCACCCACGTGGCACAGCCTCGGCTACATCCACATCCGGCTGGGGGACCACGGTCAGGCGCTCGCCTGCTACGAGAACGCCCTCGAGCTGTATCGGCGAAACGGCTATCGGATCACCGTCGCGACCACACTCGTCCGGCTCGCCGACATTCGCCACGACCTGGGTGACCTGGCAGCCGCCCGCGTAGGATGGCAGCAGGCCTACGACCTGTACGGGGAACTTGGCCGCGCCGAAGCGGCCAGTGTGCTGGAGAAACTCGACAACACGCAGTGATCAACTGGAGGAATCTCATGGCAGATCGACGAAAGACGAACTCGAAGAACTGTGCATGAAGCTCGCGGACCTCGAGCTGTCCGATGAACCAGCGGAGCTCCTCGACAAGGTCCTGAGGATCGCCTGGGACTACGTGGTCGTGCAGCATGCGGCTCGACGCAGAGTTCGACGGCAGTTTCGAGCCCGGCGATGCGGCGGCTGATCATGGCGTACCCCTTGACGGATGACAAGGACAAGCCGCATCATCGACCAGCCGGGCCGATCATCGACTAGGGTACCCGATCATGTCCGTCGTCATCGTGTCGATGCCGTTCCAGAACGTCCACCGCCCGTCCATCCAACTGGGACTACTCAAGGCAATCGGGGAAGCACACGGCTTTCCCGTGCGTACCCTGCACGCGAACCTCGACCTCGCGGTCCTGATCGGCCTGGACCTGTACGGACTCCTGGCCGAGAACCGTGGCCGCCAAGTCGGGGACTGGCTGTTCTCGGTCGAGGCGTTCGGGGCCGCCGCGCCGGACCCGAACGGTAGGTTCCTCGACGACTTCGCCACCGACTTGTCCTATGTGGACGAATCGGTTGAGCTGGCGCGCAAGCGGCTGCTGGCCGTGCGTGAGCGGGACGTCCCAGCGTTGCTCGACGCGCTGGTCGAGGAGCTGGCCGGTGCGCGGATCGTCGGGTTCAGCTCGACCTACCAGCAGAACGTGGCGTCGTTCGCCCTCGCCCGCCGACTGAAGCGGCGGTACCCCGACATCATCACCTTGTTCGGGGGGGCCAACTTCGACGGCGAGATGGGGCCGGAGCTGGTGCGGTCGATCGACTGCATCGACTTCGCCATCACCGGCGAGGCCGACTCGGCGTTCCCCGCCCTCCTGGGAGCGTTGGCGGCCGGGACGGATCCATCCGGCATTCCGGGCGTCGTCTGGCGGGACGGCGACCGGGTCGTACGGCCCGCCCGCCGCGCCACTGCGCCCAACTGGACGACCTGCCGACGCCGGACTACACCGAGTACTTCGAGCGCGCGGCACGGTTGGAACTGCCGACCAGGCACGTGACGATTCCCTTCGAGTCCGCCCGCGGCTGCTGGTGGGGCGCCAAGCACCACTGCACCTTCTGTGGACTCAACGGGGCCACCATGAGCTTCCGCGCGAAGTCCCCGGCTCGTGTCCTCGCCGAACTCGACACGCAGGCGGCGCGGTACCGCAGCTTCCGGTTCAACGCCGTGGACAACATTCTCGACCCGAAGTACCTCGAGAACTCTGTTCCCCGCGATCGTCGAAGGACGCCGGGACTACCAGATCTTCTACGAGGTCAAGGCGAACCTGACCCGGGCCCAGCTGAAGGGCATGGCCGAGGCAGGCGTCCGGGACCTCCAGCCGGGCCTGGAGTCGCTCAATTCCCACGTACTCAGGCTCATGGACAAGGGCGTGCGCGCCGCCCAGAACGTCAACCTTCTGCGCTGGGCGCGCCACTACGAGATCGACATCGCCTGGAACGTCCTCTGGGGATTCCCGGGCGAGAAGGCGGAGGACTACGCCCGGCAGACCGCGGCGATCCCGCATCTGGCCCACCTCCAGCCGCCGGCGAGCACTGGTCGCGTCTGGCTGGAGAGGTTCAGCCCGATGTTCACCCAACCGGCCAGATTCCCCATGAAGCGACGCGAACCGGAACCCAGCTACCGGCATGTCTACCCGGCGACCGTGGATCTCGAGCGCATCGCCTACTTCTTCGAGTACGAGCTGGAGGTGGCGTTGGATCCGAGCACGTACACCCCGCTCGTGGACGTCGTGGCGGGCTGGCGCGCGGCCTGGGACGCGGAGAAGCCGCCGCGACTGGTGTACCGGTCCGCGCCGGGCTTCCTCCAGATCTACGACAGCAGGCACCCGGATGGTCAGGGCACCTACACGTTCCGGGACACGGTCGCCGCGATCTACCTGGCCTGTGTGGACCGGCCGCGCACCGCCATGGGTGTGCACCGCGAGCTGGATGTGCCGATGGCGACGGTCGTCGGCGCCTTCCGGAGGTTCGGGGAACGCGGACTCATGTTCCTGGACGAGGATCTCGCCGTCTCGCTGGCGCTGCCCGCCACCTCGGGCCGATAGCGGTATCACCCGGCGACTTCACGCCTCTGATGAACGTGCCAAGTGGAAGGTCGCGAGACATGGATCCCTCGGTGATCGTGGAGGTGCCGAACGCGACGGCGGATCGACTCGTCACGGTGGAGCCCTGGCAGTTCACCTGGGGGTTGGTGCGCAAAGGCGACGCCACGATGGACGAGGGTGCCACCTGGACCCTGTATCCGGACGGCACCGCGACCTTTCACGGCACGGTCGCCAACCGTGACGACAACGGCGCCTGGGTGATCTGGCACGTCGATCTCCTGGACGCCCACGGCACCGTGCTCCGCTCGCTCATCAACCAGAACCCCGGCCCCGGCGGCGATCACCGCAAGTTCGTGCGGCACATGGCCTGCGGCCTGGAGCCGTACCCCTTCCGCGCGCTCGCGAGCTTCCCGGCCGAGCTGTGGCACGACATCGCCGGGATGAAGATGCACTGCAGTAGCTGAACGAACGGTCATCCGGACGATGTGGGTGCCGATGTCGAGGTCTGGGTGCTGGGCGACGGCTCACGCGGAGGCTCGGAACGGCTGGCGAACAACCAGACGCCGGCCAGCACCACGACGACGAGCGCCGCCGCCGCGACCAACACCTTCGCCGAGCCACGCGGACGCACCACGGGCTGAGTCAGGACTTGAGCGTCCACAGCGAAAGGCGACGACTCCTCGACCCCGAACTCCTCCTCGCCACTCAGAAAACGCCGGTAGGTGGCCATCATCGTGGCCAGGGACCGGTCGAGGTCGGCGGGCGCCGGCGCACCCACCGTGGCGTCCTGGCACACGAACCCGTACAGCAGCCGAAGAGACCTGCTGTGCTCGTCGACCGGGTCGGCGGGCTCCCCGACCTCGTCGCCGCGCACCAGGTGATCACCCCAGACCAGGCACAGGCGCCGGCCACCGGGGCTGTCCACGACCCGGGTCGCGACCGAGTCGGGGGACGGCCCGACGACCTCCTCGAGAAAGCCCTCCTCCCTGTCCCGCACCAGGAACGGGGGAGCGGCGAGCACGCTGTAGCCACGGCGCCGGCCCCGCGCGATCAGGAACGGCCAGCCGGTCGCGGCGCTCACGTCAGGTCCAACCGGGACGCGGGCAACCGCATCTCGAGGACCGACGTGTGGTGCTGCAGGTTGCGGATGACCTCGCGGCGCGCCAGGATCGCCTGCTGCGCACGCAGGTCGGCCTCGGTGAGGGCCGCCGCACGGTTGCCGCCCGGCAGCGGCCCGTCGTCGCCGGGGGTGTTGAGGAACGGAACGAGCCAGGAGCCCACCAGCAAACTGATCCCGCCGGCCGCCAACGAGCGCCCGGCCAGGTGCACCAGGGTGGCGCCCAGCGCGTTCATCGCGTCACGGGGGCGCAGCAGGGTCTGGCGTCGTGCCTGTGCCACAAGAGCTTGGCGGGTCGCCGCGTCGAGTGCCAGCTCGGCCTGCACGAGCACGTCGGGGACCACTGTGGACAGTGGCATGTCGACGTTCTCCGGAACGAGCCGGCCGCCGGGTTTCTTGTGGACGATGCCGTCGTCCATCACCGCGAAGTCGTGGCCGACCGCCGTCACGGGGATCAGGCGGATGACGCGGCGTCGGCCGTGCTCGCGGACCAGGTCGCGGAACCCCGCGAGCCCCATCAGCAGGTTGCGCACCATGCCGAGCCGCACGTTCGCGTCCGCGTGCAGTTCGTCGAGCAGGTCCCATTTGGTGATCACGAACGTGATCGGACTGCGTGCGGTGAACATGGTGCTCACCATGGTGTCGACCGAACGCTGCAGGATCGTGGTGCCCCGCGGATCGTCGTGGTAGGCCTGCAGGACGCGCAACCCGTCGATGATGCCGATCAGCGCGTCGGCGTTGTCCACCGCGGACAGGAGGTCCGCCTGGGCGGTGGATCCGGGTCCCTGTGGCTCGGTGAGCAGTTCGCCCGCGTACTCCAGATAACCGATCCGCAACACCGGCGCGCGGCTGCCACCCTCGGGCGTGAGCAGGGTGAACTCGAACTCCCGCATCTCCGACTTGCGGGTGCCGGCCGGCCACACGTCGTCCGGACTCGCGACGTCCTGGAACCACCGGCTCAGCTCGATCACCTGGTCGTGGGGTGCCTTCAGGTAGAACTCGCGATCGGCCGGCGTCTGCATGCACCGGTACATGCTGGCGAGCAGGAGCGTCTTGCCCGCGCCCTGCATGCCGAGCGTCACGACCTTCAGGCTCGGCACCCGCACCGCGAGGGCGTTCGGGTCCGGTGGCCGGCGATCTCGTCGACGGAGCCACCGCGCCGCCCCCACCAGGACGAACCCGATCGCGACCGTTGCCACTATGCCGAGAATCTCACCACTCATGCCGCTTCTCCGGGTGCGCGTCCGACGGATCAGTACGCACTAGAGAAGCGGCATGAGCGGCTTTGATACGTGTGTCAGGCGGCTGCCGCGAACTGGGACACCAGGCCCATGTACTTGTCCCAGTCCCAGTGGGGGCCCGGGTCGGTGTGGGTGGCGCCGGGGACCTCCACGTGGCCGATGATGTGGTCACGGTCAACGGGGATGCCGTAGGTGGACACCAGGTGGGCGGTGACCCTGGCCGACGACTCGTACATCGCGTCGGTGAACCACGCCGGGTCGTCCACCCAGCCCTCGTGTTCGATGCCCACCGAGGTCTGGTTGTACGACCAGTTGCCCGCGTGCCAGGCGATGTCCTGCTCGTCGACCGACTGGGCGACCTTTCCGTCCGACGAGCGGATCGTGTAGTGCGCGGACACGTCGGAGTCGGGGTTCTGGAACCAGCTCAGGCTGCCGGCCCACGATCCCTGGGTCACGTGGATGACCACGTAGTCGATCGAGTTCGAGTCGGGGCGGCTCGCGGCCGTGTAGTTCGACGGGTCGGCCGGGTGTTGCTCGGCGTCGGGGTAGTCGAGCGTCCAGGAGTTGTCCGCGCGTTGCTCCGCGGCGCTCGGCGGATTCGCGATGCCCGCGGCCGACTCGTGCGTGCCGGCCGTGCTCGGGGTGGTCATCACCAGGGTGGCGACGGACGCCGCCGCGATGGACAGCAGGGTTGTGCGCATCAGCGTTCCGTTCAGGTTGCGAGTGAGTTTCTAACCAGATACGCAATGTGGTCGATGATGCACAACCGTCGTTACCGGTCCGTGATCATCGGCTGTGCCAGGAGGCGTAACCACTACAGCCGTCTGGTCCGGGCCGATGGTCGGGTTGATCGTCGGGTGAGTGTCGCCAGACTTCCGGCGGTGGTGGCGTTGGTCGCGCGCGGTCCACACTCGGCGCCATGGCGTTACGACCGGCGGGTGTGGTTCTCGCAGCGCTGCTCCTGATCGGGCTGGTCGCGACCCCGGCGAGCGCCGATGACGGTGATGGCGACGGGCTCGACGACGCCCTCGAGGACGCCGTCGCCACGTACTTCTTCCCCTACGTCTGGTTCGACAGCGGCGAGGACTGCACCGAGCCGGCGTCCGGTTCGAACCCCGGCACGGCGGTCGCGCGCGTGCGTCCCCACCCGGCCGACGCCAGCCGGATCGCCGTCTCCTACGCGATCCTCTTCCGCCGCGACTGCGGCGACTGGTGGGGCGGCGGCCACAACGGCGACGTGGAGCCGTTCACGCTGACGCTCGCGCCGAACCCCGCCTGCCCCCACGGATTCGGCGCGTTCGCGGTGAAGACGATCGCCCACGAGGGCACGGCTTTCGAGCACGTCGACCAGAGCATGCTCGGCAACGCCTGCGACTGGGGCAAGGTCGCGGGCGGTTCGCCGCAGGTGTCGCGGATCTACTCGGCCGAGAACAAACACGGCAACTACGCCTCGCTCGGCACCTGTGAGGACGGCGCGCTCGGCAACGACCACTGCTCGGAGTCCGTCGCCCTCGACTTCACCGTGGTCAACGTGGGGGAGGACCACGCCCGGCGCGTGGACGAGCTGTCCGCGCACCAGTTCCCTGGCGAGTACGCGTGGACCGCGCAGCCGTTCTCCGGCGGCCTCGGCGCGGGCGGCGGGGAAGCGGGCCTGGTCCGCGACAAGCTCCTGAACGACGGGCTGCTGCCGCCGGCGAACTAGCTCTTCTCGGCCTCGGCCGCGCGCTCGTGCAGCCGGGTGCGGACCTCGTCGGGGGTGTAGGCGCGTCGCTTGCGTTCGCCGCGCGTGATGGCGACGCCCGTTGCCGCGACACCGGCGAGTCCGGCCAATCCGACGATCTTCCACCAGCGCACGCGCCTAGGCTATCGGAGTGGCCGTTTCTCTGGACGAGGCAGTGGACCTGACGCGCACCGGTGACGTGTGGTTGTTCCGCGGCAGCACGGTGGCCGACCGCACCATCCGGCTGACCACGAACAGCCCGGTCAACCACGTGGGGATGGCCGTGGTGCTGGAGGACCTGCCGCCGCTGATGTGGCACGCGGAGCTGGGCCGGTCCCTGCGTGACGTGTGGGCCGGCGCGCACCATCGCGGCGTGCAGCTGCACGACCTGCGCCAGGCCGTGGTCCAGTGGACGGGCCGGTATCACCAGCGCGCGTGGCTGCGTCAACTCGAACCGGCGGCGGACCGCGCGATGGAGGACGCCGTCCTGCGGACGATCGCCCGCCTGGACGGCACGCCGTTCCCATCGACCGCACGCCTGTTCTCGCGGTGGCTCTACGGCCGCGCGCCGATTCCCCGCACCAGGACCTCCGACGCGAAGCTGGAAACCGCGTACTGCGCGGAGGTCGTGGCGCTCACCTACCAGGACATGGGCCTGCTGCCGACCAACCGCCGCGCCAACTGGTACGACCCTGGCCGCTTCTGGAGCGGCGACGACCTACCCCTCACGGCCGGCGCGACGCTGGGCACCGAGATCGAGGTCACCACGCATGATGACCACTCCGGTCGCGCATGATGACCATTCCGGTGGTGCTTGATGACCGTGCCGTTCGTGGTGACGAGCCACCGCCCCGGCGGGTCGTGCCCGGTCAGGACCGTTTGGCGCCGGTCGGCGTGGGTATCTGGAGGTCATGAACACGGAATCCGGCGCGATCTGGCGGGTGACAGCCGTTCTGATCGCTGCGGTGTTGCAGATCGTGGCGGGCGTGGTCGGCGGCGCCGGCCTGTGGGGCGAGTCGGTGGGCACGGTCGCCAACTCCTATCCCACGCTGTTGCTGCCCGCGGGCACCGCGTTCATGATCTGGTCGTTGATCTACGTGACCTTCGCGGCGCTCGCCGTCCGGCAGGTGCTGCCGTCGCAGCGTCATCGACAGGTGCACCGCGCGGTCGGGTGGTGGCTGGCGGCCGCGGGCCTGCTGAACGCGGCCTGGGTGGCGCTGTTCGCGCACCGGATGATCGCCGCCGCGCAGCCGGTGATCATCGCGCTGCTGATCTGTCTCGGTGTCGCGGCGCTTCGGCTGCGCACTCCCGCCGACGGCTGGGGTGACCGGCTGCTGCTGCACCTGCCGGTGACCGTGTACCTGGGCTGGGTGACGGTGGCGACCGTCGCCGGTGCGGCCACGACCACGGCGTCGTTCGGCGCGGCTCCCTCGACCGTCGGCGCGGTCACCGCCCTGCTGCTCACCGGTCTGGCGGCTGCCGTGGCGGTCGTGCGGTTGCCCGCGGTGATCGGTTTCGCGGCCGCCGTGTGCTGGGCGCTGACGTGGATCGCCGTCCGCACCCCGACGGCGTCCGTCCAGGTCGTCGCCCTGGTGGCGGTCGCCGTGGTGGCGGTCGCCGTGGCGTTGCGGCTCAGGCAGCGGCGCGACCGTTCGACCGTTGCCTGGGGTTGAGCCAGGCGCTTCCCCGACGGAGTTGCGAGGACTCAGGATCGGCCGGACCAGGCCTGAGTCGTACGCGAACACGATGCCGGCCGCTCGGTCCCGGGTGCCGAGTTTCGTGAACAGCGTGCCGACAACGGGGCGCGAGCGAGTCACGGCGGCTGGCGGAGAAGCTGCTGGGGACGGCGTGACGCACGGGCTTCACGGCTTTGTTCCTTGCCATCACGGTGTCCCTCCTGGGCGGCGGGGGCTACGCGATCGCGGCGGTGCTGGAACGCAAGCGCCTCGCGACAGTGGAGAGGATCGAAGTGGCGCAGGCCCGAAGCGCCGTGTGAGAGAGGTCCGTACCCGATCCGGTTCTCGTCCATCTCTGATCCGGTGGTGCCTCCGATCATGGCGTCGGAGTGCACACCGGAGTCGGGCTGGCGAAGGGACGAGGAATGGCTCCTCGGAAGCAGAGGACGGCGGGCTGGTACGCAACTGTTGGCACTGTCGCTGCCGCGGTCCTGAGTGCGGTTATAGGCGGAATGTTCCTCATCCTCACTGACGATCCTCAGCCTCCGGAATGCCCACGCCAAGTGACCATCGAGAAGCCGGTGAACGGTCAGGAGGTTGACGGCGTCGAAGGGGTCGACGTGAGCGGTTCGGTCTGTGGACTCGATGCCGGGGCCACAGTATGGCTGTTCGAATACGACTCCTTCGACCAGACCTATTACCTGGCCTACGACGCGAACGTCGGACAACGGCCGCTCAAGTCGGGCAACGGCGGGTTCGTCATCCACGACGGACCGATCGGCGACCCCGGCGACGAGAACAAGAGCTACGAGATCGTCGCGGTGGTCGCGGATGAGGTCTGCCGGCGGGAGATCGAAAGCACGCCTCTGGATGCGAACGGGAACTACGTGTTCCACCCACTGCCGACCGGCTGCCGCGACGCCGCGCGGGTTGGGGTGCTGGTCAGTCAGTAGGCCGCCGAGCATGGCGCGCGGCGGCTTGACCTGGGCTGATACGCTGCCAGTATGCAATATATCAGTCGGATGGAGCGGGTGTCGCTCAGTGAGCAGGCGCTCGGGGTCATTCGGCGGGCGATCGTGGTGGGGGAGTTGGCGCCGGGGTCGCCGGTGAAGGATGTGGAGTTGGCCGGTCGGCTGGGGTTGTCGCGCACGCCGGTTCGGGAGGCGCTCGCGCGGTTGGTCGATGAGGGGCTCATCGAGAGCAAGCCCCACAGCTACACGCGGGTCACGCCGTTGGATGCCGACGCCGTTCGGGACGCGCACGCGGTCGTGCAGTCCATGCACGGGCTCGCCACGCGGCTCGCCGTTCCCCGGCTCACCCAAGCGCACCTCGACGCCCTGCGCGCGGCCAACCTCCGGTTCGCGGCCGCCGTCAACAGCGGGGACCTGGAGGACGCCATCGCCCGTGACGACGACTTCCACGCCGTGCTCGTGGTGGCCTGCGCGAACAAGGCGGTCGCCGCGACCGTCGGGCGGTACACGCCGCTGCTGCACCGCGCGATCTACCTCTACTTCCGGTCCCCGCTCGGGCGGGACTCGGCCCCGATGCACGACCGGATCATCGCCGCGTGCGAAGCCGGCGACGCCACCCTCGCGGCCCGGCTCGCCGAGGAGAACTGGGCCAACCTGGCCGTCCTGTTGAAGGAGAAGCAGCCATGACCTTCGAGCGTTACCCCCTGCTGCTCGGCCCCTCGCCGATCCACCCGCTCCCACGGCTCACGGCGCACCTCGGCGGCGCCGAACTGTGGGCCAAGCGCGAGGACCTCAACTCCGCACTCGCCTTCGGTGGCAACAAGACCCGCAAGCTCGAGTACCTCGTGGCGGACGCGCTGGCACAGGGCTGCGACACGCTCGTGTCGATCGGCGGCGTGCAGTCCAACCACACCAGGCAGGTCGCGGCCGCGGCGGCGCGCGCCGGGCTGAAGTGCGTGCTCGTGCAGGAGAAGTGGGTCGACTGGGAGGACCGCGGCTACGACCGGGTCGGCAACATCCAGCTGAGCAGGCTGATGGGTGCCGACGTCCGGCGCGACCCGTCCGGGTTCGGCATCGAGGTCAAGGAGTCCTGGCAGCGCGCGCTCGCCGACGTGCGGGCCGGCGGCGGCACGCCGTACTCCATTCCGGCGGGCGCGTCGGACCATCCGCTCGGCGGCCTCGGGTTCGCAGACTGGGCCGACGAAGTACTACAGCAGGAGCGCGCGCTCGATATCCACTTCGACACCATCGTGGTCTGCTCGGTCACGGGCAGCACCCAGGCGGGCATGGTCGCGGGTTTCGCCGGCCAGGACCGCGAGCGGCGGGTGATCGGCATCGACGCCTCGGCCAAACCCGCCGAGACCCTCGACGCCGTCCGCCGCATCGCCAAGCAGACCGCCGCACTGCGCGGATCGTCGGTGTCGGATCAGGACATCGAGCTGGACGACCGCTACCACGCCGGGATCTACGGCACCCCCGACGAGCGGACGATCGCGGCCATGAAGCTCGCCGCCCGCACCGAGGCGATGATCACCGACCCGGTCTACGAGGGCAAGTCCATGGCCGGTCTCATCGACCTGGTGACCAATGGCGAGATCGGCCGGGACTCCCGCGTGCTGTACGCGCACCTCGGCGGCCAGCCCGCGTTGAACGCCTACTCCGACCTGGAGTTCCAGGACTGACGCGCTACACCGTCCGTTCCAGCCGGGTGGCCAGGCGCTTGACGAAGCCCGACGGATCGGCCAGGTCACCGCCGTCGGCCAGCAGCGCCATGTCGTGGAGCAGCCGCGCCAGGTCGGCCAGGTCGCCCTCCTCGCCGCGCTCGGCGTGTGCCTCGCGCAGCCCGTCGACCAGCGGGTGGGTGGGGTTCAGCTCCAGGATGCGCTTGATGGTCGGCAGTTCCTGACCCATGGACCGGTACATCCGCTCCAGCGTGGGGGTCATGTCGTGCGTGTCGCCGACGATGCACGCGGGGGAGGACGTGAGCCGCGTGGACAGGCGCACCTCCTTGACGTCCTCGCCCAACGTCGTGGTGAGCCACGTGAGCAGCGGCCCGAACCGCTCGTCCTGCTCGGGAGTCTCCTCGCTGTCGGCGCCGCTCAGGTCGACCTGGCCCTTGGCGATCGACCGGAGCTTGTGCCCGGAGAACTCGCCCACCGCGTCGACCCACATCTCGTCGATCGGGTCGGTCAGGACGAGCACCTCGAAACCCTTGTCCCGCAACGCTTCCATGTGCGGTGACTGTTCGATGGCCGCGCGGGACTCACCCGTGAGGTAGAAGATGTCCTGCTGGCCCTCGGGCATGCGGTCGACGTAGGACCGCAACGTGGTCGGCTTCTCCTCGTCCTGGGTGGAGGCGAACGAGCAGATCTCGAGGATCGTCTCGCGGTTCGCCTCGTCGGAGATCAGACCTTCCTTGACCACGCGGCCGAACTCCTGCCAGAACGTGGCGTAGCGGTCGGGACTGTCGGCCATCATGGACTTGACGGCCGACAGGACCTTCTTGACCAGCCGCCGGCGGATCAGCTGGATCTGGCGGTCCTGCTGGAGGATCTCGCGGGACACGTTGAGCGACAGGTCCTGCGCGTCGACCACGCCCTTGACGAAGCGCAGGTACTCCGGCACCAGCGCCTCGCAGTCCTCCATGATGAAGACGCGCTTGACGTACAGCTGGACGCCGCGGCTCCCCTCCCGCATGAACAGGTCCATCGGCGCCCTGGAGGGGATGAACAGCAGGGCCTGGTACTCGAACGTGCCCTCGGCCTGGAGCCGGACGGTGTCCAGCGGCGGGCTCCAGTCGTGGCTGATGTGCCGGTAGAACTCGGTGATCTCGTCGTCGGTGACCTCGCTGGCCGACCGCGCCCACAGGGCCTTCATGGAGTTGACGGCTTCGGGCTCGCCGCCCATCCGGATGGGCCAGGTGATGAAGTCGGAGTACCGCTTGACGATCTCGCGGAGCTTGGCGGGCGAGGAGTAGTCGAAGAGGTGGTCCTCGGCGTCCTCCGCCTTGAGGTGCAGCGTGACGGCCGTGCCCTGCGGCAGGTCCTCGGCCGGCTCGATGGTGTAGGTGCCCTCGCCGGTCGACTCCCAGCGCACGCCCTCCCGGGTGCCGGCGTGCCGCGTGGTCAGGACGACCTTGTCGGCCACCATGAACGTGGAGTAGAAGCCGACGCCGAACTGGCCGATGAGGTCGGCCGAGGCGGACGCGTCCTTGGTCTCGCGAAGCTTCTGGAGCAGCTCGGCCGTGCCGGACTTGGCGATCGTGCCGATGAGGGTCACGACCTCGTCCCTGGTCATGCCGATCCCGTTGTCCCGCACGGTGAGGGTGCGGTTGTCCTGGTCGACCTCGAGCGCGATGTGGAGGTCGCCGGTGTCGGCCACCACGTCCTTGTCGCGGTACGTCTCGAGCTTCAGCTTGTCCAGCGCGTCGGAGGCGTTGGACACGAGTTCCCGCAGGAACACGTCCTTGTTCGAGTAGATCGAATGGATCATCAGCTGGAGGAGCTGACGGGCCTCGGACTGGAACTCGAGGGTTTCGGTCGGCATGGTCGACTCGGGCACGGTCGTCCTCTCGGGTCATTCGGGGATGGCCGTGATGATATCGCCCGGTCAGTTCACCGCGCACCGACTGACGGGGAAGTCGAAGTAGGTGTCGGGGAAGGGTTCGTCGTTGAGGGTGAAGTGCCACCACTCTTCGGGGAGGTTGCGGAATCCGGCGTCCGCGAGGGTGGCGCGGAGCAGGTTGCGGTGGTGGCGGGCGGAGCCGGTGATGGCCGGGTTGTCGGTGTGGGACAGCGGGTCGAAGCAGTCGTAGCCGGTGCCCATGTCGACGCCGTTGTCGGGGAAGCGTTGCTCGACCGGGGCGAAGCAGGCGACCAGCGGTTCGCCGGGGTGGTAGGGCCGTTGGGGACCCGCCGGCAGCTTGACGAGCGTGACGTCGAGGGTGCTGCCGCGGCTGTGGCCGGACTTCTCGGCGATGTAGCCGTCGGTGAACAGGCGGGACTTGTCGACGTTGGGGTAGAACTCGGCCTTCATGCGTTCGTCGTCGAGGTCCTGGGCCCAGCGGACGAAGTGGTCGACCGCGCGCTGCGGGCGGTAGCAGTCGTAGACCTTGAGTGTGTAGCCCTGCCGCAGGAGCGTGCGTTGTGCGGTGCGCAGCGCCTTCGCGGCATGCCGGGTGAGGATGCACTGCGGCTGCCGGTAGCCGTCGATGCGATCACCGACGAAGTTGTGCCGCCCGAAGTAGCGGATGTCGTACCGAATCGTGGGGTCGACGTCACGCAGGACCACGAACTCGGACGGCGCGCCGTCCTCGTCGCTCGCGGCGGCGGGTGCGGCGAGAGCCACGCAGGACAGGAGAGCCAGCACGACCGCGCCGAGGCGGGAGATTCGGGACACGCGCACTGTTATACACAACTCGGGGATGGCCGTGATGATATCGCCCGGTACTTCTCAGACGAGTTCGTCGTCCGTGTGGAGGACGTCGGCGGCCAGGCGACCCAGCGCGATGCGGTTGGGCAGGCCGGTCTTCGTCATCAGGTTGCCCACGTGTCGTTCGACCGTGCGTGGCGAGACCTGCAGCCGGTCGGCGATCTCCTGGTTGCCCAGCCGGCCGATGAGCAGGCCCAACACCTCGAACTCGCGCACCGTCACCCCGGCCGACCGCAGTCGCTGCGGGATCTGGTCGGCACCGCTGCGTCGTTGGGGCACCCGGGCGCCCGCGCGTCGCAGCAGGGCCCGGCACGCGCCCGCGACCGCCGGGACGTCGCAGGTCGTGGAAGTACCGTTCCGCCGCGCGCAGCCAGTCGACGGGATCGCCCCAGCCGTCGCGCTGCGCCTCCTCGCCCACGAGCCGCAGGGCCAGGTGGCGGCTCGTGCCGTAGGGCGCGCCGAGTTCCAGGGCCGCGGCCATCTCGGCGGTCGCCTCGTCGTGGTTGCCCTCGCGGCCGAGCAGGACGGCGCGGGCGAAGCCGATGAACTGGCGGTCCCACCGCAGCACGCTCGCCGGGTTGGCCGTCAGCTCCCGGTCGCTCGGCCCAGCCGGCCGTCCCGGTGAGCACGCCGAGCAACAGGTGGAGGCCGTAGCGGCCGGACAGGTAGTACACGCTGGACCCGTTGTCCTCACCGGACACGGCGAGCGCGAGTTCGGCCACCGCGCGGTCGCGGTCCTCCTCGAGCAGCGCGCAGAACGCGCCGGCCAGGCCGTGGACGCGCGGCGCGTGCAGGGTCAGGTCGCCGCCGTCTGCGGACGAACTCACCCAGCGCGTCGGTCATGGCCGCGCGGTCACCGCGGTGCGCGGCGAGCACGACGCGCAGCAGCAGCACGTACCGGGTGGTCTCGAGCAGCCGCAGCCGGCCGGTGGCGGTGACCGCCGTGTCGATCAGCGCGCGGGCGGTCTCGTGGTCGCCGCGCAGGATGGCGTGCAGCGCGATGCTGGACTCGGCCTGGTAGCGGGCGGTCACGGCGCCGACGAAGATGGCCCGCTCGCGGGCGCGTTCCAGCCGGTCAGGTCACCGGAGCGCAGCGCGTCGTCGTTGCCGAGCCGGATCGAGCACGTGGATCTCGCTGATCGGCAGGCGGTGCCGCACGGCCAGGGTGTGTGCCCGCTCCAGACAGGCGGTCGGCCTCATCCGGGTCGCGGTGGCGGGTGATGGCGCCGAGCAGCTGCCAGGCCTGGCAGGCGACCACCGGCAGCGGCACCTCCTCGGCCACGGTCGCCGCCCGGCGGGCGAGTCGCTCCGCCTCGTCGCGCTGGTCGGAACCGGGGCGGTCGAGCGCGATGTGCGCGGCCACCACGTCGATGGGCGCCAGGTCCTCGGCGGCGGCGTCCGGGCCGAGCAGACGCGCGCGCCACGTCGACCTGGGCCTGCGCGTCGGCCACCCGGCCGGCCACCTCGAGTGCCCACGCGAGCCGGGTGTGCAGCGCCGCGCGCCGGCGGGGGGTCGAGGCCGCTGACCTGGTCGAGCGTGTCGACCGTGGTGAGCATGCGGTCCACGAGACCGGCCTCGGCCAGCGCGAGCAGCAGCTGTTCGAGGGTGTTCGCCCGCCCGGCCGGGTCGTCGGCCAGCAGTTCCCACGCCCGGTCCAGCACGGCGACGGCCGACGCGGCGGCGCCCCGGGTCAGCGCCCGGCGGCCCACTTCGGCGTAGAGCCGGCCGGCGGCGGCGCGGTCGCCGGCGTCGAGGCGCAGCCGCGCGGTGACTTCGCACCACTCGCCGGGCAGGCCGGGGTTGACGTGCCTCCACGGCGTCGGCCACCCGGCCGGCGAGCGCGGCCTGTTCGCCGTGGCCGAGCTGCGCGAGTACGGCGTCGCGGCTGAGCTGGTGGTGGAAGGTGTACCAGTCGGCCAGGTGCTCGTCGGGCATGACCAGGTGGTCGGCCAGGTCGTGCAGCAGGCTCAGCACCACGTGGTCGTTGAGTCCGGTGACGTGTTGGACGACGGCGAGCGGGAACCGGGCGCCGAACGTGGCGGCGACCGCGAGCAGGTCCCTGGTGCGTGGTCCGAGGCCGGCGACCCGGCGGGCGAGCGGGCGGGCCAGGCCGAGCGAGGACGTGACGTCGGCCGTCTCGGTGAGCGACCAGGTGCCGCCACCACCGACCAGGACCTGGTCGTCCACCATGCACTTTGAGGACTTCCTCGGCCATGAACGGGTTGCCGGCGCTGCCCGCGAACAGCAGGTCGACCGCGGCGTCCGGCACGTCGGCGGGGTCGGCGTCCAGGCAGGCGCCCGCGAGCTCCCGGAGGTCCTCCGTGGACAGTCGGTCGAGTTCGATGAGCGTCGCGCGGCCGCGCTGGGCGGCGTCGCGGGCCAGGGCGAGGGCCGGGCTGTCGCCCTCGCGGATGCCGCCGACGAGCAGGGTGCGCTCCAGGTCGACGTTGTCGATCAGGTACTCCAGCACGGCGAGCGTCTCGGCGTCGGCGTCGTGCAGGTCGTCGAGGGTGAGCAGGCAGCCCCGGTCGCGGCCGGCGAGCCCGGTCAGCCGCAGCACCGCCTCGGCGAGGACGACGAGCGACTCGGTGTCGCGGTCGGTGGTCCGCGTCGCCCACTCGGGCACCACCCGGCCGAGGACGGGGCCGTAGGAGCCGAGGTCGTCGGGGTCGATGGTCTCGACGCGGAGCAGGTAGAGGATCGCCTCGGTGAGCGGGCGGAACGGGGCGGCGGGGCCGACGGCACTGGCCCGGCCGCGCATCAGACACATGCCGGCGGCGTTGGCGAGTTCGGTGGCCGCGGCCGCCAGTCGGGACTTGCCGATGCCGCTCTCGCCGATGATGAAGACGGCGCCGCCGTGGCCGTCACGCGCCTCGGATAATCGGTCCGCCAGCATCCGGACCTCGGCGGTCCGGCCAATGAGGACAGTCGAATGACGGCGCATACATCGCGAGATTACCAAATCGACATCTGAAACACCTGGTGAGCGCGGCGGCGCCGGGGCGCCGCCGCGTCACGGGTCATGACGGGTCAGGCGGGCAGCACGACGTGTCCATGGTGACGAGGTTCTGCTGGCCGGTCGCCGGATCCCCGGCGACCACGGCCGCGGCGATCATGGCCACCGGTAACGCCACCCTGGACAGGGCCGCCGCGCGCACGCCGAAGGAGATCGACGGCAGCAGGCGCATGGCACCCACCGGCTGGTCGAGCCGGTCGTCGTCGACGTCGGACATGATCGGGTTGGGCTCCCTGGACACGGTTACCACTTCCTCATCGGTTGGTGATCACTTACGGGTGGAGAACGTCAGGTCGTAGCAGCAGCGCCGAGGGCACCCGGTCGGGTGCGGCGAGGCGCAGCAGGCCGTGGCCGATGCCGGCGAGGCCGGTCAGCAGGCCCGGGGTGGGCACGCCGCCGGGGACACCGCACACCGGGCCGAGGCCACGCAGGAGGTCGACCACCCGGCCGGCGCGGGTCCGCAGCACCGGGCGTCGGTGGTCGGGCTCGCCCAGTTCGGCGAGCACGTCGGTGATGCCGAGTTCGCCGTGGCACAGCGACAGGTCACCGCGCACCGGCGCGGCGGCGAGCAGCGACCGCCCCCGTACCGGCGGCCAGCGCGAGACCCGCGTCGCCGTCGCACCAGCCGGCCCGGTCGGTTTCGCCGGTCGCGAGGGCGGCGAGCCGGCGCCCTTCGGCACGGTGCCGCTCGTCGGGTCCGTGGCTGGTGAGCGCGTGGGCGACCCCGGCCAGTCCGTGGGCGAAGCCGGGGGACAGGGTCAGGGGGTCGACGCCCAGGAGCTGGTCGGCGCAGGTGCCGGCCACCACGCCGGCCCGCGCGAGTCCGAGGTCGGCATGCACGGCGGTCAACGCGGCGAGGCAGCCGGCGAGCCCGCTGGACCAGCCGGGGTCGGCCGTGGGGGTGACGGCGATCAGCTCGACCACGTCGGCCGCCCGCGCACGGAGCGCCGGATCGTCGAGGAGCACGCCGAGCCGGGCCAGCCCGTAGGCGATGCCCCCGAGCCCGTTGTGCCCGCCGACGCCGACCGCGGCGAGCAGATCCGGCCGGCCGGCGAGTGAGGCGATGACGGCGGGTGCGTCGGCCACCACGTGCTCGGCGTGCTCGGTGTAGCGGGTGTTGCCGGTGACGGCGCCGATCTGGGCGAGGAACAGGGCCACGCCGAGGTAGCCGTGGCCGAGGCTCGCGCCCTGCGGCAGGACCAGCCACTGGCGGTCGTCGAGGGTCTCGAGGCCGAGCCAGTTGATCCGCCCGTCGCTGGTGGTGGCGGCGCGGGCGACGATCCGGTCGGCGACCGAGCAGGCGGCGACCACCAACTCGTCGGGGTGCACGACCGTGCCGGTGTGCGTGCTGCGCACCAGTGGCGCGACGGGATGGGCGGGCGCGTTGAGTCGGGTGGCCAGCGTGGCCGAGATGATCCACTCCTGGTCGCGCCGTTCCACCTCGTTCAGGCCGGCGATCGTGCGCAGCGCCGAGTCGATCCCGGTGCGCGGCAACGGCACCGGCAGCTCGGCGCCGCCCGGCGGGCGCAGGCGGCCGGTGCCGGCGGTGGCCAGGAACATCGGCACGTCGCCGTCCCACAGCGCGGCGATCTCGTGCGTGACCAGCTGGGCGAACAGCGGGCTCGCGGTGCGCCCGGCGTACAGGGTGGCGAGCGCGCGGTCCCGGTCGAGCGCGTCGGCCAGCGCCTCCGGGTGGGTGGTCTCGTCGAGCAGCGTGCCGTACAGCCAACTCGGCCGGGTGATCACCCGAACCTCCAGCCCGGCGCACCGGGAGACCAGCTCGGTGAACTCCGCGCCCAGTCCGCTGAGCACGTCGTAGGCCTGGCGGAACCCCGCGAGGATCTCGCGTTCGTGGTCGCGGGGCTCGACGAGCGCGTCGCCGATCCGGGGCCGGTTGCCCGCCTCCGTCAGCTCGACCGCGCGGCGCACCAGGCGCATCCGGTCGGTACCGGCGTCGAGCCAGTCGACGACGCTCGCCGGGCTGGTGCCGCCGTCGCCGCCGGTGCCGGACAGGTCCGCGATGCCCTGTTCGCCCACCACCATCATGGGCAGCAGGGCCGTGCGGTACACCGAACCGGCGAGCACGTCGGCCGCCGGGTCGCCCGTCCCGCCCGGCACGAGTTCCGCGCTGAACAGGGTTTCCGTGTCGACCAGCACCGGCACCTCACCGGCCGCGATCACGTTCTCGTAGTGCACGTCGGTGGCGCGCAGCACGTGCAGCAGCGCCAGCAGGGCACCGTGGCGGCGGTAGAAGCGGTCGGCCGCGCGGTGGTTCTCCAGCGGTTCGCCGGTGACCAGCTCCGACCAGCCGTAGCCGTCGCGGGCGACGGTGCGGACCGCCCGCGGGCACAGACCGGGAGCGGCGGCGTTGAGTGCGGCGAGCAGCTCGGCGAACCGGACCTGGGTGCCGACGTCACGGGGCTTGTAGACGATCCGGCTGCCGTCGGCGAAGTCGGCGAACACCACCGACCGGCCGCCGTCGTGGCGGTCGCCCCGGGTGGCGGTCAGCGCCACCACCGGTCCCGGGTCGGCGCCGCCGAGCAGTTCGGCCACGAGGTCGGCGCGGTCGGCCAGCAGACGGTCGAGCACCTCGGCGGTCGCGCGGGCGGTGGTGGCGGCCGTGGTGGCGAGCAGCCGGGCCAGCACGGGGAACCGGGAGAACAGCGCGGTCTGCGGGACCGGGCCGCTCATCCGCCGGACGAAGTCGGCGAACCGGGCCCGGCCGTCGGCCCCGTTCAGTTGGGGGCCGGTCCGGTGCAGCTCGGTGACCAGGGTGCGGGCCGCCAGCCCGGCCAGCCGGTGGCCGATCGCCACCCGCACGCCCTCGGTGATCCCGGCGGCGTCGACGTGGTGTGGCCGGTGGGCCGCCAGTCCGGCGAGCGCGCCGGTCACGGCGTCGTCCACGAACGGACGCAGCACCAGGGCGAAGGCGTCGCGCCAGCCTTCGGGCACCGGGTGGGTGGCGTCGAGCGAGCGGGCGGCCAGCACCGCGCGTTCGGTGGCCGCCACCCAGTCCGGGGCGGGCGCGGCCGAGGCGAGCGTGTCGGCCGGGGCGTCGAGGAGCGCGGCCAGCGCCCGGTCGTCCAGCCCGAGGTCCGCCGCGCGGGTGGCAATAGCGTCCGGGTCTTCCGACAGGGCCCGCGGCGGGCCGGTGACCCCGAGCCGGTCGGCACGCTCGTGCAGGGCGAGCCCCCGCACCCACCACGTCCGGGCGAGGGCCACTCCGGGGCCGCTGCCGGATGCCGAGGTGGTGGCTGCGCTCATGACGCCTGACACTGCCAGCGCGCCCACCGACAGTCATGCGTACGCGACCCCCATCTTTTGTCGGCGGGGTGTCGGTGCGGGTGTCGGTCGACCCCCGCCGATCGGCGGGGGTCCGGCAGGTGTTCCCGCAGCTCAGCGCGTGTGCGCCGACACCGTCCGCGGTGCGGGTGAATATGCGGGAACGGCACCGATGACCGAACGGGTGTCGCGGGCCGACGCTGGGTGCACACCGCCCAGCCGACCGAGGAGAGCCCCCGTGGGAGAGCCCGTACGTGTGACAGTGGTGGCACTGGATCCGATGCTGGAAGCCGGTGCCGCCAGTTCCCTGCACAGCTGCCCCGACGTCGCGGTGACGCTGCCCGGCGAGGACCCGGACGTCGCCGTGGTGGTCCTCGACGCTGTCGGGGACCAGGAGTTGGACCTCATCCGCTCGCTGCGCGGTGCCCCGCACCGGCCGGAGGTGGTGCTGGTGGCCACCGACCTGGCGCCCGCGCGGGCCCTGCACGCCATCGTGGCCGGGGCACGCGGACTGCTCCGCCGCCGCGAGGCCGGCCCGGACCGGCTGGTGCGCACGGTGCTCGCGGCCGCCGCCGGTGACTCCACCGTGCCACCCGACATGCTCGACGGTCTGCTCGCGCTCACCACGGCCGAGGAACCGTCCGCCGGGCTCAGCGAACGCGAACGCGCGGTGCTCCGGCTCGTCGCCGAAGGCCGCGAGACCGACGACATCGCCAGGGAGCTGTGCTACTCGCCGCGCACGGTGGCGAGCATCGTGCACGACATCACCAACCGGTTCCGGCTGCGCAACCGTGCCCACGCGGTGGCCTACGCACTGCGGGCGGGTCTGCTGTGAGCGCCGTGCTGCGGGCCAGGGTCAGCGCCGCCGACGCGACCGCCAGGGCCACCGCGCTCACCATGCTCGACCGCGCGGGCGTCGCGGTCGCCGCGGACTCCGACCGGTCACCCGGCACCGTGACGGTGGTCGCCGCCGGGTCGATCGACGAGGCACTCGCCGTCCCGGGCCGGCCGGGGGTGGTGATGGCCGACCGGTTCTCCACCGACGGCGTGCGCCGCGCGCTGCGGGCCGGGGTCGGCGCCATCGTGGAGTCCGCCCGCACCACGCCCGCCGGGCTGCGGGCGGCGCTCCAGTCGGCCCACGACGGCGACGGCCGCCTGCCCCACGACCTGCTCGTACGGCTGCTCGGCCGGGACGCCGTCCCGCAGGCACCCGCGCTGACCGCCCGGCAGGTGTCGGTGCTGCGGCTGATGGCCGACGGACTCGACAACACCTCGATCGCGGACGAACTGGCCTGCTCGCAGCACACGGTGAAGAACGTGATCTACGACCTGATGTCCCGGCTGCAGGCCCGCACCCGGGCGCACGCGGTCGCCGGTGCCGTCCGCGCCGGCGTCATCTGACCCGGGAAGAACACGCAGACCTGACGGCACCGCGCACCCGCTCCCGCTTCCCTGGTGAGCGACAGGCCGTGCACCGCAGGCTGTTCAGGAACCCAGCGCACGGAGGTCAACAGTGAGCACCCAGGCATCGTTCGCGCAGCGGCGGTTGTGGTTCCTCGACCAGCTGGCCCCCGGTTCGGCCGACTACCTGCTGCCACTGGCCCTGCGGCTGCGCGGAACCCTCGACGTGCCCGCGCTCGAACGGGCGCTGGTCGCGATCACCGACCGGCACGAGGTGCTGCGCACCCGGTTCGTGGCGCGGGACGGCGAGCCGCACCCCGTGGTCGACCCGCCCGGCGGGATCGGCCTGGACGTCGTCGACGCCGCGGACGTGACCGAGCTGTTCGACCGCGAGCTGCGGCGCGGGATGGACCTCGCCACCGAGCCGCCGGTCCGGCTGACGCTCGCCCGGCTGGGCGCCGAAGAGCACGTGCTGCTCGTGGTGATCCACCACATCGCGGTCGACGGCTACTCGTGGGACGTGCTGCTGACCGAGCTGGCCGACGGGTACCGCGGCGAGCCGGTGGCGCCGCCCACCCTGCGGTACGCCGACGTCGCGGCACGCCAGCGGGACCGCCTGGCCGACGGCCGGATGGAACGGCTCCTCACGCACTGGCGCGACCGGCTGGCCGGCGTCCCGCCGCTCACGCTGCCGGCCGACCGGCCGCGGCCCCCGTTCTGGGACGGCGCCGGCGACGTCGTCCGGTTCACCGTGCCCGCCGACCTGGTGGCCGAGGTCGACCACGCGGCCCGCACCCGCAAGGCCACCCGCTACATGCTGCTGCTCGCCGTCTACCAGGCGCTGCTCGCGCGCTACACCGGACAGACCGACCTCGCCGTGTGCACCACGTTGTCCGACCGGACGGGACCCGCGGTGGCCGGGCTGGTCGGCCCGTTCGTGAACACCGTGGTGCTGCGTACCGATCTCGCCGGCCGGCCCGATTTCGACGCGCTGCTCGGCCGGGTCCGCCGGACTGCCCTCGACGCCCTGTCCCACGCGGAGGCACCGTTCGACCACGTGGTCGGCGCGGTGCGCGGCGACCGGGACCTGTCCCGCCACCCGCTCGCGCAGGCGTCGTTCACGCTGGTGAACTCGGCGCTGCGGCCGATCACCCTGCCCGGGCTCGAGGTGGAACAGATCTCGCCGCCGCTGGTCGGCACGCCCATGGACGTCTTCCTCGACCTCAACCTGCGCACCGACGGCTCGCTGGCCGCGCGGCTGCAGTACGCCACCACGCTGTTCGACGACGACTCGATGCGCCGGTTCGCCGACGGCTACCGGGACCTGCTGCGCGCGGTGCTCGCCGAGCCCGGCACACCGGTCGCCGACCTGGCCGACCGGCTCGAGCCGCTGCCCGGCCGCGAGCGGCAACGCCTGCTGGACAACGCGGGTACGGCGACCGCGTCCACCGAACCGCTGGTGGTGCACGGCGCTCCGTCGGCGATCGCCGTGCGCTGCGGCGACCAGGCGGTGACCTACGCGGAGCTGGCCGGCCTCGCCGGCGGACTCGCGAACGCGTTGCGTGCCAGGGGAGTCGGCCGGGGGAGCGCGGTCGGCGTGTGCGTCGCGCGCGGCGTGTGGTCGGTGGCCGCCATGCTCGCCGTGTGGCGCGCGGGTGGCGTGTACGTGCCGCTCGACCCGGCGCTGCCGCCCGAGCGGCTGCGGCTGATGGTGGCCGAGGCGGACGTCGGCCTGGTGGTGGCCGACGAGTCCACGTCGGCGGTCGTACCCGGCGTGCCGGTGGTCACCGTGGAAGCGGTCGAGCCCGCACCGGAATCCCCTGTCCCGCCGGCACCTCCGGCCGATCTCGCGTACGTGATCTTCACGTCCGGATCGTCCGGCCGCCCCAAGGCCGTAGGGGTGTCGCACGGTGCGCTCGCCGCTCACGTGGCGGCCGCCAGGGAGACGTTCGGCGTCACCTCGGCCGACCGGGTGCTCGCGTTCTCGTCGTTCTCCTTCGACGCCTCGCTCGACCAGTTGCTGCCCGCGCTCACGTCGGGCGCGGAGATCGTCGTCCGGCCGGACGAACAGTGGCTTCCCACTCGACTGCCCGAGGTGGTGGCCGAACACGGCATCACCGTGCTGAACCTGCCGCCGACCTTCTGGGCCCAGCTCGCCGCCACGCTCACCGACCGGCAGGCGGGGGCGCTGCGGTCGTTGCGGTTGCTGATCCTCGGCGGCGAGGAGGTACCCGCCCCCGCGCTCGCCGCGTGGCGGACGCGGGTGCCGTGGGCGCTGGTGTGCAACGCCTACGGGCCCACCGAGGCCGTGGTCACGGCGACCGTCCACACGGATTCCGCCGTGGACGGACCGGTGCCGGTGGGCAGGCCGCTGGGCGGCCGCCGGGCGTACGTGGTGGACGACCGCGGTCACCTGGCGACCACCGGGGAACTGCTGATCGGCGGCCCGGAGCTGGCGGTGGGCTACCTCGGCCGGTCCGCGCTGACCGCCGAGAAGTTCGTCCCCGACCCGTTCGGCGCGGCGGGCGGGCGGCTCTACCGCACGGGCGACCGGGTGCGCTGGCGTGACGACGGGGAGCTGGAGTTCCTCGGCCGCGCCGACGACCAGGTGAAGATCCGCGGGTTCCGGGTGGAACTGGGCGAGGTCGAGTCGGTGCTCGCCCGTTGCCCCGGGGTGCGCGGCGCGGCCGCCGCCGTGGGTGCCGACGGACAGAGCCTGACCGGCTACGTGGTGGCCGACCAGGCCGACACGACGGCGTTGCGGGCGTTGCGGGACTGGTGCGGCCGGTGGCTGCCCGGCCACGCGGTGCCCGCCGACCTCGTGGTGCTCGACGCCCTGCCGGTGACCGCCTCCGGAAAGCTCGACCGGGCGGCGCTTCCCGCCGCCCGACGGGAACGGACCGGCACCTTCGCGGAACCGCGTGACGATGTGGAACGGGCCGTCGCCGAGATCTGGCGCGAGGTGCTCGGTGTCGACCGGGTCGGCATCGACGACAGCTTCTTCGACCTGGGCGGGCACTCGCTGCTCGCCACCATGGTCGTCGCCCGCGTCACCGAACGCCTCGGCCGCGCGGTGGAACTGCGCACCCTGTTCGAACACCCGCGGATCCGCGAGTTCGCCGCGAAGGTGCGGACCGCGCGGGCCACCCGCGGCGACCGGATCGAGCCGGTGGACCGCACCGGTCCGCTGCCGCTGTCCTTCGCCCAGGAACGGCTCTGGTTCCTCGACCGGATGGCGGAACCGGGTGCCGCCAACGACTACGTGCTGTGGTTCACCTGGCGGGTGCGCGGCGACCTGGACCGGGACGCCTGGCAGGGCGCGCTGGACGACGTGGTGGCGCGCCACGAGGTGCTGCGCACCGCGCTCGTCGAGCGGGGCGGCGCACCCGTGCAGCTGGTGCGCGACGACGTCACGGTGCCGGTGTCCTGGCACGCCGAACCCCACACCCCGGCGGAGGTCCGGCAGCTCGCGCTCGACCTCGCCACCCGGCGGTTCGACCTCACCTCCCCGCCGATGCTGCGGTCCGGGGTGTGGGCGCTGGAGGGCGGCGACCACGTGGTGCTCGTGGCGTTCCACCACATCGCGACCGACGGCTGGTCGACCGACGTGGTCCTGGCCGAACTCGCCGAGTGCTACCGGGCCCGCCGCGCCGGACACCGCGCCGAACTGCCCGCACCCGTGGTCCAGTACGGCGACTACGCGGTGTGGCAACGACGCCAGGACACCGAGGGCGACCTCGCCTACTGGCGTGACGCGCTCGACGGCGTCCCGGTGCTCGATCTGCCGGCCGACCGGCCCCGGCCCGCCACCCGCTCCGGCCGCGGCGGTGCCGTGCTCACCACGTTCTCGCCGGAGTCGCTGCACGGCCTGGACGAACTGGCCCACCGCCTCGGCGTCACCCGGTTCACCGTGCTGCTCGCCGTGTTCCAGGTGGTGCTCGCCCGCTGGTCCGGGCAGCACGACGTCCCCGTCGGCACGCCGGTGGCCGGCCGTGGCCGGGTCGAGCTGGAACGGCTGGTCGGGTTCTTCGTCAACACCGTGGTGCTGCGCGGCGACCTGTCCGGCCGGCCGTCCTTCGTGGACGTTCTGGACCGGGCGCGGCGCACCGTGCTGGACGCGTTCGACCACCAGGACGTGCCGTTCGAGCGGCTGGTGGAACTGCTCCGCCCGGAGCGTGACCTGTCCAGGAACCCGTTGTTCCAGGTGATGTTCGACGTGCGTGAGGGCGAGACCACCGGGCCGCGGTTCGACGGTCTGGAGTTCGACCCGTTCCCCCTGCCGTGGGGCTCGGCGAAGTTCGACCTGACCGCCAACTTCGTCGTCCACCCGGACCGGGTGGCACTCGACGTGGAGTACAGCACCGACCTGTTCGACCACGACACGGTGGCGCGGTTCGCCGAGTGGATCGGGCGGGTGCTCGACGCCGTGGCGGCCGACCCGCACGCCCCGGTCGGCGACCTCGACCTGCTCACCCCCGCCGAGCGCACGGTGTTGCTCGACTCCGCCGGCGCGCCGGACACCCCGGTGACGGCCGGGCCCTTCGCGCTCGCCGGCGAACCGGGCGACGTGGCGCTCGTCTGCGAGGACCGGATCGTGCACTACGGCGAACTGGGCGAGCGGGTGGCCGGGCTGGCCGCCGCGCTCGTCGGCGCCGGCGTGCGGCGCGGCGATCCGGTGGGGGTGTGCCTGCCGCGCGGCACGGGGGCGGTGGCCGCCATGCTCGCCGTGTGGCACGCCGGCGGCGTCTACGTGCCGCTCGACCCGCGGTTCCCGCAGGCCCGACTGCGACACATGGTGGCCGAGGCCGGCGTGACCCACGTGATCGGCACGGCGGACCTCGGCGTGCCGGTGGTGTCCGTCGACAGCACCGAGCCCGGGATTGCCGCCGTGGCACCGGATCCCGACGAGCTGGCGTACGTGATCTTCACGTCCGGCTCGTCCGGGCGACCCAAGGCCGTGGGGGTGCCGCACGGCGCGCTCGCCGCCCACGTGGCCGAGGCGTCCCGCTGCTTCGGCATCACGGCCACCGACCGGGTCCTCACGTTCGCCTCGACGTCCTTCGACGCCTCGCTGGAGCAGATGCTGCCGGCGCTGGCCGCCGGCGCCCGGGTGGTGATCCGCCCCGACGAGGTGTGGTCGGCCGACGACCTGGCGCGGCGGGTCCGCGCCGAGGGCGTCACCGTGCTGGAGCTGACCCCCGCCTACCTGGCGGAGGTCGTGGCCCGGCTCGACCACCTGGCCGGCGACCTGGCCGGGCTGCGGCTGCTGGTCACCGGCGGGGAGACATTGCCGCCCGCGTCGCTGCGGGAGTGGTTCACGTGGCTGCCCGACGTGCCGGTGGTGAACACCTACGGCCCGACCGAGAGCGTGATCTCCGCGACCGCGCACCGGATCACCGGCCCGGTGGACCGGGTCCCGATCGGCCGCGCGCTGGGCGGGCGCCACGCCTACGTGGTGGACGCCGACGGCGACCTCGTGCCCTCGGGCGTGCCGGGTGAACTGCTGATCGGCGGGCCGGAACTGGCCCACGGGTACCTGGGCCGTCCTGCGCTGACGGCGTCGCGGTTCGTGCCGGACCCGTTCGCAGACGGTGGGCGCCTCTACCGGACCGGCGACCGGGTGCGCCGGCTGCCGGATGGCGACCTGGAGTTCCTCGGCCGCGTCGACGACCAGATCTCGTTGCGTGGCATGCGGATCGAGCCGGGTGAGATCGAGGCGGTGCTGCGCGAGCATCCGGACGTGCGCGCGGCGACCGTGGTGGTGCGTGACGGACAGCTGGTCGCGTACGTGTCCGGCACGGAGGCCGACCTGCGCGGCTGGTGTGGCGGCCTGCTGCCCTCGGCGCTGGTCCCGTCGGCCGTGATCGCGCTCGACGACCTGCCGCTGACCGTGCAGGGCAAGGTCGACGTGGCCGCGCTGCCCGCACCCGGGCGCACCGAGTTCGTGCCACCCGACAGCCCGACCGAGCAGGTGGTCGCCCAGATCTGGGCGGAAGTGCTCGGCGCGGACCGGATCGGCCTGCACGACGACTTCTTCGTGCTGGGCGGGCACTCGCTGCGCGCGGTGGCCGTGGCGTCGCGGCTGCGTGCCGCTTTCGACTGCCCGGTCGGCGTGCGTGACCTGTTCGAACACCCCACGGTCGAACGGCTGGCCGCCGAGGTGGAGCGGCAACTGATCGAGCAGATCGCATTGATGAGCGACGAGGAGATCGCGCTCTCGCTGAGCTGACAAGTGGAAGGACGTGTCATGGCCATCTCGGACGTCGAGCGGTCGCTGCCCGCGAACCTGTCACCGGCGGCCCGCCGGCTGCTCGAACTGCGGCTGCGCGGTCGCGCGGCGGCCCCGGTGGGCATCACCCGGCTCGACCCCCGGCCCGGCGCCGGGCCGCTTTCCGCGGCGCAGCAACGCCTCTACTTCCTCGACCAGCTCGCGCCGGGCAGCACCGAGTACCTCATGCCGGCCACCTGGCTGCTGACCGGCCCGCTCGACCGCGCGGCACTCGACGCCGCCGTGCAGGACCTGGTCGGCCGCCACGAACAGCTGCGGACCACCTTCCCCGCCACCGACGGCGTGCCCACACAGCGGGTGCTGCCCACCGCGGACTCACCGTCCGCGCGCCTGAGTCACGTGACCGCCACCGACCTCTCGGCAGTGGTGCGCGACATCGCCACCCGCCCGTTCGACCTGGCCGCCGAGCCCGCCTTCCGTGCCACCCTCGTGCGTGCCGACGAGGAACGGCACGTGCTGGTGTTCGCCATGCACCACATCGTCGGCGACGGGTGGTCGACCGACCTGCTGCTGCGCGACCTGCGCGAGCTGTACCGCGCGCGGCTCGCGGGGGAGCGCCCGGCGCTGCCCGAGCGGCCGATCGACTACCTCGACTACGCGGTCTGGCAACGGGAAAACACCGACTCCCCGGACGCGAAGGCCGACCTGACCCACTGGCGCACGGCGCTTTCCGGTCTCACCCCGCTGGAGCTGCCCACCGACCACCCGCGGCCGGCCGAACGCACGCACACCGGTGCCGTGCACGAGGTGGCGCTGCCCGCCGAGCTGACCGACGCGCTCGGCACGCTCAACGAACGGACCGACGCCACACCGTTCATGACGTTGCTCGCCGCCTTCCAGGCCGCGCTCGCGTTCCACAGTGGACAGGACGACGTCCCGGTGGCCACGGTGGTCGCCAACCGGGACCGCCCGGAGACCGAGCAGCTGGTCGGGTTCTTCGTCAACACCCTCATCCTGCGCGGTGACCTCACCGACGACCCGACGTGCACCGAACTGTTGGCGCGCACCAGGGACCGGGTGCTCGACGCGCTCGGCCACCAGAGCCTGCCGTTCGAGCGGGTGGTCGACGAGCTGCGCCCGGAACGGGACCTCGCCCGCAACCCGCTGTCCGGCGTGCTGTTCTCCTACACGGCGGCCGGCGCCGGTCCCGGGACTTTGGGGGCCGCGACCACCGAGCCGTTCCCCGTCGACCTGGTGACCGCGAAGTTCGACCTGGCGCTGGAGGCCGTGGAGTCCGGCGGAGGGACCGACGGCACCGTGCGGCTCGCTTTCCTGTACCGCCCGGACCTGTTCACCGCGCGCACGATCGCGAACCTGGCCGAGCACACGGTGGCCGTGCTGCGGGCGTTCGCCGCCACCCCCGACGCCCGGGTCAACCGGCTCGACCTGCTGACTCGGTCGGAACGGGAGCAGCTGCTCGGCAGCACCACGGAGGTCACCGCCCGGCCGGTCCTCGACCGCTTCGCCGAGCACGTCCACGCCACCCCGGACGCGGTCGCCGTGTCCTGCGCCGGCACCACGCTCACCTACGCCGAACTGGACACGCGGGCGCGAGGGCTGGCAGCCGACCTGGTCGCCCGGGGTGCCGGGCCGGAATCACTGGTCGGCGTGTGCCTCGACCGCTCGGCCGATCTGGTCGTGGCGCTGCTGGGCGTGTGGCTCGCCGGCGCCGCCTACCTGCCGCTGGATCCGCGTCACCCGCGGAGCCGTCTGGAGTTCGTGGTCGACGACGCCGGGACCGACCTCGCGGTGGTCGACGACACCGGGCGGGCCGCGCTCGCCGGTCTACCGGTCGAACTCACCACTGTGGACGGTCACGGCACCGTCGAGACGGACCTGGCGGGCGACCGGCTCGCCTACGTCATCTACACCTCCGGCTCCACCGGTCGCCCCAAGGGCGTGGAGATCACCCACGCCAACGTCGCCTGGTTGTTCGCGGCGGCCGACGAGCACTTCGACTTCGGACCGGACGACGTGTGGACGTCCGTGCACTCCGCGGCGTTCGACTTCTCCGTCTGGGAACTGTGGGGCCCGCTGACCAGCGGCGGCCGGCGTGGTCGTGGTGCGCGAGCAGGACGCCCGCGACCCGGCCGCCATGCACGGGATCCTCCGCGACGAGCGGGTGACCGTCCTCAACCAGACCCCCGCGGCGTTCACCGGGCTGCGCACCCACCTCGCCCAGCACGGTGCCCGCATGGCCGATCTCGCGCTGCGCACCGTGATCTTCGGCGGCGACGCGTTCGACGTCCGGGACTACCGCGACTGGTTCGCCTCAGCCGACCAGCCGGCGCTCGTGAACATGTACGGCATCACCGAGACCTGCGTGCACGTCACCCACCGGCTGATCACCGACGCCGACCCGGACTCCCCGGTCACCTCACCCATCGGCCGGCCGCTCGCCGGCCAGCGCGGCGTGGTGCGCGACCGGCACGGCCGGCTGTGTCCACAGGGGACGGTGGGCGAGCTGTACGTGGCGGGCGGCGGCGTGGCCCGCGGCTACCGCAACCGGCCCGAGCTGACGGCCGACCGGTTCGTGGCCGACCCCTACCGGCCGGGCGACACGCTCTACCGGACGGGCGACCTCGTCCGCGTCCTGCCCGACGGGCAGCTCGCCTACGTCGGCCGCGCCGACCACCAGGTGAAGATCCGCGGGCACCGCATCGAGCCGGGCGAGATCGAGAGCGCGTTGCGGGACTGCCCGGGCGTCACGGACGCCGCGGTGGTCGCGCGGTCCGGAAAGGACGGTACGCGGCTCGTCGGCCACGTCGTCCTGGCCGACGGGGACCTCGACCCCGCCGCGTTGCGCGACCGGCTGCGCGCCACCCTGCCCGAGTACATGGTCCCCGCGGTGTTCGCCCGGCACACCGGCCTGCCGCTCACCGCGAACGGCAAGGTGGACCGCAAGGCGCTCGCCGAGGTGGCGGCGGGTCGCGGTCACCCGCCACCGGCATGTCCCGCCGACCACCGAGCAGGAACGCGTCCTCGCCGCCATCTGGACCGAGGTGCTCGGCGCCGAGCAGGTGGGCCTGGCGGACAACTACTTCGACCTCGGCGGCGACTCCATCCTCGCGCTGCGGGTGATCGGCCTGGCCCGCGCGGCCGGGCTCGGGCTGAGCGTCGCCGACCTGTTCCGCGCGCCCCGGCTCGGCGAACTCGCCGCCCGCGCCGCCACCGCGCCGTCCGACGAGCCGGGCCCGGTCGCGCCGTTCGCCCAGCTGCATCCCGACGACGTGGCGGCCCTGCCGGCGGAGCTGGCCGACGCGTACCCGCTCACCCTGCTGCAGGCCGGAATGCTGCACGAGATGCTGGCCGATCCGGAACGCGGCGCCTACCACAACGTGACCGACCTGAAGATCACCGTGCCGGAGGGCTTCGACCGCGGGGCGTTCCAGCATGCGGTCGACGTGGTGGTCGCGGCACACGACATCCTGCGCACGTCCATCGACCTGGTCGGCTACCGGGAGCCGCTGCAGCTGGTCCACCGCAGCGCCGCGATGCCGGTGGGGTACACCGATCTGCGCGGGCTGTCCGACGCCGAACAGCGGGCCGAGCGCCGCCGCTACCGCGACGCCCAGTTCGCCGACCGCTTCGACCTGTCGACCGCGCCGCTCGTCCGCCTGCACCTGCACCAGCTGACCGACCACGACCTGCGGATCGTGATCACCGACTGCCACGTGGCGCTGGACGGGTGGAGCCTCACGTCGATGATCGCCGACCTGCTCGCACTGCACCGGCAGCCCGAAGCCGGCCTGCCGCCCGCGCCCCGCTTCGCCGACTACGTGGCGCTCGAGCGCGCGGCCGTCGACTCCGAGGAGTCGCTCGCGTTCTGGCGGGCCGCCGTGCGCGACCTGCGGCCCGTGCGCTTCCCACGCCGGACCGGCGTGCCGCGCGACCTGCCGGCCGTGCACGAGGTGCGGCGCTCGTTCCTCGGCCTCACCGAGGAGATCGGGGCACTCGCCACCCGCGCCGGCGTGCCGCGCCGGACCGTGCTCCTGGCCGCCCTGCACCACGTGCTCGGGTTGTTCGCCGACCAGGAGCCGGGCGCGCTCGGCCACGCCATCGGTCTCACCACGAACGGCAGGCCGGAGACCACGGGCGCGGACCACATGCGCGGGCTGTTCGTGAACACCGTCCCCTTCGGACTGACCGGCACCGCGACGTCCTGGCTGGACCTGCTGGGTGCGGTGTTCAGCGCCGAACAGGACCTGATGCCGCACCGCCGGGTGCCGCTGGCCAAGATCGCGCGGCTCGCGCCCGGGCGCGCCGAACCTGGTGGACGTGGTGTTCAACTACGTGAACTTCCACCGGCTCACGGCGGACTCCTGGGTGGAGGCCGACGAGATCGCCCGCACCATGTTCCCCCTGTACGTCAACATGAGCGTGGACGGCTTCACCATCGACGCCGACCCCGCCCACCTCGACCCGGCCACCGCCGAGCAACTCGGTGACCTGATCCGCGAGCAGGTCGAGACGATGCTCGCCGACCCGGAGGGGCCGGTCACGCGGCCCACCCTCGCCGGGGCGGCCCGGGAGCGCGCGCTCCGCGGGTGGGCCCGCGGACCCGTGGGCGCCAACGACCCCACGCTGTTCTCCGAGTACGTCGCGCGGCATGCGGCCCGAACCCCGGACGCGGTGGCCATCGCGCACGGCGCGGAGACCACTACCTACCGGGAGCTGGACGAGTCGGCGTCGCGGCTGGCCGACCGGCTGGCGGCGCTCGGCGTGACGACCGAGACCGTGGTCGGCATCTGCGCCGAACGCGGACCCTGGCAGGTGCGCGCGGCGCTCGCCGTGCTCCGGTCGGGCGGGACCTACCTGCCGCTCGACCCGACCTACCCGACCGACCGGCTCGCCTACATGGCCGACGACAGCGGGATGCGGGTGCTGATCACCCAGGCCGAGCTGGTGGGCACGGTTCCCTACGCGGGTCCGACGGTTCTGTTGGAGTCCGAGATGGACGGTCCGTCCGTGCCGCATCCGGTGCCGGACCTCGACAACGCCGCGTATCTCTTCTACACCTCGGGATCCACCGGCCGGCCCAAGGGCGTGGTGGTGCCGCACCGCGGCATGGTGAACCTGATGCACGCCCAGCGCGACACGTTCGCGCCGGTGCCGGGCGACCACGTGCTGCAGTTCGCGTCGTTCAACTTCGACGTCTCCGTGCACGACATCGTGCTGGCACTCGCGAACGGCGCGCGGCTGTGCACGGCACCCACGGCCGACCTGCGACCCGGCCCGGACCTGGCGAACACCATCCGGGCACACGGCGTGACCGTCGCGACCCTGCCCCCGAGCGCGCTCGCCGTGCTGGAGGGCGAGGAGTTCCCCACGGTGCGGCTGCTGTGCGCCGGGGGAGAGGCGCCGACCGAGGAGAACGTGACCGCCTTCGCGCCGGGTCGGTCGTTCTACAACTGCTACGGCCCCACCGAGGCGTCGGTGTGGACGCACCTGACCCGCTGCGAGCCGGGTGGCGGCCGGCCGCCGATCGGGCTGCCGATGCGGAACCTGCGTGCCTATGTGCTGGACCACGACCACCAGCCGATGCCGGTCGGCGCGATCGGTGAGCTGTACGTCGGCGGCGAGTCGCTCGCGCGGGGATACCTGAACCGGCCCGGCCTGACGGCCGCGGCGTTCGTCCCCGATCCACACGGCGGCGCGGGGGAGCGGTTGTTCCGCACCGGCGACCTCGCGAGGCAACACGCCGACGGCGCCGTGGAATGGCTCGGCCGCCGCGACTCGCAGGTGAAGCTGCGTGGCTTCCGGATCGAGCTGGGCGAGATCGAGCACGAGCTGCGGGCGCTGCCGGACGTGCGGCAGGCGGTGGTGCTGCTGCGCTCCGACCTGCCGTCCGAACCCGCGCTGGTCGCCTACGTCGTCCCCCGTCCGGGGGCGGACCGGGACGCCCGCGTGCTGCGGGAGGCGTTGCGCACCACGGTGCCCGCGCACATGGTGCCCACGTGGTTCGTGTTCCTCGACGCGTTGCCGCTCAACCGCAGCGAGAAGGTGGACCGCGGTGCGCTGCCGCCACCGGCGGTCGAACGACCCGACCTCGGCGCCGACTACGTGGCGCCGCGCACCGCGGCGGAGACCACGCTCGCGGAGGTGTGGTCGGCGGTGCTGGGCGTCGCGAGGGTCGGCGTGCACGACGACTTCTACCTGGTGGGCGGGAGTTCGCTGTCCACCGTGCGAGTGGCGGCCATGGCGAACGCGCGTGGGGTGCCGATCTCGGTCCGCGACCTCGTGGAGGTGCCGACCATCGCCCAGCTGGCCGAGCGTGCCGCTCGTGGGGCGACCCGCGAGATCCGCTCCGAGGTCCGGCTGCGTGACGGGGACGGCGCTCCGCTGTACTGCGTGCACCCCTCCGGCGGCAGCGCCACCTGGTACGTGCCGCTCGCGCGGGCGCTCCCACCGGGCACCCCGGTGGTCGGCTTCCAGGCCAGGGGACTGCTCGGTGGGGTGGACCCGGTGACCGTGCCGGAGATCGCCGCCAACTACGTGGCCGAACTGGCCGAGCGGGACGGCACCGGGCCGCACGCGGTGCTCGGGTGGTCGCTCGGCGGGAACCTCGTGCTGGAGATGGCGAACCAGCTGCTGCGCCGCGGCCACCGGGTCGACCCGCTGGTGCTGATCGAGCCGTACCTGCCCAACGCCGACAACACCCGAAGGCTCACCGGCGTCGGCCGCGACCTGCTGAGCGCGCTGCCACTGCGCGACGAGCTGCGCCGTCAGCTCCTCTTGGCACCGTCGCCCCGCCGGGAGGAACTGGCGTCGGAGCTGACGGCCGTGCTGCTGGGCGCGGGCATGCGACCGGACGAGGCGAACCTCGTGGAGAACGCGCCCATCGAGGTCTGGCACTCGCTGCTCACGGCCATGGCCGGCTACCAGGTGCGGCCCTACGCAGGCCACGTGCACCTGGTGGTCGGGCGGGAGGCGGCGTCGCTGCCCGACGGGGTGCCGATGCCGGGCCTGGACATGGACTACCGCGGCTACCTGGACCGCTGGCGGGCGCTGGCCCTCGGCGGCCTGACCGTCCACGTCGTACCGGGCGACCACATGTCCATGCTGACCGAACCGAACGTGCGCGAGCTGGCCGCGCTGCTCGGCACCATCCAGGAGGTCCAGGAGGTTTCCGCATGACCACGCTGACCCGGTTCCGCGAGCGGCACCTGTTGGAACCCGACGTGAACGCCGACCCCTACCCGTACCTGAACGCGGTGCGCGACCACGATCCCGTCTACTGGAGCGCCATGCACCGCGCGTGGCTGGTCACCGGGCACGCGCCGCTCACCCGCTGTCTGCGTGAGCCGGCGGTCACCGCCGACCGGGTGTCCTCCATGCGGGAGGCGATCCCCGACGGGGCCCGCGCCGACGCGGACCGCGCGTTCGACGTCCTGTCGCGCTGGATGGTGTTCACCGACCAGCCCGACCACCGCCGGCTGCGCCAGGTGTTCCAGGAACCGTTCTCCGCCAGGGCGATCGGCCGGTACCGGGAGATGGTGGAGCGCACCACCCGGGCACTGCTGGCCCGCCGGGCGCGGGCCGGCGAGACCGGCGACCTGCTGGAGGACGTGGCGAAACCGTTGCCGGCGTTGGTGTTCGCGCGCTGGCTCGGCATCCCGCCGCAGCACGGACCGTCCTTCTGGTACTGGAACGCCCGCGTCGGCGACCTCGTGCTCGGCGCCGCCCAGGACGAACGCGAGTGCCGCACGTCGCTGCAGTCGCTGCTCAAGCTGGACGACTACCTGGCCGACCTGGTCCGCCGGCGCCGGGCCGAACCGGGCGGCGACCTGATCAGCGCGGTGCTCGCCGGCGGTGAGATCGGCGCGTCGGTCAGCGAGGACGAGTTCGTGGGCATGCTCAGCCAGATGGCGTTCGCCGGCGGCGAGACCACCAGCAACCTCATCGCCAACGGGATGCGTGCGCTGCTGCGGCACCCCGACGAGCTGGCGGCCCTGCGCGCCGACCCGACGCTGCTGGCGCCGAGCGTGGAGGAGGCGCTGCGGTTCGACGGACCGTCGAAGATGTCGATCCGCGCGGTGGCGCGCGACTTCGACCTCGACGGGCACCCGCTGCGTGCCGGTGACCGGATCTTCCTGGTGTCCGCGGCCGCCAACCGCGACCCGTCACGCAACGCGGATCCGGACACGTTCTCCGTGCGGCGTGCCGAGATCGCGCACGTCGGGTTCGGCTACGGGCCGCACTTCTGCATCGGCGCGGCGCTGGCCCGCCTGGTCGCCCGCGCGGCCATCGGCGTGCTCGTGGCCGAGTACCCGGAGCTGGCGCTGACCGACGACGCCCACACCTGGCAGCTGTCGCTGCTCAACCGCAGCCTCACCGCGCTGCCGGTGCGGTACTAGTCATGGCCGGCGAGGTGGTGTCGCGGTTGTGGACGCCGGTGCGGTCGCGGTCGTTCCGGCTGCTCTGGACCGGCCAGTCCCTGTCGCTGCTGGGCGACGGCTTCAGCTACATCGCGTTCTCCTGGATGACGTTGACCCTCACGGGATCCACGCTGGCGTTGGGTTCGGTGCTGGCTCTCCAGGCGATCCCGCGCGCGCTGCTGACGCTGGTCGGCGGCTCGCTGTCGGACCGGTGGTCCACCCGCGTGGTCATGATGCTGTCCAGCTGGGCGCGTGCCGTGGTGATGGTGGCGGTCGGGGTGGCCGGCTTCGCGGGTGCGCTGAACCTGGCGGCGCTGTGCGTGGCGGCCGCGGTGTTCGGCGCGGTGGACGCGTTCTTCCAGCCGGCGAGGATGACCATCCTGCCGTCCGTGGTGGACGCCGACCTGCTCCGGCCGGCGAACGCGTTGCTGGGGGTTGGCTCGCGGATCTCCGCGGTGCTCGGCCCCGCGGTCGGCGGTGTGGTCGTGGCGGTGACCGACGCGAACGTGGCGTTCCTGGTCGACGGGCTGTGCTTCGCGTTGTGCGGGCTGTGCGTCGCGGGGGTCCGCGTGACCCGTCGCGCTGACTCTTCTCCTGGGCCCGACGCGGGCCTGGCCGCACGCATCCGCGAGGGCCTGCGGTACGCGTGGGCCGACCCGAGGATCCGCACGATGCTGGCCGTCGACGCGGCCGTGACGTTCTGCTACGCCGGGGCGTTCACCGTCGGCTTCGCCCAACTGGCGAAGACCGAACTGGCGGGCGGATCGGCGACGTTGGGCATCCTGAACGGCGCTCTGGCCGCCGGCGCGATGCTGGGCGGCCTGGTGGCCGGCGTCGTCGGCGGGCGCCCGAAGGTGGGCCTGCTGATCGCGGCGCTGGCCGGCTGGCTGGCCATCGGCATGGTGGTGCTGGGCGTGGTGCACCACCCGGTGGCGGCGGTGGCCACGGTCGCGGCGATGGGCTTCGCCATCGGCTTCCAGGGTGTGTTCGGTCTGAGCTGGCTGCAACGCACGATCGACGACTCGGTGCTGAGCAGGGTGATCTCGGTGGACATGGTGCTGGGCTACGCGGTGGCACCGCTGTCCCTGGTGCTGTGCGGCGCTCTGGCCCAGACCCACAGCACGCTGATGTTCGCCGGCACGGCGGGAATCCTCGCGGTGGTAGCCCTGGGCGTAGTGGCCTCACGCGCAGCCCGCGAAATGCGCTGACCACCCACTCCCCGCCCCACCTCTCACCTCCCGCCATGTCTCGACCGCATGTCGTCATGTCTGGACCGCATCCCGCCACCCCGGACTGCACGTTGGTGGTTCGGGAGCATGGTCGGGCCCTGCGCACAGGGCCAATCGGCCAGTCTGGTTCTGACGGATCCGCGAAGTGGTGGCATGCGGCTGGGTGGTGGCGGCACAAGGTCCGGAGCTGGCGACACGCGATCTCATGGCGCGGGACTGCGGTCCAGCTGTGGGGACACGGTCCAGACATGGCGGCACGCGGCGAGATCCGCGGCGAGACATGGCGGCACGCGGTCGAGACATGGCGGCACGCGGTCGAGACATGGCGGCACGCGGTCGAGACATGGCGGCACGCGGTCGAGACATGGCGGCACGCGGTCGAGACATGGCGGACGGTGGACATGGCGGATGCGGTCCGGTGGCGGGACTGCGGTCCAGCTGTGGGGACTTGTGGTCCGGGGCGGCGCACGGCCCGGCGGTGGCGGCACAAGGTCCAGGGGTGGGACATGCGGCCCGGTGGTGGCGAGATGCGATCCGGGGTGGCGGCATGCGGTCGAGACATGGCGACATGCGGGCCGGTGGGGACATGCGGGCCAGGTATGGCGGGATGCGGGCTGGACTTGGCGGATGGTGGGCCGGGGGTGGGGACATGCGGGTCCGCCGGGTCCATGTGCGGGCCCGGCGGACCTGAGTGTCCCGGTCAGCCCAGGCCGAACGTGATCGGTTCTCCCGGGCGGACGGTCCGGTCCAGTCGGATGAGCTGGTTGGCGAAGTACTCCACCGGCTCGGACGCGAGCAGCGTCCGAGCGTGCGCGAGACCCGCCTCGTCGGTTTCGGCGGCGAGTGTCGCCAGCACCCCGTCCACCGTCTCGTGCAGCGGGTCCACCGAGGCCGACACCGCGAAACCCTCCCGCGCCAGGCGGTCCGCGATCCCGCACAGCTGGTAGGTCGTGCGGCCCCGGCCCGGTGCGCGCCACGTCGCCACGATGCCCTGCGCGTCGGCCGTCAGGTGGGCCGGCAGCGTCGCCACCAGCGGCCACACCAGGCTCGTGCCGATCTCGGCGATCGTCGACGGGTCGCGGCCCGCGGGGAGCGCCGGGGCGTACGGCAGGTTCGCCACCACGAAGTCGAACACCTCTCCGTCCACAGCGGACAGCAGGTCCGACCGGAGGAACCGCACCCGGTCGGACAGTCCGTTGAGGACGGCGTTGGCGGACGCGATCGCCACGGCCGCCGCACCCAGTTCGACCCCGACCACCTCGTCGGCCCCGCGGGCGGCACACAACAGCGCCTGCACCCCGCTGCCGGAACACACATCGAGGACGCGCCGCCCGGCGAAACCGTGTGGCAGCGCGGCCGCGACGAACGACGTGGACAGGTCGAACACCGCGTGCGGACGGTGCTCCGCCGCCGTGGGGTACCCGACCGGCACCCCGGTGATCAGCAGCAGCCCCTGCGCGGGAACCACGAGCAGCCCCGGGGTCCGCCACTCCGGACCGGAGGAAACCACGAGACCGCACGCGCACAACGCGTCGCGCACGACCGAAGGGAACGCCGAGGCGAACTCCGCGTCGTCGACCGGCTCGCCGAGGCGGAACAGCCGGAACATCGTCCGGTGTGCCGGGTCGAGCCGCTCGACGAGCTTGCGCAGCGGCGCGAACCGGGGGAACCCGCTCGAACTACGCTGCAGTTCGAGGCCGATCCGGTGGTCCAGCAGCGCGTACAGCTCCCGGTCGAGGTGCTCCCGGACGGTGACCAGCGCCGCCTCGTCGGCCAGCACGGTCAACCGGCCTCGGCCATGCGGCGACGCAGGCTCAGCGGCCGCATGTCCAGCCACACCTGGTCGATGTGGGCCAGGCACTCCTGCCGGGTGCCGGTGAAGCCGTTCGCCTGCCATCCGGGTGGCAGTTCGCGGTCGGCCGGCCAGATCGAGTACTGCTCCTCGTCGTTGCACACGACGTGGTGGGCGCGCTCCTCGGTGTCCACGGTGATCCTCCTGTCGGCGTTTCCCCGAGCGTGCGCCCCGCGACAGCACCCGCGTAGGGAAGAACCTGCAGCGCCGCCCGCGATCGGCCGCTGTTTCTCCTTCCCTGGTGATCGAACCGCTCCGGCGAGCACCGTGATGGTCGGAGGTGGGCCGATGTCCGAGTACCAGTCCGAGAACCTGTTGTTGCCGACCGGTGAGTGGCGGCTGTGGCCCCAGTTCGCGTTGCGCGGACCGGGTTTCCCCGCGTCGGGCGTGCTGCGGCTCGCGCCGGACGGGCTGGCCGAGCAGGCCGACGCCTTCCCCGACGCCAGGAAGATGACCGGGCCGGCGTGGAACGAGTTCGCGGCGCGGTTCGACTCCGCCGCCGTGAAGACCGCGCTCGCCATGCAGGAGGTCGCCGCGCAGCCGGCGTTCCGGGCGGCCGTGGCCTGGCAGAACCCCGCGATCCTCGAACGGGGCATCGGGCTGTTCCTGGCGTGGGAGCCGACCGCGGACGGCCGCACCAGCAAGCGCCGCGAGCGCGAGGAACTGGTGGCGCACTACTGGCAGCGGTTCTGCGTGAAGAACGACACCATCGGCTTCTTCGGCCCGGTCGGCTGGGGGCGGTGGGACACCGACCTGACCGGCGTGGCCGTCGACCCGGGGGAGGGCCTGATCGCCTCCTCGGAGGTGTTCTTCGCCAGCTGGGCCGTCGACGCGCTCGCCAAGGCGGTCGGCGCCGATCCCGCCGTGCGCCGTTCGGTACCGCCGCGCCGCGTGCCGTTCGTCCGGGTCACCGACGACTCCGTCCGCGTGCCCGGCCGGCCCGCCGAGCCGGTGCCCCCGTTCGACGCGGCGCTGCTGCGGCTGTGCGACGGCACCCGCGACCTGGCCGCCCTGTGCCGCGAGCTGTCCGCCGAGCCGGACGACGTGGTGCCCGCGCTGGAGGCCATGGTGACGCGCCGCTGGCTGGTCTGGCGGCTCGAGGTCCCCGCTCGACGCCCACCCGGAGCGCCATCTGCCGCACGGCGCTGGGGAAGGTGACCGACACCGCCGTCCGGGACCGCGCCATCGCCGCACTCGACACCCTGGAGGCCGGGCGCGACCGCGTGGCGGCCGCCGGGCTCGACGCCGACGCCGCTGGCCGCCGCGCATGGGCGCCCTGGAACACGACTTCGCCGAACTGACAAGCACCGCAGGCCAACACGAGAAGGGCGCGCGGACCGCACCGGGCCGCGCGCTCGTGTACGCCGACTGCCGCCGGTCGGCCACCGCCCGCGCCGGCACCGCCATCCTGCGACGAGCTGGCGCCGCTCGGCCTGTGCCTGACCGCCGCGCGGTGGCTCACCGGCCAGTTCGCCGACGCCATGGGCCGCCGCATGCGCGAGGTGTACGACCGCCTCGCGGCCGACGGGGAGACCGGTTGACCTCGCGTCGCTGTGGCTGGGCTGCCTGCCCGCGCCGCACGGCACCTCGCTCGCCGAGATCGAACGGCTCCAGGCCGAGCTGCGGGAACGGTGGGGGCGGATCCTCGACGTGCCGGCGGACGCCCGGCGGGTCCAGCGCTCGGCCGCCGACCTGGAACCCCTGGTGCGTACCGAGTTCGGCGAGCGGGCTGCGGAGTGGTCGCTGGCCCGGTACGCGAGCCCCGACCTGCTGGTGGTGGCCGACGACGCCGCCGCCGTGGACCGCGGCGAGTTCCAGCTGGTGCTCGGTGAGCTGCACGTCGCCATGAACACCGTGGCCCACCAGCTGTTCGTGCGCCAGCACCCGGACCCCGAGGAGCTGATGGCGCAGAACGCCCGCGACTTCCCCGGCCCGCGGCTGATCCCCATGCTGCCCAAGGCGCAGCCGCCGCGGATCTCCGCGCGGGGCCAGCACGCCCTGGTCCGGCCCGAGGACTACCACGTCGGCCTGGTCGACTGGACCGGCGACCCGACCGCGCCCGGCGCGGTGTTCAGCGCGGACGTCGTGGTCGAGGAGCGCGACGGCGCGCTGGTGGCGGTGCTGCCCGACGGCGCCGAGTTCACCGGTGCTGGACGCGTTCTGCAGCGCGCTGACCAACCGGGTGATCGACCGGTTCACCCTGCTGCCGCAGGGGAGCACACGCCGAGGGTGACGGTCGACAAGGTGGTCGTGGCCCGCGAGACGTGGCGCCCCACGGCCGGCTCCCTCACGTTCGCCGACGAGAAGTCCGAGGCGCGCCGGTTCGTCGCGGCCCGGCGCTGGCGGGAGCCGCACGGCCTGCCCCGGTTCGTGTTCGTGGTCTCGCCGACCGAGCCGCGTCCGTTCTATGTGGACTTCGACAGCCCGGTGTACGTCAACATCTTCGCCAAGGCCGTCCGACGGCTGGCCCGCCAGGACCCGGACGAAGCGGCTGACGCATCACCGAGATGCTGCCCGACCCCGGAGCAGACCTGGCTCACCGACGACGCCGGCAACGCCTACACCGCCGAACTCCGCCTCGTGGCCGTCGACCAGTACCGCTGTCGGACGGTGCGTGATGGTCGCTCGCCGCGCTGTACCGCGCACGACCCGGCCGCGACCGGCCGTCGTCACCCCGGCACGGGACGCTCACCTACGGCGACGCTCGACCGACCGGATCGACGCGGTGGCCGGCGCGCTCGTCGCCGCCGGGCGTCGGGCCGGAGCGGGTGTGCGCGGTGGCGGTCGAGCACGGCGTGGACGCCGTGGTCGGCATGGCCGCCGTGCTGCGCGCCGGCGGCCGCGTTCCTCACCCTCGACGTCGACCAGCCGCCGGCGCGACTGGCCGCCATGGTCCGCAGCGCCGGCGCGCGGTCGCTGGTCACCACGGCCGCGCTCGCCGGCCGGCTCGACCTGCCGGTCGACGGGCCGGCGGTGCACCTCGACCGGCCCGGCGACCGGCCGGCGAGTTGCCGCGCGCCGGCCCGATCGGCCCGCGTCGCTCGCGTACGTCAGCCACACCTCCGGTTCGACCGGCGTCCCCAACGCGGTCCTCGATCGAACGCGCGGTCGCTGGAGGGCTACCTGCGTGCCGTGGTCCGCGACTGCGCGCTCGGCCGGGACACCGCGACGCTGCAGGTCGCCCCGCTCGGGCTACGACGCGTCGATCCGCGACATGTTCGCCACGCTCGTGGCCGGCGGCCGGCTGATCATGCTGCCGAGGGCGGTGCTGCTGCGCGCGGACCGGTTCACCGAGGCCGTGGACTCCTTCGGGGCCAACACGATCCTCAGCACCACGCCCACGCTGCTGACGTTCCTCGCCCGGCGCTCCGGGCTGCCGCGCCGGCTGCGGCTGGTGGTGTCCAGCGGCGAGTCGCTGCGCCCGTTCCTCGCGGCCGGCGGACGCGGCCAGCTCGCCGGCCGGCTCCTCAACCACTACGGCCCCACCGAGACCACCATGACCGCCACGCGGTTCGACGTCCCGGACACCCCGCCGGCCGCAGGCCGACCTGATCGGCACGCCGATGGACGGGGTGACCGCCCACGTCCTCGACGCGCGACCTGCGCCCGGTGCCGGACGGCGTCGACGGGCGAGGTGTACCTGGGCGGCACCGGGGTGGCCCGCGGCTACCGCGACCGGCCGGCCCGCACGGCCGAACGGTTCCTGCCCGACGTCGCCGGCCCGCCCGGCGCCCGGATGTACCGCACGGGCGACCTGGCCCGGCGGCGGCCGGACGGGGTGCTCGAGTACCTGGGCCGCGCCGACCGTCAGCTCAAGATCCGGGGCTACCGGGTGGATCCCGCGGAGGTCGAGGGCACGCTGCTCGCGCATCCCGCGGTGCGCGGCGCGGTGGTGAGCCCGGCGACCGACGACGCCGGGCCGCGTCCACCTGGTGGCGCACGTGGCCGGTGACGGCGACCTGGCCGCCGTGAGCGACGCGGAGCTGCGGACGCACCTGGCGGAGGTCCTGCCGCACTTCCAACTGCCGCGCCGGTTCGTCCGCGTGGCGCGCCTGCCCACCACCCGCACCGGCAAGGCGGACCGCACGGTCCTGACCAGCGGCGGTGCGCCATGACCACCGGGACGCTCTGGCTGGATGTGCGGTCGGCCGCGGACCGGATCGGCGGGCACGTGCGCCGCACCCCGATGCTGTCCGTCCCCGAGCTGCCCGGCCTGCTGCTCAAGGCCGAGCACCTCCAGCGGGCCGGGTCGTTCAAGGCCCGCGGCGCGGCGAACGCGCTGCTCGGGCTCGGCGCCACCCGCCTGGTCACCGGCTCGTCCGGCAACCACGGCATCGCGGTCGCCACGCTCGCCCGAGCGGCCGGCGCGGGCGTGACGGTGGTGATGGCCGACGGGTCGAGCGCGGCGAAGGCCGGCACCATCCGCGGGCTCGGCGCCCGGGTGCGGGCCGTGGCGGGCGGAGTGGCCGACCGCGACCGGCTGGCCAGGAACCTGGCCGAGGACACCGGCGCCACGCTCGTGCCGTCGTCCGACCACGAGCTGGTGGTGGCCGGACAGGGCACGGTGGTGCTCGAGGTCCTCGACGACGCACCCGACACGGAGGTGATCTTCGTGCCGACCGGCGGCGGGGGCCTGCTCGCGGGTGCCTGCCTGGCGGCCGAACGGCTCACCAGCCGGGTGCGGATCGTCGGCGTGGAACCGGTGGACGCGCGCCGCTACGCCCGCTCGCTCGCCGCGGGCCGGCCGGTCCGGCTGCCCCGCCCGGCGACCATCGCCGACGGGCTGCGCGGCCAGAGCCCCGGCGAGGTGCCGCTGCCCATCATCCAACGGCGCGTCGACGACCTTGTCGCCGTCACCGACGACCAGATCGTGGCCGCCATGCGGGTGCTGCACCGGGCCGGGATCGACGCGGAACCCAGCGGGGCGGTCGCACTGGCCGGCGCGCTGGCGTCCGGAATGGACGGACGAACGGTGGCCGTCGTCTCCGGCGGCAACCACGGCAACATCGGCAATACTCTTGGCAGGAAGGGAAAACCATGACCACCGCACGGACCGACGTCGCGGAACTGATCGCGGCGAGCTACCGCGAGGCACTCGACGACGACAGCCTCGACACCACGAGCGACTTCTTCGAGGCGGGCGGCGACTCGCTGGCCGCGTTCCAGATCACCGCCCGGCTGGAGAGCGAACTGGGCACCGAGGTGCCGGTCGCCTGGGTGTTCGCCTATCCGACACCGGCCGACCTCGCGTCGGTCGTCGACGCGGGCTAGGGAGGTGGCGGGCATGCGGGACGTGCGGATCGGCGAACGGTGGCGGCTGTGGCCGGGGTTCGCGTTGCGGGGACCGGGTTTCCCGGCGCGTGGCGTGCTGTCGCTGGCCCCGGCGGGGCTCGCGCAGGCGGCGGACAAGCTCGTCCACCAGGCCCATCAGCGGGTCACCGACGCGGTCGCCGGCGACCCGTCGGGTGGCACGGCCCTGTCCGGACCGGACTGGGACTCCTTCGCCGAGCAGTTCGCCGAGACGACCGTCGACACGGCGACCACCCTGCAGGGAATCGCCAGGACGCCGTCGTTCCGGGCGGCGGTGGCGTGGCAGAACCGGCCGGTGCTCGACTCCGGGGTGGCGCCGTTCCTGTCGTGGACGCCGGAGGTGGCACGCACGAGCAGGCACCGCGACCGCGAGACGCTGATCGCCCACTACTGGCAGCGGTTCTGCGTGAAGAACGACAGCATCGGGTTCTTCGGCCCCGTCGGCTGGGGTGCCTGGGACCTCGACCGGGCCGGCATCGCGATCGAGCCGGGCGAGGGGTTGATCGACGCGACGAACCTGTACTTCTCCAGTTGGGCGATCGACACGCTGGCCAAGACGATGGACGCCGACCTGGGCCTGCGTGACTGGGCCACGCCACGGCGGGTCCCGTTCGTGCGGCTGGCCGACGGCGCGGTCGCCGTGCCGGGCCGCCCGCCCACCGAGGTGCCGCGCGAGTGGTTCGTGGTGCTCGGGCACTGCGACGGCGTGCGGACCGCCCGGGAGCTGCAGGTCGTGCTCGGCGCCGAGGTGGACGTGCCGGCCGTGCTGACCGAGTTGGTGGCGCGGCGCTGGGTCGTGTGGCGGGCCGAGGTGCCCGCCGGAGCCTGGCCGGAGCGGTGGCTGCGCACGTGGCTGGACCGGGTCGACGATCCCGGCGTGCGCCGGCGCGGTCTCGACCGGCTCGACGTGCTCGACCACGCGCGGGACCGGATCCGCGTGGCGGGCACCGAGGTCGGGCGCCTCACGGACGCCATGGCCGCGCTGGAGCAGGACTTCACCGCGCTCACCGACACGGCCGCCGTGCGGGAGAAGGGAAAGACCACCGCGCCGTGCCGCGCGGTCCTGTACTCCGACTGCGTGCGTTCCGCTACCGCGACCCTCGGCGCCGACGTGCACACCGCGCTCGCGCCGCTGGACCTGCTGCTCACGGCGGCGCGCTGGCTGACCGGCAACCTCGCCGACCGCGTACTGGCGAAGGCGCGCACGGTGTACGAGCGGCTGCGGGCGGACGGTCCGGTCGATCTGGCGAGCTTCTGGTTCGCCTGCATGCCCGTGCTGCACGGCGACGCCGCCGGGGTGGCCACCGACCTGCAGCGCGAGTTCCAGCGGCGGTGGGCCGAGATCCTCGACCTGCCGGCGGGCGTCGCGAGGGTGCGTCGGTCCACGATCGGACGTTCGGGAGCGGGTGGCCGCCGCGTTCGGCGACGCTCCGCGCGGCTGGACGGCGTCGCGCTACGTCAGCCCGGACATCCTGGTGGTGGCCGACGACGCGGCCGCCGTGGCGCGCGGGGACTTCGAGCTGGTGGTGGGGGAGTTGCACCTGGCGTCCAACACCGTCAGCTTCTCGGTGTTCGTCAACCAGCACCCGGCGCCGGCCGAACTGTTGGCCGAGACCGACCGGGACCACCCGGGGCCGCGGCTGTTGCCCATGCTCGCCAAGGAGCACAAGGCGCGGCTGTCCGCGCGGATCCGCCAGTCCCTCGTGCGTGACCAGGACTACTACGTCGGGCTGGTGGACCACACGGTCGATCCGGGCCGGCCGAGGACCGTGCTGTCCGCGGACGTCACGGTCGAGGAGCGGGCGGGGGAATTGGTGGTCGTCCTGCCCGACGGTGCCGTGTTCCCGGCGGTGGACGTGTTCGCCCACGTGCTCACCACGCTGTCCATGGACCTGTTCCGGGTGCTGCCGGAGGCGGAACACACGCCGAGGGTGGCGGTGGACCGGCTGGTGATCGCACGGGAGACGTGGCGCCCCCCGGCCGGCGACCTGACCTTCGCGAGGGCGAAGACCGAGGCGGCCCGGTTCGCGCTGGCCCGGAGGTGGCGCGCGGCCATGGACCTGCCGAGGTTCACCTTCGTCGTGTCTCCGGCCGAGCCGCGCCCGTTCTACGTGGACTTCGACAGCCCGGTGTACGTGGAGATCCTGTCCAAGGCCGCGCGTCGCCTGGCCCGCCAGGACCCGACGGAGCGGCTGACCATCACCGAGATGCTGCCGACCCCGGAGCAGACCTGGCTGACCGACGACACGGGCGAGGCCTACACGGCGGAACTCCGCTTCGTGGCGGTGGAGGACGCACCACCTCCGCACTGACGAGGCCCACCGTGACTCGCCCGCGTCCCGGTCAGCCGATGCCGTAGGTGGTCGGGTGGTCCACCGTGCAGATGAGCGCGTCTCGGTGGGCGCCTGGTTCGTGGGTTTCCAGGGTGGTCGCACTGTGGCGGAACATCTCGTCGCGGAACATTATCAGTTCGCCAGGTTGTAGTTCGTGTTCCAGGATGATCTCGTCGCGGTCGTTGTGGAGCAGCTGGGTGCGACCACCTTGTGCTGTTTTTGTCAGCACATAGACGATGACGTATTCTTCTTCGTCGTGATGGGGCTTCGTCACCACGTCGGTGAAGGTTCGGAACATGTTGATTCCGAAGGTGCCCGCCGGCTTTTGCCGATGCTCGGGAACCAGGTTCAGCAGGGTTTTCACGAGTGCCGCGAACTTTTCGTCCTTCAGGACCTCGGTCTGGTCGAAAAGTCTGATCCGCATGGGGTTGTCGCGGTCCGGCAACTCCACCGTGTCGTGTTCGGCCAGGTCCAGGTCCTCGTCGAACCGGTTGTAGCGCACCACATCGCGCGCCCGCAGGCGGTCGACCGGCATGTCACCCTCGTAGCGGCGGAGGTGTTCGCTCGTGAAGAAATTTTCGGCGATATGCTCCCGGAACGGCACTCCCAACTCCTCGTCGGTGACGATGAGATAGCCGAGGCGGTCCAGCTGCTCCCGGTATTCGGCAATGGGGGCATGATTCACGGGAGCTCCATGGGGTGGCGGAAAGGTTCAGGCGGCGGGGCGATTTCAGATGAACGTGCTTTCCAGCACTGAACGGATTTTCGCCCTGGATTTGTCCGGTGACAACGAGGCGGTGATCAGGTTGTCGTGGTGACGACGGTAGACATGGACCTGCGCGGCGGTTTCGAGATGTCGAAAACCGGCGTGTGTCTCGATGTGGACCACGTCTCGGTCCAGGTCGTCCGGGAATTCGAAATACGCGTACATGCAGGTGGAAGTGAACTGTGGCTGCGCGGTGTACGGCAGCACCCGGAACTCGATGTTGGCCCAGCCGGCGCGGTCGATCACCTGTTCCAGCTGGACCCGCATGGTCTCCTTCGTGCCCACCCACTGGTGCAGGGCACTTTCGTGCGAGATGGCGACCAGTCGGAGCGGAGAGTCACCCACCAGGGCTTTCTGGCGTTGGATGCGAAGCTGGACGAGCTTCTCGATCTCCTCTGCCGGGCGCCAGGGTTCCATCGCGAGGTACTGGGCCCGCGCGTAGTCCTCGGTCTGCAGGAGGGCCGGCAGAACCGGAAGTGTGTAGACGCGCGCGACCGCCGCCTCGGTCTCGTAGGCAACATAACCGTCGAGGCCGCGGTCCATCGCGCTCGCGTAGTCGGCCCACCATCCCTGCCTGCGCGCGCCGCTGACCCAGCGGGTGAGCCGGTTGGCCAGCGGGCTGTCCTCGATGCCGTACAACCTGATCAGGTCACGGACATCGCGCTGCTGCGGGCTGCCCTGGCCGTTCTCCAGCCTGGACAGCTTGGACGTCGAGATCAGCAACTCCTCGGCAACGTCCTCGAGAGTGCGACCGGCTTCCTCACGCAGTCGCTTCAACTCGACGCCGAGACGTCGCCTCGGCATCACCGGCCCTGTGGAGGAGGTCATCGTTGAACTTTCGATCGACATTGCTGGGCGGGAACATGTGATGGGATTCCCATCACGCGCGAAGATTACACCCCGTCGATCGTGTCTCGCACGAGGGTGAACTTGGCGCGGCTAGCCCGAACAGAGCAGTGAGCAAGACAATTATGGGACAATCGATTGGGATTCCCACTCAGGGATTGCGCTTCGGGTTCCTATCGAGGGATGCTGGACATCCTCCTCCCCACCTGCTCCGCCGGCCCACAGGCACTTCGGAGCACGCGCGGAAAGGAACCACCACGATGTATGTCTCATTCAGCTTCGGCGCGTTTCTCCGGCTCCTGACGGGAATCGCGGTCAGCGCGGTCATCGTCGGCGTCATGCTCGCCCAGCCGTCCGACGACGAGCAGGCTCCCGTGGACGTGGTGCCCCCTCAGGTGGAGCAGTCGACCGACATTCCACCGGTGGTCATGGCGCCCTGACCGCTGGCACTCGAGTCAGCGGGCGCGTTCGAGCGATTTCCGCAGTGTGACGGCGAACTGCTCGGCCGTCTCCAGTTTCGCGCGTAGGTCGACGCAGCGTTGTTCGGCGGTGTCGCAGTACTGGCCCAGTTGCGCGCGTTGGTCGTCGGTGAGGGGTGCCGCGTCGGGGGACGGGTCGAGCACCGCCAGCAGGTCGCGCATCTCCTCGAGGTGGAAGCCGAGCGGCTTCATCTTCCTGATGAGGTTCAGGCGGTGGATGTCGGGCTCGGTGTAGAGGCGGAAACCGCCCTGGCTGCGCGCACTCGGCACGACCAGGCCGACCTCCTCGTAGTAGCGGATGGTGCGCAGCGACAGGTCCGTGCGTTCGGCGACCTCGCCGATCCGCATGCGCTCACCCATGCCCATCACTTCCCGCGATCAGTCGGCGCCGGCGACGATGTGGCTGAGGGTCAGTTCGGGATGCAGTCGCTGCGTCACCCCGAGGGCGTGCTGATCGAGGAAGAGGGCCAGTTCGGTTCCGTCGGCACGGGTGAGTACCTCGCTGCGGCGCCCGGTGTCCACCAGTGCGCGCTGGGCGGGGTCGTCCAGGCGCCGCACCGTGGTGTACGGCAGTCGATCGAAGGCGATGGGAACGTTGAACTCGTGCTCCAGGCGATGCGCGGCGACCTCGAACTGCATCGGCCCGACCGCGGCGAGCACCGGTGTCGCGTCGCCGCGTCGATCCGAGCGCAGCACCTGCACCACGCCCTCGGAGCCGAGTTGGTCGACACCCTTGCGGAACTGCTTGGCGCGCGCCAGATCCGTGGGGCGGGCCACCACGAAGTGCGCGGGCGCGAAGGTGGGCAGCGCCGGGAAGCGCACCGCGGGCTTGCCCGCGTACAGGGTGTCCCCGACCCGCAGCGCGGTCGCGTTCACCAGACCGACCACGTCGCCGGGGTAAGCGGTGTCCAATGTGGACCGCTGTTGTCCGAAGACCTGCTGGGCATACTTGGTGGCGAACGGCCGGCCGGTCGCGGCATGGGTGACCACCATGCCGCGTTCGAACACCCCGGAACACACCCGCGCGAAGGCGACCTGGTCGCGGTGGGACCGGTCCATCCCGGCCTGCACCTTGAACACGAACGCCGAGAAGGGCGCGTCCAACCGACGCGAAGTCCCCTCCACGTCGATGCGCGGCGTGGGACGCGGGGCCAGTTCCACCAACACGTCCAACAGGTGCCGGACGCCGAAGTTGAGGACCGCCGACCCGAACAGCACCGGGGTGGCCGTGGCGGCGAAGAACCGCGCGGCCTCGAACCGCCCGCCCGAGGCCGCGAGCAGTTCCATCTCCTCGGTCGCCCGGACCCAGTCGTCGCTCTCCTCCGTCAGCGCGCGCTCGGCGTCCAGGCGCTCCTCGGCGGCCGCCGTGGCGCCACCCGCGGTTCGGCTGTAGCGCACGAAGGAGCCGTCGAGGCAGTCCAGCACGCCTCGGAACCGGCCGGCCTCGCCGACCGGCCAGGTCAACGGCATCGGCTGCAGCCCGATCCGCTCGACCAGTTCGTCACAGAGCTCCAACGCCTCGAGCCCGGGGCGGTCCCACTTGTTGATGAAGGTGAGCACCGGAATGTCGCGGTCCCGGCACACGTCGAACAGCTTCAGCGTCTGGGGCTCCAGGCCCTTGGCCGCGTCGAGCAGCATCACCGCCGAGTCCACGGCCGACAGCACCCGGAAGGTGTCCTCCGAGAAGTCCGCGTGGCCCGGCGTGTCCAACATGTTGATCACGGTGTCGCCGTAGGAGAACTGCAGCGCCGCCGACGTGATCGAGATGCCGCGCGCCTGCTCCATCGCCAGCCAGTCCGACACCACGCCACGCCGCCCGGCCTTGCCGTGCACCGCACCGGCCTCGGAGATCACCCGCGCGTGCAACGCCAACGCCTCGGTGAGCGTCGACTTGCCCGCGTCCGGGTGGCTGATCACCGCGAACGTACGCCGCCGACCGGCCTGCCCCATCACGTCCGGAACGGACTGATGCCCGACTGCCGCCAACAACGGCCTCCTACCCGATCGACAGGGGCGCCCACATGATCGAGGCGCCTCCCGGCCCAAACCCTACCTTCACGTAACGGTTGGCTTCTCGGGACGGTCGAACGCGACATCTCACGGACCTGGCCGGATTAGCGACTTGTGAGAGCCGATTGCCACTGTGCCGCGTATGAGCACGGTCGAGCGAGTCATCCATGTGCCGGGCAGCCTGCCGAGGACGTGGGAGCTGAAGGATCTGTCGGTCGAACTCGGCGACCTGCCGGTCGACGCGCTCGCCTGCGACGGCGACCGGACGTGGCTCGCCGACCAGTTGGTCCGCATGCGCGACCAGGTCCGCGCGGGGACCGGGCCGTTCCGCCTGGTGCAGGACGGGCCGGCCGACGAGTACGACCGCGCGCCACTGTTCCGCCCGCGCTCGGGTGCGCGGTTCGACGCCGCCGACCTGGTGGACGAGGGGCGGATCGACAGCCAGCGTACGTTGGTCGACGACTACGCGAGCCTGGCGTCGACCGGCGTCCCGCTGCAGCTCAGCCGGCCGTGCTACCTGGACTCGTCCATGTTCACGGTGGCCGGGAAGCCGACGTGGCGTCGACCGCTCCGCACGCTGAACGGCGCTCGCCTGGCCCTGCTCAACCTGGCGGCGCACCGGCGCGCGGCGCGACGTGAGATCGAGGCCGTCCGTGAACACGCGGCCGGGTTGGGGCTCGCGGAGTCACTGTGGTGGTCGCTGGAGACCCCGGGCGCGCTCTACGCCCTCAGCTTCCCGTTGGGGCCGGCCCGTCGGCTGGTCGCCCGCTGGCTGGCGGCCCGCGTGGCCGACGCGCTCACCGACCTTCCGGACGGCCGGGCCGTCCTGCACCTGTGTTACGGCCGGCTCAACGGCGAGGCCATCGTGGAACCGGCCGACATGGCCCCGATCACCGAGTTCCTCACCGCGCTCGGCCCGGAACTCGACCGGGTGCGGGTGCGCAGGCCCGCCGTGCACGTCCCCGTGGTGGTCGGTTCGGGCACCCCGCCGCTCGACCCGGCCTACTACGCGGCCCTGGCCAGGCTGGACAAGGGCTGGCGGCTCATCGCGGGCCTCGCCCACCCGGAGGCGATGGCGGAGAGCATCGAAGCGTTGCGGCTGCTGGAAAGCACGTGGGGCCAGTCGGTGTGGGGCGTGTCCACGTCCTGCGGTTGGGGCGACTGGGACCCCACCCGCGTCCGGAAGGCGTTCGACGTCCTGCGCGCCCTGCACACCCAACCCACCGGCGACTGACCCAGTCCAGAGATGATCGGATTCGGTTTCGTGCCTGCTACGATCTGTCCGTTTGGCTGAATGACAACTCCATAATCGCCGCCCGTGATGGGGAAGCCGGTCGAATTCCGGCACTGTCGCGCAACCGTGGGTCACCCGTAGTGGTGACGAGTCGGACTACTGGACCGGGCGGTCTTTGGTCGCACCACTGTCGCGAAAGCAGGGGTAGACGAACTGGCGCTCGCGCGCTGTTCTCTCCTCGGCACAGCAGGGGATGAGAACACGTGAAGATCGAGTTACCCGGCCCGCGGGCCGTCGGCGGCCTGCTGTCCACCCTGCTCGTCGTGGGGTTGTGCGTCACCCCGACCGGTCTCGCGGTCGCCGACGGCGCGGCCAGCCGGCCGGCGGCCAAGACCAACTCCCAGTGGCTGTCCCGCCAGCTCGAGCCGGACGGCACCCTGCAGAACCCGCTCGGCGGCGCCCTGCCCGACCACGGGTTGATGATCGACACCCTGTACGCGATGCACGCCTCGGGGGACGCCGCGCTGGCCGCGCCGATCGTGTCCTTCATGGAGCAGCACGCCACCGACTACTTCACGTGGGACGGACTGATCCCCGACCAGGGCTTCGAGAACATCATCGTGGGCGGAGCCGCCGCCAAGGTCCTGGTCGCCGCGGAGATCGCAGGCAGGGATCCGCGGAACTTCGGCGGGATCGACATGGTCGCCGAGACCCAGGGCGCGATCACGCGGTCGGGTCCGGACAGGGGCCGGATCAGCGACTACGCCAAGACGCCGGAGATGGCCGACTACGTCAGCAACAACGCCAACATGTTCGGCCAGTCGCTCGGCGTCATCGGGTTGGCGGGCGTGGGGGAGAACGACCAGCTCGCCATCGACAAGATGCTGACCCAGCAGTGCTCGGAGGGCTACTTCCGGATCTTCTTCGGCTACATCCCGACCACCGAGACCGGTGACCACGTCACCTCCAACGGCTACAGGATCTCGACGTGCGACGAGGGCAAGCCGTTCGACCAGTCCTCGCCCGACGGTGACGCCACCGGGTTCGCGCTCTCGGCGATGCTCGCCGCCCAGCGCGCGGGCGCGGAGAACCTGGACGTGCCGATCGCCCGCACGGTCGCGTGGCTGAAGGCCAACCAGACCGGGAACGGCGGCTGGGGTGGCGGCGTCGGCACCGAGGCACCCAACACGAACAGCACCGGCCTGATCGTGCAGGCCCTCGCCGACGCGGGCGGCGCCGACGCCGCGGTGGCCAAGGGTGTCGCGTATCTGCGGACCGCGCAGGCCACGGCCGCCGACGCCGGGAACGCGCTCGCCGACCACGTCGGCGCCATCGCCTACAACCCCGAGTCCTACCAGGCCGCGAAGACCGGCGGCATCGTCGGCACCGACACCTGGGTCAGGGCGAGCGCGCAGGCGTCGCTGGGTCTGTCGCTGGTCGGGTTCTACGACCTCACCCAGGCCCACGTCCCGCCGAACCCGCCCACGCCACCACCCGGCGGCGGGGACCCGCCACCACCCCCACCGCCACCGGCGGCCAACCCGCCGGTCAGCGACAAGGCCGGGAAGCCCGGCAAGCCACACGGCAAGCGCGGCACGGTCGTGACGCCGGTGAACAGTCCGGTGGAACAGGGCACCGCCACGCCGGCCGGTCAGCTGGGCACCTCTCTGGCCGGGATGCTCGTCGACGGCGATCACGTCGAGGTCACCGAGGACGGCGTCACCTACGTCGACTACGCCGCGACCGCCGACCTGGTGCTGGCGCTGCGGACGCTGGGCGAGCAGCCCGCGTCCGCCGACCGCGCGTCGCGGTTCCTGCTGGACCCGGCCTCGATCGAGGCCTACGCGCACGGCGCCCCCTACGAGCAGGACGAGGCCGCCTACGCCGAACCGTTGGCGAAGCTGCGGATCGTCGCGGGGTTCCTCCGTGCCACCGACAGTCCACCGGAGGACCTCGAGTCCGTCCTGACCGAACTCGGCAAGGACCTCGCCGACCTCCGTGGCGACGACGGCCGGTTCGCCGACACCGGCGAGTTCACCGACGCCGACGACTCCGTGCGGCGCCACGCGTGGGCGGTTCTCGGTCTGACGGCGGGCCCGCGCGCCACCGACACGGCGGACGTCATCGACACGCTCCTCGACCGGCAGTGTGCCGACGGGACGTTCCCCGCGAGCCTGGACACGAAGGAGTGCGACACCGGCGACGTGGCCGCGACCGCCGCCGCCGTCGAGGCGCTCAACGGCCGCCCGCAGGTGGTGCAGCCGCCGAGCGCGGACACCCGGGACGTGCGCTCGGCATCCATGCGCAAGCACACGCCGCCGAACAACGTGGTGCCGGAGGGCTGGCAGGCGCGGCGGGGCGAGGCGCTCGTGCGCGCGGCGACCGCGTTGACCACGGCCACCGCAACGGACGGCCTCGTCCGGGACGAGAACGGTGAGGTCGACCTGGCCGCCAGCGCGGCGTCGGCCGCCGGACGGCAGGCCGCCGGGCTGGACGCGAGTGCCACGGCACGCGCGTTCGGCGAAAGGTGGCTCCCCGCCCCGGACGACCCCGCCACCGCCGCGGCCACGGCCCCCGGAATCGCCGGGCGGTCCTGGACGAGCGCGGCGGACGCACCGGTCGCGGCCACCCTGCGGCTGCCGCTCGCCGAGGAAGTACGCGCGGACACGGCGGCCGGCGACGAGATCGACGCGGCCGGCCCCGCACCGTGGCTGATCGCCGCGCTCGTCGCCCTCGGATTCCTGCTGGCCGCCGCACTCGGGTTCGGCGTCCGCCGTTTCCACCATCGCACCAACGAATAACAGGGGGTACTCACCATGAGACGGGCACTGACAGCGTTAGCGAGTGTCGCTCTGGCCGCCGGAGCTGTCGTGCTCGCACCGGCGACCGCGAGCGCGGCCGGCTACGCGGGGATCTGCACCGGCGCCGACGCGCTGACCGGCACCACGATCGTCATCGACTTCCAGGAGTTGGACGGCAACGGCGGCACGGCCGCGCCGACGATCACCCGCTGTTCCCCGAACGCCAGCCCCGGCACGGCCCGCACGGGCATCAAGGCGTTGCAGGACGCCGGGATCGCGGTGGCCGGTGTCGCGCAGTGGGGGCTGGGTTTCGTGTGCCGACTGGAGGGCCGCCCGACGGCGACCGAGTCGATCCCGCGCACCAGCAACCCGACCTACAAGGAGGCGTGCGTGGTCACCCCGCCCGCCGAGGCGTACTGGTCCTACTGGCACGCCGACGGGTCGGGCAACACCTGGACCTACAGCAGCTTCGGCGCGCTGAACCGCACCGTGGCCCCCGGGGGCTTCGAGGGCTGGTCGTTCTCGCTGAACAGGACGGCCACCACGAACCCGGTACCCGGTGTCACGCCACGCAATCCGGCGGTTGGCCCGAACACGCCGGCGGTGGGCCTGTCGATCGGCGACCTGGACCGCAAGATCACTCTCGGGCAGACGACCTCGCTGACCTGGACCTCGGCCAGGACGACCACCAACACCGCGTCGTCGATCGCGCCCGCGGCCGGTGGCGGCGCGTGGTCGGGGGCGCTGGCCGTGCCGGGCGGCACGAAGACCATCACGCCGACCGCGCGGGGCACCTTCACCTACACGATCCAGGGCACCGGGACCGGTGGGACGGTGTACTCGTCCGCGACCCTGATCGTCCAGTGAGGACACTCGTCGTCCTGGCCGTCGCCGCTCTGGCGACCGCCGTTGTCCCCGTGCCCGCCGCGCGGGCGATCGACCACTCGAAGGGCCATCCCGGGTACTGCGAGGACAAGACCGGGGTGACCGTGGTCGTGGACTTCCAGCAGTTGGGCGGCACCACCATCGTGCGGTGCGACCCGCAGGGCACGCGCGGCACCGGGCTGGACGCGTTGAAGGGCGCGGGTTTCCAGATCGCCGGCGTGCAGCGGTGGGGTGAGGCGTTCATCTGCCGCGTCGAGAACCGGCCGTCCGCGATCGAGGAACTTCCGCTCAGGGGCAACGAGGACTACCAGGAGACCTGCGTCGACACGCCACCCGCCGCGGGGTACTGGTCCTACTGGCACGCGGGCAACAACTGTCAGTGGGAGTACAGCCAGTGGGGCGTGAAGAACCGCGACTTCATCCCCGGCGGGTTCGAGGGCTGGTCCTTCTCGCTCAACGCCACCGCCGACTCCAACCCGAAGCCACGGGTCGCCGCGCTCCGGCCGGGAACCGCCAACGAGCCGTGCGACGCGCCCGACGAACCGCCGCCGTCCTCGGACGACCCGAACGCCAGGCAACCCGGGGCGGGCGCCCCGCAGGGCGGCGGATCGGGTGGCGGCACGGACGACCCCGGCGCGGGTGCAACCGGCACGAACGAGCCCGGTGCCGGCGGTGGCGCGTTGCCGCCGCCGAGGCCGCGCGAGGCCGGCGCGAGCAAGGCGACGGCCGACGACCCGGCGGACAACGTGGCGTTCACCGGCGGCGAGAAGGCCAAGGACGTCAACGAGGTGATCAAGGAGCAGTCCGGGGCCAGCGACGTCGCACCTTGGGTGGCCGGGGGAGCGGTCGCCCTGCTGGCACTCGCCGCCTGGTGGACCGCCCGACGCCGCAAGCGAGCGCGGGACGCCTAGTGCTGGCAAGGTACTTCCTGCCCCGGGACCTGCACCCCGGCGCCTGGTGGGTGTGGGCCCTGGGGCTGGCGGTCGCGGCGAGTCGCACCACGAATCCGTGGCTGCTGCTCACGATCCTCGCGGTCGCCTGTTACGTCGTGTCCGCGCGGCGGGCGGACGCGCCGTGGGCGATGGCGTTCCGGATGTACCTGTGGCTCGGCGGGATCATCGTGGTGATGCGGGTGGTCTTCCGCTTCATCTTCGGTGGCGCCGAGGGGTCGACGATCATCCTGCGGCTGCCGGAGATCCCGCTGCCCGAGTGGGCCGCGGGGATCCGGCTGTTCGGCGACGTGTCCGCGGAGTCGCTGCTCGGCGGGTTCTACGACGGGCTGCGCCTGGCCACCATGGTCGTGTGCCTCGGCGCGGCGAACGCGCTCGCCAACCCGAAGCGGCTGCTGAAGGCCATGCCGCCGGCACTGTACGAGGTCGGCACCGCCGTGATCGTTGCCCTGTCGGTGTTTCCACAGCTGGCCGAGAGCGTCCTGCGGGTCCGGCGCGCCCGGAAGTTGCGTGGTGGCAGCGGGAAGCGGTTCCACGCGTTGCACGCCATCATCATCCCGGTGCTCGAGGACGCCCTCGACCGGTCACTGCAACTCGCCGCGTCGATGGACTCCCGCGGCTACGGCCGGGCCGGGACGGTCGCGGCGCGGACGCGGCTCGCCACCGGCCTGTTGATGATCGTCGGCCTGATCGGCGTGTGCGTGGGCGTCTACGCCACTTTGGACGGTTCGACGCCGCGGTTCCTCGCCGCCCCGGTCCTGATCACGGGTCTGGTGATCGCGATGGTCGGGTTCCGCTTCGCCGGCAGGCGGGTGCACCGCACCCGGTACCGGCCCGACCGGTGGCAGACGCCGGAGATCGTCGTCGCCGGGAGCGGTGTCGCGGTGGCCGTGGTGATGTTCGTGACCTCCAGCGTGAACCCGACGAACCTCAACCCGTCGCTGATCGAACTGTCCTGGCCGCTGCTGTCCTGGGCGCCGCTGCTGGGCGTGCTGCTCGGCGTCGTGCCCGCTTATCTGTCCCCGACGCCGGAACCGGTGCCCGCATGATCGAGTTGGACCACGTCAGCTTCTGGTACCACGGCCAGGAGGAGCCGGTGCTGGCCGACGTCTCGCTGTCGGTCGGCGAGGGGGAGTTGGTGCTGCTCGCCGGTCGCACCGGAGCGGGCAAGTCCACGCTGCTGGGCACCCTCAACGGTCTGGTACCGCACTTCTCCGGCGGACACTTGGAAGGCACGGTGTCGGTCGACGGCGTCACGACCCGGTCCCGTCCACCGCGGGAGTTCGCGCACCTGGTCGGCATGGTGGGACAGGACCCCCTGGCCGGGTTCGTCACCGACACCGTCGAGGAGGAATTGGCCTACGGCATGGAACAGCTGGGCCTCACCGCCCAGGTGATGCGCCGTCGCGTCGAGGAAACCCTGGACCTGCTGGGGATCGCCGAGCTGCGGCGTCGCGCGCTGCGCACGCTGTCCGGCGGTCAGCAGCAGCGCGTGGCGATCGGGTCGGTGCTGACCACCCACCCGAAGGTGCTGGTGCTGGACGAACCCACGTCCGCGCTCGACCCGACGGCCGCGGAGGACGTGCTCGCCACCCTCGCCCGGCTGGTCGAGGACCTCGGCACCACCGTGGTCATGGCCGAGCACCGGATGGAACGCGTGATCCCGTTCGCCGACCGGATGGTCTACGTGCCGGGTGACGGGTCCGTTGTGGACGGAACACCACCGGAAGTGTTGCGGCACACGCCGATCGCCCCTCCGATCGTGCAGCTGGGTCGGCTGGCCGACTGGGACCCGCTGCCGATGTCGGTACGCGACGCGCGCCGTCGCGCCAAGGAGTTCCACGCGTCACTCGGGGATCCGCCTCCACGGCCGTCGGCCGCGACGGACGCGGAGCCGGTCCTGTGTGGAGCGGGCGTCGTGGTCCGCTACGGCCCGACGGTCGCGGTGCGCGGCGTGGACCTGGACCTGCACGGCGGGAAGGTGCTCGCCATGATGGGGCGCAACGGTTCCGGCAAGTCCTCCCTGCTCTGGGCACTCCAGGGATCGGGCCCCCGGCAGGGCGGCACCGTGCGGGTCGAGGGCGCCGACCCGAGAGAACTGACCAGTGCCAAGGCCCGCGCGCTCGTCGGGCTCGTGCCGCAGACGGCGAGCGACCTGCTCTACCTGGAGACCGTGGCCGACGAGTGCCACGCGGCGGACACCGAGTCCGACGCGGCGCCCGGCACCTGCCGCGGTCTGCTCGACCGGCTCGCACCCGGGATCGGACCCGACAAGCACCCCCGGGACCTGTCGGAGGGTCAACGGCTCTCGCTGGTGCTGGCCGTGCAGCTGACCGCCGCGCCGTCGGTGATGCTGCTCGACGAACCCACCCGCGGTCTCGACTACTCCGCCAAGGCCGCGCTCGCCCGGATGATCGCCGACCTCGCTGCCGAGGGCCGGGCGATGGTCGTCGCCACCCACGACGTGGAGTTCGTGGCGACGGTCGCGGACCGGGCGGTGGTCATGGCGGAGGGGGAGATCGTCGCCGACGGGCCCGCCACCGAGGTGCTCGGCGGTTCGCCGGCGTTCGCACCCCAGGTCGCGAAGATCCTCGGGGAGTCGTGGCTCACGGTCGACGACGTCCGCGCCGCACTGCGGGAGGCCGTCCGATGACCGCGCTCTCCGACGAGTTCCTCACCAGCAAGCAGGAAAAAGGGACGAGGAAGCGTCAGTGGGGCCGCGCGGACCAGGCGGTTCGGCTCGGCCCGCGATCGGCGATCGTGCTCACCCTCGCGTCGCTGGCCGGCCTCATGATGTTCGTCTGGCCGCTGCTCGTACGCGTGGAACCGCAGTCCATGCAGCACGGCCCGGACGCACCGTTCATCTTCGTCGGCATCCTGCCCGTCCTGATCGTGATCGTGCTCGCCGAACTGTCCGAAGGCGGCATGGACTCGAAGGCCCTGGCCATGCTGGGGGTGCTGTCCGCGGTGAACGCGGCGCTGCGGCCACTCGGCGCGGGCACCGCGGGCATCGAGACGGTGTTCTTCATGCTCGTGCTGTCCGGGCGGGTGTTCGGCGCCGGGTTCGGGTTCGTGCTCGGGTGCACGTCGCTGTTCGCCTCGGCGCTGCTGACCGCCGGCGTCGGGCCGTGGCTGCCGTTCCAGATGCTGGCCTCGGCGTGGATCGGCATGGGCGCGGGACTGTTGCCCCGCAAGGTGACCGGCAAGGCCGAGATCGCCATGCTCGTCGGCTACGGCATCGTCGTCGCGTACCTGTTCGGGTTCATCATGAACCTGTGGTTCTGGCCGTTCATCACAGGCGCCGAAGTGTCCTATTACGACGGTCACATCTCCTACGTCCCCGGTGATCCCGTCTTGGAGAACCTCCATCGCTTCGCCGTCTTCACCCTGCTCACCTCCACGGCCGGCTGGGACACCGGCCGCGCGATCACCAACACGGTGGCGATCCTCGTCATCGGCCCCGCGGTCCTGGCCACCCTTCGCCGCGCGGCCCGCAAGGCCTCCTACGGCACCGCACCCACGTTCAGCAAAGGTGTATCGCCGACCAGATCACAGGTCGGCGATGAGCCCTGATACCCGGCGCCGGGTGCGCATTCTCCTGTTCCCGTTGTGTGTTCCGGAAAGGCATCTGATGAGATTCCGCATTATCGCGGCTGCCGTCGCCTGTGTGTCGATTGTCGGGCTCGTCGCGCCCACGGGTGCGGCCGCCGCACCCCGCGCGGCCCAGAAGGCCGACGCCGCGGCCGGCTGGCTGGCCCGGCAGATGGTCGACGGCGACCACTTCGAGGTCGACTTCGGTGGTGTGTTCTATCCCGACGCCGGGCTCACCATCGACGGCATCCTCGCGTTCGCGTCCACCAAGGCCGCGAACACGAACGGTGCGGCCGCCATCGCCTGGCTGGCCGAGCCCGCGAACCTGTCGGGCTACGTCGGCGACGGCACCACCGAGGCCTACGCGGGTGCCACCGCCAAGGCCTCGCTCGCCGCACAGGTCCGTGGCGTCGACCCGGCGAACTTCGGCGGCGTCGACCTTCCGGCCCGGTTGCGTGGCCTGCTCACCCCGTCCGGCCGGTTCTCCGACCGTTCGGAGTTCGGCGACTTCAGCAACGCGTTCACCCAGTCGTTGGCCATCATCACGTTGCGGCGCACCGCGGGTGGTGTCCCTGCCTCGGCCGTGAACTTCGCGGCCGGCACCCAGTGCCCGGACGGCGGGTTCCCGCTGACCTTCGGCGCGACACCGTGTGCCAGTGACACCGACGCCACGGCCATGGTCGTGCAGGCACTGCTCGCCACCGGCCGGCTGGCCAAGGCGCGGCAGGGCCTGTCCTGGTTGGTGAGCAGGCAGCAGACGAACGGGGGACTGTCCTTCGGGGACGGTGCGGCGACCGTCGCACCCAACACGAACACCACCGGGCTCGCCGGCCAGGCGTTCCGCGCGGGTGGGCGCCCGCAGGCGGCGAACAAGGCGAAGACGTTCATCCTCGGCCTTCAGCTCGGCTGTGACGCCGCGGTCGAGGACCGGGGCGCCATCGCCTACGACGCAACAGGTTTCGACCAGAACACGGCGGTCCGCGCCACCGCGCAGGCCGTGCACGGTCTCGGCGGGCCGGGCCTGGCCGGGCTGTCGGCGACCGGTTCGGTGCCACAGGCACCCGAGCTGGTCTGCCCGTAGGACCGTGGGCGGGTGCCGGGATCTCCCTCGGCACCCGACCTCGCTTACCGCGCGGCGTCCTCCCTGCCGTGGGTGCGTCGCCGTAGGGTTCGCGGTGGACGCCAGATTGGTGAGGCGGGCGAGATCCGATGGTGGCGATCAGCGAGGACGACCCGGTGGCGCGTGCGGTGGTCGCCGCGATCCACGCCGGGGAGATCGGGGCGCTCAGCGCGCTGCTGGCCGAGCATCCCGGCCTCGCGACCGCGCGCCTGCGCGACCGCTCCGGGAACGCGCGGACGCTCCTGCACCTGGTCACGGACTGGCCCGGCCATTTCCCGAACGGTGCCGCCACGGTCGCGACGCTGGTCGAGGCGGGCGCCGACGTGAATGCCCGGTTCGAGGGCGCGCACCGTGAGACGCCGTTGCACTGGGCGGCGAGCTGCGACGACGTCGCCGTCCTCGACGCGCTGCTCGACGCGGGCGCGGACATCGACGCGCCCGGCGCGGTGATCGGCAACGGCACCCCGCTGTCCGACGCCACCGCCTTCGCCCAGTGGAAAGCGGCGTTCCGGCTGGTCGAGCGCGGTGCCACGACCACCCTGTTCACCGCGGCCATGCTCGGCCCGCGGGACGAGGTCATCGGCTTCGTCACCGCACCGAACCCGCCCGGGCGCGACGAGATCGACGCCGCGTTCTGGGGCGCCTGCCACGGCGGACGTCTGCCCACCGCCCGATACCTGGCCGACCAGGGCGCCGACCTGAACTGGATCGCCCCCTGGGAACGGGCCACCCCGCTCGACGCCGCCGAGCGCGCCGGCGCCGACGACGTGGTCGGCTGGCTCCGGGACCACGACGCCCAACAGGCCCGAGACCTGCGTTGACTCCGCGAACGCTACGGCATCCGGCGCAATCCTGGTTCGACGAGCGGCTCCGGGGGTAGCCCAACAGGGATGTGCCGTGAGGAGGTCATCGTGCCGAAGAGTCCACTGTGGAGGATCGGTCAGGTCGTCGTCTCCGTGGTAGCCGTGGTGGCGGCGCTGATGTGGCTGGTAGCGCAGGTGCCCGCACTGAACCCGTTCGCCACCGAGACCCAGGACCGCACCGGTCCCGCGATGCTCCAGTCCGTCCGTGACCTGAGCCAGTACCACGCCGCGGAGGGCGATTTCCAGGTGATCGTGGACCTGGAACACGACGTCGCCTGGGTGCCGGACGCGATCGCCGGGAACCGGACCCTGTTCGTGGCGCGAGGCTCGGTGAGTGCCTACATCGACCTCGCCACGTTGTCGGACAAGGCACTCACGGTCGACGAGGAGCGCAGGACGGTGCAGGTCCGGCTCCCCGACCCCGACCTCGCCAAGCCGAACATCGACCAGGAGCACACCTATCTGTACTCGCAGGAACGCGGCGTGTTCGACCGGATCAAGTCGCTGTTCGAGACCGCGGACCAGCGGGAGTTCTACGTGCTCGCGGAGAAGCGGATCGGCGAGGCGGCCGAGGACGCCGGGCTGACCGCCCGCGCCGAGCGCAACACCCGCCAGATGCTGACCGGCATGTTCACGACATTGGGCTACAAGACCGAGTTCCCGTCGGACGGCAACACCTGACGCGCCCATCGGTAGATCAGGTGGTTCGGGGCCGGTGGGGTTCGTGGTAGCCGCCGAACCAGCGGTCGCAGTCGTTCGGATCGTCGACGAGGCGGTGTGAGCTGATGCTGTTCTGCCAGGTCTCCTGGTTGTCGCCGTACAGCTCGAGCCGGTTCACCCAGTGCCCGGGGCGCACGCAGAAACTGTCGCCCTCGGGGTGGCCGGAGTTGTAGTTCGGGTAGTTGTAGAACTTGACGTGCTTGCCGGTGGTGTTGACGATGGAGTTCGCCTTGTTGTCGTAGTTCTTGATCTGGCCTTCGTTGTCGCCGTAGTCGCTGTCGGCGCCGCTGTCGTCCTTGGCGTCGTGGGGGCCGTCGCAGTAGTTGGTGCTGTAGAGGTAGAGGTTGCCCGCGCCCAGGTACCTGTCCGCCGTCTCGTGACAGTTCAACGGCGCCGGCGGGTCGGGCTGGATCACGCGGCCACCGTCGCAGCTCTCGGCCCTGCTGGTCTGCCAGCAGGTGTGGGCCGCGTTCCGGACGTCGAGGAAGTTGCGCAGAAAGCTGGCGTGTGCGTTCGGATCGTTGATCTGCAGCCAGGTTTCGTCGTTGACGCGGACCGACCGGTAGGTGAAGTTGTAACTTCCGGTGAACACGACCTTCTGGTTCGGCCTGCCGTCATAGTGGCCGTCGATCAACAGGTTCTTCTCATGCACGCCGTGCGGCTGGTCGCTGGTGAACTCGCGGACCTCCGGGCCGTGGTAGTTCGTCTCGGGCTTCGACAGCAGTGCGCGGAGCGGTCCGTTCTGGGCGTCGGAGATCCGGTCGGCGACGATGTCGACATAGCAGCCCTGGTCGTCGAGTTCCCGGAGTTTCCTGGCGATCTTGGTTCCGGGGTCACTGTCCTCGTTGCCGCTGATGTTCCACATGGCGACGCGAATGATGGTGCGGTGACCGGGATCGGTGCCGCCCGAGGTGTTTCCGTGGCACCGCACCTTCGACAGGACGTCGAGCGCGGTGCTCCCTTCCTCGCGAGGGGAGTGGAAGACCGTGTAGATCCCGTAGTTCCGCGGCAGGTTCGCGGTCCGGTAGTAGTTCGGGTCCGCCGGGTCGTCCCACCCGCTGTCCGTGACACCGGACAGATCGTCGAAGTACCGGTGCAGATGGTCGTAGAGATCCGGTGCGGTCGCGGTGTATCCGCTGTTCCACATGTCGGTACCGGAGTTGCCTGCCGCGTCATTGTCCTCGAGGTTCGACGAGGTGAGGAACGCGACCTTCGCCGCGCCATGGGTCTCGGAGAACAACACCAGCTTGTTGTGCATCTTCACGTTGCCGATGCACGCCCGGTCGTCCCCGGTGCCGGCGCACGTGCGGACCCACGAGTTCTCGCCGTCCGAACCGATCTCGTCCCGCAGTTCCTCGTAGATCGGAAAGTCGTCGGCATCGGTGTTCACACCTCGGTCGAGCACGACCTTGATGTCGACACCCCGCTCGTGCGCGCCGAGCAGTGCGTCCTTGATGTCCTTGTGCGCGAAGTGGTAGGACGCCACGCGGATCTCCGAGCCGCCGGCCGCCCCGTCGATCAGGCAGACGATGTGGCGGTGGATCTTGTCGTCACCGCCGTTGCTCTCCGAGTGCGGTTGGTTGAAGATCGCACCGTTGCGCACGGAGCCGTCCACAACGCAGTCGGCGTCGCCCGGCGTCGCGCTCGGTGCGGGCGAACCTGTCAGCGCGATCAGCACCACTGTCGTGATCACGGTGGCCAGCGCTCGCGATACGCGTCGCGACATGTGTTTCCCCCTTGACGAATGACAACTCAGACGGGTTTCTGACCCCAGGTGCAGACGAACTGGTAGCCCCAGGCGCGGAACCGTGGGTCGAGCATCAGGTCGCGGTACCGTGCCAGCTCATCGTCGGTGAGTCCGGCGCGTAGCAGTGTGGATTCGGTCTGCATGACGAGGTTGCGGTGGAGCAGGCAGTCGGTGGTGCCGCCCGTGGCGGTCCGGGAGTGCTCCAGGCCGTGGAGGTTGGTCAGCCCGGCGTCGACCATGTGCCGGTCGACCTCGTGTGCCCACTCGGGAGAGATGCCCCCGCCGCGAGCCACGGTGTTGTGCGCGATGTCCTGTACCCGGTCGAACAGCCGCTCGTCGGCGTCGCTGGGCGTGGACAGCACCCACCGGGCACGGCCGCTCACCTCGCCGACCACCAGCCAGCCGCCGGGAGCGAGCGCGTCGACCAGGGTATGAAGGATGTCCACGCGGTGTGGCAGGTGCATGAGCAGCAGCCGGGCGTGGATGAGGTGGAACGGCCCGTCGACCGGCAGACCGTCGTTGATGTCGTGCCGGTGTACGTCGACGCCCGGTCGGTCAGCGAGATAGTCGGTGTCCAGGTCGACGGAGACGACCCGGCCGGTGGGGCCGGTTCGTTCGGCGAGCCACCGGGTGATCGAGCCCCCGCCGGCACCCAGATCGAGGCAGCGCCAACCGGGTTCGACCCCGACCTCGTCGAGGCAGGCGGTGGTGGCGGAATCCAGCATCCGCTCCAGATAGTCCATGTGCACATGGCCCAGTTCGGAGCCGGTGTTCAGCAGGTACTGCCGTGTGGTGTCGCGGTCATGTGATGCCCCCCTGGCGTCGGTAGGTCGACCACCACCCTGCGTCGTCGGGCTTTCTCAGCGGTTACGTCGCGATTTCACTAGGCTGGATCAGCGGATCTCTGGGGAGGGGGACGGGGTGCTGTTCGAGGTGCTGGGCCCGCTGCGGATGCGTCGTGGCGGTGACGCGGTCACGGTCTCCGGGACGTTGCGCAGGAGTCTGCTGGCGGTGCTGCTGGCGCGCGCGAACGAACCGGTGCCCGTGGACGTCCTCCTCGACGCGCTCTGGGGTGGACACGCCGGTGACGGGGGAGTGCAGCGGCTCCGGGTCCACGTGCACAGGTTGCGTGCGGTGCTCGACGATCCCGAACGGCTCTCCTTCGGCCCGGACGGCTACCGCCTGCACGCCGGGCCCGACGAACTCGACGCCCACCGGTTCGACGCACTCCTCGACGACGCGAGCGGGGTCGACGCGACCGATCCGCGGCGGTGCGTGGAGCTGGTCCGTCAGGCGTTGGACCTGTGGCGTGGCACGCCGTACCAGGGCGTGGATGTCCCCGACCTGATCGGCGAGATCCACCGGTTGTCCGAGCGCAGGCTGGTGGCGGTGGAGGATCTCTACACCGCGGAGCTTCGTCTCGGCAGGTACGGCGAGGTCACCGGTGAACTGACCGAGCTCGTGCACCGCCACCCGCTGCGGGAACGGCTGCACGGCCTGTTGATGACCGCGCTGTACCAGGGCGGCAGGCAGGCGGACGCCATGGCGGCCTACCGCCGCGCACGGGACATCCTGGCCGACGAGCTCGGCCTCGACCCGGGACCGGAGCTGCGGGCGCTCGAGAACCAGGATCCTCCAGGGCGAACCGATCGAGGGCCGCACCAGCGGCCCCCAGCTTCGTCCCGGCCCAGCTTCCACGCGACATCGCCGGATTCGTCGGGCGCGAAGGCGAACTGTCCCAACTCGACGACTCTGCTGTCCGAAAGCGACGGCAAGGCGCCGATCGCGGCGGTCGTGGGTACCGGCCGGCGTGGGGAAGACCGCCGTGACCGTGCGGTGGGCGCACCGCGTCAAGGACCGCTTCCCCGATGGCCAGCTGTATGTCGACCTGCGTGGGCTACGGCCCCGACAACCCGATGTCGCCTGAGGACGCGCTCGCCGCCCTTCTGCGTGCCCTCGGCGTGGACGGCGCCGCCATCCCCCAGGATCCGACCGAACGCGCGGCACGGTTCCGCAGCGTGGTCGACCGGAAGAGACTGCTGATCCTGCTGGACAACGCCCGCTCCGCCGGTGCAGGTGCGCCCGTTGCTGCCCGGCTCGTCCGGCTGCCTCGTGGTGGTCACCAGCCGGGACTCCCTCGGCGGGCTCGTCGCCCGCGAGGGCGCCCACCGCGTGCGGCTCGGCCGCATGCCCCTCGGCGAGGCCCACCAGCTGCTCTCCGAACTGCTCGGCGAGCCTGCGCGACACCGAAGCCACCGCCCAGCTGATCGAACGCTGTGCCCGGCTGCCGCTGGCCCTGCGCATCGCCGCCGAACGGATCCGCGAGCACCCCCATAACCTGCCCGCCTTCGTCGCCGAACTCGCCGACGAACAAGCCCGGCTCGACCTGCTCGACAGCGGCGACGACCCGGACGCGTCCGTGCGTGCCGTGTTCTTCTCCTCCTACCGCAACCTCGACCCCGACGCCGCGCGCCTGTTCCGGCTGTTCGGCGTCCATCCCGGACACGACATCGACGCCCACGCCCTCACCGCGCTCGCCGGTGGTGGCGACCCGCGGACCACCCGACGCCTGCTCGACACGTTGACACGGGCGCATCTCGTCGACGAGACCACCGACCGGCGCTACGTTCTGCACGACCTCCTCGCGACCTACGCCGCCGAGCTCACCGGAGCCACCGACACCCCGGCGACGCGCACCGCCGCACTCACCCGACTGCTCGACCACTACGTGCACACCGCGGCGCAGGCCGTGCGGTTCGTCGTCCCGAGCGAGGTGGAGCCATCTGAAGGCCGGTTCCGGTCGCCGCGGCACCGGAACTGTCCACTTACGACGCCGCGATACGGTGGCTCGACACCGAACGCGCCAACCTGGTCCGCGCCGCCGAGTCGGCGGCACGGGACCTGCCCGAATACACCACCAAGCTGTCCAGGGTGCTCTCCGGATACCTCGACATCGAGATGTGCACTCGACGAAGTCCGGCGACTGCAGACCACGGCCCTCGACATCGCCCGCGAGCAGGGAGATCTCGTCACCGAAGGGATCGCACTTCGGTCTTTCGGCCTGATACACATGTTCGCGCACCAGTTCGAGCGAGGCAGCACGACATTTCGAGGAATCGCTTGCCCTGCACGAAAAAGCGGGCGCACGGGTCTTACCAGGCGACCACACTGAACCATCTCGGTGTCCTGTGCGGCTTCGTCGGCCGGGTGCCGGACGGGATGGGCATCTGCGCCGGTCGGCCGACCTGTTCGAGGAACTCGGGCACCGGCTGATGGCCCAATGGCCACTGACCAACCTGGGGCAGCTGCACCTGCGACAGGCCCAGCCGAAAGCGCGCTCCACTACCTGCGCCAGGCGTTCACCATCACCGACGAACACGACTACCCGCCCGGGCAGTTCCTGACCTCCTACGCCCTCGCCGGGGCCTACCGCGACATCGGCCGGTACTCCGACGCGCTCGACTTCGCCCACCGGGCGCTGACCATCACCCGAAGCTCACGTTTCGCCATGCACGAGGTGGCCACCCTGTACCGCCTCGGCACGATCCACCTCCGCCTGGGCGACCACGAGAAGGCGCAACAGCATCATCAGCAGGCACTGACGCTCGCGAGGAACCTCGCCGAAACGCAACTGGTCGCCATGGCACTCAACGGGCTGGCCGAGACGTCCGCCGCCGCGGGAGCACCGACGGACGTCACCCGCCAGCCACTACCTGGACGCGCTGGCCGCCGCCACCGACCTGGGCGCGCGGTACGAACAAGCCCGGGCGCAGGCCGGCCTCGGCGACCTCCACCAGCGACAGGGCGAACACGACAAGGCCGTCGACCTCTGGCAGCGGGCCCTCACCACCTACCGCGACATTCGAGCACCGAAGGTCGAGGAGCTGCGGGAAAAGATCGCCAACGCCCAACGGAACCCCGCTGGTACCTCATAGGCCCACGGACGCATACCGCGCCGCGTTCCGGGGCTGTCCCGATAGCGTCCGGAGGCATGGTGTCTCGCCGGGTGAAGGGGTGGTTGCTGCTCGTCGGTGTCGCCGTCGTGGGCGGGGCCGGGTCGGGGTGCTGGCGGGCTATCTGCTGGGCGACCGGATCGCTGGCGCGGTCACGGGTGTGGTGCTCGCGGTGCTCGGTGTGTTCGGCGCCCGGGGGCGGGCGATGATCGATCGTGGGGCCGAGGTCCAGAACGGCGTTGCCGGACCAGGTGCTCGGCGGTCGGCCCCGCCGTGTCCGTGAGCTGGGGACCCGGTGCTGCTCGGCGCGCACCCGCGGCCCGGGACGGCGGCGGGCAGGTGCCGACGTACGTGACCCGGGATGTGGACGACCGGGTGGACGAGGCCGTGCGGGCCGGTGGGTTCGTGTTGCTGTCCGGCGAGTCGACGGCGGGGAAGACCCGCGTCGCCTATGAGGCGATGCGGCGGGTGCTGCCTGATCATCGCCTGGTCGCGCCCGCGTCGCGGGAGGCCGTGGGGACGGTGGTGGAGACGGTCGTCGACCAGCGGCGGTGTATCGTGTGGCTGGACGATGTGGAGCGGTTCTTCGGTGTGCACGGGTTGACCGTGCCGATGTTGGACCGGTTGCTCGCCGCGGGCGCCGTGGTCATCGGCACGATCCGCGTGGCGGAGCTGGACCGGTTCGGCGCCCGCCACGAGGCATGACAGCGACGATCGGGACGGGTGGCGGGCGGCTCGTGAGGTGTTGCGGCGGGCCGTCGAGATCCCGCTGTCGCGCCGGTGGAGCGCGCCGGAGCTGGACCGGGCCAGCAGGTCGACGGACCAGCGGGTGCGCTCGCGTTGCGCATGACCGACACGTTCGGGCTCGCCGAGTTGCTGGCCGATGGCCCGGAGTTGGCACGGGACTGGCAGAACGGTTGGCGGCCGGGTGGTCATCCGCGGGGCGCCGCACTTGTCGCGGCGGCGGTCGACTGCCGCCGTGCCGGGCTCAGCGACCCGGTGCCGGTCGAACTGCTGGCCGACCTCGCCGAGCACTACCTGGACGCCCGAGGTGGCGACACCCTGCGGCCGGAAAGTCTGGAGGACGCCTGGAGCTGGGCGAGGAAGCCGGCTCGCGGTGCCAGCAGCCTGCTGATGCCCGGCCGGCGATGACCGTGTCCTCGCGTTCGACTACCTGATCGACCTCGCGACCGAGCCGGTGCCGGTGCCCGTGTGGCTCGGCGTCGTTGCCTGGTGCACGCCCGAGCAGGCGCTAGGGGTCGGCATGACGGGCCCGCCGTGTCGCCCGGTTCGAGGTGGCGGAGGCGGCGTTCGAGAGGGCCGCCGCCGCGGACGTGCCGGGGGCGACGGCCGCCCTCGCCGAGGTGATCGGCCACGGCAGGCTGGGGCGGGCGATGGATCTCGTGACCGAGGCGCTGCGGGGCATGAGCCCGGACGATCCGGAGACCCTGCGGCTGCGCGGCATGCTGGCCCGCCTGACCCACAAGCGCGGCAGAACACGCGAGGCCGACCGGATGTTCGCCGAACTGCTCACCGACTGCCACGCCCGGCTCGGCCCGGACCACCCGGACACGCTGGAGACCCGGCTGCAGGCGGCCGTCCAGCTCGGCGAGTGCAAGTCACACGACGGGGCCGTGGGCCGGCTCGCCGAACTGGTCGACGACAGCACACGGGTGCTCGGACCCGACCACCACGAGACATTGCGGGCACGGCAGCCGCACGCCACCTGGATGGGCCGAGGTGGTGACCGGACGCGGGCGTTGGAGCTGTCCACGGTCCTGCTCGCCGACCGGCTGCGGGTGCAGGGCCCCGACCACGCGAACACGCTCAGCACCCGCTTCTACATCGCGGTGTGGACCGACAGCGTGGACCGCTCCATCGAGCTGTTCACCGAACTGCTGCCCGACAGCATCCGGGTGCTCGGTGAGCATCACCCGCACACATTGTCGATCCGCTTCCGCCTCGGGATCGTCGCCCGTGGCGCCGGCCGGGTCGACCTCGCGGCCGAGCAGTTCGAGATCGTGCGTCGGGAGTGGACGAAACGGTACGGCCCGGACAGTGACCAGGCGTACCGGATCGAGGGCCTCATCGCCGGGCTCGCGACGAACGGCTGACGTCTCGCACGGCTCGCAACCCCGGGATCACAGCGCGGGTCCCGGAAGTCGTCGGGACCCGCGCTTGGTCGTGATCAGTCCTGTTCGGGGCCCGTCCACCGCTGGTTCGCGGCGGCCGTGCACGAGTACAGCTGGATCCGTGTGCCGTTGGCGGTACCGGCACCGACGGCGTCGACGCACAGGCCCGACTGGGCGTTGGTGATCGTGCCGTTCGAGTTGAGGTTCCACTGCTGGTTCGAGTCGCTGTCGCAGTCCCAGATGACGACCGCGGTGCCGTTGCTGGTGCCGCGGCCGCTCGCGCCGAGGCACTTGCTGCCGTAGACGGTCAGCTGCTTGCTCGACGTGTACGTCCACACCTGGTTCGACTGGCCGTGGCAGTCGTACAGCTGCACCTGCGTGCCGTTGGTGGTGGACGCGTTCGGCACGTCGACGCACCGGTTCGCCCCGACCGAGCGCAGCTCACCGGAACCGGCGGGCGGATCAGGGTCGGGATCGGGGTCGGGGTCGGCACTGTTGAGGGCGTCCAGGACGGAGTTGTAGGCGGACTTCTTGTTGCCGTTGTTGTCGAACAGCAGCGGGTTCTCGCCCTGCCGCCACGAGTCGCTGTCCCGGATGCCCCACACCGTGATGCCGGTGCAGCGGGGCACGGCCAGGCAGGAGCGGGTGACGCTCGCGTACACGGCGGCCTGGTTCGACCCGGAGATGTCCAGCTCGGTGATCTGCACGTCGACGCCGAGGGCGGCGAACCGCTGCAGGTTGGCCTGGTAGTCGCCCGGCACGGAGTTGCTCAGGTGTGACTGGAACCCGACGCAGTCGATGGGTACGCCGCGGTTCCTGAAGTCGGCGACCATGTTGTAGATGCCGGTGCTCTTGGCGTTGATGCCGTCGGTGTTGTAGTCGTTGTAGCAGAGTTTGGCGCCGGGGTCGGCGTTGCGGGCGGCGCGGAAGGCGGCTTCGATCCAGTCGTTGCCGGTGCGTTGGAGGTTGGAGTCGCGGCGGCCGCCGCTGTTGCCGTCGGCGAAGGCTTCGTTGACGACGTCCCAGGAGTGGATCTGGCCGCGGTAGTGGGTGGCGACCTGGGTGACGTGGTTGATCGCCGCGGAACGCAGGTCGCTGCCGGACAGCCCCTGTGCCCAGCCGGGTTGCTGCTGATGCCAGAGCAGGGCGTGCCCGCGCAGGGCCGCGCCCTGGCTGCGCGCCTGGCTGGCGATGCGGTCCCCGTTGCCGTAGTTGAACGAGTTGCGGTTGGGTTCGGTCGCGTCCCACTTCATCTCGTTCTCGGCCGTGATGCTGTTGAACTCGCGCCGCAGGATCGAGGAGTACGTGCTGTCGCCAAGCTTGCTCGCCGCGACCGCCGTCCCGAAGTAGCGGCCGGACTGCGCGGCCGCGGCTCCCAGCGTCGACTCCGCCGCCTGCGCGGTGCCGGTGACCACCGACACCAGCCCCGCGACCATCAACCCGACCGCCAGGCACACCACCGCCGTGATCGGGGTTCTCGTATTGTTTCGGAACATCGCGCATTCCCTTCGACATCATTGTCCGCAGGGGCGACAACACCGCAGGTATCGCGTCGTCGCGCGCTCGACAAGCGCTGCCCTCAGCATGGAAGGTAGCGAGCCATTCAACCGGAAGTCAATGCGTCGCAACAATACATTGTGAGCGCTAACCGATCTGCGATCGGCGAACATGAGACGATCAACCCCCTCACCTGGGCATATGCTGGCCGAAGGGACTCCGTGTCCCTGTTGGCGGGATTCTTTGGGAGCGCGCTCAGGATCAAGAGTGAGTCGATTGAGAATGAGTTCTTCGGGCGCCGGGAACACCGAAAGTTTCGTATTCCGTTCAACGGTAGGGTGCAATTCCGAAATTTTCAGGAGCCGCGGACCGGCATCGGTTTCGTACGAGATGGTGCCGCGGGATCGTCGGTCGTGGCGGGTGAGGGGTCCGCGCCGTGGTGCGGTACGGCGAGCAGTCGGTGCCCGGTCGAGGGGGTGGGCGCGAAGTTAGCGTTAACATTCTTGCTCTGCACCGTTGACCGGAGCGTACGCGCGGTGCTTTCATGTGAACTGCGCGTTAACGCTCTGAGCTTGGATTCGTTTGCCTGACAGCGCCATCCGTTGGCGCCCGCGACACGTGTTTGCGCTAACACCACCTGGTCACTCCGAACCGAGGAGCGCGCTGGACATGGTCTTCACGACTCGCAGGTCCGGTCGGCTGACCGGCGTGGTGACGCTGTTGGTGGCACTCCTGGTGAGCACTGTCGCGATGGTCGTCAACCCGGCTCCGAGCACGGCGGCCACCGTGGACACGAGCGCGTGGTACGTGCTGGTGAACCGCAACAGTGGCAAGGCGCTGGACGTCTACGGTCGCGCCACGAACGACGGCGCGCGGATCACGCAGTGGTCCCGCACCGACGGCGAGAACCAGCAGTGGCAGTTCGTCGACTCCGGTGACGGCTACTACCGGCTGAAGTCCCGCCACTCCGGCAAGGTCCTCGACGTCCACAACTTCTCCACCGCGGACGGCGGCGCCATCGTGCAGTGGGCCGACGGGAACGGGACCAACCAGCAGTTCCGGCTCGCCGACTCCGACAGCGGCTACGTCCGGCTGGTCAACCGCAACAGCGGCAAGGCCGTGGAGGTGCAGAGCGCGTCCACTTCGGACGGTGCGAACGTCGTGCAGTACTCCGACTGGGGTGGCGCGAACCAGCAGTGGCAGCTCGTCCGCGTCGACGGTGGACAGCAGCCGGGCGACCAGTTCACCAATCCCGTGGTGTGGCAGGACTTCGCGGACGTCGAGGTGATCCGCGTCGGCGAGGTGTACTACATGACCGCGTCGACCATGCACTACTCGCCGGGTGCGCCGATCCTGCGGTCCTACGACCTGGTGAACTGGGAGTTCGCGGGCCATTCGGTGCCGTCGCTGGACTTCGGCACGAAATACGACCTCACGAACGGTCAACGTGCCTACGTCAAGGGCATCTGGGCGTCCACACTGGCCTATCGGCCGAGCAACCGGACCTACTACTGGGCGGGCTGCATCGAGTTCAACGACACCTTCATCTACACCGCGTCCACTGTGGAAGGTCCGTGGAACCGGCACGCCCAGATCGACAACTGTTACTACGACGCCGGCATGCTGATCGACACCGACGACACCATGTACGTCGCCTACGGCAACACCACGATCAGCGTGGCGCAGCTGTCGGCCGACGGCCGCAGCCAGGTCCGCGCCCAGCAGGTCTTCCAGACCCCGTCGAACATCGGGACGCTGGAAGGTGCCCGGTTCTACAAACGCGGTAACAGCTACTACATCTGGCTGACCCGCCCGGCCAACGGACAGTACGTCCTCAAGTCCGACAACGGACCGTTCGGCCCGTACACCGTGCGCCAGGTCCTGCTCGACCTGCCCGGCCCGATCAGCGGTGGCGGTGTGCCGCACCAGGGCGGGCTCGTCCAGCTCCCCAACGGTTCCTGGTACTACATGGCCTTCGTCGACGCCTATCCCGGCGGCCGGGTACCCGCCCTCGCGCCGATCACCTGGACCTCCGACGGCTGGCCGGTCCTGCAGACCGTCAACGGCCGGTGGGGCGTGAACTACCCGGCGCCGCTCCCGCTCCGCCCGGTGAAACCGCTCATCGGCACCGACACCTTCGCCGGCACCACCCTCGGCCCGCAGTACGAGTGGAACCACGACCCCGACACCAGCCGGTACGCGGTCAACAACGGCCTGACCCTGCAGACAGCGACCGTCACCAACGACCTGTACGCGGCGCGCAACACCCTCACCCACCGCATCCAGGGCCCCACCTCCACCGCGACCATCGAACTCGACCACGGCGCGATGCGCGACGGCGACCGGACGGGCCTGGCCATGCTGCGCCAGTCCTCGGCGTGGATCGGCCTCAAACGCGACAACGGCGTCACCCGCGTCGCCATGACCAACGGCCTCGCCATGGACGGCAGTTGGAACACCACGAGCACCGGCACCGAGGTGGCGAGCGCCGCGATCACCGGCAGCCGCATCTGGCTTCGAGCGAGCGCCGACATCCGACCCGGCTCCGGCAGACAGGCCCGGTTCTCCTACAGCACCGACGGCACCAACTTCACCTCGCTCGGCAACGCGCTGACGCTGAACAACACCTGGCAGTTCTTCATGGGCTACCGCTTCGGGATCTTCAACTACGCCACGCAGTCTCTCGGCGGCGCGGTGACCGTACGCCGCTTCGACCTCACCACGCCATGACGAGGAGCAGCGATGTCCTCAGATCGGCCCTGGCTCCAAAGGAGAACCATGAATTCGACAGGCCAAGCCCCACCGACCGGGTCGCTCCGGGCGGCACCACGCCGTGCGGGTCGCGTCCGGCGTAGAGGCGGGTCACGTGCACTGATCATGCTGCTCGCGTCCGTCCTCCTGGCCGGCATGGTGGCCGCGCTCAACACCAGCGCGGCTTCGGCGGCGACCGTTGACCCGACCGCGTGGTACGTCCTGGTCAACCGCAACAGCGGCAAGGCGATGGACGTGTCCGGTGTTTCCACCGCCGACGGAGCGGTGGTCCACCAGTGGGCGCGCCACGACGGCGCCAACCAGCAGTGGCAGTTCGTGGACTCCGGTGGCGGTTACTACCGGCTGAAGTCGAAGAACTCCGGCAAGGTCCTCGACGTCAACAGCCGGTCGACCGCCGACGGTGCGAGAGTCCAACAGTGGACGGACACCAACGGAACCAACCAGCAGTTCCGTCTGGCCGACTCCGACGGCGGCTACGTCCGGCTGATCAACCGCAACAGCAACAAGACCGTCGAGGTGACCGGCGCGTCGACCGCGGACGGCGCGGCCGTCGTCCAGTACAGCGACTTGGGCGGGACCAACCAGCAGTGGCAACTCGTCCGCATCGGCGGCGGCGACCCGGGCGAGTGCTCGCTTCCGTCGACGTACCGCTGGTCGTCGACGGGATCGCTGGCGAACCCGAGGCAGGGGTGGGTCTCACTCAAGGACTTCACCGTTGTTCCCCACAACGGCAAGCACCTGGTCTACGCGACGACGCACGACACGGGCACGCGCTGGGGCTCGATGAACTTCACCACCTTCACCAACTGGTCGGACATGGCCTCGGCCAGCCAGAACGCGATGAACTCCGGCACCGTCGCACCCACGCTGCTCTACTTCGCGCCGAAGAACATCTGGGTGCTCGCCTACCAGTGGGGCGGGACCGCCTTCAGCTACAAGACGTCGACCGACCCCACCAACCCGAACGGATGGTCGGCGCAGCAGACGCTGTCCACCGCGAGCATCACCGGCTCCGGCACGGGACCCATCGACCAGACACTGATCGGTGACGGCACGAACATGTACCTGTTCTTCGCCGGAGACAACGGAAAGATCTACCGTTCGAGCATGCCCCTGGGGAACTTCCCGGGCAACTTCGGCTCGTCCTACACGACGATCATGAGCGACTCGACGAACAACCTGTTCGAAGCGGTCGAGGTCTACAAGGTCCAGGGCCAGAACCAGTACCTCATGATCGTCGAGGCGATCGGGAGCAACGGACGCTACTTCCGCTCGTTCACGTCCAGCACCCTGAACGGTTCGTGGACACCCCAGGCCGCCACCGAGAGCAACCCGTTCGCGGGCAAGGCCAACAGCGGTGCGACGTGGACCAACGACATCAGCCACGGCGACCTGATCCGCACCAACGCCGACCAGACAAAGACCATCGACCCCTGCAACCTGCAGTTCCTCTACCAGGGACGCAATCCCAGCTCGGGCGGCGACTACGGTCTCCTGCCCTACCGACCGGGCGTGCTGACCCTGCAACGCTGACCGCTTGACGCAGATCCACTTCGGACGGTCCGGCACTCTCACCCCTCACCGGGTGAGAGTGCCGGACCCGTCCATGCCGTTCATGAGTCGGCACCGGTCGGTTCGCCGTCGGTGGTCACGCCGAAGGTGGTGATGAAGGCGCCGACGAGTTGGTAGAACACGAGGTCGGCGAGCTGGTTCACCGTGAGGTGCGCGAGTGCCTCGTCCCGTTCGGACTCCCCAAGCGTGCGCCCGGCGAGCAACCGATCGGTGGCGACGAGAACCGCCGCCTCCCCGTCCGCCAACCCGTCGACGTCCCGGTCACGGCAGCGGCGATCGCCACGTCGTCCAGCCCGGTGGCGCGGCCGATCCGCTCGTGGTGGTGGGTCTGGTAATCGGCGCCGTGGACATGTCCGACCCGGAGGATCGCCAGCTCCCGCCACGCAGGTGGCAGCGAGTTCGCCTGGAGTACCGAATCACCGAACGCCAGCAGATCGGGCGCCAGGTTGGGGGAGCGCATGACCATCCGGTACACGTTGAGCGAACCATGCGCGGCCACGACGTTCCGCAACTCCGCCGGGAGCGCGGACAGATCTGGATACTCCATGGCAGCGGATCCCAGGATCGGAGCGCGGGCTTTCGCTCCACCTACTGCATCGCCGGCCAGTCGCGGATCGCGGCTACGAACTCCTCCGGCGCGTCGGACTCCACATAGGTGCCGGCGCCCTTGACGATCACGGTCCTGTGGTCGGGGAAGGTCGCTTCCAGGCGTTCGCGCTCCTGGGGGCGGAAGGCGATGTCGGCGTCGCCCCACACGATCAGTGTCGGCAGGTGGGCGACGTCGGCGAGGCCGGCCTCGACCTCGGCGAAGAAGGCCCGGCTGGCGCGGACCCGGCCGGGGAGTACGGCGGAGGCCTGGCGCCGCTCGGGTGTGTCCAGCGCCCGGCGGTAGTGGGTCATCTCGGCCGCCGTGGGCTTCCGCCTTCGGTGGCCGGTGGGGATGAACCCGTTGACGAGGAGGTTGAGTCGCCGGACCAGGAAGCGGATCGGGGGTCCGCCGATGATGCGGGAGAAGGCCTCGAAGTGGAGGACGCCGTCGACCGGCCAGGCCCAGGTGTTGGCGAGTACCAGCCGATCGAAGACACCCGGCCGACGCTGCGCGGCCGCGAGGCCGATCGGGCCGCCCCAGTCCTGCCCGACCAGAGTCACCCCGTTGAGGGCGAGCGCGTCGACGAACCCGGTGACCACATCCGCGTGTTCCTCGGGCAGGTAGCGGTAGCCGGGCCTCGGCGTCGACAGCCCGAAGCCGGGGTAGTCGAGGGCGATGCACCGGTAGTCGTCGCGCAGCGCGCGGATCACGTCGCGCCAGAGGAACGACCAGGTCGGGTTGCCGTGCAGGAGCAGCAGTGTGGGACCCGACCCCTCGTCGACGTAGTGCACGGTGTGCCCGTCGATATCGACGAAGCGGCTCTCGAACGGGAACAGGCCGTCGTCGACCCAGGCAGGCCGGACGCTCTTGGCGGTGTCGGCCATGGCGGCCCCTCTCAGCTCAGGATATACTTGAGTTTGTCAAGTACACTTGAGATCGTCAAGTAGAGGGACGTCATGCGTAGCTACGGCCAGTACTGCGGGCTCGCCCGGTCCCTCGAAGTCGTCGGCGACCGGTGGAACCTGCTGATCGTCCGCCAGCTCCTCATCGCGCCCGCGCGCTACCGGGACCTGATCGAGGGCCTCCCCGGCATCGCGACCAACCTGCTCACCGACCGGCTCCGCGACCTCGAGGCCGCGGGCGTGGTCGAGCGTCGACTGGCCGGCGCGGGCAGCGTGGTCGAGTACGCCCTCACCCCGTGGGGCGCCGAGCTGCGCCAGCCGATCGAGAGCCTGCTCCGCTGGTCCACCCCGCTGATGGTCCGCGGCCCCGAAGGCGACGTCTTCCGCCCCGAGTGGCTAGCCCTCGCCGTCCCGGCGCTACTCGACGCCCGAGTCCAGGAACGTCCCACGGCGACAGTCGGCCTGGAAATGGCCGACTCGCTCTTCCAACTCCGCGCGACACGCTCCGGCTTCGAGGTCGGCCCGCACGACGGCCGCGCCCTCGACGCGACCGTCCGTGCCGACCCCACCTACATCCTCGGCCTCGCCGCCGGCGCCCTGACCCTCAGCGACGCCCGCGCCCTGGGGCTGGTCGACATCGACGGCGACGAGTCCGTAGTCCACACCGTCTTCGCCGCCTGACAGGAACCCGGCGTCAGCGGCTCCACTGCTGGCTGGTGGCGCCCCGGCAGTCGGACTGCTGGAGGCGGGTGCTGTTCGTGGTCGAGGAGCCGATCACGTCCAGGCACCTGCCGGAGTGGCGGGCGACGATCTCCAGGTAGCCACCGTTCTCGCGCAGTTGCCACTGCTGGTTGGTGCCGCTGTGGCACGACCAGAGGATGACTCTGGCGTTGTTGGCGGTCGAGGCGCCGTCGATGTCGAGGCACTTGCCGGAATGCCGGGAGACGAGCTGGACGTGGCCGTCGGCGGCGGGGCGTGCCTCCCACTGCTGGTTGGTGCCGTCGTGGCAGTCCCACTGGATGATCTCGGCGCCGTCGACGCTCGAGGCACTCACCACGTCGACGCACTTTCCGGAGTTCCGGTTCTTGATGGTGGCGACCTGCCCACCAGGGGTTCCCTCGTCACCCCACGCGTGCCGGAGCCGGTCGGCGCCGCTGGTGTTGCGGGTGCTCAGCGAGAGGTTGGTGCCGCTGCCGTTGAGCGCGAACATGGAGTACCAGTCGTAGCTCTGCCCGGCGGTGACCTTGCCGCCGAGCGCCGGCCAGTAGGTCCCGCCCATGTCGTTCTCGCGCATGATGTCGGTGATGGCGCGGATGTACCGGACGAAGTTGTCGGAACTGTTCGGGTTCCCGTAGTCGAGACCGGTGTCCATCGGCGCGCCGAACTCGGTCACGACCGCGCGGGAGGCGCAGTTGCCCAGACGGCTCTGGGCTTGGTCGCGCCAGCCGGCGTAGTCGTGCTGCCCGTAGAAGAACGCGTAGAAGTGGAACGACAGCAGCGTGCCGTTGAACCGGCTGTCGTTGCACACGGGCCGGAGGTCCTGGCTGAAGCCCGTGCCGCCGACGAGAATCCGCCCCTTCGGCACCGACGGCCGGGAGGAGATCCAGCCGGCGGCGACGTTCAGCCAATCGCTCGCGCTGTAGCCGTGCGGTTCGTTCATCGGCTCGAAGTGGACCAGGTTGTTGCCGCCGTACTGTGCGACGACGGTGTTCCACATCGAGTTGAAGGCGGCCATGTTGGTGATGCGACCGCCCGAGGCCGCGCCGTCCTCCCAGTAGGCGAGGATGACCTTGAACCCGCGGTCGGTCGCGGCGTCGATGGCGCCGCGGTAGGCGTTCCACCAGGACGAGCCGACGGTGTGGGTGTTGACGGGCAGCCGGACGGTGTTGACGCCGAGCTGGGTCGTCATGCTGGCGTAGACGGCGTCGGCCTTGGCCCGGACGGTCGCGTAGCTGTCGGACGCGCTCAACCCGTCCAGGACGAGGGTGCCGGTCGTGAAGTTGTCGCCTTTCCGAGCCCAGTTCATTCCCCGGAACGGGCTCGTGTCCGCGCTGGCGGCTGGCGCGCTGACGAACACGCCGACCACCGTCAGGGCCACTGTGGACAGTACGCACAACAGTCGGCGGAGCGACAGCGCGAACCTGGATCTTTGGTGAACATGACACCGACCGTTCTCGTGAGACAGTGATGAGGACCATTCGATGACGCTGGCGGTGGGTGCGGACGGTGGCGCTGTCCGCACCCGACCCGGTCAGGCTTTGGCCCAGCGTTGGTTGGCGGAGTTGTTGCAGGTCGTCACATTCACGGCCGCGTTGTTCGCGGTGCCGGTGACGGCGAGACAGAGTCCTGTTTGGACGCTGGTGATGGTGCCGTTGGTGTTGACGTTCCACTGTTGGTTGGCGCCGCCGTGGCAGTCCCAGATCTGTACTCGGGCGCCGGAGGTGGCGTTGTTGGGCGCGTCCAGGCATTTGCCCAGCACCTGCAGGGCCTGCCCGCTCTGCGCGAACTGTTGGTTGGCGTTGGTGTGGCAGTCCCAGACGATCAGCTGGGTGCCGTTCGCCGAGTTCGCGCCGGTGACGTCCACGCAGCGGCTGGAGGACTCGCCACGCAGCCGGAACGTGGTCGGGGTCGGTGGCGTGTCTCCGGTGAAGAACGTCCACACCTCGCCGGACGTCCAGGTCCGCCAGCCCTCGCCGCCCCCCTCGATGGGACCCGGGCCATGACCTCCGTCGAAAGCGGCCCAGACGACCGGATACCCGGCACGGCACCCCGAATAGGTGGTGGTGATGTGGGTGCGGCTGCCCGCCGCGGGCTCGCGCGGGTTCTGGGCGGTGCAGCCGTTGTTCCTGACGAACGTGTCACGCAACGAACGTCCCGCCGAGATGTTGAGCACCGAGTCGCTGATGCCGTGGATACCCATGTACGCGATGGGCTGCGTGCCGCCGCTGCACCCGCTCAGCTGCGCGCCGGAGTAGACCGCGACCGCGCGGAACATGGTCGCCCGGCTGCAGGCGAGTCGCGTAGCTCATGCCGCCGCCGTAGCTGAAGCCCAGTGCGAAGCGCTGTGTCGTGTCGACGCACAGGTCGTTCTCGATCCGCGTGATCATGTCGTCGGTGAAGGTGACGTCCTGGCCGCCGGGGTTGGCCCAGCCGTTGCCGTTGCCCTGGGGCGCCACGAAGATCGCGCCGTTGTTGGACAGCCGCCGCAGTCCGTAGTAGGACCAGTTGTAGCCGTCGGTTCCGCCCGAGTCGACGTCGTTCGCGGTGCCGCCCCGCCAGTGGTACCCGAAGATCAGCCGGTACTGGGTGTTGTTGTTGTAGTTGTCGGGCAGCCTCAGGATGAAGGAGCGGTTCTGGCCACTGCTCTGGATCGTGTGCGTGCCGCTGGTCAGTGTCGGGGTCTTGCCACAGCCCGGGGACGCGGCGAGCGTGCCGGCGTCCGTGGGGGTGGGTGCTGGCCGGGCGTCGGCCACGCCGACGCTGGCGAAAGCCAGTGCGGCGGCGGCGATCGGTGTCCACCACCGGCCAGGCGGTGCGTTTTCTCTCATGGCTGTGCTCCTGTCTGCTGGGTTCGGGGCACGCGAATGATTCAGTCTTATTGTCGAGCCGAGTCAGCTTATCGGGTCAGCCCCTCGAACAGGGCTGTCCGTTGACCGTGAAGTCGGTCGGCTCCTGGTGCGGCGGAGACGACGAGGCGTTGAACCCGACCTGCACCGAACCGCCGGCCGGCACGCGGCTGTTCCACGACGAGGGGGTCGCGGACACCGCGGCGCCGGTCTGCGTCCAGGTCGCCGACCACCCCTCGGTGATCCTCTGGTTGCCGGGCCAGGTGAACCGGAGCGTCCACGAGTTCCAGTCCGCACCGCTGGTGTTGGCGATGGTGACGTTCGCGGACAGTCCGGTGCTCCACCCGCTCGCCAGGTAGGTGATCCTGCAGTGACGCCTGGCCGTCCTGGCCGGTGGTCACCGGGACCGCGCCGGAGGGCGCGGACGCGAGTCCTGCCCCGTTCCGGGCCTGCACGGCGAACCGGTAGGCGGTGTTCGGCCGCAGCCCGGTCACCGTCGTCGGACGTGCCGGTGACGGTGGTGACCACCCGCATCGTGTCGCCTTCGATCGCGAGGACGTCGTAGTTCCGGACGCCGCTCTCCGCGTCACTGGACGCGGTCCAGGTCAACGTCGCGCTCGTCGCGGTGACGGTGGCCGGCCACCGGGGTGCCCGGCGTGGTCGGGGGAGTGCTGTCCGGTGGGACCGCCGGGGCCGACTTCTCCGCCGCCCAGTTGGCGACCCACGCCAGCGCCGAGTTCCAGTTGACCGTGACCTCGTTGAGCGAGTAGGCCTCGATGTGGTCCACGAAGCACTTCTGCGGCTTGCAGCCCTGGAGCATGCGCTCCGCGATGGGATCCTGCAGCCCGCTGTTCGGGCCGCCGGACAGCGCGCCGGGTGGCGCGATGGGCAGTGGTCGGGTCGAGCTGGTTGGCCCAGTGCCGGTGGTGGACGTTGCGCACCGGCTGCCCGCCGTACCCGCTGACGTAGGAGTAGCTCACCGGGTTGCGGCCGAGCAGGTAGTGCAGCGCCTCGAACACGCCCTCGCGGTACTTGGCCGCGCCGGTGAAGTCGTGCGCGAGCGCGAGCACCGAGGCGTTGTTGGCGATCAGGCCGTTCGAGCCCCAGACGTAGCTGCCGTCGAGTTCGCGGTACGGCGCGGGGTAGCCCTGCGACGCCATCTGGGTCAGGTGCTTGTCGGCGACGGCCACGAACGCCGCCTTGGTCGCCGCGACGTCCGCCGCCGGCAGACCGGTGGGCACCAGCGCGAGCGTGATGTCACCGAGCGGACCGGTGGAACCCCAGTCGTAGCCGCGGTCGCTGATCGACCGTCCCTTGTAGAGGGCCGAGCCGGTCACGTCCGAGCGGTAGGCCGCCTCGCCGGTGGTCGCGTACATCTCCGCGGCCGCCCAGTAGAACTCGTCGGTCAGCGTGGCGTCGGAGTACGCGCCGCCGCCGGTGCCGTCGTTCGGGTCGGCGATCTTGTTCGGGTTCGCCTTCGCCGCCGCGTACGCCTTCGTCGCCGCGGCCAGCGCCTTGGCCGAGAACGTCGGGTCGATGGTCTTCCAGATGCGGGCCGCCTGCGCGGCGACCGCCGCCATGTTCAGCGTCGCCGCGGTGCTGGTCGCGGAGAGCCTGCGGGGCTGGCTGTCCAGGTGGGGCAGCGTGGGCAGGGCGGTCCAGTTCGCGTCGTGGATCTTGTGGTGCACCATGCCGTCCGGCGCCTGCATCTTCAGCAGGAACTCGACCTCCCAGCGGGCCTCGTCGAGGATGTCGGGAACCCCGTTGGCCTTCTCCGGGATGGCGAGCTTGCCGTCGCCCAGCGCGGCGGCGTCGCCGATCAGCTTGGCGCGCTCGTAGGTGTTGAGCACCTGCCACGCCGAGATGCCGCCGTTGACGACGTACTTGCCGTGGTCGCCCGCGTCGTACCAGCCGCCGCGGACATCCAGCGTGTAGCCACAGTTCAGGTCGGACCGGCAGGGCACGGCGTTGTCACCCTGGTTGGGCGCGACGTTCAGGTGGCCTGCCGGCCTCGCGTACGTGGCGCCGACGTACTGCGCGTCGATCGCGATGCCGCTGCGCTGGTGGTAGAAGAACGCCAGCGAGTCGTAACGCAGCTTCCTGATCGGGTCGGCGGAGATGCTGAACGGGAAACTGGATTCCGCGCCGACGGTCAGCGTGTAGGCCGTGCCGGCCGTGTCGTAGGCGGAGAAGTCGATCAGGTGCACCGGGTCGCCGGACAGCGCGTCGACGCCCTTCGGCGTGGTCTGGCCGGTGGCCACGGCCGTTCCGGCGGAGTTCTTCAGTACCCAGGTCTGCGCGGTGGTCGCGTCGGACACGAGGGTGGCGTGCTTCGGCAGACCCGGCACGTACGCGACCTGGTCGACCTGGACCTTCTTCGTCGGCGCGCCGGGACCGCCGGGCGGGATCACGCCGCCGACCAGCGAGATGTTGTCCACGCAGACGGTGTTGTTCGCCGCGTTGCCGCCGAGCTGGAAGGTGATCTGGCCGTTGCCCGAGTCCGGGAAGCTCAGCTGGGAGGTGAAGGTGAAGGTGTACCTCTGCTTGCTCGTGGTCAGCGCGACCTCGTGCCGGGCGATCCCCTGGTACGGGCTGACCCCCTCAGCCGCGTTGGCCGCGATGCGCTGGGGCGTGGTGGCGTAGGCGTCGAAGGACATCGTGTACTGCTGACCGGTCTCGAACGGCACGCCGTTCTGGCCGATCAGGGCGTCCCACGGGTTCGTCGTGCCGCCGGTGACCGACGCGCACAGTTCGCCGTTGGTGACGCGGTTGGTCACCCCGGCGCTCGCCCACCACGGGTCGGCCGTACCCGCGCTGAAGGAACCGTTGAGGATCCGTTCGTAGTCGGCGGCGTGGGCGGGGACGGTGACGAACGCGGCCGCTGCGGCGGCCAGGGCAAGGGCGGCGGTGGCGTGAAGGCGTCGCCGGGCAGGGAACAGCGATCTCATGGACTGACATCCTCCGTCTGCTCTGACGGTTGGCGAGACTTCTGGGAGCGCTTCCAATCAGACTAAAGCGGGCCCTCGCGCCTCCGCAAGAGTATGATTTATTTTTCAACCGGCTGGAGTAGCGTTCACCTGCCGAGGCATGGTGACGGTAGAGCGACACGCATCCGAGGTGGTGCGGGCGACACCGCGCACCCGCGGGGATCCATCCCCGGCCGTCGCGGAGGCGCCTCCCGGTACCTGGAGATCCGCCGCGGTCAGCGCCCGGAGGGACGGCCGGGTGCTGACCGCGGCGGCGTGCTGCCCCAGATAACGGTGCCGGCCGCGTCCGTCAGGACGATGTGGTCGGTGGTCGCTGGTTGAGCGCCACCGGACGGCAGACCGGTGTAGGACCAGTCGTTGGTGGGATCCCACGTGCCCCGACTGGTCACGCGGAGCTGGATCTCCTTGCGGTGCTGGCTCTGGCCTGCCGGGGCGATCGGGTCCGGGCACGGCACCTCGACGTAGTAGACCGCGCCGCTGTGCTGGACCGGTGCCGACGGGGCGCCGCACTGGTTGTAGTTCGTGGTGGCCGTCAACTGTCCGGGCGTGGTCGTGCCGTCGAGAGTGAAGTAGTAGCGCACCCGACCCCCGGTCACCGCCCGCGCCGGCCACGCGGACGTGTTGACCACGTACATCTTCACCTCGGTGAACGTGGTGCTCTGCTGTGTCGCCGCGCCCTGGAGAGAGATCTCGGGGCCGTCCGGCGTCTCCGCCTTGGGGAAGTCGGCGAGTGGCGCGCCGCCGAACTCGTCGTACAGCTTGGCGAGCGCGCCGGTGTACGCGGCGTTGTAGTCGAGGGCCACCTCGTTGGCGACGTAGTCCTGGCGATCGTCCACATAGGAATCATCGGGCTGGTCCGGGCCGCCGACGAGTGCGCCGTAGAGCACGTGCCGGCTCTGCGCGGGCTGTTGGATGTTGTCGGTCCAGCTGCCGTGTGCCGTGCGGTGGTGCGGATTGCGGGGTGGGGCCTGCCCGAAACCCACCATGTAGCTGGCGTTGCGTGGGTTCTGGCCGAGGGTGTAGTTGATCTGCCGGACGCCGAAGTCGTGATATCGGGTCCGGAGCGTGGGATCGGTGACGTTCTCGCTGTGCACGAGCGCGACGAACGCGGTGTTGGCCGCGTACCGGAGCGAGCCCCAGCTGTCGAGAACCGCCTGGCCGCCGGGGGAGTAGCGGACCCGCTGTCCGTTGTAGCCGACCGTCCAGTAGTCGAGCCAGCGGTTGGCGTCGGTGAAGTACTGCGCCTTGCCGGTCAGCTCGGCCAACAGCACGTAGGCGCCGTAGGACTTGTCGTCCCACGCGATGGTCCACCGGAAGGACTTGGTGCTGCTCTGCGGTTCGGTGGCCAGGTTGGCGTACTCCGCCTCGGCCTTCGCCAGGTAGGCGGGATCGCCCGTGGCGCGGTAGAGCCAGATCGCGCCCCACACCAGCTCGTCGACGTAGCCGCTCCACGAGCGGTAGAAGTTCGAGGCGTCGGTGATGCAGTCGCTGTAGCGGCCACGCCGCTGATCGGCGAACGTGTACAGCTGCTTGGCGTGGGTCAGCAGGGTGTTCGCGTACGTCGGGTCGTCCGCGAACACCATCGAGGCGGCGGCCATCGACGCGGCGGACTCACCGGCGAGGTCCGAGCCAGGGCAGTTCGCGTCGATCTTGTAGGCCGGCCGCGCCATCGGCATCACCTCGGCGGGTCCCCACCAGCGGTGGTCGGCGTCGCCCTGGCCGACCTGGCCGTACAGCACCTGGGGCGCCGGGTGTGCCTTGATCATCCAGTCCATGCCCCAGCGCAGGTTCGCCTTCAGCGGCGCGAGCTGGCCGGACCTGCGGTACGCGTCGGGCTCCTCGAGCGCGCCCCAGGCGAGCATGGTCATGCTGGCGCTGAACGGAAGCCCGAACTTGACGTGGTCACCGGCGTCGTAGAACCCGCCGGTGAGGTCGAGTCCGACGTCGCGGCCGTCGGTCATGCCCGAGTCGTCTCGCCAGCTGACCCGGTTGTCCGCGCCGAGCGCGCCGGAGCGCTGTGCGTCGTAGAACCAGATCGACTTCTGCAACGCCTCGCCGTAGTTGAAGGCGGGCGCGGCGGCGGCGGGCTCCACCGGTGCCACGAGCAAGGTGGCGGCCACGGCCAAAGCCGCGAGAACGGAGAGACGGTCGGACACGGGTCCTCCTCGTCGAGGGTTACCGGAGATCCATCGATTGTTCTGGGAGCGCTCCCAGCGAGCATAGGCCGAGAGTGTCCGGCTTGGGAAGTGCCGGCGGTCAGACGAAGCGCCACCGCTGGTCGCCGGTGCCAGTGTCGTCCCACAGGACGAGCTGGGCGCCGCGGGTCGTGGCCGCGCCGTCGACGCCGAGGACCCGATCGCCGTTGCCGCACTGGATGCGGAAGTAGCCATCGGCGACGTACCGCAGGCGCCACTTGTGGTCGGCGGTGCCAGTGGTGCCATTGTCCGCCCACTGGAGGATTCGGGCGCCGTTGGTGTTCGCGCCGTTCTCGACGCCGAGCACCTTGCCGCTGTTGTTGTTGCGCAGCCGGAAGTAGCCGTCGGTGTCGGGCAGCGCGGTCCACAGGTGGTCGGTGGTTCCGCTGTCGTCCCAGGTGATGGCCAGGCCGCCGTCCGCCGTGGCCATGTCCTGCACGCCGATGACGAGACCGCTCGCCAGGTTCTGGATCCGGCGGGCGCCCACGGGCACGAGCCGCCACCGGTTGTCGGCGCTGCCGTTGTCGGCGTCCTGGACGGCCTGCGCACCCGCGGCGGTCGACCCGTTCAGGATGCCGAGCAGCTTCGAACTGTTGGCGTTGCGGAGTTTGTGGGTTCCGTCGCCATTGTCGACGACCGTCCAGCGGTGGTCGGCGGTGCCGTTGTCGCTCCACTGGAGAACCCTGGCGTTGTCGGCGGTGGACATGTTCTCCACGCCGAGCACCTTGCCGCTGTGGCCGTTGCGCAGCCGGACCGCGTTCCCGTCCGGCACCAGGATCCAGGTGTGGTCGGCGGTTCCGGTGTTGTTCCACTGGACGGCGAGTCCACCGTCCGATGTGGACATGTTCTGCACGCCGAGCACGAGCCCGCTGGCCGCGTTGAACAGTCGGTAGCCGGATTCCGTGCTACCGCTGGTGTTCCAGTAGACGGTGTAGTTGTGGCCGTGGGCGTCGTGGAACGGTCCGAGGTTGACGGTCGTTCCGTTCGCGGTCGCGGTGAACGCCAACGACGAGGTGCTGGTGCGGGTGACCGAGCCGACGTTCAGTGACGGCGGCGCGGACAGCGACGCGTTGCCGTAGTTGCCGGCCAGGACCACCGGACCGTACGTCACGGCCACCACGCCGGGATTGTCGTTGGTCGGCTGCGTGAGCACGCGCATCGGGAGTCGGACGGTGACCACGTCACCGGAGGTCCACGATCGGGTCAGGGAGGCGTAGGTGCCGGGCGTGGTGGCGATGGTCTGGACGACGCCGTTGACGCTCACCGTCGCGCCGCTGGTCCAGGCGGGGATGCGCACCCGTATCGTCCATGAACCGGCCGCGTTGCCGGTCACGGTCAGCGTCGTGGTGTCCGAGACCGGATAGGTGGTGGTCTGGGTGACCGTGATTCCCCGCTCCGTCCAGGTCAGCACCGACGGGGTGAACAGGTTCACGGTCAGTGTGGTGCCGTTGTGGAAGTAGATGGAGTCGGCGAGCTTGGTGTTGGTCTCCAGAGCGGTGCCCTGGCAGCACCAGAACGTGGTGTAGTCGGTGCTCCAGGTGCCACCGCCCCACGCAGGCCCCTGGGTCCCGCGGCGGTGACCGGGGTTGAGGCCGGTGAAGTAGCAGATGTGCCCGTGACCGTCGGCCGGGTTCTGCTGGCCGATCAGGTGGTTCACCAGCGCCCGCTCGTAGTAGTCGAAATAGGACACTCGGTTCGGGTCCAGCAGCCACAGCTCGCGGGTGAGCTTGAGCATGTTGAACGTGTTGCACGCCTCCGCCGTGTCGGGCCGCAGGTACGCGGCGATCGCGTTGGGCGCGCGGAAGTGCTCGGCCTGACTGTTCCCGCCGATGACGTAGGTGTGCGCGCCGACCGTGATGTCCCAGGAGTTGACGGCGATGTCGCGGTAGCGGGTCGTGCCGGTCGCCTTGTACTCCCGCGCCGCGCCTATCCACTTGGGTACCTGGGTGTTGGCGTGCAGACCGTTCAACCGGTCCTGCCGCGCGGCCAGCGGGTCGAACACGGCGGCGTGGTCGAACCGCTGCGCCGCCACGAGCCACCGGGCGTCGCCCGTCTGCTGGTACAGGTCGGTGAGCACGGCGTTCATCCCACCGAACTCGGTACCCAGCACACGCTGCATGGTGCTGTAGGACAGCCTGCCGGTGCGCCAGTCCACCCAACCGGCGAACCGCAACAACACGTCCCTGGCCTGGGTGCTGCCGAGGTAGCGCCACACGTCGAGCAGGCCGGCCAGGGTCTTGTGCAGCGAGTACCAGGACACCGAACGCGGCGAGCCCGCCTCCATGGCGTCGAGGTCGGACTCCGGGAAGCCGGACAGGTAGCCGGTGTTGAACCCGGCCGCCGCGTTGTTCGCCTGGCACTTGGCCAGCTCGGCCACCATGTAGTTGGCGCGGTCGCGGCAGGTGGTGTCGCCGAGCACCGCGTAGGCGTAGGCCCACGCGGTCAGGAAGTGGCCCTGGCTGTGGGTGCGGAACGGGAAGTCCGGCGCCTCCCAGCCGCCCAGCGCCTGCGCGCCGTTCGTGGACAGCCGGTGGTTGGCGCGGAAGTTGTACAGCAGCCGGTCGGTGTTCACGAACCGCAGGTACGTCAGCGTGCGGCTCTGGTTGTCCAGCCACCGGCCCGCGGTCAGGCGGACCTGCCCGAGGTCGAACGGATGGGCCGAGACGCCGAGGTCCGGCCGCACCGGGACCACCGACGCCTCGGCCGATCCATTGAGGACGGAGGGCAGGGCGGTCGCGACGGCGGCGACGCCCGCCGCCTGCAGGACTCGGCGGCGGCTGAACGATGGGGACATCGCTGCTCCTCGTTAGGGCGTGGTGAGGTCGAAGCGGCGGGTGGTGTTAACGCAAACATGCGGTGCGGACGCCAACGGATGGCGCTGTCAGCCGGTCGAATCCAGGCTCAGAACGTTAACTCGCCGTTCACATGAAAGCACCGCGCGCACACTCCGGTCAACGGTGCGGAGCAAGAATGTTAACGCTAACGCGGACGGGCCCCCCGGGTGGCCCGCCGCGTCAGCGGTCTGGGTGATCGGCCCGGCTCGTCCGCGCCGTTCAGCGGAAGGACCCGCCTCGGGCGACAATCGGCACGCGGGCGGCCGCGTGATGGCGGTCACGGGGAGATGGGGCGTGACGTTCGCCCGCGGGGCGGGTCCTTCAGGGGAGGGACCGGACGGGGGAGGGCGGATGCAGGTCGTCGCGTTGGACGACGCCACGCTCGTGGCGCGTGCGCGGGACGGTGACGTGCCGGCGTACGAACAGCTGGTCCGGCGCTATCAGGGGCCCATGTACCGGCTCGCCGTGCGCATGTTGGCGAGCACGGGAGACGCGGAGGACGTGGTCCAGGAGGTGTTCCTGACCGCGTGGCGTCGGTTGGGGCAGCTCGAGGACGACGGCGCGTTCGTCGGGTGGCTGTACCGCACCACCACCAACCGCTGCCTGAACGTCGTCCGCGCCCGCAAACCCGTGGCCGATGTCGAGCTGGACGAACAGGAGTCACCGGCACCTCGGCCGGAGCGCGCGGCCGAGACCGGCGCGCAGCTCACGGCGCTGGTCGCCGCCCTGGACCACCTGACCGGCGAGCAACGCGCGTGTTGGCTGCTCCGCGAGATCCACGGGCGCTCCTACGACGAGATCGCGCACACCATCGGCGCCACGAGCACCGCCGTGCGGGGCCGAATCGCGCGGGCACGCGCACAACTGGCTGAGGTGATGGCGCCATGGCGGTAGAGCACGCGACCTATCTGTTGCCGTGCGGACGCGACGTCGACCAGGTCTGGCAGCGACTCGACGAGCCGGCCGACGAGCACGAACGAACCTGCCCGCACTGCGAGGGCACCCGCGCGAGCCTGACCGTCCTCCGAGGACTGACCCACGAGCTGGCGCGGGAGACGACCGAGCCCTCGCTCGACCTGACCGGCCGGATCATGGCGGCCGTCCGCGCGGAGGTCCGCCGCCACGACCTGGTGGACCTGCCGACGGAACTGCCCGGCGGGATCCGGGTGAGCGCGCAGGCGGTGGCCGCCGTACTGCGGTTCGCGGCCGACACGGTCGAGGGTGTGCGGGCCCGGCGCTGCAAGGTGACCGGGATCGATGACGGGATCACGGTGGAGCTGAGTCTCGCGGTCAGCTACCGGCAGTTCGCCCGCAGCGCGCTGGACGAGGTGCGGGCCCGCGTGCACGCCGCGGCCGACGCCCGGGTGGGTGTTCGGCTCGACCGGCTCGACCTCATCCTCGACGACCTCTACGAATGAGAATCCGATGACTTCCACAGCGATCGGCGACTCCGCCACCGCCGTGATCGGCGAGTCCGTGCTCGCGGCGATCACCGTGCGCGCCGCCACCGCCGTCCCGGGCGTGGTCCGCGTCGAACCCGGGCTCACCGGGCTCGTCGCGTCCGTGGCGCGCACGGCCCGCCAGCGCCTCAAGGGACTGGATCCCGCGCCCACCGAAGGGGTCCGGGTGACGGTCGAGCACGACCTCGCCGGCGCGTCGTCGGTCCGGCTGACGGTTGCCGTCGCCGTCCGCGGCCGCGCCGTGGAGATCGGCGCGGCCGTGCAACGCGCGGTCGCCGCGTCGGTCGCCGCGTCGGCGGGGGTGACGGTCTCCGCGGTCACGGTGTCCATCATGGACATCGATCAAACTCACGGACAACGACATCACGGACAACGAGCTGGACGGCTGATGGCCGCGCCGAACGCACTCGTGACCGCGTTGCTCGAGGCGCTGCGGGACGTGCCGGGGCTGCGCCTGTCCGTCCCCAGCACCCACACCCTGGTGCCGGTGGACCGGCTGGCCATCACCGACATCGGCGACACGGTCGTGGAACTGCGGGTGGTGGCGCTGGAACTGCCGCTGCCGCCGCTGCTCGCCCGCGCGGAGAAGGCGTTGCGGGGGGCGCTGCTCGGCACCGCCTGGGCGAACGCGCGGCTGCGGCTGGTGGTCACCGACCTCGACGCCTCGGCTTTCGCCGGCGAGAGCGGTGTCACACGATCGGGTAGTGACGAACCCCGGTGAGGTGTGTCTATCCCATGTGGAGGGTACGTGCTCGATCACGGCCCGCACGAACCATGAATCGCCGATACGAGGAGATGACATGAGCAACGCGACAGCGAAGGTTCCCACGCAGGGCAACACTCCGAGCAACGAGCCGGAGAAGGTCTCCCGGCTCGTCACGAACCAGGGAGCGACGACCATCGCCGACACCGTGGTGCAGAAGATCGCCGGCCTCGCCACGCGGGAGATCAACGGCGTGCACGACCTGGGCGGTGGCGCCGCACGGGCGTTCAGCGCACTGCGCGAGCGGATCCCGGGTGCCACGGCCAGTGCCGGGCAGGGCGTCTCGGTCGAGGTGGGCGAGAAGCAGGCGGCCGTGGATCTGCAGATCGTGGTGGAGTACGGCGTTGCCATCACCGATCTCGCCCGCTCGATCCGCCGCAACGTGATCACGGCGGTGGAGCAGATGACCGGTCTTGAGGTCGTCGAGGTGAACATCAACGTGAGCGACGTGCACATCCAGGGTGACGACGAGCCCGACACCACGCGCGTTCAGTAATCCAGCGAACTCTCCGCCCACCGCAAGGAGAATCCCATGTCATCCACCCAACTCGGATTGCTGACCGGACTGGTCCTCGGCATGGCTGCCGCCTTCGGTGGGCTCGGCGCGTTCCTGGTCGTGCTCGTCCTGGGGGCACTCGGCCTGCTGACCGGGCGCTACCTGGACGGCAAGCTCGACGTCGGCCAGCTGCTCGGTCGCGACCGGGGCTGAGCATGACCGCCACCCTGACGCCCGCCACCGAGCGGGGTGTGACCACGGTCGCCGCACGCACGGTCGAACGGATCGCCGCCCACACGCTGTCCGAAGTGGACAATGCGGGCGGCGCCGCCCGCCGGATGCTCGGCATCGCCGTCGGTTCGGCCGAACCCGACGGTGACGCGATCGTCTCGGCCGTCGTGAACGACCTGTCGGTCGCGCTGACCGTGCGGCTGTCGGTGACCTACCCGGCGTCCGTGCGTGCCACCACCCGGGCGGCCCGGGCCCACCTGATGGCCAGGGTTCCGGAGCTGACGGGGCTGACCGTGTCCAGAGTGGACATCACGGTCACCGCCCTGCGCGGCGAAACCACGACCGTACGGAGGGTGCAGTGAAACGCCGACCCCGCCGCGGCCTGCCGGCCGTCCTCACCGCGCTCGTGCTGCTTGCCGCCAGCGCCCTGGTGGCGGTGGTCGCCATCCAGATGATCATCAACGAGAAACCGTGGATCGACTACGGATCGGTCGCGTCGACACTGCACGACACGCGGTGGCGGGACACGGCGATGCTGTGGGTCGGCGTCGGGGTGGCGCTGATCGGGCTGATCCTTTTGGCGGCCGCGCTGCTGCCGGGCAGACCGACCGTGCTGCCACTGAACGGAGATCGCCCGGACATGGACTCCGGCGCCTCCCGTCGTAGCCTGCGCAGCACGTTGCGGGCGGCCGCGTCCACAGTGGACGGCGTGACCACGGCCAAGCTGTGGCTGGGCAACCGTCGCGCCAGGACGGCCGTGCGCACCAACCGCACGAACACCGCGGGTCTCGACGACGCCGTCCGCGCGGCCGTCGAGCGGCGGCTGGACCAGATCACCCCGGCCGTCCGCCCGAACCTCACGGTCCGCGTCCACGCACCGAGGAACCACTCATGAGCAGTCTCAACCGGCCGGTCCGGCTCAACCGCGCGGTTCTCTCGATCGTCGGTCTCGTGTTGCTGGTCGCGGGAGCCCTGGCCGTGACCACCCAGACCGGCGTGTTCGCACCGGTGAACCGGGACGCCACACTCGTGCCCGGTACCGCGCTGCCGCCGACCTGGGTGCTCTACGTGGTGGCGGCCGTGGCGATCGTGGTGGGGCTGTTGGCGTTCCGCTGGCTGGTGGCCCAACTGGTCCACGCCCCGAAAACCCAGACGTGGCAACTGGAGGACGACATCGTCGAGGGTCGGACGGACCTGGCGGCCAGCACGGCCGTCACCCCGTTCACCGACGAACTCGCCACCTGCCCGGGTGTGCACTCGGCACACGCGACACTGGCCGGCGACCACCGCGCACCCACGCTGGCGCTGGTGGCGATCGTCGAACAGGACGGCGACCTCGACCGGATCCGCGAACACCTCGACACCCACGCGCTACCCCGGCTGCGCCAGGCACTGGACCTCGACGTCCTGCCGGTCACCATCGAGTTCCGCTTCAGCACCAAGGCCAGCGCCCGAGTGCACTGAGCCTCGCGTAGATGTGGTCAGACGGACAGGGCGTGGCGGCGGTCGACGAGGGCCGCCACGATCACGGCGACGCCGATGGCGGCGTGGACGAGGGCGAACTGGCCGGCGAGCGGAGCACACAGGACCAGCGCCACGCCAGGGCCGATGTGGCAGGAGCGGCTGGGAGCGTGGCCTCGTCGCAGGAGTTCCGCGGTGTCGGCCACGAGCGTCACGACGGCAAGGACCAGCACGGGCAGCAGCACCATCGAGGTGATCGTGACGTACCCGTGGGGATCGCTGTCGGGCACGACGGAGTCGTCCCCGCCCAGGAGCCGAACCACCCGCACTGTCGACCAGGTGACGGTGGCGAGCCCGGCGAGCAGCAGACCGCGCCGGATCAGCAGGATCCGCGACCGCACACCGATGTGCCTACCCTCGTCGGCCACAGCCAACATGGTAACTACGCGGGTCAGGTCCCACAGAAGGTTTGGTACGTGGTGGCGAAGTCGTCCGGGGCGGGTGACGCGTAGTGCTCCTGACCAGGGCGTTCGTCGTAGGGGGAGGTCGCCGCGGACCGGAGGCGGGCGAGCGGCTCGAGGTCGCCCGCGGTCGCGGCGGCGAGAGCGTCCTCGACGAGGTGGTTGCGGGGGACGTACACCGGGTTCACCCGCGCCATCGCGTCGGCATCCGGAGCCAGCGCCCGCCAGCGCGCCAGCCAGTCGTCGATCGCCGTGAGGTCGAGGAACAGCCCGCGCACGGGTTCGGCGTCGCCCCGGGCGGCCGCGGCGAGGTGGCGGTAGCACGAGGTGTGGTCGACGTGGTTGTCGCGCAGGAGGACGAGCAGCTCGTCGACCAGCGGGGTGGACGCCGTGCCGGCCAGGCCGAGTTTGGCGAGCATGCCGGCCGACCAGGCGTCCTCGTAGCGGCCGCGGAACGCGTCGAGCGCGTCGCGGGCCAGGATGATCGCCTGGTCCTCGTCGGCCGAGAACAGCGGGAGGAGGGCCTCGGCGAGCCGCGCGAGGTTCCACTCGGCCACGGCCGGCTGGTTGCCGTAGGCGTAGCGGCCTCGGTGGTCGATGGAGCTGTACACGGTGGCCGGGTCGAACGCGTCCATGAACGCGCAGGGTCCGTAGTCGATGGTCTCGCCGGAGATGGTCATGTTGTCGGTGTTCATGACGCCGTGGACGAAGCCGACGAGCATCCAGTTCGCGATCAGCGACGCCTGCGCGGCGACGACCGCCTCGAACAACGCGAGGTAGCGGTGTTCGGCGTCCGCGGCAGCGGAGTGGTGCCGGTCGATCGCGTGGTCGGCCAGGCGACGCAGCAGGTCGAGGTCGCCCGTGGCGCGGGCGTACTGGAAGCTGCCGACCCGCAGGTGGCTGCTGGCGATCCGCGCGAGGACGGCCCCGGGGAGCAGAGTGTCCCGGTGTACCGGTCGTCCGGTGGCGACGACGGCCAGGGAACGGGTGGTGGGGATGCCGAGGGCGTGCATCGCCTCGCTGACGACGTATTCGCGCAGCATCGGACCGACGGCCGCCAGACCGTCACCGCCTCGGGCGAACGGGGTGCGGCCGGAGCCCTTGAGGTGGAGGTCACGCGGGTGGCCGTCGGGATGGGTGAGTTCGCCGAGCAGCAGGGCGCGGCCGTCGCCCAGCCTGGGGGAGTAGTGCCCGAACTGGTGACCGGCGTAGGCCTGTGCCACGGGAGTGACGCCGTCGGGGAGGTGGTCGCCCACGAGCAGACGCACCCCGGCCGGGCTCCGCAGCCAGTCGACGTCGAGCCCCAGCTCCGCGGCCAACGGTTCGTTGAGCACGAGCAGGCGGGGATCGGGGGCCGACTCCGCCTGCCAGGGAACGGCCAGCTCCGGCACAGCGCGGGCGAACTGGTCGCTCAGGGTGATGGTGGATGCCGGTGCGATGCTCACGTCAACCACGGTACGTGTCCTTCAGGGCCCGGACGGCCGTCGCTCGGCGACCGTGTCCGGCGCGGCGCCGGGGACCTCGGTGCGTACCTCGGAGTCCCGCAGCACCTCCCGTGCCTGGGCCTCGGGATCGTCGCTGCCGGCCGCCCGCTCTTCGGGCAGCAGCGCGGCTCTCGTGTCGGCCCGCTCGTCGACACCGGTGCGCCGGTCGAACTCCGCCTGCCGGTCCAGTGGTTCACTCATCTCCGAGAACTACCCCGTCCGACTGGGTTCAGTCACCGGATTCGTCGCGCCGGCCCGTGCGACGGTCGCGTAGTGCGCGACGGCGACCGCGCCCACCACCGCCAGGAGGAATCCCACGATGGCGGGCGCCACGAACCCGGCGCGCACCCGGTCGTCGAGGAACGTCAGGCCGATGAGCGAGGACAGGGTGGTGTTGGTGGTGAACATGATGGCCGTGACCGCCGTCGCGCCACCCTTCTGCAGGGCCATGGCGAACACCACGGCGGCGGTGAGTCCGTTGAGGGCGATGGCCCACACCGACGGTTCCAGGATCAGCCGCCACACCGCGTCCGGCATGTTCAGGGTGCGCGCCGAGACCCCGCAGACGCTGTAGCTCACACCGGCGGCGAGGGCCAGCAACGGAGCCGTCCACCGGTGGCCGTGGCGCCGCACGGCGAAGGCGACCGCCGCCACCGGCACCGCCATGCCCAGCAGGACCCAACGCCAGCCCGGCGGCAGCGCGTGGGCCGGACCGGGGTCGGCGGACACCCCCAACATGATCAGCCCGGCGGCGCCGACGCCCAACGAGGCCCAGCCCGCCGTGGCCAGCCGGACCCCCAGGAAGGCGGAGATCGTGGCGGTCACGCCGACGCTGAACGCGAGCACCGCCTGGACCAGGAACAACGGCAGCCGATGCAGGGCGGCCGCGGCGAAGACGAACCCCAGGATGTCCACGCCGAGCCCGACGAAGTAGATCCACTGGCGCCGCAGAGCGACCAGCTCGAGGGCCCGGCCGCCGTGCACCCCCGCACGTCGGATGCCCAAGGACGCCAGCACCGAGCCGGCGCCCGACGCCGAAGCCGCCATGACGGCGAACAGGTATCCGAGAACCATGTGCCCAGTGTTCCGTTACCGGACCGGCGCGGTCGTAGCCAGGTACACGGTGGCCGTGGCCTCGCGCTCCTGCAGCGGGTTGTCGAACCGCACGATCTCGGCCCGCACCTCGGCGAACGTCTCGGTGAGCGCGGCCGTGAACACGTCGTCCGGCGGATCGTTCGACCACAGCGCGAACACCCCGCCCGGGTGCAGGCGCTCGGCGAGGAGCCGCAGGCCCGCCGGCTGGTACAGGTCGGCGTTGTCGGGGTGCAGGTGGTGGCGGGGCGAGTGGTCGATGTCGACGACGATGGCGTGCCAGCGTCCCTCGGGCGTGGCCCCCGGGCCGAAGTTGGCACCCGAGCGCGCCATCTCGAAGAAATCGCCCCGGACGAACCCGCACCGCGGGTCGCCCGTCAGCTCCGCACCGGCCGGGATCAACCCCTGCTCGTGCCAGGAGATCACGTCGGCGAGCGCGTCGACCACCACCAGGCGACGCACGTCCGCGTTGGCCAGCACCGACAGCGCGGTGAAGCCGAGCCCGAGGCCGCCGACGACCACATCCCACGGCCCGTCCGACAACTCCGCGAGCGCCAGCCGGCCCAACTCCACCTCGGCGACCGTGAACAGGCTCGACATGAGGAAGTCGTCGTTCAGCTTGATCTCGTGGACTTCCTTGTCGAACACCGGGTCCCACCGCCGCCGCAGCACGAGTTCGCCCAACGCCGTCGTCCGGCAGTCCAGCTCCTGGAACCGCGCGCTCACCAAGTCACACTCATCGTCATACCGTAGTGATGGGTCCTGGCCTGAATCCCCTCACCACCAGCCAGACTCCCAACGACAACTCCCACACGGCGATCGACAGCACGCCGATCAGGCCGAGGACGGGCAGAATCCGGGGCACCAGCCGCGACCGGTACAGCAGCGAGCCGAGCAACAGCGCGTTCACCGCCGGCAGGTAGCTCTGACCGAAGAGGAACAACAGGTCGTACCGGGCGACCAGCGCCTGGCTGGTGGCCACCGTGTCCGCGCCGGCCCCCGCCCGTCGCAGGGTCACGATCGACAGATCGCCACGACGCCCGCGAGGATGGCGCCCGCCTCCAGGACCCGGACCGCCACGAACCCCAGCGCGGCGCCCTGGTTCTGCCGCTTGACCACCGGATACAGCACCACGGCCGTCGCGATGCAGGCGAGGGCGACGATCATCTCCAGGACCCCGGCGACCAGGGCGGCCGCGTCCGGGCCGGACCGGTGACATAGCCGGGTTCCCGCACCGAGCCGTAGAGCGCGAGGCTCGGGATGGACACGAACGTGACCAGGTAGCAGGTGCCCGCCACCAGCGCGGTTCTGCGCCGCGGGTCCATCGGCACGCGTGGCACCGCGGTCGGCCGGTCCACGACGGTCACTTGACCTCCAGAACCGAGGACCAGCAGCTCGACCCCGCCGAGTGAGGCCGAGCAGCACGGCCACGGCGGGCCCACTGATGATCTCGGCCGTGACCGGCAGGGCCGGCGCCGCCTCGGTGACGGAGGTGACCGCGGCGGCGAGGCTCGCCCGCGCGGTGTTCACCACCGACTCGTGCAGGACCGCCGCGTCGACGACGACCGGGCGGTAGTTCGGCAGCGGCCAGTCGTAGGCGTGGACGATCGACAACCCGCGACCGCGGCGGGTGGCCTCGGCAGCCGCCCAGTGGGCCGCACGCAGCGCCGACTCCGACCCGTCGATCGCGACGAGGATCGGCATGGTGTTGTCCGGACTGTTCATGCTGGCTCCTTGCATGGTGGTGCGACCGTTGGACTCAGTCTCGCCGCTGGTCACGGCGCCCGACAGCGACGCAAGACCTCGACCCTCGGGACCTTCGGCCTCCCGCCCACAGGCCCTGGTCGGCGGCGCCGAGGAGCCACACGAACACGCCGATATCCGCCATCGCCGCACGCTCGCGGAGATTATATTCGGGACTTCGCCTGATCCTGATTTCTCTGTTTTATGAGCGGCTGGTTGACCGCAAAAAATTCGCAGATACACCCAATTGGGGGGTTGGGGTATCGGTCAACTGGGCGCCGGGAGTAGATTGGCGTTGTCGCCCTGGACCTTGGTGTTGTGATCTACTCGCGATCTTCGCGAACGGGGATCACGGATCAAGGTCCTTTTGCGTGCATGAATCCCGCAGTAATATTTCCCGCTCGGCGCGCCGCGTCGAGACGGATATTTCTCCTCCTGTTCCAGGAAATGACGTAGCTATGCGACGTATCCGCACTGTTGTCCAGGCCCTGTTCGCGGCCACCGTCGTGGCCGGGGGCCTGATCGTGTTCGCGCCGGCGGCGCAGGCCATCACCATTCCGGTGGCGTGCAGTGAAAACGCGTTGGTCGCGGCGGTGACTCTGGCCAATTCCACTCCCACCGCGGACACGTTGGTGTTGGCGGGTGGGTGTACTTATGGCATGACCACCGCCCACGGTGGCGCGGGGAACGCGTTGCCGGTGATCACCACGCCGATCGAGATGATCGGTCCGGCCACCGTCACCAACGCCTCCCTACTGGGCTTGGGACTGTTTCGGATCGCCGAGGTCGGCCCGACGGGCAGTCTCACGCTGACCACGGGAGTCGCGTTCACCCGCGGCAATGTGGTTGGCGATGGTGGTGGGATCCTCAACCGGGGTGCGGTCACGTTGACCGGGAGCACGTTGACCGGTAACACCGCCACGGGCAACGGTGGTGGTCTGGCCAACGCCGACACCCCGACCGGCACCGCACCGGCCGCGACGTTCACCAACAGCCCGCTCTCGGGCAACCTCACCCTGCTCGGCAACGGCGGCGCCATCTACAACGGCCTGCGCGGCACCCTCACCGTCACCGGCGTCACCGGCAGCCCACTGTTCATCACCGGCAACAGCGCCGGTCGCGGCGGCGGCATCGCCGCCATCAACGCCACCGCCACCACTCTCACCCAAACGGCCGTGACCAACAACCACGCCCTGTTGCTGCTGGGCAACGCCGGTGGCGTCTACCGGCAGGCCGGCACCATGACCACCACCAACGCGCCCATCAGCGCCAACACCCCCAACAACTGCGTCACCAGCACCCCAGCCGTCCCCAACTGCACCGGCTGACGAACACGCGCAGCCCACAAAACCGATTCATCCGATAACTGAAAAGGGAGTAATTCATCATGGGCATCGTCATCATCGGCGGCTTGGTCGACTCCGTCATCGGCATCGTGAACGGCGCCGTCGTCGCCATCACCAGTGCCGCGAGCGCTGTCGTTATCCCCCTCCTGCCCATCTAGCACCACGGCAAGACCGCCACGACCCCCACCAGCCTCACCGGCCGGCGGGGGTCGTGGCGGTTCGTCCTCCGCCAGTGGAATTATTCGAAATTCAGGAATGTTTTCATTCTGAGGTTTAATACTGAATTTCTCGAAATGCCCGTCGCATAAGAGTGGTTCATCCCAACTCTCTTGCCAACGTGTTCGGGGGAGCGCATCGTAGGCCTCGCGGGTGTGCTGGATCCGGTGTTTCTCACGCTATTACATCGGCGGTGACCTGGGTTTCGGTCATCGGGCATGCCCGCGGGTACCTGGCTTCAGCCGGGGCTTACTCAATGCTGGAAAGTTGCTATGAAATCAGGAACACGCAGATCCGTTGCCGCTCGAGCCGGACGCGGCCTCATCGGACTGGGCACAGTCGCCGGGTTCGCCCTGATCCTCCCGGCCGCGGCGTCCGCCGATCCGCTCGGCTGCACCCGGGCCCCCAACGGCTCCGGTGACACCATCGTCTGCACGGCCGGAATTCCGGGCGGCCAGCTCCTCACCGGGACGGCCTTCAACGACGTGATCACCATCAGCGGCGCACCCGTCGACGGCACCATCAACGCCGTCGCCGGCAACGACACGATCAGGGTGACCGGCACGTCTGGCACCACCGGAGCCGCGGGCGGCGCCGGAGCCGTCGGCACGACCACCCATCCGGCCGGTTTCGCGGGCGGTGCCGGTGCGGCCGGTGGCGTCGGAGGCGGCGGCGTGGGTAGCGCGGGGACCGTCGACGGAGGCGATGGGACCGACAGCATCACCGTCACCGGTGGTGGCGGCGGGACCGGTGGCCACGGCGGCACCGGCGGCGCCGGAGTCCTCGGCGGCGCGGGTGGCGCGGGAGGCGTCGGTGGTGCCGGCGGCGCGGGCGGCATCGGTAGCGTCGGAGCCCTCATCGGCGGCCTGGGTGACGACACGATCACTGTCACTGGTGGTGCCGGTGGTCTGAGCGGTCTGGGGCGCGGTGGCGGCGTGAGCGGGCCCAACGCGGGTGCCGGTGGCGTCGGCGGAGTCGGTGGCGCGGGCGGCGTCGGCGGTATCGGTGTCGGCAGCTCGGGAACGATCAGCGGCGGTGACGGCGTGGACAAACTCACGGTCCTCGGCGGCAGCGGCGGCACCGGCAGTGCTGGCGGCGCCGGTGGCTGCGGTCACGGCGGAGGCGCGGGTGGTTTCGGCGGCGTCGGTGGTGCCGGTGGGCTCGGCAGCTCCGGAAACGTCACCGCCGGTATCGGCAACGACATCGTCAAGGTGACCGGTGGCCTGGGCGCCCTCGGCGGGACCGCGGGCAAGGGCGGCAACGGGATCACGGCGGGCCAGATCGGTGGCGCGGGTGGCGGCGGCGGCGCCGGTGGCGCGGGCGGCGTGGGCAACAGCGCTACGGTCGACGGCGGTCTCGGTGACGACAACCTCACCGTGACCGGCGGCAAGGGCGGCAAGGGCGGCAAGGGCGGTGCCGGCGGCACCGGTTGCTGGGCCGGCGCCGGTGGCGCTGGTGGCGCCGGGGGCACTCAGGGTGCCGGTGGTGTCGGCAACTCCGGGACCGTGGTCGGCGGTGGCGGCACGGACACCATCGCCATCACCAACGGCCTTATCGGAGTGAACGGCCTCAACGGCACGGCCGGCGGTGCGACGCTCATCTGCGTCTGCTGATCTGGTCAGCGCGAACCGGTCCTGCGGGTGTTGCCAGTCGACAACACCCGCAGGGCCATCGGTGCAGGTCACTGGTCGCTTGGTGACCTACGGCCTCGGCAGTGGGGAACATCAGCACTGCCCGGCGCGAGGGCCGGTGTGGTCCTGACCGCGACCGCGGTGGTCCTCTCGATAGCCCTGCGTCCCGCGACGAACCCCCGCGCGGCAGATCCAGGTCCTGAACTCACGGCCGAGACGGTGTCCCGTGCGGAACGACCACGCGCCGCCCTCCTACACAGAAGAGGTCACCAACAGAAGAAACCGCCAATCGCGCGCTGTCCTGCCACAGGCTGGCCGCGAGATCGTCTCGCGATGCCAGTTCCGATGGTGCGGGGAAGGTGTGGCGGCCGCGACGCGACGCCGCGTAGACGTGTCCCTCCGGCGGGTGGATGGCACCGACGGCGAGGTCGGCCAGCGCGCGACCGGCCGCTGATCGTGTGGTGAAGTGCGGTATCGGTCGTCCCAACGGGGTTCCCAGCAGTCGCCACATCGTCCGGGTGACCAGGGGCAGTTCGCGGGCGAAGCCGGTGCCAGGGGTCTCTCCGGGGCAGCAGGCGACGACCGTCAGTCCCAGGGCGCTGAGTGCGCGAGCGGTGAGGACCGTGCAGAGCTTCCACCGGCTGACCGGGTCCCGGCAGCCCGGCGACGTGATAAGACGCGGGATCGAGCAGGTCCGCCGCGCGAGATGTGCTCTCGTCGACGAGGCTGTGGGGCATGCGTGTACTGGTAACGGGAGCATCCGGGTTCGTGGGGAGACGGCTGGCAGCCGCTCTGGCCGAGGAAGGGCACGACGTCCGGGCGATGACCCGCCGGGTCGATGCCTACCGCGAGGCGGGTACTCCGGTGTTCGGCGACGTGCGTGACGCGGATTCACTGCGCCAGGCGCTCGAGGGCTGCCAGGCCGCCTACTACCTCGTCCACTCGCTGGACGACCGGCGGTTCGCCGAGAGGGACGCGGAGGCGGCGCGGGTGTTCTCGAAGGCGGCGGAACTGGCCGGCGTTGAGCGGATCGTCTACCTCGGGGGGCTCGGCGCCGACGACGGCGAGCTGTCCGAACATCTCAGCAGCAGGCGCGAGGTCGAGTCGCTGCTCGGCGAGGCCGGGGTGCCGGTCACGACACTGCGGGCCGGGATCGTCATCGGGCACGGGGGTGTGTCCTGGGAGATGACCCGCAAGCTCGTTGAGCGTCTGCCGGTGATGGTGGTGCCGCGATGGGTGTACACGCGGTGCCAGCCGATCGCGATAGCCGACGTCGTGCACTACCTCGTCCGGGTGCTCGACGCGCCGGACGCCGCGGGGCGCGTCTTCGAGATCGGTGGGCAGGACGTGTACTCCTATTTGGACATGATGCGCAGGCTCGCCGTCATCGAGGGCCGGTTCCTGCCGATGCTGCCGGCGCCGGTGCCCATGGTCGGTCCGGTGACGTGGCTGTCGGCGCGGTGGATCGCGCTGTTCGCCGGCGTCGACGCCCAGACCAGCCGCGCGTTGATCGACTCGATGAACACCGAGGTGGTCGTGCGGGACCACGGCATCGACGACGTCGTGCCCCACACCCCGCTGACGTTCGACGAGGCCGTGCTCGCGGCGCTGGCCGAGCGTGCGCGCGAGACCCGCGCGGAGGCCGCCCGGTGAGGCGGGCGTTGCGGAGGTTGTTCCGTGCGGTCCCGCGAGACCACTGGGAGACCGCGAAGGCGTTCCGGCGGCGGCGCAAGGTCGTCGCCGTCACCGCGCTGTCCGGCGCGGGCCTGCTCGGCGCGTCACTGGCCACCACGCCCGGGTCACCGAGGTTCTACGGGCTCACGGCGGCGACGGCGACGACCTGGATCGCCGGCAGTCTGCTGTCGGGACCGCTGCACCTCGGCCGGGCGTACGGCCTCGGTGATCGGCTGCGGCGCCCGGTGCTGGTGCCGACGGTGCTCGGGATCGTGGCGTTCGCGCCGTTCTACGGGTGTGCGCTGGTGTGCCGGCGCATCCCGCCGCTCAACCGCATGCTCACGTCGATCCTCGCCTACGCGCACCAGGGCAGCGCCGGCCCGGTACTCGCGACGACCCTGCTGAACGGTGCGGCGGAGGAGGTGTTCTTCCGCGGCGCCCTGTACGCGGCGAGCAGCAGGCCGTCGCCGGCGGTCGTGTCGACCGGCACCTACGTGCTCGCGACCACCGCCACCCGCAACCCGATGCTGGTGGCGGCATCGGCGGTGATGGGCGTGGTGTTCGCGCTGCAACGCCGGGCGACCGGCGGCATCCAGGCGTCCACCATCACGCACCTGGTGTGGTCCGCGTTGATGCTGCGGTTCCTGCCCCCGCTCTTCCCGCCCCGGGCGCGGCCGGACGAGCGGGCCGATTCGGCGGGTGACTGGTGAGCGTGACAACGGCATCACTGTTCCAGCGCGTCTCGACGAGCTCGCATCAGCTGGCCGCGTAGCCGCGCCGCCACGCACCGATCGCTGCGGCGTGTTCGGTGTCGTGGATCGATCATGACCGGTTTGCCGTCGCCCGACCTGGGTACTGAGGCGCTATGAGCACGGAGTCCGGTACGGCCCTCAACCGCGTCGTCACCACGCCGTTGTTGTTCTGGTTCATCCTCGGCGACATCCTGGGCGCCGGCGTCTACGTGCTCGTCGGTGAGGTCGCCGGCCGCTCCGGTGGCGCCCTGTGGTTGCCGCTGTTGTTCGCGTTCGTGCTCGCCGTGCTGACCGCCTGCTCCTACGCCGAGCTGGCCACGAAGTACCCCCGCGCCGGCGGTGCCGCCCACTACACCCACCGCGCCTTCGGCCCGTTCGTCGGGTTCGTCGTCGGGTTCTGCATGCTGGCCGCCGGTGTGGTGTCCGTCGCGGCGCTGGCCCGGGGGTTCGCCGGGGACTACCTCGGAGAGTTCGTCCGCCTGCCGGTCCCCGTCGTGGCGGTGGTGTTCCTGGTCGCGCTGGGGCTGTTGAACGCGCGAGGTATCAGGGACTCGTTGCGGGTCAACGTCGTCGCCACGCTCATCGAGGTCAGCGGCCTGGCACTGGTCGTCGTGCTCGGCGTGTGGGTGATCTCGCGCGGTGACGCCGACCTGAGCAGGCTCGCGTCGGTGGGCACGGACGGCGAGAGCGCGGTCCCGGCGGTCCTCGGCGGCGCCGTTCTCGCGTACTACTCGTTCGTGGGCTTCGAAACGTCGGTGAACCTCGCCGAGGAGACCCGCGACCCGCGCCGCAGCTACCCGCGCGCTCTGCTCGCGGCGCTCGGGACGGCCGGCGTGGTCTACCTGCTGGTCGGACTGGTGGCCGCGGCCGCCGTGCCCACCGACCAGCTCGCTTCGTCGAGCGGGCCGCTGCTGGAGGTGGTGCGGGCAGCGGGTGCGGTGCCGCTGTGGTTGTTCAGTCTCATCGCGCTGGTCGCGGTGGCCAACGGCGCACTGCTCACCGGCATCATGTCGTCGCGGCTGGCGTACGGGATGGCCCGTGACGCACTGCTGCCGAAACCGCTGACCAGGGTGCTGCCGCGCCGCCGCACTCCCTGGGTGGCGATCGCCGCGACGACGGCGCTGTCCGTTCTCCTCGCGCTGACCGGAAGTGTCGCGGTGCTGGCGTCGACGCTGGTGCTGCTGTTGCTGATCGTGTTCCTCGCGGTGAACGTGGCCGTCCTCGTGCTCCGCCGCGACGAGACCGACCAGGACTACTTCCGGGTCCCGGTGGTGCTCCCGGTGCTCGGCGCGGCGTCGTGCGTGCTGCTGTTCACCCAGATCGAAGGTGCCGTCTGGCTGCGCGGCCTGGTGCTGTTGGCCGCCGGTCTCCTCCTCGGCCTGCTGGCGGCACGTCGTCACCGCGGTCAGGCCGAGCCGACCCCGGCGGACGTGTCCGAGGCCGACTCGACCACGTGAGCCCACTCGGGGAAGAGCGTCGCCGCGCCCGCGGACTCAGCTTCGAGTGCCCGCATGGCGCAGGTCGCGCACCGCGTCGGACACCGTGTGGTGCACGGCGAGTTCGGTGTCGGCGGTGGTCAGCCAGAGCACGCGGGCGGTGGAGCGTGTGGGTGCGGCCACCGCGAAGGTGTGCCGCGTCGCGCGTGCTCGTCGTGCCGCGCTCGTCAGGATCCGAACGCCGACCACGGCCAGGAACGTCGTGCCGCTGAGGTCGACGATCGTGTTCGTGGAAGACAGTCGTTCGAGCCGCTGGTCCAACTGGTCGGCGGTGGCCAGGTCCACGTCCCCGGTCACCCGCACCACGACCGTGTCGGCGCCATGGGAGGTCTCGGTGAACACCAACCGCCGCTTGGCCGTCATGTCGTGGGCCGAAGGACTGCTGGACCCTACGTTGTGGTGCTGCGACAGGGTTTCACGGTGGGAACTCATGGCGTCACTTCCCGCTGGGACGAATGGGCGGCCACACGGGGGAAGTCGTAACTCGACCGGCGGCGCGACCCCGGGACATCAGGTGTCTCCTGCGGCTCTGGCTCAACCGATGTGCCGAACTCTACGCCATGTCCGGCTCGAACGGGACCCGGGTGAATCGTTTTGTCATCGATTCTCGGGGTATCCGCCCCTTGAGCGACCACAGGATCCGAACATCGGGAGGTAAACATCGTGAGCACGATCACCGAGTCGGTCGACGTCGCTGTCGACGTCAGCACGGCGTACAACCAGTGGACGCAGTTCGAGTCCTTCCCGCGTTTCATGGAGGGGGTCGAGGAGATCCGCCAGCTCGACGCCACCCACACGCACTGGACGATCAGTGTCGCCGGTGTGAAGCGGGAGTTCGACGCGACGATCACCGAGCAGCATCCTGACGAGCGCGTCGCGTGGCGGTCCGACGACGGCCCCGATCACGCCGGCGTGGTGACCTTCCATCGACTCGATGACCAGCGCACCCGGGTGACCGCCCAGATGGACATCGACCCGGACGGGTTCGTCGAGACGGTCGCCGACAAGTTGGGTGTGCTCGACCGGCGGGTGAAGGGGGACATGGCGCGGTTCAAGGAGTTCATCGAGGACCGCGACGGCGGCGAGACCGGCGAGTGGCGCGGGGACGTCAGCCGCCCCGGCACCTGAGCCTCTCGACCGCGGGGGGTGTCGGAAGCGATTCCGGCACCCCCCGCGGTCGGCATCGGTCACACTGTAGCGATGAGCGCAGCACCCTCGTCCGCTCCCGAGGCCACGTGGACCGCGGGAGCTGTCGCACGGATGCTGGAGATACCGCCGTCGACGCTGCGGGGCTGGCACCGCCGCTACGACATCCCGCCCGCGGAGGACGGCAGGCACCGCCGCTACAGCGCCGCGGACATCGAGGCTCTCGGCCGGATGAAGGCGATGATCGCGCAGGGCGTGGGTGCCCAGTCCGCGGCGAACCTGGCGTTCCACCCGGCCGGCGTCGAGACCGGCCCAGGCGATCTCGTCGAGGCCGCGCTACGACTGGACACCGACGCCCTGGTGGGCATGCTCGACGCCCACATCTCCGTCCACGGCGTGGTCGACACCTGGGACGGGCTGTGTGGACCGGCGCTGAACGAACTCGGCGGCTCGGAGATCGTCGACCTCGACAACTACGTCGACGTGGTGCACCTGCTGTCCTGGGCGATCACCGTGTCGCTGCACCGCGTCACCCTCTCCGCGCAGCCGCCAGGACCGGCGGTCCTGCTGGCCTGCCCGGCCGAGGAACACCACGTCCTCCCGCTGGAGGCGCTGCGGGCCGGGCTGGCCGAACGAGACGTTCCCGCGAACCTCCTCGGCGCCAACCTGCCCGACGCCGCCCTTCGGGACGCGCTCCGCCGCGTCGACCCGGCGCCCGCCGCTCTCGTGTTGTGGGCGCACAGCCCGTACACGGCACACACCACGCTCACCCGCGGCAGGTCCCGCTCGGATACCCGGCTGATCCTCGCCGGTCCTGGCTGGCCCCGCCGGCAGCGGACCGCCCGCCTCACCTCACTCACCGACGCGCTCGACCTGCTCACCCCCTGAGCACCTCAGCGGCGAGCGAGGAAGCCGTACTCGATGCCGCGCTGCCACCCGGACATGGTGGTCGTGTCGATGTCGGTGTATCCCGCGTCCTCGAGACGGCGACGGAACCGTGCCGCGTCGTCGAAGGCGGTGACGCTGCGCCACAGGTGCCGGTAGAGCCGCGTCCCACCCCGGTTCGCGGCGGCGAGGGGAATCACGATCGTCCAGCAGACCGCGTGCCAGCGGACGCGGGCCGCCCGGTCGCGGCCGGCGAAGTAGTCGTGCACCGCGAGGCTGCCACCCGGCTCGAGCAGTTCCCGCAGCCCTCGTAGCTGGGTGTCGGGATCGGCGAGGTTGCGCACCAGGTAGGCGGCGAACACGCCGTCGAACGGACCCCGCACCCCGGCCGCCGTGAGTTCCTCGACCGGACTGTGCACGAACCGAACGGTGTCGGGCCAGGACTTCGCCCGCGCCTGTTCGAGCATCGCGTCCGCCGCGTCGACCGCCGTGATCTCGGCCCCCGGTGCGACGGACAGCAGTGCGGCGGTCGACGCCCCGGTGCCGCAGCCGACGTCGAGCAACCGCAGTCCCGCGCCGTCGCCGTCTACCCCCAGTCGCTGTCCGAGGCGTCGCGCGGAGATCCGCAGGTGGTCGTGGTAGCCGGGATTGCGCCCGACCAGGGTGTCGTAGGAACCGGCGCCGGCGTCGAACGCGGACGCCAGATCGCTGTCACGGAGCGGGTTCATGTCCGTCCTTTCCGGACGGTCCGCGACACGCGTCGGAGGCGGGCGGCCTCGATCAACGCCGGGACGGCGACTCGCGCTCTTCGGGCCGCGCCGACGGTGGCCCGGCGGGCGAACACGTCGTGGTCCATGGCCGTCACCCGGTCGAGGATCTCCGAGTACAGCGTCAGCGCCGTCCGGATGCACGGCCGGGACACCGGTCGCAGCATGGCGATCCCGGTGCGCGCCTCCCGGTAGACGGCCCGCGTGGTCGCGACCTGGTCCGCCACCGCCCGGCGCACGGCACTGTCGGCCCGTCCGCGGCTGTGGCACCACCACAGCCGATCTCGATCGGCATTGAAGGCCGCCAGCTCGTCCGCCGGCAGGTAGACGCGGTCGCGGTCGAGGTCCTCGGCGATGTCGCGGATGAAGTTGGTCAGCTGGAAGGCCTCGCCGAGGGCCGCGGCGGCGGGAGCGGCGGCCGCGGGGTCGTCGACCGTGCCGAGGACGGGCAGCATCTGCAGGCCGATCACCCGCGCGGAGCCGTGCATGTAGTCCACGAGGTCCGCCCGGGTGGGGTAGTCGCGGACTTCCAGGTCCATGCGCATGGACCGGAAGAACGCGGCGAACAGCGACGAGTCGATGTCGTGTCGGCGGGCGGTGTCCACGACGGCCGCCACCACCGGGTGCTCGCTGCGGCCCGTCGTCAGTCCGGCCGCCAGGTGCCGTTCGGCATCGTCGATCTGTACCCGCACCTCGGCGACACTGACCCGCGGTCCCGGTTCGTCGACCAGGTCGTCGACGAACCGGGCGAAGCCGTAGAGGGCGTGCACCGCGGGCCGTTGCGCCGGTTCGAGGAGCCGGGTGGCCAGGAAGTAGGTCCGGCCGTGCTCGGCGTTGAGGGCCCGGCACCGGGCATAGGCCCGGCGGAGTTCGGGATCGGTGATGGCCGCGGCGTCGAGTTCGCGGCGGCCCGCCGTGCTCAACCGCACGGCCGCCGGTTCGGCGGTGGTCATGGCTTCTCCGCTCCGGCCGCGACGACGGCGGCGCGTGCTGGTCGTGAGCCCGTGATGCGGTCGGCGGCGAGCCGCCCGGAGATCAGCGCGGTCGGCACGCCGACGCCGGGCACCGTGCCGGATCCCGCGAGGACGACGTTGTCGGTGTGCCGGGGGAAGTTGCCCGGCCGGAACGGGCCGGTCTGGGCGAGTGAGTGGGCGTAGCTGAACGGGGTGCCGGCGGTCATTCCGGCACGGGCCCAGTCCGCGGGGGTCAGGACGTGCAGGATCCGGCCGGCGGCCAGACCGGGCGCGACGCGTTCATCCGCGACCGCGACGATCTCCTCCGCGTACTGGCGGCCGTGGCTGTCCCAGTCGATGCGCCCTCGGTCCAGGTTGGGTACCGGCGCCAACACGGACAGCAGGTCGTGGCCCGGGGGAGCGAGGGTGGGATCGGTGGCCGTCGGTCGGGTGACGAGCAGGGACGGATCGGTCATGGTCCTGCCCTGGCCGATCAGCTCGTCGAACGTGGTGCGCCACGCCTCGCCGAAGCTGATCGTGTGGTGGCCGGTGTCGCACCCGCGGGGAAGGCCGAGGTGCACCACGACGGCCGACGGGGCGGCGCGCAGCGGCACCGGCCGGCGCGGTGCCCGCGTCAGCAGCCGGTAGGAGGTCTCGGGTTCGGTGGTGAGAACCACCGCGTCGCAGGCGTACCGGTCCCCATCGGCCGTATGCACGGCGGTGACCCGGGAGCCGCGCCGCTCCAGTTCCGTGACGGTCGTGTCGAACCGCAGCCGGACACCGGCGTTCGCCGCGGCGGCCGCCAGTGCGTCGGGCAGGGCACGCACACCGCCGCGCGGGAAGAACACTCCGGCGACGGTGTCCATGTAGGCGATCACTCCGTACACGGCCAGCGCCCGCTGGGGCGCCACCCCCGCGTACAGCGACTGGAAGCTGAACACCCGGCGCAGCCGGTCGTCCCGCAGGAAGCGGCCGATGCGGCGGTCCAGCGTGCTGAACCCGCCCAACGCGACCAGCTTGGCCAGATGAGGAGTCAGCAGGCTCAGCGGTGAGTCGATGTTCGCGGCGATGAACCGGTCGTACTGCGCCCGGTACAGCTGTCCCAGCCAGTCCCGCAGTCGCAGGTAGCCGCGTGCCTCGGCAGGTCCGGCGAAGCGTTCGACCTCCACCGCCATCGCGTCGGCGTCGCTGTGCACGGCCAACGCGGAGCCGTCGGCGAACCTCGCGTGGTAGGCCGGAGTGAGCGGGAGTAGGTCGAGGCCGGAGGAAGAACCAGCGGCGGCGAGCGTCTCGTCGATGATGTCGGGCATCGTGAGGACCGTGGGTCCGGTGTCCAGCCGGTAGCCTGCCACGTCGAGGCGCCCGGCCCGGCCACCGGGAACGGGTTCGCGTTCCAGCACGGTCACCTCCCGGCCCCGGCCGGCGAGGTGCAGCGCCGCCGCCAGGCCCGACAGCCCCGCGCCCACCACGACCACCCGGTCGGTTCGCTCACGTACTTGTCGCACCGGACTCCTCCTAGCGGTTCCGATCGACGCACAGCCGGCCGAGGTGCCCCAACCGTTCGCGGGCCTCGTCGGGCATGTCGGTCGTCTCGATGGCGGCCAGTCCGACCGCCAGACAGTCCTCGATGAACCGTTCCGTGTGCGCTCGCGCGCCGGTCTCGGTGATGATGTCGAGGTAGCGCTCCACGTCGGCGGGGGTGAGCGTCTCGAGGTCGTCCAGGCGAGCCAGTTCCTGTTCGGCGGACCGGTCCGCGAGTCCGTGGGTGAGGACGACGACGTAGGTCGCCTTCCGCGCGTACAGGTCCTCACCGACCGGTTTGCCGGTGACCTCCGGCGACCCGAACAGGCCGAGCAGGTCGTCGCGCAGCTGGAACGCCTCGCCGATCGCGGCGCCGTAGCGGCCGAGGTTGTCCAGCACGGCAGGAGAGGTGCCGGCCAGGGCGGCGCCGAGTTCGACGGGTCTGCGCACCGTGTAGTTGCCGGACTTCGCCCGCGCCACCTCGCGCACGGCGCGCAGCGTGGGCTGCCGCCGCGCTTCGTTGATCAGGTCGCGGAACTGACCCACCGCCAGTTCGCTGCGGAGCCGGTCGTAGCGGGGGAGCACCCGGGCCAGCGCCGCGTCGTCCACACCGCTCTCCCGCAGCATCTGGTCCGCCCACACCAGGCACAGGTCGCCGGCCAGCACGGCCGCCGACTCGCCGAACCGGCCGGCCGGGCCCGCCAGTCCCGCGGCCGAGTGCCAGCGACCGAACTCGACGTGTGCCGACGGGGCGCCGCGGCGGATGGGCGAGCCGTCCATCACGTCGTCCTGCAGCAGCGCGAAGCAGTGCAGCAGTTCCATGCTCGCCGCCGCCCGCGTCGCGGCGAGCGTCGCGTCGTCGGACTGTGGGTGCCCCGTCGACCAGCCGGCCATCATCAGCATCGACCGCAGGTACTTGCCCCGCTGGACGAAGCCGGTGAGCACGCGGTCGAGCACGGCGAGATCGTCCACTCCAGCGATGTGCTCCGCGCACCGCTGCTCCACGAACGTTCGCACGGCCGTGGCGACTTCCGCGTGGACGCCGAGTCGCCACCGGGCGAACCGCTCGACAGAGGTCGGCCGCTCGTTGTCGGGCAGCACAGTCGGCGCGGTGTCGAACCGCATGGCCACTCCTTTCGGCACCGGGTCTTCGACGCGTTGCTGGTGTGCAAGTCAGTGTGCAACGTTTCTGCGTCGTTTGCTGATCGGATCGAGTCGGGGACGGAACGTGTGCGTCAGCGGGTGGCGCGCAAGGCGTAGCGGCGTTCGGCGTAGGCGAGGTCGTCGCGCCACAGCCGTGCCGCGGCGCGCCGCATGAGTGGTCGCAGCAGCGGTGCGATGGCGCCGGCGCGGGCGAAACCGGGTCGCTCCGAGGTGGCGATGGTCGCCTCGATCACGGCCGTGCGGGGCCGGCCGTCCGCGCCCGGACCTCGCGGCGTGGCATGGGTTTCGACGACGCTGCCGCGTCCTTCGCCGTCGGTGATGCGCATGACGACGGTCCTGGGCTCCGGGCAGAAGAACTCGGCGCGGACCGGCACGCCGAGACGTGGCCCGACGCGGAAGGTGACGTCGACCACGAACCTGTCGCCGGCCTCGTCGAGGTCGGCCGCTTCGTCCGGGGCGGACGTGACGGACAGCCTGGTGAAGGAGTAGGGGTGGAACCAGGCGCCGTGCCAGGGATCGAGCCGATTCGCGATCACGTCGTCCGGCTCGCAGACACCGGTGAAGGTGGCGACGGCGTCGATGCTCGCCGCCGGGTCGGGGCGCGGGCCCAGCACGGGCTGCGGCAGCGGGGGTTCCCTGCCGAGGTCGTCGAGTCGCACCCAGGCCAGCACCCCGTCGTCGTGGGCGGGCAGCGGCCGCCACCCCGGCCCGCCGTCGCCGTCCAGCGCGAGTCCGTGCCAGCGACACCGCAGCGTGCCGCAGTCCACCCGGCCGGCGGCCAGCGGCGCGCCGAGGTGGGGGCATACTCCGGAGCCGACGACCAGCGTGCCGGTGCTGTCGCGCCACGCGATCAGTTCCCGCGGTCCGACAGCGGTCCCAAAAGGACGGTCGTCACGGATCTCCCGACTCGCCGCGAGGACGAACCAGTTGCCGGAGGGGCGTGCGGCGGCGCGTTTGGCGGCCGCGTCGATGATCGCCGGCTTCGCGTCCCGGAACGTCGGCTCCTGTCGGCTCCAGGTCGGCGTGTCCAGCGGACGCAGGGGCACGTCAGCGGGCCAGCGGGCGCGGATCCGGTTGGTGAGCGCCGTTCTGATCGACATCGGGGGTTCCCTTCCGGTCGGGACGGGTCTCATCGGCAGTCTCGTCTGCACTGTGAACGCGGTGGGTGCTCAGCGCAGTGCGGTAACCCAGCAGCAGCACGGTGTGCAGCGCGAACAGCCACAGCGCGAGCGCGGCCACCACGCCCACCGCGTCCAGCCCGCCGAAGGGGATGCTCCAGTCCACCGGGATCGCGAGGAACACCAGGAAGCCGTGGAGGAACCCGGTGAGGACCGCGCCGATGGCGAACCCGGCCACCAACGCCGCCCGGACCGGCAGCACGGTCGGCCCTGTCAACGCGACGATCAGGCTGACCGTGACCGACACCGACACCCAGTCGACGTGGAACGACAGCACGACACCGAGGACGGTGGACCAGCCACCCTCCTGATAGAGCGGGGCCACGACCGGCACGAACGCCAGCGGCAGCGCGAGCAGTGCGGGTCCGAACACCAGCACCGGCAGGAACCCGAGGCGGCCCGCCCAGCCGGTCAGGCGGGTCACGGGTCGGTCGGCGACCTGGTTGAGGCCGCGCCGCAGCCCTTCGCCGTACAGGCTCGCCGGGAGGAGCGCGGTGAGCAGCACGAGCCAGGACGCGTCGACCGCGGCCGTGGCGAGGCCGTCGAGCGCGGCGGTGACGTCGTGGGCGCCGGGCAGCGCCGCCCCGAGTTGCCGCGCCCGGTCGACGATCGCGCCCTCGCCCAGTACGACCGCCGCTCCGCGCAGCAACAACAGGAGCATCGGCACGGTCGCGATGATCGCGAAGAACGTCAGCCCCGCGGCCCAGAGTGTCACGTCGCGGCCGCGCAGGGCGCGCTTTCCGTGCAGGACCACGCCGCGGATGCGGGTGCGGAGCCAGGTCATGACCGGGGAGGTACCCGGTCTGGGTGAACTCACGCGTGTCCCGGCCTACGGTGATGCGGTGACCCAGCAGGGAGAGGACCCGGTCGTCGGGTGGTCGCGGCTGCACGGCGAGGACGTGTCGGGCAACCCGCTGGCGGTCGGCTGGCTGCGGTTCGTGCATGTCCTGGCGGCCAATCGGCTCGTGACCAGGGCACATCCGGACGCGTTGTCGGCCGCCGGGGTCGTCGCCGCCGGGGCGGCGGTGGGGCTCGCCGCGACGGGCCGGCCGCTGGTGGCCGCGGGTCTCGTGGTGCTGGCGGGCGTCCTGGACGGACTCGACGGAGCGGTCGCCCTCCGGACCGGGCGGGCCAGGCCGTGGGGCGCGGTGGTCGACGCGGTGGCCGACCGGATCACGGACCTCTGCCTGGTCGCGGTCCTGCTCGTCCTGGGTGCCGGTCCGTGGTGGTGCGCCGCGGTGGCCGCCGCGGTGCTGGTGCACGAGTACACCCGCGCCCGCGCACAGGGCGCGGGCATGACCTCGGCCGGGGCGATCACGGTCGCCGAGAAGCCGACCCGGGTGATCGTCGCGGTGATCGCGTGCGCCGGTGCCGGGTTCCTCCCGGCCGGCACGCCCGGCACCGGGTGGGCGTGGGCACAGGTGGCTGTCGTGGTGTGGGCGGCGTGCGCCGCCGTCGGTCTGCCGCAGTTGGTGGCGGGCATTCGGCGGGAGCTGACCGGCTGACGCGCGGTCGGTTCTTCGATTTCAGGGAATGTCGAAGGGAATCCTCTTCCTCACCTGTGGGGCCCCCACGGTGATCGGGTTGTGCCAGTCGCCGCGCAGCGACGTGAGCGGCTGCGCGGACGTGACGATCAGATACGGTTCGCCGGGAAAGATCGCCATGACCGCCGCGCTGTCCTGCACCCTCGGTGTCGGCCGGACGCGGACGAGTAGCTCACCGACAGTGGCCTCCCACATCTCACCGTTGTGCACCCACTGGACCGACCACAACCGCGCCGGTGGCGCCGGCACGGACGCTCCGGCGAACCGAGCCAACTCCGCGTACCGCTGCTCGTACTCGTCCTCAGCTGTCACCGGTAAGAAGAACTCCATGCCCACAGCCTTCCACGCTCGGCGCCCCACCTCGGCCGACGCCGGACGCGAGGACGGAGTCGGCCGTCAGCGGCTGTTCTCCAGAGCGCGGCCCTTCCACTCCAGGGTTCCGGCGCGCCGTCTCTGCCAGGAACGGGCCATCAGCGACAGCAGCAGGCCGATCGACACCGGATGCGCCAACGGATCCGGCCACACCCGGCCACCCGTGTGCCGAGCGGCGACCACTCGGCCGAGTACGCCCGCCGCGTAGCCGGCCGCGCCGGCCCGGGAGCCGGCGAGCGCGGCCAGCGGCGGCAGCAGGAACAGCCACGCGAGCCCCAGGCCGGTCACCGCGGCGGCCGCCGGGCTCCCGGTGGCCGACCACAGCGACTTCTCGTACCCCTGCCTGACCTCCGCCCACCCGTCGTACATCCGGCAGGTGGCGATGGTGCTGCCGTCGGCCACGACGCCGCGGCCACCGGACCGTTTGATCGCCCGCATCACCGCCAGGTCGTCGAGCACGGCGGACGCGATGCCCTCGAAACCGCCACTGCGACGCAGCGCGTCCGCGTCGAGGACGAGGAACTGCCCGGTCGCGGCGGACAGCGACGGCCGGGGCGACCGTTCGGCCAGCCGCAGGGGCAGGAACACCAGCCACGACCACTGCAGCAGCGGCTGCACCAGCCGGGTGGCGGGGTCGTCCGCGAGCTGCCTCGGGAAGGGTGACACCGCGTCGAGGCCGTGGTCACGCAGCATGGCCACGCCGGCCGCCACCGCTCGTGGGGCGAGCACGACATCCGCGTCGACGAACACCAGCACCGAGCCGCGGGCCTCCTTCGCCAGCCGCGCGCACGCCCACGGCTTGCCGGGCAGCCCCGCGGGCGGCGGATCACCGGTCACGACCCGGATCCGGGGGTCGCCGTCCGCGATCTGCCGGACCACGTCGGCCGTCCCGTCGGTGGACCCGTCGTCCAGCACGACGATCTCCAGGTCGGCCACCCCGTGCTGCGCCAGGAGCGACCGGATGGTCGGGGCGACCCGGTGCGCCTCGTTCCGCACGGGCAGCAGCACCGACACCCGCTCCGGGCACGCCGGCGGCGACGGGGGAGGCACGCGCATCAGCCGGGCGTTCACCGCCGCGTGCGCGGCGGCCACCGCGGAGGCCACGGCCGCGCCGGTGACCACGAGGGATCCCCACCGCCTGCTCACCGCCGCACCGTCCTCGCCACCGCGATCGCGAACGGCAGCGCCACCACACCCATCAGGATCCCGCCGACCAGCGACACCCACGGCCGTCCGAAGAACGCCGCGTGCGCCCACACCGAGGAACCGTACGTCCACAGGTACAGCATCGGCGCCGGACCGACCCGGAGGTCCAGCGCGTCGCCCCGGGCAACACCCAGTCCACTGTGGAGTGTGGCGGTGATCGCCGCGGCGACCAGCAACCAGCCCGCGTAGTTGGTCAGCGGCACGTCCGCCACTCCCGGCAGCGCGGGCGTGGGATTCGCCCAGACCCAGTGCCCGGCGTCCACCATCTGCGGGTCGAGGAACACGTCCCACGACGCCAGCGCCCAGGCACCGACCGCCACGACCACCCACGGCCGGCGGCCGGCCGTCAGCGCCCGCCCCACCAGCAACGCGGGCCACGACATCATGATCCAGGCCAGCGGCACCACCACCGGCACACCGAGCAGCTCCGGTCCCAGCGTGCCGGTGTAGGCGTAGGAGCCGAACGGCACTCCCGTGTGCACGCCGACCGTCTCGGCCAGCAGCCCGCCGCCGCCGGCCACGAGCACGAGCAGCCCCGCCGCGCGCGGACCGAACCGGGCGGCCGCGTCGATGACCGAGGCGACCGCGAAGGCCACCACCGACAGGATCGTCGTGGTGAGCCGCGCCGACGGCTCGGTCATCGAATAGACGATCTGGGCCAGCACCACCACGAACCCGAACACCCAGGCGGCCGCGCCGAGCACCCGGGCGGCGCCGCCCACGGTCCGGTCCGTGAGACGGGTCGGGGGCATGGGCGGAGACTATCCGCTGCCCGTCACACCGGCACGGCAACGCGGACGTCATGCCGCTCCCGCCGAACAGTGCGAGCATCGAGCAATGCGTGGTGGCTTTCCCGTTTCGTTGCTCCTCGCCGGGTTCCGGCCCGGCCGGGACCGCAACGCGGTCGCCGTGCCCGCCCGCCGGGGCCGGCCGTCGGCCGACGACCTCGCGCGGCGTCCGCGGGTCGGCGTGATCGGCGGCGGGATCGCCGGCGTGGCGGCCGCGGTCGCCCTCGCCGAGCGTGGTGTGGCGGTGCGTGTGTTCGAACGGGAGCCCGACCTCGGCGGGCGACTGCGTGGCTGGCCGACGGACTCGGGCCAGACCATGACCAGGGGCTTCCACGCGTTCTTCCGCCAGTACTACAACCTGCGGGCCCTGCTGCGCCGGGTCGACCCCGACCTGGACCTGCTCCGGCCGGTCGCCGACTATCCGCTCCTGCAGCGTGACGGTGCGACGGAGAGCTTCGCGGGACTGCCCAGGACACCGCCGTGGAACGTCGCGGGGTTCGTCCTGCGCAGCAAGACGTTCACCCTGAACGACCTGCGCCACATGAACCCCGCCGCCGCGGCCGGCCTGTTCGACGTGTCCGTGCCGCGCACCTACGCCGAACTCGATTCGCTGGACGCCGCGACGTTCCTCGAGTCCATCGGCTTTCCCCGGGCCGCCCGCCACCTCGCGTTCGAGGTGTTCTCCCGCAGCTTCTTCACCGATCCCCGCGCGCTGTCGGCCGCCGAGCTGGCCACCATGTTCCACATCTACTTCCTCGGCTCCAGCGAAGGACTGCTGTTCGACGTGCCGCGCGGCCCGTTCCCCCACACCCTGTGGAGACCACTCCGCCGCTACCTCGAGCAGCTCGGCGCCGACGTCCACACGGCGACGCCGGTGCACCGGATTCACCGGCACAGCACGGGATACCGGATCAGCACCGATCACGACGACGTGGAGGTGGACGCGGTCGTGCTCGCCACCGACGTCACCGGACTGCGGCACCTGGTCGCGGCGTCACCGAGCCTCGGCACCCCGGAGTGGCGCACCCGGATCGACGCGCTGCGCACGGCGCCGCCCTTCCTCGTCACCCGGCTGTGGCTGGACCGCCCCGCGCGACCCGACCGCGCCGCGTTCCTCGGCACCACCGGATTCGCCCACCTCGACAACATCAGCGTGCTCGACCTGTTCGAGGACGAGGCCCGCGCCTGGCGCGAGAGCACCGGGGGATCGGTGGTCGAACTGCACGCCTACGCGCTGCCCGACGACCCCGACCAGGACCGGATCGCCCACGACATCATCAGCGACCTCGGCGCCGTCTACCCGGAACTGCGCGGCGCGAACGTCCACCACGTCGAACACGTCCTGGCACAGGACTGCCCCCTGTTCGCGCCGGGCACCTTCACCGGACGCCCCACGGTCACCACCGCCGACCCGACCCTGGTGCTGGCCGGCGACCTCGCCCGCGTGGACCTGCCCGTCGCCCTCATGGAACGGGCGGCCACCACGGGGTTCTGCGCCGCCAACGAACTGCTCGGCACCTGGGACGTGCGGGGACACGACTTGTGGACGGTCGCCAACAACGGCCGGTCCGCGCTGCTGCGCCGCGCCGCACGTCGCGGACGATCGCCCGTGTGACCTACCCGCGCAGCACTCCCGTCCACATGGCGCGCCGCAGCCCGGGCGACGCGGCGCCGAACAGTGCCACCATCGCGGCGATCGTGCCCCGGACGTCCTCCCGCCCGCTCAGGTAGGCGCGCTGCGCCGAGTCCGGGAGCGCGAAGAAGCCGTCGAAGAACTCCGGTACCCGCGACGGTGGCAACGCCAGCACGACCCGCAGTCCGCGCAGCCGCAGCAGCCGCACCGCGCGGGCGCCCGGTGACCACACGACCGCCTGCGCGGCGCGCGCGGCGGCCCGGCCGCCACGTGGCAGCGCCCCGGCGATGGCGGCCGCGACCGCCGGCGCGGTGACCAGCGCGTCCCCCACGCTGTAGCCGGTGGCGGGGTGCATCATCCCCGCGGCCACCCCGAAGGCCACCATCCTGCCTCGCCGTCGTGCCGTCGGGATGTCCACCGCGAACCGCACCCGCTCGACGGCCTCGGCTTCCTCGACCACTGCCCCGAGCCGCTCTGTCAGCCGGGCTTCGAGCTGGTCCAGCGGCAGACCCGGCCGCCGGGCCAGCGACGTCTCCTCGAGCAGTGTCCGGCCGCCCGGCAGCGGCACGGCGTAGAGGAACGACGGCCAATCGCGGTCGCGCTCGCCCCACCGCATGAAGACGGCCTCACCCGCGGCGACCACCGAGGCAGCGGCCTCGCTCGGCACCACCACTCCATAGGCGGTCTGCTCCACCCGCGGGGTCCGGGGTGTCCCGCCGGACAGCACCCGACGCGGCCCGGAGGCGTCGATCACCACCCGGCCCCGCAGGCCGCGGCCGGAACCCAGCCGGACGGTGCCGTCGGCGGTCGCGGACACGACTCGATCCGCGACCGTCACCACGTCGGTGCGCCGGAACGCGTCGATCGCCGAGACGTTGTCCAGCACCGCGTATCCCCGGGACAGCCGGCGCTGCCCGGCGCACAGCGCCGCGGCCGCCACGACGTCCACCCCGTCCGGCAGCGCCGCGCACTGGTCCGTCCAGAGGCCATAGGTGGCTCGCCACGGGCCGTGCGGGCGCGGGTCGACGAGCACGGTGTCCAGCTCGTGCCGGGCGCACTGGGCGGCGATCGCCCAGCCGGCGGGCCCGCCACCCACCACGAGCACGTCGACCGCCTCAGTCAGCCGCACAGCGGTGCCTCGCTCCTCCTGGTGTCACTGGACGTCTCCTGGGTACCCGAGCGAAGCGCGGTACCGGGTCCGCAGCGCCATGGCGTACCAGGCTTCTGGTGAGGTTACGGCGTGCCCGAGCGCAGGGGTGCGCCCATGTCATGCAGGTGGCGCAGAATGTGCCCGAAGGTCTGCAGGACCCCGCACTGGACGTAGTCGAGTCCGTTGCGGTCGCAGAACTCCTGCACGATCGGCTGCGCGCGACGGAGATTGGCGCGCGGCATGGTGGGGAACAGATGGTGCTCGATCTGGTAGTTCAACCCACCCAGCGTGAAGTCCACCCACCGACCGCCGCGCACGTTGCGGCTGGTCAGCACCTGCTTGTGCAGGAAGCTGAGGGTGGTGCCCGCCGGGATGGTCGGCATGCCCTTGTGGTTGGGCGCGAACGAACACCCCATGTACACGCCCCAGAGCCCCTGGTGCACGGCGATGAACGCGAGGGCCACCGGCGGTGACAACACCAGGAAGACCGCGGTCAGGTAGACCGCGATGTGTCCGATCAACAGCGCGGATTCGCGTGCCCGGGACGTGACCTCCCGCTGCTTGATGGCCTGCACGCCGGCCAGGTGCAGGTTCAGTCCTTCCAACAACAGCAGCGGGAAGAACAGCGCCGCCTGGTGTTTCGTCGTCCACCGCACGAATCCCCGTTTGGTCTGGGACTGGGAACGGGTGAAGGCCAGCAACGAGATGTCGAGATCGGGATCGTCCTCTTCGTGGTTGGGGTTGCTGTGATGGCGGATGTGCTTGTTGACCCACCAGTCGTAGCTGATCCCCACGAGCGCGCCGTGGACGTAGCCGACCACGTCGTTCGCCTGGCGGGAACGGAAGATCTGCTTGTGGCCGGCGTCGTGGCCGATGAACGCCAGCTGCGTGAACATCACCGCCATGAACACCGCCGTGACCAGCTGCCACCACGAGTCGCCGACCATGACGAAAACGACCCACCCGCCGGCGAACGCCACCAGGTTCAGGCCGATCTTGGCCGCGTAGTAGCCGTGCCGTCGATCCAGGAGGCCGGCGCGCCGGACCGTGCGGGACAGATCCGCGAAGGTGTCGTGCTCTTGCGTGGCGCGGCCGGAGACGGTCGCAGGACTGGTGAACTCCACTGGTGGGCTCCCCGAAAGTAGTGAACTGGACACGCCGGGATCTCGGGCAGGACCCATGTCCATGGGCTCACTCAAAGCTTTCCCACACCGGTGGAGGGCAAACATTCCCTTCGAGCGCTGGCACACCCCTGATCGTCCACTCCGCACTGTCCGATACGGACATGACAGTGCTCTCTCTGGTGAGTGCCGTTACTCCGCGTCAGAGGAGATCCCTGGACCGACGTGCTAGGTGCACGGCTGCCCAGGGATCTCCGGTATGGCGGTCAGGACTGGTGTTCCCGCACGGTGGACTTCGCCTGCCCGCAACTAGAAGCGGGCTCCCACGTGCGCGTTGTCGCTCGGCCGCAGGAAGGTGGAGGACGGGATGGAGCCGTCCGCCGTTCTCGGGCCGGTGATCGTGCTCGGGTTCGTGCTCGCCAGCGGTCAGGACCCGCCGATGTCCCACGAGTTGCCGCTGCCGCCGGAGTTCGAGCCGAGCGACTGGTCGGTGCCGTTGCCTGGCACCCGCGTGGTGTCGTCGAACGAGCCCTCGAGGGCGGTCCGATACCTGGCGACGAACCGGTCGGCCACCTCCCGCGCGTCCGGAGCCGGCGTGAACCGCGACCTACCCTGGTCACGCCGGGCGAACGCCATCCGCACCACCCCGGGCGGCGGGGCGAACGTGTCCTCGTCGGGGCGCGCGGGCGCCATGGCGGTCGCGGTGGCGGTCGCGGTCTCGACGGCGACGGCGACTGCGGCAACGGGTTCGGGGTCCGGGTCGGCCGGTGGCGTGGTGGCCGTGCCCGCGTCGGCGTAGCCCTTCTTGACCTTGTCGTCGACCTGCTTGGCGAGGAAGGCCCCGGCGGCCGCCGGGGTGGGGAACTCCTTGCGTTTGGACTGCCCGCCGGTCCCGATACGTCCCCAGGTCACGACCACGTCCGTGTTCTGCACCGTCCCCTCCCAGAACTTGGCCGACCCACCACCGACGAACTCGAGACGCCGCACGTACCTGCCCCTCCCGCCGTGTTCCCCGATCGCGTGCGCAAGCTAGCGGGGCCCACCGACGGTCCGGAGTGGATCCGGTGAATCCGCCGGATGTCCGGCCACTGACGCCGCTGTTCAGAGGCTGTGGGCGGCGATGTCGCCCTGGGAGGTGGTGGCGCGGATGTCGAGCTCCGGGGTGCCGTTGTTCTTGAGGGTGTTGCTGATGCGGCCGTGGGAGGTGCCGGCGTCCAGGGTGGCCGAGACTCCGTCGGCGGCGCCGACCGTGATGTCGCCCTGCGCGGTGCGGAGCACGACCGTGCCGCGCACGGCCTCGGTGATCCGGATGTCGCCCCGGGCGGTGCTGATCTCCGCGGGGCCGCCCAGTCGGCCGATTTCGACGTCGCCGTCGACCGCGGTGAGGTGGACGCTGGCGGCCTCGTCGATCTTGATCTGGCGGTAGGCGCCTTCGAATGCGACGTCACCGAGGCGGCCGACGCCGCGGAGTTCGGCGCTGGCGGACCTGGCCTCGACGCGGGAGCCGGCGGGCAGTCCTACGGTGATCTCCAGGGATCCGGAGGGGCCGAGGTACTGGTTCCTTCCCGCCTTGGCGTGGATCCGAAGGACGCCGTCGGTGAAGGCGACGGTGGTCTGCTCGGCCGCCGTCACGTCGCGGCCCTTCGAGGCGTCCGCGGGGAGGACCTCGACCGTGGTGTCGGCTCGGTCGGTGGCGATGAACCGGACGCGCCCGGCGGGGAAGTCCAGAACGGCGGTGATCGGGGCGGCGGTGTCGAACTTCTGCATCGTGCTCTCCTGAGGCTCGTGGTCCCCGCTGGTGGGGACGAGAACCACGATCGCCCGGCGACCTGACACCGAACGGCCACCGTGCTGACACGACTCCTGACACGGGCTGCCCGAACGAGGGCGAGGCGGACACCGCTGAGCTTCGGTAGAAGGTCCCGGGTGGCCGTCCAGCGTTGAGGACGGCCACCCGGGGTTCTCAGGATGTGAGGTCAGTCAAGACCGAGCCTGGGGCGTACCCACTCGGCCAGCTTCCTGATCGCCTCGTCGGCGGCTGGTGACCGGCCGGCCCCCATGTGCCAGGTGTGCTCCTGGCCTTCGAAGGTCTCGACCTTGACCTCCACGCCCTCCTTCTCCGCGAGCGCGGCGAGTCTGAGGCTGTCGTCGAGGATCATCTCGGTGGTGCTGGCCTGGAGGTACACCGGAGGCAGGCCGGAGAGGTCGGCGTAGAGCGCGTTGATCGTCGGGTCGGTCGGGTCGCCGTGCTCTCCCAACAGGATCTGGGAGAGGAACGCCAGGTCCATCGGCGTCTCGCCGCCGAAGATGGTGTCCGTCATCAGGTTGGTCGCGCGGGTCTCGCCGCCGTTCTCGATGTCGAACCAGGGCGAGAGTGGCATGACGGCGGCGGCGACCGGCAGGCCCTTGTCGCGGGCGTGCAGCATGGTCAGGACGCTGAGTCCGCCGCCGGCCGAGTCGCCGGTGACCGCGATGTGCTCGGCGCTGATCCCCTGGTCGAGCAGCCAGCTGTAGGCCGCCATGGTGTCGTTCACCTGGGCGGGATGCTGGTGTTCGGGCGTCAGGCGGTAGTCGACGATCAACGCCCGCGCGCCCACCGCTTTGGCGAGGTGGGCGAACATCTTGCGGTGGGTGTACATCGAGCCGCCGATGAATCCGCCACCGTGCAGGCAGAGAAGCACCCGGTCCGCCGCGCTGCCCTTCGGCGTCGCCCACATGGCCGGCACGCCGCCGGCGTCGACCTCGGTGTAGTCGACACCGCCGGGCTCGGTGGTCGCGTCGCCCCAGTGATCGTTGAGGTCGCGGGACTCTTCCAGCGAGATGGGCGGGTTCTGGGCGAATGCCGCGTTCACCATCCGGTAGTGCTCTGTCAGCCAGTCGTTCTCGCTTGTCATCTCATGGTCTCCTTCTGCGGATCACGCCGTCCCCACTAAGACAGGTCGGCGGCTCCAAAGGAATCGCACACATGGCCGGCGATTCCTTGTCGGCTCCGGCCGAGTCTGAACATGTGGGAGCGACATCCGGACGCCCACTCATCCCACGGAGGTAACCATCAAGACCGTTGGCCTGCCCCAGGAAGCACGTGACATTCTCGACAGCCCGCGGATGGCGGTTCTCGCCACCGCCAATGCCGATGGACGCCCGCAGTCGTCGGTGATCTTCGTGAAGCGAGACCACGACGTCGTGCTGCTGAGCACCATCAGGGGGCGGCTGAAGACGCGCAACATGCAGCGGGATCCCCGCGTCAGCCTGCTCGTCGCGGCGAATCCGGGTAAGTACGTGGAGATTCGCGGCTCGGTCACCATTACCGACGATCCGGCGAAGACCCTCCTGAAGGAGATGTACGACCGGTACATGGGAGGAGCCGAACCGCCACCGGAGCCGGACGCCGAACGGGTCATCGTGCGCATCACGCCGGAGAAGGTGTATTTCTGGCCCCCGCTACCCGAACCGCACCAGGACGCGCGAACGTAGGCCGGCCTCGAGTCCCGAGAGGACTGTCGTCTCGGTGCCGGTGGTGCGCTGGTCGCGGTGCACCACCGGCACCACCGGCACCAACGGCGCGCCTAGATGACGGGCGGGAACCCGAACCGTTCCACCAGGGCCGCCTCCCCGAAGACGAGGATCCGGGCGATCCCGGTCGCGGTCGCGGCGAGCACGCCGATGCCGTAGGCGTGGTGACGGCCATCGTCGCCGAGGAGATAGGCCGCCGCGGCGGGTTGGTCGTTGGCTGTGGTCGGGAGCATTTTCCAGGTGCCCCGGACACCGACCGCGCGGCGGAGGAACGGCATGCACGTAGCCTTTCCGGCGAACCAGGTTCCGGACGGGATCATCTCCAGCGCGGCGTCGGTTCGCAGCGCCTTCTCGAGTGCCTGGGTGTCGGCGTTGGAGAAGCCCGCCATGTACTGCTCGAGCAGCTCGCGTGCGCGCGGGTCTGCGGGCTCCAGCAGGTCCTCCTTGAGGGGGCCGACCTCGGCCAGACGCGCCCGGGCTCGCTGAAGGGCACTTTTCACCGCGACGGTGCTGGTGTCGAGCATCGTCGCGACCTCCGCCGCGGGGAAGGCCAGGACGTCACGCAGGATGAGAACGGCCCGTTGCCGGGCGGGCAGGTGCTGCAGGCTCGCGATGAGTGCGAGCCGGACGCTGTCCCGGGAGGTCACGATCTCGGCGGGGTCGCTGTGTGAGCCCGCCACGACACCGTTCGCGATGGGTTGTATCCACGAGGGGTTCCGGTCGGGGGCGGGTGGATCGATGTCCGGGTTCGTGCTCGGCGCGCCGAGACCCGAGGGCACCGCGCGGCGGCCGCGTCGGTCGAGGGTGGACAGGCAGGTGTTGGTGGCGATGCGATAGAGCCAGTTCCGCAGCAGATCCTTCCGCTCGAGGCTGGCGTAGGCGCGCCACGCCCGCAGGTAGGTCTCCTGCAGGACGTCCTCCGCCTCGTCCCACGAACCGAGCATGCGGTAGCAGTGCGCCAACAGGCCGCGGCGATACGGCTCCACGTCCCGCCCGAACTCGTCGTTCCGCACTCCTTCCTCAGCCTTCTCGATCAACGATGTCTTCCTTCCCGAACCGCGGCTCATGACGTATAGACCGAGCGGCACCCGAGGAGGAATCGGCCGTGGGCCCGAGATCCCCCGATCGGGTGATCTGCTTCCTCGTCGTGGCCCAGCTGATCGCCCTCGGCCGCACGCCCGGTTCAGTGTCTCCCCGGTCGGTTCTGCTCCTCGGCCGCTGCCCGCAGTGTCGCCAGCGCCTGCTCCTCGAGGAGGCGGTAGCCGCGGGAGCCGGCGATCTCGGTGGCCTGTTCCGCCGTGTGGCGTGCCGCAGTCGGGTCGCCTGTGGACAGTCGGGTGGCGGCGAGGCCTGCCAGGGCTCGTGCCTCGATGTACGGGTAGGAGTCGCGGGCGATGAGCAGGCAGTCCTCGAACCACCGGGCGGCGGCCGGCGTGTCGCCGAGCGCGAGGTGGGCCTGTGCCACGGTGGCCGCGGTCTGGGCCGAGGCCTTCCTGTCGCGAAGTGCGACCGCCATGTCGTGTGCCCGCTGTGCCACCGTCAGCGCGGTGGCGGCGTCGCCGCGCTGACGGTGCAGCTCGCTCCATTCGTCCAGAGTGGACAGCTCGCCGCGCGGGTTGTTGGTCCTGCGGTAGGCCGCGAGTACGTCGGTGAGTAGCTCGGCGGTGCGTTCCTCCTCGCCGAGCTGGCGTAGCGCGCTCGCCAGGTTGCCCCGGTTGGCCAGCGCCGTGGTCTCCCCGCCGGTCGCCTCGTTGATCGCCAGCGCCGCGCCGAGCAGGTCGGCCGCCTCCCGCAACTCGCCCTGGTTCAGTCGCATCACGCCGAGCGCGTTGAGCGCGATCGCCCGCACGTGGCCGAACTCGTCGTCCTCGGTCAGCTCGAGCACGCGGCGCAGCCGCTCCTCGGCGTCGGCGAGCCTGCCCTGCTCCAGGTCGATCCAGGCGACCTGGTGGGACAGGTACGCCTCGGCCGTCGTCCAGCCGGCGGTGACGGCGAGCCGTTCGGCGGCCAGGGCGTCGGCGAGCGCCTCGTCGTCCCGGCTGAGCGACCACAGGGCCTGGGCGCGGCTGCTCAACATCGCGGTCCGCGCACGGTCGTCGCCCGCCTTGGTGGCGGCCGCCAGTCCCACCTCCACCGCGGGCAGCCAGCCGTCGACGCGCCTGCGGATCATGTAGTAGCCGCGGAGCTGGTCGATGATCCGCCAGGACGCGGCCTCGGCGGTGTCCCTGACGACGGCCGCCAACGCGGGCAGTTCGACGTCCAGCCACGCGACCGCCGCGGCCTCGGTGGCGAAGAACGTCTCCCGTGCCGGGTGCGTGGCGAGCCGCAGGGGCTTCGGGTGCATCCACTCCATCGCGGCGGTGACCGCGTCGGTGTACCAGGTGTACAGCCGAGAACGCGCGTTCTCGCGCTCGGGGTCGTCGGCGAGCAGCCCGCGGGCGTACAGGCCGAGCAGGTCGTGGAACCGGTAGCGGTCAGGCGCGTACTGCAACAGCATGTTCGCCTCGAGCAGGTCCTCGAGCACGCGATCGGCCGCCTCGCTCGTCCGCACTCCCAGCAGCGCGCTCGTGCTGTCGGCGCCGAAGTCGTCACTCGGGTGCAGGCCGCACAACCGGAACGCGCGTTGCGCCGAGGGACTCAGATCGGCGTAGCTGAGCTGGAAACTGTTCAGCACGCTCGACTCACCGATCGACAGTTCGGTGAGCCGCTGGTTGTCGTCGAGCAACCGGCGGGTGAGGTCGTCGACGGTCCATGTCCGCCGGGTGGCCAGTCGCGCGCTCGCGATGCGCAGCGCCAGCGGCAGCCGGGCACATGCCTCGGCCAGCGCACCCGCCGCGTCGGGGTCGGCGTCTGTCCGGTGCGTTCCCGCGATCGCGGCGATCAGGGCGACCGACTCCGGGGGAGTGAGCGGTTCGAGGTCGACGACGCTCACTCCGGCGAGACCCGGCATCCTGCGCCGGCTGGTCACGATCACGTCGCTGCCGCCCGCTCCGGGCAGCAGCGGCCGGATCTGGTCCGCGTCACGCGCGTTGTCGAGCAGCACCAGCATCGTCCGGTCGGCGAGTTCGCTGCGCAACAGCGCGGCCGCCTCGGTCTCGTCGGTGCCGATCCGCCTGCCCGGCACGCCGAGCGCGCGCAGGAACCGGCCGAGCACCTGCATCGGGTCCGGTGCGGTGGCGGCGGCGCCGCGCAGGTCGGCGTACAGCTGACCGTCGGGGTAGCGGGCGCGCAGCCGGTGCGCGGCGGCGAGCGCGAGCGTGGTCTTGCCGACCCCGGCGATGCCGTCGATCAGGACCACTCGGGGGGCGGACCCCTGGTCGGGCCGAGCCAGTGCCGCCTCGATCGTGGCCAACTCGGCCGCCCTGCCGACGAAGTCCGGTGGCGCCGCGGGTGCCTGCTGGATCGCGACGTGCTCCGTCGCACGTCGAGCGTCTCGTTCCTGGTGGCGGAGCACCGCGAGCTGAGCCGACCGCAGGCGTTCGCCGGGGTCGACGCCGAGCTGGCGGGCGAGCGCCGACCGGATCCGGTCGTAGGCCGCGAGTGCCTCCACCTGCCTGCCGCTCGCGGCCAGGGTCAGCACCAGCTCCACGTGCAGCGGCTCGTCCAGCTCCCGTCGGCTCGCGAGTTCCCGCAGCTGGTCCAGTGCCCGGTCCGGCTTGCCGAGACCGCGCGCCAGCGCCGCGTACGTCTGCACGACCGTGGCGTGCTCGGCCTGCAGCGCGATGTAGGCCGGGCTCGACACCACCCCCGCCGCGTCGATCTCACCGCGCCACAGAGCGAGGGCTCCGGCGAGCCGGACCAGCGCCTCCTCCGGTGCGTCGTAGGCCGCCCGCGCGACGAGATCGCGGAACGCCAGCAGGTCCAGGTGTTCGGCGCCGACCGCGAGCTGGTAACCGGTCTGACCGCCGATGATCACGCTGTGTGTTCGCCCCTCGGCGTCCAGGAGCCGCCGCAACCTGGTGACCTGTGTGTGCAGTGGACCGACCGCGTTCGGCGTCGTGCCCTTCCTCCACAGGAGTTCGATGAGCTCGTCCTGACCGACGGCGGCGCCCGCGCCGAGCGCGAGCCGTGCGAGCAGCGTGCGTTGCAGACCGGAGCCGAGGGCGGCCCGGACGTCGCCGTGCCAGACCTCGACCGGGCCGAGCACGCGAATGCGCAGCGGTCCGCCATCGACCGGATCGGCACCGGCGGGCCGCCCATCGGCCTCGGCCGCGGCGTAGAGCCGTTCGGCCTGCTGCCCGGTCGCGCCGAGCGCGATGACGACGGCCTGCACCGAGCTATGTTTCGGCCGTCGTGTCCTGCCCTGTTCCAGGTCGCGGATGGCGCCGGCGCTCACCCCGGCCCGGTCGGCCAGTTCCCGTTGCGTCATGCCCGCGCGCCGACGGTGGGCGCGGAGCAGCTCGCCGAAACCCGCCGCGGTCACTCGCGTCCGAGCTGGGTGGTCGGTCCGCTGGTCCGCGCTGTCGGAAACACCCGGCAATGGTAGGGCAGGACCATCGCTGACCTGCGGCGGGAGTGCCGCCGGCCTGTCTACCGGTGCTGGGCGACCGAGCCGGGCGTGTCGAGGCGCAGGAACCCGGCGGCGTGCAGTTGCCGGGTGGCGGCGTCGTCGATGCTGATCCTCCTGGCCGAACCCACACTCGGCATCTGGCCGAGCGTGATCGCCAGGAGATACGGGGGGAGCAACACGATGCGCACGAGCATGGCCCAACAAGCACCGACACCGAGGCGGTGGCCGTTCTTGACACGGACGAGCCGGGTGCCGGTGAGCACCGCGCCGAGCGCGCGGCCGTTGCCGTAACAGAGGCCGTAGAGCAACGGCACACCGACGAGCAGGCCGAGCATGATCAGCGCGGCCACGCCGCCGGAGACCGTCTCGTTGGAGTAGACAACCGCGACCGCGACGAGGCCGCCCCCCGCGAGGAGCACGAAGACGCCGAAGTCCACCAACCAGGACAGCGGCCGAGCCAGGTCACCCGCCGTGATGTAGAAGGTCCCGTCCTTGAACGTGTCGAGCCGCTTCGCGACCTTCGGGCCGAACGCGTGTCCCACGTGGTGCTTGGCGATCTCCAGCGGGGTCGGCGGCCTGCCGGAGTCGGCGACGGTCATGGTGCACTCCTGGTCGTCTGATGGCCACGGCACGTCGGCAGTCCACATCGGACGGAGCCGGCCGAGGAGTCCGAACGCGACTCCGGTGGTGCCGTGGTGAAGGTCTATCACATCGACCTTCGGGTCCGTTCCGTTGGTACACGGCGAAAGTGCGGGCGGAGTACGGGCAGCGGCGTGCAAGTGGGCGCCCGTAGTCTGCCGAGTTCACGTGTGGACAGTCCTTCGGCAACAGGAGGCTTTGATGGGCCGAAGGTGGGCGCGCCGGAGGCGTCGGCTGGTGCGAAGGCTGGCCGAGGCAGGGCCTGTCGGTGGCATCCTCGCCGCGCTGCTCAGCCTGAACAAGGCGAGGAACTACGACTGCGAGGACGCGTTCCGGGAGACCGCGCTCGCCGTCGACGGTGTGGTGTCGGCCGAGTTCGACTGCAGCGACATGTTCGGTGGCGGCTGGCAGCGGGGCACCGTGGTCCTGCGGGTGTCGTCCCGTGCGGAGGGGGAGCGCGTCGTGGACGCGCTGTTGCGGGCGTTCGCCGCCGAGCCGCGGCTCGAGCCCCGATGGTCCACGCCGCAGCGGTACCGGAACGAGGACGGGTCGGTCGTCGTGGGGGCGCCACGCGCCGTGTTCCGGGGCACGCCGACGATCCGTGAGGTACGCGAGCACTACGGCGTCACGCCGGCGGAGGGCTGACCCGGTGATGCGACGGTGGTTGTTGACCGCCGCGGTGGCGGTGTCGGTGTTGCCGGTCGCGGCGTGCTCGTCCGACAGGGCCGAGGGGTGTGAGTCGGCGTTCGAGGCGGCGGCGACGTCGGTCGAGGGTGTGGCGTCCGCGGAGTGGGACTGCAGCTTCCAGTTCGGCGGCGGCTGGGTGCGTGGTGACGTCGTGATCGAGGCGACCACCGAGGACGAGGCCGTCGCGGTGGTGGACGAGATCCTGCGGGCCTTCGCCGCATCGCCCGACCTCGAGGACGGCTGGGCAACACCGCAGAAGTACGTCACCGAGGACGGTTCGATCGGCGTCGGCGCGAACGGTCTCGGGTTCAACGGCGCACCGAACGTCGGTGAGGTACGCGAGCACTACGGCATCACACCCGACTGATCATCGAACGCGGGATTTCGAGTGCCGTCAAGGGGTTGATCGACCCACACTGTCCCGGGGACATTTCGGATACGTTCGGGCAGCGTCGCTGCCATTTCTCGCATTCCATTTTGCGGGCGGTGGAATCGAATGGTCTCGCATTGAGGAAGGTAGTTCATGACGAAGTTGGTCGAAAGAATGAGCGATGGCCTGCTCGCCGTCTTCGCGCCAAGGATTCAGGCATCGGCGATATGTCCGCCGTGTCGCTGGACCGGCCAGTGCGGTGGGTGCAACGGAAACCGCAGGTACCGGATCAAGGTGTGCCTGTCCGGCCCGGGGTGTCAGACCGAGACCCGTACCTGTGCGGCTGACCCCGGATGCGCCCCATAGGTTTGCGATGACCAGCGGCGGCGTTCGAGCGAACGCCGCCGCTTTCATTGTTCCCCCTGGTAACCCTTCGCCTGCGTGGTGAACAGCCGGGCGTAGATGCCACCGCTGGCGAGCAGTGACGTGTGGGTGCCGGTCTCCGTGACGGCGCCGTCGTCCAGTACGGCGATCAGGTCGGCATCGCGCAGGGTACCGAGCCGGTGCGAGATCAGGACCGAGGTGCTTCCCGCCCGCACCGCGCTGATCCTGGCATGCAACTCGGCTTCGGCCTCCGGATCGAGGCCCGCGTTCGGCTCGTCGAGGATGAACAGGTCCGCATCGGCCCGGAGGAAGGCCCTGGCCAGCGCCAGTCGCTGCCACTGTCCGCCGGACAGAACGACTCCGGTCCCGTCCGACCCGTCGTCATCGGCGAACATGCGGCTGAGCATGGTGCGGTAGCCGCTCGGAAGACTCTCGACGACATCGTGGATGTCCGCCCGCGCGGCCGCCGCGGTGATCCGGTCCGGATCCTCCAGCGCGGGGAGGTCGCCGAGCGCGATGTTCTCCGCCGCGGTGAGGTCATAGGACATGAAGTCCTGGAACACCGCACCGACCCTGTCCCGTAGGCGGGCCGGATCGAGATCGCGCAGGTCGACTCCGTCCCAGGTGATTCGGCCCTTCGTGGGGTCGTACAGTCGGCACAGGAGCTTGACGACGGTGGATTTGCCCGAGCCGTTCTTTCCGACCAGGCCGACGGCCATACCGCACGGAATGGTGAGCGACACGCCGCGCAGCACCCACGGCAGGTCGTCGCCATAGCGGAACCACACGTCGTCGAGCACGATCCCGCCGCGCAGTGTCGGCGTCGGGACCGGACGCTCCGCCACGGGCATCTCCGGCGGAGTGCTGACCACCTCGGTGTAGTGGTGGAAAAGCAGCAGCTGTTCGGTCGTCTGCGCCAGCAACGACACGATGCCTGTCACCGCGGCCTGCACACCCGCGACCGCGACGATGAACATGGCGATGTCGCCCGCGGTCAGCACACCGCGGCCGGCTGCGAGAATCGCGAGGACCAGACCCGTACCGGCTACGGCGGCGGCGAACAGCTCAAGTCCACTTTGGACGAACAGTTCGCGGCGGTCGAGCGCGCGCCGGGCGGCGTGGATACCCGACATCGTGCGCATCATCCTGCCGCGCAGGAAGTCGCCGGTGCCGAACAGTCGGATCTCCTTGCCGGCGCGCTCATCGGACAGCAGCATCTGGTAGAAGAGCTCGCGGCGTTCGTCCGGGCTCAGCCGCATCGTCGTGTTCACGCGGCGTTGTGCCAGCGCGAGCTCGGCGAGGAGGGTCGGCAGCGCGGCGACCATGACCATGCCGGCGACGAGCGGGCTGATGACATACAGCGATCCGAACAGGCCGAGTGCGATGATCACGTTCCTGACCAGCTGGATCGTCGCGATGGTCAACTGCGCCGGCGCGCTGTCGGCGGCCTCGGCGAGACGCAACTGGTTGAGGAACCGCGGATCTTCGAACCGGCCGAGTCCAGGGAAACGGTTCACCGCCTGATACAGCCGATCCTTGGCCGCTCGGCTGATGCGCCGCTGCGCCTCCGCCGAGAGGTACTGCGTGATCTGTGGAAGCGTCGCTGTCAACGCGCCGAGCACAGCGAGTGCGACCGCCATCGGAAGCAGCGTGTCCGTCGCGGTGCCTCCGGTCACCGCGTCGATGACCAGCTTGGTCAGCCAGGTGACCGCGACCGGGAGCACCGCCCCCACCAACGCGACCACGCTCAGCGACCCGAGCTGCGCGGAAGCGCCCCGAAAGGCCAGCGCCGCCGCGGGCGCCAATCCTCGCACCGCGCGCCACCGGTGTTCGTCCGGCACTTCGGCCATCATGAGGCTCGGCCCCTGGAAGGTGCACGCATCGACCGGACGACCACGCCGAGTACCGCGTCCGCCGCGGTGAAGCCCCAGTGTCGGGAGTCCCCGCTGCGTGTCGGATTGTCCCCGAGCAGCAGCAGCCGTCCCTCCGGCACGAACGCACCCGCGAAGTCGATGTCGTCGTTCTCGGCCCAGCCGCGCCGGATGACCGGCGGTATCCGCTCGCCCGGCGTCGCGGCGGCGCGCTTGATCACCCAGCGCCCCGCCGTCGCGAAGTCGTGGGAGTGCGGACGGGCGACGACGACCAGGTCACCGGTTCGGACCGCGGTCAGCGGAGCGCGCCGGACCAGGACCCGATCGCCCGCGTACAGGGTCGGTTCCATGCTCGGACCCCGCACGTCGACCACCACCAGCCGCCGTGCCCGCACGAGCAGGACGAGGGACGCGGTCACGACGACGGCAGCTGTCCACCTCACCGCGGGAGTCAGGCCGGCGCGGGGATCGGCAGCGTGGTGAAGTCGAGCGCGGTCGCGGTGACCCTGCCGGACGCGACCACGGCGTAGGTCGGGAACGCGGTCACGCCGAAGGCGGTGGCCATCGGTCCGTCATATCCCTCGACGACGACCCGGGCACCGCCACAGAGAATGTCGACCATTTCGGATGGATCGTCATCGCCGTCGGCGACGACGATCGCGAGCACGCTGTCCTTTCCACCGGGTACTCCGGCGGCGTGCTCGGCGAACCTCGGCGCGTTCTCGACGCAGGGAGCGCACGACACCGAGAAGAATCCGACCATCGTCGCTCCGCGCAGCGCCGTCCTTGGTGACCTGAAAGCCGTCCGTGCTCACCGCGATGAACTCGCCGACTTCTGAGCCAGGGGCCAGCATCGAAGCCGCGGGCGCGCCCGCGCCGAACGGGATCCTCGCGATCGCCTGGTCGTGTTCCTTCAGCCGGCGAATGACACCGAACAGCAGCAACAGGTTCAGCACGGTGACCATGCCGATCACGACCACCAGGGCGATGAGAAACGTCATTCCGGAAATCCAACCTCTCTTCGGAACAGACCGATCAGGTCGTCGAGACGGGCGGTCAGCGCGACGCCGGTCAGCGCGGCGAAGGCGACAACGCACGCGAGCCCCACGTCCAGCGACGACGTTCCCCCGCTCATGCCGGCGGCGATGCCGAGGACGCCGAACGCCGCGAGGGTGGCATTGCGGGCCACATGCCGCGTGCCGAGCGGCGAGTTCGACGTGCCGAAGCAACGGCACGGCGCCCTCTGCCCACGACGCAGGGAACGGACGACAGCCGCCGTGAACACGCCGAGCAGGCCGACGCTGGCGGCAAACCCCCACGGCACCAGCGCCGGGACGAACAAGGCGAGCACGATGGCGATCTCGCCCGCCGCGGTCGCCACGGCGAACTGTCGCGCCCGTGCCGCACGCGCTCCGGTCAGCCGGGCCGTCGCGGCCGTGAAGTCCGCGAACGCGGTGCGCGAGTGCAGCTTGGAGCCGGCGGACACGGCGAACACACCACCCAGCAGGACCTGACAACCGAACTCCAGATACTCCACGTTCACCTCGTCACGGACGGTTTACTGGTCGCGAGGAAGCCAGCTGGCGTCGAACCTGCGGAGCACCACGGCACACGGCGAGAAGTCCAGCTCGCCCACCGAAGCACCGTCGGTCCGCACCCTGCGTGCCTCGGTCAGCGCGAGGATGATGCCGCTACCCGTCGAGGCCAGCGCGGAGTACCCGCCCTCGCGCAGGTTGCCGGCGGCGGTCCCTTCGTTCCCCAACGGGTCCAGACGCAGCGCCTTCGCCCGTGTCCACGTCTCACCATCGTCGGCACTCGTCCGCAGTGCGAGCGCGTAGCGATGCTCGGTGCTGGAGGAATTGAGATGGACGAGGAGCCGGTTGCCACCGATCGAGTGCGTGATCTGCGCGCCGTGGCAGCCGGGGTCGATGATCTGGTCACGCCAGTACTGGTCGCCGAACCCGCGCCAGTTGCCCGGATTCCCGATGGCGATCCGTCGCGCACGGGGATAGTTCCCCTTGATCTCCGCATCCGTGGCGCGGTAGTTCAGGATCAGCTGACCGTCCGAGCGCTCGGCGACGGTTCCTTCGCCGTACGGCCCGCGGGACAGCCCGCTGGGGATGTGGTGACCGACCCAGTCCCCACCCGGCTCCTTGATGATCAGACGGCCCCGGGCCGGGACCACGAGGGTTCCGTCGGCGCGTTGGATACCGTTGCCGGGCCCGATGAAATCGTCGGTGGGACCGTCGTCGACGCGCCGGTTCAGGTCGTTGCGCACCACGGGCCCGGTCCAGGTGGCACCGTTGTCGTCCGAGGTAGCCAGGTGGACCTTGGGGTCCTTTTTGTACAGCTCGCCGGGCTGGCGTCGCAACATGAAGCAGGACAACCGGCCCGTGTCGCGGTCGTGGACCATCGTGGGGTTCGTCCAGCCGTAGTTGGTCGCTCCGGCGAGAGTGGTCACCGCACCCCACGTCAGGCCGGAGTCCGTCGACCGGCGCATCAGCAGGTTGAAGTTCCCGGTGTCGTCCTTGTTGCCGTTCGGCCGGCCCTCGACGACCGCGACGACAACGCTCGAACCCGGGATCGCGATGATCGAGGGAATCCGGACCGAGTGGTAGAAACCGTCGCCGCTCGGCTTCGGTATGGCCAGGGCTCCTGCCCGCGCGTCGCCGAAGAGCATCTTGCTCTCCATCCCGTCGGGGTCGAGAGCGAGCGCCTGTCGCGGGAACAACACCCCCGATCCCGTGAGCCCGAGCGCGGTCACGCTGGCGGCCCCACCGAGAAACGTCCGACGAGACAATGTCATTGGTCTGTTCCTCGCAAACCTCAGGGGAAGACGCCGACTCCCTGATCGCGGAGTGGATTCCCCGCCCATTCCGGGTAGCCCTCGGTCGCGGCGACTCCAGCGACGCTGCCCGAACGTATCCGAGCGGTCCCCGGGACGGTGTGGGTCGTTCAGCCCCTTGACGGGCACCGGTGATGCCGCGTAGTGCGGGCGAAGTACGGGCAGCGGTGTGCAAGTGGGTGCCCATAGTGTGCCGTTGCGCAGTATCCGGGCGATGTCGGCGGCTGTGGACGGAGCGGTCCTGGCCCCGGGCGGAGGGGCGGATGACGGGGATGGCTCCTGTCCTGTCCCGCGGGTGGTGGGCGGATCCGGGTCAGGCCGAGTCGGGTTTCCTTCTCGCTGTGCGCCGGTTCGCCGGCCCTCTGCGGGGGGTCAGTCTGGTGCTGGTGGGTGTGTTCGGGGTGGTGGCGACTCCGATGGGGGCGTTACCGCTGGGGTTCGCGTTGCTGGGGCTTGCCGTGGTGGGCGGGGCGGTGGACCTCTACGCTGGGTGGACCGGTCGAGGCATGCGCACGGCCCTGGTGTTGGCGCTGGTGCGGGCGGGGGCGATCTGCGCGTCGCAGGAGTGGACCGCGCCGGCGCCCGGCGAGATGAACCAGTGGGCGTTGAACACGCTGACGATCACCGCGATCACCCTGCAGTGGGCGTGGCCGTGGTGGGTGACCGTGCCCGCGCTGACCGGTCTGCTGGCGGTGTCGCTGCCCGCGCTCGGGGCGGACGACGGTGTCACGACGGTCTCGCGTGTGGTGATCGAGAGTGTGCTCGCGCGCGTGGCGTTCCTGTTGCTGCTGCGGTCGGCCCGTGAGGTCGACAGGTTGCGTGAGGGCCAGGTCCGGCTGGAGCACGCCGAGTCCCTCGCGGTGGCGCGGCATCGGCAGGAGCGGGAGTACCTGGCGTTGCTGCACGACACCGCGTCGGCGACCTTCCTGATGATCTCCGCGCGTGGCAGCGACTCCGACCCGGCCGAAGTCAGCGGGTATGCACGACGTGACCTCGACGTCCTGACCGGCTCGTCCGGCTGCGCGGAAGGATACGACGGGCTCGTGGCCGTCGAGTCCTCGCTGCGGCCGGTCGTGGAGCAGGCTCCGCTCGAGGTGGACGCCCGGTGGGACCGGGTGCCGCTGGTCCCGGTTTCGGTCGCCCTCGCTCTGGTGCGCGCGATGCGTGAGGCACTCGTCAACGTCGAACGCCATGCCGGGGTGACGGCCGCGTCGTTACACGTCATGGCCGGGGACGGTGGGGTGGTGGTGACGGTGACCGACACCGGCCGCGGGTTCGACCCCGCCGCGGTGGCGGGGGACCGGCGCGGCATCCGCGGCTCGCTGATCGAGCGGATGTCCGCGGTGGGCGGCAGCGCGGTCGTGACCTCGGCGCCCGGTGCCGGGACCACCGTGCGGCTGGCGTGGTAGGGATGGCTGACCCGACGCTCGACGCGAAGCCGTACCTGTTCGCCGACCGGGTGTTCCCGGTGATGAGGATCGTGCTGCTCGCCGTCGCGACGCTTACCCAGGCGGCGCTGGGCGGGCCGCAGCTGTTCGGCCACCAGGACGTCTACCGTCCGGCGTGGGCCGCCAACCTCGCGTTCGTGGTGCTGGCGGTGACCGGCGCGGTGTGCGCGGTCTGGGTGTCGCGCGGCAAGCCGCTACCACTGTTCGTGACGGTGCCGGGGACCCTGGTGGTGCTGGTCGCCTCGGCTGTCGCCACGGGGTCGCTGCCCTCGGGGAGTCACTTCACCGAGCTGCACTGGTCGTTCGGCCTGGTCGGCTGGTATCTGTTCCTGCTGCTGGCCGACCGGGTGGTCATGCTGGTCGCCGCGTTGGGCGTGTACGTCCTCACCGGTGTCGTCCAGTTCGTCGCGGCGGGGCTGCCGGATCGGGCGGGACTCGCCGGCGCCGCGATCGTCCTGGTCAGTGTGACCGTCCTCCAGTTCGCGGTGGTCGCGGTCGTCCGGGTGCTGCACCGGCGGGCGGCGCAGACCGCCGAGGTGGCCGCCGAACAGGACCGGGTCACCATCCGGCAGGCACTCGCCGAGCAGCGTGGACTCGACCACCGGCAGAAGTTCGCCGGACAGCTCGGTGCCACGCTGCCGCTGCTCGCCGGGCTGGCCGACGGGACACTCGATCCGCGTGCGCCCAGCACCGTTCAACGGGTCACGCTCGCCGCCACCCAGCTGCGCAGACTGTTCGCCGAGAACGACGACGTGCCCGACCCGCTCGTGCACGAACTGTCCGCGTGTGTCGACGTCGCCGAGCGGCGGAGCCTGGCCGTCTCGCTCGCTGTCAGTGGTGAGTCCGTGCCGGTGCCGACGGCGGTCCGCCGCGCGCTGACCGGGCCGGTGATCACCGCGTTGTCGGCGGCGCGGTCCCGGGCGAGGGTCAGCCTGCTGCGCACCGGCGAGGAGGTCCGCGTCGCGGTCGTCGCGGACGCGGGGACCGCGGACCTGGTCACGTCGGACTCACGGGGGGTCGACGTGACCTGGTGCGCCCACGGTGAGCAGACACGGATGGAGGCCAGATGGCGACCGAGACCGGACTGACCGCCGTGGTCGTCGACGATCATCCGGCCGTGCGTGCCGGCGTCGCCCACTGGCTGTCCGCGGGGACCCCGCCGATCAGGGTGGTCGCCGAGGGGGAGGACGTGCGTGCCGCCTGGCTGGGCGAGGGCGCGGGCGCCGACGTGGTGATCCTCGACCTGCACCTGGGCGGGCCCGGGCCGGCGCTCGGTGATCTGCGCAGGTTCGTCGAAGCGGGCAGGCGGGTGGTGGTCTATTCCATGTGCGCCGACGACGACATCGCGTTGCGGTGCCTGGAGTTGGGCGCACTGTGCTACCTGACGAAGGCCGAGAGTGCGGGGCACCTGGTCGAGGCGGTGTACGCGGCGGCCCGGAACGAGCCCTACACGCCGCCGGTGCTGGCCGGGGCGCTCGCGGGCGACCGGTCCGAGCGGCGGCCGGGGTTGTCCTCCCGGGAGACCGAGGTGCTCATCGAGTGGTTCCAGTCGGAATCGAAGGAGTTCGTCGCCCACCGGCTCGGTATCTCGCCGAGCACGGTGAACTCCCATCTCGAACGGATCCGGATCAAGTACGCCCAGATCGGCCGGGAGGCCTCGACCAAGGTCGCTCTCGTCGCCCGCGCCATCCAGGACGGCCTGATCGGCGTGGACGATCTCTGACCGAGCACAGGATCTCCCGTGCTGTCAAGGGGTTGATCGACCCACACCGCCCGGGGCACGCGTCGGATACGTTCACGCGGCGCCGCTGAAGTCACGGCGTCCGAGGGGTGAGGGGTTTGATGTGGCTGGGGTTGGCGGACCGGTGAGCGGGCAACGGTTCGCGGTGATCAGCCGGCGCGTCGTCCTGGTCGTGGGCTCGGCTTTGCTCGCCGGTGGTGTTCTCGCGATTCTCAACGACCGGGTGGTGTTGGGCGTCGCACTCCTCGTCGTCGCCGTCCTCGCGGTGGTGTGGCGAGGTCTGCTGACGGTGCGGCGCGGACAGCGTGCGCTCGCCGGCCGGGAGCGCGCCCAGGTGCCCGAGGGTCCGGTCCGCGGCGCTGAGGCGCCGGCGGCGGTGGACGATGTCGCGCGGCGGTTGGTGGCGCTGAACAGCGACGGGCTGCCCTACCGGATCGAGGCCTCGCGGAGCGGCGACGGTGTGCGCGTCGACGTGCGGTGGAAGGACGAGGAGCTGCGCTGGCAGACCCTCTTCGTGCGGGGGTCGACGGCCTACAGGTGGCGCATGGAGGTCGACCTCGACCCGGCCACGGCACGCTACAAGTTCGTCGAGCACTCCGGCCAGGCGTCCGTCCGCGCGGCGGCCGGCCCCACGGGGGCGGTGGCCTACGGCAACTGGGCGTGGAAGAGGGGCAAGACGTCCGGCGGCACGTCGGCGACCTTCGTCGAGGGCGCGGACGGCCAGGTCACGGTCCTCGGCCCGAGCGGACCCCGCACCTCGTGGGAAGGGGCCGTCATGATCAAACCGGCCGACGCCAAGATACCGGTGTTCACCGTCCTACGAAACAACGGCTGGCGCCCGCGTCTCGACTGGTTCGGCGCACGGCTCTTCGAGAAGTAGGCCAGACCCGCGCACCGGTGTCGTCAAGGGGTTGATTGACCCACACTGTCCCGGGGACATGTCGGATATATTCAGAAAGCGTTGCTGAAGTCGCGGTTTCTGCGGTATTCCTGGCGGCCGAGTGCGGCCTATCCTCTTCTCCTTCTTCGTTGAAGACCTGCGACGACTTCGTCCACCGTTGAGATAGGTAAGGGATGGCACAAATGCAGATCTCGACCCCTAGTAGACGTGCTCGAACAATGACGGCTCTCACCGTGGCGGTAACCCTGAGCGCCTCGGTGGGTGTCGCCGCACTGATGAACACACAACCCGCCAACGCGGCAACCACGGTCCCCAGTTACTCGATGGGTATCGCGGGTGAGAACTGGACGATCCAGGACGCCGATGAGTGCAGTGCGACGATCGGCGCCGGCGGCAACCTCGTGGAGGGCGGAGACTGGTTTCCCGGCAAGTGTCAGGGAGCGGGGCAGTCACCCCAGGCCACCGGGACCTCGGACGCGCGGGCGTTGACGTTCCGCACGAACGAGAACTTCAGGTACCCGGGCGCCATCGTCGACGACCCCGCCAAGAACACCTGGAAGGACGCTGCTGGAAACACCCTCCGGGACCGCTCGGAGTTGGCGACGCCGTGGGACCTGCCGTTCCACACCAACGTGTGGGTCGGGTTCGACGTTCGCATTCCCGCGGGCGTCGATGACGTGACGGGCAGCGGGGCGTACCTGCTGCAACTGTGGCAGTGCACCGCGAACCCGATCGGCGGCGTGCGCATCCAGTCCGGTGCTGGCAACGGACACAATGTCCAGTTCGTGCGCCGTGGCGAGGAGCCGGGCGTGGACTACAACACCTCGATGGCGACCGAGAGCGTTGGTGTCAACGAGTGGCATTCCTTCGTCATCAAGTATCACGTGGAGCCCTACCACGACGGCGCGTCGAAGGGGAGCATCGCGGTCTACCACAGGAGAGTGGGAGCGACCACCGTCGAGGAGAAGCTCTTCGAGCAAGATGAGTATTTCGGCTATGCGACGCGTTCCCGGTGCGCTGGTGACTCCTTCAAGAACGAATTCAGGATCAAGTTCGGCATGTACAAGGACTACCAGCCGGGCACGACGTTCCGTTCCGACTTCCGGAACGTGCGGATCGGCGCCAGCAAGGCGGCGGTGCAGCCCTACAACCGCGGTTGACCCCTTGATTGTCTCGGTGATTGTCCGCGATTGGCACCGCGACTATTCCCACAGCTTCAAGGAGAGGACACATCACATGCGTAGAAGATTGCTGTACTTGTTATCCGCCTTGGTGTTGGCCATCGCGGGCACGGTGACCGCGAGCATGGTCAGCCCTGCCGTGGCCGCGGCCGACGGTTGCTACACCTGGGACCGGACGCTCAGGGAGGGCATGAGCGGCGGTGACGTCACCGAGCTGCAGATCCGCGTGGCAGGCTGGGTCGCGTCGGGCGAGAACCTGGTTCTCGACGGCGAGTTCGGCCAGGCCACCGCCCGGGCGGTCGAGAAGTTCAAGGTCGCCTACGGTCTGAACCGCGACGGCGTCGCGGGGCCCGACGTGTTCGAGAAGATCTACGCGCTGCAGGACAACGACTGCACCCCGATCCACTTCGCGTACAGCGAGATGGACGACAACTGCGGCGCGAACAACTTCAACGGCGGCAGGGTCTCCGCGACGGACGCGAAACGGTACACCCTGCGAATGATGTGGCAGCTGGAAGCGATGCGCCACAAGCTGGGCGACCGGTCGATGGTCGTCAGCATCTCCTTCCGGAGCGTGTCCTGCAACCAGGCGGTGGGTGGCCATCCGGACAGTAGGCACGTGTACGGACAGGCCACCGACTTCAGCACCAGCAGCGGCCCGACATTGTGTCAGATGTACCACGCGGCCAAGACGTCCGGCTTCGAGGAGATCCTCGGCCCGGGCTACCCGGGTCACAGCACCCACACCCACGTGGCGAACGATCCCGTTCGCACGTGGAGCGCACCGAACTGCTGATCCGACCGCACCATCACAAGCTTGGCGGGGTCCGGGCATTGCGCATCGGGCCCCGCGAAGCGTGAAGAACTGGACCTCGCCGCCGCTGCCGGGTATTTGCCTCAGGTGATCGTCAGAGTGCGCCTGCTCGTCGTCACCGAGCTGGTGCCGGTATGGATGTCGACCTCGCCTGGTTCCACCACGAACCCGCCGTTCGGGTCGCCGGTCCAGAAGCCCAGGTCGTCGGGCGCCAGTGTGAAGCGCACGACTGTCTCCTCGCCCGCCGCCAGGTGGACGCGGTGGAAGCCACGCAGCCTGCGCACCGGTTGCACGATGCTCGCCGCCCGGTCGTGCACGTACAACTGGACGACCTCGTCGCCTGCGTGGTGGCCGGTGTTGCGCAGTGCCACGGTGACCTCGACCGTGGCGCCGTCGTGCAGGGCGGCGGCGCCGATCCTGTCCTGGGACAGCGACGGCTCGTCGACCGCGAACGTGGTGTAGCTCCGGCCGTGGCCGAACGGGAACCGCGGGCCGTCGGCCAGGTCGAGGTACGCGGAGACGAACGGGTTCTCCGGCCGGGCCGGGTCGTAGGGGCGTCCGGTGTTCTCCCGGTTGTAGTAGATGGGTACCTGTCCGACCGCGCGCGGGAACGTTACCGGCAGCTTGCCGCCGGGGTTGACGGCACCGGTGAGGACATCGGCGATCGCGTTGCCACCTTCGATGCCCGGGTGCCAGGCCATGAGGACGGCCGGTGCCGAGTCCAGCCACGCACCGGTGAGTGGGCGGCCCCCGAGCAGGACGACGGCGTACGGCTTGCCCGTCGCGGCGACGGCGGCGATCAGTTCCTCCTGCGCGTCGGGCAGGCCGAGGTCGGCGCGGGTGGCCGCCTCGCCGCTGAGCGCCGACGGTTCACCGGCCACCACGATCGTGACGTCGGCGGACAGGGCGGCGTCGACCGCCTCCTGGCCGGTGTCCGCGTGGCGGATCCGTGTGTTCGGCAGCGCGGTCTCGAGCGCCTGGCGGACGGTACCGGCGGGAAAGCGCCGCTGCGTCTCGCCGAGTACCCACGTGCCGAGCAGGTCGGTCGAGTCGGCGAACGGGCCGACCACGGCGACGGTGGCGACCTCCGGGTCGAGGGGGAGGACGGCCGGTGAGTTCCTGAGCAGCACCATGCACCGTGCGGCCGCGTCGCGTGCCGCCGCCCGCGTCGCCGGGGTCGGCTCCGCGATCACCGCGTCGAGGTCGACGTAGGGCCGGTCGAACAGCCCGAGCCGGAACTTCAGCCGCAGCACGCGCGTCACCGCGTCGTCCAGCCGCTCCTCGCTGAGCAGGCCGCGTGCCAGCAGTTCCGCACCGTGCTCGACGAGGGTGGTGCTGGCCATCTCCACGTCCACCCCTGCGTTCACGGCCAGCAGGCCCGCTTCGGCGCGGTCGGCGGCGAAGCCGTGGGTGACCAGCTCGTCGACCGCCGCCCAGTCGCTGACCACGACACCGTCGAAGCCCCACTGTGTCTTGAGGATGTCGGTCAGCGTGTGCGTATTGCCGTGCGCGGGAACCCCGCTGACGGTGTTGAACGCGGCCATGACGGTCGCCGCGCCCGCGTCGACCGCGGCCAGGAACGGCGGCAGGTAGAGGTTGCGCAGGCGCTGCTCCGACACGTCGACCGTGTTGTAGTCCCGGCCGCCCTCGGCCCCGCCGTACGCGGCGAAGTGCTTGGCGCAGGCGGCGACCCGGTCCGGTGCGCGCAGCGACGAGCCCTGGTAGCCGCGGACCTTGGCGGCCGCGTAGCGCGCGGTCAGGTACGGGTCCTCGCCGTGGCTCTCGGCGATCCGGCCCCAGCGTGGCTCGTGGGTGACGTCCATCATCGGCGAGAAGGCCCAGTGAATCCCGTCGGACCGGGCCTCGCGCGCCGACACGGCGCCGTCGGTCTCGGTGACCGACGGGTCGAAGGCGGCGGCCTGCGCGAGCGGGATGGGGAAGGTCGTCCAGTAGCCGTGGATGACGTCGAGGCCGTAGATCAGCGGGATGCCGAGCCGGGACTCCTCGACGGCGATGCGCTGCAGCGCGTTGGCGTTCTCGGCGCCCATCAGGTTGAGCACCGACCCGACCCGGCCGGCGCGGGCGGCTGCCTCGACGTCCTCGGTGCCGGGGCCGCCGGGTCCGGTGTTGAAGCCCCAGGCCAGCTGCTGGAGCTGACCGAGCTTCTCCATCGGCGTCATGCGGCCGAGCAGCTCCTTGATCTCGGTGTCGCGGTCGGTGCTCATGAAGTCTCTCTCCGAGCGAGGTGCGAAAAACCGGTGGCACGCGAGGGGCGCGTGCCACCGGCGGTGGTCAGCTGAGGTTCGCGTCCTGGTACACCCGCACGTAGTCGATCTTGAACTGTTGCGGGAACTGCACAGTCGCGTCGGGATGCCCGATCCACGAGGCGCCGATCGCGGTGTTCATGATGATGTGCATCGGCTTGTCGAAGTAGTTGCCGGTCAACGTGTACTGGCAGGTCTGCTGCCCGTCGACGAGCCAGGTCAGCTTCGGTCCCGGCTCCCAGATGAAACTGTAGGTGTGGTAGCCGGCCGACAGATTGACCGGGCTCGTGTACTCGCAGCCCTGGTTGGCGCCGAGGTCGGTGCCGTTCGGGGTGTCGGCGTAGTGCAGGGCGTTGTGCACCTTCGTCGGGTCGTTCCACAGCTCGGCGAAGTCGATTTCGTTGCCACCCGGGCCGGGCCAGTTGCCGGGGACGTCACCCTGCAGCCAGAGCGCGGGCCAGATGCCCTTGCCCATGACCGGCATCTGCGCCCGCACCTCGATCTTGCCGTAGGTGAAGGAGAACCGGCCCTTCGTCCACACCATGCCCGACGTGTAGGCCTTGCTGCCGTACTGCCGCTTCTCGGTGTTCAGCACCAGGTTGCTGTTGGCGGTGGTGACGGCGAAGGACGTGTACGCCTGGTCGGTTCCCGGGGACAGCAGACCCTCGATGACGCCCCACTTCTGGTGGTCGAGGCTGTCGAACGTGTCGCCCCAGACGAACTGCCAGTCGTAGGCGGTCTGATCGGCGGCGGCACTTCCCGCGGTCACGGGTAACGCCGCCGCGGTCAGTACACTGGCGATCGCGAGCAGTCGCCGTAATCGTTTGTGCATCACTCTCTCCTTCGTTGGACGAGCGTCACTGCTGTGCGTGGGCCTTCTCGAACTCGCCCCGGACCTGGTCGCCACCGTTGTCCCGCCACTGGCGCACGACGTCCGCCCAGCCGGACACCGGCTGGTTGCCGCGAACGATCTCGCTGCGGGCGTTGTTGAGGGCCTTGGACAGCACCGAACCCTTGCTCGCGTTGACCGGTGAGTAGAGGCCGACGGTCGGGTCCGGTACCAGAAGCGGCGCGGCGTCCTTGTGGAACGCGTACTGCTTGTCGACCACGGCCCGGTCGCCGGGACCGAGGAGCGCGGGCTGGTCGACGAGGTACTGCATGGGGATCTTGACGTTGGTCTCGCCGGTCCGGGTCAGGGTGGGGAGACCGGCGCGCATCGTGTGGTCGGTCCCGTCTGCGCCGAACTTGCGGAACAGGTGCTCGGTGGTGCCGATCGGCGCGGCCATCCAGTTCGCGATCGCGAGCATCTGTCGGACCCGCTTCTCGTTGCCCTTCTTGATGCCGGTGACCGCGAAGCTGCCCTTGCCGGTGAAATGCCTTCCAGCGCCGTTGTCGCCGCCGTCGTGGGCGGGTGCGAGCAGACCGCCCACGTCGATGCCGGGGTAGGTGCCGAGCAGGATGTCCCACGCCGCGTAGCCGTCGACCTTCATGGCGATCGTGCCGGTGCCGAACCAGTCCCGGCCCTGCTGGAAGGTCGCGCTGAAGGTGTCCGGGTGGAACAGTCCCTTCTCGACCATGGCGACGAGCGCGGCGAGTGCCTCGGTGTACTCCTCGGTCTCGACGGCATTGGTGAACCTGCCGTTGTTCTCGGACCAGCCGTTGGGCACACCGAACGACTCGAGCAGGAACAGCAGCGCGCCGCCGCCACCGAGACCGGTGTCGCCGAGCGCCCACCGCCCGGCCTCCGCGTCGGTCAGCCCTTCGCACAGCTCGACGAACTCGGCGTGGTTTCCGGGTTTCGGGTTGAGCGACCGGGCAGCGACCAGGTCGTCGCGGACGAACATGATCTCGCCGATGCTCGCACGCGGGGTGGGAAGACCGTAGACGCCGCCGTTGGCGATCATCGGCCGCCAGGAGAACTCCGGGATATTGGCCAGGAACGGGTACTCCTTGACCGCGTCGCCCGACAGGTACGGCGTGAGATCGGCGAACTTGGCGCGCAGCACACCGGGCAGGTCCGGGGTCCACGACGGCAGCATCACCAGGTCGGGCAGGTCCCCGCCGGCGATCGTCGTCGTGACCTTGGTGCTGTAGTCGCTGTCCGGGACCATGTTGAAGGCCAGGTCCGCGCCGATCCGGTCGTTGAGCGCCTGCCAGTAGGCGTTGTCGGAGAGCGGTGGCGGCACCGGCGTGAACGTGTCGACCAGGATGGAGACCTTTTCCGCGCCCGCACCCGGCTTCTCGGTGATCGCGGTGACGAGGTTCTCGGGGTAGCGGTAGAAGCCGGGCAGCAGGTTCTCGCCGGCCGGCAGGTCCGGGGTCACCCCGGCGTAGGGGACGTGGGTCGGCAGCGTGACGCGGGCGTTGGCCTCGGCGGTGTTGGCGGCCCCGCCACCCCCGCCGCAGGCCGAGAGGAACGACGTCGAGGTGGCCGCGAGGGTCATCGCGCCCATGCCGCGCAGCAGCGCGCGGCGGCTCACAACTCTGTGCTGGGTCACGGCGAGGACTTCCGTTCTCGGGAAGGCTTGAGGGGGATAGGTGATGATGCGCATCATCACAATGCTGACGGACTCTAGATCGACGCAAAACGCGTGTCAACACCCGATTCACGCAGGTTGAAGCTGGACGGTTGACCGATCGGCGTCCTTCTGGCTACTCTCCGAACGTCAAATGATAATGCGCAATATCAGGTGGGGTCAGCAACGGTGAAAGCGTCCGATCGCCCGAAGAAGCGGCCTACCCAGGCCGACGTCGCGCGGCTGGCGAACGTGTCGCCCGCGGTCGTCTCCGCGGTCGTCAACGGCCGCGACGGCTCGAACGGGGTCCGGGTCGGCGACCGGACCGCCGCGCGCGTGGAAGGCGCGATCCGCCAGCTCGGGTACGTGCCGAACGTCGCCGCCAGGAGTCTCGCCCGCGGCCGCAACGGGATCATCGGCGTGTTCACGTACGAGGCGCTGTTCCCGATGCAGGCGATGAGCTACTACCACCCGTTCCTGGTGGGCGTGGAGGAGGCCGTCGAGGCACTCGACTGCCACCTGCTGTTGTTCACCGGGTCGCACACCGACGACCGGCGCCGCTCGATCTACAAGAACGGGACCAACTCGCTGCAGGTCGCCGACGGCTCCGTCCTCATCGGACAGTCGGAGGACCGCGACGAGCTGGCCGAGCTGGTCCGCGACGGGTATCCCGCCGTGTTCATCGGCCGCCGCGAGCTGCCCGGCGCGGAGGTCTCGTACGCGGCGGCCGACTACGCCGCGGCCACCAGGCTGCTGATCGAGCGCGTCGCCGGACTGGGGCACCGCAGGATCGCACGCCTGCGTGGCGGGTCGAACCACGAGTCGATCCTCGATCGCGACGCCGGTTTCGCGGCGGCCCGCGAGCTGCTCGGCGAGGCGGTGGAGACGACCGAGGTGTTCGTGCCGCCGAGAGCCGAGTCGATCGCGGCGGTCGTGCCGGGCCTGGTCGAGCAGGGTTACACCTGCATCGTCACCGACGACCGCGAGCGGGCGGGCGACGTGTGCGCCGCGGCGACGGCGCTGGGACTGTCGGTGCCGCAGGACCTCTCGGTCGCCGCGCTCAGTGAGTACGAGTACGTCGACAACACAGTCGAACGCTGGGACGTCACGACGATCACGACACCGGGCCGAGAGATGGGTGTCGCCGCGGTGCGCCTCCTGGCCGACCTCCTCGACAACCCGCAGGACCGCTCGCCGCGCCGGGTCGTCATCGACTGCGGCTTCCACACCGGCGCCACCCTGACCGCACCACAAGGAGCCTGATGCACGAGCAGACCTGCGACATCCTCGTCGTCGGCGGCGGCCTCGGCGGTGTCGCCGCGGCGCTGGCCGCGTTGCGGCTGGGGCGCACCGTCATCCTCACCGAGGAGACGGACTGGCTGGGCGGCCAGCTGACCGCCCAGGCGGTGCCACCGGACGAGCATCCCTGGATCGAGCAGTTCGGCTGCACCGCGACCTACCGGCGGCTGCGCGATCTGATCCGCGCCTACTACAGGCGGGGGTACCCGCTGACGGAGGAAGCCGCGGCGACCACGAACCTCAACCCTGGCAAGGGACACGTCAGCCGGCTGTGTCACGAGCCGAGGGTCGCCGTCGCCGCGATCGAGGAGATGCTCGCGCCCTACCGGTCCAGCAGGCAGCTGCGGGTGCTGCTACGGCACCGGCCCGTGGCCGCTTCGGTCGACGGTGACCGGGTCAGCGCGGTGCGGCTCCTCGACACCGGCGGCGGCCACGAGCTGACGGTGTCCGCGCGGTACGTGCTGGACGCGACCGACCTGGGCGACCTGCTGGAGCTGGCAGGTGTCGAGCATGTCATCGGGTCGGAGAGCCGCGACGACTTCGGTGAGCCGCATGCTGTGGAGGGACCCGCCCAGCCGCTCGACCAGCAGTCGTTCACGTTCTGCTACGCGCTCGACCACCGGCCCGGCGAGGACCACACCATCGACCGGCCCGCGATGTACGACTTCTGGCGTTCGTACGCGCCGGACTTCTGGCCGGCACCGCTGCTCAGCTGGGTGCAGGTCGCCCCGGAAACGCTGCAGCCGTACACGAAGCGGGTCTTCGAACCGGACGAGGACTTCGACCTGTGGCGGTTCCGCCGGATCCTGCACCGGCCGCACCTGGCCGACGAGTACGCGGGCGGCGACATCACCCTGGTCAACTGGCAGCAGATCGACTACTGGCTCGGTCCGCTGCTCGGCGTCGACGATGCCGAACGCGACCGACACCTTGAGGGCGCCAGGCAGCTCAGCCTGTCGTTCCTGTACTGGATGCAGACCGAGGCGCCCAATCACCTCGGCGGCACCGGCCACCCGGGACTGCGGCTGCGGCCCGACATCACCGACACCGCCGACGGGCTCGCGAAGTACCCATATATCCGGGAGTCCCGCCGCATCCAGGCCGAGTTCACCGTCTCCGAACTGCACGTCGGCGTGGAGGCGCGAGGTTCACTGCTGGGCGCCGAGGAATTCCGCGACAGCGTCGGCATCGGCAGCTACCGCATCGACCTGCACCCGTCCACCGGTGGACCGGCCGGGCCGCGCCAGTACGTGGACGTGGCGAGCTGGCCGTTCCAGATCCCGCTCGGCGCGCTGCTGCCGGTCCGGGTCGAGAACCTGTTGCCTGCCAACAAGAATCTCGGAACCACCCACATCTCCAACGGCTGCTACCGGCTGCACCCGGTCGAGTGGAACATCGGCGAGGCCGCGGGTGCGCTCGCCGCACACTGCCTCGACACGGGTGTGGTGCCGCGCCAGGTGCGCGCGGACGCCGCGCGGCTCGAGTCCTACCAGGACACGTTGACCGACCTCGGTGTGGAGCTTGCCTGGCCGGCCGAGGTCCGAACCCAGAAGAAGTACAACTGAGATGGCTGTGCTGAGCAGACCGCGCGCGGTCGACAGGACCCGGCGCCGGCCCGCGCCCCGAAAGGTGGGCCGGCTGCGGCGGGACCGGCTGCTGCTCGCGTGCGCCGTGCCGGGGCTGGTGTGGCTGCTGGTGTTCCACTACGCGCCGCTGCTCGGCAACGTCATCGCGTTCAAGGACTACCAGCCCTACATCGGCATCACCGAGGCGCCGTGGGTGGGGTTCGACAACTTCTCGATCATCGTCAACGGCGACCCGGCCTTCCTCAACGCGCTGACCAACACGCTGGTCATCTCGTTGCTGCAGCTGCTGTTCGTGTTCCCCATCCCGATCGCGCTGGCGCTGCTGCTCAACTCGCTGGTCTCGGAGCGGCTGAAGCGGACGGTGCAGTCGATCCTGTACCTGCCGCACTTCCTGTCCTGGGTGATCATCGTCGCGATCTTCCAGCACATGCTTGGCAACACCGGACTGCTCAACGGTTTCCTGACCGAGCACGACCTGGGCAGCGTCAACCTCATCGGCAACCCGGAGCTGTTCAAGGAACTCGTGGTCGCACAGGTGATCTGGAAGGACACCGGCTGGGGCATGATCCTGTTCCTGGCCGCGATGTCCCGGATCGACCCGGCGCTGTACGAGGCGGCCGCGGTCGACGGCGCGTCCCGGCCGCGCCAGCTGTGGCACGTGACGCTCCCCGGCATCAAGTCCGTCGTCGCGCTGCTGCTGATCCTGCGGCTCGGTGACGTGCTGAGCGTCGGCTTCGAACAGATTCTGTTGCAGCAGAGCGCGGTCGGGCCAACGGCGTCGGAGGTACTCGACACCTACGTGTTCAACAACGCGGTCGGCGCCGGGTCATGGGGCGCGTCCGCCGCCGCCGGACTCGTCAAGGGCATCGTCGGGGTGGCGCTCGTCCTGGGCGCGAACAAGGTGGCGCACCTGTTCGGTGAGCGGGGGGTGTACCAACGATGATCACGGCGCTCAGTCCCGTGCGCCCGGCGACCAGGGCCGCCAAGGGCCTGGTCCTGACGGTGTGCTGCCTCGTGGTGGTGTTCCCGTTCCTGGCCGTGGTCTCCACCAGCCTCGCCGACGAGCGCCAGGTCGCCGCGGCGGGCGGGTACGTCCTGTGGCCGGAACGCCCGAGCTTCTACGCCTACGAGGCCATCTTCGACGGCGGTGTCGTGACCCGGGCACTGCTCGTCTCCGTCGGCGTCACCGTCATCGGTGCAGCCCTGTCCCTGGCGTGCACGGCGCTGTTGGCCTACGGGTTGTCCCGGCCGGGCAGTTTCGGCAGCAAACCGATTCTGATGGTCGTCCTGTTCAGCGTCCTGTTCTCGCCGGGCATCATCCCGATGTACCTGACCGTCAAGCAGCTCGGCCTGCTGGACAGCTACTGGGCGCTGATCCTGTCCGCGTTGATCAACGGGTTCAACGTGATCGTCATGCGCGCGTTCTTCCTCGAACTGCCGCAGGAACTGCTCGACGCGGCGAAGATCGACGGCGCCAGCGAACTGACGATCCTCTTCCGGATCGTCCTGCCACTGTCCAAGGCGGTCGTCGCGGTGATCGGGCTGTTCTACGCCGTGGCGTACTGGAACAACTTCTTTTCCGCGCTGCTCTACATCACCGACAGCGCCAAGTACCCGCTGTCGCTCGTCCTCCGCACCTACGTGGTCGACAACGCCACGATCGGCACCGGCGACGCGAGCCAGGTGCCGCCACAGCAGTCACTGCAGATGGCGATGCTCGTGGTCAGCATCCTGCCGATCCTGCTCGTGTATCCGTTCCTTCAGAAGCACTTCGCCAAGGGCATCATGATCGGCGCGGTCAAGGGATGATCGATCGCCGACCCGGGTCGCGTCCGGAACGGCAACTCCGGCCACTCGACCGCGCCACGGCTCTGCCCGGTGGCCCCAGCGAGCCAGTCGATCAGCACGCCCTCGGTCAGCGGGTTCACTCCGGCCTGCGACTGCGGGGGCTGGCGTCCCGGGCCTGAACCTACGACCTGCGGCGCCGAAAACAGGTCATGGGCCCCCGGCCAGGACCACGCGACGCACGTCGAACGCGTCCTCGGTAACGCGACTCACCAGTAGGGCCGCCAGGTGGGGTGGCGGTGGCGGTGCAGGGCTTCGAGGTAGAAGTAGTCGCCCCACAGGGTGCCCTCGTCGACGCCGACGTTCTTCGGTTTGTCGTACACACCGTGCAGCAGCAGCGCCGCCGGGGCCGGGCCGGTCGCGGTGTAGCCGGCGACCAGCGCGCGCAGGATGTCCGTGCTCGCCTGCCGATAGCGGTCCGCGTGGGTCGCGAGTTCGGCCAGTCCGCAGGCGGCGATCGCGGCGGCGGACGAGTCCCGTTCCTCGTCGTCCGCCGGGGTGAACTCCAGGTCCCACATGGGAATGTGGTCCGCGGGCAGCCGGGACAGGAAGTGGTCGGCGCAGGCCTGGGCCGCGGTGAGGAACTCCGGGCGGCCGGTGTGCCGGTGCGCGATGGCGAAGCCGTAGATGCCCCACGCCTGACCGCGGGCCCAGCAGGACGCGTCCCGGTGTCCCTGTTCGGTGCCACCACGCAGCGGTTCGCCGGTCTCGACGTCCCAGTAGAACGTGTGGAACGTGCTGTCGTCCGGCCGGATCAGGTTCCTGGCCAACTGTTCGGTGTGCCGGACCGCGGCCGCGGCATACCGGTCGTCGCCGGTGACCTCGCTCGCCCAGTACAGCAGCGGCATGTTCATCAGGCTGTCGATGATCGTCCGGCCGCGCTGCTTCGGATCACCCATGGCGCCCCACGCCTGGACGATGCCCGCCGGCTCGACGAACCGCGTCATCAGGTGGTCGGCGGCGGCTGTGGCGGCGGCGCGGGCGGTGTCGTTCCCGGTCAACCGTGCCGCGGTGACGCAGGAGAGCGTGTAGAGGAAGCCCAGGTCGTGGGTGTCGAGATCGACCCCGTTCGCGACTCGGTGGGCGAAGCTGTCCACCTGGTCGGCCGCGGCACGCGACACCGCGACGTCCCGGGTGTTCTCCCAGGCGAGCCACAGCATGCCGGGCCAGAAACCGGTCGTCCAGCCGACGTTGGCGCCGGCGGGGTGGCCGTCGCGGGCGGTCCGTGGCCGGTAGGTCCCGGCTGTCGTGGTGTCGTCGGGGAACCAGTGCGCGAACTCGGCGATGTTCGCCCGCACGGTCGCCAGCGCGGCATCGGTCGCCGCCTCGACGTCGACGTCCTGGTCTGCGCTTGTGGACATGGTTCTCCTCATCCGGACAGGGGAAGTAGCAAGATCACCGAGCGATGGTCGCGGCGGAACGCAGAGTGGCGGTGGCGCCCGCCCAGCAGAGGTACAGCACCGGACCGGTGAGCAGTGCGGGCGCCAACGCCGGGGCGAACCCCGTGGCGGCGGCCAGCGACCACCACCCCGTCAGGGACAGCAGCACGTGCCACGGCCTGCGGACGGTCGACACGAGGCAGGCGGGCCAGAGTCGGAACACCGGCACGTCCGGCCGGACGGTCAGCGCCGTCAGCAGTACCAGCGCCGAGGACACGGTCAGCGCGGTCAACACGACCAACGCCGGGATGGCCACCGCGCCGACGGGAGTGCCGAACGCGGCCACCGCGTCCACCACCAGCACGACGACCGCGGCGGTCGCCGCGCCGGACACGGCGACCGCGCGGCGGGCGTGCCGGCGCCACGCCCGCACGAAACCCCGTGCCACGGCGTGGTCGTCCGCACCGTCGCCGTGCTCGCCGAACACCGTGCTCGCCGCCGCGACCGCCGGCCCCAGCAGCGGTGCGGTCAACGCCACCGCCGGCCAGGTCGTCGAGATCGGGGTGAACAGCACCACGGCGACGAACGGGGCGCAGGACAGCACGGCGAGCACACCGGTCACCAGCAGCAGGTAGACGGTGCCGAAAACCCGGTTGTAGGTGTCGTGGCGCACCGGCTCAGCCCTTCAACCCGGTACTCGCGATGCCCTGCACGAAATGTCGCTGGCCGACCAGGAACACCGCGACGATCGGCACGATGGCCAGGACCGCGCCGGTCATCACCAGCGAGAACTGCGCCTGGTACTGGTCGACGAACTTGTCCAGTCCGATCTGGATCGTCCACACGTCGCGATCCCGCAGGTAGATCAACGGGCCGAGGTAGTCGTTCCACGCGGTGACGAACGAGATCAGGCCGAGGCTCGCCAACGCGGGCACGGACAGCGGCAGCACGATCCTGGCGTAGATGCCGTACTCGGAGAGCCCGTCGATCCTGGCCGCCTCGATCAGTTCGTCCGGGATCGTCTCGTAGTACTGCTTCATCAGGAACACGCCGAACGCGCCGAACGCCTGCAACGCGACGATCGACCACAGCGTGTTCGTCATGCCGACCTCGGACAGCATGATGAACTGCGGGATCATGTATGCCGGCCACGGCACCGCGATCGTCGCGACGTAGGTGAGGAACAACGCGTTCCGGCCGGGAAAGCGGCCCTTCGCGAACCCGTACGCGGCGAAGCTCCCGGTGAGCACCTGCAGGAACGTGATCAGTACGGCCAGAATCGCGGAGTTCTTGAACCAGGTGAGGATGTCCGACGCCGACCAGATGCGCACGTAGTTGTTCCACTGTGGAGCATCCGGCCACCACCGCGGCGGGCTGGTGAACACCGTGTTGTCCGTCTTCAGCGACGAGACCACGATCCAGAAGAACGGCAGCAGTACAGCCGCGGCGGCCAGAGCCAGCAGGACGTACAGCAGGACCCGGCGTGGGGAGAGCGTCACGCGTTCCTCCTGCGGTTGATGGCGAACTGGACAACGGTGACCAGCAGGCACAGGAAGAACAACACCACCGAGATCGCGGAGGCGTAACCGAACTGGTTCTCCTCGAAGCCCCGCTGGAAGATCAGCTGAGCCAGCACCAGTGTCGACTGGCCGGGGCCGCCGTCGGTGAGCACGAGGATGAGGTCGAACACCTTGAAGCTGCTGATGGTGAGCATCACCAGCACGAAGAAGGTGGTGTGGCGCAGGCCGGGGAGGGTGACGTTGCGGAACCGCTGCCACGCGTTCGCGCCGTCGATGGTGGCCGCCTCGTACAGTTGCTTCGGGATCGTCTGCAGCCCGGCGAGGAAGAGGAGCATGTAGTACCCCATGTCCCGCCACACGCTGACGATGATGACCGCCGGCATCGCCCAGTTCTTGTCGGTCGTCCAGCCGGGTGCGTCGTCGACACCGACCATGCCGAGGAGCTGGTTGATGGGGCCGGTGTCCTTGCTGAACAACAGGTTCCAGGCGATCGCGATGGTCACGATCGAGGTGACGTACGGCAGGAACGCGACGGTGCGGAACAGTCCGAGCCCACGCAGCCTGCTGTTCAGCAGTACGGCGAGGCCGAGCGCGGCGGCCATCGTCAGCGGGATGTGGCAGACCGCGTAGTACATGGTGTTCAGGAACGCCGTGTGGAAGCTCTTGTCCCCGAGCAGCTTGGTGAAGTTGTCGAGACCTTTCCACTTCGCGGTGCCGAAAGCGTTCCAGCTGGTCATCGACAGGTAGAACAGCGCGACCACCGGGACCAGCGTCAGCAGTGCGAACCCGACGAAGTTCGGCAGGACGAAGGAGAACCCGACCAGCGCGCCACGCCGCTGTCCTCTACGCCGTGGCTTCTTGCGCACGTCAACTGGTGTGGTCACGCGTTTCTCCGAGGTCGGGGTGTTCGCCGGCGAGGAGTGACGTGCCCGGCGCCGCCGGGCACGTCACGTGATCATCCTTGCTCTACCTCGGTCTTCGCCCGCTCTTCCGCCTCGGTGATCGCCTCGTCCACCGGGGTCGATCCGGACATGATCGCCGTGTGCATCTCGGCCAGGATGTTCTGCAGTGCGGCGGTCGTCGCCGCCACCGGGTTCTCCGGGTGGGTGTCGTGCTTGGCGAACGTCGTCTTGGACAGCTCGTCGGCAGGTACGCCCTCGACCGAGAAGTACGCCTCGGTCACCGCGTCGGTGCCCGTGGCGGGGGTGACGCCGATCGCGGCCAGTGCCCGAGAGCCCTGCTCGCCCGCGGCGAACTCGAGGAACTTCTTCGCCGCGTCGGTCTTCGACTCGTCGATGGCGGCGTTGATGCCGAGCCCGGTCGGGTCGCCGAAGGTCGCCGGATCGTCCGTCGTGGACTCCTCGACCTGCGGTGCCGGGGCGAAGCCCCACTCGAAGGTCTGTGCCTCACCGGAGGCCTGCTGGGCGATCAGCGTGGCGACGTACCAGGAGCCCATCAGCATCATGCCGGTCTTCTGCGTGCCGAACTCCGCCTGGTACTGCAGCTTGTTCGTGGTCGCCGTGCCGAAGTCGACCTGTGCCCCCGCGTCCTGCAAGGCCAGTGCACGCTCGTAGTACGGGGCGAAGAAGTCGTAGTCCGCGCTCTCCAGATCGGCTCCTTCGGTCTGCGCGAGCGCGAAGCCCTGCACCACCGACTGCCAGATGTGCGCGTAGGCGCCCTTGGCCGGCGCGGCCTTCGTGGCGATCTGCTCGGCGGCCTCGGTGTAGTCGTCCCAGGTCCAGGAGCCGTCCGGCACCGCGACGCCGGCCGTGGTGAAAATGTCCTTGTTGTAGAACAGATACCAGGAGTCCTGCCGGTACGGCACGGCGAAGGTGGTGCCGTCCACGTCGTAGAAGTCCTTGCCGTTCACCTCGTCACCGAGCCGGCCGGCCACGTCGGAGACGTCGAGCAACTGCTCGCCGGCCTGGTAGGTGACGAAGTTCTTCAGGTTCTTCAGCACGTAGACGTCCGGCGCGTTCCCCGCGGACAGGTCGGCGGTGAGCTGGGTGTCGTAGTTGTCCGGGTCGTACTCCTTGATCTCGACCGTGATGTCCGGGTTCGCCTCGTGGAACGAGTCGGCGAGGGTCTGGAACTCCGGTGTGGTGTCCACGCTCCACGCGCTCATGGTCAGCGTGACCGGACCGTCCGCGGGTTCCTCCTCACCACCGCACGCGGTGAGCAGGAGCGCGAGCGCCGTACCGGCCGCCCCGGCGGAAGTGATCATCCTTCGTCGCATGATGTTCCTTCACTTTCTTGGCTACGGGTGAGAGGGGCGAGCACCGGCACGCCGGTCAGCACGCCGTCCGGCCACCGGATGGTCGCCATGGTCGCCATGGTCGCCGTGGTCCGGCTTCCGTCCGGTCCGATCTGGACGGACGGGACACACGTGATCTGTGTGTCCTGTGTGGATGAACTGTCGCGGGTGAGCTCGAGGAGTACACCGATCCACTCACCTGGTGTCGTGTCGTAGCGGACCCACCGTACCGCCACGCGCCGACCGAGGGGGCTGACGTCCTCCCGGACGTCCGTGCCGTAGGCGACCGGCTCGCCCAGCACCGGCACCAGCCGTGCCGTCGTACCGCCGGGACCGGACGGCCAGCCGCTGATCCGCAGCGGCACCGCGGTGTCCCCAGTGTCCCCAGTGTCCACTGTGTCCATCATGGCCAGGCGGAGTTCCCACGGGCCACGCAGGTAGGAGACGACGGTGACCACGCCTGCCGGGCGATACCGGCCGGTCCAGCCGGAGCCGTGGTGTTGTTGTTGTTCGGTGTCGGCGTCGAGCCAGTACGTCATACCGACCGAGGCGCCGGCCGCCACCGGTCCGCCCGTGGTCTCGATGACACGCAAAGCACTGGTGCGCATGCCGCTGCGGTGGGCGGCGCGACCGTCCGCGTCCAACGGCGTCACCGCCTGGTCCGCCGGGTCGGCCCAACTGGCGTCGTCGAGCGGCGGGCAGGTCGCGGTCGAGTAGCCGAGCCGGGCGTACAGCGGCGAGTCGCCTCGTGGCGCGTCGGCGTGCGCGTGGTCGGTGCCGTGGTTGACCACGCGCACGATGCCGTCCGACACCGTGCCGCTGACCAGCCAGCCCGGCGCGCGGATCACCCTGAGCACGTCGGCTCGCTCCACCGGCAGCGGCTGCTCCTCGGCCGTCCACAGTGGATGGTCCGAGGGCAGGGCGAGACCGAGCATCCCCTTCACCGCCCAGTACGGCGAGCCCGGCCCGGAGTACGCCTGGGCGAGCGGACGCCACGGCTCGTGCCAGCCGATGGTCAACAGGCCGTTCTCGTCCGCCGCGCCGTTGTCCAGGAAGTGCGACACCACGAGGGAAGCGGCCCGGCGCAGCGTTCCGGCCGGGGTGGACGGCACGCCGGCGAGCGCGCCGACCCAGAACGGGGCGGCAGCGGCAAAGCGGTAGGTCAGGCTGCGGCCCTGCAGCAACGGCGACCCGTCCGCGCCGACCAGCGCGACGGCGTCGGTGAGGAACCGGTCGAGCAGCGCGACGTCGGAGTCCCGACGGGGCGCTGCGAGGTCGGCCGCGCCGGCCATCCTGGCCCACAGCGTCGGGTACAGGTGCAGTGCCCAGCCGTTGTAGTGGTCGAACGCGCGCTCGTCGCCGTCAGCCAGCCAGCCGTCCGCGCGGGTGAACGAGTCGTGCGTCGCCAGGTCCGCGCGCATGTCGTCGAGGGAGAACGGGCCGCCGACCGAGCGCAGGAACGTCTGCGTCACCAGCCGGAACCAGACCCAGTTGATCCTCGGGTAGGTCTGGTCGCCGACCGCCGGGGCCAGGTACTCGATCGTCCGTTCCTGGACCGCCGACGGCAGTCGGTCCCACAGCCAGTCCCTGGTCATATCGAGTGCGAGGCACAGCGAGGCAGCCTCGACCTTGGCCTGCGGGTGCTCGTCGAGCCGGACCCAGCGCTCCGGCGAGTCCGGGTCCGTGCCGGCCGCGATGCCCGCGGCGTACCAGTCGGCGAGGTTGTCGGGGTCCGCGCCGCGTTCACCGGTGATGCGGAACGCGGCGAGCAGGAACGTCCTGGCGAACGCCTCCAGCGCGTCGACGTCCGCGCCGTAGCCCCCTGGCCGGCCGGGCAGGGAGATCCGGGCGTGGCCGGGCGAGGCGAACGGCCGGACCGCACGGAGCATCCCGTCCGCCACGTCCGCCCAACGCTGCCTGGGCCACCCGGGTCTCGGCTGCATCAGTCCTCGCCATCGAAGATGTCTCTTTTAGTTCTTCTTTGATCGATTTTGCCTGCCGAAAGTTAAGACGTTCACTTATGATCGAGTCAAGAGGCTCGTCGTCGGTGATGAGCAACCGTGATCAAGCGCGGGAGGCCGGATGTTCGCGGGTGTACTGGCCGGCCGGTGGCCGCCGGTGGCGACGCTGGCGGACCGCCTGCTCGGCGCGGAGCACGCGTTGCCCCTGCGGCCGGCCACCGACCGGGACGTCTGGGGTCCAGATGGCGTGGTGGACCGGCGCACCGTCGAGACGATCGCCGAAGTCGCGGCAGGCGAACGGGACACGCCGTGGCCAGCCGCGACCGCCCGGGCCTACACGCGCTACCACGCCGACGGCGACCGTACCGAGTACGAGGCCGCCGTCCTGGGCCGCCAGCAACGGCTGTCCAGGGCCGCGGTCCTGGCGGCGGACACCCTCGAGCCGTCCTGGGTGCACGAGGTGCTGGACGGTGTCGTCGTCCTGTGCGAACAGAGTTCCTGGTGCTGGCCCGCCCACGACGACACGCTCACCAGACACGGCTCGGTGCTGCCCACCGTCACCGACCCGTACCTCGACCTCGGCGCCGGCGAGGTCGCGGGTCAGTTCGCCTGGCTCGACCACCTGCTCGGCGACGTCCTGGACCAGCACGTCCCCGGCCTGCGCGCCAGGATGCGGCACGAGGTGCGGACCAGGGTGCTCGAACCGTTCCTGCACCGGCGCGACTGGCACTGGCTCGGGCTCGACGGGGACGTGCACAACTGGAGCCCGTGGATCCACGGCAACGTGCTGGTCGCCGCGCTGCGTCTGGTCGAGGACGAGGACACCCGGGTCCGGCTCGTCGCGTTGGTGTGTGAGGGTCTCGATCGGTACGTGAGCGCACTGCCCGAGGACGGCGCGGTCGACGAGGGCTACGACTACTGGTGGTTCGGCGTCGGCAGGGCGACCGAGGCGCTGGGCATCCTGCGGCACGCCACCGGCGCCGCGTTCGACCACCGCGAGGTGGAGTCGCTGCGAGCGGCCGTCGCCTTCCCGCACCGCATGCACCTCGGCGGCCCGTGGCGGCTCAACGTCGGCGACGGCACGGCGCGCGGTGGTTCCGTGCCGTGGCACGTGCTGCACCGCGCGGCCCGGGACGCCGACGACGCCGAGGCACTCGCGTACGCCTCCTGGCACCGCGGCCGCGGCGAACCGGCCGCCGGCCCGGAACACGGCCTCGGCCCGCTGCTGCGTGGCGCGACCGACCCCGCGTGGCTGGCGGCGGAGACCTCCGGCCACCCGCCGCTGCCCGTCGACGTCTGGCTGCCGTCCGTCCAGGTGCTGGTCGCCCGACGCGAGACGGGCACGGCGGACGGCCTGACCCTCGCCGTCAAGGGCGGCCACAACGGCGAGCACCACAACCACAACGACGTCGGCAGCGTGGTCGTCGCGGCCGGCGGCGTCCCGGTGCTCATCGATCCCGGCCGGCCGACCTACACCGCGACGACGTTCGGCCCACGCCGCTACGAGCTCTGGACCATGCGCGGCGACTGGCACAACGTTCCGACGATCGCCGGCGTCGACCAGGCGCCGGGTGCGCGCTTCGCCGCCCGGGACGTGGTGCCGGAGCTCGGCGCGGACCGCGCCGGGCTGGCGTTGGACCTCGCCGCGGCCTATCCCCTGGAAGGGTCCTGGCGCCGGGAGGCCGTCCTCGACCGGCGCGATGGCACGGTCACCATCACCGACGACTGGGTCCACACCGGCACTCCGGAACGACCGTCGGTCCTGCACTACCTGCTGGCCGGCGAGGTGACCCGGGTGCCCGACGGCGTCCTGGTCCGCTCCCTGGGCGGGCACCTGGTCCACATCGGCGTTCCCGACGGCGTCCCGGTGGACCTGACCCCGCGCGAACTCACCGACCCGATGCTGTGCGACGTCTGGGGCGAGCGGATCACCCGGCTCGATCTGACCGTCGCCGCGCCGGCTGGCAAGCTGACCATCCGAATCACGGAGGCCTCATGACCGAGTCACGCGAACTCGCCGCGAGCAGGCGAGCGACGATCCTGCGGACGCTGCACCGCAGCGGCACCGTCCGTGTCTCCGAGCTCAGCGCCACGCTGGGAGTCGCCGCCGTGACGCTGCGCCGGGACATCGCACACCTCGCCGACGAGGGTCTGTTGCAGAGGGTCCACGGCGGCGCGACCCTGCACGACCACGATGCTGTGGCGGTGAGCCAGCCGAGTGCCGCCGGGTACGCGGGGATGCTGGTGCCGTCGCTGTCCTACTACTGGCCGGAGATCATCCGCGGCGTCGAGGAGGAGGCGGCGAACCACGGGCTGCGGGTGCGGTTCCGCGGCTCGTCCTACGAGACCACCGATGACCGGCCGCAGCTGGAACGGCTGCTCGCCACCGAGGACGTGCGTGGTCTCGTCGTCGCGCCGAACCTGGACGCGCCGACCGCGGACGCCACGATGAGCTGGCTGGCCGGTGTCGACGTGCCGGTGGTGCTGGTCGAACGGGCCGCGAGCGGGCCGCACCGGTCGTTCCTGGAGTCGGTCGCGACCGACCACGCGCTCGGCGCCGCGATGGCCGTCGATCATCTCGTCGAACTCGGACATCGCCGGATCGCCCTGGCCACCATCGCGCAGAGCCCCACCTCGCCGCACATCCGGCAGGGCTGGCGGGAGACGATCCCCGTCCCGGACATGATCGACGTCGCGCTGCCGTCCCCGGGAACGCCCGGCTGGGACACCACGGCCGCCGAACTGCTGGACGGCCTGCGCGCGACGTCGGCGACGGCCATATTGGTGCACGCCGACGCCGAGGCCATCGCGCTGGTCCAGTACCTGGAACGGCAGGATGTGCACGTGCCGGCCGACCTGTCCGTCGTCGCCTACGACGACGAGGTCGCGAGGCTGTTCACGCCGAGGCTCACCGCCGTCCGCCCACCGAGGCACGCGATCGGCCGGGCGGCGCTGGCCCTGCTCGCCGCCCGGCTGGCCGAACCGGACCGGCCGCCGCATCGGGTGCTGATCGCGCCGACGCTCAACGTCCGAGATTCCACCGAGCACCATCCAGACGGGCGGACCCCCGTCAACCGCTAACGCGCCAGCCAGCCACCGTCGACCGGGAGCACGACACCGTGCACGTAGTCGGCGGCGCGGGAGCAGAGGAACACCGCCGCTCCCACGATGTCGTCCGGCGTCGCCCAGCGGCCGGCTGGGATCCGTTCCAGGATGGCCCGGTTCCGCGCCTCGTCGGCCTGGAGCGCGGCGGTGTTGTCGGTGCTGACGTAGCCGGGGGCGATCGCGTTCACGTTGACGCCGCCGGCCGCCCACTCGTTCGCCAGCGCCTTGGTCAGCCCGGCCACCGCGGACTTCGACGCCGTGTAGCCCGGCACCGAGATGCCGCCCTGGAAGCTCAGCATGGACGCCACGTTCACGATCCGGCCGTGCCCGCGGGCCAGCATCGCCGCGCCGACGGTCCGGCACAGCACCCAGGTCGCCCGCAGGTTCACCGCGAGCACGTGATCGAAGTCGGCGTCCGAGTGCTGTGCGGCCGGTGCCCGGCGGATCGTCCCGCCGTTGTTCACCAGGATGTCCACGCCGGCCTCGACGAGCGTCGCGGCCAGTTCGTCCACCGCGGCGGTGTCGGCGAGGTCGCGGGCCAGCGGGGTGAAGGTGCGGCCGTGCGCCTCCACCGCGGCGCGCGCCGGGCTCGCCCCGGACGGCATCGAGCCGCTGATCCCGATGACGTCGGCGCCGGCCGAGGCCAGGGCGCCGGCGACCGCCAGCCCGATGCCCCGGCTCGCGCCGGTCACCGCCGCCGTGCGGCCGGCGAGCGTGAACAGTCCGCCGGTCAACGCAGCTCCGTCACGGGGTGCAGGTCCATGTCGTCGAACGACTGGTTCTCGCCGGCCATCGCCCACACGAAGCTGTACGAGGCCGTGCCGACGCCGCTGTGCAGCGACCACGGCGGGGAGATCACCGCCTGCCGGTCGGCGACCAGCAGGTGCCTGGTCTCGTCCGGGGCGCCCATCAGGTGCACCACCCGCGCGTCCGCCGGCAGGTCGAAGTACAGGTAGGCCTCCATCCGCCGTTCGTGGGTGTGCGCCGGCATGGTGTTCCACATGCTCCCGGCGTGCAGGGTGGTCACGCCCAGCACCACCTGGCAGCTGCGCACCCCGTTCTCGTGGATGTACTGGGTGAGCGTGCGCCGGTTCGAGGTGAGAGGGTCACCCAGTTCGCGCACCGTGCCCTCACCCGGCCCGACCGGCGTCGTCGGGTACGCGGTGTGCGCCGGCGCGGAGAACAGGTAGAAGCACGCGGGGTCGTTCGCGTCCGCCGAGGCGAAGGAGACCTCTCGCACGCCGCGGCCGACGTAGACGCAGCCGGTGTGGTCCAGCTTGTGGACCTGCCCGTCCACGGTCACCGTGCCAGCCGCGCCGACGTTGACGATGCCGGCCTCGCGGTGCTCGAAGAACGTCGCCGAGCGGATCTCCGGGAACGTCGGCAGGGCAACGGGTCCGGCGACGGGTACCACTCCGGCGAGCACGACGCGGTCGTGGTGGCTGTACACGGCGCGGACCTCGTCCACCACGAACAGGTCCTCGGCCAGGTAGTTCCGCCGCAGGTCCGCCGTGGTCATGGCCGGCAGCTGGGCAGGCGCCGTCGCGTATCGCTGCTCCACGGGCTTGTCCTCCTCGTCTCGTCTGTACCGATCAGATAAGCACAGGTAACGACCAAAGTGCTCATTCTCGCTCACGATACCCGGCAGTCCGTGGAGCGATGATCGATTGTGATCAGTCCGGAAGGTCGAGGGATCTCCGTGCGATGTCCAGCATCGGGTGACATGGGGATGCCACGGCCGGTCCGCGGGTCCGGTGAACACGAGCCGCCGGCCGAGTCTCGGCTCGAGTGCGACCCGGGTGCCGTCGGTCGCCGAGGCGTTTCCACAGGTGGTCGTAGCGCGGGTGGTGAGCGGGCAGCGGTAACGGTGCAGGGGATCGGTCTGAAGAACGGCGCTGTCCGAGTCACTCCGTCAGGTGGATGCCACACCAGCGAGTTCAGTAGCTGGCCGCGTCCTTGATGTTGTTGTCAGTCACCACGCCGATGTCGCGCAGACGCTTGGTGTCCAGGAACGCCGGTGCGTCGGCCTCGAAGAACTGGTCGGACTCGTCGAGCAGGATGAGCAGCCGGTTGCGACTGTCCTTGTTGCGCCAGTCGAACATCCCAGCGCGGACCTGGTCGTAGACGTCGCCGGTCTTCTTGGCCTTGCCGGTCGGGGCGGGCAGCACCTCTCGCTCGGTCAGCTCGTTGCGCAGCCCGACCCACAACAGAGCGTCCTTGCTGAACGCGGCACCAGCAGCGACCGAGTCCAGGCTCAGGTAGATCGCGATGCGCTGTCCGGGCTCGGCGGAGGACTGGAACTTCTCAGCGGCGTAGCGCAGCAGCGCGGACTTGCCCAGGCCGCGACCGCCGTAGAGCACCTGCGTGCCGTCAGGGTCGATGACCTCGGTTGTCGACGACCGTGGCCGGGTGCCGTCTGTTCGACGGCGGCCGTCCCCGCGTCGGTGAGCACCGCCCGGGTGGCGCGGCGGTCGTCGGGGTCGGGTTCGCGACGCAGCAGGCCACGTGCCTCCAGTCGCTTCGCCACGTTCGACAGCCGCGACAGCGACGCGCTCGTGAGTTGGGCGAGCCTGCTCATCCGCAAAGCGCGGCCGGGGATCTCGGACAGCATCGACAGCAGGTGGTACTCGAAGAAGCTGAGTCCGGCGGCGCGCTCGAGCTGTGCGTCGGGGGCCGGTGGCAGCATGGTGAGCACCCGCACCATGTCGATCCACGCCAGGCGCTGGTCCGCGGTGACACTCATCGACCGGTGATCGCTCGTGGTACCCATAGATCATGCCACCGCGATCTCTCACGATCACGTTGCTCACCGTCCTGTTGTTGAGCGGGTGCTCCTCCACGGACAGCCGTGCCACCGGCGGCGAGCACACGCTGACCGTGGACGGCCGGGAGCGGAGCTACCTGGTGCACGTGCCGGAACAGACCACCGGCCGGCTGCCGGTGGTGCTCGTGCTGCACGGCGCCGGCGGCAACGGCGAGCAGGTCGCGCGGCAGACCAGAATGTCCGCCGCAGCGAACGAGGCCGGGTTCGTCGCGGTATACCCGAACGGTACCGGGCGCACGTCGCTGCTCAGTTGGAACGCGGGCAACTGCTGCTCCTACGCGCACCGGGAGGGAGTCGACGACGTGGCGTTCATGTCCGCGCTCCTCGACGAGGTGCTGGCGGAGTACCCCGTCGACCCGGCACGCGTGTACGCGACCGGCATGTCCAACGGGGCGATGATGTCCTACCGGCTCGCCTGTGAGCTTCCGGACCGGATCGCCGGGATCGCCCCGGTCGCCGGCGCGTTGAACCTGACGCCGTGCACGCCGTCGGGACCGGTCGCCCTCCTCGCCGTGCACGGCACCGCGGACCAGGCCGTCCCGTACGACGGCGGCCCGCCCACCAGGACGATGCCGGGGAACGAGACCTGGACCAACACGTCCGTGGCCGACTCGATCGGCTTCTGGGCCGCGCACAACGGTTGCCGGCCACCGACCGAACGGCGAGACGGGGCGGTCACGGTCGCCACCTACGACGGCTGCGACGTCGTCCTGTACACGGTCGAGGGCGGCGGACACGCCTGGCCCGGTGGCGAACAACCACGGTCGGCGGCCGACGCGCCACCACCGAAGCCCGACACCACCCGGGTCGTCCTCGACTTCTTTCGAGGACTCCAGGAGTAGCGACTGCCGGCGGTGAGGGCATCGCCGGTGACCCGGTCGCCTGTCGCCTGACCGACGGTGGGCCAGCGCCACCCGGTGCGCACGGTGACCACTGACGGGGCGGTGCGAACCTGACCGCGTTGTCGAGCAGGTTCAACACTGCCCGCTCGAGGGTGTGTCAGGCGGGCATGGCGTCGCGGATTTGGCGGTGTCGACGAATTGTTCGAAGCGGACGATGTGGCCGGCGCGGACGTCGCTGTCCTTGCCAGTGGGCTTGTTGGTGGCGGTGTAGCGGGCCAGGGCGTGTCTCGTGGATCTTCGATCGCGGTATTCGCGCCCAGCCGGCCCCTGGCCGCGTTGTCGGAAGGCCCACATACAACCCGGTATGAGAGCCTCCCTCCGCCTCGCCAGGAACCAGCTGGATCACGAATCCCATCGACCAAGATCCACGAGACACGCTCTGGTCACTGGCGCCGCACCACCTTGGGGTGGCGCGCATGCCGACGTAGAGGCACTGGGTGCCGTCGGTCAGTGTGGAGAAGACCACGGGCATCTAGCCCTCGCTGAACGCCGGTCCGGCGCCCGTTCCGGCGAAGACCGAGTCGGTGACCGGGATGAGGTCGATGTCGAGTGGCGGAGACATGTCCTTCATGCCGTCGACGAACTCGTAGGTCACCCGCCAGTGGCCGTGTACAAAGGCCACCAGGCGCCGAGGCTCCTCAATGAGTCCTGTGTCGACATCACCCATCTGAAGCCCCCTGGAGACTCGAGTTACATACGCCGCTGCCGGCATGCGACCCGGGTCTGGGGGGCGGCGGCGATACGCACCCACCGACCACCAACGTCAGTACCTGATCGGGTGAAAGCGCGACACATCATCGAACTCTGAGTGTCACTGGGCTCATCACCGACACTGCGGCGGTCAGCGAGCACGTACGGGTCGTCGAAGGCCATGGCAGCTTCGAAGTCCGCCAGCGCGCGTTGCCGGTCGACTGAGCCGGTTGCGGCGGGGATCGCCTTGTCCTTCCTCTACGGTGCGCTGCTGGATCGGCACATCTCGGACAGTGAACAAGACGCGCTGATCGAAACGGCCCAGGCTCTCGAGATGACCGTCGCCGACGCGATGGAGCTGCACCGCCAGTACCTGACCGCACTAGCCCGGATCTTTCGCGCGGGTGAGGGCGTCGCCCCGCGCCGCGGCGTTGGCTGCTCGGTGACCTCCTTTTGTGTTCGGGGTAGGCGGGTTTGCCCTTTGTCGACTGGGGCGTCGCCGGGTTCCACGTGTCCGGTGGTGGTGCTTGTTGGTAGGGACGGTTTCGGGCTGGTCAGGTCGGTGCGGGCAGGGTGGTCAGGCGCTGGTGGGCGGTGAGGGCCAGGTTGGCCCAGGGGGCGTGTGCGGCCAGTCGTAGGTGGATGCGTCGGGCGTGGTGGGCGATGCGTCCGGCGATGGTGAACAGCCGTAGCCGCAGGCGTTTGGGTTCCCAGCGTCGGGCTTGGTGGCCGGTGAGGGCGAGCATCTGCATCCACGCGGTCAGTTCGAGGGCGAGTGCGACGATCGCGACCCAGATCTGGTTGTGGGCGAATCCGTGTAGGGGCAGGTTCGATAGTCCGGTGGCCTTGGCGGCGCGGGCGCGGGCGCGGCGGCGGTGCCGCAGCTCGAGGTCGGCCAGTTGTCCGCGGCCGGTGTTGGTGGCGAAGGCGGTCAGGCGGTTGCCGTCGGCGTCGGTGAACCGCAGTTGCGCGCCGGGATGCGGCCGTTCCTTGCGGACCAGCACGCGCATGCCGGGTGGCCAGCCGGTGAGGTCGAGGACGATTTACACCTGCCACGCGCCAAAGTCAGCCCAAGGGATTTGTGCACGCCACGGTGTGCACCCCTGGCAAAGTCAGGCGAGGCCGGCGATTTTCGGCACGAGGTCGGCGGGCCTCGGCAGCGTCGCGATCTCGTCGGCCACCTCGGAGGCGGCCCGGCCCAGCCCCGGGTCGGTGAGCAGGCGGTCGATCAGCTCCGCGTCCACCTGATCCGGCTCCGAACGCAGACCGAGCCCGCGCCGCGCCACGGCGTCCGCGTTCATGTACTGGTCGGCGCCGTGCGGCAGTACGAGCTGCGTGACTCCGGCGTCGATCGCGGTCAGCGTCGAGCCGGCCCCGCCGTGGTGCACCAGCGCCGCGCAGGTCGGCAGCAGCGCGGACAGCGGCACCCACCCGGCCGCCCGCACGTTGTCCGGCAGTTCTCCCAGTGGCGACGGGTCCGCGTCGCCGAGGGCGAGTACGAACTCGGCGTCCAGATGCCGTGCCACGTCGACGAGTTTGGTCAACGACGTGAGCGCGCCGACCTGGGTCAGCACCGTGCCGAGTGTCACCGCGACGCGCGGGCGCGCGGGCCGTTCGAGCACCCACTCGGGCAGCACGCCGCCTCCGTTGTACGGCACGTACCGCATCGGCCAGCCGCGCACCGGCCGGTCGACCATGCTCGGCGGCGCCACGTCGATCGACTCGCGCACCTCGGGAAACCCTTGCACGCCATGCCGTTCGCGTTCCTCGACCATCTTCTTGAAGATCGCCTCGGTCATCGACGCCTCGTCGGCGAACCCGAAGCCGTGCGACACGGCCGGCACGCCGAGCTTCGCGGCGACCAGCGGCCCGGTGCCCTCCATCGACGAGTACACGACCACGTCCGGCCGCCACGATTCGGCCGCCGACACGGTCAGGTCCACCGACACGCCGGACAACTTGGCGAAGATCGCGCCGACGAACTCCAACCCCTTCTCGGTGTCGACGTCCGTGCTGTAGTCGAACTCCTCGGGTTGCTCGCTGGCCGCCTGCTGGAACACCGCGCCGATGTCGACACCCGGCGCGGTGTCCACGACGTGCAGGCCGGCGTTCGCGGCCTCCTTGCCGCCCGCGGTCGCCATCAGCACCTCGTGGCCGGCGGCACGCAGCGCGTGTGCTAGGGAGATCGTCGGGAACACATGGCCAGGACCGGGGGAGGTCGCGAAGAGTGCGCGCACGATTCCCCATTTAACACGCGATCGGCGATCACGTCGAACGTGACGGAACGGTCAGTCGAGCGGCAGGTTCAGCAGCGCGTTCTCGATCAACTCCGGCATCGCCGGGTGAATCCAGTACTGGCCGCGCGCCATGCTTCGCGCGTCCAGACCGAAGCTCATCGCCTGGATCACCGGCTGGATCAGCGTCGAGGCCTGCGGGCCGATGATTTCTGGCCGACCCGATATCCCGGTTGGAACGGCAACCATTAAGTGGCTGTCTCGCTCGAGAGCATCGACGTGGTTGCGATGATGAGATCAATCCAGCTCCAGTCCGCCTGCCCGGTCGTGGTGCGGTGCGTCATTCTGCGGACCAGAAGCTGACGCAACGTTCCCGCCGTTCCGGCAGCCACCTCGGAGCGACCTAACACGGTCAACATGCGCCCGGCGCCCACCCGGGACTGGTTCGACGGTGCGGAAGATGCCCGGACGTGGGCGGCCGCTGTCGGGTTCGACCTGGACGTCGCGACCGTAACGGCGGAGGTTCTCGCGGACAAGGAGTTCCGAGAACGCGCGCATCGCGTCTTCCAGGCGCTCGTCGACGAGGTGCCACCGTCGGCGGACGAGGTCGCGTGGGCGCGGGAGTGGTACGCCCGCGGTCGCAGAGGGGAGTCTGGCGCCTGGTGGCGAGGGATTCGCGATGTGCTGGACGCATGCGGGCGCGTTCGAGGTGTTGGCGCATCGGATCGCCGAGTCGGCGTTCGTGCTGCTGACCCGCGGGCCGCTCGACCGGCCGGGCGCGTGCCCGTCCTGTGGCTGGCTGTTCGTCGACACGAGCAAGAACGGCCGACGCCGGTGGTGCAGCATGGCCACCTGCGGTGCCCGCGACAAATCCCGTCGTCATTACCGCTTCAAGGCGGGAACCCGGACGCCGGGCTGATCGGGCCGCGCGTCCGGCACGTGGGATTAGTTCGAACAGCCCAGTCCGGCGCACGGAGGTGTTCAAGGGCGGCAATTAAAGCACGGAATGTGACACCGCTTGCTCTATTGAGTGATACCTGAGAAATTCCCGGGCTGCTACCGTCAGAGATCCGTTTAATTCCCGCTAATCATGGGATGGTTGCTTTGTCGTCAGCCCGGTATCTCACGCGCTCATTCGGTTTGTTGCTCGCCTTTTCGCTCGTTCTTCCCGTATTTGTTCCCACCGAGGCGGCGCAGGCGGCACCCGTCGTGCACGCGCCGCACATCACCGAGGTCTTCTCCCGCGACGGTGCCGTGGACGTGGCGTTCACTCCGGCGCGCCATCCCATCGACTCGGACGACACGTGGTCGGTGACGGTCACCGCCGCGCCGGGCGGCCGCACGGCCGTGGTCTCCGATCCGACGGTCGGCAGCGCCCGGGTCACCGGTCTGGCCAACGGCACCACATACACGTTCACCGCCGTCGAAACCCTCAACGGCGTGGCTTCGGCCGGCTCGACGAAGTCCTCGCCGGTGAAGCCGCGGGCCGCGGGCAGACCCCACGCACCGACGATCGACTCCGTGCTCGGCCGCAGCGGCCGCTTGGTCGTGCGTTGGAATCCGGCACCCGACCACGGCGCTCCGATCACGGGCTACACGGTGACCGCGCAGCCGGCCGGCACGCAGGTGACCGTGGCCGGCACCGTCTACGAGGCCGCGCTCACCGGGTTGACCAACGGTCGGGCGCAGAAGGTCACGGTCACCGCCACCAACAAGGCCGGCGCCGGTAAGCCGAGCAAGGAGGTGCCCGGCACGCCCCGAGTGCCCTACCCGCCGCTCGCGCCGGAGTCGGTCTCCGCGGCGCCGCCAACCAGCGGCAACCCGGGAGTGCTCGACGTGATGTGGCATGCGCCGGTCGACAACGGCGGTCAGGCGATCACCTCGTACACGGTGAAGGCCAACCCCGGCGGCAAGACGGCGACCGTCGCGGGCACGCAGACCAAGGCGACGCTGACCGGCCTGGACCCCGCGGTGCTGTACACGGTGACCGTGACCGCGGCCAACGGCGTGGCCAACCCGGCGCCCGCGGCGGGCACGGCGAAGGCCAAGGCGGCTTTCACCGCCCACGCCACTACGGTGAAGCTGACGGCCGCCAGCCTGGCCGCGGTCACCAAGGTCACCCGGCACCGCGTGGTTTTCGATCCCGCCACACCGCAGGTCAAGGGCCTGAAGGTGGGCGCGGTCGTCGTCGCCGAGCCCCGGGCGCCGACGGTGCGCAAAGGTCTGCTCCGCAAGATCACCAACATCGAGGTCTCCGGTGAGAGGGTCGTTCTGACCACCGTGGACGCCAAGCTCCAGGACGCCATCGCGAACTCCTCCGCACATGTCGCGCCACCGCCCAACTGGATCGCGGGCGGCCAGGCTCGGTCGCTGGTTCCCGATGTGCGAGTCCTGAGCGAGGAAATCGGCGGCCGGCTGAGCCTGGACTTTCAGTACAAACCACAGAGCAACAGCTCGGACGGCAGCAAGCTGCAGGCCGAAGCCCAGGTCGACTTCTCGGCGGCCCTGACCGGGGAGGTCGCGATCACCCCAGAATGGGACCTGAACGTCGACATGGGATGGTTCAGCCTCAACAGCGCGTCGATAACCGCGGCCGCCACCATCCGAGCATCCCTGGACGGAAAATTCACCGCGCACTTCTCCGGCACCGCCGAACCCACCACACCCATCGTGGAATACCGGTTTTCCTGTTTCACTTTCTGGATCGGCTGGTTTCCCGTGGTCGTCTGTCCGGTGTTCACCCTCAACGCCAGGGTGTCCGCCGATGGCTCGCTGGAGTTCACCTTCACCTCGTCCTACGAGCAGAAGTTCGGCGGGAGCCTGACCTACAGCGACGGAGCCGTGACCCCCGCAAATCTGACAACCGACCCGGTGACCACGTTCGATCCGCAACTCGAGGCCGAGATCACGCTCACCGCCGAGCTACCCGCGAAGTTGGAGCTGCTGCTCTACGGGCTGGCCGGCCCCGAACTCACCGTCACGCCGGGCGTGAGGTTCAACGCCAACCCCGGCCGGACCCCGTGGGGAACGATCGCCCTGACGATCGATGTCTCGGTAGGACTAACGGTCCCACTCCTGGGGCTGGAATACGAGGAAAGTGTCTTCAGCTATGACAAACCGGTGTGGGAGTCGACCGACTCGCTCACCATCGTCGACGTCACTCCGCACGCCATCGAAATCGGCTCGGGCACGACCACCCAGTTCGCCGGCAAGCCGATCGGCTGCGCCAACACCGCACCGATCACCTGGTCGCTCGCTCCCGGGGCCAACGGCACCATCAACGCCACCACCGGCCTGTACACCGCCCCGGCCAGCGGATCCAGCCACGACAAGGTGATCGCCACCAAAGCGAGTACCACCACCTGCCGCGCCGCGACCGGACACGGATACGTCCTCAGTGGACCAACTGCGCCCAGCGCAGCGCGAAACCTACAGGCCCAGAAGACCGGCGAAAACTACCAGCTCAGCTGGCTAGCGCCGGCCGACACCGGCCAGCAGCGCGTCACCTATGTGGTGAAGGTGTGCAAGCACGCGGCCGAAGAAGACGTATGCGTGCTCAATGAACGCACCACCGGCACCAGCTACACACTCGTCCCCGACACACAATCCGAGGTACATCGCGCGGTCACCATCATCGCCTACAACGCGGCCGGCACCGGTGTTCCGTCCGAGCCGCTCGAACTGGAGTAGTGGGACCGGTCTCGCGACCCAGCCGGGCCGCGAGACCGTCGAGGACGCAGTCCAGGCCGTACGGCAGGGTCGGCTGACCCATGCCGGGCTTGCGCATACCGTCGGTGATCTGCCCGATGCCGTAGCCGCAGTCCGCCTCGGCCCAGTCGATGGTCCAGTCGTCCGACGGCGTGTCGTTGTAGTAGTCGATGCCGAAGTAGTTGCCGATCAACGGGTTCGCCGTCACACCGGGCACCGCGAACCGCGCGCCCTGGCACAGGTTCGACTCCTGCGCGAGCACGCCCAGCATCACCTGTGCGGGGAGGTGGCCGCCGCCGGTCAGCGTGCGCGGCGGGAACAGGCCCTGCGGGGGTGTAGGCGGGCGTGCCGAGGTTCTGCCAGTGCGCCGGGCGCTGCACGGTCAGCACACCGCGGATCGCCTGGTTCACCGCCCATTCCACCTGCCGTGGCTTGGGCTGCATGGCCTGGTTCCGCGGATCGTTGCGCGGCACCGAGCAGGTGCGCCGGTCACCGTCGGCCGGGTCGTTCGGGTTGCCGGCGGGCAGGGCCGGGCTCGGCTGGTTGCCGCCGGCCGCACCGGGTGTGGGGCGATCGAGAGCGCGAACTCCTTCTTCGTGGCCAGCGAAGAAGACCGCGCGGAGACATCGGATCGCAGGCGCGCCCGGGCCTCGGGGGTCGCAACATGGTCACCGCGAGCACCGTCAGGAGCTCGCTGACCTCGGCAACACATGTGGTCGCCCCGGGTCTGGTGATGGGCACGGAGACGAGGAGACGGGCGGGGACCGAGGGCGACGTGTACGTTGTCGTTCTGGATGAAGACCACGCCGCCGTCCGCGTCGGCCGCCAGCCGGTACGGCACGCCCTTCGCCGGCGAGCACGGTCCGGGTGCCGTCGCCGGCCACCCTGACCACCGCACCCGCGTCGGCCGCCACGATGCCCTGCGCGGTCGGCACGGGTGCGGTCAACTGACCGGGCACGTCGATCGGCTCGGCCGTGCTTCCGTTGACCGTGTCCACCACGAGCAGCCGGGTGCGATCAAGGTCCTCGGTGCCCTCCTGTGTGAGCACCACGGACTGGTCGGACCGCAGCCCGGGTTGAAGTAGGCGAGACTTGTCTGCACGGGCAGCTTGCGCACCGGACCGCCGTTCAGGTCCACGATCGCCGTGAACGCGCCGCGCTGGCGAGGTCCTCCTTGTCCGTGAAGGTGCGCGGGGCATAGGCGACCACCGCACGGTCGCCCGACGCCGTCACACACACGTTCCCGATCCAGGCGTCCGTGTCGAAACCGGTTCGGACAGCGATGCCGCCGTCCGCCACTGATATCCGTCCTTGCCATCAGCCACGAGCACGTGGAAACCGCTGGCATCCCCGGCGGTCGTCACCGCCCGGTCGGTGGACGCCGCCCACTCGCCGCCGAGCACCGACGCACGCTGATCGGGCGCGACGGCTTCTGGTGCCACCGACGCGGCAGCCGGAATGCGCTCATCGACCTCTGGCAGTGGTACGGCGGGCCGCCACGGACAGCTGGGTGAACGACAGCGCCCAACAATGGAAACAATAGAAACGGGTGTTCGTAACGCACGATTTCTCTCCGCTCAGATCGCGTGCTTCGACACCACTTCCGTCAACGCGCAACTGATCCAGAACCACTACGAACTGGTTGGGCTTGATGGGAATGTTCTTGCCGTCGATGTGGATGTCCAGTCACTGCCGGCGACGAATACCAGAGTCGTCCGCACGGCAGCGGTCAACTCGGCGCGGGTCCCCCTGGACCTTCCTCGCCGGAAACAAAGACTGACATCAACTCACGCGCAGTATCGACCCCATCGAAAGTGCGCGGAGGAAGAAACTATCCAGAACTGAAAATCGACATGGGGCGGTGTCCACTGTTCTGCCATGCGTCGCGGCCCCCAGTGACAGCGACAGTGCCGCCGACTGTAGGGAGGCGTCGCCACCCCGTCAATAATCAGCCTGAGGTATGACGTTTCGGCCGCGCAACTGAGCGCCCGAGATCCGCTGTCAGCGCCAGGCCTCGTGATTCCACGAACCCATCCGGCCTCCTGTTCGGAGGGCGGTCTGTCGCGGCGGTTGGCGAGGTGCCGCTAGGAGCACCGGGGTCGCATCGTCGACGGTGGTCAGTTCGTGGGCGTAGAGGTGCAGCAGGTCGTGGCTCTGGTAGTGGCCGGGCGTCGCGGACTCCAGGAGGTTGTGGTCCACCAGGCGTTCCAGGGCCGCGTGTACCGCCGCCGTCGGTTCGGCGAGCGTCTCGGCCGCCATATCGGCGTTCAGCCCGCGGCTGTCGGCCATGCCCACCACCCGGAACACCCGCGCGGCCCGGCGGTCGAGAGGATCGGCGCTGGAGGTCAGTGCGTGGTGGCTGGCCGCGAAGCTCGCACGCAGGGACTGGCCCGCGTGGCGGAACTCGTCGAGCCGGCCACCCTCGTCCGCGAGCGAGTCGACCATCGTGCTGATCGTCCACTTCGGCCGGGCCGCGAGCCGTCCTCCCGCGATGCGCAGCGCGAGCGGCAGGCCGCAGCACAGCCGCACCAGGGCGGCCGCCGCACCAGGGTCAGCCCCCACTCGGTGCTCGCCCACCAGATCCGCGAGCAGCCGCAGGGATTCCTGGTGCGGCAGCGGGTCCAGGTGGACGTGGCAGGCACCGTCCAGGCCGGTCATGGTGGTACGGCTGGTGACGAGCACCCGGCACCCGGCACCGCCGGGCAGCAGCGGACGCACCTGGTCGGCGTCCCGCGCGTTGTCCAACACCAGCAGCATGCGCTTGTTCGCCAGTACCGAGCGCAACGTCGCCGCCCGCTCGTCGAGATCGTCGGGCACCTGCTCCGGTGACACGCCCGCCCCGCGCAGGAGCCTGCCGATGGCGACCGACGTGGTCAGTGGTGGCTCCTCGGCGTGCCCGCGCAGGTCGAGATAGAGCTGCCCGTCGGGGAACTGGTCCGCCAGCAGGTGTCCGCTGTGGACGGCGAGCGCGGTCTTGCCGACCCCTGCCGGGCCGTCGATCGTGATGATCGCGGGCACCGAGGTGTCGGTCACCGCCAGCAGTTCCGCCGCCCGGCCGACGAAGTGGGTGACGTCGAGCGGCAGCTGCCGGGGCAGGACCGCGACGGCCCGCGCGATCGCGGGTGCCCGGGGGGTCAGCTCCGGGTGCGCGGCGAGGATCCGCTGGTGCAGCTCGTGGAGATCGCGGCCGGGTTCCAGACCGAGCTCACCGATCAGCACGGCCCGGGCGTTCTGGTAGACGCGCAGCGCGTCGGCCTGGCGACCGCTCCGGTACAGGGCCAGCATCAGTTGTCCGGCGAGTCCCTCGTCCAACGGATGCGCGGCCACCCGGGCGGTGAGATCCGGTAGCAGGTGCGCGTGGTGGCCGAGCCGCAGGCGCCGGTCGGTGTGGTCGAGCTCGGCGGTGCGCCGCTCGGCGGCGATGCTCGTCCGCACCTGGTTCAGCCAGGGAGTGTCCAGCTCGTGGAACGGTTCGCCGCGCCACAGCGCGAACGCCGCCGCGTACGAGTCGACGGCCCGCCGGTCGTCCTGGGCGCGAGCCGTGGCCACCAGGTCGCGGAACCGGTGCAGGTCCACGGTGTCGGGCGGCGTGCGGCAGCGGTAGCCCCCGGCCTCGCTGGTGATGTGCACCCCGGTGGGAGCCAGCACCCGGCGCACGCGCGACACATAGCTCTGCAGCGTGCCGCGGGCGCGGTGCGGCGGGCGGGTTCCCCACACCCGGTCGACCATCTCGCTCATCGGCACCGTTCGGTCGGCCTCGACGAGCAGGGCCACCAGAACGGCCCGCTGACGCGGCGACCCGAGCGGCAGGAAGCGCCCGTCGCTCTCGGCCTCCACCGCGCCGAGCACCCGGAGATCGACCGGAAACGCGCGGGTACGCGGCCGTTGAATTGCTGGATGTGCCTCAACGGAAAAAGGCTGAATATCACAAACCATGCTATGTACTTCCCCAGAAACGCCCCAGACGGGAACGCATTGTGCCGTATCCCGCGAAACGGACCGAACAACGCCGGTTTCGTTCGGGTAACCCCGCCCGGGCTGCTCGCTCCTCTTTTTCGACCTTACCAGCGACGCACTCTCAGCAGGGGCGAATGTCGCGGATTGGCCGGTCAGGGCTAATCTCTCGCGACTTCGTGAGTCATTTCAGCCGGAGATGTAACTGCCGCGCGCTTCGGTAACCGAATGTCGCGGAAAGCGTGAATCGCGTGACAGTGGTGCACTCGATCGGTACTCTGCCGCCGGCGCGAAGTGCAGGGCGACCTGGCGCAGGTTCTCCTTGACCACCGCCTCCACGGGCGCGGTCTCGATGGCGGCCACCGCGCTCGTCACCAGGTCGACGCAGACCTGCTCCACGTGATCGCGCGCGCCGACGTCGGTCAGCAGTCGCTGGACGGCGGGCACGTCGGCCCGGGCGAGGGTGCCGGTGGTGACCGCGTCGAGCAGGGCACGGTCCGCGCCCGCTGGTGCCGGGACGCGGCGGCGTGCCACATCCAACAGCAGGGTCCGCTTGCCCTGCACCAGGTCGTCGCCGACCGGTTTGCCGGTCTCGGCGGGGTCGCCGAACGCACCGAGCACGTCGTCGCGCAACTGGTAGGCCAACCCGACCGGACCGCCGTAGTCGGCGAACACCGGCCCGAGGGCCGCGGTGCCGCCCGCCAGTGCGAGACCGAGCCGCAGCGGACCCTCCACCGAGTACCCGCCCGTCTTGTACCTCGCGATCACCATCGGGTCCGGCGCGTCCTCGGGCCGGGCCGGGGCGAGCAGGTCGAGATACTGCCCGACGGCCGTGTCGACCGCCATGCGGGAGAACGCCTCGAGCAGGACCGGTCCCGCGTCGCGCAGCAGGTCGAGCAGGGTGAAGAAGGCGACGTCACCCACGATGCCGGCGACCCCCTCGGCGTAGCGGCGGGACTCGCCGCGCCACCCGAGCGTGCGGTGCCGTGCCTCGTGCACGGTGTGCGTGGTCGGCACCCCCCGCCGGGTGGGGGAGTCGTCCATGACGTCGTCGTGCACGAGCAGTCCGGTGTGGAGCAGTTCGACGGCCGCGGCCAGGTCGAGCACGCGCGGGTCGTCCTCGCGGCCGCCCGCCCCGACGAACGCGAGCACCGCGAGAGTCGGGCGCAGCCGCTTGCCGCCGGCGAGCACGGCGGTGAGCAGTGCGTCGTGGAGTTCGGTGCCGTCGCGCCCGGCGTGGGCGTAGCGGTCCCGGTCCCGACCGAGCCGGTCCCGCAACCGGGCCTCGACCTGCTCGCCGACGGCCCGCGCCGTGTCCGCCACGGCGCTGTGCACAATGGTGGTCATCGTTTCCTCCAGGACGTCCGGTCAGCTCGCGCCGGCGAGGTGGGCCCGCACGCCGGGGAGCGCGAGCAGTTCGGTGAGGACCGCGCGCACCGGTTCGACGGCCGGCGGCCCCAACAGCAGGAGTTCCTGCGCGACGACCCGCTCGAGCACCCGCGCGGCGGCGGGGCGACGGGCATCCTCGTAGGCGTCGAGCGCCGTGGGCGGCCGGTCGTCCACGAGTGCCGCGGCGAGGCGCGGCGCGAGGTCGGCCGCGTCGGCCAGGCCGACGTTCAACGCCTGTCCGCCGATCGGCAGGTGGTGGTGCGCCGCGTCGCCCGCGAGCAGCACGCGGCCCGCCCGGTAGTGGTCGGCGAGCCCTGTCGCGTTGTCGAACGCGTCCACCCACCCCGGCGTGCCGGCCGCGAGGTCCTCGCCGGTGACCGCCGCCCACGCCGCGCGCACCTCCGCGAAGGCCGGTGGCCCGGTGCGTGCCGGGGTCGGACGGCCGAACTCGTGCACCATCACCCGGGTGACACCGTCGCGTTCGGCCGCGACGGCGAGCCCCGCCCGGTCCGCTCGAACCGGCGCGGCGGGATCGTCACGCCGTGGATGTCGGCCCGCAGCAGTTCCCTGGTCGCCGTCCGGGTGGCGCGCCCGATCCCGGCCAGGGCGCGGGTCGGGCCGTCCACGCCGTCGCATCCCACGAGGTAGCGCGCGGTGAGCGGGACGGGTCCGGCCGGCCCGGTCACGCTCACGGTCACCCCGTGCTCGTCCTGGCGCAGGTCGGTCAGCTCGTGGGCGCGGCACAGGACCACACCCTCGGCCGTGGCCCGGCGGGCCAGCGCCGCTTCCGTGCGGTGTTGCGCCACCTTGCGGTGCACCGGGCCGGGCAGGGCGAACGGCAGACCGGCGAAGTGCGCGTTCGGTTCCGGAGCCGCCTCGGCGAGCAGGGCGTGCAGGCCCCGGTCGGCGAGCAGGACGGCCGTGCGGTCGGTGAGCAGGCTCGCCCGGGACTCGGCCATCGGGGCGGGCAGGCGGTCGAGCACCACCACCGCCGCCCCGGCCGCAGCGAGGTCGCCGGCGAGCATCAACCCCACGGGACCCGCGCCGACCACCAGGACGTCGGCGTCCGCCGTCATCACCGACCCTCGGCGAAGGACTTCGCGAGGCCGAGCGTGGCGAGACTGTTGCGGCTCAACGCGTTCCGCACGTAGGTCCGGGCCGCCTCGACGTCGGCGTCCGCGCCGAGCACGCGGCCGATGTTCGCCTCGTTGACCCGCACCGTGTGCCGGGAGGTCACCGCGAGCCCGCCGGCGGGGTGGGTGGCGATGTGCCAGCGGCCGGTGTGCAGCGTCATCAGGGCGGGCAGGCGCACCTGCTTGTAGTGGATGGTGTCCGGGGCCTGGCACACCCGCACCGACCTGGTGGTGTGGGTGGAGCCGTCCGCCGTACGCGTGTCCATCTCCAGTGTCTGCAGGCCCGGCACCTCCTCGGTCAGCAGGACGCGGGCGACGTGGGGCAGCCGCTCCGACCAGAGCGCCGCCTCGTTGAGGAAGGCGTACACGTCCTCGGCGGCGCCGCCGATCCGTACCTCGTCCTCGAAGTCCAGCAGCAGTTCCGGCCGCGCGTCGTCCCCCTCCAGCGTGGCCTTCAGAGCCGCCAGTTCCGTGGTGCTGTTGCGGTCGACCGCCTCGTCGATCCACGCCAGGTCGGCCGGATCGTCGGTCGCCGCCGAGTAGTCGTGCAGGAGCCGCAGCCGGGAGACGCCCTCGCCCAGCTCCTCGATCACCCAGGCGCCCGACATGGCGCCGACGGGGTGCGCGGTCACCTCCTGGCGGAAGTCGATCCGGCCCGCCGCCGGGTCGAGGTCGCGCCGGGACGTCCACGTCTTCGCGGTGTCCCCGGCAGTCGCCCAGATCCGGATCCGTTCGCTGTCGCCGCCGCGCTCGAGGCACTCGACGTGCACGGTGGGCCCGAACAGCAGGGGCCAGTTCTCGACGTCGGCGAGCAGGCGGTAGATCTCCTTGGCGGGCACGGCGATCGTCGTCTCGTGCGTGACCGAACGGGTGGTGCTCATGGTGTCCTCCGGTGGTTCCGTCAGAAGTTCCCGAGTCCGCCGCAGACGTTGATCGCCTGCGCGGCGACCGAGCCCGCGACGTCGGAGACGAGGTAGCCGACCATCCCGGCCACCTCGTCGGGGGTGGAGTAGCGCCCGAGCGGAATCTTGGCCTCGAACCGGGTCAGCACCTCGTCCGGCGTGGTGCCCCAGACGTCCGCGTAGCGCTGGCGGACCCCGGCCGCCATCGGCGTCTCCACGTAGCCGGGGCACACCGCGTTGACCGTGATACCGGTCTTCGCGAGTTCGTTGCCGAGGGCCTTGGTGAACCCGACGACGCCGTGCTTGGACGCGGAGTACGGCGCGCCGAGCACCACGCCCTGCTTACCGGCAGTGGAAGCGATGTTCACGATCCGCCCCCAGCTCTTGTGTCGCATTCCGCCGACCGCCAGGACGTCCCGAGTCACCTGGAACGTGCCGGTGAGGTTGGTGGCGATCACGTCGGCCCACAGCTCGTCGGCGATGTCGGCCGTGACGCCGCCCCCGGCCCGACCCGCGTTGTTGACCAGGATGTCGATGTCGCCGTAGCGCTCGACCGCGGCGGTCACGAACGCGCGGACCGACTCGGGGGAGCGCACGTCGCAGACCGCGCCGTCGACTTCGAACCCCTTGCCCTGCAACTGTTTCACGGTCGCCGCGACGTTGTCCGCGTTGCGTGCGCACAGATACACGGCGGTGCCGCGGCGCGCGAGCATCGTCGCGACCGCGAGGCCGATGCCGCTGGTCGCGCCGGTGACGATGGCGGTCTTGCCGGTCAGGTCCTTCATGTCGGCCTCCTCAGCGCGAGTCGTTGACGAGCGCGAGCAGGTCGCGCGGGGTGCGGGCGGTGAGAGCGGCGTCGTCGTCGACGGTCACCCGGTAGTCCCGGGTGATGCGGGCGACGGTCTCGAGCAGCGCGATCGAGTCGTAGCCCATCTCGTCGAACCCGGTGTCGAGGATGTCGCCGTCGAGGTCCACCTCCTCCGGGGTGCCCGCGCTCTCTCGCAAGATGGTCCGCAGTGCGTCGATCTCCAGCACGGCCTCGGCGTTCATGCCACGTCCTCCTTCGCGTGTGTTCCTGGTGTGTCGTGCGGCATGCGCAGCACGACGGCGGAGTTGAAGCCGCCTTGTCCTCTGGCGATGACCAGCGCCGTGTGCGTGGTCGCCGGGCGGGTGGCTGTGACGAGGTCGAGGCCGTATTCGGCGGCCGGCTCGACGTTCGTGGTGGGCGGCACGATGCCCGCGCGGGCGGCGAGCAGTGCGGTGGCCACGTCGAGCGCGGCGCTGCCCGCGTGGAGCCGGCCGGTCATGGTCTTGGGCGCGGTCACCGGCACCGTGCCGGCTCCGAACACGGCGGTGATCGCGTCCGCCTCGACGCGGTCGAGCGCGGGCAGGGCGGCGGCGTCCGCGTAGACGACGTCGATCTCGCCCGGCGCGGCGTCGGCGTCGCGCAGCGCGCCCTCGATCGCTCGGCGCAGCGCCGGTTCCCGCCCGGAGCCTGGCCGGGGGTCGAACGTGGCGGCGTATCCGGCCAGCTCGCCGTAGACCGGTGCGCCTCGGGCGTGTGCGGACGCGGCGTCCTCGAGCACCAGGATGGCACCGCCCTCGCCGGTCACGTGACCCGCCGCTCGGGCGTCGAACGGCTGGTATGCGGACGTCGGGTCGTCGCTCTCGGAGAGTCTTTCGCCCGCCAGCTCGGCGACCCAGCCCCACGGACAGATCGCGCCGTCCACCGCGCCGGTGACCATCGCGCGCCGGCCCGCACGGAGCGCCCGGCGTGCCTGCGCGAGCGCGTCGAGGCCGCCGGCCTGGTCGGTGACCACGACACCGCTCGGTCCCTTGAGCCCGTTGCGGATGGAGATCTGGCCGGCGTTGACGGCGTAGAACCAGGCGAAGGACTGATAGGCCGAGACGAACTTGCTGCCCTTGCGCCACAGGTTGCGCAGCTCGTTCTGCCCGAACGCGAACCCGCCGGCGGACGCGGCCGTCATCACCCCCACCTCGTCGGCGGGCAGGTCGTGGCGGTCCAGGCCGGCGTCGGCCAGTGACCAGTCCGCCGCGACGAGCGCCAGCCGTGTCATGTGGTCGGTTTGCGGCAGCAGCCTGCTCGGCAGGTGCGCGACCGGATCGAACCCGGGCACCTCGCCCGCGAGCGTGGCCGGGTAGCCGGACGCGTCGAACGCGCGGACCGGCCCGATGCCGCTCCGTCCGGCCGCGGTGGCCGCCAGGAACTCGGCGTTGCCGAGACCGTTGGGCGCCACGACGCCGATGCCGGTGACGACCGCGGTCATGCCGCGGCCGCCGCGGTCAGCACCATGGCGCTCTGGAACCCGCCGAACCCGCTGCCGACCGTGAGCACCGTGTCGACCGGCCATTCCCTGGCGGTGAGCGGCACATAGTCCAGGTCACAGGCCGGGTCGGGCTCGTGCAGGTTGGCGGTGGGCGGCACCACGTCGTGGCGGATCGCCAGCACGGACGCGGCGATCTCCAGCGAGCCGATCGCACCGAGCGAGTGCCCGACCATCGACTTGATTGAGCTGACCGGCACCCGGTACGCGTGCCCGCCGAGGCTGCGCTTGAACGCGTCGGTCTCGTGCCGGTCGTTCTGCTGCGTGCCGGACCCGTGCGCGTTCACGTAGTCCACTTCGGACGGATCGAGGCGGGCGCCGGCGAGGGCCGCGGTGATCGCCTCGGCCAGCTCGACCCCCTCCGCACGCAGCCCCGTCATGTGGAAGGCCGTGCTGCGCGAGGCGAATCCGGCGATCTCCGCGAGTACCGGCGCGCCCCGGCGGCGGGCGTGGCCGACCTCCTCGAGCACGAACACCGCCGCACCCTCGCCGAGCACGAACCCGTTGCGACTCGCGTCGAAGGGCCGTGACGCGTGTTCCGGGTCGTCGTTGCGTGGTGTCGTCGCCTTGATCGCGTCGAAGCAGGCGAGGGTGATCGGCGAGATCGGCGCGTCGGTCGCGCCCGCGATCACGACGTCCGCGCTGCCCTCTCGGACCAGTTCTGCGGCGTGGCCCACCGCGTCCAGCCCGGACGTGCAGCCGGTGGACACCACGGAGACCGGCCCTTCGGCACCGACCTCCCAGGCCACCTCGGCGGCGAACGAGCCGGGTACGAAGTGTCCGAACAGGTGCCGTGCGGCGTAGGTGTGGTCGACCAGGTCGAGCCTGCCGTCGTCGCTCACCACGCGATACTCGGCCTCCAGCCCGGTGGTCGCGCCGACCGCGGTGCCGACCACGACCCCGGTGCGGGCGGGATCCAGGTCGGCGAACGCGAGGCCGCTGTCGGCCACGGCCTCGCGGGTCGCCACGATCGCGAGCTGGATCGCCCGGTCCATCCGCCGCACCTGGTGCGGTGTCAGCCCGTGCGCGGTCGCGTCGAAGTCGATCTCGGCGGCCACCCGCGAGCGGAACGGGGCGGGATCGAAGAAGGTGATGCCCCGGGTGGCCGTCCGTCCCTCGCTCAGCAGGTTCCAGAACGCTTTCACCCCGGTTCCTCCTGGCGCCACGACCCCGATCCCGGTAATCGCCACCCGACGTGTCACCTCGGTGCTCCTAATGGTCCGACCAGCGGTAGAACCGGGTGGCCATGGCGTCCTTCGGGGAGCGCCACGTCGCCGGGTCGTACGCCTCGATGTGGGCCTTGAGGTCCGCGCTGATCCGCACGAACTCGGGATCCGCCTTCGCGGCCTCGATCGCCTCGCCACCGGGCGCGTCGTCGAAGTCCTGCAGGTGGAAGTACAGGCCGCGATAGTGGAAAAGCTCGCGGCGGCGCGTGCCCATCCGCCGGGGCATCTCGCCGGCGTCGAACTCGGCGAAGCGCGCGGCGACCGCGGCGGCGTCTCCCGGCGCCATGCGCGCGACGATCAGTGTGCTGTGCAACGGTTCTCCCTTCTAGGCCGGTGCGCCGAACCAGCGGTGCAGCGCCTCGGACAGGTCCTCCGCGCCGGGCGCGACCCACGCCACGTACCCGTCCGGCCGGACGAGCACGGCGTCCACATCGGACGGCCAGCCGCCGTCGTCGGACCGCACGGCCGGACCGGCGGCCACCAGGTCCACGCGGTCGGCCCAGTCCGCCGCGACGGCGGTCTTGTCGCCGCCGCCCGCGTCGATGACCACGCCGCGCGCCGGATGCAGCAGCTCGGCGACCGTGCCCACCGACCCGTCCGCGTGGAAGAGGTCCACATGCGGCATGCGCATGCCCGCCAGTGGATGCTCCCCGCCGACGTCGTGCCGGAGGTCGAGACCAGAGACCATTCCGGACAGATGCCGGGCGACCTCGGGGAGGGCGACCAGCTCGCGCAGCACGGTCCGCAGTGGGTCCACATCGGACCCGTTCAGGTAGACCAGGCCCTGGGCCAGGGTGTTGCGCAGGACCCGCGCGCCGACCGGATGCTGTTCGGCGTGATAGGTGTCCAGCAGCTCGGGTGGGCCCCAGCCCTGGACCGTGGCGGCGAGTTTCCATCCGAGGTTCACCGCGTCGACCACCCCGAGGCTGAGACCCTGGCCGCCCGCGGGCAGGTGGACGTGTGCGGCGTCCCCGGCGAGCAGCACCCGGCCCCGGCGGTACTCGGTGGCCTGACGGGTGGCGTCGGTGAACACGCTGACCCACCGGACTTCCGCGTCGTGCAGGCGGTCCCCGGTGAGCCGTGCCCACCAGTCCGCGACCTCGGGCCACGTCGCGTCCTTGCGGCCGGTGCTCGGCTTGCCGTCGGGGCACACGATGATCCGGTCGACCCCGTCGCCGAGGTGCACGGCCATCACCATGCCGTCCCGCGTGCGCTCGCCGATGAACCGTTGCCGGATGTTCTGTCCGACGACGTCCGCCAGGTACATCTCGCGGGTGGCGTCGGTGCCGTCGAACGTGAAGTCGGCGAGCTTGCGGACCGTGCTCTGCCCGCCGTCGCAGCCGACCAGGAACCGGCCGGTCAGCTCGACCGGCCCGCCGGGGCTCTGTGCCGTCGCCACCACGTGGCCGCCGGTGTCGGTCAGCGACACCAGTTCGTGGTGGCGCAGCACGGTGACGCCGAGTTCGGTCGCGCGCTCCTCCAGCATGGTCTCGATGCGGTACTGCGGGATGCCGCGGGCACCGAAGTGCGAGCCGGGCAGCACCGAGAAGTCGACCGGGATACCACCGAAGTGGCCGAGGTTCCCGGTTTCCACCTCGCCGAACCGGGCCAGCAGCCCGCGCTGGTGGAACAGCTCCATGGCCCGCGCGGTGAACCCGAGTCCGCGGGACTCGCCGCTCGGCACCGCCCGCCGCTCGACCACCACGACGTCCACGCCGTGCAGCCGCAGTTCGGTGGCGAGCATGAGACCGACCGGGCCCGCGCCGACCACGATCACCTCTGTGGTCACCATGTCCTCCTCCTCTGGAACCATTCCCGCGCGTCGGCACGCATGCCCTTGCCGATGTCGCGGTACATGAGCGCGGCCGCGCGCAGCTTCACCACGGGAGTCGCGGCCGAACCGGTGATCAGGTGCTCGTAGTTGCCGCCAGCCAGCTCGGCGAGCTTGCCGCGGTTCGCGGCGAACTCCCACCGCACGTAGTCCCGGCACGTCGGATGCACGACGTCGACCCAGCCCTGTGCCTTTTCGAAGTTGTCCTCGGCGCGGGCCACCTCGAACGCGACAAGCTCGCGCAGCGCGGGGGACAGGTGACCTCGCGTGAGCTGGTCGGTGAGCTCATCGCGGGTCAGCCCGAACTTCGCGAGGTGTTCGAGCGACAGGTAGAGCACGCCCTGGTCCAGGTCCTCCCGCAGGTCCCACAGAAAGTCGATCTTCTGGAAAGCCGTGGTGGCGAACCGGCAGTACTGGTCGGCGCCCGGTCCGGTCGCCTCCAGGATCGCGTTGCCCCACACCGCGGGGATCAGCGTCACCGTGTCGACGAACGCCCGCACGTCCTCCTCGGTGGCGTACTCGGTGACGGTCAGCACGCGCCGCTGCCCCTCGACGAACCGCGGCAGGTCGTCGACCGTGAGATCGAACCGGTCGGCGAGATCCAGGAACGCCCGCACGACCAGCGCGTCGGTCTCCTCGTCGTCGGAGCCGAGCTCGCCCCGGGTGGGCAGCTCCCCGGCCACGCCCCGGTGGAAGGTGGCGAGGAACTCGTCGAGGCGCAGGTTGCGCACGGCGTGGCTGTGGTCGCGGTGGTCGACGATGTCGTCGACCCAGGTGATGACGGTGAACAGCGTCTCGAAGAACGGCCGCTTCGCGACCGGGAAGATGTAGCGGACCGACGGCGGGGCGCCGCGTGCTTTCGCCTTCCCACGCAGGATCCGGCTGACCGTCTGGTACGCGCCGCGTGCCGCGGGGTCGGTGATCCCGGCGAGGTCGAGCTCTCTCGTGGTCACCGGCGGTCCTCCCGCAGCGCGTTGACGGCGAACAGGGTGGTGAGCAGCCGAGAGCCGAAGTACGCGGGCAGCCGACCCAGGGTGTAGTAGGGCGACGCGGGCCAGCCGCCGTCGGCGGCCTGCCCGGCCAGCAGCGTTCGACGGCGCTCCGCCTGCCCGTCGGTGAGGCCGGCGTCCCGGGCCGCGATCATCCGAAGCGCCACGTTCAGCGGCAGGTCCCGGTCCGGGCCGGAGTCGGTCTCCCGCTTGCGGATCGCGTCCGTCAGTGGGCCCGTGAGCACGGCGGCGCTGTCCTCGTGGCGGTGCGCCAGCCGGGCCACGGAGTGCAGGAACGCGTCCTCGTACGGGTAGTAGCGGGTACCGTCCCGATAGGACCCGGAAGTCAGATGCTCGGCGACGTACTGGTGGGTGGCCACGATCGCCCGGTCGGCTTCGCGACCCAGCAGGCCGGCCGCGCGGGCGCCCTTCAGCACCACGAGCGCGTTGGCGCAGACCACCGCGTCGTACTTGCGGCCGCGGGAGCGGGTGCCCGTCTCCACATCGTCGTCCCAGTAGACGATGACGACGTCCCGTGGCGGCACCGCGGCGTCGAGAAGCTCGCCGGCGAGTTCCGCGTACCGCACGTCGGTGATCAGTCCACGTTCCCACAGCGCCTGTGTGGCGACCGAGGTGCAGTCGGTGTCCGCGGGAAAACCGTTGCGCGTCAGGAAGAACCTGTAGCGCCTCCCGATCAGGCCGCGGTCGAGCAACGCGGTGAGGTGCTCGGCGAGCACCGTCTGGTCCGCGCCGAGCAGAGGCAGGCCGTACACCGCGGTCGACAGGTCGTCGCCCAGGTCGTAACCGATGTCGACGCCGTAGCGCGCGCGGATCTCGGTCCGGGCCTCCCGCAACGTGCACGTCTGCCCGAAACCGGGGTCGAAGGCGAGGCCGGTGAACACGGCGCCCCTGTCCACAACGGACTCGACGAACCTGTCGGCGCCAGCGACCGCCCGCGTGACGGCCTGGGTCTCGGTGTCCAGTTCGCGGGTCATGCCGGACCGATCTTCTTCCGGGTGCCGACCAGGGAGATCTGTTGGTCGAGGACGTGCATACCGGCGTCGGCCGTGATCACCTGACCGGTCACGGCCGCGAAGCCGGCCCCGGCGACCGCCACGATCACCCGGGCCATCTCCTCGGGTTCCATCTGGCGGCCGAACACCGACCGCTCGGCGAGGAAGCGGATGATCTCCGGGGTGTTGACCGTCGCGCTGGCGTCGGTGCGCACGGAGCCGGGCGCCACCGTGTTGACGGCGATGCCGTCGTGCCCGGCCTGCGCGGCGACGTGCCTGCTGAACTGGTTGAGCGCGGACTTCGCGGTGGACTGGGCGATGCTGCCCGCACACGCGTCACCGTCCACACTGGACACGTAGACGATGGAGCCGGATCCGCGGGTCCGCATCAGGGGGAGTACCGACCTGGTGAGGTGGAACACCCCGGACAACTCGCTGTTCACCTTGTCCGCGAACGTCTCCCACGTCAGGTCCTCGAGCTGCGCGAACGGCGGGTGCGCCGTGTTCGCGTTGCACACCAGCACGTCCACCCGGCCCCGGGTGCGGCGCACCCGGTCGACCAGCTCGGCGACCTGCGCGGCGTCCCGCACATCCGCGCGGACCTCCTCGGCGCTGCCGCCGTCCGCCTCGATCGCCGCGACCACGTTCTTCGCGGACGTGCTGTCCCGCAGGTAGTTGACGATGACGTGATGCCCGCCCTCGGCGAGCAGCCGTGCGGTCGACGCGCCGATGCCCCGGCCCGCGCCGCTCACGATCGCGACCGGCAGGTCCTGCGCGTTCACAGGGTGTCGCCGGGACGGACGTCGAGGTCGGTGCGGTAGATCACCGGCCGTGCCGTGATGTGCAGCTCCGGGTCGTTGAGCACCCGCTCCACCGACGCCCGCCACTCGGGGTTGGTGCGCGCCCCGTCGAGCGCGGTGCCGCTCTCCCACTCGGCCACGTTCACGAACCGCAGCTCGGCCTGGTCGTCGAGCGAGCGGTACATGACGGCGCGGACGAAACCGGGCTGCTGCGCCATGATCCGCGCGTTGTCGGTCCAGCGCTCGAGGAATCGGTCGGACTCCTCGACGGGCACGGTGAAGGCGTTGATCAGCGTGACGGCGCTGTCGACCAGCGCGGGGGCGAGGCGAACGCCGGCGAAGCTGGGGTCGGTCATCGGATTCTCCCGGTGTGGTGAGTGGGGTGATTCAGCGGAAGGCGGGCACGTTGTCGGCGACCCACTGCGCGTAGTCGCGCGGCGGTCGGCCCAGTACGTCGGCGATCGTGGGGAGCACGCCGGGGCTGGTCATGAAGCAGACCCCGAACCCCTCGGAAACCTGATCGGGCGTCTCGCGGATCGCGGCGAGTTGCTCCGGGGTGCCGTTCTCCTCGAACGACAGCCCGCGGCCGAGTGCGGCGCCGAGGACCGCGACCTTGTCGTAGGGCGTGAGGAGGGTGGGCCCGGTGAGGGCGTAGGTCTGCCCGGCGTGCGTGCCGTCACCGTCGAGCAGTGCCAGCGCGGCGACGTCGGCGACATCGGCGGGATCCACCACCGGCGACGGCTGCCCGGCGGCCGGCTTGCGCACCACTCCGGCTGCGCGGACCTCGTCCGCCCAGGCCAGCGTGTTGGTCGTGAACTCCCACGGCCGCAGCACCGTCCAACGCGCGCCGCTGTCCCGCACGGCCTGCTCGGCGTCGAGGGACAGTTGACCCACGAACCCGTCGGGCAGCGTCTCCGCGAGCAGTGACGTGACCAGCACGATGCGGCGCGCGTCCACCGCTGCCTTCACCACGTCTCGCGGATCGCCGGCCTCGAGCAGTGTGAACACCGCCTCGGCACCCCGACAGACCCGCTCGAGGAACCCGGGATCCCGAAGATCGCCCTCGGCGATCTCGACGTCCGCCGGCAGCAGCGCCCGCGCCTTGGCGGCGTCCCGGCTGACTGCCCGCACGGCGGCACCCTGCCGGTGCAGGGACCGCACCAGATGCCTGCCCATGTTGCCGGTGGCTCCGGTCACCAGGATCACGACGATGTCCTCCCCGTTCGCTGACCCGGCTGACACCGGGCTGACATGCTGGGGAACACTCGCCGAACGGGCGTGGAGGAACCTTGCAGAACGCTGAAATGCGCCGGTTAGAGCAGGTGCGATTCCCCGCGCGGCTCGGAAGTCCCGACACTGGGTGATCACACCCCGTAACGCCTCGCGTGTACTGAGCGACCCCGTCTCGACCTGGAACTTCTACGAGCTCAGGTGCCACCTTTGCTTCGCGAGTACCTGAGCAGTGCCGCCCTGATCGGTCTGTTGATGGGCATGGACAACATGCTGGGGATTTTCATTCAGCCCTGGATGGGCGACCGATCGGACAACACCCGCACGCGTTGGGGTCGCCGCCGGATTCATGATCAACGGCGCGGTGATTCTGTGGAACCTGGCCCCGTCGAGCCGAGTGCTGGGCACCTACACCGGGCTCTACACGGTCGGCTGGTACACCGGCGGTTTCGTCGGCCCCGCCGTGATCGGTGGCATGGTCGACCTCACCAACTGGGACCTCATGCCGGTCGAGGCCGCCGTGCTCGCCGTTGTGGTCATCCTGCGGGTCCAGGTCCTGCGCCGTCACACCACCGGGGACGCGCTGTGAACGACGTCCTGGTCACCACCGACTACCCGGGCGACGAGGCCGACGCGGTCCTCGCCGCTGCCGGGTACCGGGTCCGGCGCCGGGTGGGTGCCCGAGGAGCCGACCTCGTCGTGGCGCTGCGTGGAGTCACCGGCGCCATCGTCGCGCACGACCCGTTCACCGCCGACGTACTCGAACGCGTGCCGGAGTTGAGGGCAGTGGTACGGCGGTTCCACTGTGGTCTGTGCGAACGGAAGATGCGGGGCACGACCATCCGGAAGAATGTGTACTACCGAGGCACCGCTCGAACCCTGGCGCCGGGGTCACCCGCGCTCGCCGATCATCCGAGGACCGTCAACGTCCGGGAGGACCAGGTTCTCGGATCGCTGAACGTCTGGATGGGGAGCCTGTTCGCGCCGGAGCATGTGGACGAGACCGTGTCGCGGTTGCTGTCCTCTCAGGACGGAGCGTCCGACGGGCAGCGTCAGGGGGAGCGACTCAAGGCGCGCGTGACCGATGCTGAGACTCGGCTTCGCCGCCATCGGGCGGCCATTGAGGCGGGAGTGGACCCGGCCGCGCTGGTGGAAGTGATCAACGACGCACAGTCCGAACGCGAAGCGGCACGGGCCGAGTTGGACTCGATCGCCGAACCGGGGACGCTGACCGACGCCGAGATCTACGCCATGATCGACTCACTCGGCGATGTTGGCGCCACGCTCGAATGGCTGGCCGACGTCCTGCCTCCGGATGGTGCGAGCGGTGTCGCTCAGGGCTGCTCGACGGTCTCCCGCCGTGCCAGTTCGGTGAAGGCGGCTTCCAGGTAGCCGCGTAGCGGGCGGCCGCGTAGCGACAGCAGGTCGGCGAGGAGGACGACGGCGTGCTGTGTGACCGCGGCCGCCGACGGTCGCGGTGGGACCGCGTCCCACGGGTCGTCCAGTTCCGGTGGCCGCTCCTGCCCGGTGGCGGGGTCCGGCGGGGTGTCCGGGTGGATTCCGAGGGCGCCGCTGAGGACGACGACCATCACCCCTGGGTCGACGCCGGGGAACCACGGCGCCGCCGACCGGGCACTGCGGTGGATGATCTCGCGGAGGTCGTCGCCGTCCAGACCGTCCGGAAGCACGTCCTCCAGCAGCAGCCGAACGGTGTCGCCGAGGATGACGCGCGCGTGCTCGGGGTCGACGAGCAGGAGGCGGCCGCAGGCGTCGTCGAACGCGGCCGTGTCGCCGGCCTGTGCGGCCGCGATCGCGTCTGTGGTCGCCGAAGCGATCGCCCGCGCAGCTGGCGGCAGCTCACTGAGCGTGAGCCGGGGTGCGGATGCCATGACCGGAACGCTACCGCCGACCGTCCTCGGCTCGGGAAGGGCCGGACAATGACGGCACGTGATCGTCCCACGCCAGCAGTCCTCGGCGCGCTGTTCAGCGTTACCTCACAGGGAACTTGCCCACGGCAGGTCGGGGCGGCGATACCCAACGTCGCTCCCGGGGTGACCATCTCCTCCCCGGCCAACAACACCCTCGTGCTGCGCGACCAACGATACGCACACGTGCACCGTGGACTTCGACGACGGCACGGCTCCGGTGGCCGGCACGGTCACCCACGCCGCCGGTTCGGGTTCCTGCGCGGCCACGCACACCTACACCGGCGTGGGCGATCAGCGCGAGCGGGCTGATCACCGTGGCGAAGACCCCCCCACGCCACGTGCCCGCCGAACAGCAACCTGACCACGGCGAGCCTGAACATCCCGGCGCTCGCGTCGGTGCAGGCGCTGCACGCGGAGTGCTCGCTGGAGCCGTCGACCGGCAACACGGACGCGTCGGCCGAGATCAGCGGTGCGAATCTGCTGGGCGGCGTGATCCGTCTCACCGACATCGAGACCAGTTGCGTGGCAACGGAAAACGGTCTGGTCGGGTCGTCCCGCGTGGGGACGCTCAACGGCCAGCCCATCGGCACGCCGCCGACGACGATCTCGATCCCCTCGTGGCGACCGTGTATCTCACCAGACGGTGAACGGCTGCCGCCTCGGTTTCTGATCGACCCAGATGGACGGTTCGGCCCGAGTCGGGCCAGGGCCCGAGTGAAGTTCGTGCGGATGTCGATGGGGCCGGGCTAGCTTGGAATCGAATGGCGAGCCCATGATCGCGGACCCGAGGAGGACCATGCCCCGCGCCGCGGCCCCCACCGGCGTCCGCTTCGGGCACCACACCGACAGGGGACCGACGCTGGGCGTCAGTCATCCGCGCCCCGCGCTTTCCTGGTACCTGCCGGACGCCGACCCCGGGTTCCGGCAACGGGCCTACGAGGTCGAGTTGACCCGAGGGGACGGGTCCGCGCTCCGCTCCGTGGCCGAGTCGGCCGAGCAGGTGCTGGTGGCCTGGCCGGGTGCGGAACTGGCGTCGCGCGAGCGGGTGGCGGTGCGGGTTCGGGTCCGCGACGACGAGTGGACCTCGTGGAGCGAGCCCGGCACCGTGGAAGCGGGCCTGCTGGCGCAGGAGGACTGGACGGCGCGGCTGATCAGCCCGCGCACCCTCGGCGGTCTCGGCGCTCCCGCCCCGGTCCTGCGCGGGGTGCTCACCGTCCCCGGCGAGGTCGCCGCCGCCCGCCTGTACGCGACGGCGCACGGGGTCTACGTCGCCGAGCTCAACGGCACCAGGGTGGGCGACCACGTGCTGGCGCCCGGGTGGACCAGCTACGCCAACCGGCTGCGCTACCAGACCCACGACGTCACCGCTCTGCTCCGGCCCGGGGTCAACGTCCTGGAGGTTCTGCTGGGCAACGGGTGGTACCGCGGCCGCCTCGGCTTCACCGGCGCACGGGCCACCTACGGCGACCGGCTCGCTCTGCTGGCCCAGCTCGAGGTGACCACAGTGGACGGAGCGGTGCACCTCCTGGCCACCGACGGCACCTGGACCGCCCGCGAGAGCGGCATCCTGGCCGACGACCTCTACGACGGGCAGCGCACCGACCTGCGGGCGCACGTGGGAGAGATCGTGGGAGAGGTCGACGTTCTCGACACGGATCTCGCGCGGCTCACCGGGCCGGACGGCCCTCCGCTACGGGCGACCGAGGTCCTCCCGGCGGTCGACGTGTTCACCTCCCCGTCCGGTGCCACGCTCGTGGACTTCGGGCAGAACGCCGTTGGCTGGGTCCGGCTGCGGGTGCGGAACCGGGCGGCGGGCGACGAGGTGGTGGTGCGGCACGCGGAGGTGCTCGAGGACGGGGAGCTCGGCGTGGCGCCGCTGCGCTCGGCGAAGGCGACCGACTCCTACGTGCTGGCCGGCGGCGAGACGGTTCTCGAGCCGAGCCTGACCTTCCACGGCTTCCGGTACGCGGAGATCACCGGGGTGCCAGAGCTGGCGGCCGAGGACGTGCAGGCGGTCGTCGTCGGCACCGACCTGCGGCGCACCGGCTGGTTCGACTGCTCGAACCCGCTGCTCCGCCGGCTCCACGAGAACATCGTCTGGAGTACCCGCGGCAACTTCCTCGACGTGCCGACCGACTGCCCGCAGCGCGACGCGCGGCTCGGCTGGACCGGGGACATCCAGATCTTCGCCCCCACCGCCTGCTTTCTGTTCGACAGCGCGGGTTTCCTCACGTCCTGGCTCACCGACCTCGTGGCCGAGCAGCACGCCGACGGGTCGGTCCCGTGGACCGTGCCGGACGTGCTGCGCAGGCCACCCGAGGCCGCGGCCGCCTGGGGTGACGCGGCCACCCTCGTCCCGTGGGCGGTCCACCGGCGCACCGGCGACCTGGCACTGCTGCGCCGGCAGCTGCCCAGCATGCGGGCGTGGGTGGACCGCTGCGCCGGCCTGGCCGGCAAGGACCAGTTGTGGGCAGGCGGGTTTCAGTTCGGTGACTGGCTCGACCCGACCGCCCCGCCGCACGCGCCGTTCGAGGCCAGGGCCGACTCCGACGTGGTGGCCACCGCCTACCTGGCCAGGTCGGCCCAGGTGGTGGCGGAGGCCGCCGGGCTGCTGGGCGAGGAGACGATCCGCCGGCGGTACGCGGAGCTGGCGGGCGAGGTGATCGAGGCGTTCAACCGCGAGTACGTCACCACCGGCGGGCGGATCCTCAGCGACGCACCCACCGTCTACACACTCGCCCTGGCGTGGGAGCTGCTGCCCACCGGCGAGCAGCGGAACGGCGCCGGGAACCGGCTGGCGGACCTGGTTCGGGCGGCGGACTTCCGCATGGCCACCGGGTTCGTCGGCACACCGCTGATCATGGATGCGCTCACCGCCACCGGACACATCGACGTCGCGTACCGGCTGTTGCTCCAGACCGGATGCCCGTCGTGGCTGTACCCGGTCACCATGGGCGCGACCACCGTGTGGGAACGGTGGGACAGCCTGCTGCCCGACGGCACTGTCAACCCCGGCGAGATGACCTCGTTCAACCACTACGCGCTCGGGTCGGTCGCCGACTGGCTGCACCGGTCGGTCGCGGGCCTCGCGCCGGCCCGGCCCGGCTACCGCGAGCTGACGGTCCGGCCGCGTCCGTGGCATGGCCTGTCCCACGCCTCCGCCCGGCACCTCACCCCGTACGGCGAGGCGTCCGTGTCCTGGAGCCGTGCCGAGGGCCGGCTGACCCTGAGCGTGGTCGTGCCGGTGGGCGCCAGCGCCACGGTGCACGTTCCCGGTGGGAGCCAACCGGTCGTGGTCCACCATGGACGCCACGACTGGGAGGTGGCCGACCCGTGGGCCGAGCCGCCGAGCCTGCCCGCCGAGCCGACCGTGCGCGACGTGCTCGACCACGAGGCCACCTGGACCCGGATCGTCGAGGTCGCCACGGGTCTCGGCGCGGTCCGCGACTCGCAGGACGCCGCCAAGCGCCTGACGCGCTACCTCGACCAGCCCGCGGCCGCGCTGGTCGAGGCGCTCACCAACCTCGGCTTCGCGCCGTACACCGCGGAGCTGCGTCAGTGTCTCGACCTCATTCTTCGGTCACCGGCCGAAGAATGAATAGGATGGAATCCAGTATGGGCATCCGGGCGGGAGTGTCGATCGAGCATACGTGGTGTTCCGTCTCGTCCATCCGGCTGATTCGCCGGGCGAGTCGGACTTTCTGGCCGCTGCCCGTTCGACCCTCGCGGAGGTCCCCGGGTAAAGGTTGCGCACTATCCCTACTGGTCCTTGACCTGTGGCTGATCGTGGACCTCTGACCGTGGACGTGTTCGAGGCCGGAGTTGCACACTATTCACCCACTGCGTGCTCAGCCAGTAAAAATCGGACTCGGCAGGCCGAGGCGATCCGTGCTCGGCAACATTCCGTCTGTCGAGCGGACAAACCCGGCCCAGTCACCGGCGCTGGAAAGTCCTCGACAACCACCGCAGGCTGCCCAATGACCCCGCTCTCAGGCAACGCCAAGCGATCGGTCAGTCCCACCGTCACCACAACCAGCAAAGCCGTGCGGGACGAGCCTGTTGCGGTGGCGAGAGAGGCGGCCTGGGTTCAAACTACTCACCGCGAGCACGGCCGCCCATTTGATGAAGCGTGGTCACAACGGAACAACCGAATGGTCAGAAGCCGCGGTTGGGGAACCGGCTCACGCGCTACACGGTTCTGTCGAGCCAGAGCGGGAGATGGCGCGGGGTTCGAAAAGCCGTCGTCGATCAGGGCGAGTGCCTCGCGTTCGCAGGCGGTCTGGCTCGCTGTTCTTTCGCGGCAGTCCACCTGACAACCCTCGGCCTGTCCGATACTTGGCGCCTCGTCTACCTGGGCAGGCTCGCCGCCATCCATGCCAGGCCCGGCGCCGTGGTGGCCGCCCCGTGGCACGCGGTGCTTGGCTGGCTGTCAGTGGACCAGGGTCACCGGCAGGTGGTCCAGGCCCCGCTGCGTGGCGGTGGGGCGGCGCACCGGGGCGCCCGCGAGTTCCAGCCGGGTCAGGGTGCTCAGTGCGTTCAGCAGTGCCAGGAGCACCTGGCGGCCCAGGTGGCCGCCGAAGCACGAATGTGTGCCGCGGCCCAGGGCCAGGTGCGGGTTGGGGCTGCGGGCGAAGTCGGCCTTGTCCGGGGACGGGAACACCACCGGGTCGCGGTTGGCGCCGGCCAGCACGACGATCACCACGTCGCCGCGGGTCAAATGCCTGCCCCGCAGCTCAACATCCGCCGTGCAGTGCCTGCTGACCACCTGCACCGGGCCGGTCAGGCGGAGCAGTTCCTCGGCGCCGCGAACGTCCAGCGCCAGTACCGCGCCGCCGCGTGGTCCGTCCGCCAGCAGCCACGCGACCGCGTTGCCGAGCAGGTTCGCGGTGGTCGAGTAGCCGGCGTCGAACACCGCGCGCAGCGAGTTGCGCAGCACTCGGTCCTCGGCGCGGACTGCGGCCAGCACGCCGTCCGGCCGGGCCGTGTCGCGCCACCGTTCGATCATCTCGTTGAGCGTCTCGCGCGCGGCGAGCGACGGCGCGCGGCGTTCGGGCGCCAGTCCGGAGTCCATGCCGAGCACGAGCGTGCGTGACGCCGCTCGCAGTTCCTCGTGGTCGTGTGGCAGCGGCACTCCGTAGAGCGCGCAGACCGCCCGCAGCGCCAACGGCTCGGCGATGTCGGTCACCAGGTCGACCTCACCGGTCGCGTCCCGCACCAGTTCATCGGCCGCCCGCCTCACCTCCTCCGCCCAGCCCGCCGCCTCCTGACGGCGTATCGCCGCCAGGAACCGGTGCCGCACGGCGGTGTGGTCGGGCGGGTCGAGCGTCTGCACGCTCAGCACCTGCTCCGGGAGCGGCTTGCCCAGCGCCCGCGGGTCCGAGCCGAACGTGGTGGTGTCCTTGAGAACGCGGGTGCAGTCGTCGTGGCGCGTGAGGATCCACGCGCCCAGTTGCTGGTGCCGGTGCACCGGGTCCTCCGCCCGTAGCCGTGCGTACACCGGGTACGGGTCGGCCAGCATCCGGTCTGAGAGCGGCGCGAAGATGCTGCTCACCGTTTCTCCTTCCGCCGACGAGGGTGGGGTGCGGTCAGCCGCACCCCACCGCGCGTCACGATTCATCTAGTGCGGGTAGTCCATGGGGGGACACCTCCTCTCACCGCGTCGTCTGGTGGACGTCGGACACGTCGACGGCGAATCGGCCCACGGCCCACGCCATCGCGCGCATCGCTTCGCCCAGCGCGCCGGCGTGCACGTTCGACAGGTCGTCGCACGGCTGGTGGTAGCAGGGGTCGTAGGGCTGCCCGGCGGTCCCGCCGAAGACGGCGGCCTCCTCGGCGGTCTTGATGCCCCGTACCCCGCCGAACGCACCGCCCACCGGTATCCCGGCGCGGGCGAACGCCTCCTGGTCCGAGCGGATATTGCTGAGGTCATCGGTGCGGAACGGCAGGTGCTGGACCCGGTATCCCTGTGTCAGCACGGCTTCCACCGTGCCGGACCCGGGCGGGCCAGCGGGGCCGCCGACGTCTGGGTGGTCACTGTCGTCGCCGTCCACCACGAATCGCACGAAGTTCGGCGAGGCGATCAGCTCCCAGTTGAGGTACATCCGGATCGTGGCCAGTTCGTCGGGCGTGCGGGTGGCGACGTAGTGCGTCGAGCCGACGTTGATCAGCTCCTCGGCGCCCCAGAACGCGAAGCGCACGCGGTTCGGCACGTCGCGCTGGAACGGCGCGAGCCGGACGGCGGTCTCCAGCAACGCCGAGACGCTGGTGGCGTTGTCGTTGATGCCCGGCCCGTCCTCGCCGCTGTCGAGGTGCGCGCCCGCCATGACCACGTGGTCGGGCCGCCCGCCCGCGGTCTCGGCGAACACGTTCACCGTGGTGGCGTCGGTGGACCGTCCGCGCAGCTCCAGCACCCCGTTGCCGGACAACGATTCCGCGGTCCGCTGACTGATGAAGGCGACCGGCAGCACGGCGCCCTTCGCCTGGCGGCGCAGCACCGCGTCCACCACGGGCGAGATGTCGTAGACCAGCACGGCCCGCACCCCGGCGTCGCGGGCCACGACCGTCTTCGCGGCGGTCGTGCAGGCACCGCCGCTCGCCACCACCGCGATGACCGTGCCCGGCGGGTAGTCGGCGGGTACGCAGCCGGCCGAGGCGGCACGCGCGATGGCGCCCTCCACCAGCGCCGACGCCGTGTACTGGCCCATGAGCACGCGCACCCGTTCACCGGCCGAGGTGACCAACGATTCGGTATCGACCGTGAACTCGACATAAGGAACCATTTGCCTGCTCACGCGATATCCGGCGCGCGTCAGAACGCCTTCCAGATACTCACGTGACATCTCGAAACCGGGCGAACCGGGCGCACGATTACCGCCGCCCGCCCGAGCCGCCGCGTCGAACGCGCGCACCGACGTCATAGCGTCCCGGGTACGCACCGAGTGGGCCAACACCCGCGCCAGCCAGGTGTTCGTCGACGCACTCGCCGCTGGCGCAGGAAATAACAAGATCACCAAAAACAGCACAAAGACACGCACGAAAAACCCCCAGACGACCGAAGTAATACCTTCGAAGTTCGTCAACGATTAACCAACATACCTCCGGATCTGGCGCCCTGCAACCGAGCAACTGTTTTTGCTCGCCACTTTGTTTCTGGGAGTTGACCGCCCATCGGACTATTGTTTTGGACGTCGGTCAGCAGGTGTGGAACTCCGGTAGGGTGCTGCGGCGGCGAATCCGGTTCGGGCCTCGGTGGCACTACCGCTGCCTACCGCCAGTCGAAGATCGCGTTCGGGTTGTTCGGTCTGGAACTCGACCGGCGTGGTCAGGCGGGCGGCTGGGGTATCACGAGCAACCTGCCCCATCCCGGCGTCGCGCCGACGAGCCTGCTGGACACCCGCCCCGAACTGGGCCGTGACCGACCGGCACGCGGCAGGTGTGATCGCCGCCCTCTCTCCCGCCAGGGCGTCATGGGCACCATCGACAGTGCCGGCCTACCGGCCCTCCTGGCCGCGACGTCGCAGCAAGCCCGCGGCGGCCGGTTCTACGGCCTGCGGGCCGGGTCACGTCGGTGGCTGGCCGGCGGAGCAGAAGCTATGCTCCCACCTCCTCGGCACCGAGGAGACCGAGCTCGTCTGGGCAGTCTCGGAGGAACTGACGAAGGTATCCATGCCTCGGCGCTGACGGGGGACAGCTTCCGGGAACAGTGTTCTTGACAATGAGCCTTTTTCATCCACCGTGGCGGTGTGCCGCCCGGTCGTGATCGGCGACGCGCGGGGCCCGCTGCCCGCCGACACGGCGTTCTTCCTCGCCGGCCGCGGCGACTACGACCTGATCGTCGCGATGTACCACGACCAGGGGCACGGTCCGGTCAAGGTGCTGGGCATCGAGGCCGGGGTGAACCTGACGGTCGGACTGCCGGTGATCCGCACATCGGTCGACCACGGCACCGCGTTCGACATCGCCGGCACCGGGAAGGCGGATCCGCAGAGCATGGTGGAGGCGCTCCGGCAGGCAGCCGAACTGGCGGCGGGGCCCGCATGACCAGTGCTGTCGGCTCGCGGGAGCGCCGCGACCAGATCGTGCGACTGGCCACCGAGACCGGGCTGGCGAGCGTCGACGAGCTGTCCACCATGTTCGGCGTCACGCCGTCGACCATCCGGCGCGACCTGGCGCTGCTGACCAGCGAGGGTCGCCTGGCCCGGACCTACGGCGGCGCGATCGCCGTGAACGCCCATCCGGAATCGTCGCTGCGGCAACGCATCGGCGAGAGCTTCGACGCCAAACGCGCGATCGCCGCCTGGGCCGCAGGGCAGATCCAGACGGGGGAGACCGTCCTGCTGGACGCCGGCTCCACTGTCGGCGCGCTCGCCCACGAACTGCGCACCGCGGAACTGCTGACCGTGGCGACCACCGGCATGACCGCGCTGCAGGAGCTCGCGGACGTCGAGTCGGTACACGTGGAATGTCTCGGCGGCACCCTGCGCCCGCTGAGCCAGGGTTTCGTCGGCCCACTGACCGAGTCGGCACTGGAACGGATGACGTTCGACCGGGTGTTCCTCGGCACCGACGGCATCAACGCGGACGGCGACATCTGCGAGGCCGACCTGCGCCAGACCCGCCTCAAGGAACTGATGGCCCGCCGCGCCGACAAGGTCTACGTGCTGGCCCACGCCGCGAAGCTCAACCAACGCCCGTTCCACGCATGGGCAACGCTGCCGCTGCCGTGGACACTGGTCACCGACACCGCTGCGGACACCGACGCCGTGGAACGGTTGCGCGCCAAGGGAATCGACGTCGTCGTTACCGCCTGACGGGCGCTACCGGCGAGAATTCGAGTGCCTTCGTCACGAACTGCCTGTGGTAGGACCTCGGGGACATCGGCTTGTCCCGGGTTGTCCTTGCGTTCGTTCAGCGTCGGCCCGGTCCGCACGCAGGTAGTCAAACCGGTCGAGACCCGCGGGCTGTACTGACGCAAGATCGCCACGCCCACGACAGTGCTGCCCAACCTGCCGCCCGGACACGGATGTGAGCGTGCCGTTGCCTCGACGCCGACGTTCGACCGCCTTCGAGAGCGGCTCGCCGACACCGGCTTGTCAAGCGGCGGGGAGGGTTCAGCGTTCGGTGAGGTACTCGATGACGAGGTCGCCGAGCAGCGTGCGCTGCTGGTCGCGGCGTTCGGGATCGAGCAGGTCCCGCTTGAAGATCGCGCCCCAGGTGTATCGGTTCGCGATGCGGAACACGCAGTAGGAGCTGATCACCATGTGGATGTCGAGCGGGTCGACCCCGGAGCGGAACACGCCGGCCGTGGTCCCGCGGTCGAGGATGCGGGCGAGCACGTCCAGTGCCGGGTTGGCGAGTCCGGACAGGACGGTCGAACGGGAGATGTGTTCGGCGCGGTGGATGTTCTCGATGCTGACGAGCCGGATGAAGTCCGGGTGGGACTCGTGGTGGTCGAAGGTGAGCTCGGCCAGCTGGCGGATCGCGTCGACGGGGTCGAGGTGTTCGACGTCCAGTTGCTGCTCGATGGCGCGGATGCCGGCGTACGCGTGCTCGAGCACCTCGACGTAGAGCTGCTCCTTGTTGCCGAAGTAGTAGTAGATCATCCGCTTGGTGGTGCTCATCCGTGCGGCGATCTCGTCGACGCGGGCGCCGGCGTAGCCCTTGTCGGCGAACTCGCGGATCGCGACCTCGATGATCTCGGCGCGGGTCCGCTCCGCGTCGCGCGTCCGGTCGGGCTGTGTCACCGGACCAATGTAGCGCTAGCAGAAATAACTATCTGGTACGGCGGCCGTGCGCGCGAGATACGTGCGGGTGGTGGCGAGTGCGCGGCGGAGGCATTCTCGTTCGCCGACCTGGGCGGTCAGGCTGGCGCGGGGGATCTCCAGGGCGTAGGGGATGTCGGGTGGGAGCGCGGCGAGGATGCCGTCGACGTCGATGCCGCCTTCGCCGGGAAAGAGACGTTCGTAGCGGGCCGTGTGGATCAGGCCTTCTACCGTGGAGGGGACCTGGGCCGGGGCGTCGCAGACGTGCGCGAAGTGGAACCACTCGCGTGGCAGGGCACGGAGTTCGTCGATGCTCGAGTGGGAGCGGGCGAAGTGGAGCAGGTCGATGAGCAGCCCGGCGTTGGGGCGGTCGACCGCGCGGAGGACGTGGGTGGCCTCGGTCAGGTTGGGGGTCTCGGTCCACGACGGGAACTCGAGGTCCATCGTGAGGTTCAGTGGCCGGGCCAGGTCGCAGAGTTGCGCGAAGTGTTCGGTCTTGCGGTCCCGGTTGGCGTCGGGCAGTTGGGCGATCACGTGGCGGGCGCCCAGTTCGGCGCCGATCTGCAGGTACCGCTGGAAGGAGCGGGGATCGTCGTGCGGGCCGATCCTCGCCAGTTCGATGTCGAGGACGCGGACGCCGGTGTCGGCGAGTCGGATCATGGTCTCGCGCAGCAGGGCCGGGTCGGTGGCGATGGGGTAGTGCGGTTCGTCGGGGGTCACCTTCGTGAGGCGGATGCCGACGTGGTCGTAGCCGGCGTCCGCGGCGGCCGACACGAGTTCCGGTGGGGACAGGGTCAGCGCCGACAGGTGGGCGACCGAGTACTTGTGGGTGGGGCGGGCCGGACGGACTGCCGGCGGTTGGGAGATGACGGTGGTCGCGACCAGGCGGCGTTGCCGGTGGGCGGTCATACGGACGGGGGTGGCGCCCGCGTCGCCGTAACCGTTGTAGCCGTCGATGCGTTGCACCACTTCGAGGAACACCCGGGAGCCGAGCATCTCCGTGCAGAAGTGGAGGTACTCGCCGTGCTGGTCGCGGTCGTAGAGCACCGAGTGCGCCCGGAGGTCGGCCAGCAGTTCCGGTGGTAGGTCGAACCGGGCGTCGAGGTCGTCGTAGTAGTTGTCGGGGATCTCGAGCAGCGGGGCGTCGAGCGCGCGCAGGGCCTTGGCCGCCGCGATGGCGTCGGTGGTGCGGAAGGCGATGTGCTGGGGTTCCGGCACGGCGGGAGCCCACTGGCCGCGGCGGTAGATGGCGGCGTTGAGGGTGATCCGCACGCGGTGCCGTGGGTCGGTCGCGGCCCTGCTGCGGATCAGCCCGAAGGGGGCGGCGAACTCCGTCGCGTTCTGTGGCGCCGAGGCCGAGCACGCTGCGGTAGAACAGCACGGCTTGGTCGAAGTCGTCGAACGGCTCGGTGAGCGAGACGTGGTCGGTAGTACTGAGCAGCTCACCGGGCGTCTCGCCGGTGGGGGTGAAGTCTGCCAGCCAGTTGTCGTGCTCGTCGCCCGTGTGGCAGAAGAAGACGGTGGTGCCGTCCGGAGTGGACACCGAGGGCAGGTCGGCCTCCTGGGGCCGGCGGGTGCGAGGGAGGACGGGTGCGAGCAGGCGCTCCGCCCGCCGTGCGGCCGCGGCCGGGTGTCGGGGTGTCGAACGCGAGCGCGGTGATCTCGGCGGTGCCCGGTGCGGCGGTGGCGCGCGGGGTCGAGTTGAGCAGGATGCGGGCGTCGCCCTGCTGCCAGAGCTGCACGGGCTTGGAGCGGTGCCGGCCGGTGTGGGTGAATCCGAGGGTGCTGAGCGTCCGGGCGAGCACCGGGCCGGAGACCTCGTCCACCGCCAGTTCGGTGAAGGCGTGCCCGGTGAGTTCCGGCGCCGGTGGCGCGGTGGCGGGCACGAGAACGTCTCGCAATGAGACGAGCGAGCGCATCGCGTCGATGGCCGTGCGTCGGGGGTCGGCCTGGCGGAGCACGTCGTTGGACACCTCGAGGGTCAGCGGACCCGAGTATCCGGTGGCGAGCACCGTGCGGGTGAAGGTGGTCAGGTCGAACACGCCCTGGCCAGGGAAGAGCCGGTGGTGGGTGCTCCACCGCGCCAGGTCCATGTGCCGGGGTGGCGCGTCGGCCAGTTGCAGAGCGAACACCTTGTCGCCGGGGATGACGCGTAGGTGGGCGGGGTCTGTATCGCGGGCGAGCACATGGAAGCTGTCCAGGCACAGTCCGAGTGCCGGATGTCCGGCCGCGCGGACGATCCGCCACGCGCGGTCGATCGTGGTGACGAACCGGCCCCACGACAGTGCCTCGTAGGCGATCCGCACGCCGTGATCGGCCGCGACTTGGGCGAGGGCGTGGAGTTGCTCGGCCGCCAGCTCGTCGTCGTCGACGGCGTCGGCCGAGAGCGTCGAACAGACCACCATGGTGTCCGTGCCGAGCCTGCCCAGGAGGGCGAACTTGCGCTCGGCCCGGCGGAGGTTGGCGCGGAGCACGTCCGGCGGAACGGCTTCGAAGTCGCGGAACGGTTGGTAGAGGTCGACGGTGAGGCCGAGGTCCGCGCACCGCTGCCGCACCTGTTCGGGGGACAGGGGCGAGGCGACCAGGTCGTCCTGCGAGATCGCGATGCCGTCGAAGCCCGATGCGGCGGCCGCGGCGAGCTTGTCCTCCAGCGTGCCGGACAGGCAGACGGTTGCGATGGTCAACCGGTGTTGCACGATTACCTCCCAGTCGTGCGGGCGATCGCGTCGAAGTGGCGCAGCATCCGTTCCGGGTCCGGCTCCCGGCCGGTGATGAGCCGGAACGTGTCCGCTGCCTGGAACACGGCCATCCGGCCGCCGTCGAGTACCCGGCAGCCGCGGTCGCGGGCGGCGCGGAGGAACTCGGTCTCCAACGGGCGGTAGACGATGTCGACCACCCAGAGGTCCGGCCGCAGGAGCGCGGGAGATACGGGCAGGCCCGGCTGCCCGGCCATCCCCGTGGGAGTGGCGTGGACGAGCCCGTCGGCGCCGTCGAGCATCCCGGGGTCACCGTGCTTGCCGGTGGTGGCGCGGTGCGGGCCGAAGCGCCCGGTCAGGGCGGCGGCCAACCGCTCAGCACGGGCGGGGTCGATGTCGATCACACGGAGGTCTGCCACGCCGAGGGCCAGCAGCGCGTGTCCGATCGCGGCGCCCGCGCCGCCGGCGCCGACCAGCACCACGGTGCCCAGCGCGGCGTCGGGCAGGCCGGCCATGAGGGCCCGGGAGAAACCTGCGAGATCCGTGTTGTGCCCCACGGCCTGGCCAGCGGTGAACACCACCGTGTTCACCGCTCCGATCGCCTCGGCCTCCGGGGAGAGTTCGTCGAGGTGATTGAGGACGAGCTGCTTGACCGGGTGGGTGATGTTGAGTCCGTCGTACCCGGCGAGCCGGGTGGCGGCCACCAGCTCGCCGACGGCGGCCTCGGCGTGGTCGAGGTCGAGCACGCGGTAGAGGTAGCGGATGCCGAGCAGGTCCGCCTCGCGTTCGTGCAGGGGCGGGGTGAGGGAGGTGCTGATGTCTGACCCGATGAGGCCGACCAGGTAGCCGCCTGCCATGAACCCTCCAGAGCGAACGAACTAGATAGTTACTTATACGCCGACCAGGTGGCCGGAGGGAAGATCGGGCATCACGCGGCGGGACCGCGCGATGCCCGAACCTGCGTCAGTAGACCTCGATCTTGCCCGTCGACCGCGGGCTGGCCGGGTCGTTGAAGAAGTACTCGCCCTTCCTGCGGAACTTGTGCG
>CAWGTM010000037.1:0-88885 GCA_963825445.1 uncultured Actinomycetota bacterium
TGATACAAACAATCACGAATGTCTCACCGACTCAGGGAGGCGGCCGTGACGGCAGCCCGCGTCGAACCGTCGATCACCCTGCCCGGGCCCGGCTCGCTGCACTGGCGCTGGGCGGGCGAGGTCCGCGGCTACCTGCTGCTGGTCAAGGCCGGGCTGCTCCAGCTCATGCACCCGGGTCTCGGCGCGGGCGTCGAGCAGCACTCGGACTTCTTCAACGAGCCGTGGGAGCGGGTGCTGCGGTCGGTCCCGGAGATCCAGGGCGTCACGTTCGACTACCCCGACGGCGCCGGCACCGCGCAACGGATCCGCGACTACCACCAGCACATCAAGGGCACTGTCATTGGCTCTGACGGGCAGGGCAAGCGGTACCACGCGCTCGACCCCGACGTGTACTTCTGGGCCCACGCCACGATCTTCGACGCGCTGTTCCAGATGATCGACCTGTTCGACCACCCGATGACCGACGAGGAGAAGGAACAGCTCTACGCCGAGTCGCGCGAGGTCTACCGTGCCTACGGGGTGAGCGACCGCGTGGTACCGCCCGACTGGGCGAGCTTCTGTGCCTACTTCGACCGGATGTGCCGCGAGGAACTGGTGATCACGCCGGCGGCACGCGGGCTGATCGAGTTCGCGAAGGAGCCGCCCGCCACGTTCCCGCTGGTGCCGGCCCCGCTGTACAAGATCGCCCGCAAGCCGAGCGCGAAGCCGTTGTGGTGGATCTCCGTGGGCACGCTTCCCGAACCGGTGCGTGACCTGATCGGTGAGCGGTGGACCGTCCGGGACGAGCGCCGCCACCAGGTGTTCCGCCGCGCAGTGCGCACCGTCTGGCCGCTGGTTCCGGCGCGACTGCGCTACACCGCGCGGGCGCGGGCGGGCTATCGGCGGGCCGGGATCGGGCCTCTGCCGTGAGCCTGCTGGAACTCGTGTTGGCCGAGCCGGACACCGACGCGGTCGGTGAGGCCGTGCTCGACGCCGCGCTCGAGGAGTTCCTGAGCTATGGGCTCCGCCGCACGAACGTCGACGTCGTGGCGCGCCGGGCCGGAGTGTCGCGGGCCACGCTGTACCGCCGGTTCGACGGCAAGGACGCACTCGTGCAGGCGGTGCTCGTCCGCGAGTCGCGCCGGTTCTTCGGCAGCATCGCGGCCGCGGTGGCCGAGGTGTCCACTGTGGAGGATCGCCTCGTAGAGGGGTTCGCCGTGGGCGTGCGGTACGCGCGGACCGACCGGTTGCTCGACCGGCTGCTCGCGTCGGACCCTGAGGCGTTACTGCCGTACCTGACCACGAACGGCGGGCTGGTGGTCGCGGCCGCCCGAGACTTCCTGGTGCTACAAGGAGGCGAGAGTGAGCCGCTCGGTGGCCGAACCCCGGCCGGAGTGGCTGAGTTGTTCGTGCGTCTGGCCATCTCGTTCACGCTGATGCCCGAGAGCGCCATCCCGCTCGACACCGACGACGACGCCCGCGCGTTCGCCCGCGCCTACCTGACGCCGTTGATGCGGCCCTGACCCCGGTCCTGACCCTCGAGCGGCATGGCGGCGTCGATCAGCACCCGCAGGTCCGCCTTCGCCCGCTTCCAGCGCGCGTCGAGGCTGTGTGAGTCCGAATCGGACAGTCCGAGCAGCATGATGCCGCGCACGGCGTCCATGCAGGTGTACATGATGTGCCGGAACCGCGGGTGCTGGGCGTAGTCGCCGAACGCCGCCTCCGCGAACCGGATGAGCGACGCCCGCGCGGCCGGCTCGGCCTGGTCCAACTGCGCCCGCAGCTCCTGGTCGGTGCGCGCGGCCACCCACATCTCGATGGTCGCGAACAGCACGGGGCCCTGGTGGATCTCCCACATGAGGTCGAGCGCGGCGTCGAGCGGATCGGCCGCCTCCCGCACCGAGTCGATCTTCTCGAAGGCCAGCTCGGTCCGTTTGGTCGCCAGGTGCCGCACGGCCGCCGACACCAGGTCCGCGCGGGTGGGGAAGTGGTGGACCTGGGCTCCCCTGGTCACACCGGCCAGTTCGGTGACCTTGGTGGTCGTGGTGCCCGCGTAGCCGTGGGCCACCAGGCACTCGACGGTCGCGTCGAGCAGACGCAGCCGCATCGCCGCGCTGCGTTCCTGCTGTGTTCTTCCGGTCTTCGTCTTCTGAGCTGGCACGCACCGCAGTCTATTGACGGACACCCTCCGGCACGGAAGTTCGGCGCGTCCCGGGTCGGACGAACACCCCGTGCAGACCCATCGCACCCGCGGTGACCAGCGCGAACAGACCGATCGCGGCGGTCGCCGTGGCCGGTGCGGGAGCGTCGAACGGCGACACCCGCGTGAACGACTCCACAAGGATCACGGCGCTGAGCAGCAGATATCCGAATGCGCCGAGCTGAACCACACGGAGTTGCTTTCTGTCACTCCATCGGGTGAAACTCACCAGCCAGGCCAGCCCGGGGATGACCAGAATCGCATGCATGGTGACTGCGTGTGCTGGTTTGAGGAACCCGGCCGTGGTGTAGGCGAGCGTGGGGTCCGGGCCGCGGGCGGCCGCCGAGCCGACGTTGATCATGGCGAACCCGACGCCCAGCGCGACCACCAGCGTGACGAACCCGAACCGCAGTGCGAGCCGCATGGCGGGCGTCAGCTCGGCCACCGCCACCATGGCCGCGAGGGTCATCCCGGCGATGGTGGCCACGATGACGAACCCGCCGGCCGCGAGTGACATGGAGACGGCCGTGTCGAAGCCGGTCTCGAAGTTGAAGTGGGACGCGCGTCCGCGCCAGGCCTGCAGGGAGACGAGCGCGGTCTCGACGACGCAGACGGCCGTGAACGCGCCGACCAGGATCAGCCGGAGTCGGGGGGCGAGGCGGACGAAGTGCGTGACCCAGGCGACCGTCACGAGGGTGAGGCCGAACGACAGACCGAAGCTGGCGGCCTTGCGCAGCGAGATGGGCCCGGTCCACGGGCCGCCCGAGATCGCCAGGACGGCCAGGTGCACGAGCCCGCTCACGAACAGCGCGGCGCCGACCGCGAAGGCCACGCGCTGGACGCGGGCGCCGTCGGTCCAGCTGCGGCGCAGCGAGTGCGACAGGCGATGGAGTGGGGTCACGGTGTGGAGTCAACGCCTCGGTCGGCCCGTTGTCGTCGGCCCGATGTCGGCTCGTCGTCTACGCCCGCTGCGGTACGTCGGCCTTGCGGGACCGGTGCCGGCGCACGGCGTCGCGGTTCGCGCAGGTGGGGGTGCAGTAGCGCTGCCGTCCGCCCCGGCTGAAGTCGCCGAACGGCCGCGCGCACTCGGCGAGCGCGCAGCGGTGCAGCCGGTCCATGCCGCGGCCGGTGAGGTGCAGTGCCGTGCCGACGCTGATGAGGGCCCGCAGGACGCCGGAAAGGGGGAGGTGGGGGTCGCGGTAATGGAGGTGCCAGCCGTCGCCCGCGTGATCGGTGATCCGAGGGTAGGCGGACGACTCGGCCAGCAACTGGTTGAGCCGCTCGGCCCGGAGCTGCCGGGTGTCGGCGTCGACCACTTCGAGCCAGCGGTCGAGGAAGGCGTTGACCTCGGCGACGTCCCGGTCGGTGGGTGTGCGGTCGACGACCACCCCCTCGGCGATGCTGCGCGCCGCGAGGTCCTCGGCCGTGCGCGGCCGGTCGGTGACCAGCGCGACAGCCAGTCGGACCGGATCTTCGCCGTAAGGGTTCAAATGCATAAGACCATTACAGCAGACTTGGGGGCATGACAGCCACATTTCAAGCAGGCACACATCACTGGGTGACCACGTCGAGCCACGTCACGAGCGACGGCTGGGTGCACTATCAGCGCTGCGCGTGCGGCGCGCTGCGCGTGCGGGTGGACAGCGGAATGATCTCGACACCCGCGAGGTTGGGATGACCGTCACGCCGAATTGTCGGTCCGGGCGGCTAGCTTGTGCTGGTCCGTTCGTGGAAGGGGTATCTGGTGGGGTTCGTACCCAACGAGTCGGCCATCCGGCGTGCGCTTCGGCGCGCGCGCGACGGGGTCGCACTCGACGCGACGGAGGCCGAGACCCTCCTGCACGCCCGCGGCGAGCAGCTCGACCAGCTCTTCGAGGCGGCGTCCCGGGTCCGTGACCAGGGCCTTTCCGCGGTCGGCCGACCCGGGGTGATCACCTACTCGCGGTCGGTCTTCGTGCCGCTCACCAGGCTGTGCCGCGACCGCTGCCACTACTGCACGTTCGCCACCACACCCAACCGGGTGCACGCGCCGTTCCTGTCCGAGGACGAGGTGCTCGACATCGCGCGCGCCGGTGCCGCGGCCGGCTGCCGCGAGGTGTTGATCACTCTGGGCGACAAGCCCGAGGACCGCTGGGAGGCCGCGCGCACCTGGCTCGAGGAGGCCGGCTACCCCGACACGCTGTCCTACGTCCGGGCGGTGTCGATCAAGATCCTCGAGGAGACCGGGGTGCTCCCGCACCTCAACCCGGGTGTGCTGACCTGGAACGATTTCCAGCGGCTCAAGCCGGTGTCGGCGTCCATGGGCATGATGCTCGAGACCACGGCCACGCGGCTGTGGTCGGAGAAGGGCGGCGCCCACTACGGCTCGCCCGACAAGGACCCGGCCGTGCGGCTGCGGGTTCTGGAGGACGCGGGCCGCAGCAACGTCCCGTTCACCACCGGTCTGCTGCTGGGCATCGGCGAGAACCTGGCCGAACGCGTCGACACGCTGTTCGCCATCCGCAAGGTGTCCCGCCAGTACGGCGGCATCCAGGAAGTCATCGTCCAGAACTTCCGCGCCAAGCCCGACACGGCCATGCGCGCCATGCCCGACGTGGAGGCCGAGGAGCTGGCGGCCACGGTCGCGGTCGCGCGGCTGGTCCTCGGGCCGAAGATGCGGATCCAGGCGCCGCCGAACCTCATTGGCGGCGAGTTCGGTCTGCTGCTGCGAGCGGGCATCGACGACTGGGGCGGGGTGTCCCCGCTCACGCCCGACCACGTCAACCCCGAGAAGCCGTGGCCCCAGCTCGACGAGCTGGAGTCGCACACGCGCGCGGCCGGGTTCGAGCTGGCCGAGCGGCTGCCGATCTACCCGGAGTACGTCACTCGCGGCGAGCCGTGGCTCGACCCGCGGATCCTGCCCCACGTCACGGCGCTTGCCTCCTCCGAAGGCCTGGCCGCGCCGGACGCTCCGTTGGTCGGCCGGCCGTGGCAGGAGCCCGAGGTGGTCCTCGTGGAGTCCGGCCGCACCGACCTGAACACCACGATCGACACGGAGGGTCGCACCGACGACCGCCGCGACGACTTCGACTCCGTCTACGGCTCGTGGGACGAACTGCGCGACCAGGTGGCCGCCATGCCGGTGGCTGCTGCGCTCGGCACCGGCGGTGTGCTGCGGCCGGAGTTCGCCACGGCGTTGCGCCATGCCGAGTCCGACCCGAGTGGACTGTCCGATTCGGACGCTTTGACGCTGCTGTCGGCCGCCGACGGGCCGGAGATCACGGCTTTGGCGGCGCTGGCCGACGCCGTGCGTGCCGACGCGGTCGGCGACGAGGTCACGTACGTGGTCACGCGCAACATCAACTTCACGAACGTCTGCTACACCGGGTGCCGGTTCTGCGCGTTCGCCCAGCGGCGCACCGACAGCGACGCCTACACGCTGTCGCTCGAGCAGGTGGGGCAGCGCGCCGAGCAGGCGTGGGAGGTCGGCGCCACCGAGGTGTGCATGCAGGGCGGCATCCACCCCGACCTGCCCGGCACCGCCTACTTCGACATCGCGGCGGAGGTGAAGAAGCGGGCCCCCGGACTGCACGTCCACGCGTTCTCGCCCATGGAGGTGGTGAACGGCGCGTCGCGCACCAATCTGTCCATTCGCGACTGGCTGACCGCTGCTCGTGAGTCCGGTGTGGACTCGTTGCCCGGCACCGCCGCCGAGATCCTCGACGACGACGTGCGGTGGATCCTCACGAAGGGCAAGCTGCCCACCGCGTCCTGGCTCGAGGTGGTCACCACGGCCCACGAGCTGGGAATCTCCACCACGTCCACCATGATGTACGGCCACGTGGACAACCCGTCGCACTGGGTGGCGCACCTGAAGTTGTTGCGCGACACCCAGGAGCGCACGGGCGGGTTCACGGAGTTCGTGCTGCTGCCGTTCGTCCACACGAACGCGCCGCTGTACCTGGCGGGCATCGCCAGGCCGGGCCCGACACCTCTGGAGAACCGGGCGGTCCACGCTCTGGCCCGGCTGCTGCTGCACGGCCGGATCGACAACATCCAGACCAGCTGGGTGAAACTCGGCGACCACGGCGTGGTGGATGTGCTACGCGGCGGCGTGAACGATCTCGGTGGCACGCTGATGGAGGAGACCATCAGCCGCATGGCCGGCTCGGACAACGGGAGCTACAAGACGATCGCCGGCCTGGAGGCGTTGGCCCTGGCGGCCGGCCGTCCAGCGCGCCAGCGCACCACCACATACGGCCAAGTCCCGGAAGAGCGCCTACGCACCGCGCGCGACCACGACGGCGTGTGGCGGCCGAACCTGCTGCCCTTGGTCAGCGGATAACCCCTAGCCGACGGCCATGCGCAGCACGGGTGAGCCGGTGTCGGCGCCGGCCACCTGCAGCGCCAACTGGCCGGACCCGGGCTCCAACGGGGGCAACTCCCCATCGACGTAACAGACGGAACCCCCACCGGACCCGTCGATGTTGATGGTGGCGACACACAACCCTTCGATGGACCCGGAGTTGCGTCCCCCGTCGGGACCGACGATCTCGTACTCGAGGAGCCCATCGGCAAAACTCAGGGAGACGGTCCCGGCCGGCGTGGGGATCTCCATCTCGTCGTCCAACCGGATCTCACACTCCCCGTCCGCGCAGGCGTCGATGTGGTCCCCGTCAGCGGCGGTAGGCGGAGGCGCGGTGGTGGTGACCTCGCCCCCGGAGTCCGCCTCCCCACCAATCCGACTGACACAACCCACAGCGACCACAAGCACGACCACCAACAACCCCAGGCGAACGAAGATCCGCATGGACCCAGGCTAACCAGCAGGTAGCAGAGGGACCGCCCCCTCTGTCCGCTTGCTGCCGGGCGCCACCCAAGATCATCCGCGGCCTCCGGCCTAACGACAACCCGGCGGACCACCTCAGGGTTGTCCACAGGGTGCGATGCCATCAAACTGTTATAGATTACCCACTATATAGATGTCCGATATGTTCGCGAAATCAGAGTCGGTCCAGACCCAGCCACCGCCAAAAGAAGCACGGAAGCGGAGGGCCGGCTATCGCCCCCGCGCCGCACGGCGGGTGTGTGTAGCCGCCGTGCGCCACTGCACCGCCCGGGCCCGCCACACCACCGGACCGCCGCCATGCCACGCCACCGGGCCGCTGGCCTGCGGGTCACCGCGCTGCCGGGCCGCAGGGCCACCCGTGGTTGCGCGCGTCTCCGCGCGCTCGCGGGCGGGGTGACCTGGCACGTTCGGGTTGGCCGGTCGCACAACGGCAGCGGCATACCCGCAGCAGAGCGTTGCCGCAATGGGAGCCCAGCGCTTTTTCACCTCCGCGAGACCGACGGGGCTCTGGTGAGGTCGCTCGGATTCCAACGGGCCTCAGTGCGGAGCCCTACCGAGTTCCGCGTCAGTCGCTCCCGCGGCCGAAGAATCAAGGCCATTGTGATTGCTCCGTGCCGTGCCGTGCCGTGCCGTTCCGTTCTCGTTTTGTCGGTGCTCGTCGTTACGCTGGATTCGGGGGGCCGAAGGCCGCCGCTGATCATGTTCCGCGGCTGGCCACGCCTGGTGTTCAGCGTCCGTGTTGGCTGCTTCTGTTTCTGTCGGTGTTCGTGGCTAGGCTGGATTCGGGGGCCGGAGGCCGCCGTTGATCATGGTCGTCCCGCACGCCAGCGGGGGGCCGCCGCACCATCAGCGCGGCGGCCCGGCCCAGTCCATTGATCACCAGTCGCCCGCGGGCTCGCCCGGCTTGTGCGTACCGAACGTCCACTCGTAGCCCTCCGGGTCAAGTACCCGGCAGCGGTAGTTGCCCCACTCGGTGGGCTCCGGCTTCCACACAGCAACAGCGCCAGCGCCGAGCGCTCGGGACCACACCGCGTCCACCGCTGCCTCGTCCGCCACCGCCAGGTAGGCGCCGTAGCCGACCGTGTCGCCGTGCTGGTCCAGGCGTCCGTAGCCCTCGTCGGAGAACACGATGATCGCCGCGTCGCCGAGGCGGGCCTCCGCGTGGGCGACGCGCCCGGAGTCGGGGTACCGCATGGTCGTCTCGAAGCCGAACGCACGCTCCAGCCAGGTGAGGGCAGCGTCGGCGTCGCGATAGCTCAGGTACAGGTGCAAGCTCGTCATGGCACCAGCCTGGCCCTCGTTGCGGACATCTTCTGTCCTCAACGAATCCGAACTTCAATCCGACACGACCTCGACTGGTACAACACCTGTAAGCGACGAGAGGACGACACATGGCTCAGCAGGTTCGGGGCGTCATCGCCCGGTCGAAGGGCGCACCGGTCGAGATCGAGACGATCGTCATCCCCGATCCCGGGCCGGGCGAGGCGGTGGTCAAGGTCCAGGCCTGCGGCGTCTGCCACACCGACCTGCACTACCGCGAGGGTGGGATCAACGACGAGTTCCCATTCTTGCTCGGGCACGAAGCGGCCGGCATCGTGGAGACCGTCGGTGAGGGCGTCACCGATCTCGAACCCGGCGACTTCGTCATCCTCAACTGGCGCGCCGTCTGTGGCACCTGCCGCGCCTGCCTGCGCGGCCGCCCCTGGTACTGCTTCAACACGTTCAACGCCACCCAGCCCATGACGCTCACCGACGGCACGAAACTGTCCCCGGCGCTCGGCATCGGCGCGTTCGTCGAGAAGACCCTGGTCCACAGTGGACAGTGCACAAAAGTGGACCCCAAGGCAGAGCCCGCCGCCGTCGGGCTTCTGGGCTGCGGGATCATGGCCGGCATCGGCGCCGCCGTGAACACCGGCGGGGTCACGCGCGGCGACAGTGTCGCGGTGATCGGTTGTGGCGGCGTGGGCAACGCGGCCATCGCGGGTGCCACCATCGCGGGGGCCACCAAGGTCATCGCGGTCGACCTGGACGACCGGAAGCTCGAGTGGGCCAAGAAGTTCGGCGCCACGCACACGATCAACGCCGGCGCGGGCGACGTGGTCGAGGCAGTGCAGGAGTTGACCGATGGGTTCGGCGCCGACGTGGTGATCGAGGCGGTCGGTCGCCCGGAGACCTGGAAGCAGGCGTTCTACGCCCGCGACCTCGCCGGCACGGTGGTGCTGGTGGGCGTGCCGACGCCGGACATGCGCCTCGAGATGCCGATGATCGACTTCTTCTCACGCGGCGGCTCGCTCAAGTCCAGTTGGTACGGCGACTGCCTGCCCTCACGCGACTTCCCCTACCTGGTCGACCTCTACCAGCAGGGCCGGCTCGACCTCGACGCGTTCGTCACCGAGCGCATCGCGCTGGACCAGGTGGAGGACGCGTTCACGAAGATGCATCACGGCGACGTGCTCCGCTCGGTGGTGATCTTCTGATGGCGCGGGTCCAGCGGGTGGTCACGTCCGGGAAGTTCACCCTCGACGGCGGCAGTTGGGACGTCGACAACAACGTCTGGCTCCTCGGCGACGACGAGCAGGTCCTGGTGATCGACGCGGCGCACGACGCGGACGCCATCGCGGCGGCCGTGGGGGAGCGCGAGGTCCTGGCGATCGCGTGCACCCACGGGCACAACGATCACGTGAACGCCGCCCCCGCGCTGTCAATGCAGGTCGACGCGCCCGTGTTGCTGCACAAGGACGACCGGGTGCTGTGGGACCTCGCCCACGCCGAGGACCGCCCGGCCGGCGAACTGGCCGACGGCGACGTGCTGAAGGTCGCCGGGGTGGAGGTCCACGTGCTGCACACTCCCGGCCACGCGCCGGGCGCGGTGTGCCTGCACGTGCCGGCGCTGGGCGTGGTGTTCACGGGCGACACGCTGTTCAACGGCGGCCCGGGCGCCACCGGCCGGTCGTACTCGGACTTCCCGACGATCGTCGACTCGATCCGCGACCGGCTGCTGACCCTCCCGCCCGAGACGGTCGTACACACCGGCCACGGCGACGACACCACGATCGGGGCGGAGGCACCTCACCTCGAAGAATGGATCAGCCGGGGTCACTAGCCGTACCGGAGATCCTTCCGTAGGATTGTCGACAATCTACCGAGGGGTGTTGTGTGATGGCTGAGCTGTCCCCGATTCTCAAGCAGGCGACGCCCGTGCTCGCGGAGCGCGGCGAGGGCGTGTACCTCTACGGCGAGGACGGGCGCCGGTACCTGGACTTCACGGCCGGGATCGGGGTGACCAGCACCGGGCACTGCCATCCGACGGTGGTCAAGGCCGTGCAGGACCAGGCGGCCAAGCTGATCCACGGCCAGTACACGACCGTCATGCACCGCCCGCTGCTGACGCTGTCCGAGCGGCTCGGCGAGGTGCTGCCGGACGGGCTGGACGCGCTGTTCTACGTGAACTCGGGCAGCGAGGCGGTCGAGGCCGCGCTGCGGCTGGCCAGGCACGCGACCGGCCGCCCGAACGTCGTGGTGTTCCACGGGTCGTTCCACGGCCGGACCATCGGCGCGGCGTCGATGACCACGTCGGCCACCAAGTTCCGGGCGGGGTTCGCGCCGCTCATGGGTGGTGTGGTGGTGTCGCCGTTCCCCACCGCGTACCGCTACGGCTGGAGCGAGCAGGAGGCCACCCGCTTCGCGCTGCGCGAGTTGGACTACGTGCTGGCCACGCTCACGTCGCCGGCCGAGACCGCCGCGATCTTCGTGGAGCCCGTGCTCGGCGAGGGCGGCTACGTGCCGGCCAACACCGAGTTCATGCAGGGCCTGCGGGAACGCGCCGACCGGCACGGGATCCTGCTGGTCCTCGACGAGGTGCAGACCGGGTTCGGCCGCACCGGCCGCTTCTGGGGCCACGACCACTTCGACGTGCGCCCGGACGTGGTGATCACGGCGAAGGGCCTGGCCAGTGGCTTCCCGCTGTCGGCCATCGCGGCCCCGCGCGACCTGATGTCGAAGGCGTGGCCGGGTTCCCAGGGTGGCACGTACGGCGGCAACGCCGTGGCCTGCGCCGCGGCGCTCGCCACGCTGGACGTGGTGCGGTCGGAGGGCCTGGTGGAGAACTCCGCCGCCATGGGTGCCCGGCTGCGCGAGGGCCTGGCGAAGGTGGCGGCCGACGTCCCGGCGATCGGCGACGTGCGTGGTCTCGGCCTGATGCTGGGCAACGAGTTCGTGGACGGCGACGGCAACCCGGACGCGGCGGCCGCCGGCCGGGCACAGCAGGCGGCGGGCGAGGCGGGTCTGCTGCTGCTGACGTGTGGCGCGGCGGGCAACGTGGTGCGGATGATCCCGCCGCTCGTGGTGAACGACTCGCAGATCGACGAGGGTCTGGCCCTGTGGCGGCAGGCGGTGGCCGCGGTGTGAGGCTTTGGCCTCCGGCCACCGGTTTCCAGCCCACGGCAGGGGACCGACCGGAACTGTCGGTGCGGCCCGTTACGCCGGATTCCGGGGGCCGGAGGCCGCCGTTGATCATGAGACAGCCCGCGAGTCCCACGTTCACGCCCGGCGAGTCCCACGTTCAAGCACCGCGAGTCGCCCTCCCCGGACATCCGAGTTGGCGGTCCGTGAACCGCCGACTCGCGTGTCCCGAGAGGGAGACTCGCGGGGTTCAGTCCAGGGTGGACGCGTAGTGCGCGGTCAGTTCGGTGACCCGCTCCTCCGACCACGCGCACCGCACGTCACCCTGGACGGCCGCGAAGAACAGGTCCAGGTGGACCTGCCACGCGGCCAACGCCTCCGCGCGCAGCGACGCCAGCGAGGCCGGGACGGTCTGCGTCAGCTCCACCCGCACACCCAGCTTCGGGTCCGCCACGAACTCCCACCGGACCTTGCCCGCCGGTGAACCCTCGTGCAGCCACTGGTACTCCAGCAGCTTCGGCGCCTCGGCCGCCACGATCGGGCCCGCCGGGACATGGGAGTTCGCCGCGCGCTCCGGCAGGAGATCGCCGACCGCGTCCTCCGTCAGGACCTGCCACACCTGGTCGAGCGGCTTCCACACCAGGTCCCTCGCGAAGCGCAGTTCGTAGCCGCCGTCGACGGCGCGCACCGTGCCCTCGTCGAGGTGGAACTTCTCGATGTAGTGCCGCATCGGCGTAACCCAGTCCGTCCGCGAAGCCACCTCGACGTCGTCGAGCCGCCCGGCCAGATGGTCGAGGCAGTCGACCCACCCGGCGGCCGTGCGCCCGGCGCCGAGCAGCCCGACCTCGCCGCCGCCCACCGTCTGCGTGAACACCAGCAGGCAGCCGTCGCCGTCGGGGAGCAGCTCGAACCGCAGCACGTCGTCGGACCACCGGAACATGTAGACCTTGGGCGGGTCGACCTCCAGGACCTCGCCGTCCCAGTCGGCGTCGACCGGGGCGTCCTCGGAGAACGTGAACCGCATGTGGGACCCGGGCCGCAACTCGGCCTCCACGGCCGCCGGGAACCAGTGCGCCATCTCCGCCGGGTCGCTCACCGCCCGCCACACCTTCTCCGGCGCGTGCGCCAGCCGTCGCTCGAACCGCAGTGTCGGCATGCCGTTCACGGTGTGCAGCGTCGCTTCGTCACTCATCCATCGTCTCCAGGTGTCGTTCCAGAGCGTCCAAACTGGACGTCCACATGCGACGGTACGGCGCCAGCCACTCGTCGATCTCGGCCAGCGGCCCCGGCCGCAGCCGGTACCAGCGGCGCTGCGCGTCGTGCCGGACGTCCACGAGTCCCGCGCCCTTCAACACCTTGAGGTGCTTGGACACGGTCGGCTGGGTCAGCGCCAGCCGGTCGACCAGGTCGCCGACCAGCCGTTCACCGTCCCGCAGCAGATCGAGGATCTCCCGGCGTCTCGGCTCGGCGAGTACCTCGAACGTAGATGCCATGACAGCAATATAGCTCGACTGGCATATAAGTCAAGCCAGGACGCCCAGCAGACGCGTGACCTCGGCGGCCGTCGCGTCCCGTCCGGCCAGCAGGTACTTGCGGGTGTCCACAACGGACGGGTTGGCCGTCAGGAAGTCGCGGACCGCGCCGGTGAACACCTTGTTCAGCTGCGTCGCGATATTGATCTTGGTCATACCCGCGGCCACGGCCGCGGTCAGCTGGGCGTCGGGCACTCCGGACGACCCGTGCAGCACCAGCGGCACCGGCACGGCCGCGCGCAGTCGGGCGATCAGTTCCAGGTCGACGGACGCGTCGCGGGTGAGCATCGCGTGCGAGGTGCCCACCGCCACGGCGAGCGCGTCGATCCCCGTGGCGGCCACGTACTCGAGTGCCTCGTCGGGATCGGTGCGGGCGCCGGGCGCGTGCACGCCGTCCTTGCCGCCCACCTCACCCAGTTCGGCCTCCACATAGACCCCGTGGGAACGGCAGTGCGCCACCACGGACGCGGTGGCCGCCACGTTGTCCGCATACGACAGGGTGGACGCGTCGTACATGACCGAGCCGAAACCCAGTCGCACGGCCTCGTGCACCAGGGACACGTCGGTCGCGTGGTCCAGATGCACGGCCACCTCGGCCGACGACGCCCGCGCGACCGCCAAAGTGGCGAGCCCCAACGGCTCCAGCGATCCGTGGTAGCGCACGGCGTTCTCGCTGATCTGCAGCACGACCGGCGATCCGGCGGCCTCCGCGCCGGCGACCAGCGCCTCGGCGTGTTCCAACTGGATGACGTTGAACGCGCCGACCCCACGGCCGGCCCTGGCCGCGGCCGCGACGATCTCACCGGTCGGCGTGAGCATCCAGGTCCTCCAACGTGATCAGCGGCCGCAGCCGCCGGTAGGTGTCCGGGTCGATCTCCCCGGCGAGCGGGCGGGCGACGGCCGCCGCGCCGACGGCGACCGCCTCGGCGAGCCGCTCGGGCCACGGCAGGTCCCGACCGGCGGCCAACGCGGCCACACAGGCGTCGCCGGCGCCGGTGGGGTTGCCGCGCACGGGTTCCGGCAGCCGGGCACGCCAGACTCCCTCGCCGGTCACGGCCACGAGACCGTCCCGGCCGAGTGAGGCGACGACCGCGCCGACGCCACGCGAGTGCAGCACCCGCGCGGCACGCACGGGATCCGCCTCACCAGTGGCGGCCAGCAGTTCGTCGGCGTTGGGCTTGATCACGTCCGGCCGGGCGGCGAGCCCGGCGAGCAACGCGTCGCCCGAGGTGTCGAGGATGGTGGGCGTGGGCGTGGCGCGGATGAGCTGCGCGTAGGCGTCGTCCGGAAGGGACGGTGGCAGGCTGCCGGACAGCACGACCATCGACGCCCGCGCCGCGAGCGCGTGGTAGCCGCCCACGAAGTCCGCCCAGTCCGAAATGGACACCGGCGGTCCCGGCTCGTTCACCGCGGTGGCCGTACCGTCCTGAGTGGACACGATGGTGACCGTCCGGCGCGACGGCCCGGCCATGTCGAACAACCCCTCCCGCAAGCCCGAGCGGAGCACGTCGGCACGGATCGCCGCACCCGTCTCGCCGCCCACGAGCCCGGTCACCATGGTCTCGTGCCCGAGCGCGTGCAACACCCGGGCCACGTTGACGCCCTTGCCCCCGGCCTGCACGGCACCCGTGCTGGACCGGTGCGACTCGCCCAGCCGCAGCGACGCCACCTCGTAGGTCACGTCGAGTGCGGCGTTGAGCGTGACCGTGAGGATCATGCGGCGGCCCGCCAGGCGAGGATGCCGGCGCCGATGCACCCGGCGTTGTCACCGAGCGCGGCCCGCACGAGCGTGGGCACCCGCTGGAAGGTCGTGCGCCCCACGAGTGCCTTGCGCAGCGGCACGAGCAACGCGTCACCGGACTCGGCCAACCCGCCACCCACGGCGATGACCTCGGGCGCCAGTAAGGTGATCGCCATGGTGATCGCGGTGGCGAGCCCTTCGACCGCCCGCTCCCACACGGCCAGCGCGTCCGGATCACCGGCCGCCACGGCGGCCGCGACCTCGGCCGCCCGGGTGACGGGTCGCCCGCTGCGCGCCGCGTAGTGACGGGCGATGAACGCCGCGGAGGCCACGGTCTCGAGACACCCACGGATGCCACACCCGCAGATCTCCCCGTCGGGATCGACCACGACGTGCCCGATCTCGCCGGCGTACCCGTCGGCGTCGAGCCGATGCCCGTCGACCAGCACGGCGGCCGCGATCCCCGTGCCGATGGGCATGAACATGGCGTTGCGCACGCCGGTGGCCGCGCCGACCGTGAACTCGGCGAGCCCTCCGGTGCGCACGTCGTGCCCGAGCGCGACGGGCAACCCGACGGCGTCGCTCAGCACATCCCGCAGCGGCAGGTCGCGCCAGCCGAGGTTGACGGCGTTGCGCGCGATCCCGAGCCGTTCGTCGACGATGCCGGGGACCGCGAGCCCGACCCCGACGAGCGTCGCGGAGCCGGCCTGGGCCCGTAGTTCCTGGATCAGCTCCCGGATCTGGTCGACGTCGACGGAGTCGTCGATGCGTCGGGTGGGGGTGCGCAGCGTGTGCACCACCGTGAGGTCCTCGGCAACGAGCGCCGACTTGATCGACGTACCGCCGACGTCGATGGCCGCCACGAGCCGGTCCATGTCACCGCCTTCGCAGATCACAGGTTGGGTTTACATTGCATCATGTGGATCGCTACGAACGGCTGAGCACCCTCCTCGACCTGCTCGGGCAGCGCGGCAAGGTCGATGTGGACGACCTGTCCGAGGAGCTGGGGGTGTCCGCCGCCACCATTCGCCGTGACCTGGACCACCTGGCCGAGCAGCAGCTGCTGACCAGGACCAGAGGCGGCGCCGTGGCCAACAACGTGGCCTACGACCTGCCGCTGCGCTACAAAACGGCGCGGCACGCGTCGGAGAAGGAACGGATCGGCAGAGGCGCGGCGGCGTTGGTGGACCGAGGCAGTGTCGTCGGACTGAATGGCGGCACGACCACCACGGAGATCGCCCGCGCGCTGGCGCTGCGCCCGGAGCTGAACGGCGGCGACGAGCCCGGGCTCACGGTGGTGACCAACGCGCTGAACATCGCGAGCGAGTTGGCCGTGCGCCCGCAGGTGAAGATCGTGGTGACCGGGGGAGTGGCGCGACCGTCGTCGTTCGAACTGACCGGGCCGCTCGCGACGCGCATCCTGGGCGAGATCACGATGGACGTGGTGTTCCTGGGGGTCGACGCGGTCGACCCGGTGCACGGCGCGTACGCCCACCACGAGGGCGAGGCCAGCATCAACCGACTCATGACCGAGCGCGCCCGCCGAATCGTGGTGGCGGCCGACAGCTCGAAACTCGGCAGGCACGCGTTCGCGAGGATCTGCCCGGCGTCGGCCATCGACCTGTTGATCACCGACTCGGCCGCGCCCGAAGAACTGGTGGCCGCGTTCCAGGCGGAGGGCGTCACCGTGGAGACGGTCTAGGCGGGCGCGGCCCGACCCTGCTGATGGCCGAGCATGCGGAGAACCAACTCCGCGTACTGACGTCCCAATGCGACAGGCGACTGTTTGGTGGCGGGCGAATACCACCGGGCCACGTCGATAGCCATCGACAACGCCGCGCGCGCGGCCGTCCGCACGTCCGGAACCTGAAAACACCCCTGCTCGACCCCGCGCGTGATCACGTCCCGAACATGCTGCTCGGTCCGCCGCCGCAGCGAGATCACCACCTCGTAGTCCTCGGGCGTGAGCGCCCCCAGTTCGTACTGCACCACCCGGGCCACCACGTGCCGCTTCGCGTGCCAGGCCACGAACTTCTCCACCACCGACCGCATGGCCGCCACCGGATCGGGCGCGGCGGCGACCGCCGACTCCACCATGGCCAACGTCCCGGCGTGCCCCGACCGGCTGATGGCGAACAACACGGCCGACTTCGCCGGGAAGTGCACGTACAACGCGGCCGGACTCATCCCGGCGGCCGTGGCGATGTCCCGGGTGGTGGTGGCGTGATACCCCCGCACGGAGAACGACTGGACGGCCGCCGCCATGAGTCGCCGGGCCGCCGCCGGCCGCACGTCCGGCCAGAGGTCGTCCGGGAGTTCCACCTGGGTCACGCCGGTAGGTCTACCAGCGGCGCCAGCAACTGCCGGTGCCGCCCCGCCGTCCCGAGCGCGATCGCGTCCGCCTTGGCCCGCTTCAGGTACAGGTGCGCCGGGTGCTCCCACGTCATCCCGATCCCGCCGTGCAACTGCACGGCTTCCTCGGCGGCGTGCACGGCGACCGTGGACCCGAGCGACTTGGCGATGCCGGCGGTTCGCGGCGAAGGAGAGTCGGCCGCGTGACGGGCGGTGGCCCGCGCCAGCACCAGGTCCTGCCACACGTCCGCCAACCGGTGCTTCAACGCCTGGAACGACCCGACCGGCCGCCCGAACTGGTGCCGCTCCTTGAGATACGCGACCGTGGTGTCGAGACACCACTCGGCCAGCCCGAGCTGCTCGGACGCCAGCAACCCCGCGCTCGTCCACAGTGCACTGTCCACAGCGGACGCCGCAGTCTCCGGGCCGGCGAGCAGGGTCGAGGCGGCACCGGTCAGCACCAGGTCGGACACCGGCCTGGTCAGGTCGAGCGACACGACCGGCGTGGCGGTCACCTGATCGGCGGCCACGGCGTGCAACTCCGGCCCGTCGGCCCCCACGGCCGGCACCAGGAACACCGACGCCGGCCCGGCGTCGGCCACCGTCCGCACGCGACCGTGCAGGCCGTCGGCGTCCGCGCGCACGAAGTCGGGGAAAGAACCCGGCACCGTGGCAAGGGAAACGGCGAGTGAGGCGATCGCACCCGACCCGAGCGCGTCGAGCAGTTCCCGTACCTCGGTGCCCGCCTCGCAGCCGAGCAACGCGGTGGTGGCGAGCACGGCGCTGCCGAGGAACGGCACCGGCGCCACGAACCGGCCCAACTCCTCCATCACCACGGCCACCTCCCGCAGCGACGCGCCCTGACCACCCAACTCCTCCGGCACGTGCAGCGCCGTGACACCCAGGTCGGTCAGCGACTTCCACAGGTGGAGGTCGAGCGGCTCGTCGGTGTCGCAGCGGGCGATGACGGTCGCCGGCTGCGCGCGGTCGGTCAGCAGATCCTTCACACTGGCCCGGAGCTGGTCCTCGACGTCGGTGTACAGCAGGTTCATCGCGGCAGGTCCTTCCACGGGACTTTCACGTCCGAACGAGGCTCGGCGGGCAGCCCGAGCACGCGCTCGGCGATGATGTTGCGCAACACCTCGGAAGTGCCGCCCTCGATCGAGTTGCCCTTGGCCCGCAGGTACCGGTATCCGGCGCCACGACCGGTGAAGTCGACCATCTCCGGCCGGCGCAACGTCCAGTCGTCGTAACGCAGTCCGTCCTCGCCGAGCAGTTCGACCTCGAGCCCGGACAGTTCCTGCGCGAGCCCGGCGAACGCGAGCTTCATGGCCGAACCCTCGGGCCCGGGCGAACCGACGGCGAGCTGCTGGCGCAACCGAACACCCGCCAGCCGCAACGCCTCCGCCCGAACCACGAGATCGAGCAACCGGTCGTGCAACTCGGGCGTGCGCTGGTCGGGATTCTCCCGCCAGGTCCGGGACACCACCCCGGGCATCCCGCCGTCGCGCGGCGCGGGCCGGCTGCCGATCGCGACGCGCTCGTTCATCAGCGTGGTCTGCGCGACCCGCCAGCCGTCGCCGACCTCACCCAGCCGGTTGGTGTCCGGGATCCGCGCGTCGGTCAGGAAGACCTCGTTGAACTCGGCCTCGCCGGTGATCTGACGCAGCGGCCGGACCTCCACGCCGGGATCGGTCATGTCGCACACGAAGTACGACAGTCCGACGTGCTTCGGGACGTCGGGATCGGTGCGGGCCAACAGGATCGCCCAGCGCGAGTTGTGCGCACTGGACGTCCACACCTTCTGCCCGGTGACCAGCCAGTCGTCACCATCGCGCACCGCGCGGGTGCCGGCCGCGGCGAGGTCGGAGCCGGCGCCCGGCTCGGAGAACAGCTGACACCACACCTCCTCACCGATCCACAGTGGACGAAGAAACCGCTGCTTCTGTTCGTCCGTCCCGAAGGCGAGGATGGTGGGCGCGGCCATGCCGAGCCCGATCCCGATCCGGCGCGGGTCGTTGTCCGGCGCGCCGGCCAGCTCCTCGTCCACCACGGACTGCATGGCGCGCGGCAGGTCGAGCCCGCCGAGACCGGCCGGGAAGTGCACCCACGCGAGCCCGGCGTCGAACCGGGCACGCAGGAACTCGAGACGGTCGGTGGTCGCCGGGTCGTGCGCGGCGAGGAAGTCGCGGGTCAGTTTCCGGAGTTCATCTGGGGTCATGGCACGTACACCACAATCGTCTCGGCGACGCAGGCCGGCTTCTCGGTGCCCTCGATCTCGATGGTCCACCGCAGGATGGCCTGCTTGCCCTGCTGGCGGTCGGTGATGTCGATCAGTTCGGCGCTGGCGCGGATGCGGGAGTCGACCGGGACCACGGTCGGGAACCGAACCTTGCCGAGCCCGTAGTTGATGCCCATGGACAGGCCGTCGACGCGGTAGATCTCCCTGCCCAGGAAGGGGATCAGCGACAACGTGAGGTAGCCGTGGGCGATCGTGTGGCCGAACGGACCGCTCGCGGCGCGTTCGGTGTCCAGGTGGATCCACTGGTGGTCACCCGTGGCGTCGGCGAACCGGGTGATCTGGTCCTGGGTGATCGTGTGCCAGTCGCCGTGGCCGAGCACCTCGCCCTTGGCGGCCGCGAACTCGTCGAGGGTGGCGAAGATCCGCATGGCGTCCTCAGTCCTGTGGCCCGCCGGCCACGTAGATCACCTGGCCGGACACGAACCCGGCCTCCTCGCTCACCAGGAACGACGCGAGGGCGGCGATGTCCTCCGGCTGCCCGACGCGGCGCACGGGGATGGCGGCCGCGGCGGCGTCCTTGAACTGCTGGAAGTCGGCGCCGACGCGGGCGGCGGTGGCGGCGGTCATGTCGGTCTCGATGAACCCGGGCGCGATCGCGTTGGCCGTGACGCCGAACTTGCCCAGCTCGATGGCCACGGTCTTCGTGAAGCCCTGCAGGCCGGCCTTGGCGGCCGAGTAGTTGACCTGGCCGCGGTTGCCGAGCGCGGAGGTGCTGGACAGGTTGACCACCCGGCCCCAGCCCTGCTCGGTCTGGTGCTTCTGCACCTCGCGGGTCATGAGGAACGCGCCGCGCAGGTGCACGTTCATCACCGTGTCCCAGTCGTCCTCGGACATCTTGAACAGCAGGTTGTCGCGCAGGACGCCGGCGTTGTTCACCAGCACGGTCGGCGGCCCGAGCCGCTCGGCCACCGCGGCGACGGCCGCCGCCACCTGTTCGGGGTTCGAGACGTCCGCGCCGACCGCGAGTGCCGTGCCGCCCTCGTCGGCGATGGCGGCGACCGTGGCGGCGCAGTTGTCCTCGGTGAGGTCGACCACCCCGACGGCGAAACCGTCGTCGGCGAGACGCTTGGCGATGGCCGCACCGATGCCACGGGCGGCACCGGTGACGATCGCGACACGGGTCACTGTGTTCCTCCTTGAGGTAAGCAAGCGCTTAGTAAGTTACCTCGCCGGTCAGGCTCCGGCAAGATGGCGCCATGACCAGCGAGATCGAGCTGAGTACGGAGGATCTTCGGGAGGTCACGGCGTTCGCCGCGGGGTGCGCGGAGACGGTGCTGGCGATTTTCGAGGCCGACCGCCCGGACGACACCCGGCCCCGGGACGCGATCGACGCGGCGTGGGCGTTCGCCCGCGGCGGCGCCCGGGGCAAGGCTCTACGCGACACGGCGTTCGCGGCGCTCAAGGCCGCGAAGGACGTGGACACCGAGGCCGCGGGCGAGGCGGCGCGGGCGGCGATGTCCGCGGCGGGTGCGGCCTACCTGCATCCGCTGGCCAAGGCCACCCAGGTCAAGCACATCCTCGGCGCGGCCGCGTACGCCATTCGGGCGGTCGAGTTGGTCGACGGTGCTGCCCCTGTCGAGCAGGCGGTGCGCCGTGCGACCCCGGGTGTGGTCCACGTGCTCAAGCGCTATCCGGCGGCCGCGGGAGGCGGCGGTCGGGTCGGCGAGCTGATCCGCCTGCTGGACGCCGAACTCCGGCGGTGAGACGAACGCACAGGTGACGCGGCTTCTCGCCCATGGGCGCGGCGCGGTCTGCCGTGGTCGAATCGAGAACATGAGTGAGCTGACCAGCCAGGACCTCGAGTTCCTCCGGCGCCCACTGCACGGGTTCCTGTCCGTGGCCGGGGGCCCGATTCCGGCGCAGCCCCGGCCCGTGTGGTTCGAGGCCACCGACGAGGGGACCGTGCAACTGTTCACCGGCCCGGACACCGTCAAGGTGCGGCGCCTGCGTCAGGACCCGCGCGCCTCGATCGTGATCGCCGCGCCGGTGGCGGAACGCGAGCGCTGGGTGTCGGTGGCCGGCCGCGTCACGATCGAGACCGCCGGCGGGCACGACCTGGCCAAGCGGCTGGCCGCCCGCTACTGGGACCTCGACGACCCTACCCGCGCCGACGACCTGGCCGAAATCCTGGCCCTGGACCAGGTTCGGCTGGTCATCCACCCGGAGAAGGTCGCCCGCTACCAGTACTAGAAGTCGAACCCGCCCGGCTTGCCGTTGCGGTCGGCCACCAGGCCGGCGACCGTGGCGATCGCGATCTCCGCCGGCGTGCGGGAGCCGATGTTGAGGCCGATCGGGCGGTGCACCCGGGCGATGTCGACCTCCGACACGCCGAGGTCGGTGAGCGCGGCGACGTGTGGGCCCGGGTGGCGGGGGTTGCCCATGATCCCGATCCACCGCACGGGCAGCGCCAGCGCGTCACGCAGCAACTCGCCGATCTCCACCCGATGGTGGTCGGTCAGCACGATGTCGGTGTTGTCGTCGAGGTCGGTGGGCATGCTGGGCGACACCGACGCCGACGACTCCTCCGCGTTCGTCACCCGGCCGCGTTCCGGTTCGACCAGCACCGTGCGGAAGCCGAGGTCCTGGCCGTAGCGGAGCAGGTGGCCGGCGACCGGTGAGGCGAACACCGCCACGAGCGTCTTCGTGGTGGTGGGGGCGGGTGCGTCGCCGTGCGCTACCGCACAACTCGGGTCCTCGTTGGCCATGCGTTCTAGGGTGGCACGCGTGCCAACGAACGTCACCTTGCCGTACAACGGACTCACCCTCGACCGGGCGAGTGCCCGGCGCGCCGACCAGGCGTGGATCACGTCGACCCGGGCCGACCCCCGCACCCGGGTGCTGGCCTTCTGGCGCGACACCTGCCTGGTGGCGGACGGCGAACCCGTGTCCTTCTCGGACGCGGAGAACGCCGTGTTCCTCGGGCTCGACGGCGACGCCGGCGTGTTCGCCACCGATCTGTCCGATGTGGACGAGCCGGACGCACTGCGCCGCGCGGGTGCCGACCAGGCGGTGGACATCCGCAAGCTCTTCCCCACCCTCGACGCGCAACTGGCGGCGACCCTCGCCTATGCCCGCGGCATGCTGTACTGGCACCGCAACCAGCGGTTCTGCGGCGCGTGCGGCGGTGGCGTGGAGATCCGCCACGCCGGGCACCTGCTGGTGTGCCGGGACTGCGGCAAGCTGCTGTTCCCACGCATCGAGCCGGCGGTGATCATGCTGGTGGAGGCGCCGAGGCCGGAGCGCCGCTGCCTGCTCGCGCGGCACCGGGGCGCGGCCGAGGGCGCGTACTCCACGCTCGCCGGGTTCGTGGAGATCGGCGAGAACCTGGAGGACGCCGTGCACCGGGAGCTGATGGAGGAGGCGGGCGTGCGGGTGTCTTCGGTGACCTATCAGGCGTCGCAGGCGTGGCCGTTCCCGTCGGGGATGATGATCGGCTTCCGGGCGGTGGCGGTGTCCGACGAGGTGGCGGTGGACGAGGACGAGCTGATCGAGGCGCGTTGGTTCACGCCGTCCGAGGTGCGGACGATGATCGAGTCCGGCCGGGGTCGACCGGACTCGATCGAGTCACACCTGGTCGGGACGTGGCTCAGCGAGGGCTGACCAGCGCGCGCAGCTCCTCGGCTGGCAGCGCGCCGGACACGAGGCGGCCGTCGACTCGGTAGGAGGGGACGGCTCGAACGCCGACTTCGGCGCCTCGCTCCTCGTCGTCGCGCACGGCCTCGAGGTGGTCGCTGCCCTGCCACAGGGCGGTGACCTCGCGTTCCGGCAGACCGGCGGCCGTGGCCAGTTCGGAGAGGACCGTGTGGTCGGCGATGTCGCGCAGCTCCACGTGATAGGCGGCGAACACCCGCTCGATCACGTCCGGTGCCGCGTCGTGGCCGGCCGCCAGATGTACCAGCCGGTGCGCGTCACGGGTGTTCACCGGCCGCGCCTCGCCCGTACGCAGGGGCAGACCCGCTGCCGTGCCCGCGGCGTGGATCCGGGCGATGGCCGCGTCGGCCTGGGCGTCGGTCATGCCCCAGTCGGTGCGCATCAGGTCGGTCACCGGTTTGCCCGGGGTGGTCGGCGCGTCCACGCCGAGTTCGAAGGATCGCCAGCGGGTGGCGACGGTGCCCTCTGTCGCGTCGGCCCATCGTCGAGTGCCGAGGTAGCACCACGGGCACACGAAGTCGAACCAGATCTCTGCTCTCACACGAGCGATCCTGCGACCTCGTCCATGGTGGAGGTCAATCGGGTTGCGCCACCTGGCAGCATCTTCTGTATGGACTTCGACGCGTTGGTGACCGAGGCGGCCGAGGTGTCCGTGGACGGCTGGGACTTCTCGTGGCTCGACGGCCGGGCGAGCGAGGAGCGGCCGCCGTGGGGCTACGCGCGGCTCATGGGGGAGCGGCTCGGTCAGGCTTCGGTGGCGCTCGACGTGCAGACCGGCGGCGGTGAGGTGCTGGCCGGCGCGCCCCGACTGCCGGCGCGGATGGTGGCCACCGAGTCGTGGCCGCCCAACCGGGTGCGGGCCGCCGCGGTGCTCGGCTCACGCGCCACCGTGGTGGCGGCCGACTCCGGGCCCCTGCCGTTTCGCGCGGGCACGTTCGACCTGGTGACCAGCCGGCATCCGGTGGCCACCTGGTGGGAGGATGTCGCGCGAGTGCTGGCACCTGGCGGTTCCTTTCTGTCCCAACAGGTCGGACCGCGCAGCGGTGCCGAGGTGGTCGACTTCTTCCTGGGGCCGCAGGACTGGGACGGGCGCCGCCCGTCGGACGCCCGGGCCGCGGCCGAGGAGGCGGGGTTGCGGGTGGTCGATCTGCGGACGGCCCGGCTGCGCATGGAGTTCCACGACGTGGGCGCGGTGATCTACTTCCTGCGCAAGGTGATCTGGATGGTGCCGGGCTTCACGGTGGAGGCCTACCAGTCGCGGTTGGCCGACCTGCACGAGTTGATCACCACGGAAGGTCCGTTCGTGGCTCACTCCTCGCGGTTCCTGATCGAGGCGCGTAAACCCGAGTAGTCCACTGTGGACTTTCGTGTCGTGCGCCTGACGGGGCTGAGATTGGCGGCATGACCTTCCTCCGGATGGGGCACGTGGTGGTCGGCGCGCAGGCGGCGGACGGGCCCGCAGCCTGCGCAAACATCGGTATCGCTCATTTGTTCGATACTATCATGGGGGCGTCCGGGGGACACTGGTGGTCGAGGTGACGCCATGCACTTCCGGGACCGGGTCCACGCGGGCCGTCGGCTCGCCACGCGGCTCGCCCATCTGTCCGACGAACGGCCGGTCGTGGTGGGGCTGCCGCGCGGTGGTGTGCCGGTGGCCGCGGAGATCGCGGCCGTGCTGCGGGCGCGGCTGGACATCGTGCTGGTGCGCAAGATCGGGGCGCCGGACCGTCTGGAGTTGGCGGTCGGTGCCGTGGGCGAGGACGGGGTGACCGTCCGCAACGCCGCGTTGCTGCGCGACCTGGGCCTGACCTGGGAGGACCTCCACGGTCAGGTGACACACGAACGAGCGGAGATCACGCGGCGCGCGGTGTCACTGCGCCCGAGCGGACCGCGCCTGAGCCTGCACTCGCGGACGGTGGTGGTGGTCGACGACGGCATCGCCACGGGCGCGACCGTGCTGGCCGCGATCCGAGTGGTGCGGCGAATGGGCGCCGCGCGAATCGTGCTGGCCGTGCCGGTGGCGCCCGCCGACGCGGTGCCCCGCCTGGCGGAGGTGGCCGACGAGGTGGTGTGCGCCCACGCCCCGGCCCAGTTCCTGTCGGTGGGCCAGTGGTTCGACGACTTCACGCAGGTGACCGACGAAGAGGTACGCGATCTGTTGGCGAAGTCGCAGGTGGACACTCGCTGAGTGCGCGCGGGCAGGGCTCCGGTCCGATGGTGGCGCATGGCATCGACAAAACCGGTTCAGGGACCCCTGGATTTAGTGAGGTTTTCTCACCGGGAAGGTGAGTGTGACCCGTGTGACGAGCGCGTGACGGTCGGGACCGCGGTGTCCTGACCCGAAATCGTCGGTTCTGCCAAGAAACGTCTTTCCCAGGCAGGACCCCGCGTGATCATCTATCGTGCCACTCTCGACGTTCCGATCGACACTCCACGAGCTGCAGCTCCTCGACCCGCAGCGTCGATCCTTCCCGAAGCGGCTCCCACGCGCCGGTCGCCTTGAAGCCGTGGGCGACATAGAGCCGGCGTGCGGCGTCGTTGCCCTGGGTCACATGCAGACGTACGTCGAGATCGCGGTCGCGGCACCAGCTCACCAGATCGGCGAGGAGCCCGGCGGCGTACCCACGGCCGCGTGCCTTGGGCGACGTCCACATCCCCCAGATATAGGCGACGGCATTGTCTGAGGGCCTGAGGACGCCACCCATCGCGATTCCTCGGCCGCCTTCCAGCACCGCAAGAATCTGTGCTGAGGCCTCGACCCTGTGCAGCCAGACGTCCTCAGAGAACGCCCGGGCCTCGGCGAGCGTCGTTCTGAAGGCGTCAGGAGAATCGGCCAGCGCCCGCAAGCTGACGTCGCGGAAGAGGGACCAGTCATCAGCGGTGATGCTGCGTACCTCGACGTTCATGGAACCAAGGTTTACCGCAAGCCGCGGCGTACTGCCACCAGAATGCCACTCGACTCCTGGCCAGGACGTCAGCGGCAGATGAGGGCGTATTGCACGCGGGTCCGCGAGTTCGGAGTCAGACGATCGCCCGGGCGCCGATCATCGGTAGTTGTGGTGGCCTTAGCAAGCTGACGTAACGCGAATAGTGAGTTCGGGAGCACCGACATTTCTGCGGTGGTCCGACCGGTTGTGCACAGGCGAGCCGGGGTCGTGCCCGGCCGTACGGCCGGATCGGGGCGCGCGTCGGGTTAGAGCTGACCCGCGTTCGTGATCGTGACCGCCGCGGCGCCCAGTTCGTCCGAAGCCGCCAGGTCGACCTCCGCCGTGAAGCCCCAGTCCAGGTCGCCCGCCGGGTCGGCGAAGATCTGGCGCACCTCCCAGTGGTCGGCCTGCTCGGACACGATCAGGTACTTCGGCCCGCGCGCGTCCGGGCCCGTGCCGATCTCGTCGTGCAGCTCGAAGTACGGCTCCAGCGCCTCGCGCCACTCGTCGGCGTCCCAACCGGAGTCGCCGTCCAGTTCGCCGAGTTCGAAGTAGCGCTTCCGCGCCGCCAGTTGCACGCGGTGGAACAAGGCGTTGCGCACCAGCACGCGGAACGCGCGGACGTTCGTGGTGACGGCCGGCACCCGCTCGTCCTCCGGCTGCTCCGGCTCGTCAGTCGGGTTGGTGAGCTTCTCCCACTCGTCCAGCAGGCTCGAGTCCACCTGCCGAACCAGTTCGCCCAGCCACTCCTGAAGATCGCCGAGTTCCTCGGTCTTCGCCTCCTCGGGCACCGTCTGGCGCAGCGCCTTGTACGCGTCGGCCAGGTAACGCAGCACCATGCCCTCGCTGCGCGCCAGCTGGTAGAAGCTGACGTACTCCACGAACGTCATGGCCCGCTCGTACATGTCGCGCGCCACCGACTTGGGGGACAGGTGGTAGTCGGCGACCCACGGGTGGCCGCGCCGGTAGGTCTCGTACGCCGCGTTCAGCAACTCCGCCAGCGGCTTCGGGTGCGTGACCTCCTCCAGCAGCACCATCCGGTCGTCGTACTCGATGCCCTCGGCCTTCATCCCCTGGATGGCCTCGCCGCGCGCCTTGTGCTGCTGCGCGGACAGCACCTGGCGCGGATCCTCCAAAGTGGACTCGATGACCGACAGCACGTCGAGCGCGTAGCTCGGGTCCTCGCGGTCGAGCAGCTCGATGGTCGCGAGCGCGAGCGGCGACAGCGGCTGGTTCAACGCGAAGTCCAGCTGCAGGTCGACCGTCAGCCGGATCGACCGGCCGGTCTCGTCCGGCTCGTCGAGCTTCTCCACCACGCCCGCGGCGAGCAGCGCCCGGTAGATGGCGATGGCGCGGCGGATGTGACGGCGCTGCGCCGGGCGGTCCTCGTGGTTGTCCTCGAGGAGCTTGCGCATGGCGGTGAACGCGTCGCCCGGGCGGCCGATCACGTTCAACAGCATCGTGTGGCTCACGTGGAAGCTCGACGTGAGCGGCTCCGGCTCGGCCTCCACCAGCCGTTCGAAAGTCGGCTTGCCCCAACCGATCGAGCCTTCCGGCGGCTTCTTGCGGACCACCTTGCGGCGCTTCTTCGGGTCGTCGCCCGCCTTGGCGAGTGCCTTCTCGTTCTCGACGACGTGCTCGGGCGCCTCGACCACCACGTTGCCGACCGTGTCGAAGCCGGCGCGGCCCGCCCGGCCGGCGATCTGGTGGAACTCGCGGGCCTTGAGCAGCCGCACCCGCTGACCGTCGTACTTGGACAGTGCGGTGAACACGACCGTCCTGATGGGAACGTTGATGCCGACGCCGAGCGTGTCGGTGCCGCAGACGATCTTCATGAGGCCGGCCTGCGCGAGGCGTTCGACCAGGCGGCGGTACTTGGGAAGCATGCCCGCGTGGTGCACGCCGATGCCGTGGCGCACCAGCCGCGACAGCGTCTTGCCGAACCCGGCGGTGAAGCGGAAGTTGCCGATGAGCGCGGCGATCCGGTCCTTCTCCTCGCGGGTGCAGACGTTGATGCTCATGAGCGACTGCGCGCGCTCGAGAGCCGCGGCCTGCGTGAAGTGGACGACGTAGATGGGCGCCTGGTTGGTGGTGAGGAGTTCCTCGATCGTCTCGTGCAGCGGGGTGAGGACGAAGGAGTAGAACAGCGGCACCGGGCGCTGCGCGGACGTGACCACGGCGGTCGAGCGGCCGGTGCGGCGGGTGAGGTCCTCCTCGAAGCGTGAGACATCGCCGAGGGTGGCGGACATGAGCAGGAACTGCGCCTTGGTGAGTTCCAGGAGCGGCACCTGCCAGGCCCAACCGCGGTCCGGCTCGGCGTAGAAGTGGAACTCGTCCATGACCACCTGGCCGACGTCGGCCGCCACGCCTTCGCGCAGGGCGATGTTGGCGAGGATCTCGGCGGTGCAGCAGATGATCGGCGCGCCCGCGTTGACGGCCGAGTCACCGGTGATCATGCCGACGCGGTCGGCGCCGAAGATGTCGCACAGCGCGAAGAACTTCTCGGACACGAGCGCCTTGATCGGCGCGGTGTAGAAGCTGCGCTGCCCGGCCGCCATGGCCGCGAAGTGCGCCCCGACGGCCACCATGCTCTTACCCGAGCCCGTGGGAGTGGAGAGGATGACGTTCGACCCGGAGACGATCTCGATCATCGCCTCCTGCTGGGCGGGGTACAGCTCGAGGCCCTGCTCGCCCGCCCACGTGCTGAACACGTCGAAGAGGGCGTCCGGATCGGCATCGGCGGGCAGCAAGTCGGTGAGAGTCATGGTCCCCTGATCGTGCCATGAGCTGGGGACGGGAGCGGTGTCGGTGGGGCGTGCCAGGGTGGCAACATGCGATTGCGGAGTGACGCGGGCGTCGAACTGAACGCCCAGTACTCGGTGGAGCCCGACGGAGACTTCCTGGGCGTGGTGCTCGAGAGCGCTGGAGGCCGGACCACCGCCGGGCAGCCCTCGCGCAATCACGAGTACGTGCCGGCGCTCGTTCTCCTCCTGGAACGGCTGCGTGCTCGGCACGCGGTGCTGCAGACGGCGCTGGTGGTCTCGACCCGGGTCGCAGAACTGCCGGAGGGCAAGCGCCAACTGGTGCAGGGACCGATAGCGCTCGAGGGCGTGGCGGACCTCGAGGAGTTCCGGCGCGAACTCACCAGCGCGCAAGGCCGAGTCGGCCTGCCGGCGACCGCGGTCAAGGAGCGGGAACAACCGCAAGCGGATCAAGCTGCGGGTGGGGGTGCCCGGTTACGGCCCAGATGAAGCCGACCGACTGGCGGACGACCTCAGGAAGCCGGCCGCGTTCGTCGACGGTCGAGGAGGTCTTCATCTCGCTTCTCGGCGAGGATCTCCGCACGGCGCTGGTGCGGACCGGTCAGTCGCCGGACGGGCAGTCCACGGACATCGATCGCGTGCGGCAGGCGCTCGACGTCCTGGCCGCGGACGGCTCGGTGCGCGTGCAACCGCACGAACTCAGCGACCATGGGAACCCCTGGTCCGGAGCGCTCGACAGCCTCGTCGAGGTGAAGGTCCGGCGGGAGCAGAGGCAGCTGCGGGCGTGGCTGGCCGGCGGTCGGAAGTCGGCGCCGTGTGCCTTGTGTGGGCATCCCTATCCGGTCGAGTTCCTTGTGGCGGCGCACGTGAAGAAGCGGGCGCAGTGCACCGACGACGAGCGGCGCGACCTGCACAACGTGGCGATGCTCGCGTGTGCCCTCGGGTGTGATGCGCTCTTCGAGGCCGGCTGGATCACGGTCGGCGAGGACGGTCGCATCCGGGTCCGGAAGGCCATCGGTGAGCTCGCTGACCGGCTGGCGAACCTCGACGGGAAGGTGTGCGCCGCGCACGGGCCGGGGTCCGAGCCCTACTTCGCCTGGCATCGGGACCAGTGGGGCACCTACTGATGGACCTTGACGCGACCGGGGCCCGCCACCAGAATTGAAGAAAATTCACATTCTGGCCGGTCGGGAGGCCGTGATGTCCCTGCTTCGTCGTTCCTTGGTGGCCGCCGGGTTGGCGGCCGCTGTCGTTTCCGTGGTGGTCGTGCCCGCTGCCGCTGTCCAACCCGCCGCCGCGCTGCCCACCGCGGCCGTCGCGCTCGGCGACAGTTTCATCAGTGGGGAAGGGGGCGGGGACTACTCGGCCGTCACCGATGTCAACGGTGTCTCGCAAGGGTTCCCCGGGTGGTCGGCCGCCAACTCCAACGCCTACTTCTGTCACCGGTCGCCCAACGCGTCCCTGTTCAGGGCGACCCTCAACGGGATCCAGGACCGGTTCAACCTTGCCTGTTCCGGCGGCCAGCCCCACGACATCGTGAACGCCTCGGCCAACCGGGAGAAGGGGCGGACCGTGCCGGCGCAGCTGGACCAGGTCCGGGCCGTCGCGCAGACCCACGACATCGATCTGGTGCTCGTGGGTCTCGGGTCGAACAACAGCTCGTTCACCTTCGGCGACGCGGCTTCCGTGTGCGCCAACCGGTTCATCGCCGACGCCTGGACCGGGTGGTGGGAGTTCTGGGCCTACATCGGTGGCGACGTGCCGCAGGCGCCCTGCAGCATCTCCGATCTCGCGACCGACGCGGAACTCGCGGCCGCCACCACCGAGACCACCAACGCCCTGCGGTCGCTGCTGACCACACTGGCCGAAGTGGACGCCGACGGGCAGCACCGCATCGTGTTCCAGGACTACACCAACCCGCTGCCCACCGACTACGCCCAGCGCTACCACGAGGAGGACGGCCGGGCCGACAACCGCGACAAGTTCCGTGACCTCGGTGCCGAGCGGTACGCCGCCGGTTGCCCGGCCCACCGTGCGAGCCTCGCGGCCGGACACCTGTTCTCCCAGGGGCTCGGCAACATCGTGTCAGTCGGCGCATTCAACGCTGAGTGCCGAGTTCCCCAGTGCGGACCTCGTCTACCTCAACGTGCAGCAGGCGTTCAACGGCGCCCGCCTGTGCGAGCAGGACGGCAGCCCGGACAACGCGCTCGCCACGCCGATCCGCCTGATGGACGGGCCCAGCGGGACGTTCGTGACGAGCCTGTCCGGCAAGGACAAGATCGCGATCCAGCGCATCGCCAACAGCTGCGTCACGTACTTCCAGACCTGCCAGGAATCCTGGCACCCCAACGCCTCCGGCTACGGCGTGCTTGGTCAGTGCCTGACCGGCGCGGCGGCCACCGGGGCGCGGTCCGTCGCCTGTGTGCGCGGGGGCGACGGAAGCGTGTCGGTCGGCTAGCGAGGGGTCCGGCGGACGGTGATCAGGGTCCAGGCGCCGAGGTAGAGCCGGTCGCCGTCCGCCAGGGGGTGGGGAGTGTTGGGAGGCAACGGGTTCGGGCCGTCGTTCAGGACCGTGCCGTTCGCCGAGTCCAAATCCGCTACCGACCAGGAGCCGTCCGGTTGGGACAGCAGTACCGCGTGTAGATGCGAGATGCCCGGGTCCTCCGGTGGGCCGATCAGGTCGATGTCCGGCTGGATTCCGCGCGAGCGGCTCTGCCGGCCGATGCTGATCTGCTTGCCCTGCAACGGGAAGTGGCGGTCGGGGCAGAACACCGGGAACGCGATGGCCGCGGCGTCGGGACCGTCGACCGCCATCACCGAGTCGTAGTACGCGCGGTCGGCCGTGACGGTGGCCGCCCAGTCGACCGCCTCCGGCAGGCGGACCTGCGGCACCGAGGGAACGGCCGGGACCGTGGCTAGGGCCGGGGGAGCGGCCATCGAGTCGTGACCGCACTCCTCGCAGAACCGGCCGGCCAGCGCCGCGCCGCACACCGCGCACGTGGCGCCGGTGGGCGGCGGCGGCAAAGGCGCTTCGGAGGAGACGACCGGCGAAGGTTCGGTGGCCGGAGCACCGCCCATCTCGCGGCCGCACACGTCGCAGAACTCGTCGTCGGCCGACTCGTGGCCGAGTGGGCAGGTCGCCATGGCCTCAGCTCTCGTCGGTGGACTTCTTGCGCACCCGCATGGTCTTGCTGGAGCGGGTGTCCAGGGTCATCTCGTCGACCGCCGCCACCTTGCGCTTGAGCCGCACGGTGCCGGTCTTCGGGTCCTCGATGTCGACCACCTTCGCCAGCAGTTTGGCGGTGTCCGAGTGCCCGGACTCGGTCGCGAGCTTCACCGCGCGCCCGAGCTTCGCCGTGGCCGTCTCCACGTCACCGGCCTTGCGTGCCTCCAGGCCCTCCTGGATGGCGTCGGCCAGCTCGGCCTGCCCGGTGTAGTGCGCGACCTCGCGGTTGATCCGCGTGGACAACGCGGTGTCGTCGGTCCACGTCGCGATGATCTTTCCCTTGCCCAGCACCGTTTCCTGCGCCCCGGGGATGACCAGGCTGACGCGCCCGGCCAGCATCTTCTCGCCCGTGGCGGCCGCCGGCACCTGCACGCAGATGTGGTAGTCGCGGGTCTCCGAACCCCACGAGCCCGTGGGGTAGTCGCCGCTTCGGGGCGGGATCTCCGTGCGCCGCGCCGTGAGATCCGCGAGCGTGGGCTCCACCTGCTTCACGAACTTGATGGTCGCGCCCTGCGGGGTCCACAGCCGAAGAGACACGTCCGACACGGCCTTGCCCATGGCGGCCGTGGCCATCGCCCGGAAGTCGGCCTCCAGGTCCTCCGGCTCGGCCACGATGTCGACGGTGCCCAGGAGCGCGTCGGCGATCATGCGCAGCTCCTTGACCTCCCAGTCGGTGCCGATGCCGCGGCAGTCGCACACGAAGTGACCGGTCACGTCCTGGACGGTCCGGGTGAGCTGGCGCGGCGTCTCGTGCATGTTCTGGCCGTCGGTCAGCAGGATCGCGTGCCGCATGGTGGCCGGGTGGCTCTGGAACAGGTCATCGGCCAGCGCCAGCCACTTGCCGATGGCCGTGCCACCGTTCGCCGTCAGCCGCGACACCGCCTGCTTGGCCTCCGCGCGGGACTGCGGAGTCGCGGTCACCAGGCCGTGTTGGTACGGGAACACCAGCCGGGCCTCGTCGGTGCCCGCGACCACGGCGAACGCCACCCCGTCGCGCAGCGCGTCGATCGCGGCGGCCGTGGCCTGCTTGGCGGCCGTGAGCTTGGTGCGCGGCACGTGCATCGACCCCGAGCAGTCGACGATGATCACCTCGGCCGCCTCGCCCTGCGGCGAGCCGACGGCGGTCGGGGCGCCGGTCGCCGTGACCGTGACGATCGCGTTGACCTCGGTCGAGCCCTGGGACAGGTACTCGTTCTGGTAGACCTCGACCTCGAACTCTGGCTGGCCGCTCATCACTCGCTCCTGGGTTCGGACTGTGGCGGGAACGGCACGAGGACCGTCGTGATGTTGTCGTGGCCGCCGAGCCGCAGCGCGAGTTCGGTCAGCTCCTTCGCCGCGCTCATCGGGTCGGTCAGCGCGTCGGCCGGCAGCGCGTCGGTCAGCGCCCGCGCCTCCGGCAGGTAGTTCCACAGGCCGTCGCTGCACAGCAGCACCAGCCCGGGCCCGGTCGGGGTGAACGTCTGGACGCCCGGCTCGATCTCGCCGGCGTCGGCACCGATCCACTTGGACAGCGCGTGGGCCTGGTGCACGGCGAGCGCCTCGGCCTCGGCCATGCCCTCGGCGATCAGCTCGGCCGCCACCGTGTCGTCCGAGGTCAGGACGGTGGACTCGGTCCCGCCCAGCCCGAGCCAGTAGACCCGGCTGTCGCCCACCCAGCCGACGACCGCCGCCTCCGCCGTGATCACCGTGGACACATAGGTGCACGACGGCGCCGTGCCGGGCACCGCCGGATCGGCGAGTGCCGAGACCACCTCGATGGCCTTGGCGACCGCGGCCTTCGTGGCGGCCTCCAGGTCGGTTCCTTCGAGCACCGCGTTCAGCAGCACGTCGGTGGCCTCGTCCACGGCCGCCTGCGACGCGCTGTCGGCCCGGTCGGAGGTCGCGACGCCATCGCAGACCACGGCCACCACGGTCGACTCGCCGCTCACCACGCCGAAGGCCATGGAATCCTCGTTGCGGGCGCGGCGCCGGCCCTTGTCGCTCACCCCGACGACCGCGGCGAACTCCGCCTCCATGCGGTCGCGGCCGGCCGGCTGGGCCCGCCCGCAGTCCTCGCAGAACCCGTCGGCACCGAGGTTCGGACCACCGCAGGACACGCAGGCCGGTGAGGACGGGGAGGCGCCGAGCGCCCCGCCGACCGGGGTCCGTTGCACAAGGAGACTGTGTCCGCAGCTCTCGCAGAAGCGGTCCTTGCGACCCACCTCCTCGCCGCAGCGCTCACACCGGACGGCCTCGCCCATCAGACCCACGTCCTGGGCCGGATCCGGTTCGCCGTGTCCACCAACGCGATGCGCTCCCTCATGTCGTCAGCATGCCTGGCCATGGTCCGGTAGCAGCGCTCGAGGCCCATCCGCAGATCTTCCTCGGTCAGCGCGGACCCCAGCACCCGGCCGTTCCCGCCTCCGCCGCCCGTGACCCAGCGCAGCGCCGCGTCCAGGACCCGGCTGGACGCCTGGGCCCGACGCTCGGCGTCGACCTCGAGTTCGGCCAGCTGGTCGCCGGCGAGCACCAGGTCCTGCTCGGTCAGCCGCTTCGGGTCGTCGACCTCGGTCCTGGCCCGGACGGCCGCGAGCCGCGCGGGCACGTAGTGGCTCGACGTCTCGGGCACCGAGCTGAGCACGTCCACCGCCTCCAGCCGCTCGCCCCGCGCCAGCAACGCCCTGGCCAGCCCGAAGGCCGCGCTCACGTACGCGCGGTCGGTCCGCCACACCTGCCGGTAGTAGCGGTCGGCGCTCACCCAGTCCTTCGTGGCCTCGGCACACAACGCGATCGCGAGCTTCGGCGCCGCCTCACCCGGCACGGCCGAGTACACCCGGTCGAACGCCTCACGTGCCTGGGCCGGGTCGCCCGCCATGAGCGCGGACAGGCCACGGTGCCAGTCGAACAGCCACGCGCGGTCGTTCTGGTGCTCGGCGAGCGCCACTTTGTGCAGCTCGGTGTTCGCGGTCTTCACGTCGCCGCGTTCGATGTGCGCGCGGACCATCCGCAGCCGTACTTCCATCGTGTACTTCGGCGCCGTGCGCAGCTCCTCGAGCAGTGCGCCCGGTTCGGTGGCGGTGACCGACGCGAGGAACGCGGCAGCCGGGTCGGCGCCGTCGATCCGGGGGACCGGCAGCAGCGGCACGATGGCCGCCAGGTTCGGCGGGTTCGCCCAGTCGATCCGGACGTCGAACGTGCGCCGCTCGGGCGTGAACTCCGTGGACTGCCCCGGCCGGGGCGCGCCGTCCTGGGCGGCCAGCACCTCACGCAGCACCCCGGTCAGCTGGTCCTTCATCTCCTCGGCCGAGGAGAACCGGGAGTTCGGGTCCAGCGCGGTGGACCGCTTCAGCAGCCGGTAGTAGGAGTCGAAGTCGGCGAGCAGCGGCTCCTCGGCCTGGTTCGGCAGCCGGTCGGCGTAGGCGCGCTGGAAGTCGAACGGGAACGTCATCACGGCGAGCGTGCGGCCGACCGTGTAGATGTCGGCGGCCGCCGACGGTCCGACCGTGGAGACCTCGGGTGCCTGGTAGCCGACCGTGCCGTAGACCGCGCTGTCCTCGTCGTCCATGTGGCGCACGGCGCCGAGGTCGATCAGCTTGAGCTGCTCCTCGGTCTGGATCACGTTGTCCGGCTTGAAGTCGCAGAACAGCAGGTTGAGGCTGTGCAGGTAGCCCAGCGGCGGCAGCATCTCCAGCACGAAGGCGATGGCGCGGTCGAGCGGCAGACACGCCTGCTGGCCCTCGAGCGAGCGCAGCTGCTTGATCATGTCCTTGATGGACTGACCGCCCACGTACTCCATCACGATGTAGCCGACGGTCGTGTTGGTCTCGGCGTCGAGGTGCTGCACGAAGTTGTGGATCTTGACGATGCTCGGGTGCTCGACCTCCGCCAGGAACCGCTTCTCGGCCACCGCGGCCGCCATGGCGTCGGCGTCGCCGGTGTCCAACAGGCCCTTCAGCACCACCCACCGGTCGGCCACCGCGCGGTCGCGCGCCAGGTAGATCCAGCCGAGACCGCCGTGGGCGAGGCAGCCGAGCACCTCGTACTGGTCGTGCAGCACCTCGCCGGGGGACAGTTTCGGGGTGAACGAGAACCGGTTGCCGCACTTGGTGCAGAAGCCCTCGGGCCGCCCGGGGGTGCCGTCGCGGCCGCGGCCGACCTTCTCGCCGCAGTTGCTGCAGAACCGTTTCTGCTCTGGCACCTGCGGGTTCGCCATGACCGCGGACTTCGGGTCGCGGTAGGGCACCCGGGGGATCTCGACGAGCCCGGCGCCCAGCAGGCCGCGGTTGGTGGACCGGGTGGAGCCGCGCCGGGAACTGGTGGTGACGGCGCCGGTCGGCTGGGTCCACGAGGTGGCGACGCTGCCGGTCCGGGTGCTGGACGTGCGGGTGCTGCTCGGATCCAGATCGGGTGCGGGGGTCGCCGGCGTCGAACCCGCGGGGGCCTCGAGACCGCAGGTGTCGCAGAAGCCGTCCTCGTCGAGGGTGCCCTCGCAGTTCGGGCGGGGACAGGACGAGCCGGCCACCGGAGCGGCCGGGGCAGGTGCGGCGGGCGCGGCCGGAGCCGGCGGCGGGACCGGGGTGGTCGCCAGCGCGGTCGCCACAGTGCTGGCCACAGTGCTGGCCACGGAGCCCGCCGGGGCCTCCAGGCCGCAGGTGTCGCAGAACCCGTCCTCGTCGATGGCGCCGCCGCAGCCGGGGCGGGGGCAGGTGCTCATGTGGTCTCCCCTGAAATATCCCCACCGGAGCCGCGTCGCGTGCGCTCCCGGTCCTGAAGTGCCTGCTGGTAGCGGTTGAGCGCGCGGGTGGCGGCCGGCAGGTCGCACGGCGCGGTGAACAACAGCGTCTGCGCGTCGCCGTGCACGGTCTGCAGTTCGAGGTCCTCGGCGAACCCGAGCCGGGCGGCCTTCACCTGGAACGCCTCCAACCGACCCCGCAGTTCCGCGCGCCGGTCGAGCAGCCCGGTGATGGCACCGAGCGCGAGGCGAGCTTCGCGCAGCGCGACGAGGGTGTCGCGGTCGAGCGCCGCGGCGTCGGCCGCGCGTGCCGGCCAGTCGTCGGTATCAGCGCCGCTATCACTGCCGGTCAGCCGCCGCAGCCGCTCGCGCAACGCGGCGGAGACCCGGTCGGTCGGTTCGGGCAGCCCGGGGTTGGCGATCTTCTCCCGCACGGCCGTGTAGGTCTGGCGGGCGGTGGCCTCCACGCCCTCCACATCGGACACCGTGCGGTCGAGCGCGGCCAGGCGCTGGTCGAACGTCGCGCGGACGCTCTCCAACTCCACGAGCCGCGCCCGCAGCTCCGCCAGTTCGGTGGTCAGCCCAGGCAGCGGGTCGTCGCGGTGCACGGCCAGCAGGTCGGTGATCAGCTGCTCGCGCACCCGTTCCAGGCCCTGGCCGATCCGGTTCACGGCGGCCGCCACGGTCTTGTCGCCGGCCGCCACCGACTCGGCCAGCACCGACACCGTCCGTAGCTCGCCGTCGAGCGGGTCGAGCCGGCCGACCACGGCCGACCACGCGGCCTCCGCGGCCGCCAGCACGCCGGTCACCAGGTCGAACGAGGCCTGCATGCGGCTGAGCAACTGGTCGAGGGTGATCCGCTCGACCACGAGTGCCGGGCCGGTGAGCCCGCGCCGTTCGATGGGCACGTGCTCGGCGTCCAGCTCGATCACCGGGCCGGTGAGCAGCTCGGTCAGCTCGGCCAGTTCCTCGTCGCCGGGCTTGGCGCGGCGGTCGCGCACGGCGCGGGCCCGGTCGAGGGTGGCCCGGTAGGTGGCGAACTGCTCCCACAACGTGGCCATGGCGGCACTCGCCTCGGTCCAGCGTCGCGCGGTCAGGCCGGTGGGAGTGGTGCCGCGCAGCAGTTGGTGGCCGGCGTGGGCGTCCATGGCCACCAGCGACTCGGCGATCCGGTCGCTGTCGGTCGCCAGGCGCGCGAGCGCGGCGTCGGCCCGCTCCCTGGTCAGCAGTGCTCCACTCATGGGCGTCACGTCTCAGTCCCGGTACCGCGCGACCGGCGGCGCGGGCACCGGGCGGTTGAGCAACTGGGCGACCCAACGGTCGTACAGCGCCGCCCAACTGCCGTCGGTACGCATCTGCTGGAGCACGGCGTTCACGAACCGCACGAGGTCGGGCTGCTCCTTGTTCACGCCGATCCCGTACGGCTCGGCGCCCAGCGACTCACCCACGATCGTCGTGAACGGGTCCTGTGCGGTCATCCCCGCGAGGATGGTGTCGTCGGTGGAGACCGCCTCCACCTGGTTCTGCTGCAACATCACCAGGCAGTCGGTCCACTCCGGCACCTGGATGGGCACGGGGTTCGACGGCGCTTCCACGATCCGGCGCAGCGACGTGGAGCTGTCGGCCGCGCAGACCTTCTGCCCGCCCAGCGAGTCGAGGCCCGTGTACTCCGAGCCCTTCTTCACCAACACCTGCTGGTTCGCCTCGTAGTACACCGAGGAGAACTCGATCTGCTCGAGCCGCTCACAGTTGATGGTCATGGTGCTGATGACCAGATCGACCTCTTTCGTCTCCAGCGTGGGAATGCGCTGTGCGGAGTTGAGGACACGCAGCTGGAGCGCGGTGTCGGTGCCGAAGATGGCCCGGGCGAGCCGCTTGGCCATCTCGATCTCGAAGCCCGCGATCTGCCCGGTGAGCGGGTCGCGGTAGCCGAAGTTGTAGGTGTTCTGGTTGACGCCCACGATCAGCGATCCCCTGGCGCGGATGGCGGCCATGGTCGACCCGGCCGGCATCGCGTTCGGGGCGGGCAGCGCACCCTGGGGTCGCAGGCTGGCCGTGGCGTCGCAGGTCTCGGCGGGCGGATCCTCGAGCGGCGTGGTCACCTCACCCGCCCCCTCGGGGCTGGGCACGGCGGCGGTCGGCTCACCGGCCGGCACGCCCGAATCGGTGGTGCAGGCGGTGAGCGCCAGGGCTCCCGTGAGCAGTGCGGCGAGGACACGCTTGGTCATCGGTACTCCTTCAGCCGCTGCCAGATACCGGCGGCCGACCCGACGGCCATGAGGATGGCCAGCAGGATCACGCCGACCACGGTGCCGGTGATCGCGTTGCCGGCCTGGGACACCTCGTCGTCGAACGTGCCGGTGGTGGCCTCGATGGCCTCGCGCAGGTCGGTGTCGAGCTGGTCGAACCTGGCGGCCGCGCCGTTCTCGTCGGCGCCGATGGCCAGGGTCACGGCCGCGTCGTAATCGCCGCCGTCGTCGGCCGTGCGGATCCGCTCGTGGACCGCGTGCCACTCCTGCTGGACGCCGCCCGCCGAGTCGATCTCGGCTCGCACGGCGTCGCTCGTGGTGAGCCCGGCGGCCTCGTCGAGCAGGGTGCCGAGTTCTTCGCGGGTGACGTCGTACTCCTCCTCGAACGCCGCGCCGTTGCCGCGCGCCACGAGCGTGAGCGTCTCGTTGGAGCGTGCGGCGAGTGCGGCGATGCGGGCCTGCGCCAGCACTTCCACCTGGGCGGAGCCGTCCTCGCGGCTGGCGTCGACGTTCGCGGCGACCCCGAGGCTCGCGATCACCACCCACAGCAGGGAGATGAGCGCGGCGCCGGTCGCGACCAGCATGCCGACGTTGAACACGCGGTTCGTGCGCCGCCGCAGGAACAACTGCGCGGCGACCAGGACGGCGAGTCCGAGCAGGCCGAGCAGCACGGCCACCACGGGGAACGACCCCGCGCTGTCCTGATCGTCGGACACCCGGGTGGTCTCGGCCTGGTACAGCTCGTTGGCCGCCGGCAGCAGCGCCGTGCGCATCAGGTAGGACGCCTCGCGCTGGTAGGCCGCGCCGACCGGCAGCGCCTGGCGGTTGTTCGCCCGCGCGGTCTCCACGAGTCCGGTGTAGACGGACAGCTGGCCGGACAGGACGGCCAGCGGGCCGGACGCGACGTCGGCCGGCTCCCGCGCGGCGACCGCGACCGCCAGCGCGGCCTCGGCCTGCGCGATGTCGGACTCGTAGCGCTCCCGCAGCTCGACCGGCTCCAGCCCGCCGGAGAGGAACGCGCTGGTGGCCGACGCGTCGGCGTCGGACAACGCGCGGTAGATGTCCTGGGAGGCGACGCTGAGCGGGCCGCTGCGGGTGGTCAGGTCGTCGAGCGACTGCGCCTTGGACCGCACGGTCAGCGCCGTGACCAACCCGATGAGGACGCTGAACAGCACGAGCGCGGTCGCCAGGATGGTGAGCACGCCGGGCGTGGTTCTGGCGAGTTCGTTCAGCTCGGCCAGTCGCTGGGACCGGCCCTCGGCCTCGGGCTCGCGGCGAAGCGCCGGTGGTGGTGCGGTCGTGGAGGTGCTCATGGCAGCGCTCTCCCCAGGTCAGTGCCGATCAGCAACGCTCCGCGCCCTTTCCGCCCAGCCATCCCCCGACGGTGATCACCAGCCTAGTCATCGAACCGCATGGATAGGGCCGTTTTGGCCGGGTCCTGCTCTCAGCTTGACAACGGATCGGGCAGCCTTCACTATTCCACTACTTCATTAGTGAAAGGGTGTTGCTGGTGATCGAGTTCCGTCTCGACCGTGGCTCCGGCGTCGCCACCTACCTGCAGTTGGTGCATCAGGTGAAGCAGGCGCTCCGACTGGGGGTGCTGCGGCCAGGCGACCGGCTGCCGACCGCGAAGGAGGTCGTGGATCAGTTGGCCATCAATCCGAACACCGTGCTGAAGGCATACCGGGAGCTGGAACGGGAGGGGCTGGTCAACGGCCGCCCCGGTCTCGGGACGTTCGTCCAGCGCTCGCTCGCCGGCGCCTCGGTCACCGAACACGCCCGGCTGCGCGAGTCGCTCGCCACCTGGGTGCGCGACGCCAGATCGGCCGGCCTCGCGGCCGAGGACCTGGAGGCGCTGTTCTCAGCGGTGGTGCTGGATTCGTTTCGTGTAGGAGAGGAGACCGCATGACAGGGATGTCGGGGATGTCGGGGGTTCTCACGGCGACCGGGTTGGGGAAGCGCTACCGGCGCACCTGGGCGCTTCGGGACTGTTCGCTGACCGTGCCGGCCGGGCGGGTGGTGGCGCTCGTCGGCCCGAACGGCGCCGGTAAGACGACGCTGCTGCACCTGGTGGTCGGCCTGCTGGCGCCGACCGCGGGCACCGTGCGGGTGTTCGACCGGGAGGTGGCCGGCGACGCGGCGACACTGGCGCGCGTCGCGTTCCTCGCGCAGGACAAGCCGCTCTACGACGGGTTCTCGGTCGCCGACATGCTGCGGTTCGGCCGGCACCTGAACCCGCACTGGGACCAGGCCTTCGCCGAGGCGCGGCTGGCCGAGCTGGACATCCCGCTCGACCGCAAGGTCGGCAAGCTCTCCGGCGGCCAGCAGGCGCAGGTGGCGCTCACCGTGGCGCTCGCCAAGCGCCCGGAGCTGCTGGTGCTCGACGAGCCGCTCGCGAACCTCGACCCGTTGGCACGCCACGAGGTCATGCGCGGGCTGATGGCCGCCGTGGCCGAGACGGGCATGACCGTGGTGCTGTCCTCGCACGTGGTGTCCGACCTGGAGAACACGTGTGACTGGCTGGTCGTCCTCAACGGCGGCCGGGTGCAGGTGAGTGGTGACATCGAGGAACTCGTCGGCGCGCACCGGCTGCTGACCGGGCCGGTCGAGCTGGCCGACGGCGTGGCCGCGCGGCTGCCGGTGGTCGGCGACACCCGCACCGACCGGCAGGCGACCCTGCTGGCCCGCACGGGCGGCGAGGCGGTCGCGCTCGACCCGCGGTGGACGGCGCGCGGCATCGGTCTGGAGGAACTGGTGCTCGCCTACCTGCGCCGCCCGGACGCCGCGTCACTGCCGAGGCCCGCGTTGGCGAGCACCCGGTGATTTCGCGTGACCTCGGCAGTTCCGCGGTCGATCGGTGGTCGCCGCGGGGTTTCTCGCGGTGCTCGGCGCGGTGCTGCTCGTCCCCTCGGTCACCGTGGCCGGACGGCTCGCGGAGTTCGCGGTCGACTCGGTCGGGCGAATCGCCGGGCTCTCGGCGCTGTGGAGCGACGCGGAGGCGATGCTGCCGTGGCTCGCGGTCGTGCCGGCGGCCCTAGGACTGTTCTGGGGTGCGCCGCTGCTGGCCCGGGGGCGCCTGATCCGGCTCGGTGAGCTGTCCGGGGTGGTGGTGCTGGCCGGGCTGGCGGTCGGCGCGCTGCTGACCGCGCCGGTGACCGGCCTGGTGCTGGCCGCGTGGTGGCTGCTCGCGTTCTGGATCGGGACGACGGCCGGAATTCTTTTGGTGGCAACGACTCTGCTCGGCGGCGTACTGGCCGGCCGGGCGGCACGACGGGGAGCTTCGACATGATCTGGTTGACCTGGCGGCAGCATCGCGCGCAGCTGCTGATCACCGTGGGATTTCTGCTGGTGTTGGGGGGTGTGCTGCTGATCCACGGACTGCAGGTCGCCGACGACGCGGCCGGCCTGTCCGGGACCGACCTCGACAACGCGGTCGGCGACAAGTTCCGGTCGGCCTACCAGCTGCTCAGCTGGCTGCCGGTCCTGCCGGGGGTGATCGGCCTGTTCTGGGGCGCGCCGATCGTGGCGCGGGAGTTCGAACGCGGCACCCACAAGCTCGTGTGGACCCAGTCGGTCACCCGCCGCCAGTGGCTGGTGGCCAAGCTCGCCGGCCTCGGCCTGGTGGCCGCGTTGTCCGGACTGGTGCTCGGCGCGATCATCAACGTCTGGATCTCGGCGTTCGACGGCTCGCAGTACACCGACAAGATCATCGGCGACGACGCGCTGTTCGGCAGCTCCGGCGTGGCCGCGGGCGCGTGGTGGATCTTCGCGTTCGCGCTCGGCGCCGCCGCCGGCTCGGTGATCCGCAAACTGCTGCCCGCGCTGGCCGTGACCGCCGCGCTGTACTTCGTGGTCATGTTCCTGTTCTTCGGTTTCCGCCGGGACTACGCGGAACCCGTTCGGGTGCTGGATCCGCAGACCATGCCGGCCGGGCTGGTCACCGACAGCGGCTTCGTCGCACCTGACGGCACCGAGGTGGCCGAGGTGGCGCCTGCGCGAACGAGGGACAGTGACAGCTACCTGCCCTGTGTGGCGAACTCCGGCTACAAGTCGGTATCTACGTGCAGCCCGCACCCGGTACTGGCAGTTCCAGTGGACGGAGGCGGGAATCCTGTTCGGCGTCACGCTGTTGCTCGGCGCCGTGGTCGTCCACCGGGTCGCGCGGCGACCGCTGTAGGGGAGGAGTTCGCGATGGTGTGGTTGACCTGGCGACAGCATCGAATTCAGGTGCTCGCCACAGGTGCGTTGCTCGCCTTGGCCGCCGTGCTGCTGCTGGCCAACGCACTGCCGGGCGATGTGGTGAAGATGCTGCCGTGGTCACCGGTCCTCATCGGACTGTTCTGGGGCGTTCCGTTGCTGGTCAGGGAGTACGAGCGCGGGACGTACAAGGTGGTGTGGACGCAGACGGTCACCCGACGCCGCTGGGTGCTCGTGAAGTTCGGGATGCTCGGTGTGGCCGTGGCACTCGCGGGCCTGGCGGTCGGCGCGGTGGTCTCCGCGTGGGTGGCCCAGGACCACGAGAACCCGTACCTGACCCGGTTGAGCGGTGACCTGTTCGGACAGACGGGTGTCGCACCTGTCGGGTGGTTCCTCTTCCTGTTCGCCGTCGGCGCCGCCGCGGGGTCGGCGCTGCGGCGGACGCTGCCCGCGATGGCCGTGACGCTCGCGGTGTTCATCGGCGTGATCTTCGCGATCCCCCTCGTCCGGGAGAACTACGCGGAACCGGAACTGGCGATCCAGGAAGCGGTGTCGTCCGACGCCCTGATCATCGAGCAGGGCTGGATGAACGCGGCGGGCGCCACCGTCTCCGACGACGAGGTGTTCGACGTGTGTGCCGGCAGCTCAGACGTCGTGGGCTGCGTGACGGAGAAGGGCTACGACCGCGGATACACGGCGTACCACCCGGCGTCGCGGTACTGGCAGTTCCAGTGGACGGAGACCGCTCTGCTGGTACTGGTCGCGGTGGCGCTGGCGGGCGCGACCGCCTACCGGACGATCAGGCGGGCGTGACCAGCCCGGACTCGTAGGCGGCGATCACCAGCTGGGCGCGGTCGCGGGCGTGGAGCTTGCTCAGCAGCCGGCCGATGTGGGTCTTCACGGTCGCGAGGCCCAGGTGCAGGTGCGTGGCGATCTCGGTGTTCGACAGGCCGCGGGCGATGAGCAGCAACACATCCCGCTCGCGGTCGGTGACGCCGGCCAGGCCCGCCGCGGGGACGGCCGCGGGCTCCGGGCGCCGGCTGAACTCCGCGATCAGCCGCCTCGTGATGCTCGGCGCGAGCAACGCGTCGCCCGCCGCCACCACCTCGATGGCGCTCAGCAGGTCGGCGGGCGGGGTGTCCTTCAGCAGGAAACCGCTCGCCCCCGCCCGCAGCGCCGAGTACACGTAGTCGTCGAGGTCGAACGTCGTGAGGATCAGCACCCGCACGCCCGCCGTCTCCGGCGCGCCGCAGATCCGGCGGGTCGCCTCGATACCGTCCATCTGCGGCATGCGGACGTCCATGAGCACCACGTCCGGCTGCGTGCGCGTGGCCAGCGCCACCGCCTCCGCGCCGGTCGCCGCCTCACCGACGGCCGCCAGATTGGGCGCGCTCTCCACGAGCACCCGGAAACTGCCGCGCACCAACGCCTGGTCGTCGGCCACCAGCACCCGGATCATGCTGTCACCGGCAGCACGGCCGTCACGGCGAACCCACCCTCGGGCCGCGGCCCCGCCTCGAAAGTCCCGCCGTACACCGCCACCCGCTCCCGCATCCCGATCAGTCCGTGTCCCGTCCCCGGTTCGGTGACCTCGGGGCCATCATTGCTCACCGCGATGCACACCTCACCGTCGGCCATCGCCACCCGCACCACCGCCCGGGCCCGCGCGGCGTGTCTGACCACATTGGTCAGTGCCTCCTGCACGATCCGGTACACCGACAGGCCCATCCCCTCGGGCAGTGACGACAGATCGGCCACGTCGACCGTCACGACCACCCCGGCCGACCGTGCCCGCTCGGCCAGGTCGGGAATCCCGGCCACCCCCGGCGACGGTGTCAGCAGTGGACCGTCCACTTCGGAGCGCAGGACACCGAGCAGGTGCCGCATCTCCGTGAGGGAACTGCGGCTGGTCGCCTCGATCACCCGCAGCGCGTCCCGCGCCTCCTCCGGCCGCTGCTCGGCCACGTGGTTGCCGATGCCCGCCTTCACGGCGATCAGGCTCATGGAGTGCGCCACGATGTCGTGCAGTTCCCTGGCGATCCGCAGGCGCTCCTCGGCCACCGCCTGCTGCGCGCGCTGCATCGCCGTCTGCTCGGTGAACAGCCGCCGTTCCCGTGTGGTGAGCCCGATCGTCCAGCCACCGGACACCACCAGCCAGCCGAACACGAGCCCGAACAGGCTGTCCTCCCACGCCTCGTACGGACGGTTGAGCAGCACGGTGGCGGTGATCCCGGCCAGGCACACGGCGAGCGTGAGCACGGAGGCCCGGCGCGGTTGGGTGCTGGCCGTCAGATAGATGAGGAACGCGGCGGCCGACAGCGGCGCGCCCAGCGCCACCACGGGAATCACCCCGGACGCCAGGCACAGAAGCACCGCACCCATGCCGACGGCCAGCGCGGGCACCGGCCACAGCCGCCGCACGGCGAGCGGCCCGGTGATCAACACGGTGGCCGCGATCGACAGCCACAGCGGCTCGTCCCAGCCGCTACCCCCTGGACCATCGGTGTCCACGGCCGCGTAGCCGACGATGCTGGCCATCACGAGCGCCAGCACGACGTCCGTGGCGACCAGGAGTCTGGTGCGGTACTTGCCGATCAGCGGGTGCACCCCGTGACCGTAACGCGAGGTCGGGCGACCGCGCGTCGGGCCGGGGGCGGTCATCCCCAGGGTGGACCCGACCGCTTCGGGGGCCCGCGGTCGGACCCCGGGTGGAGCGACAGGTCCGGTCCGCGGTCCGATGTGCGAACGGCGCCGGTCGAGCACCGTTTGTCCGGTGAACACACCACAACCGGCCGCCATGGCCCACGAGCTGTCCAAGATCTACGGCACCGGTGACTCCCGGGTGGTCGCGCTGGACAACGTCTCCGTCGAGTTCCACACCGGACGGTTCACCGCGATCATGGGCCCGTCGGGCTCCGGCAAGTCGACGCTCATGCACTGCGTCGCCGGCCTCGACGAGCCGACGTCCGGGCGGGTCTGGCTCGGTGACGCCGAACTGTCCGGCCTGTCCGACAACGAGTTGACCGCGCTGCGCCGCGACCGCGTGGGGTTCGTCTTCCAGGCGTTCAACCTGCTGCCCACGCTCACCGCCTGGGAGAACATCACGCTGCCGCTCGACCTCGCGGGCCGCGAGCCCGACCGCACCCGGGCCGACGCGATCATCACCGCCGTCGGGCTCGGCGAGCGGCTGCACCACCGCCCCTCCCAGCTCTCCGGCGGCCAGCAGCAGCGGGTGGCCTGCGCCCGCGCGCTCATCACCCGCCCGGACGTCGTGTTCGCCGACGAACCGACCGGCGCGCTCGACTCGAAGGCGTCGGCCGATCTTCTCGGGCTGCTGCGCGACTGTGTCGATGGCACTGTGGACGGCTTCGGGCAGACGGTCGTGATGGTGACCCACGAGCCGGCCGCCGCGGCCTACGCCGACCGGGTGCTGTTCCTGGCCGACGGCCGCGTGGTCGACGAGCTGGAACGGCCGACCGCCGCGACCGTGCTCGACCGGATGAAGAACCTCGAGAAGGTGACGGTCTGATGGTGCGCGCGATGCTGCGCGACCTGCGCGCACACCGGGGCCGGATCGCCATGACACTCGTGGCGATCGTGCTGGGCGTGGCGTTCGTCGTGGCCACCTGGGTGGTGTCGGACTCGACGGCCGCGTCGGTCTCCGGCGCCGGGACCCGGGACAACGTGACGGTCGCCGTGCGTAGTCCCGAGCATGGGCCGGTGCTCACGGAGGCCGATCGGTCGCTCCTCTCTGGACTGTCTGGTGTGGACAGCGCGACCGGTGTGCTGGCCGGCCGCGCGGCACTCGTGGGCAGTGACGGCAAGGTGATCGCCGGCCGCCACGACCGCGCCGGCACCGGCTGGGACGACACCGGTCGGTTCGAGCTGCTCGACGGCCGCGCTCCGTCTCGTCCCGGCGAAGTGGCGCTCGCCGAGCCTTCGGCCAACCGCGCCGGGCTCCGGAACGGTGACGAGGCACGGGTGCTGCTGGCCGACGGCGGCGACGTCCGCGCGCGGGTGGTGGGGATCTACGATTACCGGACGCTCGGCGTGGAGTTCGCGCCCGCCGTCGCGTTCGATCCCGCCACGACCCTGCTGGGCGACACGTTCGACCGGATCGAGGTGGTGGGCGGCGATCCGGCCGACGCGGTGGCCGCCTTCCCCGACCTGCGCGTCGACACGGGTGCGGCGCTCGACGCCGAGGCGCGCGACGACCTGGTCGACTCGGCACAGTCCACACGGGAGTCACTGCTGGCGTTCGCGGCGGTCGCGCTGCTCGTCGGCACGTTCGTCATCGCCAACACCTTCACCATGCTCGTCACCCAGCGGGTGCGGCAGTTCGCGCTGCTGCGCGCGGTCGGCGCCGGCCGCCGTCAGGTGCGTCGCGCGGTGCTCCTCGAGGCGACCGTGCTCGGTCTGGTCGGCGCCACCATCGGGGTCGTGCTGGGGGTCGGCCTCGGTCTGCTGGCCATGTGGGGCTTCGCGCCCGAGGGCGAGACCGTGTCGTACTCCGTGACCCCGCTGGCCGTCGGAATCGGTTACCTCGTGGGAGTCGGGGTGACGGTCGTGGCGGCGTACGGCTCGGCCCGACGCGCGGCCGCCGTGGCGCCGGTCGCCGCGCTGCGCACCGACGCCGCGGTGCCGAAGCGCGACACCGTGGTCCGCACGGTGGCCGGTGCCGTGGTGCTCGCCGCCGGGGTGGCGATCGTGGTCGCCACCGCCGGGGTCGACCTCAGCACGGGGGAGCGGGTGCTGGGAATGGCCGGTGGCGTGGTCGGGTGGCTCGGCGTACTGCTGCTCGCGCCGGTGCTCGCCGCCGCGTTCCTGCGGCCGGTCGCGCGGCTCTCCCGGCGCGGTGGGCCCGCCGTCCGGCTCGCCACCCGCAACGCCGTCCGCGACCCGCGTCGGACGGCCGCCACGTCGTCGGCGCTGCTCGTGGGGCTCGCGCTCGTGTGCGCGTTCGCCACACTCGGCCAGACGATGGTGTCGCTGTTCGGCGACTCGGTGCGCGACCGGGTGCCGGCCGACGTGACGATCGTGCGTCCGGCGGCCGGGGACGGGGCGCTCAGTACCGACGTGCTCGATCGCGTGGCCGCCGCGCCCGGTGTCGACGCGGTGATGGCCGACCGGTACGTCCGCGCCGCTGTCGGCTCCAGTGGCCTGACCACCGTGTCGGCCGTCGAACCGGACGGGTTCACCACGGTGCTCACCCCGGTGCTGGTCGAGGGGTCGGCGGATCTGCGTGAGGGCGTGGTGGTCGGGAGCAACGAGGCGGCCATGCAGGGCGTCGGGCTGGGGGACGAGGTGACGCTGGAGTTCGACGGCGCCTCCGTGCGGCAACGGATCGTCGGGCTGATCGAGACGGTCGAGGGGCAGCCGCTGTTCTACCTGGACGTGGCCCGCGCTCCCGCGTGGGTGCGGGAGCAGGTGACCGCCGTGTACGCCCGCGGCGATGACACGGTGCGCGCCGGGCTCGACGCGGCGTTCGCCGACCGGCCGGACGTGGCGGTCACCGACCGCGAAGGGGTGATCGAGGCGGAGATGGGGGAGTTCCGGCTGATTCTCTCGGTCATGTACGCGATGTTCGGCGCGGCCGTCGTGATCGCGATCTTCGGGGTGATCAACACGCTGGCGCTGTCGGTCCTGGAACGGCGCCGCGAGATCGGGGTGCTGCGGGCGATCGGCGCGAGCCGGCGACTCGTGCGGCGCGCGGTGCGGTGGGAGAGCGTGGTGATCTGCGGCTACGGCGGGGTGCTCGGCATCGTCGTGGGAGTGCTGTTCGGCGCGGTCATGCAGCACACCATGCTCGGCCAGCCGCTGCTGGCGATCACCGTGCCGTACCTGGAGATCGGGATCGCGCTCGTGGGGATGGTGGTGGTCGGCGTGCTGGCGGCCGTGTGGCCGGCGCGGCGGGCGAGCCGGACCGACGTGTTGAACGCCATCGCGTCCGAGTAATACTGCTGGTATGAAACGTGCCGCGATCGTCGCCCCGCTGCGTACCCCCGTCGGAACGTTCGGCGGAACCCTGCGCCCGGTGCCGGTCGAGGACCTCGCCGCCACGGTGGTCAAGGCCGTGGTGGCGAGGTCGGGCGTCGACCCCGGCCGGGTCGACGACGTGGTGTTCGCCCAGTCCTACGCGAACGCCGAGACCCCGTGCGTCGGCCGGTGGGCGGCGCTGCACGCGGGCCTGCCGGTGGAGGTGCCCGGCCTGCAGCTGGACCGGCGCTGCGCCGGCGGACTCCAGGCCGTGGTGACGGCCGCGATGATGGTGCAGACCGGGGCGGCGGACGTGGTGCTGGCCGGTGGCGTCGAGAGCATGAGCAACGCCGAGCACTACACGACCGGTGTGCGGTGGGGGAGCCGTTCGGGCGGCACGCAGCTGTACGACCGGCTCGACCGCGGCCGCGAGCGGTCCCAGCCAGAATGGCGGTTCGGCAAGATCTCCGGGATGGTCGAGACGGCCGAGAATGTGGCCACGCGGTGCGGGATCACCCGCGAGGAGGCCGACGCGTACTCGGCTCGCAGCCACCAGCGCGCGGCGGCCGCGTGGGAGGCGGGGAAGTTCGCGGCCGAGGTGGTGCCGGTCGAGGTGCCCCAGCGGCGCGGCGACCCGGTGCTGTTCTCGCGCGACGAGGGCGTGCGGCCGGATTCTTCTGTTTCCACTCTGTCGAAGCTCCGGACCATCATGCCGGGCGGCACGGTCACTGCCGGCAACGCGAGCCAGCAGAACGACGCGGCCGCCGCGTGCCTGGTGGTGGCCGAGGACAAGCTGGAGTCGCTCGGCCTGACCCCGCTGGGCTTCCTGGTGGGGTGGTCGGCCGCAGGCTGCGACCCGGCGACCATGGGCCTGGGCCCGGTCCCGGCGGCCGCGAAGCTGTTCGCCCGCACGGGTCTCACGTTCGACGACCTGGACGTGATCGAGCTGAACGAGGCGTTCGCCGCCCAGGTGCTGGGCGTCCTGCGGGGCTGGGGCTTCGAGGACCAGGACCGCCTCAACCCGAACGGCTCCGGCATCTCACTGGGCCACCCGATCGCCGCCACCGGCGCCCGCCAACTGGCCACCCTGCTCCACGAACTGGACCGCCGCCAGGCGAGGCGCGGCATGGTCACGATGTGCGTAGGCGGCGGCCAAGGCATGGCCGCCATCTTCGAACGCCCATGATGACCATTCCGGTCGCGCATGATGACCGTTCCGGGAGCGCGTGATGACCAGTCCGGCGGGTTCCCTTGCCGGGGAGTGGTCATCGTGCGCGACGGGACTGGTCATCATGCGCGACGGGTGTGGTCATCGTGGGCGGGGGAGGATCACGCGGGGGAGGGCCGGGGGCTTCGCGCGGGGTTTCCACTCGCGGGGGTAGCCCAGGGAGACCTCCTCGAAGGGGACGCCGTCGTAGACCGTGCTGCGGGGGATGTGCAGGTGGCCGTAGACCATGACCGCCACGTTGAACCGCTTGTGCCAGTCGGCCGTCAGCTCCGTGCCGCACCACTGCGCGAACTCCGGGTACCGCAGCACGTCCATGGGCGTGCGGACCGTCGGGTAGTGGTTCACCAGCACCAGCGGCACCGAGGGGTCGCACTCCGCGAGCCGGCGCTCCGTCGAGGCGACCCGGGCCCGGCACCAGTCGTCGCGGGTCGGGTACGGGTCGGGGTGCAGCATGAACTCGTCGGTGCACACCACGCCCGTGGAGTGCGCGTAGGCCAGGCCCTCCTCCTTCGTGGCGCAGCCCGCCGGGCGGAACGTGTAGTCGTAGAGCAGGAACAGCGGCGCCACGGTCACCGGTCCGGACGGGCCGTTCCACACGGGATACGGGTCCTCCGGGGTGATCACCCCGAGCCGCCGGCACATGTCCACCAGCGCCTCGTACCGCGCCACCCCGCGCGGCCCGGTCGAATCGTCGGGCGTGGTCCACAGCTCGTGGTTGCCCGGCGCCCACACGACCGTGCCGAACTTCTCACGCAGCGTTCGCAGCGTCCACTCCACGTCGGCGATGCGTTCGCCCACGTCACCGGCCACCAGCAGCCAGTCGTCGGCCGAGGTCGGTGCCAGGCTCTCGACGACGTCGCGGTTCTCCGCATAGGAGACGTGCAGATCGCTCACGGCGGTCAAGTTGCTCACGACCGGAACCCTAACCGCCGCGTTATCCGCCGTGCCCTACCGTCCGATCGTGCAGACGTTCGTGCCCGGTTGGTGATATTCCCGCCACCGGAGCGATCTTTGCTGAACAATGGCCGGGGTAGCGTCGATTCAGCTGAACAAGGAGTACCACTGGTGCGCGGACCGCTCGCCTCGCTCGCCGGCGTCGTGGCCTTGACCGCCACGCTGCTGGCGCCCGTGTCCGTGTCGGCCCAGCCGACCACGGTCGCCGGCCTGCTCGCGCACTACTACGACCTCAGCAAGGCCGCCGAGGTCGTCAACGAGGAACTCCTCCTCGTCCAGGAGCAGCTGAAGGCCCAGCAGACCGCGTCAGCCACCGCCGTGGCCGAGGCGGAAGAGGCGCAGGAGGTGGCGAACGCCGCCCGCTCCCGCGTGTACGCCGCCCAGAACCTCGACCTGGTGGCCGCCGCGCTCTCGTCGCGGCGCGACCTCAACGCGTTGGCCGCGTTCACGTCGAGCACCAGCCCCGAGGAACTGCTCGGCAAGCTCGAGGCCGCGAGCCTCGCCGCACACCTGACCGGCAGCCCGCCCCAGGGCGACGCCGCGCTCGCCGAGGCGGAGGCCGCCGAGGCCCTGGCACTCGAGGCGAAGACCGCTGCCGAGACGGCCGAGGCCACGGCAGCCACGAGCGCCGCCGACGTCGAACGTCGCCAGGGTGAACTCCAGGGGCAGATCGCCCAGGTGAGCGAGGCGCTGGAGAACCTCACCCCCGAGCAGCGCGAATTGCTCACGGGCATCGAGGACTACTCGGGCGACGTGGCCATCCCGGCCGGCGACATCGGCGCCATGCTCGAGTTCGCACTCGCCCAGCGGGGCAAGGCGTACATCTGGGGCGCCACCGGTCCCGACACCTACGACTGCTCCGGTCTCGTCCAGACGGCGTTCCGCGCGGCCGGCGTGAACATGCCGCGCGTGTCCCGCCAGCAGGCCACCGTCGGCATCCGGGTCGACCGGGCCAACGTCCGGCCCGGCGACCTCGTGTTCTACGGCAACCCGGTACACCACGTGGTCATCGCCATCGACTCCACCTACGCGGTGCACGCGCCGAGCTTCGGCGACGTCGTGAAGATCTCGAAGATCGACCGCATCGAGCCGATCGCCGTGATCCGCCGCATCATTCCCTAGCGGACGCGCGAACAGGGCTGGCGGCGCCCGCACCGCCAGGAACCACCTCGATCACGACGGGCATCCACCGACCCTGTTCGCGCGCCCTCAAAGCGCCGCGATCTTGCGCTCTAGCAGCGCCCGTTCCCGCTCGTTGCCGCACAGGTCGACGGCCCGCTCCAGTTCGGTGCGGGCCTCGTCCGGCCGGCCGAGGCGGATCAGTAACTCACCGCGAACGCTCGGCAGCAGGTGCGAGTTCGCCAGCGCGCCCGCGGCCACCAGCTCGTCCACGATCGGCAACGCGGCCGCCGGCCCCTGCGCCATGGACACCGCCACCGCCCGGTTCAGGTCCACCACCGGTGACGGTGCCAGCTGGCCGAGCGCCTCGTAGAGCAGCACCACCCGCTCCCAGTTGGTCTCCTCGACCGACGCCGCGACCGCGTGGCACTCGGCGATCGCCGCCTGCAGACCGTAGGCGCCGAAGCCCCGGCCGACCCGGTCCGCCCGCTCCAGCGCCGCCCGCCCCCGCCGGATGGCCGAACGGTCCCAGCGGCGCCGGTCCTGGTCCTCGAGCAGCACCGGTTCGCCGTCCGGCCCGGTGCGGGCCGGGAACCGCGCAGCCGTGAGCTCGAGCAACGCCAACAGCCCGTGGACCTCGGGTTCGTTCGGCATCAGCCGGCTCAACACCCGCGCCAGGCGCTGCGCCTCACCCGCCAGGTCGAACCGGATGAGGTCGCCGCCCGAACTGGCCGACGAGCCCTCCGTGAAGATCAGGTAGACGACGCTGAGCACCGAACCCAGCCGCGGCGCCCGCTCCTCGGGCGGCGGCACGGCGAACGGCACCCGCGCCGCGCCCAGGGTCTTCTTCGCCCGCGTGATCCGGGCCTGCACGGTGGCCGCCGGCACGAGGAACGCCTTGGCGATCTCGTCGCTCGTCAGACCGCCGACCACTCGAAGGGTGAGCGCCACCCGCGCCTCCCGCGACAGGACCGGGTGACACGAGGTGAACATCAACGCGAGCACGTCGTCGTCGATCTGGTCCGGGTCCCACTCCACGTCCTCCGCCGTGCGGGCGGCACCCGAGTGGATACCGCCCTCGCCCAGCTCGTGGGCCAGAGCGGTGTAGCGCTCGTCGAGGGCGGAACGGCGGCGGTACGTGTCGATCGCGCGCCGCCGCCCGACCGTGAGCAGCCAGCCGGCCGGACTGCGAGGCATGCCGTCGCGGGGCCAGGTCACGAGCGCCTCGGCCAACGCCTCCTGGGCGAGGTCCTCGGCCAGCGCGAAATCGCCGGTGTACCGCGCGAGCGCACCGACGATCCGCGCCGACTCGATCCGCCACACGGCGGCCACGGCCTCGCGGCCGGTGGGGTCAGCCATGCCTCAGAGCTGACCCGTCGACTCGCGCCACGCCCGCTCCCTCTTGATCCACTCGTTGTCCTGGGGCAGCTCGTCGATCGTGGTGACGCGGCGGATCTCGGTCTTGATCCCGGGGCCGGTGAAGGGCATCCGCTTCGCCCACTCCACGGCCTCCTCCTTGGACGCCACGTTGAGGATGTAGTACCCGCCGAACAGTTCCTTCGTCTCGCCGTAGGGGCCGTCGGTGACCACGGGCACCTCGGCGGAGTGGTCGACCACCACCCCTTCGGAGGCGACGTCGAGGCCTTCGGCGGCGATCAGCACACCGGCGTTGATCAGCTCCTGGTTGTACTTGCCCACGGTTTCGATGATGGCGTTGAAGTCGAACTCCCCGGACTCGTCCGTGCCCCAGTCGTCGTTCTCGGCGCGCATGATCAGCATGTACTTCATGATCGTTCTCCCTGGCTCGTCAGGTCCCTTTCGGACCCTCTCATCCCCAGGTCGAACGGCGCACGCCGGGGATCGACACGGCGCCCGAACTTTTTTCCAGAAACGTCGAAGGTGGCCTCCCACCCGCGGGAAGCCACCTTCGACGAGTCATCTACCTGCGGCCGAGCCGGATCTTGCGGCGACCTGCCACCGCTTCGTCATGGCTGTCGCGCAGCGCCTTGAGCATCTCGTCCTCCTTGAGCACCAGCGGATCGCTCCGCAGGTCCTTCCAGAGCGACACACACAACCCGATCATCACCAGGGCGAACGGCGCCGCGACGATGATCGTGATATTTCGTAGGCCGGTCAACCCGTCGCCGCCGCCTCCGGCGAGCAGCATCACGATCGCGACCGCACCCGTGAGCACGCCCCAGAAGATGACGCCACCCTTCTTCGGGTGGATCGACCCGCTCTGGGAGAGCGTGCCCATGACCACCGACGCCGCGTCCGCACCGGACACGAAGAAGATGGCCACCAGGATGATCACGATAACCGCGGCGAGCCCGGACAACGGCAGGTGTTCGAGGAACGCGAACGTCATGGCCTCGGACGAGGCGCCGTCCCTCGGGTCGTACACCCAGGTGCTCGGGTTGAACACGTCGGCCAGTGTGCCGTCGGCCGTTCGTTCGGCCAGCTCCGTCGGACTGATGTTCTGCGCGGCCAGTGCGTCCCGCTGTTGCGAGATGGCCGCCCCACCGAAGATGGCGAACCAGAACAGGCTCACCACGCTCGGCACGAGGATCACGCCGGCCACGAACTGCCGGATGGACCGGCCGCGGCTGATCCGGGCGATGAACATGCCGACGAACGGCGTCCACGAGATCCACCAGGCCCAGTAGAAGATCGTCCAACCACCGAGCCACGCCTGCATCTCGTCGCCGCCGGTCGCGCCGGTGCGGCCGGACATCTCCGCGAACTCGCGGACGTAGTCGCCGATCGCGCCGGGCACCAGGTTGAGGATCAGCACGGTCGGGCCGACCACGAACACGAAGAACGCGAGAATGCCCGCGAGCACCATGTTGATGTTCGACAGGTACTGGATGCCCTTGGCCACCCCGGACACGGCCGACGCGACGAACGCGATCGTGAGGATCGCGATCACGCACACCATCAGGAACTGGCCGGCCTCACCGATCCAGCCCACGTACTGCATGCCGGCACCGACCTGCAGCGCGCCGAGACCGAGTGAGGCGGCCGAACCGAACAGCGTGGCGAAGATCGCCATGATGTCGATGGCCTTGCCGATCGGGCCCTCGCTGCGCCGCGTGCCCAGCAGCGGCGCGAACACCGAGCTGAACAGCTGGCTGCGGCCGCGGCGGAAGGTGCTGTAGGCGATCGCCAGGCCCACCACCGCGTAGATGGCCCACGGGTGGATGGTCCAGTGGAACAGGGTGGTCGCCATGGCCGTGTGCACGGCCTCGTCCGACGCCGGCAGGTCACTGCCCGGCGGCGGGCTCATCAGGTGGCTCACCGGTTCGACCACGCCGAAGAACATCAGACCGATGCCCATGCCGGCGCTGAACATCATGGCGATCCAGGAAACCGTTCTGAACTCCGGTTTCTCCTTGTCCGCGCCGAGCGGGATCCGGCCGTAGCGGCTGATCGCGAGTCCTATCGCGAACACCACGAATCCACTCGCGACAAGCACGAAAGCCCAGCCGCCGTAGGGAAGGATGCCCTCGTTCAACACCTTGCTCGCGGTGCTGGTGAGCGAGTCCGTCCCGATGACGCCCCATGCCAGGAAGCCCAGCGTGAGAAGCGCGGACACTCCGAACACGACCTTGTCGGTCACGGCCGGGCGGTCCGCCTTCCCGACGACCGATTCTCCGGATACCTCAAGGGTTTCGTGTGATACCGAGCCAGGCCCCGTGTCCTCCGGGGTGTTGGCCTCGTCGTCAGCCGCCACGACGTTGTGGTCCGGCTTTTCGTCCTGCGTATCCATAAGCACGCGCCGTCGTAACCCCGGCGCGACGCCTCCCTCCGACTCAGTTCGGCTCGTCCGTACAGGTTGAGCGGGAGCCTAAACCGTGGGTCAACGACCGCGAGCGGCGTTGTTGCGCTATGTGATTCGTTTGATGCCACTACCGTGTTTCGTTACGCAAAAGAGTTCTGCTACGTGGCGGGTGTGGGCACGACCACCGTTTCGGGGGTGTTCGTGATCACCCGATCGCGCTCCGCCCAACGCACGGCCGGTCCCATGGCCAGGCCGGCGAGCAGGAACACGGTGCCGAGCAGGACCCAGCCGATGGTGCCCCAGCCGAGGATCACGGTGGTGAGGAGCAGTGGGCCGAGCATCCGCGCCACGGTGAACCCGGAGGTGAAGAAGCCCTGGTACTGGCCGTGGCGGCCCTCGGGGGCGAGACCGAAGCTGATTTCCCAGGCACCGCCCGCCTGCATCATCTCGGCCAGCGACTGCAGGGCCGCCGCGGCGAGCAGGATGGTCACCGCGAGCAGCGCCGAGTCGCCGAGTTCGGACGCCGCGAACACCAGGCAGGCCGCCAGCAGGATCGCGCCGGCCGCCCGCACCGACCGGGTGGCACTGTCCAGAGAGGTCACCCGGCGCGCGACGCGCACCTGGAACAGCACGATCGACAGGGTGTTCAGCACGAGCAGCGCCGACACCGTCCACCCGGGAGCGTCCGTCCGAGACACGATCCACAGTGGAATGGCGAGCGTGATCATCGGGATGTGCAGCTGCAGCACCATGTTCAGCACCGAGACCACCGCGTACGGCCGGTCGCGCAGCACGGCCAGCGCCGGCTGTCCCTTCGGGCCGCGCGGCGTCGGTGCCACGACCGGCAGGCGCAGCAGGACGAGTGCCGAGACCACGAAGCTCACGGCGTCCAGCGCGAACACCGCCAGGTAGCCGGCTTCGGTGTCCACCTGCAACGCGAGCCCGCCGAGCGCCGCGCCGACGGCGATGCCGCCGTTGATGGCCGCCGCCAGGACGGCGCGGACCTTCGTGCGCTCGGCCGCCTCCACGAGCCCGGCGAGCAGCGCCTGCCGCGCGGCCGTCAGTCCACACTGGCTGGCCCCGTACAGGCTCGCCACCAGCACGAACGGCACGAACGACCGGACGAACAGGAACAGGACGAGCGCGCTCGCCGTGGCCAGCGCCAGCAGCATGGCCACGCCGCGCGGGCCCCGGCGGTCGGCCAGGTGGCCGAGCGGGACGCCCGCCAGGAATCCGACGGCCCACCCGACCGTGAGACCGAACCCGACCTGCGTGGCCGACAGGTCGACGATGCGCGTGAAGTACAGCGCCGAGCAGACCAGGTAGCCGCCGAGGCCGATGGAGTCGGTGAGCTGTGCGATCGCCAGCACCCGGGGCGCTCCGGCAGGAATTCTCATGGGGCAAATCTAAGGAGCGGATTGGACTCGTACCAATGCCAATTCGAACCAATTCGACTGGGCCAATGTTAGGGTCGGCGGGTGGACCTCCACGTGAGCCTGGCCGGCCCGGGCGACCTGGGCGCGCGGATCTACCGGCAGCTGCAGGAGGCGGTCATCGACGGCCGGCTCCGGGCCGGTGAGCGGCTGCCACCCACCCGTGAGCTGGCCAAACAGCTCGCCGTCTCGCGCAACACGGTCGCGCTGGCCTACGAACGGCTGACGGCCGAGGGCTTCCTCGTCGGTCGGGTGGGGGCGGGGACGTTCGTGTGCGCCACCCCGCCCGGGCTCGTGTCGTCGGCACCGGCCGCCGCCCGCCCTGTTTGGCAGGGGGTGCGGGCTCCCTCGGAGATGACGGGCACGCCGGAGTACGACTTCCGCGTCGGTATCCCCGACATGCACGAGTTCCCCATGGACGTGTGGCGCCGCGTGCTCATGCGGGAGCTGCGCGAGTTGCCGCCGTCGTCGACCTGCTACGGCGAACCGGCCGGGCACGCCGGGCTGCGGGTGGAGATCGCGCGGCAGATCGGGCTGTCGCGGTCGGTGCGGGCCGATCCCGCCGATCTGATCGTCACGCAGGGAGCGCAGCAGGCGCTCGACCTGATCGGTCGGGTGCTGGTGGCGCCGGGCGACGTGGTGGCGGTCGAGGAGCCCGGATATCCGCCGGCGCGGGAGCTGTTCGCGTCGCTGGGTGCCTCGGTGGTGGGTGTGCCGGTGGACGACGAAGGGGTGGTGGTGTCGGCCATTCCGGCGGCCGCGCGGCTGGTGTACACGACGCCGTCGCACCAGTTCCCGCTCGGCATGCCCATGTCGCTGGACCGGCGGGCCGCGCTGCTCGACTGGGCGCACCGCCGCGACGCGATGGTGATCGAGGACGACTACGACACCGAGTTCCGCTTCGCCGACCGCCCCCTGGAACCGTTGCACGCCTTGGACCGCGGCGACCGGGTGCTGTACGTGGGCACGTTCTCGAAGACCATGCTTCCCGTGCTGCGCCTGGGTTTCCTGGTGGCGCCTCGGTCGCTGCGCACGTCGTTGCGGGCGGCGAAGCTGCTGACCGACCGCCACGGCGACCTGACCACCCAGGGCGCGCTGGCCCGCTTCCTGGCCGACGGGTTGTTCACCCGCCACGTGCGACGGTCCGCTCGGGCCTACGCGGCGCGGCGGAACCTGATCCTGTCGACCCTGGCGCGCGACTTCGCCTCCCGGCTCGTGGTCCTGCCGGCGACCGCGGGCCTGCACCTGACCGTCCGACCGGTGGACCCGACGTACCCCGTGGCGGACCTGGTCACCCGGGCGGTCGCGGCGGGCGTGGCGGTGGAGAGCCTGGGCGAGTACTGCCTCGACCGGCCTTCGCCTGGTCTGGTGCTGGGCTACGGCTCGGTGCGCCTGGCGAGCATCGAGCCGGGCCTGCGCCTGCTGTCGGACCTGTGGTGAGTTACCGGCCCGCCGCGTAGCCCTGCTGCCCCCTGGGGTTGGCGGCCGCGCGGAGCACGCCCGTGGTGGTGTCGATCGACACGGCCGACAGGCGGCCGAGCGACCACGGTTCGGCGACCGTGACGTCGTGGCCCCGGGCCCTCAGGTCATTGAGGACGTCGGCCGGCGCCCGGTCCTCGATCACCAGCTCCGTGCCGGTGGTCCTCGGGTAGAACGACGACGGGAACGCCGTGGTGTGCCACGCCGGAGCGTCGATCGCCTCCTGGAGGTTCATCCCGTGGGCCGCGTGGTTGAGGAAGAAGCCCAGCTGCCACTGGTCCTGCTGGTCGCCGCCCGGGGTGCCGAACGACAGCACCTGCCCGTCGCGCACGGCCATGGACGGGCTGAGCGTGGTGCGGGGCCGCTTGCCCGGCGCGAGCGAGTTCGGCAGGCCCTCCTCCAGCCAGAACATCTGCGCGCGGGTGCCCAGGCAGAAGCCGAGCGACTCGATGGTCGGCGAACTCTGCAGCCAGCCACCCGACGGCGTGGCCGACACGACGTTGCCGAACCGGTCGACCACGTCGAGGTGACAGGTGTCGCCGCGGGTGGTGCCCAGCGGGGACAGCGTGGGCTCGCCGATGCCGAAACCCTCGCTCGCCGGGACGATCCCGCCGTCGAGGATGAACGCCGGCAGCCGGCCGAGTCCCGGCGACAGCGGCGCGCCCGCCCGGTCGGTGACCAGCGCGGCCCGGGCGGCCGCGTACTCGGCCGACAGCAGCTCGGCCAGCGGCACGTTCGGGTCGTCGCCGTAGTTCGCGTCGCGGTCGGCGAACGACAGTTTGGCCAGCTCGGTCACGCGGTGGATCAGCTCGGCCTGGTCCGTGGGGAGGTCGCCCATGGCCTGGAGCGCGGCGAGCTGCTGGAGCAGCACCGGCCCCTGGCTCCACGCGCCGACCTTGTGGACCTGCCAGCCGTACGCGTCGAGCGTGGCGGTGGGCTCGTAGGTCGGCGACCAGTCCGCGAGGTCCGCGCCGGTGAGCAGGCCGGCGTGCGGCTCGCCCGAGTCGTCGAACGCCGCCTCGCGGCAGAACCGGTCGATCTCCTCGGCCACGAAGCCGTGGTACCAGGCGACGATGGCCGCGTCGAGCTTGGCCTCGCGGTCGCCGGGGGCGGTCTCGGACTCGTCGACCAGGCGGCGGTAGGTGTTCGCCAGCGCCGGGTTGCGGAACAGGTGGCCGGCGCGGGGGAGCGGCAGCCAGAGGCGGGCGGACGTGGGCCAGTGCCGGGTGAACAGTTCCTCGACCGTCTCGATGGTCGCGGCCGCCCCTTCGGCCATCGGATAGCCCTGCTCGGCGTAACCGATGGCGAAGTCCAGCACGTCGCGCAGCGGCATGGTGCCGTGGTCGCGCAGCAGCGTCAGCCACGCGCCCACCGCGCCGGGGACCGTGGCCGCCAGCAGTCCCGTGCCGGGGACCAGCGGCAGGCCGAGGTCGCGGAAGTGCTCGATGGTCGCCTGTGCGGGAGCCACCCCCTGTCCACAGAGGACGGTGGGCGTCTGGTCATCGGCCGTCGCGAAGATCAGCGGCACCTCGCCACCCGGGCCGTTCATGTGCGGCTCGACCACCTGGAGCGTGAAGCCGGCGGCGACGGCCGCGTCGAACGCGTTGCCGCCGCGCTCGAGCGTGGCCATGCCGGCGGCCGAGGCGAGCCAGTGGGTGGACGCCACCATGCCGAACGTGCCAGCCAGTTCCGGGCGTGTGGTAAACACCCCGTCACGGTACCGGTTCCCGCGGCGCACTACCCCCTACGGGTATACTGGGCGGTCGGCGGGGCGGAACCTGGCGAAAGGGCACTGGGATGCGGGGCTACACGAACGACAAGGACGGCTACCTCAAGCGTCTTCGCCGCATCGAGGGGCAGGTGCGCGGCCTGCAGCGGATGGTGGAGAACGACGACTACTGCATCGACGTGCTCACCCAGATCTCGGCGGCCACCAAGGCCCTGCAGGCGGTGTCGCTCGGCCTGATGGACGAACACCTCCGCCACTGCGTGGCCCAGGCCCTGACCGACGGCGGCAAGGACGCGGACGAGAAGATCCGCGAGGCCAGCGAGGCCATCGCCCGACTGGTGCGCAGCTGAAGCGGGTCCTGTCGTCGAGCTAGCCGCGCTCGGTGATGACCAGTACTGCCTCGTCGTCATCGTGGTCGTGCTCGTGGTCGTGCTCGTCGGGGCGAGCGGTCCGCCGCTGCTGAGGAGCGCGGTGCGCGGCGAACGACTGCGGTTCCGGCAGCTCCCGCAGCCGTTGGCGTACCGCCTCGGGAGTCAGCAGATCCGCGATGGCACCCGCGGCCGCCCTGGCGGCCTCGGTGAGGGCCACCGAGAGCCGCTCCTCGTCGCCTTCGGCCACCGTGCCCGGGGCGATGCGGACACGCTGCACGCGGCCGAGCCCGTCGACCCAGACCCGGACCGACCCGTCGGTCGAGGTGCCGGACATCCCGTCGCGCAGGAACTCCATCGGACTCATCCCGGCGCGCCCGGCCGCGTCGCCGAGCCGCGCGGAGACCTCGGTGGCCATCTCGCTGGTGGTGTCGGACTGACTCATGGGTTCCCCGTTTCTCAGCTGTTCGGATCGGTGTTGATCTGGTCCCAGTCCGAGCTTCGCGGCGTGGGGTACGGGCCGCCGCGGTCGGCGGGCCCGAGTTGGGCCACCTGGTCGCGGAAGCGCAGCGTCGCGTCGCGGTAGGCGTTCATGCGTTCCGTGGTCCGCTGGTTGTCGTTGATGATGACGCCGATGACACCGATGATCAGCCCTGCCGCCGCCAGGATGAGGCCCGCGGCACCTGTGCCGATGGCCGCCGCCAAGCCGATCACAGCGAGGACCACACCGACCCACTCGAGGACGATCGAGGTGACTTCCTGCCAGTTGAGTTCGAGCTTGTCCAGGAACTCGCTGAGGGCGTCGCCGGCCATGCGGGCGGGCTGACCGAGGATCGGAAGGAGACCCTTCACGTGGGCCATGTCTCCGTCGAAGGCCTCCCACGCCGGGCCGTCCCACCGGTCGGAGATCTTGGCGGTGACCTCGGTGATCTTGTCGCGCAGGACGTCCTTGTTCATCTGGTCCGGCAGGCCGTCGGCGCCACCGGCGCCCCAGGCCGGGATGACCGCGCGAATGGCATCCGGGTCCATGACCGCGATCTTGTCCAGCATGCTCCGCAGGTTGGTGGGGAACCCCCACTCGGCGGTCAGCTGGTCGATCCTGTCGATGGTCGGCCAGAACTCCGGAGGCACGCGTTCGGCGAGGGTGGTCATCGGGTCCCCTCGATCAGCCGCTCGGCGCGTTCCTCCTGCGCGAGGTATTCCGCACCGGTGTTCTGGAGCGCCACCGAGTACGCGGCGAGCATCGCGACGGTCTCGTCCATGCATTCGAGCATCGCGTCACGGCCCTCGGTGTAGGCGGTGCCGAGTTCCTGGTAAAGCGGTCCCCAATCGTGCCAGGGCAGGTGGGATCCGGCGTTGAACCGACCCGTGATCCCCGATGCCTCGACGTTCGCCTCGGCGAGGTCCTTCCCGCCCTGGATCAGGTAGTTCGCATCGGTCGTGTACCCCATGGCCCCATCCCTCAGACTCCTCGTGACTCGACCCGGTGGATTTATACCCACCATCTGGCCGAGGCACTGTCGTCCGAACGACCCACATCTGTCCGGAGGCCAACCAGGACGGCGCGGCTAGCGCACCCCGCGGGGACGGAACTGGATGCTGATACGCGGGCCGATGGGCTTGGTCGTCTTCGGGACCGCGTGCTCCCAGGTGCGTTGGCAGGAGCCGCCCATCACGATGAGGTCGCCCAGGCCCAGCGCGTAGCGCAGCGTCTTGCCGCCGCCCCCGCGCGGGCGTAGGAGCAGTGCCCGCGGCGCGCCTACCGAGACGATCGCCACCATGGTGTCCTCGGTGCCGCCCCGGCCGATGGTGTCGCCGTGCCAGGCCACGCTGTCGCGGCCGTCGCGGTAGTAGCACAGGCCGGCGGTGCGGAAGGGCTCGCCCAGTTCGTCGGCGTAGTGCCTCGATAACGCCATCCGGGCCTGGTAGAGCACCGGATCGGGCAGCTTCGCCGACTCGTCGTAGAACGACAGCAACCGCGGCACGTCCACCACTCGGTCGTACATCTGCCGGCGCTCGGCCTGCCACGGGACCTCGCGGACCAGCTTCTCGAACAGCGAACCCGCGCCCGTGAGCCAGCCCGGACGGACATCCACCCAGGCGCCGTGGCTCAACTCCGTGCGGCGGATCGGCCCCAGCGGACGAAGGCCGAGGTCGTCGAGATCGTCGAGCAGTGAGGCTTGCATGCCGACAGGATACACGCCGATTCGAACAGGTGAGCTAAGCGCGTGGCGCGTACATGATGACCGCGACACCCAACAGACACAGCCCCGCGCCCGCGTAGTCCCACCGGTCCGGCTGGAACTTGTCGACCACGATTCCCCAGGCCAGGGACCCCGCCACGAACACCCCGCCGTACGCGGCCAGGACCCGCCCGAAGTGGGGTTCCGGCTGGAAGGTGGCCACGAACCCGTACGCGCCGAGCGCCAACACCCCGGCCGCGATCCACCACAGTCCGCGCTCCTCGCGCCAGCCCTGCCACACGAGCCACGCGCCGCCGATCTCCGCCAGCGCGGCGAGCGCGAACAGCGGCAGCGACCGGGCGACGGTCACAGCTCGGTGACCGTGATCGCGCGGAACCGGGTCCTGGTCCCGGCGTCGTGGTTCTGCAGGCCCACGTAGCCGCGTGGGCCACGCGCCGGATCCGTGCTCTCGAAGTCGTTCACCAGCGTGCCGTTGAGCCACACCTCGTAGCGCTGCCCGACGACACGGATCCGGAAGTCGTTCCACTCACCGACCGGGCGGGACGCCGCCGCGAGCGGCTCGGCGAAGTTGTAGATGGCCGACGTCTTCTGCGGGTCGCCGTCCGGGTTGTCGTTGATCTGGACCTCGTAGCCCTGGTTGACCGCCACCCACGGGTCGTCGCCGGGATCGGGGAACCGCAGGAACACCCCGGAGTTGTCGGTCGCCGCGCCCACGCGCCACTCCAGCCGCAGCTCGAAGTCCGCGAACTCCCGCTCCGAATACCACAGCAGCCCCATGCCGTCGCGGGTCCGCGCGGTGCCGTCGACCACGTCGAAACCACCCGGTCCGGCCTGGGACCAGCCGGTGAGCGTCCGGCCGTCGAACAGGCTGAGCGTGGATGGAGACGTCTCCGAGCACCCGGGCACGACCGCCACGATAGCGAGCGCTACGAGCACCGCGCCCGGGTGCATGCCCACGACCGACTCTCCGTTCAGTCCGGGGCCGGAGTTCCACGACGCCCTCGCGGTCGTGGATCTCCATGCGCGGAGGGCAATTGAGCCGTCTCGCACAGTAGAGACTTTTGACCACGTTGGACAGAAGTTGGCCCAAGAATTTCAAAAGAGCACCCAGGTTCGGCCCTCGACGAACGGGGGTATGCCCCGCTACGACAACCCCGGCGAAGGAGCGACAGCTGATGGCAGACCGAGTTTCCGCAGGTGAACGCCCTCGCGTGGTCGTGGTCGGAACGGGCTTCGCCGGATACCACTGCCTCCGGACGCTGGAACGCCGGCTGAAGCCCGGCGCGGCCGATCTGGTGGCCGTGAACCCCACGGACTACATGCTCTACGTGCCGCTGCTGCCCGAAGTGGCCGGCGGCACGCTCGATCCGCGGCGGGTGGCGGTGCCGCTGCGCAGCAAGCTGCCACGCACGCAGGCCGTGCTCGGCAACGTCGAGGGCATCGACCTCGCGGCGAAGACCTGCACGGTGGTCGACGTCGAGGGCCGCGGCAACGACCTGTCGTGGGACAAGCTCGTGATCACCTCGGGCAGCGTCACCCGGCTGCTGTCCATCCCGGGCGTGGCGAAGTACGCCAAGGGTTTCAAATCGGTGGCCGAGAGCATCTACCTGCGTGACCACATCCTGCGGCAGCTGGAACTGGCCGAGCAGGCCGACGACCCGGCCGAACGCCGCGCGCGGGCCACGTTCGTGGTGGTCGGCGCCGGCTACACGGGCACCGAGCTGGTGGCGCAGGGGCACCTGTTGACCCGCGCGGCGCTCAAGCACCGCCACGGGCTGCGCGAGGAGGACGTCCGCTGGATCCTCGTGGACATGGCCGATCGGGTGTTGCCGAACCTGTCCGAGCGGCTGGCCGATCCCGCGTTGAAGATCCTGCGCAAGCGCGGCATCGAGGTGCGGCTGAAGACGAGCGTCGCCGAGGTCACCGAGACCTGTGTGCGGCTGACGGACGACACGGAGATCCCCACCCGGACGGTCGCCTGGTGTGTCGGGGTGCGGCCGGACCCGCTGGTCGAGCCGCTCGAGCTGCCCACCACCGACGGCCGGCTGAACGTCGACGAGTTCCTCACGGTGCCCGGCCACCCGGACGTGCTGGCCGCAGGCGACGTGGCCGCCGTCCCCGATCTGGTGAATCCCGGCAAGATCACCCCGATGACCGCGCAGCACGCGCAGCGACAGGGGCGGATCGCGGGCATCAACGTGGCGGCCGACCTGGGCGTCGGGGAGCGGCGGCACTACAAACACCGCGACCTTGGCTTCGTGGTGGACCTGGCGGGTGCCAAGGCGGTGGCCGATCCGCTGCACGTGCCGCTGTCCGGCTGGCCGGCGAAGGTCGTCACCCGCGGCTATCACCTGATGGCAATGCCGTCCAACCGGCTGCGCGTCGCCCTCGACTGGACGGCCGATGTGCTCACCCGCCGTCAGCTGGTCCACTTCGGACTCGTGCCGAGCGAAGGCGTGAGCCTCGCCGAGACCGACCGGGTGGCACCGAGTTTGGACGATCTGACCAAGGGGTAAGTCGCGTTTCGTACGCCGAGAACGAAGGAGTGAACGATGCCAGCCATCGACGGCAAGCGGGTCGCCTTCCTGGCCTCGACTCGCCAGGTCGAGCAGGTCGAGTTGGATCGTCCGTGGCAGGCGGTCACCGACGCGGGCGGCCGGCCCGAGCTGGTTTCCCTTGAGGAAGGGGAGATCCAGGCGTTCAATCATCTGGACAAGGGTGACCGAAGGCGGGTGGACACCACGGTCGCCGACGCCGATCACGGTGCGTACGACGCGCTCATCCTGCCGGGCGGGGTGGCGAACGGTGACTTCGTCCGCGCGGACGACCGCGCCGTCCAGTTCGTGAAGGGCTTCGCCGACGCCGGCAAGCCGATCGCCGTGATCTGTCACGGCGGCTGGGTGCTGGCGGAGGCGGATGTGGTGCGGGGCAAGACGATGACGTCGTGGCCCAGTCTGCGGACCGACCTGCGCAACGCGGGCGCCACGTGGGTCGACAAGGAGGTCGTGACGGACAACGGGCTCGTGTCCAGCCGCAACCCCGGCGACCTGGATGCCTTCTGTGTCAAGGCGGTCGAGGAGATCGCGGAGGGCGTGCACGCCTGATGGTCAGCTTCGGCTACACCCTCATGACCGAGCAGGCCGGCCCTCGGGAACTGGTGCGCCACGCGGCTCTGGCCGAGCGCGCGGGCTTCGACTTCGAGGTGATGAGCGACCACTACTTCCCGTGGCTCGAGGAGCAGGGCCACGCGCCGCACGCGTGGAGCGTGCTCGGCGCGGTGAGCCAGGTGACCGAGCGGGTCGACCTCATGACCTACGTGACCTGTCCGATCATGCGCTATCACCCCGCGGTGGTGGCGCAGCAGGCCGCGACCCTGCAACTGTTGTCGCAGAACAGGTTCACGCTCGGACTGGGTGCGGGGGAGAACCTGAACGAGCACGTGGTGGGCCAGGCCTGGCCGCCGGTGAACGTCCGGCACGACATGTTGTCCGAGGCGATTCAGATCATCGGCGCGCTGTTCGACGGCGGGTACGTCAACTTCTCGGGCACGCACTACCGCGTGGACTCGGCCAAGCTGTGGGACCTGCCGCAGGTGCGGGTCCCGATCGCGACGGCCGTGTCCGGCGACCAGTCGGTGGCCCGGTTCGCGCCGCTCTCGGACGCGATGGTGGCGGTGGATCCTTCGCCGGACCTGTGCTCCGGCTGGGACGCCGCCCGTTCGGGTGAGCCGACCGCGAAGATCGGTCAGCTGCCGGTGAGCTGGGACCCCGACCGGGGGACGGCCGTGCGTCGTGCGCACGAACAGTTCCGGTGGTCGGTGGGCGGCTGGAAGGTGAACGCCGAACTCCCGGGGCCGGCCGGCTTCGCGGCGGCCACGCAGTACGTGACGGAGGAGGACGTGGCCGACACCATCCCGTGCGGCCCGGACGCGGACGCGATCGTGGCGGCGGCGAAACCGTACTGGGAGGCGGGTTTCACGCACCTGGCCCTGGTCCAGGTGGGCGGCGACACGCAGGACGGGTTCCTGGAGTTCGCGGAGAGGACGCTGCTGCCGGCTCTCGCGGAGGCTTCCGGCTGAGGGCAGAGATTATTTGTCTCGCCAGAACCACTGCGTCTCCTGTGTGGGAATGCCGAGTTCGGTGAGCTTCTTGTGCACGTGCTGAAGGCAGGCCCGGCCGTCGGGTTTGTAATGGCCGGACGCGTCGTTGACCATCGCGACCACACTCTCCAGGTGTCCCTCGAGTGGGCGATCCTCATCTGCCGAGTTGGCTGTGGCGAACGTAGTCATGTCGGTCGTCATGGTCCCACAATTTGTAGATGATGCTGCCGCCCGGGGTGAACACCCAGGTGTGGCTGTTGTGGGGAAGATTGGGCGCAAGTTCGGCGCGTTGCCGGGTCTTCAGAAGATCGCCGATCAGCTTGCCGTCGATGACGCCGAGCAGTTGGCCCACTCCGTCGAGGTTGCCCGGGTTGTATTCGCGCCAGCCGCGCAGGTCGGCGATGTAAGGAATCCATCCGACCGGGTACGTGCTCAGGCTCAGGTCGATCGGTCGCTGCTCGTGCTCCAGCCACTACCCCCACGGGATCGGGGCTTCCCACACCGGATTCGAGCTGCTCGCCGGGTTCTTGAGCCATTTGTTGATGTTCTGGAACGCGTAGTTCTTGTATTTTCCGTTCGCGGTGAGGACAAGGGACTCGAGCTTCCAGTCATCGCTGGCGATCGGATGCGGCCGCGGATGTTGATAGAGCGAGACATCCGTGAGGTCGGCCAGGCTGATCGCCGACTTTCCGAACGTGCTGTCCAGGTGGATCGGAAGGTCGACCTTGGCGCCTCGGGAAGGACCACTGAACAGTTCGCGTCGCCCGCCGCGCGGTAGTCCGAAGCCGATGGAGATCGTGTCCGTTGTTCCCGCGAACAAGTCGTCGGCTATCTTGGCGGTCACGATCAGCGAGGTGATGTTTTCCTTCGGTCGGGGCCAATCCGCCGTGTTCGTCAATTCTACTCACGCGCATCGACAATTCCGCGCGACCAGGACAGCCGCGTGCCGCTCGGATCGACCACCTACTACTTCCCGACCCTCGACGACCTGGTCACCGCCGCGCTGCGCGAGGCGACCGAGGCGGCCCGCGCGGGACTGGAGGCCTGGGCCGAGGAGCTGACGGTCAGCCGGGACCTGCCGGCCACCTTCGCCGACCTGGCCGGCCGCTACGTGGCCGACCGCGACCAGGCCCTGCTGGAGTACGAGGTCTACCTGGCGGCCGCGCGCACGCCCGAGCTGCGGCCGGTGGCCCAGCTGTGGATCGACGGCCTCCGCGGCATCTGTGCCCGCTTCGCCGGCCCCGACCGCGGGTTCGCGCTCGCCGCCCTGGTGGACGGCGCCCTGCTCCAGGCCCTGGTCACCGGCCAACCCGTGGACGAGGTCGCGTTGCGGGCCGGCGTCACCGCGCTCCTGTGAGCCGGTCGAGCGCCACCTGCGACTCGGGATCCGCCGCGCGGTAGATCACCACCCGGCAGTCCGGGTCCTGCAGCGAGGCCAACACCTCGAACTGGATGGTGAGCGGGCCGACGTCCGGGTGCAGCAGCCGCTTGTACCCGCGCCCGTTCAGCGCCACGTCGCGCAGTGCCCACAGCCGGGCGAACTCCTCGCTCTCCGCCAGGAGCGTGGCGACCATGTCGGCCAGCACCGTGTCGTCCGGGTGCGCCGCCCACGCGGCACGCAGGTCGGCGATGCCCTCGCGGATCACCTGCTCGCGGTCGAGGTAGAACGTGCGCATCCACGGATGCAGCAGGCACAGCCACACGCCGTTGCGCTGCTCGTCGGGCACGGCGCCGTAGTCGAGCATCAACCCGACCATCTCGGCGTTCCACCCGAGGATGTCGTTGCGGTGGTTGATCACCATGGCCGGCAGCGGCGACAGGTCGCGCACCAGCCGCGCCAGCGGTTCGGCCAGCTCGGTCTTGGTCGAGCGGTTCGCCGGCCGCTGCCCGGCCAGGTCGAACAGGTAGTCACGCTCGTCCTCGCTCAGGCGCAGCGCGTTCGCCAGAGCGGCGAGCACATCGGCCGACGGACGCAGCCCGCGCCCCTGTTCCAGCCGGATCACGTAGTCGACGCTGACGCTCGCCAGCTCCGCGACCTCCTCCCGGCGCAGGCCGGGCGTGCGGCGCGCCCGGCCGCGGTCGGGCAGGCCCACGTCGCCGGGAGCCAGCCGCTCCCGGCGGGCTCGCAGAAAGGCCGCCAGTTCCTGGGTCGCGTCCACCGTCGCACTCATCGGTGTCGATTTTAGAGTGGGACGGCCAGTCCCAGGATGAACCTTCCCTGATGCGCGGCGCGGCGCCGGCCCAGGCTGGTGACATGACTCAGGGATCACTCGACACCTACCGGCTGCTCGGCCGCTCCGGCCTGCGCGTGTCGCCGCTGTCGCTCGGCACGATGACGTTCGGCAGCGACTGGGGCTGGGGTGCGGACCGCGACGAGTCGCGCCGGATGTTCGACACCTACGTCGACCGGGGCGGCAACTTCGTCGACACGGCCAACCAGTACACCAACGGCACGTCCGAACAGCTGGTCGGCGAGTTCGCGGCCGACAAGCGCGAACAGCTGGTCATCGCCACCAAGTACACGCTGACGCGGCGCCCGGGCGACCCGAACTCGGGCGGCAACCACCGCAAGAGCATGGTCGCCTCGGTCGAGGCGAGCCTGCGCCGGCTGAACACCGACTACCTCGACCTGCTCTACCTGCACGCCTGGGACGGCACGACGCCCGTCGAGGAGGTGCTGCGGGCCATGGACGACCTGGTCCGCGCCGGCAAGGTGCTCTACGTCGGCATCTCCGACGTGCCGGCCTGGCAGGTCTCCCGCATGCAGGCGATCGCCGACCTGCGTGGCTGGTCCCCGCTCGTGGCGCTGCAGATCGAGTACAGCCTCATCGAGCGCACGGTCGAACGTGACCTCATCCCCATGGCCGCCGAGATGGGCCTCGGCGTGATCCCGTGGTCCCCGCTGGCGAGCGGGGTGCTGGTGGGCAAGTACAGCGCCGCCGACCTGAACCACCAGGGCACCTCGTCGGCCGAGGGGACCCGCAAGGACGTGGCGGCGGCCAACGGCTCGCTCACCGCCCGCGGCCTCGCCATCGCGGAGGTGGTGAAGGAGGTGGCGGTCGAGCTGGGCGTCACGCCGTCGCAGGTGGCGCTCGCGTGGACGCTTCAGAACCCGGCGGTCACCGCGCCGATCATCGGCGCCCGCACGCTGGCGCAGCTGGAGGACAACCTGGGCGCGCTGGACGTGCGGTTCACCGACAGCCAGCTCGCGACGCTGGCGAAGGCGAGCGCGATCGACCTCGGCTTCCCGCACGAGTTCCTGGCCCGCCCGATGACCCGCGGCGTCACGTTCGGCGACGTGAAGATCGAGGGCGTGACCGTCCCATGAGGATCGTCGTGATCGGCGCGACCGGCATCGTCGGTCGCGCCGTGACCGACGCGCTCACCGGACGCGGACACGAGGTGATCGCCGCGTCGCGGTCGGGTGCCGTGCGGGTCGACCTGGCTTCGTCCGCGTCCATCGAGGCGATGTTCACCGGGCTGTCCGACGTGGACGCCGTGGTGAGTTGCGCCGCCAGTACGGCCCTCGCGTCGCCGGACGCGGCCGTGCCGGCGGGGCTCGACGCCAAGCTGCTCGGCCAGGTGGAGCTGGTCCGGGTGGCGGCCCGGCACCTGCGTGACGGCGGCTCGGTCACCCTCACCAGCGGCCGGTTCGACCAGCCGTTGCGGGGTGGCGCGTTCGGTGCGCTGGTGAACGCCGGTCTCGACGCGTTCGTGCGGTTCGCCGCGGCCGAGTTGCCGCTTCGGCTCAACGTGGTGAGTCCCGGCTGGGTGGCCGAAACCCAGGCGCGGCTGGGAATGCCGGTGGACGGCACCCCGGTGGCCGAGGTCGCCCAGGCCTATGTGGACGCCGTCGAGTCGGACCACCGGGGTGTGGTGCTGTCTCCCTAGCCGCCGAACAGGGGCAGGATCGACTTGATCGTCTGGTACAGCGCGTAGACCAGCGGAATGCCGACCACCAACCAGGACACGACCAACCTGGCCGACTGGCTCTGCTGCGCCGATTCGGGCTGGGTCATGGTTCCTCCTACTTGGCTTCGGCTTCGGCGAACGCGTCGCTGTGGTCGGCCTCGTGGAACCGCGAGTCGACCGGGCGGATCAGCAGGTTCGCCACGAACCCGACGGCCAGCACACCGATCATGGTGAACAGCGCCGGGCGGTAGTCGGTGTACACCAGCTCACCCGGCTTGCCCTGCGCGTCGAGGAAACCGTTGACGATGAGCGGCCCCGCGATGCCTGCGGCCGACCACGCGGTGAGCAGCCGGCCGTGGATGGCGCCGACCTGGTAGGTGCCGAACAGGTCGCGCAGGTACGCCGGGACGGTGGCGAAACCGCCGCCGTAGAAGGAGATGATGACCCCGGCCAGCAGGACGAACACGGCCGTGGCGGTGTGCCCGGCCACCGCCAGCAGGAAGTACAGGACCATTCCGACGCCGAGGTACATCACGTACGTCGGCTTGCGGCCGAGGAAGTCCGATGTGGACGACCACGCGAACCGGCCGGCCATGTTGAAGATGGACAGCAGCCCGACGAACGCGGTGGCCGCCGTGGTCGCGACGGCCGACGTGCCGCCCTCGCGGAAGAAGTCCTGGATCATCGGGCTGGCCTGCTCGAGAATGCCGATGCCCGCCGTGACGTTGCAGAACAGGACCGTCCACAGGAGCCAGAACTGCGGTGTCTTGATCGCGTTCGCGGCCGAGACGTGGGAGGTGGTGACGAGCGGCTTCGCCTTGAGCTTCGCCGGGTCGAAACCCGCGGGCCGCCAGTCGGGAGCGGGGACCTTCACGTTGAAGACACCGAACATCATCACGATGAAGTAGACGATGCCGAGCGTGAGGAACAGCATGGCCACCGAGCTGCCGGAGGCCACGGACTTCGAGTCGGTCGGGTCGTAACCCGAGTCGTACAGCGACATCAGCTGCCGCGACAGCGGGGAGGCGACCAGCGCGCCGCCGCCGAAGCCCATGATGGCCATGCCGGTGGCGAGGCCGGGACGGTCGGGGAACCACTTGATCAACGTCGAGACCGGCGAGATGTAGCCGATGCCCAGGCCGATGCCGCCGAAGATCCCGTAGCCGAGGTAGACCAGCCACAGCTGCGACGTCGCGATGCCGAGCGAGGCGATGAGGAAGCCCGTCGCCCAGAAGCACGCGGCCGTGAACATGGCGGCGCGCGGGCCGACCCGCTCCACCCACGTGCCCATGACGGCGGCGGACACCCCGAGCATCACGATGGCGATCGAGAAGATGATGCCGATGGCCGTGAGGCTCGTGTCGAAATGCTGCACGAGGGCGGTCTTGTAGACGCTGGTCGCGTAGGCCTGCCCGATGCACAGGTGGATCGCCAGGGCGGCCGGCGGGATCAGCCAGCGGCTGTACCCCGGCTTCGCCACCGTGTGTTCACGGTCGAGGAACGACAGTGCCAAGACGCACCTCCGTGTGCCGTCCGGTAGAGCTGTCCTGCGTGTGTCCTGAGTGGACCGGACGGGCCGAGGTGCCGCGTCCCGAGCGCAAGCAAGCGAGACGCTACTGAGCGAAGTGGTTGAGGGTCAAAACATTCTGGCTTATGACGCGATAAATAATAGTTATCGAGTCCGTTAGAGGAACTTCTCGAGCAGTCGGTCCAGCTCAGCCTGCATGTCCACCCGGTGGGACGCGTCCAACATGGCACGCGCGAGCATGGGTTCCGGGTCACGATCGGCCAGCACGAGGCCCACCTGGTTGGTCAGCCGGGGTCGGGCGAGCGGCACGATCTTCAGGCCGTCGGGCACCCCGAACAGGTAGAGCCAGGCGTGCGCCACGACGCTCGACCACCTGCCGGTCGCGACGTGGGCGTAGATGGCCGACACCGTGTCGGCCTCGACCGACGGCGACACGGCCACGCCCGCCTCCGCGAAGTTGCGGTCCAGGATCCGCCGGTTCTGCATGGAGGCCGACAGTAAGCACAGCGGTTCGTCGACCAGCTCGCTCCAGCCGACCGACTCGCGGTCGGCGAACTTGCTGGTGGACGGCGTGAGCAGCAGGTACCGCTCGCGGTAGAGCGGCACCACCCGGACCGTGCCGAGCGGCTCGCCGTCGACGTAGGTGAGACCGATGTCGAGGTCGAACTGCGCCAGCCGCTGCACGATCTCCCGCGACGACAGCGACTCGATGGAGATCCGGACCCGAGGGTGGTCCTCGACCAGCGGCGAGGTCAACAGCGACGCCACCGTGAGTGCCGTGGGGATGGCGCCGATCCGCAGCACGCCGGACAGCCCGCCGCGCATGCTCGCCAGTTCGTGGCGCAGCGCGTCCTGCTCGGCCAGGATGCGGTGCGCCCACAGCAGCACCTGCTTGCCCTCGGGGGTGAACCCCTCGAACCGCTGTCCACGTTGGACGATCTGGACGTCGAGCTCGGCCTCGAGCTTGCGGATGGCGGCGGAGAGTGCCGGCTGGGAGACGTGGCACGCTTCCGCCGCCCGGCCGAAGTGCCCCTCCCGCGCGAGCGCGCTCAGGTACTCCAGCTGGCGCAGCAACATGGACAAAGCGTAGTGGGTTGTGCCGTTCCGGTGCCGGGGTCGAAGGTGGAGATGACCTTTCGTCGTTTTCGAGGAGGTTCGTCCCATGTCGTCCCTGCCGTCTCGTGGGATCCGGCTGGCGGCCACGGCGCTGGTCGCCGGCACCGCACTCGGGTTGTTCGGATCGTCCGCCGCCGCCGTGCCGCCCGCCGGTGACACGGCCATCCGTGACGTCGTGCTGGCCGTGCACGGCGGCGCGGGATCGCTGCCGCGCGGCAGCATCTCGCTCGAACAGGAGAAGGCCTACCGCGACGGGCTGACCGCCGCGCTGCGGGCCGGGGGAGAGGTGCTGTCGCAGGGTCGACCGAGCCTGGACGCGGTGGAGGCCGCCGTCCGCGTGCTCGAGGACGACCCCAACTTCAACGCGGGCCGCGGCGCGGTGTTCAACACCGACGCCGAACACGAACTGGACGCGTCGATCATGAACGGTGCCGACCTGCGGACCGGCGCGGTCGCGGGCGTGCACAACACGAAGAACCCGATCTCGCTGGCGCGCCTGGTGATGGAGAAGTCTCCGCACGTGCTGATGGCCGGCGAGGGCGCCGACCAGTTCGCGCTGCAGAACGGCGTGCCGTTCACGACGCAGGACTACTTCTTCACGCAGCGACGCTGGCAGGCCCTGTTGGACGCGAAGAACCCTTCGGCCGCTCCGTCCGAGGGTGGCGGCACGGTGGGAGCCGTGGCTGTCGACCGGTCGCGCGACGTCGCGGCCGCCACGTCCACCGGTGGTCTGACGAACAAGCTGGTCGGCCGGGTGGGCGACTCGCCGATCGTCGGCGCCGGCACGTACGCGAACAACCGAACCCTGGCGATCTCGTGCACGGGCACGGGTGAGGTGTTCATCCGCGGCGTGGCGGCCCACGACATCTCGGCGCTGATGGAGTACACACGGGCACCCGTCCAACGCGCGGCGGCCCGGGTGATCACCGAGAAGATCCCCGCGCTGGGCGCGACAGGCGGCGCGATCGCTCTCGATCCGCGCGGCGTCCTGGCCACCCCGCACAGCACCAACGGCCTGATCAACGCCTACCTCACCCGCGACGGCCAGGTAGTGACCCGCCTCTACGACGACGAGACCCCACCACGCTGACCCCGGCCATGTCCCCACTTCCGGCTCCCTGTGCGAGGGGCGGCTGCTTGAGTGGCTCATGCGGTCGGGACGTGGGGACATGCCGTCGGGACATGCGTGCGGGTGGTGCGATCTCGCGCGCAGGACCGCGGACTTGCGCGAGGCAAGCGCGAACGCGTGTGAGAGTCACGAACTCGCGGGAACCCGCGATCTCGGGTGCCGGAACCGCGTTCTCGGGGTCGGGAACCGCGATCTCGGGGTTGGGAACCGCGTTCTCGGGGTTGGGAACCGCGATTTCGCCGTCTAGAACCGCGAGTTCGCGGGCTGGGGGTGGCTGCGTTGAGGGGTTACTGGGTGAGGCGGATTGGGTTGACTATGTCGGCTGTGATGGTCAGCAGCATGACCGCGCCGCCCAGGAGGACCAGCACCAGGGTGACCGTGGTGAGTCTTGTGTAGTCGACCGGCGCGGCCACCGTCTTGCCGCGGCGTTCTCGTAGCCAGTTGCGGACTCGTTCGTACCAGATGACGGCCAGGTGGCCGCCGTCCATGGGGAGCAGCGGCAGCAGGTTGAACACACCCAGGAAGAAGTTGAGGCTCGCGAGCAACAGCAGGAACAGCTGCCACATCCCCGCCTCGACCGCCTCCCCGCCGATGCGGCTGGCGCCGACCACGCTCACCGGCGTGTTCGGGTCGCGCTCGCCGCCGAAGATGGCGCTCACCACGGCCGGGATGCGTTCCGGGAACTCGATCAGCCGCGCGATGGTCTGCTGGAACATGTCGCCGGAGAACGCCGCCGTGGCGCCCACCCCGGCGACCGGGCCGTACTCGAACTCCGTGGCCACCGTGAGACCCGCGACGCCGATGGCCGCCACCTCGGTCTCACCCGAGGCCGAGGTGACCGGGCGCTCCACGCGCGGCACGTCGACCGTCAGCGTCAGCCGTTCGGAACCCCGTTGCACGTCGAACACCGTGGAGCCGTCCGCCTCGCGGACCTCGGCCACCATGGCCGACCACGTGGGAGTGGCGACACCGTCCACGGCCACCACCTGGTCGCCCGGCCGCAGCCCGGCGGCCTGCGCGGGGCCGACCGAGTCGGGCGCGCACTCGGCGGCCGCCAGCTCCTCGGCCGTCCGCGCGTCGACGACACAGGGGGACACGGTGGACACCACGGGCTTCTCGCCCAGGTTCGGCAGCCCCAGCGTGACGGCCATGGCGTAGAGCAGCAGGAACGCCAACGCGAAGTGCGACACCGGCCCGGCCAGCATGACCGCGCTGCGCTTCCACGTCTTGTAGCGCCACATGGCGCGACGCTCCTCGTCGGGCGTCAGCTCGTCGAGGGTGGTGAGGCCGGCGATGTCGCAGAACCCGCCGATCGGCAGTGCCTTGAGCCCGTACTCGGTCTCGCCGCGGCGGAAGGAGAACACGGTGGGGCCCCGGCCGACGAAGTAGCGCCGCACCTTCATGCCGAAGATCTTGGCCACGCCCAGGTGACCGGCCTCGTGCAGCGCCAGCGACAGGCAGATGCAGAGCGCGAACAGGATCACGCCCAGGATGTTCACGACCAGGTCCACGCGGGCGAGCCTACGCAGAGCTTGTGAAGCCGTCGTCGGATTACAGGTCCGGTTCCAGGGTGGAAAGGATGAGCGCCGGGGCACCGGCCAGGTCGGGCTCGTGGTCGAGTCGGGCCTGTTGGGCCTCGGTCAGTTCCTGCACGGTCAGCCGCGGCCCCTGTTTGACGAGCAGCACGGCGCCGACGCGCAGGACCGCCTCCTCGTGGGTCTGGAGCAGGGCGATCACCGGACCCAGATTGCGCAGGCAGGTCGCCGTCGACGTCGCTTCGTCGGTCGCCGGCCGCGCTCGCAGGCTGCCGTCGGCCTCGCGGGAGGTGACTTCCGCTTCCGCGGCGGCCAGCAGCGCCGCCTCGACCTCCTCGTGGCCCGCGGACACGTGGACGGTCACCGGAATCTCCGGATCCGGGGTCGTGGCGAAGTACGGGTGCGCCGCCCCGTCGGCGCTGCCCAGGATCGGCGGGACGAGACCGGGGTCGGCGAAGTAGTCGCCCTTTGGCTGTGGGGGTTCGTCGGGCGTGAGCGGCCGGAGTACGTGGAGCAGTTCCTCCAACTGCACGGCGAACGTCCGGTCCTCGGCCACCGCCGTGTCGACCGCCGTGCTCATGGCCGCGCTGACCTCCGCCGAGACGGCCGGGAACCGGCGGATCTCGTCGTACAGCACGCCCAGCGGGCCCCGGGTCCGCGTGTGCTCGGCCACCAGCGCGTACAGATCGCGGAACACGAGGTCCTGTGCGGTGATCGGACGGTGGCGGGCATTGCCGAGCAGATATCTCAGCCAGTCGGCCAGCAACGTGGTCGCCACCCGACCGTCGGAGTCGGCGACCGCCATGTTCCCTATGGTCACACAGAAGAAAGCAGTCCGCTCACGCCGTCAGTGTGTCGAGGATCTGCTGTCCGTACTTGGCCAACTTGTTCTCGCCGACGCCGTTCACCGAGCCCAACTGGGAGAGCGTGGTGGGCGAGTTGGTGGCGATCTGGCGCAGCGTCGCGTCGTGGAAGATCACGTAGGCCGGCACACCCTGCTCCTTGGCCGCGGCCGCGCGCCAGGCCCGCAGCCGCTCGAACACCGGCTTGGCCTCGGCCGGCAGCTCGGGCACCGCCGCGCCCGCCTTCGAGCGTCCGGACGACGACTTGGCCGCGCGCTTCGGCTCGTGGCGCAGCCGGACCTCGCGCTTGCGGCCGAGCACCTCGGCGCTCCCGTCGGTGAGCACGAGCGTGCCGTGGTCGCCCTCGACGGTCAGCAGACCCTGGGCGAGAAGCTGGCGGACCACCCCCCGCCACTCGGACTCGCCCAGCTCGGTGCCGATCCCGAACACCGTGAGCGTCTCGTGGTTGAACTGGGTGACCTTGGCCGTGGTGCGCCCCAACAGAATGTCGACCACGTGGCCGACACCGAACTTCTGCCGGCGTTCCTTGTCGAGCCGGAACACGGCCGACAGCACCTTCTGCGCGGGAATCGTGCCGTCCCACGACTCGGGCGGCGCCAGGCACGTGTCGCAGTTGCCGCAGGGTTCGGCGTCCTGACTGAAGTAGTTGAGCAGCTGCACCCGACGGCACTCGACCGTCTCGCACAGCGCGAGCATGGCGTCGAGGTGGACACCGAGGCGGCGGCGGTGCGCGTCGTCGCCCTCGGAGGTGGCGATCATCTTGCGTTGCTGCACCACATCCTGGAGCCCGTAGGCGAGCCAGGCGGTGGACGGCAGCCCGTCGCGCCCGGCGCGGCCGGTCTCCTGGTAGTAGCCCTCGACCGACTTGGGCAGGTCGAGATGGGCGACGAACCGCACGTCCGGCTTGTCGATGCCCATGCCGAACGCGATGGTCGCGACGATCACCATGCCGTCCTCGCGCAGGAACCGCGACTGGTTGGTCGAGCGAGTGCGTGCGTCGAGCCCCGCGTGGTAGGGCAGTGCCTTGATCCCGTTCTGCACGAGGAACGCGGCCGTGCGCTCGACCGACGCGCGGGACAGGCAGTAGACGATCCCGGCGTCGCCGTCGTGTTCGGCCCGCAGCAGCTCGAGCAGCTGCTGTTCCGGTTTGTTCTTGGCGACGATCCGGTACTGGATGTTGGGCCGGTCGAAGCTCGACACGAAGTGGCGCGCCTCGGTCAAATTGAGCCGGTGGGCGATCTCCTTGCGCGTGGCTTCGGTGGCCGTGGCGGTCAGCGCGATGCGCGGCACGTCCGGCCAACGCTCGTGCAGCGCCGAGAGCGCCAGGTAGTCGGGCCGGAAGTCGTGGCCCCACTGGGCGACACAGTGCGCCTCGTCGATGGCGAACAGCGAGATGGTGCCCCGGTCGAGCAGCCGCAGCGTGGAGTCGACCTTCAGGCGCTCGGGCGCCAGGTAGAGCAGGTCGAGGTCGCCCGCCAGGAACGCCTCCTCCACCTCGTGGCGCTGGCCGAAGTCCTGGGTGGAGTTGAGGAAGCCGGCCCGCACGCCGAGCGCGGTCAGCGCGTCGACCTGGTCCTGCATGAGCGCGATGAGCGGCGACACGACGATGCCCACGCCCGGCCGGACGAGCGCCGGGATCTGGTAGCAGAGCGACTTGCCGCCACCGGTGGGCATGAGCACCAGCGCGTCGCCGCCGGTGACCACGTGGTCGATGATGTCCTGCTGGTTGCCCCGGAACGCGTCGTAGCCGAACACCCGGCGCAGCGTGGAGAGCGCGGGCAGGGCGGCGGTGTCGGATGCGGTCACGGCGGCGATTCTAGGGGCGCCCACCGACAGTTCTCGTCAGGCGTGGCCGCCGACCGTCACTGCACCGATCGTGAGGGTGGGGGTGGCCTCGAGGATCCGGCCCACCCGGTCGACCTGTTCGTCCAGCTCACGCAGCCGCGCCCTGGTCATCTTCACGAACGGCTCGACGGTCAGCGCTACCTTGCGGCCGGAACGCTTCTGGTGCCAGATGCCGCCGACCACACCGTCGACCAGCAGGATCTGGAAGTTGCCCTTCGCACCCGTCGCCGCGACGCCGGGGTTCAGGCGGGCGCGGTCGTTGCCGACCGCATAGGCGTAGGTGTCGAAGTAGGGGAGCAGCCGCAGTCCGGTCGGCTCGTCGGGCCCCGCACCGTCGCCCGGTGACACCCAGGCCTCCTCGCCGTCCACCTCCACCCGTTCCAAGTCAGTCGACTGGAACACCTTCCTCGCCCACGCGGGCGAGGTGGCCAGCCAGTTCGCGAACCGGGCCGGGGTCGACGGACCGAACGCGTGCAGGTAGCGGTGCAGTGCCCACTCGACCGCGTCCGGCGCGGGAGCGAGGTCCGGCAGCCAGCGGCGCGGGCTCGTGTAGGTGGCCTTGCGACCGCGGTCCCGGCCGAACACCATCGCGCCCCGGTGGGCCGCCAGGTGCTGGATCTGGCGCCAGCGGGGCCACTTGGTCTGGAACGCGTCCATCACCGGATCGCCCGCCCAGGAGCCGGCGCTCGCGACGATCGCGTCGGTCAGCTCGTCGACCGTCAGCTCCACGTCGGCGACCGCGTGCGCGATCGCGTCGAGCACCTGCTCGGTCTGCTCCTCGGACATCCGCACGTGCGCGGGCAGCCCGGTCGGCTGTGGCGGCGCGGCGGACAGCACGCCGATCCAGTTCGGCAGGTCGGCCGTGGGCAGCAGGTGCACGGTGCCGCGTGGCCCGAACGTCTTCACCAGCTCGTGGGTGTCCCACACCGCGGCGCGCACGGTCTGGCGCGTCGCGTCCGGCAGACGCAGGCCGATCGACAGCTCGGCCGCGGACATCACCTGCGCGTGCGTGCCGGCCACGGCGGACACCACGTCGGCCGGGCGGCCGGTGAACGGTTCGGTCAGGCCGTGGCGGCGCAGTCGCCGGGCGCACACCTGGGACCAGGTCAGATCGGTCATGGCGACAAACGCTAGCGGGCATCTAGGTCGGGACCGGTCCTAGTTGGATGGCATCCTTGTCCCATGAGCGCCGGCCGACTCCTCACGTTGCTGTCGCTGCTCCAGACGCCGCGCGAGTGGCCGGGCAGTGAGCTGGCGCGCCGGCTCGAGATCAGCACCCGGACCGTGCGGCGCGATGTCGACCGACTGCGTGACCTCGGCTATCCGGTCGAGGCGACCATGGGCGCGGAGGGCGGCTACCGCCTGGTCGCGGGGAGCGCGCTGCCGCCGCTGCTGCTCGACGACGAGGAGGCCGTGGCCATCACGATCGGGCTGCGGACGGCGGCCGGGCAGACGGTGGCCGGCATCGAGGAGGCGGCCGTCCGCGCGCTCACCAAGCTGGAGCGGGTGCTGCCGGCGCGGCTGCGGTACCGGGTGAGTGCGCTGAACGCGGCCACCACACCGGTCGTCTTCGGCGACCAGCCGATCGTCGATCCCAGTCAGTTGACCGGTATCGCGGCCGCCATCACCAACCACGAACGGCTGCGGTTCGCCTACGAGGCCAACGACGGCGAGGCGTCCCGTCGGCACACCGAGCCCTACCAGCTGGTGCCCGCCGGCCGGCGCTGGTATCTGGTGGCCTACGACGTCGACCGGAACGACTGGCGCCTGTTCCGGGTCGACCGTATTGCCAACGCGATCGCGACCGGCGCCCGGTTCACGCCGCGGGAGCTGCCCGAGAGCGACGCGGCGGCGTTCGTCACGAGCAAGCTCCACGCGCTCGCGCCCACCCACGCCGCGGTGGTCACCGTGGACCTGCCGGCCGACCGGGTGCCCGCCCACCTCGGCGAGGTCGAACCGATCGACGAGAACCGCAGCCTGGTGCGGGCCGGCGCCGACACCGTGGAGTGGCTGGCGTTCCGGTTCTGCGCGCTCGGCTGCGAGTTCGAGGTGCACTCGCCTCCGGAGCTGGTCGAGTACGTGGCCGCGCTGTCCGGACGGGCGGCCCGCGCCACCAGTTCCGGCTGACGTGTCGATCCGGCTCCCGCTCGTCCGACGCGTGTCCAGCGGCTAGGTTCTTGCCGCTGGACCGACTGGGAGGACACACCGTGCGTTTCATGATCATCAGAAAGGCCGACGAGCAGACGGAGGCCGGCGTCATGCCGAGCGCCGAGCTGCTCGACGCCATGGGGCGGTACAACGAGGAGCTGATCAAGGCCGGCGTCATGCTCGACGGAATGGGCCTGCACCCGTCCGAGCGGGGCGCCCGGGTGGAGCTGACCCGGACCACGAAGACGGTCACCGACGGCCCGTTCGCCGAGGCGAAGGAACTGATCGCGGGCTACTCCCTGTGGGAGGTCGACTCGCTGGAGCACGCCATCGAGCTGGTCAAGGGCTGGCCGCCGGAGGACGGCGACGTGGAGATCGAGATCCGGCGGGTGGCGGAGGTCGAGGACTTCGGCGACGCGGCCACCCCGCAGGTCCGCGAGGACGCCGAGAAGCTGCGCGCCATCACCGACAGCAAGGCGGGTCTGGCATGAGGTTCATGGTCATGATCAAGTCGGACGAGCGGACCGACAGCGGCGCCACGCCCACCGCCGAGGACCTCGAGGCCATGGGCCGCTACAACGAGGAACTGGTCAAGGCGGGCGTGCTGCTGGCCGGCGAGGGCCTGCTCGACTCGAGCAAGGGCGCCCGGGTGCGGTTCGAGAACGGCGCGGCCACCGTCATCGACGGCCCGTTCGCCGAGGCCAAGGAACTGGTGGCGGGCTTCTGGCTGTTCGACGTGAAGTCGAAGGAAGAGGTCATCGAGTGGGTGAAGCGGATCCCGTGCACCACCGACGAGGTGTCCCGCGTGGAGATCCGCCAGGTTTTCGAGGCCGAGGACTTCGTGATCGGTTAGGTGCTTTGATGGGCGCATGGCGACCCTGGAGACCAAGCGGGCGATAGACGCCGTGTGGCGCATCGAGTCGGCGCGGTTGATCGCCGGGCTCACCAGGATGGTGCACGACGTCGGCCTCGCCGAGGAGCTGGCGCAGGACGCGCTGGTCGCCGCGCTGGAGCAGTGGCCGGAGTCGGGCGTCCCGGACAACCCGGGCGCCTGGCTCATGGCCATCGCGAAGCGGCGCGCGATCGACCAGTTCCGCCGCCGCGAGACGCTCGACCGCAAGGTCACGGAGATCGGCCGCGACCTGGAGACCCAGGAAGGCCCGTCGGCCGAACCGGACTTCGACGCGCTCGACAGCACCATCAGCGACGACCTGCTGCGGTTGGTGTTCATCTCCTGCCACCCGGTGCTGTCCACGGAAGCGCGGGTGGCGCTGACCCTGCGGCTGCTCGGCGGCCTGACCACCGACGAGATCGCGCGGGCGTTCCTCACCCCGGAGGCCACGGTCGCGCAGCGCATCGTGCGGGCGAAGAAGACCTTGGCGCAGAAGAAGATCCCGTTCGAGGTACCGGGCGCGGCCGACCTGCCCGAACGGCTCGCGTCCGTGTGCGAGGTCGTCTACCTGGTGTTCAACGAGGGCTACTCGGCGACCGCCGGCGAGGACTGGATGCGTCCCGCGCTGTGCGACGACGCCATGCGCCTCGGCCGGATGCTGGCCGAGCTGGCGCCGACGGAGCCGGAGGTGCACGGGCTCATCGCGCTGATGGAGATCCAGGCGTCGCGGGCGCGGGCCCGGATCGGTCCCGGCGGCGCACCGGTGCTGCTGTTCGACCAGGACCGGACGCGGTGGGACCGGCTGTTGATCCGGCGTGGCCTGGCGGCGCTGGACCGCGCGGCGAAGCTGGAACAGCCGATGGGCCCGTACGTGCTGCAGGCGTCGATCGCCGCCTGCCACGCTCGCGCGCGCACCCCGGAGGACACCGACTGGGTGCGGATCGCGGCGCTCTACGCACGGCTCGTGCAGCTGGTGCCGTCGCCGGTGGTGGAGCTGAACCGGGCGGTGGCGCTGTCGCGGGCGTTCGGGCCGGAGGCCGGGCTGGAGATCGTGGACGAGCTGAACCAGGAGCCGTCGCTGAAGAACTACCACCTGCTGCCCAGCGTGCGCGGCGACCTGCTGGTGAAGCTGGGGCGCGCGGAGGAGGCGCACGAGGAGTTCACGCGGGCGGCGACGCTCACGCGCAACGAGCGGGAGCGGACGTTGCTGTTGGAGCGCGCGGCGGAGTGCCAGCGGTGACCCGTGCGCGAGGCTCGCGGGCCCTCGTTGATCTAGCCTCAACCCAGCAGGACGGGCGGGGGAGGAGCCGATGGTGGACAGCGCACCGGGGATGAAGGACGTGGCCGCGGTCGCGGGCGTCTCCATCGGCACCGTGTCCAACGTGTTGAACCGGCCCGAGCTGGTCAGCGAGGCCACCCGGCTGCGGGTCCGGGCGGCCATCGACCAGCTGGGGTTCGTCCGCAACGAGACCGCCCGCCAGCTGCGCGCGGGCCGCAGTCGCACCATCGCCTACGTGGTGATGGACGCGTCCAACCCGTTCTTCAACGACGTCGCCCGCGGGGTCGAGGACACCGCCCGCGCCGAGGGCATGGCCGTCTACCTCTGCAACAGCAACCAGGACGCCGAACGCGAGCGCGAGTACCTCGAACGCCTCCGCGAGCAGCGCGTCCAGGGTGTCCTCATCACCCCCATCGACCCGACCGGCGACCGGCTGGCCGAGATGCCCGCCCGCGGCACCCCCGTGGTGCTGGTCGACTGCCCGGCCAGGGACGACACGATGTGCTCGGTGGCCGTCGACGACATCATGGGCGGACGGCTCGCCGCCCAGCACCTGCTGGAGACCGGACACGAGCGCATCGCGTTCGTCGGGGGCCCGATGACCGTGCAGCAGGTGCGGGACCGGCACGCCGGCGCGCTCGCGGCGACCGAGCGCTGGGACGCACCGACCGAGCTGCTCAGCGTGGAGACCACCGCGCTGACGGTGGCCGAGGGGCGCCGCGCGGGGGAACGGCTCGCGGCCATGGCACAACGCCCGACGGCCGCGTTCTGCGCCAACGACCTGCTGGCCCTCGGGCTGCTGCAGGCCATGACCCGGCTCGGTCTCGACGTGCCGGGTGACCTGGCGGTGGTCGGCTACGACGACATCGAGTTCGCCGAGGCCGCCGCCGTGCCACTCACCTCCGTCCGCCAGCCCCGTGAGCTGCTCGGCCGCACGGCCGCGCGGCTGCTGTTCGAGGAGTCCTCCGGCAATCCCGACCACGTCCACCAGCAGATCCGGTTCAGTCCGCAGTTGGTGGTCCGTGCGTCGACCCGATCGTCCGACCCTGTTCCTGACACGGCTTCTTGACACGGCTTCTTGACACGGCTTCTTGACACGGCTTCTTGACACGCTGAGGCAGGCTCCCCCATGCTGGGTCCGCCGGATTGAAACGTTCAATTTTTGCGGGGTTGTTCTCCATGCATGACATCTCCTCAGCCATCACGGAGCTGCTCCGCCGCAGCAACAGCCTCGGCGCCGACCCCACCACTACCAACTACGCGGGGGGCAACACATCGGCGAAAACCACGGCCGCCGACCCGGTCACGGGCGCTGACGTCGAGCTTCTCTTCGTCAAGGGCTCGGGTGGCGACCTCGGCACGCTCACCGAGCGGGGCCTCGCCGTGCTGCGCCTCGACCGGCTCCGCGCGCTCACCGGCGCCTACCCGGGCGTCGACCGCGAGGACGAGATGGTCGCCGCGTTCGACTACTGCCTCCACGGCCGCGGCGGTGCCGCTCCGTCGATCGACACGGCCATGCACGGCCTGGTCGACGCGGCCCACGTCGACCATCTGCACCCCGATGCGGGGATCGCCTTCGCCACCGCGGCCGACGGTCCGGCGCTGACCGAGCGGTGCTTCGGCGACCGCGTGCTGTGGGTGCCGTGGCGGCGTCCCGGCTTCCAGCTGGGCCTCGACATCGCGGCCATCCGCGAGGCGAATCCGCAGGCGATCGGTGTGATCCTCGGCGGGCATGGCATCACCGCCTGGGGTGCGACCGGTAAGGAGTGTGAGGCCAACTCGCGCGAGATCATCGACACCGCCCAGCGCTACCTCGACGAGCACGGCCGACCCGACCCGTTCGGGGCGGTGGTGGTCGAGCCGCTGGAACCCGTGGCGCGCCAGCTGCTGGCCGCTCGGCTCGGTCCCGCCATCCGCGGTCTGGCCTCCACCGACCAGCCGCAGATCGGGCACTTCACCGACTCGGCCGGCGTGCTCGACTTCCTGGCGCGCGAACGGCTCGGTGAGCTGGCCGCGTTGGGTACGTCGTGTCCCGACCACTTCCTGCGCACGAAGGTCCGACCCCTCGTGCTCGACCTGCCGCCCACGGCACCCGTCGAGCAGCTCCTGGTGCGGCTGCGGGAGCTGCACGAGGCCTACCGCGCCGACTACCGCGCCTACTACGAACGGCACGCCGAGCCCGACTCACCGCCCATGCGCGGCGCCGACCCGGCGATCGTGCTGCTGCCCGGCATCGGCATGTTCAGCTTCGGCCGCGACAAGCAGACCGCCCGGGTGGCGGGCGAGTTCTACGTCAACGCCATCAACGTGATGCGTGGCGCCGAGTCGGTGTCGACGTACGCGCCGATCGACGAGCGGGAGAAGTTCCGCATCGAGTACTGGTCGCTGGAGGAGGCGAAGCTGCGCAGGCTGCCGCCGCCGCGTCCGCTCGCCACGCGGGTGGCGTTGGTGACCGGTGGCGGGTCGGGCATCGGCCGGGCCACCGCGCGCCGGTTGTCGGCCGAGGGCGCGTGTGTGGTGGTGGCCGACCGCGACGGGGCGGCCGCCGAGGAGGTCGCGGCGGAGATCGGCGAGACGGCCGTTCCCGTCACGGTCGACGTGACCGACGAGCACGCGATCGCCGTCGCGTTCCAGGTGGCGGCCCTGGCGTTCGGCGGTGTGGACCTGGTGGTGAACAACGCCGGGCTGTCGGTGTCCAAGCCGTTGCTGGAGACCTCCGAGGCCGACTGGGACCTCCAGCACGACGTGATGGCCAAGGGGTCGTTCCTCGTGTCCCGCGAGGCCGCGCGGGTCATGATCGAGCAGGGTCTCGGCGGCGACCTGGTCTACGTGTGCAGCAAGAACGCGGTGTTCGCCGGCCCGAACAACGTGGCCTACGGCGCGGCCAAGGCCGACCAGGCCCACCAGGTCCGGCTGCTGGCCGCCGAACTCGGTGAGCACGGCATCCGGGTCAACGGCATCAACCCCGACGGCGTGGTCCGCGGGTCGGGGATCTTCGCCGGCGGCTGGGGCGCGCAGCGGGCGGCCGTGTACGGGGTGGCCGAGGAGGACCTGGGCGCGTTCTACGCCAAGCGCACGCTGCTGGGCCGCGAGGTGCTGCCCGAGCACGTGGCGGCCGCCGTGGTGGCGTTGACCGCGGGGGAGCTGTCGCTGACCACCGGGCTGCACGTGCCGGTCGACGCGGGTGTCACGGCGGCGTTCCTTCGGTGAGCGGGCACACGGTCACGGTCGCCGCCGTTGACCTCGGCGCCTCCAGCGGACGGGTGATGCTCGGCCGCGTGGGGCCCGACGGCGTCGACCTGACCGAGGTGCACCGGTTCGCCAACCGGCCCGTCGAGGTGGCCGGCACGCTCCACTGGGACATCCTCGACCTGTACCGGAACGTGCTGGCGGGGATCGCTTCCGCCGGCCCGGTCGACGGCGTGGGCATCGACTCGTGGGCCGTGGATTACGGCCTGCTCGACGAGTCCGGCGCGTTGCTCGGGAACCCGGTGCACTACCGCGACCGTCGAACCGATTCGGTGGCGCGGGCGACGGTGGACCGGCTCGGTGCGGCGGAGCTGTACGCGACCACCGGACTGCAGTTCCTGCCGTTCAACACGATCCACCAACTGGTGGCCGAGCGGGGCGGCGCGCGGCTGGGGGTGGCGCGCCGCCTGCTGCTCGTGCCCGACCTGCTGGCGTACTGGCTGACGGGCGAGGTGGGCGCGGAGCTGACGAACGCGTCGACCACCCAGCTGCTGGACGTGCGGTCCCGCACCTGGTCCACGTCGCTCATGGCGGAGATCGGCTTGGACCCGGCGTTGTTCCCGCCGCTGCGCGAACCGGGCACGGTCATCGGCCACGCGTCCTCGGGGACCCCGGTGATCGCCGTGGGGTCACACGACACGGCCTCCGCGGTGGTGGGCGTGCCGGCGACGTCGCCGCGGTTCGCCTACATCTCGTGCGGCACCTGGTCCCTGGTGGGAGTGGAGCTGGACCGACCAGTGCTCACCGAGGCCAGCCGAGCGGCGAACTTCACGAACGAGCTGGGCGTGGACGGCACGGTGCGCTACCTGCGCAACGTGATGGGTCTGTGGCTGCTGCAGGAGTGCCTACGCGAGTGGGGCGACCCGGAGGTGGCCCCACTACTGGCCGAAGCGGCCCGCCTGCCCACCAGGTCGGTGGTCGACCCGGACGACCCGGACTTCCTGCCCCCGGGCGACATGCCGGCACGGATCGCCGCGGCATGCCGGCGAGCGGGCGAGCCAGTGCCGGACTCCCGCGCGGCCACCGTGCGGTGCATTGTGGACAGTCTGGCAGCGGCCCACGCGGCCACCGTCCGACAGGCACAGGAACTGTCGGGCCAGGAGGTGGACGTGGTGCACCTGGTGGGCGGCGGCGCCCGGAACGCGCTGCTGTGCCAACTGACCGCCAACGCCTGCGGAGTCCCCGTGGTAGCGGGCCCGGTAGAGGCGACCGCGACAGGAAACGTGCTGGTGCAGGCCCGCGCACTCGGTGGGGTGGACGGGGGTCTCACCGAGCTGCGGGCCCGCATCAGCGCCTCACAGACAGTGGTGCGCTACGAGCCGGGGGCGTAGACCCGCGCCCAGTCGAGCGTGTCGGCGATCGGGCCGGTGCTCGGGGTGTGCCGCAGCTGTGCCGCGCGGTGACAGGCTGGGGAGCCTCACCGACAGGGAGTACCCATGCGCAGGTTCGTCGGCGGCATCCTCGTGTCGCTCGGTCTCGTCCTCGGGCTGACCACCGTCGTTCCCACGGCGCAGGCGGCGGCCGGGTCCCGGCTGGCGGCGGCCGGGATCGACGCGAGCGAGCTGAAGCCGGGCTGGGCGCTGGACGGCGAGAACGTCGTCTGGGGCGACGGCGACGCGATCCTGTCGTTCGGGACGGCCGCCGCGTCGAACGCGTGCGCCTCGGGATACCTGTGCCTCTACGACAACTCCTCGTTCGACGACCAGAACAAGGACGGGGTACCCGACGGCGAGATGATCGTCCGGCTCCGTGGCACGGGCCAGCACTACATGAGCTGGTACAACTTCGACAACAAGATGTCGTCCTGGAAGAACTACATGGCCGACGGCGTCCTGTACTTCTTCACCGCGCCGGGCGGCGCCCTCGCCGACGGGTGCTGGCCGTCGGGGCAGTCGAGCTATCACGTCGGGCAGTGGGCCAACGACCGCGTGTCGGCCATCTACATCTTCGGCCCGACGGGG
>CAWGTM010000038.1:0-85744 GCA_963825445.1 uncultured Actinomycetota bacterium
CCGTGTCGGGTTCGCCGCGTTCGGCGGCCAGCAGGGTGTCCACCGAGGCGGTGCCCGTCTTGTAGCGGCCGGCGATCTCGTCGTTCAGCCGGTCGACCACCTTCTGGACCTCGCGGCGGCGCTGCGAGACCGAGGCCTCCTCGGCCACGTACGTACGCAGCGCCAGGTCGAGCCGCTCGTCCGGCAGTGAGGCCACGTCGGACAGGTCGGCGTCGGAGACCAGGGCCTCGACGTGGCGGCGGTGTGCCTCCGCGCGGGACGGCTCCAGTGGCTGGTGTCGGCCGGAGCCCATGGCCGGGCCGACGGCGTTGTCCGCGAGGATCTCGGCCAGTCGTTCCACCACGGAGCTGGAGCCGCCCTCGACGCGGCGCTTCTGCTCCGCGCGCACGATGTCGATCCGGCCGTGCAGCAGACGGCGCAGATAGGAGAGGTCGGTCTCCTCCTGTGCGGCGTCGTCCCGGCGGCTACGGACCTCGGACAGGTCGAGCTGACCGAGCTGCTGGACATAGTCAGGCGCCAGCACGCGGTCGATACGCCTTCGTCCACCAGGACGGACTTCGATCACGATGTACATCCTCCGGTACGAGGACGCTTGTCGCCAAACCTGGGTTGCACGCGCGAAGCAAGTGGTGCGCGAACAGGGCTGGCATCCACCGACCCTGCCCGCGCACCCTCTTAGTTGCTTTGAGCAACCTTCAACATCGAGCGCACCTCGTCGATCGCCAGCGGCGGTCGCTGGGCGATTCGCGCCAGTCCGGCGGCCCTGGCGACCAGCTGTGCGTTGTCCTTCACCCGTTCGCCGCGCGCGTAGGACACCGTGTCCTCCATGCCCACGCGCAGGTGGCCGCCGGCCGACAGCGACGCCAGCATCACGGGCAACGACGTGCGGCCGATGCCGGTGGCCGAGAACGACGCGCCCTGCGGGAGCAGCCGCAACGCCGCCACCAGCGTCTCCGTGTCACCCGGCATCCCGCCGGGCACGCCCATCACCAGGTCGACGTGTACGTGGCCGCCGGCCGGCAGGCCGTGCTCGTCAAGCAGGCGACGCAGGCTGGCCAGCTGGCCGATGTCGAAGATCTCGTACTCGGGCACGATGCCGCGGTCCTGCATCCGCTTGTGCAGCTCGACCACGAACTCCCAGCGGTTCATGAACACGTCGTCGCCGAAGTTGACGGTGCCCATGGTGCAGCTGGCCGAGTCGGGCAGGGCGTCGAGCACCCGCAGGCGGTCGGCCTCCGGGTCGGTGACCGCGCCGCCCGTGGACAGCTGCACCACCAGGTTCGTCTGCTCGCGCAACGCGGCGACCGTGTCCTTCAGTCGCTGCGGGTCGAGCGTCGGCTTGGCGTCCGCGCCCCGGATGTGCACGTGGATCATGGCCGCGCCGACGCGCTCGCAGTCCTTGGCGGTCTGCACCAGCTCGTCCAGCGTGACCGGCAGGTTCGGGACGTCCGACTTCGCGTGCTCCGCGCCGGTGGGTGCGACCGTGATCAGCGTGCCTGTCATGGCCGCGATGGTAGTCAGCCCCGAAGCCGCCTGGCGGCCTCGCGTCCGAGAGCGGGCGTGGCCTCGGGCACGGCGTCCGGGTCGATCGACGCCTGGACCACGCGGTCCTCGGCCCCGACCAGCAGCTCGGCGTCCAGCGGCACCGAGTACTTGACCAGGGCGAGTGCCACGGGACCCAGCTCGTGGTGGCGGGCGACCGAACCGACGCGGCCGACCGTCCGTTCACCGAGCATCACCGGGTCGCCGGTCTCGGGCTGCACCTCGGGCGATCCGTCGAGGTGCAGGAGCAGCATCCGCCGCGGCGGGCGGCCGACGTTGTGGACCTTCGACACCGTCTCCTGGCCCCGGTAGCAGCCCTTGGCCACGTGGGCGGCCGAGTGCACCCAGCCGACCTCGTGCGGAATCGTGCGGTCGTCGGTGTCGACGCCGAGCCGGGGGCGGGCGCCCTCGACCCGGAACGCTTCGTAGCCCCAACTGCCCATCGGCCGGGCGCCGGCGTCGGTGAGCCGGGTCCACCAGTCGCTCAGCTCGGCGCGGGGCACCAGCAGGTCGACCGTGCGGCCGGGCATGCCGCGCACGAGTACGTCGCCGGCCGTCAGCACCTGGTACGGCACCTCGGGCACCGGCAGGTCGACGGCGGCGAGCACCGTGGGCAGCTCGGGCCCGACCACGGACAGCACCGCCCGGTCGGCGGTCGCGTCGCGCAACGTCACCTTCGACCAGAAGACCATCGACTCGAGGTACCCGAGCAGCGACTGCTTGTCGCCCTTGATGCCGGAGGCGACCGCGTCCGGCTCGGTGTCGAGCCACACGGAGCCGCCGACGTGGGCGAGCACCATGTGTGCGTCGACCCGGCCCTGGCTGTCGAGCACCAGCGCCTCGGTGCCGGCGCCGTCGGGCAGCTCGGTGACGTGCTGGGAGATCATCAGATGCAGCCAGCTGAGCCGCTCCTCGCCCGTGACCTCGATCAGCTCACGGTTGGAGCGGTCGACCACGGCCACTTTGCGGGCGGCCGTGCGCTGCTCGGCGAACGGGTCGCCGAAGTGCCACGGCACGCCGGCGTCCGGCGAGACGTCCTGCGGCGCGACCGCGCCCGGGTGGTCGAGAATCGGGGACTGGTAATCGCTCAAGGGCTCTCCTGGGTCGAGCATTTCCGGCACAGACCGGACAGCGCGAGATGGCTTGCATCAAGTGCGAACCCGTGCGTCGCGCGCAGTGTTCCGGCGAGGTCGGACATCACGTCGTTCGGCGCCTCGTCCACGTTTCCGCAGCGGTGGCACACGAGGTGGACGTGCTGGTGCTCGTGCACCGAGTAGTTGGGCGCGCCGTGCCCGAGGTGGGTGTGGCGCACGATGCCGAGGCCCTCGAGAAGCTCCAGCGTGCGGTAGATGGTGGTGATGTTGACCGTGGGCGTGCTGCGCTGGACGTGGGCGCACACCTGCTCCGGAGTGGCGTGGGCCAGCTCCAGCAACGCGTCCAGGACGAGCTGGCGTTGGGGGGTCATCCGCATGCCCTGCCGATGCAGGGTCTCGCGCAGCTGGGCCCGCTCCTCGTCGATGTTCACGGTCTCCACACCTGAATCGTAGGCCCGCCCGCTGAGTAGGCTGGTGCGCATGCGCGTGCTAGCCATGCTGGACGGAACCCTGGCCGACCCCGAGGCGAATCTCATCCGGGTCGACGACCTGGGTCTGATGCGCGGCGACGGCGTCTTCGAGACGATCCTCGTGGTCGACGGCAGGCCCAGGGAGCTGGGCCCCCACCTCGACCGCCTCGGTCGCTCCGCCGCCATGCTGCGGCTGCCGCCGCCCGACCGGGCCGCCTGGGAGCGTTGCGTCCAGATGGTGCTCGACAACTGGACCGAGCCGGGCGAGATGGCCCTGAAACTGGTCTACACGCGGGGCCCGGAGTTCGGTGACGGCACGCCAACGGGCTTCGCCATGGGCATGTCCATCCCGGAGAAGACGCGGCGCAACCGCGAGACCGGCGTGGCGGCGCTGTCGCTCGACCGCGGCTACGAACCGGAGATCGTGGCCCGCGCCCCGTGGCTCCTGCTCGGTGCCAAGTCCCTGTCGTACGCGGTCAACATGGCGGCGCTGCGCCACGTGGAGGCCCAGGGCGCCCAGGAAGCGATCTTCATCGCGGCCGACGGTTCGGTCCTGGAGGGCCCCACGGCGTCGGTGGTCCTGGTGAACGGCCGGACGCTGCGCACCACCCCACCGTCGAGCGGCATCCTGGAGGGCACCACCCAGGGCGCCCTGTTCCGGGCGGCGGAGGCAGCCGGCTGGGTGACCAAGGTGGAGCCGATCCGGGCGGAGGAACTGCTGGAGGCCGAGGGCCTGTTCCTGGCGTCCAGCGTCCGGCGGATCACCAGGGTCCACACACTCGACGGCAAGGCCCTCCCGGAGACCGGCGACCTGTACCGGGAACTCACGGCCCTGTACGAGTCCGAGTACGCCTGACGATCACAAGAGCCACCCGCACGGCCGCGCCCGCCCCCTTCCAAGCCGCGAGATCGCGGTTCACACACACGCGAGTTCGCGGTTCCCGACCGGCATGCGCAATCGGACTATCCCGGCGGCCCAGTACGTTGACACACCCGCCCATCCCAGGGGGCGGCCCTGTCCAGTCTATCGGTGCGCACCCACGGAACCGGGTCGCGAAGATCCACTCCCGGCGGGTTGTCCATAGCGGAGTGAGCTGTCCACATTTCTCACGCGGGACTTGCGATCCCACGGCCTGGGGAAGCCTTCTCCAAGGCGCGGGTCAACCATCCACAGGCCTTGTGTACAACCTTGTGGATAACTCAGCCGAGTCGGCCGAAGGTCACCACGGGGGGTCAGCCGGCGATTCGGCGCAGGTAGGCCGACGTGTGGGGCTGCAGCGGCTGGCCCATCATGGCGCGTTCCTCCACGTACGCCAGGTCGCCGTTGTTCACCAGGCCGTAGAGGCGCTTCGCACCGGAGACGTCCTTGGCCGAGGCCGTGCGCATGGTGACGTCCGTGGCCAGTTCCCACGAGGTCTGGGTGCGCGGCTCGCCGTAGAAGATCTCGATGATGCCCGTGGCCTGGGCCAGGAGCAGCTCGATCGTGTCGTCCGGGCGGGGGCGCCACCAGCCGACCTCGCGGGCGGCCTGCCGGATGACCTTGCCGTCTGCGTCGAGCAGCCACGCGCGCGACTCGTAGTACACGAACGGCCGGCCGTCGTGGGCGAAGACCACCTGCTGGCCGAAGTGCTGGGACTCGATGGTCGGGTACACGACCTCGCCCTCGCCGCGCCACACACCGATCAGCGGCAGCAGCGCCAGGCACGCGTCGTGGAGGTTCTCGCCCTCGCGCAGGTTCGCCGTGTCGTTGGGGATCGGCAGGTCGGGCCACTGCGGCAGGTTGCGCTCGCGGGTGGTGTTCGCCCGCTCGGCGGCAGCGCGGACCGCGGCGTCACCACTGCCGGGCTCGGGGGCGGGGGCGTCAGTCATCGGCCGACAACCGGAACGCGGCGCGGCCGAGGACACCCGTGCCGAACAGTGCGGCGACGATCAACAAAACCGTACAGAACAGTTCCACCCGGCGAGGATATGGCAACGCGGGGCGGCCGCATGACAGCCGCCCCGCGTTAGGGAAAGGTCTTAGCCGACCGTGACGGCCACCGCGTGCAGGCCGGGGCCCGCGGCGGTCACCTTGGCCTCACCGTTGCCGGAACGGTGCAGCGCACGCACCGTCCAGTCGCCGGGGGCCGCGAAGAACCGGAAGTCACCGTCCGAAGAGGACACCACCTCGGCCGTGAACTCACCGCTCGCGTCCAGCAGTCGCACGTACGCGCCGCCGACGGGCGAACCGTCCGCGGTCACCTTGCCGCCGAGCACGATCTCCTTGCCGATGTCGATGCCGGCGGGCAGTTCAGCCGTCTGCTCGGGGGCGCCGCAACCGTCGTTACTCATGTGGGTCTCCTCGGGAGAGTCAGTGTGCGCCGGGGCCGATTTCGACCGGCACGCCCACGAGTGAGCCGTACTCGGTCCAGGAACCGTCGTAGTTCTTCACGTCGGAGTAGCCGAGAAGCTCGTGCAGCGCGAACCACGTGTGCGACGAGCGCTCCCCGATGCGGCAGTAGGCGATGGTCGACTTGCCCTCGTCGATGCCCGCCTCCTTGTACAGCTCACGCAGCTCGTCGGACGACTTGAACGTGCCGTCCTCGTTGGCCGCCTTGCTCCACGGGACGTTGATGGCCGACGGGATGTGCCCGGCCCGCTGCGCCTGCTCCTGCGGCAGGTGCGCGGGGGCGAGCAGCTTGCCGGAGAACTCGTCGGGCGAACGCACGTCCACCAGGTTCTTGGTGTTGATGGCCTCGACCACCTCGTCGCGGAACGCCCGGATCGCCGGGTTCTGCTCCTTGGCCGTGTAGCTGGTCTCGTCGCGGCTCACGGCGTCGGAGGACAGCGGACGCCCGTCGAGCTCCCACTTCTTGCGGCCACCGTCGAGCAGTTGCACCGCGTCGTGGCCGTAGAGCTTGAAGTACCAGTACGCGTAGGCGGCGAACCAGTTGTTGTTGCCGCCGTAGAGGACCACCCGGTCGGAGTTCGAGATGCCCTTGGCGGACAGCAGCTTCTCGAAGCCCGCCTGGTCGACGAAGTCGCGTCGGACCTGGTCCTGCAGCTCGGTCTTCCAGTCGATCTTCACCGCGCCGGGGATGTGGCCACCGTCGTAGGCGGAGGTGTCCTCGTCGACCTCGACGAACACCACTCCGGCGGTCTCGAGGTTCTCTTCGGCCCACTGGGCCGTAACCAGCACGTCTTCGCGGCTCATCGGAGCGCTCTCTCCTTCGTTGGTGTGAATCGACGGATCAGCAGATAGGTCTCGCAACCGAGGCAGAACCCGAACGCGGCGTTGAGGAACGCCGCCGCCAGTGCGAACGCGGTGGCCACCAGCCCGAGCCCGGTGACGCCGAACGCGAAGCCGAGCGTGCCGAGCACGGCGAACCCGAACCCGACTCCCTGGGCGAAGCGCAGCGGCGCCTGGTCCTCCCGCTCGTCGGTCGGCCGGAGCCGCGGCGCGACCAGGGACCGGTAGAGCAGCGAGTAGGGCGACACGCGGAGACCGGCGAACGCGCCGATGGCGAACACCACGGCCTGCGCGGCGAGCAGCGGCCACCATGAGGTGACCAGCACCGCGGCGAGCACGACCGTGGTGACCCACGCTGCGAACCGGGGCCCTCGAGGATCTACGGGTGGACCTGCGGACATGGACGCCCTCCTGACTGGCTGGGAAGCGAGAACCAGCGCGGGCGAAGGCCGAAAGGGGTCGCCCGGTCAGTCAGAGAGCAGACACAGGCTCGACTCGACGCGGCAGTAGTCCACCGCGCGGCGCCTGGTCAGCAAGGGGTACACGCTTCGCACAGTACCGCCGACTCCCTGGTGCTGGGAGCGACGTCCACCTGATGAGACGGCCCTCGTAACACTGTGCACAGGTGAAGGCACCGAACGCCCGGCCGGCCCATCAGAGGAGGGACAACCACACGTACTTCTGGGGAGAAGGCCATGAGTGAGGGTTTCCAGACCAACGTCGGAGAACTCGAGAAGATCGCGAACACCTGGCTGCCGAACGCGGCCGCAGCGTTGCGGGTGCCGATGACGGTGCTCCAGGACCACACCCGCACCGAGCGTCCGCAGGAGGTCCCGGCGGTCTCCGCGGTCGAGCGCGCCTACGGGCTGCTGACCGAGCGGCTCGCCCGCCGGCTGACCAGGGGCGCCGAGCTGGTGGACGAGACGGCCGTGTCGCTGCGCGAGATCGCCACGCTGTACCGCCGCGTCGACGGGCAGGGCTGAGCCATGACCTGGGTTTCGAACGAGACGCTGTCGCTGGCCGCGGACGAACTGGGCGACGTGATGCTGTCCATGCTCTCCCTCGCGGGGATCCCCATCGACATCCCGGGCATCCCCGACCAGGAGGACGTCGCGGCCATGAAGGGGTTCATCCTGGCCGACGCCATGGACTACATGGCGCTGGATCCCGCTCGGCTGGAGCAGGAGTACGACGACATCCTGACCGCCTCCCGGTACTTCACCGAGCACCCGGACGCGAAGTCGCAGATGAACACGGCCAACGCGGAGATCGCGGCGAACTGGGTCGGCACGGCCTCGGACGCGTTCGCGCTGCAGGTGCAGAACGTGGTCGCGTTCATGGAGAACGAGGAGACCTACATGTGGTACGCCGCGCAGGGCGTGTCCATGATGTACGCCCTCGCCATCCAGTTCCGGGCCGCCTTCCACGATCTGGTGGTCAACTCGACCCAGCTCTGCCGTGCGCTGATCTCGAAGGCGGTGATCCCCTCGCTGAAGTGGGACATCGTCCTCATGGAGGCGGCCAAGGCGGGACTCGACCTGGTGACCATGCAGTCGGCGAAGGACCTGGCCAAGTGGGGCGTCTCGAAGCTCCTCGAGACGGTTCAGGGCCAGACGAAGTCCGACCCGGTGGAGGCGGCCGACGAACTGGCGGCGCTCAACGACTACATCGATTCCCGCGACCGGCTGAGGAACTCGTTCGAGGCGAACCTCGACGAGGTCCGCCGGTGGATCATGAACCGGGCCGACGACCTGGACGACGTGGCGATCCCGCTGAAGGAGCCGGTGAAGGTCGGCATGGACGTGGACAGCCCGGACTTCTCCTACGACGACTTCTACTACAACGACCACGACCCGAACGTCTACGCGCCCGAGGTCGAGCGGGAGCGGACGAAGTACCTCGAGGAGAAGTCGAACGGGCTCATCGCCACTCGGCTCCGTGGAGAAGGATGACCGGATGCGCAGACTCGCCGTTCTTGCCGTGGCCGTGGCCTCGCTGACCAGCGGATGTACGACCGTCGGCCAGGACGTGCCGCCGACCGGCACCGAACAGGACGCCCCCATGCCGGAGGACTCCGGACTGCGTCCGGTCTCGCTGCCCTACGGCGACAGCCTCCCCTACCTCGCGCCGGAGACCTCGGCGCAGGCGATCTGCCAGGCCCTCCCGGCGCGGCGGTGGCGGGAGCTGCTCGACGGGGCGGTCGGGCGCACGATCTACGACCGCTCCACCTGTGTGGTGACCGGGGAGGACGTGACGGTGAAGCTGCGGATGCGTGAGCTGGTGCTCGACCCCGACGCCGAGGTGGTGACCATCGCCGGACACCAGGTGCGGATCGGCGAGCAGCAGGCCGCGACGGCGCTCCTACCGGTCGGCGAGCAGGACGCGGAGGCCCAGCTCCTCTCCCGAACCCTGCCCGTGTTCCACGCCGAAGGCCCCGACGAGATCCTGCGCGACGTGTTCGCCGCGCTTCTGCCGGTCCTCGTCAACGACGGTCCCCCGGTCCCGGCGCCCGGTGCCGACGGGGAGGTGCCCTACACGCCGACCGCGCCCGTCGCGGGGGTGGTGCTGGTCGACCTCCCGGCGCCGGTCCGCGGTCTGGTGTTGTGCACGGCCGTCCTGGCGGCCACCGGGGCGCCGGCCGACCAGGTCCACATCGGGGCCAACGGATCCTGCGACGTGGGGGAGACGAGCGCGATGTTTCACCCGGACTTCGAGGTGGGCACGCCGGACCGGTCGGTCGCCGGGCGGCCGGCGACCGTGGACGACAACAAGGTCTCGGTGGAGGTGAACCGCGGGGTGCTGAGCATCCGGCGCGAGGTCGCCGACCTGGCGTTCGCCGCGCAGCTGATCGGGGCGCTCGGTCAGGTCTGAGCGACGAGGTGTGGCTGGAGCGCGGCCAGCAGGGAGTCGCGCTTCGGCACCCCGCCCACCCGCAGCAGCTCGCGGCCCGAACCGTCGATGGCCAGCGTGGTGGGGGTGCGCAACACGGACAGCTCACGTGCCAGCTCGGGGCGCTCGGTCAGGTCGATCTCCGCGTGGTGCAGGCCCGACGTGCGCGACGCCAGGTCGGACAGCAGCACGCGGGTGTGGCGGCAGGGCGCGCAGAACGTGGTGGACAGCTGCACGAGCGTGACGGCGGCGGCCGGGTCGAGTACGCCCCGCACGTCAGCGGGCAGGGACGACACCGGCGCCGTGCGCACGCGGCCGTTGCGAGAACGCAGGAACAGTCCGGCAGCGCCCGCGAGCACGAGCGTGCCGATCAGCACCAGCGCTCCGGTCATCCACCACTCCCACCGAGAACCACGTTCGTCGCCTTGCCCTTCACCGACAGTACGCCCGCAGACACGTCGATGGCCGTGGGTGTGACGGTGAACGGCAGCTCACCGGGGTCGAGCGTGAAGCCGGTCAGCCCACTGAGCAGGCTCGCCTGGAACTCGTCGGACAGCTCGCCGATGCCGAGCACCTCGTTGCGCAGCTCCAGCCGGGTCGGCAGGAACGTGGCCTTGGCGTCGACCAGCGAGATGATGCCGAACGCGCAGAAGTCGGTCTCGTCGCCGCCGATGTCGGTGGCCGCGCACAGCCGGGCGCCGGCCGTGGTGTCGTCGTCGGTCTCCAGCTCCTCGGCCGCCTCGGCGGCCTCCTCTTCCTCATCCGTGCGGTCGTCCGGGTCGGTGCGGGCGTCCTGCTCGGTGACCGGGTCGATCGTGAGGTTCGTGAGCGACTGGAGCAGCGGGTTGTCGACCTCGTGCAGCGCGCGGCTCACGTCCGAGGCCTTCACCCGGACCTGGCCCTCGACCTCGCGGACCTTGACCTCCTGCAGCGAGCCGGAGACCAGGTCGCCGAGCGGGGCCTGCACACCCATCAGCTCGACGTGCACCTCGAGGTCGCGCAGCGTGTCCCGCACCGGCACGCCCCGCGCGTCGATCGACACGTGGTCGTACTCACCGGACAGGGCCTGCGCGATGAAGGAGAAGCCGCCGACCTTCACCGACGGGTCGTCGGCCAGGTTGAACTGGTTGCGGGCGCGCTTGGACACCTGGTACTCGAAGATCGCGGCCGCGCTGAAGTCGGCCACCACGGTCAGACCGAGCAGGACGGCGAGGGTGATGACGAGCCGGCGGACCCACCGCCGCCGCCGAGGTGCGGTGCGAGGCTGTGCCTGGTCCGTCATCGTCGTCATGCCGCCGATCGCTCCTGTGTTCCGTGGGTGAGGTAATGATCCCCGCCACCCGGTTCGGGTGGCACCGGGGTCGAGGCCGTCACGTTACGTCCATGTTTCGGTCGACACCATCAACCCCGTGTGCCTCATCGCGCGGCCAACTCGTTGGTGCAGACGTGTGACGCGTATGTCACGACCAGGACATTCGAGCGCCACACCGGTTATTCTCCCGGAAAGCCACGGAGCGTATCCAGAGAGGCGGGCCATATGAGCCTCGACCTGCTGCTGCTCACCGCGGACCCAACGCCGGGCTCTGTAGTGCCATCCCTGATGTTGTTGCCCCACCAGGTGCGTACTCAGGCGCCTGAGGTCACCGCGCTGCTCGAGGCGGGCTCCAGGGACGTCGTCCTGGTGGACGCCCGTGTCGACCTGGCCGCCGCCAAGAGCCTGTGCCGCCTGCTGACCAGCGGCGGGGACAGCGCGCCGGTGGTGGCCATCGTGAACGAGGGCGGTCTCGTGGCCGTCAACGCCGAGTGGCGGGTCGACGACATCCTTCTGCCCACCGCCGGCCCGGCCGAGGTGGACGCCCGGCTGCGCCTGCTGACCTCGCGCGGACCGGCGGGCACGCCCGGTGCGGACGGCGCGCTGCGGCTCGGCGAGCTGGTGATCGACGAGGCCACCTACATGGCCCGGCTGCGAGGTCGCCCGCTCGACCTCACCTACAAGGAGTTCGAGCTGCTCAAGTACCTCGCCGCGCACGCTGGCCGGGTGTTCACCCGCGCCCAGCTGCTGCAGGAGGTCTGGGGCTACGACTTCTTCGGCGGCACCCGCACGGTCGACGTGCACGTCCGCCGGCTGCGCGCCAAGCTCGGTACCGAGCACGAGCAGATGATCGGCACCGTGCGCAACGTCGGCTACAAGTTCGTGCAGCCGCCGAAGCCGAGCGGCAGCCGACAGCTCGCCGACGAGGGAGCCAACACACCCGTGTCGTGATCGGTACGGTCGTGGTGTGGAGCTGACCTGGCTTTCTGAACTGCCGGACGAGAACACCGTCCGGGACCTGCTGCTCGCCGCCATGGCGGTGGACGGCCGTCCGGAGATCACGCCCGGGGAGCCGCTGCCGCGTGAGTTCAGAGACGTCCCTGGCGGCAGACACCTGCTGGCCACCAGCGACCACGCGGTCCTCGCCTACGCACACCTCGACGCCGACGGTGACGCGTTCGGCAACCAGGTGGTCGAGCTGATCGTGCATCCGTCGCATCGCCGGGCGGGCGTCGGCGGCGCGGTGACCGACGAGGTGCTCACCCAGGTCGACGGGCCGCTGCGGCTGTGGTCCCACGGCGATCACCCCGGTGCTGCCCGCATCGCCGAGCAGCGCGGCCTGGCCAAGGTCCGCGAACTGCTGAAGATGCGCCTCACCGGCGACCACGAGCTGCCGGAGGCCACCTGGCCCGATGGCGTGCGGGTGCGCGCGTTCGAGCCGGGTCGCGACGAACAGGCGATGATCGAGGTCAACGCCCGCGCGTTCGACTGGCATCCCGAGCAGGGCAAGCTGACGGTCGAGGAGCTGCGGGACACCGAGACCGAGGGCTGGTTCGACCCGGCCGGGTTCTTCCTGGCGGTCGACGCCGACGACAAGGTGCTCGGCTACCACTGGACGAAGGTGCACCCGGGAGAGCCGCCGATCGGCGAGGTCTACGTGGTGGGTGTCGACCCCGGCGCGCAGGGCGGCGGGCTGGGTAAGGCGCTGACCCTGGTCGGCCTGCACCACCTGCGCGAGGCCGGACTCGACGACATCATCCTGTACGTGGAATCAGACAATTCACCGGCTGTGGCCGTGTACACCCGTCTGGGTTTCACCCGTTGGGAATCCGACGTCGCCTACCAGCGGTAGTTGCCTGGTCGGAGAAACGTGACCGTTACTGGAAGCAACAAAGGTCACAATCCGGGGTTGTTCACCTGTCGTTCACCTGGACACCGGACCCCGTCCATTCCCCTTCCCTAGCGTCCGCGCTGTTCCGCCATTTCGCGGCCCCCGCGCCGTGTCGGGCACCCGACGAAGTTCCGCAACCGGCACTTCGGCACACCCCGAGAGGATCCAGTGAAGCGCATCCGCTACGGCCGCGTCGCGGCCCTCGTTGCTGCGAGTGCAGTGGCGTTGTCAGCGTGTGGGAACGACCCCGCCAGCTCAGCTTCCGGCAACGACGAAGGCGGCGAGAGCGGCCTGTCCGGCGAGATCGCCGGTGCCGGCGCCAGCTCGCAGGAAGCCGCCATGGAGGCGTGGCGCGCAGGTTTCGGTGCCAACAACCCCGAGGTCAACATCGCCTACGACCCGGCGGGTTCCGGCGCGGGCCGCACCCAGTTCGGCGAGGGCGCTGTCGACTTCGCCGGCTCCGACGCGGTCATGGACGACGAGGAGCGCGCGGCGGCCGAGGAGCGCTGCGGCGGTCCGGTCTACCACCTGCCGCTCTACATCAGCCCGATCGCCGTGATCTACAAGCTGGACGGCGTCGAGGGCCTGCAGCTCTCGCCCGCCACGGTCGCCGGGATCTTCGACCGCAAGATCACCACGTGGAACGACCCGGCCATCGCGGCGGACAACCCGCAGGCACAGCTGCCGACCACGGCCATCACCCCGGTGAACCGGTCCGACGAGTCGGGCACCACCGAGAACTTCACGGAGTACCTGTCGGCCGTGGCCCCCGAGGCCTGGACGCACGAGCCCAGCGGTGACTGGCCGCTGTCCGGCGGTCAGTCCGCGCAGGGCACCTCCGGCGTCGTGCAGACCGTCGAGGGCGGCGAGGGCACCATCGGGTACGCCGACGCCAGCAAGGCCGGTGACCTGGGTGTCGCCAAGATCAAGGTCGGCGAGCAGTTCGTCGAGTACTCGCCGGAGGCGGCCGCCAAGGTCGTCGACGAGTCGCCGAGGGTCGAGGGCCTGAACGAGCACGACGTGGTCATCGAGCTGCAGCGCGACACCACGGCCGAGGGCACCTACCCGATCGTGCTGGTGTCCTACACGATCGTCTGCAGCACCTACAGCGATACCGCAAAGGGTGACCTGGTGAAGGCGTTCGTCGGCTACATGGCCAGCGAGGCCGGCCAGAAGCAGGCGGGCGACAACGCCGGCTCGGCTCCGATCTCCGCGACGCTCCGCACGGACGTCGAGGCTGCCATCGAGTCGATCAGCGCGGGTGCCTGACCCGATTGTTACGGTCTGATCGGCCGGGTGACCGCCCACCAGCGGTCACCCGGCCTGGCCCGTCCCTTCCCGTCCACGGAGATGTAGTGACCACAACGGGCGAACCGGCCGCCGCACGGCAGAAGACGCCGTCGGAACCGGGGAAGCAACGCGCACCGCAGCGGCCGGCCGACGTGATCTTCTCGTCGAGTGCCAGAGCCGCCGGTGTGTTGATCCTCGTCATCCTCGCCGCGGTCGCCGCCTTCCTGGTCGTGCAGGCCTGGCCGGCGATCCAGACCCCCTCCGACGAACTCGCCGAACGGATGCACTGGGCGGCGGACATCACGTCCCTGCTCGACTACGTCGGCCCGCTGGTCTTCGGCACCGTCCTGGCCGCGGTCATCGCGCTCGTCATCGCGACACCCATCGCCATCGGCGTGGCCCTGTTCATCTCGCACTACGCCCCGCGCAAGCTGGCCCAGGGTCTCGGTTACGTCATCGATCTGCTGGCCGCCATCCCCAGCGTCGTCTACGGCCTGTGGGGCGCGCTGTGGCTGATGCCCCAGGTCTTCCCGATCTTCGTCTGGCTGAGCGAGCACGTCGGCTTCATCCCGATCTTCGAGGGCCCCGCGTCGGGTCCGCCGCGCACCATCCTCACGGCGGGCATCGTGCTCGCCGTGATGATCCTGCCGATCATCACGGCCGTCTCGCGGGAGGTCTTCCTGCAGACGCCGACGTTGCACCAGGAGGCCGCGCTCGCGCTCGGCGCCACGCGGTGGGAGATGGTCCGCCTCGCGGTGCTGCCCTTCTCCCGCTCCGGCGTGATCAGCGCGTCGATGCTCGGCCTCGGCCGCGCGCTCGGTGAGACCATGGCGGTCGCCATGATCCTCTCGCCGGGGTTCCTCTACTCCTTCTTCATCCTCCAGGCCGGCCAGCAGCAGAACATCGCCGCGAACATCGCGCTGGAGTTCCCTGAGTCGAGTGGTGTCGGCGTCAACGTCCTGATCTTCACGGGCCTCGTGCTGTTCGTCATCACGCTCGCGGTCAACATGCTCGCCAGGTGGATCGTCTCCCGGCGCGCCGAGTTCTCGGGGGCCAACTGATGACCGACCTCGACAACCCGCCGACCCTCACCGGGTCGGTCAGCCTGTCCCACGGCAAGCTGCCCAGGTACACCCCGCTGTTCGTGTTCGTGGGTTCGATCGCGGTCATGGCCGGGGTGCTGGCCATGGCGGACGCGTTCAGCATCCCGCTGGCCGTGTTCCTGGGCGTGCTGCTGCACGTGGTCGCGATCCTCACGGTGTCGCGACTGGTCGAGGGCGGCCGCGCCGCGACCGACCGGCTCGCCACCACCCTGGTCTACAGCGCGTTCGGGCTCGCCCTGATCCCGCTGATCAGTCTCCTGTGGACGGTCCTGCAGAAGGGCCTCGGCCGGTTCGACCTCTACTTCCTCACCTACACGATGCGCGGCGTGTTCGGCGGCATGGACGCCGGCGGCGTCTACCACGCGATCATCGGCACGCTCGAGATCACCGGGTTCGCCACGCTCATCTCCGTGCCGATCGGCCTGCTCACGGCCATCTACCTGGTGGAGTACGGCCCCACGCGGCTCGGCAGGTGGATCACGTTCTTCGTCGACGTGATGACCGGCATCCCGTCGATCGTGGCCGGTCTGTTCGCCTACGCGCTGTTCGCGCTGATGTTCGGCCCGGGCGTGCGGATGGGTGTGGTCGGCTCGGTCGCGCTGGCCGTGCTCATGATCCCGATCGTGGTGCGGGCCTCCGAGGAGATGCTCAAGCTCGTGCCGAACGAGCTGCGTGAGGCCGCGTACGCGCTCGGCGTGCCGAAGTACCTCACGATCCTCAAGGTCGTGTTGCGTACGGCGGCCGCCGGTATCGTCACCGGTGTCACGCTGGCCATCGCCAGGGTCATCGGCGAGACGGCACCGCTGCTGATCACGGTCGGCGTGATCGACTCGGCGAACTTCAACCTGTTCGACGGCCGGATGATGACCCTGCCGGTGTACGTGTTCCGGCAGTACAGCCAGGGTCTCGCGCCCAACGGCATCACCACCATCAACTACGACCGGGCCTGGGCCGCCGCACTCACGTTGATCATCATCGTCATGCTGCTCAACCTGATCGCCAGGCTCATCTCCCGGTTCTTCGCGCCGAAGACCGGCCGCTGACACCCGCCTCACCCAGAAGGAAGACGCGACAAAGACGATGGCGAAGCGACTCGACATCTCCGACCTGGACATCTACTACGGCGACTTCCTCGCGGTCGAGGGTGTGGCCATGGCCGTCGAGCCCAGGGCGGTCACCGCGTTCATCGGGCCGTCCGGGTGTGGCAAGTCCACGGTCATCCGGTCGATCAACCGGATGCACGAGGTCATCCCCGGTGCCCGCATCGAGGGCAAGATCGCGTTGGACGGCGAGGACCTGTACGGCCGCGACGTCGACCCGGTGCGGGTGCGACGCCAGATCGGCATGGTGTTCCAGCGGCCCAACCCGTTCCCCACGATGTCCATCCACGACAACGTGATCGCGGGCATGAAGCTGAACAACAAGCGCATGTCGAAGAAGGAAGCGGCCGACGTCGTGGAGTCGGCGCTGCGTGGCGCGAACCTCTGGAACGAGGTGAAGGACCGCCTCAACCGGCCGGGTTCGTCGCTGTCCGGCGGCCAGCAGCAGCGCCTGTGCATCGCGCGCGCCATCGCCGTGCAGCCGGACGTGCTGCTCATGGACGAGCCGTGTTCGGCGCTCGACCCGATCTCCACGCTCGCCATCGAGGACCTGATCGGCAAGCTCAAAGAGGACTACACGATCGTCATCGTCACCCACAACATGCAGCAGGCCGCGCGGGTGAGCGACCAGACGGCGTTCTTCAACCTGGCGGGCGTCGGTCAGCCGGGCAAGCTGATCGAGATGGACGCGACCGAGAAGATCTTCTCCAACCCCACGAAGAAGGCCACGGAGGACTACATCTCCGGCCGCTTCGGCTGATCGGGTAGACCCTCCCCGAGCGTTCACAGAAGGGAACCTCGGCGAGAAGACTTGCGTCACAATGTTGCCCACCGGCAAGGGTGGGCAGGCGCGGGTCTCGAGGGAGAGAGAGCATGCTTGACGTGGGTGGAGGCGGCGGTCGCGGTCTCATGGGGGACTTCCTCGGCTCGTCCACGAACGGCTCGTTCGCCGTCAACGAGACCGGGGGCGCGGCGCTGCTGACGGCCATCCGCGAGATGGCCAGGTGGGTCGACGACAACGCTGGGTCGTTGCGCAGCCTGGCCCAGCAGCCACCGCTCGGCTCGAGCGCGGGTGCGAACACCATGAAGCCCTATGTGGAGTCGGTCGCCACCGACGCGGAGGGCTTCCTCACCATGCTCACGGAGTTCCGCAGGTCGCTGGCCGACGCCGAGCAGGGCGTCCTGAACGCGATGGCGAACTACCGCGAGCAGGACTCCGGCACCGCGCGGCAGTACACCTGAGGGGGACGACCGTGAGACGTTCGGTTCTGCTGTTATCCATGGCTGCGTCCGCGGCCGCGGCCGTGCTCGGGTTGGCCGGCTGCGCGGAGCAGACCTCCGGCACGGCGCGGCCCGATCCGACCTCCGACCCGACGACCACCACCACCTCCGAGCAGGAGGAAACGACCACCAGCGCCGAGGAGTCGGGTGGGCTCACGGACGTCGAGCCGTGCGACCTGCTGCCCGCCTCCGCTGCCACGGCGCTCGGACTGACCGAGGCCACGGCCAACGACGTCGGCCAGGGCCGCGGCTGCCGGTGGCGGTTCGAGGGCGCGACGCTCGACGACAGTTTCACCGTCGACCTGGTGCTCTACGACGAGCGCGGCATCTCCGAGGTGGTCGGCACGGAGATCGTCCCCGCCACCATCGGCGGCCACGAGGCCGTGCGGTTCAAGGACTCGACCGGAGGCTGCATCGTCAGCATCGCGGTCGGCGACACGTCCAGGGTGGACAGTCTGGCCACCGGTGGAAACCTGCAACGCGGATGCGAGCTTGCCGACCAGCTCGCGTCCGCGGTCGAGCCCCGACTGCCGTGAGGAGATGACCATGCCGGACCCCGACGACCCGCGCGGCCACTCCACGGCGACCGTGTCCAACCCGAACAGTCCGTACTACAACCCGGATCACCCGAGGTACGACTCCACACAGGACTCGAGCAGCCCCACGTACATCGACCAGCGCGGGATCTCCCGCACGGGCGAGGAGACCGAGGAGAGCGCCGAGGAGCGGGTGGAGGCCGAGGAGGAGGACGCCGGCTGGCTCGGTCAGCTGATCGGCCTGTTCACCCACGGCGACGAGGTCAGCGAGACCTACAACGAGGACATGAACGCCCAGGCGGCGCAGCTCGCGAAGGGCCTGAACACCAGGCCCTCGCCCGCGCTGATGTGCGCGAACTACATGGGCACACCGCATCCCGAGCTGAAGACCATGGTCACCGAGGACGTCGACCCGGACACGGTCGGCGAGATGGGTGACCTGTGGATCGACGCGGGCAACGCGATGGTCCGGTTCCAGTCGGGGGTCGCCGACGCCATCAACAACTCGGAGACCGAGTGGCAGGGCTCGGCCGGCAACGCCGCGCGGCAGTTCATGGCGTCGGTCGGCAACTGGGTCGGCACGGCCGGGCAGAGTGCGCAGCTGGCCGGTACCCAGACGAACCTCCAGGCGTCCGCGCTGGCGGAGGCTCGGCGGTCGATGCCGGATCCCGTGGACTTCGACGTCGACGCGGCCAACCGCGACCTTCAGTCCACTGTGGACCCGTTCGCGCTCGCCACGAAGTACGCGCAGTACACGGCGCAGTACAACGCCCAGCAGGAGGCCCACGAGCGTGCGGCGCAGGTGGTCGGTGGCTTCGACAGCAACCTGTCGTCGGCCAGCACGATGCCCGCGTTCGGCGCGCCGCCCACCATGCAGCCGGGTGCGGTCGTCACCCAGGAGGAGATCCCCTCCGAGATCAAGATCAACACGGTCGATCCCTTCCTGGCCAACAACAAGAAGGGCCGGTCGACCGGCAACGACGACGGCGGCGACCCGAACGGCCCAGGCGGCCCTGGTGATCCCGGTGATCCCGGTGGTCCGGGTGGTCCGGGAGACCCAGGCGGTCCTGGTGGGCCTGGTGGCCCGGACGGACCCGGTGGTCCTGGCGGTCCCGGTAATCCTGGTGGACCAGGCGGTCCTGGTGGCCCGGGTGGCCCCGGATGCACCCGGGTGGTCCCGGTGGTCCCGGTGGTCCCGGTGGGCCTGGTTATCCGGGTGGACCCGGCGGCCCGGGTGGTCCTGGAGTTCCGGGCGGTCCCGGCTACCCCGGTGGCCCCAACGGTCCTGGCGGCACGAACCCCAGCGGTGGCGGCGGTAACCCGTTCCCGAATCCCCCGCCCTTCCCGAACCCGAACCCCCACCCGATCCCCGGCCCAGGTCCTGGCTACCCGCAGCCGGTACCCGCCTTCCCCGGCGGACCCATGCCGGTCGGCGGCCCGAACGGACCCGGTGGCGGCGGCTACAACCAGGGCGGGCGTGGCGGCTTCGGTCCCGGCGGTGGCCCAGGAGGCCCGGGCGGCGGCGCGGGCGGCTACGGCCGCGGCGGTGGTGTCGGCGGCGGGTTCGGCCCAGGTGGGTTCGGACCGGACGGCGCGGCCGCGCGCGGCGGCGCTGGTGCCCGCGGTGGCGCTGGCGGCATGACGCCCCTGGGCGGAGGCCGGACCCAGGACGAGGAGGACCGCGAGCACAAGCGCCCGTCGTACCTGCTCGAGGGTGACCCGGACGAGATGTTCGGCACCGACCAGATGACCGCACCCCCGGTGATCGGTGAGTGATGACGAGTTTCTCACCGTCTTTCTCACTGTCACTCGCCGCGGCGGACGTGCTGGCCCAGACGCTGCGGGTGAACATCCGCCAGTTCCCGTTCGACATCCCCAGCGTCGGCACCTACCAGCAGGACCGGATCCGGATCGCGAAGGCCGTGTTCCTCGACCTCGCCGACCGCGGCCTCGTTCGCGGCGGCACCATCGACCCCGAGCTGGTGCGGGCCATGCGGGCGCTGTCCGGCTACGTGATCACCGTGGCCGCCATGGGGACGGTCGAGGGCGACCGCAAGATCTACGCGCGGGCGGCGTCCACCGGTGAGACGGGTGTGCTGGCCGTCCGCGACGAGCAGGGCCTGCGGCTCGAGCTGATCCGCCCGACCGCCCTGGCGGTCACCATGGTGGGGCTGCTGCCCCAGGCGGAGGCGGGCCCCGGCCAGTCGGTCACGCTCACCAGCCCGGCGCCCGCCCAGCGGCGCGGGGAAGAGGGCGAGGAGGACCTGTTCGCCGACGTGCGGCCCACGAACGGCTCGGAGCACCAGCTGCGCATCGCCGCGAGCTACCTGCACCGCCCACGGACGGGCACGGGGGTCTTCGCGGTCAGCGGCAAGGATCGCGGCGGTCGCGAGCGGCCGGGCGGCGGTCTCACCTGGATGGACACCGACGCGGGCCGCTACCTCACGATGTCGTGGCCGCCGGGCGAGGACGGCCAGGTGCGGAGCACGTTCTCACCGGCCGACTCGGCACGCATGAGCCACGCACTCGGCGAGCTGATCGAGTCCGCGGCCCCGCGTCGCTGATCCCTCAGACGTCCTCTTCGGTGCTGTAGCCGGGCATCCGGCCGGTCACCACGAAGACCACTCGCTTGGCCACCGACACCGCGTGGTCGGCGAAGCGCTCGTAGAAGCGGCCGAGCAGGGTCACGTCGACCGCGGCGGCGACGCCGTGGGGCCAGTCCTTGTCCATGATCACCGAGAACAGCTGACGGTGGAGGTCGTCCATCTCGTCGTCGGCTTCCTCGAGCGAGCGGGCGCGCTTGATGTCCTTCGAGAGGATCACCTGCTCGGCGTCGCGGGCCAGCTCCACCGCCACCTGGCCCATCCGGGCGAAGTCCTGGCGCACCTGCTCGGGCAGCACGGGGTTGGGGTGGCGGCGCCGCGCGGCCTTGGCCACGTGCAGCGCCAGGTCACCCATGCGCTCGAGGCTCTCGGCGGCGTGGATGGTGGCGAGCACGCTGCGGAGATCGGTGGCCACCGGCGCCTGCAGGGCCAGCAGCGCGTAGGCGTGCTCCTCGCACGCGGACCGCGCGTCGTCGATCTTCGCGTCGTCGCCGATCACCTGTTCGGCGAGACCGAGATCGGTCTCGAGCAACGCCCTGGTGGCAAGCTCCATGGCGTCCGCCGCCATCGAGCACATGACCGCCAGCTCCTCGGCCAGCTGACCGAGTTCCACATGGTAAGCCTCACGCATGGCGACAGCCTACGGGCGGCGGCGCCCAACATCCGTATCGCTGGATGAACCCCTGGTGAACCAAGGGAAACGATGTGGCGCGATCAGGCGCAGGAGACGTCGCCGGCGTTGACGGTCGTGAGGTTTTCGGGCACTTCGGGCTGTGCCGCGCCCTCGCCGCCCGGCGCGACCACCTCGCCGTCGAACCCGGGGCCGATCACCAGCAGCAGCGCGCCCGCCATGGACGGGTCCTCCACCAGCTCCGCGCCCGGCACGGCCGCCGCGAGGACCCTGGCCTGCTCCTCGTTCGACGAGGAGTACTTGATGACCGTGCGGTCCACGTTCTCCGGGGCCGCACCCACCTGCATGACGTCGAAGCCCAGCTCGCCGAGCTCCTCGGCCGTGTCGCCCGCGATGCCGTCGGTGGGGTTGCCGCCGTTGAGCACCTGGATCTTGATGCCCGCCGGGTTCATCGGCTGCTCCTGGAGCAGTCCCGACACCTGCTGGCCGCTGGCCACCTGGTTGGTGGCCGGCTCCTCGCCACCCGCGGTGGACTCACCCGGCAGCGGGGTGTCCGCGCGGATGGCCTCGAACAGCGCGGCGTTGTCCTCGGCGCGCAGGTCCTCGTTGCCGTTGTCGTTCGCCTCGCCGACCGTGGGGACGGTGATGAACGTGACCCGGCCTGCCTCGACGCCCTGCATCGACTGGCCGAGCGTGAACAGCTGGTCGACGCCGATGTTGTCGCCGAACGTGGACTTCGAGAACGCCTCGACGAAGCCCGTGAGCTTGCGGGTGTCCAGCAGTACCTCGGTGGACATCGCCTTGCGCAGCAGCGAGGACAGGAACCGCTGCTGACGGATGATGCGGCCGTAGTCCGACGTCGGGTCGCCAGCCACGTGGCGCGCACGCACGAAGTTCAGTGCCTGGTCACCGGTGATGGTGACGTTCTTGCCGGCCTCCGGGACGACCGTGCCGAGCACCTCGTCCTCCAACGGCCGCTCGACGCACACCTCGACGCCGTCGACCGCGTTCACCATGTCCTTGAAGCCGTGGAAGTCGATGCCCACGAAGTGGTTGATGGCGAGACCGGACAGCTCCTGGACCATCTTGGTCACGCACTTCGGCCCGCCGACCTGGTACGCCGTGTTGATCTTGACCTCTTCGGCGGGCGGGTGCTCCTGGCCGGTGTACTTGCCGGTCTTCGGGTCCCAGCCCTCACACGCGGGGCGGGTCACCTCGAGGTCGCGGGGGAACGACACCACCACGACCCGCTCCCGGTTCTTCGGGACGTGCGCGATCATCACGGTGTCGGAGCGGGCGCCGCCGACCTCGTTCTCGTCGCCGACCCCTTCCTCGGCGGCCGCGCCGGCACGGGTGTCCGAGCCGACCAGCAGGAAGTTCTCGTCACCGGTCTGCGCGGCGGCGTCCTTGATGGCAGCGGAGTCCGGGTCGAGCGCGTCGACCTGCTGGGCGTTCGACTCGATCCAGCTCTTGAAGCCCCAGGCGACGCCGACGGCCACGAACACGAGCACGGCCGCGGTGAGCGCCAGGACCTTGAGGGTCAGCTCGATGCGGCGCTGCTTCTGTGACTTCTTCTTCTCCAGGCGGGTGCCACGGCCCGGCTTGTCGGAGTCGTCCTTGTCGGACGCCTCCTCCTCAGCAAGCTCGGGCTCGGGCTCCTTCGGCACGATGGGCATGGCGATGGACTGCGACGCCACCATCTCGTCGAGCTGCTCGAACTCCTCGTCGCCGTTCTGCCACGGCATGAGCTTGCGGCGCTTGGCCTTCTTCTCGCGCTCCTCGGCCTGCAGCTCGTCGTGCACGGCCGAGAACCGGGCGAGCGTGTGGTCGATGCCGCGCCGCTTCTGGACGTCCTCGCTGATGACCTCCATCTCCGTGGTCATGGAGATCGGGTCGTCGTCCGAGGGGTGCGGGCGGCGCGGCGGGGGCAGCGGCACCGGCGGGTGCGGCACGGCCTCCGTGGTGGACTCGGGCACGTCGGGCGGCGATCCCGCCGACTGGCGCGCGTCCAGCGGCATCGACCGCTGACCGGGGCCCGGCCGGTTCACGGGTGGCGGGGTGGGCGGACCACCGGGCTGTGTGGGGGGACCACCGACCTGCCGGTTGACCGGCGGCGGGGTCTGGCCGGGACGCAGGCCCGGCGGGACGGCGTGGGTGGCCGAGTTCTGACCGGGGTCGCGGGGGAACGAGCCGTCGGGGCCCGGCGGGCGCGGACCGCGGGCCGGGCGGCGGGTGTCCTCGGCCGGGGGGAACGGTGAGGCGACGCTGTCGAGGCCGGCGGGGGGCAGTGGCCGGCGTCCGGTCTCTCCGCCGCGAACCGGACGGTCCGCGGGGAAGGCCTCGTTCAGCCCGCGCCGGGGGCCGGCGCTCGGGCGGTCGGCCGGGAAGGGCGGCTCGCCCGGCACGCGGCCGTTGGGCGGCTCCGCGGGGAACGGCGGTTCGGCGAGCGCACGGCTGCCGTTGGGGCGGCTGGGCCGGTCGACCGGGAAACCGGGGTCGGGGGGCTCGGGGAGCGCGCGACGACCCGGCGTCGGCGGGACGGCGCGTCCGATCTGGTCCGGTGGAAACGGCTCGGGCTGGGCACGGCGGCCGGTGTCGGCCGGACGACCCGGCACCGGCGGCACGGCGCGACCGGGTTCGGGGAGAGCGCGGCGACCGTTGGGGCGGTCCTGCGGGTCCGGGAGTGCGCGTCGGCCGGTCTCCGAACCCGGGGCGCGTCGGGCCTCGATGCCCTGCACCGGCGGCGGCTCGGGAAGCGCGCGGCGCGGCTGGGAAGTCTGACCGGGCCGCCTACCTGGCTGGGCCGGATCGGGCAGCGCGCGGCGCGGACCGGAGCCGGCGGGCTCGTCAGGCGCGCGATGGGCCCGGCGCGGCTCGGGACTGGCGTGCCCGTTGCGGTCGGGCGGGAACGCACGGCGCGGCTCGGCGGGCTCCGAGTGCTGGTCACGCGGGAAGGCGCCCCAGCTCTCGGCCTCTCCGGGCCGGCCGTTCGGTCTGGGTTGTCCGTCGCCGGGACGGCTGCGCCTGGCCGGAGCCTCGGGCGGGGACACGGGAGTGAGGTCCGGACGGGAGCCGGTGTGGCGCTCGACCAGGTCGGCGACGCTCAGGCCGGGCCGGTCCTCCGCCGACCTGCTGCGACGCCGGCGAGGCTGGTCCTCCGGCTCCTCGGCGGCCCGTCGGTGACGACGGCCGCTGGGTTGAGAACCACGGGTGCCGCCGAGGCGGTCATCGTCGGGCACCCGGTCTCCTCTCGGATCGCGTAGGCGGCACTGGTCGTGCCGCTTTCTTTATCAAGACGTTGTAGACGGCAGGTCGGTTGCCGACTCTCTGTGTCTCTCCGCGTCGTTCCGCGCCCAGATAGTACGGATGGATGGCACCCATGACGACTGCCAACCCCAATTTGCTCACTACCAGTGCGCAGTTGGTCGCATCTGCCTAGCCCGATCGGGCTATCGCCACCAGTGCATCAAACGTTATCGAACTGCCGCAAGAGGGCAGTCAAGGATGACCGGAACAAGTCACTTCGTCAGGTCACTCTCTTCTGATCGCCGCAGTACGTCAGGTCGCTGCCCGGCGGCCGGCAGCCGCACCCGCGAGGCGCAACTGCCCACCGACACGGTAGGCGACGGCATTGCGGCCGGACTGCTTGGCCGTGTACAGCAGCCCGTCGGCGAGACGAAGCTGCTGCTCCGGATTGGCGATTCCGCTGGTGGCGGGCTGATGCGCCAAACCGATGCTCACTGTCACTCGCAGCCCACGCACGACGGTGGACCACGGGAACTGCTCGATCCGCGCTCGGGCGGCCTCGGCGAGCGCGGTGGCAGTCACGCCGTCGACCCCCGGCAGGATCAGGACGAACTCCTCGCCGCCGTAGCGGGCACAGAACCCGCCCTCGGGGAGTCCGACCTGCAGCAGCTCGACCACCTGCTGCAGCACCCGGTCGCCGACCAGGTGACCGAAGTTGTCGTTGACCTTCTTGAACCAGTCGAGGTCGACCAGCGCCACGGCGAAACCGGCGGTCCCGCCGCGCTGCAGCTCGACCACCTCGAGCAGCCGCTGGTCGAGGTAGCGGCGGTTGTAGCTGGCGGTGAGCGCGTCGCGGATGCTCTGCTCGCGGGCCTCGGCGTGCTCACGCCGCAGCCGGGCGACCTCCTGACGGAACTGCTCCGGTACCTGGGGCGGCATCGTGCGGTCGGCCGTGGCCAGGTCGAGCGCGTGGCGCAGGTGTTCGTAGGCCTGGCGCCACTCGCCGCGGGAGGCGAGCAGGGAGGCGATGGACTCGTGCAGCTCGACGAGGCTCGCTGCCTCTTCCGGCGCCTCGGCGGGAGCGTCCAGGGAAACCGGTTCCATCACCGGCCGGGTGGGGCTGTTGCTGGCAGGAGCGCTGCGGCCACGCACGCCACCGTTCGCCCCGACATGCGGGACGGGGTGCTGCATCGGTACAGTCGGTTCGTTGATCCGACGGTCCCGCCATGCGGGTCCCGGCTGGGCAACGCCCTGGTCCAGTACGGCCATCGCGCTCACCTCCCTACGTAGGACAGTTTCGTCCGGGGAGAGAAGTCTCTTGAGGCGTTGGGACGCGTGTATTCGGATTTCCCTCTACCGGTGGAACTTCGACTGCTCCAACTCAGTGATGGGTCACCCGGATGCCTCGCTCAGCGCACCGATGATCAGACCAGGAGTACCCGGTTGCTACCCCGTGGGACAGGGCGCGAAGCCGTAGGCCCGCCCGTCGAGCACCACGACGCGCTGTGAACCGATCTGTTCGCCCAGGAGGGCACCGTCCTGACGGATCGTGATGGAGACCCCGAGGACGTAGATGAGACCGCTGGGCGGCGACGAGTCCCCGCCCTCGCCGGGCGGCGCCCAGTCGGGGTCGACACGCAGCGTGGACATGGCCGGCTCGACGTGCAGGGTGATGTCGCCGAGATCGCACAGGTCGTCGGCGTAGTCGGGGTGCTGGGTCCGGCGCAGGAACTCGCGCTGGGTGGCCGCGCCCTCGTCGCCGGAGGCGTTCAGCTCGGAGTAGTACACCTCGACCAGACCGCGGTCCGCCGTGCCGGCACCGCCACCGGAGCCTGCACCGTCCGACGTGGGCGTGCCCGCGATCGTGGTGGTGCAGCCGGTGAGCGCCAGCAGCGCGGCCGTCACCGCGAGGCCGGCCCGCCGAGCACGTCGCATGTCATCCCCCGAAACGCAGGACCGTTCTGATGGCAAAGGCTAGCCCGGCGGCGTGAACGCCGGGTCAGGTTGGATCGATGCGGTAGCCCACACCACGCACGGTGTGCACCATGGGCGGCTGCCGCACCTTGCGGCGCAGCTGGGTGATGACAACGTCGAGCACGTTGGACGCCGGGTCCGCCATCTGGTCCCAGCACTGCTCGATCAGCTCGGCGCGGCTCACCGGCCTGCCCTGCCTGGTGACCAGGTAGGACAGCACGGCGAACTCCTTGCCGGTCACCGTGAGCAACACGCCCGCCCGCCGCACCTCGTGCCGCCCGCTGTCGATCTCCAGGTCACCGCAGCGCAGCACTGGCGGCGCTCCGGTGGCCACCCGCCGGCACAGGCTGCGCACCCGTGCCTCCAGCTCCGCCACGGCGAACGGCTTCACCAGGTAGTCGTCGCCGTACTCGAGACCGGCGATCCGGTCGGCCACCGCGTCCCGCGCCGTGAGGAACAGAACGGGCACCGCCGGCCGGTAGGTCTGGACGTACCGGAGCGAGTCGCCGGAGGGCAGCATGCGGTCGAACACCACGCAGTCGTAGGCGTTCACGGACAGCGCCTCGTCGGCGGCGGGCAGGTCGGACACCGCGTCGACGGCGAACCCCGCGCCCCGCAACGCCCCGGTGACCGCGACACGAAGGTTGTCATCGTCCTCGACCACCAGCACCCGCACGCACCGACATTAGCGGGCGCCCTCAGCCGGCCCGCTCCACGATGAGCCAGCCGCGGTCCGCGGCCTTGACCCCGGCCTGGAACCGGCTGCGCGCGCCGAGCCGGTTCATGATGTCGGCGACCGTCCGGCGCACGGTGCGCACGGAGATGCCGAGGCGCGCGGCCGCCGACTCGTCCGTGCTGCCCGAGGACAGCAGCGACAGCAGCTCGCGCTCCCGCATGCTCAGCTCGGCGGCCTCCGGCAGGTCCGACGCGGTCATCGGCACGGCACCGGACCACACGCGCTCGAACAGCTCCATGGTCGTGGTGACCACGCTCGACAGCCGGAACACGGCCGTGCCGAGCGAACGGCCGGCCGCCGTGCGGTCCACCGGCAGCACGACCGTGGCGCCGTCGATCACCAGCGCGTCGGTGGGCACCTCGGGCACCGTGCGGGTGTCGGCGCCGGCCAGCGACAGCGTGCCCAGCCGGGTGGCGAGCACCGGCGCCGTGCGTGCGGTGTCCGGCACCACCACCCGGTACCGGACACCGCGGCGCAGGTTCTCGTGGTCGATGCGCCGGACACCGCCGATCGGGTCGCGGGCCGCCACCGACAGGGTGCTCATCACGAGCACTTCTCTCGCGGCCGAGGCGAGCAGTGCCTCGACCCCCGCGCTGGACGGGCACCTGGTGGCGTGTGAGGCCGGGTGCAGCATGGTGACCGGGCGGTCGTGGAGAACGGTCATGTCAAGAACACTCCGATCGGAAGCGAGGCGGCGACCCCGGACTGGTGGGTGCCGTCCAGCCGAGCGAGGCGAACCCCCGCCGGTGCGAGTCGGTCAGTCATGATGTGGGCCGCCGCCTCCACGGCGGCCTCGGTGGTGGCTGCGAGACGCAGCACCGCGTCGACCCGAGGGCCGTCCCGGCCGGACCTGGCGTTGACCGCGACGGTCACGGCAACACCGGGCACGCCGGCGAGCAGGTTGTTGATGAGCGTCCGGTTCTGGGTGGCGCCGAGGCGGTCCCAGCCGGCGAGTCGGAAGGTGGCCTGGCAGACGGTGCCGGTGCGCCAGAAGCGCCAGTCCTCACGGACCTCGTTGCGTGCGCCGGTGATGTGCGCGAGCCCGGCGATCGCGGCCAGGGCCGGCTCGTCTGCCAGCGGTTCGGCCGGCACGTCGGCGCGGGCGAGTGCCCGCCGCACCCGGCGCACGGCGTTGCACAACGCCATGGTGAGTTCCTCGTCGTCGGCCATCTCGACCGTCCGGTCGGCGTGCACGGCCACCCACAGCCGGCGCGGCCGGTCGGTCCGCACCCCCGTGTGGAAGATCGCCTGCACGCCGAACGTGTGGTGCTGGCCGTCGCCGCTCGGCAGCAACGCCGCCGGCATCGGCAGACCGGTCAGCAGCTGGGGGCTGAGGGCCTCGGGGCGCAGCGTGGCGGTGAGACCGCCGAGGTGGCTGACGGCCATGGCCTGCCCGTAGTTGGTCTCGACGTTCCTGGTGGTGGAGCCGGGCAGCAGCATCCCGAGCAGCGCGAGCGTCCTGGCACCGCCGTCGGGCAGGGCGCGACGCCGTGGCCTGGTCAGGTAGCCGACCGCCAGGAAGGCCAGTTCGTACAGCCAGCGCTCGCCGACCTTCATGGTGGTGAGCGCGACCAGGACGGCGGCGCAGACCGAGACCGCGGTGAGCACCGGCCACGACTGGCGCATGGTGAGCACCACGGCGATGACGGCCACCTGCCAGCAGATGACCTGGATCAGGTTGACCTGCGCGAAGTACGCGCCGACGCTCTTGCCCGCCGTGCCCCGTGACCTGGGCGGGGCGAGGACCGGCGACCGTGGCGGCTGGGGCGCCGGCATCACCGGGCGGGTCCGCGGATCTACGTCGGGTCGCACGGCGGCCATCGGCCGGGCCGAGCCGTACGCCGGGCCGACCGGCGCTCCGACGGCGGCGTGTCCGTGTCCGTGGGTCGGCGTCGGAGCCATGGCACCGGCCGGGCCGAGCGTGGTGCCCGCACCGACGGGTCGGGTGTGCGCGTCCACGGGCCACCTCCCTCGCGTCTGTTGCTGTGGGAATCGTGCGGGACCTCGCCCGGGACCGGTCCCACGGCGGATCCGGTGCGTCCTGTTCCGGCCAGAAAGCGGCACGTCACGAAGGGCGCCGCTACCGTTTCGCCCGTAGCTGGTGCGCATGGCCGTCACCTCCGTCCGGTCACCGGGAGAAGTTCCCCTGGGGCGGTGGCGCCCCTGTGGTGCACCACAATCGGGCCGGGCACATTAGGTTTCGATGACATGGGGCACGCGTGCGGGTGATGGTGGTCGAGGACGACGAGGACCTGCGCGTCGCCGTGTCCGCCGAGCTGGGCGCCGCCGGTCTCGACGTGGTCCCCGTGCCCGACATCCGCTCGGCCGACGCCGCACTGCGCCAGCACCACTACGACTGCGTGGTGTTCGACCGGATGCTCCCCGACGGCGACTCCATCGACTACGTGCACCGCAGACGGCAGGAGGGCTGGGGTGTACCGGTCCTGTTCCTCACGGCGCGCGACGCCGTGGCCGACCGCCTGGCGGGGTTCGCCCACGGCGGCGACGACTACCTGGTGAAGCCGTTCTCCGTGGCGGAGATGGCCGCGCGGGTCCGCATTCTGTGCCGCCGTCTCGGCAGCAGGCCGTCGGTGCTGCGCCACTCCGACCTCGAGGTGGACTCCGCGCGCCGGGCGGTGCGCCGGGCGGGCGTGCTGCTCACCCTGTCGGACAAGGAGTTCGCGGTCCTCGAGTTCCTGGTCATCCGGCCGGAGCAGGCGGTGACCAGGGCCGAGCTGATCGAACACTGCTGGGACGCCGAGGCCGACCCGATGTCCAACGTGGTCGACGTGGTGGTCAAACGCCTGCGTCGCAAGCTCGGGGCACCGGAGTTGATCCACACCATCCGCGGGCGCGGTTACCGCCTCGGAGCGCGGTGAACCGGACGTCGGCCGAGCGACTGAGACGCCTGCGGTGGCTGCTCACCATCCTGTTCACCTCCATGAACGCGCTCGGCCTGATCGTGTTCGCCTGGCTGGTGATCGACGCCGACAAGGACCAGGGCGAGCAGCAGGGGCGGGGCGAGCTGACCAGGGTCACGTCCACCGTGGCGCGGCTGCTCCAGCACAACGGCGACAGCATCATCACCGCGCACATCACCGAGGACGAGATCAACAACATGTGCCCGCAGTTCGCCGTGCTGGCGGGCGGCGACGGTGACTTCCCCGGGTACTTCAGCGCCAGGGAATGCGTGGAGATCGACCCCGCGGTGCTCGGTGGGTTGGCCGAGGAGGCGTCCAAGACGGGCCGCGACCTGCAGGGCTATGTCCGCGGTTCGGCCGGCGGTCTCGTCCAGATCGTCGCCTCGCCGCTCACCACGGACAACGGTGAGTCGATCGGCGCGGTGATCGCGGCCCAGGACGCCGAGGAGGAGCTGTCCAGGCACAACCGGATGACGCTGATCGTGATCGGCAGCTGCGTCCTGTTGGTCGGCGGACTCGGCCTGACGGGCCACGTGCTGTCCGGCCGGGCCATCCGACCCGCGGTCGCGGCGCTCGAGCAGCAGGAGATCCTGTTGGCCGAGACGGCACACGACCTCCGTACGCCGGTGGCGGCGCTGCGTGCGCTGGCGGAGACCGCGTTGCGCAACCCCACCCAACGGGCCGAACTGCTGCCCCGCACCGTGCGGCTGGCCCAGCGGATGGGCGGCATCATCGACGGCCTGCTGGTCCGGGCGAGGCTGGCGGCCGGGGTGGACCGGCTGGCCGTGCAGCCCGTGTGGCTGGACCAGCTGGTGGCCGGGGTGGTGGAGGAGACGCCGAGCGAGGGCGCGAACGTCACCCTGACGGCGTCGCCGTGCAAGGTGCTGGTCGACCCGACGCTCGTGCAGCGGGCGATCGGCAACCTGCTGGACAACGCGCTGCGCTACGGACGCCAGCCGAACGAGGCGGCCATCGTGCACATCACGGTGGCCAACGGCCGGGTGACGGTCGCCGACCATGGTCCCGGCATCGACGGCGACGTGGCCGGCGACTCGTTCGACCGCTTCCGCACGGGCAGCGGGTCCACGGGGCTCGGTCTGTCGATCGTGCGCTGGGTGGCCCAGGCACACGGCGGCACGCTGTCCGTCTACAACGCCGAGGACGCCGGCGCGATCTTCGAGCTCGCGCTGCCGGTGGTCGGCTGACCGGAAGCTGCCATCGATCGTGGTGTGACGGTTGCTACCAGCTACTTTCACCGTGTGGCCATGAGTCCGGATCCAGTCCGCCCGTCCTGGCGTACGAGGCTGCCCATCGTCGTCGTGGTGCTGGCCTGTGTGGCCGGGGTGACCGCGGCCGTGACCGGCGCGGCGAACCCGCTGGCCGCCGTGAACTTCCTGATGCCGGGACACTGGGTGTTCAACGGCGATCTGCAGATGGCGTTCCACGTGGACGGCTCCACCGGCGAGGTGGACGCGCGGGCCAACGTCCCGGGCGACCCGGGTTCCCAGGTCTATCAGGGCGACACCAGCGGATACGTGGTCGGCGACGAGCGGATCACGGAGTTCGGCAAGTCCAGCCTCGAGGTGGAGCGGACCTCGGAGGAGGAGCCCGACACCGACGAACTGCCGATCGGGCTCGTGGTGGCCGGCGGGCCGTATCTGCTCTACCGCGACCTCGGCAAGATCGTCCGGCTCGGCAAGGATCCGTTGTCGATCGACCTCGGTGGTCCGGTCGGCGATCCGGTGACCACCCGCGACGGCACGGTCTGGTTCCCGCAACTGTCGGCGGGGTACCTGTGCGAGCTGCGGCCGAAAGCCACCACCACGTCCTGTCCGGTGCTGCTGCCCGTGGGCAACCAGGGCGCCATGACCGTGGTGGACGACAAGCCGATGTTCGTGGACACCACGGCCGACACGCTGCACGCGGTCGAACCCGGCCGGCTCGGCGCCGGGCGCGAGTTGGGTATCGACGCGCCGGACACCGCGAAGCTCGCGTCCACGGACGTGGCCGGCCGGGTGGCGATGTTGGACGGCAACACCATGCACCTGGTGGACAGCGGTGTCGGTCCCGCCGCCGCGCCGGTCCCGCCCAGCAAGGTCGACCTGCCGCCCGGCGACTACGACGGGCCGGTGTCCACGGGGTCGGCGGTCGCACTGGTCGACCGCGACACCGACACGCTGATCACCTACGACAGCCGGGGCGAGCGCAAGGAGTCCAAGGAGATCCCGCCGGAGAACGGCGACCCGCGCCTGACCTTGGGCGAGGACGACCGGATCTACGTGGACGGCGCCGAGGGCGAACACGTGTTGGTGGTCGACGAGGACGGCTCGGTCGCCGACGTCCCGCTGGTCGAGGACCCGCAGGCGCCCTCACCCGGTGACCAGCCCGAACTCGGCTCGGACCGCCCGCAGGCCCCGCCGGTGAGCGACGAGCCGCCGGTCGTGGCGGGACCGCCGCCCGTGCAGGACCGCGAGCCGCCGCCGGACACCGAACGCCGTGAACCGCCCCGCGAGGAGGAGCCGGTCGCGTCGCCACCAGCCGCCGGTGGTCCCGGCCAGCCCGCCCGGTGCACCCACCGCGGTGAGCGCGGTCGCCGGTGACGCCAGCGCCACCGTGCGCTGGGGCCCCGCGCCGGACAACCGCGCACCGATCACCGGCTACACGGTGTCCTGGCCGGGTGGTTCGCTGCCGGTCGGCCCGGTCGGCACGGCCACCATCCCCGGCCTCGCCAACGGCACGAGCTACGTGTTCACGGTGACCGCCACGAACTCCGCCGGCACCGGCCCCGGCGCGTCGTCGGGTCCCGTGACTCCGGCCGCGCCGGTGCCGTCGGCCTCACCGGCCGCGCCACCGGTGAACCTGAACGTCGCCTACGACGCCAACGACCGACCGACGAGGGACATGGTGGTGACCTGGGGGCAGCCCGCCCTGAACGGAGGGGCCCTGCTGCACTACGTGGTCAGCGCCACGGGGCAAGCGGATCGCACCCTGACCGCACTCACGGACACCTACGAGCTGATGGGATCCGACAGCGACATCACCTTCACGGTGCGCGCGGTGACCCAGGCCCCGGACGGGCAGACGCTCGTCGGCGAGTCCGCGTCTCATACCGTCGCAGCAAGTCCGACGCCTCCGACCGACCCGGTGCTGACACTCACCCGCGGTCCGGACTCGGATCAGTGGTGCGACCCGTCGCCGGACTGCGCGTGGATGCACGTCGTGCTCACCGGGTTCCCGCCGAACACGGACATCTTCCTCGAACCGCACTCGACGGACACCACATACAGCAACGTGGGCTACACGACGACCACCGACGGGAACGGCTACGAAGATACCGATCAGTTCGCCTATCACGATGTCGGTGAAACCGTGCACGTCACCGCACGATTGCCCGACGGTACGGTCATCACCTCGAACACGCTGCTTTGGGAGGCTGGGTGAGTCACCCGACCGCCGGTCAGGTCTACGAGCTGATCGCGGCCAACGTCCAGGGCGTCATCCGGGGCAAGCCGCAGGTCGTCCGGCTCGCTGTGGCGGGTCTGCTCGGCCGAGGGGCACCTGCTCATCGAGGACGTGCCGGGCCTCGGCAAGACGACGCTCGCCCGCTGCCTCGCACGCAGCATCGGCGGGACCTGGAGCCGGATCCAGTTCACCCCCGACCTGCTGCCCGGCGACATCACCGGCGTGCAGGTCTACCGACAGGGCGCCGAGAAGTTCGAGTTCCACGCCGGGCGGCGTCTTCGCGAACGTGGTGCTGGCCGACGAGATCAACCGCGGCACGCCGAAGACCCAGTCGGCGCTGCTCGAGGTGATGGCGGAGCGCACGGTCACGGTCGACTCGGTGCGCCACGAGGTGCCGCGGCCGTTCCTGGTGGTGGCCACCCAGAACCCGATCGAGATGGACGGCACCTACCGGCTGCCCGAGGCCCAGCTCGACCGGTTCCTCATGCGGCTGTCGGTCGGCTACCCGAGTCTCGACGCCGAGGTGCTGGTGGTCATGAGCGACTGCGCGGGCGTCGGCCCGGACGAGCTGTCGCCCGTGGTCGACATCGCCACGCTGCGCCGCGTCGTGGCCCAGGTCCGCTCGGCCCACATCGACCCGAAGGTCGTGCGAGTACGCGCGCGCGGCTCACGTCGGCGACGCGGGAGCACTCGGCGCTGCGCTACGGCGCCAGCCCGCGCGGCAGCATCGCGCTCGTCCGTGCGGCACAGGCGATCGCGGCCACCCACGGCCGCAACTTCGTGACGCCGGACGACATCAAGGAGGTGGCGCACCCCGTGCTCGAGCACCGGCTGATCCTCACCTCCGAGGCGGAGCTGAACCAGCGCAGCACCACCGACATCCTCGACGAGGTGCTGTCGGCCATCCCGGCTCCTTCCGCCAGCTCAACCGTGGTGTGAGATGCCTCGGCTGACCCGCCGGGGCTGGGCGGTACTCGCGGTGGCCGTCCTGGCGTTCGCCGTGGGCGAGTGGGTCGGCTTTCCCGTGCTACGTGCCCTCGGCGGTGCCGCGGCCGGGGCCGTGGTGGCCGCGCTGTTGATCGCCGCCCGGCGGCCGGCGGTGGCCGTCACCAGGGAGATCTATCCCGACCGCGTGCAGCGCGACCGCCCGGCGTTCGCCCGGCTCCGCGTGCACAACGCCGGCACGAGGCGGCAGAGCGGGTTCACGGCGGGCGATCAGGTGAGTGGTGGCTTCCACGCGGTGGCCGTCCGCGCCCTGGCCCCCGGCGCCGAGGCCGTCTACCACTACGAACTGCCCACCGAGCGGCGCGGCCGGTTCCAGGTCGGCCCGCTCACCCTGGAGCGCGTCGACCCGCTCGGGCTCGGCCGCAGCAGGCTGACCACCGGCGACACCACCACGCTCTGGGTGTACCCGCGGTCCCATCCGGTGCGTGCGCTGACCGCCGGGCCGCCCCGCCACCACCACGAGGGCCGCACGACCGCCGACTCGCGCCACGGCTCGCTCGACCTGCGTGACGTGCGTGAGTACGTGGTGGGCGACGAGGTCCGGCACCTGCACTGGAAGGCCACCGCGCGGACCGGGCAGCTGATGGTCCGCGACTACATCGATCCGAACCAGCCGCGGTTCACAGTGTTGTTGGACGCGCGGTCCGAACTGCTCCCCGAGCCCGTGCTGGAGGAGGCGGTCGACCTGGCCGGTTCCCTGGTCACCGCCGCCGCGGGCGCGGGTCACTGGTGCCGGCTGGTCACCTCCGGTGGGCTCGACCTCGGCGTGCGCGGTGGCCCGCCGGCCGTTCGTGAACTGCTCGACGAGCTGTGTGAGCTGAACCCGGTGGAGGGCAGCGGCGTTCCGCTCGTGCCGCCGTCGCTCACCCGTTCCGGTGGGCGTGGCGGGTGTCTCGCGGTGGTCCTGGCCAGGGCGTGGCCGGGTGACCTGACCGATCTCGCGGCCCTGCGCCCGCACTACTCGACCACCGTGGTGATGTCGCTGGAGTCGGGGAACCTGACGGGCGTGGACGTGAAGGTGCCCGGGGCCCGGGTGCTGCGCGCGGCCGACGCCAGGCAGGCGGCCCGCCGGTGGAACGTGCTGGTGGCCGCATGACCTCCCGCGTCTCGCTGATCGCCGTGGTCCTGGCCTCCGTCGGTCCGGGGCTGCTGTTCGCGCCCGTGTTCGGGGTGGTGGCGCTCCTGCTGCCGCTGGTCGTGATCGGGTTGGTGGTCTACGGCGTCACCGAGCTGGTCCGGTACCGGCCGTCGCTCGAGCCGTGGCGGGCGCTGCTCGCGTTGGTGCTCGGGCTGTTGGCGCTCAGCGCGGCGGTGCTGTGGCCGGCCGGCGTCTCTGTCGGTGCGACGGTCCCCGCGCTGGCCGCCGGCGTCACCGAGTCGTGGCAGTTGACCCTCCAGTCGACCTGGCCCGCCCGCTCCGATCCGGAGCTGCTGCTTTTCGTCCCGCTCGCGGCTCTCGTGGCGGCCGTGCTCGGCGTCGAGCTGGTGAGCAGGCTGCGATGGCCGCTCGTGGCGCTCGTCCCGGGGCTCGCGGTGCTCGGGCTGAGCCAGGCGTACGTCGCGTTGTCCGGTGTGACCGCGCTGGTCGCGGGGTTCGCTTTCGCGGCGCTCGCGGCCGCGCTGCTGATGTCGACCCGTGAGCTGGCCGCCCCGGCGTCCGCGGCCGAGCGCCCGACGCGCCGCACGGTGGTGGCGGCCGTGCTGGTGGCGCCCACGCTCGTGCTCGCCGTCGCCGGTGCCGTACTCGCCACAGCGGCCGACCCGGTCGAGCGGCCGGCCTACTCGCTGCGGGAGAAGCAGCAGGTACCGCTTCCGCCGGCGCGGGTGGCGAACCCGCTCGACGAGGTGGCCGGCCGGATGCTCGACCCCCGCGAACCGGTGTTCACCTACACGAGCGACGCCCCCATCGACCGGTGGCGAATGGTCGTGCTCGACACCTTCAACGGCGTGAACTGGACGCCGGGCGGCCAGTACCGTCGGATGGGCGCGAACCTGGCGGCGTCCCCGTCGGTCACCGCCCCGAAGGACCGGCGCAGCGCGTCGGTCGAGTTCCTCGACGAGGACGCGCAGTGGGTGCCGAGCCAGGCCATGCCGGCCTCGGTGACCGGTCTCGCGCCGCTGGTCGACGAGGACTCCGGGATGCTGGTCGTGCCCGACCGCCACGGTCCGGTCAGCTACGACCTGAGCTGGTGGGATCCGACGCCGGGCGACCTGTACGGCGCGGCCATCGACTCGACCGCACCCATCGGCGACGTCGCGGCCATCCCACCGGAGATCAGCGAACTGGCCGGTCGGGCGGTCGCCAACATGCGCCCGTCGTTCCAGACGGCCCTCATGTTGGAGGACTACCTCCGCAGGAACTACAAGGTGGCGACCGGCGAGAACCTGCCGACGGGCAACGGCTGGCCGCAGCTCACGAAGTTCCTGACGGAGTCCAAGCTCGGCACGAGCGAACAGTTCGCCACGGCCTACGTGGTGCTCGCGAGAGCCAGAGGCATCCCGGCCAGGGTGGCCGTGGGTTTTCGTGGAACCGGGGGCCCCGGCACCGACGTGGTGGTCCGCAACCAGGACGTACTGGCCTGGCCCGAGGTGGCGGTGGCCGGCGTCGGCTGGGTGGCACTGGACCCGACGGTCCAGGCGGCGGGCTCCGGCGCCCCGGCGGAGGGCCTGGCGGAGAGCACGGCCCGAGCCCGCGAGGCACTGCCCGAACCGGAGGAGATCCAGGAACCCGAACTCCCCCCGGCCGACCAGAACGACAACGCCGCGGAGATCGGGCCTGGGAATCACGATCCCCTGGCTGACGATCGGCATCGCCGTGGCCGCGGGCGCCGCTGATCTGGCTGGTGGGCGTCCCCCTGACGGCGGCGATCCGCCGCTGGCGCCGTCGTCGTCGCGCGGGTGCGGGCGCGGTGGTGGGCGCGTGGCACGAGGCCCGTGACCGCCTACGCGCGTACGGCGTCCCGTTCACCACGGGCATGACGGTGCGCGACCTGGCCGGCGCAGTCGCCCGACCCACCGGTGGTGGCCGGCCTCCACGCGTTGGCCAACCACGTGGACACCGCCCTGTGGTCGACAACCGGCCCGAACCAGTCCACAGTGGACGATGCCTGGTCGGCGGTGCGCGCGGTCCGCCGCGGCATGGCGGCCCGGCCACTGACGGTCCGACTCCGCGCGGCGCTCAACGTGCGGGCGCTCCGCTCGCCGAAGTGAGGGTGCCCCGGCGGCAACATCCTGCCGACCGATCCGTCCGCGCGGACCCACGGACCTACCATGATTCGGTAGGAGGATGGTCGGCAGCTAGCGGACATGGCGGGCGTTGATGGCAACGATCAAGAGCACGGAGCTGAACCGAATCGGTGACGGCCCGGTTGCCACTGTGTTCTCGGGACATCACGCAGGCGTGCCGGTGGCGTTGAAGGTCTACCCGAAGCGGTTCGACAAGCGCACCCTGTCCGCGTACCACAAGGAGCAGGCCAAGATCACGGCGTTGCGCAGGGTCACGTCCATCCTCCCGGTCGACGCCGTCGACGAGCTGGACACCGGCCTGCCCGCGCTCCGCATGGAGATGTGCGGCCAGTCCCTCGCCGGCCTGATCGACCGCTACGGCCCGATGGCACCGGCCGACGCGGTGCTGCTCGGCCGGGCGATAGCCACCGCACTGGCGGCCGCCCACGAACGCGGCGTCGTGCACGGCGGTATTTCCCCGCACAACGTGCTGTTCCGCACCAGCGGCGAACCGGTACTCGCCGACTTCGGGGTGACACTGCGCCACGCCTTCGCCCGCGATCCGTTGCATGCCATCGAGTTCCTGCCGCCGGAGACACTGCGCACCGGGGAGCTGACCGAAAGCTCGGACCTCTACGGCCTCGGCGCGATCCTGCACTACGCGCTGACCGCCCGCTCCCCACATCCCGGCCGGCTGGGCGAACAACCGGGCGAGCGCGTGCTCCGCATCCTCGGCGAACCGGTCCCGGCGATCAACAACCAGCAAGTCCCCATCGAACTGTCCACATTGGTCGCCCGCCTACTGGCAGCGGACGTACGCCGACGCCCGAACAACACGTCGATGGTGGCCGCCCAACTGGGCGACATGCTGCCCAACCCCCCACAACGCACAACGACCCCCGACTTCGACGACGACTTCGACGTGCCGGTCCACCGGCAGAACCACGGGTTCGACGACTTCTCAGGCCAACCGGTCCACCGGCCCGCTCGGTACCAACAGAGCCAGTGGCCGCCCTACCCGCAGCCGTACCACCCGCCGATGCCCCCACCGGCGCAGTACCCACCACCCGCGCCTGCGGCGGTGGCCCCACAGCCGCGGCCGTCCGTCGCACCCCCGGTTCTGAAGCCACCGCCGGTCAGGCCCCAGGTGGCACAGAAACGTCAGGCACCCGGCTCGGCGCCGACTTCAGTAGCGGCCAAGGCAAAGGCTCCGCCACCACCCCGCCAGCCGCCAGCCGCTCCACCGACTCAGGTGAAGCAAGAAGCGCCGGCTGCCCCGCCAACTCAGGTGATGCCAGAGGGGCCGGCCGCCCCGCCTGTTCCGCCGGCCCCGGTTGCGCCGGAAACTCCGCCGGTTCAGAAGGCGCCGAAGGTGGAGGCACAGACGCCGGCGGCACAGGTGAAGTCAGAACCGGTCGCACCGGTTGCCGCGCCGATCCAGGCGACCTCGCGGGCCGAGGCGCCGGCACCGGTAACCCCACCGGCGCCGAAGGTTGAGGCGCCCCCGCCCCGCCAGGCGCCGGTGGCGCCGGCTCAGGTGAAGCCGGAAGTGCAGGCACCGGCGGTCGAGTCCCAGTTGGCGCAGAGACTTCGGGCGCCGGCTGCCCCGCCGCGCCAGGCTGAGGTGTCGGCACCGCCGGTCGCACCGCCGGTTCAGCCGCAACGCAACGTGCTTGGTCCGGTGATCCCACCGGTCGCGGGGTCGGCGCCGGTTCAGCAGGAGCCGCTGGAACCGTCGACCACCGAGGTCAGCTGGCCAATGCCACCGCGGCCGCCGGACCAGGACGCCATGCCTGAGCAGGGGGCCTCCGAGAGAAGTACTGCCATGTTCTTTCCGCCCCCCGTGGAGGAACGCGGGCGCCGCATCCGTTACGACCTGCTCGCCGGGGCCGGCCTGGTCCTGGCCCTGCTGGCGCTGATCCCGCTCCTGTTCCTGCGCAACGATCCCGAAGAACTACGGACCACCCCGCAGATTCCCGAGGTGGGGCCCCAGCGGAACGGCGACGTCGAGATCGTCCTGAACGAGCCAGTCGACCTCACGAACAAGGTCGAGCTGAGTTGGCGCGCCAGCATTCCCAAGTTGAACTTCGCGGTCGTCATCGCCGTCGAGGGCCAAGAGGACATCGAAGTGCGGATGGCCGAGCGCAACATGACGATGACGGTCAACGTCCGGCCCGGCATCCAGTACTGCTTCCTCGTCCAGGGGATCGAGGCCTCCCACGAGGACGACGTCTACCAGAGCAACTCGCGTGGGCTGCGCGGCGCCACCTGCAACCAGTAGCCACCCGGTCGAACCGAAGTCAAAGAACGCTGACGACTCTCATTTCTCGCCGGTACCGGTGTCACCATGAGGACATGCACTCTGGGGAAGTGGCGCGATTATCTCTACAACTGTTGCCGCACAACGAGTCTGACGCCTCGCTCGCGGTCGGTCTGCTCGGTCCGCTGCAGCTCGTGCGCGGCGATCAGGTGCTCACGCCGCTGGCACCGAAGCTGCGTCAGGTGCTGTCGCTGCTCGCCGTCCAGGCCAATTCCGTCACCCGGATCGACCAGCTCGTGGCGGAACTGTGGGGCGAGAACCCGCCGCACAGCGCGCCGACCGCCGTGCGGAGCTACATCTACCAACTACGCAAACTGCTCAAACTGGACGATAGCCCGAAAGAGGGCGCGCCGGGTCTACTGAGCCAGCCCGATGGTTACGTCCTGCGGCTGCCCGACATCGACGTCCACCGGTTCGAGATGCTGTACCGGCGCGGCTGCCAGGAGTTGTCGGCCAACCGCACCGAGGCCGCCTCGGAAACCTTCCGCACCGCGCTTTCCCTGTGGCGCGGCGGTTTCCTCGAGGACGTCGACACCGGGCCGGTCCTCCGCTCCCACGCCAACCGGCTCGACGACCTGTACGGCACCGTGTTGGCACGGCTGCACCAGTTGATGCACGAGGCGAGCACCGACACCGTCCACACGGGACACCCCGTGCCCGCCCAACTGCCGGCCGAGATCTCGGACTTCGTCGGCCGCCACGCCGAGATCGACCTGTTCACCCGTCACCTCATCGGCCCGGACTCCCAGGGGCTGCGGGTGATCAACGTCGTGGGCCGGCCCGGCATCGGCAAGAGCGCCTTCGTGGCGCGCGCCGCCCGTGACGTGCGCGCCTACTTCCCCGACGGCCAGCTCCACGTCGACCTCACCGGTGGGCCGACGCCGACGAGGGACCTGCTGGTCAGCATGCTCAAGGCCCTCGGCGCGGACGAGACGAGCGTGCCGCCCAGCGTGGCCGAGGCGGCCCTGATGTTCCGCAGCTGGACGGTCGACCGGCGGCTGCTCGTCGTGTTGGACAACGCGTGCGGCGCCGGCCGGCTGCAGCACCTGTTCCCGAGCGGCTCCGGCTGCGCGTTGGTCGTGATCAGCCGGGTGCCCATCGACGCGCTGTCCGGCGCCGTGCGACAGAAGCTGCCGGTGCTCAGCCTCGCGGAGTCGGTGCAACTGCTGGCGAACACGGCCGGCGAACACCGGGTCAGCCAGGAGTTGGACGCCGTCGAGCGGCTGGCCGAGCTGTCCGACCGGCTGCCGCTCGCTCTGCGGGCGATCGGCGCGAAGCTCGCCGGGCGGCCGAACTGGCACGTGTCCAGGATGGTCGCCAGGATGACCGACGAGCGCAACCGGTTGAACGAGCTGAGCTACGGCGGCTTCGATGTGTTCAGCCGGCTTGCCGAGGCGTACAAGCCGCTGTCCACCCGCCAGCGCTGGGTTCTGGCCGCCGCGAACGGCGAGCCGTCCACCACGTCCGAACTCGCCAGGCGGATCGGCATGAGCCCGGTCGCCGTGCAGAAGGTGCTGGACGAGCTGATCGACGCGGACCTCGTCGAGGAGGTCGGCGGCGAACCCGAGCCGCGCCACCGGGTGCCGACGCTGGTCCGGCTGTCCGGAATGGTGGACAACTGCTGATGGCCACCTCGAATCAGCCCTGCGCCCACTTCGACGTGACCTCCGGACGGGAGAGCGTCGGGACGTGCGAGCACTACCAGGAAATGGTGCGGCTGCGGAGAAATCTGCACGATGGCCTTGGCCCCGGGCTCGCCGGGATCATGATGCGTGCCGACGTCCTCGGCTCGCTGATGACCGCGAACCAGGGCGCGGCGGAGGAGATGCTGCTCGATCTGCGGCGCGAGGCGGCGGCGTTCCTGGCGGAGTTCCGCCGAGTGCTGGCCGACAAGGGCCCGGTCGAGTTGGAGGGCCACCGGCTCGACGACGCGCTGCACGTACTCGGCGAGCGGATGAGCCGGGCGAGCGGCGGCACGCTGACCGTCACGGTCGACGTCGACCCGGCCGTCGCCGAGGCTGATCGTGCCGCTCAGGTCGCGGCGTTCTGGATCGCCAAGGAGGCGCTCACGAACGTCATCAAGCACGCCAGGGCCACCGCGGCCACGATCCGCGTCCGCTTCGATTCCGGACTGAATCTGTCCATTGTGGACAACGGCGTCGGTGGCGCCGGGCGCGGTACCGGGGTGGCGTCGATGGGTGGCCGGGCCGAGGAGTTGGGCGGCTGGTGCGAGGTCCGCGACGGCGAGCCGGGTTCCGGCGTCGGGGTGACCGTCACCGCGCACCTGCCGGATCCGTTTGGGGGGTAACAGAAATGACCACGAACCTCGAGCTGGCCGCGACGCCGGAAACCATCCGGGTGGTGATCGCCGACGACCATCCGGTGTACCTGTCCGGCCTGCGGATGCTGCTCGACCGGATCAACGCGGTCGAGGTGGTCGGCGAGGCACGGACCGGCACCGAGGCACTGGCCGAGATCCACCGCCTGCGGCCGCATCTCGCGTTGGTGGACGTGAACATGCCTGGTGCCAACGGGATCGAGGTGACGAAGACGATCGCCACCCGTTGCCCGGACACCGCCGTGATCATGCTGTCCATGCTGGAGGACCGCGACACCTTCCTGGCGGCCATGCGTGCCGGCGCACGCGGATACCTGGTGAAGGGCGCGAGTTCCGAGGACATCGGCCAGGCCATCGGCACCGTGCGCCGCGGTGGTGTGGTGTTCGGCTCCGAGGTGGCCGTCTGGGCGCTGGACTACCTGAACAAGCCGCGCGAGTCGTCGAAGCCGTTCCCGGACCTGACCGACCGGGAGCGGGAAGTGCTCGAACTGGTGGCCGACGGCCTGGGCAACGCCTCGATCGCACGCAAGCTGGGGCTGTCCATCAAGACCGTGCGCAACTACCTGTCGCGCATCTTCGCGAAGCTGCAGATCGCCGACCGCACGGAGGCCGCCGTCCAGGCCCGCCGCGCGGGACTCGGAAACTGAAAGGAGCCCGAGCCGAGGCCCGGGCTCCTTTCGTTGTACTACTCAGGCGTTCGCGGGCTCGTCCACCGTGGAGGTGGCGGGAGCCGGGGTGCGTCGCAGGGCGAGCAGGACCGTGGCGACCACGATCCAGATGAAGCCGAGGAACCGGCCGATCGGCGTGAACAGCACCATCGGCGGCACGATCGCGGACAGCGAGGCGAGCATGCCCGCCGTGCCGATCACGAGACCCGCGATGCTCAGCCACTTCGGCAGCCCGAGTCCGTAGGCGGCCGAGACGATCAGCAGCCCGAGGCCGGCGACGTGGATGGGCCCACCCAGCCAGAACGACAGGTGGTACAGCAGCGCGGCCGTCGCGTCATCGGACGCGAGGTCGGTGCTGCCCAGGACGAGAAGCGCACTGGCGCTGAACAACATCGTGGACGCCGACATGATCCCGCCGGCGAGCGCGAGTTCCGCGACGGTGCCGTTGCGGCCGACCCGGCGCAGCCGAGCGGCGACGGTGGCGGCGAACCACAGCAGGGCGATCGCGGCCAGCACCTGCAGGCCCGCGCTGGTCTCCATCCGGCTGGCGCCCGCCCGCATGATGTCGGCGACGGTCGCCATGTCGTCGGACGGACGCGGGAAACCGGCCCCAGACGTGTCCTGCACGACAGTTCCGCCGAACCACAGCACGACGAACAACGAACCCGCGAGGACCCCGAGATTCCCCCGACGGGCGTCTTGGGTGGCGGTCATCGCACCCCTTCCCTTGGCATTTGGGCGATCCGGCCACGCCTCGTGGCCGGATCCAGCTTGGCAGCGAAAGCCGACAAACGCCTCATGCCTCGGGAGACTTCTCGAGTACGCCTCGAGGAGTAGCTGTTATTCAGCCCAGCCGGGCCGCACCAGCCCCGACTCGTAGGCCAGCACCACGAGCTGCGCGCGGTCCCGGGCACTGAGCTTGATCATCGCGCGTGACACGTGGGTCTTGGCGGTCGCCGGGCTGACCACGAGCCGCGCGGCGATCTCGTCGTTCGTCAGGCCCTCGCCGACCAACGCCACCACCTCGCGCTCCCGCTCGGTCAGAACGTCCAAAGTGGTCGATTCGGGAGCCTTCTTCGCCCGCGTGGCGAACTCGCCGATCAGCCTCCTGGTCACGCCCGGCGAGAGCAGCGCGTCGCCGCCGGCCACCACCTGTACGGCACGCACCAGCTCCACCGGCTCGGTGTCCTTCACGAGGAATCCGCTGGCCCCGACCCGAATGGCCTCGAAGACGTACTCGTCCTCCTCGAACGTCGTGAGGATGAGGATGTGCACGTCGGACAGGGAGGCGTCGGCCGAGATCTGCCTGGTCGCCTCCAGTCCGTCCAGGCCAGGCATCCGGATGTCCATCAACATCACGTCCGGCCGGAGCTCACGCGCCGCGGCCACCGCCTCGGTGCCGTCCGAAGCCTCGCCGACCACCTCGACGTCCGGCTGCGCGTTCAGCAGCGCCCGGAACCCGGCGCGCACCAGCGCCTGGTCGTCGGCAAGTACAACTCGAATCATGAAACGTCCTCGATCCCACCAGTGGAGCCCGTCGGAAGCGTCGCGGCGACCCGGTAGCCGCCGCCGGGCCGAGGCCCCGCCGACAGTGTGCCGCCCAGCGCCTCGGCCCGCTGTCGCATGCCCGTCAACCCGCTGCCGGTGCCGACGGACGGGCCGGGTGCGTAGTCGGCCGAAGCGTCGCCGCGGCCATTGTCTTCGACCACCACACCCAGCTGGTCGGGCAGGTAGTCGAGCCGGACGGTCGCCTGGGTCGGGCCGGCGTGCCGGTAGGTGTTGGTCAACGACTCCTGCACGATCCGCAGGGCCGCCGCGTCGACGCCGCTCGGCAGCGTCCGCCGCTCGCCGGACACCTCGAGGTCCACCGGCAGCCCGGCGTCCCGCATCCGGTCGAGCAGCCGGTCGAGCTGGTCGAGGCTGGCCACCGGCTGGCGCGGCGCGTCCTCGTCGACGTTCTTCAGCACGCCCAGGATGTTGCGCAGCTCGACCAGCACTTCCTTGCTCGACTGCTTGATGGCCGAGAGCGCCTGGCGGGCCTGCTCCGGCTGTTCGTCGATCAGGTGCAGCGCCACACCGGACTGCACGTTGATGAGCGACACGTGGTGGGCGAGCACGTCGTGGACCTCGCGGGCGATCCGCAGCCGCTCGTCGCTCGCCTTCCGTTTGGACTGTTCGTCGGCGGTCTGCGCGGCCTGCGCGGCCCGCTCCTGGCGCACCCGCACGACCTCGGCCAGCGTCAGGATGAGCGTCAACCACGCCACGCCGAACCCGACCTCGGCGTAGCCGGCGCTGTAGTCGTCCCTGGTCAGGTCCAGCACGGTGAGTGCGGTCCCCAGCGCCGCGAGGGACGACACCCAGGCGATCAGCCGCGGCCCGTGCAGTACGGCGTTGAACGCGGCTACCAGAGGGCTGATGAAGATCGGTCCGGGCGGGAAGTGCAGCAGGAGGTAGACCACGCAGATCAGCACTGTCGCGGCCAGCGTGACGAACGGCCGGCTGCGACGCAGCAACAGGCAGAGTCCCGCGGCCAGCGCCAGCGCGATGGTCAGCGCGTTCACCCTGTCCAGTTCGTCCCGCGCGAAGGCGGCCGGGACCGTGGCGACCACCTGCACGAACGTGATCGGGATGACGATCGCGAACGGCGGCAGCCCGTACAGGGGCGTGCGCTGCGGTGGTGACGCGGCCATGCCATGACGGTAGATCAGCCGGCCCGTCCGCGACGTCCCGGCTCGATCACCGCACGACCGGCCGGACCTGACGTACTCCCGCTGGGGTACGCGGGCGGTGCCGGCGTCGCCGGACAGGGTAGGCCGGGTTCAGTCCGCTACCCGACGACGAAAGCCCTGCTGACGGGCACATTGGTAGTCATGAACGAGCCTCGAGGCACCCGTCAGGGAAGCCGGTCACCCTGGGGAGTTGAACGGTGAATCTCACGGCGAACCGCAACGGAGGCCCGGTGACGGCCAGGATCAAGCCGCTGCACGGCGTCCCACGCAAGGTCTGGCAGGTCATCCACATCGTCAGTGCGGTCGGATGGCTGGGCATCGAGCTGTGCGTACTGGGGCTCACGGTGATCGCGTTCGGCACCGACGACGCCGGTACCGTCCGCCTCGCCCACGACGCCGCGACGCTGCTGGCCGAGACGTTCTTCCTGCCGGCGACCGTGCTCATGGTGCTCAGCGGGGTGGTACTGGGACTCGGCACCAAGTGGGGCCTGGTCAAGTACTACTGGGTGGCGGTGAAGCTGGCCATCGGGCTGGCGTTGCTGGTGGCCGGCACTCTCAGCCTCGAGGCCGCCCTGCGCGGGGTGTCCGAGCGCGCCGCCGAGTCCGTCCTGACCAACGGCGAAGTGATCAGCGTGATCGGCATGTTGTCGGTGATCGCGTTGCTGACGCTCGTCTCCGCGGTGCTGTCGGTGTTCAAGCCCTGGGGCCGCATCCCCTGGCGCCGCACCGAGTTGCGCGCCACCCGTATCCAGACTCAGGAGTCGTGATGACCACCGTGACCCAGCAAACCATCACCGGCCTCGCGGCCAGGGCGGTCGGCGTGACCAAGGCGTACGGCACCGGCGCCGCCGCGGTGACCGCGCTCGACGACATCTCCGTGGACATCCGGCGCGGCCGGTTCACGGCCATCATGGGCCCGTCGGGCTCCGGCAAGTCCACGCTCATGCACGCACTGGCCGGACTGGACACAGTGGACTCCGGCGAGGTGTGGATCGGCGACACCAACCTCAACGGGCTGGGCGACCGCGGCCTCGCGGACCTGCGCCGCAACCGGGTGGGGTTCGTCTTCCAGCAGTTCAACCTGCTGCCCACGTTGTCCGCCGAGGAGAACATCGCGCTGCCGCTGGCGATCGCCGGCCGCAAGGCGGAGCCCGCCTGGTTCAACCTGGTGGTGGAGGCGGTCGGCCTGGCCGACCGGTTGACCCACCGGCCGAGTGAGCTGTCCGGTGGGCAGCAGCAGCGGGTGGCCTGTGCGCGGGCGCTGCTGCCCAAGCCCGACGTGATCTTCGCGGACGAGCCGACCGGCAACCTGGACTCCCGTTCCGGCAACGAGATCCTGCGCTTCCTGCGCCGCTCGGTCGACGAGTTCAACCAGACCATCGTCATGGTCACCCACGATCCGAGCGCCGCGGCCTACGCCGACCGGGTCGTGTTCCTGCTCGACGGCCGACTCGTCCACGAACTCGCCGAGCCGAACGCGGACGAGGTGCTGGACACCATGAAGGCGCTCGACTCCTACGGCGCCGAAGCGGAGCACTGATACCGATGTTGAAGGCGACGTTGCGCGGGCTTCTCGCGCGCAAGCTACGGCTCGCCCTCGCGGGCCTGGCGGTGGTGCTGGGCGTCATGTCCGTGTCCGCCGCCATGATCACCACGACCACCATCGGCGACGGGTTCGACTCGATCTTCGCGAGCACGAGCGCGGACATCGACGTGTCGGTCAGCGGCAAGTCCGACATCGAGTCGGACGAGGGCGGCAAGGCGTTCACCCCGCCCGTGCCGGCGTCCGTGGTCGACGAGCTGGAAGGACTGCCCGGCGCGGCGAAGGTCACCGGCGAGGTGTCGGTGGACGGCGCGCGGCCGATCGGCGCGGACGGCAAGGTGATCAGCGTCCAGGGTCCGCCGCGCAGCGGGGTGGCCTGGCACGGCGAGACCGGGCAGGTCCGTCTGCGGGAGGGGCGCGGCCCCACGGCCGACGACGAGGTGGCGATCAACGCGGGCCTCGCCGACCGGGGGCAGTACGAGGTGGGCGGCAAGATCGACGTGCTGACGCTGGCGCCGAGGCAGACGTTCAAGGTGGTCGGCATCTACGGCTACAGCAACGGGCGCGGCTCCCAGGGCGGCGACACCCAGGTGGCGTTCACCGAACCCGTGGCGCAGCGGCTGATGCTCGGCGAGACCGGGGCGTTCAGCACGATCACCGTGACGGCCACCGACGGGACCTCGCCCGCCGACCTGCGGGACCAGGTGGCCACGGCGCTCGGCGACGGCTACACCGTGCAGACGGGCGACGAGTTGGCCGCCGCCACGGCAGCCGACGGCAAGGCCTTCCTCGACATCATCCGGATCATCCTGCTCGGCTTCTCGGGGCTGTCGCTGCTGGTCGGGATCTTCCTCATCCTCAACACGTTCTCGATCCTCGTGGCGCAGCGGACCGGTGAGCTGGCGCTGATGTCCGCGCTCGGGGCACGGCGGCGCCAGATCATCGGGGCGGTGCTGGTGGAGGCCGCGCTGGTGGGGGTGGTGGCCTCGGCCGTCGGTCTCGCTCTCGGGGCCGGGGTGTCGATGCTGCTCAAGACGGTGATGGAGGCACAGAGCGGGGCCGAACTGCCGGTCGGGCTGATCGTGCCGATCCCGCAGCTCGCGCTGGCGTTCGGGCTGGGCATCGCGGTGACGCTGATCGCCGCGCTGGTGCCGGCGCTGCGGGCGTCGAAGGTGTCGCCCGTGGAGGCCATGCGGGCGTCGGCGGCCGAGCAACGATCGCTGGGACGGATCACGATCGTCGGCGCGGTTCCGACCGTCATCGGGATCAGCGCGGTGGTGGCGAGTGTGGTGGCCGACCTCGGGTCGTTCCGCTGGGTGGCGCTGGCCGGCGGCATCGTGCTCGGTCTGGCTGGAACCGCCATGCTGACGCCGATCGCCAGCCGGACCCTGCTGCCCGTGCTCGGGCGGCTGGCCGGCTGGTCCATGCCGAGCAAGCTGGGCAGGCGCAACGCGGCACGCAACCCGCGGCGCACGGCCATCACCGTGGCAACGCTGGTCGTGACGCTCGGCCTGGTCGGCGGCGTCGGCGTGATCGCCGAGTCGCTGCGGGCCGACCTGAGCGGCAGCGCCACCCGCGACCTCGGCGCGGACCTGGTGATCAGCGGTGACGGCGTCACCGCACGGGCCGGCGGACAGGGTGGCGGCCCGCCGCGCGACGCCGACGGCCGCGTCATGCCGACGTTCTCCGCCTCGGTTATCGACGAGGCGCGGGAGCTGCCGGGGGTGTCGCACGCGGTGGCCCAGTACGTGGACACGGTGCAACTGTCCACCGGGACGTCGTCGGCGGCGGCCGCCGACCTGACGGAGCTGGCCGCTGTCCTGAACCTGAAGGGCGACCCGAGGACCCCGTCGCCGGGGCAGGTCGTGCTGGACACGGAGACGCTGTCCGACCAGGGCCTGCGCGTGGGCGACACGGTCCGGCTGGCCACCCAGCGCGGCGGGTGGCAGGAGTACGAGATCTCGGACAGCTACACGCCGAGCTACCTGTTGCGGGGCCCTGTGTTCGCCCCGTCCGAGGCGACCAGCCTGTTCGTGTCGGCCGCGCCGGCCATCGGATACGTGCAGTTGTCCTCCGGTGCCGACGCGGCGAGCGTGACCCGCTCGGTGGCGGAACTGCTGGCCGACAACCCGGAGGTGTCGGTGGCCGACCAGACCCAACTGGCCGACGACGCCGCCAGCCAGATCAGCATCGCCGAGACCATGCTCTACGTGCTGCTGGGCCTGTCCGTGGTGATCGGCATCCTGGGCATCATCAACACGATGGCACTGTCCATCTTGGAGCGGACCCGGGAACTGGGCCTGCTGCGGGCGATCGGCATGCGACGCTCCCACCTGGTGCACATGGTGGTGGCCGAGTCGCTGGTGATGTCCTTGTTCGGAGCGCTACTGGGCCTGGTCGCCGGCGGCGCGGCGGGCGCGGCGGTCGTACAGGTACTGGATCTTGCCTCGCTCGAGATCCCATGGATGTCACTCGTGGTCTTCCTGGGGTTGGCCGTGGTGGCCGGACTGCTGGCCGCCCTGGCCCCGTCGGCCCGAGCGGCCAAGGTGAACGTCCTGTCCGCCATCGCCTACGAGTAGGCACACGACAAAGGCGGGCCCGGCGCTGCCGGACCCGCCTTTGTCGTTCGGTCACTCCACCGGATCGGCGGGCCACAGGTACTGGTCCAGCCCCGACACGATCTCCATGTACGCCAACAGGCTGGCCACGTCGTGGTCGCCAAGGCCGCGGTTCTGCGCCGCGGTCAGCCAGTCGTGGCTCGCGGCCGTGGTGGGCATCGGCACGCCGAGACGCTGGGTCTCCGTGAGCACCAGGCCCAGGTCCTTGCGCATCAGCTTCAGCCGGAAGTCCGGCTTCTCGAACGCCCGCCGCGCCATCACGCCGGCCTTGAACTTCATCATCGGGCTGCTGTACCCGCCCGCCGCGATCAGCTTGATCAGCGCCTTGCGGTCGAGGCCGGCGCGCTCGCCGAACACGATCGCCTCCACCAGCGCCTGCATCTGGACGCCCATCAGCAGGTTCAGCGCCAGCTTGGCCGTCGCGCCCATGCCGCCGGGGCCCGCGTGGACGATCTCCTTCGCCAGCGGCTCGATGATCGGCCGCAGCGCCTCGACGTCCTCTTCCGCGCCGCCGATCATGAACCGCAGCTCGCCGTCCCTGGCGTGCTGGGCGTTGCCGAGCACACACGCGTCCAGCCCGCGGTGGCCGGTCTCGGCCAGCCTGGCCTGCAGGCCGACCGCGAACTCCGGGGCCACAGTGGACATGTCGGCCACGATGGCGCCCGCCGGCAGTCCCTCGACCGCGCCGTTCTCACCGAACAGCAGCGACTCCACGACCTCGCTGGTGGCCAGCGACAGGAACACCACGTCCGCGCCTGCGGCGGCGTCGGCCGGGCTGTCGGCGAGCACCGCACCCTCGTCGGCCAGCGCCTCGCCGCGCGACCGCGTCCGGTTGTACACCGTGACGTTCGCGCCCGACGTGAGCAGCCGGGACACCATGCCGCCACCCATCGCGCCGAGGCCGATGAAGGCGATCTTGTCGGCCATCAGCTCGCCCTCGCTTCGGGGATCGCGACCCCCACGGGCGGTGCCTCTCCAGCCGGCGGGGCGGGCTCCTCGACGATCCCGAGTTCGAACAGGATCCGAGGGAAGTCGTCGCTGATCCACGACTCCACGACCTTGCCGTCGCGCACCCGGTGCAGGTCGACGCCCTCGACGACGAACGTCCTGCCGGTGGGCGGCATCCACATGAGCGGGCCCGTGTGCGTACCGGTGGTGCGGAACCGCAGCCCCACCAGCTCACCCGACGCCGAGGCGAACATCTCCTGGATGCCACAGGTGAAGTCCGGGAACGCACGCTTCCAGAACTCGACGGCCATCTGGAACGCGGCCGGACCCTTGGGCAGCTGGAGCCCCGCGGTGTGGACCTCGTAGTCGTCCGAGAAGACGTCGTCGATGAACCCGAGATTCCCCTTGTTGAGCCCTTCTTCGGTCACATACCGGACCAGCTCGATGTTCTCTTCGGACATCTACGACCTCCGCGCACTGAACCGATGAACAGACGAATACCAGTAGAGACCACGTTTTCATCCGACAGTCCCGGCGTCGTCCGGTGAAGGTCCCGGCGTTCCGGTGAACAGTTCCCAGAAGTGCGGGAACAAGGGTCGCGTTACTTGTCGCCAAGGGGGGAGGCGCTCATAGTTTGGTATCTGACCTGATTTTACAGACGGAGGGTTCAGATGCAGACGACCCAGGTATACGCCGTCAACCGGGAGCAGGCCGATTGCTTGGAAGTCCGCACCACGGAGCTGCCGGCACCCCCTGCCGGGCACGCGCGGGTCCGGGTCGAGGCGGCCGGTGTCTCCTACGGCGACCTGCTCTTCCAGCGCGGAGTGATTCCCGGCGGACCCAAGCCGCCGTTCGTGCCCGGCTGTGACCTCGTGGGTGTGGTCGAGTCGGTCGGCGCCGGCGTGACCGGACTCGAGCCGGGCCAGCGCGTCGCGGCGCTCGTGAAGTCCGGCGGTTACACGACGGGCGTCACGCTGCCCGCCGAGCGGCTGGTCCCGGTGCCCGACGGTGTGGACGCGGCGAGCGTGGCTTCCGTGTCGCTCAACTACTTCATCGCCTACCAGATGCTGCACCGGGTGGCGAAGGTCGAGTCCGGCCACCGCATCCTCGTGCACGGCGCGGCCGGCGGCGTCGGCCTCGCGTTCCTGCAGTTGGCCGAGCACATCGGCGGGGTGACGGTGTTCGGCACGGCGTCGGCGAGCAACCACGCCCTCGTCCGCCAGCACGGCGCGATCGCCATCGACTACCGCACCCAGGACTTCGCGAACGTCGTGCGTGCCACGGTCGACACGCACGGCGAGATCAACGCGAACACCGCCTACGACAAGTACGGCACCGTGGACGCGGCCTTCGATCCGTTGGGCGGCCCGCACTTCTGGCGTTCGTACGCCGTGCTGCGCCGCAATGGCGGCCGGCTGGTGGCCTACGGGCAGAGCGAGGCGCTGCGCGGTGGCAAGCGGAACATGGCGATCGGCGCGATGGGCTTCCTCGGCGGCATCATCCTGCCGAACCTGAAGCCGGACGGGAAGAAGACGGGCTTCTACAACGCCTGGGCGCTGGAGAAGAAGCAGCCGGAGGCCTACCGCGAGGACCTCACCGAGGTGCTGAACCTGTTGTCCGCCGACAAGATCGCGCCGCGTGAGGTCACGAAGATCCCGCTGCGCGAAGCGGCACGGGCGTTCGAGCAGATCGAGCGCGGGGTCACCGGCAAATTGGTGATCGACTGCACGGGGCACTGACAGCGCCCATCCATCGGCCCGGCGGGCCCGCTCCATGACGAGCGGGTCCGCCGGGTTTGTGTTGACCGAAAGGTGAGTATGAGACCGGGAAAGATCGTCGAAGTCATTCTGTTGATCATTCTGGCGCTGTTGTCGGAGACCGCCGCGGTTTCGCGGGTGTAGCCGAATTGTCGTGGCCGGCTCGAACCTTGCTCGAATCGGGCCGGGGTCCCCGGATCACCGGGACGGAAGACTCATGACCCGGGGACCTCTCGCATCGCATGATTTTGGATAAAGATGTGCCGGAATGTGCCGCTCGACCAATGGCGAGACCATGCTGCGAGCGCTGTCGAACTGGAGACTGGCGTGCACCGAACATTGATTGTCGCTCGAATGATGCCTGACTCACAGGAGAAGGTCGCCCAGATCTGGGCGGAGTCCGACGCGACGGAGCTGCCCGGGATCGCGGGCGTCGAGCACCGTTCCCTGTGGACACTCGGTGACGTCTACATCCAGCTCCTGGACACCGCGGAACCCGGTCAGGAGACCATCAACCGCATCAAGGGTCACCCCGAGTTCGTGGGGATCTCCGACCGGCTCAGCCCGTTCATCTCGCCCTACCTCTCGACCTGGCGTTCGCCGAAGGATGCCCAGGCTCAGTGCTTCTACACCTACGACAAATAAGGAGCCTGCTCATGGCGAACGTGTCGTTCCACGAAATCGAGTCGATCCTGGTGAAGAAGGTCGGACTGGCACCGCAGACGCTGGCCGCCGGCCCGGAGAACTCGTTGGAGGAACTGGGCCTGGACTCGCTGGCCGTCCTCGAACTGCAGATCGTGATCACCAAGCACTACGGCGTGGAGATCCCCGACGAGTCCGGCGAGCTGAACGTCGGCGAGATCGTGGACTACATCAACAGTGCCGTCGAGCAGGCTGCGTGAGGGGAGAGGGCGACATGGCTGGTCACACCGACAATCAGATCCGCATCGAGGCACCGTTCCAGCTCGTCTGGGACATCACGAACGACGTGCCGAACTGGCCGAACCTGTTCACCGAGTACGCGGCCACCGAGGTGGTGAGCGAGGAGGGCGACACGATCACCTTCCGGCTCACCATGCACCCGGACGGCAACGGCCAGGTGTGGAGCTGGGTCAGCGAGCGCACGCGGTACTACGACGAGAAGCGCACCCACAGCCACCGCATCGAGACCGGTCCGTTCGAGTACATGAACCTCGACTGGTACTACGAGGAGGTCGAGGGCGGGATCATCCTGCGCTGGGTGCAGGACTTCCACATGAAGGACACCGCGCCGGTGGACGACGAGTGGATGACCAACAACATCAACAAGAACTCCAAGATCCAGATGCAGATCATCAAGGACAAGATCGAGAAGGCCCACCACTCCAAGCGGGCCTCGGAGTTCAACACGGTGTCCATTCACGACTGCCCGCAGGACCACCGTCGTGGCGGCACCATCCAGACCCTGCTCTCCCCGCGCACGGTCGGCAGCACCTCGGGCTTCATGGGCGGCGCCACGCTGCAGCCCGGCGAGGCCATCGCCGAGCACTACCACCCGTACAGCGAGGAGTTCGTCTTCTGCATCCGCGGTGAGCTGGAGGCCGACATCGACGACACGGTCGTCCCGGTTCCGGCCGGCACCGCGATCCTGGTGCCGAAGGAGACCCGTCACCGGCTGCGCAACGTCGGCAGCGAGGAGGTCTTCGCGGTGTTCCACCTGGGCCCGCTGGCACCGCGCCCGGAGTTGGGCCACGTGGACACCGAGACCCGCGAGGAGGCCGCCGCCGTCGCGGCGAAGATCCTGGCCACACGGGAGAGCCGATCATGAGCAGTGGGCTTCGAACGCCCGAGGGTCACCGGCGCGTCGTCGTCACCGGGGTCGGCGTCGTCGCCCCTGGTGGCGTCACGCGGGAGGAGTTCTGGTCGACGCTGACCGCCGGCCGGACCGCCACCAGGAAGATCACCCGTTTCGACGCGAGCAAGTTCCGCTCCCGGATCGCCGCCGAGGCCGACTTCGATCCGGTGGCCGCGGGCCTGACCGCGCAGGAGATCCGTCGCGCGGACCGGTACGTCCAGTTCGGACTGGCGAGTGCCGCGGAGGCACTCGCCGACTCCGGACTGGTGCTGGACGAGAAGACGCTGGACTCCACGGGTGTCGTGCTCGGCTCCGCGGTGGGCGGCACGATCGCGCTCGAGGACGACTACGTGGCGGTGTCCAACACCGGCAAGGACTGGCTGGTCGACCACACCTACGCCGGGCCGTTCCTCTACCAGGCGCTGGTGCCGTCCAGCCTGGCGGCGGACATCGCGCACCGGTACGGCACGCACGGTCCGACCCAGGTCATCTCCACCGGCTGCACGTCCGGCATCGACGCCATCGGCTACGCGTGGCAGTTGGTGCAGGACGGCGAGGCCGACGTGGTGATCTCCGGCGCGTCGGACAGTCCGATCTCGCCGGTGACCGTCTCCTCGTTCGACGCGATCAAGGCGACCACGCCGGAGAACGAGGACCCGGAGCGCGCCTCCCGCCCGTTCGACGCGACCCGCAAGGGTTTCGTGATGGGTGAGGGCGGCGCGGTGCTGATCCTCGAGGAACTCGGCCACGCGCTGCGCCGTGGCGCGAAGGTCTACTGCGAGGTCACGGGATATGCCAGCCGCTCCAACGGTTTCCACATGACCGGGCTGCGTCCGGACGGGTTGGAGATGGCCGAGGCGATCCGGGTCTCGCTGGACCAGGGCCGGACCGATCCGACGGCCGTGAACTACATCTGCGCCCACGGCTCGGGCACCAAGCAGAACGACCGGCACGAGACGGCGGCGTTCAAGAAGGCGCTCGGTGACCACGCGTACCGCACGCACGTGAGTTCCATCAAGTCGATGATCGGTCACTCGCTCGGGGCGATCGGCGCGATCGAGATGGCCGCGTGCGCGTTGACCATCGACCGCAACGTGGTCCCGCCGACCGCGAACTGGTCGCAGCGGGACCCGGAGTGCGACCTGGACTACACGCCCAACACGGCCCGTGAGGCCCAGGTCGACGTGGCGCTCTCGGTGGGCAGCGGGTTCGGCGGGTTCCAGTCGGCGATGGTGTTCTCTCGCCTGAAGGAGGCAGCATGAGCGCGCAGACACGCGCGGTGGTCACGGGCATCGGGGTGGTCGCGCCATCCGGAGTCGGTGCCGACCTGCACTGGAAGTCGGTGCTGGACGGGGAGAGCAAGCTCGGGCGGATCACCCGGTTCGACTCGTCGTCCTACCCGGTCACCCTCGCCGGCGAGGTGCCCGAGTTCAATGTGGACGACTACATCACCGCCCGGCTGAAGGTCGCCACCGACCGCTGGACCTGGCACGGCTTCGCGGCCACCCAGGAGGCGCTGTCCGACTCCGCTCTCGACCTGTCCTCGATGAGCGCGTACGAGACGGCGGTGGCCCTGGCCAGTTCCTCGGGCGGCAACGAGTTCGGCCAGGGCGAGCTGCAGGCGCTGTGGAGTGAGCCGGACGGCAAGGTCAGTGTCTACCAGTCGATCGCCTGGTTCTACGCGGCGAGCGTCGGGCAGATCTCGATCCTGCACCAGCTCAAGGGGCAGTGCAGCGTGCTGGTCGCCGAGGCGGCCGGTGGGCTGGACAGCTTCGCGCAGGCCACCCGGACCATCCGGCGTGGCACCAAGGTCGTCTTCGCGGGCGGCACCGAGGGTCCGCTCTCGCCGTACGCGCTGACCTGTCAGCTGTCCACGAAGCGGCTCTCCACCGACACCGACCCGGCGACCGCGTACCGGCCGTTCGAGTCGGGTGCCACCGGATACGTGGCCGCCGAGGGTGGCGCGGTGCTGCTCGTCGAGGAACTCGACCACGCGCTCGAGCGTGGCGCGGAGATCTACGGCGAGGTGCTCGGCTGGGCGGCGACGCACGACGGGCGGGCGAGCCGGCCGGGCGACGGCGGCGACACCGAACAGCTGGCGCGGGCCATGCGGCTCGCGATCGAGCGAGCGGACCGGTTGCCGTCCGATGTGGACGTCGTGTTCCCGGACGCGGTCGGCGTGCCGGAGTGCGATCTCGTCGAGGCGACGGCCATCCGCTCGGTGCTCGGCGACGACGTTCCGGTCACCACGCAGAAGGGTCAGTTGGGGCGGATGTACCAGGGCGGTGCGGCGGTCGACGTGGCCACCGCGCTGCAGGCCATCCGCAACGACATGCTGCCGCCCACTCCCGGCCTGACCGACGTGGCGCCCGGCTGCGAGCTGAACTTCGTCCGGACGCCGACCGCCACGCGGACCTCGCTGGCGCTGATCAACGCACGGGGCTACGACGGGTACAACACGTCGCTCGTCCTCGGCCGCTATGACGGGTAGGAGCGACATGGCAACCACACCATCGCGGGCACGGATCGTGTTCCTGCTCCGCATCCCGCCGGAGAACGTCGACCGTTTCCTGACCGCCTACGAGCGGATTCGCTACCAGGTGGCGGGCGGCGTGGCCGGGCACGTGCTCGACCAGGTCTGTCAGTCCACATCGGACCCGGAGCAGTGGCTCGTCACGAGCGAGTGGGAGTCGCTGGAGCACTTCACCGACTGGGAGCAGAGCCCGGGACACCGCGAGCTGGCCGGACCGATGCGCGCGTGTGCCACGGAGGCCAGGTCGATCAAGTTCGAGATCCGCGAAGAGACGAGCAAGACCACCGACCGGCTGGCCGGCTGACACGGGAGAAGAAATGGACACAGCTCTGACCATCATGGGCGTGTGGGTGCTGGCCGCGGCCGGCATCCAGCTCGGCACTTTGTGGATCATGAAGCTCTCGATCCTGCCGCTGCTCAACGGTTTGCCCTACGACCGCTACGTGAGCACGGCCCAGCGCATCGACATGCACGTGTTCCACCCGATCGCCGTGTGGAACGGCATCATCGCGGCGGGTGTCGGCGTGATCGCCGCGTTCGCCACTCCGGGTGGGGGTTCGGCCGCGCTGTTCATCATCGGCTCGGTCGGCATGTTGATCGTCGGCCTGGCGTCCGAGGGCGTCAACCGGCCGATCTGGCGCCAGATCGAGAAGTGGAGCATCGACAAGGTCGACGACGACCGGTGGGCCCAGAAGCGGCACACGTGGCACCTGGCCCACCAGGTCCGCACGTACGGCGGCATCCTCGCGGTGGTCGCGTACATCGCCGCGATCCTGGCTGTCTGAACCAGACTCGAGGAACGCTGACATCGCGCCCCCCGGCGCGGTCGAGAGATCCCCGTCCGGGCTCCCCGGGCGGGGATCATGTTTTCTGGACAGTTCTGGACTAAGCACCGGGAGGTGCCGTGCAATTATCTCCGACCGTGCGGCGGAAGGCATTGGCGTTGATCGCCGGCATTTCCGCGCTGGCCATCTCCGCGTGCGGGATCGCCGCGTCCGAGCAGGCCGACCCCAACCGGCACCGGTCGAGCGACTGGCCGACCTGGCAGCTCAACCCGAACGGCACTCGGTACAACGCGAACGAGCGGACGATCACACCGTCCAACGTGGACGAACTGGAACTGAAGTGGGCGTACACGTTCGGCGCCGTGCCCTACGCCAGGGTCGGCAGCCAGCCCGCGGTCTCCGACGGGGTGCTCTACGTCGGCGGCCCGGACGGCAAGTTCGTGGCGATGGACGCGAGGTCCGGCAAGACCAGGTGGACGTTCGACGCGAACTCGGTCACCGGCACGCTCCCGGGCGGCGCGACCAACCAGATCCGCGACGGCGCGGCGGTCACCGGTGACTCCGTCTACTTCGGAGACAGCACCGGGCGGATCTTCGCCCTGAAGAAGCGCGACGGCAAGTTGAAGTGGGCCACGAAGATCGACGACCACCCGATGGCCGCCGTGACCAGCTCGCCGCTGGTGGTCGGCGACCGGCTCTTCGTCGGCGCCTCCACCCTCGAGGCCGGGCAGTTCGCGCAGAACCCCGACTACGAGTGCTGCACCCACCGCGGCAAGGCGGTCGCGCTGGACACCAGGACCGGCAGGCTGGTCTGGGAGTACTACACCGTTCCGGAGCCGAAGGAAGCCGGCACCTGGCCGAACGGGACGAAGAAGTTCGCCCCCTCCGGCGGAAGCGTGTGGACCAGCCCGGCCGCCGACCTGAAGAGCCGCACCATCTTCGTCGGCACCGGCCAGAACACCACCGGTCAGGCCGGCGACATCAACAGCGTGATCGCGCTCAGCATGGACTCCGGCAAGGTCCGCTGGAAGAAGCGCATGACGTTCCCGGACACCTACACCACCATGTGTGAGCAGGAAGACCCCGGCGAGTACTGCCCCGGCAAGGGAACCACCGCGCTGGACGCCGACTTCGGCGCGTCGGCCAACGTGATCACCGTGCGCGGCAAGACGCTCGTCACCATCGGCCAGAAGAACGGGATGTTCTACGCCTTCGACGCCCGCAACGGCCGCATCGAGTGGCAGACCGAGCTGGCGCCCGGTCCGCACGGTGGTGTCGGTGTGCAGTGGGGCAGCGTGTTCGACGGCCGGTACCTCTACGGCGCAACGTGGTGGGACGACCCGTCCCGCCTGATCAAGATCGACGCCACCAACGGCAGGGTCGTCTGGGAGACCCCGCACCCGGCCGACGGCTGCAGCACCGGCGGCGCGGCCGCCCACCCGGACATCTGCTCGCCGATCTTCACCCCGGCCCCCAGCGGCACCCCGGGCCTGATCTACGAGGGCAGCGGTGACGGCAAGTTCCGCATCTTCTCCTCACGCACGGGCGAGATCCTGTGGACGTTCGACGCCATTCAGGACTTCCAGGGCGTCAACGGCGTACCGGGCCGAGGCAGCGCCCTGTCCGGCAACGGCGGCGCGGTCATCGCGAACGGCATGGTCTACGTGATGGCCGGCTACTACCCGTTCTACCCGACGGACAAGGGCGTGGTGATGCTCGCGTTCGGACTCCCGAAGAAGTAGCGACAGCGGATCCGACCCGGTGGCTCCCCGAGCCGCCGGGTCGGTTTCGTAGCCACCGAACACTCAACTTCGCACGTGAACCTTCACGGTCAAGTGTGAACATGAGTGTTCACACCTTGCGCAAGTAGTACACGTCCAACTTTTCCAGCGCACCCGTCCGCACTCCAGCAGGCGAGATCGCGGTTCCCGCACCCGAGATCGCGCTTCCCGAACGTGAGATCGCGGTTCCCGCACGCGAGTTCGCGGTTCCCGCATGCGAGATCGTGGTTCCGGTGAGCCGGTATGTGTCAGCCGGCTCGGCGGTCGGCGGTGTCCGCCGGAGTGTGGGTGATGCCGCGCCGGTGCAGGTCGGCGATCTCCGCGTTGCTGTAGCCCAGTTCGGCGAGTATCCGCGTGGAGTGCTCACCGAGGTCCGGCGGCGGGAGGGTGACCTGCGACGCCACGCCGTCCACCCAGATCGGGCCGCGAACCACCGGCGGCCCGGCCCAGTCCGGCTGCTGCACCATGCCGAGCGCTTCGACCTGGGGGTCGGCGAAGACGCCGTCCATTGTGTACACCGGACCCGCCGGAATCCCTGCCGCGCGCAACAACCGGACCCACTCGGCCGCGCCGCGGGCGGCGAACGCGCGTTCCAGGTCGGCCTGCAGCGCCGCGCGGTGGGTGACCCGTGCGGTCGCGTCGGCGTACTCGGGGCGCACGGCCAGGTCCGACGCGTCGACCGTGGCGCACAACGCCACCCACTGCGCCTGTGAGCCGGCGGCCACGTTGATCGGATCGTCGGCCGTGCGGAACGTTCCATAGGGACTGATGACCGGGTGATCGTTGCCGCTGGCCGATGGCACCTCGCCGGCGCCGAGGTATCGCTGCGCCTGGAAGCTGAGTACGGAGATCGCCGACTCCAGCAACGAGGTCTGCACGTGCCCGCCCACCCCGGTCCGCTCCCGCCCGGCGAGCGCGGCGGCCACCGCGAGCGCCGCGACGATTCCCGAGATGCTGTCCACGATCGGCACGCCCACCCGCATCGGGGTGTGCTCGCCCGCGCCGGTCACCGACATCAGCCCGGACATGCCCTGCGCGATCTGGTCCATCCCCGGGGTGTCGCGCTCCGGCCCGACCGGCCCGTACCCGCTGATGCTGGCGATCACCAGTCGCGGGTGGTCAGCGAGAGCCAGGCCCAGCTTCGCGAGCGTGCCAGGCCGGAAGTTCTCCACCAGCACGTCGCTGGTCGCCACCAGCCGGTCCAGCACCGCTCTGCCGGCCGGGTCGCGCAGGTCCAGGGCGAGTGAGCGCTTGTTGCGGTTCACCGAGGCGAAGTACTGGCCGCGCCCGTCGACGAACGGACCCCACGCGCGGGCGTGGTCTCCGTCCGGCAGCCGTTCCACCTTGATCACCTCGGCACCGAGGTCGGCGAGCAACGCGGTGCAGGTTGGGCCGGCGAGCACACGGGTCAGATCCAGCACCCGGATACCGGTCAGCGGCAGGGTCATCGGGGCGCACTCCTCAGGGGGCTGGAACCACACACAGTGGAGCACAGGGTTTTCGAGACCCGGTCGAGGATGGCTTGGTCCTGACCTGCGACTTCAGTGACTCACGAGTGGTTCTGGCTCGGCTGTGTCGACGATGCCCCGATCAATCCCTCGCCCGAGGAAGTGCGCCCATGGCTGCCCAAATCACCGCGCTGCTCATACTCGCAGCGGCCTTCCTGATCGCGACTGTGAGACCGGTCCACCTTGGTGCGCTCGCGTTCGCCGCGGCCCTGGCCGTCGGTACCGGCCTGGCCGGGCTCGGCGTCAAGGACATCCTCGCCGGTTTCCCGGTCGACATTCTCCTGCTGTTGCTCGGCGTGACGTTCCTGTTCGGCATCGCCCGGTCCAACGGCACACTGGACTGGTTGATCGACCGCTCGCTACGGGCGATCGGCAACCGGACCACATTGCTGCCCGTGCTGTTCTTCGTGCTCTCCGCGGGGATCGCGAGCCTCGGGTCGCCGCTGGCCGCGATCGTGCTCATCCCGGTGGCCGTGTCCTTCGCCGGACGCAACCAGCTCAGCCCGGTGGTGCTCGCGCTCGCCGCGACCACCGGCGGCTCGGCCGGTGCCTTCGCGCCCACCAGCCTGTTCGGCATCATCACCGCTGGCACCGCGGAGGGCAGCGGCATCGACTTCGACGGGTTGTTCCTGTTCGGCGTGGCGCTGGCCATCAACCTCGTGCTGTTCGTCGGTTCGTGGGTGCTGTTCGGCAAGATGCTGGTCAAGGAGTCGGCGGAGGCCGCGGAGACTGCGGAGACTGCGGAGACTCGACGGCCAAGGAACCACCGACCGGCGGCGGGGCCCCGACCCCGCCGGAGCCGTCGACCGAACCTGGTCCCGGCGGCGTCGCCACCGCCACCCGCACCACGCCCGTCGAGACCGCGGCACCCGCGCGGCTGTCGGCCTTCCAGCTCGCCACGGTCGCGTCGCTCCTGATCCTGGTCGTCGCGGTCATCGGCCTGGCGTTCGTCGGGATCGACATGCACGTCGGTGCCCTGGCGCTCGGGCTCGGTGTGCTGCTCACGCTCGCCTTCACCGAGGAGACGACCGGCGCGGTCAAGCAGGTCGACTGGTCGACCATCCTGCTGGTCGGCGGGATCGCGACCTACGTCGGTGTGCTCAACCAGATGGGTGCGGTGAAGATCGTGGCCGACCTGGGCATCAAGATCCAGAGCCCACTGGTCGCCGCGTTCGCGTTGTGCGTGTGCGGTGCGCTGATCTCGGCGGTCGGCTCCACGACGGCGTTGCTGGCGATCATCATCCCGCTGGCACTGCCGCTCGTGGAAGCGGGCGGCGTACCGGCGGTCGGCGTGATCTGCGCGCTCGCGCTGTCGTCCTCGCTGGTCGACATCAGTCCACTGTCGACGGTGGGAGCCACGGCGGTCGCGGCGGTCCCGGAGGCCATCCGCCCACGCGTGCGCCGGTTCCTGTTCCAGTGGGGCTTCTCCATGGTGCTGATCGGCCCCGTCCTGCTGTGCACGTTCCTCGTGCTGCCCGGATACCTCTTCTGACGACCCTTTTCGGGGCCCGGTGACGCGTCCGTCACCGGGCTACCAGAAGTTTGCCCATACAGGTGGGATCAATTCCCGGAACTCGAGGACGACCAAAGCAGTTCTCGAGCGGACGTTGCGTCCGCGTCGAGCGGCTCGCGGTCTATTTGTTCCGACGCTTATACCTCTAGGGGACTGAAACAACCGGAGTCATCCGGCCGACACGAAAGCGGACACCATGACGGACACTCCCAATTTATCCCGCGCACCGGTCGGGCCGCAGTCGGTCCTGGCGCGCTCCCTCGCTCCCGACCTCGCGCGTGGTTTCATGCTGCTGCTGATCGCGCTCGGCCACTCCTCGGTTCTCCGGGCGGCGTGGTCCGACGGCAGCTACCAGAACGACGACCCGATCGCCGCGTTCTACAACGCGACCTCCGCGATCCTTCTCGACGGCCGTGGTGCCGCGTTGTTCGCCTTCCTGTTCGGCTACGGCATGTCCCAGATGTTCCTGCGGAACAACCACCGGGGCCAGCCGTGGACGGAGACCCGCTCGCTGATGCGGCGTCGAGGATTCTGGTTGTTCATCTTCGGCCTGGCGCACACCGTGCTGCTGTTCTTCGGTGACCTTCTTGCCGTGTACGGCTTGGTGACGCTGGCCTTCATCGGCGCGCTGCGCTGGTCGAGCCGGACGCTGTGGACCACGGCCTCGCTGTTCCTCACGGTCGGCACGCTCATCTACGCCTTCGGTATCCCCAAGGTGTTCCAGTCGCTGAACCAGCCGGACTTCCCGGCGACCCCGGTGTCCGACATGCTCTACCGGATGCAGTGGCCGGCCATGATGCCACTGGTCTTCCTGGGCGCCGTGTTCCCGGTCCTGGTGGGTATCTGGGCGGCTCGCAAGCGGGTGCTCGACGACCCGCAGCAGCACGTGTCGTTCCTCCGCAAGACGGTGGTGTACGGCTTCGCCATCACGGTCATCGCCGGCCTGCCCTACGGTCTGCTGAACGGTGGCTACATCTTCACCGAGTCGGAGACGCTCTACAACGGCGCCTACTGGATCAACCAGATGGGCGGCTACTTCGGCGGGTTCGCCTTCGCGGCGATCTTCGGTCTGGTCGCGGCCAAGCTCGGTGAACGGCGCGGCAAGGTCACCAACGCGCTGGTCGCCACCGGGCAGCGCTCGCTGAGTGCCTACATCTTCCAGTCGCTGTGCTGGGTGATTCTCGGTGCTCCGTACCTGTTCGGCCTCGGCAACACCATGTCCGACCTCGGCGCGCTCGGCGTCGGTGCCCTGGTGTGGATCTTCGCGCTCGTGGTGAGCGCGATGATGGCTCGCCGTGGCATCCGCGGTCCGCTCGAGGTCGTCTACCGACGCCTCACCTACGGCAAGGCGGCCGTTCAGCCGCCCACGAAGCCGGAGACACCGGTCCCCGCGACCGTCTGAGGTGCAACGGAAAGGGCCCGGTGGCGACTCGCCACCGGGCCCTTTCCGTTGGTACGGAACTATTCGCGAACCACCTTGATCGCGCCGGACGGGCAGGCGAACGCCACGTCCTCGATGTCGTCGGCCAGCTCGTCGGCCGGATTCTCGTTCAGCAGCACCACGACCGCGTCGTCGCCCTGGTCGAACACCTGCGGCAGGTCCTGTGCGCACAGGCCGGCGCCGCAGCACCGGTCCCGATCCACGATCACTCTCAACATGACGTCACCACACAACCGGGCACTCGTACAGGCCGTAGACCCACATCTCGTAGCGATAGCGCAGTTCCTCGACCGGCATCGTGGTGCGCAGGTCGGGGAAGGCCGCGAACAGCTCCCGCAGCACCACGCGCACCTCCGTGCGGGCCAGGCTCTGCCCGGCACACTGGTGTACGCCGTAGCCGAACGTCAGGTGCGGTGACTGCTGCTGCGAGGTGTCCACCGCGTGCGGGCACGAATACCTTGTCTCGTCACGGTTCGCCGAAGCCAGCGAGCTGACCACCCAGTCGCCCTCGGCGATGTGCACGCCGTCGATGTCGATGTCCGCCGTGGCCCGCCGCACGATGCCGAACTGGATGATCGCGTGCATCCGCATGATCTCCTCGACCAGCGCGGTGCCCTTCGCGGTGTCCGCCAGGTCGGGGATCAGCTCGCGGTTGTTCATGAGCGTGGCGACGCCGAGGCCGATCATGTTGGCCGTGGTCTCGTGGCCGGCGATGAGCAGCAGCATCGCTTGTCCCACAACGATGTCGTGGGGCGCGGGCTCACCGTTGATCTCGGCCCGCGCGAGCCGGCCGAGCACATCCTCGGCGTTGCCGGACTTCCGCTTGTCGGCCACCAGTTGGTTGAGGTAGCCGTACAGCGCGGTCGTCGCGGCGTTCACCTGTTCGGCGGGCGCACCGACCTGGCTGCGTACCTCCGCCTGCTCCTGGAAGAACTCCTGGTCCGCCTCCGGCACACCGAGCACTTCGCAGATCACTCGCGACGGCACGGGCAGCGCGAGGTTGGCCACCAGGTCCGTCGGCGGCCCGGTTTCCCTGATGCGATCAAGGTATTCGCGGGTGATGGCCTGGATCCGCGGCTCCATCCCCCGTGCCCAACGCGGCGTCATCTCCCGCACGATCGCCCGCCGCCACGGTGTGTGCTCCGGCGGGTCCATGGCGACCAGCGACCGCGGCAACATGGCCTCAGGCTTGCGATCCTTGATCATCGACAGCGACGGCGGCGGGCTGTTGAACCGGTTGATCGACAGCCGTGGGTCGGCCAGCAGCTTGCGCACCGCGTCGTAGGTGGTCACCAGCCAACCCTCGACACCGTTGGGCCAGACGAACCGGGAGATCGGGGATTCCTTGCGCAGCAACGTGTACTCGGCCGGCGGATCGAACGGGTTCGTCCGGGTGCGCGGCAGTTCGGGCAGTGGAGATGCCGGTGCCATGGGAACCCTCTCTGGCTGGAGTTCTGCGGTGGACACGCTTGTCTGCTCCTACCATGGCTCGCTCCTGTGACCGCTGACTCAAGAACGGTTCGAGGTTGCTGGCGCCTTGTGGCCCCGGGACTCATCATCGGCAAAGGGAATCAGGCAAATCCCCCCGACGGCACCCGGTGAAGCAGGAACGAGAGGGTCAACATGAACCAGATCGTCAGCGCGTGGGGCGATAACACCAACGGTCAACTCGCGAATGGATCCGCTGCCGGGCAGAACCCAGTGCCGCAGCAGGTAAAGGGCCTCGAGGGTGTCCGCACGGTCGAAGGTGGCAGCGGCCACGTCATCGCGATCCTGGAGGACGGATCCGCGTATGGCTGGGGCCGCAACGGTTTCGGGCAGATCGGTGACCGCTCGACCGACCAGCAGACCGAGCCGGTCCGGGTGAAGCTGGACGGCATCAAGGCCGTCGCTCCCGGCGGCGGCCACACCCTGTTCCTGCTCGAGGACGGCACCGTCTGGGGCTGTGGCGCCGGATTCTTCGGCATGCTCGGACCGGACAACATGCGTGTCCACCCGGTGCCGGTGCAGATCGAGGCACCCACGAACATCGTGCAGATCGCGTCCGGCGGCAGCCACGCGCTCGCGCTGCTCGACGACGGCACCGTGTGGGCCTGGGGCCGCGACGACTGCGGGCAGCTGGCCGACGGTGACCAGACCGGCAAGCGGCCCGGTTCGCTGGTGCAGGTGCACGCCGGTCGCGACTACCCGCTCCGCGCGCTGCCTGCGCCGGTCGAGGGCGTCACCGGTGCCACGTTCGTGGCCTGCGGCGGCGGCCACGCCCTCGTGGTGATCGACGACGGCAGCCTGACCACCTGGGGTCTCAACGACTGCGGGCAGCTGGGTGACGGCGTCACGCTCGACCGCAAGCGCGAGTACCGCTACCCGGTCAAGGCACAGGTTTCCGGCGTGCGTGAGGTCGCGGGCGCCTACCACCACACGCTGATCCTGCTCGAGGACGGCACCGTACGGGCCTGTGGCATCAACGACCGCGGGCAGTGTGGCGACGGCACCACCATCGAGCGCGCGACGCCGGTCGAGGTGATCGGGATCAACGGCGCCCAGCAGGTCGTGGCGACCGGCGGTGGCGGCGACGACAACCCCGGTGACGCCGGCCACAGCCTCGCCCGCCTGGCCGACGGAACCGTGTGGGGTTGGGGCAACAACGACTTCGGCGAGCTGGGCCTCGGCCACACCGAGCTGCAGACCAAGCCCGCCCAGGTGCCCGATCTGACCGGCGCCGCTCACCTCACGGTCTCCGGCGAGGTTCCCGGTTTCCGGGAGCTGCCCGGCGGCGGCACCACCATCGCGCTCCACGCCGAGAAGTAACCGGTCCAACCACAAGGAGCACCGACAGACATGAGCACAGAAGAGACCGACCCGAGCGTCAAGGACGTCCAGGTCGTGCTGGACCTGATGTTCCCCACGTCCGGACAGTGCCTGGGCATCGCCGCCGAGCTCGGGGTGGCCGACCTGCTGGCCGACGGACCGCTCAGCGCGGCCGAACTGGCCGACAAGACCGGCGCACACCAGCACGCCCTGCAGTCGACGCTTCAGATCCTGGCCGAGGACGGCATCTTCGCCGAGGTCGAGCCGGGCGTGTTCGCCAACACCTCCCGCTCGGACCTGCTTCGCCCGGGCGTGCCGAACTCCCAGCACGTCATGGCGCAGTTCGCCGCGTCGGAGTGGCTGTGGCGGTCCTACGCGCTGTACGGCCACAGCGTGAAGACCGGCACCGCCGCCTTCGACGAGGCCTACGGCATGAACCTGTGGGCCTTCCTGGGTCGCAACCCCGACAAGGGCCGCGAGTTCAACTCCGCGATGAACGAGTTCTCCGCCACGCTCGGCCCACGCATCGTGGCCGGCTACCCGGAGTTCGGCCAGGCCGGCGTGGTCTCCGACCTCGGTGGCGGCACCGGCACCTTCCTGGCGACCATCCTGGAGCAGTACCCCGCGGTCAACCGCGGCGTGCTGGCCGACCTGCCGCCGGTGATCGAGCAGGCGAAGGCACGGCCGGACCTGGCCGGGCTGATCGAGAGCGGCCGCCTGGAGTTCGCTCCCGGCGACTTCTTCGAGACCGTGCCGGTCGGCGTGGATCTGTACGTGTGCAAGCAGATCACGCACTCGTGGAACGACGAGAAGCTGCTCTCGGTGCTCAAGCGGTGCCGGGACGCCTCGCCCACCGCGAAGATCGCCGCGGCGGAACTCGTGCTGCGGCCGGGCGTGCAGAAGTTCGTGAAGTACTTCGACGTGATGATGCTGGTGACCATGGCCGGCTTCCTCCGCACGGAGGAGCAGTACGCCGAGGTGTTCCGGCAGGCCGGCTACGAGCTGACGAGGGTGGTCCCGACCGACACCGCGTTCTCGATCATCGAAGCCGTACCGGTGGACTGACCAAGGGCCGGTGAGCCCGCGTAAGGGATCGAAGGCACCGGCCGCCCGTGAAAGCACTACTGGGCGGCCGGTGCTGTCCACGCTGAGGAGAAAGACGAACGTGAACGCACACAGCGAACCGACCCCGACCGACGAGGCCACCATCCAGGCCGAGGTGGTCGGAGTGGGTCCGGCAGTACGGCCTTCCACTGTCCACAGCGGACCCGACGGAGTCGCTCAAGGACATCGCGCCGCTCGCCGAGATGGTCGGTGACGCGGTGGTGGTCGGCATCGGGCCGTCCACCTACGGCGGCCACGAGCAGTTCACCCAGACCCACCGGGTCATCCGGGTGCTGGTCGAGAAGCTCGGCTTCCGCACGGTCGCCACCGAGGAGGACTGGGACGTCGCGTGCGACCTCGACCGCTACGTCCGCACCGGCGAGGGTGACCTGGACCTGTTGCTCAAGGGCACGGGCGTGCCGTGGCGGGTCCGCGAGACCCGGGACCTGCTCGAGTGGATCCGCGAGTTCAACCAGACGGCTGATGAGCCCGTGCGGTTCGTGGGCGTCGGCGTGATCGACACCCGCGCGCCGCTGTACGACGAGGTGACCGCCTACGTCGAGGCCACGGCACCGGACCGGTCGGTCGAGCTGAAGGAACACTTCGACCTGCTCCGGCCGACCTCGCCGGAACACGTCCGGTGGTTCATCGGCCAGGTCAAGGACAAGGACCGCTACGTCGAGCACGCCCGCGCCGCGCTCGCGCTGGTGGAGTCGCTGGGGGTCGACAACGACGACCACGCGTGGAACGTCCAGCAGACCCGCCAGATCGTGGCGTTCTACGAGCACTACGCCTACCACCTGGTCGACGACGGCTACCGCGACCTGAAGATGGCCGAGAACCTGCACTGGTGGCAGAACTACACGGGACACCGGATCGCGTACTGGTCGACGAACGCGCACAGCGTGCGTTCGGAGGCCCTGACGATCAACGTCCCGCCGCGCGGCACGCTGACGTTCAAGCCGACCGGCGGGCACCTGGCCGAACTGTTCGGCGACGCGTACTTCTCGCTCGGCATCACGTTCACCGGTGGCACCATCAACTCGGGCTGGGGCCTGCCCCCGTTCACCAGCCGCCCGATTCCCGCCCCGCCGCAGTCCACGGAGTTCGTGGAGCGCAGCTTCCACAACTACGGCTCGCCGCGGTACCTGCTGAAGCTGAGCGGCAACATCCCACCCATCGTGCGAGAGTGGCTGAACCGGCCGGTCAAGGCCAGGGTCATCGGCTCGATCTGCGCCGCCGACCAGCCGGCGGACGAGTACTACCTGACGGGCGGTTCGCTGGTGCAGTGGTACGACGCGCTCATCCACGAGAAGGAACTCACCCCCACCGAGATCCTGTGACAGGCACGGAGAAACCGATGCAGGTATCGTCCACTTCGGACCCAGCGGAGTTCATGGCGTCGGCCGGCGACTGGCTGGTCGCCGCGCCGGTGGAGAACAACGTGCTGCTCGCGCACGCGCTCGACCCGACCGGTGTGCCGCCCGGCGACCGCGACCCGGTGTTCGCCACCATCTCCGACTCGGCGGGCGCCGTGGTCGGGACGGCGTTCTTCCGGTCCCCGTACCGGATGACGATCTCCGGGATGCCCGCCGAGGCCGCCGTGGCGCTCGCCGAGTACCTGGCCAAGGAAGAGGAACCGGTCCCTGGCGTCAGCGGCCCGACCGAGGCCGCGATCGCGTTCACCGAGCGATGGACCGAACTGTCCGGGCAGAGCATCAAGAACGAGCGCGCCCAGTGGATCATGCGGTGCACGGAGACCACTCGTCCGGAGAACCCCGAGGGCCGGCCGCGGCTGGCCACGACGGACGACCTGGACACGGTGGCCGAGTGGTTCACCGCGGGCATGCGTGACAGCGGCCTGTCGCCCGAGGAGATCCTGCGCCGCACCCAGCACATGGTGGGCGGCCAGATCGCCAACCAGCGCCTGATCGTGTGGGAGAGCGCGGACGGCGATCCCGCCGGGGCGGCCGGGTGGAACCCGCCGCTGCACGGGGTGGTCCGCCCGTCGGGCGTGTTCGTCTCGCCGAACCACCGCGACGGCGGCATCGCCACGCTGGTGCTGGGCGAGGTGGTCGCGCGTGCGCTGGAGGACGGCGCGGACGCGTGCGTCTGCACGCACTTCCTGCAGTACCAGTCGATGCAGGCGGTCGTCGAGAAGGTCGGCTTCCGCAAGTTGCTCGACGTCGTCGAGCACATCTATGAGTGAGTGAGGAGATCCATGGCTGCCAGCATGTCCAGCTATCCGGACCTGGCCGGCAAGGTCGCCGTGGTGACCGGTGGCTCCCGCGGCATCGGCGCGCGGACCTGCCGGTTCTTCGCGGCCAACGGGATGAAGGTGGCGGTCGGCGGTAGGGACAAGGACGCGATCCAGGTGGTGGTGGACGCGATTCGCGCCGACGGCGGCACCGCCACCGGCGTGGTGGCGGACGTGACCAACAAGGCGGCCGTCAGCGAGTTGCTGGCGACCAGCGAGCGGGAGCTGGGCCCGGTCGACGTGCTCGCCGCGTTCGCCGGCTTCGACCTCGGTCAGGGCCCGCTGGACGGGGTGACCGAGGAGAGCTGGCACGAGGTCATCGACGGCAACCTGACGTCGACCTTCCTGACCGTGCAGGCGTTCCTGCCGGGCATGATGGCGCGTGGCGGCGGCTCGATCATCACGATGGCGTCGACCGCGGGCCGACTCGCCGGCCGAGCGTCAATTCCGTACTCCGCGGCCAAGGCGGGCGTGCTGATGTTCACCAGGAGAGTGGCGCTCGACGCCGGCGCCGGCAATGTCCGGGTCAACGCCCTCGCGCCGTCCGCCATTCTCACGGAGAAGCAGGAGCAGCGCATTCCCGCGGAGATGCGCGAGAAGGTCGCCCAGCAGTTCCCCATCGCCAGGTGGGGCACGCCCGAGGACTGCGCGAACGCCGCGCTGTTCCTCGCCTCGGACGCGTCCGGCTGGATCACCGGCCAGACGATCGACGTCAGCGGCGGAAAAGTGATGCTCTGAGGCTGGTCACCCGCCCCGACTACTCCTCAGGGAGTAGCCGGGCGGGTGGCGCTACCCCCGGGCCGGTAGTCGAGGTTCCGCCGGGTGTGGGACGTCTTTCTCCCCGGTCCCCGCGATCATTGAGTAACGCTGAAAACGACACGGAGATTCTCGAGTTCGTCTCGAGTCGTCGTCGAGTCCGATGGCATACGGCGCACTTAGGATTGGCGAGGGACAAGCATGGCCAGGATCAGGAGAACGCAAGCCAGCCTGACCCCGTTATAACGGTGATTGTGCGACACCAAGACAAACACCAACGCGGTAATGCATGCTAAGGAGTAAGTAAATGAACTACCCCACCGCCCGCAACCTGACAGCGGTCGGCCTGGTCGGTATCGTCGTCGGCATCGTGTTGCTGCGTATTGCCGGCGTTGAGATGCCGCCGGTCCCGCCGGGTGCGGTCATCTGCCTCATCGCCGCCGTCGCCATGTTCACGGCTCCGTGGAAATGGGTGCCCATCGTCGCCATCGTCGGCGCACTGCTCGAGACGATCCCGTCCATCGTCGGTGTCGGCAGCGCCGAGCAGGGTGGCCTGGAAGTCCTGGGCGACTGGGTCCGCCTGCTGGGCGCACTCACCGCGCTGGTCTTCAGCATCGTCGCCACCATCGCGTCCTTCCGCCAGGCCAAGGCGAACACCGTCACGGTCTGAGCGACTCACGCACAGGAAGAGCGGGCCGGGATCACCCGGCCCGCTCTTCCTGTGTCGTAGGTCAGGCGGCGTCGCGGAACAGGTTGATGCGGTCCTCGCCGACCCTGGCCCGCAGTTCCGGGTCGGTGATGCCGAGGCCCTCCTTCGGGGCGAGGCAGAGGATGCCGACCTTGCCGGTGTGGCTGTTGGTCTGCACCAGGCGCACCGCTTCGGGCGCCTCGGAGAGCGGGTACACAGTGGACAGCGGCGGCTGGATCATGCCGCGGCTGATCATGCGGTTGCAGTCCAGCTGCTCCTTGCCGTTCGCCCCGTGGCTGCCGATGATCCGCTTCACCCGCATCCACAGGTAGCGGTTGTCGAACGTGTGCTGGTAGCCCGTGCTCGACCCGCAGGTGACCACGGCGCCGCCGGACTTGGCCACGAACACCGAGACACCGAACGTCTTCTGGCCGACGTAGTCGTAGACGATGTCCGGGTCCGAGCCGACCTGGCTACGGATGATCTTGCCAAGGCGCTTGCCGATCTCCATGGTGCGCTGGGGATCGATGCCGTCGTAGCCGCCCATGCCGAGTTCCTCGCGGTTGATCACCACGTCGCACCCGAGCTTCTTGGCCAGCTCCACCTTGGCCTCCGAGCTGACCACGCCCACCGCGATGCCGCCGCCGTTCTTCACGAACTGCACGCCGTACGCGCCGAGGCCGCCGGTGGCACCCCAGACCAGCACCACGTCGCCCTGCTTCATCCGGGCGCCGTGGTCGCTCACCAGCATCCGGTATGCGGTGCCCGCGCACAGCGGGTTGACCGCCGCCTCCTCCCACGACAGGTGGGCGGGCTTGGGCATCAGCATGCTGGCCCGTACCACGCAGTAGTGCGCGAACGCGCCGAAGTTGGTCTCGAAGGCCCAGGCGAGCGTCCCGGCGGCGATCGAGTCGTTCTGGACGCTCGGGTCCTGGTCCTCGACGTAGCCCGGGTTCACCACGACGTGGTCCCCGGTCCGCCAGCCGCCGCGCACCCCGTCGCCCATGGCCACGATGACACCGGAGGCGTCCGAACCGACCACCTGGTACGGCTGGTCGTGGCGGGACTCCCACTTGCCCTTGCGGCCGAAGTGCTTGAGGAACTGGAACGTCGGCAGCGGCTCGAAGATGGCCGACCACACGGTGTTGAAGTTGACGGCCGACGCCATGACCGCCACGAGTACCTCGTCCGGAGCTAACTCCGGCATCGGCACTCTTCCTAACCTCATCGACTTGCGTACGTCCTTGTCCTCCACACCGCGGAACATGTCCACGTCGTCCTTGTGGATGTAGGCGGCGTAGTAGTCGCTCGGCACGGCCAGCCGCTCCAACTGCTCGGGCGTGGCACCGTCGACAACCGCCTGCCCCAGTGGGTCAATGTTCATCGTCATTTCCTTCGTCAGAAACGGCCGGCTCGGCGGGCCGCTGAATGTTCCGGTGAATTCCTGTCATCCGAACAACATCGGCCGGGTCGAGCCGGCCACGACCGGCCGAGCGGCACCGGTGCGGTTTAATGGGATTGCACGTAGTTCCCGCCCCAGGGGGAGAACGGTGACCACAGACAGCGAAACGGCAGGGCGAACCCCGGCCAGGGCCAAGCAGGCTCGCCGCACAGCCCCCATGCCGCCGCCCGCCCGCAAGACCGTGCTGGTGCTCCACGTGATCGCGGCCGTCGGCTGGCTGGGGGTCACCTTCGCGAACGTCGCGCTCGGCGCCACGCTGCTCACCACGAACGACCCCCAGGTCCAGCACGCGATGTTCCGCGCGCTCGGCGTGGTGGCCGACTTCGTGCTGATTCCCATTGCCTGGACCGCTTTTCTCACCGGTCTGCTGCTCGCGCTCGGCACCAAATGGGGCCTCATCCGCCACAAGTGGGTGCTGACGAAGTTCCTGCTGACCACCCTGGTGGTCCTGCTCACCACGTTCTCGCTCGTCCCAGGGCTCAAGTCGCAGCGGGACGCCGCCGAGGTCGCCGCGGCCGACCAACTCCTCGTGACCGACCCGAACTCGATGATCTCGGCCGGCGTCGTCTCCACCACGATCTACACGATCTGTGTCCTGCTATCGATCGTGAAGCCCTGGGGCCGCACCCGCTGGGGGCGGTGAGCCGGGCGATCGGATTCGCGGGTTCCGCACGATCGCCCTCCTATTCGGCGCCGCTGTCGTCGAGCGACAGCCACCACTGGCTCTGCCGTGCCCACTCGATGGTCCTGTCGAGCCCGTCCTCGAGCGTCGTCTCACACGTCCAGCCGAGGACCGTCTTCGCCTTGGTGTTGTCGGGAACCCGGCGGGCGAGGTCCTCATAGGACTTACCGAGCTGGACGCCGGTGTCCACGTGGTGGACTTCGGTGTCCGGACCGGCCAGCTTGACGATCAGGTCGGCCGCCTCGCCGATCGTGGTCTCGGTCATGCTGCCGATGTTGAACGCCTCACCGGTCGACTTCGAGCTGTCCGCCGCGAGCAGCGTGCCCGCGATGGCGTCGTCGATGTAGGTGAAGCACCGGGTCTGCAGGCCACCGTCGTAGACGACCACCGGCTTGCCGTTCAGCGCCCGGTGGACCGACCGGCTCACGACGAAGCCGGGCCGCTGCCGGGGGCCGTACGCGTTGAAGTAACGCACGATCGTCGCGTCGAGCCCGCGCTGGCGCACGAAGGCGAACGTGAGGTGCTCGGACAGAGCCTTGCTGGAGCTGTAGGTCCAGCGGTCCGCGGCCGTGGCGCCCAGCACCCGGTCGTCGTCCTCACGCCACGGCACCGCCGGGTTCTTGCCGAACACCTCGCTCGTGCTGGCCACCACGACCTTCGCGCCGACCTCGGTCGCCCGGTCGAGGATGTTGCGAGTACCCGTGAAGTTGACGTCGATGACGTCCAGCGGCCGGGCCAGGTAGTTGTCCACCCCCACCACGGCCGCCAGGTGGTACACGACGTCCACTTCGGACGTGATCGCGGCGTCCAGCGCGGCGCGGTCGAGAATGTCGCCCCGCACGAACTTCGCGTGCTCGCGGGCGGTCTCCTGCCAGGCCGGCGGCGGCGTGCCGTCGAAGATGGTGACGTCGTCGCCCCGCGCGACCAGCTGCTCGACCAGGTGGCTGCCGATGAACCCGCAGCCACCGGTGACCACGACCCGGCTCATCGGCCGACCCCGCGGTAGGCGTAGCCGAGCGCTCGCAGCTCGGCGATCTTGTCGCGGGAGTAGTAGGCCCGCCCGTCCAGCACAAGGCAGGCCTCGGCGACCGGCAGCGTCGCGTAGTCGATGTCCTCGAAGTCCCGGTGCAGCGCGAAGATGGCGATGCAGTCGGCGTCCCGCACGGCGTCGGCCAGGGACGGTGCGAGCGTCCGGCCGAACAACTTCTCCGCTTCGTCCGTGTCGACCAGTGGGTCGTAGACGACCACCTCGCCGCAGGCCAGGTCCAGCGCGTCGACCGCGTCCTTCGCCGGGGTGGCGCGCAGGTCGCCCGTGTTGTTCTTGAACGCCAGGCCGATCACCGCGATCTTCGATGCCGCCGGGTCCTTGCCGATCTTGGTCAGCCCGTCCACCGCGAGCTGCGCGGTGTAGGCCGGCATGCCGGCGTTGACCTCGCGGCCGGCGGGGGCGGTCAGGATCTCCAGCCCACGCTCACGCGCCGAGTGCCACACCATCCACGGGTCCTTCGTCAGGCAGGAACCGCCGACCCCGACGCTGGGCAGCAGGATGTTCACCATGCCCTTGCCCTTGGGGATCGAGTTGGCGGCGGAGATGACCTCCAGCGCGTCCACGCCGAACAGCGCGGAGAACTTGGCCAGCTCGTTGCCGAGCGCGATGTTCAGGTCGATCCACCAGTTGTCGGCGAGCTTCACGATCTCCGCGGCCTCCAGCGAGTCCAGCGCGATCACCTCGACGCCGATCGCCTGACGCCAGAACTCGGCGGCGTCCGCCGCGCTGTCCGCGTCCAAGCCGCCGGCCACGATCGGGAACGTGTTCAGCTCCTGCAGGGCGGTGCCCTCCGCGAGCCGCTCGGGAGTGAAGGCCAGGCCGAAGTCCTCGCCGCCGGTCAGCCCGCTGCTCTGCAGCAGCGGCAACACCATGCTCCTGGTGGTACCCGGCGGGACGGTGCTCTTCAGCACGATCAGCTGGCCCCGGTGCAGGTGGCGGGCGAGTTCGCGGACCGCGCCCTGCAGCTGCTCGTCGGCCAGTGAGCCGTCGTCGCGGACCGGCGTGCCGACGGTCATGAGCACCACGTCGGCGAGACCGGCGTCGGCGGCGTTGGTGGTCACCCGCAGCCGGCCCGTCTCCAGCCCGGCGAAGAGCAACTCGGGCAGCCCCTGCTCCTCGAACCGGCAGTAGCCGTTGTTCAGCTCGTCGATCAGCCGGGTGTCGGTGTCGATACCGATCACTTCCAGGCCGCGATCGGCAAGTGTCGCCGCGATGCAGGAGCCGACGTATCCGAGACCAATCACCGCTACTTTGAGTTCATCCTGTGCAGAAATGAATCGCATTGAAAGCCCCTCATCAGAGCAAACGGCCACCATCGATACGGTTAAGGTTCGCTCCGACGCTGTCCCTGCGTAGTGGGCCGGATATCACCAGGGCGCCGGGAATTCTCGACCCGGACGCGAGTGCGAGTCCCCGGAAACGCCGGATGCCGCCCTCGGGTGGAGGGCGGCATCCTTGGGTGGAGCCTGAATCAGGCGGCGAGGCCGCCCAGGTCGGCCACCGCCGTGCGGACGGCGGTCACCACCTCGGTGACCTGCTCCTGTGTGACGTGCGGGCCGATCGGCAGGCTCAGCACCTCTTCGGCCAACCGTTCGGCGATCGGCAGCGACCCGGCGGGCAGCTCGGCGTCGGCGTAGGCGGGTGAACGGTGCGGCGGGATCGGGTAGTGGATGAGCGTGCCGATCCCCGCCGCCGTCAGCTTTTCCTGCAGCTGGGTGCGTTGCTCGGCGCGGAGCACGAACAGGTGCCACGCGTGTTCGGTGTCCGGCTGGACCGTGGGCAGCACCAGGCCGTCGAGCCCGGCCAGCTCGGCGAGGTATCGCTCCGCCACGGCCGCGCGTCTGGCGTTCCAGGTGTCCAAATGCGACAGTTTGACCCGCAGCATGGCCGCCTGCAGCTCGTCGAGTCGCGAGTTCGTGCCCTTGATGTCGTTGTGGTACTTGACCTTCGACCCGTAGTTGCGGAGCAGCCGCACCTTGTCGGCGATCCCGGTGTCGTTGGTGACCACCGCGCCACCGTCGCCGAACGCACCCAGGTTCTTCCCGGGGTAGAAGGAGAACGCGGCCGCGAGACGGGAGCCGATCCGAGCACCCCGGTACCGGGCACCGTGTGCCTGCGCGGCATCCTCCACAATGGCCAGACCGTGGCGGCTCGCCACCGCGTCGACCGCGTCGAGGTCGACCGGCCGGCCGTACAGGTGCACGACCAGAATCGCCTTGGTGCGTGGGGTGATCGCGGCCTCGATGCGGTCCGGATCGATGTTGAACGTGCTGGGGTCCGGCTCGACCGGGATCGGCGTGGCACCGGCGGCCGTGACACCCAGCCAGGAGGCGATGTAGGTGTTCGACGGCACGATCACCTCGTCGCCCGGGCCGATGTCGAGCGCCCGGATGATCAGCTCGATCGCGTCGAGCCCGGTGCCGACCGACACGCAGTGCCGGCCGCCGCAGTACTCGGCGAACTCGGCCTCGAACGCCTCACACTCCTTGCCGAGCAGGTACCACCCCGACTCGAACACCCGCCGCGACGCCGCGTCGAGATCGTCGGCCAGCTCCCGGTAGGGCGCCTTCAAGTCCAGGAAGGGGACGCTCACGCGGCCCTCCTCGCGTCGGCCAGGAACTCGTCGTAGCTGTGGTAGTACTCGTTCGGGTCGTACGGCTCGTTGACCAGCCACAACCCGACGGTGCTCGACGTGTACTCGGTCATGTCGCCCCACACCATGGGGCCTACGTACAGACCACGGCTCGGGTCGTCGAGCAGGAACGTGGCCCGCTGGTAGCCGTCGTCCACCGTGACCTTGAAACTGCCGTGCACGGCCACGATCAGCTGGTGGAGGCGCTTGTGGCCGTGGCCGCCGCGGTCCATCCCGTCGGGCACGTGGTGCACGTAGAAGGCACGCTTGATCTCGAAGTCGATCTCCGACTCCGGTTGCACCACGGTGAGCCTGCCTCGCGGATCGCCGTGCTCGGTGAGCTGGACCATCCGGCAGGGCTTGATCCGACCGACCACCGCATGCTGAATACCTGGTCCTGGCAATACGTCGGTCACCCGACACCACCTCACTGGTTCGCGTACGGACAGCGAACTGACGGTCCCATTCGACCTGTCACGAACAGTAGGGCGAACGTCCCGGCCGAGTGGGACCGGTTCCCAGTCCGGCCGGGTTCGATATCCCTTGCGGCACAACGAAACCGAGCGAACTTGGCGCTCGGTCGAGACCGTCTTGAACAATCGAGGTTCCCCCGCTTCCCCGGGCTAGCATCGATCTCATGCGCGTTGTCTTCTCAGGTCTTCCATCCTTCGGGCATTTCCTCCAACTGGTGCCGCTCGCGATCGCCGCGCGCAACGCCGGCCACGAGGTCGACTTCGCCACGGGCGAGGTGCGGCACTCACTGCTGGCCGAGGCGGGCATCAACCCGGTTCTCGCCGGGCGTTCGACCAACGACGTCGTCGCGGAGGCGAGTACCGCGGCACGTGCGGAGACACCGGGCTTCGACGACCTGCCCCAGGTCAAGGCCATCGAGCTGGTCTCCGCGAAGTTCAGCTGGCTCATGCCGAAGTACTTCGTCGACGACCTCCAGCCCTACCTGGCGAAGCACAAGCCCGACCTGCTGATCCACGGCGCGTACAGCCCCGGCCCCGGTCTGGCCGCGCGGCTGGCCGGCATTCCCGCGCTGTGCCACGGCACCGGGCGCCCACGGTCCGATGAGGACAACCTGATGGCGCGGTCCGCTGTCGTACTGCGGGACTACGCGGCCACGTTGGGCATCTCCCTCCCCGAGGCCTACCCGATCTACCTGGGCAACAAGTTCCTGGACATCTGCCCGCCGTCGCTGGACGACCCGCGGTTCATGGCCACCGCCGACCGGACCGAGCTGCGCCTGGTTCCGTACAACGCCCGCCAGGGCGAGCTTCCGGCCTGGGTACGCAACCGGGACCGGGACCGGCCGCTGGTGTTCCTCTCCATGGGCACGGAGTCCGACTCCGTGGAGATGCTCCGTCACGCGATCGACGGTCTGTCCTCATTGGACGTCACCCTTCTCGTGGCCTCCGGCAAGCTGGCGACCTCCGCGATCGGCGAGGTGCCGGACAACGTCGTGGTCGAGTCGTGGGTGCCGCAGGCGGACCTGCTGCCCCACGTCGACCTCGTGGTCCACCACGGCGGCAACGGCACCACCTTCGGCGCCATGTCCGCCGGCCGCCCGCAGCTCTTCCTGCAGAACAGCCCCGGCCCCGACCAGTTGCTCAACGCCGACATGGTGGTCGCCGGCGGCGCGGGTGAACGGCTCCTGTTCGAGGAGGTCAACGCGGACGCCGTCGCCACGAAGGGGAAGTCGCTGCTGGCCGACCCCGCCCACCTGGACGCCGCACTGGCGATCGCCAGGGAGGTCGAGGGAATGCCCTCGCCGGACGAGGTCGCGAGCAGGCTGCCGGAGTTGGCGGGTCTGTGATGGGTCAGGCGGCACGGCTGGCGTCGCGTAGCCCTGTTCCTCGGTTGAGGAACAGGTGCTGCAACGCGACCACGGACACGCCACCCACGATCTCCCGGCGTTCGATCATGCCGGGCACCTCGGACAGCGGGATCCAGTACGCCCCCTCGGACTCGTACCCGTCCGACGCCGGACCGGTGTATCTCGCGTCCTCGGCCAGAAAGACGTACTGCTCGGCGTCGGCGATGCCCGCGATCGGCTGTATGTAGCCGATCTCGCGCAACGACCGCGGCCGCCAGCCGGTTTCCTCCTCGGCCTCCCTGGCGGCCGCGTCCGCCGGGGTCTCACCGGGATCCACCCAACCGCCAGGTAACTCCCAGTTCCACGTGTCGGTGGTGAAGCGGTGACGCCACATCATCAACACCCGGTCGGCCGCACGGTCGAGGATGGCGATCCCGACCGACGGCCGCACCTTCAACAGGTGGTGCTCGTAGCGCCTGCTGCCCGGAACCTCCACATCGGACAGGTACAGTTCCAGCCACTCGCAGCTATAGAGTCGCCGTTCCCCGTGCACTATCCACTGCATGCGTTCTCCTTACGTCGGGCTCTTCCGGCTCGGGTCGGGTCGACCACCACGCCAGCGACAGGGCGGGGATCACGCTCACGATGGCCAGCACGAGCGGCAACCAGAACACGGTGCCGAACGCGAGGTGGACCTCGTCGGAATGTGTGCGGACCTGTGCCTCGAGCACGACCACGAACACCGCGACCGCGCTGGACGCGCCGAAGTCGCCGATGACGCTGAACGTCGCGGTCGCGTGCGGCATCTGCTGCGGTTTGAGCATCCGGTAGGTGGCCGTCATCGCGGGCATCATCGTGCAGCCGGTGCCGACGCCGATGATCCACAGTGACAGCCCGAGCAGCAGGTAGCTGTCGTCGGCGCCGACCTGGGTGAAGGAGATGAAGCCCAGCACGATGAGCGGGATCCCGCAGAGCACCACCAGTCCCGGCTTGCCCCGGTCGACGATGCGCCCGGCGATGGGCATCATCATCGCGACCCCGAGGCCCTGCGGCACCAGCAGCAGCCCGGCGCCGAGCGGCGACTCACCGCGGGCGATCTGGTAGTAGAGCGGCAGGACCATCATGGCGCCGCTCAGGATCGCGTTGGCCAGGAACAGCACGCCCGCCGCCGAGGCGAAGGTGCCGTTGCGGAACAGCCGGATGTCGAGCAGCGGCTTGTCGACCTTGCGGGCGTGTCGCACGAACAACGTCAGCAGCACGGCACCGCTGACCGCGGGCAGCAGGAACGCCGTCGAGGTGAGGGCGGCGGCCGACGACACGTTCACGAGCCCGTAGACCAGCAGCGTCACGCCGGGGCACAGGAGGAAGAACCCGAACGCGTCGATCTTGTCCTTCGTGCTCGGCTGGTCGCGGTCGAAGACCTTCGCCGACAGCGCCATGGCGATCAGCCCGATGGGGATGTTGATCAGGAAGATCCACCGCCACGACACCAGGTCGAGCACGATCCCACCGATCACCGGACCCAGCACCGGCCCGAGCACCAGCGGGACGCCGACCAGGCTCATGGCCCGGCCCATCCGCTTCGGCCCGGCCGCCCTGGCGACCATGGCCGTCCCGACCGGCCCGAGCATCCCGGCGCCGATGCCCTGGATCACCCGGAAGAAGATCAGGCTGCCGGGCGACCAGGCCAGCCCGCAGAGCAGCGAGCCGACCGTGAACAGCGCCAACGAGGCCAGCCACAGGCGACGCGCGCCGAACCAGTCGGTGGCCCAGCCGGTGAGCGGGACGACCATGGCCGAGGCGAGCAGGTAGATCGTGGTGACCCACTGGATGGTGGACAGGTCGGAGTCGAACACGTCGGCCAGCGTGTGCAGCGCGACGCTGATGATCGTCATGTCGATGATCGGGGTGATCGCCCCGAGCGCCACGATCAGCGCGACCGCCAGAATCTTCCGGTCGAGCGGCTCGGTCTGGTTCTTCGCCATGCCCTAGCCCCGCGCCGGCTCGGCCTCGGCCGGCACGTTCGCCTCGGGTTGGCCGTGTCCGTGGCCGTGCTCGTTGCGGAGCGTGGTGTTCGGCAGGAACCAGGCCAGCACGAACGCCACCACCATCAGCGCCGCGGCCACGGCGAACACCGTCTGCAGCGAGTCGGCGAACGCCGCGATCACCTCGGGGTAGACGTCCGGCTGGGTGGTCGCGAGCGCCTTGATGGACGCCGGGTCCTGGTAGGCGGCCGAGGCGACCGTGCTCGACGTCCACGAGGAACCGAGCTGTGCGGCCAGCAGCGCGCCGAACGCGGCCGCGCCGATGGCCGAACCGATCACGCGGATGAAGTTGGCCTGCGCGGTGATCGTGCCGAGTTCCCGGCGGCTCACCAGGTTCTGCACCGCGATGATCAACTTGGAGATCACCATGCCCATGCCGATCCCGAGCACCGCCTGGTAGAGCCACAGCTGCCAGAAGGAGGTCGAGGCGTCCAGCAGCGACAGCAGGAACAACCCGCCGCCCATGGTCGCGACCCCGAGAACCACGACGATCTTGGTCCGCCCGAGTACCGCGGAGATCAGCCAGCCGGACAGGCCCGAACCGATCATGACGGCGATCATCAGCGGCAGCAGGTTCAGCCCGGCGACCGTCGGGTCGTCACCACGGACGACCTGCAGGTAGATCGGCAGGAAGAAGTAGGCGCCGATGGTCGCCACACCGATGACGAACGTGATCACCATGGCCAGGCTGATCTCGGGAGAGCGGAACAGCGACAGCGGCACGATCGGTTCCTTCGCGCGCTTCTCCCACATCAGGAACACCGCGGTGAGCACCACGGCAGCGGCGATCAGGCCGAGGATCTGCGGCGAGCCCCACGCGTACTCGGAGCCACCCCAGAGGCTGATCAGCACGAGCACGGAGATCGTCGCGACCAGCAGCGTGGCGCCGAGGTAGTCGATCGACACCTTCCTGCTGACCTTGGGCAGCTTGAGGCTGGTGGCCAGCACGAACAACCCGATGATCCCGATCGGCACGTTGATCCAGAAGCACCAGCGCCACGACACGTACTCGGTGAACGCACCACCCACCAGCGGCCCGGCCAGCGAGGCGAGGGCGTACATCGCGCCGACCATGCCCTGCACGCGGCCGAGCTGGCGGGGCGGCACGACGCTCGCGGAGATCGTGAACGCCAGGACCACCAGACCGCCGGCGCCGAGTCCCTGCACCGCGCGGAAGATCACCAGCTGGGTCAGGTCCTGGCTGAACCCGACGAGCAGCGACCCGGCGGTGAACACGCCGATGGAGAACATGTAGACCGGCTTCGGGCCGTACAGGTCGCCGAGCTTCCCGTACAACGCCATGGCCGCGGTCGTCGTCAACAGATAGGACGTGACCACCAGGGAGAAGCTGTCGATCGCGCCGAACTCGCCCACCATGGTGGGCAGCGCCGTGCCGACGATCGTCTGGTCGAGCGCGGAGAGGAGCTGGCCCGTGAGCAGCACGGTCAACACCGTCCGCAGCTGCCAGGGGGCCAGGCCGACCGCCGGTCGGGCATCGGTGGGGTGGGCTGCGGCCATCAGGTTCTCCTCCTGGGCTGGACGTACCTGGTGAAAGCACGTAGCTCCAGCGTGAGGCGCCGCGTTCCCGGGTACGTCTCCCGTCAGTCCCACCCGGCCGGGAATCCGCCCACTCCGGCAGTGATCGTCGAGCGACCTGGGCGGCCGGCCGGTTACGGTCTCGAGTAGAACTTGAAGAAAGTTCGAGTGTGTCGCTAGAACGTCGTCCGTGGCGATACGAGCGAGTCACGAGAATGCGTGGGTGGCGATGAGTGCGAGCGAATCGATGTCGCAGAGCGACAAACGATCTATTTGGGGATTGTTCGTCCCCCTGTACATGAGCCAGTTCCTGGCGATCGGCTTCCTGTTCACCGCCCTCACCGCGATCTCCCGGGAGCGCGGCAACGACCTCGAGGACGTCGGGGTCATCTTCGTGCTCGGCATGGTGTGGGCGGTCAAGTTCCTCTGGGCACCGCTGGTGGACAGGTTCGGGTCCCGCCGGATGGGTCACTACCGGTCCTGGCTGGTGGTCACGCAGCCGCTGGCTGCCGTGGCCGTCCTCGCGCTCATCCCGTTCGACGTGGTCAACGACCTGTGGGTCATCCTGGCGCTGCTCGCGGTGGTCGCGATCGTGTCGGCCACCCAGGACGTGGCGACCGACGCCCTCGCGGTGCGCACGATCTCCGGGCGCAACCGGGGCGGCATCAACGGCCTGCAGGTCGGCGCCGGGTTCGTCGGCGACATCATCGGCGGCGGTCTGGTGCTGGTGGTCTACGACATCTGGGGCTGGACCCCGGCGATCCTGACCCTGGCGGCGTTCACCGCGCTGCCGATCCTGAGCGTGCTCCGCTACCGGGAGCCGGCGCTGGTCGAGGTCACCGCGACGCCCGCGCCGCGGCCGTCCATGGCCTCGCTGTTCCGCCAGCGCGGCGCCGCGCGGTGGGCGTTCGTGCTGACCCCGCTGCTTGCCCTCGGCATGCCGGGCGCGTACGGCCTGATGGGGTCGATCCTGGTCGACTCGGGAGTGTCGCTCAGCGCCATCGGCCTGCTCACCAACGTCCTGGGCGGCGCGATCGGCTGTGGTGCGGCGATCGTGGCCGGTCTGCTGATCAACCGGCTCGGCCGCAAGCGGTCGCTCGTGCTCTACGGGGTCGGCCAGATCGTGGCCATCGCGGCGGTGCTGCCGGTGGTCTCCGAAGGTGGCATGGGCTGGGTGCTGACGTCGATCGTGCTGCTCAACGTGTTCAACACGGCCGGCTACACGATCATGTACACGATCAACATGGACTACGCCCGCAAGGAGAGCGCCGGCTCCGACTTCACGGTGCAGACGAGCATCTCCTACGCCGTGCGGTTCGCGGGCGCCGGCGTGATCTTCGGCGTGGCCGACTCGCTCGGCTACACCTGGGCGCTGCTGATCTGCATGGGTCTCACGCTGCTCGGGGTGCTCGCGGCGGTGGCCTTCTTCATCGAGAGCCGGGTCGAGTCCAAGCTGCCGCCGGCCGATCTGCGGCCGGACCCGACCCCGGTGGCCGCCTGATCTTCCCTCGAAGAACCGCGCCCAAGGTCGAACGCGACCTTGGGCGCGGTGTTCGTCATCCGCCCGAGTGCATCATGTCCGCGCCGGCGGGCACGGTCCGGTCGTTCGGGTCGTCGAGCCAGCCGTAGGGCAGGGTCACGCGGCCCGGCGAGCCCTGGCGGCCGCGCGGGCCCTCCGCCTCGGCGGGGAAGGGCGCGTCGTGGTCGAGTTCGCCGAGCAGGTCCTCGAGTTCGGCCAGCGAGGTCACCATGGCGAACCGGCGACGCAGCGTCGATCCGACCGGGAAGCCCATGAAGTACCAGGCCATGTGCTTGCGCAGGTCGCGAATGCCCTTGTCCGGGCCGTCGTGCTCGACCAGCAACTCGGCGTGGCGGCGCAGCACGTTGGCGACCTCACCGAGGTGGGGCCCGGCGGGAATCGGCTCCCCACGGAACGCGGCCTGCAACTCCCCGAACAACCACGGCCGCCCAAGACACCCACGGCCGACCACCACCCCGTCGCAGCCGGTCTGGTCCATCATGGCAAGCGCGTCCGCCGCGGAGAAAATGTCCCCGTTCCCCAGCACGGGGATGGAGGTGACGGCCTCCTTGAGCTTCGCGATCTCGCTCCAGTCGGCCTGCCCCGAGTACTTCTGCGCGGCCGTGCGGGCGTGCAGCGCGATGGCCGCCGCCCCCTCGGCCTCGGCGATCCGCCCGGCGTCGAGGTGGGTGTGGTGCTCGTCGTCGATCCCGATGCGGAACTTCGCGGTGACCGGCACGCCGTATGGCTCGGCCGCGGCCACACAGGCACCGATGATGTCGGCGAACAACCGCCGCTTGTAGGGCAGCGCCGCGCCACCACCCTTGCGCGTGACCTTGGCGACCGGACAACCCCAGTTGGTGTCGATGTGGTCGGCCAACCCCTCACCGAGGATGAACTTCACGGCCTCCCGCATGGTCCCCGGATCAACCCCGTAGAGCTGGACGGACCGAGGCGACTCACCCTTGTCGAAGGTCATCATGTGCATGGTCTTGGGATCCCCGATGAGCACCGCCCGAGCGGTGAGCATCTCGCACACGTAGAGCCCGGCCCCGTACTCCCGACAGAGCCGCCGAAACGCCACGTTGGTAATCCCAGCCATGGGCGCGAGCACAACCGGCGGATCGACAACGTACTGGCCGATCCGCAGGCTGGGCTTGGTCAACGTGGCGGTCACGCCCCCCATTGTCGCTGATGAACTGCGTCACCCTCAGTCGGCTCGGTCATGGCGTACGTGATGGAGACGTGACCAGACTCGTTCCGGGAGGGGTCCCGGGAACGGGGTCGCATACTGGGACATGCCAACACGCAGGGAGGACGGCATGAACGGGAGCACCACCGTGGTACACGGAGAGCGACTGTCCGCGACCCACGGTAGCCTCGCCTACGGTGTGGCCATCCCCTCGCCCGGGGCCATCTACGCGCTCGCCCTCAGTGGCGGGTTCACGGTCGGGCCCCGCGAAGGCCGAACAGTCGTGTTCGGGCGCAACAAGCCCGAGGTCCACGTCTGCATCGGCGAGGACGACCGTCGC
>CAWGTM010000039.1:0-295450 GCA_963825445.1 uncultured Actinomycetota bacterium
CCGGTCGGCGCAGCTCTGGCTGCCCGTCCGCGGCGCTGGTGGGCCGGCCGGTTGACGCCGTGGAGAGATCCATGGATCTGCGGCTGTCCGCGGGCGGCCTGGGCCGTTACGTAGTGATCACCATCGGCGGGGAACTCGACATGACAACGGCGCCAGCGCTGGCTGAGTACCTCACCGCGGTGCTGGGTCGGCAGGCCGGCCAGGACGTCATCCTTGATGTGCGCGGGGTCAGCTTCGCGGACGTCGCCGGGCTGCGGGCGCTGCTGGCCGCTGACTGCAAGGTCAAAGACAGCGGCGGGTCACTACGGCTGGCAGGCGCACCCCGCCAGCTGAGGAGGGTGCTTGCTATCACCGGGCTGACCGAGCGCCTGGCCAGCTACCCCAGCACCTACGCCGCATCCGCCTGGCCGCCTATCCCGGCAACCGGCTCCGATCCGGAGCCCTGTGCCGGGCCCGGGCAGGCACCCCGTCCTTCCCGGCCGGGCGGCCCAGACGACCTGATGTGGCCACGGGCATGACACCATCCAAGCCGTCGGCAGGGGCGTCGGCGTCCTCAGTCAGCTGGATGTCACGAGGAGCCTGCCTGGGCGAGGACCCTGAGCTGTTCTTCCCGATCTCGGCCAGAGGCAGCGCTGGCCGTCGTTGCGTGAAGCAAGGCCGGCGACGGCCGCGGCAAGACCATCATTTCGTTCACGTAATCCGGAGGCTCCGGCCTGGCAGCAGTACAACCCCCTCAACCGCAGAAAGAATGACCATGCTGATTTCCGGCGTATTCGGCTGATGATGACGCGGCGCGATCTTCGCAGACGGCAGACGATAGACGACATCAAAGACACGGCACGCCACCAGCTCGCCAATGGAGGGCCGGCCGGGATCTCCTTGCGCGGCATCGCCCGGCACCTGGCCATGACGGCGCCCGCCGTACACTACTACTTTCCCAGCCGCCAGGCTCTGCTCGATGCCCTGATCGTCGACGGGTTTACCTCGCTGGCCGGGGTCCTGCGGGCCGCCTGCGAGGGGCAAGGTCCGCGCTTGCCGGGCGAGCACTGGCTCGCCCTATGCCGGGCCCACCGGGCTTGGGCCCTGGATCACCAGGCGGAGTACCTGCTGCTGTACGGCCACCCTGACACCGACGCGGCCAAGCGCCGTAACCCCCAGGTCGGTCAGGCCTTCTCGGGTGTGGTCAACGTGCTGTTCTCGGCCATAGGAGAGATTGCCGCCGCCGGCCAGATGGACACCGAGCGCATCGAAGCGGCTACGCCGGCGTCCCTGCGCCGGCAGCTCGCCAGCTGGCGCGACGAGAACGGCATAGGCGGCGGTTTCCCTGCCGGCGCGCTGGCCGGGTACATGATCGCCTGCACCCAGCTGTACGGTGCCATCACCCTGGAGGTGCTCGGCCACGTACCGCCGGCGTTCGCCGATCATGGTGCGCTGTTCGACCTGGAGATGGCGCACACGTTCGCCGGGGTGGGCCGGCCGCTCTGACCCGGGGCAGGGAGGTGACCCCCGGTGGCGCGGGACACAAAGCCTGAGTACCTGGCAAGTATTTGATCACTTGCCACGTCGCGAGGTCTGCCCGGAGACTGACAGCGACAGCGTTGCTCCGGACCCCGGTTGCGCCCCGTGTCCATATGGACATCCGGCCGAACCGGGAGAGCCGCAATGCAGGCACCGATCCTCTCACGCGATCCCCGCCGTCCCCGGCAAGGCCGCTGCCCGCTTCGGGGCGTGATGCCGCGTCATGCCCGGCTTGACCGCAGCCTGCCTTGCCGGCGGGCGGACTGGTTGCCGGAGGGGGCAGGTCGGCCAGAGCCAGCCGGGTGCATGCCCGGCGGTGGGCGTACGCTTGGCCCGAGCCTTCCCTCCGCTGGCCGGCCACGCGATCGCCCGCGCCGTCCTGCTCCCGGTCAGCAGCCAGCTCCACGCGGCGGCCAGGGACCCCTGCGGTGGATCGCCGGCGGTTACTCCCTCATCCTCCGTCGCTGCTGCTAATGCAGGGACCGCGCCGGTCCTACGCGACTGAACGCCAGGCCATTTGAGAAGGGAAAGACAGCCATGACGAACATCGAGGCCGCCGATCATGCCAGCCTTTTCACGTCCCACGCCTACCAGGAGCAGGTCGTGGACCTCGGCGAGGTCCGCATGAACTACGTAACAACTGGTGCCTCGGACTCGCCCGCGCTGCTGCTCCTTCCGGCCCAGACCGACTCGTGGTGGAGCTATGAGGAAGCCTTGCCGCTGCTGGCCGGGCATTTCCAGGTCTATGCCGTCGACCTGCGCGGCCAGGGCCGTTCGACCTGGACACCTGGTCGCTACACGCTCGACAACATGGGAAACGACCTCGTCCGGTTCATCGACCTGACCATCGGCCTGCCGGCCATCGTGAGCGGCAACTCCTCCGGCGGCGTCCTGGCCGCCTGGTTGTCAGCTTTCGCCACGCCCGGCCAGGTGCGCGGGACTGTCCTGGAGGACGCCCCGGTATTCGCCTCCGAGGTCACCCCCGCCTGCGGGCAGTCAATCCGCCAGGGCCTGGGCCCGATGTTCGCCCTGTGGAGCAAATGGCTCGGCGATCAGTGGACGATCGGCGACTGGAAAGGCCTGCAAGCCGCGCTGCCAAAAGAAACCCCGCCCTGGATGATGACCGCGCTGATCGCGATGAGCATCAAGACCCCTGACGCCGTCCCGCCCAGCTTCGACGAGCCACCCCAGAACATGCGGGAATACGACCCGGAATGGGGGCGGGCCTTCTACGCCGGCACCGCCACCGTCAACTGCGACCACGCTCACATGCTCGCCAGCGCGCGAGCGCCCGTCCTGTTCACTCATCACTACCGGGCGATCGACCCCGGTACCGGGACAGTCATGGGCGCCGTCTCCGACCAGCAAGTCGACCGGGCCCGGGAGCTGGTGACCCACGCCTGGCCAGCCGTTCACGATCATGTCGTTTCCCGGCATGGCCCACTCCATGCACGGCCAGGACCCCCAGCTGTTCGCCAGGACAGTCACCAGCTGGTCGCAGACGATTCCTCCAGACCGCTGACGGCGGCGCAACCCAAGATCGCGGCTCCCGTGCACTCGGCCGCGAACTAGCGACCCAACGGCCGTGACCTGACGATCATCGACGGAACAGGAACCCTCATGGCTAACACGACTGACACCAGCCGGACGACACACCTGCTCGGGCTCATGAAGCAGGGCGACGACGCCTTCAACGACCGCGACTTCGCGGTCCTGAACGCGATCCACCACCCCGACATGATCGCGTACGTCACCGGCAACGCCGAGCCGATCAACGGATCGGGTGCCCACGCCGCGATGGTGGCGCAGATGTTCCGCATCTTCCCCGACGTCCACGTCCGCAACGATCCGTACCCGGTCCAGTTCGGAAGCGGCGACTGGATCACCGTGATCACCCGGACCACCGGAACCTTCACCGGGGAAATGGTGCTACCCGACGGCACGGTGGTCCCCCCGACGGGAAAGGCGTTCGACCTCGACTTCGGCCAGACCAGCAAGTGGCAAGGCGACCAGCTCATCGCTATCTCCGCCTTCTGGGACTCCGCGCTGCAGGCCAAGCAGATCGGACTCGGCTAAGCCCTCATCTATAGATCTGCGGTCTGATGTGTTGCTTAAAAGACCGTCGGTCTTCTATAAGGTCACCAAATCGACACGAAGGAAGTCACTATGAGCAAGCCGTACAGTGAAGCCGCCGGCCTACCCGTCAACGAAGCGCAGCCGATCGTCGCATTCAGCCCGGTCGTCTTCGACGTCCCAGGCAGGCTGGTGCCGCTGGAGATGAAAGTCACCGCGCCGGTGCATGGAGAGCGTCTGCCGGTCATCCTGCTGTCGCATGGTCACGGGGCAAGCAACTTCTTGTCCTCCTTGCACGGTTACGCGCCGGTCGCCGAGTTCTGGGCCGCCCATGGGTTCGTCGTCATTCAGCCGACCCACCTCGACTCGACCGCCCTCGGCCTTCAGGACGCCGATGACCCCCAGGCCCCGCTCTTCTGGCGATCGCGGGCCGAGGACATGCTCTTCATCCTCGACCACCTCGCCGATGTCGAGTCGGCCGTCCCCTTGCTCGGGGGACGGCTGGACACCGACTCGATCGCGGTCGTCGGCCATTCACTCGGAGGCCACACCGCGTCGCTGCTGTTGGGTATGCGCACGGTCGACCCGAGCGATGGCTCAGAGGTGAACTTTGCCGACGCTCGAGTCAAGGTGGGCGTCGTGATGACGGCCCCCGGTATTGCGGACGAGCATTCCGGTCCAGCGCTGCAGCGCTACCCGGTCCTGGCCGACAGCGATTTCACGAAGATGACCACGCCCGCGCTCGTCATCGGGGGCGATAAGGATCTGAACCCGGTCTTCTCTACACGCCTGAGCTACCGCTGGGACGCCTACACCGAAAGCCCGGCGCCGAAGACGCTCCTGATATTCATCAACGGCGAGCACATCCTCGGCGGCATCAGTGGGTTCGACAACGTCGAGACCACCGATGAGAATCCCGAACGGGTTGCGGCGGTCAGAGCGTTGACCTGGGCATATCTGCGATCCGCCCTGGATCCAAAAGACCGGGCGTGGCCCGAGGCGGTTTCGGTCCTCGAGGACGCTGACGAACCCATCGCGACAGTCGAAACGAAGAAGTAGCGACCGCCACCGTGGGCTGCCGGTCGCTATAGGCCATAGGCGGACAACCCGCGTCCTGACCTTCTCCGCCTCGGCCGCCGCTCGAGGACGACCGGCACGACCTCGTCGAGGTCGTGAAGCTTGCTGGAGGCGGGTCGTAGCGAGGCCTTGACCCGCAGTGACCCACTGGCTAATTAGATTAGCTTGACGTTAACGAGTTAGCTTAGCTCGGGTTCGAGGAGACCGAAGATGACCGAATTCGCAGAAATCGAGGGTGGCCGGATTGCCTACGACGTGACCGGGCAAGGTCCGCTGATCGTGCTGTCGCCCGGCGTCGGCGACCGCCGGCAGGCCTACCGGTTCCTGGCGCCGAAGCTGGCGCAGGCCGGCTACCGGGTCGCCGTCGCGGACCTGCGCGGGCACGGTGAGTCGAGCATGGGCTGGACGTCGGTCACGGGCAAGGACGTCATCTCCCGCACCGACATCGCCGGCGACCTGCTCGCGCTGATCCGCCAGCTGGGCGGGCCCGCCGTGATCGTGGGGCAGTCCATCTCGGGCGGCGCGGCCACCGTCGCGGCGGCCACGGAGCCGGAACTGGTCATCGGCATCGTGGAGATCAACCCGTTCACCAGGGTCCTGAAGACCGACCTGGCGCGCTGCTGAGCAACCGGCTCTACCGCCGGGGAACGGTCCGGATGGGGGAAACGATAATCTTCCGCAGCCTGCGCCCGTGGATGAGCTACCTGGATGTGGCCTACCCGACTAAGCCCGCCGATTACGCTGAGTACATGGCGGCGCTGCGGGCCAAGCTGACCGAGCCGGGACGGATGGCCGAGTTCATGAAGACCCTCAAGACCACGCCCGCCGACGCGGAAGCGCAACTGCCGCGCGTCCGGTGCCCGGCCCTGGTCATCATGGGTACCGAGGACCCCGACTTCCCCGACCCCCGGGCTGAGGGCGAGGCGGTCGCCGCGGACATGCCCGCCGGGCTGGGCACGGTGGCGACGATCGACGGTGCCGGGCACTACCCGCACGCGCAGTACCCGGATCAGGTCGCCGCGCTGACGATCCCGTTCCTGGCAAACTATGCGCATGCCTGAACCCAGCATCGCCTGCGCCACGGACGGCCGGGAGCACTCTGGTGCCTATGCGGGGCTGAGCAGCCAGGGCGTGGTTGCCGCGGCGGCCGAGTGGGCTCCCTCGATCCGGGACGAGGGCCGCGTCCTCGACGCCACCGGACCCCGGACGGCAGCGAGTCGTCGACCCGTACGACGTCGCCCGCATCGGTGCGCTCGCTCTCACCCAGGACGGCCACGCCGGTCACGGTTACATCTTGAACGGACCGCAGGCGCTCACCGCGCCGGCGTCGTTGTCTGAGCGCAAGTGCGCGACCGGCGAGCGGCCGTGGGCCCCGGGGCTGCGTGAAGGCCGAGCGGACGGCACCCCGTCCTGCCGCCACGGTGGCGAGCGACTGCATCATGCCCTCCAGCGCGAACTTGCTGGCCCAGTAGGCGTCCGCGAACGCTCCCCCACGACGCTCCCGATGCTGACGACCCGGCCATTTGTGTCGGTTTGGGTTCAGCTCTACCGTCGGGCGCGGTGACATCTGGCAAATGGGGACGAACCTCCCCAACGCTGAGCGACGGTGTTGGGTTCTCAGCATTAATCAACATTAATGAACAGAGAACTGTGGACGTAAGCGGTTACATACTCAACACCAGCCGGAAAAATGCACAAGTTTCGCTTGCCTCCGCGTACTTATGGGAGATCATGGGGGAGTGGCCCGCTTCGGCGCGCAGCCGGCAGGCGCCGCGAGCGCATGGTCCAACGGAGGTCCAAATGACTGATCTACTCACTGGCCGGCGGCAACGATGCGCCGTCATCTTCGGCTTGCTGTTCGCTCTCGTGGCCGCCGCCGCAGCGCTCTCCCCGCTGGGCGCGAAGCCGGCTGCGGCGGCGGACAGCTTCCCGTCGGGTTACCAGCAGCTGAAGGTGGACAACGACGGCCTCTGCGTGGATGTGTCCGGGGCCAGCACCGCCAACAATGCCGCCATCGACCAGTGGGGCTGCAAGAGCTCGGATCAGTCGAACCAGGAGTTCCAGTTCAACCCGGTCTCGGGCGGTTACGGGGAGCTGCAGAACCAGAACTCGGGCCTGGACATCAACGTGTCGGGCGCCTCTACCGCCAGCATGGCGCCGGTCATCCAGTGGACCCAGGATGGCTCGGCCAACAGCCTGTGGCGGCCGATCCAGCTGTCTGATGGTTCCTGGCAGTTCCAGAACCAGAACAGCGGCCAGTGCCTGGACGTCACCTATGCCTCCAGCACCCCTGGCCAGCAGCTCGAGCAGTACCCCTGTAAAACCTCCGCTGCCGGCACCAACCAGGGTTTCAGCGTGAGCTCCGCCTCGGGGGCAGCAGCCCCGCCCACCGGAGGCAACCTGGGCTCGCTGGGCGCCAACGTTTACGTGTTCAGCCCGGGCGAGGCCCAGTCCACCATCCAGTCGGACATCAACACTCTGTACAACGCCCAGGTGACCAACCAGTTCGGCAGCCAGCGTTACACCCTGCTGTTCGAGCCCGGCACGTACGGGTCGGCGTCGGACCCCCTGACCGTGAACGTCGGCTTCTACGAGGAAGTGGCAGGCCTGGGCCAGAGCCCCACGGGCACGGTCATCAACGGCGTGGTCAACAGCTACAACCAGTGCGACGGCACGAACTGCCAGGCCACCGACAACTTCTGGCGGTCGATCTACAACCTGACCATCAACGTCAACTCGGGCGGGGCCATCGACAGCTGCCACAACAACGGATACGACTTCTGGGCCACTTCTCAGGACGCGCCCATCCGCCGGGTGCAGGTCAACGGCGGCCTGACCCTGATGGACTTCTGCGACAGCCCGGGCTATGCCAGCGGGGGCTTTATCGGCGACTCCGAGTTCAACGGCAGCGAAGTGCAGAACGATTCGCAGCAACAGTTCTTCGTCCAGAACTCCAACATCGACAGCTGGACCAACGCGGTGTGGAACCAGGTGTTCTGCGGAGACAACGGCGCCCCCGCCCAGAGCTTCGCCGCGAACTCGGGTGACCCGGGCGGCCCCAACTCCTACACCACCCTGCCCACCTGCGGGCCAACCGAGCAGGAGCCGTACCTGTACGAAGACTCCTCGGGCAACCTCGATGTGTTCGCACCCTCGGCCGGGACGGGGCAGACCGGGCCCAGCTGGGCCAACGGCAGCACGCCCGGGACCTCGCTGTCCATGAGCAGCTTCTACGTGGCCTCGCCGTCGAGCTCGGCGGAGACCATCAACGCGGCGCTGGCCGCCGGGGACAACATCCTGTTCACCCCGGGCGTCTACAGCCTCGACGAGGCCCTCAACGTCACCAGCGCCGATACCAGGCTGATCGGCCTCGGCTTCGCCACCCTCGTACCGGCCAACGGCACCGCCGCGATCAACGTGGCCGACGTGGCCGGGGTCAACCTGTCCGGGCTCATCGTCGACGCCGGCCCGGTGAACTCCCCGGTCCTGGTGCAGCTGGGCACGGCCGGCTCGTCCGCGAACCACTCCTCGGACCCGGTGACCGTGGACGATCTGAACGTGCGTATCGGGGGCGAGGAGGCCGGCTCGGCCACCACCGCGGTGGTGGACGACGTCGAACAACTCCATCCTGGACAACGTCTGGCTGTGGCGGGCCGACCACGGCGCCGGCCAGACCGGCACACCCGACCAGAACGGAGTGGGCGGCGGGGCCAACGGCTGCTGGACCTGCGACGTGGCCCAAACGGGCCTGGCCGTCAACGCCAATGATGTCAGCGCCTACGGCCTGGCCGTCGAGCACTTCGAGGCCGACGAGGTCACCTGGACCGGCCAGGGGGGCAACGTGGTGTTCTTCCAGAACGAGAACCCTTACGAGGTCCCCTCGCAGTCGGCCTGGATGTCCAGCTCCACCCTGGACGGGTACCCGGCCTTCCACGTGGGCGGCAACGTGACGAGCTTCCAGGGCTGGGGCATGGGCAGCTACTCCTTCTTCGACCAGGGCGTCCCCATCGAGAACGCCATGGCGTTCCAGGCCCCCGACACCCCGGGCGTGGCTTTCCACGACATCTTCACCCGGTTCCTCAACGGGGCCGGCGGTATCGAATCGGTCATCAACGGCACGGGCGCCGCGGTGAACTCGTCCAACCCCGGGCCTTCCGACGTAGTGAGCTACCCGTAATGGCCTGCCGCCGTGAGGGCCGGCGACGGCACCCCGATGCTTTGTGCGGATCCCCGCCATTGGGCTCCGGGCGGGACGGCAGGGGAGCGTACTTATGTGAGGTGCTGTTAGTTGCCGATCAGTCGACACTGGGGCGTCTGGTTAGTTTTGATAGCCAACGTGCCGGGCCTTGGTGGCGGGGGCCAGCCGGTGGCTGGCCTCATACCGGGTTCGGCCGTCACCTGACCAGCACGAACCGCGGTTCGCGGCTAGGTCTGCGACGAGCCGACGGGAAAGAATTGGCCACCGCTCCCAATCCAACTTCAACAGAATCAATCAGTCATGATCATTACTAACCGGTAATAACATCAAAAATCTTGCATTACCGGTTATAAAACCTCATAATCGCAGTGTTTCTTACTTGTTGCACTTTAAATGCAATAAGGCCGGACCACCTCCTCACGTCCGGACACCAAAGGAGAACTCTCATGCACCTGGCTTGGCGCGAGCATCGCTTCCGCGGCCTCATCATCCTGGTGGCACTCGTCCTGGCGGGGGGGCTGGCTTACGGGGGGAGCGCCGCCCCCGCCCGCGCCGCCAGCGCCACGACGATCAGCGTGAACGGAACCAGCGGGGGGCGGACGTTCGACGGGATCGGGGCGATCAGCGGCGGCGGCGGCAACTCGCGGCTGCTGGCGGATTACCCGGCCGCGCAGCAGAGCCAGATCCTCGACTACCTGTTCCGGCCTGGTTACGGCGCGGACCTGCAGATCCTGAAGGTGGAGATCGGCGGGGACGCGAACTCCACCGACGGCGCGGAGCCGTCGATCGAGCACACCTCCGGGGCGGTCGCCTGCAACACCGGGCTACGAGTTCTGGCTGATGGAGCAGGCCAAGGCCCGCAACCCCAACATCAAGCTGTACGGCCTGGCCTGGGCCGCGCCGGGCTGGATCGGCGGCGGCAATTTCTGGTCCACCGACATGATCAACTACCTGGTGTCCTGGCTGAACTGCGCCAAGTCCGACGGCCTGACCATCAATTACCTGGGCGGCTGGAACGAGCGCGGCTACAACATCGCCTGGTACGAGCAGCTGCGCTCCACCCTCAACGCCGACGGTTACTCCGCCGTGCAGATCGTGGGCGCGGACAGCGACTGGAGCGTGGCCAACGACGTCGCCTCCAACTCCGCCTTCGCCAACGCGGTCCAGGTGATCGGCACCCACTACCCCTGCGGCGGTGACGGCGGCAGCGCCGACAGCTGCCCGGGCAACTCGACCGCCGAATCGACCGGCAAGCCGCTGTGGGCCAGCGAGAACGGCTCACAGGACGAGAACACCGGCGCCCCCGCGCTGATCCGCTCGATCACCCGCGGATATGTCGACGCGGACATGACCGCGTACATCAACTGGCCGCTGATCGCCGCCATCTACCCGAACCTGCCCTACGCCACCGTCGGCCTGATGAGCGCACCCCAGCCCTGGTCCGGGCAACTACACCGTCGGCGAGAGCACCTGGGCCACCGCCCAGGTCACCCAGTTCACCGCGCCGGGCTGGCAGTTCCTCAACTCCGGCTCCGGTTACCTGGGCGGCGGCTGAGTCCAACGGCAGCTACGTCTCGCTGAAGTCGACCAACGGCAGCGACTACTCGACCATCATCGAGTCCACCACGGCCACCAGCGCCCAGACCGTCAACGTGAACGTCTCCGGCGGCCTGTCCACCGGCACCGTCCACGTCTGGGCCACCGACGTCAACTCGCCCGGGTCCGGGCCGCAGTTCGCCCAGCAGGCCAGCATCACCCCGTCCAACGGCTCCTACTCGCTGACCGTGCAGCCCGGCTACATCTACACCCTGACCACCACCACCGGCCAGGGCAAGGGCACCGCGGCCAGCCCCGCGCCCGCCAGCCTGGCCCTGCCTTACAGCGACAACTTCGACTCCGGCGCCACCAACAGCGAGGCCGAAGTACCTGTCCGACATGCAGGGCGCCTACGAGGTCCAGCCCTGCGCCGACGGCCGCTCGGGCCAGTGCGTGCAGCAGATGGCCCCGGTCAAACCGATCGAATGGCAGGATGACTCCGACGCCTACGCGCTGCTCGGCGACACCAGCTGGTCCAACTACACCGTCACCTCCGACGTCGACCTCCGGCAGCCCGGCACCGTCGAGCTCTTCGGCCGGGCCAACACCCAGAACCGGCCGCAGTCGCACCAGGCCGCGTACCTGTTCCGGGCCTCGGACACCGGCGCCTGGTCTATCGACAAGAGCGATACCAGCGGCACGATCACCACGCTGGCCAGCGGAACCGCCGGCGCGCTCGGCACCGGCAAGTGGCACACCCTGGCCCTGACCATGCAGGGCTCGGCATCAGCGGCTCCATCGACGGCACCAGGGTCGGCTCGGTCACCGACTCCTCCTACCAGACCGGCCTGGCCGGCCTCGGCGTGGTCGGGTTACCAGACCGACCAGTTCGACAACCTGACCATCACCCCGGGCACAGGCAGCGTCACTGTCGCGACGGGCCCGGTCAAGTCCGGGATATCGGGCAAGTGCCTGGATGACTACACCGGTTCCGCCACCGACGGCACCAAGGTCGACCTGTGGGACTGCAACAACACCCCCGCGCAGCAGTGGACCGTCGGCAACGGCCTGGCGCAGATCAACGGCAAGTGCCTGGACATCACCGGCGCCGGTTCGACCGCCAACGGCACCCTGGTCGAAATTTGGGACTGCAACGGCGGCAGTAACCAGGCCTGGACCGCCGAGAACGGCACGCTGGTCAATCCCGCCTCGGGCAAGTGCCTCGACGACCCCAACCTGAGCACCACCAACGGCACCCAGCTCGAGATCTGGACCTGCAACGGCGGCAGCAACCAGCAATGGACGCTGCCCGCCTCCTGACCACCACTACGCCTACCAGAGCGCCGGTCAGGTAGTGGTCACCACCTGACCGGCGCTATCCGGGGGATTTCTCACCAGCCCAGCAGATCGGTTCCTGGTTATGAAAACAACGAGGTTCCTGGCCGCGGGATGCCTGGCGGTCGCGCTCGCCGTGGCAGGCACGTTCGGCTCCGCCACGGCGGCGAAGGCCGCGGCCCTGCCTGCTCCCGACACCGTGTTCCAGGACTGGAACAACGCCTTCCTGATCCAGAACGGCAGCGGGTCGTACGGGTCGTACGGCACGGCCTGCATGTACTACACCGACCACTACAAGAGCACCAGCACTGAGCGGGCCGGCACCTGGATCGCGGGCCTGGACATCGCCGTGGCCGAAGACGACTACGAGCGCACGCATTCGGCGGCGGACTGGACGCTGGTCAACAACCTGGTCACCACATTCCTGAACGACGACGGCACGACCTGGACGTCGTGGGACGGCTGGAACGACGACATCGGGTGGATGCTCAACGCCACGCTGCGCGGCTACCAGATCACCGGCAACACCGCCTGGCTGAACGTGGCGGAGACCCAGTGGAACAACGCCTACAACCGGGGCTGGACCTCGGCCGGTGGCGGCGGCATCTGGGAAAACGACACGGACTACAGCAAGTGCGCGCTCAGCAACGACCCGTTCGTCTGGGAAGGGGTCTCGCTGTACCAGATCACCGGGGACAGCTCGTACCTGACCAAGGCCGAGCAGATCTACAAATGGGTCAAGGACAACCTGGTCACCTCGAGCGGCCAGGTCAACGGGTGCATCGCCTTCCCCAACGGCACCAGCGGCAGCACGGTCCTGCAGGGCTCGGACAACGCCTACGACGCGGGCGGGTTCATTGAGGCCGGCGACGCCATCTACCGCGCCACCGCCGACAGCGGCTACGCCGCCGACGCCGAGCGAACCGCGGACCACTTCCTGGACAACGTCCCAATCCCCAGCAACAACGGCGCGACGAACGGAAGCGAGCGCGGCAGCGCCTACCAGTACTGGCTGTTCAAGGGCATGAGTGATTACTGCACCGACGCCGGCAACTGTGCCAAGTACGACGGCTACATGACCTCCAACGCGGCCCAGGCCTGGAGCGAGCGCAATAGCCTCGGCGTGACCTGGAACGACTGGACCAACCCGACCAACGACCCCAACCCCGACGTGTTCGAGATGACCGGCATGGTCGGCCTGTTCGAGGACCTGCCGGCCAACGCCGCTTCTCCCTTCACCGGCAACTACGAGATCAAGAGCAGCGCCAGCGGTATGTCACTCGGGGTGCAGGGCGATTCCAGCGCGAACTCCGCGCCCATCGTGCAGAACACTGACACCGGCGACGCGGGCGCCTCCTGGACGTTCGTGCCGGAGAGCAACGGCTACTACGAAATCAGGAACGCCCTGACCGGGCAGCTGCTGAACGTCAGCGATCAGTCCGGGTCGCCGGGCGGGCTGGTCGTGCAGTGGCCGGCCTGCGGCCTGGTGCCCGGTAACGACCAGTGGCTGCCGGTGCAGAATTCCGGCGGCACGTGGTCGCTCTACAACCGCGACAGCCAGCTGGCCCTCGACGACCCGGCCGGCAGCACTACGGCGGGCACGCAGTACGAGCAGTGGTCACCGAACAACACCGCGAACCAGGAATTCACGCTGATCTCCCGGTCCACCGGCACCGGTCCCGCGGTGGGTCCCGGCCCGGTGACCTCCGGCGTGCCAGGCAAGTGCCTGGACGTCCAGGGCGGCGACACGGCCGACGGCACCGCGGTGCAGCTGTACACCTGCAACAACACCGGGGCCCAGGACTGGACCTCCTACTCCGACGGCACGTTGCAGAATTCCGGCAAGTGCCTCGACGCGACCGCGAACGGCACCGGCAACGGCACCCCGGTGGAGATCTGGGACTGCAACGGCGGGGCCAACCAGGTATGGCAGCCCTACGACGGCGGCTACGTCAACCCGGTGTCCGGGCGCTGCCTCGATGACCCCGGCTTCAGCACCACCGACGGCACCCAGCTGGATATCTGGGACTGCGACGGCGGCATCAACCAGCAATGGACGCTGCCCTGACAGGAACTGCCTCCAGGCCTGACGGCGGCGGGGGGCCACACGCGGCCCCCCGCCCGGGGAACTGGTTCCTGACCACGAAAATCGACCGCAGTGCGGAGGTATCCGTGCGGACCGGCAACCTCGGCAAGGCCGTCGCCGGAAGCGAATCCATCACCCGCCGCCGACTGAAAAAGGGCCTTCAGCCCAGGTCCGCCGAGCGGTGCACCGTCTCCATCGCCAACGACGCGTAAGGCTGCCCGACGTAGGCGGTGAGCAGCACCATCAGCGCGGTGAGTCCCTGCTGGTCGACTCCGTTCTGGCGGGCCAACGCAAGATAATTCGACAGCCGCGCGTCGGTGACGTTCTGGGCCACCAGTGCGGCGATGACGGCGATGCTGCGGTCCCGGTCAGTCAGGGCTTCGCTCTGCCACCCCAGGCCGCCTGCCGCCTCGAAGACCTCCCGGGCGAGGTCACCGCTGACCGGCGAGGAGAAGACGGCGATCGGATCCGGCAACTGGGAACGGCTCACCGGGCACCTCGCCACGCCACCCAGCTGATACCGGCGGCCGGCCCGTTCCCGCATCCCGGTCCACCTACCGCAGAAGCAGGCCGCCGTTGACGTCCAGCCATATGCCGGTGATGTACGAGGCGGCCGGGGACGCCAGGTACAAGAACGCGTCGGCAATCTCCCGGGCGGTCGCCTGGCGGCCCAGCGGGATGCCCGCGTCCCGCTGGGCTTGCGCCTGCTCGACCGGGATTCCCTCGTTGGCTGCGGTGAGCTCGAGGCCTTGCCCGCCCATGGCCGATTCCACGAAGGCGGGCGCGACCCCGTTGACCCGGATCCCGTCGCGAGCGAGTTCCAGCGCCAGGCTCTGCGTAAACAGGCGCAGCGCGCCCTTCGACGCGCTGTACGCGGCCCGCTCAGCCTGGCCGATCTGTCCCGTGAACGAGCCCGTGAAGACAATCGCGCCGCCCGGCTTGGGCAGCACCGGGATCACGCTGCGGCACAGCAGGAACGCCCCTTTGGCGTTGACCGCCATCACCCGGTCCCATTCCTCGGGAGCCAGCTCGGCGGCCGGAGCCTTACGCTGCGGGATGGCGGTCGCGTGGGCGAGCACGTCCACACCGCCGTGCCGGCTGGCCGCCGCGGAGATCAGCGCATCACAGGCCGCCGGGTCGCTCACATCGGTAACGGCACCGAACGCCCCTGATGACGGGTAACGCCGCGCGATGTCGTCGGCCAGGGGGAAAACGTCGTCGGTGAGATCGGTCAGGGCAAGTCGCATGCCCTCGTCCGCAAAGCGCCGGGCTACTGCCTCGCCGATGCCCTGCGAGGCGCCCGTCACCACCGCTACCTGGCCGGTCATGTCGCTGTCCATCAGCCATCCTTCCCGTCAGCACAGCATTCGGGAGCCTGCCTGACACCGCCCCATCCGTCTCTTCCATACTCAAGTCTACACTTGAGTATGCATGATACAGCGAGCCCAGTGCGGGCCGAGCCGCCTAAGATCGCTGCCACCGGAACAAATTCATGAGCCGCGAACGGGGGGAACGGCAGTGGCTGACTCGGGCCCCAGGGCCAGCGCCGAGCCGGAGCAGGCCTCTGGGAGACAGGCGGCCACCGGCGGCGATCGGCCGGCCGCCCGGCACCTCCCGCCGCGCGAGCGGGTCTACGCCGCTGCTGTGGAACTGTTCGTCGAGCAGGGCTTCGAGAGCACGACGATGGACGAGATCGCTGAACACGCCGGTGTCGCCCGCGCCACCGTGTTCTACCACTTCAAGCCCAAGACCGCGATCCTCGATGAGTGGAGCGCCCGGCGCCGCCAGCGCGCCCTGGCCGCCGTCCGGGCCACGCCTCCCGAGACCCATAGCCTGCGCGACGTCCTCCGCCGTTACACCGCGGAACTCGCCGACATCAACGAGAGTGCCCGCGCCGAGACGGTAGCGCTCATGAGCGCGGCCATCCGCTCCACCGATGTCCTCAGCCACCCCAAGCTCGCTGTTGAGGTCGGTTCCTTCATCGGCCAGGCTCAGCGAGCAGGGGAGGTCCGGGTGGACTTTGATCCCGCCCAGGCTGGTCTGCTCGTCGCCACCGCCTATGTCGCGATCCTCGGCCAGTGGATCGCCGGTGATCCGCCGCCGTTCGATTTGCGGCGGACGCTGCTGGCCACCCTGGAACTGCTCTTCGAGGGACTCTCACCTCGCTGAAATGGCTCGGTAGATTCTCCGGATACCGTCCGCCGCCTCATCGCCGAGGAACGACAAGTACGTTGAGAAGAAAGCCGACGATATACCGGCTGTCACCGCTGCCAGGCCGCTCGTGTCGCCCCGGTCACGCTCGGCGAACGGCTGTGACGGCGACAGCGATGGCGAGTAGCCCGAGAATCGCTGCGGTGACGGCTGGGGCGGTGCTGCCACCGGTGACGAGTGCTGCCCCGCCTGCGGCTGCGCCGAGTGCGGTGGCGATGTAGATCCCGGAGCCGTTGAGGCCGACGGCGACGGGGGCGAGCCTGGGCACGACGGCGAAGAGCCGGTGCTGCTGGGGGACGATGGTGAGGCCGGCGGAGAAGCCGAGCGCGGCCATGGTGACGGCGGCGGTGGCCTCGAGTGGTGCGGGTGGCGATGAGGACCGCGGCGGCGGCGGTGATGCCGCAGGCCCCGCCGATCAGGGCGGTCCTGGCGCTGCGGCGGCGGATAAGGCGGGGCACGAGGGCAGTGCCGGTGACCTGCCCGGCGCCGTAGGCGAGCATCGCGGTCACGATCCATGTGCCGGGGCGTGCATGATCGCAGGCAGGTAGGCGATGATCAGGAAGACCGGGATCAGCACGGTGACCGTGCCGGCCAGGATGCCGAGCACGCGGGGGTCGGCGAGCGCCTGGCCGCGTTCGCGCAGGCTCAGCCGGGGGGCGCGGGCCGGGGGCAGCAGCCAGACGGCCAGAGCCGACGCCACAGCGAGCGCGACCAGGACCCACATGGCGGCCCGCCAGCCCCAGGTTTGCCCGACCAGAATGCCGAAGGGAAGGCCTGCGACGAGCGCGACCGAGCTGCCGCCGGCCACGACGGCCAGTGACCGGGCCCGGTGGGCGTCGTCGGACAGGATGCCGGCCGTGCTGTAGGCGGTGGCCTGGTACCCGGCGGCACCGAGCGCCGCGAGTACCCGGCCGGCGGGGACGGCGGCAAAATCCGGCCCTGTGGCCTGCACGATCATGCCAACCACGAAGACGGCCATGCCGGCCGCGAGCAGTGCCCGCCGGTCCCAGGCGCCGGCCGCCGCGGCGATGACCGGTGAGCTCACGGCGTAGACCAGGGCGAACAGGGTGGTGAGCTGCCCGGCGGTGCCGACCGAGACGTGCAGGGACGCGGCGACCTGCGGCAGCAGGCCGGACAGCACGAAGCCGTCGACGCCGAGGGTGAACGTCCCGATCGACAAGATGAGCAGGTCCGCGGTCCGCAGCATGCGCGTCTCGGCGGGCTGGGCCGTTACCGGGTGACTGGTCTCAGGGGCGAGGTTCATCGCTGTGCTCCCGGGAAGAATTCGCCGTGCGCGAGGTCGTCGAGCAGACCGGGGCAGGTGGGCTCCCAGGCCAGCAGCGACCGGGTGGCCGCGGAGGAGGCAGGGGCGTCGGTGCCGGCGAGAGCGGCGAGCCAGCCGAAATACTCCTCGGCCTGCTCTGCGGGAACCTGCTGCACGGGCACGCCGAGCCTGCCGGCGATGAGTTCGGCGATGGCCCGCAGCGGCACGCCCTGCTCGCCGACGCCGTGCAGGATCGCCCCGGCGGGCGCCCGCTCCACGGCGAGCCGGTACAGCCGGGCCGCGTCCTGCCGGTGCAGGGCGGGCCAGCGCTGTGAGCCGTCGCCGAGGTAGCCGGCCAGGCCGGACCGCTGCGCGGCATCGATCAGTGCGCCGACGAAGCCGCGCTTGACTCGCTCGTGCACGCAGGGAGCCAGCCGCACCACCGACGCGCGCACGCCGCGTCCCGCCAGCGCCAGCGTGGCTCGCTCGGCGGGTGCCCGGGGCGCGGCCGGCGCGGCCGGATCCGGCGCGTCGGACTCGGTGCCGACGCGCCCGGCCGGGAGCACGAGGGTGCCGGAGGTGACGACCAGCGGCCTGCCGGATCCGGCGAGCGCGTCGCCGAGCGTCTCGATCACCTGGCGGTCAGTCGCGGCTGCGGCCTCGGGCGCTTCGCCGTGCCGGTACGCCAGGTGGATGACGCCGTCGCAGGCGGCCGCGGCCGCGTGCAGGGTGCCGGTGTCGGCCAGGGTGGCCAGCGTGACGCCGGCGCCCAGCGCGGTGAGCCGGTCGGCCGCTGCGGGGGAGCGGGCCAGCCCCGTTACCTCATGTCCGGCGTCCCGCAGTTCAGCGAGACGGCCAAACCGATGAAGCCCGAGGCTCCCGTGACGAATACACGCATAAGAGCTACCTCCAGATCGTCGGGTCTCAGCAACTTCCATGCAAGCGTTCAAGAAATCATATGACCTAAGCTATCTATTCTTGAACGAACGGTCAAGAAGTCGTACACTAGGTGCCATGGCTCGCACCGGACGTCCTCGCGCCTTCGACACCCAGAAGGCGCTGGCCCGGGCGCGCGACTTTTCTGGTCGCGGGGGTACGCGGCCACCTCGGTGCAGGACCTCGTTGATGAGCTGGGGGTACAGCGGGGCAGCCTGTATGCGGCCTTCGGCGACAAGCACGACCTCTACCTGAAGTCCGTCGCCCTTTACGCAAGAGAAAACCGCGAGCAGCTCGAGGCCATCTTGCGGGATGGCCCGGTGCTGCCGGCGCTGCGGCGCATGCTTCTCGAGCCGTCGGTCCTGACCGGCACGCCGGAGCACCCGCGAGGGCGGCGAGGCTGCCTGGTCGGTAACACCACGGCCGAGCTCGTCCCCGGCGACGACGCGGCCCGCGCCCTGGCCGCCGCCGCCTACGACGGCTTCACCGAGATCGTGACCACGGCCCTGGCCCGCGCCCAGGCCGCGGGAGAAGTCACCACCAGCGCGAGTCCCGAGGCGCAGGCGCGGCTCCTCCTGCTCCTGTTCCAGGGCTCGGCGCTAGTGTCTCGCGCGCAACCCGACCGTGACCGCCTCGCCGCCGGCATCGACGCCGCGCTTGACGCGCTGCGCCCGCGCTGACCCGAGTTGCATCGATCAAGGCCGGTTAAGGAGATGCGCCCACGCCAACCCGGGATTGCTGGCGTCCTGCCTCGCTGCCTTCCGGTTGGGGTCGGTGGCCGACCGGTAATCATTCAACGGCGCGTGGCCGGTCGGGGCGCGGTTTCGGTGTCGGGGAAGTCGCGCAGCCCGATGAAGGCCCGGGTAATCAATGCGTCTATGCCGCCATCTGCGCCGGCCGCCCACGTGTGAATCGCGTGCCCCAGCGCGGCGGTGCTGACCAGCGCGAGCAGAGTCGCGAGGACCGCTGTCCACGGTGGCACGGTGCCCGGCACCGCCGTAGCCCGCGGCGAGCCGTTCCGCCAGCACCATCGCCGTGATCGCCTGATCCCGGCTGAACAAACGGCGGGGGAGTCCCGACACGATCCATCCGCCCTGGCCGTCAGCCGCCGCGTCCGGGCTGTACTGCGCGGTGGCGACCACCCGCCCGCCGAACTCGGCGGTCATTAATTGATCGTCGATTCGAGCTGCCATACCGGACCTCACCTTCGACAGTGAGGTCCGGAAAACCAGTGACAATCCAAGTGACAACGCCCCCAGCCCACACCAGACTGGATCAGTACGAGTCAGACAGCGCTACCGCTCTGAACTGCACTGACGCGACCCAGCGCAACGCGCTCAGACGGAACAGGCGTCCATGGCGTGGAAGAGGTCTGGGGTTCGAATCCCCATAGCTCCACACTTGCGATGTCGCAAGACATCGAGGACACCCTGAACCCTTATTGGGTTCAGGGTGTTTTTGGTTGCGGGCCGGGCGGTCGGCCCAGTGGCTGGTAGTCGCGGGCCGGGTCGATGGTGAGTTCGCGGATGAGTTCGCCGGTGGCGGCGTTGATGACGCGGACGTGCAGGTCGTGGACGAGAATGAGGACCTGGGTCCGGGCGTGGTCGCGGCCGATGGGTGTCGGCGGTGCCAACGCCGTGCAGTTCCACTAGGGCCGGGGCGGTGGCCCTGACCAGGGCGTCGATCTGCGCGCTGAGCGTCCTGATTTCCGCGTCCAGGCTTTTTCCAGCGCCGGGCCGCTGGAACGTCAGATCGGCCAGGTCTTCTCGGGCCCGAGTACGCCGTCATTGGTGACGGTCTTGGTGCCGAGCACGATATGGCCGACAATGAGCAGATGCCGGCGGGAGAGCTGAAGTTCACTGATCCGCTGTTCTGGCGTTTGCCGCTGTCTGCCCGGATGGCTTGTTTCGCCGCCGTGCGGGAGCGGGACCCATTCGCCCGGGCGCGAGTAACGGACTCTCTGACCGGGGAGGAGGTTGAGTTCCACGCGGTGACGCGCTACGCCGACGTGGTGGAGATCTCCCGGCGCCCGCTGGATTTCGTATCCGGCCGTGGTTCGATCGCCATCGCCGACATTCCAGCGGACGCGATGGAGTTCTTCGGGTCGTTCATCGTGATGGACGACCCGCGGCACGCCCGCCAGCGCGGAATCGTGTCGCGTGCGTTCACCCCGCGCCGGCTCGAGCAGGTGATGGCCTCGGTCGAGGCGGTCTGCGCCGAGGTCATCGACGGTTTCTGCGAAGCAGGTGAGGCCGACCTGGTGCAGAGCCTGTCGGTGCCATTTCCGCTGCTGGTGATCTGCGACATGATGGGCATTCCCCGCAGCGATTACCAGACGGTGCTGGATGCGACCAACACCATCCTCGGGGCCGGCGACCCGGAAACCACCGGTGGGCGTGACGTGCTAACTGCCTTGCTGGATGCTGGTATTCAGCTCACCGAGCTGATGAACGAGCTGGCCGCCAAGCGTCGCGCCGAGCCCGGCGATGATCTGACCAGCGCTCTGGTCCAGGCGGACGTGGGGAGGACATGCTGGCCCCGCATGAGCTCGGTGCCTTCTTCATCCTGCTCGCCGTAGCCGGTAACGACACCACCCGCACGGCGACCAGCCTGGGCATGCACCTGCTGGCCGAGAACCCGACCAGCGGGCCGCCTGGCAGGCCGACCCGGGGCAGTGACGCCCAGGCCGTCGAGGAAATCATCCGCGTCGCCTCGCCGGTCACCTTCATGCGCCGGACCGCGACCCGGCCGGTCGTGATCGCCGGCCATGACTTCAGGGAGGGCGACCGGGTCGCTCTGTTCTACGGCGCCGGCCAACCGTGACCCCCACGTATTCGCCGATCCGAGACCGCTTCGACATCCGGCGGCAGCCCAACAACGCACGTGGGCTTCGGCGGCCCGGGGCCGCACTTCTGCCTCGGCGCCCACCTGGCCCGCCGGGAGCTATCGGTTGCTTTCCGCCAGCTGTTCAGCCGCCTGCCCGACATCGAGGTGGCCGACGACCCCACCTTCCTCGAGGCCGCCGGGCATTCCGCTGGTCGGCGGGGTCAAGCACCTGCCTGTCCGCTTTACCCCCCACCCCCCAGCCAGCCGTCCCTGACCACGCACCGCAGCCGCCGGGTTGTCCCGGGCGGAAACGCCAGGCCGATCGGGGATACCCGCGACTGATTTGCCGCATGACCCTGTCGCTTCCTTTTCCGGGAAACGCCAGCCGTGCCCCTGGGGCGACGTGGGTCGCGACGGTCCGCCGGGACAGCAGCAGCCGGCACTACCGGCAGGGCCTGGCCCACCTGCCCCGAGGGTTCGCCGGAACTATCAGCACTGTAAGAACAACTTGACAGTCCCGGCCCGGAGCCTGGTCAGGTCAGGCCGGCGCACTAGCCGGTGGCCAGCCCGTTACTGGTGTTGGGCAGGCCGCGGTCGGCCGGGGCGGGGGCGTTGCCCGCGCAGGACAGCGACCCGTAACACCGCCTGGTCATGGCGAAAGGCCAGGGCGACCTCGACCAGCGCTGGGCGAGCCGGCGTCCGTAGGTTATGGCGAACACGTCCCAGCTGGTCCCGGGGCGGCCGGAACCAGCTGGATGATGCGCCGCGCTACCTGAGTCGGCGTCGGAAACGCGGTGCTGTCCTGTTACTTGTCTTCTGTTTCTGGGGTGAACACCACCTGCACGGTCCGCTCGTCGGTGCCACGCACGACGCGGAGTTCGAGGGTGCCGCCCTGCGTTCCCTTGAGTGCCTCGAACAGGTCGTCGACGCGTCCGGCGGGTTGGCCCGCGGCCGCCACGATCAGGTCGCCCGAAGAGAGCCCAGCGCGAGCGGCCGGACTGTCCTCGACCACGTGCTGGATGAGCAGCCCTTCGATGTCGGGCAGGCCGACAGCGCGGCGCAGCCGTCTGGCCACGCGACGGGGGGCGATGGCCACGCCAAGCTGCGGCGACGACGCTGACTCACCGCGGGCGAGTGTGTCGGCCTGGGTCCGCAGCGCCTCGTCGGCCGGTATGGCCAGGTAAAAGCCCTCGCCAAGGCGGTTCGTGTTGATGCCGAGCAGCCGCCCCTCGGCGTCGACGACGGGGCCGCCGGAAGAGCCGGGCAGCAGCGGCGCGGTGTGCTCGAGGCTGCCGGTGATGCGGTGGCCGCGTGGGCCCCGGAATGTGCGGTCCACGCCGGAGACGAACCCGACCGTCACGCGCAGCCCGCGCCCACCGGGGTTGGACAGGGCGAACACCGGCGACCGGGTGTTCGACCGAGGAACCCCTGCCCACCATCCGGGTCGGCCTGCTCACCGCGCTGTCGGGCACCCAGCAGGCACCGGGATCCGATATCCGGCAAGGGTTCCAGCTCTACCTCGACGTGCACGACAACATGCTCGGCGGCCGCGAGGTCGAGCTGTTCACGGCGGACGAGGGCGAGGACGCCACCACGTCGGCACCCGCCGCCGAGAAGCTGGTCACGCAGGACCGCGTGGAGGTGTTGGCGGGCACCATCTCCAGCGGTGCGTCCGGTGGCGTCGCGCAGGTCGCCACCCGCGAGCGGATCCCGTTCGTCGGCGCGAACGGCCGCCCGAAGATCGACGACTCCACCTGGGTGTGGCACACCAGCTTCCTCACCGAGGACTTCGGTGCGGCGCTCGGCCAGTACATGGCGGAGGCGATCGACGGCCCGGTGTACGTGATGGGTCAGGACTTCGTGGGAGCGTACGAGGGTATGCGGGGTTTCCTGCGTGCCTTCGGTGAGGCGGGTGGGGTGCTGGCCAACCCGGACGGTGCCCCGACGCTGACCCCGATGTCCACAACGGACTACGTGCCGTTTCTGGTCCGAGATCAGGGAAACCGGCGCCCAGGCGGTGTACGGGTGGTACGTCGCCAAGCAGGGGGTCGACTTCCTGAAGCAGTACCCCACTTCAGCGGCGGCCGGCCTTCCGTTGTACGGCAGCGGCGCGACCGAGGGCACCCGGGCGCTGCCGGCGATCGGCGACGCCGCGATCGGTGTGCGCTCGGCGTTCCACTACGCGCCGAACCTGGACAACCCGGCGAACCGCGCGTTCGTGGCGGCGTGGGACGCCAAGTACCCGGGCGTGGTGCCCTCCGGCCTCGCGGTGTCGGCCTACGACGCGGGCTCGGTGCTCGACCAGGCCCTCAAAGCCGCGCGGTCCGGACGCCGGACCGGCGGAGATCAACGAGGCGATCGCCGAACTCGGCAAGATCGACAGCCCGCGCGGCGAGTGGGAGTTCGGCCCGGAAACCCACACGCCGGTGCAGAAGTGGTATCTGCGGGAGGTCCGCCGGGACGGCCGCTCCCTGTCCAACGCCGTGATCCAGGATCTCGTGACCCTCGGGAGTTAGCCCCATGATCGCCTTCGGTTACCAGGGCCGCGACGGACACGACCTCGTCGCCTACCGGTGGGAGCCCGCCGGCGCGCCGCGCGGTGTGGTCCAGCTGACGCACGGCATGGGCGAACACGTCCAGCGCTACGCCCGGGGTCGCGGTTGCGCTGACCGAGGCCGGTTTTCTGGTGGTGGGGCAGGATCACGGGCGCACGGTGCCAGCGCCACGTCCCGGTCTCGGCGAGATCGGCGCGACCGGGTGGGCCGAACTGGTCAACGACATCCATGTGCTGGCCGCTCGGATGCGCGCCGAGCACTCGAATCTCCCGCTCGTGCTGGTGGCGCACAGCATGGGTTCTTTCGCGGCCCAACAGTACCTTCTGGACCACAGCGAGGAGGTCACGGCCGTCGCGCTCACCGGCACCGCGGCCCTCGATCTGATCGAGCCGGCGTTGGACCTCGACCAACCGATGGACCTCACCCTGTTCAACGCCCCGTTCGCCCCGGCCCGCACCGACTTCGACTGGCTCTCCCGCGACGAGGCCGAGGTCGACGCCTACATCGCCGACCCACTGTGCGGCTTCGGCCTCGACACCCCGGGCGCGAAGGCGATGTTCGCGGGCGCCCGCGAGGCCGCGGACCCCTCCCGGTTGGCCGCCCTCCGCGACTTCCCGCTGTATCTGGCGGCGGGCGAACACGACCCGGTGAACGCGCAACTCGCCGTCCTCAACCCCCTGATCGACCGCTACCGCGCGGCCGGCCTCACCGACATCACTCTGCGGGTCTACCCGGGCGCCCGACACGAGGTGTTCAACGAGACCAACCGCGCCGAGGTCGTCGCCGACCTCGTCACGTGGCTGGACCGCGTCACCTGACCGCGCGGTTCACCGAGGCTACTGTCCAGCGGAATCGCTGACGCCGCAAGGGGTTCCGCTATGTGGACGCCGTTGGCGGTCGGCCGTTCGTCCCGAATGATGCGACACAGTCGGATCTGGGAGAACGGACGGAAGCGATGCGACAACTTGTTCTGCTCGCGCTGGTGGGCCTGGGTGCCCAACTGGTGGACGGCAGCCTCGGCATGGCCTACGGGGTCACGTCGACGACCCTGCTCCTGGCGATCGGCACCAACCCGGCCGCCGCCTCCGCCACCGTGCACCTGGCCGAGATCGGCACCACGCTGATGTCCGGGTGTCGCGCACTGGCGGTTCGGCAACGTGGACTGGAAGGTCGTCGCGAAGATCGGGATCCCCGGCGCCATCGGGGCGTTCGCGGGTGCGACGTTCCTGTCCAGCCTCTCCACCGAGACCGCCGCGCCGGTCATGGCGTTGCTGCTGCTCGCGCTCGGCGTCTACGTCCTGGTCCGGTTCACGACGTTCGGGCTCCCCAGCCAGAACCTCGGCAAGCCGCTGCGCAAGCGCTTCCTCGCGCCACTCGGGCTGGTCGCCGGCTTCGTCGACTCCACGGGTGGCGGCGGCTGGGGCCCGGTCGGCACGCCCGCCATCCTCGCCAGCGGCCGCCTCGAGCCCCGCAAGACCATCGGTTCCATCGACACCAGCGAGTTCCTCGTGGCGGTCGCCGCCAGCCTCGGGTTCATCGTCGGCATCGGCTCCGAGGGCGTCAACTTCTCCTGGGTGCTCGCCCTGCTCATCGGCGGCGTGATCGCCGCGCCGATCGCGGCCTGGCTCGTCCGCCACATCCCACCCCGCGTGCTCGGCTCGGCGGTCGGCGGCCTGATCATCGTCACGAACGCCCGCACCCTGTTGCGCAGCGACTGGATCGACGCGCCCGACAGCGTCCGCTATCCGATCTACGCCGTGCTGTACCTCGTGTGGGCCGCGGCGCTCGTCTACTCGATCCGGCAGTACCGCGCCAACCGCGAGGAGGAGCGGCGGATCATCGCGGAGAGCGAGAAGACTCCCGCCTGAGGTCGCGGTCGAGGGCGGACCGCCCTCGACCGCACCACTCAGCCATGCAGGGTGGGCCGGTAGATCAGCTCCTGGGTGTGGCCGTCGAGCGTGCGGCTCTCGACCAGCTCGAGGTCGAAGTCGGCGGCACCCGCGAAGACCGGGTCCACCCCGTTCCGGCCGGTGATCACCGGGAAGAGCGTGACCTGGACGAAGTCGACCAGACCGGCGGCCATCAGCGTCCGGTTCAGCGACAGGCTTCCGTGGGAACGCAACGGCACGTCGGACTCCGCCTTGAGCCGCCGGACGATGTCGACGGCGTCGCCGGTGGCGATGGTCGCGTCCGGCCAGTCCTGCGGTCCCCGCAGCGTGTTCGACACCACCGTGGTCGGCAGTTCCTTCATCCGGGCGACCCAGGGGTCGAACGTCACGCCGGGGGGCCGCGGCCAGCATCCGGGTGTTCGCCAGGAACGTGGTGGCCCCGAGGACCAGCCGCTGCTTCTCGTCGTACAGCCCGAGGCGGTGGTCGAGCAGTTCGGGGCCCTGCTTGCCCCAGTAGCCGCCCCAGTCGCCGGTGTTGGCGCCGAAGCCGTCGAGGGTGGTGAAGACGTCGAAGGTGTAGGTCGCGGTCATGATGATCTCCTCGAAGTTCAGACAAGCTCGGACAGGTGGCGCAGCGAGTTGATGAGGTGCTCGGGGCCGAACGGCGGGAACTGGAGGTACTCCCGGACGTATGCCGGCACGGCCGACCAGTCGTAGCTGAGCGTCACCTCGGTTCGGTCCGGGCCGAGCGCCACCAGGTCGTAGCGCCAGACCCAGCCGCCGAACTCCAGCCGCCCGTCGTCCTTCTCCTGTCCGGTCAGCCAGCCGATGGCCCGCGGCGCGTCGAGCACCTGGACCTTGTTGACCACCTGGTAGTCACCGTCGGGATGGTTCGGGTGGTGCATGTCCATCCGGAAGATCTGGCCCACCTCGGTCAACGGCGTCGCGTCCGGTGCCTCCTGCACCCAGCCGGTGCCGTCGATCGCGGCGTGGGCCGCGGGGTCGGCCAACACGGCGAACACCCTGGTGGCGGCCGCTGTGACGGTGAGCTTGGCGCTGACGTTCTCGACAGTGCTGACGGACTCGCTGGTGACAGCCATGGTGAGCCTCCGGTGCGCGGTGACCGACCCCTTGCCGGCCTCTCACCCTGGCTACGAACGGACTCGACCCCGATCGACATCACCGGCGAAGAAACTCTTCGCTACCTCGGCACGAGGAGAATGCGCTGCTCGGCGTCGCGTTCCACGGCGGCCCGGCTGTACAGCAGCGGCACGTACTGGCCGTTGCTCCACCGTTCGGCCAGGTCGCGGTAGTGGGGGCTGTCGGGGTTGCCCGACTGGCCCGGCGTGTTCACGGCCAGCGACGCGTCCCAGTTGCCCACGTCCAGCACCATCCGGAACGACGGGCCGGCCGTGTGCTCGAACGTCCTGGTGTCGTACGTGGACGCGTTGACCGTGTGCTCCGAACCGCCGCGCGGCAGCGGACCCACGGTCAGCTCGCCCTCGAGCGGGTGGCGGAACATCGAGTGCTGCAGGTCGCCCCACCGCCAGGCCGCCGGATCATCGCCCAACAGACCGCGGACCTCGGTGTACGCGGCACCGAGCGTGTCCAGCAGCAGCCGGTCCCGCGCGCCGGGGTCGGTCGGGTGCTCCAGTGCGTCCAGCAGCACGGCCGTGTCCGGTTGGCTGATCAGGCGGGCCGCCTCGGGGGGCACGGTGGCCGCCACGAACGCCGGTCCCAGATGGCGCTTGCGCCACACCTCGAACAGCGCTGCCGGGGCCGAGCCTGCCGACTCCACACCGTCCCAGTCGCGGAGCAGCCGGCACGCCGGTTCGACCTCCGCCGGACAGGACAGTCCCCGCACCACCGCCGCGATGCGTTGTGCCACCAGGGAAAGCTGGTCGTTCTGCAGGCGCGCCGAGTCGGCGAGCGAGCTGCGCGGCGACGTCGAGAGCACGTCGACGATGCGTTCGTGGCGCGCCGGGTTGGTCCACTCGAAACCGAGCGGGTGCGGATAGTCGGGCGGCAGGTTGAACTGGTTGGCCGTGGCGACGAAGCCCTGCTCGGGGTTGTAGGAGCGGGGCAGGTCGTCGCCGGAGTAGAAGCCCCGCCACTCGTACCTGCCGTCGCCGGGTACCGGCAGCAGGCCGTCGTAGCCCTGGCGCTTCGGGGCGAGGCCGCCGGGAACCCAGCCGATGTTGCCGCTCGTGTCGGCGTACACCTGGTTCTCGGTCGGGGCGCCCCAGTTGCGCATGGCCTCGGTGAAGTCGGTGAAGTTCCGCGCCCGCAGGTACTTCTGGCTCCCGTAGTACGGGCTCATGCCCGGCTCGAGCCACGCGGTGCGTACGGCGTAGGCGAGGTGGCGTTCCTCGTCCACGGCGATCACCGGGCCGTGCCTGGTGAAGGGCAGCTCCACCGTCCTCGGCTCCTCCCCCGCCACGTCGAGCCGCTCGGTGCGCGTGCGGATCCGCTCCCAGCCGTCGCCGTAGCGGTAGCGGGCGTGGTCGTTCGGGTCGAGCTGGTAGACGTAGAGATCCTCCTGGTCCATGGGGAAGATGGTGAGTCCGAACGCGACAGTGCCGTTATGACCGATGGACACGCCCGGCAGGAACGGCTCGTTCGCGCCGATCACGTCCAGCCCCGGCGCCGACAGGTGCGAGATGTAGCGGATGGACGGTGTCGAGTACGCCCGGTGCGGGTCGTTCGCGAGGATGGGCCGCCCGGTGGTCGTGCGGCTGGGCGCGATGGTCCAGTTGTTGCTGCCCTCGAGTGCCTCGTCCGGCTCGGCGGGCAACGTCCGAAGCTTCCCCTCGGAGAACTCCACGGCCTGCGTGGCCAGTTCGAACGTGTCCAGGACGTCGTCCGGCAGCGCACACGGGTCGTACCCGTCCGGGACGGTCGTCTGCCGCGTGGGTTGCAGTTTCACCCGCACCTGGTCGGTCTCCACGCCCGCCACGCAGGCGACCTTCGACCGGGCCACCTCGCTCGTCAGGTTGCGGGTCAGCCCGTGGCTGCGGATCCGGACGATGTCCTCGGGCCGCCACCGGCCCGGTTCGTGGCCGAGGGTCCGGAACTCCGGGGGAAGCGCCTCCGGGTGGCGGTCGAGCCAGTCGAGGTAGGCGTTGACGCCCTGGGTGAAGCGGGTGGCCGCCGCCCGGGCGTCGGGGCCGTAGCTCTCCCACTCCGCGCGCATGTCGCCCCGGTACAGGAACAGCCGGGTCGCGCGGTCCTGCTCGACGTAGGCGGGTCCGAAGGCCTCGGACAGCCGGCCGAGGCCGCGGCGGCGCCACAGGTCGATCTGGAACAGGCGCTCACGCGCGGCGTTGAACCCCTGGGCGAGGTAGGCGTCGCCCGTGCTGTGCGCGTAGATGTGCGGCACGCCCCACCGGTCGACGACCAGCTGGGCGGGCGCGTCGAGCCCCCGCACCAGGTAACCGGGCGGCGCCTGCGCCTGCCCCGATGCCGGGGCGACCAGCCCCGCGCCCAGCATGACAACGAGAACGAACACCCCGACGCGTCGCATGACCACAGGCTACCGCTCGGGATCCGGAGCGGCTCGACCACGAAGTCCTCTGTGGACGGTCGCGGTCAGGAGGGGACCGCGCGCAGGGCGCCCGGGCGGCGGCCCGCCAGACCGGCCAGCGCGGACGACGTCGCGTCGTCGGCCGGCAGGTAGACGATCATCCGCTGGTCGTCGGCGTCCGGCAGGTCCAACATCTCGTACGCCAGGCGCAACTCGCCCGCCTCCGGGTGCACGAACCGTTGCACCCCACTGCGACGAGGCGGACCGGCCGCGGCTGTCAGGCGGTCGACGAAGGTGGCGCCGGCAGTGATGGTCAGCATCTCCGTCACTTCCGCCACCGCGTGGTCGCCCGTGTACGACGCCTGCTTGAGGCTCGCCGCCAGGTCGTCGGCCACCCGTTGCCAGTCCGGGTAGGCGGCGCGGGCTCGGGCGTCGGTGAACACGAACCTCGCGAGGTTGGGGCGCTCGCCGTCCAGCAGGCCGACCGGGCCGGTGAGGGTCGTGTAGCCGGCGGTGTGGGCGAGCACGTCGTGCAGGCGGTTGACCACGATCGCCGGGGTCGGTTCAAGCCGGTCGAGCATCGCCGCGACCGTGGGTCGCACCGCGACGGCCGGTGCGACCGCCGGGCAGACGTTGCCGGTGGTGGCCTTGGTGAGCAGCCGCAGGTGGAGGCGCTCGTCGACGGACAGTCCCAGCGCGTCGGACAGCGCGCCGAGCACCTGGGCGGACGGGTGACGGTCGCGGCCCTGCTCGAGCCGGGTGAGGTACTCCACGCTCACGCCGGCCAGGGTCGCCAACTCCGACCTGCGCAGCCCCGGCGTGCGACGGCGGGGCCCGACCGGCAGGCCGACGTCGGCCGGCGACACGGCTTCGCGGCGCGCCCGCAGGTAGGCACCCAGCTCGTTGTCACTCATGACTGTCACTCATGGTGTCGAATCTACTGGCGCCTCTGCCGCCGAGGGTGGCCCTGCTGGAGCCACCCTCACCGCGGCCTCCCTGCACCGTGTCGGACCGCCCAGGTTGGGGAGCACACAACCGACAGGGAGCAGGGACATGGATCTGGGAATCGACGGCCGGACCGTCATCGTGACCGGTGCCTCCGGGGGCCTGGGTCGCCGCATCGCGCGGGCGTTCGCCGCCGAGGGTGCCGACGTGGTGCTCACCTACCGCGGCTCGCGGTCCGACGCCGAACTGGTGGCCGAGGAGATCGGCGACCGCGCGCTGGTCCACCGCTACGAGCTGGCCTCCACCAACTCCAGCGCCGACTCGGCGCGGGAGTTGGTCGACGCGACGCTGGCGTGGACCGGCCGCGTCGACGTGCTGGTGAACAACGCGGTCGACTGGGGCGGCACCACGCCCAACGGGGACCAGCCGTTCGAGGCCGTGCCGGACGACGCCTGGGTCGGCGCGCTGCGGGCCAACATCGAGGGTGCGCTGCGGCTGAGCCGAGCGGTCGCTCCGGTGCTGCGGGAACGCCGGTGGGGCCGGCTGGTGCACATCTCGTCGAGTGTGGTCCCCGACGGCATGCCCGGCGGCGAGTACTACGCGGCGGCCAAGGCGGCCCTGCACGGGTTCAGCCGCTCGGCGGCGTTCGGGCTCGGCCGTGACGGCGACATCCTGTCCAACGTGGTCATGCCGGGCCTCACCCGAACCGAGACGAACGCCGAGATCGCGGACACGTACGGCGGCCACTACAGCGCGCTGAGCCCGCTCGGCCGCCTGCTCGACGCCGACGAGGTCGCCCGTCCCATCGTCTACCTGGGATCGGCCGCCAACACCGGCATCACCGGCCAGGCGATCACGGTCGCCGGCGGCGTCTGAGAGGTCACTTCCGCCAGAACACGTGGTGCGTCACGCCGCTCGGGCTGGGCACCACGTCGAGGTGGAAGCGGTCACGCAGCTCGTCGGGCGACCGCCAGAGCCGTGACCCGGCGCCGATGTCCACCTGCGACACCGCCACGTGCAGGGTGTCGACCAGGTCGGCGTCGAGGAACCGTCGGATGGTGGCGGCGCCGCCGCCGAGCCGGACGTCCTTGCCCCGCGCGGCTTCCCGCGCGCGCTCGAGGACGGCGGCCGGGGTGTCGTCGACGAAGTGGAACGTGGTCTCGCCGAGGGTGAACGAGGGGCGCGGGTGGTGGGTCAGCACGAACACCGGGGTGTGGAACGGCGGCTCGTCACCCCACCAGCCGCGCCACTCGTGGTCCTGCCACGGGCCGCGCTGCGGACCGAACTTGTTGCGGCCCATGATCTCCGCGCCGATGTTGTGGGTGAAGTCGCGCGTGAAGTGGTCGTCGAGGCCGCGGCTGCCGCCGGGATCGGTGCGGTTCGGCCAGCTCGCCGTGGCGCCCGCCCAGGAGAACATGTCACCGGGGTCGGCGTCGCCGAACGGCCGCTCGAGGCTCTGGTTCTCCCCCGCGCCGAAGCCGTCCCGCGAGACGGTGAAGTTCTGGACTCTCAGCAGCTGGCTCATGTCGTTCCGCTCGTTCCGATGGCTTGGCGCAGGACGGTGTGCACGTAGTCGGGGTCGTCCGGCGCGTTGTCGATGAGGATGGCGGTGCACAGGCCGTCGGAGGTCGCGACCAGCGCGGCGACCGCGTTCGGGTCATCGGTGCAGTGGCGGGCGAGCTCCGCGACGTTCTCGCGCCAGTGGCGGGCCACCGGGCGCAGCGCGGGGCGTCGGGCGGCCAAAGTGGACAGTTCGCGTTCGGCGAGGGCGCGGTCGCGGGACGGGCCCGCGGACTCGGCGATCAGTTCGGCGAGACCGCGCAGCAGGTCGTCGCGGGTGTCGATGATGTGGCGGATGCGCGCGGTGTAGCCGTCAGCGACGCTGGTGAGCGCGGCCACCAGGAGGTCGTCGAGGGTGGCGAAGTAGTAGGTGCTGAGGCTGGTGGGGATGCCCGCTTCCTTCGCGACCGTCCGGTGGGTCACGCCGGCCGCGCCGTCGCGCTGGACGACCGCCAGGGTGGCCTCGATGATCTCCGCCCGCCGCTTGTCGCCCCTCGCCTTGCGTCCGTCGCCCATGCCCCAGGTTAGCGACCGAGGGGACGCAGGTGCCGGAGGCTGACCAGGCACAGCACGGTCACCGCCAGGGTCGCGCCACCGGCGGCGACCGACGCGACGTTCAGGCCGACCGTGAAACCCTCGGCACCTTGTACGGCCGTGGCGAGGCTGCCGAGCAGCGCGACCCCCACGGCGATGCCGAGTTCCTGCACGGTCTCGGACAGGGCGGCCGCCGAGCCCGCACGACCGGCCGGGGCCGCGCTGACCACGATGTCGGTGCCCAGCGCCGCGATGGCCCCGAGTCCGAGGTAGACGAACGCGAAGCCGAGCACCACGTCGACCCGGTCGCCGGGGCCCGCCGTGGCGAGCAGCGCGTAGCCGATCAGCGAGAGGCCCAGCGTCGCCGCCATGACCGTGCCCGGCCGGGCGCGCCTGGCCGCCATCGGGGCGCCGACGGCCGCGACGACCATCGCGAGCGCGGGCGGGCCCATCCACAACCCGGCGACCGCGGGCGAGAGCCCCTCGACCAGCTGCAGGAACTGCGTGACCAGGTACATGGCGCCGCCCACTCCCACCAGGCCGACCAGCAGCACCACGAGTGCCGCGGAGAAGCCGCGGTCGGCGAACAGCGTCACGTCCAGCAGTGGCGAGGCGAGCCGCCGCTGTCGGCGGACGAACGCGGTCCCCGCGACGGCGCCGGCCACCAGGAGCAGCCCGGTGAGCGCGTCGGCGCCGGTCACGGTCAGGTGCTTGATCGCGTAGACCACCGGCAGGACGGCCGCCAGCGACAGCGCGACGCTGACCAGGTCGATCCGGCCGGCGCCGGGTGCCGCGTACTCGGGCAGCAGCGCCCGCGCGCCGGCCAGCACGAGGACCGCGACCGGCACGGCCACGAGGAACGCGGCACCCCACCAGAACCGGTCGACCAGCAGGCCGCCGATCACCGGCCCGGCGGCCATCCCGAGGGCGAACATGGTGGCCCACACGCCGAACGCCACCGCCCGCTGCCGCACGTCGGTGAACAGCGTGCTGACCAGCGACAGCGTGGAGGGCATGAGCGTGGCGCCCGCGACGCCGAGCAGCGCCCTCGCGACGATGAGCAGCTCGGCGTCGGGCGCGAAGGCGGCGAGGACCGACACGACCGCGAACGCCACGATCCCGATCATCAGCAGCCGCCGCCGGCCGAACCGGTCCCCCACCGTGCCCATGGTCACCAGGAACCCGGCGATGAAGAACCCGTACGCGTCCATGATCCACAACGTCTGGGTGGCACTCGGGTCCAGTTCGGCCGCCATGCTCGGCATCACCAGGTAGAGCACCGTGACGTCGAGCCCCAGCAACACGGTCGGCAACGCCAGCAACCCCAGTCCGGCCCACTCCCGCACCCCGGCACGCCGGGTCGTCAACTCCATAATTTGAACGATAGTACAACTAGTACGACCGTTCAACTAGATGTGTCGCGGCATACTGGCCGGTGTGACCTGGGACGACTGGATGATCGAGCAGACCCGGATGCTGACGTCCCTGCGCGGACGCGGCATCGAGCGCTGGGACGGTGTCGAGCTGGCGCTGTGGGACAACGACTCGGACATCCCGCGGTTCAGTGACGCGACCTTCCCCTTTCTGCATCTGTTCAGCCTGCGGGCGGCCATGACCGACGGTGCCGCGCTGACCATCACCACCTATCAGGAAGATGCCAACTTCGGACTGCGCTCCTTCCCGGACGCCCGTTTCGACGACCAGCGGTGGGAGGGCATCTACCGCTGGCGCGCACTGCCCGAGCTTCCGGTCGGCCCGGTGGACCAGGTGGCCGTGTTCGCCGACGAGGACGTGGTGGCCGAGATGGACCTCCGGATCGGCGGGCAGCCCCTGCTGCTGGTCGCGGGCGAACTGGACGGGGCCCCTGACGACGAGCTGCTGCTCCACCGGCTCGACGACGCCGTGCTGGCGTTCACCGATCTCGCCGCGGCCGAGAACGCCCCGTGGTCCTCGCCCCGGCGCGACCTGCGCCCGATCCCGAGCCAGCTCCCGTGACCGACCAGGCCGACCGGGTGGCCGCGCGGCGCACCGAGACACACCACCTGATCGAGTCGCTCAGTCGCCGGCTGGGCGAGATCATCGACTCCTCGACGCACACCACGAACGACGACGAGCACGACCCGGAGGGCGTGACCATCGCGTTCGAACGCGCCCAGGTGGCCGGCCTGCTCGACCAGGCCAACACGGAGCTGCGTGACCTGGACGCGGCGAGCGAGCGCCTGGCGGCCGGGACCTACGGCATCTGCCGGCGCTGCGGCCAGCCGATCGCCGACGGGCGACTCGAGGCGCTGCCCGCCACCACCACCTGCATCCGGTGCGCCGACCGCCGGTGACCGCTACCTGGTCGCCATCAGCACATACCTCTCGTCGGTCACCGGTTTGCCCCACAACACGGGATCGGTGAGCGGGTGGACCTCGACGGCGCCGGCCAGCGTGCGCATCTCGGCGGCGAGCGTCGCGGCGGGCACGCCGCCCTGCCACGGCAGGGCTTCCGCGCCCGCGACGTACGGATCGCCACCCGACTGTGCTGACTCTGCCCACCGCCCCTCGACCAGGACGAACCGGCCGCCGGGCGCGAGCAGGTCGTGCCAGGTGTGTAACGCCGCCACCGGGTCGGCCAGGGTCCACAGGAGATGGCGGACCACGACCACGTCGAACGGCCCGGCCACCTCGGGCGCGCTCGCGTCGCCGACCAGGAAGTCGACCGTGGATCCAGCCTTGGCGCGGGCGAGTTCGATCATGCGCGGGGACAGGTCCACGCCGGTGACCCGGTGGTCCTGCCCGGCGAGCAGCACGGACAGCGATCCGGTGCCGCAGCCGAGATCGAGCACCCGGGAGGGCGCGGGAATCCACGTACGGAACAGCGCCGCCCACGCCTCGTGGGCGGCGGGCTCGCGGAGGCCGTGGTCGACCTCGTCGTCGAACGTGGAGGCCGCGGAGTTCCAGTAGTCGCGAATCGGGGCGAGGTGCGTCATGCCCGGCATGGTGTCAGCCAGCACCGACAATTTTGGCCCGACCGCCGCGACGACGTCCCCGGTCTGCTCGGAAGTCCGGGGACGCCGTCGGGCCGGGCCTCCCGCATGAGGGTCCGGGTGGATCGCCGGCCGAGCGGGACCGATCACCTGCCCGAACCAGGTGCCGGTGATCGGTTCGCGGAGCCCCGCGCTCGGCCGGCGACCCGCGTGGTGCCAATTTCTCATCCGGCGCGGTGTCGGCACCACATCTCAACCGGCCATAACCGGCGGCTTATCACTGCTTACCCGACCGTCCTCAGGAGTGCGCGGAGTGTGTCAATGGCTACTGTCCGTGGAAACAAGCAGGCACGCGGTCGAGAACGGCGGGAAAGCCTTCTCCGAGCTGCCGTCGAGCTGATCGCCGAGGGCGGCATGAAAGCCGTGACCCACCGGGCGGTGCCGGCCCGGGCGGAACTGCCCCCGGCGGCCGCCGGGTACTACTTCGCGACCAGCCGGGAACTCATCGAAGAGGCACTGCGGTTCCACGTCGAGCAGCGCACCGGCGCCCTGGGCGGGGTGCTGCGCGAGGCGGCCGACGGCGCGCGCACCCCTCGAGGTAGGCCGCCGGGTGGCCGAGGCGCTGGTGTCCGGCCGGACCGGCGTCACGGTCGCGCAGCACGAGGTCTACCTGGAAGCCGCGCGAAACCCCGCGATGCACGGGGTGGTGGCCGAGGCCATGGCGGCGTTCGAACGCACGGCCGTGCCGCTGCTGACCGAGCTGGGCGTGCGTCGCCCGGAGCAGACGGTGAAGGCGTTCGTGGCGGTGACCGACGGCTTCGCGCTGCACCGGATGGCCAACCCGCTGCCCACCGAGGAGGAGGTCGAGCTGCTGTTCCACGCGATCTTCGGCCTGTTCCTCACGCACGCCACGGACTGGTCCACAGTGGAGGGACAAGTGCGGCCGCGGGGCGACTCGTGGCGGACGAGCGAATAACCTAATTCACCTATTCTGGTACAACTCCGGACTGATGGACCATTCGGGCGGATTTTCGCAATTCGAACACGGATGGTTACCATTCCCGCCATGATCAATCGGCGATTCGTTCTCGTGGGCTGTTCCGGGTCGGAACAGCGACGTCGGCGGTAGCGCTGGGAGTGCTGGCGGGGCGCGGGCCGAACCCCGTCGACGAGTCCCGGGGCTCCGATCCGGTCAAGGACTACAAACGCTCTTTCCCTCCACGACGAGTGCGCCGCCGACCACGTCACCAATGGCACCAACGGCACCAACGGCACCGGCGGCACCGCCCGCCACCTCGACCAGCCCACCGGTCGAACCATCGCCGACCACCGCGGCCGCACCGGAACCCGGGCCCGGCGCCGAAACCCCCGGTCTCCGGTTGGCCGGGCGGCTCGAGCTGGCCGGCGGGCAGAGCGGCTCGGGCGGGCAGAGCGGCTCGGGCGGGCAGCCGCCCCAGAACCAGAACCAGACCCGCCGGGACGCTGCCCGAGGTCCTCGAGCTGGATCGGATGACGGCCACCGAACTGGTCGCGAGGGGCGCGGGGTGATGCCGTTGCTGGCGTCGGCTCCCGCGTGCGCCGGGTGGTACACCGACCGCTCATCGACACGCCGTTGCGGGTCCGGCACCTGCTGGTGTGGCACCGCGACAGCGTGCTGGACGCGGCCGGGCTGCGTGACCGCGCGGCGGAGGTGTACTGGCGGGAGGTCGCGCCCCGCCAGGACGTCTACCTCCGCTGGCTGGCCGACCACGGGCCGCTGGACCCCGCGCGGCTGACCGCACACAGTGACTGACCATCCTTCCGGTTGAACGTCACCCGTTCGGGTATCCCTGTCCTTGAAGGGAGTTGTGTGATGGTTGTCGGAATCGTGATCGGTGTTTGTGTACTGCTTCTCATCCTCGCGTTCCTGGTGCCCCGCCTGTCGCGTGGTCCGGAACGCGGCGCGAAGAAGACCGCGGGAGTGGGTGGCGCCGTCGCAGGCAAGGCCCCCGGCAAGTTGGGCCGGTGGCTGAGCAAGCCGTTCTCCAAGTCCCAGAAGGCAATGGGCAAGAGTGCCCGCGCCGGTCGCCAGGGCCGCGGCAAGTCCCCGTTCTGATCCCCTGAACGCGCGAGGGGCCTGTCCCGCCGGACAGGCCCCTCGTGTCACGCCGGTCGAGGATGTCGTTCGCCCTGGCCAGGATCGCCCGCCGGTCCACCTGCTCCGGCTCCCCCATGCTCGAGCGCAGCGACCCACGCGTGCCGTAGTGACGCATGGTCGCGACGTGCAGTGGCAGGCCGATCCACCGGTGCATCGCGGCGCTGTCCGTCCACACCGCCGGGGAGCCGGTCCTACGGCGTAGCGGGTCGGCCCACAGGTACAGGCCGACCGCGCCGGGGAGGCCGTACCAGCCGAGGCCCAGGCGCGTGCCCCTGCGCCGGATCCCCGGCAGGGAGCGCCGGGAGTGCCGGGAGTGCATCGTGTAGTCGGTGAGGCTGAGCACCACCGGGCCGTCGGTGCTGGTCTCCGGGCCCGCCAGCCAGGGGACCGGAACCGGCTCAGGGGGACGACCAGTTCGGGTCGCGACCGAGCGTGGTCAGGATCTGGTCCAGTGGCGTGGCATCGGGAGCCGCCGGCAGCGCCGGCGCGAACGCGGCGCCCGGTTCGCGCCGGGACGGGTGGTCGGGCACCGACAGGGCGATGGCCAGCGCGGGTTCGGCCACGTCGGGGTGCAGGTCGTACGGGAGGCCGATCGCGCGGGCCACGTCCCAGCCGTGCACCGCGTAGTCGATCAGGTGGAACGTCACCGCCTGCTCCGCGGAGAACGGCGTGGGGCTCAGCTCGGGCAGGGCGAACTCCCCCAGCCCGTCCTCCGCGAACGCGGCCAGGAGCAGGTCGGCGGCGCCCACGTAGTCCGCGACCGGGTCGGTGGTGGGCCGGAGGCGCCAGGCCGCCTCGTCGGCACCGCGACCCGCGGCGGCCGCCGCGAACCCGTGGTGCTGGGCGGTCATGTGGGCCAACAGGTCGGCGAGTGTCCATTCCGAACACGGCGTGGGGCGGCCGAGGTCACCGGTGTCCACCTTGGACACCACCTCGACGCTCGCCGTCACGGCGAGTCGATGCGACAGCAGGAGACTATTAGTAAGCACGTGCACATCATCTACATCTGCTTATCACCTGTCAAGGACGGTACGTTGCCGTCATGTCCGACCGCCGAGACCTGGCGGCGATGCTCGCGCCGCTCACGCGGGCACTGGTCGCCGCCGAACTGCCCGTGCTCCGCGAGCACGGGCTGTCCATGTGGGGTTACGCGGTCCTGGACGCGCTCGGCGACCAGCCGGTACGCACGCAGGTGGCACTCGCCCAGTCCATCGGCGCCGACAAGACGCGGATCATCGGCGTGCTCGACGAGTTGCAGCAGCAGGACCTGATCGAACGCCGCCCCGACGCCACCGACCGGCGCGCCCGCCTGGTCTCGATCACCGAGGCCGGCCGCCGTCTGCACGCGGCCACACAGGCCGACATCCAACGCAACGAGGACCGGCTGCTCGCGCGGCTGCCCGCCGCCGATCGCGACGGGCTGCTCAACGCGCTGGAGATCCTGTCCGCGGTGCCGCCGGAGGAGATCACCGGCGCGTGACCCCCACCGCGGCGCCACGGACTGAGCGACGCTCGTTTATTCTAGTGCTAGAGTAATTGCCATGGCCGCCGCGCTGACCCCCGCCGAACTCACGCTCCTCGGCCTGCTCGTGGAACAACCCCGCCACGGCTACGAGCTCGACGAGGTCATCACCGCGCGCGGCATGCGGGAGTGGACGGAGATCGGCTTCAGCTCCATCTACTACCTGCTCGGACGCCTCCGCGACCGCGGCCTGATCACCGAGATCGACACGCCGAAAGCCGGTCGCGGCAAGGCCCGCCGCGTCCACGGCCCCACCGCCGAGGGTCGCGAGGAGTGCGCGCGGGCGGCCGAGGCGGCGATCGCGCAGGTGCGGCCCGTGTTCCCACCCGTGCTGGTCGGGCTCGCGAACCAGCCGCTCATCCCGCCCGACCGCCTCCACGCCGCGCTCGCCACCCGTGCCGAGGCCCTCGCCGAACAGGCCGCCGCCCTCCGGCACACGGCCGACGCCCAACGCGACGCACCCGAGTTCGTCCGCGCGCTCTTCGACTACTCACTCACCCAACTCGACGCCGAACAGGCCTGGCTGGCCGCCTATCGCGCGTCGCTGCGACCCGGGAGAACCGCCATGGCCCCCTACGACGTCAAACGCGAACTCAAGGACCTGTACGCGCCGAAGAACACCACGTGGGCGCTCGTCGACGTGCCCGAACAGCGGTTCCTGGCGATCGACGGGCGTGGCAACCCGAACACCGCCCAGGCCTACGCCGACGCGGTGGCGGCGCTCTACGCGGTCGCGTACACGATCAAGTTCGCGAGCAAGGGCGACGGCCGGGACTTCGTGGTGGCCCCGCTGGAAGGGCTGTGGTGGTCCGACACCCCGGCGAACTTCACCACCAGCCGTGCCAAGGACACCTGGCAGTGGACCATGCTCATCAGCCTGCCCGAGTGGATCACGAAGGCCGCGGTCGAGGACGCCCGGGAAGCCGCGTCGGCCAAGAAGAAGCTGCCCGCCATCGCGGAGGTCCGCCACCACACCCTGCACGAGGGCCGGTGCGCCCAGGCCCTGCACGTCGGCTCCTACGACGACGAGGGTCCGCTGCTCGCCACCCTGCACGACGAGTGGCTCGCGGCCCACGATCTCCGGGAGACCGGGATCCACCACGAGATCTACCTCGGTGACCCCCGCCGAACCGAACCCGCGAAGCTCCGGACGGTCCTTCGGCAACCGGTCACGAACGTTTAGCGCCAGCGCCCCACGTCGTCACCTTCCGTGACCACGTGGTCGAGCCGACTGCTCATGGCGGCCGCGGTCACCACGCTGGTGACCGCCGACTCCGGGTGGCCGCCGGCCGCGTGCCCGAAGGCCGACCGCAGGTGGAACAGCACGGCCGCCACCGGGCCGGCGGGTTGCTCGGCGGCCATGGCGTCGAGCTGGGGATAGATGGGTTCGACCTCGTCGATCACGACGGCCAGCACCGCGTTGACACTCGCGAGGTCACACGCCGTCCGCAGCAATCCGTGCACGGCGACCCGGACCGACTCGTGCAGCACCCGGACGGCGCTGTCACCACCCGACTCATGAACGAGAACGATACTTTCGGTCACGGAACGTGATATTACGCTCACTTTGCAACTTGCAGAAGGCGTGTGGTCATGTTTCACCCGGAAGTAGTGCGCTCACCCGGCCACCACCACTCACTGTTGCGTGGCGGACCCGGCCCTGATGGCGTCGATGCCCCAGTGGGCGAGCAGTCGCAGGGCCTCGGCGGACGGTGAGTCCGGCTCCGCGTGATAGGTGGTCAGCGACAGCTCGTTCTCGTCCGGGAGCTTGAACGTCTCGAACGACAGCGTCAGGTCGCCCACCAGCGGATGGCGCAGGTGCTTGAGCCCGTGGGTCTTCTCCTTGACGTCGTGGGTGGCCCACAACTGGCGGAACTCCGCGCTCTTCACGGACAGCTCGCCGACGAGGGCGGACAGCCGCGGATCGTCCGGGTGGCAGCCGGCGTCCAGACGCAGATAGCTCACGACGTCGGCCGCCTTGCTCTCCCAGTCCACGAACAGATCGCGGTACTCGGGCGAGAGGAACACCATCCGCGCCCAGTTCCGTTCCCTGGCCGGCAGGTTCGCCCAGTCGCCGAACAGGGCGAGCGCCATTCGGTTCCAGGCCAGCACTTCCGTGTGCCGACCGACCACATAGGCCGGCACGTCACCCATGGAGTCCAACAGTTGCGCGAGCGCCGGCCGCACCCGCCGGGCCGCCTGCTTCTTCTTGTGCTGCTTGGGTTTCACGAGATGCGTGAGGTGCGCGTGCTCGGCGTCGGTCAGCCGCAGGACGCGGGCGATCGCGTCGAGCACCTGGGCGGAGACGTTGCGGCCGTTGCCCTGTTCCAGGCGTGTGTAGTAGGCCACGGAGATCCCGGCGAGTTGCGCCAACTCCTCACGCCGCAGCCCGGGAACGCGGCGCTGCCCACCGAAACCGGTGATGCCGACGTCGTCGGGGCTCAGCCGGGCCCGGCGGGTGCGCAGGAACTCGCCGAGTTCGGCGCGCCGGTCGAGCGGCTGCGCGGGCTGGTCGTCCATGACCCCAGTATCCCGCTCATGGGTGCCCCGTGCCTGCTACCACCAGTGGTAGGACCGCCGGTCGTAGGTAACGCGGTGGCCTGGGTGTGACGCCACCGCCGGCCCAGACTCGTGGTGTACCGATCCACGTTTCCGAGGAGAAGTCCCCCACATGAGCACGGTTTCCGCCTACGCAGTGCCGACCGCCAAGGCCCCGCTCGAGCGCACGACCATCGAGCGCCGTCCGGTCGGCGAACACGACATCCTGATCGAGATCAGGTACTCCGGCATCTGCCACTCGGACATCCACCAGGCCCGGGAAGGCTGGGGCGAGGCGATCTTCCCCATGGTGCCGGGCCACGAGATCGCCGGCGTCGTCGTCGAGGCCGGCGCGGCGGTCACCCGGTACGCGGTGGGCGACCGGGTGGGCGTCGGATGCTTCGTCGACTCGTGCCGGGAGTGCGAGTACTGCAAGCAGGGGCTGGAGCAGTACTGCGCCAACGGCACCGTCCAGACCTACAACAGCCTCGACAAGAACGGCGAGCCCACCTACGGCGGCTATGCCACCCACCTCGTGGTCGACGAGAACTACGCCGTCCGCATCCCGGAGAGCCTGGCGCTGGACGTCGCCGCGCCGCTGCTGTGCGCCGGCATCACCACGTACGCGCCGCTGCGGCACTGGCAGGCGGGCCCCGGCAAGCAGGTGGCGGTGGTGGGTCTCGGCGGGCTCGGCCACATGGCCGTGAAGATCGCGCACGCGCTCGGCGCGGAGGTCACCGTCCTGTCACAGACGCTGCGCAAGAAGGACGACGGCCTGGCGCTCGGCGCCGACCACTACCACGCGACCAGCGACCCGAAGACGTTCGAGGAGTTGGCGGGCCGGTTCGACCTGATCCTGTCCACCGTGTCCGCGCCGCTGGACCTCGACGCCTACCTGGGCCTGCTGCGGACCGACGGCACGCTGGTCACCGTGGGCGCCCCCGAGGAGCCGGTGTCGCTGAACCTGTTCTCGCTGATCACCCAGCGCCGGTCCCTCGCCGGCTCCATGATCGGCGGCATCCCGGAGACCCAGGAGATGCTGGACTTCTGCGCCGAGCACGGCCTGGGCGCGGAGATCGAACTGATCCGCGCCGAGGCGATCAACGAGGCGTACGAGCGGGTGTTGGCCAGCGACGTGCGCTACCGGTTCGTGATCGACGCGTCGACCATCTGAGCACCATCTGAGGTCAGTCGAGGGCGAGCGGGTCGTCGGCGAGCGGTGACTGGTTCCGCTGGTCGAAGAACAACCCGTCCGGCGGCGTTTCGACGGGCAGCGGCTCGTTGTCCTGGTGGCCGTTGGCACAACCGGCGAACGGGCCGGTGCGGGCGTCCATCAGGGCACGCATGTTGGGGTCCGCGTAGTGCGTCCACCAGTTCGACAAGCCCAGCGCGGGATCGAAACGCAGGTTCTCCCAGGCGCGCCAGATGGCGTCCAGCCGCGAGAGCGCCTGCGCGTGGCGGAACCAGCTCCGACACCACACCTGCCCCGAGTCCGGTGCCGGCAAAGGGAAGAAGTGGATGAGGCGGTCGGTGACGAACTTCTCCACGTGCGGGTAGAACAGCTCCGCCGGGCGGCCGACGCTCTCCTCGTCGCGCCGGATGTCCTCGGCCGACTGCTCTGGGGATGTCATGTCGCTCCTCTTCTCAGCCGTGCTTCGGCGGCCTCGGCGTGGCGGCCGAGGCGGGTCAGCACCGTGGCCAGGGTGCTGACCGCCAGTCTCAGGTCGAACTGGTGGTCGCCCGGCTCCTCGTCCGCCAGATCCCGACAGATCCGGGCGGCCCGCCGCGCCGGTTCGACCGCGCGGGCAGCCAGGCGCACGTCGTGGCGACCACAGAGACTCATCGCTCGGGCCAACTTGCGCAGAAACTGCGCGACCTGGTTCTGGGGCAGGTCGGGACGATCGACGAGGGCTCGGCAGGACTCCTCCGCCTCGAGGACGGTGCGCCAGGCCGCGACCGGCCGCCCCGCCATCGTCCGCCCCTCGGCCAGCCGCAGCAGGGCGAAGTAGAGCGCCCATTCGTGGTCGTCCCGGTCGTCGTCCATGTCCTCGGCCAGCAGTCGACGCAGGAGACGCACCTCGTGCTCCGAGATCCGGACGGCGTCGGCGAAGCGGCTCGTCTTGAGCAACGCGCCGCTCAACTCCCGTGCGGCGATGGCGACGTTCCGCTCGTGTCGCAGCTCCGTGACCGGCAGCGACACGAACAGCTCGTACGCCTCGGTCAGCGCGGTGACCGCCCGGCCGGCCGTCGTGTAGGACGCCGCGTAGCTGGCGCCGAGGTCGGCGAGACAGATGGCCAGCCCCTCGCGACCCACCTCGCTGACGCCGGCCAGCTTGCGGTGCAGGGGCAGTGCGTGGCGCAGCGCGATGCGTTCGTGGATGCGCCGGTCCTGCCTGCGATGCAGATCGGAGACGTCGCGCAGGGAGGAGGCGTAGGTCTCGGTGAAGAGGTCGGGGGCGTACTCACTGAGGCGCCGCCGGATGGTGTTCGCCTGCTTCGCGGCGGTGAGCGCTTCCGCGGTGCGGCCGAGGGCCTCGTAGGACCGGGCGAGTTCGAGCACGGTTCCCGACCGGCCCTTCAACTCGGGCGCGCTGAGCGGCAGCGTCGAACGCTCGTACAGCTCGATGGCCTCCTCGAATCGCTCCACCGCGCTCCGGTGATCACCCTTGCTCGCGTGGAACGTGGCGAGGGTGTGCAGCGCGTTGGCCAGCTCGGGCGCTCCGACCCCGTGTGGATCCGCCAATGCGGCACGGCGATGGCCGATGGCCTCCTCGATCGACGCCGACGCGCCCTCGCCCTGGACGTCGAACTGGTCGATGGCGAGGTTCTGCAGCGTCCGCGCCAGCGTGGAGCCGTAGACGCCGGGAAGGTCCGCCGCCAGCGGACGCAGCAGGTCGACCGCTTCCTGGTCCAACGCCATGCCGTCTCCGGGCGGCCGCCCGGCGTTGTTGTAGTCGACCGCCAGTCCCATGAGGGCGCCGGCCAGGTCACCGGCGTAGGCGTCGGGGTTCTCGCCGGCCAGCCGGCGAGCGGAGTGGACCGCCTCCTCGCTCGGCGCCAACGCCTCCGGCCGACGCTGGAGGTGATAGAGGCTCACCCCACGCTGCGTCAACGCGTCGGTGAGCAGGATCGGGTCCAGGTCGGGATGGCGATCCGTGAGGTCGCGGGCGAGGTGGATGGCCTCGTCCGTGTAGCCGTCGGACTTGGCGATCTGGTCGAAGCCGACGGTCTCCGGGTCGAGCCGCCAGACCACCTGCGCCTGGTTGAGCAGGGCCCGCGCCAGGCCGCGCTCGCGTTTCTCCCGGTCCGCACCGGTCTCCGCGGCCAGGGTGCGGAACATCGACAGCGCCTGATCGCCGACCTCGTAGGACTCCGGCCGGCGACCCGTGCTCCGCAGTGCCCGCGACAGCAGCACCAGCGAGTCGGCCCATTCCGTCCGGTAGGTCGACCCGCCTTCCGCCAAACCTTCCCGAATCACGGCGGCGTCCCCGGCCGCGGTCACGGCGTCGGCCCAGTCGCCGAGGGCCAGGTGCCGCTCGGCCAGGTTGTGCAGCGCCCAGGCACGGTCCCGGTCGTTCTCGCCGTCGCAGAGTCGGCCGAGTTCGCGGGCGACGTCGAGCGCGTAGTCCCGCAGCACGTGGGAATGGGCGGGCAGCGCGTCCGAGTGGGCCCGCAACATGGCGGCGGTCAGCGGAGTGTCGGCCTCGCGCAGCACGGCACGCAGGCGGGCGACCACCTTCAGGGCGGCGTCCGTGCGGTTCTCGTTGGCGTGGGCCACGGCCGCCCGGGCGAGCACGGTCAGGGTCTGCACCCGCTGGTGGTCCGGGGCGCGGGCGAACACCCTCGTGAGCAGCCCCGGATCGTCGACCACGTGCCCGGCCGCGTGGTACTCCCCCACCCGGTCGGGTTCGAGCTGACCCCAGTAGCGGCCCTCGGGCGGCGGGTACAGGTCACGCAGCCACGCGGCGATGTCGGCCCTCAGCGGCTCGTGGGGCAGCACCCGGTCGACGGTCTCGAGCGCCTCCTTCTCGGTCAACGCGGGACACAGCACGGCGGCCGCCACCGCCTGCGCGAGCCGCCCGGCGTCGATGTTCCCCATCCCCCGCCCCTCGGCGGTCTCCGTCCAGTGGCGGTACTCGTGATCGAGGAGTTCGGCCTCCAGTGGCCGCTGCTCGGCGTCCGGGGCCTGCCGCAGCAGCGCGACCAGGGCCGCCATCTGGACGGTCAACGCGGTCTCGGCACCGGCGCCGGCCCGGGGCACCGGCAGTGTTTCCGCGAGCCCCGGCCAGTCGACGCCCGACCGCTCGGTCACGTCGGCGATGCGGCGGGCGAGATCCCGGGCGGCGAGCCGGAACGCGTGGTCGCGGTCGGTGGTGTCGGGGCTGAGCGCGTGGAGCCTGATCTCGCGGAGGTGGCCGGTCGCCCTGGTCTCCCAGGAACCGCGCGAGCGGGCGAGCAGCAGCAGGCGGACCGGATGCCGGTTGCGTTCGGTCTGCTTCCACAGCTTCCGGACCAGGTCCGGCCGGGACTCGGCGTAGTCGACCACCAGCAGCAAAGGGTGCTGGACCGCGCGCAGGACCCGCAGCTCGCCCGGCTCGCTGTGCACCTCGCCGGTCACCCAGCCGTGGTCGCGGAGCCGCGCCATCAGCTGCCGCGCCACCCTGGTCTTGCCCTGCCCGCCCGGGCCGGTGAGCACGCGGGCGGCGGGCGGACCGTCGGCCAGGCACCACTGTTCGAGGCCGGCGAGCACGTCCTCCCGGCCGTGGAACGACACCACCTCGGCGTCGGCCCGCAGCAGCATGGTCGGCGAGGACACCTCCATGGGCGGCGCGGGTTCCAGCAGTTCGGCGAGTTCCACGGGTTCGAGTTGCGGGTCGACGCCGGTCACCCGGCGCACGGCCGCGCGGAAGTCGGGGCGGGCCACCAGGTCCTCGGCGCGGGTGGCCGTGAGCCGCGTGCCGTGGTGGGCCTGGCGGTCGAACCGCACCACGCCGAGCAGCAGTTCCTCGCCGTCCGGGAACACGGCCGCACCCGACATGCCCGACCATCGGGTGCTCGGGTCACCGTCACCGAACGGGCCGCTGGCGTCGAGGATCTCCAGCGTCGTGCCGCCGTGGGGCCGGACCCGACCCACCACCGCCTCGGAGTCCCGGATCTCCTCACCGCGCTGCTGGCGGGGAAAGCCCGTGGCCGCGACCGGGATCTCGGTCCCGCCGGTCACGCATCGGCCCCAGCGCTGCGGGCGGCGCGCGAGATGGCCTCGCAGCGTGGTGGGCGGTGACCAGTGGGCGGCCGTGATCTCCAGCAGTGCGGCGTCCAGGGCCGCGCCGCCGGTCCACCGCACCGCCGCGGCGAACCGTTCGGGCGACCCCGGGACCGACACCGGCACCGACGCCGAGTGATCGCCGCCCAGCAGGTGTGCGGAGGTGAGCACCAGCCGAGGTGCGATCAGGTAGCCGCTGCCGAAGAGGGCGCCGTGCACCTTGACGACCTGCTGCTGCTCCATCGGCGCGAGCTACTCCTGGTCGTCGCCGACGGCCACGTCCCCGCCACCTCGGTGCTCCGGGTTGAGGCGCAGGGTGAGGCGTTGGGTGGACCGGGTGGTGCGCTCGCGGCGGGCGTCGGCCTCGACGACGCCGAACTTCAGCGCGCCGCCGCCGTTCTTCGCCCGGACCAGCTCGACCTCGAACTCCGCGGTGATCTCGCCGAGCACGAACCGCAGCGGGGCGTCGTGGCCGCGCCGCTGGGCCTCGGACAACTGGCGACGCAACGTGTCGATGGCATCGGCGAGATCCAGCCAGTCCTCGTCGTGCTCCCCGGGCGACATGTGGCCATCGTAGTGGCCGGGGAGAATGGGTGGATGGAGATCCGTGAAGTGCCGATCGCCGACGAGTCGATCCGGTTGGGCCAGTTCCTGAAGCTGGCCGGGCTCGCCGACGACGGCGGTCAGGCCAAGATGATGATCGAGGACGAGGACGTGACGGTGAACGGCCGGGTGGAGGTCCGCCGAGGCCGCCAGCTCGCCGGCGGCGACGTGGTCGCGGTCGGCGGGGAGAAGGTCCGGCTGATCAGCGGTGCGGCCACTTCCTGACGATCGGCGCGGCCGGGTCGTCGTTGTCCACCACGACGTCCGCCACCTCCGTGGGCCGCGCGGTGGCGCGGTACAGCCGTTGGCCGGGCAGGTACCGGTGCTCGTAGCGTTCGCGGACCACCGCCTCGGAACCGAACAGGGCGACGTCCCGGACCAGGGCCCGGCGCAGGGTCTCGGCCGGGCGGACGTCGAGGTACACGGTCAGGTCCCAACAGTCCCGCAGGGGGTCGGACAGCAGGAAGACCCCGTCGACCACCACGGTCCTGGCGGGCGCCTGCACCGCCCGGCGCAGGGCGGCGAAGTCGAAACAGTCGTGGACGTAGCCCTCGGGTGAGAGCGGGCCGCGTGCGTAGCGCTCCTCGCGGGGCCGGTGGAAGTCGTCGATGCTCACCCGCAGCACGGGGCGCCGGAGAGCGGCGGCCAGTTCGTCGGCCAGGGTGGTCTTGCCGGCGGCGTCCGGGCCGTCCACCGCGACCCGCCGGGTCGGTTCGGACACCAGGTCCGCGAGACCCGCGATGAGGCCGGCTCTGGTCATGTACCCAGGCTGGCATGATCGGGTTCATGGCGCAGACGGTGCACGTTCCCGGACTGGTACTGACCGAACACGAGTTCCAGGTTCCCCTCGACCACGACCGGCCGGACGGCGAGCGCATCACCGTCTTCGCGCGCGAAGTGGCCGATCCGGCGGGCCGGGACCGGCCGTTCCTCGTGTTCCTGCAGGGCGGGCCGGGCCACGAGGCGCCGCGGCCCACCGGCGCGCCGTCCGCGCCCAGTTGGCTGGCCCGCGCGCTGCGGGACTACCGCGTGCTGATGCTCGACCAGCGCGGCACCGGCCGGTCCACGCCCGTCGGCACGCTGCCGGGGATGACCCCGCGGCAGCAGGCCGACTACCTCAAGCACTTCCGCGCCGACTCGATCGTGCGTGACGCGGAGTTCGTCCGCGCCGCGCTGGGCGGGGATCCCTGGAGCCTGCTCGGCCAGTCGTTCGGCGGCTTCTGCACGGTCCACTACCTGTCCACCGCGCCGGAGGGCCTGCGGGAGGCGTTGATCACCGGCGGGGTGCCGCCCGTGGGGCTGCACCCGGACGAGATCTACCGCGCCACCTACGTGACCATGCTCGAACGCAACCGCCGGTACTACCTGCGCTACCCGGGCGACCGGGACCGCGTGCGCGCGATGCACGAGCGGCTCGACGCCGGCGAGGTCGTGCTGCCCAACGGGACGCCGCTCACGAGTCGCCGGTTCCGGCAGGTGGGCAACGTCCTCGGCATGAGCGACGGCGCCGAGCACCTGCACCACCTCCTCGAACGTGACCCGGCGTCGCCGGCGTTCGCCCACGACGTGGCCGCCGCGCTGCCGTTCTCGGGCCGCAACCCGCTGTACGCGGTGATCCACGAGGCGAGCTACTCCGACGGGTTCGCCACCCGCTGGTCGGCCGCGCGGGTCCGGCCGGCCGAGTACGACGAGGACGTCACCCTGTTCACCGGGGAACACATGTACCCGTGGACCTGCGCCGAGGACCCCGGGCTGGCGCCGCTCGCCGAGGCCGCCGAGCTGCTGGCCGACCACGAGTGGCCGCGGCTCTACGACGCCGACCGGCTGCGGTCCTGCGAGGTGCCCTGCGCGGCGGCCATCTACGCCGAGGACGCCTACGTCGACCGTGCGCTGTCCGAGCAGACCGCGCGGCTGCTGCCCCGCATGCGGCCGTGGGTCACCAACGAGTACGAGCACAACGGACTGCGGGCCAACGGCGGCCACGTCCTCGACCGGCTCATCGCCATGGCCCGCGGCCGGGCCTGAGACCCCCATTTGGACGGTATCGGCGATCGCCCGCGGCTCCTACGCTCGTGGGTCGGCCTCGGAGGTGTCGTTGACCAGTACTGAACAGGGCCGGCGCAAGTACGACGCGCTGGCCGACCGCTACGAGGAGATCTACTTCTACGTGGCCGACGTCGGCCACCAGCTGGTGTCCTTCGCCGATCCGGTGGAGGGCGCGCGGCTGCTGGACGTGGGTGCCGGGCGGGGCGCGGTGGCCCGCGCCGCGCTGGCGCGTGGCGCCCGGGTGACGGCCGTGGACGCGTCGGCCGGCATGGTGTCGCGGCTGGCGGCCGACCACCCCGACCTCACGGCCGAGCAGCAGGACGCCGGCATGTTGGAGTTCCCGTCCGGGTCGTTCGACGTGGTGACCGCCGGCTTCCTGATCCAGGCGCTGGCCGAGCCGGCGATCGCCCTCGCCGAGTTCCGGCGCGTCCTCGCGGTCGGCGGGACGGTCGCGCTGTCACTGGAACGGCCGACCGTCGGGCGGATGGGCTGGCTCCACGACCTGAGCGCGGAGTTCTTCGGCGGCGGATCGGGTGACCCGCTGACCGCCGACCGACTCGACGAGCTGCTGGAGTCGGCGGGATTCGCCCTCGCGTACCAGGAGTCCGTCGACATCGAGAAACGCCTGCCGGACCCCGCCGCGCTGTGGAACTGGCTGGAGCTGCAGGGAGTTCCGGACGCGCTGGCCACGCTGCCGCCCGACCGGGCGACCGCCTTCCGCGAGCGCTTCACCAGTGGTGCCGAACAGATGCACGCCGACGGCGGCATCGTGCTGGAGTTCGGCGCCACCCTGCACCGGGCGACCGCTACCTGACGAGTTCGGGTTCCTGTTCGGCCTTGGCGATGGTGCGTGAGCGCAGCAGGCTGGCGATCGTGGTGACCGCCAGGACCGCGACGATCACGCCCAGGGAGAGCGCGATCCCGATGTGCGGCACCGGAAGGCTGATCCGGTCCACGTGCGACCCGTGCAGTGCCTCGATGATCAGCTTGACGCCGATGAACCCGAGGATCACCGCGAGGCCGTGGCTCAGGTACACCAGGCGTTCCAGCAGCCCGCCGATGACGAAGTACAGCTGGCGCAGGCCGAGCAGCGCCAGGGCGTTCGCCGTGAAGACGATGTAGCCGTTGGTGGTCAGGCCGAAGATGGCGGGGATCGAGTCGAGCGCGAACACCACGTTCGCGATGCCGAGCGCGCAGACCACCATGAACAGTGGGGTGAACAGCCGTCGACCGTCCACAGTGGTCGTCAGCCGGCCGCCGTCGTAGGTCTCGGTGGTCGGCAGGAACCGGCCGATGGCGCGCACCATGGGGTTGTCCGGAGCATCGGTCTCTTCCTCAGCTTTGCCCTCGCGGGCCACCTTGACGGCCGTGACGATGAGGAACGCGCCGAAGATGTAGAACACCCAGTTGAACGCGGCGAGCGCGGCGGCGCCGGCGGCGATGCAGACCCCGCGCAGTACCAACGACAGCACGATCCCGATGAACAGCACGCGGTGCTGATGTTCCCTGGGCACCGAGAACTTCGCCATGATGATCACGAAGACGAACAGGTTGTCGACCGAGAGGCTGTACTCGGTGACGTAGCCGGCGAAGAACTCCGCGCCGGCGTTCGGGCCGGCGGACACCAGTAGCGCGAGTCCGAAGAGGACAGCCAGGCCGACGCACGCCGCGACCCACAGGCTCGCCTCGCGAACACCCACCTCGCGCGGTTTCCTGCCCACCACCACGAGGTCGCCGACGATCAGCGCGGTGAGGCCGGCCAGGGTCACGACCCAGACCCAGAGAGGGAAATCCATGCATTTCAGCATACTGTATTCAGTTAGCCATGCAAACTATCGGACAATCGCACCAACACACGCCAAAGCGCGGCACATCGGGACGGACGGCACCAACCGGCCATCGTGAGCCATTGACGCGAGCAACTCGGGTCAATTAGTTTTGAGGGTGGTGCTGAATCGTTTCAACCTGATCGCGGACGGGCCGTGAAAACAGGCCTCAGGTCCGTCCCCAGCGTGGAGGATCGATGACCGACCAAGCCCCTGTCCCCGAGTCGCGCGGTGGCTTCGACGGCTTCTCCGCCGAACGTTTCGCCGATCCTCGATCCGACAGCCGGCCCACCATCCTGTGGTTCTGGAACAACACGGTCACCACCCAACTCGTGACCACCCAGCTCGCCGACATGCGCGGCCAAGGGCGTGCACGAGGTCCTCGTCTTTCCGTTCGACACCTCGGCGTTGCGACCGCTGTTCTTCACCGAGGAATGGTTCACGATCATCGAATTCACCCTCCGCGAGGCGCAGCGCCACGGCATGCACGTGTGGCTGTTCAACGACGATTTCTTCCCGAGCGGGCGGGCCGGCGGTTTCGTGGCCAACGGCGGCACGGTCGGCGACCACGTCTACGAACCGCGACCGGATCTACGCACCAAGGCCATCGGCCACGTGCCCATGACCGTCGAGGGCGGCGGCCCGGTGCTGCTCGCGACCCGCGGTCTGTCCGTTGTGGACGGACGACTCGTGGTGGACGCCGCGGTTCGCGACGGCATCACGGTGCTCCGCGAGGGCCTGGAGTGGACCGACTACGACGTGGTGGCGAAGGTCCGGGTGGAGCGGGGCACCGCCGGGGTGATGGTGCGCAGCCGCGACGAGCGCAACGGCATGCTCGCCGACCTGCGGCCCAACGGCGCGGTGGACATCTGGCGTCAGGTCGACGGTGCCTTCACCCACCTACGCTTCGGCACGCCCCATCCCGGCTTCGACCCGGCCGTGGACCACGAACTGCGGGTCTCGGTCCGCGGCGACACCATCCAGGCGACCGTGGACGGGGTCGCCCAGCCGCCGGTCGTCGACGCCACCCACGCCGCCGGGCGGGTCGGCGTGCGAGCCACCGCCACCCAGCGGTCGTCGTGGGACAGCCTGACCGTGGTCGACGCCGACGGGCAGGTGCTGTACACCGAGCAGTTCGACTCCATCGCCGCACTCGACGCCTTCGACCTGCCGGTCACGAACATCCCTCTGGCAGCCGCGTCGGCCCGGCCGGAAGGCTCGACCGACGTCACGGAGATCGTCGACCTGACCGAGATCGCCCGCGGCGACGGCGTGTGGGACGCGCCGCCCGGCCGGTGGCGGGTGGACCTGTTCACCGTCCGCACCCCCACGCGCGGCGGCCTGGCCCGCAACTACCTCGACCTGCTCGACGACGAGGCCGTGGGCCTGTACCTCGACATCGTGCCCGGTGAGTACCTGCGCCGGTTCCCGTGGGCCGTCGGCGGGGTGCTGCGCGGGTTCGCCGACGACGAACCGTTCATCGCCTCATCCCAACCCCACTACAACATGGTGCCCTGGTCCCCGTCGCTGGACGACGAGCTGTCCGACCTCGGGACCACGCCCGGGATCGCGCTCTCCACCGTGCACTACGACCTCGGCCCCGAGGGGCGGCGCCTGCGCGGCGTGTTCTGGAGAGCGGTTTCCAACCGGTTCGCCGCCGCGTACTACCGGCGTCAGGGCGAGTGGATGGCCGACCACGGCGTGCGCTTCATCTCCAACCCGCTGTACGACGAGTACGGGCCGGGGCAACAACTCCGGTCCACCGGCAACCTGAACACGGTCAACCAGTGGGCGCAGATCCCGGGCACCGACCTGGTCTACGACCACTACGACCTCGGCTACCAGCGGACCCTGTCGCGATGGGCGGCGAGCACCGCGCACCAGCTCGGCCTGGACCGGGTGTACGTGGAGGCCATGGGCGCCATGGGCTGGCACGTCACGCCGGCGCTGACCCGCGAGGTGGTCGGCGCGTTCGCCGCGCGCGGGGTCAACTACACGCTGCTGCACTGCGTCTTCTCCAACGCCGACGACATCTTCTTCCCGCCGCCGTTCCAGCCGGTCAACCCGTGGTGGAACGTGGCGACGCCGATGACCGAGTGGATCGGGCGGCTCATGGAGGCCTGCCGCGCCACCGCGCCGGCACACACCGCGCTCCTGCAGCCGCAGCGTGCTTTCGAGTCCTACCAACACACCACGGCGATGGCGGCCATCGACGCCGCGTTCCTGACCACGTCGAACGCGCTCGAGGACGTCCAGGTCGACTTCGACTACGTGGACGAGGGAGCGCTCGACACCGACCCCGCGCTGATCGCGCGCGCCCGTCCCGAGGGGCCGAAACTGGCGCTGGGGCAACAGAAGTACCGGATCGTCGTGGTCCCCGAGACCCCGATCCTGTCGCTGGGCGCGGTGCGGATGCTGACGAAGGTGGCCCAGGCCGGCGGGACGGTGATCGTCATCGGCGAGCTGCCCGCGTACGAGGCACGCGGCGACCACGGGGGTCTCCGCACGGCGCTGAAGGAGCTGTTCTCCGGTGATCGGCCGGCGATCCGCGCGGCCGCCCCGCCTGCGGCAGCGGCCGCCGTGGTCGTCGCCGGTGGTGCGGCGGCACGGCTGGATCCGCCGCGCGACGACGTGCGGGTGCTGCGGCTGGCACAGGGCGAGGAGCAGGGTTTCGTGGTGGCGAACGAGAACGGCGCCGCGCTCGACCTCACTGTCGCGTTCCCGGCGACGGGCGTTCCGGAGATCTGGAATCCCGACACCGGCTCCGTGTCGGCGCCGAGCGTGTGGGAGTCCGGCTCCGGAGAGACCTCGGTGTCCCTGCGCATGGGCCCGAAGGCGACGCTGCTGGTGGTGTTCCGCGTCGGGAAGGAACCGCCGCACGCGGTGTCGGCGACCGCACCCGTGGAACGCGTGCTCATCGAGGGCCACCACGCGAACGCCACGGTCCGGGTGACCGCGCCGGGCGAGGTCACGGTGGTCGCGACCGACGGCCGGCGCCGGTACCGGGGCAGCGTGACCACCACCGACCCGCTCGAGCCGATCCCTCTCGACGGCGACTGGGTGTTCCACTTCGACCGCGAGGGCGCGCCGTCGACTCCCCGACCGCTCGGTTCGTGGACCACTGTGGACAGTAGGTACTCGGGATCAGCCTGGTACGAAAGGACTTTCGTGTTCGAGGCGGTCAACGATCGCCAGTGGATCCTCGACCTGGGCGAGGTCCGCGAGGTGGCGGAGATCGCCGTCAACGGCACGTCCGTCGGCTCCCGGCTGTGGCCGCCCTACCGTCTCGACGTCACCTCGGCACTGCGCCCGGGCGAGAACTCCGTCCGCGTGCGCGTCACGAACACCGGCGCCAACGTCCGCGGCCAGGCACTCCCGTCCGGTCTGCTGGGCCCGGTCTTCCTACGCCAGGAACAGCTGGTCGACGTCCCCCTGATACCGGAGTGACCGTCGACTGATCAGTCGACGGTCACTCCGGTACCGGTCGGGGTCAGGCGCTGTAGCCCTTGGGCGGGATGAGCGACGCCAGGTGTTCGAACGTCAGCCAGTAGATCTGGTTGCCACTGAACGAGGCCGGGTCGGCGATGAGGACGTTGCGGTTCACGTCGTTGTAGCCGATGACCGTGAAGTAGTGGTAGATCGTCTGGCCGGGCGGGTAGCCGGGCGGCTGGTTCCCGGGCGGCGCCACGATGTTCGCCACGATCGGATAGTTGTTGTCGATGTTCAGCACGATGTCGCGCCACAGCAGGTCCTTCTGCCCCTGCGTCGGCGGGTCGTTCGGCATCTCCTTGGTCTCGTACCAGCCGACGTAGCCGCCGAGCACCCTGGTCACCTGTCCGATGTGGTCGGTGCCGCCGGTGTGCGTGCCGAGTTCGGCGGCCAGCTGGCCCTGGCTGCGGTACACGCCGCGGGCCGACAGCGCGATTCTCGTGGCCGCCGGGCCGCACCAGTACCCGGTCTCCTGAACCTGGTAGTCGACGTTCAGGATGTGTTCGCCCATCGCCACGACCTGGGCCGGAGTGGGGGCGGCGGCCGAGCTTGGCGCGGCTGTCAGAGGGACGATGACGACGGCGGCGGCGATCACCGCGGCCGCGGACCGGTGTACACGCATGGGTGTCCTCGCATTCACATCCGGAGGTCGGTTGATCACATACAGCGAGCGTGTCAGGCTGGGACTGGCCTGACCACCGACTTTCGGTGGCATGATTGCGCCAACGCGCAGGTGCGCCATCACGACGCGATCACGACGCCATCACGACCGAAGGGATCCTGTGCTGGACGTCCTCGACCCGCGCACCGACCGCGGCCGGGTGTACCGGGCGTTGATCCAGCACGGCATCTGCCAGCCGGAACAGCTCGCCCACCACCTGGACCGGCCACGTGACGTCGTCGAGGTGGCGTTGGCCGAACTGGCCGAAGCGGACGCCGTGGTCCGGGTCGCCGGCGGCTGGGAGGCGCAGGCCCCGGGGCTGGTCACGGCCGAACTGCTCCGCGAGGAGGAGGCGCGCCGCGAGCGACTGTGGGCGGCCGGCGCCGAACTGGACCGGATCTTCCACCTGGCCCGCCGCGACGTCCGCGGCGCCCACCACCTGCAGACCATCGACGACCCGCACGCGCTCATCGCCCTGACCGCACAGCTCCAGGAACGGGCGGCCGAGGAGATCCGCTGGCTGGACCGTCCGCCCTACCGCAGCCAGCCGGCGGACTTCGAGGCACAGGAACACCTGCAGGCGCGGCGTATGGCCGCCGGGCTGCGGTACCGCACCGTCTACCACCAGGCCGTGTACGACGATCCGGCGCTGTTCGCGAGCATGACGACCATGGTGGACCTGGGCGAGGACGCCCGCGTGCTGTCCGACCTGCCGGTGAAACTCATGATCGCCGACGACCACACGGCGCTGCTCGTGCCCGATCCCGGCAACGCGGGCGTGACCGGCACGCTGCTCGTACACGCACCGGCGCTGCTGACCGCGCTCACCGGCCTGTTCGAGACACTCTGGACACTCGCCGTTCCCCTCACCACCGGCGAATCGCCACTGTCGCCGGAGGACCGGACGATCATCAGCCTCATGGCGGCCGGCGCGACCGACGACTCCATCGGCCGCAAACTCGACCTGTCACGACGCACGGTCGTGCGCCGCATCACCACGCTCATGCACCGGCTCGGCGCCACCACCCGCTTCCAGGCCGGCGTGCAGGCCGCCCACCGCGGCTGGCTGTGACCCCAGCCCGCATGTTGCCATGTCTCGACACCGTGTCCCCGCCAGATGGGCGAACACGCGGTCGAGACATGGCAACATGGCGTCGAGACATGGCGTCATGCGCGGGGTCAGTACCAGCGGCTCTCGATCAGGTGGTTGTTGGCTTGTAGGAAGTACTTCGGGCCGGTGCCGTCGCTCGCGGTGGCGAAGAGGCTGGGCTGTGCCGGTACGCCCGGGGCGGTGTTGGTCATCGTGTCCGGGTCGATGCGCAGGAACGCACCGACGGCGGTGCCGTACAGGTGCCCGTCGTTCGGGTCGTACGCCAGGTTGACCGCCCGTGGCACGAACCCGATGACCGGACCCCAGTTCCAGGCGACGTACTCCTTCGTGCGGAGCACCTGCCGGGTCGTCGGGTCGAGTTCGAAGCCCTTGCCCGCGGTGACGCCGAAAAGCCGGCCCTGCCCGTCGAACGCCAGCGCGCTCACGCCGCGTTCGCCCGGGATCGGCACGGTTTCCCACAGCTTCTGCCCGGAGGCGACGTCCAGCGCGAACACCTTACCGTCCTGTTTGGACGGACAGCAGCCCAGCGAGCCACCGTAGACGACACCGTCGCGGTAGGTCAGCGCGCTGATCTCCTGCGGGCCGGCGACGCCCTTGAAAACCCGGTGCGTGCCGTCGGCCGGGTCGTAGAGGGCGAGCGCGCCCTCGGTCTCGGAGTTCTTCGGCGAGGTGCCGACCGCCAGGTAGTCACCCGCCGACACCAGCGTCCACGGCCGTTCCTGCCCCTGTGCCTTCAGGTCGAACACCTTCTTCGGATTGTTCGCCCCGAACGGCTGGGCCGGGTCGAACGCGTAGATCTCGGCGTTCGGGTACACCCCCAGATAGAGGATGCCCTTGTGTGTGGCGATGCCCTCGATCTGGTGCTGGAAGTCGTACACCGACCACTCGGCGGTCGCCGGATCCCAGGCGACGAGGCCGCCCGAGAAGTAGCCGCCGCCGTACACGCGGCCGTCCGGCCCGACGCCGACCGATCGCGGTGCCGTGGGCGTGCCGGTCAGTCCCTCGACACGGCCGATCGTGCCGCGCTTCGTCACGGTGTCGTACGTGAAGATCCGACCGTCGGGCTGGCCGGCCACGATGACCTCGTGGCGGGTTCGGGGATCGACGGTCCGCTCCATGCCCTTGGCCGCTCCCAACCCGCCGCGGTCCACGTCGCCGGCGAACCCGGTCGACCGGAACCGTCCGCCGCGCGGCTGGTACGCGACGAGTTCGCCGCCACGCACCATGAACACCTCGCCCTTGCGGGTCTCGCTCGTGACCGACTGCCCGGCGTACGCGCCGAGGTTCCCCTTCCACCGCTGCCGCTTGAGGTCGTACACCCAGCCGACCGCCGGCTCCACGCCGCCGGCGAAGAGCACGTACAGGTAGTCGCCCGCGTCGTCGAGTTGGTAGGTGTACTTGTCCCCGGAGACGCCGGGCGGCAGCGCGATCCTGGTCTTCGCGCCGGTTCGCGGGTCGACCCGGAAGAACGCGGTGAACGGGCCGACCCCGACGTAGAGCTGACCGTGGGCGTACTCGACCGAGCGCACATACGTGTACTTCTCGCCGAACGTGCCGTAGTCGCGGTACTTACGGGTCTTCGGGTTCCAGCTCACCAGGTGGGCCGGGGGCAGCGCGCCGGTCGCGTACCCGTGGTAGGTGCCGACGTAGAACGTGCCGTGCCGGTCGGTGTCGCCCTCCCACAGGAAGCTCACGTCGGGCAGCGGCCGGCCCACGTTCTGGATCTTTCCGGAGCGCCAGGGCAGGTGGAAGAGGTCACCCTGCACGCTGGTGGCGACGTAGACGTCCCCGTTGGCCGCCACGGTCACGCCCCACGAGCCGGACGCGTTCGCCATCGGGTACTTGTGGACGACGGTACGGGTGAAGGGGTCGATCTCGGCGAGATACGCGGGCGTGCCGGCTTCGGGCAGGCCGGTCACGGCGAGCCAGGTCCGGTACTCGCCGTCCGGCATCCGTGCGGTCTCGCCGCCGGACGTGGTCGTCGCGGTCAGGGGCACGACCCCACGGTCGGTGTACTGGGGATCGGCGGTGGCCGTGGTCGCGGTGGTCAGGGTCAGGGCGGTGACCACGGCCGCCACCATCAGTCGTCTCGGTAGCCGCATGGAGTGCGCTCCTCTGTGGACGGATCAGTAGGGCAGGACGTACGCGTGGCTCATGTCGGAGGAGTGCTTGGCGCTCGAGCCGCTCGTGTCGCTGAGGTTGTGGGCCGTCCCCTGGATGCCGGCGGTCTCACCGCCCAGCCACTCGGCCTTGACGTAGGCGTTGAACCGGTGGGTGCAGCCCGGTGCCGTGCTCACCGCGAAGTCCGCCTTGTTGAGCGGCACGTACTTGTGGTGCACCCAGTACGGCACGTCATGGGTGACCTTGATGCTGTCGTCGGTCCTGCAGAGTGAGCCGTCCACCTTCCACTGGTTGATGGTGAGCGTGAACTTCACCTGCGCCCTCCCGTACTTGTCGCAGGTCGTTTTCGGCCGGCAGATCATCAGCTCGACATCGCCGACCACGTTCAGTCCGCGCACGGTCGAGGGGAGGGTGAAGTAGTCGAGCGCGGGCAGTCGCTGCACCCGGTGGTTGGCGTCGAGGGCGTGCACCCCGTAGTCCGGGCCCACGTCCACACTGGACTGCACGGGTTGTCCGTCGGTGGCGTTGGTGACCGACTCGTCGGCGAACGTGATGTACCCGCTGACCAACCGGTAGGTGGCGGCGAACTCGTTGCTGAGCGAGTTGCCCCGCACGTTCGCGGTGCAGGTGACCGTGCCGGCGACGCCGGGGTGGACGAGGAAACGGGTGTAGAGCGTCACGTCCTGCAACGGGGAGCCCGAGTGCACGTCGTACACGTTCTCCCCGATCACCATGTTCTTGGTCCAGCCACCCGGACCCGTGCAGACGACCTCGTTGTCGAAGAGGCTGCGGATGGTGGCGCTGTTGACCCGCATCTTCGAGACCACGTACGCGGTCTGCGTGGCGGTCATGTCGAGCGTGACGGTGCCGACGGGAGTGACGCTGTGCACCAACTCCTCGCCCTCCTTCGGGGACCTGGGCAGCGTGATCGTCTGCGGGTCGAAGGTGTCGAACGTGTCGGACGTCGCCGCCCGCGCGGGCACGGCGACCAGCAGGGTGGCGGTCAGTGCGAGTACGACTGTCGCGGCCAGGGAGCGGACGGTCACGGTGGACCTCCTCGTCGGCGCTTCCGAATTACGGTCAGGGCCGTTATGCTAGCTACGGCTTTCGGTTCCGCACAAGGCCGAGAAAGGGAATGGCATGCCGGAGGGGCGCATCGTCGGACTCGCCCTCGGCGACGCGGTGCGCGCCGCCGTCTTCGACGCCGAGCGGGAGCGGCAGCTCGCCGCGGCCGGCACCGTCGTCGACTGCGGTGCGCCGGAAACGCTCGGCGCCGCCCTGCCCGACGTCGATGTCCTCGTCACCGGATGGGGGCTGCCGCGGCTCGAGCCGCGGCTGCTCGACACGGCGCCGCGGCTGAAGCTCGTCGCCCACGTCGGCGCGGCCATCCGGCCGTTCGTCACGGAGGCGGTCTTCGCCCGGGGCATCCGGGTCACCCAGGCCGGTGCCGGCATGGCCCGCCCGGTCGCCGAGGTGGCGCTCGCGATGACCCTCGCGCTCCTGCACCGGACGCACCGACACGACCACGCGATGCGTGCCCTGCGGCGATGGCCGGCCGTCGGCGTGGTCACCGACCACCACGAGCTGCACGGGGCGACGGTGGGCGTCGTCGGCGCCTCCCGCACCGGTCGCGCCTACCTCGACATGGTCCGCCTGCTCGGCGCGCGCGTGCTGCTCACCGACCCCTACGTCACCCCCGCGCAGGCCCGGGCGCTCGGCGCCGAGCTGTGCGCCCTGCCCGACCTGCTGTCACGGACACGCGTCGTCTGTCTCCACGCGCCCGCCACCCCGGCCACCCACCACCTGCTGGGCGCCGCGGAGCTGCGGCTGCTGCCCGACGGCGCCGGACTCGTCAACACCGCGCGCTCCTGGCTCGTCGACCAGGACGCCCTGCTGGGTGAGCTCCACAGCGGACGGATCGACGCGGCACTCGACGTGTACGACCAGGAGCCGCTGCCCGCCGACCACCCGTACCGGACGCTGCCGAACGTCCTGTTGACCCCGCATTCCGCGGCGGCGACCGTCGAGGGCCGCCTGCGCCAGGGGCGGGTCCTGGCCTCCGAGATCACCCGTTTCGCGGCCGGCGAGCCGTTGGAGCACGAACTGCGGGCCGCCGACCTCGAACGCCTCGCCTGACGCAGTTGGGTGATGGCGCAGGTGCGCCACCCCTTCGGGACGTCCGGTTTGCCACGATGAGGACATGCGACTGCTGACCTCCCTGCTGACGGCCGCCCTGGGCCTCGCCGTCGTGACCGTTCCGTCGGCGGCGGCCGCCGTCGACGCGTGTCCGGCCACCGCGGTGTTCGAGACCGACGGCTACACCTCCGGCGAGACGCTCGCGAACTGGAACGCGTCCGCGTTCAACGCGAACCCGCCTGCCGGCTGGCAGATCATCCAGGTGCCGTACTACGCGGGCGTGTTCCCGATCGTCGACCGGCTGGCGCTGGACGCCTCGGTGGCCGAGGGCACCGCACGGCTGGAGCGGGCGGTGCGTGACCACCACGCCGCGTGCCCGTCGAGCCGGCTGGTGCTGGCCGGGTACTCGGAGGGCGCGGTGGTGGCGGGCGACGTGCTGGCGAAGTTCGCCCGCGGTGGGGACATCCCGCACGGCCTGCTCAACGGCGTCCTGTACGGCAACCCGCGTCGCCCCTTCGGCGACGGCGGACTGGGCGGTGTGGCCGGCGGCATCGAGACGAACGTGCCGACCATCCTCCCGGGCGTCACCATGAAGGGCGGCCAGGACTACGGCGCCCTCGCGGTACGCAACGTCTGCAACGAGAACGACGGCATCTGCAACTCCACCAACATGATCACCAACCTGGCGGCGTTCGCCAACGGTCTGGCCGGCTACGCGGGCGGTGACCACGGTTACTCCCTGGATCCCGCCCGCGACCTGGGCTCGGGCCTGCTCCTGCACCGCCAGCCGCCCCGCATCGGCTACGGCCCGCCGCTCCCCCTGCCGATCGGCACCCCGTGGCAGATCCAGCAGCTGCTCGGCGGCAACGCGGGCCGCGCGGAGTTGGTGGCCGCCCGCAACGGCCTCGCCGCCCTACTCGGCCAGGACACGATCACCCGTCTGACCGAGACGTCCCCCTGGTTCAAGCTCATCAACGCCGCCTGACCCCCACGAGCCGTCTCGGCCACACGCGCACCACATTCGGGGGCGCGTGTGGCCGATTCGCCGTACGTGAGTGGTCGAATCGAGGTGTCGCACGATCAGTCGCAGCGGATCTCCGGCTGGTAGAGGTCGAACCAGTGGTAGAGGTCGAGGACGCGGTCGATGCCGCGCCGGGCCTCGCTCGGCTTGCTCACGTCGGCGTTCACGACGGCGGCCAGCCAGTCCTGGTCGAGCACCGCGTGGACCGGGTGGTCCTGCTCGGCCAGCACCTCCTTCGCCTGCTGCTGCAGTGCCACCGCGTACAGCGGGTCCTGCGTGGACGGATACGGGCTCTTGCGTCGGCCGGCCACCGAGTCCGGCAGCACGTGTGCGGTCGCCGCTCGAAGGAGGCTCTTCTCCTTGCCGTCGAACGTCTTCAGCGCCCACGGCGTGTTGTAGACGTACTCGACCAGCCGGTGGTCACAGAACGGCACCCGCACCTCGAGGCCGACGGCCATCGACATCCGGTCCTTGCGGTCGAGCAGCATCCGCACGAAACGGGTGAGGTGCAGGTGGCCGATCACCCGCATCCGCCGGTCGATCTCACTCTCACCGGCCAGGTGCTCGACGCCGGCGACCGCGGTCGCGTACTCGTCGGCCACGTAGGTGTCCAGGTCGAGGGTGCGGCGCAGGTCGGGGTGCAGCGGCGCGGCCCGGTCGCCGCTCATCGGGCTGCGGTAGGCGAGCCACGGGAACGTGTGCGCGTTGACCGCCGCCGGGTCGTGGAACCACCGGTACCCGCCGAACACCTCGTCGGCCGACTCGCCGGACAGCGCGACCGTCGACTCCGCCTTGATCGCCTGGAACAGCAGGTAGAGCGAGGTGTCCGTCTCGCCGAAGCCCGACCGGCAGGTCCCTCGCGGTGATCACCGCCCGGCGCAGCGCCGGGTCGGCGAGGGCGCCGGGGTCGAGCGTGATGAACCGGTGCCGGGAGCCGACGAGGTTCGCCACGTCACGGATGTACGGCGCGTCCGGCGAGTCCCAGTTCTCGTCGGCCTGGAACGTCTCGTCCCGGCCGACGAAGTCCACGGAGAACGTGCGCAGCCGCTCGCCCTGCTCGGCCAGGTGCGCGGCCGCGATGCCGGTCACCGCGCTGGAGTCGAGGCCACCGGACAGCAGCACGCACCGCGGCACGTCGGCCACGAGCTGGCGGTGCACGATGTCGGTCATCAGCTCGCGGACCCGCTCGACCGTGGTGTCCTGGTCGTCGGTGTGCTCGGCGGCCGGCAACGTCCAGTAGGTGCTGGTGCGGATCCCGTGGCGGTCCAACGACATGGTGGTGCCCGGCAGGACCTCCCGCATGCCCTCCCACAGCGCCCAGCCCGGGGTCATGGTGAACCCGAACAGCTCGCGCAGCCCGTCGACGCCGACCACCCGGCGGGCGCGGGGGTTGGCGAGGATCGCCTTGGGTTCCGAGCCGAACAGCACCCCGTCGGGCGTCGGGTAGATGTAGAGCGGCTTGACGCCCAGCCGGTCGCGGACCAGCACCAGCCGCTCCTCGCGCTCGTCCCAGACGGCGAAGGCGAACATGCCGTTCAGCCTCTGCGCGACGCCCTCGCCCCACTCCAGGTAGCCGTGGAGCACCACCTCGGTGTCGCTCGCCGTGAGGAACGTGTGTCCCTTGTGCCGCAACACCTCACGCAGCTCGGCGAAGTTGTACACCTCGCCGGTGTAGATCATGGCGACCGTGCCGCGCGGGGTGTCCATGGTCATCGGCTGCCGGCCACCCGGCAGATCGATGGTCCCCAGGCGCCGGTGCCCGAGGGCCACGTTGCGGCGGACCCAGGTGCCGCTGTCGTCGGGTCCTCGACACGCCATGGTGTCGGTCATCGCCGCGATCACGGGCCGTTGCTCGGTCAGATCGGAGTCGAAGCCGACCCATCCCGCGATGCCACACATGACTCCCAGAGTTCCAACCCGACCCGGTCGAGACCAGTGAAACGATCACACTCTGGACATGACCTGACACCATCGGTAGCGGTCACCGGTGTGACGGGGCCGTGACCGCACTAGAGGTTCAGCCGCGACCCCTTCATCTTGCTCGGGCTGCACACGCAGCCGCGGTTGAAGCCGCCCGCCGCGGTGGCGACGCAGAACCGGGCGGAGATCGGGTCGTGGTCGGCCATGGGGTGGGGACAGGTCGCGCACAGCTCGGCGCTTTCCGTCTGGTCGGCCGGGATCGCAGTAATCTCCGGGGTGACCGTGGTGTCCGACATGTCAACTACCTTTCGTTGTGGCTTGTGGGCGGGGGCTTCGGCCGCGGCGCCCTCCGCAGCAGGTCGCTGTCCACCGAGCCCGCGATGATCTGGGCGGCCACGTCGCCGAGCCGCTTGCCCCGGCCGCGGGCGTAGTCCCGCATCAGCTGGAACGCCTGGTCCATGGGCAGACCCGTGCGTTGGGCGAGCACACCCTTGGCCTGCTCCAGCTGGACGCGGCTGGTGAGGGCGTCCTGCAGCTGGATGGCCAGCCGCTCGCTCGCCGCGATGGCTCGTTCCTGCAGGAGACCGACGGTGGCGACGTCGGCCATGGCCTGGCCGATCGCCAGCGCGGCCTCGCTCAGGTGACCCGGGGCGGACCGGAACAGGTTGAGCGCGCCGATCGTGTCGCCACGCAGCCGCATGGGCAGTGCGTGGGCCGAACGGAACCCGAGTTCGTGCAGGCGCTGGGTGAACACCGGCCATTTCGTGCGCATGGCCTGGGGATCCGTGCGGACCACCGGTCGCCCGGACCGGTAGCAGTCCAGGCACGGACCCTCGTCGTTCTGCAGCTCGTACAGCTCCAGCAGCCGGGCCTCCTCCGTGGAGGACGCCATCACGTGCAGCCCGGCGGAGTCGGCCAGCATGATCCCGGCGGCGTCGGCGTCGAGCAGCTCGACACTGCGCGTGGCCAGGAGATGCAGGAAGTCGATCACGTCGAAGTCGGCCACCAGCGTGTCCGCGAGATCCACGAACGTGGTGACCAGGAGTTGTTCTCGGTTCGTCATGATTCTCTTGCCCCGTCATCGAAAGACAGGCGGCGGCCGACCACGTCCGCGGCGACCGAGGCCACCGTCCGATCCGAAGCGTACGCGTGCGCACGCAACCTCAGCAGCGCGTCGGTCAGCCCGATGCTCAGCTGGATGGCGATCATCCCGGTCGCCTGGTGCACCTCGGCGCGGCCGTCGATCGGCGCGATGAGCCCGTCGTGACTCTGCAGGTACAGCACCGCCTCGGTCGTGGCCCGCGCGTAGGCCAGCGCCTCGGCCAGGTCCACGGACGCGAGTCGGCCGGGCTCGTCGCGGTAGCAGTCCAGGACGCCGACGCGGATGGCGCCGACCCGCAGCGGGAACGCGAAGATCGCCCGGACCCCGGCGGCGAGCACGGCCGCGCCGAACTGCGGCCACCGCGCCGGCCCGGCGATCCTCAGGTCCGGCTGGAGCACCGGGCGACCGCTGGCGGAGGCCTCCACGCACGGGCCCTCGCCGAGCGCGAACTGCAGCTCCTCCAACTGCCGGGCCCGGTCGTCGGTGGCCGCGACCACGACTCCGCTCGGCCCGTCGGCCGTCATCAGTGCCACGCCGACCCCGGTGACCGGCAGGGCGGCCAGACACTCGGTGGACAGTCTCGTGAGGAGGTCGGGGCCGCCATCGACCACGACACCGACCACGGACAGGATCTCGGCGACTCTACGGCTACGCATATACGATTCCGAACATTTGTCGGTGACGCTACTCGCAAACATGAAAATCCTCAAAAATACGCGAAGGCCGGCCGAGAGAGTAGGCTGTGACCAGCCGGATGTCAGATTTCCGGCGATCACACCCAGCAAGGAGAAAAATGGCCGACACCGTGTTCGTCTCGCGCTACGAAAAGCGAGTGAAATTCGTTCAGGACACTCTCGCACAGAACTCGAAACTCGGTGACAAGGCCGCACACGAGCTGGCCGTGAAGGTCGTCTTCGCGATCGACCACATTCCCGAACCCACGCGCTGACCCCGAGGCCGGGCGGGCCCGAGTGGCCCGCCCGGCCCTGGTTCGCGCTACCGACTCGCCAGCCGCACGGGCGCGCCCACCGCGTGCAGGTGCTCCAGCACGTAGCCGTAGGTCCGCAGCCAGCCGCACTGGGCGTACTCGATGCCGCGCTGCGCACAGAACGCGCTCACGATCTTCTGGGCCCGCCGCAGGTTCGGGCGGGGCATGGTCGGGAACAGGTGGTGCTCGATCTGGTAGTTGAGCGCCCCCAGGGTGAAGTCCACCCACACGCCGCCGCGCACGTTGCGTGACGTGAGTACCTGGCGGCGCAGGAAATCGAGCTTGTGTCCCTCGGCCAGGATCGGCATTCCCTTGTGGCCCGGGGCGAACGAGCAGCCCATGTACAGGCCCCAGAGGCACTGGTGCACCAGGATGAACACGATGCCGGTCAGCGGCGACAGCACCAGGAACACGGCCGTCAGGTAGGCGGCCAGGTGGCCGATCATCAGGACCGCCTCCATCCGCCGCGCCCGCAGATCCTTGCGCAGCAGTGCTTTCACGCTCGACACGTGCAGGCTGAACCCTTCGAGCAACAGCAGCGGGAAGAACAGGAACGCCTGGTACTTCGCCATCCAGCGCAGGAATCCGCGCTTGCCCTGTGCCTGCTCGACCGTGAACGCCACCGCCGGGATGTGGATGTCCGGGTCGTCGTCCTCGTGGTTGGGGTTCGCGTGGTGGCGGGTGTGCTGGTCCATCCAGGACGCGTAGCTCAACCCCACCATCCCGCCGTGCCAGAACCCGATCACGTCGTTGGCCCGCCCGCCCCGGAAGATCTGCTTGTGCCCGGCGTCGTGGCCGATGAACGCCAACTGGCCGAACATCACGGCGAAGAAGACCGCGAGGAACAGCTGCCACCACGAGTCGCCGATGTGGACGAACGCCACCCAGCCCCCGGCGAACGCGAGGACGTTGAGCGTGATCTTCACGGCGTAGTAGCCGTGGCGTCGGCGCAGGAGCCCGGCTTCGCGAATGGTGTGGGACAGCTCCGCGTAGTCACGGCGGTGCACGGTGTCCAGGGAAGTCATTGGGGGGCAACCGATCCTGGTCGGCCGGAAACAGCGCACCGGGTCCAGGGCGTCACCATCTCGCGGAGGGAGATCCGCGATGTCCCCTCAAGAGTCGCACGGGCTGTCCGATTCGGCAACCAGCGCCCGCTCCAGGCCGTCGAGGATCAGGTCGAGCCCGTAGGTGAACTCGTCGCCGTAGTCGTAGCCCGGCCGCAGGACGTGCTCGACCGCGATCTCCGTGAGGTGCGGGTACTCGCCGGTGGCGAACCGTTCCATGATCGCCCGGGTGACGGCCGCCGACTCCGCGCCGCCGTCGAACGGCAGGCTCGGTTCCTGGAGCGCGAACCCGTAGATGTAGCTGTCCATGGCGGAGTACGCGTGTGCCGCCAGCTTCACCGAGAAGCCGGCGCCGCGCAGGACACCGAGCACGGCGTCGTGATGCCGCAGCGTCGCCGGGCCGGGCGTGGCGCGGGACTCCATGCGTCCGATCGCCCACGGATGCCGCGACAGGGCCGCGCGCGTCGACACCGCCCGGCGACGCATGATCGCCCGCCAGCCGGCCCCGTCATCCGGCAGGTCGATCTCGCCGAACACGAGGTCGATCATGCCGTCGACCAGGTCGCCCTTGTTGGCGACGTGGTTGTACAGCGACATGGCCTCGACGCCGAGTTCCACCCCGAGCTTGCGCATGGTGAGCGACTCGATCCCGCTGCCGTCGGCCAGCTCGACCGCCGCGCGCAGCACCCGATCGCGGTTCAACCTGCTCCGGCGTTCCTGGTCGCTCACCCGTGTCCCCCGATCCGTTGACTTACTTACATCGTAAGTGTACAACTTACAACGTACACATACAACGTAAGGGGACGCCATGCAGGCGATCGTGCAGGACCACTACGGTGAGGCCGCGAACGTCCTGCGGCTCGAGACCATCCCCCGACCCGAGATCGCCGACGACCAGGTCCTGGTGCGGGTGCACGCGGCCGGCGTGGATCGGGGCGTCTGGCACCTCATGGCCGGCATGCCCCGGCTCATCCGGGCCGGCTTCGGGTTGCGCGCACCGAAGAGCCGGGTCCGCGGGCTCGAGTTCGCCGGCGTGGTCGAGGCGATCGGCGCCTCGGTCACGAACGTGGCGCCGGGTGACGAGGTGTACGGCATCGGCCAGGGCACGTTCGCCGAGTACACGGCCGTTCGCGCCGACAAGATCGCACCCAAGCCGCACAACCTCACGTTCGTCCAGGCGGCCGCCGCACCCATCTCCGCCCTCACCGCGCTGCAGGCACTGCGCGACGCCGCCGGAGTGCGGGCCGGGCAGCGGGTGCTCGTCATCGGCGCGTCCGGCGGCGTCGGGTCCTTCGCCGTGCAGATCGCCAAGGTCTACGGCGCGGAGGTCACGGGCGTGTGCCGCACCGACAAGGTCGACCTGGTCCGGTCGCTGGGCGCCGACCACGTCATCGACTACACGCGCGAGGACCTCACCGACGGCCACGACGTCATCCTGGACATCGGCGGCCACCGCACCCTGCGCCGGCTCCGGCGCGCCCTGACCCCCGAGGGGACGCTGGTCATCGTCGGGTCGGAGACGGGTGGCCGCTGGCTCGGCGGCTTCGACCGGTCGCTCCGCGCACCCGTGGTGTCGATGTTCGTCCACCAGAAGCTGCGCCTGTTCGTGAACTCCGAGAACGCGGCTGACCTGATCGCGCTCGCCGACCTGATCGAGTCCGGCAAGGTCACGCCGGCCATCGACAGCACCTACCCGCTGAGCGAAACCGCCACCGCCATCCAGCAGCTGGTGGACGGCAAGGCGCGCGGCAAAGTCGTCATCACCGTCTGACCCGACCAGAAAGGCTCCATCATGACCTCGACGACCCCGGCGGACCAGCCATACCCGGTCCGCGTGTACGCCGGCCCGAACGGCCCGCCGTCCCGCCTGTTGTGGCTGGTGAAATGGCTGCTGCTCGTGCCCCACCTGATCGTGCTCATTCCCCTGTGGATCGGGTTCTGGCTCCTCACCCTCGTGGCGCTGGTCGCGATCGTGGCGACCGGCAGCTACCCGAGATGGATCTTCGACTTCAACCTCGGAGTCATGCGGTGGTCCTGGCGCCTCGCCTACTACGGCTACGGCGTGCTCGGCACCGACCACTACCCACCGTTCACCCTCAAGGACGTGCCCGACCACCCCGCCCGCCTCGACATCGACCACCCCGTGCGCCTGCACCGCGGGCTCGCGTTGGTGAAGTGGCTGCTGGTGCTCCCCCACGCCCTGATCCTGGCCATCCTGTTCGGTGGCGGCGGCTGGCTCGGCTGGCAGACCGGCGACAGTGCCTGGGCCTGGAGCGGCGGCGGGCTCGTCGGCCTGCTCGTGCTCATCTCCGCGGTGGTGCTCGCCTTCACCGGGACCTACCCCCGGTCGCTGTTCGGCCTCGTCGTCGGGTTCAACCGCTGGGCGCTGCGGACCACCGCCTACGTCGCGCTGATGACCGACCGGTACCCGCCGTTCCGGCTCGACCTCGGCGCCACCGAGCCCGACACCGGACCGTCCACTTCGGACGGATCGCCGACCGTGCACTCCACTCCCGCCCTGACCTGATCGCGGTCACGGTCACGGTCACGTTGACCGGCCGGGCTCACGGGCCCGGCTGGAGGCGCGGGTCGGGGTCCTCGGCTCCCGGCGGCGCTTCCGGTGCGAGCCAACGCATGGCGCCGGACTCGTGGAGCACCACGATGCGGCCGCGGTCGTCGACCGGCCCGATCACCGCGAAGCCCGCGTCCGGTGCCACCCCCGCGTACCTCAGCGCGACATCCGTGCGGAGGACGCCACTGACACCGCCGCCCACCACCTCGCCCGCGCCGTCCACGATCACCACGCACCGCACGGGGTCGGTGCGGTCGTAGGCCCAGCCGTGCAGGACGGGCACCGCCTTGCCGTGGAAGAACGGCGCCGGCTCGGTGGGTTCGGTCCAGTCGACCGCGCCGGCCGGGTCGCGCGAACGTTTGTTGCCGATCGGCGCGTCCAGCGGCGTCATCTCACCGCGGTCCAGTGTGGACCCCAGTTCGGGCCCGCCGCAGCCGAGCGTGAAGTCGGACGTGAACGGGTAGTGGCCCAACGCTCGTAGGCGGGGGCCGAGATCGCTGGCCAGCGGGTAGCGGCGATACGCGTCGCTGAACCCGCCGCGGATGGCGACCGCCTCCAGGAAGTGTTCCTTGTTCGCCGCCCGTTCCTCACGGGCGTAGGGCGCGCCGAGCGCGTAGCCGAGCACCCCCACCACGACCGCGAGGACGGCGATCCGGGGCATCCACCGCTCCGCCCGGTGGTGCGCCACGGCCGCCAGCAGAACGATCGCCGGCACCGCCATCAGCACGGCGACCGACGTGTAGCGGGCGGTGTGCAGGCCGACCTCCTCGCCGTAGTCGGCGCGGGCGACCGCCACCAGCACCGCGCCGAGAAAGGCGTGCCCCGCGAGTGCCCACCAGAACCACAGCCGCGGCTCCCGCGCGGTCCTGGCGCCGGCGAGCACGGCGTAGCAGGCGAGGATGCCCGCGCCGGCCGCGGCCGCGATCCCGCCGTCGGCCACCGTCCACAACTTCCCGACTATGGCGAGGAAGTAGTACACCAGGCTGCCGGGATCGCTGCTGGGCGACGCGGCCTGCGGCGGCGCCGAGCGGATTGCCAGCCACACCAGCATGATCACGCCGCCGACCACCAGCGGCACGAGCCGGCGCCACCACGGCTCCCGCCGGACAAAGGCAAGCACCGCCAGCACCGGCCAGACGGCGAACGCCGTGCCGTACGTGAGGCTCGCCAGCAACGCGAGCACCCAGGCCGGCCACCACCGGCCCCGCGAGGCGAGCACCAGCGCCACGACCACCAGCAGGTTCGCGGTCAGCCACGCGGTGCCGCTCATCGCCCTCGTGAAGTTCCACAGGCCGTGCAGGCTGAAGACCAGCGTCGAGCAGGCGACCACCAGACCGGCCCGCAGCAATGGCGGCAGGGTCCTCGGCAGCGCCAGCCCCAGCGCGACCACCGTGCCCGCGGCGACCGCCACCACGAACACCCCGAGCGTCCGGTTGTCCCCGGCGAACAGCTGGATGTTCACCCAGTAGATCAGCGACGGCAGCCCGAGGAAGTGCTCGTTCGACAGATAGTTGGCGGGGTCGAACGGCTTGAGCGTGCCGTCCCGGTGGGTGATCCGCGTCAGTTGGTACAGGTAGTCGATGTGCTGCAGCCGGCCGGCGCGCAGCACCTCGCCCAGCATCAACGCCATCGGCACGGCCGCCAGCGCCGTGACGAGCCGCGCCGGCCACCGGCCCGTTGTGCTGATCACGCGCCGTACTGTGTCAAACGGCCGTCGTCGGCATGGGGCCGACCCTGGAACGTCACCCGGTACGCGCTCGGCGACACCCCCACCACCCGCTGCAGGTGCAGCCGCAGCGAGCCGCCGGTGCCGAACCCGGCCTGTTCGGCGATCCGGTCGACCGGCAGCTCCGTGGTCTCCAGCAGGTGGCGGGCGCGGTCGAGCCGCTGCTGGTTGAGCCACTGCAGCGGCGAGAGCCCCACCTCGTCGCGGAACCGGCGGGTGAAGGTGCGCTTGCTCATGGCCGCGCGGCGGGCGAGGTCGGCGAGGTCCACCTGCTGGTCGAGGTTCGCGAGGATCCACGACCGCACGGCCGCGGTCGAGGACTCGGTCACGTCCAGGACCGGGCGCTCGATGAACTGCGCCTGGCCACCCTCGCGGTGCGGCGGGACCACGATCTTGCGGGCGACCTCGGCGGCCACCGCGGCGCCGTGGTCGCGCCGGATCAGGTGCAGGCACAGGTCGATGCCCGCCGCTTCTCCGGCCGAGGTCAGCACCTGGCCGTTGTCGGTGTAGAGCACACCCGGGTCGAGCGGCACCTCGGGGAACGCCCGCTGGAACGCCGTCGCCGAGTTCCAGTGCGTGGTCGCGAAACACCCGTCGAGCAGACCGGCGGCGGCGAGCACGAACGCGCCCGTGCAGATCGACGCGATCCGCGTGCCGGGCCGGACCAGGGCGAGTGCGTCGGCCAGCGGGCCGGTGAGCGGCGCGGTCAGCCCCTCGTCGGCGGTCGAGTTCGAGGCCGGGACGACGACGGTGTCCGCGGTGGCCAACGCCTGGGGACCGTGCTCCACCAGCACCGCGAAGTCCGCGCCGGTGGGCACGAGCCCCGGCTCCACCGCGCAGGTCACCACGTCGTAACGGCCGCCCGCCGCGCGGAACACCTGGTGCACCAGCCCGAGTTCCAGCGGCAGCACCCCAGGACGGACGAGGACGACCACGCGATGAGTCATGGCTCGATTTTCGCACATGTTGTCTTCGAGCCAGCGGCAGCGCCGGTCCGAGCGCGCCATCGTGGAGGTCATGAACGTGTTGTGGGTACTCGCCCATCCGGACCACCGATCGCTGACCGCCGCACTGCACCGCGAGGGGGTGGACGCGCTGACCGAGGCGGGACACACGGTCGAGGTGTCCGACCTGTACGCCATGAAGTGGAATCCCGTCGTCGACCGCGACGACTACGGGACGGGACCCGAGCGTCTGCACGTCGGCACCGAGTCCGGCCTGGCGCTGGCCGAGGGCCGGCTCAGCCAGGACATCGTCGCCGAGCAGGCGAAACTGGACCGCGCGGACCTGGTGGTGCTGCAGTTCCCGCTGTGGTGGTTCGGGATGCCCGCCATCCTCAAGGGCTGGGTCGACCGGGTCCTCATCCGCGGCTACGCCTACGGCCTGCCCGACCCGGCGCGCCCCGGCCGCACCCTGCGCTACGGCACCGGCGGCCTGGCCGGCAAGCGCGCGCTCGCCGTGGTGACGGTCGGCGGGCCCGAGGTGTCCTACCAGCCGCGCGGCATCGACGGTGCGCTCGAGGACCTGCTGTTCCCGTTACTGCACGGCACTTTCTGGTACACGGGCATGGCGCCGCTCCCGCCGGTCGCCCTGTACGGCGCCAACCGCGTGTCCGACGAGCAGTACCGGCAGGCGGCCGACGACCTGCGCGGCCGGCTCGCCACGGCCGAGACGACCGCGCCGATCCCCTACCGCCACCAGAACGAGGGCGACTACGGCGAGGACATGGTGCTGCGCCACGGGATCGCGGAGGGCCGGACCGGGCTGGACGCGCACCGTGCCTGAGTCGTGACCCAGGGCCGCTACGGTGAGGTCAGCCAGGTCGGGGGACGGCTTTTCTGGGGGACCTGTGCGGAGAAAGCGGCTGATCTTCGTGGCCGGCCTGCTGCTGGTGGTGGTCATCACCGCGCTCGGCGTGATGCAGCTGATGCCGTCCGACGAGCCGACCACGCCGGCGGCGGCCGAGTCACCGGTCGTCCTGACAGCGACCGAGCTGACCAACCAGTTCCTCACGGAGTTCACCTCCGGACGGGCCGGCGCGGCGGCGGCGCTGACCGACGACCCGGCCGGCGCCACCGCGACGCTCACGGAGGTGTGGCGCACGCTGGTGCCGGCGTCGGTGAATGCCGAACTCCTGGAGCCGGCTGCCGGCGCCGACCAGCGGTTCACGCTCACCTGGACGTTGGCCGCCGGGCGCAGCTGGACGTACGAGTCCACGCTGGGACTCGTCCAGACGGACAACCAGTGGCGGGTGCGGTGGACGCCCGCCCTCGTGCATCCGCGCCTGTCCGCCGGGCTCAGCCTGGCGCAGCGCGACCGCACCGGGGCGCCGGCCGTGCTCGACCGGGACGGCGCGCCGCTGCTCGCCTGGGCCGAGAACGGGCCCACGGCAACGGATCCCGCGGTCGCGCCGTTGCTGCTGCCCGCCCTCGGCACCGTCGCGAGTGGACCGACGGACGCCGACGGGTGGTCGGTCGTCCTGATCGACGCGGCGGGCACCGAGGTCGAGGTCGTGCACGGCGGGCCGGCCGCGGCGCTCACCGCCACGCTCAGCCGGCCGGTGCAGCAGGCGGCGCAGGCGGCCGTGAACACCCAGGAACTCCCCACCATGATGGTGGCCATCCAGCCGTCGACCGGCGATCTGCTGGCCGTGGCCCAGAACGCCGCCGCCGGGAACGCGCCCATCGCGCTGAACGGGCTCTACCCGCCCGGCTCCACGTTCAAGATCGCCACCGCGGCGGCCATCCTCCAGGCGGGAGCGGCCGACATCGGCACCGTGCTGCCGTGTCCCGGCTCGGTGACCGTCGGCCAGCGGACCGTGCGCAACGACGACTTCGCACTCGGCGACGTGACGCTGCGCACGGCGTTCGCGCGGTCCTGCAACACCACCTTCGCCGCGACGGCCGCTCCCCTGCCGCCGAACGCGCTCCCCGACGCCGCCACCCAACTCGGCCTGGGCGCCGACTTCGAGATTCCCGGCCTCGTCACGGAGGCCGGCGGGGTGCCGGCGGCCACGAGCACCACCGAGCAGGTGGAGAACAGCATCGGGCAGGGCCGGGTCCAGGCCAGCTGTTTCGGGGTGGCGCTGATGGCCGCGACCGTGGCGGGCGGCCGCGCGGTCACGCCCCGGTTGTGGCGCGAACTCGAGACCAGGGTCAACGCGGGCTACGAGGCGCCGTCGTCCGCGACCATCCGCGCGCTGCGCACGATGATGCGCGAGGTCGTCACCTCCGGCACGGGCACTGCGCTCTCCCGGTACGGCAAAGTCCACGGCAAAACCGGTACCGCGCAGATCGGCGACGGCACCGCAGCCCACGGCTGGTTCGCCGGCTACCGCGACGACCTCGCGTTCGCCACGCTCGTGCTCGAGGGCTCCAGCTCGTCGGCCGCGGTCGCCGTCACCGGTTCGTTCCTAGGCGCCATCTGAGCGGACTCATCCCGTTGACCTTGCCGAAGGTCCGGGCGAAGTACCCGGCGTCCGGGAAACCCACGCGTCGGGCCACCTCGCCGACCGGCAGGTCTGTGGCGGCGAGCAGGCGCCGGGCCTGGACCATGCGGCGCTCGGTGATCCACTGCTGCACCGTGCGACCGGTCTGCCGACGGACGGTCGACGTGAGGTGTCCCGGGGAGATGCGCACGGCGGCGGCCACGTCCCGCAGCGACAGCGCCTCCGGGTAGCGGCGCTCGATGACGTCGAACACCTCGGCCAGCAGCGGTTCGCGGTTCTCACGCAGGTCGCCCACCACGTCAGCGGCCAGCCGAGACACCCCCACCAGCATGAGCACGAGATGCGCGAGCGCGGCCTCCCGGTAACCGTCGCGACGCCTTCCCAGTTCGTCGTGCAAGGCTCGGAGGCGGGCGACCCAGTCGGCCCGCTCGGGTTCGGGGACCCGCAGTCGCAGCGCGCCGATCGCCCCGCCACGCACGAACGGGAACAGCAGCGGGTGGGTGCGCCAGGCCAGGTGCGCGCCGGGAACGTCCGGCCCGAGCGCGTCGGCGGTGAAGAACACGCCCCACCCGTCGGTGCCGGCAAGATCGGCGGCGTCGAAGCTGCCCATCACGTCGCCCGGCGCGATCACGAACAGGTCGCCCGCCTGGATCTGCCAGGTCTGCCGGCCGGTGCGCAGCAGGCCGCCGCTGGTCTCGAAGTACGCGAGGCCGGGGAAGTCGTGTGCGTGCTCCTCGAACGATCCGACGGGTTCGTGTTCCAGCCGCCAGGTCGACACCGGCAACTCGCCGGGCATGAGCGCCATCGAGTAGGTGGCCGGCCGGTCGTTGGCCGGCGCTCTGCGCACGGTCCGCATCGTAAGATAGTCCCATCAATGCCACGGATGAGCGCAAGTCCCCAGGCCCAGGCTCCGGCAGACTGGTCACATGACCGAAACAACGTCTCAGCGGGAGTACATCCCGGGTCTCGGCAAGCAGTTCCTCATGCCGCTCTACGACGTGGTGCATCACGTGTTCGGGCTGCGGCCCATCCACCGCGAGATGATCACGCTGGCCGGACTGCGGGACGGCCACCGGGTGCTGGACGTCGGATGCTGCACGGGCAACCTGCTGCGATCGACGGGCAAACTGCACCCGGAGGTTTCTCTGGTGGGCCTGGACCCGGACCATCAGTCGCTGCGGCGGGCCGGCCGCAAGGCACGGCGGGCCGGCATGACTGTGCAGTGGGACCGTGGCTTCGCCCAGGACTTGCCATATCCCGACGCGTCGTTCGACCGGGTGTTCTCCAGTCTCATGCTGCACCATCTGGACGGCCCGTCGAAGGTCGCGCTACTGGCCGAGGTGCGCCGCGTCCTGCGCCCGGACGGCATGCTGATCCTGGCGGACGCGGTGGTGCCCCACGACTTCGGCTCCGACCGCATGCGCGACAACGTGGGCGGTGCCGTGTCCCAACTGATCGCGGGTGCCGGTTTTGCCGTGGAACCCACTCGTACCATGGGTTTGCGGATCGGCGGAAGGGTCGGCATCGAGGTTGCCCGGCCCTAGTCTGGTTGGTTGCACGGGCACGATCGCGTTCTTCGGTGGCTGTGCACGGGGTTGGGATCGGGGCAGTGTCTCGCCGGCTCTTGGGCTTTGTGTGCGTGGGTGCGGCGAGCCACTGCAACGGTTCATGGCGAGCTTCGACCCTGAAATCGGGGAAACGCACAACCGTGCCCGCAAGCCCCAAGATCCCCGCATCCACCCTCCCGCAGGAGCCGCAACCCGAGCCACACAATCATCGAAACGCACGACCGTCCCCATGCCCCAAGAACCCCCGCACCACCACCCACAGACCCTCGGCAAAACGCGGCGACCGCCCAGCCATCCCCCAGCGCACGCTCGCCGCCAAGAACCCCGGCATCACCCACCCACCCGGGCACCGACTCGGCAACACCCGGCCTCACGACGCCTCCGGCCCGCACGCCCCGGCACCACCGCACACAAGCCCTCAGCGAAAGACGCGGCACGATCGCCCCAGCAAAGACCCGAGCCCTCAGCCAAGAGAACCCCTAACGATGATGCGCCAGCACCGAGTGCGCCTCCGCACCAGCGGCACCAGCCGGCTGCACATGAAGAGTCGCGCGGCGCAGTCTCGGCACCACGTGGATCAACCGGTGCTCGGCGTCATGGGCGATGCGGTGTGCGGCGACCAGACTGAGACCGGAGTCGACGTCGATGTCCGCCTCCGCCACCAGACTGTGCCCGATCCACCGCAACCGGACCTGCGCGACCGCGCTGATCCCGGCGGTCTCCCCCAGCACCCGCTCCACCTGGTCCACGAGCGCCGGGTCGACCGCGTCCACCAGTCGTCCGAGCACCTCCCGCGCGGCGCCCCACAGGACCCAGACGATCGCGACCGTGATCACCAGTCCCACCGCCGGGTCGGCCCACTGCCATCCCAATGCTGCGCCGCCCGCCGCGGCCACCACCGCGAGGCTCGTGAACCCGTCGGTCCGCGCGTGCAGGCCGTCGGCCACCAGTGCGGCCGACCCGATCCGCCGGCCGACCGTGATCCGGTAGCGCGCCACCAGTTCGTTCCCCACGAACCCTACGACCCCGGCGGCCGCCACCCATCCCAGCTGCCGCAGTTCCCTCGGCTCGGCCAACCTGCTGATCGCCTGCCACCCGGCGAGCCCGGCCGACGCCGCGATCGCCAGCAGGATGAGCAACCCCGCCAAGTCCTCCGACCGCGCCAGACCATAGGTGAACCGCCGCGTGGCCGCCCGCCTGCCCAGCACGAACGCGATGGCCAGCGGCACGGCCGTCAGGGCATCGGTCACGTTGTGCAGCGTGTCGCCCAGCAACGCCACCGAGCCGCTGACCGCGACCACCACCGCCTGCGCGAGAGCCGTCACCATCAGCACCGCGAACGACACCCACAACGCGCGCATACCCCGCCGGTCCGCCTCCAGCGCGTCATCGACAAGCCCGTGTCCGTGCCCATGTCCGTGTCCGTGTCCGCCCATGAACCCCAAGCTATGTCCACAAGGGCGCACGCGACAACGGCGCAGTAGCCAAGTGCTGGCAACACCTACCGGTTGCCGGCGTCGAAGCTCCGGAGCGCGGCACCGACGGCGGCGGCGATCGTCATCTCGAAGATCTCGTCCTCCGAGTGTCCCAGGCGAGTGAATCAGCGTCGGTGATCCGGTACGACGCGTCGCGCACCAGCGCCGTGTAGGACGCCCAGGGCTCCTCGAGCGCATCCCCCGTCGCCGCCGCTCGACGGACCTCGGGAGAGGTGGTCGCGGGCGCGTCGAACACCGCGTGCCGCAGGTTCTCCACCGGTCCGCCGTGGTCGCTGGTGTCCCCGCCGGCCAACAGAAAACCTGGGAACCTGTAGCCGAACCGGTGCAGCGCACGGGTTCCGCTGTGGAGCTGATCGCCGCGCAGCCGGAAACCGAACGCGTTGGCGAGCCGGTTGACGACGTTCCACACGAGGTCGACGTGCAGTGCCTCCCGCACGGCCGACCCCGGCAGGTCGGCCACCAGACCGAAGTCCACGCGATCCTGCGTGGTGTCGAGAAACTCCCGCACCGCACGGAGTTCGGTTCGGGCCGAGTCGGGGTCGTCGGGGGTGATCTCGCCGTTGCCGGCGATGCGGGTCAGCTCGGCGTGGGAGTCGACGCAGAACGGGCACTGGTGCAGCTGCGCGGTGCGCATGGCCAGGTACTCGCGTTCCCCGGCCGTCCAGTACGACGGTCCGCGCATGGCCGGCACGGCGATCGCCAGCAGCGGGCGGGCGAAGAAGTCCGGGCGGTACAGCAGAGTTCGGGGCACGTCGGGCGCGTCCGGGCCGGTCACCCTGAGGAACAGGCGGGCACGCAACCGATGCCCGTTGTCGAGAATGGACAGTCTCATCGAGGACTCCGGAGAATGTGTAGGCGGCCGGCGAGGAAGCGGCGGTCCGCGGGGTCGTCGGCGAGTTCGTGGGCCCGCCGGTACGCGGCGGCGGCCTCGGCGGTGCGGTCGAGGCGACGCAACAGGTCCGCGCGTGCCGCGTGGAAGAGGTGATAGCGGTCGAGCCCGGCGATGGGGTCGATGAGCGCGAGGCCGGCGGCCGGCCCGTCGGCCATGGCGACCGCGACCCCGTGGTTGAGCGCCACCACGGGAGAGGGCGCCAGCAGCTGGAGTTCGGCGTACAGCGCCACGATCCGCGGCCAGTCCGTCTCGCCCGCCGACGGTGCCATGAGCGTGTAAGACGGCGATCGCGGCCTGCACCCGATACGGCCCGGTCCCGGCGAAACGGAGCGTCCGGTCGAGCAGGCCGACCGCCTCCGCGATCTCCGCGCCGTTCCACCGTGTCCGGTCCTGGTCCTCGAGCAGCACCACGTCGCCGGAGGGCGAGTGCCGGGCGGCGGCACGCGCGTCGTGCAGCAGGAGCAACGCGACCAGCGCGAGTGCCTCCGGTTCGTCCGGCATGAGGGTGGCCACGAGCTTGCCGAGCCGGATCGCCTCCGCGCGCAACTGTTCGGCGCTGGCCGTGTATCCCCGGGTGAAGATCAGGTAGACGACGGCCAGCACGCCGGACAGCCGTTCGGGCAGGAGATGGTCGGCCGGCACGGTCAGGGAGATGCCCGCGTCGCGGATCTTGCGCTTCGCCCGCACGAGCCGCTGCGCCAGCGCGGGTTCCGCCACGAGGAGCACGCGGGCGATCTGGCCGGCCGTCAGTCCCACGACCGCGTTGAGCGTCAGCGCGACCCGCGACTCCTGCGCCAGCGCGGGGTGGCAGCAGGTGAAGATCAGGCTCAGCCGCTCGTCACCGATGCTGACCAGGCGGTTCTCATCGATCATGGACTCGTCCTGTGCGGTGGTGGCCGCCCGCTCCTGTTTCACCCGGCCGACCTGTGCCCGGCGCAGGCGGTCGATCGCCTGGTTCCTGGCGACGGTGAGCAGCCACGCGACCGGGTCGGCCGGCACGGCGTCCGACCAACGGCGCAGCGCCATCGCGCACGCGTCCTGCAGGGCGTCCTCGGCGAGTTCGAAGTCGTCGAAGGCGCGGACGAGCGCGGCGAGCATCCGGGCCCGGTGCTCGCGGTAGACCAGCTCCACCGCGGTCGTGGGGTCAGACAGCGGGGGCCACCGAGATCTCGACCGAGTGGTCGAGACCAGGGACCCGCACGAGCGGACGGATCTCGATCGAGCCCACCTCGGCCATCGGACACAGGGCGGCGATCTCCATTGCCTCGTCCAGATCCTGACAGTCCAGGACGTAGTAGCCGCCCAGGTGCTCGTGGGTCTCCACGAACGGGCCGTCGGAGACCAGGGTCCGGCCGTCGCGGACGCTCAGGGTCGTGGCGGTGTGCTCCCCCTCCAGCGCGTCGCCGGCCACGAACACCCCGCGCCGTCGGCACTCGTCGGCGAACGCGTTCACCCTGGCCAGGGCCTCGGCGAACCCTGGATCGGTCGGCTCCGGCCGCCCGCAGTTGTAGATCAGCAACAGGTACTTCACATGTCCTCCCGGAATTCCTCGGCCGAGAACAAGGACGAACGGCGCCGCCCGAACTCGACACCCATTTCCTACCGGATCCCGGTCGAGTTGGCGCCGTCCCGATCGTCCTTGGCACGGGTAGCTCATCAGGGAAGGGACACGACCATGACACAGTTCGAACGCGCGCAGGACGGACTGGAGGCGGTACTGGCCGCGGTGCCGGACGACCGCTGGGACAGCCCGTCGGCGTGTACGGAGTGGACGGTGCGCGACGTCGCCGGGCACGTGACCTGGGGACAGCACATGCTGCGGGCGTTGACGACCGGAGAGCGGTTCGACGACCGGCGGGGCGCCCCGGGATCCGCGGCGCCGGGCGTGGTGGCCGGCGACGACCCCCTGTCCGCCTGGCGGGCGGCCAGGATGCCGGCGCTGTCGGAGGAGGCGTTGGCCAGGATCACGCCGGTCACCGGGATCGGCGAGGTTCCGCTGTCGGCCATGGTCACCGTGCTGACCGTCGACCTCGTCACCCACACGTGGGACATCGCGTCCGCCCTGGACCTGGACGTCCGGCTCGACCCCGCCCTGGTGACCATGTCCTTCGCGTGGGCCCGGGCGAACGTCGTGCGCCGGCCCGAGTTCTTCGGTCCGGAAGTGGAACCGCCGGCCGACGCCGACGAGCAGACCCGCCTGATCGCGTACCTGGGCCGCGCGGCCCGGCGCACCACGTCCGTCTGACCCGGGGGGCCGGTGGCGGATGTCGCGCGTCCGTCACCGGGGCGGTTCGGAGTGGAACTCCTGGATGGGTTCGTTGCGCAGGGAGGAGATCAGGCCGTCGGAGTCCAGCGTGGCGTACTCGATGCCCGCCACCGACGTGAGGCGGCCGTCGGCCAGGCGTCCACTCTCGACCCACACGGTCTTGTGGGTGCCGTCCGCGAGGATCTCCGTGTGCCAGTAGTGCGAGCTTTCGCTGCCCTCGTCGAAGAACCTGCGGTACAGGGCGCGGATCTCGGCGGTGCCGCGCACCGGGGTGCCGTCGATGTCGACCACCGCGTCGGCCGCGAACAGGGCGACCAGTTCCTCGTAGACCGCATCGTCCTGGTACCCGCGGTCCGCGAGCGTCAGGTACCGCTGCACCGCCGTCATGTCCTACTCCTCGCCAGTAGTCCGTCCACCATAGCGTTCAGCCCCTGCGCGTAGTGGTCCCGCTGGGCCACCTCACCCCACCGCGAGGCGACGGCCGCCAGGCCCGGCATCCGGGCCGGGTCGAGGTTGTGGAACGCCGAGTCGGGGTCGACGGGGATCACGCCGCGGCGGGCGGTGCGCGCGCGGACCAGGATCTCGCCGGTCGTGATCCACGCCTACGCGCTCACCTTCGGCGGGCTGCTCCTCCTGGGTGGCAAGGCGGCCGACCGCTACGGCCGCAAACGCGTCCTCCTCGCCGGGCTGGGCCTGTTCGGTCTCGCCTCCCTGGTCGGCGGGTTCGCCCAGGACCCCGGCCAGCTGATCGCCGCCCGCGCCGCGCAGGGCGTCGGGGCCGCCGCGCTGGCACCGGCCGCGCCGGCGCTGCTCGCCTCGACGTTCCCTGGTGGAAGGGCCCGCGTGCGGGCGTTCGGTGTCTGGAGCGCCATGAACGCCGCGGGTGGCGCGCTCGGCGTCCACCGGCCGGCCGGACGTCCTCGGTGCGGTTCTGGCCACAGCCGGCATGACGCTGCTGGTGTTCGGCGTCGTCCGCACCGACCGGTACGCGTGGACGTCACCGGTCACGCTGGGCACGCTGGCCGCCGCCGTCGCACTGCTGGCGGCGTTCGCGCACGTCGAGCGGACCACCGCCCGCGATCCCCTGATCCGGCTCGGGCTGTTCGCCAACCGCGCGGTCGCCGGCGCGAACCTCGTCAACCTCCTGGTGGGTGCGGCGATGGCGCTCGGCGTGGTCGTCGGGTCGGTGCTCGCCGTCAAGCTCGGCTACCGGTTCGCGCCCCGGCCGCTGCTGGTGGCCGGCGGACTCCTGACGGCCGCCGGCTTCGCCTGGTTCGGCCTGATCAGCGCGGACGGCACGTTCGTGGCCGACATCCTGGGGCCGGAGATCGTCCTGGGCATCGGCTTCGGGCTGTGCCTCGGGCCGCTCGTCGCCACGGCCACCACCGGCGTCGCGACCCGCGAGACCGGCACGGCCGCCGGACTGCTCAACAGCACCCGCCAGATCGGCGCGTCCATCGGGCTGGCCGTCCTCGGCACGGCCGCCCACCAGCGCACCGGTCCGACCGTCACACCCGAGTCCCTCGACGACGGCTACGCACTCGGCCTCACGCTCTGCGGCGCGCTCCTGGTGGCCGCCGTCCTCGTGGCGCTCACCGTGCCGCGGCGCCCGAGTTTCAAGTCGATCTCCGTCGGGTAGCACTGGCAGCCCAGCACACAGGAGGAACGATGGTGGCCCGATTCGCGCAGTGGACCCTGGACGTCCAGGACCCCGACCTGATGGCGGACTTCTGGTCGAAGGCCCTGGGCTTCGAGGAGGTGAAGCGGGGTGAGGACGGCTCGGCCAAGCTCTATCCGCCGAAGGACGCACCGGCCGGCGCCACGCCCCTGTGGCTGCAGAACACCGGCAGGCCGAAGAACGGCAAGAACCGCTTCCACCCCGATCTGCGGCCGGTCGATGGTGACGTCGAGGCCGAGGTCGAGCGGCTGATCGGGCTCGGCGCCCGGCGGGTCGACATCGGACAGACGGGCACGGAGAACTTCGTCGTGCTCGCCGACCCCGAGGACAACGAGTTCTGCGTGCTCCGCATCGAGCCGTCCTGACCCCTGACCAGGGAATCGTCAAAATTGTCGGTGCCGTGTGGCACGATTTCGCCCGTGACCACACCCGCCGCGGACCGCCTGCGTGACCTCGCTCGGCTGCGTCGCGTCCGCGACCGGATCGACCGGGAGCACGCGCAGCCGCTCGACGTCCAGGCCCTCGCTCGCGACGCGCACATGTCGGCCGGGCACCTCAGCCGGCAGTTCAAGCTCGCCTACGGGGAATCGCCCTACGGGTACCTCATGACGCGGCGCATCGAGCGGGCCATGACGTTGCTGCGCCGGGGGGATCTCAGCGTCACGGAGGTCTGTTTCGCCGTCGGCTGCTCGTCGCTCGGCACGTTCAGCACCCGGTTCACCGAGCTGGTGGGCGTCCCGCCCAGCACCTACCGCCGCGAGGCCACGGGCGCCACCGCGGGGATGGTGCCGTGCGTGGCCAAACAGGTCACCAGACCGATCAGGAATCGAGAAGCACGGCCGGTGGGCCGGATCTAGGGTGACCGCCATGGATCTCAGCATTCACGCCACGTTCCTGCCCCACGACGACCCCGACGTCGCGCTGGCCTTCTACCGCGACGTCCTCGGCTTCGAAGTCCGCAACGACGTCGGCTACGACGGGATGCGGTGGATCACCGTGGGTCCCCCCGGCCAGCCCAAGGTCAACATCGTCCTGCATCCGCCGGCCGCCGACCCCGGCATCACCGACGACGAGCGGCGCACCATCTCCGAGATGATGGCCAAGGGCACCTTCGCGGGTCTGGTGCTGGCCACCAACGACGTCGACGCCACGTTCGAGCGGGTCCAGGAGGACGCGGAGGTCGTCCAGGAGCCGGCCGACCAGCCCTACGGCCTGCGCGACTGCGCGGTGCGCGACCCCTCCGGCAACCTCATCCGCATCCAGGAAATCCCCTGAGCAGCAGCACGGAGATCCGAGACAGCATGGCCACCAAGAAGGCACCACACGTCGCCGACACCCACGACCTCATCCGGGTGCACGGCGCGCGCGTGAACAACCTCAAGGACGTCACGGTCGAGATCCCGAAGCGCAGGCTGACGGTGTTCACGGGCGTCTCCGGCTCCGGCAAGAGTTCACTCGTGTTCAGCACGATCGCCGCCGAGTCGCAGCGCATGATCAACGAGACCTACAGCGCCTTCGTGCAGGGCTTCATGCCCACGCTCGCGCGGCCCGAGGTCGACCTGCTCGACGGGCTGACCACCGCGATCATCGTCGACCAGGAGCGGATGGGCGCCAACCCCCGCTCCACGGTCGGCACGGCCACCGACGCCAACGCCATGCTGCGGATCCTGTTCAGCCGCGTCGCCAAGCCGAACATCGGGTCGCCCCAGGCCTACTCGTTCAACGTGCCCACCCGCGTGGCCAGCGGCACCATGACGGTCGACAAGGGCAAGGGTGAGCGCCACACCGTCCGCAAGCAGGTCTACCAGGGCGGCATGTGTCCGCGCTGCGAGGGCATGGGCTCGGTCAACGACATCGACCTGACCGCGTTGTTCGACGAGAACAAGTCACTCAACGAGGGCGCGCTCACCATCCCCGGCTACAGCATGGAGGGCTGGTACGGCCGGATCTTCCGCGGTTGCGGCTGGTTCGACCCCGACAAGCCGATCAAGAAGTACACGAAGAAGGAACTGAACGACCTCCTCCACAAGGAGGCCACGAAGGTCAAGATCGAGGGCATCAACCTCACCTACCTCGGCCTGATCCCCCAGATCCAGAAGTCGTACCTGTCCAAGGACGTCGAGTCCATGCAGCCCCACATCCGGGCCTTCGTGGAGCGGGCGGTCACGTTCACCACCTGCCCCGACTGCGACGGCACCCGGCTGTCCAAGGAAGCCCGGTCGTCCAAGATCAAGGGCAAGAACATCGCCGAGGTCTGCGCCATGCAGATCAGCGACCTCGGCGACTGGCTCCGCACGGTCAAGGAACCGTCGGTGGCGCCGCTGCTCACCGGCCTGCAGCACCTGCTCGACTCGTTCGCCGAGATCGGTCTGGGCTACCTTTCGCTCGACCGGCCCTCGGGCACGCTGTCCGGCGGGGAATCCCAGCGCACCAGGATGATCCGCCACCTCGGGTCCTCGCTCACCGACGTCACCTACGTGTTCGACGAGCCGACCATCGGCCTGCACCCCCACGACATCCAGCGCATGAACAACCTGCTGCTTCGCCTGCGCGACAAGGGCAACACGGTGCTCGTGGTCGAGCACAAGCCCGAGACCATCGTGATCGCCGACCACGTGGTCGACCTCGGCCCCGGCGCCGGCACGGGCGGCGGCACCATCTGTTTCGAGGGCGACGTCGCCGGGCTGCGCAAGAGCAAGACGGTCACCGGCCGCCACTTCGACGACCGGGCGGCGCTGAAGCCCGAGGTCCGCGAGTCGACCGGCGCCATGGAGGTCCGTGGCGCGTCCACCCACAACCTCCGCAACGTCAACGTCGACATCCCGCTCGGCGTGCTGTGCGTGGTCACGGGTGTCGCCGGCTCCGGCAAGAGCTCACTGATCCACGGCTCGGTCGCCGGCCGCGAGGGCGTGGTGGTGATCGACCAGGCCGCCATCCGCGGCTCGCGGCGGAGCAACCCGGCCACCTACACGGGCCTGCTCGAGCCGATCCGCAAGGCGTTCGCCAAGGCCAACGGCGTGAAGCCGGCGCTGTTCAGCGCCAACTCCGAGGGCGGGTGCCCCGCGTGCAACGGCGCGGGCGTCATCTTCACGGAGCTGGGGGTCATGGCCACCGTCGAGTCCGTCTGCGAGGAGTGCGAGGGCCGCAAGTTCCAGGCGGCCGTCCTGGAGCACACGCTGGGCGGCCAGAACATCGCCGAGGTGCTCGCCATGTCGGTGCTTGAGGCCGAGGAGTTCTTCGGCCCCGACGGCCCGGCCAGCACGCCGGCCGCCTACAAGATCCTCGACCGGCTGGCCGACGTCGGTCTCGGCTACCTCAGCCTCGGCCAGCCGCTCACCACGCTGTCCGGCGGTGAGCGCCAAAGGCTCAAGCTGGCGGCACAGATGGCCGAGAAGGGCGACATCTACATCCTCGACGAGCCCACCACCGGCCTGCACCTGGCTGACGTGGAGCAGTTGCTCGGCCTGCTCGACCGGCTGGTGGAGTCGGGCAAGTCGGTGGTGGTCATCGAGCACCACCAGGCCGTCATGGCCCACGCCGACTGGATCATCGACCTGGGCCCGGGCGCGGGCCATGACGGCGGCAAGATCGTCTTCGAGGGCACTCCCGCCGACCTGGTGGCCAAGAAGTCCACCCTGACGGGCGAACACCTAGCGGAGTACATCGACGCCTAACCAACCGGCGAAATCGCGCTTCCCGACAACGAGATCGCGCTTCCCGACAACGAGATCGCGCTTCCCGACAACGAGATCGCGCTTCCCGACCGCGAAATCGCGCTTCCCGACCGCGAGATCATGTGCCGAATCGCGAACCTACGTGCCCGAACCGGGATCTCGCCTGACGGAACCCCACTCGAGTACGGCAACTGCGAACTCGGGTGCGGCAACCGCGAACTCGGGTGCAGGACCTAGGAACTGGCGGGCCGGAACCGCGATCTCGCGTGCGGGAACCGCGAACTTGCCTGCCGGAAGCGCGAACTCGCGGTCGGGAAGCGCGAACTCGCGGGGTTACCAGAGGGCGGTGTCCTTCTCCAGGCACTCGCGGATCTTGCGCAGCCCGTGGTGCACGTAGTTCTTCACCGAACCTTCGGCGAGGCCCATGATGTCGCCCACCTGCGCGAACGTGTGGTCGCCGTACCAACGCAGCACGATCGCCTCGTGTTCGCGCGGGGCCAGGACCACCAGCGCCGACAGCAGGGTGTCGCGCAGTGCCGCCCGGTCCTCGATGGTCGGCTCGGCACTCGGGTGCAGCTCGGCCGGTTCGCTGTCGCGGTCCTGGCGTTCCCGGTCGGTGATGATGCGCCGCAGCGTGTCGTTCGCCAGGTTGTCGACCGTCCGGCGGAGGTAGCCGCCCAGCCGGTCGGGTGAGTCGACGTCGGGGCGCCGGGCGAACACCCGCATGAACGCCGACTGCACGATGTCCTCCGCGTCCCGCACGCTCGACACCTTGCGTCGCGCCTGGCCGACCAGCGACTCCCGCAGCGTGCCGAACACCGTGACCAGAAAGTGAGTGAACTCGTCGGTGACCGGCGCCGACACCCGCACCACGCCCACGGTGGGCACCACGGCCGTGGGCGTGGCCGCGAACGCCCGCAGCACCCAGCAGCGCACCCAGCTCGTCGTCAGCCGAGATCATCGAAGCATTCTCCCAACGCATGACCGGTAGACCGCGGCGGCGCCGAAAAGGTTGGGGTCGGGCACCCAACCTTTCGCCGTCGACCCGGTCTGACCGCATACAGAGACGAGGAGATCCGGATGCGGGTGTTGGCGATCGTGGCCGTCCTGATGGCGGGGCTGGTGGGGTGCACGTCGGGAGACGACGAGGTGCCCGTAGTGGACCCCCGGCAGCGTCCAGGAACGGGACACGCCGTTCGGGTGCCGCTCGAGACCATCCCGACCGGCCTGACGGGCGAGGTCTTCCCGGAGGACCACGGCGAGCTGATCGGGGTGGGAGCGGCCACCGGCGTCGCCGAGGCGGCCAGCGTCCTACGTGTCAACCAGACCAAAAAACTCGACACGACGGCCACCATCTTGGCGAACGCGTACAAGAACGCGAGCACCCCGGAGAGCAAGGCGATCAAGCTGAACCAGCTCGCCAACGCCGCCATCGAGGCCGAGCGGTTCCGGGTCGCCGCGGAGGGCAACCTCGTCTCCCGGTTCGAAGCGCGCCAGCCGCAGTGGCTGAACACCATGTTCACCAAGCCGCTGGTAGGAGGCATTCCCAAACCGAAGGCCAGAAGGCTCGTGCCGAAACCGCCCGGCCCGAAACCATCCGCCTGGCTGCGGGCGAAGGACGGCGCCAAGGCCCTGGGCCGGGTGCCACTGATCGGAATCGGTCTCGCGGCACTCGGCGTCGGTCTGGAGATCGCCAGCGGTACCGACCCGGTGAAGGCGGTCGCGTCCGGTGCGGCCGGCGTCGTCGGCGGTGTGGTCGGTGGTGTCCTGGTCGGGTCGGTGGCCAGCGGCGCCGTGGAGCAGGCCTTCGGCTGAGCCTGGCGCACACGGAGCGCACATCCGGTGCCAGCGGCGAGTGACAGCCGGCGGTCGGCTGTGGTTGCCTGTCGGCGATCCGACCATCTGGAGGTTTCGCATGCGCACGTGGATTCGCCGTCTCACCATGGCTGCCGCCGGGGTGCTCCCCGCGGTCACGGTCGTCTACTTCGCCGGTGCCGCCGAGGCCGCCCACTGCGGGTCACCCTGCTTCTCGGACCGTCGCCTCAAGAAGAACATCCGCCCCATCTGAGATGGCTGACGAGCGCACCGTCCTCGAGCGCGTCCGTGCGCTCAACGGCGTCACCTGGGAGTGGAAGGACCCGAAGCACGGCACGCACGGCATGGGGGTCATCGCCCAGGACGTGCAGGCCGCGTTCCCGGCGGCCGTCTCCGCCGACAAGGACGGCGTCCTCATGGTCGACTACCACGGGCTGGTCGGCGCGCTCGTCGAAGCGGTCAAGGAACTCGCCGACCGGGTGGAGCAACTGGAGAGTCAGATCCAGCCCTGATCGCGGGCGATCCGGGCGGCCTGGCCCCGGCTGCGGGCGCCGAGTTTGGTCATGGCCGACGACGTGTAGTTCCGCACGGTGCCCGACGACAGGTGCATGGCCTTCGCGATCTCGGTGGCCGTGGTGGTGTCGTCGACCAGCCGCAGCACGTCCAGTTCGCGTTCGGTGAGCGGGCAGGCGACCTCGGCGATCGCCTCGGCCGCGAAGTCCGGGTCCACATAGCGCAGTCCGTTGTGGACACGGCGGATCACGTCGGCCAGCAACGACGCCGGCGCCGACTTCGCCAGGAAACCCTTGGCACCCGACGACAGCGCCTGCCGCAGCACGCCGGGCCGCGCGTGCCGGGTGAGCATCACGCACCGCACCGGTTTGCCGGCCAGCCGTTCGAGCACGGCCAGCCCGTCGAGCACCGGCATCTCGTGGTCGACCACCAGCACGTCCGGCCGGTGCGTGGCGACGGCGGCCAGCGCGGCGGCACCGTCGGACACCCCGGCCACCACCTCCAGGTCCGGCTCGAGGTTCAGCAGCGCCTCGATCGCCTGGCGCGTCAGCTGTTCGTCGTCGGCGAGCACCACGCGGATCACCCGGCAACCTCGGCCCGCACCTCGAACTCGCCGGTGCCGTCCACCACGCCGGCCGAGAACGTCCCGCCGGCCTCGACCGTCCGGCGTTCCAGCCCGCGCAGTCCCGAGCCGGCGGCACTCGCTCCGGCCAGCGGCGCCACGCCGTCGTTGCGCACCACCAGAATCCCCTTGCCGTCGACGACGTCCAGCGACACCCGGGCGTGGGTCGCGTGCGCGTGGCGCAGCAGGTTGGTGACCGCCTCCCGCAGCACGCGGCCGAGCAGCTCACTGGCCGCCGCGCCCAGTGCGGCCGGGTCACCGCGGAACTCCAGCTCGATCCCCGCCGAGTCGAGCAGCCCGCGGACCCCGGCGAGTTCGATGGCGAACGCCGTCGAACGGTCACCCGCCACCAGAGCACGCACGTCGTGCATCGCACCCCGGGCCAGCCGCTGCACCTCGGCCAGCTCGGCACGCGACCGTTCGGGATCGACCTCGCTCAGCCTGCTCGCCAGCTCCGCCTTCAACGACACGACCTCCAGCGCGTGCCCGAGGATGTCGTGCAGGTCCTCGGCCAGCCGCAGCCGTTCCTTCGTGGTGGCCAACTCCGTGGCCGCCCGCCGGGCGTGTTCCAACTCCACGGTGATGTGCCACTGACGCACCATGAGCACGGTCGCGTACAGCATGAGCAGCACGATCGCCGCCGCGAGACCGGCGTTGCGCCACGAGTCCTCCGCGCCGGCGCCGCCTGCCAGCCGCACCACGACCACCACCAGCCCGACGAGGATGGCGTACGGGACGGTGAACCGCAGTCCCGCGGTCGGGAACCGGCCGATCAACAGGTCGTGCCCGACGAGCCCGGCGAGCAGACACCAGATCACCCCCGAGGCGGGACCCGACACCCCGACTCCCACGAGCACCAGCACTCCGGTGAGCACGAGCGCGGCCTGCCACCACGGCATCAGCTGCCGTTCCCCCACCACCAGACGGCCGGTCCAGTTCCAGTGGAGGACCGAGGCGCCGAGCAGTCCGCAGAAGAGCACGGCCGAGCGGACGGCGCCGGGTGGCTCGTCGAACTGGCTGAGCAACACCACACCCACCACCACGGCGAGCGTGGCCAGCACGTTGTGCCGGATGTAGCGCCGCAGCCTGGTCAGGGTGCTCCGGTCGGCGCGGCCGGGCCAGAGCTGAGGTACGCGCACCGGCTCACCGTAACCACCCATGACACCTGTCATGTCCGGCGCGTACGGCAGTCACCCGCACCGGTGACACCGGCGACTGTGGACGGACCGGCGAAATCGGGATCGTTCTTCTCATGAACGGCGACACGAACGATGACATCGCTATCGAAGTCAGTCAGCTCAGGTACTCCTACGACACCTATGCGGCGGTCGACGGCGTGGACCTGACCGTCCGCCGCGGGGAGATCTTCGCGCTGCTGGGCACCAACGGCGCCGGCAAGACCACCACGCTCGAACTGGTCGAGGGGTTCCGCCGCCCGGCGGCCGGCGAGATTCGCGTACTCGGGCACGACCCGTACCGGGCGCGGCAGCTGCTGAAGCCGCGGATGGGGGTGATGCTCCAGCAGGCGGGCCTGCTCGAGGAGCTGAGCACGGTCGAGACGCTGCGGATGTGGAGAGCGCTCTCCAGCCGCGAGGACGACATCGACGACCTGCTCGACCGGGTGGAGCTGTCGCACCGGCGGGACACCCGCGTGGAACAGCTCTCCGGCGGGGAGAAGCGGCGACTGGACTTCGCGCTGGCCATCTACGGCCGGCCCGAGCTGATCATCCTCGACGAGCCGACCACCGGCCTCGACCCGGAGTCGCGGCAACGGCTGTGGAAAACGGTTTCCGCGTTGCGCGACGGCGGCGCCACCGTCCTGCTGACCACGCACTACCTGGAGGAGGCCGAGCACCTGGCCGACCGGGTGGCGATCATGCACCGGGGCGAGGTGTCGGTGGCCGGCACGCTCGCCGAGGTGCTCGGCTCACGGCCGGCGCGGATCAGCGCCCAGGTGCCGTTCGCCGCGCTGGAGCTGGTGCTGCCCACGTTCACCGGCAACCTTCAGTCCACTATGGAGCAGTCGGGAGCGGTGCTGACGCTGGAAACCAGCGAACTGCAACGGGATCTGACGGCGTTGTTGCGCTGGGCCGAGGACGGCGCCGTCCCGCTCGCCCGCCTGTCCGCCACGCAGGCGTCCCTGTCCGACATCTTCCTCACCATCGGGAGTCACTCATGACCGCCACCGCACGCCTCGGCCTGCTCGAGGTGAAGTTGCTGTTCCGCCGCAAGATCACCGCCGTGTCGGCCCTCGTGATGCCGCTGGCCCTGTGTGGACTGACGTGGTTCGGCGACCGGAACGTCGACGACGCCCGGTGGGGCGAGATGATGGCCAGCCGGTTCGCGCTGCTGATGGTGCTGTCGGTGTTCATGACCAGCATGACCGTGTACACCGCGCGGCGGCAGTCGTTGGTGCTGAAGCGATTGCGGACCACCGAGCTGACCGACGCCGGGGTGATCGCCGCTATCACCGCGCCCGTGGTGGTCATGGGACTCGTGCAGGTGCTGATCTACTTCACCTTCTGCGTGTCCATCGGCGCCCCGCTGCCCACGCACCCGTGGCTGGTGGCGATCGGCATGGTGCTCGGGGTGCTGCTCACGGTCGGCGCCGGCATGGCGACCGCCGCGCTGAGCAAGAGTGTGGAGGCCACGCACGTCACGTCGTTCCCCGTGCTCACCCTCGCGATGGCCGGGCTGTTCATGTTCAGCGCGCCGCAACTGGCGGTCGCGGTGACCGGGGTGGCCATGCCGGTCATGGGCCCGGCAGACCTGGTGGGCAAGGGCTGGGCCGGTTTCGACACCGGCGTCACCCTCGCGCAACTACCCGGCCCGCTGCTCGGCCTGGCCTCCACTCTGCTGTGGACAGTGATCTTCGGCGCCGTCATCGCCCGCTGGTTCCGCTGGGAACCCCGCTCCTGATCCCCTTCTCTCGAAAGGAAACCTGTCATGTCTGGTATTGGCCCCGTACTGCTCGGCACCACCCTCGCGAAGTCCCCGGGCGGCCAGTTGGCCGTGGACCTCTCGGCAACGGCCGCCATAGTGATCTTCCTGGCGGTGGCCGGCGTGGCCAGCCTCGCCGTCTGGATCCTCCTCCCCAGCGTCATGCTGATCACGGCCGCCGTCCGCGCGACGATCGTGCACCGCCGCGCACGTGACGACCGGTAGCTCACCCGGCGGTGCCCGCCGAGATGCCGTGCACGATCACCGATCCGACGAGTTGCTGAAGCAGGCATGATGGACGGGGTGAGGGACAGGATGCCGGCGCTGTCGTTTCCCGGAAGCTACGAGGACGACCACGGTGTGGACGAACTCCGGTGGCACATCGAGCAGGCGAACGGCTCCTACGAGATCCACACGGTGGTGCGCGGCATCCCGGTGCGGGGCATCGACTTCGACGGCCTGGAACCCGCCGCGCCCGGGTTGCCGATGAGTTCGTTCGGCGACCTTGGCCACTGCCTGCTGGGTGGCGACCTGCCGTGCGAGATCGAGGTCGATGGCCATCGCCGGCCGGGCGTCGTGCGCTTCGCCCTGGACCTGCGCAGCACCCGGCCGGAACGGAACCTGGCGCTGTCCACGGTGGTCGACGGCGCGACGCACACCGTGGCCGACGCGTGGTTCGAGGATGGCCTGCTGCTGCTCGAGCGGACGTTTCCGGCGAACGTCCAACTGGTGTCCTGCGTGACCTGCCTGTACTCCGACTACTCACCGCCGGACATGGTCTGACCGGCATGCTCTGTCACCGCGAGGCCAAGGTCCAGTACCTGGCCGTACGGTCGAAGGCCGACTACTGGTCGGTCCCGGTGACCGAACGGGTGCCGGAAACCCACCTGTGTGCCGAGTACGAGCGCCGCGTTCCGGGGACCGGCTACCGCGGCTAGCCGTTCACCCGCGGAGTACGGCGCCCAACCGCCTGATCACCTCGGCCTCGGCGGGGATGTCCGCCACCGGCGCGTGTTCGGTGATGGCCGCGCCCACCACGGTGTCCACACGGGACACCAGGTCGATCAGTCGCTGTGCCGGAATCCCGTCCGCCACGGGATAACACGTCGACCCGAACTCGTCGGGCTCCAGGACGTCCAGGTCGATGTGGACGTACACCGGGCCCGTGAGGCCGTCGAGCGCGCGGTCGAGGTCGGCGACACCGTGGTGGCGGATGCCGGCCCGCTCGATGTACTCGTACTCCGCCGGGTCGCCCGTCCGGACCCCCACGAGGATCACCTGGTCCGGGGTCAGCGGCTGCGCGGGCACCAGTTCGGCGGGCCCGTCACCCAGCAGCGTGCTCACCACCATCCCGTGGAAGGAACCGGACGGCAGCGTGGCCGGCGTGTACAGGTCCGGGTGCGCGTCGATCCACAGGACGGTCAGCGCCTGGCCGTACTCGGCGCGGGCGGCGGCGATCGGCGCGAGGTCCACGCCGCAGTCGCCGCCCACGGTGATCACGAAATCGTCGATGCCGGCCAGCGTCGCCTCGGTCAGCCGCAGGTTCGCCACCAGCACGTCGAGCGCGCGGACCCCGTCGCGCTTCTCGCCGGCCGAGGCGAGCGTGGGGGCCGTGACGACTCCGACGGCGGCGTCGGCCGAACACAGTTCGGCGCTGCGGCGGGCGCCGTCGACGAGCCGCGGGGCCCTGGCCGAACCCGAGCCCTGCCACTGTGGCACGCACAACACCGTGGTCATCTGCGAGACGTTACCCGTTTGCGCAGGTCCGGCGCGGGTAATTACTTCCCGTGACAGCAGCGACCTTCGGTTACGTCGCGGCCGGGATGGCGACGCTCGCGGCCGCTCTGTTGCCGAGAATCCTCGGCCGCGCCCCCGTCTCCATGCCCATGGTGTTCCTCGGGGTCGGCGCGCTCGCGTTCCTGGTGATCGACCTGCCCGACCCCGATCCACTCAAGCACGGTTCGCTCGTCCTGCACCTGGCCGAGCTGTGCGTGATCGTCTCGCTGATGGGCGCGGGGCTCGCGCTGAACCGGCCGGTGGGGTGGCGGAGGTGGGCCACCACCTGGCGCCTGCTCGGCATCACCATGCCCGTGACGATCGTGGCGGTCATCCTCCTCGGGTGGGGGGTGCTCGGGTTCGGTGTCGCGGCCGCGGTGCTGCTCGCCGCGGCGCTCGCGCCCACCGACCCCGTGCTGGCGACCGAGGTCCAGGTGGCGGAACCGACCGAGGATTCCGGGGATCCCGAGTCCGACGAGGACGAGGCGCGGTTCGCGCTGACGTCGGAGGCCGGCCTGAACGACGGGTTGGCGTTCCCCTTCACCTACGCGGCGATCGCCATCAGCATGGCGGGCGTGGCGCCTTCGGGCTGGTTGCCGGAGTGGCTGCTCCTCGACGTGGTGTGGCGCCTGGCCGCCGGCCTCGCGATCGGCGTGGGCGTGGGGTGGGGGCTGCGCAAGCTGTTCTTCGCCGCGCCGTCGGAGAACTTCCGCCTGGCCAGGCACGCCGAGGGGTTCGTGGCGCTGGCCGCGACCTTCCTGGCCTACGGCGTGGCCGAGCTGGTGGAGGGCTACGGCTTCGTCGCGGTCTTCGTCTGTGCCTGCACCATCCGCGCGGGCGAGAAGTCCCACGGCTACCACCGGGTGCTGCACCAGTACGTGGAGCAGACCGAACGCCTGCTCACCGTGGTGATCATCTTCCTGCTCGGCGGCGCCGTGGTGACCGGGCTGCTCGCCGGGACCACCTGGCGGGAGGTGGTGGTGGCGCTCGTCATCCTGCTGGTGGTGCGCCCGCTGGCCGGGGTGGCCGCGCTCGCCGGCGGCAAGACCGGGCCGAGGGAGCGCGTGGTGATCGCGTTCTTCGGGGTACGCGGGGTGGGGTCGATCTTCTACGTGGCCTACGGGCTGGAGTCCGGCAACTTCCTCGAGGACGGCGCACTGTGGCGGGTGGTGGCGCTCGTGGTCGTCGGATCGGTGATCGTGCACGGCATCTCGGCCGGCCCGGTCATGTCCTTTTTGGACCGGCGCCGCGCCAGGGCGGCCGAGGAGCACGGCGACTCCGACCGCCCGGCGGGCACCGCCGTGTGAGCTGGAGCCAGGCCCGACTACCGGTTCAGCCACTCGGCCAGGGTGACCTCCGCCAGGTGCGCGCCAGGGTCGGGCAGCAGGCTCCGCTCCGCCAGCACCGCGCCGAAGTACGGGGCCTGGGCGTCGGTGACCACCTCGCGGGAGTCGGCGCGCGCGGCCAGCACCGTGCGGATCCACTGGTCCAGGCCGAACACCTCCGGGCCAGCCACCTCGACCGTCCCACCCAGCGGCGCGCGCACGGCCGCCCGGCCGACGGCGGCCGCCACGTCGTCCGCCGCGATCGGCCGCACACCCGCGGCGGGTAGGCGCACCGCGCCGTCGACCATCGACGTGTCCGCCACTCCCCCGGCGAACTCGAAGAACTGCGTGGCGCGCACGATCGTGTACGGCAGGCCGGACGCCTCGATCAGGGACTCCTGCGCCACCTTCGCCCGAAGGTAGCCCGACGCCGGCACGCGGTCCGCGCCCACGACCGACAGCGCCACGTAGTGCCCGACCCCCGTCTCCTTCGCCGCCGCCACCAGGTTGCCGGTGGCGGTGCGGAAGAACGCCATCACGTCGTCGTCGGCGAACGACGGCGAGTTCGACACGTCGACCACCACGTCCGCGCCGTGCAGCACATCCTTCAGACCCTCACCCGTCAGCGTGTTCACTCCCGTGGCCGGTGACGCCGGCACCGCCTCGTGGTCGCCCAGGCCGGCCACCAGCCGCGACCCGATCAGTCCACTCCCACCGATGACGACGATCTTCATGCTCATCCCTCCACGTTCTCCGAACTCATCCGACAGCTAGGACAAGACGCCGCCGCGTTCTGTGACCAGTAATGTCGGAAGGCGTGCAGGATCTCGACCACGCGTCCGCCGTCTTCGCCGAGGTTCGGCCGCGGCTGTTCGGTATCGCCTACCGCATGCTCGGCAGCGCCACCGACGCCGAGGACCTGCTGCAGGACGTGTGGCTGCGCTGGCAGACGGCCGACCGCGAGGCCGTGCACAATCCGGCCGCCTACCTGGCCACGGCCACCACCCGCCTGGCCATCAACGCCGCGCAGACGGCCCGGGCCCGCCGCGAGACCTACGTCGGGCCGTGGCTGCCCGAGCCGGTCGACACCACGGCCGACCCGCAGCTGGGCGCCGAACGGGGCGCGGCGCTGGAACTCGCGGTGCTGCTCCTGCTCGAGAAGCTCACGCCCACCGAACGCGCGGCCTACGTGCTGCGGGAGGCGTTCGACTACCCGTACGACCAGATCGCCGAGATCGTGCAGACCTCCGAGGTCGCGGCACGCAAGCTCGTGAGCCGGGCCCGCAAACACCTGACCGACGGGCGACGCGCGCCCGCGGCCGCGTCGGAGCAGAAGCGGCTGCTGGCCGCGTTCGTGGCCGCCGCCCAGGCGGGGGACATGTCCACTTTGGAGCAGCTGTTCGCGGCCGACGTGGTGAGCTACTCCGACAGCGGCGGCCTGGCCCGGGCCGCGCGCCGCCCCCTGCACGGCGCCGCCACCGTGGCCAAGGTCGTCCGCGCGTACTCCGGCACCTTCCTGGCGGACGTGGACGTGGCGTGGGTGGTCGTCAACGGCCAGCACGCCGCGCTGCTGTCACGCGACGGCGTGCCGTTCACCGTGGTGACGGTCACCGCGTCGGCCGACGGCATCGACCAGATCCTGTGGATGCTGAACCCCGCGAAGCTGGCGGCCGTCATCCCCGCGTGAGGTCCGCCCAGAAGTCGAGCTGGTGCCCGGCCACGTAGTCGGTCGGCCCGATCCGACCGGGGGCGAGGGACTGCACGTGGTCCAGGCGCGGCCACCCGGGGTCTCCGTGTGCGGCGAACGTCGCCCAGTACCGGATCATCCGGTCTGCCAGCTCCCGCTGCGCCGGCGACAACTCCGGACCGCCGGGCAGATCGAACAAGTACGCCAGCGTGCTCCCGTGCACGGCACCGGCCGGCAGCGGCCCGAACGCCGGGGCGTCCCGGTCGGCGAACTCGAAGAACCACGTGTCCGTGTGCGCGGTGAAGGCCCGCCCCTGTTCCCACGCCGGCCACGCCCAGGCCCGGTCGGTCGACACCCGCGCCCAGGCGTCGGCCGGGGTGGGGAAGCGGTCGAGCGGATACCGCGCCGCCACCGCCGCGGCCGCCGCGCCGAACGCCTCGGCCAGCAGCGTCGGATACCGCTCGGCCGTGACCGGGCCGAGCAGCTCCGCGTAGAACCGCGCCTCGTCGAGGGTGTTGCCCAGCAGGAGCGGCACCCGGTGGAAGCGGCCGGCCGGGATGGCCGTGGCGGGTGACTCGGGCAGCGTCGCGCCGCCGAAGGCCGGGCGGATGAACTGGCCGGAGGCGGGCAGCAGGTCGGCCACCGGCGCCTGCCGCAGCTCGGCCAGATCTCCCATGGCGGCCCCGAGTTCGGCCAGTTCGGCCTCGGGGATCCACCTCGGTGGCAGGGCAGGCAGCCCGGGGATGAACATGCTCGCGGGTGTCGAGTCGAGCACGGTGAACGGGCTCTGCAGCACGGCGCGGTGGAAGAGCCCGGCGGACCCCGGCGACACGAGGTGCGCGGCGATCATGAGCGCCCCGTAGGACTCGCCCGCGAGGGTCACGTTCCCCGGGTCGCCGCCGAACCGAGCGATCTCCCGGCTCACCCAGCGCAGTGCCGCCTGCTGGTCCTGGAGCCCGAACGTGCCGCCATCCTCGTCGCCGCCGGCGAGGTCCGGGTGGCCGAAGCACGCGAACACGCCGAGCCGGAAGTTCGGTGTCACCACCACGACGTCGCCCGTGACGGCCAGCCGCTTCGGGTCGACGTCGGCGCCCGAGCCGTTCGTGCCGCCGCCGCCGTGCAGCCACACCACCACCGGGCGCCCGGCACGTTCGGTGGCCGGGACCGTGACGTTCAGGGTGAGGCAGTCCTCGTCGAGCGAGGTGACGGCCGCGAAGGACAGCGCCAGCTGCGGCGCCGGTGTCCCCTGCCCGTCCCGAACCCCTTCCCACGGCTCGACCGGCGCGGGTGCCCGCCAGCGCCGGTCACCGACCGGGGGCGCGGCGTAGGGGATGCCGGTGAAGGAGAGGTGCGTGTCGAACCGGCGGCCGCGGACGCCGCCGTCGCTCAGTTGCAATATGGTCATACTGTCACATTAGCGAACACGGCCGCGATCGCCTGACGCAGCACCTCCCGGGCGGGAAACTCGTCCGAGAGCACCACCTGATCGGCCAGCCCCTGCACGGTCGCGAGGATCATGCGGGCGGCCAGTTCCGCGTCGACCTCCGACGCCACCTCGCCGCGGGCCTGGCCGTCCTCGACGGCACCGGTGACGTAGGTGAGCAGGCCACCGCCGGACCGTCGGGCGACGTCGGCCAGGCCGGGATTGTGCAGCGCCTGGGCCTGCAAACCCTGGCGGACCCGGTACTCGACGTCGCGTTCCTCGTCCAACGGCAGCAGTTCGACCAGGGTGTTCAGGAGCACCTCGGCGGTCGCGCCACCGTCCTCGACGTGTGCCATCACCCGCGCGCTCAGCCGGGACACGGCGTCGTCGTAGGCGAAGCGGAGCAGCACGTCCTTGCCGAGGAAGTAGTGCTGGATGAGGCCGATCGAGACGCCGGCCTCGGCGGCCACCTTCGCGAAGGAGACGGCCGTGAACCCCTCCTTGGCGAGCAGCCGCTGGAACGCCCGCGCGATCTGGGTGCGGCGTTGGTCGTGATCCACGGGGCGGGGCATGCGGTTATGGTACAGCCATACTGTTACTGTTGTCTGATGCGTACCACTCTTCGCCGCGACCTGACGGCGGCGCTCAAGGCTCGTGACCGGGTGGCCGTCGCCGCGCTCCGGTCCGCCATCGCGGCCATCGAGAACGCCGCGGCCGTACCCGCCGCGCCCATCGACACGTCAGTGGGCGACGAACACTTCGCCGGCGCCAAGATCGGGGTCGGCGCTGCCGAGGCGCCACGTCGTGTCCTCACGGAGTCGGACGAGCGGTCGATCCTGGAGGCCGAGGTACGCGAGCGCACCACGGCCGCCGAGGAGTACGAGCGGCTCGGACGCACCGATCAGGCGGCGCGTCTGCGTGCCGAGGCCGACGTGCTGGCGCGGTATCTCGACTAGGTTGTGCCGGTGGACGTTCGCAGCAGGAACAACGTGGTGGTCACCGGGTGCGAGGACGGGCCGACCGTGCTGCTCGCCCACGGGTTCGGGTGCGACCAGAACCTGTGGCGCCTGGTGGTTCCGGCGCTCGCCGAGCGGTACCGGGTGGTGCTGTTCGACCACACCGGCTGTGGGCGCTCGGACCTGTCCGCCTGGACGGCCGACCGCTACGCCGACCTCGATGGCTACGCCGACGACGTGCTGACGTTGTGCCGTGAGCTGGACCTGCGGGACGTCACGCTGGTCGGTCACTCGGTCAGCGCGATGATCGCCGTGCTGGCCGCCAACCGCGAACCCGACAGGTTCGCGAAGCTCGTCCTGCTCACCCCGTCCCCGCGCTACATCGACGATGACGAGGGGGATGGTGACTACCGGGGCGGGTTCAGCCGCGCCGACATCGACGAGCTGCTCGAGTCGCTCGAGGCCAACTACCTGGGCTGGTCGGCCGCCATGGCACCGGTGATCATGGGCAACCCCGAGCGGCCGGAGCTGGGCGAGGAGTTGACGAACAGCTTCTGCCGCACCGATCCGACGATCGCGCGGGTGTTCGCCCGTGCCACGTTCCTGTCCGACAACCGCGCCGACCTGCCGCGCGTCACGGTGCCCACCCTGGTGATCGAGTGTGTGCGGGACGCCATCGCGCCGCGTGAGGTCGGGCAGTACACCCACGAGCGGATTCCGGGCAGCAAGCTGGTGACGCTCGACGCGACCGGGCACTGTCCGCAGTTGAGCGCGCCGGAGACCACGGCCGAGGCGATCACGGCGTTCGTCGACGCGCCATGATGTGTGACCGCCATGAGTTCTCGGCGCTGTTGGAGGACAGCGCCGAGGACCTCTACGACCACGCGCCCTGCGGATACCTGTCGACCATGCTCGACGGCACGATCGCCAAGATCAACCAGACCCTGCTCGGATGGCTCGGGTACGAGCGCGACCAGGTGGTCGGGCAGATGCGCTTCTCCGATCTGCTCACCGTCGGCGGCCGGATCTACCACGAGACGCACTTCGCACCGCTGCTGCGCATGCAGGGTGAGGTCGGCGGGATCGCCCTGGAACTGAAGGCGTCCACCGGTTCCCGGTTGCCGGTGCTGGTGACGTCCACGGTCAAGAAGGGATCCGACGGGCAGCCGCAGCTGATCCGCACCACGATCTTCGACGCGCGGGACCGGCGCGCGTACGAGCAGGAGTTGTTGCGTGCCAGGCAGGTGGCCGAGGACGAGCGCGACCGGGCGCGCCGGTTGGCCGCCACGCTGCAGTCCACGTTGCTGCCCCCGGCCCTGCCCGCGGTCCCCGGGATGGCGGTCGCCGCGCACTACCACCCGGCGTCCACCGACCAGGTGGGCGGCGACTTCTACGACCTGTTCCCCACCGCCGAGGACACGTGGGGCTTCTTCCTCGGCGACGTGAGCGGCAAGGGCGCCGAGGCCGCGGTGGTGACGTCGCTCGCCCGGTACACCCTGCGGGCCGCGGTCGTGTACGACCCCGACCCGGTCGCCGTGCTGAAGAACCTCAACTCCGTTCTCCGTTCGGAACAGTCCGGTGCGAACCCGCACTTCTGCACGGTCGTCCTGGGTCAGCTCGTGCCCGACGGCGACGGCTGGACGGTGGTGCTCGCCGGCGGCGGCCATCCGCCGACGCTGGTGCTCCGCGCCGACGGAACGGCCGAGTTCGTCGAGACCCCCGGCGGACGACTGGTCGGGGTCTACGCGAACGCCCGCTTCGCCACGTCGACCGTTCGGCTGTCCCCCGGGGACACGCTGCTGCTCTACACCGACGGGCTGATCGAGGCCCGCACCCACGGCCGCACCCGGTACAGCGAGCGACAGCTGCACGAGTTCGCCTCCGCGCTCGCACCCACCACGGCGCCGGCCGCGATCGCCGCCGTCCGTGAGTTGCTGGCGAGCTTCGGCGTCGACGACGACGTCGCGCTACTCGCCCTGAGCATCCTCTGAGGGCCAGTTTCGGAGAGCGCTGTCCAGGGCTTCGAGCGCCCGGCGCCACGAGGCGTCCACGTCGCGAGGGTGGGTGGCGAACGCGCCGGCCAACTCCAGGGACACGTAGCCGTGGAAGGTGGCGCCCAGCAGCCGGACGGCGTCGGTCTCGTCGGGTTCGGACAGGTGGTAGCCCCGGAGCAGCGCTCGGATGAGCTGCGCGTGCCGGGGCGCGGCGCTCGCGGCCGCGATGTTGGGGTCCAGCCGGTGTCGCGCCGCCGCGTACCGGCCGGGATGGTCTTTCGCGTAGGTGCGGTAGACGTCGGCGAAGGCGGCCAGGGCCTCCTCGCCGGCACGGCCGGCCAGGGCGGCGCCCGCAAGGTCGGCCATTTCCGCCAGCGCCAGCATGGCGACCCGGCTCCGCAGGTCGTGGAGGTTCCTGATGTGCGAATACAGGCTTGCGTCCTTCACGCCGAACACGCGTGCCACGGCCGAGACCGTCACGTTCTCGAAGCCCCGCTCGTCGGCCAGGTCGGCCGCCGCCTGCGTCAGACGCTCGGCCGTCAGTCCCACACGCGCCACTTGGACTCCTAACCATTTGCCTAATATCTCTAGGAAGCTTACCGTGCTGGTCATGAGGCCGGTAACCGAGCGCGAGATCCGCGAGTCCTTCGTGAACTGCACGAAGGGCGAGACCCGTCGTCTGTCCGTCCCCCGCGACCTGGCCACCCGGCCCTGGGACGACCTGGACTTCCTCGGCTGGTGGGATCAGGCGGCGCCGGAACGGGCCTACCTGGTGACCTGTGCGGACGATCGGCCGGTGGGGGTGGCGTTGCGTCGCACCACCGGCGGGCGGCGCAACATGTGCTCGCTCTGCCTGACCACCCACTCCGGCAACGGCGTGGCGCTGATGACCGCGCGGAAGGCGGGAAAGTCCGGGCAACAGGGCAACTCCGTGGGGTCCTACCTGTGCGCCGATCTGGCGTGCTCGCTGTACGTGCGCGGCAAGAAGGCCCCCGAGCCGGGCGGCCGGCTGCAGGAGTCCCTGACCGAGGCGGAGCGGATCGCCCGGCTGGAAACGAACCTGGCGACGTTCCTGGCCAGGGTGTAGCCGGCGATACGGCGGCGCGGCGGTCCGGGCGGCTACGGTCGCCGCATGATCGGTGTGCTGCTCCTCGCGCTGCCGGTCGGGCTGCTCATCGGGACCATCGGTGTCGGAGGTGTGCTGCTGCCGCCCGCACTCGTGCACCTCCACGGGTTCGACATCCACGCGGCCGCCGGCACCAGCAGTTGGTGCTTCCTGTTCACCGGGGTGGTCGGCACGCTCGCCCACGCCCGCGGGCGGGCGATGCCGTGGCCGCTGGTCGGCCGCCTGGCCCTGGGCGCGGCGCCGGGCGCCGCTCTGGGGGCGCTGGCCAACGGTCTGGTGTCCGCGACCGTCGTCTGGCTTCTGTTGGGCGCGATCACGCTGGGCGCAGGCGCCCACCGGTTGCTGAACCGATCGGGCGGCGACCGCACCCTGCTGCCCACGGGCACCGCCGTGACCACCGGCGCGGTGGTCGGCTTCGGCTCGGCACTGACCGGCACCGGCGGGCCGGTACTGCTGGTCCCCGTGCTGCTGGTGCTGAACGTCGCGCCTCTGGCGGCGGTCGCGGCGAGCCAGGTCATCCAGCTGCCGCTGGTCGTGTTCGCCGTACTCGGCTACGCGGCCACCGGATCGGTCCACTTCGGACTCGGCACTGTCCTCGGCCTGGTGGCGGCGGTGGGCACGGCGATCGGCGCGATCGTCGCCAGACGAATGCCGGCGCGGCGACTCCGGACCATCGCCGCCACCACCCTCGTCACGGTCGGCCTCTTCCTGCTCGGCCTCCCCCTCGTCGCCTGACAGCGGTCAGGCGGAGTTCAGGCCGAGTCGCGCGGAACCAGGACCGGGTCGAAGATCGTGGCGGACGGTTTGCGCCGCGGGTTCTGGATGTGGGCCAGCAGCAGCTCCGCCATCTTCGCGCCCATCTCCTCCACCGGCTGACGCACGGTGGTGAGTTGGGGGCGTCCGGCGAGCGCCGCGCTGCTGTCGTCGAAGCCGACCACCGCCACGTCCTTCGGGACCCGCCGGCCCGCGGCGTGCAGGACGTTCAGCGCACCCAGCGCCATCAGGTCGTTCGCCGCGAAGATGCCGTCCACCTCCGGGTGCGCGTCCAGCAGCCACCGCATCGCCGCTTCGCCGCTGTCGACCGTGAAGTTGCCCGCCACGTCCGGCGCGGGGGCCAGCAGCTCGTCGCGGAAGCCCGCCAGCCGCTCCTGGCTGGCCGGCAGGTTCGGCGGACCGGTGATCGTGGCGAGCCGCTTGCACCCCCGGTCCAGCAGGTGCCGGGTCGCGAGCCGCGCGCCCTCGCGGTGGGCCACGTCGACGTAGCTGATCTGCTGCGACGTGGCCGGTCGGGCGAACAGCACGGCCGGCACCTTCGCCATGGTGCACATGACCGGCAGCGGATCGTCGGCGCTGGTGGAGACCAGCAGCGCACCGTCCGCGCCACCCTGGCGCAGGTGGGAGAGCACGTTCTCCCGCGAGACGTCGGTGTCGGCCAGCATGAGCAGCGGGTGCATGTCGCGTTCCCGCAGGTACTCGACCACACCACCGACCACCCGCCCGAAGAACGGGTCGCCGAACACGTGGCCGCCGGCACCGGAGACCACCAGCGCGATCGACCCGGTCCGGCGGGTCACGAGCGACCGGGCCGCGTGGTTCGGCGCGTACCCGATCTTCTCGATGGCCGTCCGGACCGCGTCCTGAATGTCCTGGTCGACGTTGCGGATACCGTTCACCACGCGGGACACGGTCGCCCGTGACACCCCCGCCACCCGTGCCACGTCCTCGAGCGTCGGCGACCGTTCAGCTCCCATGACGGAGATCCTACGGGAGAACGCTCTCCAAGATTCACGGTCAGCGTCGATAGACCCCGAACTCGAACAGTGAGTAGCCCCATCCGGTGCCGCGCTGGGTGCCGTACAACCGGACGTATCGCCCGGACGCCGTGACGTCGATGGCGTCCACGCCGCCGTTGCCGGTGGTGGTCGAGTACACGCCGCGCCAGTCGGATCCGTTGTCCGACACCTGGATCTCGTAGGCCCGGCCGTACGCGCCCTCCCACACGAGCTGCACCTGCTGGAACGTCGTCACCGCACCGAGATCCACCTGGATCCACTGTGGATCGCTCCAGTCGCTCGCCCACCGCGAGGTCAGGTTGCCGTCGGTCGCCCGCTCGGGCGGGAACGGCGCACCGTCGCCCTGCTGCTGGTGGGACGAGGCCGTGCTCGGCCGGTTCAGCGCCACGTTCACGCCCTGCGGCGCCGGTGGCACCACCCGGAACGAGCGGGTCTCGATGCCGACATTGCCCCGGCCGTCCCTGGCGTACACGTACACCTTCCACACGCCCAGGCGATCGGGCGCGGTCACCGTGAACGGGCCGGAACCGGAGACCGAGGCCGGCACGATGGCGCCGGCGTTGTCGATGTACTTGCTGTTCAACCCGAACGCGTAGGAGATCTGGTCCCCGTTCGGATCCGACGCCGCCACGTCGACGGTGAACGTCCCACCGGCCGGCACGTCGGTCGTCCGGCTCAGGTTCATCCGGGAGATCACCGGCGGGGTGTTGGCCGGCGGCGCACCACCGAAGGCCGCGGCCACCGAGTAGTACGACAGGCGCTTCTCGTTGCCCGGCACCAGGTTGAACCAGACGCCGCCGAAGTCCTGCTCGGTGCCGTAGTGGAACAGCGTGCCGCCGAGTGCCACGCCCGTGTGCCCCGTCAGACAGTCCCACGCGCGCCGGTACCCGTCCCGCTTGTCCACATCGGACGGTTCGGTGGGCACGCCGTTCACGTCGTCCGGCACCTCCCACTCGCCGGCCGGGCCGCCTTCGGTCAGGATGTAGGGCTTCGTGTATCCGCCGGCCTGCCAGTCGTTGCGCACCTGGCACACGGCGTTGTACGCGTTCACCGCGTAGAGGTCCAGATCCGGCGCGTGCGCCTTGTAGTACGGCCAGGCGCCGGTCCACGCGTCGGTCGAGGTGACCGGGTGGTTCGGGTCGGCCGCGTGGATGGCGCGGGTCACCTCGTTGACGAACGACACGTACGCCACGCGCTGGTTCTCCAACTCCGTACCGGAGTAGCAGTTCTGCATGCCGAGCACCGACTCGTTGCCGACGTTCCACATGAGCACACCAGAGTGTCCTTTGTAGACATCGATCCACCGCAGGAACTCGGTGCGCATGTTCTGCTTGTACGTGGTGTCGGTGACGTAGTTGACGCAGCCGCCGCTGCCGGGACCGCCGCCCGGCTGCAGCCAGAAGCCGGCGATCACCCGGATTCCGTTGGCGGCGGCGGCATCCAGCAGCGGCAGGGACGAGCCGTCGGTGCCCCAGGTGCGCACGGTGTTGACGCCCATGGCCCGCAGGTCGGGCATCCGGGCGGCCGCCTCGCTCACCGGCGGACCCCACGTCAGACCCTTCACCTGAAACGGGGAACCGTCGACCGTCAGCTGCCAGTTGCCCTGTCCGCCGGTCACCCGGACCACGCTCGCCGCGGGCGCGGGAGCCGCGGCCACAACAGGCGCTACCAGGGTGGCGATCATGGCTGTGATCAGGGCGAACACGGGCGCGAGAACGCGCGTCATCGCGACTCCTCAGCAGGGGTAGGAGTAGTGGGAGAACGCTCTCCCACGCGTTTCCGAGTGTTACGGCCTTGCTATCACTGTGTCAAGGGCAGCCTTGACACCACTGGATACGCTTCTTGGAGAGCGCTCTCCCTGCCAAAGGAGCCATCCATGAGACGACATCTCGCTCTCGCCGCCACCGGACTCGCGGTCACCGCTCTGCTGACCGTCGCCTCCGGCACCGGCCAGGCCCAGGACGAGGTCACCCACCACGAGTTCCAGGTGAACTGCTCGGTGACCCACCGGCTGCCGGACGATCCGATCGTGCTGCCCGGCCTGCCCGGCGCGTCCCACGAGCACGCCTTCACCGGCAACACCACGACCAACGCGCACACCACGCTCGACTCACTGCGCGGCGCCGGCCTCGGCGCCACGTCGTGCCTCACGCCCGACGACCTGTCGGCCTACTGGTTCCCGTCGATGTTCAACGGCTCGACACCGGTGATTCCGTTGGGGCGCCAGGTGATCTACTACAAGTCGGGCGTGCTCGACTACACGACCGTGCGACCGTTCCCGCCCGGCCTGCGCTACGTGGTGGGCAGCCCGTCGGCCACCCTCGAGCAGTTCCGCGACCACCCGGGCCGCGTCGAGGGTTGGGAGTGCGGCAACAGCTTCTTCAACTGGGACTTCCCGGCGAACTGCCCGGCCGGCAGCCAGCTCAACGTCCGCTTCCAGGCGCCGAGCTGCTGGAACGGCACGCAGCTGGACTCGGCCGACCACAAGAGCCACATGGCCTACCCGGTGAACAACGCCTGCCCGTCGAGTCACCCGCGGCCGGTGCCCATGCTGGAGTTCAAGATCGCGTTCCCGGTCGACGGGAACATGTCGCAGGTCCGACTCGCGAGCGGCCGCGGGTTCTCGTGGCACTACGACTTCTTCAACGCGTGGGACGAACCGACCCTCGCCGCGCTGGTGAGCCACTGCATCAACGGTGGCCTGCAGTGCGACCCGCGGGGCTACGACCAGTACAAACCGCACCGTGGTGCCGCGCTCGGCACCAACTATCGACTCCCCGGGCGGCCATGACGGCACCTCGTGGCACCACTCGGCGCCAGAGTGACACAGCGGTACGGTCCACCAGGCCGTACCGCTGCTGTTTTCCCAGGTTAACTGCCCGGAGTTGCGATGGTGCCACTTTGGTGCCATAGTTGCGCCATGGACCTCACGCCCTACGTTGACAACGTTCGCCGAGAGCTGGCGGTCGCCGCCCAGGCCGGTGGCGACGACGCCCGTGCCCTCGCCGAACGACTCAGCGCCCCGCTGGCGTCCACCATCCGACTCACCCTGCTCGACGCCCTCTCGAAGGCCGCCGACGAGATCACCCGGGACCTCGCGCCCGGCTCGGTCGAGGTGCGACTGCGCGGCGGCGACCCGACGTTCGCCGTGACCGCGCCCTCGGTCGAAGCCCCGGTGCCGGCCGGCCGACCCCCGGTCGCGCCGGAGCCGGTCGACCCGCCGACCGACCCGCAGATCGACCTGCAGATCGATGACGACAGCACCATGACCCGCATCAACGTGCGCATGCCCGAGCAACTCAAGGCCCGCATCGAGGAGGCGGCCGTCGCGCAGGGCCGCTCGGTCAACGCGTGGCTCGTCCGCGCCGCGACCGCCGCGCTGCGGCCACAGACCCCGCCCCCGGTCGCGCCCAGGGCGCGGTCGACACAGCACTTCACCGGCTGGGTTCAGTAAAAGCCCAGCTCACACGCCTACGACACCTTTCAAGGGGACAGCCATGCCTGTTTTCGCCACACCAGAACCCATCGCCGTGACCGTGGACATCTCGGTCGGCTCCGTCCACCTCACCGCGACCGACCGCACGGACACCGTGGTCGACGTGCGCCCGACCGACCCGTCCAACCCCTCCGACGTCAAGGCCGCCGAGCAGACCCGCGTGGACCTCACGGCCGGCACCCTGACCGTGAAGAACACGAGGAGCCCGTTCGACCTCTCCAACAAGACCCGGTCGGTCGAGGTGACCATCGAACTGCCGGCCGGCTCGCGGGTCCACGGCGGCACCGGCGTCGGTGACCTGCACGCCGCCGGCCGGCTCGGCGAGGTCCGCTTCAAGGTGGGCGTCGGCCACCTCCACCTCGAACACACCGGGGCGCTGCACCTCAACACCGGCGCCGGCAACGTGGTGGTCGAGCAGGTCGCCGGCAACGCCGAGGTCACCACCGGATCCGGCCGCATCCACCTCGCGGAGATCGACGGCACCGCACAGGTGAAGAACTCCAACGGCGACACCCTGCTCGGCGACGTCGCCGGCTCGATCCGGCTCCGCGCGGCCAACGGCGACCTCACCGTGGAACGGGCCGGTGACGCCGTGGACGCCAGGACCGCACTCGGCGCCGTCCGGGTCAACGAGGTCGTCCGGGGAGTGGCCGAGCTCCAGACCTCCCTGGGCGACATCGAGGTCGGCATCCGTGAGGGGTCCGCCGCCTGGCTCGACGTGAAGACCAGCTTCGGCCAGGTGCACAACACCATGGACACCGTCGACTCGCCGGAGAACGCCACCCACGAGGTGGAAGTCCGGGCCCACACCTCCCTGGGCGAGATCACCATCCGCCGCTCCTGAAAGGACTGTCCACATGAGCGTCCCCGCCATCTCGGCCACCGGTCTGCGCAAGTCCTACGGCGACAAGGTGGTGCTCGACGGCATCGACCTCCACGTCGCGACCGGCACCATCTTCGCGCTGCTCGGACCCAACGGCGCCGGCAAGACCACCACCGTCAACATCCTGTCCACCCTCGCCGCGCCGGACGCCGGCACGGCCAGCGTCGGCGGCCACGACCTCGCGACCGACCCGGACGGCGTCCGCACGATCATCGGCCTCACCGGTCAGTTCTCCGCGGTCGACGGCCTGCTCACCGGCCAGGAGAACCTGATGCTCATGGCCGATCTCCACCACCTGCCACGCCAGGAGGGCCGGCGCCGTGCCGCCGCGCTGCTCGACCAGTTCGAGTTGGGCGACGCGGCGAAGAAGACACCCACCACCTACTCGGGTGGCATGCGCCGCAAGCTCGACCTGGCCATGACACTCATGGGCAACCCGAAGGTGATCTTCCTGGACGAGCCGACCACCGGCCTCGACCCGCGCAGCCGCCGCACCATGTGGGACATCATCCGCGAACTCGTGGCCGGCGGCGTGACCATCCTGCTCACCACCCAGTACCTCGACGAGGCCGACCACCTGGCCGACCGGATCGCCGTGCTCGACCACGGTCGTGCTGGTGGCCGAGGGCACGGCCGACGAGCTGAAGCGCCGCGTCCCGGGCGGCCACCTCCAACTCCGGTTCCCCAATCCCAGCAGCCTCACCGAAGCCGCACACCTGCTCGGTGTGTCCACACCAGACACCGAACAGCTCGAGCTGCGGGTGCCGACCGACGGATCCGTGGCGTCCCTGCGCCACGTGCTCGCCCGGCTCGACGCGGGCGCGGTCGAACCCGACTCGCTGACCGTGCACACCCCCGACCTAGACGACGTGTTCCTCACCCTCACCGGCCACGCGACCGACAAGGAACCAGCGCGATGACAACCATGACCTACGCGGCCCGCGACTCACTGACCATGTTGCGCCGCAACCTGCGGCACATGCAGCGCTACCCGACGCTGTCCATCATGCTGCTCGCGCAGCCGATCCTGTTCCTGCTGATGTTCACCTACATCTTCGGCGGCACCCTCGGCGACGGGCTGGGCGGCGTGGGTGGCCGGGCGGAGTACGTCGGGTTCGTGACCCCGACCATCCTGGTGATCACCGTGTCCAGCGCGGCACTCGGCACGGCCATCCTGGTGGCCATGGACATGACCGAGGGCATCATCGACCGGTTCCGCACCATGAACATCTTCCGGGCGTCCGTCCTCACCGGACACGTGATCGGCACGTTCATCCAGACCGCGTTGGCGCTCCTGGTCGTCACGGGGGTCGCGATGCTCGTCGGGTTCGAGTCCGCCACGGGTATCGCCGAGTGGGCGGGTGCGGCCGGGATCCTGTTGCTGCTGACCATCGCGCTGACGTGGATGTCCGTCGGGATGGGACTGTCGGCGCGGAGCGTGGAGTCGGCCAGCAACTCACCGATGATCTTCACGCTGCTTCCGTTCATGGGCAGCGGTTTCGTCCCGACCGACTCGATGCCCGCGTGGCTTCGCTGGTTCGCCGAGTACCAGCCGTTCAGCCCGGTGATCGAGACGGTCCGCGGCCTGCTGCTCGGCACCCCCATCGGCAACAGCGCCTACCTGGCGATCGGCTGGTGCGTGGCGCTCACGGTCTTCGGCTACGTGTGGTCCAAGCACCTGTACGGGAAGGCGCAGAAACGCTGACCGACTCAGGCGAACCGCTGCTGGAGACCGTCCAGAGTGGCTTCGATGCCCTGCCGGTTGCGCTCCGGGAAGCCCATCAACTCGATCATGCGGGGAGAGCGAGCGGTGGACCAGTCGAACGTCTCGGTGACCTCGGTGCTCCCGTCGCCCAGGTCGCGGAGCTGCCAACGCCAGCGGTGGCCGGAGAAGTGCCGCCAGGCGATGAGGCTGCCGTCCTCGAACTCCACCACAGTGTTCTTGATGCTGTACGGCAGGCCGATCCGCATCCGCATCCCGAACCGGGAGCCCAGCTCGAGTCTCCGGGAGCCGGTGCTCACCGAACCCGCGATACTGCCGGAGCCGTCCAGCTCCGCGTGCTTCGTGGGGTCGGCCAGCATCTCGAAGATCTGCCCCGCGGGCGCGCTGACCACGCGGGTCAGCGAGATCCGCTTCTCGTCTGTCGACATGAACGGACCCTACGCCGGTCGCCAGCGGGCCGGCGGGTCCTCCCCCGTCCGGCCGTCGGCCGCCTCGCGGGAGCAGGTCGGCGTGGCCGGTGTGCCGGCCGTACTCCTCGACCAGGTCACAGAGCAGGCGGCGCAGGCTGGCGTGGCGCCCGTCCCCCGCGCTCGCGTGCACCAGCTGATCGACGCCGCCGTCGGCCAGGGCCTTGGCCAACCTGGTGCGGGACCGGTCCACGGCGGCGTCCCAAAGGGAGTACAGCTGCTCGGGCGTGTCGTCCGCGCGGGGGTGAACGGCCACTCGGGACTGTCCCAGGTGGTCAGATCCCAGGGATCGCCGACCGGTTCCCCGCGCAGTTTCGTGGTGAACAGGTGGTCCTCCACGAAGGCCAGGTGCTTCAGCAGGCCGCCGAGGGTGAGCGCCGAGGCGCCGACACGGATGCGCAACCCGGCGGCGTCGAGATCGTCGGCTTCCACCGGAAGGTGGTGCGCATCCGCTCGAGCGCGCCGACCAGGTGCTCGACCTCGGTGCCCGCGAGCGGCGGTTCCCAGGGGTGGTCGGTGTCTGTGTCGATGTCGCTGTCGGTCATGCGCGCCACGGTAGTCAGGCGACCTCCACGTAGTCGATTTCCGCCCAGCGGCTCAGGTGTTGCAGTCGGAGGGTGTTGAACCCGGCGTTCAGCACGACGGTGGCCGCCACCTGGGTCCAGACGTCCCAGCCGCGGTTCGGGTAGGTGACCACCTGCGCGGCGCCGCCGTTCACGAACAGCGTGTGCTGGGCGTCGCCGAAGCCGGCCGCGTAGCCGATGGACACCCGGTACTGCCCGGCACTCGGCGCGAACACCGAGACGTCCACCCGGCTGTCCGCGAAGTCGATCTTCGCGACGACCGCGCCCTGCGACGCGCCCGCGGCGCCGGTGCGGACGACCGCGTTGTTCAGCGTGCCGCGCTCGGCCTCGTACCGCACCCGGCTGCCTCGGACCACCGGATAGTCGTTGGCCCAGCCCAGATCGGCCACGTACATGCCGCGCCCGCCGCTGCCGAGGTGGCCGTGCAGGAAGATCCGTCCGTTGCCGATGTCGGCGCCGCCCGGACCGTCGATCGCGCCGTCGACCGAGGCCGTGGTGACCAGCGGCCGGAACGCGCGTGTGTACGGCCCGGTCAGCGAACCGGACACCGCGTAGCTCGTGTGGTAGTTGCCGGTCGTGTACACCCCGGCCGAGTAGAACAGGACGTACTGCGACGGACGACGAACCAGCACGGGTGCCTCGATGACGCCCTGTTCCTCCGGCCGGTTGTTGCGCAGCAGCTCCACCCGGCCGCCCACGAACCCGATGCCGTCGGCCGCCGTGCGCTGCAGCCACAGGATGGTCGGCTGTCCGATGGCGTTACCGTCGTTCTTGTACAGCAGGTAGCGGGTGCCGTCGGTGTCGGTGAAACTCGACGGGTCGATGTCGCCGCCCTCGCCCGCGTTGCACACCAGTGGTTGCGTGGACGTCGCCACGAACGGTCCGTCCGCGCTGTTCGCGAGCGCGGCGCCGAGACACATGCGGCCGGTGGCGACGCTGGGACCGGTGAAGTACAGGAGGAACCGGCCGTCGGCGCGGCGTGACACGTCCGGTGCCCAGAATCCGCCGTTGCCCGCCCAGGACGGCTTCTGGGTCAGCACGTCACCGCGGATCGTCCACGGCCCGTTCGCCGCGGGCGCGGTCGCGTGCGGCACCCGGCCGTGGCGCGAACTCGTGGAGTAGGCGTGGAACACGCCACCCACCTCGATGACCTCCGGATCGGGAAAGTCCTCGGCGATGACCAGTCCCGGTGCCACGGCGACCGAAGGGTCGGCGCCGGCGGTTCCCGGGACGGCGAGCAGAGTGGCGAGCAACAGCGTGAGCACCTTGCGCACAGGTGACCTCCCCGACCGGTTTTTGGTTGTACACCAGGCATAGCGCACAGGCCGGTCGGAGCGGCAGATCCAGTCGGGTGACAGTTGGTACAGCGGGGTACAGCGGGGTACAGCGGCCGTTACTTGCCGTCGGGCCGGTGGAACCAGGCCTTCGTGCCGAGGAACATGGCGACGGCGCCGCAGAGGATGAGCGCCGTGGACACGACCAGGCCGCCGATCACGACGCCGCGCAGGTCGCCGAGCATGGCCGAGGTGACGGAGGACGCGACGAACGCGGTGTGCACGAACGCGACGAACGCCACCATGACCAGCAGGACCCGCGCCCAGTTGCGTCCTTTTCGGACGGCGCCGGCGAGCAGCACGGCGAACACACCGACGAGCGCCCCGGTCCCGAGCACCACGAGCACCGACGCCATGGCCACCTGGTCGATGGTGTCCGCGGTGGCCGCGGGATCGGTCTCGCGGGCGAGCCGCACGAACTCGACCCGCATGGGTTCGAGCCGCACAGCACCGAGCGCTGACACGATCGCGGCCAGCAGCCCGCCGAGCATCCAGCACCAGAAGGCGACGGTGACCGCCCGGGGCCGCGCCAGTTCGATGAGTGCGGCCATGGGTGGTGCGGAGAGCCGAGCGGTACTGGGCCGCGGCGGCTGCGAGTCGACCTCACTCATGAGGCGCTCCACCCAGTGGCAGGCCGCAGAACCGCTGCGCGTGAAACCTCGCTCACGGCGTGCCCCGCCGGTGGCGGCGCGGAGAGCCGAGCGGCACTCGGCCGCGGCGGCTGCGCATCCACCTCGCTCACGGCGTGCCCTCACCGGGCGGAGGTGGGTCCTCGACCGGAGGCGGGTCCTCGGTCGGCGGCGGTGGCGGGTCCTCGGTCGCGGGCGGCGGGTCTTCCGTCGTCGGCGGTGGCGGGTCCTCGGTCGTCGGTGGCGGCGGGTCCTCGGTGGTCGTCGGCGGGGGATCGTCGGTCGTCGTGGGCGGCGGGTCGTCCGTCGTCGTCGGATCGGTCGTCGGATCCGGGCCGGTGGTTCCACCGGTCGTCCCGCCACCGGTGCTGCCCGGCGGGTTGGTCACGCTCACCGGGGGCGTCCCGGCGATCAGGGCGTTCCGGTTCTGCGACGTGGTCGGTGTGGGGGCCAGCGTCTCGGGGTTCTTCTCCGTGGGCTTGGCCTTCGGGCGGGTCGGCCCGGGCGGGGTCGTCTCCGTGTACGGCTCCCCCGTCCACGGGTCGACCACCTCCCCCGCCACGGGCTCGCCCCGCCCCGCCGCCGGCGCGGCCACATCGCCCTGCGCGGAGGCACCCCCGGCCTGCCCGACGTCCGAACCCACCGTGCCGGCCATCATGATCAACGCGCCCAGGCACACCGCGAGCGCCACGCCCGCCGACACCAGCCGCAGTCGCCGCGCCGGCCGAACGGCAACGTCCGGCACGACTTCGGGCACCACCACGACCGCCGGGTCGAGCGAGAGCACCGCCCCCATGGCCACCACGGCCTTCGGGTCGGAGTCCACGGTCACCGGCAGGTCCAGCTCGGCCGACACCCGCTGCGCCACCAGGGGGATCCGCGACGATCCACCCACGAGCAGCACGGCCGACAGGTCGGCCGGCGCCATCTCGGCGGAGGAGAGCGTGCGCCGCATGGCCTCGATGGTCGAGTCGACCGCGGGTCCGATCAGCGCCTCGAACTCGGCGCGCACCATCCGCACCTGGGTACTCACCCCGGGCAGCAGCACGGGAATCGTGACCTCGGTGTCCGACGACAGCGCCTTCTTCGCCTCCGTGCACTCCCGCCGCAGCGTGGCCGCCGCGCTGCGCACCACGGGATCGCCGAAGTCCAGCCCCGTCCACGCCGCGCCAAGGCTCGCGCGCACCTGGTCGAACACCGCGTCGTCGAAGTCGATCCCGCCAAGGGGGTCGATGCCGTCGGGCCGTCCGGCGAGCGCGAACCCGCCGTCGTCGAGCTGGCGCACGATGGCCGCGTCGAACGTGCCGCCGCCCAGGTCGTAGACGCCGATGGCCGATCCCGGCTCCACATGTTTGGCCGCCGCGTAGGCGACGGCGGCGGCGGCCGGCTCGGTGACCAGCACCGCTTCGGCCAGCCCCTGGAACCCCAGCGCGTCGGCGAACAACGTGCGCTTGTGGTCGCCCCAGGACGCCGGATAGGTCACGGCGATCGCCTCGGGCGGCTGACCCTCCCGCTCGGTCACGCGCTCGACCACCCAGGCGACGAACCGCGCGGCGAGCGTGTGCGCGCCGATCGGCTCACCGTGGACGAGCAGCGGCGTCGGGTCCCCGATGCGCCGTTTGACCTCTCGGACCACGCGGTCCGGGTCGGTGACGGCGCGCCGGATGGCGGCGTCGCCCATCACGTACGACCCGTCGGGCGCGACGAACACGACGGACGCCGCAGCGACCCCGTTCTCACCGAGCGTAACCAACTCGACGGGCTCTCCGGTACGTTGCACGGCAGCCGCCGTGAACGTGGTACCGAAATCAATGCCCACCCGGTAACTCATGCACGCCTCCCAGCGAAACGCTTCCTAGAGAAGACGTATCCGGGCACCCAAACGTTACGAATTTCACCGTCCCGGTGAAAAATGACGTAGCGGAAGGAAATGTTGTGATCCTCCGCCTTTTTGCCGCAGCGGCGGCACTCTGCTGCGCCGCGACCCTGACCGGCTGCGGAGCCGACGAACCCGCACCCCCCGAGGTCCCCGTCATCGAGTCACCGAAAGGTCTACTTGGCATCGACCCCTGCTCGCTACTCACCGTCGACAACCGCGCGACGCTCGGTCTCGGCCAGGGCAAACCCGGCCAGGACGAGCTCGGCGCCAACTGCCAATGGGCTCCAACGGACACACAGGACAGTCTGGAAGTGCAGCTCACCAGCTATACGGGCGGCGAAGGGCTGGTCGACCTGACCGAACAGGTCGACCCGGCGGCGAGCCGTGTGCGACTGTCCGGTTACCCGGCGCTGGAGACCTTCACCCCGGGCGGCCGCTTCTGCCGTTACGACGTCGGCATCTCCGAGGAGCAGGCGATCGTGGCCACCATGGCCGGTGGCGAACCCGACTCGTGCACCGCGCTGCAGAAACTACTCACCGCTGTCCTGTCGCAACTTCCCGCAGCCGAATAGGAGCGTTTCATGCTCGGATCGACATTGGGGGTGAATCCCCTAACGGCCCGTTGGGGGATGATCGGAAATCCCCGGGACCCGGTCCGGACAGATGCGGGTGCAGCCCCGATTACCGACCGCGGCCGACCCCATAAATTTCCTCCCATGCCGGGCGGAGACCGTCGGGGTACCGGATCAACGACTCCGCTCACGAACAGGGAGCATCACAATGGGTGACTTCAACTTCAAGCAGTACGTGGCACCGGTGCAGGACGTCGACAACGACTCCTCGGGTGGCAGCGGTGGCGACGGCGGCCACGCCGGCAGCCTCGCGTTCGGCTACAACGACGCGAACGCCGATGGTGGACACGCCGACGGTGGCGACGGGGACGGCGGCAACGGCGGCGACGGAACCGGCACGGGTGGCGCCGGCGGCGCGGCCGCGGCCAACGGAGCGGGCGGCCACGGCGGCTGGGTCTGGGGCGAGGGCGGCGACGGCCTCGGGTTCGCCTTCGGTGGCGACGGCGGCAAGGGCGAGGGTGACGGCGGCAGCGGTGGGGACGGCGACGGTGGCGACGCGGACGCGGACGCCGACGCGGACATCGACAACAACTCCTCCTCCGGCGACGCCTACGCCGACGGCGGCAGTGGCGGTGCCGGCGGGGCGCAGGCCAACTCGACCAGCCAGAGCACGAGCGTGAACAACTCGTTCGAGAACGTGGCGAACGAGGACAACGACATCACCTACATCCGCGACTCCTTCAACCAGGACAACGACGGCGTCGACAACAGCCACGGGCACATCACGGACAGCGTGGTGGTCGGCGACGACATGAAGGGTTCGCTGAACTCCGACGACGACGTTTACATCAAGGACTCCTACAACGACACCCACACCGAGACCAACACCGACCAGTCCGACGACGACACCTACACCGACTCGTTCAACGGCAACCGCCAGGACAACGACGGGCTCGACCTGGACATCGACGACATCGATGTCGACGTCGACTTCTGAGATCGACACCGACACGAACGAGGCAGGGAGGTGAGGGGTTGTGACCACGACGACCATTTCCTCGCTCATGGAGTTCCTGCTGGCGTTGCTCGGTGACGATCAGTTGGAGGCGGAGTTCCGCGAGGACCCCGAGGGCGTGCTCCAGGAGTACGGCCTGGACAACATGTGCGGCACGGACATCGAGGACGTCGCACCGATGCTCGCGGACCAGGTAGGGGTCGAGACGACGGGCATCCCGCGGTTCCACGATGGCGACGACACGGGCACGGCGATCACGACGATCACCAAGCACTACGTCATCAACCAGCCGCCGGACATCACGGTCTACAACTACTACTACGTCGACGACAGCGACATCATCATCACTGTCGACGACCGCGACACCGTCAACATCCATGCCGAAGGCGACCTGACGATCACGGACTCGTTCAACGAGGACAACGACATCACGGTCATCGACGAGTCCTTCAACCAGGACAACGACGGGGTCGACAACAAGGGTGGCTCGATCGACGACAGTGTCGTCACGGGCGACGACATGTCCGATTCGCTCAACTCCGACGACGACACCGCGGTGTCGCAGTCGCACAACACCACCGACACCGAGACGAACACCGACATGTCCTCGGACACGACGGTCGACGCCTCGTACAACGACAACACCATCGACAACGACGGCATCGACATCGACGCCGGCGATGTCGAGGTCGAGGTGGACTCGGCCCCCACCGCCGTCCACGAGCCCGACAGCTTGTGGCCGACGGAGGACATCGACGCGGCGGACGCCGCGGAGGTTCTGCCCGAGTAGGAAACCGCTCTCCGTCCGGGATGCCAAGCAGGGGGCATCCCGGACGGACGCGGTTCGCGAGGAGGACACGGATGCGACGCTCGGACTCGGTGGCGATCCTGGACCAGGCGCTCGGCGCGATCGCGCCCTACCAGCGACCGGATCTCGAGGAACGGTTGCGGCAGGCGGGACACCGGCTGCGGACCGACCGGGTCCGGGTGCTCGTGGTCGGCGAGTTCAAGCAGGGCAAGAGTTTGCTGGTGAACGGGCTCGTGCGCGCACCCGTGTGCCCGGTGTTCGACGACGTGGCGACGTCCGTGCCGACGGTCGTCAGCTACGCGGAGAAGCCGGTGGCCGCGCTCATTCGCGTGGTCGAGCCGGCACGTGACGGCGTCCCGGCGAAGCTCGAACGGGTGGAGCTGCCGATCGAGGAACTCGCGAAGCACATCGCGGAGACCGGGAACCCCGGCAACGAAGAAGGATGGCGGCACGCGGAGATCGGCATCCCGCGTGCTCTGTTGGCCGGTCTGGAGATCGTGGACACGCCGGGTGTCGGCGGGCTGGCTTCCACCCACGGCGCGGCCACCATGGCCGAACTGCCGACCGCTGATGCCGTGCTGTTCGTGTCGGACGCGTCGCAGGAGTACACGGCACCCGAACTCGAGTTCCTCCGCCACGCCACCAAGGTCTGCCCGAATGTCGCGTGTGTACTGAGCAAGACCGACCTGTACCCGGAGTGGGAACGGATCGCCGCACTCGACCGCGCGCACCTGGCCGAGGCCGGCATCGGGGCCGAGTTGCTGACCGTGTCCTCGGCGCTGCGGGTTCACGCCATCCGCAACGACGACGATCTGGCGGACGAGGAGTCCGGGTTTCCCGCGCTGCTGTCGTATCTGCGTGACCAGGTGGTGAGTCAGGCCGACGTGTTGGCCAAGCGGTCGACCGCGCACGACGTCGTGGCCGTCACCAACCAGGTGGCCACCGCGTTGTTGGCCGAGCAGACCAGCTACGCCGATCCCGAGGGTGCGGCCCACGTGATCCGCCGGCTGACGGAGGCGAAGCAGCAGGCGGCCGCGTTGAAGGAGCGGTCGGCACGGTGGCAGCACACGCTCAGCGACGGGGTGGCCGACCTCAACGCCGACATCGACTACGACCTGCGGGACCGGATGCGTGACATCGTCCGCGAGGCCGAGGAGGAGGTCAACCAGTCGGGCGACCCGCGCAAGATCTGGGACCAGCTGTCCGTCTGGGTGGAGCAGGAGGTGAGCGCGGCGGTGGCCGCGAACTTCCTGTGGGCCGCGCAACGCGCGCGGTGGCTGGGCGGTCAGGTGGCCGAGCATTTTTCCGGCGACCAGGACCTGCTGCCGAAGATCCGGGCCACGAGCGAGGATCCGCTCGCCCAGGTGCACGCCATGGAGCTGCGGGCCGGCGAACCGTTCGGTCTCGGACAGAAGGCGTTGAGCGGGCTGCGCGGCGGCTACGTCGGCGTGTTGATGTTCGGCATGCTGGGCACGATCGTCGGGTTGTCGCTGCTGAACCCGTTCTCCATCGGCGCCGGGTTGTTGCTCGGCGCGAAAGGACTGACCGACGACCGCAGGCGGATCTACGCGAAACGCCAGGCGGAGGCGAAGGCCGCGATCCGGCGGTACTCCGACGACGTGATCTTCCAGGCGGGCAAGGAATCCCGTGAGCTGCTGCGACGGGTGCAGCGTGATCTACGGGACTTCTACATCGACCGGGCGGAGGAGACGAACCGGTCGCTGAAGGAGTCGCTGTCGAAGGCCGAGCAGTCGGTGCGGGCGTCCAAAGAGGAGCAACGGCGGCGCCTGGCCGAGATTCCGCAGGAGTTGGCGCGGCTGGAGGCGTTGCAGGAGAAGGCTGTGTCGATGCTGCCTTCTGTGGAGTCACCGCCGGAGCCTCGTCAGCTCGAGGCGGCGACGTGAGCGCCGGGTTGACGGCCGCCGTGCGGTCGGTGCTGCGGCGAGCGGTGCGGGAGTTCGCGGGTGAGCCGGTGGAGGCGGAGCTGCGTGCGCAGTTGGACCGGCTGGACGAGCCGTTGCGGGTGGCGATCGCCGGCAAGGTGAAGGCGGGCAAGTCGACCCTCCTCAACGGACTGGTGGGTGAGCTGATCGCGGCCACCGACGCCGGCGAGTGCACGAAGGTCGTGACCTGGTACCGGAACGGGCCCACGCCGCGCGTGGTGTCCTATCCGGACAGTGACGTGAACGGAGGCGAACCATCGCCGCTGGCCGTGCACCGCGAGAACGGCGCGTTGACCATCCAGTTGCGAGACGTGCCGGTCGAGCGGCTGCGCAAGTTGGTGGTGGACTGGCCTTCGCGGAGTCTGAGCGGTGTGACGCTGATCGACACCCCCGGTATCGGTTCGACGTCGTCGCGGACGTCCGCGCGGACGCTGAGCATGCTGACCCCCGACGACGACTCGCCGGCCGAGGCCGACGCGGTCGTTTACCTGATGCGGCACCTGCACGCGACGGACGCGGAGTTCCTGGAGTCCTTTCGCGACCAGAGCGTGGCGCGGGCCAGTTCGGTGAACACGATCGCCGTGATCTCCCGGGCGGACGAGGTGGGCGGCGGCCGGATCGACGCCATGCTGTCCGCACGCCGAATCGCGCGGCGCTATCAGGGCGAACCGGCGCTGCGCGGCCTGTGCCAGACCGTGATTCCCGTGGCGGGCCTGCTGGCGGCCACGGGCCGGACGCTGCGGCAGGCGGAGTTCGACACGCTGGCCGCGCTGTCCGCCGGTCCCCGCTCCGAAGTGGACTCGACCCTCCTGTCGACGCAGCGGTTCCTGCGGTGCGCCCTGGTGCCGGCGTCGCAGCGGGCGTCCCTGTTGGACCGCTTCGGCCTGTTCGGCCTGCGACTGTCCACGATGTACATTCGGCAGGGACGGAACACGTCGACCGCGCTGGCCACGGAACTGGTGCGGTGCAGTGGTCTGCACGAGCTGCGCGAGGTGCTGGACGTACAGTTCACCCAGCGCCGGGATCTGTTGAAGGCCCGCAGTGGTTTGCTGGCGTTGGAACGCGTCCTGGCTGCCTACCCGGCCCCGTCACTGGCGGCGGAGGTGGAACGGATCTCGTCGGGTGCCCACGAGTTCGTGGAGCTTCGACTGCTGTCGGCGTTGCGCTGCGGCGAGGTCACGGTCCCGGATTCATCCTCGGCGCAGCGGCTGCTGGGTGGCCAGGGCGTCTCCCCGATCCACCGGCTGGCGCTACCGAAAGACGCGTCGGACTCCGACGTGCGGTCGTCGGCTCTGTCCGAACTGGACCGCTGGCGTCGTCGGGCGGAGGACCCGTTCGCCGACCGCCAGGCGGTGCACGCGTACCGGGCGGTGGTCCGCACGTGCGAGGGCCTGGTGGCCGCGCTGACTTCACCGGTGGCCTCGGAGGTCTGACCCCGCGCCGACGCGCCAAAACTGTCGGTGCCCACCACTAGAATTAAAACCAGGGGCCCCCGGACCGATTTGTCGGTGCAAGGCGATACATTCGCCCCGAACCCCTGTCCTCAGCCCGGCGTCGATGGCGCGTCCGCCTGGTCGGCCGTCGCGATCACGTTGCGCAGGATGCCGAACAGTTCGTTGCGGCCGTCGGCGCCCAGGCGGTGTCGCATGCGGGACACGTGGTGTTCCACCGTCTTCGCGGAGATGAACAGCCGGGCGCCGATCTGTTTGTGGGTCAGGCCCGCCAGGATCAGCCGGCCCACTTCCAGCTCTCGTTCGCTCAACAGGGCGTCCGGAGCGGCGGCCTCCTCGGGTAGGGGTGCTTCCTCGAGCGGCGGGGGCGCGGACTCCGGGACCGTGCTGTCACTCAGCGACCTCGCGAAAGCCAGTAGACCGGCCGCCGCCTTGCGGTCCGTCGTGCGTAGCGCCGCTTCCGCCGCCAGTTGGGCGCCGTCCCAGGTCAGGCCCAGACCGTGTAGCTCCGTCGCCGCCGTGCGTACCTCCGCCGGCGGCACCTGCGCACCCGACGTCACCCGCAGCCAGCACGACGCCGCCGCCGAGTAGGGCGTGTCCGACAGGTCCACCGAAGCCGCCGCCGTCAGGTCGCCCGCCGCGAACTCCGCGTGCAGGTCGCTCCACCGCAGTGCTGCCGTCCACAGTGGAGGGTCGCCCAAGCGGGACAGCAGCGAACGTGCCGAAGCCACGTGCGAGGCGATCGACGACCGCATTCCCAACATGGCCGCCGCCACCGACAGTTCGCCCACCTGCCGTATCAGGTACAGGTCCACCGGTTGCTTGATCAACGCCGCACGCGCACGCGCGAAAGCCGTCCCCAAGGCCGCCGCGTCGCCGCTCTGCCTGGCCAGCCCGGCCGCCAGCGCCGCCGCGTGCAGCTCGCCCGCCGGCACCCGGTCCAGCACCCCCCGCGCCGTGTCCAACGCACCCCGCCGCAACGCGTGCCACCCGTGCAGCAGCAGGTGCCGGTCACGCGTCAACCCACCACCCAGGTGCGCGGTCACCGCATGCCCCAGCGTCGCCTCCGCCAGCGCCGGCTCACCGCACTGACCGGACACCACCGCCACCAGCTCCACCGCGCTGTAGGGCAACAACACCGCCTCGCCCGCCGACTCCAGCAGACCCGCCGCCTGCGCGAGCGACGACAACGCGACCGCCGGATCCCCGTCCACCGACTCCAGCATCCCCACGGCCAGCAGCCGCACGGCCGCGGCCGTCAACGTCGGGGAGTCGGCCGAACCGGGCGGCGTGGCCGCCATCACCTCCCGCGCCCGCGCCACCTCCCCGCACGCCACCAACGCCGGCACCGCCACCAGCGCCTCCGCGCTACCGAGGCCACTGCGCAGGTACAGGTCCCCCGCCCGCGCCGCGAAACCACGCTGCGCCAACACCGCGGCCGACACGGAAACCGCTCTCCGACGATCGGACTCCGGACCGTCCCCCGTGAGGATCTGGTCGGCCAGCCGCAACGCCCGCACCGGATCACCGGCCAACGCCGCCGCCTGTGCGGCCATGGCCCGCACCCCACCACCCGCCCGCGTCGCCGCGTCGTACAGCTCCACCGCCAGGTGCGGTGACGTCCGCAGCGCCTCGTCGGCCGCCGCGGCCAGCACGGTGAACGCGCGGGCGCCGATCGCGTGGGACTCCGCCAGCTGCCGGCCGGCGGCCAGCACCGGTCCCCCGTTCTCCAGCTGGATCTCCGCCAGCCGCCGCTGCATGCCGCGCCCGCGCAGCACGGGAATGAGCCGCAGGACGAGGTTGCGGACGAACACGATCAGCTCGCCGGCGTCGGTGACCAGCCCGGTGGCGCGCGCGGCCTCCACCGTGTCCGCGAGCGCCTCCGGGTCGGTGTCGAGCAGCGTGCACAGCACTTCCTCGTCGAGCGGCGCGCCCAGCGCCATCGCCTCGAACAGCCGGTACACCCGCGGGTCGAGCGCCTCCAGCAGGTACCGCAGTCGCTCGGCCAGCCCCGGCGACACCGACACGCGCTGCGGCCGCCGGAACCGTTCCGGGTGCGCCGGGTCGAACCGTCCGGTGTCGAGCATCGCCTGGGTGACGAGCCCGACGAACATCGGCAGCCCACCCGACTGCTCGAACACCAGGTCCACCAGCGCGTCCGGCGACGAGCCGGCCCGCCGGTCCACCTGCGACACCACCTCCTCGCGCCCGAGATGGCCGAGCACGATCGGCGAGTGGTGCCGCGACACCTGCGCGCCGAGCGCCGACAGACCGTCGGGCCTTGGCCACGGACGGTAAGCGACCGCCATTCGGGCGTCGTCCCGCCTGGCCCGCTCCCGCAGGCTCGCGAGCACGGCCGGCGCGAGCCGCTGGGCGTCGTCCACCAACACCGGGACACCGTCGGGGAGCGCGTCCAACTCGGTGTCCTGGCCGGCCCGCGCGACCCGCACGCCGGCCTCGGCGTAGGCGCTCGCGATGGCCTTGAGCAGCGTCGACTTGCCCGTGCCGCCGGGTCCCACGATGGCGGCGGTCAGCGGTTCGGCGGCCGAGACACCGATCTGGCGGAGGATCCACCCTGCTGCGGGCACGACCGGATCGGCAGGTGCCTTCACTGGCGTACGCACCACGCCGGCCTCCCGATCGTTGGGTGTGCCCACCCCTTCTTCGGTGACCCAGCGTCAACCATTACACCTTTCGCCTGATTGCGTCGCCTGATCGGCCGATCCGACACGCCGACACAACATATGGGTGCGATCCGCCCGGAAGCGTCCATGTATTGTGCTGACGAGCTGGTTCGGCCGCCCAAGCCAGGGCGGTCGTCGTGAGAGGGAACCCGGTGCGAATCCGGGACTGCCCCGCAGCGGTGAACGGGAACGACAGCCGTCAGGAAGCACTGGACGCGAGTCCGGGAAGCGACGGCCAGTAGACCATCGACCCTCGTGTCGACCTGCCCGTGAGTCCGAAGACCTGCCAGCCGACCTGCCCGCTCCGCGGGTGGGAGGTCTCCAGGCCCCGAGGGAGGGCGCGGGTGACCCGCGGACGGCGCTGTGCCGTCCCGGTTCCTCGTGCGACGCGGCGGCCTGGCGACTGTCAGCCCGAGCTCGCGAGGAGAGAGCCCGTGACGGTCACGGTCACCGAAAGTACGGAAATCAAGCACCCCACCATGAGGGTGCGCAAACGCAGTGGTGAGTTCGAGAACGTCAACGTGGACAAGATCGTCCGCGCCGTCGACCGGTGCGCCGTCGGAATGTCCACTGTGGATCCACTGCGGGTCGCCACCAAGACGATCAGCGGCCTCTACGACGGCGCCACCACCGAGGAACTGGACCGCCTGTCGATCCAGACGGCGGCCGAGCTGGTGTCCGAGGAGCCCGAGTACTCGAAGCTCGCGGCCCGGCTGCTCGCCACCTACATCGACAAGGAGGTGCGCGGGCTCGGGGTGCACTCCTTCAGCCAGAGCATCGCGCTCGGCCACGCCGAGGGGCTGATCGGCGAGGCCACCGCGAGTTTCGTGGCCACCCACGCCCGCAAGCTCGACGACGCGATCGACCACGACGCCGACCACCGGTTCGAGTACTTCGGCCTGCGGACCGTCTACGACCGCTACCTGTTGCGCCACCCCAACAGCCGCGCGGTGATCGAGCGGCCGCAGTACTGGCTGCTGCGTGTCGCTTGTGGACTCGCGCACACCCCGGCCGAGGCGATCCGCTTCTACCGGCTGATGTCCTCGCTCGCCTACCTGCCCAGCTCGCCGACGTTGTTCAACTCCGGCACCCGCCACACCCAGATGTCCTCCTGCTACCTGCTCGACTCGCCGCGTGACGAGCTGGAGTCGATCTACGACCGGTACAAGCAGGTGGCGCGACTGTCGAAGTTCGCGGGTGGGATCGGCGTGCAGTGGTCACGAATCCGTTCGCGCGGTGCGTTGATCCGTGGCACGAACGGGCATTCGAACGGCATCGTGCCGTGGCTGCGCACGTTGGACTCGTCGGTGGCGGCCGTCAACCAGGGCGGGCGACGCAAGGGCGCCGCGTGTGTCTACCTGGAAACGTGGCATCCGGACATCGAGGAGTTCCTGGAACTGCGGGACAACACCGGCGAGGACGCCCGCCGCACCCACAACCTCAACCTGGCCAACTGGATTCCCGACGAGTTCATGCGCCGGGTGGAGGCCGACGGCGAGTGGTCGCTGTTCGACCCCGACGAGATCCCCGAGCTGCCGGACCTGTGGGGTGACGCGTTCGACCAGGCCTACCGAGCGGCCGAGCAGGCGGGCCGCGCGGTACGCACGGTCAAGGCGCGTGACCTGTACGCCAAGCTCATGCGGACGCTCGCGCAGACCGGCAACGGCTGGATGACGTTCAAGGACACCGCCAACCGCACGTCCAACCAGACGGCCGACCCGGCGAACGTGGTGCACCTGTCCAACCTGTGCACCGAGATCCTCGAGGTGACGAGCGACGAGGAGACCGCGGTCTGCAACCTCGGCTCGGTCAACCTGGGCGCCCATGTGTCCGACATGGACATTGACTGGGACAGGCTGCGGGACACCGTCCGGATCGCCGTCACCTTCCTCGACCGCGTGATCGACATCAACTACTACCCCACCGAGCAGGCCGGCCGCAGCAATCCGCGGTGGCGCCCGGTCGGCCTGGGTGTCATGGGCCTGCAGGACGTGTTCTTCAAGCTGCGCCTGGCTTTCGACTCGGCCGAGGCGAAGGAGCTGTCCACCCGGCTGGCCGAGGAGATCTACCTGACGGCCCTGGAGACGTCGGCCGACCTGGCGGGGAGTGCCGGCGCGCACCCGACCTACGCGGACACCCGCGCGGCACGCGGCGACCTGCAGCCCGACCTCTGGGCCGTCACGCCCACGCAGACCGACCGTTGGGCGGCGCTGCGGGAGCGGGTGGCCGAGCACGGGCTGCGCAACTCGCTGCTGATCGCGATCGCGCCGACCGCGACCATCGCGTCGATCGCCGGCTGTTTCGAGTGCATCGAGCCGCAGGTGTCCAATGTGTTCAAACGCGAGACGCTGTCCGGCGAGTTCCTCCAGGTGAACTCCTACCTGGTGACGGAGCTGAAGAAGCACGGGCTGTGGACGCCGGAGATCCGCAACCGGCTCAAGCGCGACGACGGTTCCGTGCAGGGACTGGCGGAACTGCCGGCCGCGTCGCGGGAACTGTTCCGCACGGCGTGGGAGCTGCCGCAGCGAGCACTGATCGACCTCGCTGCGGCGCGCGGACCGTACATCGACCAGAGCCAGTCGCTGAACCTGTTCGTGGCCTCGCCCACGATCGGCAAGCTGTCGTCGATGTACCTGTACGCCTGGAAGTCCGGGCTGAAGACCACGTACTACCTGCGTTCCCGGCCGGCGACGCGCATCCAGCAGGCCACCGTGACCGCCGCTCCTGTCGCTGCGCCCGACGCGGTCGCCTGCTCCCTCGAGAACCCCGAATCCTGTGAGGCATGCCAGTGACCGACACGAAGACCCAGGCCCTGCTCGACCCGGGCATGGACCTGACGCTGCGCCCCATGCGGTATCCCCTGTTCTACGAACGGTTCCGCGACGCCATCAAGAACACGTGGACGGTCGAGGAGGTCGACCTGCACACCGACCTCGCCGACCTGAACAAGCTCACGGAGGCCGAGCGGCACCTGATCAACCGGCTGGTGGCGTTCTTCGCCACGGGCGACACGATCGTCGCGAACAACCTGGTGCTCAACCTGTACGAGCACGTGAACGCCCCCGAGGCACGCCTCTACCTGTCGCGCCAACTGTTCGAGGAGGCCGTGCACGTCCAGTTCTACCTGACGCTGCTCGACACCTACCTGCCCGACGACGAGGCACGGGCCGCGGCGTTCGACGCGGTGGAGAACATCCCGTCGATCCGCCACAAGGCCGAGTTCTGTTTCAAGTGGATCGACTCGATCGAGCACCTGAACCGGCTGGAGACCCGGGCCGACCGCAAGTCGTTCCTGCTCAACCTGATCTGCTTCGCCGCGTGCATCGAGGGCCTGTTCTTCTACGGCGCCTTCGCCTACGTGTACTTCCTGCGCTCACGCGGTCTGCTCAACGGCCTGGCGTCCGGCACGAACTGGGTGTTCCGCGACGAGTCGATGCACATGGCGTTCGCGTTCGACGTGGTCGACACCGTGCGTCGTGAGGAGCCGGAGCTGTTCGACGACGAGCTGCACGACCAGGTGCGCCAGATGATGCGGGAGGCGGTCGACGCGGAGGTCCAGTTCGCCGAAGACCTCCTGGAACAGGGTGTCGCGGGTCTGTCGCTGACCGACATGCGGACCTACCTGGAGCACGTGGCCGATCGGCGACTCGCCGCGCTCGGTCTGGCGCCGGAGTACGGATCGAAGAACCCGTTCGCGTTCATGGAACTGCAGGACGTGCAGGAACTGTCGAACTTCTTCGAGCGCCGCGTGTCCGCCTACCAGGTGGCGGTGGCCGGCACGGTCAACTTCGAAGAGGACTTCTGAAACGTGGGCCCGCCGCCCCTCCCCGGCCGGCGGGCCCACGGCCTCACCCCAGTGCCTCGGTGAACAGCGGGACCGCGTTCTCCACAACGTACACAGTGCCCAAAGTGGACCCACTGGAGAACGCGTTGATCAGGTCGGGGTCGTCGAGGATCACCAGGCGGCCGGCCGGCGCCGACGGGATCTGGTTCAGCACCCGGTCCGCGCGCAGGACCGCCGCGTCCGACCCGATGGGGAACACCACCGTCAGATCGGCGTCGAGCAGCTCCACCCCCGGATCGGCGAGCGGGTTGCGGGCCACGGCCTGCATGACCGTGCCCGCGAGGCCGAGCCCGGCGCCCACCAGCAGGCCGAGCAGGGTGCGGGGCAGCCGGTCCTCGCGGACGAACAGGTGATCGTTGTTCGTGGGGTCGAACCGGAACAACGCGTCCAGCACCGTGGCGGGCGGGATGGCCTTCGAGCCGACGAACAGGCTCAGCACGATCGTGGCACCCAGGGCGACGGCGAAGACCGTCAGCCACCCACCACCCGACCGGACTTCGCCACCGCGACTAGTTAGGCGAGGCTAACAACACCGTCCGCAACCTGGGGTTATGACCCCCTCAGAGGCTGGCGAACAGGTCGTGGAGCGGGGCGGGTACGTCGTCGGGGCCGAGGGCCTCGACCAGAACGTGGCCGTAGCGGATCTTGCGGCCCCGCCTGGTGCCGAGGAACCGCCGCAGCTGCTGCTGGGGAGTGCGGTCACGCTGCGCGGGCTGCTGCAGGAAGCTCTCGAGGGCGCCCAGGTCGCCCTCCGCCCGGACGAGGTCGGTGACCCGGGGCGGGCCCAGCGCGCGGATCAGCTCGTCCTCCAGGTCGGCCGAGCAGACGAAGAACTCCTCGAGGCCACGGGCGTAGTAGTCGCGCTCTCCCGCGTCGCACAGGCCCGTGAGACGCAGGCCCAGGCCGGTCGGGCCGAGCAGCCGGGTGTAGCGGCCGACGCCCATCGCGCCACCCATCGCCAGGACGCACACGCCCTCGGCCGCCAGGTCCCGGCCACGGTTGGTGGCCAGCGCGTCGACGGCCGCGACATCGCTCGGTCCTTCGAGCAGGACGACGGTGCGAACGGGCAGTCGCGCGGCCAATTCACCCGCGGGGTCGGACGGGCCACCCGCCGCCCACGCGGTGACCGCGTCCCGGAACGTGCCCATATCTGCCATGAGATAAACCTACAGGTCCACAATCGACATTTGACCAGCGATTTTCCCCCGTACAGCAGCGGAATCGGAATAACGGGAGCAACCCCACCGTGGGCCGACACGTCTTGGTGGCATGAGGGAATCGCACAGGACCATAAACCGCCCGGGGAAAATCATCGTGGGAATGATGGCAGGAATGGCCATGCTGGTCGCCGGGTGCGGCGACCAGGACGCGAACGCCGGCGAGTCGACCGGGACTCAGACGACCACCACCGAGACGTCGTCGACCACCCCGCCATCCTCGCCGTCACCCGTGTCCGAGGAGACCGAGAGCGCCGGTATTCCGCCGGGTCTGCTGCTGCCCAACGAGGGGGAGCCCGGCGACGGCGAGGTGACCGCCTGGGAGACCGACAACACGGCCGACAAGGAGTGGCTGCTCGACGCGTGCCGCCCCACCGACTACCCGACCGATGCCCAGCGCACGGGGTTCCGCACGGTCAGCCGCACGGGGCCGGAACTGTTCCAGGCCCGCCAGTTGGCCGTTTACGACAGCGAGTCGACCGCGACCGAGGCGATGGCCGGCTTCACTCGCGCGCTGAGCGCCTGCAAGACGGGTGGGGACCCCGCGCAGGGCAAGGCCTGGAAGTGGGAGCACAAGGAGATCGCCGTGGGCGACGAGGGCATTCTGGCCGCCAGCACCACCGGTGGGCCCACGGCCGCGCCCTACGGCAACCGCATCGCCGTCACCCGGGTGGGCACCATGGTGTTCCTCGCCTTCGACGAGGGTGAGTACCAGTCCGCCGAGTTCGACGGCGGCGCCGAGATGACCCAGCAGGTGGCCGAGAAGTTCGTCGCTTCTGTGTAGTCGCTTCGGTATGGAGCGAGCGACCCGGGCCGATCGCGAGATCGGCCCGGGTCACCGGGGGCGGACCGGCATCCGCCCCGCTCGAGGATCAGCCGCGCAGGGCGGCGATCACCGCGGTGGCGTCGGTGCGCAACACCGTCCGCGCCGCACCGTCGCGGACCGCGACCTTCGCGAACGCGCTGAACTCCGTCAGCCAGAAGATCGCCCGGTCGGTCCGGCCACGGGTCAGCTCAAGGCGCGCCTGGTCCAACTGGGCCTCCAGCACGATCCCGGCCGCCCAGCCGATCTTTCCCTCGGCCTGGTAGCGATCGAGCATCGCCTGCAGGTCACCGACCGTGGTGCCCACCGTGAACACCACGGTGCGCTCGGCCGGATGTCCGGCCACGTCGACCGACCGGACCACCAGCGTGTGCTGCCCCAGCGCGAGCTGCGGCAGCATCACCTTGGTGCCCTTGGCGATCGGCGCGCCGTCGAGCGTCGCGGTCACCGGGCCGGGGCCCGACGTCTCGTCGGTCACCGTCCAGTCGACCACCCGGTCCTCGCTGTGGCCGTAGGTGACACCGTCGGTCAGCCCGGTCACCGCGAGAGCGGGTGCCGTGGCGTCGACCTTCACCTCCGTGGCACCGACGGCCGAGGTGTTGCCCGCCCGGTCGGACGAGCGGTACTCGACCGCGTGGACGCCGTCACCGGTGACCGCGAACGGCGCCGAGTAAGCGGTCCACTCGCCACTGTCCACTCGGTACTCGGTGGTCGCGACACCGGACCCCGTGCCGTCCTCGGCGGTCAGGGTCACCGTCGGATTGGCGGTGTACCAACCGGCCGCGCCCGGCGCCGGGGAGACGGCGGCCGTCACAGTCGGCGCGACCTCGTCCACACCGGACACGTGGAACCAGTCGAAGCCGACGGTCACCGGTCCATTGGTCTGTTGTGGACCGATGGCCATCACGCCGAACTTCGGCTCCGGGACCTCGTTGGTGACCGCCTCGCCGAGTGAGGTCCACTCGGTGCCGCCGTCGGAAACCCAACCCGTGTAGGCGTTGCCGGTCTTCGTGAGGCGCAGGTGCCACCACCCGCTCTCCGGTCCCGCGCCGAGCGACACCGACCGGTTGCCACCGTTGCCGAACTGCCCGTTGTTCTCGGACACCAACTCCGCCCGCAGGTCCACCGACGACCCCGGCCCGTTGACGGACACCACGTCGAACTTCACGTAGTCGTCGTCGGTGCCGTGAACCATGAGGCCGGCCAGCTGGTACTGCTCGGCGAGCGGTGCCCGCAGTCGGGTCTCCAGGGTCCAGTCGCCGCCGGGTGCGGCCTGCAGCACGAAGTTCTTCGGGTCGTCGTTCGCGCTGCCGTTGATGTCACCGGGCAGGGTGTCCACACTCAACACCCCGTCGGCCATCCGCATGCCTGTCAGCTCCGGCCGCACCACCGAGTCCCACCGGCAGCCGTCGAGCCCGCCACCCTCGAACTCGTCGCTCCGGTCGACCGGAGCGTCGGGGTCGGCACACTCGATCGGCGGCATCGGCGGGATGGTCGCGACCACCGGCACCGACGCGGCCTTCGCCCGACCGGCCGCGTCGGTCACCGTGACCTTCGCGGTGTAGGTCCCGGTCGCCGCGTAGGTGTGCGCCGGGTTCGCCTCGGTGGACGTGGCGCCGTCACCGAAGTCCCACGCGTAGGTGAACGGCTCGTCCCCCTCGGGGTCGGTCACCGTGGTGGTGAACTCGACGTCCAGCGGGGCCGCGCCGGTCGCCGGGGCCGCGTTCACCACCACGTACGGCGCCGCGTTGATCGACACGCCCTTGCCCACGAAGTGGAACGAGTCCACTGTGAACTGTCCGTCGGCCGTCGGGTGGAACACCGCGTGCAGGTTGGTGGTCCCACCAGGATCGGTGACCGCGGCCGGGGGCAGCGTCACGTAGCTGCTGCCGCCACCCGTGGCCGGCACGGGAACGGTGGCCACCAGGTCACCGGTCGGTGACCCGGCCCGCAACTCGATCGTCCCACCGGCACTCGCCGAGGACACCCGCGCCGCGATGCCATCGATCTGGTGCAGGTTCACCGGTTGGAAGGCGATCCAGTCGTTGTTCGAGATGTCGCCGACCCGGGTGCCCGACTCGGCACCGGCCGCCTGCTGGACCGCCACCCCGGAGGCCGAGTTGTGGTACTCCGCCTGCTTGTGCTTCGGCTGGAGCAGCGCGAGATCCCGGCCGATGAGCGCCGGTTGGCCGTTCGCACCGCCGTCGGTGTAGCTGGACTCCGCCGTGTAGAACACGTTGGCGCCGGAGTGCCCGTCGTCGGCCAGGGTGGTGAACTCACCCTCGCAGGCGTTGATCGTGTCGGTCAGGTGATCGTGCGCGTCGTGGCCGAGCGACACGCGCATGACCGCCCTCGCGCAGTCGGTCCCCTCCTCCGGATCGGTGATCGTCGCACCGAACGCGACCTTGTCGCCGAAGTCGAAGAACCCGCCGTTCGGTGGCGATCCCAACTCCACCGACGGCGCCGTGTTGCCGACCGTCACCGTCACGTTGGACACGCCGACCTTGCCGCCCGGGTCGGTCACCCGAAGCTGCACGTTGTAGACGCCGTTCTCGGTGAACACGTGCGACGGTGATGCCTCGTCCGATGTGGACCCGTTGCCGAAGTCCCAGGCGTACGTGACGTTCTCGCCCTCCGGGTCCGCCGATCCCTCGCTGGAGAACTCGACGGTCAGCGGTGCGGTGCCGCTGGACGGCGTGGCCGCCGCGTGCGCCATCGGCCGCCGGTCGCCGCGGGTGTAGTCGATCCGGTACACGCCGGAGTCCGGGTTGTCGCGGCCGTAACCGCCGCCCCACTCCACCATGTACAGCGCGCCGTCCGGACCGAACTTCATGTCCATGGGCGCCAGCACCGGGTTCGACACGTACCACGGGTCGATGGTCAGCAACCCGCCCTCGGCGTCCTGGTTGAACAGGAACATCTGGTTGCGGGCCCACTCGTAGAACAGTGGCTTGCCGTCGTAGAACTCCGGGAACTTCGTGTCCGACGCCAGGTTCGGGTCGTACTCGTAGCGCGGGCCCGCCATCGGCGCGTCGCCACCGCTGCCCATCTCCGGGAAGTCGTTGCCGCGCGCGCCACCGCCGTACCACACGGTCGCCTTCTTCGCGGGCGGCAACTCGGTGAGCCCCGTGTTGTTCGGCGAGGTGTTCACCGGGTTCTCGCAGTCGAACGCCGGCCCCGAACCGTTCGTGGCGAAGTCGAAGTCGCGGTACGGGATGCCGTCGGCCACGCAGTACGGCCAGCCGTAGAACCCGGGTTCGGTGATGACGTTCCACTCCACCAGCCCGGCCGGGCCGCGGTTGACATCGTCCTCACCGGAGTCCGGGCCGTAGTCGGCCATGTACAGCGTGCCGTCCGAGGCGATGCTGAACCGGAACGGGTTGCGGAAACCCATCGCGTAGATCTCCGGCAGGGTCTTCTCCGTGCCCGGCGCGAACATGTTGCCCTCGGGGACCGTGTACGTCCCGTCGGCCTCCGGGTGGATCCGCAGGATCTTGCCGCGCAGGTCGTTGGTGTTGGCCGACGTCTTCTGCGCGTCGAACAGGTCGCGGCCCGACCGCTCGTCGATCGGCGAGTATCCGCTGGACTGGAACGGGTTCGTGTCGTCGCCGACTCCGATGTAGAGGTTCCCGTTCGGACCGAACTCCAGGTAGCCGCCCGTGTGACCGGGCTCCTCACGACGCGACGCCGGGATGTCGATGATCTCGACTTCGCTGTCGCGCACCACCGTGTTGCCCTCGACGGTGAACCGGGAGACCCGGTTGATCTCCTCGGTACCCGGTGGCGAGTAGTACACGTACATGTGCCCGGTGGTGGCGAAGTCGGGCGCCAGCACAAGCGACGTCAGGCCGTCCTCACCGCCCGCGTACACCGGCAGGTCGAGTGCGGTGGAGATGGCGTCGGTCTCCGGGTCCCACAGCCGGATCTGGCCGAGGATCTCCGTGAAGAACACCCGCCCGTCCGGCGCGATGTCCAGCGCGGTCGGGGCCTTGGTGGTGTCGTCGAGCGTCACCTTCTCGAACCCGGCGTCCATGGTGGCCGTGCAGTCGGCCGGGATCGCACCGGCCGCCGTCTGGATGCCGCCCAGGAGGTGTTGCTGGAACAGGGGTTCGGCGTAGGAGGAGATCGCGTGACCCATGCCCGTGGCCCACACGCGACCGCCCTCGGCGTCGCGGCACCACGAGATCGGGTGGTCGGTGCCCATGGCCTCGCCACCCGGATCGTAGGTGTCCTCGTCGACCTCGAGCAGCGAGTGGACGTGCCCACGCATGGTGGGGTGGAAGTTGTACCACTCCTCCGGCCGCTCCCAGCGGTCCGGCAGGTCCTTTGTGGACGCGTGGACGTCGTCGATCCGGTTCGTGGTGGCCGTGAGACCGCCCGCCGAGTGCGCGGTCATGTGCGCGCCGCCGTTGACGAAGTCGTCCCACCACGGGAACTGCGACTCGATGTTCATGTCGGTGGCGTTGTGGACGGCCGCGATGCCGCCGCCGTTGTTCACATACGTCTGCACGGCCTGGCGCTGGGCGTCGGTGTCCCAGACCATGCCGCCGTTCTGCATCATGATGACCACGTCGAACGTGGCGAGGTCGGCGTCGTTGAAGACCGTGGCGTCCTCGCTGTGCACGACCTCGAAGTGGTGGTCGGCGCCGAGTTGGGTGATCAGGTCGATGGCCGCCGGGATGGAGTCGTGCCGGTAGGCGCCGGCGGCGACCTTGGTGAACAACAGCGCCCGGAACTCCGGGTCGTGGCCGGGGTGGGCGCCGGCGGTAGCGGGCGCGAGGCCCATCACCATGGCACCCGCCGCCAGCACGCTCAGGGCAGTTCGCAAAAGGGGTCTACGCATCGTTGCTTCCGTTTCGCGTGGTTCCGCTACGGCGTGCCGGCGCCGTCCTGCAGGGGAGCGGGATCAGCTGGTGCGCATCACCTCCCGCAGGTGCGCGAGGCCGGTCACCGCGAGATCGTCCTGGGTGGGGGCGAGCGGGCGCCAGATCGACGCGGCGGTCGCGATGGTGGCGTTGTCGCCGGTGAACGACTCGATACACAGTGGACCGCCGTAGCCGGCGTCGGTGACCGCCGCGAGGATGGCCGGCCAGTCGAGGTGGTCGTCACCCGGTGCGCCGCGGTCGTTGCCGCAGACCTGCACGTGCGCGATCCGACCGGCGGCCGCCCGGATCGCGCCGGTCAGGTCCTTCTCCTCGATGTTCTGGTGGTACACGTCGATGGCCACCCCGCAGTGGGGCAGGTCGCCGAGCGCGTCGAGGGTCTGGCCGAGGGTGTTGAGCAGGCTGGTCTCGTAGCGGTTCAACGGTTCCACGGCGATCGTGACGCCGGCCGCGCCCGCGTGGTCGAGCACGGGAGCCAGGTTGTCCCGCAGCTCCGCGTACGCGGCCACCCGTTCGGCCGGGGACAGCCGCCAGGTGCGCCCCACCGAGGTGTAGGCGGGCCCGGCGATCACCGTGGAACCGACGGTGGCGGCCGTGTCGACCACCTCACGCAGATAGTCCTGTGTGGACTTCACGGTGGCCGGGTCGGTCGCGACCAGCTCGCGGCCGGGTGGCATCACCAGGCACACGGTGGCACCGAGGCCGTGGTCGGCGAGCACCCGGGCGGCGTGGTCGGGTGACCAGTCCCCCGGGTTCTCCACCGGCAGTTCGAGAACGTCGAACCCCCACCCCGCGACCTTGGCCGCCAGCGCGGCCAGGGTCGCGTCGGTGAGCGGTGAGGTCCACACCCAGGTGTTGACCCCTACCTCGTATGTCACTGCCAGGGTCCCGGATAACCAGGCATCTCCTCGCAGCCGCACATCGCGTAGTGCAGCGGCGGCATGTCCTGGGCCACGAAGGACTCCACGTCGTCCTGGGTGATCCGCGGCTGCGGCAGCACCCACTCCTTCGGCACCTCCTGGCCGGCCAGGATGCGCAGCGCGGCGATCACCGGCGTACGCCACTGGTAGGTCGGGTACGTCGGGGCGATCGCGGTCAGGCCCTCGTCGACCCAGAGACGCAGGAAGTCCTGCTGGTCCTCACCCACGAACGGCGGCACGTCCACCCCGGCGTCCTGGAACGCCTCGACCGCGGCGACCGCCGTGGCTCCCGCGTCCATCCACACGCCGTCGATCTGGCCCTCACGCTGGAGGTAGTCGGCCACGATGCTCTTGGTGGTGGCGGCGTCGCCGTCGGTGAACTCCACGCCCACCACGTCCAGCTCGCTGTCCGCGAAGATCTCGTTCGCCGCCGCCCAGCGCTGCTCCAGCACGTCCACGCCCGGGAGGATGCGCAGCGCGAGGATCTTGCCGCCCGCGTCGACTTCCTGGGTGAGGAACTCGGCGCCGTTCGCGCCGAACGCGAACCCGCCGATCGGGTGGACGAACGTGACCGGGCAGTCGGTGTTCACGCCGCGGTCGAACACCACCACCGGCACGCCGGTCTCACAGGCCTGCTCGACGGCCGGCGTGAGCGTGGCGGTGGTGTTGGGCGAGACGATGATGGCGCTGCAGTTCTGGCCGACGAGCGACTGGATGTCGCTGATCTGCTTGTCGTCCTTGCCCTCGCCGTCGAGGACCGTGAAGTTGGTGATCTCCGGGTGCAGCGCCACTTCCGCCTGCATGGTCTTGAAACCCACCTGGCGCCACGGGTTGTTCACCGCGGCGTTGGAGAAGCAGAGGTTGTAGTTGCCGCCCGGCTTCGCGTACTGGGCGGTGTCGACCATCTCCGGCTCGAGCATCTGCTCCCAGGGCTTGCCCTCCGGACCCTGCGGAGTCGCCTCACGCAGGCCGAGCTGGCGGTCGAACTCCGCCTGGTCGAAGAACTCCGACTTCGTGGCGTCCGGTGTGGACCCGGCGTCCTCGTTGGCGTTGTCCGCCGGTAAGTCGCTGGAGCACCCGGCGAGGGCGAGCGCGCCCGCCACCACGGCTATGGCCCATTTCCTGGTCATCAGTTCTCCTCGGATATCACGTAGTGGCAGGTGTTCGCGGTCGTTGTGGGCGTCGGAGTCGAAGGGTGGAGCCGAAGGACGCGTAGGCGACGGCCGCGATGATGATCACGCCCTGCACGGCCGATTCCAGCGCGCCGGCCACGCCGAGCAGGTTCAGGAGGGTGAACAGGGCTTCGAGGGACAGGGCGCCGGCCGCGGCGGCGACCACCGAGCCGCGGCCACCGCCGAGCAACACGCCACCGAGCACGACGGCCGTGATGGCGCGGAACTCCAGTCCACTGCCGACCTGGGCGGACACGCCGGCGAAACCGCCGAGCAGGATGGCCGCCACGGCCGCCAGGAGTCCGGAGAGGACGAACGCGAGCAGGCGCAGCCGGTCGACCTGGCCACCCGCGAGCGCCACGGCGTTGTCGTTGTCCCCCACGGCGACCAGGGCGCGGCCGGTGCCGCTGCGCATGAACAGCACGGCCGCCACGAGGATGGCGAACAGGATGAGCACCGACCACGGGATCTCGCCGAGCGAACCGCGGCCGAACATGCGGAAGCCGGTGGACAGGGCGCCGCGCGGGGCGCCGTCGGTCCACAGGAAGATCGCGCCGTCGAGGACGAGCAGCATGCCGAGCGTCACGATGAACGACGGCACCAGGAGTTTCGTGGCGATCAGCCCGTTCACCAGGCCGACCAGCAGTCCAAAAGCGAGGACCAGCAGGATCACCCACGCGGTCATGGACTCGTCGCCGTCGATCAGCCGGGCGGCGATCACCACGCCGGCCGTCACGAGGGCGCCGACCGACAGGTCGAACCCGCCGGAGACGATGACGAAGAACTGTCCGATCGCGAGGATCATCAACGGTGCCGCCCGCTTGAGCAGCGCCAGGTAGCCCTCGGGCGAGGAGTAGGCGGGCCCGGCGATGGCGAGGCCGACGAGCAGGGCGACCAGGACGATCAGGACGGGTGCCGTGCCCTCGGCCAAACGGAGTCGTGGCATCAGGACCTCCGAACCATGCGCCGGGCGTAGAGCGCGACCGCGGCGATGAGCACCACGCCGCGGACGACGTCCTTGAAGAACGGGTCGACCGCGAGGTCGTCGAAGATCGTGTCCAGGGTGGCCAGGATGAACACACCGCCGATCGTGCCGACCACGCCGCCGCGTCCGCCGGCCAGCAGCGTGCCGCCGAGCACCACGGCCGCGATGGACTCGAGGTCGTAGCCGGCGTCCGTGCCGACATACGGTGCGCCCGACCCGAGCCGACTGGCCAGGTAGATCCCGGCGAGGCCGGCGGCCACGGAACAGAGCACGTGCGCGGTGATGATCGTCCGGCGAGTGTGCACTCCGGACAGTCGGGCGACCTCGAGGTCGCCGCCGACCGCGTAGAGGTGGTAGCCGGGGCGGGAGCGGGTGAGGAACCACCAGGCGAGCGCGGCGACCGCGAGCATGAGGAGGGCGGCGATGGGGATCGGGCCGAGGCGGTCGTAGCCGAGGTGCTGGAACGTGCGCGGCACGTCGCCCGCCGGGCCGGTGTAGTTGTCCTCCAGGTAGCCGCGCAGGATCAGCGCGACGCCGAGGGTGGCGATGAAGGCGTTGGCCCGCAGGACGGTGATGACCAGTCCGTTGAGGAGTCCCACGGCGGCGGCCACGCCCAGCGCGAGGAGCACGCCGGGGAGGATCATGCCGTCCTGGCCGGCCATGGTCTCCGCGGCGATGAGGGATGTGAGTCCGACCAGGTAGGCGACCGAGAGATCGAGTGACCCGGTGAGGATCACCATGGTCTGTCCGATCGCGACCAGACCGAGTGCGGTGGCGCGGGTGAAGATGTTGAGGATGCCGCCCTGGTCGAGGAGCACCCCGCCCTGGAGTCCCACGAGGACACTGCCGGCCACCAGCAGCACCACGAGGGCCAGGTAGACGGTGACCGTGGGGGTGATGCGGCCGAACCTGGACTCGGTCTCCTTGACCGGCAGGGGTTTCTCCTGCACCGGGATCACGCGGCGTCACCAGCCCCATGTCCTGTGGCGAGACTCATCACCGTCTCCTCGCTGGCGCCGGCCGGCAGTTCGCCCGCCAGTTCACCGTCGTGCATCACGAGGATGCGGTCGCTCATGCCGATCAGTTCCGGGAGTTCCGAGGAGATCATGAGAATCGCCACGCCGCGGCGGGCGAGGTCGCGCAGCAGACCGTGCACGGCGGCCTTGGCGCCGACGTCGATGCCGCGGGTCGGCTCGTCCACCAGCAGTACCTGGGGGTTCACGGCCAGCCACTTGGCCAGCACCACCTTCTGCTGGTTGCCGCCGGACAGGAACCGCACCTCCTGGTGCTCGCCCTGGGAGACCACCTCGACGGAATCGAGCAGTGCCTTCAGGTCGCCGGCCGCGCGGGACCGCAGCGCGGCCCGCCGCACGAGCAGGGTGTTGTCCCGCACCGACTGTCGCAAGGCCAGCCCGTCGCCCTTGCGGTCCTCGGTGACGAACGCGATGCCCTGGCGGACGGCCGTGCGGGGCCGGGTGATCCGCCGGACCGTGCCGTTCACCTCGACCTCGCCGTGGGTGAACGGCTCCACCCCGAACACCGCGCGCGCCACGGCGGACCGGCCGGCCCCCTGGAGCCCGGCCAGGCCGACGATCTCACCGGCGCGGACCTCGAGGGTGACGCCGCGAACGCGGCCGTTGCCGGCGTCGCGCAGGGCCAGGCGGACGGGTCCGAGGTCGTCGGCCACCGCGAGGTCCGGGTAGAGCGCGCTCAGGTCGCGGCCCACCATGTGCCGAACCAGATCCGCCGACGTCAGCTCGGCGGTCGGCGCGGTGGTGACGAAAGCCCCGTCCTTCAGCACGGTGATGCGGTCGCTCAGGTCGAAGACCTCCCGCATGCGGTGGGAGACGTAGAGGATCGCGATGCCGCGCTCACGCAGCCGGCGGACCAGGTCGTAGAGCAGCTCGACCTCGTGGTCGGCCAGCGCGGCGGTCGGCTCGTCCATGGCGAGCACCTTCGCGTCGGTGGAGAGCGCCTTCACGATCTCCACCACCTGCCTCTGCGCCACCGACAGCGACGACACGGCCGCACTCGGGTCGATGCCGTCCTCGCCGAGCCAGTCGAGCAGTTCGCGGGTGTCGGCCACCATTCGTCGCCGGTCGACACGCAGCCGCCGGACGGGCTCACGGCCCAGGAAGACGTTCTCCGCGACACTGCGGTGGGGCAGCAGCGTGAACTCCTGGTGGATGATCGCGATGCCGGCGCGCTGGGCGTCCGCCGGCCCGGCGAAGGTGACGGCCGTGTCGTCGATCTCGACGGTGCCACCGTCCGGCCGGTGCACCCCGGCGAGCACCTTGAGCAGCGTCGACTTGCCGGCGCCGTTCTCACCCATCAGCGCGTGCACCTCGCCGGCACGCAGCTCCAGGTCGACCCCTCGGAGCACCGGCACCCCGAGGAAGGACTTCGTGATCCCGGTCAGCCGAACTGTGCTGCCGACAGCCTCATTGGCACCGCCTGTTACGTGGCTCACACGCATACGGCGACCGTAGGCCCCACTTATGATCGTCGTCAATCAAAAGTTCGGCGATTCGCACCGAAAGACGGCATCTTCTGGGCCAAACAGTCGCATCCGACTGGCAGAAGCCGTCGACCTGGGTTTAATAAGCAGATGGACGACGGGCAGACCACTGCCGCGGCGCCGACATCCGCCTCACCCGGCGAGTTGTTGCGGCTGCTGCGCGACGGCCAGGCGCGCACCCGTGCCGAACTGGCCACCGAGACCGGGTTGGCCCGTTCGACCGTGCGCCTGCGCCTGGACACGCTGATGGACGCCGGCCTGGTGGCGGGTTGGGGCAACGCGGCGACGGGAGGTCGCCCGGCCAGCCGTTTTGTCTTCAACGCCCGGGCGCGGCTGGCGCTGGCGGCCGATGTCGGCGCCACCCACGCCACCGTGGCGATCGCCGACCTGACGGGCGAGCCGCTGGCCACGGAGAAGCTGGACCTGGACATCGCCGCCGGCCCGGACGCCGTGCTGGAACTGCTGGCCACCACCTGGCAACGCATGCGGGCCGAACACGGCCTGACGGAGCCGGTGGCCGGTGTGGGCATCGGTCTGCCGGGTCCGGTGGAGCACTCGACGGGTCGCCCGAACAACCCGCCGATCATGCCGGGCTGGAACGGCTACGACGTGCCGTCACGCGTGGCGGTGGACTTCCCGGTGCCGGTGCTGGTGGACAACGAGGTCAACCTGATGGCCCTGGGCGAACACGCGCAGTGGTTCCCCACCGAGCGGCACATGATCGTGGTGAAGGTGGCCACGGGCATCGGCGCCGGCCTGATCAGCAACGGCCACCTGCATCGCGGTGACGTGGGCGCGGCGGGCGACCTGGGCCACATCCTGGCGCCCCACGCGGGCGACGTCCCGTGCCGCTGCGGCAACTCGGGCTGTCTGGAAGCGGTGGCCAGCGGCCCGGCGGTGGCGGCGAAACTCCGCGCGGCGGGCATGGCGGCCACGACGAGCGCCGACGTGGTGGCCCTGGTGGAGGCGGGCAACATGGTGGCCGGCCAGGCGGTGCGGCAGGCGGGCCGGGACATCGGCGAGGTGCTGGCCGCGAGCGTGAGCATGTTCAACCCGTCGCTCATCGTGGTGGGCGGCTCGCTGGCGCGGGCGGGGGAAATGCTGCTGGCGGGCGTTCGGGAGGCGATCTACCGCCGTTCCCTGCCGCTGGCGACCGAACGTCTGCGCATCATGACGTCCCAGGCGGGCGCGGACGCGGGCGTGCTGGGCGCGGCGGCCATGGTGGTCCGCCACGCCCTGTCCCCCATGGTGCTGGACCGCGAACTGGCCTAACCGAGCACGAACGGGAGCTTTCCGGCCAGGTCACCCAGCTCGGCGGCTTCCGCCTCGGACGGCGAACGCCGGCCGGTGCCGACCACCAGCACATCGGTGTCCGACCACGAGGCGGGAAACTCCCCGGCGATCTGCTCGACCATCGAGCGCGTCCGCGCGAGCCCCTCAGCCGGCGGCCCTTCGCCGTCGACCTGTGCGACGAGGTCGAGATGGTGCAGCGTCCACTCGAGAACGTAGGCGGAGAGGAAGTCGCCGGCCGTGAGAGTCTGCTCCTGGGTGCTGACCAGAAGCGCGGGGTCCGCGAGCCGCGCCGCCCGCCCCGCGGCGGACCCGACATCGTCGAGGTGGAACTTCAACAACGCCGGATCCTCGTACGCCGCGGCCAACCGGACGATCAACGCGTCGAGCGGATCGTCGCCCGTGGGCGGTGTGTGGGAGACCTGCCAGTACGACACGGCATCACGCGTGGGCGCGTCGTCGGATGGCGTGGCGAGCGTGATCAGGACATCCTGGGCATCGATGACCAGGTGACACACCAGGTCCCGCACCAGCCACCCGGCACAACCGGAGGGCCGGGCGAAGTCGTCGTCCGAGAGCGAGGCGACCGCCGCGCGCAACGCCGTCCACGAGAGCGAGAAGAGATCCACCGAACCACGCTAACGCCGCAGCCCGGCCGACCAATCCGCCGGCATCGTGGTTCCGAATATCGGACATCAGGAGTGATGGTGGAGGTCGCGTGGACACGGTACTGGACCGCCTGGTCGTGGGGAACTCCCGGATCGGGTACGCGATTCGGCGTCGCCTCGGCCGATGGCCGGCCGACCCGGCGCCGGGATCGCTGACCGGCACCACGGCGCTCGTCACGGGTGCCGGTTCGGGCCTCGGCCTGGCCACGGCCGTCGGTCTGGCGACCCTCGGCGCACGTGTCCACCTGCTGGGCCGTAGCGCCGACCGGTTGCGGTTCGCGCGGGCGGAGGTGCTCGCGCGGGTGCCCGACGCGGACGTCCACATCGAACAGTGCGACCTCTCGATGACGGCGCGGGTGCGTGAGTTCGCCGACGACTTCGCCGCCCGGGTGCCGCGGTTGGGTGTGCTGGTCCACAACGCGGGCGCCATGACCGCCACCCGCACGGAGACCGAGGAGGGCAACGAGGTCGGCTTCGCCACCCACGTGCTCGGCCCGTTCCTGCTGACCACCCTGCTGCGCAAGACACTCGCGGCGGCCGCCCCCGCGCGGGTGATCTTCGTGTCGTCCAGCGGGATGTACGGCCAGGCCCTCCGGGTCGACGACCCGCAGTTCCGCGAGGGCGACTACCGGGCGGTCACCGCGTACGCCAGGACGAAACGCATGCAGGTGTCGCTGGCGCGGGAGTTCGCCGAGCGCCTGCGGTCGGTGGGGATCGCCGTGCACGCCATGCATCCCGGGTGGGTCGACACCCCGGGCCTCGCCACGTCGCTGCCCCGGTTCCACACGCTGCTGGCGCCCCTGTTGCGTACCCCGGCGGAGGGCGCGGACACGACCGTGTGGCTGGCCGCGGCGGCCGACCCGCAGAGCCACAGTGGACAGTTCTGGCACGACCGCCGGGTCCGGCCGACCCGGCTGCTGCGCCCCACCGGCGACACCCCCGAGAACCGCGCCCAGCTGTGGCGGATCTGCGAACAGCTCACCGTGGCCTAGCTACAGTGAACCGGTGACCGATCTCCTCGCGTGGCTCCTCGACTCCGATCCCGCGCTGCGCTGGCAGGTCGAACGCGACCTCGCCGGTGCGCCGGCCGAGGTGTGGGAGGCGACGCGGGCGCGGGTCGCGACCGAGGGGTTCGGCGCGCGGCTCCTCGCGCTCCAGGATCCGGACGGCCAGTGGGCGGGCGGCGCGTTCTTCCCGAGGAACGGGCCCACGGAAGAAGGCCAGCCGTGGACGGCGACCACGTGGACGCTCAACCTGCTGCGGGAATGGGGCGTCGACGCCGCCGTCCTGGGCGACACGGCCGACCTGCTCGCGAAGAACTGCCGCTGGGAGTACGACGACCTGCCGTACTGGGACGGCGAGGTCGACGCCTGCATCAACGCCTGGACGGTCGCGAACGGCGCGTGGCTCGGCGTGGACGTCACCAGGAACGTCGACTGGTTCGCCGAGCACCGGATGTCCGACGGCGGCTGGAACTGCGAGTGGGTCAACGGCTCCACCCGGTCGTCGTTCCACTCGACCCTCAACTCGCTCAAGGGCCTGGTCACGGTGGACGGCACGGCCGACCTCCGCCGGCCCGGCGAGGAGTACCTCCTGGAACGCGCGCTCGTCCGCCGGCGCACCACGGGCGAACCCGTGGGTCCGTGGGTGGACCACTTCGAGTACCCGTTCCGCTGGTCCTACAGCGTGCTCAACGCGGCCGAGTACTTCCGCCGCGCGGGCGCGCCACCGGACCCGCGGATGGCGGAGGCGATCGAACGCGTCCGCGCGGCGCGGCAACCGGACGGCACGTGGTTGCAGGCCGGCCGCGCACCGGGGCAGGTCTGGTTCGAAGTGGACGTTGCGGCCGGGGAGCCGTCGAAATGGCTGACCCTGTACGGCACACGCGTGCTCGACTGGTGGGACGCGGCATGACCGACGCGCCGGAGATTCTCGGGAACCCGCCCGGGTCGTTCGCTTGGGATGTGGTGCACCGCCGGCATCCCGCGCTCATCGAGCAGGTCCGCGCCGGGCTGCCGTATCCGCCGGAGCGGCTGCGGGCCCTCGACGCGCTCGCCGAGGAGATCACCGGCGACATCCCGCCGCTCGACGGTTGGTGGGACGGTGGCGACGACGGGGTCTACTTCGGACAGCCGTGGGCCGCGGTTCCGTTCCTGTGGGCGGAAAGCTACTTCTACCGCCGGCTGCTCGGCGCCGTCGGGTACTTCGATCCCGGGCCCTGGCACGGAATCGACCCGTTCGAGCCGGCGAAGACCGCGGAGCTGGCCGGCACCGAACTCCCGGTGGCCCACGACCTCGCGGCACTCACCGACGCCGCGTTGTGGGGTAACCGCGCCGATCTCGGCTTCCGGCTCCACGGCGAACTCGGGCAGGCCGACACCCGCCTGGTGGTGGACCAGCGACCCGAACTGTGGGCGCGGCTCACGGACGCGCGGACCGTGTGCGTGGTGGCCGACAACGCGGGCGGCGAACTGCTGGCGGACCTGCTGCTGATCGACCACCTGCTGGCCGGCGGCACGGAACGGGTGGCGCTGCACGTGAAGCCGCACCCGTACTACGTCTCCGACGCCACCATGGCCGACGTGATCGCCACCCTGCGCCGCCTCGACGGAACCGGCCTGCGGCAGGCGATCGGCGACGGCCGGCTCACGGTGACGGCGCCGGAGTTCTACTGCGCGCCCTGGTCGTTCCACCGCATCCCGGACGACCTGGCGGCCGAGTTCGCGGCCGCGTCGCTGACGATCGTCAAGGGAGACCTCAACTACCGCCGCCTGGTCGGCGACCGCGCGTGGCCGGCCACCACCCCGTTCGAGGAGGTCACCGCCTACTTCCCCGGCCCGGTGGCCACCCTGCGCACCCTGAAGTGCGACGTGGTCACGGGTGTGGCGCCGGAAACCCTGGCAGCGCTGGACGGCGGCCCGTGGCGCACCACGGGAACGCACGCACTTGTGCAGGTCCGAGGGTGACACCCCCTATGCTGGCCGCTGAATGGTCGTCACGTTTCGAGGAGTGACTGTGTCCGCCGAATTGGATCGGCTCGCCGCCGAGTTCGCGAAGTTCCAGGCCAGGATCAAGCAGGCCGAGCAGAAGTTCAGCGGCGTCGTCGAGATGCAGGACAGAATCGCGGAGCTCGAGGCCGCCGTGATCTCTCCCGACCGGACGGTGCGGGTGGTCGCGGGCCCCGGCGGCGCGATCAAGGACATCCAGCTCACCCCCGACGCGCTGCGGCTGCCGGCCACCACCCTGTCGGAAACGATCATGTCCACGTTGCGTGCCGCGGTCGCCGAGGCCGTGCGCCGCCAGGCGGACGTGGTCGATGAGACCGTGGGCGACGCGTTCGGCGTCGACACCACCGGGATGGTCCGCCAGGCCCAGGCCGAAGCCATGGGAACCCCCGAAGACGATCACGCGTCCGAGCCACCACGGCAGACCCCGCCGAGAAACCGGGGACGCCAGGACGACGACTTCAGCCAGGACTCCGTGTTCGGCTGACCGGGACAGCGAGGGATCCACATGACCAACCCGGACATCCAGGTCAACGTCGCCGCGCTGACCTCGTACGCGAACCAACTCGGCTTCTACGAGACCGAGGCCGACAACTTCGGCAGAGTCATCGACGAGGCCGACGTGACGAACGAGGCCTGGGGCGTCATCGGCATCTGGGCCAAGGAGGGCTACACGCAGCGGCTGACCGAACTGCGTGACCTGCTGGCCGAGATGAAGGAGGGCGTGCAGAACCTCTCCACGAAGATGACCGACACGGCCCTGGCCTACCAGAACACCGAAGAGGACACGGTCATCCGGTTCGGCCAGCACGAGGCCATGATCGACGGGAACGGATCATGACGGAGCCACACCGCAGCATCGCCGACACCCTGGACGTCTCCGGGTACGACGAGAGCTTCGGCGCCAACCTCGACCGGGCGGCCGAGGCGACCCCGGTGGTCGGCAACGCCTACAAGACCGGCAAGTCGATCGCCGAACATGTCGGGGCCCTGGGTGACGCCGACAGCGGGGGCGAACTCGCGACCGCGGCCGCCACCCTGGCCGGCGACGGCGCGTCGTTCGTGGCCACGGCCGCCGGCGACGTCGTGACCTTCGCCATGGACCCGATCGGCTGGCTGGTCAGCAACGGGCTGAACATGCTGCTCGAACTCGTCCAGCCGCTGCAGGACGCGTTGCACCAGGTCACGGGCGACGGCCCGGCCATCGGCCACGCCTCCACCAACTTCATCACCATCGCCGACGGATTCGTGGCACTGGCCGACGACTTCGTCACCACGGGCGACACGGCGCTGCAGGACTGGCAGGACGACGCGGCCGAGGCGGCACGCGCGGCACTGGCCGACTTCTCCACGGGCATCAAGGGCATCGGCTCGAGCGCGGGCTCGGTGGCCGAGGTGCTGCAGATGTGGTCCACCGTGATGGTGGTCATCGAAGAGGTGATCAAGGCCATCATCTCGGAGCTGGTGTCCTGGCTGATCACGCTCTGGCTGCCCGCCCTCGCGGCGTCGGTCATCTCGTTCGGCGGCTCGGTGGCCGCCGCCATGACCGCGTCGATCGCCAAGGCCGCCACCGTGTTCGCCAAGGTCACCCGCTACCTCGGCAAGTTCGGCAAGCTGCTCGACGACTTCATGCAGTTCCTCGTGCGGGTCTCGAGGAAAGCCGAGGACATCGCGAAGACGTTCCGTGAGGGCAAGACGATCGCGGCCGGTGACCGGCGCATCCCGCTGGTCGGCGGGCGGGTCGACGCCGACACGTTCGTGCCCAGCCGGCGGATGGACGTGATCAACCGCGGCGCCGATGCGGGAATCAAGCCGTTCCTGGTGGGCGCCGGCATCAAGGCCGGCATCGGCACCGGCACGGCACTGCAGGAAGAGGCGACCAACGAGCTCACCGAGGACGGGCCCATCCTCAACGAGAGCGCGGCCGGCGGCGACCAGAGTGCCGAGGACACCCGCCGCAACCTCGACATTTAGAGGGCGCGCAACTAGGGCGGTGGATGCCCGTCGTGATCGAGGTGGTTCCTGGCGGTGCGGCGCGGCGGGCGCCGCCAGCCCTGGTTGCGCGCCCTCTTAGTCTGCACGCATGACTCAAGGGGAGGTCGCCGCGCTGGCGGCGCTCACACGCGGCGACCACGACACCGCACTCGCCGCGCTCGAGCACGTCGACCGGCCGCTGCTCAACGCCGCGCTGCGCACCCACCTCGCCGACGGGACCGACGGTCGGGTCTACGACCAGCCGGCGGCGTTCACGGCGTTCATCCGCGGCGGCGGCAACGTCGGGCTGTACGAAGCGGTCAGCGCGGCACTCGCCGAACGGTACGACCGGCTGGGCGTCACGTCGCTGGTCGACATCGGCTGCGGCGACGGGCGGGCGCTCGTCCCCGCGCTGCGAGCGGCCGCCACCGCCCCGGCCGTGACGCTCGTCGAACCGTCGCGCGCGCTGCTCGACGCCGCCCTCGCCGACCTGCCCACCGGCACGATCGCGCACGCCACCGACGCCTCGACCTTCGCGAGGGCGCTCACCTCCCGGTTCGATCTCGTGGAGTCCACGTTCGCGCTGCACGCGCTGCCCCACGAGGAACGCACCGCGGTACTCACCACGCTGCGCGGACACGTGGCGCACCTGGTCATCGCCGAGTTCGACCACCCGGACCAAGGTGATCGCCTGACGTTCCTGGCCGACACCTACGAGCAGGGCCTCGCCGAGTACGACACCGACCGCGACCTGGTGGCACAGGGCTTCCTCATGCCCGTGCTCACCGGCCAGCTCACCCCCGGCGCCCGGCGCAGCACCTGGGAGCAGCCGGCGTCCGCGTGGGCCGAGCAGGTCGCGGCGTGCGGGTTCCGCAACGTCGTGGTGGCGCCCCTGTTCGACTACTGGTCCTCCCCCGCGTTCCTCCTGACCGCCGAGGCGTAACCCCCGGTTCACCGTTTGTTAGGTTGGCGCGGACCTGCGGGGAGGGCACTGTGAAGTTTCGGATCAAGCCGACCGACGAGTCGTTCTACGACCTGTTCGCCAAGTCGGCGCGACACCTGGTCGAGGGCGCGCGGCTGCTCGGCGAGATGGTGGAGGAGAACGCCGACCGGGCGGCGAAGGCCGGCGAGATGAAGGAAGCCGAGCACCGCTGCGACGAGGTCACCCACGACACCATCCGGCGGGTGAACTCCACGTTCGTCACCCCGTTCGACCGTGAGGACATCTACCGGCTGGCCGCCGCGCTCGACGACGTGATGGACGACATGGAGGCGGCGGCCGACTACATCTACCTGTATCGGATCGAGGAGCTGCCGCCGGGCGTGGTCGAGCAGGTCGACGTGCTGCGGCAGGCGGCCGACCTCACGGCCGAGGCCATGCCCCGCCTGCGGATCATGCGTGACCTCGAGGAGTACTGGATCGAGATCAACCGCCTGGAGAACCTGGGCGACCAGCTCTACCGCAAGAGCCTGGCCAGGCTGTTCTCCGGCGAGTACGACCCGTTGACCGTCATGCGGTTCAAGGACGTGGTCGAGCAGCTGGAAGCCGCCATCGACGCGTTCGAGACAGTCGCGAACATCGTCGAGCAGATCGCGGTGAAGGAATCCTGACGTGGAGCTCGCGCTCGTCATCACGGTCGTCGTCATCGCGTTGGCGTTCGACTACACGAACGGCTTCCACGACGCCGCGAACGCCATCGCCACGTCGATCTCCACGCGTGCGCTGACCCCCAGGGTGGCGCTGCTGCTGGCCGCCGTCATGAACCTGTTGGGCGCGCTCGTGTCCGAGGGCGTGGCCAGCACCATCGGCAGCGGCATCATCAGTCCGCCGGAGACCTCCCAGGGCATGCTCATGGTGCTGGCCGGGCTGGTCGGCGCCATCACCTGGAACCTCATCACGTGGTGGTTCGGGCTGCCGTCCTCGTCGTCGCACGCGTTGATCGGTGGGCTGATCGGCGCGGGCATCGCCGGCTCGGTGACCGTGCACTGGACGATCATCCTGAACAAGGTGGTCATCCCCATGATCATCTCGCCGCTCGTGGGGTTCTGCCTCGCCTACGGTGTGATGATCGCCATCCTGTGGATCTTCCGGCGGGCCGCACCCGCGCGCGTGAACCGCGGGTTCCGCGCCGGCCAGTCGATCTCCGCGGCCGCGCTGGCTTTCGGCCACGGTCTGCAGGACGCGCAGAAGACCATGGGCGTGATCGTGTTGGCCCTGGTCACGGCCGGTCTGCACACGGGCCATGACGTGCCGCTGTGGGTGAAGCTGGCGGCGGCCGCGGCGATCGCGCTCGGCACCTACGCGGGTGGCTGGCGGATCATGCGCACCCTCGGCCGCCGGGTGATCAAGCTGGACCCGGCACGCGGGGTGGCGGCCGACCTCACGGCGTCGTCCGTGCTGTACGTGATGGCCATCGGCCTGCACGCCCCGGTGTCGACCACGCACACGATCAGTTCCGCGATCATGGGCGTGGGCGCCACCAGGCGACTGTCGGCCGTGCGGTGGGGCGTGGCCGGCAACATCGTGACCGCGTGGATCCTCACGATTCCCATGACCGCGGTGATCGCGGTCGGCGTCTACTTCATCCTGTCGCTCACGCTGCCCGTGTGATCACGGGCGGGCGCCCACCGAGAACTCCGTGCCGAACGGGTCGGTGATCGTCGAGGACCGCGTGTAAAAGGTGTCCTCCGGCTCGGTGGCCCGGCCGCCCGCTTCCCGCACGCGGGCCACCGTGGCGTCGGTGTTCGCCACCTCGAACGTGGTCGCCCAGGTCGACACCGGGGCCTCCGCGACGCCCATGATGCCGCCGATCTCGTGCCCGTCCGGGCGGCGCAGGAACGTGAAGTCCATGCCCGGCAGGTCGTCGTTGCCGTCGAGGGTGAAGTCGAACACGGTCGCGTAGAAGGCGCGGGCCACCTCGGGCCGCGGGGTGACGAGGTCGTTGCGCACCAGGCTGTCCGGCTCGTTCACCAGCTGAAGGCCGGGTGCGGTCCGGCCCTGCCACAGGCCGATCCGCAGGCCCACCGGGTCGGTGATGATCGCGGCGCGGCGACCGTCCGCCTCGTGTGGCTCCTCTTCCAGCGTGCCGCCGGCCGCGACCATCCGCTTGGCCGTGCCGTCGCAGTCGTCGGTGGCGAAGTGGACGGTCCAGGCCGTGCTCTCCCCTTCACGCAGACCCGCCACCGGCAGACCGCGCAGCAGGCAGTTCTCACCGTCGAAGGTCCAGCCGAACACCGCGCCGTAGAACGCCCGCGCGGCCGGCAGGTCGGTGACCGCGAGGTCGATCCAGGTGGGGGTGCCGAGCGGCTGGTTGGTGCTGACCTGACTCATGGAAACGCTCCTTCGGTTCTGGTGAGACCGAAGGTAGCGGCCATATAGGACAGATCAGGTCCTAGTAGCCGGTGGCGCTCGGAAGCAGTGCCGGGCAGCCCCCGGACGTGTACGTGGCGTCGAACTCGAAGTGCCACGGCTCGTTCTCATAGCGGCGACACCAACCCAGCGCGCTGCCGTTCTCCTCCACCCAGGCGGCCGACGCCAGGGGCTGCACGTCCACGGCCGTGCCCTTGACGTGCATCGACTCGTCGGGTGGCAGGACGTAGCGCGCGGCCAACTCCTCGGTGCCGTGTGCCTCCACGGCCGCCGCGAACTCACGTTCCTGCTGGGCGACGCTGCGTTTGCCGTCGTTCACGCACATCTCGACACCCTGCGACCCGGCCGCCGCGACCAGCTCGTTCCACGCGGACAGCACGTCGGCCCGCAGGCCATCGGGTGCCTCGTTCACGTATCGCTCGTCGAGCGGGCAGACCGGCCCGGTCTCCGGCCCGGGGACTCCCTCGATGAGGGCGACCGGTCGGCCGGTCAGCGGATCGTTCACGAGCTTCAGGGTGCCGGCCGCACCCAGGGGCAGGACCACGGCCATCGCGAGCACCAGGGCGAGGAGCACGCCGATGGCCGTGCGTCTGTTGCCGGTTCTCGGCTCCGGTTCGACATTAACCACCTTCAGGAGACGTGTGGCGGACGGTTCGGTTCCGGCGGGCGCACCACCTCAGAAGATGCGGAGCGGCACGGCCGCCGCCATCGCCGCCATGCCCGCGTCGTTGGGATGCAGGTGGTCGCCGCTGTCATAAGCGGCGCGCAGGCGCTGCGGATCGGACGGGTCGCGCAGCGCCGCGTCGAAGTCGATCACCGTGTCGTACGCGCCGCTCGTGCGGATCCACCGGTTCACCGCCTGCCGTTTGGCCTCGTTCGCCGGGTTGTGGAACCCGAGCGTGTCGCCCTTGAACGGCAGGATGGTGCCGCCGTGGATCTCCAGCCCCGCCGCGTGCGCGCGGGTGATCAGCTGGTGGTGCGCGGCGATGATCTCCGGGGCCGTCACCGTCTCCTCGGGTGGCGCGGTCGTGCCCGGATGTCCGAGATCGTTGACACCCAACAGAACCACCACGTGCCGGACACCGGGTTGGGCGAGCACGTCCCGGTCGAACCTGCCGAGCGCGCCGCGGCCGAAGAACGCCGCGAAGTTCTCCGCGTCGCTGCCCGGTGGCGGGTTCGGGTCGTGCAGCAGGCGGTTGCCGGCCACCCCGAGGTTGAGCACACCGGTGTCCCGCAACCGGTTCGCCAGCAGATCCGGCCAGCGGTGGTTCGCGTTCACGTCGGTCTCGAACCCGTTGGTGATGGAGTCCCCGAGCGCGACCACCGCACCGGCGTCCCGTTCCGACGTCGCGACACTCACGCCGGAGAGGAAGAACCACTGGGCCATGGTGCTCGTGGGCGTGACCTTCCGGTGGCCGGTGACGTTGCCGGCGGCGCGCACGTTGTCCTGGTAGGCGAAGGCGTGCAGGGTGGTGACCGGCGTCGGCTCCGGCAGGTAGATGCTCACCACCAGGTCGGTGTGTGCCGGCAGCGCCAGCCGCACCGGGTCGCTCACCAGCGGCGCGCCGGCGGGCACGGTCGCCGACCGGTGGCCGCCGAACGTGACCGTGCGGTCGGTCGCCGGGACGATGTCGGTGCCCGTGGTTCCCGCCCGGCGCGCCACACGCACCTCGCCGACGTGCAGTGGCGTGGTGCCGAACTCGTTGGTGAGCCGCAGTCGCAGCGCCTGCCCCGCGATGCTCGTGTGCACCACCTGCCGGACGGTCTCGTCGGCGACCACGGGGGTGGCCGTGGCCGGGGTGGCGGTCGGGACGCTCGCCCAGGTGCCGACCCAACTCGTCGGATGGGCCGGGGTCGCCACCGGCGCCGGGCCCGCCGCCACCAGGGCGACCAGCATCAGCAGTACGACTGCCACCACACGTGCTCTCATGTGGACACTCCCGTCAGTGGAACAGTCGGGCGGGGACGACGTCGGCCAGCATCCGGTAGCCGGTGGGGTTCAGGTGGAGGTGATCGCCCTCGTCGGCCACCGGCAGCAGCCGCCGGGGCTCGGCCGGGTCGCGGACGACCGCGTCGAAGTCGACCACCGCGTCGAACCGGCCGCTCGTGCGGATCCAGTCGTTCACCACCTGCCGGGTCTCCTCGCGCAGTCCCGCCGGGTCGTCGTAGCCGGTGTTGCCGCCGAACGGGAGCAGCGTCGCGCCGTACACCCGCAGGTCCTTCGCGTGCGCGCGGACGACGATCTGGTCGTAGGCCGCGATCAGGTCGGCCGCCAGTTGCTTTTGTGCCACCTCGGTCGCTTCGGCCGTGCCGATGTCGTTGACGCCCTCGAACACCAGCAGCCAGCGCACCCCGCTCTGGGCGAGGACGTCGCGGTCCAGCCGGGCGAGGGCGTTGGGGCCGAGCCCGTCGTTGAGCACCCGGTTGCCGCCGGCCGCCTGGTTCAGCACGGCGACCCCGCCCACCCGGTTCAACAGCTGGTCGGGCCAGCGGTTGTTCTGGTTGGTGGTGGAGCCGCGGCCGTCGGTCAGCGAGTCACCGAGCAGCACGACCGCGTCCGCGTCCGCCACCACCTCGACGCCGCTCAGGAAGTACCAGTGGTCCGTGCGGGTGGCGCCGGGCAGGTCGGCGGCGTCGACGTGGTTGCCCGCCATCAGGTACGACGTGGTCCGGGAGCCGGGATGCGAGGTGACCGCGAGTGAGCGTTGCCCGTCGGCCAGGTAGGCCGTGACCGTGAGGTTGGCGCGGGCGGCGACCGGGAAGTCCAGCGGATCCGACACCATCTGCGCGCCGACCGGGACGGTCACCGACGGCCGGCCGTGGAAGGTCACCCGCCGGATGGTGCCCGGACGGACGGCGCTGACACCGGCCTGCCCGTCGGCCGGCAACGCGACCGTGACAGCGGTGATCGGCAGTGCGGTGCCGCCGAACGCGTTGGAGAACCGCAGCCGTAGCCGGTGCCCGCCGACCGACACGCGCACCGTCTGGCGCAGCGTGCTGTCGTGGAGCACGCCGTCCGGGCCGGTGAACGGCGCGGGCGGCAGGTTGTGCGGCTCGGTCAGCTGCGGCATCGACACCCAGGTGTGGACCCAGTGCCCGCGCCCGCCGGCCGCCGGTTCTGTGTCCGGCCGGTCCACGACCGCGAACAGTCCGGAGAGGACAGTCAGGACAGTCAGGACCATGACCACGACACCGACCACCGACGCTCTTCTACTCACCGTTCGACCTCCTGGTTCGGGTTGTGCCGGCCGGTGCTGGACCGAACGACCAGCCGCGGCCGCGGCGTCTCGATGTCCCGCATCTCCGCGCCACGCAGCACCGCGAGGAGGTGTTCGGCCGCTCGGCCGCCGTAGGCCACGTGGTCGCGCCGCACGGCCGTCAGCGGCGGGTGGACCGCCTCGCACAGCACCGAGTCGTCCCACGCCAGGACCGACACGTCGCCCGGCACGTCGAGTCCGCACTCCCGGACGGCCGCCAGCCCGGCCACCGCGAGCACGCCGTTGTCGTAGACGATGGCCGTGGGCGGTCGGTCGCGGGCCAGCAGGGCACGGGTGGCCCGCGCGGCCTGCTCGGCACCGTCGGCGTCCACAGTGACCGTCCACTCCAGACCGGCGCGCGTTCCGGGAGTGGTCACGCGGGCGACGCGGCGGTGGCGGAGTGTCGCCAGGTGGTCGAGCACCACGGCCGCCGTCGCGTGGTCGGACGTGGCGCCCGGTCCGCCGAGCACCACGGTCGGCACGCGCAGTTCCGCCAGTACGGCGACCCGGCGATCCCCGTGTGACGGGTCGAGCAGGAACACGCCGTCGACGCGCCGCCCGGACCACCACCGTCGGTAGGTCTCGATCTCGGCGTCGTGGTCGGGCACCGACTGGAGCAGCAGCCCGGTTCCACTCGGGGCCATGGCCGCCTCCATGCCGGAGATCAGCTTCATGAGGAACGGCTCGTCCCCGAGCGCGTCGACCGGACCGGCGAGCACCAGCCCGAACACGCCGGTCGGGGCCGTCGGCGGACCGTCCGGTCGCCAACCCAACTCGGCCGCCACCCGCAGTACCCGCTGCCGCGTCGGCTCGGACACCCCGGGCCGGCCGTTGAGCGCGTAGGACACCGCGCCCTTCGAGAGGCCCGTGCGCCCGGCGATGTCGGCGACCGTCACCCGCTTCGTCACGCTGATCGCATTCCGTTCTGCTCGACGCCGGTAATTTTCAGTGGCGTGCCGGATATTAGCGGCGAATCTGTTTCCCGTCGAATTCCGAAATTTTCATAACACCAGCCTGGCAGCCTCCAAATGATCATTATTCAATCCGAAAGTTTCGAAAACCACTGTGTTGACAACGAATCCGCGACGCCCGCATAATTCGAACGCGCTGTAGCAGACCGCCTCCGGAGCGTCGCTCGGTGTCGTCCTTTTCCATCCACGAACCGGCGGAGAAGAAGAGGCAGTCATGCTCAGAACAATGTCCGGGAAAGTCGTCGCGGCCGGCGTGGTCGCCGTGCTCGCGGCCACCGGGTTGGCCGTCACCACCGGTACCGCGAACGCCGCGAGCACTCTCGGCGCCGCGGCGGCCGAACGCGGCAGGTACTTCGGTGTGGCGGTCTCGGCGAACCGGCTCGGCGAGACCGACTACGTGACGACCTTGAACCGCGAGTTCTCCAGCGTCACACCCGAGAACGAGATGAAGTGGGACGCCCTCGAACCGAACCAGGGCACGTTCACCTTCACGAACGCGGACCGGATCATGACCCACGCACAGGGTCGCGGCATGTCGGTCCGCGGCCACACCCTCGTGTGGCACTCCCAGCTGCCCGGTTGGGTCAGCGGACTCGCCGCCACACCACTGCGGTCCGCCATGAACAACCACATCACCACCGTCATGCGCCGCTACCAGGGCCGGATCCACTCCTGGGACGTGGTGAACGAGGCGTTCCAGGACGGCGGCAGCGGCGCCCGACGCAGCTCGCCCTTCCAGGACAAGCTGGGTGACGGCTTCATCGAGGAGGCGTTCCGCACCGCGCGGGCGGCCGACCCGGGCGCGAAGCTCTGCTACAACGACTACAACACCGACGGGCAGAACGCGAAGAGCAACGCCGTCTACGCGCTCGTGCGGGACTTCAAGGCACGCGGTGTGCCGATCGACTGCGTCGGGTTCCAGTCCCACTTCAACCCGGCCTCCCCCGTTCCCGGCGACTACCGGCAGAACCTGCAGCGCTTCGCCGATCTCGGGGTGGACGTGCAGATCACCGAGCTGGATATCGAGGGATCCGGTACCGCACAGGCGAACAACTACCGCACGGTCGTGGAGGCATGCCTGGCCGTGACCCGCTGCACGGGCATCACCGTGTGGGGTGTGACGGACAAGTACTCGTGGCGTCCGAACGGGACTCCGCTGCTGTTCGACGGCAACTACACCAAGAAGCCGGCCTACGACGCGGTGCTGGCCGCGCTCGGTGGTTCCGGTGACCCCGGCGGCGGCGAAGGCGCCTGCACCGTGTCCTACCAGGAGACCGCGCGGTGGGACAACGGGTTCAACGGGCAGGTGACCGTCCGCGCGGGCACCACGGCCATCACCGGGTGGACCACCACCGTGACCATCCAACCGGCGCAGGACATCCCGAACCTGTGGAACGGGACGCCCACGTGGAACGGCGACCGGACGGTGGCCACCGTGCGACCCAGCTGGAACGGCACCGTGCCCGCCGGCGGCTCGACCACGTTCGGCTTCACGGTGTCCACGGGCGGGAACTGGACCGCCCCGGCACTCGGCGCCTGCACGGCGAGCTGACCGACCGTCCATCCGGACCGTCCTTTCCGGAAAGCCCCTGGCGGCCACCGTTCGCGGTGACCGCCAGGGGATCCGTGCCTATCCGGTGAACCGGACGTCGCTACAGAAGTAGTACGACTGGTCCAGGTGACTGGCCTGCCAGATGGTGTAGACGATGTGGCGGCCGGTTCTCGTGCCCGCGTCCACGGGGATGGTGGTGTTCGTGGCGGGTGGTGTCTCACCCACCTCGGCCACCAACTCCAGGTCGGACCACCCGAGCGGCTCGGTCAACGGATCGAAGCCCTGCCTCGTGATGTACACCTGGTAGTAGTCGGCGCCGTGCAGTGCCTGGTCGTAGATGTTCACGGAGAAGTTCCGCGGTTTGTCGGCCGCCTGCCAGTTCCCGACGGTGTCCATGGCCGCGTACCGGCCGTCCTGGGTGCGCCCGGCGCTGCACAACTGTCCGTCCGGGATGGCGCCCTGGTGGTCGCCCGCCACGTTCTCCCGGTACAGCCCGTTCCAGTTCCACATGGCGTTCGAGTCGGCCTGCCAGGCCTGGTAACACATCGGGTCCTGCGCCGGCATGTCCGGCGACTGGAAATCGTCACCCCACCGGTCGAAGCAGCCGTAGTTGCGTGACGGCGGATCGGTGGCGTTGCCGTGTGCGCTCGCGGAACCGGCGGTCCCCATCACGAGCGCGGCGACGGCCGACACGACAGCCGCCACCCGGATTCGTACGGTCATCTTTTTCCTTCCCCGAAAGGAGTGATCGCAGAAGACGACATGGGAGAGAATTTGGGAACGCTCCCAGCGCACGACTGTAATGGTGCTGTCATCTCCCGGAAAGGTCACGAAGCCCGATCGGCGGCGGCACTGTGACGGACCGTGCACCCCTGGCGTCACAACCCCTGGTGGCGCTGGTCCGTTCAGGAGGCGTTCAGTGCGACCTGCCGGTAATGCCCGATGTCACCGGCCGTGGACAGCGGTGATCTTAGGCCGATGGTGCGAACTTCGACGAATTCCGAAACGTTTTCGGATGGCCGGCGAACAAAGTCGAACGGGGCACCGTCGGTCGGCGGTGCCCCGCTCAACGGGTCAGGAAGTGGCCAGCTCGTAGGCGCGCTGCGGCACGAACTGTCCGGCAGGCGCGATGCAGCCGTCGGACTCACCGGGCAGCTTCACCCACAGGAACGCGGCGATCTGCCCGTCCCCGGTGGCCTTGGTACTCGGCGTACCGACCTTGCGACCCGCCGGGTCACACCACTCGCTGCCCGCCGGACCGTTGCCGTTGCGGCTGGTGTCGATCACCGCACGCAGCCGGCCGTCCCCGACGGACGACAGGACCGCCTTCGCGAAGGAGATCTCGGCGGACGTGGTCCGGTAGTTCGAGACGTTCGTGGAGATCCCGTCCGCGCTGTTGGAGATGTCGGCCGCCCGCAGCCGGGCGGCCGCCTCGCCCGGTGACAGCCAGTTCGAGTGTCCGATGTCGAAGAACACCTTGGCCTGCGAGGAACCCGCCTTGAGCCGCTTGCCCGCGTACGCCATCGACGCACGGGTCTGCGCCTGCTGGTCGGCCGACTGGCAGTTCGTCATGATCGGCAACACGTCCGGTTCGAGGATCAGGTAGGCGGGCCGCCCCTCGAGCCCGGCGGCCACCTGGTCGACCCAGGCACGGTAGGCGTTGTGGGACGGGGCGCCGCCGCCGCTCGCGCCGCCGCAGTCGCGGTTCGGGATGTTGTAGACCACGAGGATGGGGATTCTCCCGGCGCCGGCCGCCGCGCCCACGAACCCGCTCACCTGCGAGCGCACGGTCGAGGTGTTGGTGGTGGTGAACCACCGTGCCTGCGGGACGCGCGCGATCCGGTCCCGGATCGCCGGCGCCCGCCCGTCCCCCGGATTGGCGGCCACCCAGCGGGCGGCGTTCGTGGCGGGGTCGACGTAGAACTCCGACGGTTCGGCGCTGGCCGAACCGGGCAGCACCACGGTCGCCGCGCACACCAGCGCACCGAGGGCCACCGAACATTTCCTGAAGACCATCCAGACCTCCTTGACTCGGCGGCGCACGGCCGCGCGAAAGGGTGGATGGGAGCGTTCCCAAAAGTGTGCTCCAGTGTGCTCGGACGGTTACTTCTGGTCAAGAGAACGGAGATGTCCGGAGCGTGCCCAGTACGATGGCGACCATGGTGGCCAACGGTCGATCGCGCAAGAGCGGGCGCCCCACGCTCGAACAGGTGGCGGTGGAGGCCAACGTCTCCCGTGGCACCGCCTCCCGCGTGGTCAACGGCTCTCTCGAGGTGAGCCCGTGGGCGCTCAAGGCCGTCCAGGACGCCATCCGCAAGCTCGGTTACGTCCCTAACCACGCGGCCCGCAGTCTCGTCACCCAGCGCAGCGACACCGTCCTGCTCGTCGTCTCCGAGTCGGAGGACCGGGTGTTCGGCGAGCCGTTCTTCGGCAGCCTCGTGCGTGGCCTCAGCCAGGAGCTGTCCACCACGTCCCTGCAGCTCAACCTCATGATGGCCAGCACAGCACGCCAGCACGACCGCGTCGAACAGCTGGTGCGCAACGGCCACGTCGACGGGGTCATCCTCATCTCCCTGCACGGCGACGACCCGATGCCCAGGAACCTGGTGGCCGCCGGCGCGCCGGTCGCACTGAACGGCCGGCCGCTGTCCGACATCGGCACCGCCCCCTACGTCGACGCCGACAACGCGGCCGGCGCCCGCGCGGCCACCGAGTACCTCTACCGCCAGGGCCGCAGGCGGATCGCCACCATCACCGGCCCCCAGGACATGGCCGCCGGGCTCGACCGGCTGAGTGGCTACCGCACGGCGCTGCGCAACCGCCGCGGTGTCACCCGGCTCATCGCCAACGGCGACTTCGGCCAGGCCAGCGGCGAGGCCGCCATGCGCGAGCTGCTCGCCAAGGAGCCGGGGCTCGACGCGGTGTTCGCGGCCAGCGACCTCATGGCGGCCGGCGCGTTGCGGGTGCTGCGGGACGCCGGCCGGCGGGTGCCGGACGACGTCGCGGTCATCGGCTTCGACGACTCCGAGATGGCCGGCAACACCTACCCCCGACTCACCAGTGTGCGTCAGCCGACCCAGCAGATGGGGCGTGAGTTGGCGAAGCTGCTCATCGCGCAGATCCGCGATCCCGAGACCGTGCTCGCACCGGTCATCCTGCCGACCGAACTGGTGCGCCGCGAATCCGCGTGAGCGCTCCCAAATTGGTGCGGTCACAGAGAATAACCTGAACAGTTAAGCGCCACCCGTTCGGCGCAGCGCGTTGGGCCCATCGTTGGTTGACCAGCGAAACCTGTTCCCTCGAATGGAAGCCGCCGCTATGGTGCGACTGACTGGGAGCGCTCCCAGACGGTCAGAAAGTAGGAGCGATGACACGAAGAAGGGTAGGCGCCGCGCTGGCGGTGCTCACGATGGTGTTGTCCGGCCTCACTGTGGCGGTGCTCAACGCGGCACCCGCTTCGGCCCACGGCGCGATGATGACACCCGGCGCCAGGACGTTCCTGTGTTGGCAGGACGGGCTCACCCCCCAGGGCAACATCGTGCCGAAGAACCAGGCGTGCTCGAACGCGGTGAACCAGAGCGGCGCGAACTCCCTCTACAACTGGTTCTCCGTACTCCGGTCCGACGGCGCGGGACGCACCCGCGGGTTCATCCCGGACGGAAAGCTGTGCTCGGGCGGCAACCCGAGTTTCGCCGGGTACGACGGCACGGGGACCGCCTGGCCGGTCACCCACCTCACTTCGGGGGCGAACTTCGCCTTCTCCTACAACGCGTGGGCCGCGCATCCCGGCTGGTTCTACCTGTACGTCACGAAGGACGGCTGGAACCCCGACCAGCCGCTGCGCTGGGACGACCTCGAGGATCAGCCGTTCCTGACGGTCGACCACCCCCAGGTCACCGGCCAGGTGGGCAGCGTGAACGGGCAGTACAAGTGGAACGGGGTGTACCCGAGCGGCAAGACCGGCCGGCACATCATCTACTCCGTGTGGAAGCGGTCCGACAGCGCCGAGACGTTCTACGGGTGCTCGGACGTGACGTTCGACGGCGGAAACGGTGAGGTGACGGGCATCGGTGAGATCACCGACCCGCCGGACCCCGAACCGGGCAACTGCATGGCGACCTACGAGGTGACCAACAGCTGGAACGGCGGCTATCAGGCCGAGGTCACCATCATGAACCACGGCACCACCGCGCTGTCCGGTTGGCGGGTCGGCTGGACCATCCCCAGTGGACAGACGATCAACAGCGTGTGGAACGGAACGTTGACCCAGAGCGGTTCGACGGCGTCGGTACGCAACGTCGACTGGAACGCGACGGTCGCGCCGAACGGCGAGCGAACGTTCGGACTGGCGGCGTCGGCGCCGGGCAGCAGCCCGGCCCAACCGACGCTCACCTGTTCCAGTCCATAGCCTCTCGGCACCGCTGAAGCGGCGGCTTCAGTTGTGCCCGTGGTGCCTGTGCTCGGAGTCGGCGAACACGCAACCGGCCACGTCCGCGGGCAACTGCGGGACCTTCGGGTCGTTGTAGTCGCACCGCAGGTAGTACAGGTCCAGCTCACTCACCCCGAGGAAACCGGCCGACACGGCGAACCCGTTGCCGAAGGCGAACGACGGGCCGTCGGCCACCGTCCCCGCGGCCATCGCGTCGCGCCACGACTCCTGAAACTCCCGCAGACCGTCCCCCGTGAACACCAGCATCCCGACTTTCGGAAATTCCGGAGACACCGAACAGGTGGCCCACTCGGCCACGTACGGCTCGTAGAGACCGACGAGGTCGGTCCCGACGAACTCACGCAGCTTCGACGGCTCCTGTTCGGTCACCTCCGCGCACTCCCCTGCCTGATCACGAATCCAGGACGAGACTTCGTCCACTGTGGTCAGTCGGGTACCGAGGGCGGCGGCGCCCTCGGGCGCTGGTTCGAGCTCCTGTCCCGAACAGGAAGTGAGAAGGCCGAGGGAAAGGAACACGCTGACCGCTAGTCGTTTCATGCTTTTCTGCTCTACTCCGAAAATACCGAGAACACAACATCGTCCGTCCACACCGGACAAGGAGGTCCCGTGAGATCACGTTCGAGACCGATACTGGCCATCACGGCCGTGGCGCTGCTCGGCGCCGGGCTGAGCGGGGGTGTCGTGCCGACGGCCGCCGCGGCCGACGTGTCCTGCACGGTCGGCTACAACGTCACCAACGAGTGGAACACCGGGTTCGGCGCGAGCGTGGCCGTACGCAACGAGGGTGCCACCGCCATCCCCGACTGGAACCTCACCTGGACCTTCGCCGACGGGCAGCGGATCACCCAGCTGTGGAACGGTTCCCACACCCAGAACGGCGGCGCGGTCAGCGTGCGCGGCGCCGACTGGAACCGCACGATCGCCGCGGGCGCCATCGCGGAGTTCGGCTTCAACGCCAGCAAGTCCACTCAGAACCGGGCACCGGTCAACTTCGCGGTCAACGGAGTTTCCTGCACCGGACCGAACTCGGCGCCGACCGTGGCACTCACGAGTCCGACGAACAACTCGTCGTTCGCCGTGGGCGCGCAGGTCGGGCTGGCGGCCACGGCAGCCGACAGCGACGGCAGCGTGGCGGCCGTCGAGTTCTACGCGGGCACCACACTGCTCGGCTCGGACACCACCGCCCCGTTCCAGTACAACTGGACCCCGGCGACGGCCGGGGAGTACTCGGTCACCGCGCGGGCGGTCGACAACCGGGGCGCCGCAACGGTGTCCTCGCCGATCGCCGTACGGGTGCTCTCCGCACCCGCGGTCGTCGCCACCCCGGCGACGGTGACCGTCAAGCAGGGTGAGTCGACCACTGTGGACGTTCGGCTGGCCACCCGGCCGACCGGCACGGTGACGGCGACCGTGGCGCGCACGAGCGGCAGCACCGACCTGAATGCCACGCCGACCACGTTGTCGTTCGACCAGAACAGCTGGAACACCGCGAAGTCCGTGACCATCGCGTCCGCGGCCAACGGCGGTGCGCTGGCGTCGGCCACCTTCACGGTGTCGGCCTCCGGTCACACGGCCGCGACCGTGAACGTCACCGAACTGGACCCGAACTCGTCGGACTACCGCGCGGCGTTCCTCGAGCAGTACAACAAGATCAAGGACCCGAACAGCGGCTACTTCCGGAACTTCGGCGGCCTGTTGGTGCCCTACCACTCGGTGGAGACCCTGCTGGTCGAGGCACCGGACCACGGTCACCAGACCACGTCCGAGGCGTTCAGCTACTACCTGTGGCTGGAGGCCGCCTACGGGCAGCTGCAAGGGGACTGGGCGCCGTTCAACGCGGCGTGGGCGTCGATGGAGAAGTACATCATCCCGTCGCACGCGGACCAGCCGACGAACGACAAGTACAACGCGAGCAAGCCGGCGACCTACGCGCCGGAGAACCCCAGGATGGATCAGTATCCGGCGGTGCTCGACGCGTCGGTGCCGGTGGGTTCCGACCCGATCGCGGCCGAACTGCGGTCCGCGTACGGCACGTCCGACATCTACGGCATGCACTGGATGATCGACGTGGACAACACCTACGGCTTCGGCCGCTGTGGTGACGGCACCACCGCACCCGCGTACATGAACACCTATCAGCGCGGGTCCAGCGAGTCGGTGTGGGAGACCATTCCGCAGCCCTCGTGCGACACCTTCGCGCACGGCGGGCCGAACGGCTACCTCGACCTGTTCACCAAGGACACGAGCTACGCCAAGCAGTGGAAGTACACCAACGCCCCGGACGCCGACGCGCGTGCGGTGCAGGTGGCCTACCTCGCCAACCAGTGGGCCACCGCCCAGGGCAAGGGCGCGGAGGTCGCGGCCGTGGTGGACAAGGCGTCCATGATGGGCGACTACCTCCGCTACGCCATGTTCGACAAGTACTTCAAGCGGATCGGCAACTGCGTCGGCCCGAGCACCTGCCCCGCCGGCAGCGGCAAGAACAGCTCGCACTACCTCATGTCGTGGTACTACGCGTGGGGCGGCGCGACCGACACGTCGGCCGGCTGGGCATGGCGCATCGGTGACGGTGCGGCACACCAGGGCTACCAGAACCCCCTTGCCGCACACGCACTGGCCAACGATCCGGCGCTGCGGCCGGCGTCGGCAACGGGTGCGGCCGACTGGGCGGAGAGCCTCGAGCGGCAACTGGAGTTCCTGCAGTGGTTGCAGTCCTCCGAGGGTGGCATCGCCGGCGGTGCCACCAACAGCTGGGACGGGCAGTACGCCACGCCTCCGTCGGGTGCGTCCACGTTCTACGGCATGTACTACGACTGGCAGCCGGTCTGGCACGACCCGCCGAGCAACCGGTGGTTCGGCTTCCAGGCGTGGGGTCTCGAGCGAGTGGCCGCCCTGTACCAGCAGACCGGTGACGTGCGGGCCAAGAAGATCCTGGACAAGTGGGTGCCGTGGGCGCTCGCGAACACCACGGTCGGCACGGGCGGGCAGTTCGCCATCCCGAACGATCTCGAGTGGACGGGTCAGCCGGACAACTGGAACCCGTCGGCCCCCGGGTCGAACAACGGGTTGCACGTGCGGGTGATGAACCACAGCCAGGACGTCGGTGTGGCGGCCGCCTACGCGAAGATTCTGCTGAACTACGCGGCGGAGTCGGGCAACGTGCAGGCGCGGACGGTGGGCGAGGGCCTGCTGGACGCGATGCTCGCGCACACCGACGGTCTGGGCATCGCGGTTCCGGAGACCCGCCTGGACTACAACCGGTTCGACGACGAGTACAACGCGTCGTCCGGTGAGGGTGTGTACGTGCCGCCGACCTGGAGCGGTGAGATGCCGAACGGCGATCCCATCGGCGCCGGCTCGGACTTCCTGTCCATCCGGTCGTTCTACCTCGACGATCCACAATGGCCGAAGGTGCAGTCCTATCTGGACGGTGGCCCCGCGCCGACGTTCACGTACCACCGGTTCTGGGCACAGGCCGAGATAGCCACGGCGTTCTCGACGCACGTGGAACTGTTCGGCTGAGAAACGCGGCCGCACACATCGCCGTGTGCGGCCGTAGGAGCCGGGTCCGCCAGCCGCCGGTGGCGGACCCGGCCTCCTCTCGCTTGTCCACAGGCAAGATCCACACCGATCGAAACTGTCGGTGCTCACCTCTACGATTAATGCCAGGGGTCCCCCGACCCCTCTTGTCGGTGCGGTCGGCTACCTTGCCAGCGGGTTCCTGCCCGCAGCACGCGCACCAAGCGCACACCCACGGCAGGCCCGCCGCGCATCGGCGCGGCACCGACCTCTACGACTCCACCAGGCGCGCGCACTCGCGGCACGCCCGGGCCGACGACGCCACCGTGCCGTGGGCGGCCACCCCCAAAGCCACCGCCAGCACGATCAGCGGCCAGTCCAGAGCGCCGATCGCCGCGATCGCCAACGTGAGAGTCGCGACCGCCATCGTCACGCTCGCCGCCGTGCCCAGCCAGGCCACCGCCAGCGGGAACCGCGGCGGGGTCGGGAGCCAGCGGGACAGGCGGCCGGTCGCCGCCAGAGCCACGGCCGACAGCACGGCCGCCATGCCCGCCAGGTGGATGGCCAGCACCAGCGCCGCACGCGGAAGCACGCCGTCGACCGTCCACAGTGCATACCAGCACGCGATCAGCAACGGACCGGTCAGCGCGATGACGCCGGCCGTGCGACGGGCTTGGGCGATCGTCAGTTCTCGTTGGCACGCGGGGACCAGCTCCGCCGGTGTGCCGAAGTCGCGTACCGCCTGCTCGGCCGGCCGGCCGTCCACACCATAGGCCGCCACCGTGTCCGACAGGCCGTCGCGGATCTCGGCCACCAGCCGGGACTTCGCCCGCGGCGGGCCGTGCAGCGCGGCCGTCAGCGTCTCGGCGTAGGCGGCCACGAGGTCGGTCATGTCGCCGCGCCCGGGTTCAGCACCGAGCCGATGGCCGTCGCGAACTCGTGCCACGCCGAGCGTTCGTCGGCCAGGCCACGCTTGCCCGCGTCGGTCAACGAGTAGCACCGCCGCCGCCGCTCACCGACCGACTCCCACGTACTGCGCAGCAGGCCGATCCGCTCCAGCCGGTTCAACGCCGGGTAGATGGTGCCCGTGCGCAGTTCCAGCAGACCGCCGCTGCGCTGCTGGACGGCCGTGATGATCGCGTAGCCGTGCTGGGGCCCGCGTTCCAGCACGGCCAGCAGCAGGCCGTCCAGATGTCCCCGAACCGCGTCGCCTCGCATGCGTAGGCAACCTACCTAAGCGAGGGTAGATGTGCTACCTATTGGCAGCCAACATATCTACCGAGGGACTCCCGTGACCAAGTTGCTACTGTCCGTACACGTTCTGGCGGCCATCCTGATCGTCGGGCCGATCGCCGTGGCCGCCTCGCTGTTCCCCCGCTTCGCCCGCGAGGCCTCGGAAGGCGACAAGCGCCCCGCACTGCTGCACCGGATCTGCCGCGGCTACGCGGTGGCCGGCGTGATCGTCCCGGTGTTCGGCCTGGCCACGGGCCTGCAGCTCGGCGTGCTGACCGACGTCTGGCTGCTCACGTCGATCGTCCTCACGGCCATCGCCGCCGGCATCCTCGTGTTCCTCATCCTCCCCCGCCAGCAACGCCTGCTCACCGGGCCGAAGGACGACCGCGGCACCGTCCGGCTGGCCATGTTCACGGGCATGTTCAACCTGGTCTGGGCGGTCGTGGTGGTCCTCATGATCGTCCGTCCCGGCTCGACCACGGGAGCGTGACGTGCGCGCACTCCGGTTCGCGGCCGCCGCGGAAGCCCTGACGCTCGTGGTCCTGCTGACCAACCTGGCGACCGTCCACGCCGACGCGATCTCGTCCTTGGTCGGCCCGCTGCACGGCACGGTCTACCTGGTGACCATCGCCCTGACCTGGCGAACCTCCGTCCGCTGGCTCGCCGTGATCCCCGGCATCGGCGGTCTCCTGGCACTACGCCGACTGGCTTTGACGCCATGATCGAACGGCTCCGGGCCGAGCACCGGGACGCACTACTCGCCTTCGAACGGGAGAACCGGGCCTACTTCGCCGCCTCGGTGCCCGACCGGGGCGACGACTTCTTCACCCACTTCGACGAGCGGCTCCGGGCGCGGCTCGACGAGCAGGACGCCGGTGTCTGTCACTTCCACGTGGTGGTCGAGCAGGGCGAGATCGTGGGACGGGTGAACCTGGTCGACGTGGCCGACGGCGCCGCTGACCTGGGGTTCCGCGTGGCCGCGAAGGCGGCCGGGCGCGGCGTGGCCACCGCCGCCATCCGCGAGATCGCCGTGATGGCGCGCGAGACCTACGGACTGACCGTCCTGCGATCGGCGGCCGCCGTCGCCAACCCGGGCTCGCGGAGTGTCCTGGCCCGCACCGGGTTCGTCGCGACCGGCGAGGAGGTCCTGCTCTCGGGACATCCGGGCCACTGGTTCCGGCTCGACGTGACGCGTACCGCATGAGGTTTGCCGTCCCCGATGCCGGGCAACCTGCCGTCAGAGGGGAAAGGAGAACCACACATGAGTGTGTTCGACAAGGCAAAGGACAAGGCCGAGCAGTTGGCCGGCAAGGCCAAGGAGAAGCTCGGTCAGGGCACCGACAACGAGGAGCTGGAGAACGCGGGTAAGCGCGACCAGCTCCACGGCGAGGCCAAGGAAACCGGCCACGACCTGCGTGACAAGGCCGCCGGTGCGGTTCACGACGTCAAAGAGGGACTGACGGACGACCGTAAGAACTAGGTCTCCCCGGGAAACGGGCCGCCCACTTCGGGTGGCCCGTTTCTCATGTCCGACGCCGGATCGGCGCGAACGTCTCGACCGCGTCGGTGGTCAGGAAGTCCAGCAGGAGCCGGTTGCACAGCTCCGGCTTCTCCACGAGCAGCCCGTGCGACGTGCCCGGCACGACGGCCAGCTCACCGGCCGGGATCGAGTTCGCGAACTCCGCGGAGTGGCTCAGCGGCATCTCGTCGTCGTCACCCACCATCACCAGCGTGCGTGCCCGCACCCGGGCCAGGTCGGCCGGGGTGAGGGTGGGGCCTGTCGCGTGCATCTCCTCGAGCTTCGCCCAGACGGTCGCGTAGTGCTCGGGCCCGTCCGGGGACACCTCGCCGTACATGTTCACCAGGAATTCCGGCGGTTCCGAGCCGGGGCTGAGCACGCCGGGCAGCCATCCGTCCTTGTGGAACACCCCGCACACGCACACCAGCCTGCTGACCAGGTCGGGACGGGCGAGCGCGACGTGCAGCGCCACGATCGCGCCGTCGCTGCAGCCGACCAGCGCCGCCGGACCGCGGATAACGCTCTCCAGGAACGCGATCGTGTCGGCCGCCATCAGGTCGAACGTGATAGGCCCTGGCAAGTCGGGTGTGTGGCCGTGGCCGCGCCTCTCCGGCGTGTAGACCCGGAACCGCTCGGAGAGCGCTCTCCGGTTCGGTTCGAACACCCGAGAGTCGACGCCGCCCGGGTGCAGCAGCACCACCGGGTCGCCCGCGCCGCATTCGTCGTACCAAGCATCCATGGTGGACAGACCAATGCAACGCCCGAAACTAATCGGTGGCGGGTCCGGCGAACTGCGCCGAGTACAGCCGGTGGTAGGCGCCCTCGCGTTCGAGCAGCTCGGCGTGGGTGCCCTGCTCCACGATCCGGCCGGACTCCAGCACGAGAATGAGGTCGGCGTCGCGGATGGTGGACAGCCGGTGGGCGATGACGAAGCTCGTCCGCGAGGAGCGCAGCGCGGCGGTCGCCTGCCGCACGAGTGCCTCGGTCCGGGTGTCGACCGAACTGGTGGCCTCGTCGAGGATGAGCAGCGCGGGGCTCGCCAGGAACGCGCGGGCGATGGTCAGCAGTTGGCGCTCCCCCGCGCTGACGGCCCCACCGTCCTCCTCGAGCACCGTGTCGTAGCCGTCGGGAAGTGTCCGAACGAAACGGTCAACACAGGTCGCCCGCGCGGCGGCCTCGATCTCCTCGTCGGTCGCGTCCGGCCTGCCGTAGGCGATGTTGTCGCGGATGGTGCCGCCGAACAGCCAGGTGTCCTGCAGCACCATGCCCACCTGGGACCGCAGGTCCTCGCGGCGCATGGCCGTGATGTCCACGCCGTCCAGGGTGATCCGGCCGGAGTCCAGTTCGTAGAACCGCATGATCAGGTTGACGAGCGTGGTCTTGCCGGCACCGGTAGGACCCACGATCGCCACCGTCTGGCCCGGTTCGGCCACCAGCGACAGGTCCTCGATCAGCGGCTGCTCCGGCCGGTAGGAGAACGACACCCGCTCGAACTCCACCCGACCACGCCGCAGCGCGGCGGGTGGTTCTGTGTCGGCCGGTTCGGCTTCCTGTTCCTCGACGTCGAGGATCTCGAACACCCGCTCGGCCGACGCGACGCCCGACTGCATGACCCCGGCCATCGACGCGACCTGGGTGAGCGGCTGGGTGAACTGGCGCGAGTACTGGATGAACGCCTGCACCTCGCCGAGCGTCATGGTGCCGGAGACGATCCGCAGACCACCGAGCACGGCCAGCACCACGTAACCGAGGTTCGACAGGAACAGCATGGCCGGCATGATCAGTCCGGAAAGGAACTGCGCGCCGGACGCGGCGCCGTACAGGTCGTCGTTGCGGCGGCGGAACTCGATCTCCGAGTCACCCTGCCGGCCGAACACCCGCACGATCTCGTGGCCGCTGAACGACTCCTCCACGTGGGCGTTGAGCGTGCCCGTGTGTTCCCACTGCTTCTTGTGCAGCTTCTGGGCCCGTGACCCGATCATCGCGGCCGCCACACCGAACAGCGGGAGCGTGAGCAACGCGATCAGCGTCAGCAGCGGGGAGAGCGTGAGCATCATGACCAGCACGCCGATGACCGTGAGCAGCGAGGTGAGCAGTTGACTCAGCGTCTGCTGCAGGGCCGTGGAGACGTTGTCGATGTCGTTCGTGACGCGGGAGAGCAACTCGCCGCGCGGTTGGCCGTCGGTGTAGCGCAACGGAAGCCGGTGGAGCTTGTCCTCCACATCGGATCGGAGCTTGAACACCACCCGCTGCACCACGCGGTTGAGCAGCCGGCCCTGCACCACGCCGAACAACGCCGAACACAGGTACATCCCGAGCACCCACGCGAGCACCGTGGTGAGCGCGCCGAAATCAACGCCGTCACCGTCGCCGAAAACACCTTCGAAGATGACGTCCGTCGCCTCGCCGAGCAGCAGCGGTGCGGTCACGGCGAACCCGACACTGGCCACGCCGAGCATGATCACCACCAGCACGGCCAACCGGTCGGGCCGCAGGCGAGCGGCCATGCGTTTCACGGTCGGCCCGAAGTGTTCGGCCTTACCGACCGGCACGTCGTCGCCGGGGAAACCCGACGGTGGCCCGGAATCGTCGGAGTCGGACCGGCTGGTGGTCGTCATGGTCATGACTGTGCCGCCTCCCCGGAATTTTCCCGCGTGGTCACCATGGGTTGGCGCCTTTCAGTTCGGGACGCACCGGTGGTTGGCTTGCGCCCCGTTCCCCTTAGGTGCGGTTGGCGGCCGCGCAGGTTGCGACAACCCGGGGTCGACTCAAGGAATGTCATACCTGCTCCGGGGTCAGCTGCGAGTGGACGATCTCGACGTAGGTCGGGCAGGTCTCGAGCAGTTCGTCGTGGGTTCCCGTACCGACCACGGTTCCGTTGTCCAGCACCACGATCCGGTCGGCGTCGAGGACCGACGCCACCCGTTGCGCGACCACCAGCACGACCGCGTCCGCTGTGTACGGTCGCAGAGCGGCCCGCAGTGCCGCGTCGGTGGCGAGGTCGAGCGCGGAGAACGAGTCGTCGAACAGGTAGACGTCCGGGCGGCGCACGAGAGCCCGCGCGATGGCCAGGCGCTGGCGTTGTCCGCCGGAGAGGTTCGTGCCGCCCTGTTCCACCAGTGCGGCCAGCCCGCCGGGCAGGTCCTCGACGAAGTCCCGCGCCTGCGCCACTTCCAGGGCGGTCCACAGATCTGCGTCGTCCGCGTCCGGCCGGCCGTAACGCAGGTTGCTGGCGACCGTGCCGCCGAACAGGTAGGTCTGCTGGGGCACCAGGCCGAGGCGCGACCACAGCGCGTCGGGGTCCTGAGCGCGGACGTCGACCCCGCCGACCAGCACCTCGCCGGCCGTGACATCGAGCAGGCGCGGCACCAGCGACAGCAGCGTGGTCTTGCCGGACCCGGTGCTGCCGACGATCGCCGTGGTCTGCCCGGCCGACACCCGGAACGACACGCCCCGCAGCACCGGCTCGGCCGCTCCCGGATGTCGCAGCTCCACGTCCCGGAACTCGACCTCCGCCCGCGAGGTGGCCGCCACCGGCTCCCGAGGCGGACGCACCGACGACTCGGTGTCGAGCACCTGCCGGATCCGTTCGGCGCTGACCACCGCGCGCGGCACCATCATGACCATGAAGGTGGCCATCATGACGGCCAGCAGGATCTGCGACAGATAGCTGAGGAACGCGGTCATCGCGCCGATCCCCATGGCGCCGTCGTCGACGCGCTGGGCACCGAACCACAGCACGGCCACGCTGGACACGTTGAGCACCAGCATGACCGTCGGATAGATCAACGCCTGGAGCCGGCCGACCCGCAGCGCGGTGTCGGTGAGCCGTTCGTTGGCGCCGGCGAACCGGCTGGTCTCCGCGGGTTCGCGGACGAACGCCCGGATCACCCGGAGGCCGGCCAGCTGCTCGCGCAGCACGCCGTTCAGGTGGTCGAGCCGGTCCTGCATCTTCCGGAACTGGGGCAGCGTCCGGATGATCACCAGCCCCACGGAGACCGCGAGGACAGGCACGCACACGGCCACCAGCCACGAGAGCCCGACGTCCTCGCGCAACGCCATCACCACACCGACCACGCAGGTGATCGGTGCGGCGACGACGATGGAGCAGCTCAGCACGATCAGCGACTGCACCTGTTGGACGTCGTTGGTCGTGCGGTTGATCAGCGACGGCGCACCGAAGCGGGCCAGTTCGCGGGCGGAGTACGTCCCGACCCGCGCGAACACCGCGGCCCGCAGGTCCCGGCCGGCCGCCATGGCCACCCGGGCGCCGAAGTACACGGCCCCGACCGACCCAGCCACCTGGACCAGCGTGACCAGCAGCATCCACCCGCCGGTGGCGACGATGTAACCGGTGTCACCGGTGGCGATCCCCAGGTCGATGATGTCGGCGTTGAGGCTCGGTAGATAGAGCGCGGCGAGCGTGGCCACGGTCTGGAACGCGATGACCGCGGCCAGCTGGCGTCGGTACGGCCGGAGGTAGGTGATCAGCAGGCGCTTCAGCAAGACTTCCCCCGAGCAGGAGTGACGGCAGTTTTAATCGTGCTGATTTTCACGCTGAGTCACCGGAAAACGGAGCGTCACCGAAGTGATTACTTGATGAACTCCGGGGCAACCTTCGGAGGCCAACTGGCGGCGTCGAGCACACCTAGAGAATAGGCGCGAGAAACTAGCGCTGGCCTATTACTTGCCTTGAACTTCTTGAGCATGGTGCCGACGTGGTACTCCACGCCCTGCCGGCTCAGGTACAGCTTGGCCGCCAGGTTGACCGTGGACATGCCCATCGCCACACCCTTGAGGATGCGGGCGTCCAGCTCCGTGAGCTGCAGACGGCCACCCGGCCGCGCCGGGCCCTCGTTGACCTCGTCCCACTGCAGCATGACCACCACGCGAGGCACCTCGCGCGTCTCGGCCTTCGTCGACACGGCCGTCAGCTGCGCGGGATTTGGCTGCTCACCACCACGAACGACCTGCACGCGCTCCACGACGCGCTCCGACCACCCGGTCGCGAGACGCATCAGCTGGCGGCGGAGGTCGGACTGCACCTGCACCCGGAGGAAGTCGAACAGCTCCCGTCCCTCGGGCGCGCCGCTGGCGCCGCCACCCAGTTCGGCGGTGAAGGTCTCGTTGGCCTCCTGCACCCGCAGGTCCGCGTTCAGGCTCGCCATGCAGATCCCGGATCGCTCGAACAGTGATCGGTACGCGTCCGCGTACTCGTTCGACCGGAGCGATCCTCCGCCGTTGGCTAAGTCGGAAATTACACGATTCGCGTACATCTGCCCGTCCCCTTTTGCCGCCGAGCCAGAAAAACTTTCATGAAGTCGGCGAGAAAAACCAGAGAAATCGTCCCGTCAACGACTGGTTTGTCCGCTGTCGTGACTATAAGAAGCCGGCTGAAACCGTGTCAACGAAACGAGGGGCCGGGCGACAAACCCTGGGGTGCGGGCTCGGGAGGTACGGTGCCGAACCCCCGTGTTCGGTGCGGGGGGTGCGGATGGTGGGGGCGCGCCACCCAGGAAAACCACACACTTTGGGCCGATGCCGTACCGAACCTCCGAACCTCCGGTACGGGCCGGACGATTCGGTCCGAAGGGAACGAAGGGGACATAGTTCGCTACGCAACGGTATGACAACCCCACCAAAGGAGCACGCACCACTTCTTGACACGCCCGATCGGTCACCCACCGTGACGAAGCCCGGCAGGACGAACCCAGGCAGGACAAAGCCCGCGGGAGTGCACCCGCGGGCTTCCGTCATACGACCTGTCTACCCACGCCCCGGCTGGGAAAGCCCTCAACCTTTGCCGGCCACCTCGACCGGGCTGTTCTCCGTGAGTTCGCGCAGGGCGGCCGGCAGGTCGGCGCGGCCGGCGATGCCGAGCTTGCGGTACACGTTCGTGAGGTGGACCTCGACCGTCCGGGAGGTCACGAACAGCTCCTCGCCGATCTCCCGGTTGGTGGCGCCGCTGACCGCCAGCTCCACCACCCGCAGCTCGCTGCTGGTCAGCACGTCGGTGCGGGCGCCGGTCACCTGACGCATCCGCCCGCCGGCCGACAGCAGCAGGTCACGCGCGTCGACCGCGGCGGCCGTGGCACCGCACCAGGACGCGAGGTCGGCGGCCGTGCGCAGGTGTTCGCGCGCGGCCTTCTGGTCCTCGCGGCGCAGCAGTTCGCGGCCGAGCAGGTGGACGACGCGCTGACGTTCGAGCAGCGCGCCGGAGGACTCCATGGCGGCGGCCGCGTCGGTCAGCAGGTCGATCCGTTCGGTACCACGCGACACCATGGCGCGCGCGGTGCGCGCGAGCGCCCGCGCGCGCGGGACGTCCCAGCGTGCCACCAGGTCCTCGCCGTACTCGACGAGCGGGAGCGCCGCGCGGGCACGACCCCGCTCGGCGAACAGCAGCGTGGCCTCCGCCCACCACGGCAGGAACAGCGGGTTGGTGACGCCGTCCTGTTCGAGGCCGCGGCCGCACTGCTGCAGCAGCTCGATGCCCTTGTCGATCTCGCCGCTCGCCGCCCGCACGAACGCACTGGCCATCATGAGGGTGTGCCGCTCGAACGGCGAGTTCTCCATGCCGGTGCCGGTGACCGAGTCGAGCACCGACCGCGCCTCGTCCAACTCCCCCAACGGGATCAGGGCGAGCGCGAGCGCCAGCGCCGAGGAAGCCATGGACTCCGGGCCCCAGCCCTCGACCTTGGCCAGCTCGAGGGAGAGCCGCGCGTCGGCCACCGCGCCCGCGAGATCGCCGGAGGCGTAACGGACGTGCGCGCGGATGCCGAGGGTGCGGCAGTGCGACCACAGCGCGCCGTTCGACTCGTCGTTGGCGATCACCAGGTCCAGCACGGCGAGCGACTGCGGCAGTTCGTCGGCGATGGCGAACACGAACGCGGAGACCGCGGCCGTCGGGTTGACGTGGCCGGCGGGGTCGAGCGGCAGCGCGCCGCGGGCCAGCGCGACGGCCCGTTCGGGTTCGGTGCCGGTGACAACGCGCTCGATCGCGTGCATGGCCATGAGGTACCGGTCGGCCGGGGTGTCACCCGCGGGTTCCGGGACGGCCGAGAGTCGTTGCCGCGCAACGGTCAGCGTGGTCCGGTCGGACGAGCCGACCAACATGACCGTTGCCTCCAGCCGCATGCACAGCTCGCGGTCGTAGGCACTGGCCTGCTCGGCGACGAACTCCGCGGTCACCTCGGTGTCTTCGGATTCCTCGGCGTTGTGGTCCGTATCGTCAGTTTCGGTGTCCGTAGCGTCCGACTCGCTGTCGATATCGTCAGTTTCGGCCTCGGCACTGTCCACACTGGCCGGTTCATCGGCCGCTTCGGCCTGGGCGATCGTGGCGTACAGGGTGTCGGCCGCCTCGATCAGTATCTCCACCGCAGCCGGGGCCTCCTGCACGGCCGAGGCGCACTGGCCCAGTTCGATCGCCAGTTCCGCGCGGGCGCGGGGATCGGTGGTCAGGTCCAACGTCGTGTGCAGGTGTTCCAACGCCTGGCGCGGGTTGAACTTCGCCACGATGCCCGCGATCTGGCCCCGCAGCCCCAGATCACCGGGACTCTGGTTCAGCAACGGGCTCAGGTGGCGCAACGCCACCTTCGGCGCGCCCCGGCTGCTCGCGTCCCTGGCCGCGTCGCGCAACACCGTCTGCATCCACGGTTCCGGCGCCACCCCGAGCGGCAGCAGTTGGCTCGCCACGACCTCCGCCGGCAGCCCCGCGTCGTTCAGCAGCCGGGCGGCCCGGTCACGCATCCACGTGACCTCGCCGTCCGGCGCCGCGCGCAGCAGCGCCGCCCGGACCAGCTCGTGGCGGAAGTCGTCGCCACCTTCGGACAGGAAGTGGTTGTCGCGCAGGAACTCCAGGCTCGCGCGGACACCCCTGGCCGGCACGCCGGACAGCGCGGAGACCAGGTCGATGTCGGTGCTCGCGAGCACGGCGACCGCCCGCACCACGTGGTGGACGTGTTCGGGCTGACCGGCGAGGCTCTCGGCCACGAACGCCTCGATCACCGTCATGGCAACGTGATGGAGCTGTCCGACGGCCGTGTCGTCGGGCTCGAGGCCGGCGTCCACCACGGCCGCCACCATCTGCGCCAGCGTGCCGCGGTGCCCGCCGCTCACCAGCCGGCACGCCTCCACGAACTCCGTGCCCGGTTCCACGCCGGTGCCCGCCTCGACCATAGCGCGCACGTTGTCGATGTCCAACGGCCCCAACGTGATCATCGTGCCGTAGTCGGCACCGAGGTGGTCACCCGCGACCCCGAGCACGGCGGCCGGCGCGGGGGTGCGCACGGTGGCGATCACGACGAGCGGCTTGTCGCGCGCGCGGCGCATCAGGTAGTCGATCCAGCGCAGCGACTGTTCGTCGCACCACTGCAGGTCGTCGATGCTCAGCACGAACGGGCCGGTGGCCATGACGTTGCCGACCAGCCGGGACAGGCCGGACAGCACCGTGTACTCGGTGGTCGGCATCCGTGCTGTGACAGGTTCAGGCGGGACGTCACCGCCGATGCCGCGCCCCGGGCGGGTGAACCGGCGTCCCGTGCGGTCGGCCACCGCCCAGAGGGCCGGCCGGATCACGCTGGCGCCCGAACCGAGCAGCGGTGAATCGTGCGCGCCGGGACCGGTCAGGCCGAGCCCGTCGACCACCGCGCGGCCGAGCCAGAACGGCTGTTTGGCGGCGTCCTCGACGCAGCGGACGCGGAGAACGGTCGGCTCGTGGGCGCCGCTCCCGCTGGCCCCTCCGCTGACCACTGTGGACAGCGCGTCGTCGAGCACCGTCGTCTTGCCGGTGCCGGGGCCACCCCGGATGAGGATGAGGGCGCGGCGTCCGGACGCGACGGCATCGGCCACCCGTCCCTGTACGTGGTGGTCGGCAGCGTCGCCCGCTGCTCCCTCCGCCACTGTTTCCGCCGACACCTGGACCCCCGCATCGAGTCACTTTGCCTGTCGTTTCGACGACAGCCGGGAAAATAACACGGGCGGTGAGCCCGTGGCAGCGGTATCCCCATTTCATCTGCTGTTGGACCGCGGGGCCGTGTCAGCCCGTTCCTGCCGGGTCACACCGGGTCACAGCGCGTGCGCCGCCTGGCGCCACCCTCACGGGGGATGCCGGGGAAACTGTTCACGCATTACCGCGAAAGTTTTCCTGGTGAACGCCGGTCGTTTAATCATCAAGTTGCTTGCGGACGCAAGCGCGCAATTGTCGGACGATCTTTCGGAAATTGCCGGGTGATCATCCTGGTGCTCATCCTGGTTCTCTTTCCGCGGCGCTCGGGAGGCCGGCTCCGGTCCGGACCTGGGACGCTGTGGCCGAGCGGGTCGGCCCGCCGGCCACAGTGGAGCGACGGCCGGAATCTCCCCTCGACGATCATGGGCAACCTGCGACCGGCCGGTAACCTCGAGTGTCCGAAATGGATCTTCGGCCACCGTGGCATGCCAATTTCCGGCCGGCCGCCCCGGTCTCACGACATGTCCAACTCGCTGTCGAGGAGCGCGAACATGTCGTCGTCGGACACGTCGTCGAGATCGAGGTCGCCACCGGTCGCGCCGGCGTCGCGCCCGGACGCCCATCGGGAGCGCAGCACTTCGAGCCGACCCGCCACGTGCTGGTGCATCCGTTCGTCGGCATCGACTGCGCCGAATGCCTTCTCCAGCGCGTCCAGGCTCGCGAGCAGGGCGGTGCCGGGATCGGTGTCCTCGCCGCCCAGCTCCGCGCCGAGGTGGGCGACGAGATCCTGCGGGGTCGGGTGGTCGAACACCATGGTGGCCGGCAACCGCAGTCCGGTGACCGCGCCGAGCCGGTTGCGCAGCTCGACCGCCGTGAGCGAGTCGAACCCGAGATCACGGAACTGGCGGTCGGGCTCGATCTCGTCCGTACCGGCGTGGCCGAGCACGACCGCGGCCTCCGTGCGGACGAGATCGAGCAGTGCCTCCGCCCGTTCGGCCGCGCCGAGCCCGGCGAGCCGCGCGGTCAGCGCGACCGGGTCCGGGGCAGCACCGGCACTCGCCCGGCGGGCGGGTGTCCGAACGAGACCACGCAGCAACGGCGGCACACTCCCCTGCCGGCGGAACGCCGCGAGGTCCAGCCGGACGGGCAGCGGGTTGACCGCGCCGGTCGCGAGTGCCGCGTCGAACAGCGCGAGCCCGTCGGCCGGTGAGATCGGCGGCAGGCCCGAGCGTGCCAGGCGGAGGGCTTCGGCATCGGTGAGTCCACCGGTCATGCCGGCCGCCTGGTCCCAGGGTCCCCAGGAGAGCGATATCCCGGGCAGCGCGGCGGTCCCGCGGTGGGTCATGAGCGCGTCGACCGCGGCGTTGGCGGCCGCGTAGTTGCCCTGGCCGGCGCCGCCGAACGTGCCGGCGGCCGAGGAGAACACCACGAACGCGGAGAGCGGTTTCCCGGCGGTCAGCTCGTGCAGGTGCCAGGCGGCGTCGAGCTTCGGTGCGAGGACCGTGTCGATCCGCTCGGGGGTGAGCGAGCCGATCACGCCGTCGTCGAGGACGCCGGCCGTGTGCACGACCGCCGTGATGGGCACGTCGGAGAGCGCGTTCCCGAGGGCCGTGCGGTCGGTGACGTCACAGGCGAGGACGGTCGCCGTGGCACCCGCCGCGGCCAGTCGCTCGACCAGGTCGCCGGCGGCGGCCGGGCCGCTTCGGCTGAGCAGCAACAGGTTCCGCACGCCGTGCGTCTCGGCGAGGTGCTGGGCGACCAGTGCACCGAGCCCGCCGGTGCCGCCGGTGATCACGACGGTGCCGTCCGGGTCCCATGTGACGGGGTCGCCGTCGGCCGGGAGCCGGGCGAGGCGGGGGGCACTGATCCCGTCGGCCGTGACGAGCAGTTGCGGTTCGTCGGTGGAGAGCGCGTTCCCGACGAGTTCGGGGGTCCAGCCGACGCCGAGGTCGAGCAGCCCGAACCGGCCGGGGTGCTCGGTCTGCGCGGAGCGGACCAGCCCCCAGACTGTGGCGGCCGAGACGTCCTCGCCGGCCACGACGCCGCGGGTGACGAGCACCAGCCGACCCTGTCGGTCGTCGGTGAGCCAGCGCTGGACGAGGTCGAGCGCGCGGGCGGCGAGGTCGTGGGCGGCGGGGACCACGTCCGGCTGGTCGCCGAGGAACACCGCGACGATCGGCTCGTCGGGAAGGTCTCCGATCGGTTCGGTCAGTCCACGGATCGGCACGTCCACGGAGTCGGATGGTTCGACCGGCGTCCACTCCACGGTGAACAGTGCGTCGCGGTGCGGGTCGGGCCGGGTCAGTTCGACCGGGCGGACGGACAGCGTGTCGACCGTGAGGATGGGCGCGCCGGTCTCGTCGACCACGTCGATGGCCAGGCCACCGGCGTGGCGGGTGAGCCGGAGGTGCGCGGCGGCCGCGCCGGTCGCGTGCAGGGTCACGCCCTGCCACTCGAACGGCAGCTCGGCCGCGCCACCCTCCTCGCTGCCCTCCGCACCGCTCACCATGACCGCGTGGAGGCCGGCGTCGAGCAGAGCCGGGTGCAGGCCGAACCGGCCGGCGTCGGTGACCGTCTCGGGGAGCGCGACCTCGGCGTACACGTCATCGCCGTGCCGCCACGCGGCACGCAGGGCCTGGAAGACCGGTCCGTAGGCGAAGCCGGCGTCGGCGAGCCCGTCGTAGCAGCCGTCGACGGCGACGGGCACGGCGTCGGCCGGCCGGTCGACCGGGCGCGCGGTTCCTGTCGCCTTCGACAGCTGGCCGGTGGCGTTGACCTCCCACGGCACGTCGACCGCGTCCGCCGGTCGACTGTGGACGGTCACCGCGCGGCTGCCCGTGTCGTCGGCGGCCGCCACTCGGACCTGCATGAGCACGCCGCCCCGGTCGGGGATCACCAGTGGCGCGGCGAGCGTCAGGTTCTCCACGCGACCGCAGCCGGCCTCGTCACCCGCCAGGACCGCGAGTTCCAGCAGCGCGGCGCCGGGCACCAGCACCTGGCCGCCGATGACGTGGTCGGCCAGCCACGGGTGCGAGCCGAGCGAGACGCGGGAGGTGAACAGGTACTCGTCGCCGCCGGCCAGTTCGACGGCCGCGCCGAGCAGCGGGTGGTCGGCGTCGGACTGGGGACCGACCGGTCCGGAGCGCGTCGGCCAGAACCACTTCTCGTCGAACGCGTAGGTGGGCAGGTCGACCAGCCGGCCGCCGGCGACCAGCGGCGTCCAGTCCACCGTGGAGCCGGTGACGTGGAGTCGAGCGAGTGCGGTTCGGAGAGCGGTTTCCTCGTCGCGGTCCTTGCGCAGCGCGGGGATGCCGTCGACCAGCGCGGAGAGCGTTCCGTCGGGTCCGATCTCCAGGAACGTGCCGGCGTCGGCGGCGGCCACATCGTCGGCGAACCGGACGGTGTCCCGGACGTGGTTGACCCAGTAGTCGATCGACGTGACGTCCTTGACCAGCGGAATCGTCCGGCTCGGAGAGCGTTATCCCGCTGATGGCTTCCCGGAACTCGTCGAGCATCGGGTCCATCAACGGCGAGTGGAACGCATGCGACACCCGCAACCGCTGGTGCTCCCGATCCCCGACCGCGGCCAAGACCTCGGCCTCAACACCCGGACAGCACCACGTTGTCCGGCCCGTTGACCGCGGCAATGGACACACCGCCGGTCAATGGCACATCCGCCGAGCGAATGGCGATCATGGCCCCACCAACGGGCAGACGCCTGCATCAACCGCGCCCGCGCCGCCACGAGCGTGCACGCGTCCTCCAGCGAGAACACCCCAGCCACATGCGCGGCCGCGATCTCACCGATCGAATGGCCCACGCAGAACATCCGGCCGCACACCCAACGACTCCACCAGCCGGAACAGCGCCACTTCCAGCGCGAACAGCGCCGGCTGCGCCCACCCCGTCTTGTTCAACTCGTCGGCGTCATCGCCCCAGACGACCTCCCGAAGACCGTCGAACCGGTCCACGACCTCGTCGAACGCGGCGGCGAACACCGGGAACCCGGCGTGCAGCTCCCGACCCATGCCCAGGCGCTGCGCACCCTGACCGGCGAACACGAAACCCAACCGGCCGGGCTTGGCCACCCCGCGAGCGACCTCCACGCCGTCCACCACCACCGCGCGATGCGCGAAGGAGGCCCGGCGCAGCAGCGAGAAGCCGACGTCGAGCGGCGTGCGGCGTCCACCTCGGACAGTCGCGGTGAGCTGACCGTCGAGCGCGGCGGCCGACTTGGCCGACACCACGCAGCGGCACGGACGTCGGCGGCGACGGGCTCCGGCACTGTGCGGTCCGGGGCCTCCAGGATCACGTGCGCGTTCGTGCCGCTCAGCCCGAACGACGACACGGCCGCACGGCGTGCCCGATCCACGGCCGGCCAGTCCATCGTGGACCCGGCCAGCTCGATAGCGCCGGCGCTCCAGTCGACGTGCGCGGACGGCACCTCGGCGTGCAGCGTCGGCGGAACCGCCGCGTGCCGCATCGCCATGATCATCTTGATGACTCCGGCAGCACCGGCGGCCGCCTGTGTGTGGCCGAGGTTCGACTTCACGGAACCGAGCAGCAGCGGCTCGTCGCGGTCCTGGCCGTAGGTGGCGAGCAGGGCCTGCGCCTCGATCGGGTCACCCAGCGAGGTGCCGGTGCCGTGCGCCTCCACCACGTCGACGTCCGCGGTGGACAGTCCGGCCGTGGCGAGCGCCGCGCGGATCACCCGCTGCTGCGACGGCCCGTTCGGCGCCGTCAGGCCGTTCGAGGCGCCGTCCGGGTTGGTCGCCGAACCCCGCACGACCGCCAGGATCGGGTAGCCGAGCCGTTCCGCGTCGGACAGGCGGTCCAGCACGAGCATGCCCGCGCCCTCCGACCAGCCGACGCCGTCGGCGCCGTCGCCGAACGCCTTGCACCGGCCGTCGGCCGCGAGCCCGCCCTGCGCGGCGAATCCGCGAACGCACCCGGTGTGGACATCACGGTGACGCCGCCGGCGAGAGCGAGCGTGCACTCCCCGACCGCAGCGCCTGCGCGGCCAGGTGCAGCGCCACCAGCGACGACGAGCACGCGGTGTCGACCGTGACCGCCGGGCCCTCGAACCCGAACGTGTAGGCCACGCGGCCGGAAGCGATGCTCGCGCGAGGTGCCGTTGCCCTGGAAGCCCGCGAACTCCTCGCCCTGCAACAGCGCGCCGTAGTCGTTGTACATGACGCCCGCGAACACGCCGGTTCGGCTGCCGCGCAACGAGGTCGGGTCGATGCCCGCGCATTCCACGGCCTCCCAGGAGGTCTCGAGCAGCAGCCGCTGCTGCGGGTCGGTGGCGAGCGCCTCACGCGGCCTGATCCCGAAGAAGCCGGCGTCGAACTCGGCCGCGTCGTGCAGGAAGCCGCCCGGCCAGGTCGGGCAGTCGTCGAGGTCCCAGCCACGGTTGCCGGGCACCGCGGAGATCGCGTCCCGCACCGCCGGTCACGAACGTCCCACAACTGCGGAGTGGTGACCCCGCCCGGGTAACGGCAGGCCATGCCGACGATCACGATGGGGTCGCCGGGCCACGGCCGCGACAGGGCGGCGCGACCATGGTGTCCGCGTCGAACAGCTCGCGAGCAGGTGGGTGACCAGCGCGGCCGGGTCGGGTGGTCGAACACGAGCGTGGCGGGGAGCCGCAGCCCGGTGACGCCGCCGAGCCGGTTGCGGAACTCGACGGCCGTCAGCGAGTCGAACCCGAGGTCGCGGAACTGCTGGTCCGGCTCCACCGGGTCGGTGCCGGGCAGTCCGAGCACGGCGGCGGCCTCGGTGCGGACCAGGTCGAGCAGGGCCGCGCGGCGCCCGTCGACGCGCGAGGCCGGCGAGCCGGTCCCGCAGCGCGACCGCGGTCTCGGAACCGGCGGTGGCCGAGCGGCGAGTGGTGGTGCGGATCAGGCCGCGCAGCAGCGGCGGCACGTGGCCCTGGCGGCGGATGGCCGCGAGGTCGAGCGCGGCGCGGCACGAACGCCGGCGCGCCGGTTGCCGCGTCGAGCAGCCGCAGCCCAGTTCGGCGGACAGCGGCGGCATGCCGGACGGGCCATGCGCTCGGCTTCCGCGACCGGCCATACCCGTCGGTGGCCCACGGGCCCCAGGCGAGCGACACCGCCGGGCGGCCGAGGGTGTGCCGGTGCTGCGGCGAGGGCGTCGAGGAAGGCGTTGGCCGCCGCGTAGTTGGCCTGCCCGGCGTTGCCGAACGTGCCGGCCGCCGAGGAGAACAGGACGAAGGCGGTGGCGTCCGGGGTCAGCTCGTGCAGGTGCCACGCGGCGTCGACCTTCGGGCGCAGCACGGTGTCGAGGCGTTCCGGGGTGAGCGACTCGAGGACGCCGTCGTCGAGGACACCGGCCGCGTGCACCACGCCGGTGACGGTCTCGCCGGCCAGCGCGGCCTCGAGCGCGGCGCGGTCGGCCACGTCGCAGGCCTTCACGCGGACGTCCAGATCGGACAGTTCGGCCGGGACAGGACTCCGCGACGGGACAACAGCAACACGTCGGTGACGCCGTGCGCTTCCACCAGGTGCCGGGTGACGAGCGCGCCGAGCCCACCGGTGCCGCCGGTGACCACGACCGTGCCGGGGTCCCAGGTGGACGGTCCACCCGTGGTGCGGGTGAGGCGGGCGGCCGTCGTCTCGGCGCCGACCACGAGCTGCGGCTCGTCGGACGCGACGGCCCGGGCCAGCAGGTCCGGGGTCCAGCCGTCGCTCAGCTCGACCAGACCGAAGCGGCCGGGGTGTTCGGTCTGTGCCGTGCGGATCAGTCCCCACACGGCGGCCGCCGGAACGTCCACACCGGACACCGCGCCGGACGTGACGAACACCAGCTTCTGCTCGGCGAACCGTCGTTCGGCCAGGAACTCCTGGACGAGGCTGAGCGCGTGGGCGGTGAGCCGGTGGGTCGACTCGACGACGTCGGACCCGCCGGCCACGCAGGCCACCAGCACGGGTTCGTCACCGACGGCCGCGAGGTCGGGGTAGGTGGCGAAGCCGGTGAGGGTCTCGCGGATGCCGAGCGGGTCGCCGCCGACGACCGCGACCCGCGCCGCGACGGCCGGCAGTTCGGCGGGCGTCCAGTCCAGTTGGAACAGCGCGTCGACCGGTGTGGGTTCGGTGCGGACCGGGCGGACGGTGAGCGCCTCGATGGAGGCGACGGGTGCGCCGGCCGTGTCGACCACGGCGATGGCGAGCGTGGTGGCGTCCAGGCGGGACAGGCGAACGCGGGCCGTGTCGGCGCCCGCGGCGTGCAGGGTGACACCGCGCCAGGAGAAGGGCAGGCCGGCCTCCCCGTCTCCCCCGGCGATCATGGTGGCGTGCAGGCCGGAGTCAAGCAGGGCCGGGTGCAGGCCGAAGCGGGTGGCGGACACCGTGTCGGCCAGCGCGACGTCGGCGTAGATGTGGTCGCCGTGCCGCCATGCGGCACGCAGTGCCTGGAAGGTCGGGCCGTAGCCGAAGCCGACCTCGGCCAGCCGCTCGTAGCAGTCCTCCGTGGACAGTGCGGTGGCGCCGGCCGGCGGCCACTGGGCGGTGTCGAACTCGGCGGCCGGGCCGGCAGTCTCGGTCAGGGTGCCGGAGGCGTGCGGTCGCCACGGGTCGTCGACCGCGCCGGCGGGTCGCGAGTGGACGGTGAGGGTGCGGTCGGCCGTGACCCGCAGTTGCACCTGGACCGCGCCCCGCTCGGGCAGGACGAGCGGGGTGGCGAGGGTCAGCTCCTCGACGCGGGCGCACCCGACGTGGTCGGCCGCCGCGATCGCGAGTTCCAGCAGCGCGGCGCCCGGCACGATCACCTGGCCGCCGACCGTGTGGTCGGCGAGCCACTGGTGGGTGGACGTGGACAGTCGGGTGGTGAACACGACGCCGTCGGTGTCGGCGAGCGCGACGGCCGCGCCGAGCAGCGGGTGGGCGGCGTCGTCGAGGCCGAGACCGGTGGCGTCGGCCGGGCGGGCGGACCCGCTCGGCCACAGCCATTCGTGCTGGAAGGCGTAGGTGGGCAGGTCGACGCGGCGGGCGCCGGCGTACAGGGGTGCCCAGTCGACCTGTGTGCCGGTGACGTGCAGGCGGGCGAGCGCGGTCAGGAACGCGGTCGGCTCGTCGCGGTCCTTGCGCAGTGCGGGGATGCCGTCGACCAGCGCCGACAGGGTTCCGTCGGGTCCGATCTCCAGGAACGTGCCGGCGTCGGCGGCGGCCACATCGTCGGCGAACCGGACGGTGTCCCGGACGTGGTTGACCCAGTAGTCGATCGACGTGACGTCCTTGACCAGCGGAATCTCCGGCTCGGAGAGCGTTATCCCGCTGATGGCTTCCCGGAAGTCGTCGAGCATCGGCTCCATCAACGGCGAGTGGAACGCATGCGACACCCGCAACCGCTGGTGCTCCCGATCCCCGACCGCGGCCAAGACCTCAGCCTCAACACCCGACAACACCACGTTGTCCGGCCCGTTGACCGCGGCAATGGACACACCGCCGGTCAATGGCACATCCGCCGAGCGAATGGCGATCATCGCCCCACCAACGGGCAACGCCTGCATCAACCGCGCACGCGCCGCCACGAGCGTGCACGCGTCCTCCAGCGAAAACACCCCAGCCACGTGCGCGGCGGCGATCTCACCGATCGAATGGCCCACCAGACACATCCGGCCGCACACCCAACGACTCGACCAGGCGGTAGAGCGCGACCTCCAGCGCGAACAAGGCAGGCTGGGCCCAACCCGTCTTGTTCAGTTCCTCGACATCGGAACCCCACACGACCTCACGCAAGCCGGGAAAGCGCTCCACCACGTCGTCGAACGCCGCCGCGAACACCGGAAACCGAACGTGCAACTCCCGACCCATACCCAGACGCTGCGCACCCTGACCGGCGAACACGAAACCCGTCCGGCCGGGCTTGGCCACCCCGCGGGCAAGCTCCACCCCGTCCAGCACCACCGCGCGGTGCGCGAACGACGACCGGGACAACAGCGAGAACCCGATGTCCTGTGGCGCGGCGTCCACGTCGGACAGCCGCAGCAACTGCGCGTCCAGGGACTCCGGCGTCTTCGCGGACACCACGAGCGGCACCGAGACCGGTTCGGCGGGCACCGGCTCTGAGACCTCGGGAGCCTCGAGGATCACGTGTGCGTTCGTGCCGCTCAGCCCGAACGACGACACGGCCGACCGGCGTGGCCGCTCGACCCCCGGCCACGGAACCGGCTCGGTCGCGAGCGTCACGGCGCCGTCGTCCCAGTCCACATGGGACGACGGCGCGTCGACGTGCAGGGTCGGCGGCACGGTGCCGTGCCGCATCGACATGATCATCTTGATGAGTCCTGCCACGCCGGCGGCGGCCTGGGTGTGGCCGAGGTTCGACTTCACCGACCCGACGAGCAGCGGCTCCGGCCGGTCCTGCCCGTAGGTCGCGAGCAGCGCCTGCGCCTCGATCGGATCGCCCAGTGTGGTCCCGGTGCCGTGCGCCTCCACCACATCGACGTCCTGGGTGGACAGTCCGGCGGCGGCAAGGGCCTGGCGGATCACCCGCTGCTGAGACGGCCCGTTGGGGGCGGTCAGGCCGTTGGACGCGCCGTCGGAGTTGACGGCCGAGCCGCGGACGACCGCCAGCACCGGGTAGCCGAGCCGTTCGGCGTCGGACTGTCGGGCCAGCACGAGCATGCCGACACCTTCGGACCAGCCGACACCATCGGCGCTGTCGGCGAACGCCTTGCACCGGCCGTCGGGTGCGAGCCCACGCTGCCGGGAGAAGTCGATGAACGCGGCCGGGGTGGACATCACGGCCACGCCACCGGCCAATGCCAGCGAGCATTCGCCGCCCCGCAGCGCCTGTGCTGCCAGGTGCAGCGCCACGAGCGACGACGAGCACGCGGTGTCGACGGTCATGGCCGGGCCTTCGAACCCGAACGTGTAGGACACGCGGCCGGACACCACGCTCGGCGAGGAACCGTTGCCGCGGAAGCCCGCGAACTCCTCGCCCTGCAGCAAAGCCGCGTAGTCGCCGTACATGACGCCCGCGAACACACCGGTTCGGCTGCCCCGCAACGACACCGGGTCGATGCCCGTGCGTTCGATGGCCTCCCACGACACTTCGAGCAGCAGCCGCTGCTGGGAGTCGGTGGCGACCGCCTCGCGCGGGCTCATCCCGAAGAACGCCGGGTCGAACGCGCCCGCGTCCTTCAGGAACCCGCCCGCGCGGGTGTAGGAGGTGCCGTCCTTGTCGGGGTCCGGGTCGTAGAGCGCGTCGAGGTCCCAGCCGCGGTTGTCGGGCAGCGGGGTGATGGCGTCGGTGCCGTCGAGCACCAGGCGCCACAGGTCCTCCGGCGAGGCGACCCCGCCGGGGAAGCGGCAGGCCATGCCGACCACGACGATCGGGTCGTCGGCCAGGTGTGCGGTGACCGTCTCGAGGGGACGGTCGGCCACCGCGCCGAAGATCTCGTCGAGCAGGTGGGTGACCAGCGCGTCGGCCGTCGGGTGGTCGAACACGAGCGTGGCGGGCAGCCGCAGCCCGGTGACCGTGCCGAGCCGGTTGCGCAGTTCGACGGCCGTGAGCGAGTCGAACCCCAGGTCGCGGAAGGTGAGCGTGCGGTCGACGGTGCCCGAGGTGGCGTGGCCGAGCACGGTGGCCACCTGGTCGGCCACCAGGTCGAGCAGGAACTCGGTCCGCTCCTCGACATCCAGAGTGGACAGTCGAGCGGCGAGACCGGAGGCCACAGTGGACGCGGCGACGGTGGCGCGACGGACGCGACCGCGGACCAGACCGCGCAGGCGCGGCGGAACGACCTCGTGGGTGCGCAGTTCGGCCAGGTCGAGGCGCAGCGGGACGACGTGGGCCACGCCGGCGCCGAGCGCGCGGTCGAGGAGCGCGAGCCCGTACTCGGGTCGCAGCGGCGGGGTACCGGTGCGGGCGAACCGAGCGGAGCCGGCGGCCATGCCGTCGGTGTCCCACGGTCCCCAGGCGAGCGACACCGTGTTCGGGTGCTGGGTCGCGAGGGCGTCGAGGAAGGCGTTGGCGGCCGCGTAGTTGGCCTGGCCGGCGCTGCCGAGCGTGCCGGCGGCCGAGGAGAACAGCACGAACCGGGCGTCGGGCAGCAGTTCCCGCAGGTGCCAGGCGGCGTCGACCTTGGGGCGCAACACAGTCGCGAGCCGGTCCGGGGTGAGCGAGCCGATGACACCGTCGTCGAGGACGCCGGCCGCGTGCACGACCGCCGTGACGTTCTCGCCGGCCAGCGCCACTGCCAACGCCGCGCGATCGGACACGTCGCACGCCTTCGCCCGTCCGTCCACACCGGACGGCACGGTGCCGCTGCGGCTCAGCAGGAGCAGGTCGGTCACGCCGTGGGCTTCGGCCAGGTGTTTCGCCACGAGGGCGCCGAGTCCGCCGGAGCCACCGGTGATCACCACGGTTCCGGTGTCCCAGGTGGACGGTCCGCCGGTGACGCGGGCGAGGCGGGGCGCGGTCAGGGTGTCGGTGACCCGCAGTTCCGGTTCGGCGGACGCGACGGCCTCGGCCAGCAGGGCGGGGGTCCAGCCGTCGGCCAGTTCGACCAGCGAGAACCGGTCGGGCTGCTCAGCCTGCGCGGCGCGGACCAGGCCCGCTGCCGCGGCTCCCGCGAGGTCGCCTTCCTGGGTGACGATGACCAGCCGCTGTTCGCGCTCTTCCTGCACGAGGGCGAGCGCACGGGCAGCCAGGTCATGGGTGGCGGTGAGTGGGTCGCCGGAGCCTTCCAGGTGCACGATCTCGGGGTCGTCACCAGCGTTGGTGACGGTCACCGGCGCGTGCTCGATCACGTACAAGTCGTCGGGTTCGGCCGCGGCGGTGAGCGGGCGGAGCGCGAGCGACTCGACCGACACCACGGGCGTACCGGCCAGGTCGACGGCCTCGACACCGAAACCGTCGACGGTCGGGCGGAGCCGGACGCGCACAGCCGCGGCTCCCGCGGTGTGGACGGTGACGCCGGTCCAAGTGAACGGCACGCCCTCGAGGTCGGCGGCCGTGAATCCGCCGGCGTGCAGGCAGGCGTCGAACAGTCCGGGGTGGACACCGAACTCGGCGGTGTCGGCGACGCCGTCGGGCAGTGCGACCTCGGCGTACACGTCCTCGCCGTGCCGCCAGGCGGCGCGCAGACCGGCGAACACCGGGCCGTAGGCGAAGCCGTCGGCCGCGCGGTCGGCGTAGAACCCCTCGAGGTCAACGGGTCGGGCGCCGGCGGGCGGCCACGCGGTCGCGTCGAACCCGCCGGGCACGGCGGTGGTGGCCAGGGTGCCGGTGGCGTTGGTGGCCCACGGCTGGTCGGAGTCCTCCGGTCGACTGTGGACGATGACCGGGCGCGTGCCCGTCCCGTCCGGTGCGCCGACCCTTACCTGCACGACCATCGCACCGTTGTCGGGCAGGGCGAGCGGCGTGGCGAGGACGAGTTCGGCGACCTGGGGGCAGCCGACCTCGTCGGCCGCGCGGACCGCCAGTTCCACCAGGGCGGTGCCGGGCACCAGGACCTGGCCGCCGACCGTGTGGTCGGCGAGCCACGGGTGCGACCGGACGGAGAGTCGGGAGGTGAACAGGTACTCGTCGCCGCCGGCGAGTTCGACGGCCGCGCCGAGCAGCGGGTGGTCGGCCGAGCCGAGGCCGGCCGAGCGGACGTCGCCGGCGCGGCGGGTGGCGGTCGGCCAGAACCAGTGCCGTTCGAACGCGTAGGTGGGCAGGTCGACCAGGCGGGCGGCGGGGATGACGGCCGGCCAGTCGACGGATATGCCGGTGACGTGCAGCCGGGCGAGTGCGGTTCGGAGAGCGGTTTCCTCGTCGCGGTCCTTGCGCAGCGCGGGGATGCCGTCGACCAGCGCGGACAGGGTCCCGTCCGGGCCAATCTCCAGGAACGTGTCCGCCTCGGCGGCGGTGACGTCGTCGGAGAACCGGACGGTGTCCCGGACGTGGTTGACCCAGTAGTCGTGGGTGGTGACGTCCTTGACCAGCGGAATCGTGGGTTCGGAGAGCGTTATCCCGGCGATGGCTTCCCGGAAATCGTCGAGCATCGGGTCCATGAGCGGCGAGTGGAACGCGTGCGACACGCGCGAGCCGCTGGTGCTCCCGGTCCCCACCGCGGCCAGGACCTCAGCCTCAACACCCGACAACACCACGTTGTCCGGCCCGTTGACCGCGGCAATGGACACACCGCCGGTCAATGGCACATCCGCGGAGCGAATGGCGATCATGGCCCCACCAACGGGCAGACGCCTGCATCAACCGCGCACGCGCCGCCACGAGCGTGCACGCGTCCTCCAGCGAAAAGACCCCAGCCACATGCGAGGCGGCGATCTCACCGATCGAATGGCCCACGAGAACATCCGGCCGCACACCCAGCGACTCCACCAGGCGGAACAGCGCGACCTCCAGCGCGAACAAGCGCAGGCTGGGCCCAACCCGTCTTGTTCAGTTCATCGACATCGGAACCCCACACGACCTCGCGCAGGCCGGGAAAGCGCTCCATCACCTCGTCGAACGCGGTCGCGAACACCGGAAACCGAGCGTGCAACTCCCGGCCCATACCCAGGCGCTGCGCACCCTGACCGGCGAACAGGAACGCCACCCGACCAGGAGCGGCCACCCCGCGAGCGACCTCCACCCCGTCCAGCAGCACCGCGCGGTGCGCGAACCACGAGCGGCCGAGCAGCGACCACGCCACGTCCCCGGCCGGCGCGTCCACCTCGGACAACCGGTCGACCTGCGCGGTCAACGCGTCCGCCGACTTCGCGGACACCAGCCACGGCAGGTTCTCGGTACTGGCCGGGGCAGGTGCGGTCGGCCCCTGCTCCAGGATCACGTGCGCGTTCGTGCCGCTCAGCCCGAACGACGACACGGCCGCGCGACGCGGCCGATCGACGGTCGGCCAGTCCACGGCGGAGGTGGCCAGCTCGATCGAACCCTCGGTCCAGTCCACTCGGGACGACCGCTCGGCCGCGTGCAGCGTCGGCGGGACCACGCCGCGGCGCATGGCGACGATCATCTTGATCATGCCGGCGACACCGGCCGCCGCCTGGGTGTGGCCCAGGTTCGACTTGATGGTGCCGAGCAGCAACGGGGTCTCGCGGTCCTGCCCGTACGTCGCGAGCAAGGCCTGCGCCTCGATCGGGTCACCCAGCGTGGTCCCGGTGCCGTGCGCCTCCACCACGTCGACGTCCGCAGTGGACAGTCCGGCGGCCGCGAGGGCCTGACGGATCACCCGCTGCTGCGACGGACCGTTCGGCGCGGTGAGCCCGTTGGACGCACCATCGGAGTTGATGGCCGATCCCCGCAGTACCGCGAGGATCGGGTGTCCGGCGCGGATCGCGTCGGACCGGCGGGCCAGCACGAGCACGCCGATGCCCTCGGACCAGCCGACCCCGTCAGCGCCGTCGGCGAACGCCTTGCACCGGCCGTCGGGCGCAAGACCGCGCTGGCGGGAGAACTCGACGAACGGGCTCGGCGTGGACATGACGGTGACGCCGCCGGCGAGCGCGAGCGTGCACTCCCCCGACCGCAGCGCCTGCGCCGCCAGGTGCACGGCCACCAGCGACGACGAGCACGCGGTGTCCACAGTGACCGCCGGGCCCTCCAGCCCGAACGTGTAGGCCACGCGGCCGGACGCGATGCTCGCGGCGCTGCTCTGTCCCTGGTAGCCCTCGTGTTCCTCGCCCTGCAGCAGGAACGCGTAGTCGTTGTACATGACCCCGGCGAACATGCCGGTCCGGCTGCCGCGCAACGAGGTCGGGTCGATGCCCGCGCGTTCCAGCGCCTCCCAGGAGGTCTGGAGCAGCAGGCGTTGCTGCGCGTCGGTGGTGAGGGCCTCGCGGGGGCTCATCCCGAAGAACGCCGGGTCGAACGTGCCGGCGTCGTGCAGGAATCCGCCGGATCCGGTGTGGGAGGTGCCGGGGCGGTCGGGGTCCGGGTGAAACAGGGAGTCCAGATCCCAGCCGCGGTTGGTGGGCAGACCGGTGATCGCGTCGACTCCATTGTGGACCAACTGCCACAGGTCCTCGGGCGTCTCCACGCCGCCGGGGAACCGGCACGCCATGCCCACCACGACGATAGGATCATCGGACACCGACACCGGAGCCGCGATCTCCTCGACCGGGACCGTGCCCAGCAGCTCGGCCAGCAGGTACTCGCCCAGCAGGGTGGCCGTCGGGTGGTCGAACACGAGCGTGGCCGGCAGCCGCAGTCCGGTCTCGGTGGTCAGCCGGTTGCGCAGTTCGACCGCGGTCAGCGAGTCGAAACCCAGCTCGTGGAAGGACCGGTCGGGGTCGATCCGGTCGACGGTCGCATGTCCGAGCACCCCCGCCACCTGACCGCGGACGATCTCGACGAGCAGCCCCAGCTGATCGGCCTCGGCCAGCGCCGTCAGCCGGCGGACGAGGTCGGGTGCCGCCTCGGACACCCGCGCGACCCCGCGCCGGGTCGTCGTGCGGACCAGCCCCCGCAGCAGCGGCGGAACCTGGCCGCCCCGCGCGAGGTCGAGCCGCACGGGGACCACAGTGGACCGACCGGTGGCGAGCGCCGTGTCGAGCAACGCCAGGCCCTGCTGAGGTGTCAGCGGCGGCATGCCGGAGCGAGTGAAGTCCGCGTCGCCGGCCATGCCGGCCGCCCACGGACCCCAGGCGAGGGAGACGGTGCGCGGGTGGTGTTCCGCGAGCGCGTCGAGGAAGGCGTTGGCGGCCGCGTAGTTCCCTTGCCCGGCCGCACCGAACACCCCTGCCGCCGAGGAGAACAGCACGAGCGTGGCGTCCGGCAGCAGCTCGTGCAGGTGCCAGGCCGCGTCGACCTTCGGCGCGAACACCGTGTCGACACGTTCGGGCGTCAGCGACTCCAGGGTGCCGTCGTCGAGGACACCGGCCGCGTGCACCACGGTCGACACGGTCTCGCCGGCCAACGCGGCTTCGAGAGCGGCCCGATCAGAGACGTCGCACGCCAGCGCCCGCACACCGTCCAAGTCGGACAGTTCTGCTGGGACGGTCCCGCCGCGGGACAGCAGCAGGAGGTCGGTGATGCCGTGCGTCTGCGCCAAGTACCGGGTGACGAGCGTGCCGAGGCTGCCGGCACCACCGGTGACCACCACGGTCCCGTTCCACGAGAACGGTTCCACTGTGGACGCGACGCGGGTGAGCCGCGCGGCCGTCACCTCGGCGCCGACGGTAAGGCGGGGTTCGTCGGTGGCGAGCGCGCGGACGACCGTGTCGGTGGTCCAGCCGTCGGCCAGCTCGATCGTGCCGAACCGGCCGGGGTGCTCCGCGTCGGCCGAGCGCACGAGGCCGTGTGCGGCGGCGGCCGCCAGGTCACCGGCGCGGGAGACGAACACCAGGCGGGCCGGGTGTTCGGCGGCCAGGTGTTCATGGAGCAGGTCGAGGGCGCGGTGGGTGAGCGTGTGCGCGTCGGCGGCGGGGTCGCCCGTTCCCTCGAGGCTCACCACCAGGACGGAGGGCTGGTCGCCGGCGAACGCCAGGCCGAACGGGTCGGCGCCGAGCACGGCGGCGGTCGCGGGGTGCTCGGGCAACGGGACCGGGACCTGCTCGACGCCGTGGAGGGCGTCGCTAACGAGCGCGGCGACCGGGTCGATGGCCCGCAGCACGAGCCCGTCGACCGTGGCGACCGCGCCGCCCGTGCCGTCGACGAGCGTGAGGGAGACGCTGTCGTCACCGGTGCGGGTGATGCGCACGCGCACGGTGGTCGCGCCGGCGGCGTGCAGGGTCACGCCCTCCCACGAGAACGGCACGGCACCGGACGGCATGCCCAGCCCGGCGGCGCCGATGGCGTGCAGGGCGGCGTCGAACAGGGCGGGGTGCAGGCCGTAGCGGGCGGCGTCGGTCACCGTGTCGGGGAGCGTGGCCTCGGCGTACACGGTCTCGCCGTCGCGCCAGGCGGTGTGGAGACTGCGGAACACCGGCCCGTAGGCGAATCCGGCTGCCGCCAGTCCGTCGTGGAAGCCCGTGAGGTCGATCGTGTCGCCGGCCGTTGGCCAGGCGAACGGGTCCGGCGCGGTCGTGCCGGTGGCGAGGAAACCGGTGGCGTGCCGGGTCCACCGCTGGCCGTCCGGTCGTGAGTGGACGGTCACCGGGCGGCGACCGCCTTGGTCGGGTTCGCCGACCGTCACCTGGACCGCGACCGCACCGCCGTCGGGCAGCACCAGCGGTTCGGCGAGGGTCAGCTCGTCCACGCGGTCGCAGCCGACCTCGTCACCGGCCCGGATGGCCAGTTCGAGCAGCGCGGTGCCGGCCACCAGGATCTGGCCGCCGACGGAGTGGTCGGCCAGCCACGGGTGCGTGTGGACGGACAGACGGGAAGTGAACAGCAGACCGTCGCTGCCGGCGAGCGGAACGGCGGCGCCGAGCAGCGGGTGGTCGGCGGCCACCAGGCCGAGACCGGTGGCGTCGCCGGTGGTGGTGCTGGGCTCGGGCCAGAACCATTCGTGCTGGAAGGCGTAGGTGGGCAGGTCGACCCGGCGGGCACCGCCGAACAGCGACGTCCAGTTCACGGTGGTGCCCGTGACGTGCAGGCGAGCGAGCGCGGTGAGGAGAGCGCTCTCCTCGTCCCGGTCCTTACGCAGCGCGGGCACGCCGTCGACCAGCGCCGACAGGGTGCCGTCGGGCCCGATCTCCAGGAACCGGGTGGCACCGGCGGCTGCGATGTCGTCGGCGAACCGGACGGTGTCCCGGACGTGGTTGACCCAGTAGTCGATCGACGTGACGTCCTTGACCAGCGGAATCTCCGGCTCGGAGAGCGTTATCCCGGCGATGGCTTCCCGGAAGTCGTCGAGCATCGGCTCCATGAGCGGCGAGTGGAACGCGTGCGACACGCGGAGCCGCTTGTGCTCAAGGTCGCCCACCGCGGCCAGGACCTCGGCCTCGACACCGGACAACACCACGTTGTCCGGTCCGTTGACCGCGGCAATGGACACACCGTCGGTCAATGGCACATCCGCGGTGCGAATGGCGATCATGGCCCCACCAATGGGCAACGCCTGCATCAACCGCGCCCGCGCCGCCACGAGCGTGCACGCGTCCTCCAGCGACAACACCCCAGCCACATGCGCGGCCGCGATCTCCCCGATCGAATGACCGACCAACACACTCGGGCGCACTCCGAACGACTCCACCAGGCGGAACAGCGCCACCTCGAGGGCGAACAGCGCCGGCTGTGCCCACCCGGTCTGGTTCAACTCCTCGGCGTCGTCACCCCACATGACCTCGCGGAGACCGGGAAAGCGCTCTATCACTTCGTCGAACGCGGCGGCGAAGACCGGGAACCGGGGATGCAGCTCCCGGCCCATGCCCAGGCGCTGCGCACCCTGACCGGCGAACACGAACCCCAACCGACCCGACCGGGCCACCCCGCGAGCGACCTCGACCCCGTCCAGCAGGACCACCCGGTGGTCGAACGAGGTGCGGGCCAGCAACGAGAAGCCCACGTCGAGGGTGGACGCATCCACCTCGGACAGTCGCGCGACCTGCGGGTCCAGCGCCTCGGCGGTCTTCGCCGACACCACCCACGGCACCACCCCGTGGTCCGGCGTCGGAGCGATCCGCTCGGCCGGTGGCTGCTCCACGATCACGTGCGCGTTCGTGCCGCTGATCCCGAACGACGACACGGCCGCCCGACGCGGCCGGTCGACCGCCGGCCAGTCGATCGCGGAGGTCGCCAGTTCGAGCGACCCGGCCGTCCAGTCCACATGCGACGACGGCTCGGATGCGTGCAGCGTCGGCGGCACCACCCCGTTCCGCATGGCGGCGATCATCTTGATCACGCCCGCGACGCCGGCGGCGGCCTGCGTGTGGCCCAGGTTCGACTTCACGGCACCCAGTAGCGCGGGGGTGTCCCGGTCCTGCCCATAGGTGGCCAGCAGAGCCTGCGCCTCGATCGGATCGCCGAGCGAGGTTCCCGTGCCGTGCGCCTCGATCACGTCGACGTCCTGTGTGGACAGCCCGGCGTTCGCCAGCGCCGCGCGGATCACCCGCTGCTGCGACGGCCCGTTGGGGGCGCTCATGCCGTTCGACGCGCCGTCCTGATTGACGGCCGAACCACGCAACACGGCCAGTACCTTGTGCCCGTTGCGCTTCGCGTCCGACAGCCGCTCCAGCACCAGCATGCCGACGCCCTCGGACCAGCCGACCCCGTCCGCGCCGTCACCGAACGCCTTGCACCGCCCGTCGGCCGCCAGCCCGCCCTGCCGGGAGAACTCGATGTACGGCATGGGGGTCGACAACACCGTGACACCGCCGGCGACGGCGAGCGAGCAGTCGTCCGACCGCAGCGCCTGCGCCGCCAGGTGCAACGCCACCAGCGACGACGAGCACGCGGTGTCCACAGTGACCGCCGGGCCCTCGAACCCGAACGTGTAGGACAGTCGGCCGGTCAGCACGGCCGGGGAGCTGCCGGCGCCGCGGAAGCCCTCGAACTCGTCGTCGTCGAGCAGGCTCACGTAGTCGCCGTACATGACGCCCGCGAACACGCCGGTTCGGCTGCCGCGCAACGTGGTCGGGTCGATCCCCGCCCGTTCCATGGCCTCCCAGGTGACCTCCAACAGTTGGCGCTGCTGGGAGTCCGTGGCGAGCGCCTCGCGGGGGCTCATGCCGAAGAAGTCGGCGTCGAAGGAGCCGGCGTCGTGCAGGAAACCGCCGTCCATCACGTGGGTGCGGCCGACCGCCTCGGGGTCCGGGTCGTACAGCCCGGCGAGGTCCCAGCCGCGGTTGGTGGGGAAGCCGGTGATCGCGTCGCCGCCGGCGGCGACCAGGTCCCACAGTTCCTCGGGGGTGGTGACGCCGCCCGGGTACCGGCAGGCCATGCCCACCACGACGATCGGGTCGTCGCTCACCGCCGCCGTCCGCGTCGGGACGGGACTGTCCACCTCGGACCCGAACAGCTCGTCCAGCAGGTAGCCGGTGAGCGCGGTCGCGGTCGGGTGGTCGAACACGAGCGTCGCGGGCAAGCGCAATCCGGTCTCGGTGGTCAGCCGGTTGCGCAGCTCGACGCCGGTCAGGGAGTCGAAACCCAGCTCGGTGAACGCGAGCGTCGGGTCCACCGAGTCGGCGTCGGCGTGTCCGAGGACGCCCGCGATGGCCGTGCGGGTGATGCCGAGGACGGCATCGTGTCGCTCTTCTGTGGACAGTCCGCCGAGTCGTTGGACCAGTCCGTCGACCGCCGCCGAGACGACCGTGACCGCTCGCCGGCCCGGCGCCCGGACCAGCCCACGCAGCAACGGCGGGACCTCGCCCATGGTGCGCAGGACCGGCAGGTCGAGCCGGACCGGCAGCAGCGCGGCCGAGCCGGTGGCGAGCGCGACGTCGAACAGCCGCACGCCCTGGTCGGCCGACAGCGGCGGCATCCCGGACAGCTCGAGCTGGTCCACATCGGACTCGGTGAGCCCGCTGGTCATTCCCGCCGTGCGGTCCCAGGGACCCCACGCGAGCGACACGGTGTTCTGGCGCTGGACCGCGAGGGCGTCGAGGAAGGCGTTGGCGGCCGCGTAGTTGGCCTGCCCGGGACTGCCGAGAGTGCCGGACGCGGAGGAGAACAGCACGAGCCGGGCGTCGGGCAGCAGCTCGTGCAGATACCAGGCGGCGTCGGCCTTCGCGCGCAGGACGGTGTCGAACCGTTCGGGTGTCAGCGATCCCAGGAGACCGTCGTCGAGGACCCCCGCCGTGTGCACGACGGCACCGATCTGCCGGCCGGCCAGAACCTCGGAGAGCGCTTTCCGGTCGCCGATGTCACACGCGACGACCTCGGCCGTGGCACCGGCCACGGCCAGCTCCTCGACCAGACTGCCGGCGGCGGCCGGTCCGCTGCGGGACACCAACAAGAGGTCGGTGACGCCGTGCCGATCGACCAGGTGTCGGGCGATCCGCGCACCCAGCCCACCGGTGCCGCCGGTGACGAGCACGGTGCCCGACCACGGCGTCTCGTCGGTGCCGGGCCGGGTTCGAGCCAGTCGCGGCACGCGGATCTCGCCGCCGCGCACGGCGACCTGCGGCTCGTCGACCGCGAGCGCCCAGTCGAGCACGTCGCGGGAAACCTGGAGTCCGTCGAGGTCGACCAGCCGGAACCGGCCGGGATGTTCGGCCTGCGCGGTGCGCACCAGTCCCCAGACGGCCGCGCCGGCCAGGTCGTCGCCGGTGGTGGCGCCCGTGGTGAGGACCACGAGGGGGGATTCGCCGTTCGCCGGTTCGGCGAGCCAGTCGCGCAGTCGCGTGAGGACGGAGGCCGTCAGTTCGTGGGTGGCGGCAACGGGATCGGCACCGGTCCCGGTCGCCTCGATGATCGGCGGCAGGTCCGTGACCGCGTCGCCGGCGGGGACCGCGGCCACCCAGTCCACCTGGAACAGTGAGTCGCGGTCGGTGACCCCGGCGGCAGCGAGTTGCTCGGCGGACACCTCGCGGACCACCAGCTGGTCGGCCGAGACGACCGGGTTGCCCTCGGTGTCGGCCACGACGATCGAGACGGAGTCCTCGCCCGTGCGGGTCAGCCGCACCCGCACGGCCGTGGCACCGGCCGCGTGCAGGGAAACCCCTTCCCACGTGAACGGCAGGCCACCGCGGCTGATCACGCCGAGATCGGCGAACGACACCGCGTGCAGCGCGGCATCGAGGAGCGCCGGGTGCAGCCCGAACGACGCGGCGCTGACCTGCGTGGGCAGCTCGGCCTCGGCGTACACGGTGTCCTCGGCGCGCCAAACCGCTCGCAGCCCCTGGAACGTCGGCCCGTAGTTGCGGCCGCCCTCGGCGAGCCCGCGGTACAGGTCACCGACCTCGACGGGCTCGGCGCCGGGTGGTGGCCATTCGGAGAGCGCGATCCCAGGCGCGTCGAGGGCGGTCATGGTGCCGCTCGCGTGCCGCACCCAGGCGCCTTCGCCGGCGTCCTCCGCGTGGCTGTGCACGCTCACGCTCCGGCGACCGGCGACGTCCTGGCCGATGCGGATCTGGAGGCGAACCGGTCCGCTGAGGACGAGCGGTGCGGCGAGCGTCAGTTCCTCGACGCGGCCGCAGCCGAGTTCGTCGCCCGCGCGGACGGCCAGCTCCAGGAAACCCGTGCCGGGGAACAAGGTCTGGCCGAGCACGACGTGATCGGCGAGCCATGGCTGGGTGGCGAGCGACAGGCGGCTGGTGAACACCGCACCGCCGTCATCGGCCAGTTCCACCACGGCGCCGAGCAGCGGGTGGCCGGCCGCGCGCTGACCGAGACCGGTCGGGTCGCCGCTGCGCGCCGGGTTCGACGGCCAGTAGCGGGCGTGCTGGAAGGCGTAGGTGGGCAGGTCGATCCGGCGGGCGTCCGTGCCGTCGAACAGGGTCCGCCACCGCGGCGTCACGCCCGCGACATGCGCGTGGGCCAGCCCGGTGACGAACGCGGACTCCTCGTCGCGGTCCTTGCGCAGCAGCGGGATGCCGTCGGCGAGCGCGGACAGGGTGCCGTCCGGGCCGATCTCCAGGAACGTGGTGACGCCGGCCTCGGTGACCGTGGCGACGTCGTCGGCGAACCGGACGGTGTCGCGGACGTGGTTCACCCAGTAGTCGAGGTTCGCGACGTCCTTCGCGAGGGGGATCGCGGCTTCGGAGAGCGTTATCCCGGAGATGGCGGCCCGGAAGTCGTCGAGCATGGGGTCCATGAGCGGCGAGTGGAACGCGTGGCTCACGGTGAGCCGCTTGTGCTTGCGGTCCCCCACCACGGCCAGGACCTCGGCCTCGACACCGGCGACCACGACCGAGTCCGGCCCGTTGACCGCGGCGATCGACACGCCGTCGGTCAACGGGAGATCGCTCTCCGAACACCGCACCGCCACCATCGCGCCACCGGTCGGCAGCGCCTGCATGAGCCGGGCCCGCGCGGCCACCAGCGTGCACGCGTCGTCCAGGGTGAACACCCCGGCCACGTGCGCGGCCGCGATCTCACCGATCGAGTGGCCGACCAGGTAGTCGGGCCGGATCCCGAACGACTCGACCAGTCGGTAGAGCGCGACCTCCAGGGCGAACAGCGCCGGCTGGGCCCACCCGGTCTGGTTCAGCTCGTCGGCGTCGGTACCCCAGACCACCTCCCGCAGACCTGGAAAGCGCTCTCCGATCTCGTCGAACGCCGCCGCGAACACCGGGAACCGCGCGTGCAGCTCCCGACCCATGCCCAGCCGCTGGGCACCCTGGCCGGCGAACAGGAAGCCCACGAGGCCGTCGGCCGTGAGCCCCCGCGCGATCTCCACTCCATCGGCCAGCACCACGCGGTGCGGCAGCATCGCCCGGTGCGCGAGGGACAGCCCCACGTCCACGGCGGACTCGTCGGCGACCGCGCCGGTGATCCGCTCGACCTGCTCGGTCAGCGCGGTGGCCGACCGGGCGGACAGCACCCACGGCACGACGGCCGGAGTCACGGTCGCCTCGATCGGCTCCGCGATGACGACCGGTGCCTGCTCGACGATCACGTGCGCGTTCGTGCCGCTGATCCCGAACGCCGACACCCCGGCCCGACGCGGCCGACCGTGCTCCGGCCACTCCGTCGCGGACCGCAGCAGCTCCACCGAGCCGACCGTCCAGTCCACATGCGACGACAGGTCGTCGACGTGCAGCGTGGCCGGGACCACGCCGTGCCGGATCGCCTGCACCATCTTGATCACGCCGGCCACCCCGGCGGCGGCCTGGGTGTGTCCGATGTTCGACTTCACGGTACCCAGCAGCAGCGGGGTGGCGCGGTCCTTGCCGTAGGTCTCCAGCAGCGCCTGCGCCTCGATCGGGTCACCCAGCTCGGTGCCCGTGCCGTGTGCCTCGGCCACGTCGACGTCCTGCGTGGACAGTCCACAGGAGTCGAGCGCCGCGCGGATGACCCGCTGCTGCGACGGCCCGTTCGGTGCGGTCAAGCCGTTGGAAGCGCCGTCGGAGTTCAGCGCCGAACCCCTCAGCACGGCGAGCACCGGGTGCCCGTTGCGTTGCGCGTCGGACAGCCGCTCCAGCACCAGCACACCCGCGCCCTCACCCCAGCCGGTACCGTCGGCCGCCTCGGCGAACGCCTTGCAGCGCCCGTCGGCCGCCAACCCGTGGCCCTGCGCGGTGAACGCGGCGAACGGCGCCGGGGTCGTCATGACCGTGGCGCCGCCGGCGAGCGCGATCGAGCACTCCCCCGACCGCAACGCCTGGATCGCCCAGTGAATCGCGACGAGTGACGACGAGCATCCGGTGTCGACAGTGACCGCCGGGCCCTCCAGCCCGAGGACGTAACTGATCCGTCCGGACAGGACACTCGCGGCGAACGCCGTGCTGCCGTACACCTGCAGATCGTCGTCGGAGTCGATGACGATCGTCGAGTAGTCCTGGCCGGTGGTGCCGGCGAACACGCCGGTCCGGGTGCCCAGCAACGAATCCGGGTCGATGCCCGCGCGTTCTAGCGCCTCCCACGCGACCTCCAGGAGCAGCCGCTGCTGCGGGTCCATGGCGGTCGCCTCACGCGGCGAGATGCCGAAGAACGCGGGGTCGAAGTCCAGCGCGCCGTCGACGAAACCGCCCTCGAGGGTCAGGCTCTCCCCGCCACCGAGGGCGTCGAGGTCCCAACCGCGGTCGGTGGGGAACGGCCCGATGGCGTCGCCGCCGGCGGCCACCAGGTCCCACAGCTCGTCGGGACTGGTCACCCCGCCGGGGAACCGGCAGCCCATGCCGACCACCGCGATCGGTTCGACCGCACTCGCCACGAGCTGCTGGTTCTGCTGCTCCAACCGTTCGATCTTCCGCAGCGACGTGCGGAGAGCCTCGACGTAACGGTCGTTGGTCATAGTGCTCCGGCTCCCGGTGGGTCAGTTGGAGATCTCGCCGGCGAGGCGCAGCAGATCCTCGCCGTCCAGCTCGTCGAGTGAGTCGCCGTTCGATGTGTCGATGCCGTCCCCGGTGTCCTGTTCGGACGCCAGGCTCAGCACCATGTCGAGCACACCCGCCTTGCGCAGCCGCCCGACGGGGATCGACGCCAGCACCGCACGGATCTCGGCGTCCGGGTCGGTGGGCGCGGCCGCGAACTCGGGGTACAGCTCGGCCAGCAGGTGCGTGGCCAGCGCGTTCGCGGTCGGGTAGTCGAACACCACCCCACCGGGAAGCGTCAGCCCGGTCGCGGTCCGCAAGCGGTTGCGCAGCTCGATCGCGGTGACCGAGTCCAGCCCGAAGTCCTTGAACGGCCGGGCGGCGGGGAGCTGCTCGCCGGCCGCGAAGCCGAGCACGACGCCCGCCTCGACCCGCACCAGCTCCAGCACTTCCCGCTCCCGTTCGGCCGGCAGCAGACCGTCCAGACGGGACCGCAGCGCGCCCTGCCCGACATCACCATCTTCTGTGGACTCGGCGAGGGCCCGCACCTCGGGCAGGTCACTGACCAGCGGGCTCGGCCGCAACGCGGTGAAGCTCGGCGCGAACCGGGCCCAGTCCATGTTGGACACCGCGAGGGTGGTGGTGCCGTCCTCGATGGCGCCCTGCAGCGCGGCGACCGCGAGGGTCGGCTCCATGGCCAGCACACCCCGGCGGACCAGCTGTTCGTCGTTCGCCGCCTGCGCCGCGATCCCGACCCGGCCCCACGCGCCCCAGGCCACCGACGTGGCCGGCTGTCCGGCCGCGCGCCGGTGCTCGGCGAGCGCGTCGAGCGAGGCGTTGGCCGCCGCGTACCCGGGCTGGTGGCCGCTGCCCCACACCCCGGCGCCCGAGGAGAACAGCACGAAGTCGTCCAGCTCACCGGCCAGTTCGTGCAGGTGCCAGGCACCCGCGACCTTCGCTCCGAACAGGGCCGCAAGACCCGGCTGGCCCAACTCGCGGACCTCGGCGTCGTGGTCGATCCCGCCGGCGGCGTGGAACACGGCGGTCAGCGGCAGGTCGGCCGGGACGTCCGCGAGGAGGGCGGCCACCGAGTCGCGGTCGGCGACGTCGCACGCGGCGACCGTGACCCGCGCGCCGATCGCCCGCAGTTCGTCGGCCAGCTCGGCCGCTCCCGGTGCCTCCGGGCCGCGGCGGCTGGTGAGCAGCAGGTGTTCGGCACCCCGGGCGGCGGCCCAGCGGGCGATCTCGCCGCCGACGCCGCCGGTCCCGCCAGTGACGAGGACCGTCCCGGTAGGACGGAACGTCCGCGTGGCCGTGGCGGCCGGCGCGTGGGCGAGCCGGCGGCCGAACACTCCGGACGCACGCACCGCCACCTGGTCCTCCGCACCTCCGAGGACACCACGCAGTCGGGCGGCCGCTCGCTCGTCCACTTCGGACGGCAGGTCGACCAGACCACCCCAGGCGCCCGGCAGTTCGAGGGCAGCCACGCGGCCGAAGCCCCACACGGCCCCCTGCACGGGGTTGGTGAGCGGGTCGTGCTCGCCGGTGGAGACGGCGCCGCGGGTCACGCACCACAGGGGCGCGTCGAGCCCGGCGTCCCCGATGGCCTGCGTGAGCGCCACGGTCGCGGCGAGTCCGACGGGCACCTGACCGGGTCGTTCCTCGAGGATGCCCAGCAACGACAGCACTCCCACCGGACGGGCACCCACGGCCACCAGCGTCGCGGCCGCGTCGGCCAGCAACCCGGTGAGTCCGGAGCGGTCCACTTCGGACGCCTCGACCGGCACCGCGTGGTCGCCGAGCGCTTCGAGGACCGCGGTCACCCACGGGATCGTCGTCGTGGCCTGCGGGCAGCACGACCACCCAGTCGCCCTCCACGTCGTCGCCATCGGGTACGGGCGTCCAGCCGATCCGGTAGCGCCACGAGTCCACAGTGGATCGTTCGGTGGCGCGGCGGCGCCAGGCGGTGAGGCCGGGGACCATCCGTTGTGCCAGGTCGGCGTCCACGTCGAGCGCGGCGGCCAGGGAGTCGAGGTCGCCGCCGGACACGAGGTCCCAGAACTCGGTGTCGCCACCGGCGTTCTCCTCCGCTGCGGCGGTCTCCCACCAGTAGCGGCGGCGCTGGAAGGCGTACGTCGGCAGCTCGACCCGACGGCGCGGCGAGCCGAACACCGGCATCCAGTCGACGTCGACGCCACGGACCCACGCCTCGGCGAACGAGGTCAGCAGTCGTTCGGTGCCGCCCTGGTCGCGGCGCAGTGTGCCGACGGCCGCGAACTCCTCACCCGTCGCCTCCAGGGTCTCCGCGAGCGCGGCGGTCAGCACCGGGTGCGGGCTCATCTCCATGAACGTGCGGTACCCGTCGGCCGCGAGCGCGGTCACCGCGGTCTCCAGCCGGACCCGGGTACGGAGGTTCGTGTACCAGTACAGGGCGTCCATGGTGGACGTGTCGATCGGCTCGCCGGTCACCGTGGAGTACAGCGGCACGGCGGCCGACACCGGGGACACCTTGGCCAGGGCGCGGACCACGTCGTCGCGGATCTCCTCGACATGCGTGGAGTGCGAGGCGTAGTCCACGGCGATCCGCTTGGCCCGCACGGTTTCCCGCTCGCAGGCGGCCATCAGTTCGTCGAGCGCGGCGGCGGCGCCGGACACCACGACGGTCAGCGGCCCGTTCACCGCGGCCACCGAGATGTCCGCGCCCCACGGCGCGATCAGCTCACCGGCCCGGTCGAGCGAGCACGGCAGCGACACCATGCCACCCCGGCCGCCCAGTGGCAGCAACGCCTTGCTGCGCAACGCGACCACGGCGGCCGCGTCGTCGAGCGTCAACGCCCCAGCCACGTATGCGGCGGCGATCTCCCCTTGGGAGTGCCCGACCACGGCCGCCGGTTCGACACCGTGGGCACGCCACACGGCGGCCAGCGAGACCATCATGGCGAACAACGCGGGCTGCACGACGTCCACTCGGGACAGCAGCTTCTCGTCGCCCGTGCCGCTGATCACTTCCGGAAGCGACCAGTCGACGTACGGGGCGAGCGCGGCCGCGCAGTCGTCGATCGACGCGCGGAACACGTCGGAGGTCGCCATCAGTTCCGCGCCCATGCCCCACCACTGGGAGCCCTGGCCGGGGAAGACGAACACCGGTCCAGGCGATCCCGGCACGACCGTTCCGGTCACGACACCGGGTGCGGTGGTTCCATCGGCCAGCGCGCGAACGCCCTGGTCGTGGTCGGCGAGCACGACCGCGCGGTGCTCGAAGGCCTGCCGACCGGTGAGGAGCGACCAGCCGACGTCACCCACCGGCTCGGTGACCGTGGCAAGCTGGTTGGCCTGGGCGGCCAGCGCCTCGGCGGAACGTCCGGACATCAACCAGGGCGCCGGACCATCCACAGTGGAGCCATGTTCGACCACTTCGGCCTGTTCCAGGATCACGTGCATGTTCGTGCCGCTGATGCCGAACGACGAGACGCCACCGCGGCGGGGCCGGCCGGCGTCGGGCCACGGGGTGTTCTCGGTCAGCAGGCGCAGCGCGCCGGTCGACCAGTCGATGTGCGGCGAGGGCTCGTCGGCGTGCAGGGTCCGCGGCAGCACACCGTGGCGCAATGCCTGGACCATCTTGATGAGGCTCGCGGCACCCGAGGCGAGTTGCGTGTGCCCGATGTTCGACTTCACGGAACCCAGCCACAGCGGGGTATCGCGGTCGCGGCCGTAGGTGGCGGTGAGCGCACCGGCCTCGATCGGGTCACCGAGCGACGTGCCGGTGCCGTGTGCCTCCACCACGTCGACGTCCGATGAGGACAGTCCGGCGGCCGCCAGCGCCGAGCGGATGACCCGCTGCTGCGACGGACCGTTCGGCGCGGTCAACCCGTTGGACGCGCCGTCCTGGTTCATGGCGCTGCCCCGCACGACGGCGAGCACCGGGTGCCCGTTGCGTCGCGCGTCGGACAGTCGCTCCAGGAGCAGCACACCCACGCCCTCGGACAGGCCCATGCCGTCGGCCGACGCGCCGAACGCCTTGCAGCGGCTCTCGGCCGACAGCGCGCCCAACTCGCCGAAGCCCGCGAACTCCGCGGGACTCGACATGACCGTGACACCACCGGCGAGCGCGAGCGAACTCTCCCCCGTCCGCAGTGACTGGCACGCCAGGTGCAGCGCCACGAGCGCGGAGGAGCAGCCGGTGTCGAGGGTGACCGCCGGGCCCTCGAGTCCGAAGAGGTACGCCACCCGGCCGGACATGAGGCACGGTGAGATCCCGGTGACCGAGTGCACGTCGGCGTCGATCTCGCCGTATTCCTGGTAAGTACCACCGACGAACACGCCGGTGGCGGTGCCGCGCAGGGTGGCCATGTCGATGCCCGCGCGTTCCACGGACTCCCAGGTGGTTTCCAGCAGGAGCCGCTGCTGCGGGTCCATGCCGAGTGCCTCGCGTGGGGAGATGCCGAAGAACCCGGCGTCGAACCCGGCGACGTCGGCCAGGAAACCGCCGACCGCCGTGGTGTCCCAGCCGCGGTTGGCAGGGGCGGGGCCGACCGCGTCGACGCCGTCCACCACGATCCGCCACAGGTCCTCGGGCGAGCTGACCCCACCGGGGAACCGGCAGGCCATGGAGACCACCGCGATGAGGTCGTCCTCGGCGACCGCCGTGCGAGTCTCAACAGGAGTGTCCACAGTGGCGCCGAGCAGTTCGCCGAGCAGGAAGTCCGCCAGCGCCACGGGGTTCGGGTGGTCGAACACCAGTGCGGCCGGCAGGGTGGCGCCGGTCGCCGCGGCGAGCCGGTTACGGAGGTCGATGGCGGTCACCGAGTCGAACCCGACGTCCCGGAACGCCGTCCGCTCGGGCAGTGCGTCGGCGCCGGCGTGGCCGAGCACGGCCGCCGCCTCCTCGCGCACGATCCGCAGCAGCGTCTGCTTGCGTTGTCCGGCCGGCAGGCCACGCAGCCGCTCGGCGAGACCGGTGACCGGGGCCGGCGCTGGTGCGCGGTTCAGCTCGACGACCTCGGGGATCTCGTCGAACAGGCGAGTGGTGCGACCGGAGGTGAAGACCGGGTAGTAGCGCTCCCAGTCGACCCCGGTGAGCGCGAGCACCGTCTCGTCGTCGGCGAGCGCGCGGGCCAGACCGGTCATGGCGAGGTCCGGATCGAGCGGAATCAGGCCGGTTCGCCGCACGCCCCACGGGTCGTCGGAGTCGAACAGCTGGCGGACCTCGTCGCTGTCCGGCCACTTGCCCCAGTGGATGGCCGTGGCCGGCAGACCGTTGGCACGCCGGTGCTGCGCGAGCGCCGCGAGGTAGGCGTTGCCGGCCACGTAGGCGGCGTGGTCGCCGCTGCCCCACAGGCCGGCGTTGGACGAGTACAGGATGAACGCGTCGAGGTCGGTGGCCAGCTCGTGCAGGTTGCGGGCACCGGTCGCCTTGGCACCGGCCACCTTCGCGAAGTCCTCCAAGGACGTCTGGTCCAGTGAGGACAGTTCGATGACAGCGGCCGCGTGTACGACCGTCCGAACGGGACGGTCGGCGTCGGCCAACTCGGTAAGCAGCTCGGCGAGCGCGGCGCGGTCGGCCACGTCGCAGACAGCCACCGAGACGTTCGGACCGTAGTCGTGGTCCTTGGCCGTGCGGCTGGTGAGCACGACGTCCGTGGCGCCCTGGTCGAGGAGCCAGGTCACCAGGCGGGGGCCGATCTGACCGGTGCCGCCGGTGACGAGCGTGGTGCCGGTCGGCGTCCAGCCTCCGGCCGGCGCCTTGCCCGCGGGAGCGCGGACGACGCGGCGGGCAAGCGTGCCGGTCGCGCGGATGGCCACCTGGTCCTCGCCCGTGGCACCCGCGAGGACGGTCAGCAGCCGGCGCGCGCCCGGTGGGTCGAGGGCGGCCGGCAGGTCGACCACGCCACCCCAGCCGTGCGGGTGCTCCAGTGCGGCGGTCCAGCCGACGCCGAGCACCTGCGCCTGCGTGGGGTTGGTGAGCGGGTCGGTGTCGCCTGTGGACACGGCGCCGCGGGTCAGCGTCCACACGGGAGCCGTGTCGTCCAGCGCCTGGACGAGGGTGATGGTGAGCGCGAGCCCGAGCGGCAGGTCCGGGTGCGCCACGCAGGGTTCCTCGGCACCGGCCAGCGTCGACACGATGCCCGCCATGTCGTTCGGAAGTCGAGCGGCGAGGGTGTCGCGGTCGGTGTCGGTCTCGTCGAGGACGAGCACCCGCAGCGGAACGCCCGCCGTCTCGAACGCGGCCCGTACGTCGTCGTCCGGCACCCCGGCGGCCGTGACCAGCAGCCAGTCGCCTTCGGGCGCCCGGTCGCGGACTCCGGTGACCGGCCGCCAGGCGGTCCGGTAACGCCAGTCGTCCACAGTGGAGTCGGCGGAGCGTCGGTCGCGCCAGTTGCGCAGGGCCGGCAGGAGATCGGCCAGAGCGTCGGCCGGCAGGTTCAGGTGGGTCTCCGGGTCCTCCAGCGCGGCCCAGAGTTCGTCGTCGCTGCCGCCCGCGCGGGTGGGCGCGGCCGTCGGCCAGTACCGCTCACGCTGGAACGGATAGGTCGGCAGGTCCACGTGGTTTCCGGGAAGAGCGGGCCAGTCGACGGCCACGCCGCGGACATGGGCCTCGGCCAGCGCGAGCAGCAGCCGGTCCGGGCCGCCGTCGTCGCGGCGCAGCGTGCCGAACACCGCGGCGTCGCCGGCGGTCTCCTGGATGGGCAGGGTCAGCACCGGGTGTGGGCTGACCTCGACGAACGTGTCGTAGCCCGCGTCGGTCAGCTCGCGGACCGCGTCGTACAACCCGACCGTGCCACGTAGGTTGCGGTACCAGTACTCGGCGTCGACGCTCGGGTCCCAATCGCCGGTGACCGTGGAACGGAACGGAACGACGGCCTGGTGCGGCGTGATCGGCGCGAGGTCGGCCAGCAGCACCTCGTGGATGTCCTCGACGTGCGCGGAGTGCGAGGCGTAGTCGACCGGGATCATCTTCGCCCGAACGCCGTCCTCCAGACACGCGGCCGCCAGGTCGGCGAGTGCGGCCGGGTCGCCGGACACCACGACGGCGGCCGGTCCGTTGACGGCGGCGATGGAAGCATCGAGGCCGGCGAGCCTGGCCGTGACCGCCTCGGCAGACTCGGCGATCGACACCATGGCACCCCGACCGGACAGGTGTGCGGCGATCGCCTTGCTGCGCAACGCCACCACGCGGGCGGCGTCCTCCATGGACAGTGCGCCGGCGACGGCCGCCGCGGCGATCTCGCCCTGCGAGTGGCCGATCACCGCGTCCGGCGTCACGCCGCGCGCGGCCCACACGCGGGCGAGCGCGACCATCATGGCCCACGAGGCGGGTTGGACGACGTCCACGCGTTCCAGGCCGACGCCAGTCCGCAGGACCGCGTGCAATGACCAGTCGACGTGTGGGGCGAGTGCGTCGGCACACTCGTCGATCGCCTGTGCGAACACGGGTTCGTGGTCGAGGAGCGCGGCGCCCATGCCGGCCCACTGCGAACCCTGGCCGGGGAAGACGAGCACCACCCGGCGGTCGGCGCCGGCCTCGCCGGTCACGACGGTCGGGTCGGGCCGCTCTTGCGCCAGTGCACGCAAACCCGCCCGCAGCCCGGCCGGGTCGGTGCCGACCACCACCGCGCGGTGGTCGAAGACCGAACGGCCGGTCAGGGCACCAGCCACCGAGACAGGATCGGCATCCACATCGGACAGTTGGTCCGCCAGGTCACGCAGTGCGGCGGGCGACTTGGCGGACAGCACGTACGGGATGGCCGGGACCTCGACCACCGGGGCGACCGGGACCGCAGGAGGCTCTTCCAGCACGACGTGGGCGTTGGTGCCGCTGATGCCGAACGACGACACCCCGGCCCGCATCGTCCGACCGTCGGCACCCCACGGCACGGGTTCGGTGAGGACGGACACCGCGCCGGTCCAGTCCACGTGGGACGACAACGTGTCCACATGGAGCGTTCGGGGCAGCAGCCGGTGGCGCATGGCCAGCACCATCTTCAGCACGCCCGCCACTCCGGCGGCGGCCTGGGTGTGTCCGAGGTTCGACTTGACGGAACCCAGGTACATCGGGGTTTCCCGGTCGCGGCCGTAGGTGGCGAGCAGCGCCTCGGCCTCGATGGGGTCGCCGAGTTTCGTGCCGGTGCCGTGCGCCTCCACCACGTCGATGTCCTGTGTGGACAGGCCCGCGTTGGCGAGTGCCTGGGTGATCACCCGCTGCTGTGCGGGTCCGTTGGGGGCGGTGAGGCCGTTGGACGCGCCGTCCTGGTTCACCGAGGAACCCCTTAGTACGGCGAGGATCGGGTGACCGAGGCGCTTCGCGGCGGACAGCGGGGCGACCAGCAGAATGCCGACGCCCTCGGCGAAGCCGGCGCCGTCCGCGCCCTCGGCGAAGGCCTTGCACCGGCCGTCGGGTGACAGCGCGCCCTGGCGGCCCAGCTCGGTGAGCGGGCCCGCGGTGCTCATGACCGTGACGCCGCCGGCGAGCGCGAGGTCGCACTCGCCGCGGCGGATCGATTCGGCCGCCAGGTGCAGTGCCACGAGCGACGACGAGCAGGCGGTGTCGACGGTCATCGCCGGGCCCTCCAGCCCGAACGTGTAGGCGATCCGTCCGGCGAGGACACTCGCGGCGATGCCCGTGCCGGCGTGGCCGTCGGTGTCGTCGATCGAGCCACGCATCAGCTCGAGGTAGTCCTGGCCGTTGGTGCCGACGAACACGCCGGTCCGGCTGCCGCGGATGGCGGCGGGGTCGATGCCGGCGCGTTCGATGCTCTCCCAGGTGGTTTCGAGCAGCAGCCGCTGCTGCGGGTCCATGGCCAGGGCTTCGCGCGGGGAGATGCCGAAGAAGCCGGCGTCGAAACTGGCGGCGTCGGTGAGGAAACCGCCGGTGCCGGTGGCGTTCACCGTGCTGGGGTCCCAGCCGCGGTCGGTGGGGAAGCCGCCGATGGCGTCGCCGCCGTCGACCAGCAGCTGCCACAGGTCTTCGGGGGTGGTGATGCCGCCCGGGAACCGGCAGGCCATGCCGATGATCGCGACGGGTTCGTCGGAGCCGGTGGCGGCCGTCGCGGTGACTGCCTCGAGGTCGCCGTGTAGATGGTCGGTGAGCTGCCGGACGGTCGGGAAGTCGAAGACGATTCCGGCGGGCAGGGTGAGTCCCGTGAGGACGGTCAGCCGGTTGCGCAGCTCGACCGCGGTGAGCGAGTCGAACCCGAGGTCGCGGAACGCCTTGTCCACGCCGATGGTCTCGGTGCTCGGGTGGCCGAGCACGGCGGCGACGGCAGCGCGGACGGCGGCCAGCAGTTCGGTCGGGTCGGTGGGTGCTTTCGCCGTGGTGGGCGGGGCTTCGGCGACCTCGGGGAGTTCGGCGAACAGCGGCTGGTGGCGGTGGCCGGCGAACAGCCTGCGGTCGGTCAGGTCGAGGACCAGCAGCGTCGGCTCTTCGGAGGCGACGGCGGTACCGAGGAGTCCGGTGGCGGCGGCCGGGTCGAGCATCGGCAGGTCGGCGTGACGGTGTGCGGCGGCCATGCCCTCACCCGCCCACGGGCCCCAGGCGATGGCGGTCGCGGTCTTCCCGGCGGCGCGGCGGCGGGCGGCGAGGGCGGCCAGTTCGGCGTTGGCGGCCGCGTACCCGGCCTGGCCGGCGTTGCCGATCACGGCGGACGCCGAGGCGAACAGGACGAACGCGTCGAGGTCGGTGGTCAGCTCGTCGAGGATCTCGGCGGCCGTGACCTTGGCGCGGAGCATGGCGTCGACGTCGACCGGGTCGAGGTTGTCGATCATGCCGTCGTGGACCACACCGGCCGTGTGGACGACGGCCGTGACCTCGTGCTCGGCGAGGATCTCGCGCATGCGGTCGCGGTCGGCGGCGTCGGCGGCGACGATCGTGACGCGCTCTCCCAGCTCGGCGGCCAGTTCGGCGGCGCCGGGCGCATCGGGGCCGCGACGGCTGACGAGCAGGAGGTGGTCGGCGCCGTCGGCTGCCAGTTGGCGGGCGACGTGACCGCCGAGTGCGCCGGTGCCGCCGGTGATGAGCACGGTGCCGCGTGGTTGCCAGCCCTCGGCCGGGAGTTCGGCGCGGACGAGGCGGCGGCCGTAGATCCCGGACTCGCGGACGGCGAGTTCACTCTCCTGCAGCGCGCCCGCCGCGGTTTGGAGAGCGCTCTCCGTGAGGTAGGCGGGCAGGTCGAGCAGGCCGCCCCATTCGGCCGGGTACTCGAGTGCGGCCGTGCGGCCGAAGCCGAGCAGGGCCGCCTGACCGACGGTGGGGATCTCGCCGTTCTCGACGACCACCGCGCCTCGGGTGACCATCCACACGGGACCGACTCCCGCTCGCAGGACCTTCGCGGTGTCCAGGCCGACGAACGACAGGATTCCGTCGGCCTCGGTGATGTTCTCGACGTTCGTGACCGTCTCGGCGGTGAACGCGGCGGCGACCGTGGTGGTCCACTCGTCGGGCTGTTCGGGGACGATCGCCACCCAGCGGCGCGGTTCGGCGTCCACCGCGGGCAGTGCGCGCCAGGTCTCGCGGTAGGTCCAGGACGTGATCGGCTGCGCGGTGGTGGGCAGCGTGGGCCAGTACCGGGTGCGTTCGAACGGGTAGGTCGGCAGGTCGGCGCCGGGCACGCCCGTGAACAGGCTCGCCCAGTCGACCGGGACACCCGTCACGTACAGCCGGGCGAGCCCCGTGAGGAGAGCGCTCTCCTCGTCGCGGTCCTTGCGCAGCACGGGAGCCCCGCCGGTCAGGGCGGAGAGCGTTCCATCGGGACCGATCTCGAGGAACCGGGTGGCGCCGGTGGCGGCCACGTCGTCGGCGAAGCGGACGGTGTCGCGGACGTGCCGGACCCAGTACTCGGGGTCGGTGACGTCCTTGGTCATGGGGATCGACGGTTCGGAGAGCGTTATCCCGCTGATGGCCGCGCGGAAGTCGTCGAGCATCGGGTCCATGAGCGGCGAGTGGAACGCGTGCGACACCCGCAAACGCTTGTGCTTGCGATCGCCCACCACTGCCATGACCTCGGCCTCGACGCCGGCCACGACGACCGAGTCGGGGCCGTTGACCGCGGCGATCGACACCCCGTCGGTCACCTGGAGAGCGTTCTCCGAACTCTGCACGGCCACCATCGCGCCGCCCTCGGGCAGCGCCTGCATCAGCCGCGCCCGCGCGGCCACGAGTGTGCAGGCGTCGTCGAGGGAGAACACACCGGCCACGTGCGCGGCCGCGATCTCCCCGATCGAATGCCCGACCACGTGATCCGGGCGCACCCCGAACGACTCGACCAACCGGAACAGGGCGACTTCCAGCGCGAACAGTGCCGGCTGCGCCCACCCGGTCTTGTTCAGTTCGTCGGCGTCCGAGCCCCACACGATGTCGCGCAGGGAACCTTCCAGGCGTGCGTCCAGCGCGTCGGCCACCTCGTCGAACGCCTCGGCGAACACCGGGAACCGGGCGTGCAGCTCGCGGCCCATGCCGAGACGTTGCGAGCCCTGGCCGGCGAACAGGAACGCGAGTGTGCCGTTCTCGGCTTCACCGCGGGCGGCCTCGAGGACACCGTCCGGAGTGGACAGGAGGACCGCGCGGTGGTCGAGCGTTCCCCGGCGAGCCAGCGCCGCACCGACCTGAACGGCTGAGGAGTCGGGCAGTTCCGCCTCGCGGGCAGCGAGCGCCGCCGGAGTCCTGGCCGACAGCACCCACGGCACGACAGCCGGTTCCGCCACCTCGACCGGTGCCACGATCGCCTGCTCGAGCACCACGTGCGCGTTGGTGCCGCTCACCCCGAACGCGGACACGCCGACCCTGCGCGGACGGTCCAGTGCCGGCCACTCGGTGGCCTCGGTCACGAGGTCGATCGAACCCGCCGACCAGTCCACATGGGACGACGCGCTGCCGACGTGCAGCGAGGCCGGAACCACGCCGGACCGCATGGCCAGCACGGACTTGATGATGCCGGCGACCCCGGCCGCCGCCTGGGCGTGGCCGATGTTCGACTTCACCGATCCCAGCAGGAGCGGTGTCTCCCTGGTCTGTCCGTAGGTGGCGAGCAACGCCTGCGCCTCGATCGGGTCGCCCAGGGTCGTGCCGGTGCCGTGGGCCTCCACCGCATCGACGTCCGCGGTGGACAGTCCGGCCGACGCCAGCGCCGCACGGATCACCCGCTGCTGCGACGGGCCGTTCGGTGCGGTCAGGCCGTTCGAGGCACCGTCGGAGTTGATGGCCGAACCTCGCACGACCGCGAGGATCGGCAGACCGGCACGGATCGCCTCCGACTGCCGGGCCACCACCAGCGCGCCGACGCCTTCGGACCAGCCGGTGCCGTCGGCGTCGTCGGAGAACGGCTTGCAGTTGCCGTCGGCCGCGAGCCCGCCCTGGATGGAGAACTCGACGAACGTGTTCGGAGTGGACATGACGGTCACGCCGCCCACCAGCGCGAGCGTGCATTCGCCGTCCCGCAGGGCCTTGGTCGCGAGGTGCAGCGCCACGAGCGACGACGAGCAGGCGGTGTCCACAGTGACCGCCGGACCTTCCAGCCCCAGCGTGTACGCGAGCCGTCCGGACAGGACACTCGCGGCCGTGCCGATGCCCACGTGTCCGGCGGTGTCGTCGTCGCTCGCGCCGAGCACGCTCAGGTAGTCCTGGCCGCAGTTGCCGACGAACACGCCGGTTCGGCTGCCACGCAACGCTTCCGGGGCGAGCCCCGCCGCTTCAATGGCGTCCCAGGTGGTTTCCAGCAGCAGCCGCTGCTGGGGGTCCATGGCGAGCGCCTCGCGCGGGGAGATGCCGAAGAACTCGGCGTCGAAGTCCGCCACTCCGGTCAGGAACCCGCCGCGGGTGGTGGCCGAGCCGCCGGACGCGAGACCCGTGAGGTCCCAGCCACGGTCGGCCGGGAACGCCGAGATACCGCTCTCCCCCGCCACCAGCAGCCGCCACAGGTCGGCCGGCGAGGTGATCCCGCCGGGCAGCCGGCAGCCCATGCCGACGATCACCACGGGGTCCTCGTCGAGCGGGGTGGCGGTCGCGGTGATCACCGGTGCGGCGGTGTCGGCGCCGAGGTGGGCGGCGAGTTCGGCGGCCGTCGGGTGGTCGAACACGAGGGTGGCCGGCAGCCGGGTGCCGACCACTGTGGACAGCCGGTCCCGGAGTTCGACGGCGGTCAGCGAGTCGAACCCGAGGTCGGCGAACGCGCGGTCCGGGTCGATCGCCTCGGCGCCGCCGTGGCCGAGCACCGCGGCCACCTCGCGACGGACCAGGGCGAGCAGCGCGGTCGGGTCGGCGGGAGCGGCGCTCGGCCGCACGTCGGCGGGGGTGTCGGGCAGCACCGCGTCGAACAGGGTGCTCGGCCGGCGTGCGGTGTAGCTCGACACGAACCGGGGCAGGTCGAGGTCGGCCACCACGAGCGTCGGGTGGCCTTCGGCGACCGCGCGGTCGAGCACCTGGACGGCGAGCGCCGGGTCCAGTTCGCGGACGCCGTGACGGCCCAGCCGTTGCGACGCGGCCTGGTGGTCGGCGGCCATGCCCGCGTCGGCCCAGGTGCCCCAGCTGATGGCCGTGGCGGGAAGCCCGTTCGCCGCACGGTGTTCGGCCAGCGCGTCGAGGTAGGCGTTGGCGGCCGAGTAGCCGGCCAGGGTGACCGAGCCCCACACGCCGGCCGCCGAGCCGAACAGGACGAACGCGTCGAGGTTGTCGGTCAGGTCGTGCAGGTGGCGGGCGGCGAGCTTGGCGGCGAGCAGGTTCTCGAGCTGGTCGGGGGTGACCGTGGCGACGTCGGCGTCGCCGAGGACCGTGCCGGCCGCGTGCACCACGGCGTTCGGCGGGTACTCGGCCAGGACCTCGGAGAGCGCTTTCCGATCGGTCACGTCGCAGGTCACGACGGTCACCCGGCAGTCGAGAGCCGGTGCCTCGCCGCCGCGGCGGCTGAGCAGGACCACGTGTTCCGCGCCGGCGGCGGCCGCCCAGCGGGCGACCATGCCACCGAGTCCGCCGGTGCCGCCGGTGATGAGGACGGTGCCGCGCAGCCGGGGCGTGGTCGGGGCGGGTGCGGCGGGTGCCGGGGTGAGGCGGCGGCCGAAGAGTCCCCACGAGCGGACGGCCAGCTGATCCTCGTCGCCGTGCGCACCGGCCAGGATGGCGACCAGTCGGTCGGCCGCGCGGTCGTCGAGGGTGGCCGGGAGGTCGATGAGGCCGGCCCAGGCGGCGGGCTGTTCGAGGGCGGCGACGCGGCCGAGTCCCCAGAGGGTGGCCTGTTCCGGGTGGGTGACCGCGTCGCGGCGGCCGGTGGCGACCGCGCCGGTCGTGACTGTCCAGACGGGGAGAGCGATCTCCCGGAGCAGGCGAGTGGTGGCGGCGAGCCCGGCCGGCACGACGGTGGTGCCTGGTTCGGTCCGCTCGTCCAGGCCCAGCAGCGAGACCGCGCCGGTCAGAGACGGATCGAGTGGGGTCCGTGGTCACCTCGGCACCCGCGGCGCGCAGCACGGCGGCCACCTCGTCCGCCAATGGCGGCGCTTCGTCGGGAGTGACGAGCAGCCAGGTGCCGGACAGGCGGACGGTGCCGCGAGTGTGCAGCGGCGTCCAGTCAATGCGGTAGCGCCAGGAGTCAGTGGTCTCCGTGGCTTGCAGACGGTCCCGCCAGTCGGTCAATGCGGGCAGTACCTCGGCGGCTGTGGTGGCCGGCAGGTTGAGCGCGTCCGCGAACTCGCCGGGGTCGCCGTCCACGAGGGACCAGAAGTCCGGGACATCATCGTGGCGGGCCGACGCGACGGGCAGCTGCTCCGGCCAGAAGTCCTTGTGCTGGAACGGGTAGGTCGGCAGGTCGACCACGCGCGCGCCGAGCCCGTCGAAGAAGCCGGCGTCGATCGGCTGGCCCGCCAGGTACAGCCGGGCGAGCGCGGTCACGGCCGCCTGCTCCTCGCTGCCGTCCTTGCGCAGCAGCGGGATGCCGTCGACCAGCGTGGAGAGGGTGCCGTCGGGGCCGATCTCCAGGAACGTCGGGCCGGAGAGCGCGTTCACGTCGTCGGCGAACCGGACGGTGTCGCGGACGTGCCGCACCCAGTACTCATGGTCGGTGACCGACCTGGTCATGGCGATGCGTCGGTTCGGAGAGCGTTATCCCGGCGATCGCCGCCCGGAACTCCTCGAGCATGGGGTCCATGAGCGGCGAGTGGAAAGCATGCGAGACCCGCAACCGCTTGTGCTTGCGGTCCCCCACCACAGCCAGGACCTCGGCCTCGACCCCGGACACCACCAGATTGTCCGGGCCGTTCACCGCCGCGATCGACACACCCGCCGTCAGCTGCGAGAGCGCTCTCCGGCACCTGTACGGCCACCATCGCGCCACCCTCGGGCAACGCCTGCATCAACCGAGCACGCGCCTCAACCAGCGTGCACGCATCGTCCAGGGAGAACACCCCCGCCACCTGCGCGGCCGCGATCTCACCGATCGAGTGCCCGGCGACGTGACTCGGGCGTGACGCCCCAGGAGGTCGACCAGCCGGTAGAGCGCGATCTCCAGCGCGAACAGCGCCGGCTGCGCCCAACCGGTCTTGTCCAGCTCCTCGGCATCGGTACCCCACATGACCTCGCGCAGCCCGGGAAAACGCTCCACCACGTCGTCGAACGCCGACGCGAACACCGGGTACCGCGCATGCAACTCGCGGCCCATGCCCAACCGCTGCGAGCCCTGACCGGCGAACAGGAACGCCACTCGGCCGGTGCCGGCCTCACCGGTCAGCACCGAGGGGGTGCCGGCGGCCAGCGCCGCCAGCTCGGCGCGCGCGGTGTCCTCATCGGACGCCACGATCACCGCGCGGTGCTCGAAGTCCGTGCGCGTGGTGGCGAACGAGTACGCGGTGTCCACAAGCGACTCGACGGTGACGCGACCGGCCAGGTCCCGCAACGCTTCGGGGGTGCGGGCGGACAGCGCGAGTGGCACCACGGCCGCCGGACGTTCGACCGGAGCGGAAACCGCGAGATCGGGTGCCTGCTCCAGGATGAGGTGCGCGTTCGTGCCGCTGATCCCGAACGCCGACACCCCGGCCCGCCACGGCCGGTCGTGACGCGGCCATTCGCGCGCCGACGTCAGCAGCGACACCGAACCCGCCGACCAGTCGACGTGCGTGGTCGGCTGGTCCACGTGCAGCGTGGCCGGCAGCAGCCCGTTGCGCATGGCCAGCACGAGCTTCATCACCCCGGCGACCCCGGCCGCGTTCTGGGTGTGCCCGAGGTTCGACTTGACCGAACCGATGAGCAGCGGCTCCGTCCGGTCCTGCCCGTACGTCTCCAGCAGCGCCTGCGCCTCGATCGGATCGCCGAGCGTGGTGCCGGTGCCGTGCGCCTCCACCACGTCCACATCGGACGGTGACAGTCGCGCGTCGGCCAGCGCCGCACGGATCATCCGCTGCTGCGACGGGCCGTTCGGCGCGGTCAGGCCGTTGGACGCGCCGTCGGAGTTGATGGCGCTGCCACGGATGACCGCGAGCACCGGGTGACCGTTGCGGCGCGCGTCGGACAGGCGCTCCAGCATGAGCATGCCCGCGCCCTCGCCCCAGCCGACGCCGTCGGCCGCGTCGGCGAACGCCTTGGACCGGCCGTCGGGGGCCATGCCGCGCTGGCGGGAGAACATCACGAACAGGTCGGGCGACAGCAGCAGCGCCACCCCACCGGCGAACGCCAGGCCACATTCGCCCTTGCGCAGCGACTGCACTGCCAGGTGCATGGCGACGAGCGACGACGAGCAGGCGGTGTCGATGGTGACCGTCGGGCCCTCGAGCCCGAGCAGGTAGGCGATCCGTCCGGACAGGACACTCGGCGACAGGCCGGTGACCGCGTGGCCCTCCAGGCGCTCCTCCCGGCCGAGCGCCGCGCCGTACTGGGCGTCGTAGCCGCCGATGAACGTGCCGGTGTCGCCGCCGTGCAGTGCCGTCGGGTCGATGCCCGCGCGTTCGGCCGCCTCCCACGCGATCTCCAGCATCAGGCGCTGCTGCGGGTCGGTGGCGAGCGCCTCGCGCGGCGAGATGCCCCAGAACTCGTTGTCGAACGCGGCGACACGCTCGAGGAACGCGCCCTCGAACGTGTACGCGGTGCCCGGGTGTTCGGGGTCCGGGTGGTACAGCGAGTCGGTGTCCCAGCCGCGGTTGGTGGGCGGGTCGGACACCGCGTCGACGCCGTCGGCCAGCAGCCGCCACAGGCTCTCGGGGGTGTCGGCGCCGCCGGGGAACCTGCAGCTCATGCTGATGATGGCGATCGGCTCGGTCGCGCGGTCGGTGACCTCCTGCAACCGCGCGCGGCTGTCGTGCGCCTCGGCGATGGCGCGTCGGAGGTAATCCCGCAGCTTGTCCTCGTCCGCCATGTTCGCTGTGCTCCCAGCTGTCCAGGGTGTCGGTGCGAACCTATGAGCGGGCGGTGCGGGTTTCCCCTAGAAGGGGCTCGGGACTAGGGAATACTCTCAACTCCCCCGTGCGACCGTGACGCCCATGGCGATCAGTTCGGACCTCGTCGCGTTCCCCGTGCGGCGGCCTGGCGAGCCCTTTCCGCCGCCGCAGTACGAGGACTACCGCAGCCGCCCTGGCATGGTGTTCTCCACCATGCCGACCGGGTCGAAGGTGTGGCTGGCGACGCGCTACGAGGACGTCCGGGCCGTGCTCACCGACAACCGGATCAGCTCCAACCCGGCGCACGAGGGCTTCCCGTCCGCCGGGCGCACCGGTGGGGTGCCAGGTCAGGACCAGGTACCGGGCTGGTTCGTGGCCCTCGACCCGCCCGAGCACAACCGGTTCCGCAAGGCGCTGATCCCCGAGTTCACCGTGCGTCGGGTGAAGGAGCTGCGGCCCGCGATCCAGCAGGTGGTCGACGGCGTCCTCGACGACCTGGTGGCCAAGGGCGGCGAGGCCGACCTGGTGCGCGACTTCGTGGCGCCAGTGCCGTCCCTGGTGATCGCGGCGCTGCTCGGGGTGCCGGAGGTCGACCGGCCGTTCTTCGAGGAGAACATCCGCACGCTCGTCACCATGTCCTCGACGCACGAGGCCCGTGAGGCGAGTACGAAGTACCTGCTGCGCTACCTGAACCGGCTGGTGAAGATCAAGCAGCACCGGCCGGGCGACGACCTGCTGAGCGTCATGATCGCCGCGGGTTCGCTGTCGGTGATCGAGATGTCCGGTGCGGCCATGCTGCTGCTGATCGCCGGCCAGGAGACCACTGCCAACAACCTGGCGCTGGGCGCGGTCACCCTGCTGATGAACCGCGAGTGGATCGGCGACGAGCGGGTGGTCGAGGAGGTCCTGCGGTACTACTCGGTGGCCAACATCGTGGCGCTCCGCGTGGCGACGGAGGATCTGGAGATCGGCGGTCAGCAGATCCGCGCGGGCGAGGGCATCGTGCCGCTGCTGGCGGCTGCCAACTTCGACCAGTCCAAATTCGGGTGCCCCCACGAGTTCGACCCGACCCGGGGCGCGCGCCACCATGTGGCCTTCGGGTACGGCGTGCACCAGTGCCTGGGCCAGAACCTGGTGCGCGCGGAGCTGGACATCGCGTACCGGTCGCTGTTCGAACGCCTGCCGGACATCGAGTTGGCCGTGCCGGTGGAGGAACTGCCGTTCAAGTACGACGGGCTGATCTTCGGCCTCAACGCACTCCCCGTGCGCTGGAAAACCCCCTGACCAGCACACGGGACGGGCCCGGTCGGCTAACGCCGGCCGGGCCTTTTGCTGCCCGGTTCAAGATCAACGGCGGCCTCCGGCCCCCGATCTCCAGCGTACCGACGAGCACCGACAGAACCGGGCCGCGCGGTTGTGCGGTTTCGGTTCTTGTCGGTGCTCGTGGCTAGGCTGGATTACGGGGGGCCGTGGCCGCCCATCCCACCGATCGGGTGACCGTCAGGGGTTGGCGGGCACCACCGTCGCCAGCCAGTCGCGCATTGTTTGCGCCGTCATGGCGGAGTCTTCCTGTGCCAGGGACAGGTGGTCCGCGTCGATGACGATCACCTTGTCCGCCTGTACGGGGGCCGACGACGTGTCGATCGGGGTGCCGTCCTCCATTTTGTTGCACTGCAGCAGCAACGTCGGCACCGTCGGGGCCTCCGGCTTGATCTCCTCCACCTTGTACTGCCAGTGCGCCATCGCGGTCAGCCTCGCGGTGTCCAGTGACACGGTCGGCGAGTCGATGTCCGCGAAGTAGTACTTGCCCACATCCGTGAAGTCGATGCTCGCGTTCTCGTGGTTGCCGTAGCTGAAGCCCAGCGTGTCCAGCATGATCACCGCTTCGGGGCGGATGCCCCACGTCGTGGCGAGCATGTTCGCCGCCAGGTAGGCCAAAGCGCCGGCCGACGAGTGTCCCACCAGGACGAACGGTTCGCCGTCGCTCGCGTGGAGAGCGCTCTCCGCCAGGATCCGGATCGCGGCGTCGGCCGTCGCCGGCAGGGCCTCGCCCGAAGCGAAACCCATGAGTGGCAACGCCTTCACGTGGCGTTCGCCGCGGAAATGGGCGCTCAGCCGGGCGTACTGGTGCACGCCACCGGTCGCGCCCGGCGCGGCGAAACAGATGAGTCGAGGGGTCGACGGGCCCTCGGCCAGCGTGACCGGCTCGGACAGTTCGTCCAGCTCCGCCGGGTTGTGGAACTGCGGCCGGGTGTTGGCCACCGCACCCAACATCCGCATGGCCTCCGGGATCAGGTTCGCCCGCACGGCGTTGAAGAACAGGTCCCGCAACGTCTCCCCCTCCACGGAGGTCGCCACCGCCGGCCGGTCACCCGCCGTGGCGGCCTCCGCCAACCGCTCACGCAGCCACGCGGCGAGCCCGTTGGCCGAGCGGGCGTCGAAGATCACCGACGTCTGCAGCCGGATGCCGACCATGTCGGACAACAGGTTGCGCAGCTCCACGGCGATCAGCGAGTCGAACCCCAACTCCAGGAACGGCCGCTCCGGGTCGACCGACGCGGGGTCGGCGTGCCCGAGCACCCCGGCCACGTTGTTGATCACCAGGTCCCGCAGCAGGGCGTCCTGACCGGCCTGGTCGAGGCGGGCCAGGTGCTCCCGAAGCGACCCCTCCGTCCGACCGCGCGCGGCGGTCGCCCGCCGGGTGACGGCCGGCGCCAGGTCCCGCAACAGCGGCGGTGCCTGTGCCTTCAGCCCCGCGGGGTTGACCCGCAGCAACGCCTGCACCGGCTCGTCGGTCGCGACGGCCGTGTCGAACAGCGCCAGCCCCTGGGCGAGCGTCAACGGCGGCATCCCCGACCGGCCGAGACGCTGCATCTCCGTGTCGCTCAGGTCGCCGGTCATACCGGCCGACTGACCCCACGCGCCCCACGCCAGCGAGGTCGCCGCCAGCCCGAGCGAACGGCGGTACGTGGCCAGGGCGTCGAGGAACGAGTTGGCGGCCGCGTAGTTGCCCTGCCCGGGACTGCCCAGCAGCCCCGACACCGACGAGAACACCACGAACGCGTCCACGTCACCGGCCAACTCGTGCAGATGCCAGGCGGCGTCGACCTTCGGCGCCAGCACGGCGTCGAGCCGCTGGTTGGTCAGCGACGTGACCAGCCCGTCGTCCAGCACACCCGCCGTGTGCACCACGGCGGTCAGCGACAGCCCGTCGAGCAGCGCGGCGACCGCCGCCCGGTCGGCCAGGTCGCACGCGGCGAACCGGACCGTAGCGCCGTGTTCGGCCAGTTCGGCCGTCAACTCGGCCGCGCCCGGCGCGGACGCACCCCGGCGGCTCGCCACCAGCAGGTTCCGCGCGCCGTGGGTGGTGACCAGGTGGCGCGCGAACTCGGCACCCAGCCCACCGCCGCCGGTGATCAGCACCGTGCGGTTCGGGTCGATGGTCCGCGGCGCGGTCAGGACCGTGCGGCCGACGTGCGTCTCCGTGGCGTCCGCCGCGCGACGCATGTCCCAGGTCCGCACGGGCAGCGGGATCAGGTCGCCGAGCCCGGCCAGGGTCTCGCCCGCGTTGTCCGGCATCGCCAGCGTCGCGGGGTCGACCAGCTGGCCCGTCTCATTGAGCAACCGACGGGACACGTCGGCCGGCTCGCCGATCACGCGGTCCATGAGCGCGCCCTCGCTGGCCAGCTCGAACCGCATCTCGTACTCGAGGCTGGACGCCGTCGACAGGTGGTATTCGTCGAGTCCGAGCGGCGCGAGTGCGTCGAGCGCCGACTCGTCGGCCGTGGCGAACACCTCGGCGCCGAGCCGGGCGGCGAGTGCCGCGGTCGCGACGCCGGCAGCGGTGGCGCCGACGTGGACGAGCACCCGCTCCCCCGCCCGCACGCCGACCAAAGCCTGGTGCGCCAACAGGTACGGGACGGGCACGGACGCGGCGGTCTCGGCCGACCACCCGTCCGGGACGAGCGCCAGCTGGTCCTCGCCGGTGACGGCGGTGGCCGCGACCGCGTCGGGCAGCAGGCCGAACACCCGGTCGCCGACGGCGAACCGCGTGACCGCCGGACCGATCTCGACGATCACGCCGGCGCCGTCCTCGTGTCCGAGACCGGCCGCGTGCACCGCCACTCGCACCTCGTGATCGCCCAGCGGTGCCAGCTCGACCACGACGACGCTCGGCGGGGTGCCCTCGATCCGCCATCCGGTGCCGACCGGCGGCACCAGACCACGGTCCGAGGTGCGGCTCAACCGCGGGCTCAGCAGCACCCCGCCGCGGACGGCCAGTTGCTGTTCCTCAGCGTGGAGCGCGTCGAGCAGCAGCGCGGCACCGGGGCTCGCGGTCGCCAGGTCGAGCAGGACCATCCGGCCGGGGTTCTCGGCCTGCGCCGACCGGATGAGCCCGGCCGCGGCGGCCGCCGCCAGGTCGGTCACCGGCTCCCCGGCCACCGACGCCGCGCCCCGGGTGAGGAACAGGATTCGGGCGGCGGCCAGCCGTTCGGTGCCCAGCAGTTCGTGGACCAGCCCGAGGACGCGGCGGGTCGCGGCGTGCACCGACTCGGCACCGGCCGGTCCGCCGAGCAGCGGCACCAGGAAGACGTCCGGCACCTCGGCCACGTCGGCCAGCGCGTCGGTGTAGCCGATGACGTGCTCGCCCGACACGGACATGGGGTTGGCGAGGTTCAGCTCGTCGCCACCGACCACCGCCCACCGCAGCCCGGACGGCGCACCGGACACGGGCGCGGGGACCCAGTCGAGCAGGAGAGGGCTGTCCCCGGATGTGGTCGGGGCGGCGGGGCCACCGGGTGCGCGCAGCGACAGCGTGTCGACCGTGAGCACGGGCGCACCCGTCGGGTCGACGGCGGACACGGCGACCGCGTCGTGGCCGGCGTGGGTGAGCCGCACTCGGAGCACCCGCGCGCCCGCCGCGTGCAGCGAGACGCCGTGCCATTCGAACGGCAGTGCCGTGCCGAGGCCCTCCACGAACACCGACGCGTGCAGCGCGGCGTCGAGCAGTGCGGGGTGCAGGCCGAAGTCCTCGGCGTCGGGGACCTGTTCGGGAAGCGCGACCTCGGCGTAGACCGCGCCGTCGAGTCGCCAGGCGGCCCGGAGACCCTGGAAGACCGGGCCGTAGGACAGGCCGCGGTTCGCGAGGCCCGGGTAGAAGTCGGTCAGCTCGACCGGGGTGGCGCCGGCGGGCGGCCATTCGAGGGTGTCGAAGCCGGCGGCCACGGGTTCGGTCGCGAGGGACCCGGTGGCGTGGTGGCTCCACTCGGCATCGGGATCCTCGGCGGGACGTGAGTGCACGTCGACCCGCCGCCGGTCCGAGTCGCTCGGGGCCCCCACCGTGACCTGCACGGACAGGGTGGCGGCCGGGTCGAACACCATGGGCATCAGCAGGGTGAGGTCGCCGACCGTGGCGGCGCCGACCTCGTCGCCCGCGCGCACGGCCAGCTCGAGAAAACCCGTGCCGGGGAACAGGATCGCGTCGCCGACGCGGTGGTCGGCGAGCCACGGGTGGGTGGCGAGCGACAGTTGGCCGGTGAGCAGCACCTCGTCGGACGCGGCTAGCGCGACGGACGCGGCGAGCAGCGGGTGGTTCGCGGTGCCCAGGCCGAGCCCGGCGGTGTCCGCTGGGGCGGACATCAGCGTGGGCCAGAAGCGTTCGCGGGTGAACGCGTAGGTGGGCAGGTCGACCCGGTGCGCGCCGGTACCGGCCAGCAGCGCCGTCCAGTCCACTGTGGAGCCGGTGACGTGCAGACGGGAGAGCGCGATCACGAACGCCGTCTCCTCGGGCCGGTCCTTGCGGAGCGCGGGGATGCCGTCGACCAGCGCCGACAGGGTGCCGTCGGGTCCGATCTCCAGGAACGTGCCGGCGTCGGCGGCGGCCACATCGTCGGCGAACCGGACGGTGTCCCGGACGTGGTTGACCCAGTAGTCGATCGACGTGACGTCCTTGACCAGCGGAATCTCCGGCTCGGAGAGCGTTATCCCGCTGATGGCTTCCCGGAAGTCATCGAGCATCGGGTCCATCAACGGCGAGTGGAACGCATGCGACACCCGCAACCGCTGGTGCTCCCGATCCCCGACCGCGGCCAAGACCTCAGCCTCAACACCCGACAACACCACGTTGTCGGAGGCGTTGACCGCGGCAATGGACACACCGCCGGTCAATGGCACATCCGCCGAGCGAATGGCGATCATCGCCCCACCAACGGGCAACGCCTGCATCAACCGCGCACGCGCCGCCACGAGCGTGCACGCGTCCTCCAGCGAAAAGACCCCAGCCACGTGCGAGGCGGCGATCTCACCGATCGAATGGCCCACGAGAACATCCGGCCGCACACCCAGCGACTCGACCAGGCGGTAGAGCGCGACCTCCAGCGCAAACAAGGCAGGCTGGGCCCAACCCGTCTTGTTCAGTTCATCGACATCGGAACCCCACACGACCTCGCGCAGGCCGGGAAAGCGCTCCACCACGTCGTCGAACGCCGCCGCGAACACCGGAAACCGAACGTGCAACTCCCGACCCATACCCAGACGCTGCGCACCCTGACCGGCGAACACGAAACCCAGGCCACCCGTCCGGACGCTGCCGCGGGCCACCTCGGTCACCCCGTCCGCCGTGGACAGCAGGACGGCGCGGTGGTTCAGGTTCGCCCGGGTGGCGAGCGAGCACGCCACGTCGAGGGCGGCCTGCCCGGCGGCCGCCTGGACCACCTGGTCGACCTGCGCGTCCAGCGCGGTCGCCGCGGCGGCCGACACCGGCCACGGCACGGCCGTCGCCGTGACCTCCGCAGCGGCGGCGACATCCTCCGGCTCGGGCTCGGGCGCCTCGAGGATCACGTGCGCGTTGGACCCGCTGATGCTGAACGACGACACCCCTGCCCGCCGCGGCCGGTCGGCGGCCGGCCACGGCGTGGCCTCGGCCGCCACCTCAACGGCACCGGTCGTCCAGTCCACGTTGGACGTGGGTGTGCCGGCATGCAGGGACTTCGGCACCATCCCGTGGTGCATGGCCAGCACCGACTTGATCACCCCGGCGACCCCGGCCGCCGCCTGCATGTGCCCGAGGTTCGACTTCACCGACCCGACCAGCAGTGGCTGTGAGCGGTCCTGCCCGTAGGTCGCGAGCAGCGCCTGCGCCTCGATCGGATCACCCAGCCGCGTACCGGTGCCGTGCGCCTCCACCACGTCCACATCGGACGGTGCCAGCCCCGCACCGGCCAGCGCCGCGCGGATGACCCGCTGCTGCGACGGCCCGTTCGGCGCGGACAGCCCGTTGGACGCGCCGTCGGAGTTCACCGCGGAACCCCGCACGAGGGCCAGCACCTGGTGACCGTTGCGGCGGGCGTCCGACAGCCGCTCGAGCATCAGCATGCCGACGCCCTCGGACCAGCCGGTGCCGTCGGCGTCGTCGGAGAACGCCTTGCACCGCCCGTCCGGCGCCAGTCCACCCTGGACGGTGAACCCCGAGAAGTTCGACGACGTGGCCATCACCGTGACGCCACCGGCCAGCGCGAGCGTGCACTCCCCGTCCCGCAACGCCTTCGCCGCCAGGTGCAGCGACACGAGCGAGGCGGAGCACGCAGTGTCCACAGTGACCGTCGGACCCTCGAGTCCGAGCACGTAGGACAGCCGTCCGGACAGGACACTCGCGACCGTGCCGGTGCCGCCGTGACCCTCCAGGTCGTCCTCCGCGAAGAACGTCAGGTGCGTGAAGTCCTGACCGCTGGTACCGACGAACACGCCGGTTCGGCTGCCCCGCAACGACTCCGCGTTGATCCCCGCCCGCTCGATCGCCTCCCACGACACCTCGAGCAACTGGCGCTGCTGCGGGTCCATGGCGAGCGCCTCACGCGGGGAGATCCCGAAGAACCCGGGGTCGAAGTCCGCGGCGTCGTAGAGGAAACCGCCGCGCTGGGTAGCGCTGCGACCGGGCCCGTCGCCGGCCAGGACGTCCAGCTCCCAGCCGCGGTCGGTGGGGAACCCGCCGATGCCGTCCGCCCCTTGGTCGAGCAGGTCCCACAGGTCCTCCGGGGACCGCACGCCACCCGGGAACCGGCAGGCCATGCCGACGATCGCGACCGGTTCCTGCCGCCCCGCCTCGACTTCCTCAAGCCGGGCACGGGTCTTCTGCAGGTCCGTGGTGACCCACTTGAGGTACTCGACCAGTTCACTCTCGTCGGGCATGTCACGCCTTTCCTCGTACGACAGCGGGGGTCAGTGACCCGGGCGCCGCCCCAGCTCGTTGTCGATGAAGGCGAGCAGGTCCGACGCGCTCGCCGTGTTGAGTTTCTCGGCCATTCCGGCCTTCTCGTTCTCCGCGCCGCCATCGCTCACCAGCGCCAGCAGGGCCCGCAGCCGCCCGCTCACGCCCGCCTTCGTGACGTCGTCGAGATCCCCGGTCGTCAGGACCGACTCGACCCGCGCGAGATCGCCGAGCACCGCGCTGCCCGCGTCCGGCTCCTCCTCGACGGCCTCGCCGATGGCCTTCATCAGCTCGGTCGTGACGTGCTCGATGAGTACGGCCGGTGTCGGGTAGTCGAAGACGAGCGTCGCCGGCAACGACAGCCCCGTCGCGGTGGTGAGGCGGTTGCGCAGTTCGCCGGAGGTCAGCGAGTCGAACCCGATCACCCGGAACTCCCTCGCGGGGTCGATGGTCCGGGCCCCGCCCCGGCCGAGCACGGCCGCCGCCGCACCCCGCACGACCTCGCTGATCAGCTTGCGCCGGCCGGTGTCGTCCAGTTCCCGCAGTTGTTCCCGCAGTTCCTCGGCCGAAGCACCGCCACCGGCCGCGAGATCCCGCAGCAGCGGCAGATCCGACTCTTCCGCCGGTCGTGGCACGAGCACCGGCTCGAGCGAGCCGAGCGCCACGTCCAGTCGGGCCGGCTCTGCGGGTCCGGAGAGGACGGTCGCCACGAGACCGACGGCGCGGCGTTCGTGGGCGATCGCGTCGAGCACCGCGCCGTCCGCGTCGCCGAACACCCCGGGATTGGGCGACAGCAGCACGAACGCCGTCAGGTCCCGTTCGCGGGTCAGCTCGTGCAGGTGCCGGGCCACGTCCAGCGACTGTCCCGCGTGGACGATCGCCGTGGGCGCCACCTCGTCGAGCAGCGTAGCCAGTTCGGCGCGGTCGGTGGCTTCGGTGCGTACCGCTCGGTCGTCGAGGTGCCCGGTGAGTGTCCCGTTCGGGTCACCTGTCACGAGAACGGCGCCCTCGGCCGGACTCGGCACGGTCAGCACGAGCTTGCCGACGTGCTGGGCGTTGCTCATGTACCGGAACGCCTCACGGGCGGCCCGCACGTCCCAGGTACGCACCGGCAACGTGCTGATGGCGCCGGACGCGAACAGCGTGACCAGCTCGTCGAGCAACTCCCGGATACGCGCCGGGTCGACCAGCCCGAGGTCGAAAGCCTGGTAGGACACGGGAAGCGCCGCCGGGTCACGCAGGTCGGTCTTGCCCATCTCCAGGAACCGGCCGCCCGGGCGCAGCATCCCGAGCGAGGCGTCGATGAACGCGCCGGTCAGCGAGTTGAGCACCACGTCCACCTGGCCGAACTTCGTGGCGAAGCCGAGATCGCGGGACGACGCCAGATGGTCGTCCGGGATCCCCATGGCCCGCAACGTGTCCCATTTGGACTCACTGGCGGTAGCGAACACTTCGGCGCCAGCGTGCTGAGCGAGCTGGATGGCGGCCATGCCGACACCGCCGGCACCCGCGTGGATCAACACCCGCTCGCCGGGCTGGAGCCGGGCGAGGTCGGTGAACGCGTGGTGTGCGGTGAGGAACACGAGCGGCACGGACGCGGCGGTCGCGTCGCTCCAGCCGTCGGGAATCCGGGTCAGCAGGCGGGAATCGGTGATGCCGAGCGGCCCGAACCCGCCGTACAGCATGCCCATCACGCGGTCGCCCTCGGCGAGGTCGGTGACGTCCGGTCCTGTCTCGACGATCACGCCGGCGGCCTCGGAGCCGAGCACACCCGCCTCACCCGGGTAGCGGCCGAGCGCGTTCAGCACGTCGCGGAAGTTCATGCCGGCCGCGCCGATCGCGACGCGGACCTGGTGTCCGGCAAGGGGTGCGGCCACCTCGGGGCACGCCACGAGCGCGAGGTCGTCGAGACTGCCACGCTGCCAGGTGTCCAGCCGCCACGGGCCGATGGCCGGGGTGGCGAGCGTGGTGGTGGGCGCGAGCCGGGCAACGGTGGCCACACCGTCGCGAACGGCCACCTCGGTCTCGCCGGCGGCCAGCAGCGCCGGCACGCTCGCCCGCGCCGTGTCGTCGAGTGGACCGTCGAGCAGCAGGAACCGGCCGGGGTGGCTGCGTTGCGCGGCGCGGAGGACACCCCAGGCGGCGGTGCTTTCCACCGTCTCCGTGCGCACCACGAGGCAGGCGTTCGCGAACCGGGTGTCGCCGAGCCACTCGGCCACCAGCGCCTCGGCGCGTTCGGTCGCATGGCGGAAGCCACCGGTCAGCGCGCACACCACCAGCTCGGGTACCGGGCCGGTGAGTTCGGCGAGGTCCGACACCTCCGCCCAGCGACGGGGATCCGCGGACACCGGGGAGACGTCGGCCGGCACCCACTCCACTGTGTACAGATCGTCGGCCGCCGTGCGGGGCCGGCTGGCGGGTTCGGCCGGCGCCCGAAGCGCGAGGGAGGTCACCGTGAGGACGGGCTCGCCGTCCGGGGTCACGGCCACGACCTCGAGGGTGTCCTTGCCGACCATGGCCAGCCGCACGCGCACCGCCCGCGCGCCGGGCGCGTGCAGGGTCACGCCACGCCACTCGAACGGCAGGTGCGCGTCGCCGAGGTCGGCCACGAACACGTCGGCGTGCAACGCGGCGTCCAGCAGCGCGGGGTGCACGCCGAACCCGTCGGCCGCACCGCTCTCGTCGGGCAGCTCGACGTCCGCGTACACCGCGCCGTCGAGCACCCAGGCGGCGCGCAATCCCTGGAACGCCGGCCCGTAGGCGATTCCTGTCTCGGCCTCGCCGACCGGCGGGTAGACGTCCGACAGGTCGACGGGCGTCGCGCCGGACGGCGGCCACTCGGCGACCGACAGTTCCGGCGGCGCCACGGGGGCCGGGGCCAGGGTGCCGGTCGCGTGGTGGACCCAGCCCTCGGCGTCGTCGGGGCGGACGTGGAGGTCGACCACGCGCCGGCCGTCGGGGTCGGGCGGGGAAACGATCACCTGCACCGCGTACTCGACGTGCTCGACCAGCGCCACGGGCACGTGCAGCAGGAGGTTCTCGACCGTGGCGAGCCCGACCTCGGCGGCCGCCCGCCCGGCCAGCTCCAGCAGCGCGGTGCCCGGCAGCAGCACGTGCCCGCCGACGCGGTGGTCGGCGAGCCACGGGTGCGCGGCCAGCGACAGGGTGCCGGACAGGACGGCGATCCCGGACGACGCGAGCACGAGGGTCCCGTTGAGTAGCGGGTGGCCCTCGGGATCGAGCGCGGGCGGGCGGGCGCCGAACGTCGGCCACCAGTGCCGCGGCTGGAACGCGTAGGTCGGCAGGTCGATCAGGTGTCCGCGGCCGTCGAGGACCGCCGTCCAGTCCACGGTGGACCCGGCGACGTGGAGCTGGGCGAGCGCGGTGACGAACGCCCGCTCGTCGGTCACGTCGCCCAGCGAGAGCATGCCCGGCGCCTCGCTGACCGGCTCGGCCGTGAGCCAGTGCTCGGGCGAGGAGAGATCGCCGGAGAGCGGTATCCGAGGCGCGGTGAACGTGAGCTTGTCCAGCAGCGCGCGGAAACTGTCGAGCAGCGGGTCGCCCTGCTCGGGGCCGAGGTCGGCGATCCGGCCCTGCGCGACCACCAGGGTGCAGGCGTCGGCCAGGGAGAGCGCTCCCCCGACGTGGGCTGCGGCCACCGACCGTCCGGCCAGGTGCTCGGGGCGCAGGCCGCAGGACTCGACCAGCCGGTACAGCGCGACCTCGACGGCGAACACGGCCGGCCGTGCCCAGGAGTGGGTCTCCAGCGGCGCCGGGTCGGTGCCCCAGAGGACGTCCCGCAGCGGGGTGGGCAGCAGCGGGTTCAACTCGGTGGTCACCTCGTCGAACGCGGCAGCGAACGCCGGGAACCGCTCGTACAGGTCGCGGCCCAACCCGAGTCGCGCACCCACGCCGGGGAGGAGCACGCCGAGTTCACGCCGAGAGGCAACGCCCTCGGCGAGGGCGGTGTCGCCGTCGAACACGACCCGGTGGGCGAACGAGGTACGGCGGGCGAGCGAGACGGCCACATCCCCGGCATCGGCGCCTACCGCACGCAGACGCGCCACCTGCTCGGCGAGTGCGGCTTCCGTGGCGCCCGAGACCGCCCACGGCAGGATCGCAGCGGGAGAGCGCTCTCCAACCTCGGTGGCCGGGGCCTGCTCGAGGATCACGTGCGCGTTCGTGCCGCCGATCCCGAAAGCGGACACCGCCGCTCGCCGGGGGCGATCCACCGCCGGCCACGCGCGTTCCCGTCCGGAGAGCGCGATCCCACCCGTCCAGTCCACATGGGACGACGGGTTCGCGGCGTGCAGGGTGGCGGGCACCGTCCCGTGCCGCATGGCGAGCACCGACTTGATCACTCCGGCGACCCCGGCGGCGGCCTGCGTGTGCCCGAGGTTCGACTTCACCGACCCGACCAGCAGCGGCTCCGACCGGTCCTGTCCGTAGGTCGCGAGCAGCGCCTGCGCCTCGATCGGATCACCGAGCGGGGTCCCGGTGCCGTGCGCGTCGACCACGTCGACGTCCTGAGTGGACAGCCCGGCGGCCGCGAGCGCCTGACGGATCACCCGTTGCTGCGACGGTCCGTTCGGCGCGGTCAGCCCGTTGGACGCGCCGTCGGAGTTCACGGCCGAACCCCGCACGACCGCGAGCACCGGGTGCCCGTTGCGGCGCGCGTCGGCCAGGCGCTCCAGCACGAGCATCCCGACGCCCTCGGACCAGTTGAGCCCGTCGGCCTCCTCGGCGAACGCCTTGGACAGACCGTCGGCCGCGAGCCCGCTCTGCGTGAAGCTCGTGGGGGTGGACAACACGGTGGCACCACCGGCGAGCGCGAGCCCGCATTCCCCGTCCCGCAACGCCTTCGCCGCCAGGTGCAGCGTCACGAGCGACGACGAGCACGCGGTGTCCACAGTGACCGCCGGGCCCTCCAGACCGAACGTGTACGACAGCCGCCCGGAGATCACGCTGGCCGCCACCCCGGCGCCACCGCCGTCGTCCAGCTCGTCGGTGCCGGAGTTGCGCGCGGCGAGCACCACGTGCTGGTAGTCCTGGCCGTTGGTGCCGACGAACACGCCGGTTCGACTGCCCCGCAACGATCGCGGGTCGATCCCCGCGCGTTCCATCGCCTCCCACGACACCTCGAGCAGCTGCCGTTGCTGCGGGTCCATGGCGAGTGCCTCGGCGGGCTCCACCTCGAAGAACTCGGCGTCGAACAGCGCGGCCCCGGCCAGGAAGCCGCCACGACCGTCCATCCCGGGGTCCCAGCCGCGGTCGGTGGGCAGCGGCCCGATGCCGTGCTCGCCGCGGGAGAGCAGCCCCCACAGGTCGGCCGGGGACCGGACGTCGCCCGGGAACCGGCAGGCCATGCCGACGATCGCGACCGGCTCGTGCCGCCCGGCCTCGACCTCCTCGAGACGGGCACGGGTCTTCTGCAGGTCGGCCGTGACCCACTTCAGGTACTCGACCAGCTCGCCTTCGTCCGGCATGTCACACCTTTTCTGTCGGGCTCAGCGGTCCTGCCGCCGACCGAGTTCGTTGTCGATGAAGGCCAGGACCTCGAGTGCGCTCGCGGAGCTGAGCTTCTCGGTCACGTCCGCCTCGTCGGCCTTCGCCGGCGCGGAGACCGCGGTGAGCAGCGCGCGCAACCGTCCACTGAGGCCGGCCCTCGTGACCTCGTCCAGGTCGTTCCCGGCGACCGCCGCTTCCAGTTGGTCCAGCTGGGCGACCAACGTGTCGGCAGGCGTCGGGACGGTCACGTCGGTACCCAGCTCGGTCGCCAGATAACCGGCCAGCGCCAAGGGATTCGGGTAGTCGAAGACGATGGTCGAACCGAGCGTGAGACCGGTGTCGCCGGCCAGCCGGTTACGCAGCTCGACCGCCGTGAGCGAGTCGAAACCGAGCTGGCGGAACTCGCGATCCGGTTCGATGGCGTCGGTCGTCGCGTGGCCGAGCACGGACGCCGCCCCCGTCCGCACCAGGTCGGTGAGCGCCTTGACGCGGCCCTCCCGGTCGAGACCGGCCAGACGGTCGACGAGCCCGGCGGACGCGGTGGCCGCAGCCCGCCTGCCACCCCGGATCATCCCGCGCAGCAAGGTGGGAATGGCCATGCCCGCCGGCGCGACGGTCACGGCGCCACCGCCGGCGAGCCGGGCGGCGAACACGTACGGCGCGCCGTGCGCGACACCCGCGTCGAACAGCTCGAAGCCCTGCTCCAGGGTGAGCGGCGGGAGCCCGGACCGGCTGATCCGCGCGAGCTGGTCCTCGGTGAGGGTGCCGGTCATGCCGCTGCCGCGTGCCCACGGGCCCCAGGCGAGCGACACGGCCGGCAGACCGAGCGAGTGCCGGTGCTGGGCCAGCGCGTCGAGGTAGAGGTTGGCGGCCGCGTAGTTGCCCTGCCCGGCGCTGCCCAACTGGCCGGCACTCGACGAGTACAGCGCGAAACACGCCAGGTCGAGGTCGCGGGTCAGCTCGTGCAGGTGCCGAGCGGCGTCGACCTTGGGTGCCATCACCGTGTCGAGACGCTCGCGGGTGAGCGAGGAGAGCACACCGTCGTCGAGAACGCCGGCCGTGTGGATGACCGCGGTCAACGGGTGCGCCGCGATCAGCTCGGAGAGCGCTTTCCGATCAGTCACGTCGCACGCGGCGACCGTCACCTCCGCGCCGCTGGCTTCCAGGTCAGTGACCAGTTCGGCCGCGCCCGGAGCGTCGACGCCGCGGCGGGACACGAGCAGCAGCCGGCGCACGTCACGGGTGGTGACCAGGTGCCTGGCGAGTTCGCCGCCGAGCCCGCCGGTGCCGCCGGTGATCAGGACGGTGCCGTCCGGATCCCACTCGCGGGCCGGGGTCTCGGACTCGCCGAGCACCGCCAGCCGCGCGACCGACAGCCGGCCGTCGTGGTAGCGAACCTGGGTTTCCTCGGCCGCCAGCAGCGCGGGCACGAGGCTCGCCAGCACGGCGTCCGGAGCGTCGTCGGTGTCGAGGAGCGCGAACCGACCCGGATGCTCGGACTGCGCCGAACGCACCAGTCCCCACACGGCGGCCGCGTCGAGGTCGGCGCCGGTGGTGGCACCGCTCGTGCGGAACAGCATCGGGGTCTTCGCGAACCGCTCGTCCGCCAGGTAGGTCTGGAGCAGCTCGAGGGTGTCCGCCACCGAGCCGGTGACCGGCACGACCACCACGTCGGGCAGGTCCGCCTCGGCGGGGACCGGCCAGGCCGCCCAGCTCACGTCGGTCGTGGGGAACTCCGCCGGCACCCAGTCGAGCCCGAACAGCGGGGCCTCGGGAGCGGTGTCCGCGCGGAACTCGGCGGTGCCCAGCTCGATCGTCTCGACCGTGAGCACCTCGCCACCGGCGGGATCGACGGCCACCACCGACACCGTGTGCTCACCGGTCCGGCGCAGTCGCACCCGCAGCTCGGTGGCGCCCTTCGCGTGGATCCGGCTGCCGTGCCAAGCCACCGGTACCTCGCCGCCGACGCCCGCGAGCGTCGCCGTGCGGACCAGCGCGGACAGCAGCGCGGGGTGGAGGAGGAAGTCGGCGGCGTCGGCGACCGTGTCGGGCAGGGTCACCTCGGCGAACACCTCCTCGCCGAGGGTCCACGCGGCGCCGACACCGTCGAACGCGGGTCCATAAGCGACGGTCGCGGTGTCCAGAATGGACAGGTCGACCGGCTCGGCGTCCTTCGGCGGCCACTCGCCGGTCAGGCCGTCGACGGGCACTTCCGGGGCGCCCGAGCCGAGAAGGCCGTGGCCGCAGGGATACCAGCCGCGCAGTCCCGGCTGGTCGGCCGTGGTGTTCCGGGCATACAGGTCGAACCGGCAGCGGCCGTCGGCGTCGACCTCGCCCAGGCGGACCTGGATGGGGGTGCCGTCGGGGTCGATCACGAGCGGCGCGTCGAACGTCAGCTCCTCGAGGGTGTCGCAGCCGACGTAGTCCCCGGCGCCGGTGAGCAGCTCCACCCAGGCGGTGGCCGGCAGGACAGCCGCCGTGCCGATCCGGTGGTCGGCCAGCCACGGGTGGGTGGACGGCCGGACCCGGCCGGTCAGCAGCATCTCGTCGGCCGCGCCGCCGAGCGGGATGATCGTGCCCAGCAACGGATGCGGTGCCGCGTCGAGCCCGAAGGCGGCGGCGTCACCGGAGCGGCCGACGTCGGCCGGCCAGAACCGGTCGCGCTGGAACGCGTAGGTCGGCAGGTCGACGCGGCGAGCGTCTTCGAACAGCGGCCGCCAGTCGACCCGGAGGCCCGTGACGTGCAGTCTGGCGAGCGCGGTGACGAACGCCGACTCCTCGCCGCGGTCCTTGCGCAGCACGGGAATCCCGTCGGTGAGCGCGGACAGCGTGCCGTCCGGGCCCAGCTCCACGAAGACATCGGTGCCGCGCTCCCGCAGCCAGTCGACCGTGTCGGTGAACCGCACGGTGTCGCGGACGTGGCGGACCCAGTACTCGGAATCGGTGACCTCGCCCGGCATGGCGATCGTGGGCTCGGAGAGCGTTATCCCGGCGATGGCCGCGCGAAAGTCATCAAGCATGGGGTCCATGAGCGGCGAATGGAACGCGTGCGACACGCGCAGCCGCTTGTGGTCCCGATCCCCCACCGCGGCCAGGACCTCGGCTTCGACGCCCGACAGCACCAGGTTCTCCGGTCCGTTGACCGCGGCGATCGACACGCCCGCGGTCAGCGTGAGATCGCTCTCCGAGCACCGCACCGCCACCATGGCCCCGCCTTCGGGCAGCGCCTGCATGAGCCGGGCCCGTGCCTCGACGAGCGTGCAGGCGTCGTCGAGGGTGAACACGCCGGCCACGTGCGCGGCGGCGATCTCACCGATCGAATGACCGGCGACGGCATCGGGCCGCACGCCCAACGACTCGACGATCCGGTAGAGCGCGACCTCGATGGCGAACAGCGCCGGCTGCGCCCAGCCGGTCTTGTCCAGCTCCTCCGGATCGGTCCCCCACACGACGTCGCGCAGGCCGGGAAAGCGCTCCACCACATAGTCGAACGCGGTCGCGAACACCGGGAACCGGTCGTACAGCTCGCGACCCATGCCGAGACGCTGCGCACCCTGTCCGGCGAACAGCAGGGCCGTCGTGTGCTCGCCGGCCGTGCCGCGCGCGACCTCCGTGAGCCCGTGGTCGTCGGCCAGCAGCACGGCGCGGTGGTCGAGCGTGGCGCGCCCGGTCACGAGCGTGTGGGCCACATCGGTGTGCGCGACCCCGGGGTTCGCCGCGAGGAAGTCCCGCAGGCGCGCCACCTGTCCGTCGAGGGCAGCGGGGGACGCGGCCGAGAGCGGCATGGGCACCGCCACCGGCAGTGCGACCGGCCGGTTCGGGAGAGCGGTTTCCGGCTCGTGCTCGAGGATCACGTGGGCGTTCGTGCCGCTGAGCCCGAACGACGACACCCCGGCACGCCGGGGGCGCTCCCGGTCCGGCCACTCGGTGTTCTCCGTGAGGAGCCGGACGTCGCCGCCCGTCCAGTCCACCTGGGACGACGGGGCGGTCACGTGCAGCGTCCTCGGCAGGGTGCCGGTCCGCAACGCGAGGATCATCTTCAGCACCCCGGCGACACCGGCCGCGGCCTGCGTGTGTCCGAGGTTGGACTTCACGGAACCCAGATACAGCGGGGTTTCCCGTTCCCGGCCGTAGGTGGCGAGCAGCGCCTGTGCCTCGATCGGGTCGCCCAGCGTGGTGCCCGTCCCGTGTGCCTCCACCACGTCGACGTCCGACGTGGACAGTCCGGCATCGGCCAGGGCCGCGTGGATGACCCGCTGCTGCGACGGACCGTTCGGCGCGGTCAGCCCGTTGGACGCACCGTCGGAGTTCACGGCTGAGCCACGCAGTGTCGCGAGGATCCGGTGTCCGTTGCGTTCGGCGTCCGACCGGCGCTCCAGCACCACCATGCCGACGCCCTCGGACCAGCCGGTGCCGTCGGCGTCGTCGGAGAACGCCTTGCACAGCCCGTCGGGCGCGAGTCCACCTTGGATGGTGAACCCCGCGAAGCTCATGGGGGTGGCCATCACCGTGGCGCCACCGACGAGTGCGAGCGAGCAGTCACCGGACCGCAATGCCTGCGCCGCCCAGTGCATGGCCACGAGCGACGACGAGCAGGCAGTGTCCACAGTGACCGCCGGGCCCTCGAACCCGAAGGTGTAGGACAGCCGCCCGGAGATCACGCTCGCCGCGAGCCCGGTGCCGGCGTGCCCGGCGAGGTCGTCGCCCGCTTTCAGGACCACGTGCTGGTAGTCCTGTCCGTTGGTGCCGACGAACACGCCGGTCTTGCTGCCGCGCAACGACTCCGGGTCGATTCCCGCGTTCTCCACGGCCTCCCAGGACGTTTCGAGCAGCAGCCGCTGCTGCGGGTCCATGGCGAGGGCCTCGCGCGGCGAGATGCCGAACAGGGCGGGGTCGAACTCGGCGGCACCAGCGAGGAAGCCGCCGCGTTGGGTGGCGCTGCGGGCGTGGGTGTCGCCGGACAGGGCGGCGAGGTCCCAGCCGCGGTCGGTGGGGAACCCGTCGATCGCGTGCCGGCCGTCGACCAGCAGCGACCACAGGTCGGTGGTCGTGTCGACGCCGCCGGGGAACCGGCAGCCCATACCGACGATGACGATCGGGTCGGTGGCGTCGGCCCGCGTGACCTCGACACGTTCGCTGGGCCCTTCAGCCAGCAGGGTCTCGGCCAGGTGGGCCGCCAATGCCTTGGGCGTCGGGTAGTCGAACACCAGCGACGCGGCCAGCGGCAGGCCGGTGACCGCGTAGAGCCTGTCGCGCAGTTCGACGGCCGTGAGCGAGTCGAAACCCAGGTCGCGGAACGCTTTCCCGGCGGTGACCGCTTCCCGGCCGGCGTGCCCGAGAACGGTGGCGGCCTCGTCGCGGACCAGTTCCAGCAGCGCGTCGGCGCGGTCGGCCTCCGGCAGCGCACGCAGCCGCGCCACCAGTTCGGCCGAGGCCGACGCCGATTCCTGACGGGCGGCCGCCGCTCGTTCGGCCGCTTCCTTGGCAGCCGGCAACGCGGACAGCAGCGGGCTCGGCCGCAGCGACAGCAGCGCGGTGAGCACGTGCGGTTGCTGGAGGTCGGCCAGCACCACGGTCGGTGCGGCGGCGGCGACCACCTGCCACAACGCCGGAACGGCGAGGGCGGGGTCGAGGGTGGCGGCGTTGACCCGCTCACCGCTGCGGCCCTTCGTGCGGGCGGCCATGCCGTCGCCGTCCCAGGCACCCCAGGCGATCGAGGTGGCCGCGAGTCCTGCTGCGACACGGCGGTGGGCGATCGCGTCGAGCGCGGCGTTGGCGGCCGCGTAACCGGCCTGGCCGGGGTTGCCGACCGCGCCGGCCGTGGAGGAGAACAGGGCGAACATGCCGAGGTCGAGGCCGGCGGTCAGCTCGTCGAGGACCAGCGCGGAGGTGACCTTCGCGCGGAAGACCTCCTCGAACCGGTCGGGCGTGAGGTTGGCGAGCACGCCGTCGTCGAGCACGCCGGCCGTGTGCACGACACCGGAAAGCGATTTATCCGCGGGGATGTCGGCGAGCACGGCGGCCACGGCTTCGTGGTCGGCCGCGTCGCAGGCGACGATCACCGGTGTGGTGCCGAGTTCGGTCAGCTCGGCCGCCAGTTCGGCGGCGCCGGGAGCGTTCTCGCCGGAGCGGCTGAGCAGCACGATCCGTTCGGCGCCGCGGCGGGCGAGGTCGCGGGCGACGTGCCGGCCGAGCGCGCCGGTGCCGCCGGTGACGAGCACGGTTCCCGTGGGCTGCCAGGGTTCGGCGTCCGGTGCGGGCGCGACCACCATGCGGCGGCCGAACGTTCCGTCGGCGCGGACGGCCACCTGGTCCTCGGTCCCGTCGGCGAGCACCGCGCGGAGGCGCTGCGTGACCTGGTCGTCCACTTCGGACGGAAGGTCGACCAGTCCGCCCCACTGCTGCGGGAGTTCCATGGCGGCCACGCGACCGAAGCCCCAGATCGCCGACTGCCACGGGCTGGACGCCGCGTCGCGGGTCACCGCCCACACGGGAGCGCCGACGCCGGCCTCGCCCAACGCCTGGGTGAAGGTGAGCGTGGCGCCGAGTCCGATCGGGACGGCGCCGGGTGCGTCCTCGACCAGCCCGAGCAGGGACACGACTCCGGCGAACGGGCCGGGCACGGTCGAGAGGGCGGCGGTCCAGGCGAGCCGCTCGGCCGTGGCGGACAACGCCACGGGCACGGTGTCCGGGCCGAGCGCGTCGATCACGGACCGCACCCAGGCGTCGTCGGCCAACTCGGCGGGCACGGCCACGAGGAACCGACCGAACTCCGCGGCCGGCAGGGTCAGTGCCTGCCAGTCCTCCCGGTAACGCCAGGAGTCCACAGTGGAACTGGCGCGGCGGTTCCGCCAGGCCGCCAGGGCATCGAAGTCCGACCGCTCGACCGCGTCCCAGAACTCCTCGTCCATCGGCTCGGCCTCGAAGGTGCCGGCCTTCGGCCAGTACCGCTCCCGCTGGAAGGGGTAGGTGGGCAGCTCGACCCGACGGCCGGCGGGGACGACCGGCCGCCAGTCGACGGGGGTACCGGTGACGTGCAGCCGGGCGAGCGCGGTCAGCAGCGCGGTCGGCTCGTCGCGGTCCTTGCGCAACGCGGGAATGCCGGCGGTGAGCGCGGAGAGCGCTCCATCAGGTCCGATCTCCAGGTAGGTCGAACCGTCGTGGGCCGCGATGTCGTCGGCGAACCGGACGGTGTCGCGGACGTGGTTCACCCAGTACTCGCGATCGGTCACGGGCTTGGTCATGGCGATGGTCGGCTCGGAGAGCGTTATCCCGGCGATGGCCGCCCGGAAGTCGTCGAGCATCGGGTCCATGAGCGGTGAGTGGAACGCGTGGGAGACCTTCAACTGCTTGTGGTCCCGGTCGCCCACCAGGGTCATGACCTCGGCCTCGACGCCGGCCAGCACCAGGTTGTCCGGTCCGTTGACGGCGGCGATCGACACGCCGTCGGTGAGCGTCAGCTCGTCCTCGGCGGCCCGGATGGCCACCATCACGCCACCTTCGGGCAAGGCCTGCATCAGCCGAGAGCGCTCTCCCACCAGCGTGCAGGCGTCGTCCAGGGTGAACACGCCGGCCACGTGCGCCGCCGCGATCTCACCGATCGAATGGCCCACCACGTGATCGGCCCGCACCCCGAACGACTCGACCAGCCGGTAGAGCGCGACCTCGAGGGCGAACAGCGCCGGCTGCGCGTTCCCGGTCCGGCGGATGGCCGCGAGGTCCCGACCCCACATGATCTTCCGCAGCCCGGGAAAGCGCTCCACGATCTCGTCGAACGCCGACGCGAACACCGGGAACCGCGCGTGCAGCTCGCGGCCCATGCCGAGGCGCTGCGAGCCCTGGCCGGCGAACACCAGCGTGAGCGGGCCCGACTCGGCCACGCCCCGCGCGAGTTCCACCCCGTCGAGCACCACGGCGCGGTGCTCGAACGTCGTGCGTGCCAACAGCGAGTGGGCGACCTCGGCGGCCGACTCGTCCACTGTGGACAACGCGGCGAGCTGGGCGTCCAGTGCAGCCGGGGACTTCGCGGACACCACCCACGGCGCCGACCCGTCGAGCGGCTCGACGACCGGCGCCGGCGGCGCCTGCTCGATGATCACGTGTGCGTTCGTGCCGCTGATCCCGAACGACGACACCCCGGCCCGGCGCGGCCGGTCGACCGCGGGCCAGTCGGTCTGCTCGGTCACCAGCGAGATCCGGCCGGCCGTCCAGTCCACATGGGACGTCGGCTCGATCACATGCAGCGTGCGGGGTACCAGACCGTGACGCATGGCCTGGATCACCTTGATCACTCCGGCCGCGCCCGCCGCGCCCTGGGTGTGTCCCAGGTTCGACTTCACCGAACCCAGCAGCAGCGGGGCCTCCCGGTCCTGCCCGTAGGTCGCGAGCAGCGACTGTGCCTCGATCGGGTCACCGAGCTTCGTGCCGGTGCCGTGCGCCTCGAGCAGATCGACGTCTGCTGTGGACAGTCGCGCGTTCGCCAGTGCCGCACGGATCACGCGTTGCTGCGACGGACCGTTCGGGGCGGACAGTCCGTTGGAGGCACCGTCGGAGTTCACGGCCGATCCGCGCAGCACGGCCAGCACCTCGTGCCCGTTGGCCACCGCGTCGGAAAGCCGCTCCAGCACGAACATCGCGGCGCCCTCGGACCAGTTGGTGCCGTCGGCGTCGTCGGAGAACGCCTTGCAGCGGCCGTCTTCCGCGAGCCCGCCCTGCCGGCTGAACCCGCCGAACGTCATGGGGGTGGCCATCACGGTCACGCCGCCGGCGAGCGCGAGCCCGCATTCCCCGCCGCGCAGGGCGTTCGCCGCCAGGTGCATGGTCACGAGCGACGACGAGCACGCGGTGTCGACCGTCAGCGTCGGGCCCTCGAAGCCGAACGTGTAGGCGATCCGGCCGGAGATGATCGAGCCGGGCAGCCCGGTGCTCGCGTGTCCCTCGACGTCCTCGGCCGCGCGGACGATGACGTGGCTGTAGTCCTGGTTGTTGGAGCCGACGTAGACGCCGGTGCGGCTGCCGCGCAGGGTGGTGATGTCGATGCCGGCCCGCTCGACCGCCTCCCACGCGACTTCTAGCAGCACCCGCTGCTGGGGGTCCATGGCGACGGCCTCGCGGGGCGAGATCCCGAAGAAGCCGGTGTCGAACATGGCTGCGTCGTGGAGGAATCCGCCGACGTGGTCACCGAGATCACCGCCGGTGAACCAGTTCGTCTCCCAGTCGCGGTCGGTGGGCAGCGGCGTGAGCACGTCGCGGCCCTCGACCATCAGGCGCCACAGGTCTTCCGGCGAGGCGATGTCGCCGGGGAAGCGGCAGCCGATGCCGACGATGGCGATGGGCTCGTCGGCAGACCCATCGCCGGGGACCCGCTGCTGGGTCTCCACGTGGTCGACTGCGCCGAGCAGCTCGGCCAGCAGGTGGTCGGCCACGGCGGCCGGGGTCGGGTAGTCGTAGACGAGGGTGGCGGACAGGCGCAGTCCGGTGGCGGCCTTGAGCCGGTTGTACAGCTCGACGGCGGTGAGCGAGTCGACGCCCAGCGACCGGAACTCGCGGTCGGCCTCGACCGTGGCGATGGACTTGTGGCCGAGCACGCCGGCGGCCTCGGTGCGGACCAGTTCGGTGAGGAACCGGAGGGGTTCGCCGTCGGGCAGTGTGCGCAGCCGGGCGACGAGGTCGAGCGCGGCCCCGGAACTGGCGGCTGTGCGCCGGGATCCGCGGATGAGCCCGCGCAGCATGGGCGGCACGTCGCCGGTCGAGCGGCCGCCGGGACGGGCGGCGACCGGCACCACCACGGCGTCCTCGGCGCCGAGAGCGGCGTCGAACAGGGCGAGTCCCTGTGCGACGGACAGCGGCGGCAGCGCCGTCTGCCGGTTCCGGGCGGTGTCGGTGAGGGCGCCGGCCATGCCGTCGGCATCCCAGGCGGGCCAGGCCAGCGAGACGGCGGGCTGCCCGGCGGCGCGGCGGCGGGTGGCGAGTCCGTCGAGGTAGGCGTTGGCGGCGGCGTAGTTGCCCTGCCCCGCGGCACCCATGACCCCGGCGACCGACGAGTAGAGGATGAACGCGTCGAGGTCGCCCGTCAGCTCGTCGAGGTGGCGGGCGGCGTCGGCCTTGGGGGCGAACACGCGGTCGAGCCGTTCGGGGGTCATGGCACCGATGACCCCGTCGTCGAGCACACCGGCCGCGTGGATCACGGCGGTCGGTGGGTGTTCGGTGATCAACGCGGCCAGCTGGTCGCGATCGGCGACGTCGCACGCGGCAATGGTGATCATGGCGCCGGCGGCGGTCAGTTCGGCGCGCAGTGCCTCGGCGCCGGGGGCGTCGAGGCCGCGGCGGCTGGTGAGCACCAGGTGCCGGACGTCGTGGGTGGCCACCAGGTGGCGGGCGAGGACGGCACCCAGCCCGCCGGTGCCGCCGGTGACCAGGACCGTGCCGGAGAGCGCTCTCCGAGCCGGTTCGGTGGCGGGTGCCAGGCGGGCCACGCGGGCTTCACCGTCCCGCACGGCCAGCTGTGGTTCGCCCGCCACGAGCAGCGGGAGCACGAGGGAGAGCGCGTTCTCGACGGTCGTCTCGGCGTCGAGGTCCAGGAGGGCGAACCGACCGCGGTGCTCGTTCTGCGCGGTGCGGAGCAGTCCCCAGCAGGCGGCGGTGGCGGGATCGGCTCCCCTGGTGGCGATCACCAGACAGGAGCTACCGAACCGCTCGTCGCCGAGCCATTCCTGGACGAGTGCCAGCGCCCGGTGCGTGGCCGTCCGGAGATCGGTTTCCGGCGGAAGGGTGGTCACGACCAGGCCGGGCACCTCCTCGCCCAACTCGGCCAGGGAGTCGACCACCGGCACGGGGAACGCCTCGACCGCGGGCGCCGGGTGGGCGACCCAGTCCACCCGCAGGAGCGCTCCCTGGGTGGTGGAGGTCGTCAGCGTGCCCAACCTGACCGCGCCGGCCGACAGCACCGGCGCGCCTTCGGGATCGAGTGCCGTGACCGACACCGTGTCGCCGTCGTGGCGGACATGCACCCGCAGGGTGGTGGCGCCCGAGGCGTGCAGGGAGACGTCCCGCCATGCCACGGGCACCCGGTCGGCGTCGAGCACTCGCGTCAGCGCTTCGAGCAGCTCAGGGTGGATGCCGTAGCCGGTCACGTCGACGCCGTCGGGCACCGTGATCTCGGTGTACCCGCCGTCCACCGGCGGCGAAACGGCCGCGGTCGCGGTGACCACCCCGGTCGCGTGCTGGGTCCACTCGGGACTCGCGGAGTCGACGCGGCGGGAGTGGATGCTCACCTGCCGACCGCCGTCCTCGTCCGGAGTGGACAACCAGACCTGGAGATCGAGGAAGTCATCGCCGAGCGACTCCTGGACCGTCAGCTCCGCCAGGTGTTCGCACCCGACGTGGTCGCCGGCGTGCAGAGCCAGCTCCAGCAGATCCGCGGGCTGGCCGACCAGCCGACCCGTGAGCACGCACTCCCCGGTCCCGGCCACCACGAGCGCGGCACCGAGCAGCGGGTGGTCGGAGGACGTGAGCCCGAGCGCGGTCACGTCACCGGCCTGCTGGGCCAGTTCCGGCCAGAACCGCTCGTGCTGGAACGCGTAGGTCGGCAGGTCCACAGTGGCCGCGCCGGTTCCGGCGAACAGCGGTGCCCAGTCGATGGCGACACCCGCCACGTGCAGCCGGGTGAGCGCCGCGACGAACGCCACCTCCTCGCCGCGGTCCTTGCGCAGCGTGGGAATCCCCTCCGCCAGCGCGGACAACGTACTGTCGGGGCCGATCTCCAGGAACGTGCCGGAGAACGCCGCCACATCGTCCGCGAACCGGACGGTCTCCCGAACGTGGCGAACCCAGTACTCGGCGTTCGACATGTCCTTGACCAGCGGGACCGTGGGCTTGTGGAACGTGATTCCCGCGATGGCCGCGCGGAAGTCGTCGAGCATCGGGTCCATGAGCGGCGAGTGGAACGCGTGCGACACCGTGAGCCGCTTGTGCTTGCGGTCCCCCACGGCGGCCAGGACCTCGGCCTCGACGCCCGACAGGACCAGGTTGCCCGGCCCGTTGACCGCGGCGATCGACACGCCCTCGGTCAGGGTCAGCTCGTCCTCGGCGCATCGCACGGCCACCATCGCGCCGCCGGTCGGCAGTGCCTGCATGAGGGTCGCGCGGGCGGTCACCAGCCGACAGGCGTCCACAAGGGACAGCACACCGGCGACGTGCGCCGCGGCGATCTCGCCGATCGAGTGTCCGACCACAGAGGACGGCCGTACCCCGAACGACTCGACCAGCCGGTAGAGCGCGACCTCCAATGCGAACAACGCCGGCTGCGTCCAGCCGGTGTCGTCCAGCGGCGCCGGGTCGATCCCCCACATGACCTCCCGCACCCGGGGGTCCAGCTCGGCGAACACCGCGTCGATGGCCTCGGCGAAGACCGGGAACCGTTGGTACAGCTCACGTCCCATGCCGAGCCGCTGCGCGCCCTGCCCGGCGAACATGATGCCGACCTTCACCCGGGCCGGTGCGGTGCCGGACACCACGCCGGGCGCGCGGCCGTCGGCCAGCCACGTGCTCAGCGTGTCGCGCAGGTCGTCCCGGTCGGCGGCAACGAATCCCAGCCGGTGTTCCAGGGCCGCGCGGCCGGCCAGCGCCCGCGCGAGGTCCGTGACCGGGGCGTCGGGCAGGCGGTCCACCACCGTGGAGACCTGGGCGGTCAGCGCGTCGGCCGTGCGGCCGGACAGCACCACCGGCACGGCGGCCGGACGCACGGGCGCCGGTTCGGGAGCGGTGGCCTCGGGTGCCTGTTCCAGCACGATGTGGGCGTTCGTGCCACTCACGCCGAACGACGACACGGCCGCGCGACGGGCCCGACCCGTGGTGGGCCAGGAAGTCGCCTCGGTCGCCAACTCCACGTTGCCGGTCGACCAGTCCACATGCGACGAACGGGGGGTCGCGTGCAGGGTCGGCGGGACCACCCCGTGCCGCAGCGCCTGCACCATCTTGATCACGCCGGCGACACCCGCCGCTGCCTGCGCGTGCCCGAGGTTCGACTTGATCGACCCGAGCAGCAGCGGGTGCTCGCGGTCACGGCCGTAGGTGGCCAGCAGCGCGGTCGCCTCGATCGGGTCGCCCAGCTGGGTGCCGGTGCCGTGCGCCTCCACCACGTCGATGTCCTGCGTGGACAGTCGAGCATCCTCGAGCGCCGCGCGGATGACCCGCTGCTGCGCACGGCCGTTAGGGGCGGTGAACCCGTTGGAGGCGCCGTCGGAGTTGACGGCCGAGCCGCGGACCACCGCCAGGACCCGGTGTCCGTTCGCGACCGCGTCGGACAGCTTCTCCAGCACCAGCACGCCGACACCCTCGGACCAGCCGGTGCCGTCGGCGTTGTCGGAGAACGTCTTGCAGCGCCCGTCGCGGGCCAACCCACCCTGGCGGCTGAACTCCAGCAGCGACCCGGGCGTGCACATGACGTTCACGCCGCCGGCGAGCGCGAGCGTGCACTCCCCCGCCCGCAACGCCTTGGACGCCAGGTGCAACGCGACGAGCGACGACGAGCACGCGGTGTCGACGGTCATCGTCGGACCTTCGAAACCGAACGTGTAAGCGATCCGACCGGAGGTGGCGCTGGCCGCGATGCCCGTGCCGACGTCGCCCGTGGCGTCGTCGAGTGAGCGCATCATCAGGTACTGGTAGTCCTGGCCGTTGGTGCCGACGAACACGCCCGTGCGGCTGCCGCGCAGCCTGGCGGCGTCGAGGCCCGCGCGTTCCAGTGCCTCCCAACAGGTTTCCAGGAGGAGCCGCTGCTGCGGGTCCATGGTGAGCGCCTCGCGCGGCGAGATACCGAAGAACCCGGGGTCGAAGTCGGCCAGTCCGGACAGGAATCCGCCCTGCTGGCTGACCTCGTTGCCGCGAGCGTCCACATCGGCGTCGTGCAGGACGTCGACCTGCCAGCCGCGGTCCGTCGGGAACGGACCGATGGCGTCGCGCCCGTTCGCAACGAGGTCCCAGAGGTCCTCGGGGGAGTACACCTCGCCGGGCAGCCGGCAGCTCATGCCGACGATGGCGATCGGCTCGGTGGCGGCCGCGACGAGCTGCCGGTTCTGCCTGCGCAGCCGGTCGGTCTCCTTGACCGCCGCACGCAGCGCCTCGACGACCTTGTCGCTCATTCCTCTACTCCGTCCAAAGCAGCCTTCACCAGGTCGTCCACGGACATGTCCTCGACCTCGTCCGATTCGGACCCAGTGGTCAGGCCCAGCAGCTGATCGAGCACCCCGAGGTCCCGCAACCGGCTCAAGGGGACGGTGGCGAGCGCCGCGCGAATGGCGGTCTCGTCGTCGGCCGGAGCCCCGTCGGTGTGATCGCCCAGCAGTTCGGTCAGCAGGTGCTCGGCGAGGTCGGCCGGGGTCGGGTGGTCGAACACGAGGGTCGACGCGAGGGTCAAACCCGTCACTGCCGAGAGCTGGTTGCGCAGCTCCACAGTGGCCAGTGAGTCGAACCCGAGGTCGCGGAACGGCCGGTCCGGGCCCACTTCGGACACGTCCGGCTGGCCCAGCACCCGGGCCGACCGCTCACGTACCAGGTCCAGCAACAGTTCCAGCCGCGCGGTTCCCGGTGCGGCGAGCACGCGGTCGCGGAACTCGTCCGGTGCCGGCAGGTCCTCGACCGGCGCGTCGGTCGCGCCGGGCAGGTCACGCAACAGCGCGGGTGCGCGGCCGGCCGGTCCGTCCGCCGAGGCGAGCGCGGCGACCAGGGCGGTCGCTGTCGACTCGGCCGCCAGCGCGAGGAGTGCGGCGCAAGCGAGAACCGGGTCCATGAAAGCGATCCCGGCGCGCTTGGCCGCCTCGACCGCACGAGTGTCGCCGGCCATGCCGCCGCCGTCCCAGGCGCCCCAACCGATCGAGGTCGCCACCTTGCCCTGGGCCCGGCGCCGTTCGGCGAGGGCGTCGAGCACGGCGTTCGCCGCCGCGTAGCCGGCCTGGCCGGGGTTGCCCATGGTGGCGGTGGCCGAGGAGAACAACACGAACGCGTCCAGATCGCCGGCCAGCTCGTCGAGCAGCAGCGCCGAATCGACCTTCGCGCGGAACACGTCGTCGAACCGGTCTGGGGTGAGCCGGTCGAGCACACCGTCGTCGAGGACGCCGGCCGTGTGGATCACGGCGGTCGGCGGGTGTTCGGCGAGCAGCGCGGTCAGTTGGTCGCGGTCGGCCACGTCGCACGCGACCGGCGTGACACGCACCCCGTCCAACTCGACCGAAGCGGTGCCGCTGCGGCTGGCGAGCACCAGGTGGCCGGCGCCGGCCTTCGCGAGAGCGCGAGCCACATGTCCGGCGAGCGCCCCGGAACCACCGGTGATCAGCACGGTGCCGCGCGGTGTCCACGTGGGACGGTCGGCAGGTGCGGGGGCCGGGGTGAGCCGTCGGGCATAGACGGCCGTCGGGCGGATGGCCACGTGGTTCTCGTCGATCCGGCTCAGTGCGGGTATTCCCGCGGCCGAGCGGGCGTCGAGGGTCTCCGGCAGGTCGACCAGCCCGCCCCAGCGATCCGGGTACTCGAGTGCCGCCACCGTGCCCAGGCCGTGGATGGCCGCCTGCGTCGGGTCGGCCGGGGTCTCGCTGCCGACCGTCATGGCGCCGCGGGTGGCGCACCACAGCGGTGCGGCCAACCCGGCGTCGCCGAGCGCCTGCAGCAGGGTGGTGGTGCGGGCGGCGTGGTCGCGGGCCGACCCGGTGCCGGGCAGCGCGAGGACACCCGTGCAGCCGGCGAGGCGAGTGCTGGCCGCGCGGAGCATGTCGGCCGTGGCGTGCCGGTCGGCCGCGGGCAGGATCACCTGAACGGCGCCGAGCGCGGCCGTCACGGCGGCCGTCCACTCCTCCGGCGGACCGTCCTCGGGCACCACCACGGCCCAGGTGCCAGTGGGACCTGTTGGAGTGTCCACAGGTCGCCAGCCGGCGCGGTACCGCCAGCTGTCCACAGTGGTCTCGTCGGCGCGGCGGCGGCGCCAGTCCGACAACGCCGGCAGCACCTTGGCGAGCGCGTCACCGTCGACGTCGAGCGCGGACTCCAGGCCGGCGAAGTCCTCATCGGACACCGTGTGCCAGAAGTCGCCACCCGTGGCCTGGACCGCGACCTGCTCCGGCCAGTACCGGCGGTGCTGGAAGGCGTAGGTCGGCAGGTCGATCGGCCGGGCGCCGGTGCCGGCGAAGAACGCCGCCCAGTCCACGGCCACCCCACGGGTGTGGGCGGTGGCGAGCGCGGTGACCAGCGTGGTCTCCTCGTCGCGGTCCCTGCGCAGCGTGGGAATGCCGCCGGTGAGCGCGGACAGCGTCGCGTCGGGACCGATCTCCAGGAAAGTGCCGGTGAACTCCGCGACGTCGTCGGCGAACCGGACGGTGTCGCGGACGTGGGTCACCCAGTACTCGGGTTCGGTGACCGGCTTGGCCATCCGGAGGACCGGCTCGGAGAGCGTTATCCCGGCGAGTGCCACCCGGAAGTCGTCGAGCATGGGGTCCATCAACGGCGAGTGGAACGCGTGCGACACGCGCAAACGCTTGTGCTTGTGGTCGCCCACCACAGCCAGGACCTCGGCCTCGACACCCGCGATGACCACCGAGTCCGCCCCGTTGACCGCCGCGACCGACACCCCGTCGGTCAGTTGGAGAGCGTTCTCCGAACACTGCACGGCCACCATCGCGCCACCCTCGGGCAACGCCTGCATCAACCGGGCGCGGGCCTCGACCAGCGTGCACGCGTCGTCGAGGGAGAACACGCCCGCCACATGCGCGGCCGCGATCTCCCCGATCGAATGCCCGACCACGAGGTCAGGGCGCACCCCGAACGACTCGACCAGCCGGAACAGCGCGACCTCGAAGGCGAACAGTGCGGGCTGCGCCCAGCCGGTCCTGTTCAGCTCCTCGGCATCGGAGCCCCACATGACCTCGCGCAGACCGGGAAAGCGCTCCACGATGTCGTCGAAGGCCGAGGCGAACACCGGGAACCGGGCGTGCAGCTCACGGCCCATCCCGAGGCGCTGCGAGCCCTGGCCGGAGAACAGCAGGCACAGCGGGCTGGTCCGGGGTGCCTCATCGAGCACGAGGTTCGGAGAGCGTTCTCCAGCGGCCAGCGCGGTCAGCCCGGTGACCAGGTCGTCGTGGGAGGTGGCGAGCACGGCGGCGCGGACGTCGAGCGTGGCCCGGGTGGTGGCGGCCGCGGCGGCGACGTCCACCAGATCGCCGTCCACGTCGAGCAGGCGCGCGGCCTGCTCCCGGACGCCGGCCTGGGTGCGGGCCGACACGAGCACCGGCACGACACCGGGTGTCCGGGTGACCTCCGGCTCAGCGGTCTCGGCGGCCGGGGCGGCTTCCAGGATCACGTGGGCGTTGGTGCCGCTCGCACCGAACGAGGAGACCGCCGCGCGGCGCGCGCGATCCACGGCTGGCCAGGGAGTGTTCTCGGTGACCAGCTCGATCGTGCCGGTCGACCAGTCCACATGCGACGACGGCTTGTCGACGTGCAGGGTGCGCGGCAGTAACCCGTGCCGCATGGCGGACACCATCTTGATCACGCCGGCCACCCCGGCGGCCGACTGGGTGTGCCCGATGTTGGACTTCACCGAACCCAGCAGGAGAGGGGTTTCCCGGTCGCGGCCGTAGGTGCCGAGCAGCGCACCCGCCTCGATCGGGTCGCCGAGCGTGGTGCCGGTGCCGTGTGCCTCGACCGCGTCGATGTCGTGTGTGGACAGTCCGGAGACAGCGAGCGCGCGGCGGATCACCTTGCGCTGCGCGGGACCGCTGGGTGCGGTGAGGCCGTTGGAGAAGCCGTCGGAGTTGATGGCCGAGCCGCGCACGACGGCCAGGACCTGGTGTCCGGCCGCGCGGGCGGTCGACAGGCGTTCGACCACGAGCATGCCCACGCCCTCGGACCAGCCGGTGCCGTCGGCCGAGTCGGCGAACGCCTTGCAGCGCCCGTCCGGCGACAGCGCGCCGAGTCCACCGAACTCGATGAACACGGCCGGGGTGGACATGACGGTCACGCCGCCGGCGAGCGCGGCCGTGCACTCGCCGGACCGGACGGCCTGTGCCGCCAGGTGCAGTGCGACCAGCGACGACGAGCATGCGGTGTCCACAGTGACGGTCGGGCCGTGCAGGCCGAACACGTACGCCACGCGGCCGGACAGCAGACTGCCGGACTGGGCGGTCTGCCAGTAGCCGCCGGTGTCGCCGATGGGCGGGCGGTAGTCGCCGGTGCCGCCGCCGACGAACACGCCGATGTCCTTGCCGTCCACGGATTCCGGATCGATGCCGGCGCGTTCGAGGGCCTCCCAGGTGACTTCCAGGGTGAGCCGCTGCTGCGGGTCCATGACCATGGCCTCGGCCGGCGAGATGGCGAAGTGGCCGGCGTCGAACTCGGCGGCGCCGGGCAGGAACCCGCCGCGCCGCGCGATGCTGGCGCCCTGACCGCGTTCGTCGCCGTCACGCAGGCCGTCGAGGTCCCAGCCGCGGTCGGCCGGCAGGTCGCCGGTGGCGTCGCCGCCGTCGACCACCAGCCGCCACAGGTCCTCGGGTGAGGAGATCCCGCCGGGGTAGCGGCAGGCCATGCCGACGATGACCACGGGGTCGTCGTCATCGGCCGCGGTGGCCGGGCCGGCGTGCTCCTCCGCGCCGTCGCCGGTCAGCTCGGTGAGCAGGTGCTCGGCGAGCGCGGCGGGGGTCGGGTAGTCGAACACGAGCGTGGAGGTCAGGTCGAGACCCGTGCGTGCCGTGAGCTGGCGGCGCAGATCCAGTGAGGACAGTGAGTCGAAACCCAGTTCCTTGAACGGCCAGGCGGGTTCGATGGCGGCGGCCCCGGCGTGCCCGAGAACGGTCGCGACCGTCTCGCGAACGAGGGTGAGCACGCGATCGGTGCGGGCACCCGCCGGCAGCGCGGCCAGTTCGGTGCGCAGTCCGTTCGTGGTGCCACCGGGGTCGGCCTGCTCGGCGTCGCGGATCGCGGCGAGCGCCTCGGGCAGTTGGTCGAACAGCCGACTCGACCGGCCTGCGGTGTGTGCGGGGGCGAACCGGTCCCAGGCGACGTCGACGATCGCGACCGACGGACCGGTCGCGGCCGGCAGCGCGGCGAGCGACCGGCGGGGATCCATGGCCGGCAGGCCGGACAGTCGCAGGTGGTTCTCGTGGTTGCCGGCTTCGGCGGGCGTCACGTCGGCCCAGGCACCCCACGACACGGCCAGCGCCGGCAACCCGTTGGCGTGCCGGGCGGTGGCGAACGCCTCGAGCGCGGCGCTCGCGGCGGCCGACGGGGCCTGGCCGCGCAGCCCGCAGAACCCGGCGAGGGATCCGAAGAGGACGAACGCGTCGAGGTCCTGTCCGGCGACCGCGTCGGCCACCGAGCCGGCCGTGGCGAGCACCTCGGTCACCAGGTCGCCGAGTTCCGGGGTGCCGGTCACTTCGGCGTCGACCAGGACGACCGCGCTGACCTCGGTGCTGATCGCCTCGACATCGGACGCGGCGCAGGTGATCACGTTCTCCGCGCCGTTGTCGAGCAGCCAGCGCTCGGTCGCGGCACCCATGGCCCCGGCCGAACCGACGACCAGCACGGTGCCGGCCGGCTGCCACGGCTCGCCCGCTTCGGCGCGGACCAGGCGGCGGCCGTGGACGCCGTCGGCGCGCAGGGCCACCTGGTCCTCGGAGCCGTCGGACAGCACGGCCACCAGAGCGTCCACATCGGACCCGTCGGCCAGGTCGACCAGCCCGCCCCAGCGGGTCGGGTACTCGACGGCCGTGACGCGGCCGGCGCCCCAGAGCGCCGCCTGCTCCGGTACGGAGAGCGCTTTCCGAGTGATGCACCAGAGTGGCGCGGGGACGCCGGCCGCGATGAGCACGGTGATCAACTCGCCAGGCCACGCGAGGCGCGGCGGGACACCTTCGCCGAGCGCGAGCAGGGAGATCACGCCGGCGAGGTCGCCGCCCCCGCTGGTGGCCAGCACGAGGTCGACCACCAGCTCGCCCGCGTCGGCGGTCGGGTCGACCACCGTGATGACGTCCGCACCGAAGGCCTCGGCCACCGCGTCGGTGTCGGGCGAGTCGGCGGCGGCGAGCACGAGCCAGCGGCCCCCGGGCCTGGCGGTGGGCGTGATCGGGACCCAGTCGGCCCGGTAGCGCCAGTCGTCGACCGTCGGCGCGCCGGCGGTGACCGGGTTCCTGGGCCAGTAGCGGGTGCGCTGGAACGGGTAGGTGGGCAGGTCGACGCGGCGGGCGCCGGTGCCGTCGAAGAGCGCGGCCAGGTCGACCTCGACGCCGGCCGTGTGGAGGGCGCCGAGCGCGGAGACGACCGTGGTCTCCTCGTCGCGGTTCTTGCGCAGCAGCGGGATGCCGTCGGTCAGCGCGGACAGGGTGGCGTCCGGGCCGATCTCCAGGAAGCGGGTGGCTCCGGTGGCGGCCACATCGTCGGCGAAGCGGACGGTGTCGCGGACGTGGTTGACCCAGTAGTCGTGGGTGGTGACGTCCTTGGCCATGGGAATGGTCGGTTCGGAGAGCGTTATCCCGGCGATGGCTTCCCGGAAGTCGTCGAGCATCGGGTCCATCAACGGCGAGTGGAACGCATGGGAGACCCGCAAGCGCTGGTGCTCCCGGTCCCCGACCGCGGCCAAGACCTCGGCCTCAACACCGGACAACACCACGTTGTCCGGCGCGTTGACCGCGGCAATGGACACACCGCCGGTCAATGGCACATCCGCGGAGCGAATGGCGATCATCGCCCCACCAATGGGCAGAGCCTGCATCAACCGCGCCCGCGCCGCCACGAGCGTGCACGCGTCCTCGATCGACAGCACCCCGGCCACGTGCGCGGCGGCGATCTCACCGATCGAATGGCCCACCACGAAGTCCGGCCGGACACCGAGCGACTCGACCAGCCGGAACAGGGCGACTTCCAGCGCGAACAGCGCCGGCTGCGCCCAACCGGTCTTGTGCAACTCCTCGGCGTCGTCGCCCCACACCACGTTCCGGAGTCCGGGGAACCGGTCGACGATGTCGTCGAACGCCTCCGCGAACGCCGGGAATCGCGCGTACAGCTCGCGGCCCATGCCCAGACGCTGCGATCCCTGGCCGGCGAACAGGAACGCCAGCCGGCCGGGCTCACCGGCCACCATCCCGGTCGCGACCTCGCGGACTCCGGCATCCGACGCCAACAGGACCGCCCGGTACGGCTGGTCGGCCCGCGCGGTGGTCAGCGTGTAGCCCACATCGAGGGGGTTCAGGTCGGTGGTCGTGAGCCGCTCCACCTGCTCGGAGAGCGCTCCCCGAGACCGGGCGGACACCGGCCACGGCACGACACCCGGCGTGATCCGCACCTCGGGCGCATCCACCGCGACCGGCGGCGCCTGCTCGACGATCACGTGTGCGTTGGTGCCGCTCACGCCGAACGCCGAGACGCCCGCGCGCATCGGCCGGCCCGTCGCCGGCCAGCCGGTCGGCTCGGTCAGCAGGTCGATCGACCCGCCCGACCAGTCGACGTGCGGCGAAGGCGCGTCCACGTGCAGGGTCGGCGGCAGCAGACCGTTGCGCATGGCGAGGACCATCTTGATGACCCCGGCCGCACCGGCGGCCGCCTGCGTGTGACCCAGGTTCGACTTGATGGAGCCGAGCAGCAGCGGCTGCTCCCGCTCCCCGAACGTCGCGAGCAACGCGTGCGCCTCGATCGGGTCACCCAGCGTGGTACCCGTTCCGTGTGCCTCCACCACGTCGACGTCCGATGTGGACAGTCCGGCATCGGCCAGCGCGGCGCGGATGACCCGCTGCTGCGACGGGCCGTTCGGCGCGGTCAGGCCGTTCGACGCGCCGTCGGAGTTGACGGCCGAGCCACGCAGCACCGCCAGGACCTCGTGCCCGTTCGCCACGGCGTCGGACAGCCGCTCCAGCACGAGGACGCCCACGCCCTCGCTCCAACTGGTGCCGTCGGCCCCGGCGGCGAACGCCTTGCAGCGGCCGTCGGGCGCGAGCCCGCCCTGGGTGGAGAACTCGACGAACGCGTCCGGAGAGGACATCACCGACACACCGCCGGCCAGCACGAGCGAGGTCTCCCCCGCCCGCAACGCCCGCATGCCCCAGTGCATGGCCACGAGCGACGCCGAGCACGCGGTGTCCACCGTGACCGCCGGGCCCTCCAGACCGAGCGCGTAGGACACCCGTCCGGAAAGGACACTCGCGGTGGTGCCGGTGGCGATGTAGCCGGCCACCTCGGCGCCCTCGCTGCGCACGATGCTCGCGTAGTCCTGGCCGTTCGTGCCGACGAACACGCCGGTCCGGCTGCCGCGCAACGTGTTCGCGTCGATGCCGGCGCGCTCGAGGGCCTCCCACGTGGTCTCCAGCAGGAGCCGCTGCTGCGGGTCCATGGCCAGCGCCTCACGCGGGGAGATGCCGAAGAACTCGGCGTCGAAGTCCGCGACGTCGGCCAGGAAGCCGCCCTCGCGGGTGATCGACCCGCCGGCCGCGAGACCCGCGAGGTCCCAGCCGCGGTCGTCGGGGAAGCCGGAGATGCCGTCCTGGCCGTCGACCAGCAGTCGCCACAGGTCCTCGGGCGAGGTGACCCCGCCGGGGAAGCGGCAGCCGATGCCGACGATCGCGATGGGCTCGTCGGTCGAGGCGACCACGACCGTGGCGTCCACTGTGGAGCCGCCGATCAGGTGTTCGGCCAGCGCTCGCGGGGTCGGGTAGTCGTAGACGAGCGAGGCCGGCAGGGACTGCCCGGTGGCGGCGGAGAGCGCGTTCCGTAGCTCCAAAGTGGTCAGTGAGTCGAAGCCCAGGTCCCGGAAAGCCTTTCCGGGGTCGATGGCCGACGGGTCCGGGTGACCGAGCACGGCCGCCACCTGCGCGCGAACCAACTCGAGGACGTCGCGGGAGTTCTGCGCGGCGGCGGGAGCGGTCGGTCGAATGGCGCGGACCTCGGGGAGGTCGGACAGCAGCGGCAACGGCCGCAGTGCGCCGTGGACACTCGCGTACCGCGCCCAGTCGACGTCGGCCACGGCGGTCACCGGGTCGGCGTGGGCGACCGCGTGTGCGAGCGCGTCGAGCGCCCGTTCCGTTGCCATGGGTGTGAAACCGCCGCGACGCACGCGCGCCACCACGTCCTCCGTGTCGGCCAGCCCGCCCTGCGCCCACGGTCCCCAGGCGACGGACGTCGCGGGTTTCCCGGTGGCGACCCGGTGTTCGGCGAGCGCGTCGAGGTAGGCGTTGGCGGCCGCGTAGTTGGCCTGCCCGGCGGCGCCGATGAAGCCGGCGGTCGAGGAGAACAGGACGAACGCGTCGAGGTCGCCCGTCAGCTCGTGCAGGTTGGCGGCGGCCGTGGCCTTGGCCCGCAGGACGGTGTCGAGGTCGGCCGGGGTGAGCGCGTCGAGCACACCGTCGGCGATGACCCCGGCCGCGTGGAAGACGGCCGTGACCGGGTGGGCGGCCAGTAGGTCGGAGAGCGCTTTCCGGTCCGCAACGTCACACGCGGCCACGGTGACCTCGGTGCCGCCTGCCGCGAGTTCGGCCGCGAACTCGTTGATGCCCTCGGCGGCCGGCGCCGTGCGGGACGCGAGCACCAGGTGCTCGGCGCCGAGCCCGGCGAGCCAGCGGGCCACGTGCCGGCCGAGACCACCGGTGCCGCCGGTGACGAGCACCGTGCCGCGCGGGGTGTACGGGGTGGCGGTGCCCGGGGTGCCGCCGCGGACGAGCCGGCGAGCGACGACGCCGGTGGCGCGGATGGCCACCTGGTCCTCGTCACCGGCGAGCGCGGCGTGCAGGCGGGCGACCGACTCAGCGTCGGGCTCGGCCGGCACCTCGACCAGGCCGCCCCAACGGTCCGGGTGCTCCAGTGCCGCGACCCGACCGAGGCCCCAGACGGTGGCCTGCGCCGGGTCACCGGATGTGAGGCACCACAGTGGCGCGCCGATCCCGGCGTCCCCCAGCGCCTGCACGGCGGTCAGGGTGAGCGCGAGCCCGTCCTCGGCGAAGGCCAGCAGGGACACGACGCCGGTGATGTCGCCGACCTCACGCAGCCGTTCGGAGAGCGTTTTCCGATCGGTGTCGGCGACGGAGAGCCGCACAGAGTTGGGCAGCGCGGACGCCCAGGCGTGGTCGCCGGGCGGGGTGAGCACCAGCCAGGTGCCGGTCGGTTCGGCCGGTGCGAGCGACACCGGCTGCCAGACCGCGCGGTGCCGCCAGTTGTCGGCCGCCTGAACGGGCGGGGCCGGCCAGAACCGCTGACGCTGGAACGGATAGGTGGGCACGTCGACCGTGCGGGCGCCGGTGCCGACGAAGAACGCGCGCCAGTCCACAGTGGTCCCGGCGACGTGCAGGCCGGCGACCGCGGCGGTCAGGGTCTCGACCTCCGACCGATCGGCCCGCAGCGCCGGGATCAGCGCCGGGATCAGCGCCTCGTCGGTGAGCGACTCGGCCGCCATGCCGGTCAGGACGCTGTCCGGTCCCAACTCGAGGAACCGGCGGATGCCCAGCGCGGAGAGGGTGGTCACGCTGTCGGCGAACCGAACGGTGCGGCGGACGTGGTCCGTCCAGTAGTCGGGGGTGCGGATCTCGTCGGCCGTGACCGTGCCGGACACGAGCGCGATCGACGGGGCGTGGTAGTCGATGGTCGCGGCGATCTCGCGGAACTCGTCGAGCATGGGGTCCATGAGCGGCGAGTGGAACGCGTGCGAGACGCGCAACCGCTTGTGCTTGCGGTCGCCGACCGCGGCCATCACCTCGGCCTCGATGCCCGCGAGCACCACGGACGACGGCCCGTTGACGGCGGCGATGGCGACGCCGTCGGTGAGTTGGAGAGCGTTCTCCGAACACTGCACGGCGACCATGGCGCCGCCTTCGGGCAGGGCCTGCATGAGCCGGGCGCGCGCGTCGACCAGGCGGCAGGCGTCATCGAGGGAGAACACCCCCGCCACGTGCGCGGCGGCCAGTTCGCCGATGGAGTGGCCGGCCACGTAGTCGGGCACGATCCCCCACGACTCGACCAGCCGGAAGAGCGCGACCTCGATGGCGAACAGCGCGGGCTGGGTCCATCCGGTCCGGTTCAGTGAGTCGGTATCGTCACCCCACATCACCTCACGCAGCCCGGGAAAGCGCTCCACGATCTCGTCGAAGGCGGCGGCGAACGCCGGGTAGCGGGCGTGCAGCTCGCGACCCATGCCCACACGCTGGGCGCCCTGCCCGGTGAACAGCATGGCGAACCCGCCGGAGCGGTCCGGTCCGCCACGCACCACGCCGGCAGCCGGAACGCCGTCGCGCACCGCGGTCAGCCCACGCACCAACTCGTCACGATCGGCCGCGATGACGGCGGCACCGTGGTCGAGCCCGGACCGGCCGAGCGCGGTCGAGTACGCGAGGTCCAGGAGAGCGGTTTCCGACGTCAGGAGTTGCCCGGCCGCGTCGCGCAGGCCCTGCTCGGACTTGGCCGACAGCAGGACGGGCACGACTCCGTCGGACTCGGCCGCTTCCACCGGCTCTTCGGGCGCCTGCTCGATGATCACATGGGCGTTCGTGCCGCTGATACCGAACGACGACACCCCGGCACGCAGCGGCCGGTCGGCCGCGGGCCACTCACGGGCTTCGGTCAGCAGTTCCACCGACCCGGCCGTCCAGTCCACATGGGACGACGGCCGGTCCACGTGCAGGGTCTGCGGCAGCACCCCGTGACGCAGGGAGAGCACCATCTTGATGACCCCGGCCACGCCGGCCGCGGCCTGTGTGTGCCCGAGGTTCGACTTCACCGAGCCGACGAGCAGCGGTGTCGCGCGGTCCTGGCCGTAGGTGGCGAGCAGGGCCTGTGCTTCGATCGGGTCACCCAGCGGGGTGGCGGTGCCGTGCGCCTCCACCACGTCCACATCCTGAGTGGACAGACCGGCGGTGGCGAGCGCCGCGCGGATGACGCGTTGCTGCGACGGTCCGTTCGGGGCGGTGAGACCGTTGGACGCGCCGTCGGAGTTGATGGCCGAGCCGCGCACGACCGCGAGCACCGGGTGCCCCAGTCGACGGGCCTCGGACAGCCGCTCCACCAGCACCACACCCGCGCCCTCGGCGAGGGTCATGCCGTCGGCCGCCTCGGCGAACGCCTTCGTCCGGCCGTCCGGTGACAACGCGCGCTGGCGGCTGAACCCGACGAACGGCGCGAGGCTGCTCATCACCGCCACACCACCGGCGAGCGCCAGATCAGTCTCGCCCTTCCGCACCGACGCGGCGGCCAGGTGCAGCGCCACGAGCGACGACGAGCACGCGGTGTCGAGCGTGACCGCCGGGCCCTCCAGCCCGAGCAGGTAGGCGACCCGTCCGGAAAGGACACTGGCCGACGAGCCGGTCATGAGGTACGCCTCGGCGCCCTCGATGCCCCCCGCGTTGCCGTAACCCTGGTCGCTCGCGCCGAAGAACGACCCGGTTCGGCTGCCGCGCAACGACTCCGGGTCGATGCCCGCGCGTTCGACGGCCTCCCAGGCGGTTTCGAGGAGCAGCCGCTGCTGCGGGTCCATGGCCAGGGCCTCGCGCGGGGAGATCCCGAAGAACTCGGCGTCGAACTCGGCCGCGTCGCGCAGGAAGCCGCCGCGCACGGAGTACGTGCGGCCCGGCGCGTCGGGGTCGGGGTCGTAGGCGGTCTCGGTGTCCCAGCCGCGGTCGGCCGGGAACTCGGAGGTGGCATCAGTGCCGGCGAGCACGAGCCGCCAGAGGTCCTCGGGTGAGCCGACCCCGCCGGGGTAGCGGCAGGCCATGCCGACGATGGCGATCGGCTCGTCGGTGTCGTTCTGACTGTTCGCTGTCACGGTCGTGGTGGTCGTGGTGTTGCCGCCCGCCGTGCCCAGTTCCGTGGCCAGGAAGGTGGCCAGCGCGACGGGGGTCGGGTGGTCGAACACCATGGTGGCCGGCAACGACAGGCCGGTCGCGCGGGTGAGCCGGTTGCGCAGGTCCACAGCGGACACCGAGTCGAACCCGACCTCACGGAACGCGCGCCGCTCGGGCAGCGCGTCTCCGGAGGCGTGGCCGAGCACGGCCGCGGCCTCGGCGCGAACCAGTTCCAGCAGGAGGCGCTTCTGCTCGGCCGGCGGCTGGGACCGCAGCTTGGCGGCGAGCGCGTTGTCCGTTGTGGACACCTCAGGCGCGGCGGCCCGCAGTTCACGGACCTCGGGCAGCTCGTCGAACAGCGTGGTTTCGCGGACCGCGCTGAAGACCGGGTAGTAGCGGGACCAGTCGACGTCGGTGACCGCGATCGCCGTGTCGTTGTCGTCGAGCGCGCGACCGAGCCCGGTCATCGCCAGTTCGGGGTCCAGGTAGACGAGACCGCTTCGGATGACACCGTAGGGATCGCGCTCTCCGATCCGCTCGTCGTCCGGCCATTTGCCCCAGTGCAGCGACAACGCGTGCTGCCCGCGGGCGCGGCGGGCGGCGGCGAGCGCACCCAGGTAGGCGTTGGCCGCGCCGTACGCGCCGTGGCTGCCGCTGCCCCACATGCCGGTGATCGACGAGTACAGGACGAACGTGTCGAGCTGGTCGCCGAGCAGCTCGTCGAGGTTGCGGGCGCCGAGCACCTTCGCGGCGATCACGTGGGAGAACTCGTCGAGCGAGGTCTCCGCGATCGGGCCGATGCGGATCACGGCGGCCGCGTGCACGACCGTCCGCACGACCCGGCCGGCGGCGGTCAGCGAGTCGAGCAGCGCGGCGAGGGCGGCGCGATCGGTGACGTCGCAGGCCACCACCTCGGCGCCCTCGATCTCCTGGTCGCCGGAGCGGCTGGTGAGCACCACGTCCTCGGCACCGACGGAACCCAGCCAGCGCACGAGATCCGGGCCGATGGCGCCGGTACCGCCGGTGACCAGCACGGTCCCAGTGGGTCGCCAGGTGCCGGCCGGGGCCTCCGCGCCGCGCGCCCGCACGATGCGACGGGCGTACACCCCGGAGTCCCGGATGGCCACCTGGTCCTCGGTGCCTCCGGCCAGCACGGCGTTGAGACGGCGTGCACCGGCCTCGTCGAGCACGTCAGGCAGGTCGACCACACCGCCGACGCGGCGGGGGTGTTCGAGTGCGGCGGTCCAGGCCACGCCGTGGACCTGGGCCTGGGTGGGGTTGGGGACCTCGTCGGCCGCACCGGTGGCGACCGCGCCTCGGGTGGCGAACCACACGGGCATGTCCACACCGGACTGGATGAGGGCGACGGTCAGCGCGAAACCGAGCGACAGAGCCGGAAAACGCTCTCCGTGTTCCTCGGCGAACGCGAGCGCGGACAGGATGCCGTCAGCCTCGCCCGCCTCGGCGAGCCGCGCGGCGAGCACCTCGCTGTCCACGCAGGACTCGTCGAGGTGGACGGGATCGGCGTCGGGCAACGCGGCCAGGAGGTCGGCCGGCGCCGCGCCCGTGTGCAGGAGGAGCCAGCGACCGGTCGGGGTGCCCTGCGGCGAGGTCGGCCGCCAGGCGACGCGGTAGCGCCAGCCGTCCACAGTGGCCCGTTCGGTCCGGGTGCGGCGCCAGTCGGCCAGCGCCGGCAGGACGGCTGCCAGGGACTCGGTGTCGACGTGCAGGCTCGCGGTGAGCGCCGGCAGGTCGGCACGCTCCACAGCGGACCAGAACTCGGCGTCGGCCGGGTCGGTGTGCGTCGGTGCGGCCGGCAGGTCGAGCCAGAACCGCTCGCGCTGGAAGGCGTAGGTGGGCAACGGAACCGGGCGAGCGTCACCGACGAGGGAGCGCCAGTCGGCGGCCACGCCGCGCACGAACACCTCGGCCAGCGAGGTGGCGAACCGGTTCAGGCCGCCGTCGTCGCGGCGCAGGGTGCCGGCCACGACCGTCGGCTCACCGGTCGACGCCACGGTGTCCGCGATCGCGAGCGTCAGCACCGGATGCGCGCTCACCTCGACGAACGCCCGGTAGCCACGCTCGGCGAGTTCGCTGACCGCGCCGTGGAAACCGACCGTGCGGCGCAGGTTCTCGTACCAGTAGGCGGCGTCGAAGACCGGGGTGTCGATCCACTCGCCGGTGACCGTGGAGAAGAACGGGACGTCCGGGCGGCGCGGTGCCACCGGGGCGAGCGCGTGGCGCAGGATGTCGTGCAGGGCCTCGACATGCGCGGAGTGCGAGGCGTAGTCCACGGCCACGGCCTTGACGCGGGCGCCGGTTTCCGCCACGCGGGCGGACAGCTCGGCGAGCGCGTCCGGGTCGCCGGACACCACGACCGACCGCGGCCCGTTCACCGCGGCGAGCGAGACCCGGTCGGTCAGGTACTCGGCCACGTCGACGGCGGAGATGCCGAGTGACACCATGCCGCCGCGGCCGGCGAGTTCCGCGTGGATCGCCTGGCTGCGTCGCGCGACCACCAACGCACCGTCCTCGATGGACAGTGCACCCGAGACGACGGCCGCCGCGATCTCACCCTGGGAGTGGCCGACCACCGCGGCCGGGACGACACCGTGCGCCTGCCAGACGGCGGCGAGCGACACCATCACCGCCCACGACGCAGGCTGCACCACGTCGACCCGGTCCAGGGGCGCGTCGCCACGCAGGACGTCGACCAGCGACCAGTCGAGGTGTGGGGCGAGGGCGGCCGCGCACTCGGCGATGCGGGCGGCGAACACCGGCGACCCGTCCAGCAACGCGGCACCCATGCCGACCCACTGCGAGCCCTGGCCGGGGAAGACGAACACCGTGTCGCCGGTGACGTCGGCGAGCCCGTCGACCACCGCCGGGTGCGGGCTGCCGGCGGCGAGCGCGGCGGTGGCGGCCGCGAGGTCGTCACCGAGCACGACCGCGCGGTGCTCGAAAGTGGACCGGGTCGCGAGTGCGGCGGCGATCCCCGCGTTGTCCTCGAGTCCGGCCAGGTTCGCGGCGTTGGCCGCGAGCGCGGCCGGCGTCCGTCCGGACAGGACCCACGGGGTGAGCCCGGCCGGCTGCGCGGTCTCGACCACCGGCGCGGGGTCGCCGGACTCGATGACCACGTGGGCGTTGGTGCCGCTGACGCCGAACGAGGACACGCCGGCGCGCAGCGGACCGTCCCACGGCAGGTTCTCCGTGAGCAGCGCGATGTTCCCGGCCGTCCAGTCCACGTGGGACGACGGCTGGTCGACGTGCAACGTGCGCGGCAGGACACCGGCCCGCATGGCGAGCACCATCTTGATGATGCCCGCGACGCCGGCGGCCGCCTGGGTGTGGCCGATGTTCGACTTGACCGACCCCAGGTACAGCGGCGTCTCACGGTCCTGCCCGTACGTGGCGAGCAGCGCCTGTGCCTCGATCGGATCGCCAAGGGTGGTGCCGGTGCCGTGCGCCTCCACCACGTCGACGTCCGATGTGGACAGTCCGGCGCCGGCCAGCGCGGCGCGGATCACCCGCTGCTGTGAGGGGCCGTTCGGCGCGGTGAGCCCGTTGGACGCGCCGTCCTGGTTGACGGCCGACCCACGGACCACGGCCAGCACGTCGTGTCCGGCGCGACGTGCGTCGGACAGTCGCATGACGACCAGGACGCCGGCGCCCTCACCCCAGTTGGTGCCGTCGGCCGCTTCGGCGAAGGCCTTGCAACGGCCGTCGGTGGCCATGCCGCCCTGGCGGGAGAACTCGATGAAGTTGTTGGGGGTGGCCATGATCGTCACGCCGCCGACGAGGGCGAGGTCGCACTCCCCCTGGCGCAGCGCCTGACCGGCCAGGTGCAGCGCGACCAGTGACGACGAGCATGCCGTGTCCACGGTCATGGCCGGTCCTTCCAGACCGAACACATAGGACAGTCGGCCGGACAGGACGCTCGCCGAGATGCCGGTGGCCGCGTGCCCGCCGAGGTCGGTGTTCGCGGCGGTCACGAGGTTCGCGTAGTCCTGGCCGTTCGTGCCCATGAACACGCCGGACCGGCTGCCCCGCAACGACTTCGGCGCGATGCCCGCCCGTTCCAGTGCCTCCCAGGTGACTTCGAGCAGCAGCCGCTGCTGCGGATCCATGGCCGTGGCCTCGCGCGGGGAGACGCCGAAGAAGCCGGCGTCGAACGAGGCGGCGTCGGCCAGGAAGCCACCTTCGCGGGTGTCGCTGCTGGTGTGGCCGCTGCCGAACAGGCCGTCGAGGTCCCAGCCCCGGTCGGCCGGGAAGCCGCCGATGCCGTCGCCGCCGTCGACCAGCAGGCGCCAGAAGTCCTCGGGAGTGTTGGCGTCGCCGGGGAACCGGCAGGACAGGCCGACGATCGCGAGCGGCTCGTCGGTGCTGATCCGGGTGTGCGCCTCGATCGCCGCGCCGGCCTCGCCGAGCACCTGGTCGAGGAGGTGGTCGGCCAGCACCTGGGCGTTCGGGAAGTCGAAGACGAGGCTGGCCGGCAGGGACAACCCGGTGACCTCGCCGAGGAGGTTGCGCAGTTCCACGCCGGTGAGCGAGTCGAAACCCAGCTCGCGGAACGCCGTGTCGACGCCGATGGCGGCCGGGCCGGAGTGGCCGAGTACGCCGGCGGCGCCGCCGCGGACGAGGTCGAGCACCATGCCGGCGCGCCGGTGTTCTGGTGCGTCGAGCAGGCGGTTCCGCAGGCCGTCGTCGTTGCGGCGCACAAGATCTGCCGCGCCGGGCAGATCCGTGAGGAGCTTGTTCGGTCGGGCGCCGAGCATGGCGGTGAGCCACCGGTCGAGCGTGAGGTCGGCGATCATGACGGTGGCCGCGGGTTCCGCGACCGCCTGTGCCATGGCGGTGAGCGCGACCGTCGGGGCGAGCATTCCCATGCCCGCTCGGCGGACCCGGTCGCCGACGTCCGCGCCCATGCCGGCGCCGGCCCAGGCGCCCCACGCGATGGTGGTGGCGGGCTTGCCTTTCGTGTGGCGGCGACGGGCGATGGCGTCCAGGGCGGCGTTGGCGGCCGCGTAGTTGGCCTGGCCGGGGTTGCCGACCGTGCCGGCCACCGATCCGAAGAGGACGAACGCGTCCAGGTCGCCGGTCATCTCGTCGAGGTTGCGGGCACCGTCCACCTTGGACGCGAAAACCGTTGCGAAACGTTCGGGGGTGAGGTCGGCCAGCAGGCCGTCGTCGTTGATGCCGGCCGTGTGGACCACGGCGCTCACCGGGTGCTCGGCCAGGAGCGCCGCGAGCGCGTCGCGGTCGGCGGCGTCGACCGCCGCGACCGTGACCTCCGCGCCCAGTTCCCGCAGGTCGTCGGCCAGTTCGTCGGCACCGGGCGCGGCCGGACCCCGACGGCTGGCCAGGACCACGTGGTCCGCGCCGTTCGCGGCCAGCCAGCGGCCGACGTGGCCGCCCAGGGCACCGGTGCCGCCGGTGACCAGCACGGTTCCCGTCGGCTGCCACGTCTGGCCCGCGTGGGCCGGGGCCTGGACGATGCGGCGCCCGAGGACCTGGTCGCCGCGCAGGGCCACCTGGTCCTCGTCCGTTCCCGCGAGCACGGCGGCGAGGAGTCCGGTGTCCACAGTGGAGGTGAGGTCGACGAGCCCGCCGATCGCGCGGGGTGACTCCAGGGCGGCCACCCGGACCAGGCCCCACACCGCTGCCTGTGCCGGTGACTCCTCGGCGTTCCAGGTGATCGTCCACAGCGGAGCGTCGCCCGGCAGGGACTGGATCAGCGCGGCGGTCGCCACGACCGGGTCGGGGCCGGCGGTGAGCAGGTTCAGGATTCCAGCGTAGCCAGAGAGATCGTAGCCGGCCAGGTCGTCTGCTGACGTGGCCGTGTCCACGCCCAGTTCGGCCACGAGGGTGGTCGCCTCGGGGGCGTCCGGCGGCACCACGGCGATCCAGCGACCGGGCAGTGTGCCGGGTGAGACGGCCAGTTCGGTCCAGGTCTCGCGGTACCGCAGCGAGCTGGTGGCCGAGTTCGCGCGGGCCTTGGTGCGCCAGGACGACAGCGCCGGGACCATGGCGGCGACCGTGTCGGGGTCGAGTCCGAGGGTGTCGGCCAGGGCGTCGAGGTCGTGGGTCTCGACGGCCGACCAGAACTCCGCGTCGGCCGGGTCGGCTGCCATCGGGCGGCCGCCCTTCGGCCAGTAGGTCTCGCGCTGGAAGGCGTAGGTCGGCAGGTCGACGCGACGGGCGCCGTCGAACAGCGGCTGCCAGTCGACGTCCACCCCGGACACGTGCAGCCGGGCGAGCCCGGTCAGGAGAGCGATTTCCTCGTCGCGGTCCTTGCGCAGTGTGGGGATGCCGTCGGCCAGCGCGCTCAGGGTCCCGTCGGGGCCGATCTCCAGGAAAGTGGCGCCGGAGAGCGCGTTCACGTCGTCGGCGAACCGGACGGTGTCGCGGACGTGCCGCACCCAGTACTCATGGTCGGTGACCGACCTGGTCATGGCGATGGTCGGTTCGGAGAGCGTTATCCCGGCGATCGCCGCCCGGAACTCCTCGAGCATGGGGTCCATGAGCGGCGAGTGGAAAGCATGCGAGACCCGCAACCGCTTGTGCTTGCGGTCCCCCACCACAGCCAAGACCTCGACCTCGACCCCGGACACCACCAGATTGGCCGGGCCGTTCACCGCCGCGATCGACACACCCGCCGTCAGCTGCAGAGCGCTCTCCGGCACCTGTACGGCCACCATCGCGCCACCCTCGGGCAACGCCTGCATCAACCGAGCACGCGCCTCAACCAGCGTGCACGCATCGTCCAGGGAGAACACCCCCGCCACCTGCGCGGCCGCGATCTCACCGATCGAGTGCCCAGCGACGGACTCCGGACGCACCCCGAACGACTCAACCAGGCGGTAGAGCGCGATCTCCAACGCGAACAATGCCGGCTGCGCCCAACCGGTCTTGTTCAGCTCCTCGGCATCGGAACCCCACATGACCTCGCGCAGCCCGGGAAAACGCTCCACGATCTCGTCGAACGCCGACGCGAACACCGGGAACCGGGCATGCAACTCGCGGCCCATGCCCAACCGCTGCGAGCCCTGACCGGCGAACAGGAACGCCACCGAGCCGCGACCGGCCTCGCCGCGCGCGAGTTCCACGCCGTCCAGCACCACCGCGCGGTGCGCGAACGAGGATCGGGACAGTAGAGAGCGGCCGACGTCGAGCACCGGCGCGTCCACCGCGGTCAGGCGGGTGAGTTGGGCGTCGAGGGCGGCGGCCGACTTGGCCGAGACCACCCACGGGACCGTCCGGTCCTCGGTCTCCGGTGCCGGCCGGATGTCCGGTGCCTCGAGGATGACGTGCGCGTTTGTGCCGCTGAAGCCGAACGACGACACGGCCGACCGGCGCGGCCGGTCCACCGCCGGCCAGGCCAGGCCGGACGTCGCGAGTTCCACGTCACCGGCCGACCAGTCCACGTGCGACGACGGGGCGTCCACGTGCAGCGACGGCGGGACGACCCCGTGCCGCATGGCCTCGATCATCTTGATCACGCCGGCCACACCCGCGGCAGCCTGCGTGTGGCCCAGGTTCGACTTGATCGACCCGACGAGCACCGGCGACTCCCGGTCCTGCCCGTAGGTCGCGAGGATCGCCTGCGCCTCGATCGGATCACCCAGTGTCGTGCCGGTACCGTGTGCCTCGATCACGTCGACGTCCGCTGTGGACAGTCCGGCCGACGCCAGCGCCGCGCGGATCACCCGCTGCTGCGACGGGCCGTTCGGCGCGGTCAGGCCGTTGGACGCGCCGTCGGAGTTCACGGCCGAGCCGGCGACCACGGCGAGCACCGGGTAGCCGAGCCGTTCGGCGTCGGACTTGCGGGCCAGCGCCAACATGCCGATGCCCTCGGACCAGCCGACGCCATCGGCGCCGTCGGCGAACGAGCGGCACCGGCCGTCGGGGGAAAGCCCGCGCTGGCGGGAGAACTCGATGAACGAGTTCGGAGTGGACATCACGGTCACGCCACCGGCCAACGCGAGATCGCACTCACCGGCGCGCAACGCCTGCATGGCCCAGTGCATGGCCACGAGCGACGACGAGCACGCGGTGTCGATCGTGACAGCCGGGCCTTCCAGCCCCAGCACGTAGGCCACCCGGCCGGACGCCACGCTCATGGACGTGCCGCTGCCCTGCAAACCCTCGAACTCGCCGCCGCCGAGCAGCGACGTGTAGTCGTTGTACATGACACCGGCGAACACGCCGGTTTTGCTGCCCCGCAACGACACCGGGTCGACACCCGTGCGTTCCAGGGCCTCCCACGACACCTCCAGGAGCAGCCGCTGCTGGGAGTCGGTGGCGATGGCCTCGCGCGGGCTCATGCCGAAGAACGCCGCGTCGAACGCGCCGGGGTCACGCAGGAAGCCGCCGGAACGTGTGTAGGAGGTGCCGAGGTGGTCGGGATCCGGGTGGAACAGTGCGTCGAGGTCCCAGCCGCGGTCGGTGGGGAACCCGGTGATCGCGTCGGTGCCCTCGCTGACCAGCCGCCACAGTTCCTCCGGCGTGGTCACGCCACCCGGGTAGCGGCAGGCCATGCCCACCACGACGATCGGGTCGCCGGAGAGCGCTCTCCGCGCGATCGGAGCGGCCTCGGCGATGTCGGCCGCGAACAGCTCGTCGTACAGGTACCCGGCGAGCACGACCGGCGCCGGGTGGTCGAACACGGCGGTCGCCGGCAGCCGCAGCCCGGTGGCCGTGCCCAGGCGGTTGCGTAGTTCCACCGACGTCATCGAGTCGAACCCGAGGTCGGCGAACGAGCGGTCGGGGTCGATGGCCGCGGCGTCGTCGTGAGCGAGGACGAGCGCCACGTGCGTGCGGACGAGGTCGAGAACGGCGTTGCGGCGCTTGGGTTCGGTGAGCCGAGCCAGGCGGTCGACCAGCCCGGTCGCGGCGGCCGACCGGGCTGCGCGGCGGGTTGAGGTGCGGATCAGGCCACGCAGCAGGGCGGGCACCGGCTGGGTGCGCAGGGTCGCCAGGTCGAGCCGAACGGGAACGACCACCGGGTCGGTGCCGGCGAGCGCGGCGTCGAACAGCGCCACACCGTCCTCACGGGACAGTGCGGGAAGTCCGGCGCGAGCCAGGCGGTCCAGATCTGCCGTCATGCCATCGGACGCCCAGGCACCCCACGCGAGGGACAGTGCCGGCAGGCCGAGGTCCGCACGGTGGCGGGCCAGCGCGTCGAGGAAGGCGTTGGCAGCCGCGTAGTTCGCCTGTCCCGGCGTCGGGAACGTGCCGGCCAGCGAGGAAAAGAGCACGAACGCCGACAGGTCACGGTCCTGGGTCAGCTCGTGCAGGTTCCAGGCGGCGTCGGCCTTGGGCGCGAGCACCGCGGCGAACCGCTCGGGGGTGAGGGAGGCGACCATGCCGTCGTCCAGCACGCCCGCCGCGTGCACCACGGCCGCGACCGGGTGTTCGGCCAGCAGTTCGGCCAGCGCCGCCCGGTCGGAGACGTCGCACGCCACGACCTTCACGGCCGCGCCGAGCCCGGCCAGTTCGTCCACGAGCGCGTCGGCGCCCGGAGCGTCGGGCCCGCGGCGGCTGACCAGGAGCAGCCGGCCGGCGCCGTGCTCGGTCACCAGGTGCCGGGCCAGCACCGCGCCGAGTCCGCCGGTGCCGCCCGTGACCAGCACGAGGCCGTCGCCGGTGAACGGGGACGCGGGTCGCTCGGGGTCGTCGGCCGGCACGCGGGCGAGCCGGGGAGCGAGCAGTTCGCCGTCGCGCAGCACGAGTTCGGGTTCGTCGACAGCCAGCGCCCCGCGCAGGAGCGCACCGTCCACTTCAGAATCGAGGTCGAGCAGGCCGACACCGCCCTGCTGTTCCACGGCGGCCGAGCGCACGAGACCCCAGACGGCGGCGGCCGCCGGGTCGGCGCCCGTGGTGGCGCCGCGGGTGACGAACACCAGCCGGGTGCCGTCCGGCCTGGTGCGCAACAGGTCCAGCGCGGTGGAGATCAGCTCGCGGGTACGGGCGACCGGGCCGCCGGTGCCGGTGAGCGGGACCAGTGTGACGTCCCCGTCCGGCACGCCGCCGAGTCCCCACGGGTCGTCGCCAAGGACTGTGACCGAGCCGTCGAACGAGCCGGCCGAGACCGGCGTCCAGTCCACTCGGAACAGTGACTCGGCGCCAGTGTCCGGTGCGGCAACGGAGACCGCGCGCACGGTCAGCGACTCGACCGACACCACCGGCTCGCCGGCACCGTCGACCACGGCGATCGACACGGCGTCGTCGGCCACCGGGGAGATCCGCACCCGCACGGACGTGGCGCCCGTGGCGTGCAGCGACACGCCCTCCCACGAGAACGGCATGGCGCCGGCACCCGCGTCGGGCAGGTCGGCGAACCGCACGGCGTGCAGCACCGCGTCGAGCAGCGCCGGGTGCACGCCGAACGCCTCTGCGTCAACGCCTTCCGGCAGCGAGACCTCGGCGAGCACGTCGCGCCCGTCCCGCCACACGCCCGTCAGGCCGCGGAACGACGGGCCGTAGGCGAAACCGTCGAGCGAGTCGTACAGGTCGTCGATGTCGACCGGGGTGGCGTTCTGCGGCCAGGCTCCACTCGGGACGGTCCGTTCGCCGGCGGCCAGCACACCGAGGGCGTGTGCGGTCCACGGCTGGTCCTCGGCGTCCTCGTCGCGGGCGTAGATGGTGAGCGAGCGGCGACCGGCGTCATCCGGGCCGACCCACAGCTGCACGCGGACCGCGCCGTCGGCCGGGAGCACGAGCGGCGCGGCGAGGGTCAGGTCGTCGACGCGGTCGCAGCCGACCTCGTCGCCGGCGCGGATCGCCAACTCCAGGAAAGCCGTGCCGGGCAACAACACCCGGCCGTCGACCACGTGGTCGGCCAGCCACGGGTGCGTGCGCACGGACAGTCGGCCGGTGAGCAGCACACCCTCGGAGCCGGCGAGCGACACGGCCGCCGCGAGCAGCGGGTGGTGTGCCGCACCGAGGCCCGCGGCCGTGGGGTCGGTGGTCGTGCCGGGCACCGACTTCGGCCAGAACCGCTTGTGCTGGAACGGGTAGGTGGGCAGGTCGACGCGGTTTGCCGCGGTGGCGGCGAAGTACTCCGGCCACCGGACCGCGATCCCGCGCAGGTGAAGTCCGGCGACCGCCGAAGCGAACGCCTCGGTCTCGGAGTGTCCACTCCGGAGCGTGGGAACCGTCGCGGCGTCCACAAGGGAGGCCGCCATGGCCGACAGAACAGCGTCGGGGCCCAGTTCCAGGAACGTGGTGACACCGTGGTCGTGCAGCCAGCCCACGCCGTCGGCGAAGCGGACCGCCGCGCGCACGTGCTCGACCCAGTAGTCGGCCGAGGTCGCCTGTTCCACTGTGGCGAGAACACCGGTCACTGTGGACACGAACGGGATGAGCGGTGCGTTCAGGTTCAGCCCGGCGACCACCGCGCGGAACTCGTCGAGCATCGGGTCCATGAGCGGTGAGTGGAACGCGTGCGACACCGTGAGTCGACGGGTCTTGCGGCCCAGTTCGCTGAAGTGGTCGGCGATCTCCGTGACCGGTTCGACCGCGCCGGACACCACGACCGCGTTCGGCCCGTTGACCGCGGCGATCGACACCGGCGCGCCGGCCGGGATCGCGGCGGCCACCTCGGCCTCACTCGCCTGAACCGCGACCATGGCGCCGCCTTCGGGCAGCGCCTGCATCAACCGCCCGCGAGCGGCGACCAGAGCACAGGCGTCCGGAAGGGACAGCACGCCCGAGACGTGTGCGGCCGCCAGCTCGCCCACCGAGTGACCGGCCAGGAAGTCGGGGATGACACCGAGCGAGGCGACCAGCCGGTACAGCGCCACCTCGACCGCGAACAACGCGGGCTGGGCGAACTCCGTGTGCGCCAACAGCTCGGGGTCGGTACCCCACATGACGTCGAACAGCGGCCGCGACAGGTGCGGGGCGAGTTCGGCGGCCACCGCGTCGAGTTCGCGGGCGAACGTGGGGAACCGGTCGTACAGCTCGCGACCCATGGCGATCCGCTGGCTGCCCTGCCCGGTGAACAACACGGCCAGCTTGCCCCGGCCGCGCACCAGTTCCCCGCTGTGACCGCCGGCGATCGCGGTGAGCCCGGCCCGCACGGCCTCCGCGTCCGCCGCGACGAACGCCGCTCGGTGCTCGAGCGCCGCCCGTGTGGCGGCAAGGGAGAACGCGAGGTCGACGGTGTCCACAGTGTCCAGTGCGAGCAGGCGCGTGGCCTGGTCCCGCAACGCGTCAGCCGTCCGCGCGGACAGCACCACCGGCACCGCCCCGGCGGGCACCACCGGCTCGTCGGGCTCCTCCACCACGAGAGGGGGCGCCTGCTCGATGACCGTGTGCGCGTTCGTGCCGCTGATCCCGAACGACGACACGGCCGCACGCCGCGGCTCGCCGGTCTCCGGCCACGACGTGTTGTCGCGGAGCAGCTCGATGTTGCCGGCCGTCCAGTCCACATGGGACGACGGTGTGTCGAGGTGGAGAATGCGGGGCAGCACCCCGTGGCGCATGGCCAGGACCGACTTGATCACGCCGGCGACACCGGCGGCGGCCTGGGTGTGGCTGAGGTTCGACTTGACGGCGCCGAGGTAGAGCGGCCGCGAACGGTTGCGGCCGTAGGTGGCGAGCAGCGCCTGGGCCTCCACCGGGTCGCCGAGCGCGGTGCCGGTGCCGTGCGCCTCGACCACGTCGACCTGGTCGGCCGACAGGCGGGCGTTGATGAGCGCCTGCTCGATGACGCGGCGCTGCGAGGGTCCGTTGGGGGCGGTGAGGCCGTTGGAGGCGCCGTCCTGGTTGACGGCCGTGCCGCGGATGACCGCGTGGACGCGGTGGCCGTTGCGGCGGGCGTCGGACAGGCGTTCCAGCACGAGCATGCCGGCGCCCTCGGCCCAGCCGGTGCCGTTGGCGCCGTCGTCGAACGAGCGGCAGAACCCGTCGGTGGCGAGCCCGCCCTGACGGCCCAGCTCGGTGAACGAGACGGGGCTCGACATGATCGTGATGCCACCGGCGAGCGCGAGTGTGCACTCGCGGTCGCGAAGTGACTTGGTGGCGAGGTGAATGGCAACCAGCGAGGACGAACAGGCGGTGTCGATCGTGACCGCGGGCCCGTAGGTGCCGAACAGGTAGGCGAGGCGACCGGACAGCACGGAGTTGGCGCCGCCGGTGAGCTGGAAGCCCTCGACGTCGTCGTCGGGGCCGACCGCGTACTGGTGGCCCATGGAGCCGATGAACATGCCGGTCTGGCTGCCCTTGACGGCGTGGGGGTCGATGCCCGCGCGCTCGAACGCCTCCCAGACGACCTCCACGAGCACCCGCTGCTGGGGTTCCATGGCGAGCGCCTCGCGGGGCGAGATGCCGAAGAAGTCGGCGTCGAACTCGGCGGCGTCGGGCAGGAACCCGCCGGCCTCGGTGAGACCGGGGTCGACGTCCCAGCCGCGGTCGGTGGGGAACGGCCCGATGCCGTGCTCGCCGCGCACGACGAGGTCCCACAGGTCCTCGGGGCTCGTGACGCCGCCGGGGTAGCGGCAGGCCATCCCCACGATGGCGATCGGCTCGGTGGCGGCGGCCTCCAGCTCACCGAGCTGCTGCTTGGTGCGCCGCAGATCGGCCGACGCCCGCTTGAGGTAGTCGCGAAGCTTCTGCTCGTTGTCCATCAGGTCAGCTCGTCTCGACAACCGGCAGCACGCACCGCACAACCTCCTAGTGCCCGCGGAAACGCGGCACGCACGAGAATCTGGTGTGGCCGAGTCTGGTTAAGACGCCGCGCGGAATTCCCTAGAAGAGGGGTACGAATAGGGGTATCCCCAGAAGATCAGCGCACCCCGCGTGAGACCCCCGGCGTGGCAACCAAGATCACCGGCGCCCGTGCCACCCGTCCCGGCGGGGTTCCGTCAAAGTCGGGTGTGGCCGGTGAGGCGCGGACCCGAGCAGGACCGCTCGACGCGCGTCACACGGCATGAATCAAGCACACGAGTCCGCCCACGTAGCCAAGCCACGCTGGCCCGGACCGAGCACACGCATGCGGAGAACCGCGATGTCACCTGCGGGAACCATGATCTCGCGTGCGGGAACCGCGATCTCGGGCGCGGGAACCGCGATCTCGCGCCCGTGCTGAGACAGTCCCCCACCCATCCCGGGGGCGGCCCTGTTCCAGTCTATCGGCCGACACCCACGGAACCGGGGCGCGAAGATCCACTCCAGGCGAGTTGTCCACAGGTCGGCGGGCCATCCACAGAACGCCGACCCCGCTTGACAGCTAGTGGGAGTCGGCCAGGAGGGTGGCCTTCAGCTCCGTCCGGCCCGTGACGTCGAACTTCGCGTACACGTTGGTCAGGTGTTTCTCCACCGCGCGCCGGCTCACGCCCAGCTCGTCGGCGATCGCCTGGTTGGTCAGGCCGTCGACCACCATCGACACCACCCGGCGTTCCGCGGCCGTCAGGCGACGACCCGGTTCGGTGGCGGCGCCGTTGCCGTTGAACACCCGCAGCTCGTGTTCCACCAGCCAGCGTGCCGTGTGCTTGTCGGTCAGCTCGCGGCCGTGCCGCAGGTGCAGCTCCGCCTCGTCGACGCCGTCGGCCTGCAACCGGCCGCCCAACAGCAGGTGCGCCCGGGCCCGTTCGCGCTCGTTCTCCGAGTCGTGCAGGACGTCCACCGCCGTGCGCAGCATTCCCACACCGGCGGCACCGGGGGTCAGGGCGCCCCAGGCGCTCAGGGCACGCCCCACCGACGCCGGGCTGCCCCAGCGCAGAGCCAGTTCGTGCTCGGCCTCCGCCAGCTCGACGGCCTCGTCGGTCTCCCCCAGCTGCTGCAACAGCCACGCGGCACTCGTGCGCCACGGCATGAGCGCCGGGTTGTGCCATCCGGCCCGGTCCAACTGCCGGCCGCAGTCCAACAGGTGCTCCAACGCGTGCCGCTGCGAGCCCTCACCGAGCGAACGCACGGCGGCCACCAGCCGCACCAACGCGGACACGGCCGGGTGATCCGTGCGGTGTCCGCACAGCTCGACGATTCGCGCGGTCAGCGGATGCTCGGCGGGCGTAGGGGTGGTCCCGCCACCGCTGTGCAGCTCCAGCGACGTCGCGATCCGCAGCATGCCGGCCACCGACACCGCGTCGAGCCAGCTCTCGCCCGCCGCCAGCCCCGACGTCGCGGCCGACAGGTCCTCACCGACCCGCCCGGCGCCGACCAGCACCAGCGTGCGGGACGTCTCGACCACCGCCTGCGCGACCCGATCACCTTGCCGCAGCGCGCTGTCCAAAGCGTCATCGAGCCACGGCCCCACCGGCGCGGCACTGTCGGCCAGCGACAACGCGCACATCACCATGGGCGCCGTGCCGTGGGTCCCGGCGGTCGCCGGTTCCCGTTCGAGGATCTGGTGTCCCAACCGAGCCACCTCGGGCGCGGGCACCGCACCGGACACGGCGGCCAGTTCCAGCAGCACGGACAGCAGTTCCCGCCCGCCCGGCGAGTCGAGCAGCTGGGCGTGGTCGCTCTCGCGCAGCCGCCGCATGGCCGCGTCGAGCCGGGGCCCGCCGCCGTAGTCGCCCGCCGTCACGCGGGCCTCCAGCTGCAACGCCAGCTCCAGTCGCGGCCCGTCGAGCGAAGCCGGGTCACCGAGTTCGGCCGCCACCCGACGCAGCACGCCGAGCACGGCCGGCGGGCTCAGCCCGAGCGACGCCGGGGACAGCCGGGCGAGCGCGGCCGCCTGGCCCACCGCTCCCCGCGACAGCGACACCGCCTCCAGAACATGCCTGGTCGACGCCGACGCGTCCACCGCCCGCTCCACGGTCGCCAGCTCCAGCAGCAGGTCCGCGCGGTTCACACTCTCCGGCGCGGTGCCGAGCAACGCGCGCCGCAGGTAGCGGGTGGCGGCGTCCACGTCACCCGCGCGCGACGCCGAGTCGGCGGCCGCGCGCAGCACGTCGACCGCCCACACCGCCTGCTGGGACGGCACGGCCAGCAGGTGGTTGGCCACCAGCTCGACCCGCCGGCCGGCGGCGTGCAGCAGCGACGCGGCCGTGACATGCAGACGTTCGGCCTGGGTGGGCGAGGTCAGCCGGTCCACCGCCTCCCGGACCACCGGGTGGGCGAACGCGGGCGTGCGGTCGGCCAGCAGGAAACCCTGCCCGGACAACGACCGCACGGCCTCGGAGTAGCCGATCTCGTCGAGTCCGGCGAGGCGGGCCAGCATGTCGGGTTCGGCGGCCGTGCCGAGACAGGACAGCGCGCGCAGGAACGCCATGGCCGGCTCAGGTTGGGCCCGCAGCCGCGCGGCCATCCGTTCCCGCAGCAGCGCCGGCCGGCACTCGTGCACGCGGCCGACCACCGAGTCCTCGGGCCGGCACTCGGCGGTGACCAGCTCGTCGAGCACGGCCCGCAGCACCATCGGGTTGCCGCGGGACACCTCGCCGCACGCGCGCACGAACTTCTCGGAGCCGGGTTCGCCGAACAGCTGGCGGACGATCGACCGCACGCCGGTCGCCGACAGCGGCCCCAGCCGCAGCACCCGGCTGGCGCACGCGAGCAGGTCACGCACGCCGGGGTTGTCGCCGTCGGGGCTGCCCTCGCGGACGGTCACGACCATGAGCACGCCCGTGCCGGCCAGCCGGTTGGCCAGGTAGCCGAGGCAGCGCAACGACTCGCCGTCGGCCCACTGCACGTCGTCGACCAGCAACAACACCGGCCGGTTCTCGCCGTAGACGGTCAGCACGTGGCGCACGCCGTGCATCACCTGCTGCATGACCGGGGCGCGCGCGTCGACCGGGACACCGAGGACGTCCTCGCCCACGAACAGCGGTTTCGCGAACTCCGTGAGGCCCTCGTCGACCCGCTCGCGCTCCTGGGAGTCGAGCCCGGCGACCACCGGCTCGCACAGCTGGCGGACCACACCGAAGGGGAACAGTCGCTCCAAAGTGGACCCGGTGGCGCCGAGCACGGCGGCGGTCGCGCCGGCCCGCGCGGCGACCGCGCCGAGCAGCGCGGTCTTGCCGACGCCGATGGGCCCGCTGACCACGACCAGCGAGCCGCTGCGGTTGTCGGCCGACCGCACCAGGTCGTCGAGCAGGGTGAGTTCGATCTCCCGATCGGCGAGCATGGCCGTCACCCCCTCACACCGGCGGGGACGAGCCCGGGCAGTTCGCCCCGGCTGGACACCCCGAGCTTGCGGTACGCGCGCGACAGGTGCAGCTCCACCGTCCGCCGGGTGACCGACAGCGCGTCGGCGATCTCCGGGTTCGACATCCCGGCGACCGCCAGCTCGACCACCCGTCCTTCGGCGGCCGACAACTTGGCCAGCACGAGCGAGTCGGCGGCCGTGCGTGGCTGGGGCGCCACCCGGCCGGCCGGCGACGACGCCGCTCGCAGCTCCCGGTCGATCCGGTCCCGCAACGGCCGGCCGCCGAGTGTCACGGCGATGCGCCTGGCCTCGGTGAACAGGTCGGTGTCGCCGCGGTGCGCGCCGAGTGCGACGAGTGCCTCGGCGTGACGCAGCCGCAGGCCGGTGCCGCGCAGGGACTTCTCGGCCGAGGCGAGCAGCTCGGGATCGTCGAGCAGGACGCCGGCGGCCAGGTCGGCCGAGCCGGTGGCGCTGGCCGTACCCCAGGCTTCGGCGGCCTGCCGGTCGGTCTCGAGCAGCGTCCGGACGTCGGTTTCGGGGCCGCCCATGTCGTGCACGGCCCTGGCGAGCATCGGGCGCCACCGGATGAGCAGCGGGTTGCGCCAGCGCCGCGCGGCCAGCCGGCGCCCGCACTCACGCAGGTCACGGGCGGCCGACGTCGGATCGCCGGCCTCCAGCGCGTGGACGCCGCGGGCGTAGAGGTAGTAGGCCCAGGCGAACCCGCGTTCGATGTCGCAGACACCGCCGTCCTTCTTGCGGCGCAAGGACTCCATCAGTCGTTCGGCGGCCCCGAGGTCGCCTCGGCGCACGTCGACCAGCACCCGGTCGGCCTCCACGAACGGGCGGGCCAGGGGATGCCATGCCGACGGCGGCAGTTCCGCGTCCGCCTCGGCCAGGTGGCCGGCCGCCTCGTCGAGCCGCCCGCAGTACAGGGCGTTCGTGGCGAGGCCGAGCAGCGCGGCGGCGGCCGTGGGTCGCAACCGGCGGCGGCGGGCTTCGCCGAGCACGGCGGCCAGGCCGGTTTCGGCGGCGTCGAACTCGTCGGCCTGCAGCAGCGCCGAGCACGCGGCGAGGCGGGGGGCGGCGAGGGGCTGGTCGTCGAAGGAGGGGGCGAGCGCGGCGGTGGCGAGTGCGACCGCCCGATCGCGGTCGAGGCCGCGGGTGGCGAGCCCGAGGGCCGCGACGCCGGCGGCCACCGGACCGTGCGGCCGGCCGGTGGGCGGCCCGGACGCGGAGGTGTCCGTGGCGGGCGGCTGGGTCATGCTCCTGGCCAGGCGGTCGAGGACGTCGAGCGCGTCGCGCTCCTCCTGCTCCACCGGGTTGACGGTGGGGCCGAGTGCGGCGAGCCGGGTGGTGATGGCGCGGCGGGCCACGCCGGCCGCGCCCCGGCCGAGCAGCAGGTCCACGGCTCGCAGCCGGCGACTGCTGGTCGCGGGGTCGCCGCCGGGCGACGCGACGACCAGCGCGAGCGCGCGGTCGGCCGCCTCCGGCCGGTCGCCCACGATCGTGCCGGCGAGGTCGAGCAGCAGGTCGGCCCGCTGGTCGATGGTCAGGTGGCCGCCGAGGGCGCACTCGACCAGCGAGGCGGCGGTCTCGGGTTGTCCGGCGTCCAACGCGGTCGCGGCGGCCCGGCGGAGCGCACCGACCGACCAGCCGCCGGGCGGGCGGTGCGCGCCGAGCAGGATCCGGGACACCACGGCGTCGGGTGCCGCGACCCGGTGGGCGAGTTCGGCGACCGCGGAGTGCAGGGCGCGCCGGCCGGGTACCGGCATGCCGGCCAGCACCCGTTCACGGACCACGGCGTCGGCGGCGCGGACGGGTCCTGTTGTCGACACGAGGCCGCTCGCACGCAGTTGGGCGAGCACGTCGGCCGGGCGGCCGACGGCGCCGATGATGCTGGTCAGGACGTCGAGGTCGAGGTCTCCGTCGGCGACCGCGAGCAGCCGCAGCACCTCGATGGCGCCGCGCGGGAGCGTGTCGAGCACGGCCACCACCTGGCCGCGCCGGTGTTCGGCCACGAGCCCGGCGAACACGGTGCCGGGTTCGCCGGTGGGGTGGCCGCCGCCGCGGGCGTAGTCGGTGAGCGCGCCGGCCAACACCGTGGGGTTGCCGGCGGAGAGCGCGAGCGCGCCGGCCGTGAACTCCGGGTCGGACGCGCGGCCGCAGATGCGGCGGCAGGCGTCGCGGACCTCGGTGGGCGTGAGGGGGCCGAGGCGCATCAGCAGGTCGTCGGCCGGTGGGGCGTCGTCGCCCTCGGGTGAGCCGGGCGGTGACGACGGCCAGTGCCCGGACGTGGTCGCGATGAGCGCGATCGGGGCGTGGTGCAGGCGTCGCAACATCATCCGCAGCAGGGTGTCGGACGCGGAGTCGGCCCAGGACACGTCGTCGACCAGCAGGGCAAGGGGGTTGCGGCGGGCGGCCGCGGACAGCGCCGAGCACAGCCGCGCGAGGCGGTCCACGCCGGCGGGCTCGTGCCAGCAGTCGGGTTGCCAGTCCGAGGGCAGCGCGCCGGGCAGCGCGTCGAACAGTTGGCCGGCGACGCCGAGCCCGACGTGACGCTCGCCGGGCACCGCGCGGCCGTACGCCACCGTGATGCCCAGCCGGCGGGCGGTGTCGGCGGCCGCGGCGAGCATGGTGCTGCGGCCGGTGCCGGGCGCGCCGGAGACGACGAGCGCGCGGGAGCCGCCGCCGCGCACGGTCAGCAGCACGCCGTCGAGGACGGCGCGCTGCGTCCGGTCGAGGACCGCCAGGTGTTCGTCCCTCACCATGCGGCTACTCCGATCGGGTGAGCCGCTGGGGATGACGGTCGGCTACCGGGAAGTGAGAGGCCGGCGGTGTCAAAAAATCCGGTAAAGGCCAGGCAAAGTGTGCCGAACGGGCGAGCGCGAGCGCCTCGCCGACCCGGTCGCAAGCCGAACCTTGTGGTGACACTCCGTCATCAGCCCCCGGCAGCACGTGTGTAGGGCACCCGTCAGATAGGGAAGTTAACCACACCGCGTCACTTCGCGACGACCACAGAAGCGGTTGTGTTACCTACTGACAACATCCCGTTAGTCGGATGTTTTCGCAGGTCAGGGCGACCTGTGGAGCGGTGGTACGCGGCGTCGCCCGACGGACGGGCCGTCCTGGCCACGCAGGAGAGCCGTTGACCCGCTCTTTACGAAGCGGACGACCCCAGGCTTGCCTCTCGCGCTGTCATACCCCTATCATTGTGATATCACTTTTTCAGGTGGCCAAAACCGGTCGGCCAACCTGATCTCGAGCTTCACCCCACCAGCACTGGGGAAAACCTCAAGCCTTCCCCGGGTATCCCTTTGGAGTAGGAGGACGGGAGATCCAATGGCTGTCATCGAAGTCAACGACCTCGAGAAACGATATGGCGACACCGCCGTGGTCGACGGCGTCTCGCTGTCGGTCGAGGAGAACGAGATCTTCGGCATCCTCGGCCCGAACGGCGCGGGCAAGACAACGACCGTGGAGTGCATCGCCGGCCTCCGCAAGCAGAACGCCGGCACGATCAGGGTGCTCGACCTCGACCCGCAGACCGACACGCGGGCGCTGCGGTTCCAGCTCGGCATGCAGCTCCAGCACAGCGAGCTGCCCGAGAAGATGAGGGTCCACGAGGCGATGACCATGTTCGCCTCGTTCTATCCCGACCCCGCCGACGGCGACCGGCTGCTCGACGACCTCGGTCTGCTGGACAAGCGCAAGACGGCGTTCGGGAAGCTGTCCGGCGGCCAGCAGCAGCGGCTGTCGATCGCGCTCGCCCTGATCGGCAAGCCGAAGATCGCGATCCTCGACGAGCTGACCACCGGCCTCGACCCGGCCGCGCGGCGCGCCACGTGGAAGCTCGTGGAGGACATCCGGTCCACCGGCGTGACCATCGTGCTGGTCACGCACTTCATGGAGGAGGCCGAGCGGCTGTGTGACCGGCTCGCCCTCATCGACCGCGGCAAGATCGTGGCGCTCGACTCCCCGGCCGGGCTGATCGAGGCGGTGACCGACTCGCAGAAGATGCGGTTCCGGCCGTCCGTCGACTTCGACGACCGGATTCTCAAGGACCTCGACGACGTCACCGACGTGACCCGCCAGGGGTCGCAGGTGATCGTCACCGGCACCGGCAACCTCGTCCAGTCGGTCAGCGCCCGGCTCGCGAGCCACGACATCGTGGCCAGCGACCTGCGCATCGACCAGGCGAGCCTGGAGGACGCGTTCGTTTCCCTGACCGGCCGCGAGATCAAGTTGGGAGATCACAGTGAAAGCGCTGCGTAGCATGACTCTCATCGAGATCAGGCAGTTCGCGCGGGAGCCGATCAACCTGGCGTTCTCGATCGGTCTGCCCACCGCCCTGCTGATCATCTTCGGCAACATCGGGGGGATGAACGAGCCCGACCCCATGTGGCTGGGCATGCGGTTCATCGACTACTTCGCGCCGTCGATGGTGGTGATCGCCGTGGCGGTGCTGGCACTCCAGTCGATGCCGTCCTATGTGGCCACCTACCGCGAGAAGGGTGTGCTGAAGCGGCTTTCCACCACACCCGTGTCGCCGGCCATGCTGATCGGTGCGCAACTGCTCACCCAGCTGGCGGCGGCCGTGACGGCGTTGGTGCTGCTGATGCTGGTGGGCGGGCTGGCGTTCGACGTGCCCATGCCGGCGCATCCGGTGGACTTCATCGTGTCGTTCCTGTTGGGACTGTCGGCCTTGTTGACGCTGGGGCTGCTGCTGGCGGCGCTGGTGCCGAACGGCCGGGCGGCGACGGCCGCCGGTTTCGTGTTCTTCATCCCCACGCTGTTCTTCGGCGGGGTGTACGCGCCGCGGCCGTTCCTGCCGGACGTGGTGGTGGAGTTCGGTGGGTTCTTCCCGCCGAGTGTGCAGGCGCTGCAGGATTCGTGGACCGGGGACGGCGCCAATCCGTGGCACTGGCTGACCATGGCCGCGATCATCGTGGTGATCGGGCCTCTGACGGCGAAGATCTTCCGCTGGAACTAGGAGTAAACGAATGACGGTCACCCGGGGCAGCGCTACCGAGGAGTGGGTGCGGCGGTTTCATCCCGCGCCGCACCCGAGGGCTCGCCTGGTCTGCTTCCCGCACGCGGGGGGCTCGGCGAGTTACTTCTTCGCGGTGTCCCGGGCGCTGGCCCCGTCGATCGAGGTGATCTGTCTTCAGTATCCGGGCCGGCAGGACCGCCGGTCGGAGCCTTGTCTTGACTCGGTGTCCGCTTTGGCGTCGTCGGTGGCCGGCGCTTTGGGCCCGTGGACCGACCTGCCGTTGTTGTTCTTCGGCCACAGCCTGGGCGCGTCGATCGCCTACGAGACGGCTCGTCTTCTCCAGGCGGACGGCGTTGCGGTGGCGGGCCTCTATGCGTCCGGTCGACGCGGCCCCACGACTTTCCGGGACGAGCGCGTGCACCAACGCCCGGACGATGGTCTACTCGCGGAACTGCGTCGTTTGTCCGGAACGGACGGCGCGGTACTGGGCGACCACGAGATAGTGCGGATGATCCTGCCGGCTCTGCGGGCGGACTACCGCGCGGCGGAGACTTATCAGTTCGAGCCGGGCGAGACGCTGCGCTGCCCGATCACGGTGCTGACCGGCGACTCCGACCCGAAGGTGACGGTGGAGGAAGCCGGCGACTGGGAGTCCCACACAACGGGGGCTTTCTCGCTGAAGGTCTATCCGGGCGGGCACTTCTTCCTGCAGGACCACCAGCAGGACATCCTGGCCACCATTTCCCACGACGCGGCCAACCTAACCTGAGCCCCCACCCTGGGCTCACAGGCGGCAACCTCCACCTCCCGCACGCGAAATCGCGGTTCTCGACCACGAGATCGCGGTTCCCACACGCGAGATCCCACTTCCCGCACGCGAAATCGCGGTTCCCACAAGAGGCTGAGTCGGGGCGCCGGAACGGATGAGTCGGCGCGGGCCAGTGGCCAACTCGTCTGTGGCACGGCGTTTCCGCCGCCGACCTGAGGACAGGGCTCCGGTTCGATGGTATCGGTTAGCACCGACAAAACCGGTCCAGGGACCCCTAGATTCAATTCTAGTCGCGAGCACCGACAATTCTGGGAAGTTGCCTCTGGCCAGCCAACCTGGGGATGCACGAACGGCAACTCGGCGTGCCGGAATGGCTGACTCGGCGTGCGCCAGTAGCTGACTCGGCGTGCCGGAATGGCAAACTCGGCGTGCCTGAATGGCTGACTCGGGCCCGGACGGTCATCATGCGCGGCCGGGGTGGTCATCATGTGCGCTCGGAATGGTCATCATGCGTGCCTGGGTTAGGAGGTTGGGGGGATTGTCGCGCCGGAGACGATGGGTAGGTCGGTGCGGCGGTGGATGTTCAGTTTGCGGTAGGTGCGCGTCAGGTGTTGTTCCACCGTTGAAATTGTCACATGCAGCATTCGGCTGATTTCCCGGTTCGTGTGGCCCAGAGCGGCCAGGTTGGCCACCCGCCGTTCCGCCGCGCTCAGCACCGCCGCTGCCACCGGTTCCGCGTGGGTCACGGGTTCTGGCATTTCGCATGCGTCCGATAGTTGCCTGGCGCGGCGCGTGGCCAATTTGGCCTGATCGTCGCGGCCCAGTTCCTGGTAAGTGCGGCTCAGGTCGGTGAAAGCCAGCGCCAGTTCGTAGAAATCGCCGCGTTCCCGCAACAGGTCCACTGCTTCCAGGAGGAGAGGGAGCCGTGCCGAAGGGGTGCGAACGGAAGCCAGAACTCGCAAAGGCAGGCCGCGAGTGCGCGATCCGCCCGGCAGGCGCAGTTGTTCCTCGATCAGTTCGGCCGACTGCGCACGCCGGTCCAGCCGCGCGTACACCTGCGCCGCGTACGCCCGCCACGGCAGCAGCACCGGCAGGTCGATGTCCCACTTCACGGCCAACTCCCCCACCGCCAGGAAGTCGCCCAGGGCGGCCCGCAGACGGCCCGTCACCAGATGCAGTTCGCCGCGCGCCTGGAGGAATCGCAGGCCGAAAGTCGTTCGGAGGACCGCCGGTGACAGACCCTGCCGGACCACCTCCTCCGCCTCCTCGAACCGGCCCAGCCTGGTCAGCGCCGTCAACAGGTGTGCCAGAGGCGACCCCACGACCACGCCCCAGCTCGCCGCCGGCATCAGGTCCAGGGCCGCGCGCGCCAGCCGTCGCGCCGAGACCAGGTCGCCCCGCCGCAGTGACACGCTCGCCGCCGCGTCGCTCAGCACCGCCTGCCACACCGTGGTGCCGCCGGCCGCCGCCTCCGCCAGGAGTTCCTCGCACCAGTACTCGGCCCGGTCGCCGCGGTCGGCGTGCGTGAGTGCCTGCACGGCCGACAGCACGTCCTCGAGCGGGGTTTCCCCGATCCGGCAGCTCTGCAGCAACCGCTCGGCGGCGTCGATGTCCGCCGAGGACGGTTCGTCGGCCACCACCGACGGCGGGACGCCCGTGTCCAGCAGGTGCGGCGCCGCGTAGTACAGCCACGCACCGCCGTCGCGCGACGTCAACACGTCCGCCGCCTCGTCGGTACGCCCGTGCCAGACCAAAGCACGCAGCAGGTCGTCCGCCTCGGCGTCGGAGAGCAGCCCCGCCTCGAACGCCTCCACCAACGTCGTCAGGTACCTCGCCGCGGCCGCCGGGTCGACCTGGCGTTGGACGGTGACCAGTTGCGCGGTGACCGCGGCGCTCTCCCGGGAGTCCGCGCGCCCGGCGCCAGCCAACTCCAGACACTCGACGGCATGCCGGACATCGTTGCGCGACAACGCCTCCGCGGCCGCCGCCCGCAGCACCGGGAACGCCCACGGCTCCTCGCCCGTCAGGTATCGGGCCACGGCCGCCACGCCCACGCCGTCCTCGTGGAGCAACCGCCCCGCCCGCGCCCGCAGCGCCGACAGCTCCTCGGGCGGCAGGTCACGCAACACCGCCGCGCTCGCCACCGGATGCCGGAACCGCCCATCGGCCAACAGTCCCGCGTCGGCCATCGCCCACAGCAGCCCGCTCACCCGGTCGGGGTCGAGGTCGAGCAGCCGGCCGAGCCGGTCGGGCGTGGCGAACTCGTCGAGCACGGCCAACCCCTGCGCGAGCAGCAGCGACCGGCCGTCACCGCGACGCAGACACCGCACCACGGCCGACCCGTACGCGCCACCGACCTCGAGGTCGTCGTCGGGCCCGGCGCGCGCCTCGAGTTGGTCGTCGGCCAGCGCGTGGACCAGCAGCGGACTGCCGCCGGCCAGCGGGTGACACGCCTCGGTCAGCCGCGCCCCGGCCATCGTCCCGAGCCGGCGGGACAGCAACTCCCCCACCCCGGCCCGCGTCAACGGCTCCAGTCGCACCTGCCGGAACCCCGGCTGCCGGTTCAGCTCGTCGTGCAGCACCGCGTGGACCGGCCGGGCCTGCGCGACCTCCGCGAACACCAGCAACACCCGCACCGAGCGGATCCGCCGCTGGAGGTACAGCAACGTCTGCAGCGACGCCGGATCCGCGAACTGCAGATCGTCGACCACGATGACCAGTGGTTCCTCGCGCGCCATGGCCAGCAGGACCGCACACGTCTCCTGGATCAGACGCGCGTCGGCCTGCTGGACGGTCGGCAACACGAGCGCGCGACCGGCCAACGGCGGCAGCTCCATCGTGTGGAACAGCTGCTCCACCAGCGCCAGGTCGAGGTCCTTCTCCGCCCAGCTCCCGGCCGCGGTCAACACCCGGGCGCCGGCCTCGTGCGCCAGCTCGGTGTACCGCGTCAGCAGCTCCGTGCGGCCGGACCCGACGCCGCCGGACACGAGCAGAATCCGCCCCCGACCGGCCACAGCGTCCGACAGCAGCTCCCGGAAGACCCGGAGCTGGCCGTCACGCTCGACCGGTTCCATACCCCTTTGTCTACTGCGGACAGGGCACGGAACCCCCTAGAGTGTCGCTGTGACACAACGAGTGACCCTGTCGCAGCCGATCCGGGACGTCGGAATCCGTTACGTCAAGCAGGCCGCCTGCGGCGCGTTCGCGATCGTGACCGTCGACTTCGAGCCGACCAACTGGAACAAGGTCCATGTGGTCATCTCGAGCGACGTGCGCCTCGACTTCGACGGGGTCGACCAGGACTACGACTTCGTGTTCGGGTGCGTCGACGGGCTGGCGAAGGGCATCACCGACGAGTTGGACACCCGGCCGGACCTCGATGTGCGCGTCAAGGTGGTCCTGCGGCGAATCGTGTTCCACCCGGTCGACTCCAACGAGCTGGCCTTCCGTCACGCCGGCCGGCTCGTGGCCAGGGCGGCGCTCGAGCGGCTCACCGCGACCGGCGACATCGAGGCCGTGCGCTGAGAACAGCGGACCGTCAACTCCGAGGCCCGCCGGTTAGTGTGCGTCGCGTGGAGGCATTCGAGTACGAGTCCCGGCACTCGCCGTTGCACGCCGGCTTCGCGGCACCGGTAGCGGAGTTCTCGCCGGCGCCGATCTGGTGGTGGAGCGGGGATCGGGTCGAGCTGCCCCGGCTGTGCGAGCAGCTGGACCGCCTGGTCGAGCAGGGCGTGTACAACGTCGTGGTGATCAACCTGGCGCCGTCCGGGCCGAGCTACGGCTCGCTGGCCGACGAGCCCGCCCTGCTCACCGAGCCGTGGTGGCAGCTGTGGGCGGGGCTGTGCGAGCACGCCCGCGAGCGCGGCGCGCGACTGTGGTTCTACGACCAGATCGGCTTCTCCGGCGCCAACCTCCAGGGCCGTCTGGTGGCCGAGCGGCCCGACTTCGCCGGCGCCTCGCTGGCGCACGTGGCGTCCGAAGTGGATGGACCGGCGGAGCTGGTCTGCCCACCCGGTGCCGAGCCCGTCGCCGCCTGCGCGATTCCGCTCGACGCGCCCGGGCCGCCGGTGCCCGTGCCGGTGCGTGACGGGCGGGTGGTGTGGACCGGGACCGGCCGGCACCGGCTGCTGCTGGCCCACAGTGTGCGGCGCGGGTTCGACTACACGTCTCCCGAGGCGTGTTCGGTGCTGCTCGACCAGGTGCACGGCGAGTTCGAACGCAGGCTCGGCCCGCAGTTGGGTGAGGTGATCGTCGGCTCGTTCCAGGACGAGCTGCCGTCGCTGCCGACGTGGGGCCCGCGGTTCGCCGAGGAGTTCGCACGGCGGTGCGGCTACCGGATCGAGCCCGTGATCGGTGCGCTGTGGCACGACTGGGGTGTGGCGTCGGCGCGGGTGCGGGTGGACTACCAGCGGGTGCGTGCCGCGCTGGCCGAGGAGGCGTTCTTCGAGCCGCTGCACGCCTGGCACGAACGGCACGGGCTGACGGTCGGCGTCGATCAGCAGAGCCCGTCGCGGGCGGGCGAGCCGATCGGCACCACCAGGCAGTACGCCGACTACCCGCGGACGCACCGCTGGTACAGCGCCCCGGGCAGTGACCACTGGGGCGATGCCAAGCTGCACAGCTCGCTCGCGCACCACTACGGGCGGCCGCGCACGTGGATCGAGGCGTTCCATTCCACCGGCTGGGGCGGCACGCTGGAGGAGACGTTCGACTGGCTGACACCCTGGCTGCTGGCCGGCGCGACGCTGTACAACCCGCACGCCGTGTACTACTCGACGGCCGGCGGCTGGTGGGAGTGGGCGCCGCCGAGCACCTGCTGGCGGCAGCCGTACTGGCCGCACTACCGGCGGTTCGCGGACACCGTCAGCCGGCTGTGCTGGCTCGGCACCCGCGGCGAGCACGTGTGTGACGTGGGCGTCCTGTTCCCGTCGGCGACCGTCGCCGCCGCGACCCTGTTGGACGGCACGCTGCCGCCCGCCGAGCACGCGCATCGGTCCTATGTGGACGTGGTCGGCCGGATGCTGTGGTTCAACGCCGAACCGGGGGCGCTGCGGACCGACGGCCGCGACTTCGACGTGCTCGACGACCACACGATCGCCACCGCGTCGGTCGAGAACGCGGCCCTGCGCACGCGGGGCGAGCGGTACCGGGCGGTGATCGTGCCCGGCTGCCAGGTGCTCGAGACGCCCACCGCGCGCCGGCTGGTGGAGTTCGCCGAGGCCGGCGGACTGCTGGTGCTGGTCGGCGAGCTGCCGGCACACGCGGACACGGCGGACGGAGATCCAGCGGTCGCGCGGCTGCGGGAGCTGGCGGCGGCCGGCACCGTGCGGCACATCGCCGAGGCGAGTGACCTGACCGCGGCCCTGGCTCCGCTGGACCGGTCGGTGCGCACCGACTCCCTCGCGCTGCGGCGGCGGGTCGGCGACCGGAACGTGCTCGTGGTGGCGGCGGCCGAGACGGGCTCGGCCACCGCGCAGCCGATGCTGGCCGGCACGCAGTGGTCCGACGACGTCGAGGACCTGGACATGGCGCGCTACAACCGAATGCTGCGCGAGCAGGGCTACGACTTCGACCCCGCCAGGAACCGGTCGAGCACCACGGTGTGGCTGGCCGGCACGGTGACCGACGCCGAGCAGTGGGACCCGGTGACGGGCACGGCGGCCCCGGCGCCCACGCGGCCGGTGACCGGCGGCACCGAGGTCACGCTGACCTTCGACGCGGCGCCGCTCGCCGTCCTCGTGTGGTCGGCGTCGCCGAACGAGCCGGTCATCGCGTCGAGCGAACCGGACGCGTTCACCGCCGTTCCCCTGGACGGGCCGTGGCGCTCCACAGTGGACGGACCGGTGCAACAGTGGCGGCCGTGGCACCGGGTCGACGGTGCCGACGAGTGGCGCCAGGTCCTGGTGGGACACGGGGAGTTCGCGCAGGTCCGGGAGCAGGACGGCGAGTGGCGGCCGGTGGCCTACTCGCTGTCGCGGGGGATCGAGAAGGACCCGGCACACGTGCCCGCGCTGGGGCCCAAGGGTCGGGTGCCGGACGAGTTCTGGCAGGTCGACGACGTCCAAGCGGGACAGTCGGTGTGGCTGCGCACCACCCTGCCCGTGGCGTCGGCGCGGGAGCTGACCCTGGCGGTCGGCACGAACGGCGCCGTCGAGGTGTGGTGGAACGGCGAACTCCTGCCCGCGGACGGCGGCTACCTCCGCCTGGTCCCGGTGCGGTGCCTGGCCGGACCCAACCGGCTCGAACTGCGGGTCCACGCCGAACAGGACGGCCCGCTGCGCGGCTACTGGGCGCTGACCGAGGATCCGGCCGCGTTCGTCCGTCCCGAATGGATCACCCCGGCGGACGGCACGGTGGCGGGCACGATCCTCCGTGCCGGCACCACGGTCACGCTGCCCGCCGCCCCGCGACACGCGATAGTCCAACTGGGAACCGAGGGTGCCGCCCGGTTCCTGGTCAACGGCACGGAGATCGCCGTCCAGGGCGCGTTCGACCCGTACGCCACCAGGCCCAACCCCCGGGTGCTCCCCCACGACGTGACCGAGCACCTGCGGGCCGGGGAGAACCGGCTCGAGGTGGTCTTCCGGGACAGCGGCACACCGGTGTCGCTGGTGCTCGACGGGCTGATCGATCGGTCCGCACCCTGCTGAGCGACGCCGGCTGGACCTGGCGCCGGGACGACGCGGTGGTCCCGACGGCCCTACGGCGACGGCAGTCCTACGACCCGCGCTGGGTGTTGCTGCGCCCGCGCCCGCACCCGCTGCCACGCGCGTCCGGGCAACCGTCGGCCGGTGTGCTGGACCTCGTGCCCGACCCCGACCCCGACCGCCGGCGCCCCGACGAGTGGTTCCGGCTCGACGTGCCGCCGGGTGCCGTGCGGGTGCGGCTCCCGCTGGCCGGCGAGACCACGGCGTGGCTGGACGACGAACCGTTGTCCGAAGTGGACGAGCTGCCGCATCCCGAACGCGTCGGCCGGGTACTGCTGGTGCGGGTGCGTCCGACCGACGGCCGCGGCGGCGGCTCGCTGTGGGACGGCCCGGCCGAGTTCGACTGCGACACGGGCACACTGCCGACCGGGCCGTGGGCCGACGCCGGGCTAAGCTCCTATTCGGGCGGTGTGACCTACCACCGCGAGATCGAGGTGACCGGGGAACGGGTGCTGCTCGATCTCGGCGCCGTCCGCGGCACGGCGGAGGTCGAGGTCAACGGTCACCCGGCGGGAGTGCGCATCTGGTCGCCTTACCGGTTCGATCTCACGGACCTGCTGCGCGATGGCCCGAACCGGCTCAGCGTCACCGTGTTCAACACGCTCGGCCCGCTGCTCGACGACAGCTCGCCGACGGCGGGTGTCTATGCCGGGCAGCGGCTGTCCGGGCTGCTCGGACCGGTTCGCCTCTTGACCTGAGTTGCTCGGGGCGTTACAGACTGTGTGATATTGATAGAACTGAATGTTAAGAATCGAGCCATGACACTGGACACCACCGGCCGGCGCGGACCCGAGGCACGCCGGCACGCGCTCGCCGACCATGTGCTGTCGGCGGGTTCGGCCAGCGCGACCGACCTGGCCGAACGGTTCGGGGTCAGCCTCATGACCATCCATCGCGACCTGGACGAACTCGAACGTCAGGGCATCGTGCGCAAGTACCGCGGCGGGGTTACCGCACAGCCGTCCGGGGTGTTCGAGAGCAACGTCGCCTACCGCATGAAGTCGATGCAGGCGGCCAAGGACGCCATCGCCGCGCGGGCGGTCGAGTTGGTCGAACCGGGGATGGCGGTCATGCTCGACGACTCCACCACGGCACTCGCCCTGGCCAGGAGACTCGCGGGGATCACACCGCTGACCGTGATAACAAACTTCCTGGAAGCGATCAACCTGCTCGCCCGCGAGCGCGACATCCGGCTGATGGCGCTCGGCGGGGACTACGACCCGCTGCACGACTCCTTCCTCGGCATGTCGTGCGTCGACGCGATCGCGGCGCTGAGGATCGACCTGTGCTTCGTGTCGACCTCGGCCGTGTCCGGCGGGTTCGCCTACCACCAGGAACAACACATCGTGTCGGTCAAGCGGGCCATGCTCGGTGCCGCGACCCGCAGCGTGCTGCTCCTCGACCACTCCAAGATCGGCCGCGTCGCGTTGCACCAGGTGGCGCCGCTCTCGGTCTTCGAGCGCGTCATCGTCGACGACGGCGCCAGCGCCGGTGCGCTCCGCGAATTCGACGAGCACAAGGTCGTCCACGAGGTCGCCGCGCGTTCTTGACACGTTTCACAGCCGCTCTCTACGCTCCAACTCACACTCCCGAGTGTTAACTTCACATCTCGCTGTGGATATGTGATCGGAGAGGGCTCATGACCGGCCAGTCGAGCGCGCTGCGGCCCTACGGCCTGCGTTGCGAGCATCTGGTCGAGGCACTGGGCATCGACGAACGCACGCCACTGCTGTCCTGGCGGCTCGCGTCCCCCCGCCGGGGTGACGCGCCCGTCTCCTACCGAGTTCATGTGTCCACTGAGGACGGTACGCTCGTCTGGGACACCGGCGAGGTGCGCGATCCGGCCGCCGTGTCCGTGCGCTACGCGGGCACCCCGCTGCGCCCACGCACCCGCTACCACTGGCAGGTCACCGTCACCGCCTCGGACGGGACGACCGGCGCGACCGGGACGGCCGGCTCGTGGTTCGAGACCGCCTGGTTGTCCGCCGCGGACTGGACGGCCTCCTGGATCACCCACGATCCGTCCGATGTGGACGTGGTGGACGCGCCGGAGGACGGCAAGCTCGCCCTGCACGATCACGGTCTCCACCCCGCCATCCAGCTGCGGCGCGCGTTCACCTGCCCGGCCGCACCGGTCCGCGCTCGGCTCCACGTCACCGCCCGCGGCCTCTACGAGCTGCACCTGGGCGGCCACCGCGTCGGCGACGCCGAGCTGGCACCCGGCTGGACCGACTACCGCGACCGCGTCGACTACCAGACCTACGACGTCACCCCGCTGGTCGGCGCCGGTGCGAACGTCCTCGTCGCGACCTGCGCGGACGGCTGGTGGAGCGGCTTCGTCGGCTTCGACCCACGCCGCGCAGGCGCGCACTACGGGACGTTCCCGCAACTGTTCGCCGAGCTGCACCTCGACCACGCCGACGGCACCCACGAGGTCATCGGCACCGACGAGCACTGGCACACCCGGCGCGGTCCGATCCGGTACGCCGACCTGCTGATGGGCGAGTGCCACGACCTGCGCCGAGACCCGGCGGAGGCGTGGCGCCCCGCCCACGTCACGGGCACCGACCACCATCTGCTCACCGCCTCGGTCGCGCCGCCGGTACGCGCCGTCCGGGAACTGCCCGCGCGCACCGTCCGGCGGCTCGGCGAACGCCGCCACCTGGTCGACTTCGGACAGAACATCGCCGGCCGCGTGCGGCTGTCCGCGCGAGGGCTCACCCCCGGCACCCGGGTGGTGCTCCGGCACGGCGAGGCGCTCGAAACCGACGGCACGCTGTACACGGCCAACCTGCGCACGGCGGCCGCGACCGACACCCTGATCGCCGGCGACGAGCCCGACGTGGTCTTCGAGCCCCGCTTCACCTATCACGGTTTCCGTCACGTCGAGGTGACCGGGCTCGACACCCTGGACGCCGGCGACCTCACGGGCGTCGTGCTGCACAACGACACCCCGTGGGCGGGCGAGTTCACCTGTTCCGACGCGGACCTCACCGCGTTGTACCAGGCCATCTGCTGGGGGCAGCGTGGCAACTTCGTGAGCGTGCCGACCGACTGTCCGCAACGCGACGAACGGCTCGGCTGGCTGGCCGACGCACAGGTGTTCCTGCCGACCGCCTGCCTGAACGCCGACGTCGCGGCGTTCTTCGGCGGGTGGCTGCGCGAGGTGCGCGGCGCCCAGTCGCCGGACGGCTGCTTTCCCAACGTGGCACCGAAACTGGCGGGGGTCGCCGACGACGGGGCCCCTGGCTGGGGTGATGCCGGGGTCCTGGTGCCCTGGCACCTCTACCGCGTCTACGGCGACGAGCGCGTCCTGGCCGACAACCTCGACGCCATGTGCGCGTGGGTCGACTTCGTCCACCGGCACAACCCGGACCTCGTGTGGCGCAACCGGGTCGGCCCGCACTTCGCCGACTGGCTGGCGCCCACCGCCACGCCGCGCGAGGTCGTGGCCACCGCCTACTTCGCCCGCAGCGTCGAACTCACCGCCCGCGCCGCCGAAGTGGTGGGCCACACCGAGACCGCGCAACGGTACGGGGTGCTCGCCGGGCACATCCGCAAGGCGTTCACCGAGTACTTCGTGACGCCGGAGGGAATGGTGGCCGGCGACACGCAGACGGCCTACCTGCTGGCACTGGCCTTCGAGCTGCTGCCGGCCGAACTGGTGCCCGGCGCCGCGGCGCGTCTGGCCGACGCCGTCGAGAAAGCGGGCCCGGGGGTCACCACCGGGTTCCTCGGCGTGGCGCTGATCGCCCCGGTGCTGGACGCGCACGGCCGTTCCGACCTGGCGCACGCGTTGCTGCGCCGGACCGCTCCCCCGTCGTGGCTGTATCCGTTGCGGCACGGGGCGACCACCGTCTGGGAGCGGTGGGACGGCTACACCGACGAGCGCGGTTTCCAGGCGCCGGCCATGAACTCGTTCAACCACTACGCGCTCGGCTCGATCGGTGAGTGGCTCTACCGCGGCGTCGCCGGTCTCGACCAGGCACCCGGCTCGGTCGGCTACCGCGAGCTGCTGATCCGGCCCCGACCTGGCGACCTGACCTGGGCACGCGCCACGTACGAGTCGGTGCGCGGCACGGTCAGTTCGGGGTGGACCCGCACCGATGGTGTCCTGCGACTCGAGGTCACCGTGCCACCCGGCGCGACCGCGACCGTCCACATCCCCACGGCCGATCCCGGTGGGGTGCACGAGAACGGTGTTCCGGTGGCGGCTGCCGCCGGGATACGGATCGTCGGCTCGGAGCCCGGAACGCTCCGCTGCCGCGTCCCCTCCGGGACCTACCACTTCACCGCAGATGACCGCGTCTGAACACCCGGCGCGTTGGGGAGGACACATGACATCGACGTTCGGGAAGGCGCCGCTGAGCCGGCGCGGTTTCCTCGCGCTGACCGGCGGCACGGCGGCCGCGCTGACCGCGTCCCTCGCCGGGTGCGGCCAGTCCTCCGGCGACGGCGACGCGTTGCGGCTGGTCGGGGTCGCCGACCAGCAGAAGCCGCTCGACCTGCTCACCAAGGCCTACGACAAGGTGTCGTTCACCGCCTCGTACGCGCCGACCGACCAGGTGCAGACCTCGGTGCGCACCCAGCTCGGCGCCGGCAACGCCCCGGACGTGCACGTCGTGTATCCCGGCAACGGCAGCGCCATGAGCATGGTGCAGATCTCCGACGCGGGACTGCTGGCCGACCTGTCCGACCAGTCGTGGACCCAGCGGATCCCGGCCAACTTCAAGCCCGCGTTCCAGAGTGACGGCAGGACCTTCATCTACGCGGCCGGCGCCAGCGTGATCGGCGCCATCTACAACAAGAAGGTGTTCGCGGAGGCCGGTGTCGAGCCGCCGACCACCTGGAGCGGGTTCCTCCAGGTCTGCGACACCATCAAGAAGGCCGGCAAGATCCCGATCGCGCTCGGCGCGCAGACCCCGTGGGTCACCCAGCTGATCACCTACGCGCTGGTACCGTCCACTGTGTACGCGAAGAACCCGGACTTCGACAGCGAGCAGCGCGACGGCTCGGCGAGCTTCGCCGACTCGGGCTGGGTCGACGCGCTCGAGATGTACCTCGACCTGCAGGCACGCGGGTTCTTCAACGACAACCCCAACGGCACCACCTTCGAGCAGCAGACGGCCATGGTCGCCACCGGCGAGGCGGCGATGGCGATCCAGGTGACGTCGGTCCTGCCGGACTTCCGCAAGTCGGCGCCGAACGCCGACGACCTGTCGATGTTCCCCGTGCCCGGCGCCGAGGTGGCCAACGAGGTGTGGATCCCGGCGGGCGTCGTCGTGGGGCTCGGCGTCAGCGCGCGGAGCAAGAAGCTCGACGCGGCGAAGGCGTTCGTCGAGTTCCTCGGCCAGCAGAAGAACATCAACGCCTGGGCGGAGTCCGTGGCCTGCGTGCCGCTGGTCCGCGACGCCGACTCGAAGATCGATCCCGTGCTCGACCCGTTCCTGCCGTTCCTCGACGATGACCGGGCGGTGCCGTTCATGGACCAGAACTGGCCCAACGCCGAGGTGCAGCCCGCGCACTTCGCGCTCGTGCAGGAACTGCTCGGCGGCGAGACGACGATCCCCGACGGACTGGCCAGGTTGGACGAGACCTACCGGAAGAACTGAGCGCGTGCCTACCCAGCGCCGGAGGAGCAACTTCCTGGCGCCACCGTGGTGGTTCGCGGCGCCGGCGCTGCTCGTCTACGCCGTGGTCGTGCTCTATCCCAGCGGCTCCGGGATCGCCTACGCCTTCACCGACTGGAGCGGCATCGGCGAGCGGTCGTTCGTCGGCCTCGACAACTTCAGCGCACTGCTGGACGACGAGGCCGCCCGCGGCTCGCTGGTCAACACCCTGCTGCTGACCGTGGCGATCGTGGTCGTACAGAACGGGATCGGCCTGCTGCTCGCCCTCGGCGTGCACGCGCGCATCAAGTCGCGGGCGATACTGCGCACGATCTTCTTCGCGCCGGTGGTGGTCAGCCCGGTCATGGTGGCGTTCCTGTGGAAGTACGTCTACAACCCCGATCCGGACGACGGGCTCAACGCCATCCTCGGCGCGGTCGGGCTGGGCGGACTGCGGCAGGACTGGCTGGGCGACCCCGACCTGGCGCTGTGGTCGGTGGCGGGGATGGTGATCTGGCAGTTCGCCGGCTACTCGATGGTGATCTTCCTGGCCGGCCTGGAATCGGTGCCGCACAGCCTGCACGAGGCCGCGATGATCGACGGCGCCGGCCGGTTCCAGCGCTTCCGGTTCGTCACCTGGCCGCTGCTCGCGCCCGCGCTCACCGTCAACATCATGCTGTCGACCATCGGCGGGCTCAAGCTGTTCGACCAGGTGTACGCGGCCACCAACGGCGGTCCCGGTTACGCGAGCGAGACGCTCTCGACGGTGCTGTACAAGCAGGCGTTCGTGTTCGGCAACTTCGGCTACAGCACGGCGATCGCGTTGGTGCTGGCGCTGTTCGTGGCCGCCGTGTCGCTCATCCAGATCCACTACCTGCGTGGCCGGGAGGTGAGCTCGTGAGTTTCCGGTACGGCTTCCGCACGTTCGCGCTGGAACTGGTGATGATCGCCGCCGCGGTGGCGTTCCTGTTCCCCGTGTACGCACTGGTCACCCTGTCCCTGAAGGACACTCAGCAGATCGCGGCGGCGCCGCTGTCGCCGCCGACCGCGCCGACGCTGGACAACTTCTCCGAGGCGTGGTCGCGGGCCTCGCTCGGCTCGGCGCTGCTCAACAGCACGGTGATCACCGTGGTGAGCCTGGCCGTCCTCATCGGAATCGGCTCGTTCGCCGCCTACTTCATCGCCCGCAGCATGACGCGGCTGGGCTACGGGCTCTACGTGCTGTTCCTGCTCGGCATCGTGCTGCCGTTCCAACTCGGCATGATTCCGCTGTTCACCATGGTGGACGACGCCGGCCTGCTCGGCACCTACCAGGGGATGATCGTGTTCTACACCGGCATCCAGCTGCCCTTCACGATCTTCCTCTACACCGGGTTCATCAGGGCACTGCCGAGCGACTACGCCGACGCCGCGCTGATCGACGGCGCCGGCCATCTGCGTGCGTTCACCCATGTGGTCTTCCCGTTACTGCGCCCCATCACCGGGACGGTGCTGATCCTCAACGCCGTGTTCATCTGGAACGACTTCTTCACCCCGCTGCTGTACCTGGGCGGGTCGGCGCAGGAGACGGTGCCGGTGCGGATCTTCTCGTTCGTCGGCCAGTACGTCTCCGAGTACGGCCTCGTGTTCGCCGGTCTGGTGCTTACGGCGCTGCCGATTCTCGCGATCTTCCTGGTGCTCCAGAAGTACGTGATCAAGGGCTTCTCCAGCGGTTTGAAGGGGTGACCACGATGGACGGTCCGTTACCAGTGCCCCGTGAGCCTGGTCTGTTACCCGCCTCCGGCGCCCACGTGGCCCCTGGCGGCGTTGGCGCAAAGGGCAAGTACAACCCGGTACGAGGGCCTCGCGCCGCCTTGCCAGGAACCACGTGGATCACCGGATCCGGGCAACGAACCAGGCTCACGGGACACTGGGGCGACGTGAACTGCTGCTGGCGGGCGGCGCGCTCGGCCTCACGGCGGCGGCCGCGGGTTTCTCGCCGGCGAAGGCGTGGTCGGCACCGGCGTTCGGCGGCGACCCGTTCTCGCTCGGCGTGGCCTCCGGCGACCCGTGGTCCGACAGCGTCGTCCTGTGGACCAGGCTGGCGCCCGACCCGCTGGCACTCGACGGCACGGGCGGCATGCCACCCGCAAGGTGGCCGTCGGCTGGCAGCTGGCGACCGACGAACGGTTCCGACACGTCGTCCGAAGTGGAGTGACGTTCGCCGTGCCGG
>CAWGTM010000040.1:0-336483 GCA_963825445.1 uncultured Actinomycetota bacterium
TCATCATGCGCGACGGGACTGGTCATCATGCGTCGCGTTGGCGGCTGGGGATGGCGGTCAGCAGGCAGAACAGAACCATGGCCGCTTGGACCAGCAGTAGGACGCTGCGCAGCGCCGTCGGTTGGGTGACGTGTACCTCCGCCGCCCGCACCGGCAGCGCCACGGCCACCAGGTGACCCCAGGCCCGCACCACCGGCACCTGCTCGCCGTCGATCGTGGCCTCCCAGCCGGGTTCCTCCTCCGCCGCGACCACCAGCAGCCGCCCGGCCGGCCCGTCGGACACCCGCACGGCCACGTCCGGCGGCACGGCGTCCACCGGCACGATGCCCGGCGCGCCCAGTTCCGTCGGCGGCACGCTGCCCGTCACCGCGCGCCGGGCCTGGTCCGGCGCCAGCAGCGTGACCTGCGCGGCCGCCGGCTGCAGGCGCAGCACCGGCCGGCCGTCGCTCATCGGCGGGGCGTCGCCCACCAGGTCGCCGGCCGCCTCGCGCAGGCGGGCGGCGGTGTCGGAGTCGGGAGCCACCACGAACAGCACTCCAGCAGCACTGGCTGCGGCCACCGCCTCCCGCGCCCGCGTGCCGTCGGTCAGTGACTCGGCCAGCTCGGCCAGGCTGGCGCCGCCGTCGACCGGCGCCAGGTCGTCGTCGCCGAACTGCGGCAGCCGGGCGGCCGTCATCCGGGGCTGGTCGGACAGCAGCAGCACCGAGCGGCCGGTGACCTCCAGCTCCTCGCTCAGCGTGTTGGCGAGCCGCGGGGCGCCGGCGTCGTCCAGCGGGCCGACCCGGCCGGCCACCGCCGCACCCGTGGCCATGGCCAGCACGGCGAGCGCGCCGACCGCGGCGGTCACCTTGATCCACACGGGTTTCACCCGCTCGTGCCGCCCGGGCCGGCACACGCCGAGCAACGCGAGCAGCAGTCCCCAGCCGGCGACCAGCAGCGGCGCGCCCGTCCAACCGGTGACCGGCGGGCCGCCGGTGATCGGTGCCGCGTCGACCAGGCGGACCAGCACCACGGCACCCGCACCGAGCACGGCCAGCGCGAGCCCGGGCAGCGCGGCCAGCTTCGGCCGGGTCACCAGCCCGATCAGCGCCGCCGCGGCGACCAGCAGCCCGAGCGCCGGCCAGGCCCCCGGGCCACCCGGGTTGAGGCTGACCAGCTCGAACACCGACGCGATCGGCTCGGCCACAAAAGCGCCGAGCCCGTGCAGGGCGACCCCCGGATGTTGGATGACCACCGCCGGCCACGGCAGCAGCAGCGCCAGCGGCATCAGGACGAGCATGAACAGCGCGGCCACCCGGCGTCGGCCGTCGCCTCGACGACCGGGCACCACCACGAACCCGGCGAGCGCGTAGAACACCACCAGCAGGTGCACGAGCGGGGTAAACGCGCCGATCACCGCGAGCCCGATGGCCGTCGCGGCCGCCGTCGACAGCCACGACCGCGAGCCGGGACGCCGTCCGAGCACCGCCATCACACCGGCCACCACGGGCGGCAGGAGAATGTGTGCCACCACCACGTCGAGGCGGCCCTGCGCGACGGCCGCCGTGGCGGGCGGCAGCAACGCGTACGCGGCGGCCACCAGCGCCCGCACCCAACGGTGCACGGGTAGGCGCCGAGTCGCGACGTACGCGGCGAGCCCGGCCAGCGGCAGGTTGCCGAGCAGCAGCACGGCCACCACGGCCTGCGTGCCGCCGAACGACGCGAACACCACGCCGAGCGAGCCGAGCACGGCCAGCGCGGCGGGGGCGGGCGCGGCCGTGCCGCCGGCCACCGGGTGCCAGGACTCGAGGTAGGTCGCCCACGTCTGGGTCAGTTCGGGGACTGGCAGCAACCTGCCACCCGCGAGGTTCAGCCCGAACCGGCCGGCGTTCACCACGAACGCGACCGCGATCAGTCCGAGCACCAGCAGCACGGGCGGCGCCAGCAGCACCTGTTTGGCCAGCCGAGCGCGGTTCACCTGAACGAGGACGAGGTCCGGCCGCTCGGGCGCGCTGCCGTCACGCGGCACGGGTGACGGCCGGCGGTGCGGGCTGGGCGTCAGCCCGTACGGCAGTTCCTCGGTCTCCGGCACGGCGAGCTGCACGGCAACCGACGTCGCCGGCTGCCGCAGTCCGGCCGGACGCCGGACCCGGCCGGTGACACCCGCCGGCAACGCCTGGGGTCCGACGGGCACCCGGGCGGGGGAGCTGTCCTGCATCTCCCCTTCGGACTCGGCCGGCACCCACACGGCTTCGTCGTCGTCCGGCAGCCGACCCAACGCGGCGTCGGCCTCCAGGCGGCGGCGCACGAGATGGGTCACGGTGGCGCGCGCGGCGTTGCGCAGCCGGGTGAGCCTGCTGGTGAACAGGCCGCGCACGCTGCGCACCCGCACGTTCGGCCTGCGCAGCGCCCGGGCCTCACGCAGCCGCGCGGCGCCGCTCAGCAGATAGCTGACCGCACGGAGTTCGGCGCGGCACTCGTCGAGCCGCCGTTGCATGGCGAACCCGAGCGCACGCACCAGACACAGCACGGCGAGCCGTGGCACGCCGACGATGAACGACAGCAGCGAGCAGTTCACGAGGAACGTGCGCACGCCCTGCGCGCGTTCGACCGTCCGGGTGGAGGCGCGGGGCGCGTCGACCCGGCGGCGGCGGGTGGTGACCGCGCGGACGTGTCGCATCCGGGCGGACGGCACGCACAGCACCACGCTGCCCGCGCGGTTCGCCCGCCAGCCGAAGTCGATGTCCTCACGCAGCAAGGAGATCGCCGGGTCGAACCCGCCGAGCCGCTCCCACAGCTCACGCCGAACGAGCATCCCCGCGGACGGCACGGCGAGCACCTCGGTGCTCTGCGCGAACTCGTGACCGCGACCGAGTCGGCTCCAGTCCAATTCGGACGGTCCGATGCCGGTCTGGCGGTGGCCGGCGGCGTCTGTGGACAGTCCCGCTTCGACCACCAGTCGTGGGTCGTCCCAGTCGAGCGCGAGCGGCCCGAGCACACCGGCGGACGGCGAGGCGTCGGCCGCGGACAGCAGCGTCGCGAGACAGTCGGGATCGGGCGCGCAGTCGTCGTGCAGCACCCAGATCCAGCCGCCGGGGTCACCCCAGCGTTCGATGGCCGCGGAGACCGCGTCCTGCACGGCCGCGGCGAAACCGGTTCCGCGCTCGAGGGTGATGACACCGTCGAGCATCCGGTCCTCGCCACGGAGCGCCTCGCTCAGCAAGCGAGGCGTTCCGTCGCCAGAACCGGTGTCGACCGCGAGCACATGACGTGGTCGCGGTGTGGCTGCCCGCAACGCGTTCAGCGCCTCGGGCAACCACTCCTCGCCGTCATGGCAGACCAGCACCGCGAGCACGGGTGCGGTACGCAGCACTGGTGTGCTGGCACGGGACCCGAAACGCGGCATTGGCACAAGATGCCATGAACGCCGTCAGTTCGAACGACTAGACCACGCGCTTCTTGAGCTTGCGCCGCTCGCGTTCGGACAATCCTCCCCAGATGCCGAACCGCTCGTCGTGCGCCAACGCGTACTCCAGGCACTCGGACCGCACGTCGCAGCCCTGACAGATCCGCTTGGCTTCCCTGGTGGACCCACCCTTCTCAGGGAAGAACGCCTCCGGATCCGTTTGCGCGCACAAGGCGCGCTCCTGCCACTCCTGTTCCTCGGTGTCGTCGAACAGGTTGGCGAGAACGCCCATCTCCTCGTAGGGGCGATCCCCCCAATCCACGACGCCGCTCCCATCGGTCAGATCGATTCCCTGCATGCCCGTCCGCCTCCTCGCCTTTCGCGCTCCCCGGGTTGGCGGACACCACCCACCACTACTCCACTCGTGGCGAATGACATCGATGTGATTACACCCGTGTCATCGCGGCGCGTCAAGCGAAGCACCCAGGTGGGTGATGCCCTATGGGGCAAACCGAAATCCAGCAACAAGATCTCGTAATAACGGGAAAACCCCGGACCCTCACGGCGGGCAGACCCACAACGTTGACACACTGGTGTCGTGCAGCGTTCAGCGGTCCGGCCTTCGCCGGTGTTCCTGGCCATCGTGGCCCTCGCCATCGGCGGCGGGCTGCTCATCGTCTTCAGCGACGACGGGACCGGTGCGAACGCCGGCGTCTCGGCCGGCGTCTTCATCATGGTCATCGCCGGATGGGGTGTCTCGCTGTGCCTGCACGAGTTCGGGCACGCGATCGTCGCCTACAAGGGCGGTGACCGCGAGGTCTACTTCAAGGGCTATCTGACCCTCGACCCGCGCCGCTACACCGATCCCGTGATGAGCCTCGTGCTCCCGCTGTTGATCCTGGCGATCGGCGGCATCCCGCTGCCCGGCGGCGCGGTGTGGATCAACCACCACGCGTTGCGCAACAAGCGGACCGAGTCGTGGGTGTCGCTCGCCGGCCCGCTGTCCAACCTCGCGCTCGGCGCGCTGCTGATCGGCGCGGTGTCGATCCTGTTCCCCGACCAGGACAACATCTTCGAGCCGACCAACTGGCTCGCCGCCGGTCTGTCCTATCTGGCCATGCTGCAGGTCATCGCGTTCGTCCTGAACATCCTGCCGATCCCGGGCCTCGACGGCTGGGGCGCGCTCGAGCCGTGGATGCCCCAGGACTGGCAGCGGTTCGGCGCGAAGGCCCGGCCGTGGGCGCCGCTCATCCTGTTCGCCGTGCTGATCGGCCTGCCCTCGGTGGGCCGGGCGTTCTTCGACGCGGCCTTCTCGGTCTACGACCTGGTGGGTGGTGACTCTGGTCTCGCCGGTAGCGGTGGGGCGGCGTTCCGCTTCTGGAACTAGGGCAGGATCGAACGCGTGAAGGTTGTCGTTCTTGTTGGTGGGGTTGGCGGCGCGCGGTTTCTCCAGGGGGTGAAGCACGCACTCGGGCCGGCCGGTGCGATCACGGCCATCGTGAACACCGGCGACGACGTGTGGCTCCACGGCCTGCGGATCTGCCCGGACCTCGACACGTGCATGTACACCCTCGGCGAGGGCATCGACACCGAGCGCGGCTGGGGCCGCACGGGTGAGTCGTGGACGGTGAAGGACGAGCTGGCCGCCTACGACGCCGGCTCGGACTGGTTCGGGCTCGGCGACAAGGACATCGCCACCCACCTCGTACGGACCCGGATGCTGCGTGCCGGCTATCCGCTGTCCGCGGTGACCGAGGCGCTGTGCTCGCGGTGGCAGCCGGGCGTGACGCTGCTGCCGATGAGCGACGACCGGGTCGAGACCCACGTGGTCATCGACGACCCGGACTCCGGTGAGCGCGCGGCCGTCCACTTCCAGGAGTGGTGGATCCGGCACCGCGCGGCGCTGCCCGCGCACTCGATCGTGCCGGTCGGGGCGGAGGAGTCCTCGCCGGCGCCGGGGGTGCTCGACGCGATCGCCGAGGCGGACATCGTGCTGCTCGCGCCGTCGAACCCGGTGGTGAGCGTGGGGACCGTGCTGGCCGTGCCCGGCGTGCGGACGGCCCTGGAGAAGACTTCCGCGAAGATCGTCGGGGTGTCCCCCATCGTGAACGACCGGCCGGTGCGTGGGATGGCCGACGCGTGCCTCACGGCCATCGGCGTGGCGACCACGGCCGAGGCGGTGGGGCGACACTACGGCGCGGGTCTCCTCGACGGCTGGCTGGTCCACACGGGCGATCCGGCGGTCGTGCCGGACGTCGAGGTGCGTGCCGTGCCGCTGCTGATGTCCGATGTGGACGCCACCGCCGACATGGTGCGGGTGGCGTTCGACCTGGCCGGGGTCGCGCTGTGATCGGGGACCACGCGCCCGGGGGTCCCATCGAGATCCGTCCGGTGCTCGGGCTGCCGGAGTTCCGCCCGGGCGACGACCTCACGGGTGCCATCGCGGACGCCGCGCGCTGGCTGCGGTCCGGTGACATCGTGGTGGTCACCAGCAAGATCGTGTCCAAAGTGGAGGCTCGGCTGGTGAAGGTGCCGGCCGATCCCGAGGAACGCGACCGGATACGCCGGCGGCTGGTGTTCGAGGAGTCCGTACGGATCCTCGCGCGCAAGGGCCGCACGTTGATCACCGAGAACCACCTGGGGCTCGTGCAGGCGGCGTCCGGAGTGGACGCGTCGAACGTGGCGGGCGACGAGCTGGCGCTGCTGCCCCACGACCCGGACGCGTCGGCGTTCGCGCTGCGGGCGGGGTTGCGGGAGCGGCTGGGGGTCGAGGTGGCCGTGGTCATCACCGACACCATGGGCCGCGCGTGGCGGGTCGGCCAGACGGACGCCGCGATCGGCTCGTCGGGGCTGCGGGTGCTGCACCAGTACGCGGGTCAGGTCGACCGGCAGGGCAACGAGCTGGCGGTCACGGAGATCGCGGTGGCCGACGAGGTGGCGGCCGCCGCGGACCTGGCGAAGGGCAAGTTGGGTGCCGTGCCGGTTGCCGTGGTGCGGGGGTTGCGGATCGGCGACTCGACGTCCACGGCGGCCGATCTCGTCCGGCCGGGCGAGGAGGACCTGTTCTGGCTGGGCACGGCGGAGGCCATCGAGCGCGGGCGTCAGGAGGCCGTGCCGGCCACCGTGCCGGTGTCGGAGTTCTCGGGCGAGCGGGTGGACGACGACGTGCTGGCCCGCGCCTTGGAGGCGGCCGTGGGGTTCGCGCAGGTGCGGTTCACGCATCTGGCTGAGCGCAAACGTTTGCTCGACGAGTTGCGGGCGCCGTCGGTGCTGTACGACGCGACGGAGGTCGTGCTGGTGTTCGGCGAGCCGTTCGATGCGGGCGCCGGGGTGGCGGCGCTGCGGATCGCGCTGGCGGCTTCGGGATTGGGCTCGGTGTGGGTGCCACTCACCGGGACCGAGGCGCTCGGCGCCGTGGCGATCGGACACGGCCGGTGACCCTGCACGCGGATGTCGTCTCGACCCTGACCGCCTGGCGGCCATCCTCATCGAGCCAGCGGTCCCTGCGCGAGGCGTTCCTGGGCTTCCTGGCGGCGCGCCCGGACGCGTGCCAACGGTCCTGCGAACCCGGGCACATCACGGCGTCGGCCGTGGTGCTCGACTCGACCGGCTCCCACGTCCTGCTGACCCTGCACCCCCGGGTCGGCGCGTGGTTGCAGTTGGGCGGCCACTGCGAGCCTGGAGATGCCACGCTCGTCGAGGCGGCGCTGCGCGAGGCGACCGAGGAGTCGGGCATCCCCGACCTGCGGATCGTGCCGACGCCCATTCACGTGGACGTGCACCCGATCACGTGCTCGCTCGGCGTGCCGACCCGCCACTTCGACGTGCGCTTCGTGGTGCACGCGCCCGCGGGTGCGCAGCCGGTGCTGAGTTCCGAGTCCGACGACCTGCGGTGGTGGCCGGTGAACGCGCTGCCCGACGATCCGACGGGCGCGTCCGGCCTGCCGGAAATGCTCGCCGCGGCTACAGCTCTCGGTAGTCGCGCGGCGAGTAACGCGGTCCGAAGCGCGGGCGCTTGATGCCGCTCGCCTCGAGGTAGCGCACCACGCGCTGCCGGTGGGGGGCGTACGGCGCCAGCACCTCCAGCATGCCGGCGTCGTCCAGTTTGCGGCCGAGCAGCGCGTACCCCACGACGCTCGGGATGTGGAAGTCCCCGACGCTGACGGCGTCCGCGTCGCCCCACGCGCGTTGCGCGATCTCGGCGGCTGTCCAGAAGCCGATGCCCGGGACCTTGCGCAACAGGTCGCGGCCCGGCCGCCCCCGCAGCGTCACGGCCTTCTCCAGTTGGTGGGCCACCTGCGCGGCCAGCACGATCGTCTTGCGCCGCGACATGTCGACGCCCGCGCGGTGCCACTCCCAGTCCGGGATCGCCAGGACGGCGTCGGGCGACGGCGGGACGAACATGCCGGCCGGCGCACCCGGCGCGGGCGTGCCGAACCGGCGGCAGAGTTCACGCCACGAGCGGTGCGCCTCGGTGCCCGTCACCTTCTGCTCCAGCACCGACGCCACCAGCAGGTCCCACACGCGCCCGGTGGACGCGAGTCTGAGATTCGGCCGGCGCCTGCGCAGATCGGCTACCAGCGGGTGGTGGGCGCGGAAGCCGGAGGGGTCGTCGTCGGCGCCGAGCAGTCGCGGGACCCCGTCGAGCAGCAGTTCGGCGCCGTCACCCCAGGCGGCCGCCGTCACCTCGCCGGCCGAGCCACGCAGCAGCAACGTGCCGGGCCCGGCGGGGGTGTTCGCCGCCAGCCAGGTGGCGCCGGTCGGCTCACGCCGGAACGCGGGATCGGCGAAACCGCGACGCAGAGGCCCGAGCAGGTCCGGCATGTCGAGCGTGAAGTCCGGCCGCCACGCACGCTCGAGAGACGCCTTCACGGACGTCGACGCTACCCGGTGCCCCGTCAAGGACGGTTCAGCACGATTCTCGGCGGCCCGGGCGCCCGCTGACTGCGTTGGCGGAAGGACCAAGTACAACCCCGGTACGAGGACCTCCCGCCGCCTTGTCGGCGAACACCTGGATCCACCGATAACCGCCCCAACCGCCCTTGACGGGGCACTCGTTATGTTGTCGGTCATGAGCGACCTGCACATGGTGGTGCCCGCCGGCGGAAGTGGAACCCGGCTGTGGCCCCTGTCCCGCGCGGCCAATCCGAAGTTCCTGCACGCGTTGACCGGCACCGACCGTTCGCTGCTGCAGGCCACCTTCGACCGGCTGGCCCCGCTGTGCACGCCCGCCAACCTGCTCGTGGTGACCGGTGTGGCCCACGCGACGTCCGTGGCCCGTCAGCTGCCCGAGCTGCCCGAGCGCAACATCCTGGTCGAGCCGTTCGCGCGGGACTCGTGCGCGGCCATCGCGCTGGCCGCCGCGCTCATCGAGCGCCGCAGCCCCGGCGGGGTGATGGCCTCGTTCGCCGCCGATCACCTGATCGCCGACACCGCCGAGTTCAGCGCGACCGTGGGCCACGCGATCGACGGGGCGCGCGCCGGCAAGCTGATGACCATCGGCATCACGCCCACCCGCGCGGAGACCGGCTACGGCTACCTGCGGTGCAGCACGTCACCGGAACGGGGGACTTCGCAGCAGGTGCTGGAGTTCCGCGAGAAGCCGTCGCCCGAGGTGGCCGAGCAGTACCTGGCGTCCGGTGAGTACCTGTGGAACGCCAGCATGTTCCTCTGGCGCACCGACCTGTTCCTGTCCGAACTGGCCGACCGGCGCCCCGACGTGCACGATCCCATCCGCGCGATCGCCGCCGCCTGGGAAACTCCCGAGCAGGAGACGGTGCTGGCCGAGCTGTGGCCGACCATCCCGAAGGTGGCCGTGGAGTACGCGGTCATGGAGCCTGCGGCCGAGGAGGGCAAGGTCGCGACCGTGCCCGGCGACTTCGGCTGGAACGACATCGGCGACTTCGAGACCCTCGGTGAGCTGCTCGGACGCGACATCGGCGGCGGGCGCGTGGTGGAGGTCAACGCCGACACGCCGCCCGTGCTGGTGGTCGACGGTGAGGGCGTGATCGCCGTGCCGTGCTCGACCCGGGTGATCGCCACGCTGGGCGTCAACGACCTGATCGTGGTCGACACGGCCGACGCGGTGCTCGTGTGCCGCCGCGACCGGGCGCAGGACATCAAAAAGTTGACCGAACTACTACGCGCGGGCGGGCACACTGCGCATGTGTGATGATCGGTTTGGAGATCTTCGCTGACGTGGCGAGCAGAAAGGAATACGCTGGGCCACGAACATCCACCACGCATCGACGACGCGACAGGGAGAGGTCGACGCATGGACCCCCGTGAGCGGGCCGACGCCATTTTGGCGCGGGCTCGTGCGCGAGGCGCCTTCGTGGTTACCCCGGAAAGCGCCGTCTCGCCGATGGACGCGTCAAGCACGCTGCAGATCCCCCGAGCGGTGGTCGCGGCGAACGACGAACGCGATGAAGATCCCGACGCCACCATGGTCGTCCCGGCGTCGGTGGCCCACGGGCGCCACTACGCCGTCCCGACCCAGGAGCCCCACCACGACGACGAGCTGCCGGCCATCACGCAGGAGGCGCTCACGGACGTGGTGGCCAACCCGCCCGGCCCGCGCTCGCGGCAACGGCGGCTGGAGCAGCACCAGAGCATGATGGCTCAGCGGGAACAGCAGCGGCAGGAGTCCGCGCCGCCCCCGGAGCCCGAGGAAGTGGACGGCCTGATCCCCACGGTCAAGCAACCACCCTCCGGCCGGTCAACTCTCTCCCAACGCCTCGACGGCTGACCGAGCGAACGGTCCATTCGCTCGCACAAGTTGTCCACACCCCGTCGCGAACCCCCTACCAGCGAGCATGCACCGATAGACTGGAACAGGGCCGCCCCCCGGGTTGGGTGGGGGTGTGCGTCCAGGTATACCGGCTGGTGATCTTGGTTGTGCGGGGTCCGTTGGGGATCCTGAGCTGGTGGTCACCACCGTCCGGCCTGTTGGGTCCGCTTCCTCCGCACGCGAGATCGCGGTTCCGCGCACCCGAGATCGCGGTTCCGGCACGCGAGTTCACCCCACGCAGGGAAGCCAGGCTGGCCCGAAACCGAGCACAGTGACCGACTCGACGTACCTGAGTGGCCGACTCGGCGTGTCCCAATGGCCGACTCGGCGTACGCGAGTGGCTGACTCGGCGGCTAGCCCTTGCGGGTTTCCAGCTTCAGGCGCAGCGCCAGGCCCGCGCGAACGGCCAGCCGCAGAGGGGCGTAGCGCCAGCCGCGGTGGCGGTCGGCGATGAAGCGGTACGCGCTGTCGTGGTGGGCGCGCAGCATGGCGTCCGACGAGCGGGCCGTCGAGACGCCCTGGATGTGGACCACCTCGGCCGACGGGATGTACACGTTCTGCCAGCCCGCGCGCCCCAGGCGGTCGCCCAGGTCCACGTCCTCGAAGTACATGAAGTACCGCGGGTCGAAGCCGTCGACCGAGTCGAAAGCCTCACGCCGCATCAGCAGGCACGACCCCGACAGCCACCCGGCCACCCGCTCCGAAACGGAAGCCGACTGCTTGTACGCCCGCGTCCACGGGTTCCCGCGCCAGACCCGCCCCACGACAGCGTGCCCGATGCCCTTCCCGACAGAAGGGACCAGCCGAGCCGACGGGTACACCTTCCCGCTCGGCTCCTTGATCAACGGCCCGAACGCCCCACCACGAGGCCACCGCGAGGCCGCTTCCAACAAAATATCCAGAGCCCCGTCGCCCCACTCGAGGTCCGGGTTGGCCACCACGATCCAGCCGTAGGAAGCATCAAGCTCGGCCACCCCACGATTGGCGGCCGTGCCGTACCCGAGGTTGCCGCCCGTCGGCACCAAGGTCACGTCGGGCCGCGAAGAAGCCGCCCGCTCCGGCGCACCATCGGTAGAACCGTTGTCCGCCAAAATCACCCGCACCGAACGAGTGGTGGCCTTGCCCAGAGTGTCCAGGCACCGGTCCAGCGTCTCGCCGGGCGAGTAGGTCACGATCACGACGGCCAGCTCGGAGCCGTAGGTGTCAGCCACGGCGAACCATTCTGCCGCCCAGCACCCCGCGCCGGAAATCCGGCACATGCCTCGGCGGCCCAGCTCCCCGCCGGCGGCGTTGCCGGACCGCCCAAGTACAACCCGGTACGAGAGACGGCCGGGCGCCTGGCCAGCGGAAACCTGGATCCACCGATCCACGCACCCCGTTCCCGGCGCGGGGTACTAACGCCCCCGCCGATGCAGCCGGTACGCCTTGTCGTACGCCTCGCGGTGGCCCTCCGCGCTCGTGAGCCACGAGAACTCCTTGGCCCGCCGCTGCGCCGCGGCCGCCAGCCCGGCCCGCATGGACGGGTCGTCGAGCAGCTCCGACAGCGCCGCGCTGATGTCCCCCGCGCCGACGCCGCAGTACGCGACCGCGTCGCCGCCCACCTCCGGCAGCGCGAGCCGCCGTGTGGTGAGCACGCAGGCACCGCAGGCCATGGCCTCCAGCACCGGCAGCCCGAACCCCTCGCCGAGCGACGGGTACGCCACCAGGTCGGCACCGCCCAGGAAGCCCGCCAGGTTCTCGAACGGCAGGTATCCGGCTCGAATCACGCGCAGCCGGTGCGGCACGTCGTCGAGTGCGCGTTCCACCTGCCGGTCCCAGCCGGGCTGCCCGGCCAGGACGAGCGCCGGCGGATCGGAGCGGCCCCGGCACGCGGCCGCGAAACCGCGAATCAACGCCGGCACGTTCTTGCGTGGTTCCAGCGCGCCGAGGAACGCCACGTAGCGGGTGCCGGCGCCGAGGCCGACGAGCCGGCGGGCCTCCGCCACCTCCTCGGGCGTCGGCAGGTGGAACCGTTCGCTGTCCACGCCGTGTTGAATGATTTCCATCCGCCGCGGGTCGGCGCCGGTCACCCTGGTCAGCTCGGTGGCGGTGGCCGCGCTCGGCACCACACACAGCGACGCGCGGGCGAGCGCGGTCCTGGTCCACGTCCGGAAGAACCGGGCCTTGATCGAGTGGTGCAGCACGGCGTCGGTGAAGAACGTGGCGTCGTGCAGCGTCACCACCGACGCGACCGGGTTGGCGAGCGCGGTCGTGTAGTGCGGTGAGTGGAGCACGTCGGTGCCCAGCCGCCGCACGAGTCGCGGCAGCGTGGTCTGTTCCCAGGTCAGCCGGGCCGTGCGGGTCGCGTTGGACTCGGCTGTCGGCACGATCCGCGAACCGGGTGCGAGCGTCGTGTACAGCTCGACGTCGCGCGACTGGCACACCACGGTGATCGGCGCACCATCGGAGTCGAGCGCGTAGACGAGCGAGTCCACGTACCTGCCTACACCTCCGCGATCCGCCGGCACGGCGGTCGCGTCGATCAGCACGCGCGGTTCGGCCACGTGAGCAGAGTACGACTGTCCGCACACGCGCTTGGCACGACCGGGTGAAAAAGGCACGGAGTATGTAACGAGAATCTGGTCACCGCGAGTCCGCCATCTGGAAAAATCGGACATGCAGGCGCCACAGCTCCGCGGCCGCGTGCTCCCACGTGAACGCCGACGCACGCAGTCGTCCCTGCTCCACGCGGGCGGCGGTGGCCGCCGAGTCGGTCACCACGTGGCTCAGCGCGGCGGCGAGCGCGTTCGCGTCGTCACATGGCACGGACAGGCCAGTGCCACCCGCGACCTCCACGAGCGCCGGCACGTCCGTGTGCACCACCGGGGTGCCGACGGCGAGCGCCTCCAGGACCGGCAGGCCGAAACCCTCCGCCCGGCTCGGCACGGCCAGCACGGCCGCGCGGCGCAGCACGGCCGCCAGGTCCTCGTCGGAGATGCGGCCCGGGGCGAAGAGGCGATTCGACGGGAAGCCGAACTCGAACGCCAGGTCCGTCAGGTTCACCTCACCCCAGCCCTGCGGCCCCACCACCACGAGCGGCAGGTCCGGCGCGTGGCGCCGCGTCATGGCCTTGATCAGCACGTCGAGTCCCTTGCGCGGCTCGACCGTGCCCACCGCCAGCACGAACGTCTCAGGCAGGCCGAGCCGACCGGTCCGCAGCGCGGCCGTGTGGGTGTCCATGGGCACGCGGAACACCTCGGGCACGCCGTGGCCGATGACCGCCACGGTCGCCGGGCCGGGTGCGTACCGCTGGAGGTCGGCGGCCACCGCGGCGGTCGGCACGACGATCGCGTGGGCCTTGTGGGCGGCGCGCTGGATGACCTTCTGGTGCCAGGCGACGCCGCGCCTGGTGAGCGTCTCGGGATGGGTGAACGGCACGGTGTCGTGGATCGTGACGATCAGCGAGCGGCCGCGTTTCGGCGACGGCGGCGCTAGCGGGGTGGGCGCGTGGACCGCGTCGCCACCCGGCCACAGGCGCACGCCGTGTTCCCACAGCGCGGTCAGGCCGCGGCGCGACAGCGGCAGCGCGCGGGGACCGGGCACGCCGGAGATGACGGCGTCGCCCAGGTGGGGGTGCGTGGCGGTCACGCCGGCGATGGTCCAGCCGGAGGGCACACGCGCGCCGAGGGCGGCCGTCAGTTCCCTGGTGTAGCGCCCGGTGCCGCCGGGGACCGGCGCCATCAGCTGTTCGGTGAGCACGACGAGCTCAGGCACCGGCCCAGAGTACGGTCGATGTCCGTGACGACCAGCAGCAACACGCGCACGACGGTGGTCGTGGTGACCTGGCGCGGACGCGATCACCTGACCGGGTGTCTCGACGCGCTCGCCGCGCAGACCCGTCCACACCGGACGGTCGTGATCGACAACGCGTCCGACGACGGGTCGGCCGCGCTGCTGGCCGCCCACCCGTCGACCCCGGAAGTTCGTCGACTCCCGGCCAACACCGGCTACGCGGGCGGGATCGCCGCCGCGTTGCCCGAGATCGACACCGAGTTCGTGGCCTGGCTGAACGACGACGCCGCCCCGGCGAAGGACTGGCTGGCCGAACTGGAGGACGCACTCACAGCGGACTCGGCGGCGGCCGCCGCGAGCGCGCGGATGGAACGCGAGGACGGCGAACCGATCTCGCTGGGCGTGGACCTGACGGGCGACGGACACGGCGTCGACCGCACGGACGACGGCCCGGTGTTCGGCTTCTGCGGCGGCGCCGCGCTGCTGCGCACCGACGCGCTGCGCAGCGCGGGCGGCGTGCCGGCCGAGTTCTTCTGCTACTACGAGGACACGGACACCTCCTGGCGGCTGCGGCTGACCGGACGGACGGTCGTGTCCGTGCCGAACGCGCGGGTGGCGCACCGCCACGGCGCGAGCACCCGGCCGGGCTCGTGGCAGTTCCACCGCTGGAACGAGCGCAACCGGCTGGCGATGTTGCTGCGGTGCGCGCCGGCCGGGGTGGCCGTCCGTGAGCTGGTCAGATTCGCCGCGCTGACCGCCGTGGTGCCGCTGCGCCGCCTCGCTGGCCGGAACGTGCCAACGGCCGCGAACTTCCGGGTGGGACTACGGCTTCGGGTGCTCGCGGACCTGGTGGCGCGGTTGCCGGCACTCGCCGGGCAGCGACGGGCGATCACCAGGCGTGCCACCGTGTCCCGCACGGCGGTGTGGTCTTCAGCGGTCTCGACGGGTTAACCGCTCGTCACGTGGTGTGATAGGGCAGGCTGACCCCTGATACACCCGACGCGAAGGAGCGCGCGTGCCCGATTCGGCGCAACGTCCGGTCGTCTCGGTGATCGTGGTCAACTACCGCGGCGCCGACGACACCATCGCCTGCCTGCGCGCGCTGCGCGCCGAGCTGAGCTATCCGGCGGAGTTCCTGCAGATCATCTGCGTGGACAACGCCTCTGGCGACGGCAGCGCCGACAGGATCCGCGAGGTCGATGGCGTCGAGGTGGTCGAGTCGGGCGCGAACCTGGGCTTCGCGGGCGGCTGCAACCTCGGTGCCACCCACGCGAAGGGCACGGTGCTCGCGTTCCTCAACAACGACGCCCGCCCGGCGCCGGACTGGGTGAGCGCGGCGGTCGAGGTGCTGCGGGCAGAGCCGACGGTGGCCGCCGTGGCCAGCAAGGTGCTCGACTGGGACGGCGAGCGCATCGACTTCGTGGACGGCGGGCTCACCTGGTTCGGCATGGGCTACAAGCGCCACGCGGGCGAGGTGGACGACGGATCGCACGATGTGGCCAGGGACGTGCTGTTCGCCACCGGTTCGGCCATGTTCGTGCGTGCCGAGGTGTACCGCACGCTCGGCGGGTTCGACGAGCGGTTCTTCATGTTCTACGAGGACGTCGACCTGGGCTGGCGGCTGAACCTGCGTGGCTGGCGGGTGCGTTACGAGCCGCGCTCGCTCGCCTACCACCGCCACCACGCCTCGATGTCCAAAGTGGACTCGACGGACAACGCGCGCGAGCTGTACCTGTTGGAGCGCAACGCACTGGCGGCGCTGTACAAGAACGTCTCGGACACCACGCTCGCCAAGGCACTGCCGGCCGCGCTCGCGCTGGCCGTGCGCCGGGCGACCGCGCGCGGCGAGATCGACCCGACGCAGCTGGAGATCGGCAAGCCGGACACCGGTGCGAACGTGGAGATCTCCCGGACCGCGCTCGCCGGGTTCCTGGCGATCGACCAGTTCGTGGAGCTGCTGCCCCAACTCGCGTCGTCGAGGCAGGTCGAGCAGGCGGCGCGGGTGCGCTCGGACGCCGACCTGATCCCGTTGATGCGCAAGGCCATGGAGCCCGCGTACCCGCTGCCCCGCTACCTCGCGGCACACGACGTGCTGGTCGACGTGCTCGGGCTGGAGGAGGCGTTCGGGGCGCGGCGCAAGGTGCTGGTGCTCACGGGCGACGCGCTCACCGAACGCATGGCCGGGCCGGCCATCCGGGCGTGGAACATGGCCGACGTGCTGGCCGCCGAGCACGAGGTACGGCTGGTGACCGTGAACCCGCTGTGCGCGCCGCCGGAGGCTCCGTTCGCCGTGGCGCAGGCGAAGCAGCGCGAGCTGGCGCCGCACGTCGACTGGGCGGACGTGGTGGTGCTGCAGGGCCACGCGCTGGAGCTGGTGCCCGGACTGAAGCGGGCCGGCTCCAACAAGATCGTGGTCTGCGACATGTACGACCCCATGCACCTGGAGCTGCTCGAGCAGGGCAAGGACGACACCGACGAGCAGCGCGAGCTGGACCTGATCGGCGTCACGAAGGTGCTCAACGCCCAGCTCGAGCGCGGCGACTTCTTCCTGTGCGCGTCGGAGCGGCAGCGCCACTTCTGGCTCGGGCACCTGACCGCGCTCGGCCGGCTCACGCCTTCGTTGTACGACAACGATCCCACCGTCCGCTCGCTGCTCGCCGTGGCGCCTTTCGGGCTGCCCGGCAAGCCGCCGCAGCGCACGGAGTCACCCATCCGCGGGCCGCTGGTCGCCCCGTCGGACAAGGTGATCATCTGGGCGGGCGGGGTGTACAGCTGGTTCGACCCGCTGACCCTGCTGCACGCCATGGACCGGTTGGGGCAGCGGCATTCCGACGCGCGGCTGGTGTTCCTGGGCATGCGTCACCCGAACCCCGAGGTGCCGGACATGGACATCGGCGCCCAGACCCGCGCGTTGTCCGCGCGGCTCGGGCTGACCGACAGGTCCGTGTTCTTCAACGAGACGTGGGTGCCCTACGCCGAGCGGCAGAACTGGCTGCTGGACTCGGACTGCGGTGTGACCACGCACTACGAGCACGTGGAGACCACGTTCGCGTTCCGCACCCGGGTGCTCGACTACCTGTGGAGCGGCCTGCCGATCGTGACCACCGACGGCGACTCGTTCGCCGATCTGGTGCGGGCCGAGGGGCTGGGCGTGGTGGTGCCGGCCGAGGACCCGGACGCGCTGGCGCTCGCGTTGGAGAAGGTGCTGTACGACAAGGACTTCGCGGACGCGGCACGCGACCGGATCGCGGCCGTGCGCGACCGGTACACGTGGGAGACCGCGCTCGCGCCGCTCGTGGCGTTCTGCCGCAACCCGGTGCCGGCGGCCGACCGGCTGCCCGGTTCGGAACCGCTCGTGCGGAACAAGCCGTTGGGCGTGTCGCGGACGATCCGCCGCGACATCGACCTCGTGAAGTCCTATTTGGACGCCGGCGGACCCGGTGAGCTGACCAGAAGAGTGGCCGGCCGGGTGCGCCGGCTCGCCGGGGAACGGTTGCGGAAGGACCAGCAGGATGGGTGACGGTCCGATACGCGTACTGCTCGACGGCACACCGCTGCTCGGTTCCCGCACAGGCATCGGCCGCTACACCTCCGCGCTGGCCGAGGAACTGGCCTCGATGTCCGAAGTGGACATGCGAGCCGTGGCGTTCACGTTGCGGGGCTGGCGAAAGCTGCGCAAGGTGCTGCCCCACGGCACTCGCGCGCGGGGCATCCCGGTGTCCGCGCGGCTGCTGCGCCGCTGTTGGCTGCGTGGGCCGTTCCCGCCGGTGGAGCTGTTCGCCGGCTTCACCGACGTGGTGCACGGCACGAACTTCGTGCTGCCGCCGGCTTTCCGCGCGCCGGGTGTGCTGACCATCCATGACCTGGCGTTCCTGGACGCCCCGGACGAACTGCCGCCGAGCGACGAGCACCTGCCGCTGCTGGTGGCGCGCTCGGCCGAGCGCGCGGCCGTGATCTGCACGCCCACGCAGGCGGTGGCCGACGTGACCGTCGACCGGCTGGGCATCTCGGCCGACAAGGTGCGAGTGACCCCGCTGGGCGTGGATCCCGCGTGGTTCACCGCTCGCGCGCCCAGCACGGCACTGGCTCGCAGGCTGGGCCTGCCGAAGCAGTACCTGCTGTTCGTGGGCGCGGCCGGCCCGCGCAAGGCGTTGAACTGGCTGCTGAAGGCCCATGAGGCCACGCCCGATCTGCCGCCGCTGGTGATCGCCGGACCCGGGCACGGGAGCCACGGCGAGAACGTGGTGACCACGGGCTACCTGGCGGACGTGGACCTGCGGTCGGTGGTGGCCGGCGCGTCCGCGCTGGTGCTGCCGTCGCGCGACGAGGGCTTCGGGCTGCCGGTGCTGGAGGCCATGGCCTGCGACGTGCCGGTCGTGTGCTCGGACGTGCCGGCGCTGCGCGAGGTGTCGGGCGGCCACGCGAGCCTCGTGCCGTTCGGCGACGTGGAGGCCATGGGCGTCGCGCTCACGGCCGCCCTGGCCGAACCGCCGACACTCGCGATGCTGGCCGTGCGCCGAGCCCACGCGTCGGATCACACCTGGCGCCGCACGGCCGAACTGACGGTGGCGGCCTACAAGGACGCACTGGCCTGACCGGCGGGCCGCGCTCGCCGTCCGCACACCGGACAGGGATGCGGGGTCACGATAGGTGCAAGCACCGACAAAACCGGTCGGGGGTCCCCTGGCTTTAATTCTAGTCGGTGGCACCGACAGTTTCGGCACGTCAGGTCCACGTTGTCCACAGGTGCGTCTTCACAGGCAGCCTGCCTAGCTCGTCGCCTTGGCCAGCACGATCCCGCCCACGATCAACGCGAGCGCGGTCGCCCGGCCGGCGCCGATCGGGTCGTGCTGGATCACCACGCCCAGCACGATCGCGCCGATGGCGCCCATGCCCGTGAAGACCGCGTAGGCCGTGCCGACCGGGATGGTTCGCATCGACAGCGACAGCAGGTAGACCGCGCCGGCCGCGAGCACGAAACACAGGACCGTGGGCAGCGGCCTGGTGAAGTTCTCCGTGGGCTTGATGCTCTGCGACCACGCGACCTCCACCAGACCGGCGCCCATCAGCAGGAGCCAGCTCATGGCGCAATCCGTGCGACGGCCGCCTCGTACGAGGCGCGCTGGTCGTCCTTTCGGTTGGCCAGCAAGGGATCCACGAGCGAGTTGGTCAGCTCGGCCGTCACGAACTCCACGTCCGCCACGCCGAAGTGCCCGGCGAAGAAGTCCCGCAGGTAGCGCTCGTGGTGGTCGAACGGCTCCTTCGGGGTGCCGGGCCCGTAGGCGCCACCGCGCGCGCCGGCGATCACGAACCGCCTGCCTTCCAGGGACATCCGAGGAAAGGTGACCTGGTCGATCCACAACTTCAGGGCGGCGGGGACCGAGTAGTTGTACATGGGCGTGCCGATCAGCACGGTGTCGGCGGCCACGAGTTCGGCGAGCAGCGGCTCGACGATCGCCCAGGCCTCGCGCTGGCCCGGGGTGCGGACGGCTTCGGGGTAGCGGTGGATCTCCGTGATGCCGTCGGCCATGAGCTGGTCGCAGATCTCCGTCCACGCCTCGGTGATCACCGGCGGCGGGTCGGCCGCGAGGTCGCGGTAGCGGTAGGTGCCGCGCCAGGCGGCGGCGTAGCGGGCGGACAGGTCGCGGGAGAACGACGCGGTGCGGGCGCTGGCGTCGAGGTGGAGCAGGTGCACGATGACCTCCATTTAACTGGACACGATGTCCAGTTAACTCAAGCGGTCATCCTGTCCACTTATTCCCTAGGCTGTGCGCATGGCGGAGAGAGCGGACGCGGCCAGGAACCGGGCGAGGGTGCTGGCGGCGGCGGAGGAGCTGTTCGCCACGAGAGGCGCGGGCGACGTGACGATGGACGACATCGCCAAGGCGGCCGGCGTCGGCCGGGGCACGCTGTACCGCCGCTACCCCGATCGGGCGTCGATAGCCGTGGCGCTGCTGGATGACCACGAACGCGCGCTGCAGGAGAAACTGCTGCGCGGCGACCCGCCGCTGGGCCCGGGCGCCCCACCGGCCGAACGGTTGGCGGAGTTCTACACGGCCATGCTGGACCTGCTCGACCGCCACGGCCACCTGGTGCTGGGCACGGAGGTGGGCAGCTCGCGGTTCACCACGGGTGCGTACGGCTTCTGGCGCGCACACGTACGTTCGCTGGTGGTCGCCGCGGAGCGCCCGGACCCCGACGCCCTGGTCGACATCCTGCTGGCCCCCCTGGCCCCGGACGTGTTCCGCTACCAACGCGAGGATCGCGGACTCAGCACCGAACGCCTCGGCCAGACACTCACGCGACTGGCCGAGACCACACTCGGTTAGGACACGCGAAAGTGCGAACCGTCCTGCGCGAAGGCCGTGCTCAGCGCAGAACGCCAGGACGGCATCGGGGTGAGGCCCGCCTCGCGCCAGGCCCTGTCCGACAGGACCGAGTACATCGGACGCGGCGCGGGCCGGCGCATTTCCTCGGTCTTGCACGGGATCACGCGGTCCGCGTCGTGGCCGAGTTCGGTGAACACGGCGGCCGCGAACTGGTACCAGGTGGCCTCGCCGCTGCCCGTGCAGTGCAGCAGCCGCTGGGCCGGCGGGTTGTCGCCGGAAACCCGGTCCGCCAGCTCGATCAACCCGGAGGCCAGATCGCCCGTCCAGGTGGGACTGCCGTACTGATCGTCCACAACGGACACCGTGGGGTGCTCGCCCGCCAGGCGCGCCATGGTCTTCACGAAGTTCTTGCCGTGGGCGCCGTACACCCACGACGTCCGCACGACCCATCCCTCGGCGCCGGACCCCAGCACCGCTTCCTCGCCCGCCCGCTTGCTGGCGCCGTAGGCCGACAGCGGCCGCGTCACGTCGTCGACCTCGTAGGGCCGGCGGTCGGTGCCGTCGCCGGCGAACACGTAGTCGGTCGAGATGTGGATCAACGGCACCTGGTGTGCCGCGCACGCGGCGGCCAGCAGCCGGGGGCCCTCACCGTTCACGGCGAACGCCGGGGTGGAGTCGGCCTCGGCGGCGTCGACCGCGTTGTAGGCGGCGGCGTTCACGAGCACCGGACGCGCGCCGGTGGCCCGGGCGGACTCCACGAGCGTCTTGACCGCCTCGACGACCGCGCCCGCGTTGGTGATGTCCAGCTCGGCCGAGCCGGGGGCGGTCACGGAGATCGTGTCCGAGGCCCGCAGCGCCAGCTCGCGACCGAGCTGACCGTTGCCGCCGGGAACCAGTAGCGCGAGTGCCATGGGGTCAGCTCCCCAGCATCGCCGCGCGCGGGGACAGCGGCTCCCACCAGGCCCTGTTGTTCTGGTACCAGGCCACCGTGCCGGCCAGGCCCTCGTCGAACGACACCTGCGGGGCGTAGCCCAGCTCGTTGGCGATCTTGGAGATGTCGACCGAGTAGCGCCGGTCGTGGGCCTTGCGGTCCTCGACGCGCCGCACCATCTCGTCGCCGACGCCGAACGCCTCGAGGAGTCGGTATGTCAGGTCGACGTTCGTCAGCTCGGTGCCGCCGCCGATGTTGTAGATCTCGCCCGGCCGGCCGCCGTCGGCCACCAGCTGAATTCCGCGACAGTGATCGTCCACGTGCAGCCAGTCACGGACATTCATGCCGTCGCCGTACAGCGGCACCTTCTCGCCGTCCATCAGATTGGTGACGAACAACGGAATGACCTTCTCCGGGAATTGGTACGGCCCGTAGTTGTTCGAGCACCGAGTGATGCACACCGGCAGCTTGTGGGTGACGTAATAGGCCCTGGCAAGCAGGTCGGAGGACGCCTTGGAAGCCGAGTACGGCGAGTTCGGCTCCAACGGGTGGGTCTCGGGCCACGATCCGGTGTCGATGGAGCCGTAGACCTCGTCGGTGGAGACGTGGACGAACTTGCCGACCCCGGCCTCGAGGGCGGCCTGCAGCAGCGTCTGGGTGCCGAGCACGTTGGTGACCACGAAGTCCGCGGCGCCGAGGATGGACCGGTCGACGTGTGACTCGGCCGCGAAGTGCACGACCAGGTCGACGCCGGCCATGACCTTGACCACCTGGTCACGGTCGCAGATGTCGCCCTGGATGAACGTCAGGCGGGGGTCGTCGCGCACGGGTGCGAGGTTGGCCTCGTTGCCGGCGTAGGTGAGCTTGTCGAACACCACGATCTCGGCGTCGGACAGCGTCGGGTAGGCACCGCCGATGGCCTCACGTACGTAATGGGAACCAATGAAACCGGCACCGCCGGTAACCAACACGCGCATCGAGATCCCACTACTCCATTTCTTGACGGGAAAGTGAACCCGCGAGGGGCACTATTGCGTCCTAATCGATAGCAGTACGGAGGCCATCGAGGTCACGACTAGGTATCCTAGCCGTCAAGGTCCGTAGGGGGACGGGGAGGAGCGTGCGTGGACGAACGCACGGAGGTGCTGGCTGCGCCGAGGCGGGGGTCCGGCGGCTGGCGGAGAACAGGCAGGGTCACGGCCAGGAGCCTGGTCGCACTGGTGTCCGTCGCCACACTCGGCGCCACGGCCTACGGGTGGTGGGCGGTCGGTGACGTCGACGAGGGCACGGTGACCACCGACGTCATCGCCCAGGACGTCGAGGACCAGCGCATTCCGCTCGACGGCGCCGTCGACATGCTGCTCGTCGGCCTCGACAGTCGCACCGACGCGTACGGCAACCCGTTGCCGGACGAGGTCATGCGGATGCTGAACGCGGGCGTCAACGAGGGTGAGCGCAACACCGACACCATGATGTTGGTGCACATCCCGGTCGACGGCACCCGCGCGGTCGCCATCTCGTTCCCCCGCGACTCCTGGGTGGAGCTGGCCGGCGGCTACGGCAACGGCAGGCTCAACTCGGCGTTCGGCGACGCCTACTTCGACACCCGCGAGAAGAACGTCGACACGATCGCCGACCCGGAGCTGGAGGAGCTGGCCAAGGTCGAGGGCCGCAAGAACCTGATCGCCACCGTGCAGGCGCTGATCGGCGACTCGGTCACCATCGACCGCTACGCCGAGGTCAACCTGGCGAGCTTCTACGAGGTCACCACGGCCATCGGCGGCGTCGAGGTGTGCCTGAACGAGGCGGTCGACGAGCGGAACTCCGGCGCGCGCTTCCCGGCGGGCACGCAGACGATCGCCGGCGCCCAGGCACTCGCGTTCGTCCGCCAGCGCTACGAGCTGCCCAACGGCGACCTCGACCGGATCGTTCGCCAGCAGGTGTTCCTGGGCGCGCTGGCCAACAAGGTGCTGTCGGCCGACATGCTGACCAGCCCGTCGAAGGTCCGGCAGCTGGTCACGGCCGTGCAGAAGTCCGTGGTGCTCAGCGAGGGCTGGGAGCTGTCCACGTTCGCCGCGCAGATGTCCGGGCTGACCAGTGGCGGCATCGAGTTCCACACGATCCCGGTCGTCGGCGACGCCAGGATCGGCGGCGCGGACGTGTTGGAGATCGACGAGGAACAGGTGGCGCAGTTCGTCAGGTCCCTCACCTCGGACGCCACGGAAGAGTCCGATCCCACCGAGCCGGTGGTGCCCGGGGAGACGGAATCGCCGCCCGGGTCGTCCTCGTCGCCGTCGTCGGAGGAGGGCCGCCCGACGCCGGGCCTGGTCACCGTCGACATCCGCAACGGGTCCACCACGTCGGGTCTGGCCGCGAAGACGCTCGAGGAACTCACGGAGGCCGGTTTCCAGGGTGGCGAGATCGGCGACGCCGACCGGGTGCAGGACGAGTCGGCCATCAACTACGCGCCGGGGGAACAGGCGCTCGCCCAGCTCGTGGTCGACCAGCTGGGGGCCACGTTCGTGCTCGAGGAGGACCGGTCGGTCTCCGCCGGTCACCTGCGGATCGTGCTGGGCACGGACTTCGCCGGCAGCAACGCCGGCCTGGTGGGCGGCCGGTTGCTCGCGGGACAGCCCACTGAGCCATCCGGCCCCTCCGTACCCCCGACCGGGTCAACGGGTTCCACCACACCGCCACCCCAGATCAGTGCCGACGGACTCAACTGCGTGAACTAGCCGACAAAACGTCCTCCATGCGGGTTGAAGACCGCTGAATCGGTCGGTCCTGTCGGTGCGATTGGTTAGCCTGAACCCCGGTCCGCGCTCCGGGGGAGGTGAGCAGGGGTGACCGATGGCGTGTCCGATGGCGTGTCCGATGGCGTGTCCGATAGCACTGACGAGCCCACCACCTATGCCGCGGCGGTGGGCTCGGTAGACAAGTCCGAGGAGTCAGAGTTGGACACCGCTGAGGAGGCTCCCGAGGAAGCGGCTCCGGCCCGGCGCCGCGCGTCCCCCTGGCTGATCGCCGGCCGGGTGCTCGTGGGGCTCGTGTCGGTGGTGGCGCTCGCCGCCATGTCGATCGTGTGGCTGCGGATCGACCAGCTCGACAGCAGCAAGAACACCACCGACGCGCTGGCCGAGGCGCAGGGGGTGCCCGGCGCGCCGTCCACCGACGACGGCGCCAACGACATCCTCATCGTCGGCAACGACAGCCGCACCGACATGCAGGGCAAGCGGCTGTCCGCCGAGATGCTGCGCAAGCTGCGCACCGAGGCAACCGACACGCTCAACACCGACACGCTGATCCTGTTACGCATCCCCCGCGACGGCAGTCAGGGCTCGGCCATCTCCATCCCGCGCGACACCTATGTGATGGTGCCGAACCTCGGCCGCGAGGAGAAGATCAACGGCGCGTACGGGATCACGAAGGAGCAGGTCCGCGTCGAGTTGAAGAACGCGGGCGAGAAGGACAAGGCGCTGATCGAGCGCCAGTCCGACGACGCCGGGCGGTCCTCGCTCATCCAGGCGGTGCAGGGGCTCACGGGTGTGCGGATCGACCACTACACCGAGGTCAGCCTCTACGGGTTCTACCTGCTCACCGAGGCCATCGACGGTGTGGACGTGTGCCTCAACCGGTCCACCAGCGACCCCGACTCGGGTGCGTCGTTCCGGGCAGGCCCCCAGACCGTGCGCGGCGGCGACGCTGTGGCGTTCGTCCGCCAGCGCAAGAACCTGCCGCGGGGCGACCTCGACCGGATCGTGCGGCAGCAGACGTTCCTGGCGTCGGCCATGAACAAGCTGCTCGGCAGCGACCTGCTGACCAACGGCGCCAAGCTGAACGCGCTGGAGGACGCGGTGTCGAAGTCCGTGGTCATGGACGACGGGCTCCACTTCCTCGAGCTGATCAACCAGGCCCAGGCGCTGGCGTCCGGGCAGATGCAGTTCGTCACCATCCCGGTCACCGGCGTCGGCGCCCGCAACGACCGGCAGCAGAGCATCATCACGGTCGACGTGCCGGCCGTGCAGGCCTACGTCCGGTCCCTGGTGTCCGGCACCCCGGCGCCCGCGCCGCCGCCGGTCGGCAATCTCGCCGGCAACCGCCTGCTCGACCTGTCCGGTGCCGCCCAGCCACCCGCCGTGCCCTGCGTGGACTAACTTGGGTCGGGTGAACCTGACCGACCAGCTGTTCTCGTCCTACAAGGGCAACCCGGCGCGCCCGCTGATCACCCACTACGACGACGCCACGGGTGCGCGGGTGGAGCTGTCCGTGGCCACGCTGCGCAACTGGGCGGCCAAGACGGCGAACTGGCTGACGTCCGATCTGGACGTGGAACCGGGCGATCCCGTGGCCGTGCTTCTGCCGGCGCACTGGCAGACGGTGGGCGTCCTGCTGGGCGCGTGGTGGTGCGGGGCCGAGGTGGTGGCTTCGCCTTCCGGCGCGGTCGTGGCGTTCGTCCCCCCGACGGGCTCGGCACCGGACGCGCGAGCGGTGGCGGCCGTGTCGTTGGACCCGATGGGCCGCGACCTGGGCGGCTCGACCCCGACGCTCCTCGACTACATCGGCGAGGCCCGAGTACACGGCGACGACTACTTCGCCCTCAACGACGTCCCGGGCGACACCCCGTGCCTCGCGGGCGCGACGGTGGACGAAGTCCTTGCCACGGCACGAAAGAACGCTTCACCGCTGGCCGTGGACTCTTCCTCCCGCGTTCTGTCCACACTGGACTGGACGGTCCCGGACGGTGTGCTGAACGGCGTGCTGGTCCCGCTTGTGATGGGCGCGAGCCTGGTCCAGGTCTCGAACTCCGACCCGGCCAAGCTGGCGAAGCACAACGCCACGGAACGCGCCACGCACGTCCTCCACTAAGAACGACGGCACGCACCGCGCTTCGGCTGGGTCGGCAAGGACGCTCTCGACTACACGGGGAACTGCTGGTGACCTGACGGCGACACCCGGGACCCGTTCCCGGGCGTCGCCTCGAGGTCAGCCTCGGAGCAGAGCGCGCGCCATGACCATGCGCTGCACCTGGTTCGTGCCCTCGTAGATCTGGGTGATCTTGGCGTCGCGCATCATGCGTTCCACCGGGAAGTCCTTGGTGTAGCCCGCGCCGCCGAAGAGTTGCACCGCGTCCGTCGTGACCTCCATCGAGATGTCCGACGCGTACGTCTTCGCCGCCGAGGCCATGAAGCCCGCGCGCTTGTCGCCGCGTTCGGTGGCCGCCGCCGACGCGTACACCAGATGCCGGGCCGCCTCGATCTTCATGCCCATGTCCGCCAGCATGAACTGGATGCCCTGGAAGTCGGCGATCCGCTGGCCGAACTGCTTGCGGTCCTTGACATACGCGAGCGACGCGTCCAGCGCACCCTGCGCGATCCCCAGCGCCTGGGCGCCGATGGTCGGGCGGGTGTGGTCGAGCGTGCGCAGCGCGGTCTTGAGGCCGGTGCCCGGCTCGCCGATGATGCGGTTGCCCGGGATCTCGCAGTTCTCGAAGTAGATCTCACACGTGGGGCTGCCCTTGATGCCCAGCTTGCGTTCCTTCGGGCCGACCGTGAACCCCGGGTCGTCCTTGTGGACGGCGAACGCCGAGATGCCGTTCGCCTTCCTCTCGGCGTTCGGGTCGGTCACGGCCATCACCGTGTACCAGGACGACTCGCCCGCGTTGGTGATCCAGCACTTGGTGCCGTTCAGCACCCACGAGTCACCGGACGCCACCGCGCGGCAGCGCATGGACGCCGTGTCCGAGCCGGCCTCCCGCTCGGACAGCGCGTAGGACGCCGACGCCTCGCCCGACGCGATGGCCGGCAGCACCAGCTTCTTCACCTCGTCCGAACCGGACAGGATGATCGGCTGCGTGCCGAGCTTGTTCACCGCGGGGATGAGCGAGGCCGACGCGTCGACGCGCGCGACCTCCTCGATGACGATGCACGCGGCGACCGCGTCCGCACCCTGGCCGTCGTACTCCTCGGGCACGTGGATCGCCTGGAAACCGGCCCGGATCAGCGCGTCGCGCGCCTCGACCGGGTAGCGCTCGTTCTCGTCGACCTCGGCGGCGTACGGCGCGATCTCCTTCTCCGCCAGCGCGCGCACGGCCTCCCGCAGTGCCTCGTGCTCCTCGCTCAGCTGGTAGACCACTCTCGCCACCTCCACGCCGCAACAGACCAACCAGCCAATGTTAGCGCTCGTTCACCTCGAGGCCGGCACGGAGTGACGCATCCTTGTCGAGAACCAGCTGTTCGAGGTCCGCGGCGAACGCCGCCAGCCGGTCCCGCAGCTTCTCGTCGGCCACCGCCAGCATCCGCACGGCCAGCAGTCCCGCGTTGCGCGCGCCGCCGACCGACACGGTCGCCACCGGGATGCCGGCCGGCATCTGCACGATGGACAGCAGCGAGTCCAGGCCGTCGAGGTACTTGAGCGGCACCGGCACCCCGACCACCGGCAACGTGGTGGCCGACGCCACCATGCCCGGCAGGTGTGCCGCCCCACCGGCGCCGGCGATGATCACCTTCAGGCCGCGGTCGGCCGCCGAGCGCGCGTAGTCGAGCATCCGCTGGGGAGTGCGGTGGGCGGAGACGACGCTCACCTCGTACGGCACGTCGAACTCCGCCAACGCTTCAGCCGCCGCTTTCATCACCGGCCAGTCCGAGTCGGACCCCATGATCACGCCGACCTGAATCATTTCGAACTCCCGTGAATGTCGTACCCGTCCAGCCATTCCGCGTGTGACAGCCAGTGCGCGGCGAGCTTCGCCCGTTCGCGGACGTCGGCCATCGTGGCGCCCAGCATGGTCACGTGGCCGATCTTGCGGCCCGGCCGTTCCTGCTTGCCGTAGTAGTGCACGTGCGCGTCGCGGTAGCGCGCCAGCAGGTGGTGCAGCCGCTCGTCCGGGCTCATGGTCGGCGCGGCGGGCGCACCCAGCACGTTCGCCATCACCACGGCCGGCGCCATCTGGTCGGTCGCACCGAGCGGGTAGTCGAGCACCGCCCGCAGGTGCTGCTCGAACTGCGAAGTCCGCGCGCCCTCGATCGTCCAGTGCCCGGAGTTGTGGGGGCGCATGGCCAGCTCGTTCACCACGAGCCCGGCCTCGGTGTCGAACAGCTCGACCGCCAGCACACCGACCACGCCCAGGTCGTTCGCCACCCGAAGCGCCAGCTCCTGGGCGACGGCCGCGTCGGCCTCCGTCATGTCCGGCGCCGGCGCCAGCACCTCCACGCAGATCCCGTTGGACTGCACGGTCTCGACCACCGGCCAGACCCCGCCCTGCCCGAACGGCGAGCGCGCGACCAACGCCGCCAGCTCACGCCGCATGGCCACGCGCTCCTCCACCAGCAGCGGCGTGCCCCACTCGAGCAGGCGCGGCACCAGCTCGGTGGCCGAGTCGACGCCGTTCAGCATCCACACGCCGCGGCCGTCGTAGCCGCCGCGGGCCGCCTTCAGCACGCACGGCCAGCCGTGGCTCTCGCCGAACTTGATGACGTCCGCGACGTCGGTGACCGCCGCGAACTCCGGCCCCGGCAGCCCCAGCTCCGCCAGCTTGTTGCGCATGACCAGCTTGTCCTGCGCGTGGAGCAGCGCGTCCGGGCCGGGCCGCACGACCACGCCGTGGTCGACCAGCACCTTCAGGTACTCGCCGGGCACGTGCTCGTGGTCGAACGTCAGCACGTCACAGCCGGCGGCGAACGCGGCGAGCGCGTCGACGTTCTCGTGCGTGCCGATGGTGATGTTCGGCGACACGAGCGCGGCCGGGTCGTCCTCCGACGCGGCGAGCACGTGCAGCGACTGGCCGAGCGCGATCGCCGCCTGGTGCGTCATGCGGGCGAGCTGCCCGCCGCCGACCATCCCGACGATCGGCAAGCCGGTACGAGTGTCCACGCGATGAACCTACCTACCTGTTGCGACGCATTCGGACGAGCACCAGCACTCCGGCCACCAGCGGAACCAGCAGGTAGGCACTGCCGAGCACGACCTCGGGTGGCGTCCACTCCAGCTCGGGCTTCTCGCCGGCCGGCCGGTTGGGGTCGGACGTGCGCATGATCAGCAGGACGCAACTGCAGAACACCACCACGATCGCGCCGATGCCGGCCAGCGCCCGCACCCGGTCGAGACCGTGGGGCAGCACGTCCGGCAGCCGCGACGCCAGGTAGACGAGCAGCGGCGCCACCCACACCCAGTGGTGCGACCAGCTGACCGGGCTGAACAGCAGGCCGAAGAACGCGGTCACCAGCAGTGCGGGCAGCGGCTGACCGGCCCGGTGGAACCGCCTGGCCAGGAAGAACGCCGGGATGGCGAGCAGCGCGCCGATGCCGACGGCGATCTCCGTGGCGTACGGCGAGAGGTCGGACAGACGCAGCACCAGACCGTTGAGGCCCTGGTTGCCGGCCCAGAACGTGGGGCCCGTGCGCTCGGGGTCGGTGACCGTGAGGAACGTCCGGAAGTCGTGCGGGATGATCAGGAAGATCAGGCCCTGCAGCGCGAGGAACGTCACCACGGCCCGGACGGCGTCGGCCCGGCGGCCGATGAACCACAGGTGCGGCACGAACACCAGCGGGATGAGCTTGACGGCCGCCGCGACGCCGATGAGCACGCCGCCGAGATGGCGGGCGCGGCCGGCGACCGTGCCGAGCACCAGCACGTCGACCACCACGAGCGCCATGAGGATCAGGTTGATCTGACCGAGGAACAGCGTGCGCCACACGGGCTCGATGGCCAGCAGGAGCGCGGAGAGCAGGATGGTGGTGCGCGCGGGCCGCAGCCAGGTCGGACGGTGGGGCAGCACCTGGATGGCGACGCGGACGACGGTCGCGAGGGCCAGCAGCGAGATGGCGGCCAGCACACCCCAGGCGACCTGGGTGGGGATCGCGGCGAGCGGCACGAACAGCAGCGCACCGGTCGGCGGATAGGTGAACGGCAGGCGCGCCCAGTCCGGTTCGGCCGACAGGAACATGTTGTCGTACAGGGGTTCGCCGGTGAGCAACGCGATGGCGCCCGAACGGTAGACGGCCACGTCGACGCCCAGGTGCGCGTCGATCAGCCAGCCCGCGACACCCGCGATGACGAACCCCATGGGGACGAGCAGGAGAAGCGCGACCTTGCCCGGATCGGCGAACAACCGGCGCAGGGACCGCCGAACCCAGTGCTCACCAGTGGTGACGTCGGTGGTCTCGCGCAGCGCCTCGCTCACGGTGCATTAGGTAACCACGCCCGCCGCGAGTCGCCGTCCCCGGACCCGCGAGTCTCCCCGTCGGGCGGGGCGAGTTGGCGGTTCGCAGCCGGGGGGCGTGCCGTGAACCGCCAACTCGGATGTTCCGCGAGTGGGACTCGCGGGGTGGAGAACGGCGCCCCCGCCTGCTGGGGGTGACGCGGACGCCGTTCGGCAATCAGGCTCGGCCGATCTCCGTGATCAGAGTTCTGGCCGCTTCCTGGGTCGGTGGCAGGGGCTCGACGTGGAGTCGAGGCCTTCGGGTGGTGGCCAGCTGCTGGTCCACCACCAGTCGCTCGGTGATCAGCCAGCCCGCGCCGAGAGCGCGGTCGCCGAAGGCCGAGTCCCGCTCGGCCAGCACGGCGGCGACCGACGGTCCGAGGATGGCGATGCTCTCGCCGCCGTCGAAGATCTCCCGTAGGGCGTCCGCCACCAGCACCATCGCCATGAGGCGGGACCAGCCGGTGACGGCCGCCAGGTCGAGTGTCACGACCAGCAGCACGTGGCTGTCGGCCACCGGCCGGTTGTCGCGTTCGGCCTGGCGGTAGATCTCGCCGAGGCGGGTCCGCAGGTAGGCGTGGGTGGCGAGGCTGGTCAGGTTCTCGGTGGTCTCGGCGTTGCGCAGCTCCCCCATCGACGCGTCCGCCCACGCGAGTGCCGCCGCGCGGACCAGCCTGGTCGGCGCGGCATCGGGGTCGGTCGCGATCAGCCCGTCGGTGGCGTCCGCCTCGGTGAGCACGGCGTGCAGCGCGGCCAGGTCGGTGAGGGTCTCGTCGAGACCGGCACCAGCCTCGGCGCGCGCCCTGCCGAGCCCGGCGAGTGCGGCGCCGAGGTCGACCTGGCGAACCGCGGAGGCACACACGGCGTCGACCTCGGGCACACCCCAGTCGCTGGGGAACCGCCATCCGGCGGCGATGCTGGCGGTGCGCCAGCGTGCCCGAAGTATTCGCAGTGCGTGACCAGTACCGTCCGCGTCGCCACGGTGTGAGCGCGAGCCAGCCTCACGTACTGTCACTTGTCGTCCATCCCTCCGGCTAAGCCCGTCGAGGAAGGAACGCGGACAGGACACGAACGTGACGCCGTTTGGGCGAGTTTCGGTTCCAACCGTAAATCGTTGATCCGGTGCGGGGACTCCGTACGGCCATTCCGGTGATCGGATGGTGCCGGGTCGGGCCCCATCCGTCACACTGACCGCGGGAGGGCGTCTACTAGGTGTCCGGGCTGGTGTCCGGGCTCCGCGCGAGACGCGGGCGAGCTTTCGAGGAGGATCGTGGCAACCGTTCCGGCTGACATCGAGGGCCCGAGCGACGCCGAGCTCATCGAGGCGGTTCGCAAAGGCACCGTGTCCGCGTACGGCTCTCTGTACGAGCGACATGTCGCCTCCGCGTACAACCTCGCGCGCCAGCTGAGTCGCTCACCGGCCGAGGCCGACGACCTCGTTTCCGAGGCGTTCGCCAAGGTGTTGGACACGCTGCGTGCCGGCCGGGGCCCCGACTCGTCGTTCCGCGCCTACCTCCTGACCGCGCTGCGTCACACGGCCTACGACAAGACCCGCCGCGATCGCAAGCTCGAACTGGCCGACGACGTCTCCACGGTCAGCGGCGTGAGCACCGAGGCGGTCAGCGAGGAGTTCGACGACACGGCGGTCGCCGGGCTGGAACGCTCGCTCGCCGCCCAGGCGTTCGCCCGGCTGCCCGAACGCTGGCAGGCCGTGCTCTGGCACACGGAGATCGAGGGTCAGTCCCCGGCCGAGGTCGCCCCCATCCTGGGGCTGACGGCCAACGGCGTCTCCGCGCTCGCCTACCGCGCCCGCGAGGGCCTGCGACAGGCCTACCTGCAGGTACACCTGGCCGACACCACCGACCGGCAGTGCCGCGCGGCGGCCGAGAAGCTCGGCGCGTGGACCCGCGGCGGCCTGGCCAAGCGAGAGAAGGCCCAGGTCGAGTCCCACCTCGACGGATGCGCGCGTTGCCGGGCGCTCGCCGCCGAACTCGCCGACGTCAACGGTGCCATGCGCGGGTACGTCGCCCCGCTGGTGCTGGGGATCGGGGCGTTCGGCTACCTGGCCGCCACGGGCGTCCAGGCCACCTTCACCACGGTCGGCGCGGCGGCCGGCGCGGCCGGCGCCGCCGCGGGTGCCGCGGCCGCCGGACCACGTCAGTTCGTGGGAGTCGGGGTGTCGACCGCCGCGGTCGCCGCGGCGATCGCGGTCGCGGTCGCCGCCGGTGGCCAGAACCCCGAGATCCCCGCGGCCGCACCCGCGCCGCCGCCTCCCGCGCAGGAGGAGCCGCAGCCGCCCGCCCCGCAGCCGCCGCCTCCCGTGCCACCGCCGCCCGCGCCGGTACCCCCGGCGGCCGAAGAGCCGCCGCCCCCACCGGGGCAGGCACCCCCGCCGCCCGCGCCACCCGGCCCGCCGGCACTCGACGCGTCCGGCCCGAGCACCCCGGTCTCGCTGATCGCCGGCGGCGCTCCCATGGACCTGCCGCTGACCGTGCGCAACACCGGCCAGACGGTGTCCGACGTGGTCACGGCCACCCTGAACCTGCCGGCCGGCGTGTCGGCCATCCCCATCGACGGGTTGCGCGCGCGGCCGATGCTCTCGTTGAACGGCGCCCAGCCGGCCGGGACGGTCAACTGCCCCGGCGGCACCGGCACCCTCACCTGCACGAACGGGCGCGGCCTTCAGCCGAACGAGTCGGTCACGCTGCTGTTCCGCCTGGTGGCGGCCGAGGGCAGCACGGGCGGCGACGTCACCGGCTCGGTCAGCGCGGGCAGCACGGTGAACGTCCGGGTGTCGGTGCGGGTGGATGTCACGCCGCCTGTCACGGTCGACGGTGTCGACCTGCGCGCCGACGCCGAGTGGATCGGCCTCCTGCCGACGCTCTGGCACAACCCGATCCTCGAGGCGAAGGTCAAGAACACGGGCACCAGCAGCAAGCCGGTGACCATCACGGTCGACCAGCGGGCCGAGGTGCGCTGGTCGTCCCAGGTGCTCGACTGCACGCTCGGCGGCGGCACGGTCTGCACGACCACGGCCGAGCTCGCCCCCGGTGAGCGGCTGAAGGTCGTGTTCGAACTGCACCGCGAGCCCGACCCGCAACGCGACGGGCCGCACCGCGCGGTCCACGTGAGCGCCACGCTCGGCACGGCCTCCGACACCACGAAGGTGTGGCTGTGGAACTGGTGGCCGGGCCACCCGCACGACCCGGCGCCGTCACCGGTCCCGCCGTCCACCGCACCGCCGACAGCGGTGCCGCCGACCACCACCCGCCGCCGGACTCGACGGATCCGCAGCAGCCGCCGCGCCCGCCGATGCACACCCCGCCGCCCGGTACGACCACGGACGAGCCCCCGCCGACCACGACCACGCCGCCGACGACCACCACGCCGCCGGACCGGTCGGAGCCGACGCCGAACTCGCCAGGCGGTCTGGGCGGTCTGTTGGACTGGTTCCTGGGTCGCTAGTCCGCGTGATCGCGGCGGTATGGGTCGTGGCAGACTTCGCCGCCATGGCCTTGCTCGAGACCGTGCTCGCCCGGTTACCGGGGGCGGTCAGCGACAAGCTGACGAAGCACAAGGAGCTGCTGAAGTTCGCCGCCGTCGGGCTGGTGTGCTTCGTGGTGACCAACGTCGTGAACTACGGGCTGAAGTTCACCATCCTGAACGACAACCCGGTCACCGCGCTGATCATTGCCGTGCTCGTCGCCACGATCGTGTCGTACGTGCTGAACCGCGAGTGGTCGTTCCGCACTCGCGGCGGCCGGGAGCGCCAGCACGAGGCCGCGCTGTTCTTCCTGATCAGCGGTGTCGGCGTCGGTCTGAACGCGCTGCCGCTGTTCGTGTCGCGCTACGTGATCGGACTCGAGGTGCCGCGCGTCAGCCTGCTCGCGCAGGAGGTCGCGGACTTCACGAGCGGCATCATCATCGGCACGCTGATGGTCACGGCTTTCCGCTGGTGGGCGTTCCGCAAGTGGGTGTTCCCACAGGCGGACGCCCGGGAGCGGATGGTGCGGGCCCAGCGACGTGCGGCCCGGCCGGTCAAGCTCGACCGAGACGACCGGGCGGCGTGACCCTACGTAGACTGCGGCCGTGACCGTTGTCGACACCGTGCTGGCGCGCGTACCCGCACCACTGCGGGCCGTGCTGCTCAAGCACCGGGAGCTGCTGAAGTTCGCGATCGTCGGCGGCACGACCTTCGTCATCGACAACGGCATCTGGTACCTGCTGAAGTTCACGATCCTCGAGGACAAGCCGGTCACCGCGAAGGTCATCGCCATCATCGTGGCGACCATCGTGTCCTACGTGCTGAACCGCGAGTGGTCGTTCCGCACTCGCGGTGGCCGCGAACGCCACCACGAGGCCGCGCTGTTCTTCCTGATCAGCGGCATCGGTGTGGGTCTCAACTCGCTGCCTCTGTACGTGTCCCGCTACGTGCTCCAGTTCGAGGAGCCCCACGTGTCGCGGCTCGTCCAGGAGGTCGCCGACTTCGCCAGCGGCTCGATCATCGGCATGTTGCTCGCCATGTTCTTCCGCTTCTGGGCGTTCAAGCGCTGGGTCTTCCCCGACGAGCTGGGCGGACGGCGCCGCAGGCTGACCGTCACCGACGACCCGGCCGAAGAACTCGGACGTTCCTGATCATGTCGTCTCCCGAGGCATCCAGAAGGTAGCCACCGGCCCTCTCCGGTGGCCTTCGTCGCCACTCCCGGGCTGGTTTCTGCCTTCTGCCACCCTCACTCGGGAGTACCGCTGTGCCTTTGCTCGTCTATGCCCTGAGCCTTGCCGTTTTCGCTCAGGGAACCTCCGAATTCATGTTGTCGGGTCTGGTCGACCCGATCGCCGCCGACCTCGGTGTTTCCGTGGCCGCCACCGGCTGGCTGACCTCGCTGTTCGCCGTGGGAATGATCGTCGGCGCGCCGCTCATGGCGGTGCTCGCGCGCCGCTTCCCACCGCGCCGGTCCCTGCTCGTGTTGCTGGCGGTGTTCATCGCCGTTCACATCGTCGGCGCGCTCGCGTCCGGGTTCGCCGTGCTGCTGGTGACCAGGGTGTTCGCGGCGCTGGCGAACGCCGGGTTCCTGGCGGTCGCGCTGGCCGCTCTGCCGTCTCTCGTCGGGTCGGCTCGGACCGGCCGGGCGACGGCGCTGCTGCTGTCGGGCGTGACGCTCGCGTGCATCGTCGGTGTGCCCGGCGGTGCCGTGCTCGGTCAGCTGTGGGGCTGGCGCGCCGCGTTCTGGGCGGTGGTGGCGGCTTCGGTGCCGGCGCTTTTGGCGGTCGCTCTGGTTCCGTCCGTGGCCGCGCCTTCGGCCTCGGCCGAGGGCGAGTGGCGGGCGCTTTCGTCACGAGTGGTGCGGGGCTGGCTGGTGCTGGGCGCTTTGGTGAACGGGGCGACTTTCGCGACGTTCGCCTACCTGGCGCCGATCACCGACCTCGCACGACAGGGCTGGGTCCCGGTGACGCTGGCTCTGTTCGGCTTGGGTTCGTTCATAGGGGTCACGGTGGCCGGCCGACTGGCCGACGCCCGCCCGCGTCTGGTCCTGGGCGGCGGCTCGGCCGCGCTCCTACTGACGTGGATCGCGACGGCTTTTCTGGCCCAGTGGCCGGTGGCGCTGCTGGTCCTGGTGTTCCTGGCGGGCGCGCTGTCGTTCGGCGTCGGCTCGACACTGATCGGCCGGACAGTCAGCTCGACGGCCACGATCGCTCCCCGGCTGGGCGGCGCGTTCGCGACGGCGTCGTTCAACGCGGGCGCGGCGGCGGGCCCCCTGCTGTCCGCTTTGCTGATCAGCCAGACGGGCAGCTACCGCACGCCGCTACTGGTGAGCGTGGCGTGCGTAGCGGTGGCCATCGCTCTCGGCGCCCGCCTTATCGCGGCGAACGTTCCGCCGGCCAGCGAACGCCCTGCACGTCACCAGCCCTCGGCACCGGCAGGAACACCGTGAAAGTCGCGGGTCGCTTGACCGACAGTTCCAGTCGGCCGCCGTCGGAGTCGATCAGGGCTCGGGCCAGGGCCAGGCCCAGGCCGGTGGAGCCGCCGCCGGAGACGCCGCGTTCGAAGATGTGTTCGGCCAGCTCGTCGGGGACGCCCGCGCCGGTGTCGGACACCTCGATCACCACGGTGTCGTTGCCCGAGCTGGAGCCGTCGCGGGCGATCATGGTGACCTGACCGGCGCCGTGACGCAGGGCGTTGTCGAGCAGCACGCCGATCACCTCGCGCAGGCGTGCCGGCGAGACCTTCGCCAGGAGGTTGTCCTGGAGTCGCAGCTTGAGCGGGCGCCCCTCGGCACGCAGGGGCGCCCGCCACTCGTCGGCGATGCCGTTCAGCTCGGCACTCAGGTCGACCGGTTCGGCACCGGTGGCCCTGGCCTCGCGGGCGGCGGCCATCAGCTCGTCGAGCACGTCGGCCAGGCGTTCGGCCTGCTCGAGGGCGGCGCCGGCCTCGCGGGCGACGTCCGGATCGGGCACGGCCGTCAGCTCCTCGATGCGCAGCTGCAGCGACGTGAGACGGCTGCGGAGCTGGTGGGAGACGTCTCCCACCAGCTCCCGCTCGCGCTGCACCAGCTGGGCGAGCGCGGTGGCCGACGCGTCGAGCGCCTCGGCCACGGAGTCCAGTTCGGGGACCTGGTAGCGGGTGCGGTCGAGCCGGAAGTCACCGGCACCGAGCCGGGACGCGCGGTCGGCCACGTGGCTCATCGGGCGGGCGAGGCGCCGGGCGGTGACGATCGCGACGCCCGTGCCGCCGCCGATGGCCGTCAGCACCACCAGCGCCACGAGCAGGGCGAACTGTGTCTGGCTGGTGCGCATGGGACCGGCGTCGATCGACAGTTTGACGGTGCCGTGCTGGACGATCGACGCCTCCTCGCTGACCGTCTCGCCGGTCAGCTCCTCGCCCAGCACCTGGCGCTGGTCCGAGTCGGGCAGCTCGACCACCAGGTGACCGCCCAGCGGGACACCCACCTGGACGCGGCTGAGGTCGAGCTCGCCGCCGCTCACCACCTGGTCGTCGAGTTCGGCCGCGATCTGGCGGACGTCGCCGGCCAGTTCCTCCCGCGTGATGTTCTCCACGGCGCCGGTGGCGAGGAACCCGAGCGGGATGCCGAGCGCGCAGGCGGTCACCGTGACGGCCAGCAGGATGGCCAGCAGGATGCGGCGGCGCATGCGGTTACTCCGTGTTGAAGCGGAAGCCGACGCCCCGGACGGTGGCGATCCGCGCACCGCCGAGCTTGCGGCGCAACCACGACATGTGCATGTCGAGGGTCTTGCTGGTGCGCAGTTCGGGGCCGCCCCACACCTCGTCGAGGATCTCCTCGCGGGTGACCACCTGGCCGGCGCGCTGGATCAGCACGCGCAGCAGCTCGAACTCCTTGTTGGCGAGGGTGACCTCCTCGCCGTCCACGATCACCAGACGGGCGGCGAGGTCGAGCTTCACGCCGTTGACGTCGATGTTGCCGGGGGCCTGGCGGCGCAGCAGCGCGCGGATGCGGGCGAGCAGTTCGGCCAGCCGGAAGGGCTTGGCCACGTAGTCGTCGGCGCCGGCGTCGAGCCCGACCACGAAGTCGACCTCGTCGGCACGGGCGGTGAGCATGAGGACGGGGATCCCCCGCCCGGCCGCACGCAGCCGGCGGCACACGTCCAGCCCGTCGATGCCGGGCAGCCCGAGGTCGAGCACGAGCAGGTCGACCCCACCCCCGTTGGCGGCCTCGAACGCCCGGTGCCCGTCGTCGACCACCCGCACCTCGTAGCCCTCCCGGTGCAAGGCCCGAGAGAGCGGATCGGCGATGGCGGTGTCATCCTCAGCCAGCAAAACGACGCTCACGGCATCAGCCTATGCCGGTCGCCCTGCTCCGGCGTCGGCCGCTGGTCAGGGGTGGGGTGGTAGGGTGGTGGAGCCGAGGCCCCGTAGGCCGAGGAAGTGAGCCCGTGATGCGACCGGACGGTCGTCTCGCGGGCTTTGCGCCTTTCCGGGCTCGGTCCAGGTCGACCGTAGCGGCGACGATCGGATCGATCCGCTTGCGCCAGTTCCCGCACCAAAGCACCACGCCGTGACGTCATCGACGATCGTCGCGGCGAACAGGTACTGATCGGAACGCCCGACTCGGAACCGCGATCTCGCGTGTGGCATCGCGGAGCTTCGCTACGAGCGCGTTGGCCCGCATTGACGTGTCGCCCGAGGGGGCCGCCGGTTGTGACGGCCCGTTACAGCCGGTCGAGTCAGCGGTCGCCGATTACCGTCGGTGGGAGATGGTGTTCCTCGCCCATGATGGAGACCGCTTCGGTGACGTCTGCTTCCTCGCGGACGTCGTACCTTCGGCGAGGGCTCTGGCCCACCACGGGCTCGTCGTCGTCGCCGAACCACTGGCTCGAGCCGATCGCCTCCATGCCGAAGCGGCGCATCGCCAGTTTTTCCTGCGTGCCCCCGACACCCGCGCCCGCCGCGGGGGCCATCGGGGCGCCCGCGCCGTGGGTCGACGCCGCCGCGTGGCCGGCCGCCGCGGCCTGTGCCTGCAGGTCACCCGCGGACGTGCCGAGACCGGTGGTCACGCTCGGGGCCTTCGGAGTGACGTTCGCGCGGGACTGGTTGCCTCGTTGGGTCGGCTTCGCCGGCGTGGCGGCGACCAGCGGGGTCATGGAAGCGCCACTGAAGTTACCCGGGGCCGGGGCCTGCGCCGTCGGGCGCAGGGGGGCCTCCGTGTGTGCGGCGCTCGCGCCCGAGGTGGACGGCGAGTGCCACGGTCGATCCTGCTGCCACCACGGCCGGTGGTCCTGGTGCTGCGGGGGCCGCCAGCCCCAGTGCGACGCCGTGTTCGTGGGGGCCGACGAGCCGTTGTGGTGCACGTTGCTCGACTCGAACAGCGGCGCCGGCTTGTCGAACGATGCCAGCGCCTCGACGGTCGTCTCGGTGTTCTCCTGGTAGGTGGCCATCACCTCGAAGGCGCGCTCCTCGCCGGAGGCCGCGGTCGCCTCGCCGGCCTCCAGGTCGGTCTGCGCGCCGGCCACCTGAACGGCGGGCGCCAGCGTCGGGTCCGGCGCCACGGGCGTCACACCCTCGGGCGCCGGCATGTCCGCCCTGGCCTTCGCGATGTGCGCGGCCTGGTCCTCGACCGCCTTGCGCATCTCCGCCGCACTCTCACCGGTCACCTCGGCCCAGGTGGCGGTCCTGCTCAGCCGGTCGTAGGCGGCACCGGCCGCCCGGCCGGACCAGGCGACGTTCGTCAGGTTGAGCGCCTTGCGCAGGTCCTGTCCGACCTCGGTGAGCGTCGCGGCCAGCTCGGCCCAACGCCGCGACGGATCAGCCGACGCGGCCGCCCCCGGCCCGTCGTGCAGCAGCTTGTACAGCTCCTCGTGGGTGTGCCCCCGCCACCGCGCCGTGTCGCCTGTAGTCACAGAAGTGCCCCTCAGCCCTCGGGTTCGGTCGGTGCCAGACTCTCGTCGTCGGTGACCTGGTACTGCTCAGCCGTCTTCGCCAGGCTTCGCACTGCCACGTCGAGCTGTTCGCGGTAGGCACGCAGGGTCTCGACCGCGCATTCGTCCGCCTCGACCGAGCGATCGTTGAACAGCACGCTCGCGTCCTGGCTGATCGGGTCCTTCGCCCACGCCGTGAGCCGCAGCTCCCGGTCGACCAGCTCGAGCTGACGGTCGACCCTGGTCAGCGCGTCCGCGAAGGCGTCACGAAGCCCGGGTACCGCGTCCGGATCGACGTTGAACGCGTCCGTTCGGTCATGACTATGACCCCCGCCATGGTTCCCTGGCACGCTGCCGCCCTCCACCAGATGCCCGTGTTGACCAACCCTATCCGGAGACAACGATCGGATTCGACGGTTGGTTCAAAGATCATGAGATCTTTTTCAGAAATTTTGGTGGGTGGGCGGGCGCGGATCAATCCGCCGATCGTCGCCAGTCGCGGCGGTAGTCGTGACGGTAGGGCCCACGCCGGTGCGGTCCACGCGGTCCGCCGTGGCCCCGCCAGCGGCCGCCGCCGGAGGCCAGGAAGAAGAACGCCACGAACAGCAGGAACGGCGCTTTCAGCAGGAAGACCACGCCCAGCACCGCGAGAACGCCGACCACCGGGACCGCGACCGGGCCGATCTTCTCGCCCAGCGTGCGCTTGCGGGCCGGCTCGACCACGCCCGGTGTTCGCACGGCGGGCGGGGCGGGCTGACCGAACGCGGGACGCGGGTCGGGCAGGTCGTCGAAGACCGCGAGTACGTCACCTCGGGTCTTCGCGGCAGCCACCTTCGCCGTCCGCTCGCCGTACTCGTCGATGTCCAACCGACCGCTGGTCATGTGCTCGCCCAGCTTGCCCAGCGCGTCCTCACGCTCGGTGTCGGACACCCGGATCTTCGCGCGCTGGTCCTCGGTCACTCTTCGATCGTACGTCTGTAATCGGGTAATCAGTCGTGACAGACGTCCTGGTCTGAGGATCTTCTCAAGTTCGGCGCGGTCAGTCCTTCAACTCGCAGAGCACGCTGCCCTGCGTGACGGTCTCGCCCGTGCTGACCGACAGGCCCGTGACCGTGCCCGCCTTGTGTGCGGTGACCGGGTTCTCCATCTTCATGGCCTCGAGGACCACGAGCAGCTCGCCGGCTTCCACCTGCTGGCCGTCCTCCACCGCGATCTTCACGATCGTGCCCTGCATGGGCGCGGCCACCGCGTCGCCGGAGACCGTGGCCGCCTTGCCGCCGCTGCGCTTGCGTGGCTTGGCCCTGGACGTCGCAGCGCCGGCGGCCGGCGCCGCACCAGCCGCGAACCCGCCGGGCAGCGAGACCTCCAGCCGGCGACCGCCGACCTCCACCACCACCGTCTGGCGCGGCTCCTCCTCCGGTGCCTCGCCCGGCGCGGTGAACGGCTCGATGGTGTTGTCGAACTCCGTCTCGATCCAGCGGGTGTGCACGCTGAACTTCTCGCCGTCGCCGATGTAGGCCGGGTCGCGCACGATCACCCGGTGGAACGGCAGCACGGTGGCCATGCCCTCGACCACCATCTCGTCGAGCGCGCGCCGGGACCGTTCGAGCGCCTGTTCGCGGTCGGCGCCCGTGACGATCACCTTGGCCAGCAGCGAGTCGAACTGCCCGCCGATGACCGTGCCCGACTCGACGCCCGAGTCGACCCGCACGCCCGGACCGTCCGGCGCCACGAATCTTGTGACCACCCCGGGCGCGGGCAGGAAGCCGCGGCCGGCGTCCTCGCCGTTGATGCGGAACTCGATGGAGTGCCCGCGCGGCGCCGGGTCCTCGGTGAACGGCAGCTTCTCGCCGGCCGCGATCCGGAACTGCTCGCGGACCAGGTCGACGCCCGCCGTCTCCTCGGAGACCGGGTGCTCCACCTGGAGTCGGGTGTTCACCTCGAGGAAGGAGATGGTGCCGTCCTTGCCGACCAGGTACTCGACCGTGCCGGCGCCGTAGTAGCCGGCCTCGGCGCAGATCGCCTTGGCCGACGAGTGGATCTCGGCGCGCTGGGTGTCGGTGAGGAACGGCGCGGGCGCCTCCTCCACGAGCTTCTGGTGGCGGCGCTGCAACGAGCAGTCGCGCGTGCCGACCACCACCACGTTGCCGTGCTGATCGGCCAGGACCTGGGCCTCGACGTGGCGCGGCTGGTCGAGGTAGCGCTCGACGAAGCACTCGCCGCGGCCGAACGCGGCCACCGCCTCGCGGACGGCCGAGTCGAACAGCTCGGGGATCTCCTCGATCGTCCGAGCGACCTTCAGGCCGCGGCCGCCGCCGCCGAACGCGGCCTTGATGGCCACCGGCAGCCCGTGCTCCTCGGCGAACGCCACGACCTCGTCGGGCCCGTCGACCGGCTCCTTCGTGCCGGGCACGAGCGGCGCGCCGGCGCGGGTGGCGATGTGGCGGGCCGTGACCTTGTCGCCCAGGTCGCGGATGGCCTGGGGGCTCGGCCCGATCCAGGTGAGCCCGGCGTCGATGACCGCCTGGGCGAAGTCGGCGTTCTCGGACAGGAAGCCGTAGCCGGGGTGCACGGCGTCGGCACCCGAGCGGGCGGCCGCGTCGAGCAGCTTCTCGATGTTCAGGTAGCTGTCGGCCGCCGTGTCGCCGCCGAGGGCGAACGCCTCGTCGGCCAGCCGGACGAACACCGCGTCGCGGTCGGGATCGGCGTAGACGGCCACGCTCGGCAGGCCCGCGTCCCGGCACGCGCGCACCACGCGCACGGCGATCTCACCTCGGTTGGCGATCAGGACCTTGCTGAGCTGGGGCACGCCCTTCTCCTTACCCGTTGCACACTGTGCTTCGAGGGAGTCTACGGACTGGACAACCGGGTGGATGCGAGAGCAAGGTCACGCCGGAGAGGTCGGGAGGCAGATGTGGTAGGTAGGCGTGCGCCCGTCGCGACGATCGTCGCGGTGGTGCTGTCCGCGCTGGTGGCGGCCGGTGCGCTGGTTGCGGCCGCGACGTTGCGCGACAGCGGCGCGGACACGTCGTCGCCCACCGGCACTCCCACCGAGGACACGACCGATCCCGTCGGTCCGGATGGGTGCAGGGTCGCGCCGTGCACAGTGCTCGGCCGGACCCCGGTGGGCGGCGCGATGATCGAACTGGTGGCCGACGCGGGCGCCAAGTCCGGCCGGCTGCGCATCGGCGGCGGCACGAGCCAGGGCGTGGTGTTCGAGGTCACCATCACCTCCGACGGCACGGTCACGCTCGACGACCAGTCGCTCAAGTGCATGACCCAGGGGCAGACCACGTGCCTGATCCGCGGCCGGACGGCCGGCGTCATGGTGGGGCAGGTGGTGGTCGGCCGGTCGGGCAACTGGGCGGAGGCGACCCGGCCGTTCACGTCGGATGCCGGCTACCTGTCGCTGGCGGACGCCGATCCCACCTCGGGCCTCGAAGTGCTGGCCGTGCAGTACGACTGCGACCGCGCGGTGACGCCCGACTGCGCGGACGCGAAGGTCTTCGCGCAGGTCTTCACGCCCAACGGCCAGGAGCTGGGCTGCACGGACAACTACTCGCGGCTCGAGTCGATGCCGAAGTACCCGGAGGTCGACTTCGCGAAGGACGACCTGCATCCCTGTGCTTGACGCCGCCCGGGCCGCCGCACCATGTAGACGTCGATCGGGTCCTGACGCTCCACCACGAACCCGTGGCGCTCGTAGAGCCGGCGGGCGGCGCTGCCCTGCAGGACGTTCAGTCGGACCCGCACCCCGTCGGCATCGAACCGGTCCAGCAGCGTTCGCAGGATCGCCGAGCCGAGGCCCCGGCCCTGGACGGCCGGCGCGAGGTAGAAGTGCTCCAACCACCGCGCGTCCTCCGCCGGTCGCACGGTGACGCAGCCCGCGAAGGCGCCGTCGGCCACGATGACCGACGTGTGCCGCGGCGAGAATGAGTCCCGCAGCCGCTGGCGGACCCGGTGCTCGTCGAATCGCCCCAGCCGCACCAGGTCCGGGCGCATCACCGTGGCGCGCAGCTCCGCGATCGGCTCGACGTCCGCCGGCGCCGCGGACCGCAGCGCCCACGTCGTCAGGCGCGGTTCCACAGGTCGACCACCGAGACGCCGAGTTCCGTGAGCAGGCGGCGGGTCAGCGGGAGGCTGATGCCGATCACGCTGGACGGATCGCCCTCGATGCGGTCCACGAACCAGCCGCCGTAGCCGTCCAGGGTGAACGCGCCCGCGACGTTGAGTGGCTCACCGGTGGCGAGGTACGCGTCGAGTTCGGCGTCGGTCGGTTTGCCCCAGTGGATGGTCGTGGTTTCCGTGCCGACGGCCGTCGCGGTGATCTCGCCGTCGGTGAGGCGCAGCAGGGCGTGGCCCGTGAGGAGTTCGCCGGTCCCGCCGGCCATGCCCGCCCACCGTTCGCGGGCGACCTCGGGGGTGCCCGGCTTGCCCACCAGTTCGCCGTTGTGGAGGAGCATCGAGTCGCAGCCGACGATCACCGCGTCCGGCGGGACGTCGGTGGCGGCCACCGCGCGGGCCTTCGCCTCGGCCAGAGCCGCGACCACGGCGGCCGGGGTGGCGTCGGGCAGGGCGGCCGCGATGGCGTCCTCGTCCACTCCGGACACTCGGACCACGGGCTCGACGCCCGCCGCGCGGAGCACGGTCAGACGGGCCGGTGACTGGGAAGCGAGTACCAACTGCACGGGTCGAAACCCTACGACTCGACGTCCACCCGGTCCGACGCGCGGGGTAGCCGGATGCCGGTGGCGGCCATGATGCCCAGCAGCAGCACCACGATCGGCAGCACCAGACTCGCCTTGGCCGCCGTGGTGAAGCCGGTGTCGAACACCTGCGTGACGATGCGGGTGACCGCGCCCGCCACGTCCGGGTCGAGGTCGGTCGGCACCGGCGGGGCCTTCGTGTCGAACTGGCTCGCCGTGTTCGCCGCCTCCGTGATCCGCGCGATGAACTCCTCGCGATAGCGGTAGGGCAGGCGCTCGGCGTACTGGCGGGCGGCGTCCGGGACGGCGAACGCCACCCCGATCTGCAGCACCAGCCCGGTGGCCGCGCTGCCGAGGACCCCGCCGATCTGCCGGGACGTGTTGAACACCCCGGACGCGGCGCCCACCAGGTCGAGCGGCATGCCGGTGGTGGCGGCGGTCGTCAACGGTGAGAACACGCAGCCGATGCCGAACCCGGCCGCCACCAGACCGGGGATGAGCGTGGCCGGTTCGGTGTCCGGCGAGGCCTGCCAGGCCAGCACCCCCGTGGCGACGGCGAGCGTGGTGAATCCCAGGATGATCAGGTTGCGGGCGCCGAGCCGGTGCCACAGCGAGCCGGACACGCCCGCCGTGATCGCCGCGGCCGCCGCCATCGGCATGGCGAGCACGCTCGACGCGACCGCGCTCATGCCGAGCACCGTCTGGAGGTACAGGACGAGCGGCAGGAACATCCCGGTCATGGCGAACCCCATGGCCGCGTGCGTGAGGTTGGCGTAGGTGAAGGTCGGGTTGGCGAACAGCGACTTCGGGATCAGCGACCCGCCCCTGACGTGGTGCACGCCGAACGCGACGAGCAGCAGAACGCCGGCCACGACGATGTGCACCACGGTGATCGGGCCCCAGACCTCGCCCCAGTGGTAGTGCTGGCCGTTCTGGATGCCGAAGACCAGGGCCAGCAGACCGGCCGCGCACAGTGCCGTTCCGATGACGTCGAAGCGCAGGCGGGTGTGGGGTTGCCAGTTCGGCAGGGCCACGACCGCGATGACGAGGCTGATCACGCCGATCGGCAGGTTGATGAGGAAGATCCACCGCCAGCCGACGTGCTCCACGAGCAGCCCGCCCAGCACCGGTCCCGCGAGGGTGGCGACGCCGGCCACCGCACCCCAGATGCTGATCGGCACGCCACGCTTCTCGGCGGGGAAGAGCCGCGTGATGAAGGAGAGCGTCTGCGGGGTCATGGCCGCGGCGCCGAGCCCCTGGAAGGCGCGGGCGGCGATGAGTGACCCGGCGCTCGTGGCGAGGCCGGCCCACAGGGAGGCGACCGTGAAGAGGACGAGGCCCACGACGAGGACGCGCTTGGGCCCGAAGCGGTCGCCGAGTCGCCCCGTGATCAGTAGCGGGACGGTGTTGGCCAGCAGGTAGACGCTGTTGACCCAGACGACCTCGTTGAGGTTGGCATCCAGGCCGTCGAGCATGGCGGGAATCGCCACGGTGACGATGGTGGAGTCCAACATGATCATGAAGAAGCACGCACACAGGGCCCACATGGCGATCCATGGGCTGCTCTTCATGCGGGAAGTGTGTCAGGCGTTTGTCGCGCTTGTGGACAGTTGGGTCGACTGTGGACAACTCGCCCGCAGTGGATCTTGGCGGCCCGGTTCTGTCGGTGCGGGCCGATAGACTGGAACAGGGCCGCCCCCGGGATGGGGTGGGGGCTGCCATCGCGAGCGCGAGGTTCGGTGATCAGGTGGGATTCCGCGGTTCCCACACGCGAGTTCGCGAAGGGGTGCCGTCGTGAGGTTGGCGAACAGTGCGCGGCAGGTCTACGGCGAGCCGGTGGTGACGGCGAGCGGAGACACCGTCATCCCCGTGAGCAGGCACAACGACCTGTTCGGCACGGCCGGGCCGGTCGGCGTGTTCCTCATCCATGACGGCACCGTGTCGTGGACGCCCGCCACGGACACGACACGGATCATGTTCTTCGGCGAGCTGATCGGATTGATAGCGGCCACCATCGCCACGCTCGCGGTGTTGCGCCGGCCGCCGTGGCCCGACCTGACGCCACGGGGACTCGAGGCGCTCAGCCGGCTCCAGGAGGCCCGACGCGGGAAGCGCCGCTAGCTGGTAAGGCCCGCGGCAGACCGCTGACTCGCCGCGCCTGAACCTCGGGTGCCCGAACAAAACGCCTGCTGCCGGCCCGGTGACGTCCGCACGACGTGCGCGCTACCGGTTGCAGCTGCGCAGGGTTGCGTTCTGTTCCGTGGCGAGGCGCGCGGGAAGCACGATCTCGGGTACGGGAACCGCGATCTCGTGGTCCGGAAGCGCGATCTCGGGGTCGGGAAGCGCGATCTCGGGTGCGGGAACCGCGATCTCGGTGCGGGAGCGTGCCGGAAGCGAGGACATGCGGTCGGGACATGGCGGGATGCGGTCAGGTGGGGAGGGCGCTTGCTCGCCAGGAGCCTGGGCCGTGGGGTATCGGGGTGCGTACCTGGTTTCGGCGGTTCGACCACTCCGAGCGCCGCGCCGGGCGGGACTCGGAAGGCCGAGCGGACAGGGCTACCACCGCCGCCGTCAGGGCGGCCAGTTCCTCGTCGTCGGGGGTGCCTCGGACCACCCGGAGAATCGGCGCGTTCACAGCGGGATGTTCCCGTGCTTCTTCGGCGGCAGCGTCTCCCGCTTGTCGCGAAGCAGCCGCAAGGCCCGAGCCACGTGGCCGCGGGTGTGGGACGGCGGGATCACCGCGTCGACGTAGCCCCGCTCCGCCGCCACGTACGGGTTGCACAGCGTGTCCTCGTACTCCTGTTGCAGCCGCAGGCGCAGGGCGTCCACCTCCTCGCCGGAGTCCGCCGCCTGCGCCAAAGTCTTGCGGTGCACGATGTTCGCGGCGCCGGAGGCACCCATCACCGCGATCTGCGCCGTGGGCCACGCCAGGTTCATGTCGGCGCCCAGGTGCTTGGAACCCATCACGTCGTAGGCGCCGCCGTAGGCCTTTCGCGTGATCACCGTGACCTTCGGGACCGTGGCCTCGGCGTACGCGTAGATCAGCTTGGCCCCCCGCCGGATGATGCCGTTCCACTCCTGGTCGGTGCCCGGCAGGAAACCCGGAACGTCCACAAAGGTCAGCACCGGCACGTTGAACGCGTCGCACGTGCGCACGAAACGAGCGGCCTTCTCCGAGGCGTTGATGTCGAGACACCCGGCGAACTGCGTTGGCTGGTTGGCCACGATCCCGACCGCCTGGCCCTCGACCCGGCCGAATCCCACCAGGATGTTCGGCGCGAACAGCGCCTGCACCTCGAGGAACTCGCCGTCGTCCATCACACGGGTGATGACCTCGTGCATGTCGTACGGCTGGTTGGGGGAATCCGGGATCAGGACGTCCAGCTCGCGGTCGGCGTCGGTGATCGACTCGGCGACCGCGCCCGACTCGGCGAAGCCCTCGTACACCGGCGGGTCGGACAGGTTGTTGGACGGCAGGTACGACAGCAGTTCCTTCACGTACCCGATGGCGTCGTCCTCGTCGGCCGCCAGGTGGTGGGCGTTGCCGGACTTGGTGTTGTGGGTGCGCGCGCCACCCAGCTCCTCGAAGCCGACGTCCTCGCCCGTCACCGTCTTGATCACGTCGGGACCCGTGATGAACATGTGGGAGGTCTGGTCGACCATCACCACGAAGTCGGTGAGCGCCGGCGAGTACACGTGACCGCCCGCGTTGGCGCCCATGATCAGCGAGATCTGCGGGACCACGCCGGACGCGCGGGTGTTGCGGATGAAGATCTCGCCGTAGAGGCCGAGCGAGACCACGCCCTCCTGGATGCGCGCGCCGCCGCCCTCGTTGATGCCGATGATCGGCCGGCCGGTCTTCATGGCCAGGTCCATCACCTTGACGATCTTCTCGCCGTAGACCTCGCCGAGCGCGCCGCCGAACACCGTGACGTCCTGGCTGAACACGCACACCGGCCGGCCGTCGATGGTGCCGTGGCCCACCACCACACCGTCGCCGTAGGGCCGGTTCTTCTCCAGCCCGAAGTTGGTGGACCGGTGCCTGGCCAGCTCGTCCAACTCGACGAACGACCCGGGATCCAGCAGCGCGTCGATCCGCTCGCGGGCCGTCTTCTTGCCCTTGGCGTGCTGTTTGGCCACCGCGCGCTCGGACCCGGCGTGTACCGCCTCGTCGCTGCGCCGGTACAGGTCGGCGAGCTTGCCGGCGGTGGTGTGGATGTCGGTCTCACCCGTCGGCACCTGGCCGAGCGGTTCGGTCGCGCTGCTCATCGTGGCCTCCCTGTTTCCGGAGCCTAGCCACTGACACCGACAACGGAACGTTGCTTCTGTCACGGTCGAGGACCGGCCAAGTGATCGTGTCGGCGATCACGCTGACCGGTAGGTTGAAGCGGGTGACCGACAACAAGCTGGACGTACTTGCCCTGCGCGAGGAGCTGGTCGCGCCGAACGGTCCCTACGCGGCACTCGACCTGGTGGACTCCACCGGCTCGACCAACGCCGACCTGATGGAGGCGGCCAAGGACGGCGCCGCCGACCGCACCGTCCTGCTGGCCGAGGAGCAGACGGCCGGTCGCGGCCGGCGCTCGCGGGACTGGGTCTCGCCGGCCGGCACCGGTATCTATCTGAGCGTCCTGATCCGCCCGACCACCGTGCCGCCCGCGCGCCTGAGCACCCTCGGCATGGTCGCCGGCCTCGCGCTGATGCACGCCGCGAAAGAGGTCGCCGGGGTCGACGCCGTGTTGAAGTGGCCCAACGACCTGCTGGTCGGCCCCGACCGGACGAAGGCGGCCGGCGTTCTGTCCGAAGTGGCCTCCGACGAGGCGGGCCAGGCGGCGGTGGTGGGCATCGGTCTCAACGTCACCCCTCTGCCCGACGGCGTCGAACCCGGCCCGGGCGGACTGAAGGCCGGGTCGCTGGCCGACGTCGGCGCGTCCACCACCGACCGCACGAAGCTGGCGGCCGCCTGGCTGCGCGCGTTCGTCGAACTGGAGGCCGTCTGGCGCCTCAACGACGGCGACGTGGAACGCAGCGGCGTCCTCACCGGCTACCGCGAGTCCTGCGGCACCATCGGTCAGCGGGTCCGCGCGGAGCTGCCCGACGGCGAGAGCCGGAGCGGGATGGCGGTCGACGTGGACGCCGGCGGACAGCTCATGATCAAGCTGGACGACGGCACGCCGCTGTCGGTCTCGGCGGCCGACGTGGTCCACCTGAAAATGGATTAGGGCGTCTTTCCGGGTCAGCCCGCGGTCGGTGGTGTCACGCCGGTACGGTTAGCCGCGACACCATCGGCGAAGCGGTTCACTCGGGAGGACGCCGTGGCCTATCCAGAAGATCTGCTCAGTGATGGCGAGAGAGTCATCCTGCACAAGCACTCGCATTGGAAGATGCTGCTTGTCCCCTACCTGATCCTGATCGTGACGGTCGGGGTCGGGATCTGGCTGGCCATCCTGGTGCAGGACACGTCCTGGAGCACGGTCGGGCTGATCGCCATCGGCGCGGTCGCGTTGATCCTCATCGTGTGGCTGTTCTTCGTACCGTTCATCCGTTGGCGCACCACGCACTTCATCGTCACGACCGACCGGGTGATGGCGCGTGAGGGCGTGATCAACCGCACGGGCATCGACATCCCGCTCGGCCGCATCAACAGCGTCCGGTTCGAGCACGGTCTGGTCGACCGGATCTTCGGCTGCGGCACGCTGATCATCGAGTCGGCGTCGCAGGAACCGCTGGAGTTCGACGACATCCCGGGCGTGGAGAAGGTCCACACGCTCCTGTACCGCGAGGTCAACGACAACCCGCACGACGACTTCCACCGTCCGGGCGCGCCGGGCTTCGACACGCCGCAGCAGGGCTTCCAGCAGCAGGGCCACGTGCCGACGCAGCCGTACCCGCCGCAGGGCGACCAGCGCCGCCGGTGACCGCCAGGTCCCTCGGGCTCCCGGCCCGGGTGCCAGCGGCCGACCTCCCCGATCGAGTGACGATCTGGGAGGTCGGACCGCGTGACGGCCTGCAGAACGAGCAGGCGATCGTGCCGCTGAGCGTCAAGCTGGAGTTCCTGGAACGGCTGGCCACCGCAGGTCTCACGACCATCGAGGCCACCAGCTTCGTGCACCCCAAATGGGTGCCGCAGCTGGCCGACGCCGAGTATCTGCTCGCCGGCCTGACGCCACGCGACGGCGTCCGCTTTCCCGTCCTCGTGCCGAACGAGCGGGGGCTCGACCGTGCGCTCGCGGCCGGTGTGCGGCACATCGCGATCTTCGGCAGCGCCACGGAGACGTTCGCCAACCGCAACCTCAACCGCACGCTCGACGAGCAGTTCGCGATGTTCGAGCCGGTGGTGACGCGGGCGGTTTCGGCGGGGCTCGATGTGCGCGGCTACGTGTCCATGTGTTTCGGCGACCCGTGGGAGGGCGTGGTCGACCCGACCGCCGTCGTCTCCGTGGGCCGCCGGCTGCTGGACATGGGTTGCAGCCAGCTGTCCCTGGGCGACACCATCGGCGTCGCCACGGCGGGCCAGGTCACCGCGCTGCTCGACGCGTTCGCCGCGGCCGGCACGCCGATGTCCGCGCTGGCCGTGCACTTCCACGACACCTACGGCCAGGCCCTCACGAACACCCTCGCGGCGCTGCGCCACGGGGTGACCACAGTGGACTCCTCGGCCGGCGGCCTTGGCGGCTGCCCGTACGCGGAGTCGGCCACCGGCAACCTGGCCACCGAGGACCTGGTGTGGATGCTCGACGGTCTGGGCATCGAGACGGGCGTGGACCTCGACGTCCTGGCCGACACGAGCGCGTGGATGGCGGAGACGCTGGGCAGGCCGAGCCCTTCGCGGGTGGTCCGAGCACTGCGAGGCTGACGTGGAACTCGTCTCGACAGTCGTACTGTCTCGACAGCGAGTTGGCGGTTCTCGCCCTGCAGCGGGTTCGGGGCTCGGCGCCCGCAACGTACGACTCGCGGTGCCGTGCGGGTGTTGACGTGATCCCCGAAGTGACTGAGGTGGCCGGGCGGCCGGTGCTCGTGTGGCGGTTGCCGGTGCCCTGGTTGGCCATGTCCTCCGGGGTGCTCGGCGGCGGGTTCGACGAGCGGCGCTGGGTGGTGAACGCGTCGGTCAGGAAGGGGTACGACCGGCCGGATCCCGACGTGCACCTGGCCGAGATCGCGGACGAACTACGGCTCGCGCCCGGCGCGGGGACCGCCTTCATGACGGCCGTCGACGTGCGGGACGTCGTCCACGCGACCGACGGTGGCGTGCGGGTTTCGGTCACCACGGGCATCGGTGCCTACCCCACCTGGGCGGCGGGGCCGGCGGGGTTGGCCGAGACGGTCGGCACCATCAACGCCGTCTGCTGGCTGCCCGTGCGGCTGGCGCCGGCGGCCATGGTCAACGCCGTGGCCACGGTCGCCGAGGCCAAGGCCCAGGCGCTCTTCGAGGCCGGCGTGCCCGGCACCGGCACCCCCACCGACGCGATCGCCGTGCTCTGCCCGACCGACGGGCCGGCGGAGCCCTATGGCGGGCCGCGTTCGGCGATCGGCGGACCACTCGCCCGTGCGGTGCACTCGGCCGTGTCGGCCGGGTTGTCCCCGTCCTATCCGGGGAAGTAACAGAATCAAGGGAACCGGTCCTCGGCCGCACACGTCCAAGCCGAGACCTACGACCATGCCAACGTCCGATGGTTACCATCGGTACCGAAGGCGTCACCCAGCGGAGGTGGCCGTGGCCGCTGACCACCGAGCCCAGGTCGATGAACTGCTGGCCGGCTATCGGCGCAGCCGGGAACAACTCGGCGCCGTCCAACGCGACCTCGCGGCCGTCCGCGAGACGGCGACCAGCGACGACGGTCTGGTCACCGCCACCGTGTCCGCCCAGGGCACCCTCACGAAACTCACGATCGCCGAGGCCGCCTACCGTGAGCTGCGGCCGGCCGAGCTGGCCGCCACCATCGTCGCCGTCAGTAGCGCCGCCGCGGCCGCCGTCACCCGGACGGCAGGTGCCGTCCTCGCTCCCGTCCTGCCGCCGGGCACCGATCCGGAAGCCTTGTTACGCGGTTCCGCGGATCTGTCGGCCGAGGAACTCAAGCCGGTCGACGTGGCTGCCGTTGACCAGGACGAGAACTTCGAGACCCACACGTACATGGAAGCCGGGAGACGCCGGAAATGACTGACCGCGGTAGCGACGGCTTCGACGTCGACGTCGACGGGCTCACCACCCGCGCCGGGCAGTTCGACGGCCTGGTCGACCGGCTCGGCACCATCCAGCGCGACCTGACCGACGCGTTGTCTGCGGCCGGACCGTGTTGGGGCACCGACACTGTCGGCCAGAGCTTCGCCGCCGCACACGCCGACCCGGCCGACGCGACCCTCGGCAGGCTGTCCGGGCTGTCCGAGCAGCTCGGGTCGGTCGGCACGCGGTTCGCCGACACGGCCACCGGTTACTCCTCCGCCGACGACGACTCCGTCGACCGCCTCTCCCAGCCGGACGTCTGATGGGCATCGAACTGCCACCGGAACTCGCCGACGTCGCCGCGCGGGCGGGCGTGGCGTGGCCGGAGGCGGACGAGGACGCGATGGCGCGGTCCGCCCAGGCCTGGCGCGACGCGGCCACCAGCATGTCGACGCTGACCACCGACGCCGACACCACCGCACGGGCCGCGCTCGCCACCGTGCGGAGCGGCGCGGGTGACGCGGCCGCCCAGGAGTGGTCGTCGTTCGTCGCACCGGACACCGGACACCTCACGGCCACAGTGCGCGGCCTCACCGACGCGGCCGACCGGCTGGAGCACGCGGCCGAGCAGGTCGGCACGGCGAAGGTCGAGATCGTCCGCAACCTGGTGGCGCTGGCGCAGAACACGGACGCCGCCGAGTCGGCGGCCGCCGCCGGTCAGCCGGCGGCGCTCGCCGGACTGGCGACGGCCGTGGCCGGCACGTCGGCGAACGTCGCGAACATCGAGGCCGGCCTGGTCAGCGCCGTTCAGCCGGCGACCGGCGTCGACATGGCCGACGTGCGCAACCCGGTCGACGCCAACCCGCACGTGCCGCCACTCGCGGCCGGGTTGGTCGCGGGAGTGGCGGACGTGGTGCCAGCGGTTACCGGCACTGTGGACTCAGTCGCCGGCACCGTCGACTCGGTCGCGGGCACGGTCGACCACGCGCTGCCCGGCGTCGCCCCTGGTCAGACCGGCGCTGATGGCACCAGGCCAGGTCTCGGCCTGCCGAGTGACCTGCTGCCCGGCAACGTGCTGCCTGGCGGTGACGAGAATCGACCCGGGCCGCATCTGCCCGGCGACCTGCTGCCCGGCAACCAGTCCGACGATCGCCCAGGCCTCCATCTCCCCGGGGACCTGCTGCCGGGCCGGGAACCCGGCCCCGCGCCGAGCCACCCGGACTTCCCACCGGACTTCCCCGACGACAACACCCCGACCCCGCCACGCGGGCAGACGGTCGTGGCCGGATTCGCCGGCGGCCCCGACCTCGCGGCACCCGCACCGGCCAATCTCCCGCCCGCCGCACCACCCATCGCGGGCGCCCCGCCGCCGCAGGCACCCGCGTTCGGCGGCGGCCCCGGCGCACCGGCCCCCGGCATCCCCGGCGCGCCACCGCCCGCAGCCTCGGCCGCGCCCGCACCGGCGGCCCCCGCACCGGTCGCCGCGCGCGCCCCGTTCCAGCCGGTGTCCACGTTCCGCCCGACCCTGGCGCCCGGCCCGACGGTCGACGCCGCTCCCCAGGCCGAGAAGCCCCGCACCGCCGGCCCGCCCGGCGCCCCGCCGCCGTTCAAGGGGGACCGGGACCCCGCGCTCGCGGTGTTCTGGATCCACATGTTCCCCATCGGCCACCTGCCGGTCGCGTCCTACCGCCCGGCGCGGCAGTTGCCGCCGCCACCGCAGGAGCTGGACTACGCCGCCGGCCTGCGGTTCGAGCCGGGTGACCACCCGGAGTCCCACCTGGTCGACACCTCGCCGAGGCCGGCCGCACCTCCGGTCCTCGGCCCGCCGCGCGGCGTCGGCGACCCGGCGGTCGCCGCGCTCACCGAGGGCCACGACCCGATCGGCGGCGACAACGAACGCGAGTGGGACCGGCGCTACCTCGTGCGGTTCGGCAGCGTCACCGCGCACGGCGTCACGGCCGACGGCGTCGAGTACAACTGGCCGCCCAGCGAGCGGCACCCGGAGGGCGGCAGCGCGCCAGGCGAGGCGGAGGTGCTCGACGAGGGCGCCGAACTCGACCGGTTCGGCCCGCCCGAGGGCCGCGTGTTCGCGGCGGCCGGCACGCCGTTCGCGCGGCGGTCGCTGCCGCCGGCGCTGCTCACCCAGGGTTATCGCCGTTACCGGGTGCTGCGCCCGCTGCCCGTGTGGCGGGCGGTGTCCGCCGCCTGGTTCGCGCAGCCCGGCGGCGGCGTGCGGTACCGGACCACCCACTCCGCCGTCGAACTCGTCGCGCTCGGCTACATCGAGGAGATCCCATGAACGCCGAGTCGATCACCGAGTGGCTGGCGGCGGTCGGCGTGCCGGCGGCCGTGGTGTCGGTCGGCACCGAGGCCGACAACGCCTGGTGCCTCGTGCGTGACGAGGAGGCCGACGACGAGGGCAACTTCGGCTGGGAGGTCTTCTGGCGCGAGCAGGGCAACCGCTACGACTGGGCCCGGTTCAGCAACGAGCAGGTGGCCTGCCACTACCTGTTCGGCCGGCTCACCTGGGCGCAGGTCGTGCGGGGGGCGTTAACCCCGGTCCAACAGTGACCGTGCCGCCTCGTGCAGGTGCCCGTTGGACGCGATCGAGTTGCCGCCCGCGAACGTGGGATTGCCGGCCAGGTCGGTGAACCGCCCGCCGGCCTCGGTGACCAGCAGCGCGACGGGCGCGAGGTCCCACGGGTTGGCCACGGCCTCGGCCGCCAGGTCGATCGCGCCCTCGGCCAACAGGCAGTACTGCCAGAAGTCGCCGAAGGAACGGTTCTCCCAGCACGCGTCGACGAGCTTGAGGTAGGACTCGCGGGAGTGGTACTCGACCCACGAGCCGAGGTGGGTGGTCGACAGGTAGGCGTCGGACAGGTCCCGCACGCCCGACACCGCGAGCCGCCGTTCGCCGGCCGGCCCGGCCATCCAGGCGCCGTCGCCCTTGCTGGCCCACCAGCGGCGGGGCAACGCGGGTGAACTGACCACGCCCGCCACCGGCTCGCCGTTGTCGACGAGCGCGATCAGGGTCGCCCACACGGGATTGCCGCGCAGGAAGTTCTTCGTCCCGTCGATGGGGTCGAGGATCCAGGTGCGGCCGTCGCCGAGGGTGCCGCCGCGTTCTTCGCCGAGGATGGCGTCATCGGGCCGGACCTTGGCCAGCTCCGCACGGATGACGTCCTCGACGGCCGTGTCGGCGTCGGTGACCGGGGTGCGGTCCGGCTTGCGGTCCACCACCAGATCGGCGGCCTGGAACCGGGCGATGGTGATCGCGTCGGCGAGATCGGCGAGGCGCAGCGCGACGGCAAGATCGTCAGCGAAGTTCGGCATGGCTGGGATGCTGTCACGCTCCCCACGAGTTCAGCCGAACGGGGAACGCCGGTCGCGCGCGTCGCCCAAGATGGGGGCATGCATGGACTCGGGTTGGGTGAGCGGCGGGAGCCGGTGACCATCTCCGCGCTGGAGTACGACGTGCTCATCGAGCACTTCCAGCTCGACCCCATGCCCCTCGTTCTCAAGGTGCCCTCTCCCGGGCGCACGGACGACGAGCGGGCCGCGCTCGTGGACCAGGCGTGGGCCGGGCTCGAGCACCACGACGTCGCGCGGCTCGAGCACCAGCTCGGCATCCTCCGCCGCGCCGAGCGGGAGATCGACGGCCGGGTCTGGGTCGGTCGCTCGTTGCGCCTGCTCGCCGCCGCGCAAGGGGACGACGCCGTCCTCGCCGTGCTCGACGGCGACCAGCTGACTCTGCACGATGCCGACGCCACCGGGTTGCCCCGCCACGCGCTGTCCGTCCTTCCCCAGCTCAACGGGGGTCCCGGCCGCTCGGTCACGCTCCGCACGGCCGACTTCGAGGCCGCCGCCCGCGAGGCCACCGGGCAGGCGGAGCTGGCCAGGGCGCTCGCCAGCAGGGGCGTCAAGGACGCCACCGACCTGGCCGACATGATCGGCGACATCGTCAACCGCGGGCAGTTCGGCAGCGCTGTGCGGGACCGCTGGAGCCGCCGCGTCCGCGCCGGTCGCGTCATCAGCTTCTTCGACACCAAGGACGGCCGCTACCTGCAGGTTCGCCGCGACAACGAGTCAGAGGCCTGGACCACGATCTCGCCGGCCGACTCCCGCCGGCTGCTCCAGCACCTGACCGAACTACACGACGAACAGCGCTGACAAAAAAGTTCGGCGAACGTGTCGAGAACGGCGCGACGACTCCGTCCCAGGGGCAGAAGCAACCCCCGTGAAGGAGAACTGATCATGCGCAAGCTCATCGTCCAGCAGTGGATGACCGTCGACAACATCGTGGCCGAGGAGGACGGCGGCCTCGGCTTCGTGTCGGCCGCACCCTTCTCCGAGACCAGCAACCCCGCGCTCAAGGAGAGGGTGCTGGGGCTGGTCGACGCGGTCGACACGCTGATCCTCGGCGCCAACACCTACGCCCAGTCCAAGGACTACTGGCCCTACGCCGACGACCAGGGCGAATACGGCAAGAAGCTCAACAGCCTCACGAAGTTCGTGGCCTCGTCGAAGCTGGAGACCGCGCCCTGGGGCGACTTCCCGGCCGCGACCGTGACCCGCGACGCGGTGGCCACCGTCCGGGAACTCAAGCAGCAGGACGGCAAGGACATCTGGCTGTGGGGCAGCCTGACCCTCATGCGGTCCCTGCTGGACGCGGGCGAGGTCGACGAGGTCACGTTTCTGGTCAGCCCAGTGTCTCGCGGAAACGGAACACGAATGTTCACCTCCCGCAAGGACCTCCATGCCATCGAAGCCACCGCGTACGACAACGGCCTCGTGATCCTGCGCTACGCGATCAGGGACTGAGGCCGCTGCACGGACGGATCCGCAGGTCGGACACGTAGTCAGCGGGCGCGCCTGCGGATTCGGCCGCATCGGACACCACACCCAGGTAGCGCGCCGATGGCAGGCCGCCCTCGTAGGCGTCGAGCACGTACAGCCAGGCCAGGACCGATCCCTCGAGCGTCTGCACCCGCAACCGGATCTTGGAGTGCAGCCCCAGCTCGGAGCCCTCCCACCGGTCGAGTCTGGTCTCGTCCTCGGACGTCACGTCGTAGAGCACGACGAACACCTGAGTGCCGGGCTCCTCGACGATCGTGGCGAGCGCGCCCTCCCAGCCGAGATCCTCCCCGCCAAAGGTCAGTCGCCAGCCAACGAGCCAGCCGGTTCCCGCCATCGGGGAATGCGGCGCTCGCTCCATCATTTGGGCAGGATCCATGTTGGATCCGTACGCGGCATAGAGCGGCACCACGACAGACTAGCGACATCGCGGATCATGCGCTCCCACCTACGCGCGAGTCGCGCTCCGCGTACCGTGGCCTCGGCAGGAATTTGACCCCCGAGGGAGTGTGCGGTGACCCGGATCGTGATCATGGGTGGCGGCCCGGCCGGCTACGAGGCGGCGCTGGTCGCGGCGCAGCACGGGGCCGAGGTCACGGTCGTGGAACGCGACGGGCTCGGTGGCGCCTGCGTCCTCTATGACTGCGTCCCGTCGAAGACGTTCATCGCCTCGGCCGGCGCCCGCGCGGCCTTCCACAACGCCGATGAGCTGGGCATTCGCACGAACAGCGCGTTGCCGCCCGTGGATCTGCCGGTCGTGCACGGCCGGGTGCGGGGCCTGGCGCTCGCGCAGTCGGCGGACGTGCGCAACCGCGTGCAGCGCGAGGGCGTGCGGGTGATCAACGGCGTCGCGCGCTTCTGCGACGACACCCCCGGCATGGCCGCGCACCGCATCGTGGCGGAGGGACTCGACGGAAGCAGCGAAGTTCTCGACGCCGATGTGGTGTTGATCGCCACGGGCGCCACGCCAAGAATTCTGCCGGGATCCGAGCCCGACGGGGAGCGGATCCTCGACTGGCGCCAGATCTACGACCTCCCCGAGGCGCCCGAGCACCTGGTGGTGGTCGGCTCCGGCGTGACGGGCGCGGAGTTCGTGTCCGCCTACACCGAGATGGGCGTGCGGGTCACGCTGATCTCCAGCCGTGACCGGGTGCTGCCCCACGAGGACGCCGACGCGGCGGCCGTGTTGGAGGACGTGTTCGCCGCCCGCGGCACCACGGTGATCAAGCACGCGCGCGCCGAGCGGGTGGAACGCGTCCGCAACGGCGTGGTCGTGCACCTGCAGGACGGCCAGAAGATCGAGGCCACCCACGCGCTGATGACCGTCGGGTCGGTGCCCAACACGACCGACCTCGGCCTCGACAAGGTGGGCCTGAAGACCGCGCAGGGCGGGTTCGTGTCCGTGGACCGCGTGTCCCGCACGAGCGTGCCCGGCGTCTACGCGGCCGGCGACTGCACCGGTCTGCTCATGCTCGCGTCGGTGGCCGCCATGCAGGGCCGCATCGCCATGTGGCACGCGCTGGGCGAGGGCGTGGCGCCGATCAAGCTGAAGACCGTTGCCGCCAACGTGTTCACCCACCCGGAGATCGCCACCGTGGGGATCAGTCAGCAGTCGATCGACTCCGGCGAGGTGCCGGCCCGCACGATCATGCTGCCGCTCGCCACGAACGCGCGGGCGAAGATGGAGGGCCTGCACCGCGGGTTCGTGAAGTTGTTCTGCCGTCCCGCCACGGGTGTGGTGGTCGGCGGCGTGGTGGTGGCACCCACGGCCAGCGAGCTGATCCTGCCGATCGCGCTGGCCGTGCAGAACAAGCTGACCGTGGAGGACCTGACCCACACGTTCTCCGTGTACCCGTCGCTGTCCGGCTCGATCATCGAGGCCGGTCGGCAGCTCATGCGCCACGACGACCTGGACTGAGAAAACTTTCGCGAACCGGGGCAACCGCCCCGAAGACTTGCGCGTGTACCCATCGAACCCGCCGCAGAACGCGGCGAATGGGGAACTTGGGGCAAAAACCATGAACAGCAAGCTTGTTTTCGCCTGCGCAAGTGCAGGAATCGCGATGGCCTTTCTCGCCCCCGCGGCGGCGAGCGCGGAAACCGAGGGGACCCTCGACTTCGAGGTCTACGACGACCAGGTCAACCCGGGCGACAAGATCACCCTTTTCGGTTCCTGCTATGCCGAGGAGTTTCCGCCGACCCCGGTGGTATCCGACGTTCTCGACGCTCCGGACCTCACGGGAGAGCGCTCCTCGGCCGGCTACTGGTACGTGACCACGAAGGCCACGGTGAAGGCCGACGCCGGCGGCACCTACCCGGTCTCCTACCAGTGCGGGGACTCGGTGATCACTCGCGACCTGGAGGTCCACGAGGTGCAGGTGCGCCGGGAGATCGGCCTCGTGCCGGACACCGTCCGACCTGGTCAGCAGATCACGATCCGCGCCTACTGCACCGACGAGAACTACATCCCCAGCGTGCCCGACGCCAAGGGACTGCTGGTCCCGGCACTCGCCCGGTCCGAGGGCGCGACCCCGGAGGACCCGATCATCGGGTTCGGCAGTGTCGACCCCAAGGCGACCCCGGGCAAGTACAAGATCACGTTCCAGTGCGGTGGCCCGGTGTCCGGCGAGTACACGATCGTCGCGGCGAACGCGCCGACCCCGCCCGCGCCGCCGCAGGCCCAGCAGCAGGTGCCCGTGAAGCCGAAGGGTGCCGCTGACACCGGCTCGCTCGACCCGGCTCCCTCGTCGGACTCGAACACCGGCGCGCTCGCCCTCACCCTCGGCGGACTCGCGGTGTTCGCGGGCGGCGGCCTGCTCGCCCACCGCAGGCGTCAGAAGGCCTGACCTCGTACACCGGCGCGGCGGCGACACGGCCGCCGCGCCGGTGCGGAGACTTTTCAAACCCGGGGCAACCGGCCGGCGATCCGATGCGTGTACCCATCAAATCCGCCGTTCGGAGCGGCGGAACCGAAACTGTGGGGACAAACAATGAAGGTAAGGCTTGTTTTCGCCTGCGCGGCCGCGGGAATCGCATTCACCGCGTTCGCCGCCACTCCGGCCAGTGCGGCCGGCCCAATGGACGAGGTCGCGATCGCCGCCTCGCAGCCAACTCCCACGAACCCGCCGCCCGCGGAGCCGCCGCCCTCCGGCCCGCCGTCCGCCGAGCCGCCGTCCAGCGGCTCGCCGGCCCCGCAGCCGCCGCCCGGGGAGGCGGCACCGCCGCAGGTGTCGCCCAAGCCGAGGGGCGCCGCCGACACCGGCTCGCTCGACCCGGCTCCCTCGCAGGGTCCGGACGCCGGTGTGGTCGCGCTCGGCGGAGTGGCACTGGTCGCCTCGGGTGGACTCGGCATCGCCGCGCTCCGCAGGCGTCAGCGCACCTGACGGCGCATATCCGATCGGCACTTTGACACGCACTTTCCGCCGATCAGGGCAACCGGCCGCATCAGAAATCGTCTTTCCATCGAGCCCGCCGAACAATGCGGCGACCCGAAGTTGAGGAAATTCCATGGACAAACGACTGATATTCGCGGGAATCGCTACCGGTATCGCGTTCACCGCATTGGGTGCCGTTCCCGCCGGCGCCACGGCTGGTCCCCCGGTCGGCGAGATCTCGGTGGTCGACGAGGTGATCAAGCCCGGTCAGAAGGTCACCATCAGCGCCCTCTGCATCTGGAGCCAGTTCACCAGCTCCGAGATCTCCTCGCCGGCATTGACGGCCCCGACGCTCAGCCGCAAGGAAGGCGACATCTGGTCGACCCCGATGACCGTGCAGGGCACCGTCGGCAGCGACATCGCGCCCGGCACCTACCCGATCTCGTTCACCTGCGCCGAGAAGGTGACCGGTGAGTTCACGGTCGTCGCCGGGGAAGAGCCGCCCACCACACCGCCCCCGCCCGCGAACACGCCGCCGCAGGTGCCCGTGAAGCCCAAGGGCGCCGCCGACACCGGCTCGCTCGATCCGGCTCCCTCGCAGGGGCCGGACGGCGTCGTGGTCGCGCTCGGCGGGATGACGCTGCTCGCCGCGGGTGGTCTCGGCATCGCCGCGCACCGCAGGCGGCAGCGGACATGAGGGGACGCATGGGCGCGGCGGCCGTTCTGGTCGCCGTGCTGGTGGCCGGCTGCGGGTCTCCCCCCAATGACGACCCGCGGTCGGCTCCCGGCACCTCGACGACGACCACCACGACCACTCCCGGGGCACCCGCCGCGGTGGCGGCGCCCGTGGAGGTCAGCATCCCGGCGATCGCGGCCACCTCGTCGCTGGTCGAGCTGGGGCTCAACGACGACCAGACGGTGCAGGTGCCGCCGGTCGAGCAACCCATGCAGGCCGGCTGGTTCACCGGGGCGCCCAAGCCGGGTGAGCCCGGCCCGGCGGTCGTGCTCGGTCACGTGAACGGCGGCGGCCAGGCCGGCATCTTCCATCGCCTGCACGAGCTGGCGAGCGGCGACGAGGTGCTGATCCGGCGCGCCGACAGCACCACCGCGCGGTTCGTGGTGTCCCGCGTGGACCGGGTTCCGAAGGACGACTTCCCGACCGACGAGGTCTACGGCAACACCCCGGGCCCGGAGCTGCGCCTCATCACCTGCGGCGGCGCTTTCGACCGGGAGGAACACCACTACGTCGACAACGTGATCGTCTACGCCACGGTCGCATGACGAAAGGCGCGTTCGCCGGCACTGGGGGTGCCGGCGAACGCGCCTTCGTTGTTCACACGATCAGTCGTCGACCCAGTCGAACGTCCTGGTCACGGCCTTCTTCCACCGGCCGAAGGTCTTCTCGCGGTCCGCGTCGTCCATCGACGGGGTCCACTCCTTGTCCTTCGCCCAGTTGTTGCGGATGTCGTCCTCGCCCTCCCAGAACCCGACGGCGAGACCCGCCGCGTAGGCGGCACCCAGCGCCGTGGTCTCCGCGACCACCGGCCGGATCACCGGGACGCCCAGGATGTCGGCCTGGAACTGCATGAGCAGCTCGTTGCCGACCATGCCGCCGTCGACCTTCAGCGACTTGAGCGGCACGCCCGAGTCGGCGTTCATGGCGTCGATCACCTCACGCGACTGGAAGGCCGTGGCCTCCAGCACCGCGCGGGCCAGGTGACCCTTGTTCACGTACCGGGTGAGGCCGACGATCGCGCCGCGCGCGTCCGAACGCCAGTACGGCGCGAACAGCCCGGAGAACGCCGGCACGAAGTAGCAGCCGCCGTTGTCGTCGACCGACCGCGCGTGCTCCTCGATCTCCGGCGCCGCGGCGATCATGCCGAGGTTGTCGCGGATCCACTGCACCAGCGAGCCGGTGACCGCGATCGAGCCCTCCAGCGCGTACACCGGAGCGTTCTCGCCGATCTTGTAGCAGACCGTGGTGAGCAGGCCGTTCTCCGACGCCACCTGCTCGTTTCCGGTGTTGAGCAGCACGAAGTTGCCGGTGCCGTAGGTGTTCTTCGCCTCGCCGGGCGACAGGCACGCCTGGCCGAACGTGGCCGCCTGCTGGTCACCGAGGATGCCGGCGATCGGCACGCCGGCGAGCGCGCCCTTCTCGCGGACCTTGCCGTACTCCTCGGACGATGACTTGATCTCCGGCAGCATGGACATCGGGATCTTCATGTCCGCCGCGATGCTCTCGTCCCACGCGAGCGTGGACAGGTCCATGAGCAGCGTGCGCGACGCGTTCGTGGGGTCGGTGACGTGGATGCCACCTTCCACCCCGCCCGTCATGTTCCACAGCAGCCAGGTGTCCATGTTGCCGAACAGCAGGTCACCGGCCTCGGCCCGCTCGCGCGCGCCGTCCACGTTGTCCAGGACCCAGCGGATCTTGGGGCCGGAGAAGTAGGTGGCCAGCGGCAGCCCGGTCTTGGCCTTGTACCGCTCCTGCCCGCCGCCGAGCGCCTCCAGTTCGGCGCAGATCTTGTCGGTGCGGGTGTCCTGCCAGACGATCGCGTTGTAGACCGGCTTGCCGGTGGTCCTGTCCCACACCAGCGCGGTCTCACGCTGGTTGGTGATGCCGACCGCCACGATGTCGGAGGCGTTCAGGTCGGCGTTCGCGAGCGCGCCGGCGGCGACCGAGCGGGTGTTGCGCCAGATCTCCTCCGCGTCGTGCTCGACCCAGCCGGCCTTCGGGAAGATCTGCTCGTGTTCCTTCTGATCGACCGCGACCACCTCACCCGCATGGCTGAAGATCATGCAGCGGGTGGAGGTCGTGCCCTGGTCGATCGCGGCTACGTACTTGGTCATGGTTTACCTCTCAGGCGACCGGCAGGATCAGGTAGACGAGCGCGGCGAGCACCGCACCGACCAGCGGGCCAACGATGGGCACCCAGGAGTAGTTCCACTCGGGACTGCCCTTGCCCTTGATCGGCAGCAGCGCGTAGGCGATGCGGGGGCCGAGGTCACGGGCCGGGTTGATGGCGTAGCCGGTCGGCCCACCGAGCGAGCCGCCGATACCGATCACCAGGAAGGCCACGCCGGCGTACCCGAGTGGGTTGACCTCCGCCGAGTTCAGCAAGATCCAGATGAGCAGCACGAATGTGGCGATGACCTCGGTGATGGTGTTCCACAGGTAGTTCGGGACGGTCGGCCCGGTGCAGAAGATCCCGCGGGTGTTCTGTGGTTCGTCGTGCGTGTCGAACTGCAGCTTGTAGGCCGCCCACGCCAGCGTCGCACCGACGATCGCGCCGACCATCTGGCCGAGCACGTAGGCGGGCACGTCGGCCCACTCCGCCTTGTCCGCGATGGCCAGGCTGATCGTGACCGCCGGGTTGATGTGTCCACCGGTCGGGTTGGCGACGGTCGCACCGGCGAACACCGCGAAACCCCAGCCGATGGCGATCAGCAACCAGCTGTCCCCGTTGCCGAGGGCGTTCTTGAGCACCCGGTTGGCGACGACGCCGACACCGAGCAGGATCAGCACTGCTGTGCCTAGCATTTCCCAAACGAAGATTTCACCGAAACTCAGTTCCACGACCCACTCCTTCACCACTGAAGAGGTAGGCGCTCCCGGCCTGCGGGTGTGGCTTCGGTGCCTACCCTGAGCGAGGCCGGACGCTACGGGACGCAAGGTCAACTTGTCCAGATATCGGACGCAGGGTTAGGCCGGTAGCGTGGAACGTGTTGGGCTCTGAGGCTGCTGTTTGAGGAGACGTCGTGAGTGATCGCTCCACATCGGACACCATCGGCGGCCGGCTGGGCACGGCCGAGCGCGAGGAGGCCTGGCAGCGACTCGGGTCGGAGACGTTCGACCTCGTGGTCATCGGCGGCGGCGTCGTAGGCGCCGGCACGGCCCTGGACGCGGCCACCCGTGGCCTGCGGGTCGCGCTGGTCGAGGCCCGTGACCTGGCGTCCGGCACGTCGAGCCGGTCGTCCAAGCTGTTCCACGGCGGCCTGCGCTACCTCGAACAACTGGAGTTCGGGCTGGTCCGCGAGGCGCTGCGGGAGCGGGAGCTGATGCTCACCCGCCTGGCGCCCCACCTGGTGAAGCCCGTTTCGTTCCTGTACCCGCTGACCAAGCGTGTGTGGGAGCGGCCGTACACGGCGGCCGGGCTGTTCCTGTACGACTCGATGGGCGGCTCGAAGTCGGTGCCCGGGCAGAAGCACCTGACGCGGGCGGGCGTGGAGCGGATGGTCCCGGCGCTGAAGCGGTCGTCGTACATCGGTGGGATCCGCTACTACGACGCGCAGTCCGACGACGCCCGGCACACCATGACGGTCGCGCGCACGGCCGCGCACTACGGCGCCGTCGTGCGGATGTCCACCCAGGTGGTGGGCTTCACACGTGAGGCAGATCGCGTGTCCGGCGTGCGGGTCCACGACGTGGAGAACGGCCGCGAGACCGAGATCCAGGCCAACGCGGTGATCAACTGCACGGGTGTGTGGACCGACGAGCTGCAGCGGCTGTCCGGGTCGCGCGGGCGGTTCCGGGTGCGGGCGTCCAAGGGTGTCCACATCGTGGTGCCGCGCGACCGGATCGTGGCGGAGTCCGGGCTGATCCTGCGCACGGAGAAGTCGGTGCTGTTCGTCATTCCGTGGCGGAACCACTGGATCGTGGGGACCACGGACACCGACTGGAACCTCGACCTGGCGCACCCGGCGGCCACGAAGAACGACATCGACTACATCCTCGAGCACGTGAACTCCGTGCTGGCCACGCCTCTGACGCATGACGACATCGAGGGCGTCTACGCCGGGCTGCGGCCGCTGCTGGCCGGTGAGTCGGAGGAGACGTCGAAGCTGTCGCGCGAACACGCGGTGGCTCGTGTGTCCCCCGGCCTGGTGGCGATCGCGGGCGGCAAGTACACGACGTACCGGGTGATGGCGGCGGACGCGGTGGACATGGCGGCCCCCGACCTGCCCGGGCGCCTGCAGGAGTCGATCACCGACAAGGTCCCCCTGCTGGGCGCCGACGGCTACCACGCGCTGGTGAACCAGGTGGACCAGCTGGGTGCTCGCCACGGCCTGCACCCGTACCGCGTGCGTCACCTGCTGGACCGGTACGGCTCGATGGTCCACGAGGTCCTCGACCTGGCGGCGGACCGTCCCGAACTGCTGAAGCCCCTGACCGCGGCCCCGGACTACCTGCAGGTGGAGATCGTGTACGCGGCCTCCCACGAGGGCGCCCTGCACATCGAGGACACCCTGGCGCGCCGCACGAGGATCTCGATCGAGTACCCCCACCGGGGCGTGGACTGCGCGGAACAGGTAGCCCGCCTGATGGCCGAGGTCCTGGGCTGGGACGAGGCCACCGTCTCCCGCGAGGTGGACATCTACACAGCGCGAGTAGCAGCCGAACGCGACAGCCAAACCCAGTCCGACGACGAGGCAGCAGACGCCATCCGCGCCGCCGCCCCAGAAGCCCGCCCAGCCCTAACAGAACCCGCCCCCCTCGCATAATGACCACTCCCGTCGCGCATGATGACCACTCCGGTCGCGCATGATGACCTCACGCTGCGGCGCGACGCTGCCGGAACGCCGTCCGCAGGTCCCGGAGCAGGCGGGCTGTCGACTTGAGATCGGTCGCGTCGGCGCGCACGACCAGCCAGCCACGGCGACGTAGGTCCTCCTCGCGGTTCTGGTCGAGTTCGGCCCTGCCCTCATGTGCCTCGTACCCGTCGTACTCGAGCGCGATCTTCGGCTCGGGCCAGGCAAAGTCGAGCCGGTAGCGTTCACGGCCGGCCAGGTCGTGCACCGAGTACTGCAGTACCGGGGTGGCGATTCCTGCTTCGGCGAGGATCACCAGGATCCAACTCTCGGCAGGTGACTCGGGCAGGCCGGTCGCCAGTTCGAGGACCATGGCGGCTCGCCGGGTGCCACGAATGTCGCTGCGCTCGTAGACCAGACGGGCCACTCGCCCGAGCAGGTCAGTCCGGTCGCCAGGTGGCACGGCGGCCAAGGCCTGGTCCAGGCACGCGAGCGCTGGACGCGAACGTTCACGGCATACGAATTCGGCGAGAGTGGAAATCAGCCGGTGCACCCGCATCCCGTGGATCACCTCGAACTCCGCCGCGCCGGCTGGCTCGCGATGCACGGCCAGATCCGGCCGCGACCGCAGCCGCCGCTCGGTCGGAACGAGCACGTGGATCGGTCCGAGGTCAGCGGCCGGGCAACCGTGCATCCGCAGCGCCGTGTGGCTGGTGAGCACCGCCTGCGACCCCGCGTACAGCAGTGACGCTGCCGCCCGGGTGTGGAACTCCGCCGCGCGGGCGCGGTCCACGACCACGTTCTTGGAGAACGGGACAAGCACTCCGTCGGCCAGTTCAACGCGGAGCCGATGAGGCCCCAGCTGCCGCTCCAGGTCGGATCGCAAATAGGCGCCGTGCAGACCGCCGTCGTAAGTGACCATGCACTCCAGCGTGGCGGATTCTCACCCGGAAAGCTGTGAGCTCATGCCACCCTGTGGATAACTCCTGTGGACAACCCATCGAGTGGTCATCACGCACGACCGCAACGGTCATCATGCGCGACGGGAGTGGTCATTATGCGAGGGCGCCCAGGGCTGTGTGGGTTAGGACGCGGATGCCTGTGAGGAGGGCGCGTTCGTCGAGGTGGAACGTGGGCTGGTGCAGGTCTGGTTGCGGGCCTTCGCCCGACCACACGCCCAACCGGGCGAACGAGCCCGACACGTGTTCCAGGTACCAGCCGAAGTCCTCGCCGCCCGACGACTGCTTCGTACCGGTCAGCGCATTCTCGCCCAACGCCGCCTCGACGCCGGCACGCAGAACGGCAGTGCTCTCCTCGTCGTTCACCACCGGAGGCACGCCACGACGGTGCTCCAGCTCGAAGCCAACACCCGTGGGCAGCAGCAGCGACTGGACCAACCCAGCCACCAAAGGCTCCAGGTCGGCCCACACCTCGTGGTCACCCGTACGAAGAGTGCCCCGCAGCATGCCGTCCTGCGGCACGGCGTTCGGCGCCTCACCAGCGTGCACGGCACCCCAGACCAGCACCGTCCCCGACCGGGGGTCGATCCGCCGCGACAGCAGCGCCGGCAGGCCGGTGATCACGGACCCCAGCGCATGCACGAGATCAGCGGTCAGGTGCGGGCGGGACGTGTGCCCACCAGGCGAAGTGAGTCGCAGCTCCAGCAGGTCGGTGGCCGACGTGATCGCACCGATGCGCGTACCCACCCGACCCACCTCCAGCCGGGGGTCGCAGTGCAGCCCGAAGATCGACTGGACGCCGTCGAGCCCGCCGGCCGCGATCACGTCGAGCGCACCGCCCGGCATGACCTCCTCGGCCGGCTGGAACACCAGCCGCACCCGCCCGGGCAGCTCCGGCGCCGACGCCAGCGCGAGCCCGGTGGCGATCAGCATGGCCGTGTGCGCGTCGTGACCACACGCGTGGGCCGCACCGGCGACACCGGACGCGAACGGCAGTCCGGTCAGCTCGGTGAGCGGCAACGCGTCCATGTCGGCCCGAAGCGCGACACAGCGGTCACCCGTTCCGACGTCGCAGATCAGTCCGGTGCCGCTGTCGAAGATCTTGGGCCGGAGCCCGGCCGACGACAGCAGTCCGGCCACCAACTCGGTGGTGCCGAACTCGTGCCGCGACAGCTCCGGGTTCGCGTGGATGTGCCGGTACCAGGCCAACACGTCCAGCGCGTTACGCGTCAGCCATCCGTCCAGCCATGCCGGCCCACGGCCGGCTCCGATGTCCTCCACAGTGGGCATACTGACGCCCCTGTCGGTGATGAGCACCCCGACCTCGTCTGCCGCAACGTCGTCCCGGTCCCTCGACATCCCGGACCGCGAATCAAGCACTGTCACGCGGTCCTCCATGTGCCGAACCGTGAGCTATGAAAACCTTGGATGCGGTAATCCTGCACTATGCACGCTAGGGCGACGCACGAGGTTTCCTGGTCAACCGGTTGCCGGCTGCGCCACTGCGCCGAACGGTGAAGGCTCTTCAGCCCGGCTAAACGATCACAATCGACCAACGACAGGTCAGCCGTCGGCGGCCTTGCGCCTCTTCCGGCGGATGCTCCGACCCCAGATCACGGCCCCGATCAGCACGACCGACGCCCCGCCCATGACCAGCTTGCGGTTGCGTTCCGCCCGGTCAGCCTCGGTCTCCTGCTCGTCCAGTTCCGGGCCGGACGGCGCGGTCGTGGTGGGCGGCACGGGCTCGGTGGTGGGCGGCTGCACACCGGCCGCCGATTCCGCCACGGCGGACGCGGCCCCGGGAAGCGCCAAGAGGAATCCCATGAGGGTGACGATCAGTAGCCGCGTGGCACTCCTGCGCATAACCACAACCCTAGTCAGCCTCAGGTGACGCGAACACCTCCAGGATCCGCTCGGCCGCGAGAGTCGGTGTCAACTCGCCGTCGGCCACCTCTCGGTCGAGCGTCGGCGCCAGCGCGCGCACGCCCGGGTGTTCCCGCAAACGGGTGAGCAACGTCTCCCGCACCATCGTCCACGTCCAGTCCACCTGCTGACGTCGCCGCTTGGCCGCCAGCTCCCCCGACGCCGACAGCTCGGAGTGGTGCCGCGTGACCTGTTCCCACAGCGTGTCCAGGCCGAGTCCCTCCAGGCCGCTGCACGTGAGCACCGGCGGCACCCACGGGTCGGCCGACCGCAGCAGCCGCAGCGCGCCGGACAGCTCCCGCGCGGCCTTGCGGGCCGGCAGCTCGTGATCGCCGTCCGCCTTGTTCACGGCGATCACGTCGGCCAGCTCGAGCACGCCCTTCTTGATCCCCTGCAGCTGGTCACCGGTGCGCGCGAGCGTCAGCAGCAGGAAGCAGTCGACCATGTTGGCCACCGCGATCTCCGACTGCCCGACGCCCACCGTCTCCACGAGCACCACGTCGTAACCGGCGGCCTCCATCAGCACGATCGTCTCGCGGGTCGCGCGGGTGACGCCGCCGAGCGTGCCCGAGGTGGGCGACGGCCGGATGAACGCCGCCGGGTCGACCGCCAACCTCGCCATCCGCGTCTTGTCCCCGAGGATCGACCCGCCGGTCCGCGACGACGACGGGTCGACGGCCAGAACGGCCACCCGGTGCCCGGCCCCCGTCAGCCGGGTCCCGAGCGCGTCGATGAACGTGGACTTGCCGGCGCCCGGCACGCCCGTGATCCCCACCCGGTGCGCGCCGCCCGCGTGGGGCAGCAGCTCGACCAGGAGTTGCTGGGCGAGCGCCCGATGGTCGGGACGGCGCGACTCGACGAGCGTGATCGCCCGCGACAGGATGGCCCGGTCCGCGGCGAGCACGCCTTTCGCATAGGCGGCGACGTCGATGGCGTGCGGCATCAGCGCTCGGCGAGCTTGCGCACCAGGTCGGCGGCGGCCTCCGCGATGACCGTGCCCGGCCCGAAGATCGCGGCGGCGCCCGCCTCGTGCAGCGCGTCGTAGTCCTGGGGCGGGATCACGCCGCCGACCACGATCATGATGTCCTCGCGGCCCAGCTCGGCCAGTTCCGACCGCAGCGCCGGCACGAGCGTGAGGTGTCCGGCGGCCAGCGAGTTGACGCCCACGATGTGCACGTCCGCCTCGACCGCCTGCCGCGCGACCTCCGCCGGCGTCTGGAACAGCGGGCCCACGTCGACGTCGAAGCCGAGGTCGGCGAACGCCGTGGCGATCACCTTCTGCCCGCGGTCGTGCCCGTCCTGGCCCATCTTGGCCACCAGGATGCGCGGCCGGCGTCCCTCGGCCTCGCCGAACTCTGCGACCACGGTCCGCGCCTCGTCCACATTGGACACGTCGCCGACCTCCTCGGAGTACACCCCGGAAATAGTACGAATCTGCGCCGAGTGCCGCCCCCACACCTTGCCGAGCGACTCCGAGATCTCCCCGACCGTGGCCTTCGCGCGGGCCGCGTCGATGGCGAGCGCCAACAGGTTCTCGTTGCTGTTCGCCGCGTCGGTCAGCGCGTTCAGCGTCCGCTCGACCTCGGCGGGATCGCGTTCCTCCCGCAGCCGCCGCAGCTTCTCCAGCTGCTGGGTCCGCACGCCCGCGTTGTCCACCTTGAGCACGTCGATCTGCTCGTCGGCGTCGGCCAACCGGTACTTGTTCACGCCGATCACCGGCTGGCGGCCGGAGTCGATGCGGGCCTGGGTCCTGGCCGCCGCTTCCTCGATGCGCAGCTTCGGGATGCCGGCGTCGATCGCGCGGGCCATGCCGCCCGCCGCCTCGACCTCGCTGATGTGGCCCCACGCCTTGTTCGCCAGCTCGTAGGTCAGCCGCTCGACGAAACCGCTGCCACCCCACGGATCGATGACCCGCGTGGTGCCGGACTCCTGCTGCAGCAGCAGTTGCGTGTTGCGGGCGATCCGCGCCGAGAAGTCGGTGGGCAGGGCGAGGGCCTCGTCCAACGCGTTGGTGTGCAACGACTGTGTGTGTCCCTGGGTGGCGGCCATCGCCTCGACGCACGTGCGGATCACGTTGTTGTAGACGTCCTGCGCGGTCAGCGACCAGCCGGAGGTCTGGCAGTGCGTGCGCAGCGACAGCGACTTGTCCGACTTCGGGTCGAACTGCTTCACGAGCTTGGCCCACAGCAGTCGCGCGGCTCGCAGCTTCGCGACCTCCATGAAGAAGTTCATGCCGATCGCCCAGAAGAACGACAGGCGTGGCGCGAACTTGTCGATGTCCAGGCCGGCTTCGACACCCGCGCGGATGTACTCGACACCGTCGGCCAGCGTGTACGCCAGCTCGAGATCGGCGGTCGCCCCGGCTTCCTGCATGTGGTAGCCGGAAATGGAGATGGAGTTGAACTTCGGCATGTTCGCCGACGTGTGGGAGAAGATGTCCGAGATGATCCGCATCGACGGCTGCGGCGGGTAGATGTAGGTGTTGCGGACCATGAACTCCTTGAGGATGTCGTTCTGGATGGTCCCCGTGAGCTGCTTCTGCGACACGCCCTGCTCCTCGGCCGCCACCACGTAGAGCGCGAGGATCGGCAGCACGGCGCCGTTCATGGTCATCGACACGGACATCTTGTCCAGCGGGATGCCGTCGAACAGCTGGCGCATGTCGTAGATCGAGTCGATGGCCACGCCCGCCATGCCGACGTCGCCCGCGACGCGCGGGTGGTCGGAGTCGTAGCCGCGGTGGGTGGCGAGGTCGAACGCCACCGACAGTCCTTTTTGGCCGGCCGCGATGTTGCGGCGGTAGAAGGCGTTCGACTCCTCGGCCGTGGAGAATCCCGCGTACTGGCGGATGGTCCACGGCTGGTTCACGTACATCGTCGGGTACGGCCCGCGCAGGTACGGCACGATCCCCGGGTAGGTGTCGAGGAAGTCGAGCCCGTCGGTGTCCTCGGCCGTGTACAACGGTTTCACGCCGATGCCCTCGGGCGTCTCCCAGACGAGCGCGTCGCTGCCCTTGCCGGTGGCCTCCTGCACGGCCGCCTGCCAGTCGGCCACGGACGCGGGATCGGGTGTGCCCAGCTCGATGTCGGAGAAGTCGGGGATCATCACGCTTCCTCCTCGAACGGCGCCGCGTACCGCACCCTCGGCAGTCCGCCTTCGGGTTCGGGCGGTGCGGCGGCCCGGACCAGCGGTTTCTCGTCCTTGTTCGGGAACACGGTCACGCCGGTGATCGACTCCTCGCCGTCGGCCAGCCGCCGGTCGCGTTCGTCGCGCGTGGCGGCGATCCGTTCGTCCACGAGCCCGGAGTCGAGCGCCGCGGCGATCCCGCCGGCGCGTTCCAGCTCGGTGAACCACGCCCAGCCGGCGCGGGCCAGTTCGTCGGTGTGCGCCTCGACGTACCAGGAGCCGCCGGCCGGGTCGATCACACCGGCCACTTTGGACTCCTCGAGGAGGATGGCGTGGGTGTTGCGCGCGATGCGCCGGGCGAACGCGTCGGGCAGGCCGATGGCCGCGTCGAACGGCAGCACGGTCACCGCGTCCGCGCCACCCACCCCGGCGCCGAAGCACGCGAGCGTGGTGCGCAGCATGTTCACCCACGGATCACGCCTGGTCATCATGGTCGACGAGGACACGGCGTGCTGCGGCGCGGCGGTCCCCGGCGCCCCGCACACCTCGACCACCCGCGCCCACAACCGCCGCGCGGCGCGGAGTTTCGCGATCGTGCCGAACTGGTCGGACGTGGCGGCGAACCGGAACTCGAGCTGCCCGGCGGCGGCCGCCACATCGAGACCGGCGTCGGAGAGCGCCCGCAGGTAGGCGACGGCCGTGGCCATGGCGGCGCCCAGTTCCTGACCGTCCGACCCGCCTGCTTCGTGGTAGGGCAGCGCGTCGACCACGATCGACCGCAGCTTCGGGTAGCGGGCCGCCACCCGGACGGCGAGCGCGACCGCGCCCTCCAGGTCAGCCGGATTGCCGGTACGGGCACGCAGGCCGAGCGGGTCGGCGCCGAGGTTGCCGCGCACCTCGCTCGCCTGGATGCCCTTGTCGTCGTGGATGGCCAGCAGCGCGTCGGCGGCGGCCGCGAAGTCGGCGCCCGCGTCGAGCGTCACGGGGGCGAGGTCGACGTAGACCTCGTCGAGGACGTCGGCCAGCGCGTCGACCGGCACGCCCCGCTCGCCGGCCACCAGCCAGAGCGAGGTGACGCCGTTCTCCAGGTCGGCGAGGATCGCGCGCCTGGTCACGTCGGGGTCCGGGTGGGCGTGGCGCTGGCGGATGTCCCAGCCGGTGGCGACCACACCGTCGGCCCGCCCGCCGCGCACGAACGGCGGCAGACCGGGCATCCCGGGGTCGGGCGCGGCGTCGTCGGCCGTATAGAGAGGTCTGACGGCGAACCCGTCGTAGGTGGTGCTGGCCAGCGCGTCTTCCGCCGAACCGGTCGGTTCGACGCCCGACCTGCGCAGCACTCCCTCGACCAGCGTGCGCCACTGGTCCCTGGTCGCGGCCGGGAAATCCGAGGCCAACTTCAGCTGCTCCGCCGAGGTCATAACCCGCAATGCTACGGATCGACCCCGGAAATACCCGGTTCTCGAACCCGGATGTGGGGAATGCCGCAGAATGGGCCTCGTGTCCAGCCCGGAAGAGCGAGTGGTGGCGGGCCGGTACCGGTTACGCCGGCGGCTCGGACAAGGTGCCATGGGCATCGTGTGGGAGGCCTACGACGAGTTCCTGCACCGTCCGGTGGCCGTGAAGGAGGTCCTGCTTCCTCCGGGGATCCCCCCGACGGAGGCCGACGACCTGCGGGAACGGACGATGCGCGAGGCCCGCGCGATCGCCGTGCTCTCGCACCCGAACGTGGTCACGCTCCACGACGTGGCCCGCGAGGGTGACGAGCCGTTCGTGGTGACCGAGTACATGGCGGCCTACAGCCTGGCGCAGCTGACCCGCTCGCTCGGCCCGCTCGACGAGGCCCGCGCGGCGGCCATCGGCGAGGCGGTCGCCGCCGGGCTCGGCGCCGCGCACCAGGCGGGCATCACGCACCGCGACGTGAAACCGGGCAACGTGCTGGTCGGCCGCCACGGGCACGTGAAGCTCACGGACTTCGGCATCGCCCGCAACGTCTCCGAACACACCATGACGAAGACCGGCATCATGCTGGGCTCGCCGTCCTACATCGCGCCGGAGGTGGCGGCCGGTCAGCCGGTGACGCCCGCGGCCGACCTGTGGGGCCTCGGCGCGACGCTGTTCGCCATGATCGAGGGCCGGCCGCCGTACGAGCCGGGCAACGGCGGCGGTTCGGTGCTCGACATCGTGAACCGGGTGGTGCACGGCGATATCCCCCGACCGACCTCGGACGGCCCGATCAGCGAGGTCATCGCGGGTCTCATGGTGAAGGACCCGACGAAGCGGATGTCCCTGACCGAGGTGCGCAATCGTTTGCACCCCCTGGTCCCGCCGCCGAGCACCCCACTGCTGTCCGACGCGGACATCGAACTGCTGGCAGCCGAACCGACGGACATCAACGAGCCGGTACGCCCACCGGAACCACCGGCGCCGGTGATCCCGGAACCAGTGGCGGCGCCGAACGCGCTGGCCCCCGCACCCGGTCCCCTGCCGTTCGACGTGACGGTCCGCCAGCAGCGCCGCACGCGCGGCGGCGCGGCACGGATCCTCGTGGCGCTGCTGTCGGTGGTGTTCTTCGTGGCCGCGGCGGGTGGCGGTTTCGCGCTGGCGAGGGTGGTGGCCGGAGAGTCGCTGCGACCGCCCGTCCGGACCTCGCCCCCGACGCAGCCGAAGGTCACCGATCCCCCGCTGGAGGAACTGGCCCCGGTGACGGGTGACGCGGCGACGTCGTACGGCATGCAGGGCGGCAAGTTCCGGCTGTCGATGCCACCGGGTTGGGTCCAGTTCATCGAGGTGCGCCTGTCGGCCGACCTGCCGGAGGGTTCGAAGTTCTACTACGTGTCGCCGAGCGGAACCCAGGTGGTGACGGTGGAGCGGCTGCCGAACTTCTACCCGGACCACAAGATCCAGGCCTACGTGACGGACCTGTCGTCGGCCGAACCGGCGGTGAGCTTCGAGCAGGTGGACCTGGTGGGGATCGCCGACACCCCCGTCGGCAACGAACCCGCGCAACAACTGACGTACCGAACCCGCACGAACGCGGACCTGCTCACTCCCGACGACCCGTCGGCGCCCACACAGAACCGCGTGACTTTCGCGAACCTGCTGCCGCGGCTGTACGACCTGTGGGTGGTCTCGGTGACGGTGCCGATCGAGCAGGAGGACTCCGGCCGCGCGGACCTGTTCGACAAGATCGCCCCCACGTTCGAAGTGGGCTGATCGAGGAACGGTCGGTAAAGTGCTGGCGCGGGCTCGGGTGGTGACTGGTCCGAAGAGCCGGTCTCAGGGGTGTAAGACCGGCCGCGCTGGACTTGTAGACGCCCCCACGTGTCCAGCCCGAGCCCGCCCATTGGCCTCCCGCCCCCGCGCGTCGTGCGAGTCTCCCGTTCACAACCGGCGAGTCTCCCTCTCACGACACGCGAGTTGGCGGTTCGCGACCGCGCGGGCTGGTACGCGAACCGCCAACTCGGATGTCCGGGGTGGGAGACTCGCGGGACTTGAACGTGGGGCTCGCCGTGACGAAGAGATCGGCGGACTCCGACACATCGGAAACTGTCGGTGTTCGCGACTGGAATTGAATCCAGGGGGCCCCGGACCGTTTTTGTCGGTGCGAGCCGGTAGCGTCGCCCCGCCTCTCTGTCCTCAGCGCGTGGTGGCTCCGGCCCGGACGATGGCGCGGCTAGGCTCGCGGCCGTGACTGAAGCAGACATCACCGCGGACAAGGCGGCAAAGGTGCTGGCCGAGCGCACGGGCGTGGACCAGCACGACGTGGCCGTCGTGCTCGGGTCCGGCTGGCGGCCGGCGGCGGATCGGATCGGGACGGCGGACGCCGAGGTGCCGGTCGCCGACCTGCCGGGCTTCGCCGCGCCCACGGCCGCCGGCCACGGCGGGACCCTCCGTTCCCTCAAGGTCGGCGACCGCCGCGTGCTGATCGTGCTCGGCCGGACCCACCTGTACGAGGGCAAGGGCGTCGCGTCCGTCGTGCACGGCGTGCGCACGGCCGCCGCCGCCGGGTGCCGCACCATCGTCCTCACCAACGCGGCCGGTTGCCTGCGCGACGGCGTGCCCGTCGGCGCGCCCGTGTTGATCAGCGACCACCTGAACCTCACGGCCACGTCGCCGCTGGTCGGCGCCCAGTTCGTCGACCTCACCGACCTGTACTCACCCCGCCTGCGCGCCCTCGCCCGCGAGCTGGACCCGACGCTCGTCGAGGGCGTCTACGCCGGCCTCCCCGGCCCGCACTACGAAACCCCCGCCGAGATCCGCATGCTCCGCACCATGGGCGCCGACCTGGTCGGCATGTCCACGGTCCTCGAGGCCATCGCCGCCCGCGCGGCCGGCGCCGAGGTCTTCGGCCTGTCGCTCGTGACGAACCTGGCGGCCGGCGTGACCGGCGAGCCGCTGAACCACGAGGAGGTCCTCGAAGCGGGCCGCGCGGCGGCCGACCGGATGGGTGTCCTCCTCCGCGACCTGGCAGCACAGGCATGAGCCTGTCCTCCGAACTGCGCAACCGCGCCTACGCCTGGATGGCCGACGACCCCGACCCGGACACCAAGCTGGAGTTGCAGCGCGTCGTCGCGAGCGCCATGGGCGGGGCGCCCGGCGCGGTCGAGGACCTCGAGGACCGGATGAACGGCACGCTCACGTTCGGCACGGCCGGGCTGCGCGGGCAGGTGCGCGCGGGATCCAACGGGATGAACCGCGCGGTCGTGCTGCGCGCCACCACGGGCGTCGCGGAATGGTTGCGGCACAAGGGACACGCCGGCCGGCTGGTGATCGTCGGGCGCGACGCGCGCCACGGTTCGGCCGACTTCGCCGAGGCGGCGGCCGGCGTACTGAGCGCCGCCGGCTTCCTCGTGCGGACGCTGCCCGGCCCGCTGCCCACCCCCATGACCGCGTTCCTCGTGCGCGAACTCGGTGCGGTGGCGGGCATCCAGATCACAGCGTCGCACAATCCCCCGGCGGACAACGGTTACAAGGTCTACACCGACGACGGCGCCCAGATCGTGCCGCCCGACGACCGCCTGATCGAGACGGGCATCCGCGGCGCGCCCGCGTCCCGGCTCATCGAAACGGCGCCCGGCGCGCAGCCGGTGGCCGACCTCACCGGCTACGTCGCCCGCGTCGCGTCCCTGCCCCGCGGCACCGCCCGTGACCTGAGCGTGGTGCTCACCCCCATGCACGGCGTCGGCGGCGCCACGGCCCTCGCGGCGTTGCGGCAGGCGGGTTTCGCCGACGTGCACCTGGTTCCCGAGCAGTCCGAGCCCGACCCGGACTTCCCGACGGTCGCGTTCCCCAACCCGGAGGAGCCGGGCGCCGCGGACCTGCTGCTGGGCCTCGCGGCCGAGCGCGACGCCGACCTGGCGATCGCGCTCGACCCGGACGCCGACCGCTGCGCCCTGGGCGTGCGGACCCCGGACGGCTGGCGAATGCTGCGCGGCGACGAGACGGGCGCGCTGCTGGGCGACCACGTTCTGTCCACTCTGGACCGAGTGGCGCACCCGGATCCGTTGGTGGCCAGCACGATCGTGTCGTCCGCGTTGCTCGGCCCGATCGCCGCCGCGCACAACGCCCGTCACGCCGAGACGCTCACGGGCTTCAAATGGCTGATGCGCGCGGGCGAGGGTCTGGTGTTCGCCTACGAGGAGGCGCTGGGCCTGTCGGTCGACCCGGATTCCGTGCGGGACAAGGACGGCATCTCGGCCGCCGTGCTCGCGTGCGACCTGGCGGCGACGCTCCGCGCGGCCGGCAGGACGCTCTTGGACCGGCTGGACGAACTGGCCGTCGCGCACGGACTGCACGTCACCGACCAGGTGTCGCTGCGCTTCGACGACCCGGCGGCGATCGCGGCGACCATGAAGGGCCTGCGGTCGGCGCCGCCCACCGAACTGCTGGGTGTCGCGGTGGAGCAGGACGCCCCGGCCCCGGACATCCTGCGCCTGCGCGCCGACGGACTGCGGGTGATCATCCGCCCGTCCGGCACGGAGCCGAAGGTCAAGGCATATCTGGAGATCGTGGAGCAGGTGACCGGCGACCTACCGACCGCACGCAAGCAGGCGACAGCCCGATTGTCGGCGCTGCGCGACGAGATCACCACGTTGCTCAATGGGTAGACCGAGTCGCCGCGCCGTGCTCCGCGCCGCCGGCGTCCTGGCGGCCGGCGTCCCCCTACTGGGCGCCGGCTACCCGTGGACGCGGGAACTGCGCGTGGGCAGCACGGGAGAGGACGTGTGCGAGCTGCAGATCCGGGTGGCGGGCTGGGCAGCCGACGCTCCCGCGCAGACCTACGTGGAGGTCGACGGCGAGTTCGGCCCAGGAACGGAAGCGGCCGTCGTCCGGTTCCAGCGTGCGCACGGCCTCCGGACGGACGGCGTGGTGGCGACGGAAACCCACGAGGCACTGAACGACCTGGAATCCGCCGACGGCACTCAGAACTTCACGTTCGAGGAGTTCCACTCGAAGGACGGCTCGTCGTTCTCGGGTGGCAAGGTCTCACCGGGAACCGTACGGGAGAACATCCGAGTGCTGATGTACAAGCTGGAGGCGTTGCGGCGCAAGGCAGGCAACGCGCCGGTGACCATCAACTCGGGCTTCCGCTCGAAGTCGCACAACGCGTCGATGGGCGGCGCGTCGAACAGCCAACACATGTACGGCATCACGGCGGACATCGTGGTACGCGGCAGGACGACGCGGCAGGTGTACGTGATCGCGGAGACGTGCGGCTTCTCCGGCCTGGAGCGCCACACGAACAGCTGGCAACACGTGGACAGCCGCGCGGAGTACAGCTACGGCGCGAACGCGTGGTGGTGGGAGAGCGGCACGGTCACCCGCACGGACCCAGGCCTGGAGCTACCGCGCCAGCCTCACCCGACCTGCTGACTCCGGTACGTGAGGAGTCCTTGGATCCCACGTAGGAACGTCTCACAGATGGGCGCGGGATCCGTCAGGCAGCCGGCGGTCATGGCGCCGTCCCGCAGCATGACGAAGTGCCGGGCAGCGGGTTCCGCGTCGGGCTTTCCGGTTCCGGCGAAGAGTTCGGTGATCGTCTCCAGGAACCACTGCCGGTGCCGGAGGACGGCCTGGTGGACCGGGTGGGCCGGGTCGGGGAACTCGGCGGCGGCGTTGAGGAACGCGCAGCCTCGGAAGCCGGCGCGCCCGATGTCGTCGGCGATGGACCGGCCGACAGTCCTGACTATGTCGTCGGGGGACGCCTCCTGGGTCCGCGCGGCGTTCGTTCGTGTGCGGATCGCCTCGTCGGCCTGGGTCAGGTAGGCGACGACGAGGTCGTCCTTGCTCGGGAAGTGCCGGTAGAGCGTGGCACGGGTGACCTCCGCGGTGGCGACGATGCGATCGATGCCCACCGAGTGGAGCCCTTCGGAGTAGAAGAGCCGGCTGGCCGTACTGAGCAGTCGCGCCCGCGCTTCCGACATCCGTCGCTCCCTCCGAGATCTTGCGTCCAGGCTAGCAGACAGAACGATCGGTCTTGACATCGTCGCCGACGTGCCGCATCCTCGGTGTAACGATCGTTCTGTCTAGCTCTCGATGAAAGAGGAACCCGATGTCAACGACCATTCACGCCGATGTCACCAGCCCGACCAGAGACCTGCGAAACCTGTATTTCGCCCGCTTCGGCTTCGCGATCGTCTGGGCTAGCCTCCTGGCGATCACCGCGTCGACCCTCACTCCGCTCAGCGTCGCACTGCTGGTGCTCTACCCCCTGTTCGACCTCGCCGCGGCCGTGATCGACTTCCGTTCCTCGGATGCACGACCGCGAGTGCCGCTGTACGTCAACATGGCCCTGAGCCTGCTCACCGCCATCGGACTGGCCGTCGCCGCCGCCTCAGACATCCCCAGCGTGCTACGGGTGTGGGGCGCATGGGCGATCGCCGCGGGCGCCGTGCAGTTGACCGTCGCGACGCGGCGCTATCGCCTCGGCGGCCAGTGGCCGATGGTCCTCAGTGGCGGAATCTCCACACTCGCCGGCGCAAGCTTCATCCTGATGGCCGCGAACGCGCCCCTCACCAACCTCGCCGCGTACGCGACGCTGGGCGGCGTCTTCTTCCTGATCTCGGCGATCCGGCTACACCGCCGGACGGACACGAACTGAGACCGGCCGCGGACGCACCGACAAACGGGCCGATGCCACCTAGCCTCGGCCGTGTCGCCGACTTCTTGATCGTCCACACGATCGCATCCGTCCAGCGGACGCCTAGCGTGCCGCGCGGAGCTGCCGCGTCACGGCGACGGTAACGCGCCTGGCGGCGTGACGACCTCGGCGACGGCTTCCCAGTCGGCGACCCACTGCGACACCTGCTGTAAGTCGACCCTCGCGATATCACGAACCATCATGTTCACACTGGAATATCCCGCCGCTTCCGCGATGTTCGCATCCCGCATTTCCGATATCACAGCAAGCATGGACGCATGGGATTCACGCAAGGCGTTTGAGGCCTCGGCCAGTTGTTGGCGGAGTTCGGTGGCACGGGTGCTGGACATGCCTCCAGGTTAGCCAAATCAACCCGCGTTTCAATCACTCGTTCGATTGTAAGGGATTGAGCACTCGCACCACGGACAGTGACCCAGCACTTGCCGTCGCGGGGCACGGCGGGCAGGCTCGGCGACCGTGCCCAGGTTGCTGATCGTGCACCACACGCCGTCGCCCAATGTGCAGGCCATGTTCGAGGCCGTGCTGGCCGGCGCGACCGATCCGGAGATCGAGAACGTCGAGGTCATCCGCCGCCCAGCGTTAGCGGCCACCGCCAGCGACGCCCTCGAGGCCGACGGCTACATCCTCGGCACCCCGGCCAACCTCGGCATGATGTCCGGCGCGCTCAAGGTCTTCTTCGACCTCGCGTACTACCCCTGCCTCGACGCCACGCGCGGACGCCCCTTCGGCCTCTACGTCCACGGCAACAACGACACCACCGGCGCCACCCGCGGCATCGAGTCGATCACCACGGGGCTCGCGTGGAACAAAGTCACACCGACGATCAACATCACCGGCGAACCCACCAAGACCGACCTCGAAGCGTGCTGGAACCTCGGCGCCACCGTCGCCGCCAGCCTCTAGGAGACGTCGCGCATCTCCGTGGCAAGAGCCACGTCCCGCTCGCACTGCGAGTAGTTGTCGATCTTGTAGTTGAGCACCTCGAGGCACTTGTTCAGCTCAGCGATCCGGTCGAGCACCTCGGCACGCTGCTCCACCAGGATCTGCTTGCGTCGCCCCGCACTGGGCAGCCCCTGGTGCCGGAGCTTCGCGTACTCGCGCATCATCCGGATGGGCATGCCGGTGGTACGCAGGCGTGTGAGGAACTCGAGCCACGCCAGGTCGTCGTCGTTGTAGGCCCGGCGCCCGCCGGAGTCGCGCGCCGGCGGGTCGATCAGCTCGATGCGTTCATAGTAACGGAGAGTGTCGATCGACAACCCGCTGCGATGGGCTGCCTCGGCGATCGCGTATGTCACGTTGTCGACGGTAGGAGCTGGAGTGCACTCCAGGTCAAGCTCAAAGCTGGCTCTCTTTCGGGTGGGCCCACGCCTCGATGCGCGAAGCCATCTCCGGAACGCCCACATTCCCGCGCCCGACCTCGCGAACCAGCTCGATCGCCTCGTCCTCGTCGGCGTCGATCCACCAGCCGTTCATGTCGCAGATGGTGACAGCCGCAACCCAGCCGAGCTTCCAGTTGCCCTCGACCAGCGGGCGCGTGCACACGACCGAGTCGAGCAGGGCGGCAGCCTTGAGCCACAGCGTGTCGTAGGCCTCGACGCCCAGCACCGTGGCCTTGGGCCGGTGCGCAGCGGAGTCGAGCAGCCCGAGATCACGCACAACGAGGTCGCCACCGGTGACGGCAGCGGCCAGCACCAGCAGGTCGCTGGCGTCCAAGTACATGATCATCAGTCAATGATGTCATGCGACACCGACAGTTTTGGGCCGTTCAAGCAGTCCCGAAGCGATCGAGTAATCCCTTGTAGCGCGGGAGAACCCGACTCAGAACCTCGGAGAGCTGCTGTTCCTTCTGCAGCCTGGCCCACCGGTCGGCGAGCGCAAGGCGCATGATCTCCTGCTTCGAGCGACCTTCCGCGGCGGCTAACTCCGCGAGCCGGACGCTCTCCTCATCAGTCAGCCTGAGGGTCATCGCCATGCAATCCACGGTACCACTCTGATACCAGCGAAACCGAGTGCTCAGACAGCCCCGTACTGACGGTCACCAGCGTCACCCAATCCGGGCACTATGTATCCGGAGTCGTTCAGCCGCTCGTCGACACTCGCCGTAACCAGTCGAACCGGCAGATTCGCGTCGGAAAGATGCTGAATTCCCTCAGGCGCGGCAAGAGCGCACACGGCCGTGACGTCGGTCGCGCCCCGGTCGGTGAGCAACCGGATCGTGTACTCCATCGAGCCGCCGGTCGCGAGCATCGGGTCGAGCACGAACACCGGCCGCCCGGCGAGCGACGCGGGCAGCGACTCCATATAAGGCGTCGGCTCGAGGGTCTCCTCGTTGCGCGCCAGCCCCACGAAGCCCATCTGCGCGTCCGGGATCAGCCGGTGCGCCTGGTCGGCCATCCCCAGCCCGGCCCGCAGCACGGGCACCAGCAGCGGCGGGTTCGCCAGCCAGTAGCCCTCGGTCCGCGCGACCGGCGTGTGGATGCGCTCGGTGCGCAGCGGCGCGTCGCGCAGCGCCTCGTAGACGAGCATCACGGTCAGCTCGTGCAGGGCAGCCCGGAAGGTGGCGTTGTCGGTGCGGGCATCCCGCATGACGGTCAACCGCGCCTTGGCCAGCGGATGATCGACTGTGAGCACGTCCATGAGCCGACACGTTAGCGCCTGCTCGGCCACCAGATCCGGGGACCGAGGTCCACGGCCAGCGCGGGCACCAGCACGGTCCGCACCACGAGCGTGTCCAACAACACCCCGAACGACACGGTGAACGCCAGCTCCACCAGCAACACCAACGGCATCAACGCGAGCGCCGAGAACGTCGCGGCCAGCACCACCCCCGCCGACGTGATCACCCCGCCGGTCACGACCAACGCCCGCAACGTCCCGGCCCGCGTCCCCAACGCCCACGTCTCCTCACGCACCCGGGTCATCAGGAAGATCGTGTAGTCGACGCCGAGCGCCACCAGGAACACCACGGTGTGCACGGGATACGTGGAGTCCACGCCCGAGAAGCCCAGCAGATCCTGGAACACCACGGCCGACACCCCCACGGCCGCCAGATACGACAGCACGACCGTCGCCACCAGCAACAACGGCGCCACGACCGACCGCAGCAACATCATCAGCAGCACCAGCACGACCAGCAGCACCAGCGGAATCACCGTCCGGTCGCCCGCCGCCTCGGCGTGGAAGTCCACCTGCACGGCCGTGTACCCGCCGACCGGGGCGTCCACCTCGTTCCGCAGCGCGATCACCGTGTCCTGCGCGGCGTGCGTGTCCGGCCCGTCGGTCAACGTCGCCAGGATCAACCCCTGCCGCACCGAAACCGAGTCCACCCCGGGCATTCCCCGCACGACCGATGCCACCCCGGCGTCGCCAGCCACCACGACCACCGGATTCGCCTCACCACCAGGGAAATGCGCACTCAACACGGTCTGCCCCACCGCCGAGTCGACATCGCGATCGAGCAGCTGCTCACTCACGTTCAGACCCCGCGCGTCCAGCCGCAACACCCCGAGCGCCAGCACCGCGAGCACCAACGCCGTGCCGATCCACAGCGCCCGAGGCCGCCGCCCGACCCGATCAGCCACCCACGCCCAGCCCTTCGACTCACCGACCGAACGCCGAGGCCAGAACACCGCCCGCCCGAACAGCGACAGCACAGCCGGCAGCAACGTCACCATCGCCAGCGCCGCACACACCACCCCGATCGCGCCGGCAGGCCCGAGCGACCGGTTCAGCCCGAGATCGCTGAACAGCAGACACAGCAACGCCGCCACCACGATCCCCGCGCTGGTCACGATCGCCCCGATCGACTGCCGCACGGCCACCCGCACGACCCCCTCCTCCCGATACCGCGCCACCACCAGCAACGCGTAGTCGGTCCCGGCCCCGAGCACCAGCACGCTGAAGATCCCCTGCACCTCGGCGCTCACGGTCAGCACGCCCAGACGCGTCAGCACCCCGAGCACCCCCATGGCGACCATGAGCGCCGTCCCGGCCACGGCCAGCACGAGGAACGGCAGCAGCGGACTCCGGTACACCACCACGAGAATCAGCAGGATCACCAAGCTCGTGACCACCACGAGGAACACGTCGATCCCCGCGATCGCCCCCTTCAGGTCCCGCTCCATGCCGACCGGCCCGGTCAGGTACGCCTCGTCGGCGATCTCCCGCAATCTGTCGACGTCCTCGGTGTACTTCGTGGAATCGGTCCCCGCGAACCGAACCACCAGGTAGGCGGCCTGCCCGTCATCGGAGACCACCGGCCCCTCGACCGAACCGACGAGCACCCCGCCCAGCTCGTCGGAGATCGCCCGAGCGTCCGCCCGGATGGCGTCGAGATCCACGCCCTCGTAGACCAACACCCCCGGCAACGACGGCGGCCCGGTGAACCGCGCGGCCACCATCGACTCGGCCGAAGCCGGCAGCTGCGCGCTCTTCCCGCTCTCCGTCTCGCCTCCCCCGAGCATGCTCAGACCGACGGCCAACCCCAGCCACACCACGATCAGCAGAACCCGCATGACCTCCCCCTTCGCCCACCTTCCACAGTGACATGACACTGTGGAAGGTTCAGGTGCAAAGCCTGCGACCTGACACAATGGGATGTCAACCCGAGCCTGAGAGGACGCTGAGAGCCATGGCCCGACGTGCGCTGAACGCCACGGCCGCGTCGCTACTCGGCCTTCTGCACGACGGTGAACTGGCCGGCTGGGACCTGGTGACCCACGCCCAGGACCGCATCGGCAACTTCTGGACGCTCACCCAGAGCCAGGTCTACCGCGAACTCGCGCGGATGACCGACGACGGCCTCGTGACCGTCGGCGACCCGGGCCCCCGTGACCGCAAGCCCTACCGCATCACCGAAGCCGGCCGTCGGGCGTTCCACGAGTGGATCAACGGCGACCCGGCCCACGACCAGATCCGCGTGCCGCTGCTCCTCACCATCCTGTTCTCCGGACACCTCGAGCCGGGCCGGCTGACGGAGATCCTGGCGGCCGAGCGGGCCACCCACGCGTCAAAGCTGGCGGCCTACCTCGAACACGAGAAAGCGCTGGTCAACGCGCCGGGCGAGGCCGTGCGGCTGGCCACTCTGAGGTTCGGCATCCGTCACGAACAGGCGGCGCTCGACTGGTTCGACGAGTTGCCCGACCTCCTCAGTGCGACCACACCTCAGCCGTAGCGATGAACGCCGACGACGACGGCCGCTCCATCGTCCCGCCCACCCGCACGTCACCGGGAAGCCGTTGTCCGCCAACGGAAATCGACGCCTCCGAGACGGGCGCCAGCAGGAGCTGCAACCCGTGGGCGACGCCGTCGAGCGGGAAGTCGTCGGTGACGAACGTCCGCCGGCACAGCACCCCGCAGATGGTCACCTCGACGTCCCCCGCCTGGGCGGTCACCTTGCCGCCATGATCGAGATCCACCGCGACCTCGGTGACTTCAAGCTCCGGCGCCGGCCACTTCAGCCCCTCGGCCTCCGGGAAGTGCCGCACGAAGTACGACTCCAGCCAGCCCGCGAGTTCGGCGTCGGCGCCGAACACGCGGACCCGGTCGTCGTGCCAGAGCACCAGGGCCGTCCCGGCGCCGTGCGGCGACCAGTCGACCGACCACACCGAAGCGAACGCCGTGACCTTGTCACCGCTGTCATCGCTGTACAGCCGAACGCCGGGGTTGGCCCCGGACAGGATTATCCCCATTGGGTGATTCTCGCCCCTATACGCTCGTGTTCGCTGATCGAGCGGGTCTCCACGAGGTTGACCACGTCCACGAAATGCGGGTCGAGCGAGGCGAACTGCTTCAGCGCGACGCGGGTCTCGTCCGCGTCGAACCGGTGGCTCTCCTCGGGATCGGGCTCCCCCGGGTCGAGGGCGACGGTCAACTTCCACACGCCGAACACGCCGGCGACGCTCCAGGTCTTTTCCATGGCAGCAACGGTCGCGCTGTGACAACGGCGCTCGCAAGAACTGGGGCTTATGTGACCAAGTGGCAAATGCCGATGGTAGTCACATGCCACGACGACCAGGAGTACCCGTCCGGCAGCGCAGAGTGTCGACGGAGTTGCGCCGCCTACGCAAGGAAGCAGGGCTGACCTGCGCGGACGCCGCCAAGGCGCTGGACGTGTCCATCACCAAGATCAGCCGCATGGAGACCGGTGAGAGGGGCCTCTACGCGGACGAGGTGGCCGCGCTCCTGGGTCTCTACCGTGTGCCGGCAAAGCTCAGACACGAACTCCTCGACCTCGTCCGCAATGGCCATGATCCCAACTGGTGGCAAACAAGCCACGGTCAGCTACCAGCGGCGTGGAAGGACCTGATCCAGCTCGAGGCGGACGCGACAGCGATCGCGAACTTCGAGCCCATCCTTGTGCCTGGCCTCCTCCAGACAGCCGAGTACACGTCGGCGCTCTTCCACGGCATCGATAACAGCCGACCAGCGGGAGAGGTGAATGCGTTGGTCGCGACCCGGATGGCCCGCCAGGCTGTCTTGACCGGGCAGGACGCGACCGCTCTGCACGCGATCATGGACGAGATGGTGCTCCGGCGACCTATCGGCGAGCCAGGCGTGATGCGACGCCAACTCGGACATCTGCTGTCGAGCACCGATCGCGCCCGAACATTCAGTTGCAGGTGGTGCCAATCTCGGTCGGGGCATCCCCTGCGCTCAAGGGCCCGTTCATGATCATCGATCTGGCCGGCTCACCCGCGTGTTCATCAACGAGGCCAACGCTGCCGGGGTGTTCTTCAGCGAGGAGCAGCACCTCCGGCCCGCTCTGTTGACCTGGCAGAGGCTGCGTGCCGTCGCACTGTCACCTGACCAAACTCGGTGCACTGATAGCCGACATCAGCTGGCGAGATGCCGTAGCGACCTACGATGGAGCTCATGATCCGTGGCGCAAGAGCAGCTTCAGCTCAGACGAGGGGAACTGCGTAGAGGTGGCGTTCGCCGAGCCCACCGCCGTTGCCGTTCGCGACTCCAAGAACCAGGAAGGCCCGACACTCGCGGTCCCCGTCGTAACCTGGCACTCCTTCATCTGCGGGCTCGGCTCGCGATAGCCTCACCCACGTGAGTGACGTGCCTGCCGTGCCAGACCCGCGTGACATGCGGGTGTCCAACGACGACCGGGAGCGCGTCGCCAGGGTGCTGCACGACTCCATGGCCGAAGGACGCATCACGGTCAACGAGTTGGAGGAGCGGCTGGACAAGGTCTATGCCGCCAAGACTTTCGGCGACCTCGAGCCGCTGACCCGCGACCTGCCGGTCGCCCACCAGGGCCGCGCGTTGGCCGTGCCGCAGTCGAGCATCCCGGCGCCGGTGAGCAACCGGGTCGGCGGGCGGGCCACGTCGTCCAGCGCGATCGCGATCATGTCGGGCTCGGACCGCAAGGGCGTGTGGACGGTCTCGCCGACGTTCACCTCGGTGGCGATGATGGGTGGCGTCGAGATCGACCTCACCCAGGCGCGTTTCGAGGAGGCCGAGACCACCATCCAGGCGTTCGCGATCATGGGCGCGGTGGAGATCTACGTGCCGGAGGACGTCCAGGTCCAGGTGAACGGCTTCGGCTTCATGGGGGCGTTCGAGAACCAGGTGCGCGACCAGGTGGAGCCGCGTCCGGGCATGCCGCTGGTGAAGGTCAACGGGCTGGCGCTGATGGGCGCGGTCGAGGTCAAGCGTCGCAAGCGCAAGCACCAGGACCGCGATCAGATCGAAGAGTGAAAATCGTCGGTGCCGGCTGGCATGCTCCACTTCCATGGATGCAAATGTCGGGCCGGTGGCCGATGAGCGCGAGGGCCTGTTCGGCTTCCTCGCCCAGCAACGTCGGGTGATCAAGGCGGCGGCCCACGGGCTGACCGGGGAACAGCTGCGGCTGACCCCGAGCGCCAGCGCGCTGTCGGTGGGCGGGCTGCTCAAGCACGTGGCGTCCGTGGAGTCGGGATGGCTCGACCTCGTGCTCCAGCGCGAGTCGGTGCAGACGGAGGAGTCCTACGGCAGCGACTTCCACCTGACTCCCGAGGACACACTGGAGTCCCTGCTGGCGGAGTACGACCGGGTGGCGGCGGAGACCGAGGCGCTGACGGCCGACCTCGACCTGGGCCATCCGGTGCCGGTTCCCGACCAGCCGTGGTACCCGAAGGATCTGAAAGCGTGGTCCGTCCGCTGGGTGCTGCTGCACATGATCGAGGAGACCGCCCGGCACGCGGGCCATGCCGACATCGTCCGCGAGTCGATCGACGGCGCCACCACTTTCGAGCTGATGGCAGCCGCCGAGTCATGGGAGCCGAACCCATGGTTGAAGCCGTGGCAGCCACCGTCCGCACAGTCGCACACGGAGTTGTCCACAGGCCCGGCCGCAGCCCCACCCTCGCCCCAACCCTCCGCCTAGACTCGTCGCCATGGCTGCCCCCTCCCCGGCGAATACCGGGTTACCACCCGCGCTCGCCGACGCGACCCGCGACGAGACCTCGCTGCGCAGGTTCCTGCACGGCCTACCCGGTGTTGACCAGGTGGGCGTCGAGCAGCGCGCGGCCGGGCTCGGCACCCGCAGCATCAAGAAGGCGTCCAAGCTGTGGGCGATCGACACGGCGATCTCGATGGTCGACCTCACCACGCTCGAAGGCGCCGACACGGCTGGCAAGGTCCGCACGCTGTGCGCCAAGGCCCGGCGTCCCGACCCCGACCGGCCGGAGGTTCCCCAGGTCGGGGCCGTGTGTGTCTACCCGGACATGGTGGCCACAGCCGTTGCCGAGCTGAGCGGCACGGGCATCGACATCGCGAGCGTGGCCACGGCGTTCCCGTCCGGCCGCTCCAGCCTGCGCATCAAGATCGCGGACACGGAGCTGGCGGTCGCCGAGGGCGCCACCGAGATCGACATGGTGATCGACCGGGGCGCGTTCCTGTCGGGGCACTACGGGCAGGTGTTCGACGAGATCGTCACCATCAAGCACGCGGCAGGCCCGGCCCACCTCAAGGTCATCCTGGAGACAGGCGAGCTGGCCACGTACGACAACGTGCGCCGCGCGTCGTGGCTCGCGCTGCTGGCGGGTGCCGACTTCATCAAGACCTCCACCGGCAAGGTGAGCCCGGCGGCCACGCTGCCCGTCACCCACGTGATGCTCCAGGCGGTCCACGACTGGCACGTCTCCACCGGTGAGCGCCGGGGCGTCAAGCCGGCGGGCGGCATCCGCAACACCAAGGACGCCATCCGCTATCTGGTGGCCGTCCACGAGGTGGCCGGCCCCGAGTGGCTGACCAACAAGCTCTTCCGCTTCGGCGCGTCCAGCCTGCTCAACGACCTGTTGATGCAGAGGCGTGCCCAGCTCGACGGCCACTACAGCGGCCCCGACTATGTGACGGTGGACTGACCATGTGGGACTACGCGCCGGCTCCCGAGAACCGGGACATCGCGAACCTCAAGCCCAGCTACCGGATGTTCGTCGACGGTGAGTTCGTCGAGGGCGCCGGCCAGCCGCTCAAGACGATCAATCCGGCCACCGAGGAGGTCCTGGCCGAGGTCTCGACCGCCAGCACCGACGACGTCGACCGCGCGGTCAAGGCCGCCCGCCGGGCCTACGACCGGGTCTGGGGCAAGATGCCGGGCGCCGAACGCGCCAAGTACATCTACCGGATCGCCAGGATGATCGCCGAGCGCGCTCGCGAGCTGGCGGTGCTCGAGAGCCTCGACAACGGCAAGCCGATCAAGGAGTCGCGCGACGTCGACGTGCCCACCGCGTCGGCCCACTTCTTCTACCACGCGGGCTGGGCCGACAAGCTCGGCTACGCGGGTCTCGGGCCCGACCCCAGACCGTTGGGTGTCGCCGGTCAGGTGATCCCGTGGAACTTCCCGCTGCTCATGGCCGCGTGGAAGATCGCTCCGGCGCTGGCCTGCGGCAACACCGTGGTGCTCAAGCCGGCCGAGACCACCCCGCTCACCGCGCTGGTGCTCGCCGAGATCATCCAGCAGGCCGACCTGCCGCCGGGCGTGGTCAACATCCTGCCGGGCGCGGGCGACGTGGGTGCCGAGCTGACCAACCACGCCGGCGTCAACAAGGTGGCGTTCACCGGGTCCACCGAGGTCGGCAAGCTGATCCAGCGCTCGCTCGCCGGCTCGGGCAAGAAGCTCACGCTGGAACTGGGTGGCAAGGCCGCGAACGTGGTGTTCGACGACGCCCCCCTCGACCAGGCGGTCGAGGGCATCGTCAACGGCATCTTCTTCAACCAGGGCCACGTGTGCTGCGCGGGCTCGCGGTTGCTGGTCCAGGAGTCGGTGGCCGACGAGCTGCTCGAGAAGCTGCACAAGCGGGTGTCCACGCTGCGCATCGGCGACCCGCTCGACAAGAACACCGACGTCGGCGCCATCAACTCGCGCGAACAGCTCGACCGCATCAACGCGCTCGTCGAGTCGGGTGAGGCCGAGGGCGCGGTCCGGTGGACCAGCCCGTGTCCGATGCCGGAGAAGGGTTTCTTCTTCGCACCCACGGTGTTCTCGAACGTCAGCCAGGCCATGCGGATCGCCCGCGACGAGATCTTCGGTCCGGTGCTGTCGGTCCTGACCTTCCGCACGCCCGACGAGGCGGTGGCCAAGGCCAACAACACGCCCTACGGGCTGTCGGCCGGCATCTGGACGGACAAGGGCTCGCGGATCCTGTGGATGGCCGACAAGCTGCGCGCGGGCGTGGTGTGGGCCAACACGTTCAACCGGTTCGACCCCACCGCCCCGTTCGGCGGCTACCAGGAGTCCGGCTTCGGTCGCGAGGGCGGCCGCACGGGACTGGAGGCATACCTCGATGTCTGAGCGTCTGACCGTCGCCAAGACCTACAAGCTCTACATCGGCGGCAAGTTCCCCAGGTCGGAGTCCGGCCGGTCGTACCCGGTGCAGGACACCAAGGGCGGCTTCCTGGCCAACGCGTCGCAGGGCTCGCGCAAGGACGTCCGCGAGGCCGTGGTGGCCGCGCGCAAGGCGTTCGCCGGGTGGTCCGGCGCCACGGCCTACAACCGCGGCCAGGTGCTGTACCGGGTGGCCGAGCTGCTCGAGGGCCGGCGCGAACAGTTCATCAGCGAGGTGGCGGCCAGCGAGGGCGTAGCGGCCAAGCGCGCACAGGCGGCCGTCGACGCGGCCATCGACCGCTGGGTCTGGTACGCGGGCTGGTCCGACAAGGTCACCACCGTGCTGGGCGCGGCCAACCCGGTGGCGGGCCCGTACTTCTCGTTCTCCGTCCCGGAACCGACAGGCGTGGTGGCCGTACTGGCGCCGCAGTCGTCGTCGCTGCTGGGCCTGGTGAGCGTGCTGGCCCCGGTGATCGCCACGGGCAACACGGCGGTCGTGATCACCAGCCAGGACCGTCCGCTGCCGGCCATCACGCTGTCCGAGGTACTCGCCACGTCCGACGTACCGGGCGGGGTGGTCAACCTCATCACCGGCCGCACAGCCGAACTGGCCCCTTGGCTGGCCTCCCACGCCGACGTCAACGCCATCGACCTGACAGGCGCCCCGGCGGAAATGGCCCCCGAACTGGAACGCTCGTCGGCAAGCACGGTCAAACGGGTCCTCCGCGCCCGCCAAACCGAACCCGACTGGACAACCACCCCCGAACTGTCCCGCCTACGCACGTTCCTGGAAACCAAAACCGTCTGGCACCCCATGGGCGTATAACGCGGGTGTGGCTCGGGCAACACACCCGCGCCCACGCCCCGCCCGCATGTTCGCGGTCCCGACCACGAGATCGCGGTTCCCGACAGCGAGAACGCGGTTCCCGACAGCGAGAACGCGGTTCCCGACAGCGAGAACGCGGTTTCGGGATCCGGACCGCTGGTTCGGATCCAATTCCTCGCGCATACCGGGTGCGGAAGCCGGGGACACGCGGTCGAGACATGGCGACATGCGTGCGGATGGAGGCGTGCGCGGGTGGTGCCCAGCGCACGGTTCGCCCGAAAGAGAACCGGTGACAGACAGTGGAACCGGAGTGGAAACGGGGTTTCACCTGCACGGAGAACGCTAGTTGACCTACCCTGGGCAATTGAGGGGAGCCAGCGGGGGCTGGTGGGCGTCACAGTCCGGTAGGAGGGGACATCACATGACCGACCACGATCCGACTCCGTCGCGTCCGCCGGGTTACGACGCCGACGAGTCCTCGTTCGACAGCTTCAACCGGGGGTACCGGCCGCTGGCCGACGACCTGACCACGTCGGTGAACACCACGCTCGGGTCCCACACGGGGCTCGACGGCAACGCGTTCTCGCGGGTGGGCAACGACGTCGGGCTCAGCTCGGCGATCCGCGACGCCACGCGGCGCCAGTCCGAGCGCATCAACGGTCTGGCCGGCAACACCACGAACATGGCCGACGCGGTCGCCAACACGTACACGAACTACGTGGAACTCGAGGACGACGCCGGCCACCGGATGCGGCGCGCGGCGGGAGAGATCGTATGACCGTCCCCCTGGTCGCGCCGCTCGTTCAGCCCGCGGCCGACGCACAGCGCCAGCTGGCCACCGACGACGGCGCCATCGACGGCGTCAACCAGGCCCACGGCGGCGTCCAGACCGCGCTGTACACCTACGACAGCGACGCGAGCCGCCAGGCGCAGACCCTCCAGCACGGCTGGACCGGCTCGGCCGCCGACCGTCAGGCGGGCGACGTGCAGGCGCTGTCGACCACCACCAAGGACATCAGCGAGTACAGCCAGCAGGTCCAGACCGCGGTCCAGGACGCGGCGGCCATCCTGAAGGTCGGCCAGTCCACGAACCAGCAGCTGATCGACGACTTCATGGACCGCGCGGCCGAACTGCTGTCCGCGGCCGCCGCGCTGCGCAGCGCGGGCGACCACGCGGGCGCGCAGGCCAAGATCTCGGAGCTGATCCGGCTCGGCGCCCAGGTGAGCGGCGAGAGCAGCACCAACCTCGAAGCCGTGATGGGCCAACTGACCACGGTGGTCACCAAGCTCTCCGGTGGCGAGGCCACCACCACGATGAACAGCACCGAGACCCAGCCGGCCGCCTACAACCAGGGCGGCAGCGGCGGAGGCGGTGGTGGTGGAGGAGACGGCGGCGGTGGCGGGGGCGGCGGTGGCGGCGTAGCCACGAAGAAGCGCCTGCCGATGGCCATCCCGCCGCAGCCGGGCACGGGCGTCGCGGTCAACCTGCCGGACGGCAGCCAGGTCATGGCCCCGAACGAAACGGCGGCCAAGGCGGTCCGCGCGGCGCTGGGCCAACTGGGCGTCCCGTACGTGTGGGGCGGCACGGCGCCGGGCTCGGGCCTGGACTGCAGCGGCCTGACGCAGTACGCGTACGGCGAGGGCGGCCTGGAGATCCCGCGCACCTCCCGCGAACAGGACATCGGCGCCGAGGTCGGCTCGGCCGACCAACTGCTCCCGGGCGACCTGGTGTGCTGGGAGGGCCACGTGGCCATGTACATCGGCAACGGCCAGATCGTGGAGGCCGGCGACCCCGTTCAGGTGAACCCGTTGCGGACCACCAACTCGGGCATGCCGTTCGTCGGCTTCTACCGTCCAACAGGGTGAACGAGTTCTTCGTCGACCTGGCGGTCACGGGGACAGTTCTGGGGCTGGACCACACGAGCGACCTGGCCACCGTTCACTCGGTGTTCGGCGAGCCGGGCCAGCACACGGCGAAGCACTCGATGCTGATCGACACCGGTCTCGTCGAATTCGGTTGGACACGCGGGGGCGCGGACCAGGCCTGGTCGATCAGCTACTTCGGCGCCCAGACGCACCGTCTGCCGTGGCTCACCGAGAAGGGCCTGGTCGGAGCGGCGCTCGTCGAACGCTACGGCGAGTTCCCACCGCGGCTGGACATCGACGAGCTGCGAGCCGCGGTCAGCGCCCGCGGCAGCACACTCGAAGAACGCCCGTCCGTCAACGCCGGCTACCTGAAGCTGTGGTCACCGGCGTCGAGGATCGGGGTGCTCGTCGCCGTGGACCCGGCCGAGACCGGCGAGCAGGCCGGGACCGTGGTGAAGATGCTCGGACCGCTTGCCTCTGTTGATTGACGGCAATTGTCGGTGTCTTCGGGCACACTGTGCGTGGACAGATCTAGGGGGTGCCCGTGGAGATCGACATCGACCACGAGCTGGCGGCGGTCGACCGCCGCGTTCAACAGGCCAGCGACCAGGCCGCCGCGCAGGTGGCCAGGGTCGGGCGCATCAGCGGCCGGGCCACGTCGCCCGACGGCGGGATCAGCGTCGAGGTGGCGCCCGGCGGGCTGATCACCGACCTGCAGCTGAGTCCTGGCGCCATGACCGTCGACATGGAGACGCTCGCGCGTCGGATCACCGGGCTGGCCGAGCGGGCCACCAAGCTCGCGGGCGGCGCCATGCACAAGGCGCTCGCGCCCGTCGTGCCCGAGAAACACCTGCTGTCACTGGGCTACGAGCCCGTCGAGGACGAGGACGAGCCCGACTTCAACGACCCGCTCAAGCACAGCCCGCGGCGGCGACCGTGATCGACCGCGAACCGCTCGAGCGCGACACCAAACAGCTCATCGCCGACGGCCGGGCCCGCCAGGAGGCACTGTCCCAGGTGGACAAGATCCTGGCCACGGTCACCGGCACCGCCCACGACCGCAACGGTTCCGTGGAGGTCACGGTCAACGGGCGCGGCAAGCTGGTCCGCCTGTGGCTGGCCCCCGACGCCGCCCAGTACGGCCCCGACGGGTTGGGCCAGTTGATCGTCAAGGTCGCCAAGGTGGCGATGGACGACGCCACCCAGGCCGGCTACAACAAGGTGGCGCTGTTGCTCGGCGACAACCTGACGTTCGCGCTGGAGCAGCTGTCGGGCCGCGCGGCGCCCGCCCGCCGGCAGGCCGACGGTGGTATCACGGCCGAAGAATTCCAGGCCAGACGCGATGCACGCATGCAGAACGCCGGTCCGGCGGCCGCGGCCGACCAGTCTGACGACCTGTCGTCGTTCGACCCCTCATCGCTACGTTCCGACCGGTGATCCACCTCCTTTCACCCACCACGTAGGCTGCCTGCGTTCCAGTGACTGTTCTGTGCGCCACGGATTGCCTGACCTGGAGGTCCAGCAATGTCTCAGGACATCGTCTCGATCGAGCTCGGCCTGCCACAGGGTGATGTCGTAACCCTGTGGGCACCGCGCTGGCGGGAGGATGGCGAGGAGTGGGAGGCCTTCCTCGGCCACGAGGACGACCTCTACGCGTTTCCCGACGCCGCCCACCTCGCCGCGTTCGTGCGCACCGTCGACGAGCACGACCTGACCGACCACCCGGCGTGGGACGTCGTTCCCGAGCTGTCGGTGCCGGAGCTGCTGCCCGACGAGTCCCACACCTACGACCTCGTCGGGGTGCCGGAACTCGCGGCCGAGGAGCCGGACACGTGGACGATCGGCGAGCTGGCCGACATCATCGCGATCGTCCGTTCGCTCGCCGACGTGTGCGAGCTGGACGAGGTGCACGAGGTGCTGAACTCGGCCGCCGGCTTCGCCGTGCTCGAGCAGGGCACGTACCCGTTCACCGGGCGCGAGGGCGAGAAGCTGTGGACCGACCTCGCGGAGACCATCGCCGAGCGCTGGGACGAGGTCCTCGACGCGATCGATGACGTGGTCTACGTCCCGGAGGTCGACAAGGCCGTCCTCGACGAGACCACCGACGAGCTGGCCGCGTTCCAGGCCGAGTCGGCCGAGGCCGAGACGGCGCTGGACGCCGAGGACGCGGACGACGAGGTGGCCGACGAGGACGAGGAGTCCACTGAGGACACCGAATCCGACGCCGACGCCGAGGATGACGACGAGGAAGAAGAGGACGAGGACGACGAGGAAGAGGCGGAAGCCGAACCCGTCGGATTCTGGGCCGAGGTGGGCATCGACCCCATCAAGATCATCACGGCCGAGACGGAGTACTACACGCTGCGCTGCTACCTCGACGACGAGCCGATCTTCCTGGGCAGCAAGGGCAAGATCGACGTGGCCAAGTCGCCGCGGGCGCTCGCCAGGTACCTGGCCGAGGCGGGCACCGACCACGACCTGGCCGAGGTGGCCACCTGGGAGGACGTCGCCACCAAGGCGGTCGACGGCACCCTGGAGATCGAGGTCGAGACCGACAACACGTACGTGCTGAGCGGCCTGGCCGACGACATCGCCGAGGGCCCGGACGCGGTGGACCCGGTGCAGCTGGACCTGGCGGTCGAACTGCTGAACGACGCGGCCGACTGGGCGGACGACAAGTCCGTGAACGAGGCCCTGGCACAGTCGAAGACGCTGGGTTGGCTGGTCTCGTTCGTTCTGCGCCCCGACCCCACCCGCCTGGCCCCGAGCCCGCCGTTCGACGCGGACGTCCGCTCGTGGCAGACCCTGATGGACGCCTTCGAGGAGCGCTTCGAGGTCAGGTAAGCCCTACACAGCCCCACGTGAGCCCGAGGCCCCGCGCCTCGGGCTCACGTGCGTTCTCAGCGCGTCCCCATGAGCGCGGCGTAGCCCGGCTTGATGATGTCGTTGATGATGGCCAACCGTTCGTCGAACCCGATGAACGCCGACTTCATGGCGTTGATCGTGAACCACTGCAGATCGGCCCACCCGTAGCCGAACTGGTCGATCAGCGCGGCCATCTCCGACGACATGGAACACCCGGACATCAGCCGGTTGTCGGTGTTGACCGTCACCCGGAACCGCAGCTTCGTCAGCAACCCGATCGGGTGCTCGGCGATCGAGGGCGCCGCGCCGGTCTGGATGTTCGACGACGGGCACATCTCCAGCGGGATCCGCCGGTCACGCACGTAGCTGGCCAGCCGGCCGAGGTGGATGGTCCCGTCGCCGTCGACCTTGATGTCGTCGACGATCCGCACCCCGTGGCCCAGCCGCTCGGCGCCGCAGTGCTGGATCGCCTCCCAGATCGACGGCAGCCCGAAGGCCTCACCGGCGTGGATGGTGAAGTGCGCGTTCTGCTGGCGCAGGTACTCGAACGCGTCGAGGTTGCGCGTGGGCGGGAAGCCCGCCTCGGGTCCGGCGATGTCGAAGCCGACCACGCCGGTGTCGCGGTGGCGCACGGCCAGCTCGGCGATCTCCAGCGACCGCGCGTTCTGCCGCATGGCGCACAGCAGCGTCCCGATGCGGATCCGGCGGCCCTGCTCGAGCGCGCGCCGCTCACCGAGCCGGAAGCCCTCCTGGACGGCCTCGACGATCGCGTCGAGGTGGAGCCCGGTCTCGGAGAAGAGCTCGGGCGCGTAGCGGACCTCGGCGTAGACGACGCCGTCGGCAGCGAGATCCTCCGCACATTCGGCGGCCACCCGAACGAGTGCGTCGGTGCTCTGCATGACACCGCACGTGTGCGCGAACGTTTCCAAATAGCGAACCAGCGAGCCCGAGTCGGCGGCGTCGCGGAACCAGCGGCCGAGATCGTCGGCGTCGGTCGTTGGCAGGTCGGAGTAGCCGATGGCCTCGGCCAGCTCGATCACCGTGGCAGGACGGAGACCACCATCCAGGTGATCATGAAGAAGAACTTTCGGTGCAGCTCGGACTGCCTCCGGGGTCACCGGAACGGGGTTCGTGTTCGACATGGCGCAACGGTACTCGGCGACCGGTGTCATCCGATCGGGTAACCGGAGGACCACGTAAGGTCATGCGCGGTCGCGGCATTCGCGCTACGACCATCCTCCGATCGGCCCAATAGCCTCGCTTTGGGCCTGCAGGTAACTAACGGGTGGTGTATGGACGCGTTCTGGGAGTGGCTAGGCTCCCAACGTCGGCCCTGCCCCTCCCCACGACGAAGGTCACCTCCGTGAACGAGAACAACAACTCGACGGTGTCGTTCGACCGGATGCGCAACATGCTGGTGCGCGCGGCCGAGATCCGTGAGAGCGAACAGCAGCAGATCTTCGACACGCTGGACGAGATCCACGCCAGGCTGTCACCGCTGGAGTCCATCGGCGCTGTCCGCAAGCGGCTGTCCGAGATCCCTGACCGCACCGATGTCACGGCGCTGGCCGCCCGCGTCGAGGACGCGATGGCCAAGCTCGACGCGCAGGACGGCGCGATCGCGTCGATCGCCCGCGCGGTCGAGAGCGTCGTCGACAAGCTGGCCACGCCGTTCGCGCAGCTGGACGGCCGCCTCGATGGCATGGCCGGTCGCTTCGAGGGCGTCGCGGGCCGGATGGACGGGCTCGAGGACAAGCTGTCCAACATCCACCGTCGCATCGACGAGCTGGACTCCCACCTCGACAAGCACATGGACAAGCAGGACCTGAAGCTCGACTCGCTGCCCGCGTCGGTCACCGGTCCGGTCCGCGAGCGCATCGAGCTGGCCGAGAACAACCTGCGTGGCCGCGTCGACGAGATCGACAACGGTCTGCGTACCCAGGCCGACTCCGCGCGCGACGTGCTGCGCGAGGCCGTCTCCACCGCTGCCGACGGCGTGCGCAACAAGGTCGACCAGGCGGCCGAGGCCGTGCAGAACAAGGTCACCGAGGCCGCCGAGGGTCTCCACGGCAACGTGGACGAGAAGTCGTCCTCCGTGTCGATGAAGATCGAGGCGTCCCGCAAGGCCGTGCAGGACTCGATCGAGGACACGAAGTCCACGGTCGACGGCACCGAGCGCCTGGAGGAACTGGCCGTCCGCCTGGAGCTGGTGACCGGTCGCCTGAGCGAGATGACCACCCGCCTCGACGCGGTCGAGGACGGTTTCACCGAGAAGATCGCGGCCATGGGCGCCACGCTGTCCGACAGCCTGTCGAAGGTCGAGGGAACGCTCGGCAAGCAGCCGGACACCGACTCGGTGGTGTCGCTGGTGAACAAGAGCAACGAGGCGTCCGAGCGGCGCATCGGCGGCCACCTGGACGAGGCCATGGCCACGTTCGCGGAGCTGATGATGGGCGGCGGCGCCCAGCCGCCGCGTCCGCCGGCCACGCTGCCCCGGCAGTCCCAGCGCCGCCGCAACGGCAAGCCCCAGAAGCCGACGCGGAGCGACGACACCGAGGAAAGTGACGTCACCAGCTGATCCGAAGACCTGAGAAGGGCCCGGCCACCACGGCCGGGCCCTTCTTTGCGTCCGATGACCTGCGCGTTCGCCGGTGGCAGAAAATCTGTGCCCGCCGGAGTAGACATCCGCTTCCGGCGGGGTGTAGTGTTCTCCTCAGACGAAGAGAGAATGTCGATTGGCGCGGGAGATGACGGAACTACCCGCGAGTTGGCAGTAGACATGGAAGACGGTCAGCGCGCCGGAGCCGATCTCAGTACGGGGTTCTGGCGGTGACCAGCGACATCACGCGTGCTGGGACCGATATCGGTAAGGGGTTCCGGCAGGTGATCGCCGCAGCGGTTCAAGGTAAGAGGAACTCGAGAAGAAGGGAAAGGGCCACATCATTGATCGCCCGCCAGGGCTGTGTTTCGCCGGGCGGGTACCGAAGTCCCATCAGATTGGCAGGTGGTTCTCGGTTACGGATACGCGATCCCCGCATGGTCCGCTTCGCGGACGTCCGCGGGTACGGAAGTGATGAAACCCAATCCTGGGGCCCTGGTGCCGAGTTTGGCACCGGGGCCCCTTGTGATGTGGAGGTGCGATGATCCCTGAGCCACGTGAGACGGCCACCGATTCCGAGGCGGCCGGCAAGTACGACGACAAGTACAGCGACAAGTTCGACGACGAGCACTACCCCGCCTACACGATGGGCCGGGCCGCCGAGATGCTCGGCGCGACCGCCGGGTTCCTCCGCAGCCTCGGTGAGGCCGGCGTGATCGAGCCCCAGCGTTCCGCCGGCGGCCACCGCCGCTACTCCCGACACCAACTTCGCATCGCCGCCAGGGTGCGGGAACTGGTCAACCAGGGCACTCCGGTCGAGGCGGCCTGCCGGATCGTCACCCTCGAGGACCAGCTCCACGAGGCCCGCGGTCGCATTCCCGACGAGAGCATGGACTGAGCCGCGAACTGAGTCGCAGACGCATGGGGCCCCCGGCCGCGTGAGCAGCCGGAGGCCCTTTCTTCTGCACCCAAGCGTTCCGGAAAGTACGACTCGGTGTCCAAACCGTACGACTCGCTGTCGAGCCGGTACGACTCGGGTCAGGAGCGGATGGTCTCCAGGACGAGCCGAGACCTCGCCGGAGCCTCCGACGAGACCTCGTACGCGCCCTCCAGAGCCGCCACAGCGCCCGCGACCGCGTCGGGGGTGTCCGTGTGTAGCTCCAGCAGGGGATCGCCCTCAGACACCGTTTCGCCCGGTTTCGCGTGACACAGGATGCCCGCGGCCGCCTGCACCGGGTCCTCCTTGCGGGCCCGGCCGGCACCCAGGCGCCAGGCGGCCACGCCGACCGCGTACGCGTCCAGCCGTGAGACCACACCCGACCGTGGGGCCGGGATCACGTGGACGTGGGAAGGCGCAGGCAACTCAGCGGAAGGATCCCCGCCCTGCGCGCTGATCATCTCCACCCACTTGTCGTGGGCCTTGCCCGACGCCAGCACGGCCGCCGGGTCGACGTCGACCCCCGCCAGCGACACCATCTCGCGAGCCAGCGCCAGCGTCAGCTCCACCACGTCGTCCGGCCCGCCGCCCCGCAGGACCTCCACCGCCTCGGCGACCTCCACGGCGTTGCCCACCGCGCGTCCGAGCGGCACCGACATGTCCGTGAGCAGCGCCGACACCTTCTGACCGTGGGACGCGCCGATGGACACCAGCGCCTGTGCCAGCTCGCGGGCGTGCTCCAACGACTTCATGAACGCCCCGGACCCGACCTTCACGTCGAGCACCAGCGCCCCCGCGCCCTCGGCGATCTTCTTCGACATGATCGACGACGCGATGAGAGGCACGCACTCGACGGTGGCCGTCACGTCGCGCAGCGCGTAGAGCTTCCGGTCGGCCGGCGCGAGCCCGGCGGTCGCCGCGCACACCACCGCACCGACCGAGGCCAGCTGCGAGGTGATCTCCTCGGTCGACAGTCCCGCCCGCCACCCGGGGATCGACTCGAGCTTGTCGAGCGTGCCACCCGTGTGGCCGAGTCCACGCCCGGACAGCTGCGGCACCGCCACGCCGCACGCCGCGACCAGCGGCGCGAGCGGCAGCGTGATCTTGTCGCCGACGCCGCCGGTCGAGTGCTTGTCGACCGTCGGCATGGGCCAGGTCAGCCGCTCGCCCGACGAGATCATCGCCGCGGTCCAGCGTGCCGTCTCCGCCTGCGACATCCCGTTCAGGAAGATCGCCATGGCCAGCGCGGACATCTGCTCCTCGGCGACGTCCCCGCTGGTGTAGGCGGAGATCACCCAGTCGATCTGGGCGTCGGACAGCGCTTCGCCGTCCCGTTTGGCGCGGATGACATCAACAGCCGTGTGTTTCACGCTGATCACGGTAAGTCCCCAGGCCCGAAGGCGTGTGGGAGGACCTCCCTCATAGGGGCGGGGCCATCCGGAGTATCCAGTAGACAGTCGGGTCCGCCCAGCTCGTAGAGCACCTGCCGGCACCGTCCACAAGGCATGAGCAGCGCGCCGTCACCGCCACGGCAGGCCACCGCCACGAACCGGCCGCCGCCGGTCAGCCGCAGCTGACCGGCCATCGAGCACTCGGCACACAGGCCGACGCCGTAGGAGGCGTTCTCCACGTTGCAGCCGACCACGATCCGGCCGTCGTCGACGAGCGCGGCCGAGCCCACCCGAAGTCCCGAGTAGGGGCAGTACGCGAGGCCGGCCGCCTCGACGGCCGCCTCACGCAGCTTCACCCAATCCAACTCAGTCATGATGTTCGCTCCGCAAGCTCCACTCAGTCACCCTCACCTCGCCGATACGGCACGCCGTCCGCGGCGGGCGGTCGTAGTCGTTGCGCGGCCAGCGCCAGCACCACGAGCGTGATGATGTGCGGCGTGTACGGCAGGAACTCGCGCGGCAGCTCCTCGGTCGCGTAGTACAGCGCGTAGACGCCGATCGCACCGGCGAGCGCGAGCCCGGCTCCGGTCCACTTGCGCTGGTACAGCTTCCACAGCACGAGCAGCGCGGCGGTGATCACCGCCGCGTACAGCAGCGCGTGCACGGTGTCCGGACCCGAGGACAGCCGCAGGCCGTCCGCGTAGCCGAACAGGCCGGCGCCGGCGAGCGTGCCGCCCGGTCGCCAGTTGCCGAAGATCATGGCCGCGAGGCCGATGAACCCGCGGTTGGCCGTCTGGCCCTCCGAGTAGATCGCCGGGTTGGACCCGAGCACGAGCGCCGCGCCGCCGATGCCGGCGAGCGCGCCGGAGGCGATGACCGCCACGTACTTGTAGAGGTAGACGTTGACGCCGAGCGACTCGGCGGCCACCGGGTTCTCGCCACACGACCGCAGCCGCAGCCCGAACCGGCTGCGCCACAACACGAAGTAGGTGGCCAGCACCAGCAGCACGCCGATCAGCAGCATGGGCGAGATCTTGGTGACCAGCCCGCGGAGCAGGCCGGCGACGTCGGAGATCACCACACGTTGTTCGTCCTCCAGCTCACCCAGCCAGTCGGACAGGCCGGGCGCGGAGAACGTGTCGAACCGCTCGATGGGCGGCGAGTCACGCGGGTTGTCCGAGAGTGGCTGGAAGATCAGCGTCGACAGATACTTCGTGACGCCGGCACCCAACAGGTTGATGGCCACACCCGAGACGATGTGGTTGACCCCGAACGTCACCGTGGCGATCGCGTGGATGAGCCCGCCGACCGCGCCGAGGACCGCGCCGACCACGACGGCCGCCCACGGTCCCCAGTGGTAACCGCCGAAAGCGGCACCCCAGCAGCCGAGGATCATCATGCCCTCGAGCCCGATGTTGATCATGCCGGAGCGTTCGGCCCACAGTCCGCCGAGACCGGCCAGCAGGATCGGCAACCCGAGGGTGATCGTGTTCTGCATGGTGGAGGACGACGTGAGTCGCGCCTCGCCGGTCAGTGCCGACGTGGTGGCCAGCACGCCGACCACCGCGATCACGCCGAGCACGAAGATCGCCCAGCCGGGCAGGATCCGCTTGCGCGCGGGCGGCGGCATCGTCACGGCCGACCCACCTGGTGCGCCGGGCGCACCGCCAACGTCGATCATGCTCATGACGACTCCCCAGCGGGTTCGACGGCAGTGCCGGTGGCCTGGCCGACCTTGCGCTGCTCGGCGGCCTGCTCCATCCGCTTCACGATCTCGTAGGCGACCACCACGGAGATGACGATCGCGCCCTGCATGATGGTGGCGATCTCCCGCGGCACGCCGACGTTGTCGAGCGCGCCCTTCGACTGTTCGAGGAACGCCCACAGCAGCGAACCGAACGCGATGCCCACCGGGTGGTTGCGACCGAGCAGCGCGATGCCGAGGCCGGCGAACCCGTACCCGGACGCGAAGTTCAGCGTGTAGGCGTGGTCGCGTCCGAGGATCTCGGGCATCGCGACCAGGCCGGCCACCCCGCCCGACACGAGCAGCGAGACGACCACCATCTTCTTGGCGTTCACCCCGCCGGCCGCGGCCGCCGTCGGCGACAGGCCGGAGGCCTTCAGCTCGAACCCGAACCGGGTGCGCTTCATGGTGAAGCCGTAGACGGCGGCGGCCGCCACGGACAGCAGCACCAGCCCGAAGATCGTGCCCCGGCCGTCGCCGAGGGAGAACCCGTCGAGCTGGCCGGACTCGGGGATCGGCTCGGTCGAGATGTTGTTGCCGACCAGGATGCCGAAGTTGTCCGTCTTGATCAGGTAGGCGGCGAGACCGAACGCGATCCCGTTCATCATGATCGTCGAGATGACCTCGTGGACCCCGCGCGTGACCTTGAGGATCGCCGGCAGCGTGGCCCACGCGGCACCCGCGACGGCCGCCACCAGCAGGATCACCAGGACGTGCAGCGGGCCGGGCAGCGCGATCGAGCCGCCGACGATCGCCGCGACCAGCGCGCCGACCCGGTACTGGCCCTCGATGCCGATGTTCAGCAGGTTCATCTGGAAGCCGATGGCCGCGGCGAGCGCGGCCAGCATGTAGATGGCCGTGCTGTTCACGATGTCGACGGCCACCTGGCCCTCGCCGACCTGGCCGACCATCGCGTCGAGCGCCTCGGCCGGGTTGGCACCCGACAGCAGCAGCGCGACCGCGCACAACAGCGCGGAGAACGCGATGGCGAGCCCCGGCGCCAGCAGCGACGAGCGCAACCGGCCGTTCATGAGGTACCTCCCTCGACCACGAGCTGCCCTTCGTCGTCCACCTCGGCCGCGCCGGTCATGGCGGAGCCGAGGTCCTCCGGCGTCACGGTCGCCGGGTCGGCGTCGGCCACGAATTTGCCGCGCAGCATCACCTTGATGGAGTCCGACAGGCCGATCAGCTCGTCCAGGTCGGCCGAGACCAGCAGCACGGCCAGGCCGTTGGCCCGCGCGTTGCGGATGTGGTCCCAGATGGCGGCCTGGGCGCCGACGTCGACACCGCGGGTGGGGTGCGACGCGATCAGCAGGACCGGGTCGCCGGAAAGCTCCCGGCCGATCACGAGTTTCTGCTGGTTGCCGCCGGACAGCGACCCGGCGGTCACGTCGATCCCCGGCGTCCGCACGTCGAACTCCTCGACGATGCGCTCGGTGTCGGTCTTCGACCCGGAGATGTTGAGGAGCGCGCCGTGGGAGGCGGGCGATCTGGTCTGGTGGCCGAGGATCCGGTTCGCCCACAGCGGCTCGGTGAGCAGCAGGCCGTGACGGTGGCGGTCCTCGGGGATGTAGCCGATGCCGGCTTCGCGGCGGGTCAGCGTGCCGGCCCTCGTGAGGTCCTTCTCGGCGAGGAACACGCGGCCGCTCGCGGCCTTGCGCATCCCCATGACCGTCTCGACCAGCTCGGTCTGACCGTTGCCCTCCACGCCCGCGATGCCGAGCACCTCGCCCGCGCGGACCGTGAGGTCGAGCCCGTCGAGCAGCGTGCGGCCGTCGGGGGTGCGCAGCGTGAGGCCCGCGACCCGCAGGACCGCCCGGTCGGTGACCGTGGAGGTGCGGGTCTCCGGGCTCGGCAGCTCCGAGCCGACCATCATCTCGGCCAGCTGACGCGACGTGACGGTCTTCGGGTCGGCCGAGCCGACCGTGGTGCCCCGGCGGATCACGGTGACCGTGTCCGCGATGGCCCGCACCTCGTCGAGTTTGTGGGAGATGAACAGGAAGGTGTAGCCGTCGGCCCGCATGGCGCGGAGCGTGTCGAACAGCTCGTCGACCTCCTGCGGGACGAGCACGGCGGTCGGTTCGTCGAGGATGACGATCCGCGCGCCGCGGTAGAGCACCTTGAGGATCTCCACGCGCTGCCGGTCGGCCACGCCCAGCCGTTCCACCAGCGTCGACGGGTCCACCCGCAGGCCGGTCGGCCCGGCCAGCTCACGGAACTTCTTCCGGGCACGCGCGCCGATGCCGTACAGGTTCTCGGCACCCAGCACCACGTTCTCGAGCACCGTGAGGTTGTCGGCCAGCATGAAGTGCTGGTGGACCATGCCGATACCGGCCTTGATCGCCTCGGCCGGTGATCTGAACCGGACCTCGCGACCGTTGACCTCGATCGTGCCCTCGTCCGGACTCTGCATCCCGTACAGGATCTTCATGAGAGTGGACTTGCCGGCACCGTTCTCACCGCACAGGGCGTGTACCTCGCCGGCGTGAACGGTCAGGTGCACGTCGCTGTTGGCGACCACACCCGGGAACCGCTTGGTGATGCCGGTCAGGGCAACGGCGGGAACCCTGTCGGTGCCGGCGCTGTCCTCACCACCGACCTCACTGTCGATCATGGAAACCCTTCCTCACAGGGAAAGACCCGTGGGTGCGCGGCAGGCTTGCCGCACACCCACGGGCATCATGCGTCTTGCTGTCAGGCCTCGGCCTTCACGGTGATGTCGCCCGCGATGATCTGCTCCTTGTACGACTCGACCCACTCGATGGTCTCCGGGTCGAGCTTGTCGCCGGAGGTCGAGTAGCCGACGCCGTCGACCTTGAGGTCGAACACCGGGGGCAGCGTCGACGGGTCGGCGGACGCCACGGAGGCGATGTAGTCGAACACCGCGACGTCGACCCGCTTGAGCATGGACGTGATGATCACGTCCTTGTACTCGGCGACCGTCTTCTGGTTGTACTGGTCGGAGTCGACGCCGATGGCATCCACCTCCGACTCGGCGGCAGCCGCGAACACGCCCTTACCGGAGGCACCGGAGGCGTGGTAGACGACGTCGGCGCCGTCGTCGATGAGGCCCTGCGCGAGCACCTGGCCCTTGGGGGCGTCGTTGAAGCCCGTCAGGTCACCGGCCTCGGTGATGTAGCCGGAAACGATCTCCGCGTCCGGCGCGACGGCCTTCACACCCTGCTCGAAGCCGGTCTCGAACTTCTGGATCAGCGGTACGTTCACGCCGCCGACGAAGCCGACCGTGCAGCTCTTGCTCTCGAGCGCCGCGATGACACCCACGAGGAACGAGCCCTCGTGCTCGGCGAAGCCGAGGAAGGTCACGTTCGGGCCGGTGCCCTCGGCGAACCCGTCGACCACGGCGAACGAGGTGTTCGGGAACTCGGCGGCGACCACCTTCGTGGCCTCCGAGTACGCGAACCCGACGCTGACGATCGGGTTGTGGCCCTCCTGGGCGAGCTGGCGGAGCCGGGTCTGCTTGGCCGCCTCGCTCTCCTGGTCGGTGGCCGTCAGTTCCTTCGAGTTCGCCTTGACGACACCCAGCTCCTCGACCGCGCGGTCGAGACCTGCCGCCGCCGAGTCGTTGAACGAGGCGTCACCACGACCACCGATGTCGAACGCGAGTCCGACCTTCAGCGCACTGCCGTCGACTTCGCTCGCAACGTCGCTCGTGGTCGTCTGGGCCGCCGCCGCCGGCGGCTTGTCCACCGTCTGGCAACCTTCGCCACCAGCGTTGTTGCTGTCACCCGACCCACCGGCCGAATCCTTTGCACAGCCGACCACGGACAGCACGCTGGCCAGCGCGATCGCGGTGACCGCAACTCCCCGCTTGAAGCGCAAGGCTTTCTCCCTCCACGGCATTCCCGCGCCCGGAAGACACCGGACGCGAACTTATTGGCGAGACCGTACTCTGCGGGTCGTCCGGCGCTACCCCCGTGTACTCGCGCGTAACCCAATCGTTTTCGCGTCCCACCGTCGGTGATCGACCGCTCACCGTGTCATGGGTCGCTCCGCTCACGTCCTCGGGCCGCGCCGACCGAGCAGCTTGTACGCGTCGGCGACGGCCGTCAATCCCTCGTCCGCCACCCGCTCGGCCAGCTCGAAATCCTCCTCGGACGACGCCTTGGCGAGCGTCGCGCCGGCGGTGTTCCAGCGTTCGCGGGCCTGGCGGAGGAGCTGTTGGGCCTGCTCGTGGTCGACGTGCTCGGGCCCGTCGTCGAGGTAGTGGCCGAGCTGGTGATAACGCGAACGAGCGGCCACGGCCTCGTCGTTGCTGCGCAGCCGATTGTTGCGGCCGAGCAACACGGGCACGAGCGCCCCAGCCGCGACCAACACCGCCGCGACCCCGATCCACACCCAGATCACCTGGTCACCTCCTGCTCAAGTTCGTCGAGTTGCCCTTCCGCCCTGCGCAGGTCCCCGACCTCGTACTCATGCAGCAACAGAACGTAACGCTCCGCCAGGTCCGCCTGGTGAACGGCGTCCTCGGCGTCTGTCGGTGGGGGCAGGTGCAGCACCAGGTCGGCCAGGCGGTTCAGGCGGGTACCCGCCTCCTCGGAGCGAGTGTCACCGGCGCCGCGCCGCACCAGAAGACGGCCCGACCGCCGGAAGATGCCGTACAGAACCGCCGTCACCATCGGCCCGAGGAAGATCACCCAAATATTGGTACCGGCACCACGAGGCGGCGGAGCCACGAGAGCCCTGCTGGGGACCTTGTCCGGCCAGTTATCGGCCACGGCTTGTACGTCGTAGGCGAAGACCAGCTCCCGTAAGGCCCTGTAAGGGTCTTTAGAATTTCGCCATGTTGTGGTGTTCCGCGCTGTGAACCACAAGTCCTGATATTTGCCGGGCGCGGCGGAATCGGAGTAATCCGGACCGCGGCAGAGATCGCCGCCGAATCGGCCATTGGCGTCGACCCCGAACAGGATCACCACGTCGGTGGTACGCACGGACGCGATCTCCCGACAGGAAAGAGGGTAACTCGGCCGTCCGTCGAACAACACTACGACCATCGGGCGGTCACCGACCAACACTGCGACTCGCTGATCGTCGAGAATATCCGACATATCGTAAACGGAAGAGTGTTGCAATCCGGCGACGACCTCTTCGGTCGTATCGGACCAATCCCTGGGCTTTCCGTACCCCAGTATCGTCTCGCTGACGAGACCCACCAGAATCACGATCAGCATCGTGCCGAAGCCGGCGACGACACCAGCGGCGACGAAGTCCGAGGCCCGGAGGCCAGTCGCGGGCGCGGGTGCGCCCCCGACCCGGCGTGATGCCGCACGACCGCGCCGCACGCCTCTCCTGGTCGCCTTGGAGATGTATCGCAGGTACTGGAAGCCCTCGTCAGCTGTCTTCTCCACCTCACGCATGGCCTCCGCAGTCAGCGCTTGGTCGTAAAGCGTCCTGGCGGTCTCGTAGCGCTCCGCGGCCTCAGCAAGTCGGGACTCCCGCTCATCGGCGGAGAGGAGTTCCGCGCCCAACCGCCCGATCCTCGCCATGGCCCGGGCACTGGCGTTGCGCAACCGCGATTGATCGGACGATGTCTGCCTCGCTCTGCGACGGCCCCAGACCAGAAGGACGGCCCCACTGATCGCCACCGCGGTACCAATGAGCGAAACCGGCACCATCACCGCGATGAAGCGATCCATGAATGTCGGTTCCCAGCTCGGCTGAGGCGGGCCGAAGTCCTTCGCCTTCACCAGTGCTCCGAGCCGGTCCACTATTTCGCCGACCGCCTCGTTGACCGACCGGCCCGACGGCCACTGTTGGCTTTCATAGACGTAGTCGACGGCGGACGTGGCTTCCACCGGGTACGGCGACTCCACTTCCACCATGTTTCCGCGCGCCACGAGAATCACCTCGCCGGGAAACACCTCAGCGAGCGACTGCGCATAGCCATCAACGACCTGGCCGTCCGGAAACGCCGCGATGCGCAACCGCAGACCACTGTCGGCGTGATCCTCGATCACCCTCGGGTCGACGGGATCCTCGAGGCCCGGGGCGTTGTAGACCCGCTCTTCACTGAGGCGCTCGACGATCGGGTCGGCCGTGCTCGGTGTGGCGGTGCCGAGCAGACAGCCGATCGCTATGGCGAGGAAGGCGACCAGCCTCACCCGCTTACCTCGCGCTCCAACTCGCTCAGTCGCTCCTCCACCTCGGCCTGTGCCGAGCGGGAGCGGGCCGACTCGACGGCACCCAGGAGTGACACGTAGCGCTGGGCCAGGTCGGCCTGGCGGTGGGCGTCCTCCGCGTTCGTGGGTTTCGGGGGATGCAGGATCGCGTCGGCCAGGCGGTTCAGTCTCGTGTTGATCGCTTCCTGGCGGGTGCGGGCGCTCTTCGCGCGGCCGCTGCGCCTGGTGGCCGCGCCGCCGATCAGGCGGAGCAGCGCGAACAGGGCCACGGGCGCCAGGACCACGCCGCCCAGCGAGAGGACCAGCGTTCTCGTCTGGAGTGCGTCCGGGGTGGGCGGCGCCGGCACGACCACGGCCCGCGTGGGCACGCCGTTCGGGTAGTCCTCGCGCGCCTGCTCGTCGAACGCGAAGACGAACTCCTCGACCTCGGGGAACCTGTCCTCGTCGGTGACCCGGTACTTCCAGGACAGCTCCGCCTTCACGAGCAGTCCGAGGTCGTAGTTGGCCGCGTCGACCGGGTTCCGCGGGTTCGAGAACTGCGGGCCCGTGCAGTAGGCCTGGTCGTACTCGCCGGTGTCGAGGGTGGCGTACACGATCACCAGGCTCGTGGGGACGACGCGGGCGATCTCGTCGCACAGGTCGTGGTTCGCCATTTCGAGGGGCTCCGGCTCCGGCAGCCGGGTGTCGTCGAGCAGCACCAGCACGATCGGCCGGTCGCCGATCAGGTCGCGCGCCCGTTCCGCGTCGATCACGCCGGGGACGCCCGGCTTCTCCTCGTACACCGAGGTGGTCCGCAGACCCTCGGCCACCGCCTTGACCCGGTCGGAGACGGGCTCCGGCGCGTGCACCGGCCTGCCGAAGATCCCGATGCCGAGCAGGACGCCGATGCCCACGCACACGGCCGCCCACCTGGGCAGGCCGAAGAACTTGTCGGCGCGCAGCCACATGCCGGCCCGCTTGCGGGTGCTCTCCTTGATGAGGGTCACAGCAGATCGGCACCTTCCTTGGCGACCTTCGCCACCTCGGCCATCGCCTCGGAGGTGTGGGCCTGGTCGTAGAGGGTGCGGGCGGTCGCGTGCCGTTCGGCGGCCGCCGGGTTCGGCGGAGTGCCGCGTTCCTCGGTCTCCAGCAGCCGGGCGCCCAGCTCGTTGATCCTGGCCAGCGCCGAGCCGCTCGCGAGGTGCATGGCCCGACGCTCGGTGGCCGCGCGCTCCGCGGTCCGCGCGCGGTAGGCGATGAGCCCGGCCGCCGCGAGGATGACGGCCGCGCCGAGCAGCACCCACGGCGCGAACGTGCCGATGGTCCGTCGCACGTCGTACTCCTGGGCCACCGGCTGGGGCTCGGGCTGCGGGCGGCCGTACGCCGTCTCCGTCAGCAGGGACGCCAACCGTTCCAGCACGGTGCCGATCCGGTCGGTCATGGCGCTGCCCTGCCGGTAGCTCGCGTACTCGAACGCGCCGAAGGCGTAGTCACGGGCGGAGGTGGCCTTGTTCTGGTCGGCCGCCACCACGTCCAGCCAGCGACCGGTGCTCACCATGACCACGTCGTCGGGGAACAGCGGCGCGAGCGCGGGTGCGTAGTCCACCACCGGCTCACCCGGTTCGGCGATCGGGAACGCCGCGACGCGCAGCGAGATCCCGTACTCCTTCGCCAGTTCCACGACCAGCGGGTCGATCGGGTCCTCGCGGCCTTCGGCGTTGTACACGGGGTTCTCGCGCAGTGCCTCGACCACCTCCTCGAGCTGATCCTCGGAGGGAGCGATGGGTGCGACCGGCTCGACGCCGCTTTCGGGGTCCTCCTCGCCTGCCACGTACCTGGCCGCGTACACGACCTGCGAGGTCACGTCCAGGTAGGCGGTGACCTGGCGTAGTCCGGGGATGTCGGTGGGCACGATCGATCCGCCGCGCTCCCCGTAGAGGGACACCCCGATGCCCTCGACCACGATCAGGTTGAGCCGTTGCTCGGTGGCCCAGTTGTTCAGCGGGTCGTAGAAGTCGGCTGTGTGCTGGTCGCTGTCGGCGTAGTTGCCGCCCTCCTTCAACCGGCCGCTGTAGGGCGCCGCCAGCAGCTTGGTGTTCGGACCCAACGCGGACCGGACCACGTCCTCGTCGAAGTACGCGACGGCGCCGGGCGCCCGGTAGACGTCGGTGTCGGCCAGCGCGTCGAGAGCCTCGGCGACGTCGAGCTTCGGTGGCAACGGTTGGTCAGCCCAGCTTTGCGGCGCCGCCCCCACCAAGAGCCCCACGGCGAGAATCCCGCCAGCGAGCGTCTTCAGTACACGCACAAGCCGGCACTGTGCCAGATGGACTAGTCGGCTGGTGCCTCGATCACCCGAAAAGTGATGCCCGCCCTGGTCAGCCGGCCGGTGAGCTTGTCGCCCATGGCCACGGCCGTGGTCACCTGGCCCGAGGTGGCCGGCAGCGTGTCGAACGCGATGCACAGCGCGGACTCGGCGAGCATCTTCGCGGTCTCGCCGTAGCCGGGGTCGCCGCCGCTGACCTCCGTGACCACGCGCTTGCCGCCGGCCTCGCCCACGAACACCACGCGGAACCACGACTTGGCGCGTTTTTCGGCCGTGGGGCCGTCGCCGCTGCTCATGCGGCCGAGCAGCCAGCGCCGGGTCAGCGGGACCTGGGCGAGCGCGGCGGCCGCACCCACGGCGCCCACGATGCCGGCGGCCACGGGCAGTTTCTTGACGGCGATGTAGTGCCCGTAGGTGAACGCCGGGCCGAACCGGTCGATCTCGCGGGCCGAGCGGAGCACGATCTGCGGGTCGATGGTCGGCGCGGGCAGCACCCAGGCGTCGACCACCTTCTCGTGGCGCGGCCGGCCCTTCTCGCCCTTCACCCGGCGACCGGCGGGCCGGCGCTCGACGCGGCGGCGCTGCGCGGCCACCGACGACATCGTGCGCAGGCGGGAGAACGCGGTGATGGCCGACTGGTAGGTGCCGCCGGACATGGACGCGGACACCGTGACGTAGCCCTGGAGCCGGATCGGCACGTCGTCGGGCAGTTGGTCGACCGTGAACAGCGCGCCGAGGTCGTAGGGGACGGAGTCGAAGCCGCAGCAGTGCACGAGGCGGGCGCCGGTCTCGTGGGCCTTCTCGTGGTAGCCGAGGAACATCCGGTCGACGAACTCGGGCTCGCCCGTGAGGTCGAGGTAGTCGGTGCCTTCCTCGGCGCACGCGGCGACCAGCGGTTCGCCGTAGTTGAGGTAGGGGCCGACGGTCGTGACCACGACCCGCGTGCGGGCGGCGATCGCCCGCAGCGAGTCGGGGTCGGTGACGTCGGCGGTCAGCAGCTCGAGGTCTGCGCAGGCTGGGTTCAGCTCGGCCAGTTGCTCGCGCAGCTTTTCGAGCTTCTCCTTGTTCCGCCCGGCGATCGCCCACCGGCACGCGTTGGGTGCGTTGGCCGCGAGGTACTCGGCCGTCAGCGTGCCGGTGAACCCGGTGGCACCGAACAGGACAATGTCGAACTCCCGACCGACCGACATGCGGACCCCTTCCTGGTTACCCGGGAGTAACCCTAGGTCAGGTCCAGAAGACCGCCAACCCGACGTTCAGCACGACCAGACCGCCGAGGGTCGGGTTGAGCCACTTGGGCGCGGGCATCTTGCGGAGGACGAAGGTGGCGGAGAGCCCGACGATGATCAACAGGACGACGGACTTGATGCCGAGCTTGGCGGGGTCGTACTCGCGGTCGGTGGCGGGCGCGAGGAGCTGCAGCGCGAGACCGGTGACCAGTTGGAAGAGCCCGGTGTGCAGCCAGCCGGCGTTGAGGCGAGACCCCGCGGCGGCCCGCTGCTGCACGAAGAACATGCCGATCATCGTGGCCATGGCCAGTAGGTGCAGGAACACCAACAAGAGACGAACGAACTCCACGACAGACCTCCCAGGCTGTGGGCACGGCAAGCCCACGTTGGGCACTGTTGTAGCAGGAATCGATCACACGCACCTACACGCACCGAAAGCGTCGTTCGGTGTCCGGGGTGCTAGTCGACGGTGGTGTCCTCCGGACGGCGGCGCGCGATGGCGGCCAGCGTGTCCAGCGTGGACGCCAACACCTCCGGCGGCGGGGAGGACACCGCGAGGCGGACCGCGTTGGGAGCGTGGCCGGGGCCGACGGCGAAGGCCGCCGCCGGGGTGACCGCGATGTCGTGGCGGGCGGCGGCTGCCACGAACGTGTCGGCACGCCACGGGTCCGGAAGCTCCCACCAGCAGTGGTACGCACCCGGGTCGGCGCGGACCGTGAAGCCCGCCAGCCGTTGTGCCACGATCTCCTGCCGTGCCACGGCATCCGCACGCTTGGCCGCCTGGATGGTGGCCGCCGTGCCGTCGGTGACGCACTGCGTCGCGGCCGCCAGCGCGAAGCGGCTCGCCGTCCAGCCACCCGAACGCAGCGCGCCGGCGACCTTCTCCCGAGTGGCGGCGGGCGGCACGGCGAAGCCGAGCGTCAGGCCCGGCGCGACCCTTTTGGACATACTGTCGACCAGGACGACGTGGTCCGGCGCGTACGCGGCGAGTGGCGGCCGCTCGTCGCCGAGGAACGCGTAGATGCCGTCCTCGATCGCGGGCAGGTCGCGCTCGGCGAGGACCTCGGCGAGCGCCACGCGGCGCTGCGCCGGCATGGTGATCCCCAGCGGGTTGTGCAGCGTCGGCTGCACGTAGACCGCGTCGACCCGCGCGGCACGCACGCCGGCCGGCAGCAGCCCGTGCTCGTCCAACTCCAGCGGCACCAGGGTGACCCCCAACCGGGCCGCCACCGCCTTCACCACCGGGTAGGTGAGCGCCTCGACACCGAGCCGGCCGCCGACCGGCACGAGCCCGGCGACCGCGGCCGCGATGGCCTGCCGTCCGTTGCCGGCGAACAGGATCCGCTCGGGCGCCGGCGTCCAGCCGGCGCGGGCCAGCACCGTCGCGGCGGCCGCGCGGGCCGGCGCGGTGCCCTCGACCGTGACCGGGCGCAGCGCGTCCGCCAGCAGGTCCGGTCGCAGCAGGGGGCCGAGGCTCGCCGACAGCAACGCGGCCTGGTCGAGCAGCAGCGGGAAGTTCAGCTCCAGGTCGACGCGGGCGGCGGCGGGTTCGGCCAGCGCCGGTTCGGTCGCGGACGTCCGGGCGCGGACGAACGTGCCGCGGCCGACCTCGCCGACCGCGAGGCCGCGCCGCACGAGTTCGCCGTAGACCCTGGCCGCGGTCGACGCCGCGATGCGGTGCTGGCGGGCGAACCACCGCTGAGTCGGCAACCGCTCGCCGGGTCGCAGGCGGCCCGCCTTGATGTCGGCGGCGACGTTGTCGGCGAGCACGCGGTAGTCGTCCACTTTCCCTCATTGCACCGAGAGCATTGTTTCTATTGCACCGATCATATCCGAGCAATAGCCTCGGTGTCATGAGCACGGCAGAGATCAACGGCATCACCATCGGCTATGACGACGAGGGCACGGGCGACGTCCTCGTCCTGGTGCACGGGCACCCGTTCGACCGCTCGATGTGGCGACCCCAGGTCGAGTACTTCCGCGATCAGGGTTGGCGGGTGGTGGCGGCGGACCTGCGTGGGTACGGCGAGAGCACGGTCGTGCCGGGGGTGACGCCGCTGTCGACCTTCGCCGAGGACGTCGCCGCGTTGCTCGACCACCTCGGCGTGGAGCGGTTCGTGCTCGGCGGCCTGTCGATGGGCGGGCAGATCGTGCTCGACTGTCACCGGCTGTTCCCGTCGCGGCTTCGTGGGCTCGTGCTGGCGGACACGTTCGCGCAGGCAGAGACCCCGGCCGGGCGTGAACAACGCAACCAGATGGCGGACCGGTTGCTCCGCGAGGGCATGGCGGGGTACGCGGCCGAGGTGCTGTGGAAGATGGTGGCGGCGCCGGAGGCCGCGCCGCACGTGTCGGAGATGATGCGGAACGCGCCGGCGGCGGGTGCGGCAGCGGCGTTGCGGGGGCGTGCGGAACGTCCTGACTACACGGAACTGTTGGGCACGATCGCGGTGCCGACGCTGGTGGTCGTCGGCAGCGACGACGAGTACACGCCCGTCGCCGACGCGAGGTACATGCACGAGCGGATCCCCGGGTCCACGCTCGTGGTCGTGGACGGTGCCGCCCACATGCCGAATCTCGAACGACCGGCGGAGTTCAACAAGGCGGTCGGCGAACTACTGACGGAGGTACGGGGATGATCGTGTTCGTGACGGGCGCCAGCAGCGGGTTCGGCGCGGCGATGACCCGCCGCTTCGCTTCCTCGGGCGCGAAGGTGATCGCCGCGGCGCGGCGCGTCGACCAGATTCCGGCGTCGGACGCGGTGTTCCCGCTCGCACTGGACGTGCGGGACGCGGAGGCGGTGCGCGCGGCGGTCGAGAGCCTGCCGGCGGAGTACGCCGAGGTCGACGTGCTGGTGAACAACGCGGGGCTGGCGAAGGGACTGGAGCCGGCGCAGCGGGCCGACCTCGCGGACTGGGACCAGATGCTGGACACCAACTGCCGGGGACTCGTGCACTGCACGCGGGCGGTGCTGCCGGGCATGGTGGCCCGGGGCAGGGGGCACGTGGTGAACATCGGCTCGGTGGCCGGCACCTACCCGTATCCGGGCGGGAACGTGTACGGCGCGACGAAGGCTTTCGTGCGACAGTTCAGCCTGAACCTGCGCAGCGACCTGCATGGGACGGGGGTGCGAGTCACGTGCGTCGAGCCGGGAATGTGCGAGGGCACGGAGTTCTCGCTGGTCCGCTTCGCCGGTGACTCGTCTCGCGCGGAGGCTGTGTATCAGGGGTTTCAGGCACTGACGGCGGAGGACGTCACCGAAACGGTCCACTGGGTGACTTCGCAACCGGTACACGTGAATGTGAACACGGTTGAGCTGATGCCGGTTGCCCAGTCGTTCGGACCGTTCCAGGTGGCCCGCACTCAGTGATCAACACCCTGGCTCAGATCAAAATCCAGGCGAGTCCCACATTCAAGCACCGCGAGTCTCCCTCGTGGGACATCCGAGTTGGCGGTCCGCGAACCGGTTCACGGGTCGTGAACCGCCAACTCGCGTGTCTCGGGAGGGCGACTCGCGTGTCTCGGAAGGGCGACTCGCGCTGGTTGAATGTGGGACTCGCCTGGTTTTGGTGTCAGCGCGACAGGAACTTGTCCCGCGCCTCCGCGTAGCGTTCCCGTACCCAAGGAGCCGGTTCACCGTCCATGGTGGACATTCCGCCCAGCCGCCACAAAGGAGGGCCATCGCCGCCGGCCAATGTCCACGCCGCCTGTCGGGCCGCGCCGTCGGCCACGTACTCGCCCGGTTCCGGCACCAGCACCGGCCTCCCGAACACCGTCGGGGCGATCGCTCGCACCGCGGCTGATCGGGCGCCGCCGCCGATCAGGAGTACGCGCTCCACGCGCACGCCCTGCGCCACCAAGGCGTCCAGCGCGTCGGCCAGGCCGCACAGCATGCCCTCCACCGCCGCCCGTGCCTGGTGTGCGGGAGTGGCGTTCGCCAGTCGCAGGCCGTGCAGTGCCCCAGTCGCGTCCGGCAGGTTCGGGGTTCGTTCGCCCTCCAGGTACGGGACCAGCACCAGGCCGTCCGAGCCGGCGGGGGCGGACAGAGCCAGATCCGCGAAACGGTCGTGCGTCACGCCGAGCATGCGGGCCGCCGCGTCCAGGACCCGCGCCGCGTTGAGAGTGCACACCAGAGGCAGGTAGCGGCCCGTGGCATCGGCGAAACCCGCGACCAGGCCGGCCGGATCGGCGCTCGGCTTGTCGGCCACCGCGAACGCCGTGCCCGACGTTCCGATCGAGATCACCACATCGCCCGGTTCGGCGCCGACACCCAGAGCGGCCGCCATGTTGTCGCCCGTGCCGGCACCCAGGAGCGCGCCGGCGGGAGTGCGTCCCGCGTCGTCGGACGGGGACAGCACGCGAGGCAGCCGCGGTACCGCCCCGAAGGCGGACTCCAGCAGGTCGACGCGGTAGTCGCCCGTGGCCGCCGAGAAGTACCCCGTGCCCGAAGCGTCGCCCCGGTCGGTGGTCAGCCGGTCGAGGGAATCCGATCCGGTGAGCCGCCACGTCAGGTAGTCGTGGGGCAGGCAGACGGCGGCCGTGCGCGCCACCGACGCCGGTTCATTCCGAGCGAGCCAGCGCAGTTTGCTCACGGTCACCGACGCGACCGGCACCACGCCGACCGCGTCCGCCCACGCGGCGCCGCCACCCAACTCCGACACCAGCTCGGCCGCGGCACCGGCCGAGCGGGTGTCGTTCCACAACAGCGCCGGCCGAACCACCGCGCCGGCGGAGTCGAGACACACCATGCCGTGCTGCTGACCGGCGACCGAGACGGCCGCGACATCGTCGATGCCGCCCGCCTGCTCGGTCGCCGCCCGCAGCGCGCTCCACCACGCCGCCGGGTCGACCTCGGTCCCGTCGGGGTGCGGGGCCGAGCCGCTGCGCACCAGCGCACCGGACTCCGCGTCACGCACCACGACCTTGCAGGACTGGGTCGACGAGTCGACCCCGGCCACCAGCGGCATGGCTACCTCCTAGAAACGTAGGTTCGCGAGGTAGTTGTAGCCGGTCTCGGCACACTTGAGCGCGTCGACCGGCTGGTCGTTCTCCACGATGTACTCGTCGACCTCGAGCGGCCGGGTGGCCCGGAAGATCCGCCGGAAGTCGATGTTGCCCTCACCGAGGTCGGCGAAACCACCGTCGGCCGCGCGGTCCTTCACGTGGTACTGCTTGACGCGCCCGGCATAACGGTAGAACTCGCGGACCGGATCGGCCGTGCCCGTCACGACCCAGTACAGGTCGTACTCGAAGTTGACGTTGCGCCGGTTGGTGTTCCTGGCGATCACGTCGATCGGCCGCACGCCGTCGATCGGGGCGTACTCGTGGGCGTGGTTGTGGTACCCGAACTCGATGCCCGCCTTGCCGTAGGCCTTGCCCGCCGCGTCGAGTCGCTGCGCGAACGTCTTCCACTCGGCGATCGTGGCGAAGTTGGCGTACGCCACGTTGCTCTTCTTGTTGCCGAGGATCTTGGCGTCGGCGATGGCCTGGTTGATGTCACCGTCGATGCCGACGTGCGTCGACGTCGCCCGGATGCGGCGCGCGTCGAGCAGCTTGCGGAACTCGGCGGCGCTGCGGCCGTAGGTGCCGGCCAGTTCCACCTTGCGGAAGCCGATGTCGGCCAACGCGTCGAGAGTGCCCTCGAGATCGACCTCGAGGACCGACCGAAGGGTGTACAGCTGAATGCTGATCTTGTCCTTCGGCACGCGCAGGCCCCACCAGCCCGCGCCTTCGGCACCTGCGGCACCTTCGGCGGAGGCGGTACCGGACATGGCGCTCGCGGCGCCGACCGTTAACGCCGCACCGGCGGCACCACGCAGCATCGTCCTTCTGTTTACAGCCACGACATACTCCTCAATGAGCAGGGCGGACCAATCAGTCCTTTGTGGAGAAAGCGGCGTCGAACGCCGCGGTCGGCTTGTCGAAGATGAGGTTGCGGATGAAGGTGACCGCTTCCTCGGCGCCACGCAGACGGTCCATACCGGCGTCCTCCCACTCGACCGAGATGGGGCCGGTGTAGCCGATCGCGTTGAGCGCGCGGAACGACTCCTCCCACGGCACGTCACCGTGCCCGGTGGAGACGAAGTCCCACCCACGCCTCGGGTCCGACCACGCCAGGTGGGAACCCATGCGGCCGTTGCGGCCGTCGAAGCGCTTCTTTGTGTCCTTGCAGTCCACGTGGTAGATCCGGTCGGCGAAGTCCAGGATGAACCCGACCGGGTCGAGGTCCTGCCACACGAAGTGCGACGGGTCCCAGTTCAGCCCGAACGCCTCACGGTTGTCGACCGCGTCGAGCGTGCGCTTGGTTGTCCAGTAGTCGTAGGCGATCTCGGACGGGTGCACCTCGTGGGCGAACCGCACACCTTCCTCGTCGAACACGTCGAGGATGGGGTTCCACCGGCGCGCGAAGTCCGCGTAACCGTCGTCGATGACCTCTTGGGACACCGGCGGGAACATGGCGACGTACTTCCAGATCTTGGAGCCGGTGAAACCGACCACAGTGGACACACCGAGCTTCGCCGCGGCGCGCGCCGTGTCCTTCATCTCCTCGGCCGCCCGCTGCCGGACACCCTCGGGATCGCCGTCGCCCCAGATCCGGGCGGGGATGATGTTCTTGTGACGCTCGTCGATCGGATCGTCGCAGATCGCCTGGCCCACAAGGTGGTTGGAGATCGTCCACACCTTCAGCCCGTGGCGGGCGAGCTGCTCGTGCTTCTTGGCGACGTAGTCGTCCTCGGCCAGCGCTCGGTCCACCTCGAAGTGGTCGCCGGAGCAGGCGATCTCGAGGCCGTCGTAGCCCCACTTCGCGGCGAGCGTGCACACCTCCTCGAACGGGAGGTCGGCCCACTGGCCGGTGAACAAGGTGACTGGACGGCTCATCGCTTGATTCCTTCCTTCACGTGAATTCCCTGCAGTTGAAGCAAAAGATCGCGTACCTCGGTGGCCGCCACCTTGCCGGCCGGCTCGGCGTCCGGCACCGAGCACAACAGCACCGGCCCGTCCTCGGCGCGCTCGGGCAGCCGCCCGTGCGAGCCGCGCACGTACGTCGGGTCGAGCGGCACCACGTTCATGGCGTAGCGCAGGCCGACCTTCTTCTTCACGAGGTTCATGCCCGCCTTGGCCTTCGCCAGCTTGTCCGCCGGGTCGAAGAACAGTTCGGCCGGGTCGTAGCCGGGCTTGCGGTGGATCTCCACGCCTCGCGCGAAGTCCGGCGCCCGCTCGTCGTCGGTCCAGTAGTAGTAGGTGAACCAGGCGTCCGGTTCGGCCACCACCACCAGCTCGCCGGCGCGGGGGTGGTCGATGCCGTAGCGGGCCTGGGCCTCGCGGTCGAGCACCTCGTCCACACCGGACAGTTGGGACAGCATGTCCTTCACCCGGGGCAGATCGGCGTCGTCGGACACGTAGACGTGGGCCACCTGGTGGTCGGCCACCGCGAAAGCACGCGAGGTCCACGGGTCCAGGTACTCCATGCCGGCCTGGGTGTAGACCTCGAGCAGTCCTTCGTTGCGCAGCAACCGGTTGATGTCGATCGGCCGGCGCACGGGCGTGATGCCGTACTCCGACAGCGCCACCACCGTGACGCCCGCGGCGTGCGCGTCGGCCAACAGCGGGGCCAGCGCGGTGTCCACGTCACGCGCCGCCTGGATGGCCTGCGGCGAGTCCGGGCCGAACCTCTGGAGGTCGTAGTCGAGGTGCGGCACGTAGGCGAGCAGCAGGTCAGGACCGTTGTTGGCCAACACCTGCCGGCTCGCGCCGATGATCCACTCGCTGGACCTGAGGGTCGCGGTCGGACCCCAGTACTGGAACAGCGGGAACTCGCCGAGCGCGCCGGTCAGCCGGTCGTGCAGAGCCGGCGGGCGGACGTAGGCGTCCGGCGACTTGCGGCCGTCGGCGTGGTAGATCGGCCGCGGTGTCACGGTGATGTCGGTGGTCGCGCCCATGGCGTACCACCAGCAGATGTTCGCGGCCTTGTAGTCCGGTTGCGCGGAACGCGCGGTCTCCCAGAGCTTCTCGCCACTCACCAGCTTGTTGTGCTGGCGCCACAGGAACACCTCGCCCAGCTCGCGGAAGTACCAGCCGTTGCCGACGATGCCGTGGTCCTTCGGCATCAGGCCCGTGAGGAACGTCGACTGGGCGCTGCAGGTCACCGCCGGGAGCACCGTGCCGAGTTCCGCCTGCCAACCACGGTGACCGAGCGCGGCCACGTTCGGCATGTGGCGCAACAACTTCGGTGTCAGCCCGACGACGTCGAGCACCAACAGCGGTGTAGTAGTCACGAAACCCCCTTCTCATGTGGCAACAGCTGGGCCGCGGCCCAGCGCAACTCGGCGGCGATCCCGCGGATGAGCGCGGTGTCACCGCCGTTCCCCGCGGTCTCCGGCAGCACGCTCCAGGTGTAGGTCTCCACCTCGATGTGCGGAAGCGGACCGTCCACCATGGACTCCAGCGTGGTGATGGCCGTGCGCAGCACGTCCGTGGTGGCCGACAGCGGGGCTGCCGGCCTGGCGTGCAACGGGACGTGGAAGTGGACCCGCCAGGCCTGCTCCCCCGGCAGTTCGGCCAGTGCCTGTGGCAGATCGTCCGCGCCGAGCACCGCGCCGTCGCGCGTGCGTTCCCGCACCTGGTGCAGGTAGCGGGGTTCGGTGAAGTCGGCGAGCGCGAGGCGGGCCCGCTCGCTGGCCGGTTCGTCGACCTGCAACGCGGACGACGCCTGCACCTTCACCACCTCGAGGCCGGCGTCGTAGATCTCCGCGACCGTGTCGGCCGGGTCGGCGAACGACACGGCAAGGTGGCAGGTGTCCAGACACAGCCCCACGAACCGGGGGTCGACCCGTGGCGCGAGCCAGCGGACGGCGTCGGCCACGGTGTCCAGCACGCAGCCCGGCTCCGGCTCGACCGCCAGGCGGATCGGGCGGCCGTTCGCGCGGGCCATGCCCCCGAGCACCTCGGTCAGCTCCCCGAGCGCGGCGGTGGCCAGGTCGTCGTCCTCGGCACCCCACGGGTCGCGCCAGGCGAGCGGAAGCGTGGAGATGCTGCCGTAGGTGGCCGAGTCGGGCAGCAGGTCGGCCAGCACCTTCGCACAGTCCACAGTGTATTCAAGGCGTCGCGGCGAGGTCCACTCCGGAAGGTAGACCGAGTGCTTGACCACCTCGTCGTGGAAACCGCCGTAGGGGAAGGCGTTGAGTGTGTACACCTCGAGCCCGCGGGCGTCCAGCTCGGCGCGCAGCTTGGTCCGCAGCGCCTGGTCGGCGGCGAGCGCGCCGGCCAGCCCGGCCGGGAGCCAGAGCCCGACCGGCAGCACGTCGGCCGCCACCAGCCGGCGGACGGGTTCGGCGTACCGGTCGAACTGGGCCACCACCCCGGCCAGGTCCTCGGCCGGGTGAACGTTGGTGCAGTAGCCGATCACTGCCCGCCCCCGCGTAGGACGGAGTTGCCGGCGAAGGTGTCGGTGGACGCGGTGAAGCCCGGCAGCTCGTCGAGGACCAGCCGGTCGCTCTGACCGTAGAACTCCACGGGGTTCTGCCACAGCACTTTGTCCACATCGGACTCGGTGAAGCCGGCCTCGAGCATGGCCAGGCCGGTCTTGTAGGTCTTGAGCGGGTCGGAGCGACCCCAGTCGGCGGCCGAGTTGACGATCATCCGGTCGGTGCCGTACTGCTTGAGGATCGCCACCATCCGCTGTTCGTCCATCTTGGTGTCCGGGTAGATGGAGAAACCCATCCAGGCGCCGGAATCCGCCACCACGGCCACGGTCGGCTCGTTCAGGTGGTCGACCAGCACGCGGCCGGCGTCCAGACCGGACTCCCGCACCACGTCGAGGGTGCGCTTGGTGCCGACCAGCTTGTCGCGGTGCGGGGTGTGGACGAGAGCGGGCAGCTCGTGCTCGATCGCCAGCTGCAGCTGGGCGGCGAACACCCGGTCCTCCTCCGGGGTCATGGAGTCGTAGCCGAGTTCGCCGACCGCCACCACGCCGTCCTTCGCCAGGTAGCGCGGCAGCACGCCGAGCACCTCGACGCAGCGCGGGTCGTTGGCCTCCTTGGGGTTCAGCGCGATCGTGCAGTGGTGGCGGATTCCGAACTGCGCGGCGCGGAACCGTTCCCAGCCGATGAGGCTGTCGAAGTAGTCGGTGAACGAGGCTACGCTGGTCCTCGGCTGTCCCAGCCAGAACGCCGGCTCGACGAGTGCGCGGACACCCGCGGCGAACATCGCCTCGTAGTCGTCGGTGGTGCGCGAGGTCATGTGGATGTGCGGGTCGAAGATCCTCATGCCCTGGCCTCCAGCAGTGTCACGGCGTCGGCGGGCACCTCACGGCCCGCCGCCTTTCGTTCGTCGGCGTAGTCGGCGACCATCCGTAACAACTCGTCGTCCGTTCGATTGTCCACTTCGGACACGGCGGCGAGCGGTACGCCGACGAACAGGCACTTGAGCACCCCGTGGCGCCAGGTGTGGTCATCGAGGTGCCGGGCGGCGAAGTCTCCCATGGCGGCGGCCACCAGCCGGATGTCGTTGGCGCGCAGAGCGTCCTTCAGCAGGTCGAGTCCGGTCGGGATCGCGGCGGTCGGCAGCACGGACAGTCCACGAAGGACTCCACGACGTTCCGCGTCGTCGCCGTAGCGGTACAGCTCGGCCACCTCGCCGGCCAGCGTGGCGCCGTCGAGCACGTCGGCCAGCACGGACAAGAGGCGTGTGCGTGCGAGGTCGTCGACCGTGCCGTGGACCAGGCCCTGCGGGTCGGCCTCCGGTCGCAGCGGCGCGCGGCCGACCTTGCGGCCGACAGCCGGGAACAGCGTGCGGATGGCCGCCGGGTTGGTGCGTACGCGTTCCTCGGCGTCAACCAGCCAGGGATGGTCCACTTGAGTCACCCACTCCGAGTTGTTGGCCGGCAGGGGCGCCGCGGGTACGAGCGCGGTGCGCAGCGCGTCGAGGGCTCGACGTGCGACGTCCGGGGCGGCGTGGCTGTGGCGCGGCAGTTCCACGGCGGCGACGCCCGTGTAACCGACCTCCACGAGCGCGGCGAGCGTGGCAGGCAGGTTCAGCTCGCCGTCGCCGAACTCCAGGTGCTCGTGCACGCCGGTGATCATGTCGTCGAGCTGGACGTTCACCAGCAGGTCGCCCGCGCGGCGGATGCAGGTGGCCGCGTCCTCGTCCTCGACGGCGACGCAGTGGCCGACGTCGAGGGTGATGCCGAGCAATTCGGGCGCGCCGAGTTCCTCACGCAGCCGCAGCGCCTCGGACAGGTGCGCCACGAACATTCCCGGCTCCGGCTCGAGTCCGATGGGGACGTTCCGTCTTCCCGCTTCTTCGAGTACCTCGCCGATACCGTCGCGCATCCGACGCCAGGCCGTTTCCGGGTCCACAGTAGACGGGCGAATGCCGGACCAGAACGAGACGGCGTCGGCGTTGATGGCCTCGGCCACCCGCAACGCGCGAACCAGGAAATCGATACGGCCGGCGGGTTCGTCGCACACGAGCGTCGGGTGGTGCTTGCGGTAGGGGTCGAGCAGGTAGCGCGCGCCGGTCTCGACCACTGTCCGGAGTCCGAGCCGCTTCAGGAGCGCGCCGACGTGGTCGGCCTCCCTGGCGACGTCGTCGGCGAAGGGGTTGAGATGGTTGTGGTCCAACGTGAGCGCGACCGACGTGTAGCCGAGGTCGGCGATGACGCGCAGGGCGTCGTCGAGGCTGTGGTTGGCGAACCCGTTGGTGCCGTAGCCGAGGTGGAACCCGGTCATGTGGGACTCACCTTCCTGGCCAACGCGCGGGCGACCGGCAGCGCGGCGGCCACCGCGACGGCGCCGATCAGTGAGCCGCGACGGGCGGCGATGGCGGCCTGGAGTGGGACCATGCCGTGGATCCCGGCCATGGTCGCCTTGCGAACCGTTGCGGCGGAGGGATCCTTGGCGGCGGCGAACTGCGCCCGCCCCACGGTGGAGGAGTAGACACTGGCGGCGATGGAGGCCCCGAGCCGGTGCCATTTGGTTCTCGCACGGCCACGGGTGGCGGTAGCCGACACGATGGCCGTGCCGACAAGCGCCGCTCCGGCTGTGGTGGCGTTGCCGCCGTGCACCTCGCCGCGCGACAGGGCGGTGAGCCCGAGGGTGTGCCCGCCGACCGCGGCCGCTGCGGAAAGGGCTTTCCTGTTGTGCCCGCCCGCGCCCATGAGGACGTCGAAGGTGCGGCAGGCGGCCATCCCCAGCGGACCGAGCACAGTGGACTTGAGGACGGTGTCGTAGGCCCAGACGGCGGCCGCGAGGGGAATCGCGATCTTCACGGCCTGCTTCCCGCCACCGAGCGCGGCGAGCCCGAGCCCCGCGGCCGTGAGCCCGCCGGCGATGGCGAGCGCCTGGTCGGGACTCACCTGGCCGGAGGGAATCGGCCGCTCGGGACGCTCGGTGGCGTCGAGTTCGCGGTCGGACCAGTCGTTGAGCGCCATGCCGGACCAGTAGAAGGACGCGGAGGCGAGGGGAAGCAGGAGTCGGCGGCCTCGCAGCGGGTTGCCGGCGGCCGCCGCGCCGGCGACCGTGTCGCCGAGCACGGTGAGCGCCGCCGGCGCCCGGACGAGCTTGATGAGCGCCTCGAGCGGGATGCCCTTGCGCGAGGCGGCGGCCGGCACTTCACTGCCGGCGCCGTCACCGGCGGAACCCGCCCGGATGATGCGCTCGCGAGAGCCCCGGGCGGCGATGTTCCCCGTGGAACCAGTGCGCGAGGAGCCTTCGCCACCGGCCCCGTTCCCAGCCCCACCAACCGAATTGATCATGGCCGATACGTGGGGATGCCCCCGCCCTCTCCGGGGGGCGGCCCCGAATCCAGTGTACCGAGCGGCTCTGACAAAAGGCGGGTTGATGATCTTGGCTGTGGATCGTTCTGGGGCTGTGGATAACCTTCCGCCGGATCGCTGACCTGCGGATTTTCGTCCGCGGGCGTGGGTTTGGTGCCGTCGGTGGGCTCGTAGGGCGGGGGGTTCGCAGAAAGTTTGCGGGCCTCTTCCGCCGGGGTTGCGACAGCCTCGTAAGGCGGAGGCACGTCCCCTTGAGCGGGCCCCTGCGCCGGGCGGGCCGGCTCGTACGGCGGCGGAGCCATCCCCTGGGTGGGCTCCTGCACCGGACGGACGGACTCTTGAGCCGGCTCGTAGGGCGGAGGGGCCATCTCCTGGGTGGGCTCCTGGAGCGCCGCGTGCGGGGGCGTGGACGCCGGCTCGCGGTCTGTGGGGTGCTCGGGTTTCGGCACGGCCGGGAGGATGCGGGTCGGCGCTGGGTCGGCGCGCAGTGTCTGCGCCCACGAGGTCAGCATGCGGGTCTGTTCGGCGAATCGGTGTTCGTCGCTGCCCACCGGGTCCTTGAAGAAGAACGCCAGCGCGCCCAGGGGGCCCGACTCGCCGGCCGCGTGCGCGACGGACGTCAGCCGCGCCAGGTCCAGCACCAGCGGGGCCGCCAGAGCCGAGTCCAGGCCCGTCCACGTCAGTTGGAGACTCATCCGCGCGCCGAGGAAGCCCTCGAACGACACGTGGTCCCATGCCGTCTTCTGTTCGCCCAGGTCCGGGACGTTGTCGATGTGCAGGGGGGCCGTCACGCCCTCGCCCAGCAGAGCCGCGAGACCGCGGGCCTTCGAGTCCAGTTTGCCCTGCGCCTGGGTGGGATCCGCGAGGTTCGCGCCGTCGCCGCCGCCCAGCAGGTTGGTGCCCGACCAGGAACGAACGCGAAGAGCCCGTGCGGTGAACATCGGGGCCAGGACCGTACGCAGCAGGGTCTCCCCCGTCTTGCCGTCCGAGCCCGCGTAAGGCAGACCCCGCGCTACAGCCATGGCGTGCAGGGCCGGCAGGCGGATGCCCGGTGACGGGGTGAAGTCCACAAAGGAGCAGTCGGCCAGCAGCGCCGCATAAGCCATCAGGGAAGACGGCGGCAGGACTGTCCTAGTGGGATCGTCGAGGGCGCGTTCCAGCGCCGCAAGGTCGTCGTGTTCCGCCAGGTGTGGAACCGGGGGCTCGGTGGACGAGACGTTCACCACCACCACGCGCGAAAGGCCGTGGCGCGTGCGGAAGTCCGTGATGTCGGAAGCCAGCCGAGCAGCGGCCACCGACTGGGCGCCGGCATGGGTGGCCGGGTGGTAGCCGTCGCGGATGTTGGCGTCCACCGTGCGCAGGCCGGCGACGACCGCCGCCAGCACGCGGTGCGGGATCAGGCCCGACTCGGCCAGTTGCTCGGCCCGCTTGTCCAGCGGCGTGTGCACCACGTCGTGGCCGCCGACCACCAGCTGGTCCCAGCCGGGCAGACCGACACCGGCGAACGGCTCACTCTCGGTAACACATCCGGTGGGGGCGATCAGCCCCGCACGCAGCGCGAGCAGCCCGGTGACCGCCGTGGTCGCCACCGACCCGCGTGCTCCGACCAGCCACAAACCGGTAGTTGGCATTGTGCGAGACCTTTCTGTCCTGGTTTGGGTGAATCCGGCGGGTTGGCGACGCTGCGTCGCGCCGCCAACCCGCCGGCGCTTTTCACCCAGTCATCGACCGTTCACAGCTTGGGGTAACACAGCAACCCCTTCGATGGAACTGATGACCGCATCACCATCACGCTCGAGCACGGCACGGACGTCGGAGTCAGTGACCTTTGTCACGTCCGTAGCCATGGTCACGAACTTCTCGAGTTCCCTGACGGCCTTCGTGTCGTTGCCGTTGGCCTCGGCCTTGCGGGCCTTGTCCAACTGCTTCTTCAGTGCGTTGTACGCCGAGAGCGACAGCCGGTTGGTGGCCCGGAACCGGTCCAACAACTGACCCATGTCACGCATCGACGTGGTCGTGGCGAACGACAGCGACTGGGTCGTGACGTTGCCCGCCACGTCGGTGGCCGACACGGCGAACCGGTGGGTGCCCAGCGGCAGCTGGTACAGGGCCGTGGTGCGCCCCGAGGTGATCAGCTCGCCGTTGAGCGCGCCGGTCACCGAACCCACGCCGGACGTCGCATCCTCCGCGTGCCAGGAAAGCACCACGTCGGTCGCGTCGCCGTAGACCCGGCCGTCGGCCACCCCCGCCACCAGAAGCGTCGGCTTCGTGGCGTCGATCTTGATGGTGGCGGCCTTCTCGGCCTCGACGTTGCCGGCCTTGTCGACCGCCCGGTACAGCAGCGTGTGGTTACCGTCGCCGGTCACCTCGACCACGGCGGTGTACGGAGTCCACTCGCCAGTTCCGTTGCTGTCGTCCAACTTGTACTCGATGCGGTCGACGCCCTGACCCTCGTCGGTGGCGGTCAGCTGGACCGGGACGGTGCCCGGGTGCCAGCCGGTGGCACCGGCGTCCGCGAAGGTCGCGGTGGTCACCGGAGCGGCGGCGTCCACGATCTCCTTGATCTGGATGTCGCGGAACGACACGTCATCGCCGTTTCCATGGTTCTGGATGCCGACGAATCCCTGTGTGAGGTCGCGGTTCGGGTCGGTGCTGACGAAGTCGTTGATCAGCTGCCCGTTCAGGAAGACCTTGATGGTCTGGCCCTGCACCACGATCTCGTAGCTGTTCCACTCACCCGGCGGGTTGAGCGCCTCATCCCGGGCGGGGATGTCCGCCGCCTGGAACGTGTAGACCGAACCGGTGGTCCGGTCGACCGCGTCGGAGGCGTCGATCTGGATCTCGTAGCCCTGGTTGACCGCGACCCACGGGTCGTTGCCGGCATCGGGATACCCGACGAAGATGCCCGAGTTGTCGTCGCCGGCCATCTTCCAGTCCAGCTTCAGGCTGTAGGCGTTGTACTCCTCGTTGTGGGAGAGCAGGCCCATGCCGCCGGTGGACAGGATGGTGCAGTCTTCCTGCAGCTCGAAGCTGCCCGGCCCGGCCTGCGTCCAATCGTTGAGGCTCGCCTCGGTGCCGTCGAACAGGCTGGTGTAGCCCTCGTCCGGTGTGGACGGTTCACACCCGGGATCGGTGGGGTCGCCACCGACACCGGGACCCGTGATGTTCAACGCGTCCAGGTCCATGAGACCGCCGCCGCCACCGGTGAAGGTGAGGTACAGCGGGCCCGTGCCACCGGGATCGGTGATCGGCGTCGGCGCGATGTCCGCGTAGGTGTCCCAGCCGCCGGTGTTGGCCACCTCGACCGTCTGGACCACCGGGCCGTCCAGGGCGTTCTTGCGGACGGTGATCGTGCCGCCGGCACCGCCGGAGGTCACGCGGTAGCCGATCCCTTCGACACCAACGAGGTTGATCGGGTCGAACTTGATCCAGTCGCCGTTCTCGATGTGGCCGACGCGCTTGCCGCCGCTGGCCTCACCGTGGCTGACGATCTGGGTGCCGCTGTTCTCCGACCAGAACTCCGCCTGCTTCAGCTTGGGCTGCAGCACGGCCTCGTCGTCACCGGTCAGCGCCGGCACCTCGCCGTTGCCGCCGTCGGTGTAGCGGGCGTTGATGATGCCGAACACGTTGGCGTCCAGGCCGTGGCCCTCGTCGGCCGGCGTGACGATCTCGCCCGCACACCCGGTCGTCCGCGAGAGCGGGTGACCGTGACTGTCGTGACCGAGGATGTACTCGACGATCACCTTCGAGCAGTCGATCGACGGGTCCTCCGGGTCGGTCACCGAAACCTCGAACGGCACGGAGTCGCCGTAGCCGAAGAAGCCGCCGTTGGCCGGGAGGCTCAGCTCCACCGTGGGTGCGGTGTTGCCGGACGTGATGACCACACTGCCGACCCCGGTGAGGCCGGACTGGTCGGTCACCGACAACGAGGCCGTGTACTGGCCCGGCGTGTCGTAGGTGAAGGAGACCGGACCCTCCTCCGTGGAGTCGACCGTGCCGTCGTTCTGGAAGTCCCACGCGTAGGTGAGTTCTCCGCCGTCCGGGTCGTTCGTCCCTTCCGGATCGAAGTTCACGGTCAGCGGCGACGGACCCGACGTCTTGTCGGCCGAGATCTCCACGTGTGGTGTGCGGTTGCCCTTCGTGTAGTCGATCCGGTACAGCGCGGACGCGTCCGAACCGCCGAACCACTCGTCGCCGTAGTCGAGGACGTACAGCGAACCGTCCGGACCGAACTCGAGGTTCATCGGCCACGAAAGCGCCATGGAGTCGAAGAACGGGTTGATGGCGCCCCGCTCACCGTTCTCGCCGACGTCGATCGTCTTGATCCAGCCGCGGCCCCACTCGTAGGCGAAGTTCTTGCTGTCGAAGTACTCGGGGAACTTCGTCGGCGAGTCCAACTCCGGGTCGAACTGGTAGGTCGGGCCGCCCATGGGCGACTCGCTGCCGTCGCCCAGTTCCGGCACGGAACCGCCGTCGTAGGGCAGCCAGGCCGGCTGCACGGGCGGCAGGTTGGTGAGACCCGTGTTGTGCACGCTGTCGTTCACCGGTGCCGCACAGTCGAACGCCGAACCCGAGGTGCCGGTGGCGAAGTCGTAGTCGATGTACGGGACGTTGTCGCCGACGCACAGCGGCCAGCCGTAGTTGCCCGGCTCCTTGACCAGGTTGAACTCCACGGAACCGCCGGGACCGCGGGCCGGGTTCGCGGCACCCGCGTCCGGACCGTAGTCACCGAGGTGGACCCACCCGGTGGCATCGTCCACGGCGAACCGGAACGGGTTCCGGAAGCCCATGGCGTAGATCTCCGGGCGGGTCTGCGCGGTGCCCTCGGCGAACAGGTTGCCCTCGGGGACGGTGTAACTGCCGTCCTCACCAACGGTGATGCGCAGCAGCTTGCCCCGCAGGTCGTTCGTGTTGGCCGAGGTGCGGCGCGCGTCGAACGCCGGGTTGCGGTCGGCCCGCTCGTCGATCGGGATGAAGCCGTCGGAGGCGAACGGGTTGGTGTCATCGCCCGTGGACAGCCACAGGTTGCCGTCGGCGTCGAAGTCGATCTCGCCGCCGGCGTGGCAGCAGATGCCGCGGTCGGCGGCCACCTGCATGATCTGCTGTTCGCTGGTCAGGTCGATCGTGCCCTCGTCGGTCAGCTTGAACCGCGACAGCTGGTTGTGGCCCTTGAACGGCTCGAAGGCCTCGGGGGCACCGTTCTCCGGCGCGTCACCGGCCGGAGTGGACAGTGGTGGTGCGTAGTAGAAGTAGACCCACTTGTTCTCCGCGAAGTTCGGGTCGATGGCCACACCCTGCAGGCCGTCCTCGTCGTGGTTGTAGACGGGGATGGTGCCCGCGAGCGAGGTGCTCGCCGTGGGGGTGGTGAGGAACACGCGGCCGTCGCGCGAGGTGTGGATGACGCGGCGGTCCGGCAGCACGGCGATGGCGATCGGCTCACCGGTGCTCGGCTCGCCCTTCGCCAGGGTGATCTGGTCGAAGTCCTCGTCGACCGGCGGTTCGCCCGGGTCGACCGAGCCCGGCGTGCAGTCGGCCTCTTCGATCCCGGCCGCGTAGCGGATGCCGCCGGCCAGGTGGTCGAGGAACGGCTGGTCGCTGTAGGACTCGATGGTGTGGCCGCCGCCGGTGTACCAGGAGCGGCCGCCGCCCTGCGGGTGGCACCACATGATCGGGTGGTCACCCATGGCGTCGCCGCCCGGGTCGTAGCTGGACTCGTCCAGCGTGGCCAGGACCTTCACGTTGGCGCGCGGGTTGGAGCGGTAGTTGTACCACTCGTCGAAGCGGGTCCAGGTGTCCGGCAGGTTCGCGGTCGACGGGTGGTCGTGGCTCTCGACGTCCACGTTCGCCGTCTGCTGCTGCGGGTGGGACTGGAAGTAGGCACCGACGAGCGAGCCGTACCACGGCCAGTCGTACTCGGTGTCGGACGCGGCGTGCACGCCCGCATAGCCGCCGCCACCCTCGATGTAACCCTCGAACGCCGTCTGCTGCTCGGCGTTCAGCACGTCACCGGTGGTGGACAACCACACGACCGCCGCGTAGTGGGACAGGTTCTCGGTCGTGAACGCTCCCGCGTCCTCGGTGGCCTCGACCGCGAAGCCGTTCGCCTCGCCCATCGCCTGGATGGCGGCGATACCAGCGGGGATGGAGTCGTGCCGGAAGCCGGCGGTCTTGGAGAAGACGAGGACGGTGGTCTCGGGGTGAGCGGCGGCCGGCGTGGCCGACATGACACTCATACCGGTCAACATCGCGAGGCCAGCGACCGCGAAACGCGACGCTCGCCTCACCCCTGGTGATTTTAAGTCGTTCTTACTCGGGCTGTTCCCTCGCACTGGTACTTTTCTCCTTGTTCTCACCGAATTGGGGACCGCGAAGAGGGAGAAACTCCTTTCCGTGTTCGCGGCGTCGCCTGACGTGCCGGTCGGGCGACGCCGCATCAAAAAAGTTCAGCGGGTACCGAAAAGGTGCTCGAGCGCCAGTTGGTCCAACTTCTCCACGTGCGCGCCGCGAGCAGCCGCCTCGGCGATGTCCAGTTCCTCGGCTCGCAGATCAGCCAGGCTTTCGCCTTCCCCGAGCGTAGGAACGGCCATCTGGTCGACGCGGGCGTCGGCCAAAGCCTGGTTCACTTCGGGATCGGCCCGGAAAGCGCGTGCCTTCTCCGCGAGGATCAGGTAGTTGCGCATACAACCCTTTGCCGATTCCCAGACACCCGACTCGTCCTCGACCCTGCCGGGCTTGAAGTCGAAGTGGCGCGGACCTTCATAGCCGCCCTGCTCCAGCAGGTCGACGAGCAGGAACGCGCTCTTCACGTCACCGTTGCCGAACCGCAGGTCCTGGTCGAACCTCGGTCCGTTCTGGCCGTTCAGGTCGATGTGGAACAACTTGTTGTGCCACAGCGCCTGTGCGTATCCGTGCACCACGGACATGCCGGCCATCTGCTCGTGGCCGACCTCCGGGTTGAGGCCGACGCGGTCCGGCTCCTCCAACTCGTTGATGAACGCGAGCGCGTGGCCGATGGTCGGCAGGAAGATGTCGCCGCGCGGCTCGTTCGGCTTGGGCTCCAACGCGAACCGGATGTCCCAGCCCTGCTCCCGGACGTACGCGCAGAGGATGTTCAGGCCCTCCGCGTATCGATCCAGTGCCGCGCGCACGTCCTTCGCCACCCCGGACTCCGCGCCCTCGCGGCCGCCCCAGAGGACGTAGGTCTGGGCGCCGAGCGACGCCGCGAGATCCAGGTTGCGCAGGATCTTGCGCAGCGCGAACCGGCGGATGTCGCGGTCGTTCGAGGTGAGCCCGCCGTCCTTGAACACCGGGTGGCTGAACAGGTTCGTGGTGGCCATCGGCACCACCAACCCGGTGGCGTCGAGCGCCTTGCGGAAGTTCGCGATCCGCTGATCGCGCTCGGACTCGGCCGCCCCGAAGGGAATCAGGTCGTCGTCGTGGAACGTGACGCCGTAGGCGCCCAGTTCCGCGAGCTTCTCGACCGCGTACGCGGCGTCCATCGGCTCGCGGGTGGCGACCCCGAACGGGTCGACGCCCTGCCAGCCGACGGTCCACAGCCCGAAGCTGAACTTGTGCTCGGGCCGAGGGGTGTAGTCGTTCACTTGGTGATCTCCGTCCAGGCAGAACCGTTTTCCGCGCTCTGCTCGACGGCTTCGAGCACGCGTTGAACCTGCAGACCGTCCGCGAACGACGGCGCCGGGTCGGTGCCGTCCGCGATCGCGCGGACGAGGTCGACCACCTCGTGGGTGAAGGTGTGCTCGTACCCGAGGAGGTGGCCGGGTGGCCACCACGCGCCGACGTACGGGTGCGTCGGCTCGGTGACCAGGATGCGGCGGAAACCCGCCTCCTCGGCCGGCTGGCTGCCGTCGTAGAAGTACAGCTCGTTCATCGACTCGAACCCGAAGCGCAGGCTGCCGAGCGAACCGTTGATCTCCACCGACATGCCGTTCTTCTGGCCGAGCGCGAAGCGGGTGGCCTCGTAGGTGGCCACCGCCCCGTTCCCGAACCGGCCGAAGAAGACGGCGGCGTCGTCGACCGTCACGTCGTCGAGGTCGCCGCCGCCCTCCGTCGGTCGCTTGTGGACGAACGTGTTGGTGAGCGCGGACACCCCGGTGAGCGTGTCGCCGACCAGGTACTGCGTCGCGTCCACGATGTGCGCGCCGAGGTCGCCGAGCGACCCGGAGCCGGCCTTGTCCTTGCGCAGCCGCCACGTCATCGGCGCCTGCTCGTCGGACAGCCAGTCCTGCAGGTACAGCGCACGCACGTGCCTGATCTCGCCGAGCCGGCCCTCCTCGATGAGCCTGCGGGCGTAGGCGAGCGCGGGTACCCGGCGGTAGTTGAACGCCACCATCGACCGGACCCCGCGGGTCGCCGCCTCGGCCGCCGCCGCCGCCATCTGCTCGGCCTCGGCCACCGTGTTCGCCAGCGGCTTCTCGCACAGCACGTGCTTGCCCGCCGCGAGCGCCGCGATGGCGATCTCGCAGTGGGAGTCACCCGGCGTGCAGATGTCCACGATCTGCACGTCGGGCGACGCCACCAGCTCGCGCCAGTCGGTCTGCACGCTGGCCCAGCCGTACTTCGCGGCCGCCGCCTTCGTTCGACCGAGATCACGCCCGCCGAGGACGGCAAGGTGGGGAACCATCGGCAGGTCGAAGAATCGATGCGCCGTTCGCCACGCGTGTGAGTGCACCGCACCCATGAACGCGTGGCCGACCATGCCGACCCCGATCGTGCCCCCGCTGCCCTCTGTCATCGCTCACCCTCCGTTGGTGTCACAAGTTCGTCCGAACGCCCTGGTATTACGAGGGGAAGCCGATGTCCAGGTAGTCGTCGACGTTGTCCTTGGTCACCACGGCCGAGTACGCGGTGACCATCGCGGGGATCTCGTGCTCCGCGAAGTCCGCGACACCCTTGTTCTGGCCGAGCAGACGGGCCATCGAGATGGCGGTGGACGCCATCGCCGGGCTGTAGAGGACGGTGGCCTTCACGACCGAACTGTCGCCCTTGATCAGGTCCATCATGTCCCGCGAGCCGGCGCCGCCGACCATGACGAACTCGCTGCGGCCGGCCAACTCGATGGCGGACATGACGCCGATGCCCTGGTCGTCGTCGTGGTTCCACAGCGCGTCGAGCTGGCTCGCGCCCTGCAGCAGGTTGGACGTCTGCTCCTCACCGGTCTCCGCGGTGAACTCGGCGGCGACCCGCGGGCCGACGCGGAAGCCGGCCTTCGACAGCGCGTCCTTGAAGCCCTGGCTGCGCTGCTGGGTGAGCGGCAGCGCGTCGATGCCCGCGACCTCGCCGATGATCGGGTTCGCGACGTTCTTCGCCTTCATCTGCTCGGCGATGTAGGTGCCGGCGTTGACGCCCATGCGGTAGTTGTCGCCGCCGATCCAGGTGCGGTACGCGAGCGCGGTGTTGAAGATGCGGTCGAGGTTGATCACCTGGATGCCCGCGTCCATGGCCTGCTGGCCGACCGCGGTCAGCGCGTCGCCGTCGAACGGCAGGATGACCAGGATGTCGACCTCGTCGTTGATCAGCGACTCGACCTGGGCGATCTGCTGGTTGACGTCGTTCGTGCCCTCGGTGGCGTTCAGCGTCACGTCATCGAACTGCTCGGCCTGCGCCTGGGCGTTGCGGGTGATCGCCGCCATCCAGCCGTGGTCCGCGGCCGGCGCGGAGAAGCCGATCTTGACCTCCTCGCCGGGCTGGGCGTTGTCGCCGCCACCACCGGCCACCGGGTCGGGGTTGGCGTTGGCCGGCTCGTTCGAGGTGCAGCCGACGACAAGCGCGCCGGCCCCGAGCGCGCCGGCGCCGAGCAGGAACCGGCGGCGAGATGGAATCTGGGACATGTGTGCGTCTCTCCTTTGAGTGTCTTCAGTGGACGGTGGCGGGGACCGTCAGGTTTTTCGCGTCTTTGTTGTGCCGTACTGCAGGAGCACGGCGGCGACGATGATGACGCCCTTGGCGATCTGCTGGATGTCGGACTCGAGGTTGTTCTGGGTGAAGATGCTGTTCACCACCACGAAGATCAGCGTGCCGATCAGCGTGCCGATCAGCGTGCCGCGGCCGCCCGAGAGCAGCGTGCCGCCGATGACGACCGCCGCGATGGCGTCCAACTCCCAGAACATGCCGTTGGTCGAGGCGCCCGATGTGGTGCGGGCGACCAGCATGGTGGCGGCGATGCCGCAGCACAGCCCCGCGATGGCGTAGACCAGCGTGGTGTGCAGCTTGACGTTGATGCCGGCCAGGCGCGCGGCCTCGGCGTTGCCGCCGACCGCGAACGTGCGCCGGCCGAAGGTGGTGCGGTTGAGCAGCACCCAGCCGATCACGAACACCAGGGCGAACATCCAGATCAGTACCGGGATGCCGAGGAGGTCGCCGCGGAAGAAGGTGCGGAAGCCCGAGCTGGGGGGAACGACCTGCGTCCGCCCGTCGGACAGCCGCTCGGCCAATCCCTTGGCGGACGCGTACATCGCGAGGGTCGCGATGAACGGCACCAACCGTCCGTAGGAGATCAGGACCCCGTTGACCAACCCGGCGCCGGCACCCACGGCCATCGCGCAGATCACCATGACGAACGGGCCCATGTCCTGTGTGGCGATCGTCGTCATCCACACACTGGCGAGTCCCACCAGCGAGCCGACCGACAGGTCGATGCCACCCGAGATGATCACGAACGTCATGCCGACGCTCACCACGCCGATGGCCGCCGCCAGGCGCAGCATGGTGGAGATGTTGCCGTCGGAGAGGAACGTGTCCGGCTTGAGGATGTAGCCGACCACGATCAGCGCGACGAACACGCCGATCAGGATGGTCAGCCGCACGTCGAGCCGCAGCCCGCTCGGGGTACGCACCCCCGTCGTCGGTCCTGTTTGGACCGGCTCGGCCTCCGCCACGCCATCCGGCTTCGCGTCCACGTCCGGCGAGGTGGACTTCTCGCCCACGTCACTCACGTCATCACCTCGCTACCTTCCATGACCATGTCCAGAATCGCCGCCTCCGTGAGGTCACTCGCCGCCGCTTCGGTGAGCAGGCGGCCCTCACGCATCACGAGCACCCGGTCGGAGAGACCGAGTACTTCGGGAACCTCGCTGGAGACGAGCACCACGGCCACTCCGGCCGCGGCCAGCTCGTGAATGAGCTTGTACAACTCGGCCCGCGCGCCGACGTCGACGCCGCGGGTCGGTTCGTCCAGCAGCAGGACCTTGCAGTCGCGCACCAGCCAGCGCGCCACCACGGCCTTCTGCTGGTTGCCGCCGGAGAACGTGCTGACGAGTCTGCGCGGGTCGTTCGGGCGCAGGTCGAGCCGTTCGAGAGCGGCGCGGGAGTCCCGCATCTCCTTGCCACGGTCGGAGAATCCGACCGTGCTGTACTCGGGCAGGCTCGCCAGCGTCACGTTGTTCGCCACCGACTGGTCCAGCAGCAGGCCCTGGCTCTTGCGCTCCTCCGGGCAGAGCCCGACACCCGCGGCGACCGCGGACTGCACGCTGCCCGGCCGCAACCGCCTGCCGTTCACCGTGACCACGCCCGCGTCGGCCTTGCGCGCGCCGAACACGGTCTCCAGCACCTCGCTGCGACCGGCGCCGACCAGACCGGCGATGCCGACGATCTCCCCGGCGTGCACGGTGAAGCTGACGTCCTCGAACTCGCTCGCCCGGGTGAGCCCGGTGACCGTCAGCACCTCGTTGTCGGGGTCCATTGTGGACACGTCGCGGACGGGGAACACGGTCTCCACCATGCGCCCGGACATCAGGTTGACGAGTTCGGAGGTCGGGGTGTCGGCCGGGAGTCCTGTTGCGACGGTCCGGCCGTCCTTGAGGACCGTGACCCGGTCGCCGATGCGGCGGATCTCGTCGAGGCGGTGGGAGATGTAGACGACCGCCACACCCTCGTTCGTGAGGTCCTCGACCACCCGGAACAGGTTGTCGACCTCGTCGGACGCCAGGGCGGCCGTCGGCTCGTCCATCACGATCAGCCGCGCGTCGTGTGCGAGCGCGCGGGCCATCGACACGAGCTGCTGCCCGGCCGCTGACAGCAGTCCGACCTCGCGACCCGGCGGGATCTCCGGGTGGCCGAGGCGGCGCATCAGGTCACGGGCCTGGCTGCGGGCCACACGACGCTGGGAGAACCCGAACGTCGACGGCTCGTGGCCGAGGAAGATGTTCTCCGCCACCGAGAGGCCGGGCACCAGGTCGAGTTCCTGGTACATGGTGGCGACACCGAGGCGCAGTGCGGCGACCGGCGAGCCGAGCGTGGCCGGCTGACCGCGCCAGACGATGTTTCCCTCGTCGGGCTGGTGGGCGCCGGACAGCACCTTGATGAGCGTCGACTTGCCCGCGCCGTTCTGGCCGAGCAGGCAGTGCACCTCCCCCGCGCGCACCTCGAGGTCGACGCCGTCCAGCGCGCGCACGCCGGGGAACGTCTTGACGATGCCGTGCATCGTCAGCAAGACCTCGTCTTCGTTCAAGCCCGCACCTCCTGGTCTTCTCGGTGGTCTTCTTGCAGGGGGACGACGGTCGGGTCATCGAGCACCCGGCGAAGCGACGCCAGCGCGCCGCCGGTGGTGGCCGCGGTGAAACCCAGCCGCGAACCGACCACCCTGGCGCCGCCCGCGCCGGGTGCGAGCACGTTCGCCACCACCTGGTTGCGGATCGGCTCGACCAGCCATTCCGGCAGCGCGGCGAAGTAACCCCCGAGCACGACGACGCTCGGGTTCAGCAGGTTCACGAGGATCGACACACCGAGGCCCAGCGCCGTGCCGATCTGGTGGAGCGCGTCGAGCGTGCGCCGGTCGTGTTGCTCGGCGCGGGCCCGGACCATGCGCATGCGCTGGTCGAGGTCGAGCGTGGGGTCGCGGACCGGGTCGTCGGTGTCGGCGCAGGCGTGGAGCAGGGCGCCGAGGCCGACCTGGGTCTCCCAGCAGCCGCGGCGGCCACACGAGCAGTAGGGGCCGAGCGGGTCCATGGCCATGTGGCCGATCTCGCCCGCGAAGCCGACGGAGCCGCGGACCAGGGTGCCGCCGGAGATCACGCCGCCGCCGATGCCGAAGTCGCCGGTCAGGTAGACGAGGTCGGCGATGTCCCGCCCGGCGCCCGCGTTCATGGCGGCCAGTTCCGCGGTGGCACCGAGGTTGGCGTCGTTGTCGACGGCGATGTGGTCGAGCGGCATTCCCGTGCGGGCGGCCACCCCGTCGGTGACCGCGACGTCGCGCCAACGCAGGCGCGGCGCGTAGGTGACGGAGCCGGCGACCGTGTCGACCAGGCCGGGGACCGAGACGGTGACGCCGGCCGAGCGGCCGGCCGTGCCGTCGACCACGGACATGGCGGTGGTGGCCAGCTCGCCGACCTGGTCGAGGGTGCGCTCCGGGCCCATGCTCGGGACGTCGCAGAGGACGCGCTTCTTGAAGAGGATGTCGCCCGCCAGGTCGGTGATCACCGCGCCGACGTGACCCACGTGGACGTCGAGCCCGATGCCGAAGACGCTGTCCGAGCGGAGGTCGACCAGCTGGCCGGGTCTGCCCTGGCCGCCCGCGGACAGTCCGGCGTCGTGCGACGAGGCCGCGGAGTTCGAGGTCGGTGACGAGGCTGGAGACCGTGGCCTTGGACAGGCCGGAGCGGACCGCCAACTGCGCGCGGGACAGCGCGCCGTGCTCGCGCAGGGTGCGCACGAGCAGCGCGAGATTGCCTCGTCGCAGACCGGCCTGGTCCACGGGGCGGGTCTGGCCCACCGGTGCTCCACTTCGTTGAGGGCCCGATCGAATGTCGGTGCTCTAACTCACAAAGAAGGGTGTCCCAGGGGTACTTTGCTTTGCAATACCCCGTTTGGCCCAACATCTCGACGTGGCTTTTGAGTGAGACCTGCAAAAGTTGTGCTGATTCGGCGTGAAGTGTGGCTGTTTACCCAGGTGGCGCAAAATTAGGTGACCCGCTGGCCAAACCCTCCGTAGAGCGCCCTCAGCCACCCCCACGAACGAGTGACCCTCCCCACGCTCTCGCGCCCCCGCCCCAGCCCCGCACGATGACCACTCGGAGCGCGCACGATGACCACTCCCGCGTGCCGAGTCGGCCCTTCAGACACGCCGGAACAGCCACTCACGTACGCCGAGTTGGCCAGCCGGACACGCCGAGTTGGCCGTTCAGACATGCCGAGTCCGCCATTTCGGGCGGGTCGTGATGGCTGGCCTGGTCTGCAGTTCGCGGTTCTGTCGGTGCTGGTGACTACGCTGGATTACGGGGGGCCGTGGCCGTCCGTTGATCTTGGACTCGCGGTGGGTCGCTGGTCGCCAGTCCACCATCTGCGCAGGTCAGGGCGGGGGTGGCGGACTCGGCGTGCGTGAGTGGTCGACTCGGCGTGTCTGAGTGGTCGACTCGCGCGGGTCAGTTGACTGGGGTGAAGGCTCTGTCTGTGGCTGACCACGCGGCGCCTGTTACGCCTGCCAGGTCGCCCAGTTCCGACAGCACGATCGGTAGGTTGCCCGTCGCCAGGGGGAGGGACCGGCGGTAGACCGAGCTGCGCACCTCCGCCAGTAAGGGGTGGCCCAGGCGGGAGACGCCGCCGCCGATTACCACCATGCCTGGGTTCAGGAAGCTCACCAGCGACGCGACCACGTGGCCCAGTCGCCGGCCGCCCTCGCGGACCAGGTTGGCCGCCGCGAAGTCGCCTGCCGCTGCCGCGTCGCCCACGTCCAGCGCCGTTAGTCGGCCGTGGTCGGTCAACGTTTCCGCCAGCATGGCTGACCGGCCGCTGCGAGCCAGAGTTAGTGCGTCGCGGGCCAGCGCACCGCCACCGAAGTAGGCCTCCAGGCAGCCGACCTCGCCGCACGCGCAGGCCGGACCGTAGTCGTCCAGGCGGATGTGGCCGATGTCGCCGGCCGTTCCCGCTACGCCTCGATACACGCGGCCGCCCAGGACGATGCCGCAGCCGATGCCCGTTCCCACCTTCACGAAGATCAGGTCGTCGAGTGAGCGGGCCACCCCCGCGTGGCGCTCGCCCAGGGCCATGACGTTCACGTCGTTGTCGACCGTCACCGGGCAGCCCCACTTGCCGGCCAGCTCGTCGCGCACCGGGTACCTGTCCCAGCCGGGCATGATCGGCGGCGCGACCGGCATGCCGTCGCGGAAGCTGACCGGGCCCGGTAGGCCGATGCCGGCGCCCATGAGTCGGCCGGGGGCCTTGTCGAGCACGCGGTTGGCCAGGTCGACGACTCGCCCGAGTACGGGTGTCGGTCCGAGTCGGACCTCGCAGTCCTCGCTCTGGTTGGCCAGCACCTCGCAGCGACCGTCGGTGACCGCCACGTTCACGGACGTGGCACCCACGTCGGCCGCCACGAATCGTAGGTCGTCGGCGAGGTGTACGAGTGTCGAGCGGCGGCCGCCACGGGACGCGGCGGGTCCGCCGATCTCCACCAGGCCGATGTCTACGAGCCTGGTCAGCTCGCCGGCGAGCTTGGCGCGGGGCAGTTCCAGCCGCTCGCCGAGCGACACCCGGGACATGGGTCCCTCGTCGCGCAGCAGCGCGAGCAGCCTCGACTGTTGTCTCGACCGGACCTTCGGTTGTTGGCCGGCCGTGGGTGCACTCATCTCGCCAGTCTCCTCGCCCCAGGAACGTGACCAATTTAGCCCGCCCGCCCGTGTCCGCGTCGTAAACTTCGGCGCCCCGCGACCCGGTCCCCACCTTTGGCCGCGGGTCCATCACCGTCCAGAGCTATGGGAGATGAACACGATGGCGGCCAAGTTCGAGATCTACACCGACGCCAAGGGTGAGTTCCGGTTCCGTCTGAAGGCCGGCAACGGCGAGATCGTCGCCACGGGCGAGGGCTACAAGACCAAGTCCGGCGTCATCAACGGTGTGGACGCCGTCAAGCGCGCCGCCGCTGAGGCCGAGGTCGACGACAAGACCGACAAGACCGACAAGGTCGAGGAGTAAGGGCCGCCGAAAGATTTCACCCGAAAGGGGCGTTGCCGACCCGGTGTCGGCAACGCCCTCTGCGGGCGGTTTTCGTGACCTTCTCAGAGGGTCGGCGCCGCTCGCCGAGCCACTGGCCCTAGGCTGCTCCCGTGCGCCTTGCTGCCACCAGGTTCGTATCGGCTGTTGTCATGTCACTGTGTGCCCTGGTCATCGCCGCTTTCGCGGCTCCGGGCGCCAGTGCGACTCGTGCTGCCCGTAAGGCCCAGCCGCCGAACGAGGACCAGACGCAGACCGCTCAGGCGGCGTGCCAGGGGCGTCAGCTCCCGCCGCCGCCCATCGACACGTCGGAGGAACCGGAGCCCGGCCAACCGAGCCCCGAGCCACTTCCGATCCCCGAGGACCCCGTCGGTGGTGCTCGGATGGGTGAGTGCGGCGTCGTGCTGCCGGAGGGTGCCGAGGCGCCGCCGACGGTCGCCGCTGCCGCCTGGCTCATCGCCGACCTCGACACGGGCGCCGTGCTGGCCGCCAAGGAGCCCCACTCGCGGGAGCGTCCGGCGTCGCTCATCAAGAACCTGCTGGCGGTCGTGGTGATCCGGGAGCTGTCGCCGGACACCCAGGTCGTGGGCACCCAGGAGGACGCCGACCAGGAAGGTTCGAAGGTCGGTATCGGTCCTGGCGGCGAGTACACGGTCGACCAGCTCCTCCACGCGCTGATCATGCAGTCGGGCAACGACGCCGCCTGGGCGCTCGCCCGGGCACTCGGCGGGGTCGACGTGGCGCTCGAGAAGATGAACGCCCTCGCCGTCGAACTCGGCGCGCTCGACACCCGCGCGGCCACGCCGTCCGGGCTGGACGGGCCCGGCATGACCACCTCCGCGTACGACCAGAGCCTGATCTTCCGGGCGGCCATGGCCCACGAGGAGTTCGTGGCGGCCGCGTCCGCCGAGAGCATCGAGTTCCCCGGCTACGAGGACAAGGCGCCCTTCACCCTCCACAACGACAGCACGTTGCTGGGTTCCTACGAGGGCTTCCTCGGCGGCAAGACCGGCTTCACGTCCGACGCCCGGCACACCTACGCGGGTGCGGCCGAGCGTGACGGCAAGCGGCTGGCGGTCGTGCTGATGCGCGGCGAGAAGAACCCCGACTCGCTCAGCAAGCAGGGCACGCTGCTGCTCGACTACGGCTTCGACCTGGCCGAGGCCGAGACGAAGGCCGTCGGCGAGCTGGTGAACCAGCCGCCCGAGGCGCAGCCCAAGCAGGACAGCAACCCGAGCAGCGACACGGTTCGACAGCCGGTGGCCGAGGCCGCCGACTCGTCCGCCACGGCGTCGGAGCGGTCGATGTTCGGCAACGTCGGCCTGCCCCTCGTGGTGCTGGCCGGCCTCGCGATCCTGGCGGCCATGGCGCTGTGGGTGCGGCGGCGCAGGGCCCGTGTCGCACGCGCCAACCGCGGGTAAACAGACCCTCGCTCGGGGTAACCGGAGCCGATAGAGTTCGTCGCATGCCCTCCCTGCGCCGGCGGCGAATCGTGCTGATCTCTGTGATCGTTGTGGCGATCGGGATCCTGGTCGCGAGCCTTCTCATCGCGTTCGACGAGGAACCGTCCACGGTCGACGCCACCACGTCGTCCGCACCGCCGGTCGAGGGGTCCGACGAGACACCCACGGCGTTCAAGCTCGCGTGGGCACGACTGCTGCCCGAGGCCGGCGACGACCAGCAGTTGGCGGTCGACAGCGGCTACGTGGCCGTGTTGGAGCGGACGGGTGTCCGGGTCTACGAGCTGCTGACCGGCCGCGAACGGTGGCACTACCTCGATTCCGGCCGGACCGCCACGCGCGTCACGGCCGGCTACGGCAACCTGCTGATGGTCTCGACACCGTCCGGCAAGGACGAGTTCCAGGTGCAGGCGTTCGATCTGGCGTCCGGCGAGGTGCGGTCCACCGTGCCGTTCCCCGGCGGCAAGGAGCGTGCGGTCGCGACGTTCGGCGACAGTTTTCTGGTGCTCTCCGACGGGGTCGCCGCCGAGTCACGCATCCGCGACCCGTACCGGATGTACGGGATGAACGGCCGTGAGCTGTGGTCCCAGGAGCCGCCGGGGTGCGACGGGCCGGGCGAGCCGACCACCCTGGCCTACCCGGCCGACGGCGGTTCGCTGGCGCTGGCCACACACTGCGCCGCGTCCGCCGGGGTGGGCACCACCCACCTGGTCGGCGTGTTCCTCCAGGAGGGCGGCGAAGCCTGGCGCGCGGACTTCGAGGAGGCCGAGCCGCTGGCGCTGCCCGCCTCGCCCTCGGCGACGTGGCTGGCCGAGGAGGCGCCGATCCTGCTGCGGTCGCCGGTCGACGCGATCGTCCCGGTCGACGTGGCGACCGGCGCGGAACTGACCGGCGCGCCGTTGCCGCCGAGCGCCGCCGAGGTCACGAGCGTGCGTGACGGCTGGTGTCTGTACCTGGCCGAACCGGCGGGGCAGCCGCTGGTGCGCTGCTACGACGAGACCACGGGCACCGAGCGCGGGACCGCGTATCCGTTGGCCGTCAGCGACAAGGAGTCGCCGACCGTGCGGATCCTGCCGAAGGGCAACGAGGTGTTGATCGCCAGCACCACGGAGGTGAGCCTCACGCTCGGCGCGTTCGGTGGACGGCCGGTCGAGGTGACCCAGGGCATCAACGAACCGGTGGGCCGCTACATCGGTGCCGGCGGACTGGTCGTGATGTCCACACTGGAGAGTGGCGACGCCGAGCTGTCCGTCTACTCCTCGGCCGAGTGACGGGATCGCTTGCGCAGCAACAGTCCCAGCACCGCGCCGGCACCCACGAGACCCACGGCGTCGCGCGCCCGTGGTCCTCTGTGGACCTCCAGCGTCGGCTGGATGACCGCGGGCGGCGGCGGTTCCGGCACGGCGGGCTTGAGGTTCTCGTTGGCTGTGGCCGTCCACGCGGTGATGAACAGCAGGTAGCGCGAGACCAGGTTCGCGAAGATCAGCAGACCGAGGAACGTACCGAACACGCCGCCCGCCGGTGAGGCGAGTACGGCTTTCAGGTAGATGGTGAACAACTGCTTGAGCAGCTCGAAGCCGACGGCCGCGGCGAGTGCGCCCTTCACGGCCGACCGTACGTTCACCTTCTCCCGGGGCAGCCGGGAGAGGACCCAGAGGAACACCAGCCAGTTGGCGGCCAGCCCGAGCAGGACCGTACCGAGCCCCAACAGGAACACGGCCCAGCCGTCGTCCTCGAGCCCCACGAGTTCGAGCAGGAGGTTGCCGACGCCCGTGCCGGCGGCCGTGATGCCGAACGACACGGCGAGCGCAAGTCCCAGACCTAGCAACGAAAGCAGGTCGGAGATGGTGGTCTTCAGGAACGGGCGCTGCTTGTTCTCCTGACCCCACTGGGCGGTGAGCGAGTCACGCAGGTTGGTCATCCAGCCGAGGCCCGAGTAGGCGGCACCGAGCAGACCGAAGATCCCGACGGCGCCACGCTGCTCGATGGCCGTGCCGATGATCTCGTTGAGCAGATCGCCCAGGCCCGACGGGGCGGATTCCTGGATGCCCTCCTGCATCTCCTTCAGCAGCGTGGGATTGCCGGCCAGCACGAAACCGGCGACCGCGAACGCGATCATGAGCAGCGGGATCATGGACAGCACGCTGAAGTACGTGATGGCGGCGGCCTGATGGTTGCCGTAGCGCTCGGTGAAGGCATCACCCGCGCGCAGGAGATGATCGAGCCACGGCCGCTGGTTGCGCTGCCTGGTCAGGAACGACTCTTTCTCCGCCGACTCTTTATCCGCCACAGGGAAACGCTATCCCCGTGATCACCGTTCCGCAGCGCGAGGAGAGGGTGCGCGAGCAGGGTCGGTGGATGCCCGTCGTGATCGAGGTGGTTCCTGGCGGTGCCGCGCGGGCTTCGGCGTACCGGGTCGTACTTCGATGCCTGCGCGGTGCCGCCAGGGGCCGCCTCGGCGCGGCGGGCGCCGCCAGCCCTGCTCGCGCACCCTCTAGCTGGTGGGGGCGAGCAGGCCCATCCGCTCGTAGGTGGTGGCCAGCGTGGCGGAGGTGACCTCCCGGGCGCGTTCGGCGCCGCGGGCCAGGATCTTGTCCAGTTCGGCCGGATCGTCCAGATAGGCCCGCACCCGGTCCCGCACGGGCGTCACGAACTCCACGAGCGCCTCGGCCACGGCCTTCTTCAGATCGCCGTAGCCGCCGCCCGCGAAGTCGTCCTGCAGCGCGGCCACCGGGCGGCCGGTGAGTGCCGAGTGGATCGCCAGGAGGTTGCTCACGCCCGGCTTGTTCTCCGGGTCGTACACGACCTCGCGGCCGGTGTCGGTGACCGCCGAGCGGATCTTCTTGGCCGACACCTTCGGGTCGTCGAGCAGCTCGACGATGCCCGCCGGGGTGGACGCCGACTTGCTCATCTTCGACGTCGGGTCCTGCAGGTCGTAGATCTTGGCCGCGTCCTTGAGGATGTAGGGCTCGGGCAGCACGAACGTCTTGCCGTAGCGGGAGTTGAACCGCTGCGCGAGGTCGCGGGTCAGCTCGAGGTGCTGGCGCTGGTCCTCGCCGACGGGCACGTGAGTCGCCTGGTAGGCCAGGATGTCCGCCGCCTGCAGCGACGGGTAGCCGAACAGCCCCAACGTGATCCGGTCTGCCGACTGCTTGGCCGACTTGTCCTTGAACTGGGTCATCCGGCTGGCCTCGCCGAAGCCGGTGAGGCACTGCATCACCCAGCCGAGCTGCGCGTGCACGGGAACGTGGCTCTGGACGAACAGGGTGGCGCGGTCGGGGTCGATGCCCAACGCGAGCAGCTGCGCGGCGGAAACCCTGGTGCGCCGGCGAAGCAGCTTCGGGTCCTGCTCGATGGTGATCGCGTGGAGGTCGACCACGCAGTAGAACGTCTCGTGGGTCTCCTGCATGGCCACCCACTGACGCACGGCGCCGAGGTAGTTGCCGAGATGGAAGGAGTCGGCCGTCGGCTGGATCCCGGACAGCACCCGAGGGCGGCGTTCTTGCGTCGACACGTGCGGAATTCTCGCAGACCCGGCTTTCAGGCCGCGCGCTCGCCCGTCGGCTCGACCACGGGGGCGGGCGGCGCGACCGGCGGCACCGTGGCGATGGCCCGGCGGCGGTGGCGCAGCAGCCCCGCGATCAGGCCGCCGAGGCCGATGACCACGGCGGCGATGCTGAACGGCCCACCCATGCCCGACGGCATGGTGTCCGCCGCCATGGGTGCCGCGGTGGCGACCCCGGCCAGTGCGGCCAACAGGGCCGGCACCAGAGCCAGGACCACACTCGTCCGAACCAACCTGCGAAGCCGCGTCCGCTGGCCGCGGACGACTCGGTTACGCACTGGTGCGTCCTCCTGCTTGTCACCGTCGAAGTACCCCGAAAGGGGTCTCAGGGCCGGAAAACCTACCGAACGTGGCAATCCAGCGGTGCAGGATTAGTCCGATCGGTCACGGCGCGGGAGCCTAGCGCGATCGTTGTGCTGCCGATCACCCGGGGGCACCCGGTTCGACCCACCCTCGACGCACGGCCTCGCCTACCAGCGACGTTGCGACAGCGCCCAGTTTCGTCGACGCGGCACCCACCGACGCCGTCCGTACGCGGACCGTGTCGGCCGTGACGCCCGGGGTGCGCCAGGTGCCGCCCTGGGCCATCCAGTTGAGCAACATCGGCTCGAGGCGGTCGAGCCCCTTGGCGAAGCGGGCCTCCGGGGTGGTGTTGGCCTCGAACTCGTCCCAGAGGGCGCGCAGTTCGGTCGCCTGGTCGGCCGGGAGCATGCCGAACAGCCGGTCGGCCGCCTCCTCCTCACGCGCCTGCTGGGTTTCGCGGCCCACGTCGTCGTAGAGGGGGGTGTCGCCCGCGTAGATCTCGACGAGGTCGTGGACGACGACGAGCTTGATGGTGTGCCCGACGTCGATGGGCTCGTCGGCGTACTCGGCCAGGAGCGGCACCATGAGGGCGAGGTGCCAGGAGTGCTCGGCGTCGTTCTCCCGGCGCTCGGCGGCCGCGAGGGGCGACTGGCGGAGGACGGTCTTGAGCCGGTCCACCTCGATGATGAAGGTCAGTTGAGCGGCGATGCGCTGGTCGAGACCGTCGGGGAGAGGACTGCGCCCGACGAGGGCCTCTTCATGGTCGATATCCACAGGCGGCGACTGTCGCACCCTGGGGGTGGCGGGGCAAGCGGGGTAGGGCGCAGGTCACGCCCGTTAGCCTGCCCGCATGCGCTCTCTCACCGTGCTGGGTAGTTGTGCCGCCTGGCCGGAGCCGGGGCGGGCCTGCAGTGGTTACCTGGTCGAGTACGACGGCTTCCGGCTCGTCATGGATCTCGGGTTCGGGACGTTGACCCGGCTGCTCGAGCACTGTCCCGGCGGCACGGTGGACGCAGTGGTCATCACGCACGCGCACAGTGACCACTGCGTCGACCTCAACGGGCTGCTCCGCGTCCGTCACTACGGTGAGACCAAGCTGGACCGCATCCCCCTGCTCTGTCCGCCGAGCGTGGCCGAACTCGTGGACCGGCTGGAGCCCGAGCCGCGGCTCCACGAACTGTTCGACATCGCCGAGCTGCCCGGCACGCACCGGGTCGGCCCCTTCGAGGTCACCGGGATCGCGCTGCCGCACCACGTGCCGAACGCCGGCATCCGGCTCACCGCACCCGGCCTGACGCTGGCCTACACGGGCGACACCGCGCCGGATCCGGCGCTGACCGAACTCGGCGCGGACGCGGACCTGTACGTCATGGAGGCCACGCTGCAGGAGATCCCGCAGGCGGACCGCAACCTGCTGACCGCGCGCGAGGCCGGCGCGTTCGCACAAGCGGCCGGCGCGCGGAAGCTGCTGCTCACCCACTTCTGGCCCGGTCGCGACCGCGCGGTGTCGTTGGCACAGGCGGCGGAGACGTTCGCCGGGGAGATCCTGGGCGCCGACGAGGGCCTGGTGATCCCGCTCAGTGCTGCAGCTGGGCCTTCGGGCCGAGGTACAGGCCGCCGTTGACGTCGAGAACCTGGCCCGTCACCCATCGACCGTCCGGTGAGGCGAAGAACGCGACCGCGTCGGCGATGTCCTCGGGCTCGCCCACGCGGCCGAGCGCGACCATTCCCGCCACGCCCTCCGGCGCGCCCGGCACCTCGTCCAGCCAGGAGTTCATGTCGGTGCGGGTGATGCCCGGCGAGACCGTGTTCACCGTGATTCCTCGTTCCCCCAACGTGTTCGCGAGGCCGCGGCCGAGGACGTTCAACGCGCCCTTCGTCATCGAGTAGACCACCTCGGGGACCGCGAACCACGTGACGCCCGAGGAGATGTTGATGATCCGGCCGCCGTCGCGCAGCAGTGGCAGCGCCCGCTGGATGATGAAGAACGGCGCTCGGACGTTGATCCGGAACGCGCGATCGAACTCGGCCTCCGAGGCGTCGATTCCCTCGCTCAACACCGCGGCGTTGTTGACGAGGATGTCCAGCGGCCGACCGTCCAGCCCCTCGGACAGCCCGGCGAAGAGCAACTCGACACCGTTGTCCCGCTCGAGGTCCGCCTCGACCGGGAACGCCCGGCCCCCGGCCGCCTCGATGCGGGCGACGGTCTCCAGCGCGGCGGTCCTGTTCGCGCCGTAGTGCACGGCCACGAGCACGCCATCCGCCGCGAGGCGCTCGGCGATGGCGCGGCCGAGACCACGCGAGGCACCGGTCACAAGAGCTGTCCTGTCAGCCATTTCGCTACTCCCTCCAGATGTAAGGGAACGTTCCCTTACATTGAGGATTACGGTAGCGTGCGGAGGTCGACCGAGCAAGGGGGAAACACGATGCGCCGCACAGCGGCGGAGACCAGGGAACACATCCTCGAGGTCGCGACCCGCCTGTTCTACTGGCAGGGCATCCGCGCGACGGGCGTGGACAAGATCGCGGCCGAGGCCGGCGTCTCACCGAACGCGCTGTACCGGGTGTACGCGACGAAGGACGACCTGGTCGCCGCATACATCGCGCGGTCGAGGGCCGCCTCGGAGGTGCGGCTCAACGCGGCCATGGCGGCCGCCGGCGATGACCCGCGTGCCCGGATCCTCGCGATGTTCGACACGCTGGCCGAGGACATTCACCCCGACAGGTTCCGCGGCTGCGCGTGCATGATGACGATGGCGGAGTTTCCCGACCCGGCGCTACCGGCCCACCAGGGCGCGGTCGGCGCGAAGGAGTGGGTCCGCGCCAAGTTCGGCGAGCTGGCGGCGCAGCTGGACGTCGCCGAGCCGGAGACGCTGGCCGACCAGCTGTCGATCATCTGGGAAGGCACGAACAGCACCGCGCAGGCCCTGGGCGCGGACGGCCCACCCGCGAACACCCGCCCACTGGTGGCGGCGATCCTGGATCACCACGGCTGAACCCAGCTCAGCCGCAGTCCCTGCCCTCCACGGGCAGCGCGTACCGCACCGACACCCATCTGTCGTCGGTCAGCTTGCGGAAGCCGTTCTCCACTTCCTTGCGCGCGTCGGCCTCATCGCCCTCGCCCAGCTGATCCACCACGTTGGCCGGGTCCTCGACCGGGGCCGAGCGCACGTTCAGGCCGTCGACCGTCGAGGCCACCCGACACTGGGTGGTGTCGCTCTCGGCACCCTGCTTCGCGCGTTGCTCCTCCGCGCCCATGGCATACAGCACGAGCACGCCACCCAGCAGCGCCAACGCCACGAAGGTCCGCTTGCCGCTCCACTTCAGCTTCACCGGAACCGCTCCTCGAGAGCACCGACAACCGCGTCCCTATCTAGATATAACCCAGACTCCTCGAGATTCAAACGAAGTCCACCCACAGAGCGGAACGACACCACGTTCCGTGGTCGCACATGCAGATGCCCCGGACCTCGACCGGGTCCGGGGCATCCTGGAAAAACGATCAGGCCATCTTCTTCTGCAGGTTCTCATCCAGCGTCGCGAGGAAGTCCTCGGTGGTCTGGAACTCCTGGTCAGGGCCGACGAGCAGGGCCAGGTCCTTGGTCATCTTGCCGCTCTCGACGGTCTCGACCACGACCTGCTCCAGCGCGTTCGCGAAGCCGGCGACCTCGGGGGTGCTGTCCTGCTTGGCGCGGGCGTCCAGGCCACGGGTCCACGCGTAGATCGACGCGATGGGGTTCGTGGACGTGGGCTTGCCGGCCTGGTGCTGGCGGTAGTGCCGGGTGACCGTGCCGTGCGCGGCCTCGGCCTCGACCTTGCCGTCCGGGGTCATGAGCACCGACGTCATGAGGCCGAGCGAGCCGAAGCCCTGTGCGACCGTGTCGGACTGCACGTCACCGTCGTAGTTCTTGCACGCCCAGACGTAGCCGCCCTCCCACTTGAGCGCGGCCGCGACCATGTCGTCGATCAGCCGGTGCTCGTAGGTGAGGCCCTTGGCGTCGAAGTCGGACTTGAACTCCGTGTCGAAGATCTCCTGGAACACGTCCTTGAACATGCCGTCGTAGGCCTTGAGGATCGTGTTCTTTGTCGACATGTAGACCGGGAACTCGCGCTCGAGGCCGTAGCGCAGCGAGGCGCGGGCGAAGTCCTCTATCGACTTGCGGAAGTTGAACATCCCCATGGCGACGCCGCCGCCCTCGGGGAAGTTCGCGACCTCGAACTCCATCGGCTCGCCACCGTCGGCCGGCGCGTAGCTGATGGTCAGCGTGCCGGGGCCGGGCACCTTGAAGTTCGTGGCCTTGTACTGGTCACCGTGGGCGTGGCGGCCGATGATGATCGGCTTGGTCCAGCCGGGCACCAGCCGGGGGATGTTGGAGATGACGATCGGCTCGCGGAAGATCACGCCGCCGAGGATGTTGCGGATCGTCCCGTTGGGCGAGAGCCACATCTTCTTCAGGCCGAACTCCTCGACCCGTGCCTCGTCCGGGGTGATGGTGGCGCACTTGACGCCGACCCCGTGGCGGGCGATGGCGTTCGCCGCGTCGACGGTCACCTGGTCGTCGGTCGCATCCCGGTGCTCGATACCCAGGTCGTAGTAATCCAGGTTGATGTCCAGGTACGGGTGGATCAGCTTGTCCTTGATGAACTGCCAGATGATCCGGGTCATCTCGTCGCCGTCGAGTTCGGCGACCGTCCCCTGAACCTTGATCTTGCTCATATGCCGGGATGCTCCTCTCGCGTCTTCATCGCGCGCGTTGGCCTGTTCAACCCAAGGCCAAACGGTACACGCGTACTGGTAACGGTGCTCACGCGAGTCCGGAGACGGCGGCGATGATGCGCTTGGCGATCTCCGGCTGTTCCCTACCGCCCATGTGCAGCGTGTTCACCGAGAACACCACGCGGCGCGAGAGGTCGGCGGTCGCCGCCATGCCGTTGTTGTAGCCGGGCCGATCGCCGGTCTTGCCCCAGAACACCAGGTCACCGACGCGCAGCTGGGCCAGGCCGTGGCCGAGGTGGGCGCGGGGGTTGTTGGCCGGGTCGGCGTCGCCGTCGAAGGCCGGCACGTCCGGGATGGCGAACAGCAGGTCCGTCTGCGCGCGGGGCAGCAGCCGGCCGGAGAGCAGCGCGGTGAGGAACCGGTCGAGGTCCGGCGCGTTGGAGATCATCTCGGCGGCCGCCCACTGGTAGGTGGGGTTGGCCTCCGTGATGTCCACAGAGGACCCGTCGGGCATCAGCTCGTAGCCGTGGGAGTGCGGGCCGCGGATCTTCGGGTCGGCGCCGGGGACGGACGTGGCGCTCAGGTGCAGCGGGCGGAGGATGCCGTCGCGGATGGCCGTGCCGTAGGACCGGCCGGTGACCTTCTCGATGACCGCGCCGAGCACCAGGTAGTCGATGTTGCCGTAGTGCTGCATGGTGCCGGGGTCGAACAGCATCGGCTTGGGCGCGCCGTCACGCCAGAACGCGAGGTCGAACAGCTGACGCGGGGTCCAGGTGACGAAACGGTTGGCGAGGAACCAGGTGGGATCCTTGTGGTCGATCTCCAGGCCGGGCAGGCCGGAGGTGTAGGTGAGCAGGTGGCGGACGGTGATCGGCGGGTAGTCGCGGGGCAGCAGGTCGGGCGCGTAGCTGCGGACCGTGCGGTCGAGGTCGAGCCGGCCGCGGGCGGCGAGCTGGAGCGCGGCGGTGGCGGTGAACGCCTTGGTCATGCTGCCGATGCGGAACCGGCCGTTGATCGGAACGGGCTGTCCGGTGTGGACGTTCGCGACGCCGGAGGTGCCCTGCCAGGCGCCGGCTCGGCCGCGTACCTGGAGGAGGGCGCCGCTCACCTCGTCGTTCGGCAGACCGGCGATGGCCGCTCTCAATGCGGCGGGGTCGAGCGGCGGCACGTCGGCCGCCGCGGTCGTGGTCCCGAGCCCGGCCCCCGCGACGGCGATGGCCGCGACCACCACCGCGATTCTCTTGTGGATTCCCATGCGGTCAACGATGTCCGGCCGGGCGGCCGCCGCCATCAGGGATTCCCCCCGGGCTCCCTCAGGGAATCCCCGCAAGGTCAGCGCCCTCGCGCGCCCGGTCTCGGTAGGGCGCCATCGAAGTCGCGCTGCCGTCTGGGTAACACGTATGCCGGTGGGGAACGACCAGCTCGAGTGAACGGAACCGCCAACTCACCTGCCGGAACCGCGATCTCGGGTGCGGGAACCGCGAACTCGCGGTCGAGAAGCGCGAACTCGGGTGCGGGAACCGCGATCTCGCGGGTTGCAAGGGCCCACTGGCTGCGTTGACCCTGCCCAGAATCCGCGCAAGATCATCGCCCTCGCGCGCGGCGCAGCCCCCACCCCGATCCCGGGGGCACCCCTCAGGTCCAGTCTATCGGCACTGGGTGACGGAGGGGGGCTTGTCGATCTTGCCTGTGGACAGGGGCGCGGCTGTGGACAGCTCGCCCGTTGTCGATCAACGCGGGCCGGTTTTGTCGGTGCTGGTCGGTACGCTGGATTCCGGGGGCCGGAGGCGTCAGGAGCGCGCCGCCCACTCGTCGGCTCGCATGGCGAACACCACCTCGGAGTTCCACTCGTCCTTGAGCCAGATGTTCTCCACGAAGTGGGCCTCGCGGCGTAGACCCAGGCGTTCCATCAGCTTCGCGGACGCCGTGTTGCGGGCCTCGCAGCGGCCGATGATCCGATGCAGCTTCAGCTCCTCGAAACCCAGCCGCAGCATTTCCACGGCCGCCTCGCTCGCGTAGCCCTTGCCCTGGAAGGCCGGGTTGAACACGAACCCGAACTCGCCCGTGCGGTTGTGCTCGGAGACCCATTCGAGGAGCACGTCGCCGAGCAGTTCGCCCGTCTCGCGGAGCACGACGGCCAGCACCAGACCGTCGCCCTCCTTCTCGAACGCGGTGGTCGCCATGCGGCGCACGAGGGACGCGGCCGTCTCCTCGCGGGACCTCGGTCCGTGCATCAGGAACTGGGCCACCTCGGGCAGGCTGCTGTAGGCGTGCAGGGCGTCAAGGTCGTCCTCGGTGAACAGGCGCAGGTCAAGGCGGGCGGTGGTGATCGGGAGGTTGGGCTTCAGCACGCCACCAATATGCCATCTACGCCCTGGGGCGTAGGTCGATCCACTCATTTCGGACGACGCGCGGCGGGCGGCCGATGCCTAGGTTCATGAGGTGAATCGGATCCGCGTTCTGCTCGCCGACAACCAAGCCCTGGTTCGCGGCGGGGTCGCCGTGTTGCTGGGATCCAAGCCGGACCTCGAGGTCGTCGGCGAGGCGTGCGACGGCCACGAGGCGGTCGAGCTGACCAGGACGCTGCGGCCGGACGTCGTGCTGATGGAAATCCGATTACCCGTCCTCAACGGACTCGACGCCGCCCGCACCATCCTCACCGACCCGACCCTCGCCGGCGTGCGGGTGGTGGTGCTCGCCACGGTCGCGGCGGACGAGTACCTCTTCGAGGCCGTGCGCATCGGCGCGAGCGGCTTCCTCATGAAGGACGCCGATCCCGCGGACCTCGTGGCCTGCGTGCGCGCGGCGGCCGCCGGTGACGCGCTGCTCAGTCCCCCGGTGACCCGCCGGCTGATGGACGAGTTCGCCAGCCGCGCCCGCGGACCGCTGGCGTCCAGACGGCTGAGGTCGCTCGCCACGCTGACCGACCGGGAGCGGGAGGTGGTCGGTCTGGTCGGCTCCGGGCTGACCAACCTGGAGATCGGCCGCACCCTGACCATCAGCCCGGCGACCGCGAGAACGCACGTGTCCCGGGCGATGGTGAAGCTCAACGCCCGGGACCGTGCCCAACTGGTGGTGCTCGCCTACGAGACCGGGCTCGTGCGGCCGGGCTGGGCGGACTGACCCGCACGCAGCCGCTCGCCGCGTTGGGTGCGACCGCCCGGCTTGATCACCGACATGATCACGTTGGTGATGTACATCGACGTGGACACCACGGCCGCGCTCAGGACGCCCCACACGTGTTCGCTCGTGTCGAGCAGTTCGTCGGCCGGCAGCGCGGAGGCCAGGTCGTTCATGTTGTTCAGCTCGGGCAGCAGCGCGAACGGGATGAGCAGCACGGCGATCGAGGTGAGGATCAGCTTCACGACCACCCACCTGTACCGCAGCAGCCCCCACTGCGTGCCGAGCGCGAGGACGAGTCCGGTGGTCAGCGCGAGCAGGCTGATCGGGATGAGGAGCGTGTTGCCCACGACCACGAGCGCGCGGAGCATGGCGTGCTGCAGGGCGGGGTCGGTGGTGGTCAACCCGGTTACCGCGAGAGCGAAGTCAGCGAAGTTGATGCCGAGCCAGCCGACCGCTGACACGACGTGCAACACCAGGATCCATTTCCTGGCTCGCGGCGTCAGCCACGGCCGGCGCCGGGTGTCGTCGGTGGTAGTCATGCCGATGAGTATTCAGAGTTTGTCACCTGCGGGCGTCCCTCGGCGAGAGGCAGTCCGCCTACTTCGCGGGGAGTAGTCAGAGACGGACGAACCGGCGGTTGCGGCGCTGCTGGCGGAGCACGTTGCGCGTGATGCGGACGGACAGCGTGCTGAGGAGTACCGAAAACATGATTTTCATACCAGTCAATGATTCGCTGTCGTACTGGAGTTGTCGTCCGCGCAGCGTGGTATCACCAGGTACGCCACTGGTTGTATATGACCGGTACTCGAGCGGTTCTCGAGTACGGCTGCTCGGGCCGGCCGTGCCATGATGGCCGCATGGCGACATGGTTGACCACCGACCCCGAGGCGAACGAGCTGCTCGACCGGGAGCCGCTGGCGCTGCTCATCGGCATGTTGCTCGACCAGCAGGTGCCGGTCGAGACCGCGTTCGCTGGGCCGAAGAAGATCTACGACCGCATCGGCGGCCTCGACGCGCAGGCCATCGCGGAGTACGACCCGGAGAAGTTCGTCGCGCTCTGCTCCACGCCGCCGGCCATCCACCGCTTCCCCGGCTCCATGGCCAAACGCATCCAGACGATGTGCCAGGGCCTGGTCGAGACGTACGACGGCAGCGCCGAGGCCGTGTGGACCGAGGGCGACCCGAACGGCGCCGAGGTCCTCAAGCGACTCAAGGCCCTGCCTGGGTTCGGTGAGGCCAAGGCCAAGATCTTCCTTGCGCTGCTGGGAAAGCAGCGTGGGCTGAAGGCCACCGGTTGGAAGAAGGCGGCCGGCGACTACGCCAAGCCGAAGATCTTCCACTCGGTCGCCGACATCGTCGACCCGGACTCGTTGCAGGAGGTCCGCGCCCACAAGAAGGCCATGAAGGCCGCGGCGAAGGCAGCGAAGGCGTCGGAGGACTGACCGGCTCGGTCGACGCACACCTCGACTGGTCGCCCGGCGGCGGCCGGCCGGCGCTGGCCGACGCGATCCGCGCGGCCATCCGCGACGGCCGCTGGCGTCCCGACGAGGTGGTGCCGTCCACCCGCGCTCTCGCGCAGGACCTCGGCATCGCGCGCGGCACGGTCACGCGGGTCTACGCCGACCTGGTCGCCGAGGGCTATCTGCGGTCCAGCCAGGGCGCGCCCACCAGGGTGGCGACGGCCGGGGCCGCACCGGCTTCGGCTCCGCTGCCGGGGCGTCCGCTGTTGCGCGAACGGTGGACGCTCAGGGAAGGCCGCCCCGACCCGTCGCTGTTCCCCCGCGACCTGTGGCTGGCGGCGACCCGACGGGTGCTGCACGACACGACCAACGACACGTTCGGTTACGGCGATCCGCGTGGCGAGGCGGCGTTGCGGACCGCGCTGTCGGCGTACCTCGGACGCAGCCGCGGGGTGCTGGCCGACCCGGCGCGGCTGGTGATCTGCGCGGGGTACAGCCACGCGATCACCGCGGTCAGCCGGGCTCTGCTCGAACTGGGCGTTGGCGAGATGGCGTTCGAGGACCCGTCGTACCACCAGTTCCGTGGCCTGGCCGCGCTGGCGGGCCAGCGGGTGGTCGGCGTGGCGGTGGACGGCGACGGTCTCGAGGTGGCTTCGCTGTCCAGTCCGGCCGTGGTGGTGACTCCCGCGCACCAGGCGCCTCTCGGCGTGACGATGGCGCCTTCGCGGCGCACGGCGCTCATCTCGTCGGAGGCCCTGGTGGTCGAGGACGACTACGACGGCGAGTTCCGCTTCGACCGCCAACAGGTGGGGGCGCTGCAGGCGCTGGCGCCCGAGCGGGTGATCTACGCCGGGACCACCAGCAAGACGCTCTCGCCGGCGCTGCGGCTCGGGTGGCTGGTCCTGCCGCGCGCGCTGGTGGATCCGGTGGTCGCGGCGCTGACGGCGAGCGGGGCTGTTCCGCCGGTGCTCGACCAGCTGGCGCTGGCGGACCTGATCGGCTCCGGGGCATACGACCGACACGTGCGCCGCTGTCGGACGGAGTACCGGTCACGGCGGGACCGACTGGTGGCCGCTCTGCCGAAACACCTGACGCCGCAAGGGATCTCGGCGGGTCTGCATCTGGTGGTGCCGTTGTCGCCGGCGGCCGAGGCGGCGGTGCCGGCGGCGGCTCGGCGGCATTCGCTGGGGATCACGACGCTGGCCACGCAGTGGATCAGCTCGGGCCCGCATCCGGGCGGTCTGGTGGTGGGCTACGGCGCCGCACCGGGCCACTCGTTCACGGGCGCGCTTGCCGCTCTGCTGAACACCCTGTCCGACCTCCCGGCCTGAACCCCGTAAGACCCCGGCGAGTCCCACGTTCACCACCCGCGAGTCCCACGTTCAACCACCGCGAGTCCCCCTCGCAAGACACACGAGTCGGCGGTTCGCGAACCAGTCTGCGGGTCGTGAACCGCCAACTCGTGTGTCCCGAGAAGGGGACTCGCGCGGACTGAACGTGGGACTCGCCGAGTGCGAACGTGGGACTCGCCGGACTGCTGATGGTGTCGCCGTCTTCGACCGGCAAGGTCGCCTCACCCGGAGCACTCGTGCGCGGGCCCACGCGAGTTGCCGTTTCATGAACCGCCAACTCGCACGTCCTGCGGGGGAGACTCGCGGGGGTCAGCCCATGGAGCCGGCGATGTTCGACACTCGGCCGTGCTCGTCGAAGTCCACCTTCGCTGACACCGTCGGAGCCGAAAGGTGTAGCTGTGGGCCGACGAACTCCGTCGTCAGGCCGCGCCGAGTGCCGTATGCGTGGAACGCCCGGCGGTGGTCGGTCAGGCGCAGGTCCGTCAGGGACTGTTGCAGCACTCGCATCACGCGGGGGCCCGCCGGTGCGGGGAGCCCGAACTCCGGATGTTCCACGATGAAGGCCGCTCGCGTGCCGCCGCCGACCGGGCCGCTGTACGACGTGTAGCGGCCGGTGATGGCCTTGGTCGCCTCCGTCATCAGGGCCGCCACCAACGCCGGGTCCTCCGGGCTGCCGGGCAGCGCGTCGAACGGAACCTCCGCGGACGCCAGTTCACGGATTCCGTGCTGTTCGCCGAAGGCCCGCACCTGCGCGCCCAGTGCCAGGATCTCCTGCTTGTAGCCGGCCGGGTTGGCCCAGCCCCACAGCCACGACCGCGGGCCCGGCGCCGCACTGCCCAACAGGTGGACAGCGGTGCAGCGCAACGGGTGCTCGCCCGTGAAGGCGAACCTCGGCTCCGCCAGGTCCGCCTCCCAGGAGTGCTCGCCGAGCACTTCCGAGAGGTGGATCTGGTGTTCCAGCGACAGCAGTGCGGCGTCGTCGAGCAGGTCGACGAAAGTGGGTGAAGCGACCATGCGTAGAACTTACGGCTTGCGCCCCACGGCGGCCGCGCTGCACTGCTCGACCTGGCTCAGCGGACGCAGGCGCGGGCCGTCCGGCCACCACATGTCCGACAGGTCGAAGTCACCCGGCTTGCCCGGCCCGGGCGGGATGATCTCCAGTCCCGGCATGAACTCCCGCAGCTTCTCCTTCGTGCGGAACCGGCCGGAACCCATGGGGCTGTGGATGAAGACGTCCTCCATGCGAACGGCCAGCGGGCTGAGTTCGGGAGTCTCCGGGTCGAGGAAGTGGGAGATGGCGACGAAACTGCCGGACGGCAGCGCGTCGATGTACTCCTGCATCAGTTCGCGGCCGTTCTCGGCCGTGTAGTGGTGCAGTGTTCCGACGTGCAGCAATGCCAGCGGTTCGGAGAAGTTGATGTGCTTGCGCACGTTCTCGTTCTGCAGCACCTGCTGCGGTTCGAAAATATCCGCCGGCACGAAATGCGTGAAATCGTTGTCCTCCAACAACGCCTCGCCGTGTGCGATCACCACGGGGTCGTTGTCGACATAGACGACGCGCGCTTCGGGGTCGATGCGCTGCGCGATCTGGTGCGTGTTCTCCGCGGTCGGCAGACCGGAACCGCAGTCGAGGAACTGCCGAATGCCACCCTGGTCGGCGAGGAATCGCACGGCCCTGGTGAGGAAGTTGCGGTTGGACCACGCGAGGTCCTGTGCCTCCGGCGCGACCGAGCGCACCCGCTCGAAAACCTCGCGGTCGATCGCGTAGTTGTCCTTGCCGCCCAGGAACGCGTCGTAGACCCGGGCGATACTCGCCCTGTTCGGGTCGACACCGACGGGCACCATGCTCGGCGCCTCGTACCTGGACGCGGTCTCGGACATCGCAACCTCACAACCGGCTCAACTTCGAGTGGACCGGCCAAGCCTAGCGAGGGTTGAAGACTCGGTAAACGCGGCGCCGGACCGGGTGACGCACCGGAAAACGCCCGTGCATCTGCACTTGCGCTGGTAGCACGAGTCTGAATCGGATTGACCATCGGCCGACCGACTTGGGAAAGTCACCCGTTCGGTCTAGGAGACATACGGTGGCATAGGCGGGTTACTCGCGGATCTCTCGGAATTACTTCTTTCAGGTGAAACCTCGGTATCGCCCGGCGCAAGTGATCCAGCGTGCGGCGCGGTGTCCGTGGGAGACGGCGGCCGCAGGGTTCGGAAGCCGGAGGTCGCGCAGACGGTCGCGATCGCGGCCAGCACCAGCGCGATCAGCGCGGGCCACACGGCGGACATGCTGATGGCGAGCAACGCGTTGATCACTGTGGCGGCGAGATAGAGGGTGGCGAGGAAGAGCCAGCCGGTCGCGGGATGGCGGAGCCACCCGAGCGCCACCCGGCGCGGTCGACGTCGCAGCATCGGCGCGCACCTCCACGGTCTGATACCCCGGATGTCGCGCTGGAGCCGCGCCGAGTTACTCGCCCTGGATCTCGATCAGATCACCGGTGTTCGCAGGTAGAGCGGTTGCGCCGAACGGGCGAACGATCACCACTCGCCTGCCAGGAACACCCGGTCCGGTTCACCTCTGGGTACCGGAATCGCGAGATTTTCCGTCACCGGGAAGCGCTTCGCGAGTGCGGTCTCGAACGCGGGCGCCGCGCCGGCGCTCCACACGGCCAACACCCCGCCGGGCGCGAGTGCGGCGGCGAGCAGGTCGAGACCGGACGATCCGTACAGCGCCGCGTTGCCGTCGTCGACCGTCCACTCGGGACCGTTGTCGATGTCCAGGCAGATGGCCGCGAACGGACCGGCACCCGGCAACCAGGTCAGGAGATCGACCGCCACGCACCGCACTCGGGGATCGGACAACGCGTCACCGTGGTGGGCCGCCAACTCGCCGTGATTCCACTCGATCACCGCGGCCTCGCGCTCGACCACCACCACGTCGCCGACCCTCGGGTGGTCCAGCGCCGCGCGGAGCGAGAACCCGACGCCCAGGCCGCCGAGCAGCAGCGTTCCGCCCGCCGGCATCCGGTCGGCCGCGACCCGCACAAGAAGCCGCTCGGACTCGCCGTTGCGCGTGTCCATGAGAAAAGTTCCGTTGGCGATGATCTCGTGGTCGGTCCCCGTCGCGGCGCAGCACCAGCTCGCCGCAGCCCCCTCGGTCCGTTCGAAACTCCGAGATCTCGCAACAGCCTACCCGAGCTACCCGGGTGCAGCGGAGGTAGGGCGCATGCAAGCCGCAGTAGGCGACCGGCTTCACGTGCACGGTCGCAAGGTGGGAAACCGGACCAGCTTGTCGAGATCATCGAGGTACGCGGTAGGACGGTGCGCCGCCTACCTGGTGCGCTACCCGATGGCCACGAGCGACTCGTCTTCCCCATTCCCGCCAGCGTAGAGAGAAAATCGAACGGCGCCTCCCCGCGTCCAGGCGGGGAAGGCGCCGTTCGGCAGACCGCGCCCGGTCAGACTCGGGTGAGTTCGGCGATCAACGCGTCCACGTCGAAGTGCGCGTCCTCCTCGCCGAGCGGCACCAGCTGTTCGGTGCCGTTCAGGAACCCCGCGACGCCCTCGTGGTCCAGCTCGAGCTTCGCGTAGCCCTCCGGCGACTCGATCTCCACCACGAGCATGGTCAGGCCACGCTCGGCCTCGGGGCGCATCCGCACGTCGCCGACGCCGGCCGGGCCGTCCAGGCCCTCGACCAGCAGCTCGCGGGAGAACACCCACTCGACCCAGCGGTCGCGATCGGTCTGGAACGCGGCCGTCACGGTGAACGGCTGGTCCGCACGGAAGGACCAGCGCGAACGTACCGGTGTGGTGCCGTCGTACAGCGCGACCAGCTCGGCGTGAATGGCTTCGGTAGTCATCTGGTCCTCCTCCTCGATCCGCCACTGGGTGTGGGTCGGTCGAGGGTGAGATGTAGGCAGAGGGCTTCCGTGATGCAGGTGCGGGTCAGGTTCACGCTATCCGGTGTTACCGGCGCCACACCGGTAACGCCTGACCTGCGGATTTAGATAAGGCCGAGACCCTTGACGGCGTCGCGCTCCTCGGCCAGCTCGCCGACCGACGCGTCGATCCGCTCGCGGGAGAAGTCGTCGATGTCGAGGCCCTGGATGATCTCCCACTTGCCGTCCGCGCAGCGCACGGGGAACGAGGAGATCAGGCCCTCGGGCACCCCGTAGGAGCCGTCGGAGACCACGGCCATGGACGTCCAGTCGGTGCCGTTGACCCAGTCGTGGACGTGGTCGATGGCGGCGTTGGCGGCCGACGCGGCCGACGACGCGCCCCGCGCCTCGATGATCGCCGCGCCGCGCTTGGCGACCGTCGGGATGAACGTGTCACGCAGCCAGGCGTCGTCGTTCACGGCGGCGGCCGCGGTCTGGCCGCCGACCTCCGCGTGGAACAGGTCGGGGTACTGGGTGGCCGAGTGGTTGCCCCAGATGGTCATCTTCGAGATGTCGGTGACGGCAACGCCCAGCTTCGCGGCGAGCTGGCTCAGCGCGCGGTTGTGGTCGAGGCGGGTCATGGCCGTGAAGCGCTCGGCCGGCACGTCGGGGGCGTGGGACTTCGCGATCAGGGCGTTCGTGTTGGCCGGGTTGCCGACCACCAGCACGCGCACGTCGTCGGCCGCGCCGGCGTTGATGGCCTCGCCCTGGGGCTTGAAGATGCCGCCGTTGGCCTCGAGCAGGTCGCCGCGCTCCATGCCCTTGGTGCGGGGGCGGGCGCCGACCAGCATGGCGACGTTCACGCCGTCGAACGCGCGCTTGGCGTCGTCGGTGATGTCGATGCCGGCGAGCAGCGGGAACGCGCAGTCGTCGAGTTCCATGGCGGTGCCCTCGGCGGCCTTCAGCGCCGGCGGGATCTCCAGCAGGCTCAGGCGGACCGGGGTGTCCGGGCCGAGGAGCTGTCCGGATGCGATACGGAACAGCAGTGCGTAGCCGATCTGGCCGGCGGCACCGGTGACGGTGACCTTGACGGCTGCCTTGCTTGCCACGGGGAAGATCCCTCCCGAACGACGATGAAACGGTGTTCGGAGGCTAGCAAGCCGTCGGTCGCGAGCGGCCTCGGCGTTGCCAGAGTCACCGGGTGACGTTCATTCCCAGTACCCGAACCGGGAGACGACCGTGACGGTCCCGGGCAGTTGCTTGGTGGCGTAAATGCGGTCCGACTCGGCGATGGTGGCGGCGATGCCCTGGGCCAGCGCGTTCGTGTGACGGCGGCCGCCCCGGACGAGCAGGACGGTGAGAGAGCGGAGGTCGCCGTCCTCGACGCCGAGCAGGTCGATCCGGTGGCGGACCAGCCGGAAGGTGCGCAGCACGGCGAGCCCGAAGCCGGCCAGTCCCATGGCCACCAGTTCGAGAAGCACGAACGGCCAGGCGAGGACGTAGAAGATCACGTGCATGATCAGCTCGGGCAGGGCGAGGATGAAGAACACCACACCGGCGACGATGGTCCCCGCGCCGGCCCGCTCCTTGCTGCTTGCCCGGAACTCGGGGATGGACGGGAGCGGTCGACGCCGCCTGCGGTCGGCGCCGAGGATGACACCCGGCTGCACCACCCGCCACCAGGGCGCGAAGGTGCGTCGAACCACCCACTCGCGGCCCTTGAGATCACGGGCGAACACATCCACGTCCGTGATTCTCGCTTCGGGCGCCGGCCGCTGCCGGTGGTAGCGGCGAAGGTGCCGAAAAGGTGCGGGTCAGTCCCAGTAGCTCTCGTGCGCGTGGACCGGGACGCCCAGATCGAGGGTGTCCGACTCGGCCAGCCGGGCGCTGAGGCGGGCCACCATGGCGTCGGCGTCCCGGCGGGTGCCCTTCACCAGCACCACGCTCAGCGACCGGACGTCGCTGCCCTCCAGGCCCATGACGTCGATGCGGTGGCGGACCAGCCCGAGCGAGCGCAGGACGTACAGGGGGCCGCCGGCCAGGCCCGCTGCCGCCAGCTCCAGAGGTGAACCCACGAGGAACACCGTCGCGAGGGCGACGAGCACCGGTGGCCCCAGGATCCCCATCGCGACTTCCTGCCACCACGACATCGGCTTCTCGGGCGGTGGCTCGCGACGGACCGGCTCCGGACTACGGCGCATCGGCCGGTCCTTCTGAAACAGCGTGAGCGGCCGGAGAAAACGCCACCAGGGCGCGAACGTGCGGCGGACCAGCCACCGGCGTCCGTTCAGGTCTCGGACTTCCCCCATGGCCGGATTCTCCCGGCCCGATTGCCGGGATCGCAAACCCGCCACCCTTTGAGTGGTCTTGTCCCGATTGGCTGGTTTCGCCTGGTCAACGCGGCATGATTGACGCCATCACCACGCGCGAGGGGCATCAGGAATGACCATGACGTTGCAGGAACCGGAGTCCACGGTTCGAATCGAGGTCCTCGGCGAGGAGCTACGGCGCCTGCGGGACGCTGCGGGACTGACGCTGGCCCAGACGGTCGAGCGGATAGGGATCAGCTACTCGCACCTCTCCCGGATGGAGACCGGCAAGCGGTCGGCCAGTCCGGAGGACGTGGCCTCGCTGATGGTGGTCTACGGGGTCACCGGCGAGGAGCGACTGGAGATGATCGCGCTCGCCAAGCGGGCCACCCAGCCGGGCCTCTGGCAGCGGCAAGGCACTTTCGAGGCCGGATTTGCCGCGCTGAAGATCCTGGAGTCTCGAGCTACCGCACTGGTCGACTTCGAGCCTCTCGTAATGCCGGGTCTGTTGCAGACCGTGCCCTACGCCCAGGCGATTTTCCGCGAGGTCGGGCTGTTCGAGGATGAGGCGGCGATCGGCGAGCGAGTGGCCGGCCGAATCCACCGGCAGGCGACGCTGCGCAAGCCCAACGCCCCGAGCATGGTCGCGATCGTCGCGGAATCGGCCATGCGCAACCTTGTCGGCGGCCGCGAGGTGATGCGCGATCAACTGCGCTACCTGGTTGAGGTGGCGGAGCGACCGAACGTGACCCTGCGGGTGGTGCCAACGGCGATCGGCGGTCACCCGGGATTGAATGGGCCGTTCCTGCGCCTGCGTTTCGACGACCGCCCCAGCGTGGTGTTCCTCGCCAATCGAACTTCCAGCCTTTTCCTGGAGGATCGCAGCGAGGTCGCGGTCTACGACCGGACGATCGTGGAGTTGCTGAGCTTGGCTATGAGCGAGGAGAACTCGGTAAGGTTGGTAGCCGAAATGGCTGCAACCTTGGAGTAGCACTTGACCGACTGTTCACCCACGTGGCGCAAGAGCAGCTTCAGTGCGGCCGACGAGAACTGCGTCGAGCTAGCCCACCTGCCGGCCGCGTTGCTGGTGCGGGATTCCAAGGATCCGGCTGGCCCGGTCCTCAGCTTCGCTCAGTCGAGCGGGCCGCCCTCGATGGTCATGGCCACGGCGATCATGCAGAGGCCGAACGCCGAGTAGGTCAACACATCCACGCCCCGGCCGCGGATCGCGATCAGGCCGGCCTGATCGTGGCTCAGCAGGGCCCGTAGCGCCGCTGCCAGGAACAACGCCGCGCCGATGAGCACCGTGCCCTGTCGCCAGTGGTACGAGATGATCCGCAGCAGTCCGAGCGCCACCACGCCCAGCACCATGCCGAACGGCAGGTGCGCGAGGACGGGGTGGCGGCGCCGGTGCGGAGTGGTCACGCCACGCTCCGCTCCGCCGCCAGCACCGTGTTCGTCAGCAGCATCGCCACCGTCATGGGGCCCACGCCGCCCGGCATGGGGGCCAGCCAGCCGGCCACCTCGCGCACGTCCGGGTGCACGTCGCCCACCAGGCCCTGGTCGGTGCGGGTGATGCCGACGTCGAAGACCGCGGCGCCCGGCTTGACCATGTCCGGCGTGATCAGCGCGGCGTTGCCGGCGGCGGCCACCACGATGTCGGCCCGGCGAACCTCGGCGGCCAGGTCCTTGGTGCCCGTGTGGCAGAGCGTCACGGTGGCGTTCTCGCTGCGCCTGGTCAGCAGCAGGCCGAGCGGCCGGCCGACCGTCACGCCGCGGCCGACGACCGTGGCGTGCGCGCCGGCGATCGGGATGTCGTATCGGCGCAGCAACTCCACGATGCCCAGCGGCGTGCACGGCAGCGGGCCGGTCTCGCCGAGGACGAGCCTGCCGAGGTTGGTGGGGTGCAGGCCGTCGGAGTCCTTGGCCGGGTCGACGCGCTCGAGCGCGGCGCCGGAGTTCAGGTGGCCGGGCAGCGGCAGCTGGATGAGGTAGCCGGTGCAGGCGGGGTCGGCGTTCAGCTCGTCGATGACGGCGTCCAGCTCGGCCTGCGTGGTGTCGGCCGGCAGGTCGCGCCTGATGGAGGTGATGCCGACCTTGGCGCACGCGTTGTGCTTGCCGCGCACGTAGGAGTGGGAGCCGGGGTCGTCGCCGACGAGCACCGTGGCGAGGCCGGGAGTGATCCCGTGCTCGGCGAGCGCGCCGACGCGGGCACGCAGGTCGTCGAAGATGGCCTCGCGGGTGGCCTTGCCGTCCAGGATCGTCGCGGTCACGGACGTCATCCTCTCATCGACTTTCTGTCCGGCACGGCGGCCATGCCGACGGCGACCATGATGACGGCCGCGCCGACGACGGTCGTGACCGAGAGTTGGTCGGCCGTCAGGTCGAGCAGCACCGCGCCGACCAACTGACCGGCCACCGAACTCAGGCCGAGCAGCAGCACGCCGGTCCACCGCACGGCCGTCACGGCGGTCATGACCGTGCAGATGCCCAGGGGTCCGCCGAAGTAGAGCCACCAGTCGCCGGGCAGGGCCTCGGGCAGACCGCGCGCCAGCAGCGTGACGGCCGTGGCCAGCACGAGCACGGTGGTGCCCACCAGGAAGTTGACGAGCGTCGGCACCACCACGTCCGCCGCCGCCACCCGGACCCGCCCGTTCACCGCCAACTGCCACGCCATCGCCACGCCGGCCACCGCGGGCAGCACGGCCCACCAGAGCCCGCCGGGATCGGCGATCGCCGGGTGCCCGGACACGGAGATCACCACGGCGACCACGGCGAGTGCCGCGCCGACCACCCGCAGTGGCGTGACCTTCTGTGGGCCGGCCGGACCGAGACCGGCGCGATCGACCGGCAGGCTCGCCACGACCTGTCCGGCGACCACCGCGACCGTGAAAACCGCCACACCGAGAATCGAGACCGTGAGGCCCTGGGTGGTGACCATGAAAGCGCCGGACGCGCCGCCCAGGCACTGCCACGGGCGCAGCTCGCGGTCGCGGACGGCCTGACGGAGCCTGCGCAGGCCCGCGCGGGCCTTGGGCAGGAGGGGCAACGAGGCCAGGAGCAGCACGGAACCGATACCGAACGACACGACCGCCGCGACCACACCGTCGCCGATTCGCTGTCCGAGTTGTCCGTTCACGCGGCCCTGAACGGCCAGTGTGACCCCACCGACCGCGGCCAGCGCGGCGCCCGCGACCCGCAGTTTCAGGGATGGTTGATCGGTCACGTATCGAGATACTTGCCGATACGTTCCGTCGTCCTTGCGGCGCCTCCCCCGTACGAGGTAGAGAGCAGGCTGTGCCGCCAACCGACGGACAAGGGAAGATGTCATCGTGGCTCAACCGACCCAGCTAACACCGACGGAGCAAGACGCCCTGGTCAAGCAGATCGGGTTGGCGATGCTGCGCGTCGCCCCCGAGGACTGGGAACAGCTCACCGTCGACTACCGCGCAGTCGGCCGCTACGCGGAGTCGACCGCTCAGGTCGTCTTCTCCGACGGCGCCGTCGAGTCGTGGACCATGCCAGCTGACCTGCAGGGACACTTCGCCAGACTGCGTGGCGGCATGTACCGCGAAGGCCGTGGCACCTGGTACAACGCGCGGTACCGGCTCGATCACCCCTCCAGTTACAACCTGGAGTACGACCGGGAGGAACCGGTCTGGGACATGCCGCCGCCTCCGCAGGCGTATCCGGACGACATGCGGCTGTTCCCGCGTTCCGAGGACAACGTGCCCGAGTGGCTGCGGCGTCGGCTGGCGACCGCGCCACCGCCTCCTGGCCCCGGACCCGGTCCTGGCGGGCCGGGCGGTCCTGGTGGTCCTGGTGGGCCTCGGTTCCGGGTGGCCCGGATCTTCGACGGGCCCGGCGAGGACGGCCGTCCGTCGGTGAACCGGCCGCACGTGGCCGAGGAGGACATCGCCGACCTGCTGGACTACCTGGACGGCGCGCCGATCGTGGGCCCGGCCCGTGGCTACGACGTCGACCGGCTCGATCCGGAGGCCCGGCAGTCCGTGCCGGTCGCGTTCCACACCGACGGGGTGTGGATCTGGCCGGCCGCCGTGAACTACTACCTGCGTGAGCACGACATCTCGCCGGAGACCGACCTGATCGACCACATCCAGCGGATGCGGTTCCAGCTGCCGAACGTGGACGAGGCGACCCGCTCGGCGGCCGCGCTCTTCCTCGGTCCGCCTCCGGGGCCTGGTGGTCCTGGTGGCCCTCCGAGACCTCCGGTGCCTGCGCCGACGCGGGCCATGTCCGTGCCGCCTCCTGGTCCGGGGCCTGGTGGCCCTGGCCCCGGTGGTCCGGCTGGTCCGCCGCCGCGGCCGGCCGGTGGTCCGCCGCCTGCCGCGCTGCCGTCGCAGGGTCCGCCCGGGCGCTCGGTCGAGCAGCTGCGGGCCCGGCTCGCGGATCTCGGGGTGCCGGAGTCGGCGTTCCGGATCGGCCCGCCCGCCGGACGGGCGTGGACGATGGAGCAGACGGAGGAAGGCTGGCGGGTCGGGTTCTACGACCGCGCGTTCGTGGCGCCCGCCATGTTCGAGGACGTGTCCGACGCGTCGGCGTTCCTGCTGGGCAAGCTGCTGCTCGACGGTGGCCGGGAGCCCAACAACGCCCGGCAGAACGGTGTGCCGGCTCCGGTTCCGGCGCCCGCGCCCACACCGCCGCCGCCTCCCGCTGAGCCGTCGTACGACGACCCGCCGTTCGGTGAGCCGTTCACCAACGCCTTCGAGGAGTCGCACACCGACCCCGACGAAGGTTACGAGGACTACGAGCCACCCGCGCCGCCACGGTCGCCGGTGCCACAGCGTGCGCCGGTGTCGCTGCCGGCCACGATGGTCACGCAGCCGGCGGAGCGTCATCCCGACTCGCCGGGCCAGGTCACCACGGCCCTGCAGCCGCTCCCGAGGGCCGCGGCCACGCCGGGTGCCGAGTGGCCGATCGCGCCGCTGCCGGGGGAACCGCCGCTGACGCTGTTCCGCGGCAAGCGCGTGATCGACCTGGAGCCGGGCACGGAGATCGACCGCTTCGGCGACGACGACGGCAACCTGGTGTACGCCGTCAGCACGCCGTTCCAGGAGCGGTCGCTGGTGCCGGAATGGGTGGAGCGGCCGTACCACGTGTACCGGGTGCGCCAACCGATCCAGGCACTGACGGGCGCTGCCATTCCGTGGTTCGAGCAGCCGGGCGGCGGCACCGCCTACCTGCTACCGGACGCGGTGGCCGACCTGGTGGCCCACGGTCACCTGGTGGAGGTCCCCGGCCGCGAACGCCCGAGCTGAACGTCTGCGTGGGTGCCGGCTTCCGGCACCCACGCAGCCCGCATGATGACCACTCCGGTTGGCCATGATGTCCATTCCGGCTGTGGATGGTGACCATTGCGCGGCGAGACTGGTCATCACGCGCGACCGAAGTGGTCATCATGCGCGACGGGACTGGTCATCATGCGGGGCCTAGCCGATTTTCAGGCCGTGGGCGGCGGCGAAGGCGACCGCCATCTCCAGGTCCACCCGCGCGCCTGCCAGGTTTGCCTGTGTGAAGCCGTTCGCGTCCAGTTGGGCGCCTCGTAGGTCGGCGTCGGCCAGTTTGGTGCTCTGCAGGCGGGCGCCGCGGAGGTCGGTGCCCTGGAGGTCGCTCTCACGCAGGTCGGCGTCGGTCAGGTTGGCCTCTCGGAGGCGTAGGCCGGCCAGCGGCGTCCTGCGGAGGTTGGCGCCCGCCAGGCTCACCAGGGTCAGGTCGGTCTCCGTGACCTTCCACGGCCGGAAGCGGCACTCGTAGAACATCGAGCCCAGCAGGCTGCTGCCCGCGAACGTGCTGTGCATCAGGTTGGTGCGGTTGAAGGTGCACGACCGGAAGGCACTGGCCGAGTGCTTGGACTCCCCGAGATCGGCGCGGCTGAAGTCGCACTTGTCGAACGTGCAGCCCTTGGTGACGAGGCCACGCAGATCCGCGTCGACGAACGAGCAGTTCTCGAACGCGCGCTGCTCCCACACCTGGTTCGAGAGGTTGGCGTCGCTGTAGTCCTCGCCGTTTTCGGTCATGCCCGCACTCTAGGGAACGACCACGACAGTCTCTTCGAGGCGCACAGCCGGTCGACGTACGGTCAACGAAAGTCGCGTGACTTCGCGGGAATGCTCAGATCGAGATGTTCGAGGTGGTCGGCCTGCACGCTGATGACACCCTCCACCTTCTCCAGCAGACCACGCACCAGCAGCGCCGGGGAGTTGCGCGCGACCCTGCTGTAGCGGGCCCACAGTCCCGTGGAGCAGACCACGTTCACCATGCCCGTCTCGTCCTCCAGGTTGAGGAACGTGATCCCGCCGGCCGTCTGCGGGCGCTGCCGGTGGGTGACCGCGCCGCCGACCACCACGCGCGTCTTGTCGTCCACTGTGGACAGTTGGTCGATCGGCACCACTCCTTGCTCGGTCAGCCATTCACGGACGAACTGGGTGGGGAAGCTGTCGGGCGACAGGCCCGTGGCCCACACGTCGGCCACCGCCAACTCCAACGGACTCATGCCGGGCAGCGCCGGGGCGTGGGCGCCGACCGTGGTGCCCGGTAGTCGGTCGGGCCGCTCGCCGGCCACCGCGCCCGCCGCCCACAACGCCTCGCGCCGCCGCACACCCAACGTGGTGAACGCGCCCGCCGTGGCCAACGCCTCGAGCTGTGCCCTGGTCAGCTGGGTCCGTCTGGCGAGGTCGACCATGTCGCGGAACGGCGTTTCGCCCCGCGCCGCGACGATCGTCTCGGCGAGGTCGTCGCCGATCAGGCGGACGGCGCCGAGCCCCAGCCGGACGGCCTGTTCGGTCTCCCCCGCGCGGACCGGCTCGAGGGTGGCGTGGGGCAGGCTCGCGTTGATGTCGGGACCGCGCACGGTCACCCCGTGGCGGCGTGCGTCGGCCACCAGCGACTGCGGCGAGTAGAAACCCATGGGCTGGGCCCGAATCAGCGCCGCGCAGAACGCTGCCGGGTAGTAGAGCTTGAACCACGCGCTCGCGAACACCAGGTACGCGAAGCTCAGCGCGTGACTCTCGGGGAAGCCGAAGTTGGCGAACGCCATGAGCTTCTCGTAGATCCGCCCGGCCAGGTCGCGGTCGATGCCGTGGCCGGCGGCGCCTTCGTAGAACCGTTCACGCAGCCGTTCCATGCGCTGCGTCGACCGCTTGGCGCCCATGGCCCGGCGCAGCTCGTCGGCCTCGCCCGGGCTGAAGTCGGCGACGTCGACCGCCATCTGCATCAGCTGTTCCTGGAACAGCGGGACGCCGAGCGTCTTCTTCAACGCCTTGGCCAGCAACGGATGGTCGTAGGTGATCTTCTCCTTGTCGTTGCGGCGCCGGATGTACGGGTGCACCGAGCCGCCCTGGATCGGGCCCGGCCGGATGAGCGCCACCTCGACCACCAGGTCGTAGAACTCGCGCGGACGCAGGCGCGGCAACGTGGCCAGCTGGGCCCGGCTCTCCACCTGGAACACCCCGACCGCGTCGGCACGGCAGAGCATGTCGTAGACGTTCTCGTCGCTGAGGTTCAGCTCCCCCATCTCCACGGCCACGCCGTGGTGTTCCTCCACCAGGTCGATCATGTAGTGCAGCGCGGAGAGCATGCCGAGGCCGAGCATGTCGAACTTGACCAGGCCGACGGCCGCGCAGTCGTCCTTGTCCCACTGCAGCACCGTGCGCTTGTCCATCCTGGCGCGTTCGACGGGGACGACCTCGCTGACCGGCACGTCACAGATCACCATGCCGCCCGAGTGGATGCCCAGGTGGCGCGGGAAACCCTCGAGCTGCCCGGCGAGTTCGAGCACCACCACGGGGATCTCGTGGTCGTTCTCGTCCACTGTGGACTTGACGGGTGCCCAGCGGTCGATCTGTTTGCTCCACGCGTCCTGCTGGCCCGGGGAGTAGCCGAGCGCGCCGGCCATGTCCCGCACGGCCGACTTGGCGCGGTAGGAGATCACGTTGGCCACCTGTGCGGCGTGGCGGCGGTCGTAGCGTTCGTAGACGTACTGGATGGCCTCCTCGCGGCGGTCGGACTCGATGTCGATGTCGATGTCGGGCGGGCCGTCGCGGGCCGGGGCGAGGAAGCGCTCGAACAGCAGCTCCCAGCGGACGGCGTCGACGTTGGTGATGCCGAGCGCGAAACAGACGGCCGAGTTGGCCGCCGAACCCCGGCCCTGGCAGAGGATCTTGTTGGTACGGCAGAAGTTCACGATGTCCCAGACGATCAGGAAGTAGCCCGGGTAGCCGAGCTGCTCGATCACGCGCAGCTCGTGGTCGAGCTGCGCGTGGGCCCGGGGGTTCTCGCTGAACGAGCCGTAACGCCGGGCCGCGCCCTCGTAGGTGAGCTTGCGCAGCAGGCTGATCTCCGTGTGTCCGTCCATTTCGAACGGTGGCAGGTTGGGCGCCACCAGCTTCAGGTCGAACGCCAGCTCCATGCCGAGCACCGCGGCGCGCTGCACGGCGCCGGGATAGCGGGCGAACCTGGCGAGCATCTCCTGGCCGGAACGCAGGTGCGCGGTGGGCGCGGGCGGCAGCCAGCCGTCCATCTCGTCGAGACCGCGACGGGCGCGGACGGCGGCGAGCGCGGTGGCCAGGTCGCCGCGGTTGGGATGCGCGTAGTGCACGGCGTTGCTGGCGATGGTCGCCAGGCCCAGGTTGAGGGCCATCTCGGCCAGCTGGTCGTTGTGGGTGGTGTCGAGCGGCAGGCCGTGGTCGATCAGCTCGACGTAGACCCGGTCCTTGCCGAACGCGTCGACCAGGCGGCTCAGCTCGACGAACGCCGCGTCCGGCCCCTCCCGCACGAGCGCGCGACGCACGGCCGCCTTGCGGCAGCCGGTGAGCACCACCACCTCGCCGCGGGTCTCGGCCACCACCTGGTCGAAGTCGTAGATGGGCCGGCCCTTCTCGCTCTCGTGGGCGAGCTGGCCGGCCGTGACCGTGCGGCAGAGTCGTCGGTAGCCGTCGGCGCCGGTGGCGAGCAGCAGCAGGTGCTCGCCCTCGGGGTCGGCGATTCCGTTCTGTGGCTGGGAAAGTCCGAGGGACAGCTCGGTGCCGAACACGGTGCGGACGCCGAGTTCGCGGGCTGCCTCGGCGAACCGCACGACGCCGTACATGCCGTCGTGGTCGGTGATGGCGATGGCGTCGAGGCCGAGCAGCGCGGCCGCCTCCACCAGTTCCTCCGGGTGGCTGGCGCCGTCGAGGAAGCTGAAGTTGGAGTGGCAGTGCAGCTCCGCGTACGGCACCCGCTCCTCGCCGCCGCCGAAGTCGGTGACCACGGCCGACTCCATGCCCGACGGCGCCAGGTAACGCTCGCGGCGTTTGGTCCACGCGGGACTGTCGCCGCCGTCACCCTGCCCCGGCTGCGTCGGCTCGGGACGGCCGGAGAGGATGCGCTCCAACTCCGACCACCTGACCGGCGGATTGTCCCAACCCATCCCGCCTCCCCGGATTTAAAAGTGTTGGTCGCCTGGCGTTGTCGGGCTCCGGGTCGGCACGTACTTGTGGCTGGGTTGCGTCACGTTCCCCTGAGGTCCGGCCGGCGGCCAAGCGGGTCGTGTGCAAAGACAGCCGCTCTACCGGACTCGGATGTTTTCTGGTGAGCGCCGGGGCACGGGGATGAGCAGGTCGAGCATGTCCAGGGTGTCGTCGGATTGTGGCTGCGACACCCGGTAGCCGGCGATGCACACCGGATCCGGCGCGCCGATGACGAACTGCCGGCAGCTCCCGTTGAGAGTGCGGCATTCGCGACACGGTTCCATTGGCATCAGTCGTACATCCCTTCCACCGTCCACCGCTGGTCCGACAGGACGAGCAGCAGCGCGGTGCTTGTGTTCTCTTCTTCCGGGTCGAGCAGGACTTGGAGCCGGGCGCGGCGGCACGGTTGGGTCCACCACCGGACGTCGGTGGCCCACGGGCCGGCCCACGCCCGCACGGCACGCGGGCGGGCGCCCGCCACCGAGACCTGCACGGGGACGCTGGTGAGGCGGAACCGGGCGGTGATGTCGACGAGCGCCCCGGCCGCGTCGAACACCTTGGCCGGCAACGGTTTCGGGTACACCGTGGCCGGTGACGGCGCCGGCAGGGCACCCGGCCAGGCCGCTTTCGGGTCGTGGCGCGGCAAACGCTCGTCGCCCCACGGGACCAGCCGGACGCGCTCGCCGGGGTCGCGACCGCCGCCGAGCACCGGCGTGACCACGGCGTCGGGACCGAGCAGCCCCTGGACGTGGACCATGGCGCGGCCGGCACGCTCGTCGAGTTCGGCCTTGCCCTCGCCGCGCCACAGGTCGAGTTGCAGTGACGTGCCCTCGATGACCTCGATCGGGTCGAGACGGAGCACGGTGATGCCGGCCGACAGGGTGCCGCCGCGCAGCCAGCCGTCGAGCTGCCAGCGGACCCGGTCGGCGATGCCCGTGGGGCTGAGCGGTTCGGCGCAGCGCCAGACGCGGTCGCGTTCCTCGCCGTCGGCCGTGCGGGCGTGGATGCCGAGGCGGGTGCAGGCGAGGCCGTGGGCGGCGAGGGCGGCGTGGAGCCGCATGGCGAGGGTCCTGGCGACGAACGCGGCCGCGTCGACCCGGTCGACCGGGGGGTCGAGGTTTTCGGTGGCTTCCAGTTCGGGCGGTGGCCGGCGCCGCGACGGCGGGCGTTCCTGCTGGCCGCGGGCCAGCCGGTGGGCGACCACGGCGTCGCCACCGAAGCGGGCGGACACGTCGCGCTCGGGGACCTCGGCGAACGCGCCGAGACTACGCAACCCCAAGCGGCGCAACAGGTCGACCAGCTCGGCGCGTTCGTGGCCCTCGGCGGGGCGGTGCAGCTCGCGCACGCTCATGGGCGCGAGGAACTCCGGGCTGTTCTGGGGAGGGACGACCACACCGCGGCGCGCGGCGAGGATGGCGGCGAACAACCCGTCGGCGATGCCCACCTGGCACTCGGCGCCCGTGCGCCGTGCCACCTGGTCGATCAGCCGCTCGGCCGCCTCCTCCTCGCCGCCGAAGTAGCCGGCGGGGCCCCGGGCGGGGACCGCCACCACACCGGGGCGGACGATCTCCACGCCCACCGCCAGCTCCTCCACCGCGGCCGCCACGGGTTCGAACAGCCGCGCGTCGCGCACCGGGTCGTCGTCGAAAACCACGAGTTCGGGGCAGCGGCCCTGCGCCTCGCGGCGGCGCATGCCGCGCCGCACCCCCTCCGCCCGCGCCAGCGCGGAGGAGGCGACGATCTGGTTGCCGGTGACCACCGCGACGGGCCGTCCGGGGAGTAGATCGGCCGCCGCGCTGGCGGCGGTCACCGGCCAGTCCGGGCACCACACGACCAGCATTCGTGGTGGCTGCCCGGTGTCCATGATTCGAACCTACGTTCGATTATGGGTCACGTCAAGTTGGATCGCCGAACGGTTGGCCGATCGTGATCGTCTCTTGCACCTTGACGGCCGATCCGTTGCGGGACAAGGGAACGGGCCTGGCTCGCGCGGCGTGCCGGTCGACCCGCCGCCGCGCCAGGCCGACCACTCGAGGCGACGACGCCGGCCCGACGTTCCGCACTCCGGAGACAGGACAGCCCGGCCGAAGCGGGCAGTCGCGCCCGAAGCGGAGACGCCCACCCGAGGTGGGCGATCTCCGGAAGTCGGTCGACGCGACTGGAGGCGCGAACACGCGGTCGAGAAGTGGGACATACGTGCCGGAAGCGCAACTCGCGGTCCGCACGTGAGACATGCGGCCGAAGCGGGACATACGGTCGGGAGCGGAGACATGCGATCCGGAGCGGGATACGCGACGGGAACCGCGAACTCGCGTGCGAGAAGCGCGATCTCGAGATCGGGAACCGCGATCTCGCGTGCCGGTGACGGGGACATGCGTGCGGGAAGCGAGGACATGCGAGCCGGACATGGGGACATGCAGTCGAGACATGAGCACATGCGGGCCGAAGCGGGACATAAGGGCTGTCGCGGCTCGTGGGCCGAAGCGGATACGCGAGCGGGAAGCGCGAACTCGCGTGCGGGAAGCGCGAACTCGCGTGCGGGAAGCGCGAACTCGCGTGCGGGAAGCGCGATCTCGCGTGCGGGAAGCGCGATCTCGCGTGCGAGAAGCGCGATCTCGCGTGCCGGTGGTGGGGACATGCGTGCGGGAGGTGGCGACATGCGGGCGGGGACATGCGGGCCCACCGGAGCGTGCGGGGCGCTGGGGGTTTGTGGGTCGGGAGCGGGCGGGTCATGCGGTGGGGGCCATTGCGGGGCGTGGGAGGGGGACCTGCTGTTGAGGGGCCGGGGTGCTGATCGTGCCGCCGATGGCCGGGAGTTGGACGTTCGCTTGCAGGGGGCGGGCGGCGGTGCCTCTGCCACGGGTGTGGATCTGGAGGTCTCGGTGTTGCAGGTAGCCGGCGCCGTTGCCGTGGAGGCCGTGCCACGTTGACTCGCCGCCGCGTAGTTCCAGGTCCGCGCCCGGCCAGGGGTCGACCGTGAGCAGGACCGCGCCTCGGTGTCTCGCTCGGGCGGACAGGCGGCGGGCGTGGGCGTCGGTCAGGCGGCCACGACGCACGGCCACCACGTCCATACCGTCGAGCAGCGCTGCCACTACCACCGCCGGTTCCATGCCGGGATGGTTGACCAGCGTCAGTCGGTTCACCGCGACGCCCAGTTCGGCCGCGGCCACCACGCCCAGGTCGGGCATGCCGACCACCGCCGCCCACGAGCCCGCCGCCGTGGGGGCGGCCAGCAACGCCAGCAGCAGTGACGTGGAGCCGTGGACTCCCACCGTGGTGCCCCGCCGAAGTCCGCCCGAGGGAAACAGCCCGGCCAGCGCGCCGTGGACCGGGAGCACGCGGGACGACGCGTTGAGGTCGCTGGCCACTCCGACCGCACCGGAAGCGGCCAGCGACACACCCAACGCCGGCATCCGCGCACACCTCCCCCCACCGCGACACGACTACATCGCGCTGCGGGGAGGCAGCGACCAAAGCTCGAACGCCTGTTCGATTCTACCATGCTCACTCCGGCATGGCATCCAGATGGCGTCCCAGCGCCTCGAGCCGTCCAGCCCAGTGACGACGGTAGGGCGTGAGCCAGGCGTCCAGCTCGGCGAGCGGCTCGGCGCGCAGCCGGTAGACGCGCCGCTGCGCGTCCTGCCGCACCTCCACGAGTCCGCGCTCGCGCAGCAGTTTCAGGTGCTTGGACACCGTCGGCTGCGCGAGTGGCAGATGCGAAGCGAACTCGCCGGCCGTCCGATCGCGCTCGCGCAGCAGGTCGAGGATGCGGCGCCGGTTCGGTTCGGCCAGCACCTCGAAGATCGACTCAGCGGTGCGCATGCCGGCCGTCCAGGAGCGCGCCGAGCCGGTCGAGCCCGGTGCCCCAGCCCGGTTCCACGGCGGTCGCCGTGTCGCGGTCGTCCACGATGTTCGTGAACACCAGCACGGTCCCGGCGCCGTCCTCGGCCAGCTCGAAGCGCAGCGTCTCGGTGTCCCAGGTGTACTCGAGCAGGGCCGGCGGCTCGCACGCGACGACCCGGCCGCTTCCGGCCGACTCCCCCGACGACGTCACGAAAGCCAGGTCGGCGCCCGGTTCGAACGTCAGCCGCGAACGTTCGTAGTCGAGGATCTCCACGAACCACGCCCGCAGCTCGCCGGCCTCGGTGAGCGCGCGCCAGACCCTGTCCACCGGGTGGGGGTACCGCCGCTCGAAGCGCAGTGCGAAGCGGCCGTCGTCGAGCTTCCGAACCGTCCCTGTATTCATGAATGGCAATATTGCCATCGAGCAATGTGGTCACGCAAGGTTTTGTCGCACGGCCACATGGCAAATGGTGATGTTGTCACCACAACCACAAACCGTCAGTTTGTTCCGTGCAGGTGTGACATTTCGGCGCCGCGGGTCGATAAGCCGAGTGCCACCACTCGACGACGCGGGGTGGCGACCTGAGGGAGCTGACATGACGGTCGAGTACCGACTCGACGGGGGCATCCTGCCGCGAAGGCTTGCCGACATCCTTCGTCCGGAGCTCGCGAGCGTGGCAACCGAGATCGTGGACGAGATCCGGGCGAAGATCCCGGCGTACGCGCGGCCCCTCGACAGTCCGTACGGCAAGTCCATCAAGGCGGGCGTGCAGCACGCCATCACCCTGTTCACCGACCAGATCGCGAACCCCGACACGTCCGCGCAGAAGTGTTACGACGTCCACACGAAGCTCGGCCACCACGAGATGCGCGAGGGCCGCAGCCTCGACGACCTGCAGGCCGCGTACCGGGTCGGCGCGCGCGTCGCGTGGCGGCGGATGATGCGGCTGGGCAAGCGCAACGGTCTGTCGTCGACCGTGATGTCGCAGCTCGCGGATGCCCTGTTCGCCTACATGGACAAGCTCGCCTCGGTGGCGCTCGACGGCTACCTCGAGGCCAAGGCCACGTCCGCCGGCGCGCTGGAGACCTGGCGGCGCCGGCTGCTCGACATGATCCTGCAGTCCCCGCCCGCGCCGAGGGCAGCCATCGCCGAACTGGCGCAGCTGATCGGCTGGCCGGTGCCGGAGCGCGCCGCGCCGATCGCCGTGCAGGCGCTGCCCGGCACCGGTCACAACCAGCGCAAACCGACGCTGGACCCCGACGTGCTGGCCGACCTCGACGGCATCGAACCCCGGCTGCTCGTGCCCGGTGAGGTCACCGACGGGCGGATGGCCGCCATCCAGGCCGCGCTGCCGCAGTGCCGGATCTCCGTGGGCCCGCCGGTGCCGCTCGACTCGCTGCCGCACGCGCTGCGGTGGGCACGCAAGGCGTTGACGCTCGCACAGCACGGCGTGATCGACGACAACCTGGTGATCCGCTGCGAGCAGCACCTGTCGACCGTGTTGGTGCACTCCGACGACCGGTTGCTGGCCACGCTGGCCGACCGGCTGCTGGAGCCGCTGCGCGAACTGACGGACAAGCAGCGCGAACGGATGCTGGAGACGTTGCGCGCGTGGCTCGACAACCGGGGCAGCGTGCCGGACATGGCGACCCAACTGGCCGTCCACCCGCAGACGATCCGCTATCGCATGCGTCAGCTGGAGATGTCGCTCGGGGACCTGCTCCACGATCCCGTGCAGCGGTTCGAGCTGGAGCTCGTGTTGCGCGCGACTCCCGCCGAACCGCGGGGAGACGTGGTGCTGCCGACGCCCCGGGTGCGTCGCTGACGTGGAGCGCTTTCCGCATCCGTCGGGATTGCCGGCGCCGAACGGCTACAGCCACGCGGTCGCGTTCGAGGGACGGATGGTCGCGGTGTCCGGGCAGGTCCCGGTCGACCAGGACGGGAACGTGGCGGACGATGCGGCGGCCCAGACGAGGCAGGTGTTCGCGAACCTCGTGACGGCGCGGCTGATCAGGTACCGGTGGTAGACACTCGCCATGGAGTTCTTCTGCTACCACCGCGATCGGCCCGGTTCTGTGGCGCTGCGCGGTGAGTTGCTCGAAGAGCACTGGTCCTACATGGACCGCTACGCCACGGAGATGATCGCCCGCGGGCCGACTCTCGAGGGTGACACGCCCACCGGCAGTGTCCACATCGTCGACCTGGCCGACCCTGCCGCCGCGCGTGCGTTCGCCTTCGACGAGCCCGGTTATCAGGCCGGTGTGTACCGGGACGTGCTGCTTCGCCGGTGGCACAACACATTGGGGCGCACCATGTGGGAGTTCCCCGGTGGCCGGACCGAGGGCAACCGGTACCTCGTACTCGGTCTCGGCTCGGGGCAGGAGGACGTCATGCCGGCCGACCAGGACGAGTTGATCGCCTACGGCCCGCTGCTGTCCGACGACGGCGCCACCTGGCTGGGGACGGCGGCGCTGGTCCGGGCGTCGGATCCGGACGCCGCGCGGGCCGTTCTCACCGCCGACCGCTACGCCCATATCGAGGTCCACCCCTGGCAGTTCGGCGGGCGGGCCTAAGGGACCACCGCTCGGATCTCCGTCGGATCGGGTACGGGGCCGCAGTGGGCGCACACCGTCTGGTGGGTGAGGGCGGCGCCGCACACCGAGTGGATGTAGTGGATCGGCGGGTCGCCGTCGGTGGCCCACTCGTCGCCCCACTGGGTGAGGGCCACCAGGGCCGGGGCCAGCGCGCGGCCCTTGTCCGTCAGCAGGTACTCGTACAGCTCGGGCTGCTCGGAGTACTTGTGGCGCCGCATGATCCCGGTTTCCACGAAGCCGTCGAGCCTGGTCTTGAGGACGTTGGTCGCGATTCCGAGGTTGCGCTGGAAGTCGCTGTAGCGGGTGGCTCCGCCGAAGAGCGCGTCGCGGACGATCAGCAGGCTCCATCGTTCGCCGATCAGCTCGAGGGCGCGGGCGATCGAACACTCCTGTGACTCGTACGTCTTCCCCAACATACGATCCAGTCTACCTGGGTACTTGCGTGGTGCAAGCCTCGAAGCTAGGTTGCTTGCATCACGGAAGCGACCTCGAGGAGATCCGCAATGACCACCCCGAAGATGGGCAGCATCCTGCTCGGCACCACCCGGCCGGACGAGATGCGTGACTGGTACCGCAAGGCCCTCGCCCCGGAACACGAGGGCGACGGACCGTTGGACTTCGGCGGCCTGCTCCTGGTCATCGACCAGCGCGACGACGTCGAGGACAAGAACAACGAGCCGACCAGGATGATCCTCAACTTCCACGTCGACGACTTCGACGCGGTCGAGGCGCAGCTGCGGGCCGCCGGGGTGAACTGGCTCGTTCCCGCCGAGGACCGTCCCTCCGGCCGCTTCGGCACGTTCGTCGACCCCGACGGGAACTACCTGCAGATCATCAAGTTCGCCACGGACAGCTGAGACGAGTGGGCCGGGGCGAGCGCCCCGGCCCTTCGCTCAGTTGGCCGCCGCGTGCCAGCGTGCCGACAGCTGCTGGCCCTGGTTCGGGGTGAAGGAACCCGGGTTGAAGAAGCCACCGAAGTACGTGGTCGCGTTGTCCAGCACGATGCTGTTGTTGCCGGCCGGCGACGGCAGGCCCTGCTTCAGGTTCACCGCGAAGTTCAGCAGCCCGCCGAGCCCGCAACCGCTCGCGCCGGGGACCGCGAACGTGCTGTCACCCTGGCTCGCGCCGCTGGACACCGCGTAGCCCATGACACCCGTCGCGTTCGGGGAGCCGTCCTCGTTGAACCGCACCAGGGTCCTGGCCGGGCGGGTCAGGTTCGCCGGGCGCAGCACGATCGGGTTGGAGTTCGTGCCGATGTAGCAGTTCGAGCCGAGGAACGGGTTGCTCAGGCGGATCTTCACCGGCAGCCGCACGATCGGCTGTCCCACACCGAGTCCGGCCGCCAGGCTGAACTCGCTCGGCTCACCGGCCGGCTCGACCGTCGCGTACACCGCGTTCAGGTCGCCGTTCGTGATGGCCTGGCAGATCTGCGAGATCACCGGGATGTTGCTGGGGCACATCAGTCCCAACAGTCCACCTGGGATCGCCACCCGATCGGCGGCCAGTGCGCCACCCGACGGCGACACGGTGGTCAGCGCGCCGGAAGCGTTCAGTACTCCCAACTGCAGGTCGGTGCCGCCGGTGGTCACCGTGGTGCCACCGAGTTTGATCGAACCGCTCGCCGCCACGGCCGCCAGGCACGACGCCGACACCGTCCGGCCGTCGGCCGCCAGCATCGACGCGTTGTCGACCGGGCAACGGTCCAACGGTGCCCAGCCGCCGGGCATCTCCGCCGCGGCGGCGGGAGCGGCCAGCAGGCCGGCCCCCATGACGGCGGCCAGGACCGCGCCCATGATTCTTCTTCCGCGCATGGCGGTTCTCCTTGCTTCGGGAAGTTTCGAAAGATTCAGCGCTTCGGTTCGGGAATGACCGGTGGACACCGGAAACCGGTGGTTATCGTGCACACATTCCCTTGGAACATCTTGACGTAGTTTCCCGGGCCGGAAACCATTCCCGAGACCACTGGATCAAGATCCTCGGTGGTCCCGCAGCCACTGAACGGCGGAATCGTCACGACGCCGTCGAGAACACCGCCCTCGGTGACCGAATAGGTGGGGTACTTGGCGGTGAGCACGATGTCGATCGGCACACTGGTCCGGCAGTTCGGCCCGACGTCGAGCGGCACGCCGTTGACCGACACGTCGGACACCCTGGCGATCATCCTGCCCGTCGCCACGGCCTCGCCCTCGTAGGGCTGGGTGATCTTGGCCTCCAGCTCCACGGACGTGAGCCCGACCTGGGTCAGCTGCATCTTCCCGGTGGTCGGCACGAAGTCGAACGGCAGGAACGACGACGGCGCGGGCGGTAGCTGCGGCTTCCCCTCGAAGGACGGCTCCACCCACGCCAACTGACAGGCCCACCGTGGGATCGGACAGTTGAACTTGTAGGCCGTGGCCGCGAGGTTGATGATGCCGGGCGGCTGCAACACCGCGGCGTTCAGCTTGGCGACGTTCGCGAATCCCGTCAGGTACGCGCAGAGCGGCGCACCCAGGGTGTAGCCGGTCGGCGGAAGGCCGGGTGGCAGCGTGAGTTTGAAGCACTCCGGTGGCACCGGTCCCAGGGCCACCGCCTCCGGAGTGAAGCCGGGGTCCTCGGGGACGACGGGATCTTCCGTCGGTGTCTCGGGCGCGGGGGTGGATCCGCCGGTCACCGCGACCGACCCGATCAGGGCGTCCTGCGTCGGGGTGCAGCGCAGCGGTACCAGCGCCGGATCCGTGGGCGTGCCGTCGCCGAGCTTCGGCGCGAGCGCGACCGACAGGTCGGTCGCCGTGAAGGCCAGGTCGCCCGCCTTCGTGGCGGTCACCTCCGGTACCTGGATCGGGACGTCGAGCACAAGCTCACCCTCGGCCGGCACCGGATAGTCGGGCGACGTGCCCACCCAGCCGATGGGTTCGCCGCCGGCCTCGACCTCCAGGTCGGTGGTCGCGCCGACCGTGACCGCACCGAGGTCGGTGACGACCGCGGGAGGCATGGTCAGGGTGAGCATGGCGTCGGTGAACTGGATGGACTGGCCCGTCCTGGCCCGGACGGGTGCGGACGCCGTGACCCGCACGGTCGCCGGGAACGCGCAGTCGTAGCCGATGGCCACGTCGAACGTCTGCCGGTGCGTGACCGGATCGGCCTCCGCGGCGGGGCCCACCAGGCCCGCGACCGCGACGCTCAACCCGCACGCCAGCACCGCGACCGTCCTCGCGGACCGCGACCGCTTCATCCGTCGGCTCCTACTGTCGACGGGATCGCCCGGCCGCTGCGACCGGGCGATCCGCGTTGAGCTATCCGTTCATCAGGGCTGCATGGAGATGGTCTGCGCCGGGTCGACCTCGTACACGCCGTCGAACGACGCGTGCTCACCCGTGTTGATCAGGCCGAAGCAGTTCTCGTTGGGGTCCACGCTCGCGACGAGCAGCGTGAAGTTCGGCAGCACCCGCAGCTCGGCCGTGCCGTTCGTGTACGTGGCGTCGACCGTGCCCGTGACCTGCGCGATGCAACCAGGGCCGGTGATGTCCGCGACGATGTTCTCGATGGTGCCGGTGGTGACGCCGGTGGTGGAGTTGTAGGACGCGCCGTTCAGGGTCCACACGCCGCCGTGCTCAACCTCGAACACCAGGCCGAACGGACCGGTGCAGGTGTTGAAGTCCGTGTCGGAGATGGTGGCCAGCGGGTTGCTGTTCCCGGAGCCGGTCTTCGCCAGGCCGGTCGCCCCGGCGCTCTCACAGCTCAGTTGGACACCCGATTCCTGCACCTCGAGGATCGTCGTGCCGGCGGTGCCGGTGAACGAGCCGCCCGGGGTGATGGTCCAGGTGGCCGGCACCGCCGCGGCCGGGCCGACGAAGACGGCCGATGCGATCATTGCCGCGCCCGCGGCGAGCATGACTGTTACGCGATTGCGCATAGCGATCAATTCCTCCGTCTTTGGATTATGTGCCCGGCAATTGTCGGAATTAACCGAGAATTATTGCCTCAATAAGCACGTTACCCCGGAGTAACACAGGACACAATATCTGCGCGTGATAATCGAAAGACGGCGATTTATCCGCAGATGACAAAGAATCATCTCGGCTCCAGATCGGTGATTACCCAGCGGTCACCCTCGCGCTTGGCGGTCACCGACAGTTGTGCGGCCGCCGCATTGGTGGTGTCGGCGTCCGCTCTCGTGGCGGACTGGTCGAGGAACACCAGCAGCCGCGCGCGGTCGCCCTCGAGATACTGCACGGCGCTGCTGACCACCCTGGTGGTGAGCACCAGCTTCTGCGCGGGCGCCTGCTCGCGGACCTGGGCGAACAGCCTGTCGTAGGTGTCGAGCGCCGAGCCGCGCAGCAGATCGGCCGCCGCCCGCTCGGTGACCTCGGTCTTGTCGTAGGAGTAGGAGAACACCTGGTTGAGCGCGTTCGACACGGCCGCGCTCACCTCGGCCGTGCGGCCGGTGTCGACGAGCGCGGTGTTGGCGGTCGCGGACGAGTCGCGCAGGCTGTTCGCCTCGAACAGGAACCACCCGCCCAGTCCGGCGAGCACCACGGCGGCCGCCGCGAAGAGCGCGGTGAGCGACCGTGGGTTGCGGAGCGCGGCGAACCGCTTCGGTGGCGCTTCGTCCTCAGTGGACTCATCAGCGTCCTCGACTTCCTCGGAGTCCTCGATGTCCGAGGTATCCGAGGTATCCGCTGTGTCCTCGAGGTCCTCGAGGTCCTCGGCGTCCAGTTCGTCCTCGAAATCCTCCGTACGGGTGCTCATGAACCGTCCTCCCCGCCCAGCGGGACCTGATCGAGCGCCGAGAGCTTCCAGCTGTCGCCCTCGACGACCATGGCCGCCACGAACCGGTTCCGCTTGGCGGTCGGCGGCGCGCCGTCCTTGGCCGACGAGATCTCCACGGACACCAACAACTTCGCAGTCCCCGTGCGCGTGTCCAGCTCGCTCACCGCCGCGTCGAGAACCCGGCCGGTGGACACCGTGGCGTTGTCCCGCAGGGTCTGTCGGGTGGCCGCGTCGGTCCCGGCCAGCTCGTCACGCAACGCACCGGTCGACACCGTGAGCCAGCGTTCGATGCCGCCGTCCACGTCGTGATAGTCCAAAGTGGTCAGCGTGGCCACCTGTTCGCGGCCGATCCGTTCCACCTCGTCGCGGGTGGTGGCGTAGCCGACCGTCTCGTCGGCCGCCGCACCACGCCACTCCAGACCGGCCCAGCCGGCGAACGCGAGCGCCAGCACGAACATCGCGAACGTCACCCGCAGCGGCCAGGGCGAACCCGTCAGTCGTTCAGCCACAACAACCCTTCCACGTCGGCGGACACGAACGGCAGATCCGGCGCGCCCAGCGGACCGGGCAGGGCACCGCGGCCGCCCGGCTCGGACACCGGCGGCAGCCCGGGACTCGGCACGTGCTGCGAGCCCCGCACCAGGCGCTCGTCGCCCGCCGGCAGCAGGCAGCGGGTGGCCGTGTTGAACGGCAGCGGCGCGGTGTCCTCGCCCTCGCGGTAGGAGCCGGTGGAGTAGCCGTCGACACACGGTTCCGGCTCGAAGAACGTGAGCGCGATCGACAGGCTCGCGCCGTCGTCGGTGATGGACGTCGAGGTGGCGGCCACCGCCTTGGGCGTGTTCACGAACAGCTGCTCCATGGCCGGCGACCGCATCTCGAAGATGTTCGCCGTGGTCAGCAGGTTCGCCACCAGCACCGACAGCCCGGGGTTGGTGTCGTTCAACAGCTCGGACAGCTGAGTGGCGGCCTTCGGCGCCGCCCCGATCAGCTCACGCAGATCGCCGTCGGCGTTGGCCAGTTCGGCGGCGAACAGCTTGGCGTTGTTGGAGAACGACCGCCAGGCCTGCGAGGAGTCGATCTGGGTCCGCAGCACCGTGGCGCCGTCATCGATCAGCAACGTGGTCTGCGGCAGGTGCTCGGCGGCCGTCTGCGTGAACGTGATCGACGAGTCGATCAGCATCTGCAGGTGTGGCCCCGAGTCGCGGACCGCCAGGTACAGCTCGTCGACCACGGTGGACAACGCGTCGGTCGGCACGGAGGCGTTGAAGTCGCTCAGGTTGGTGAGCAGTGTGGTCACCGGCATGGGGATGGTGGTGGACTCCTGCGGGATCACCGAGCCGTCGCCCAGGAACGGGCCGCCCTCGCCGCGCGGCTGCAGGTCCACGTACTGCTCGCCGATGGCCGACCGGTTGGCCACCACGGCCCGCGAGTCCACCGGCACCCGCGGCGCCGACTCGTCGAGGACCAGGTCGACCTCCATGCCGTCGTCGGTCAGCCGCAGCTCACCGACCCGACCGATCGACACGCCCCGGTAGGTCACCTCGCTGTTCGTGAAGATCCCGCCACCGCTGTCGAGCTGCAGCCGCACCACGTAGGAACTGTTGCCCAGCAGGCGGTCCATACCCGCGTAGTTGGCGCCGACGAACGCCACGGCGGCGAGTGAGATCACGATGAACGCGAGTACCTGGATGCGTACGGCTCTGGTGAGCATCAGCCACCACCTCCCGATTCGGGAAGTGGCAACGGCGGCAGCGGCAACGTGAACCCGTCCGCCGGGTCCATCTCCACGAAGATGTTGATGTAGTCGCCCTTCGCGGCTTCCAGCACCGGGTCGGTGAACGGGAACGTCGGCAGGATCTCCAGTGCCTGCGGCAGATCCTGCCGAGCCTCGGCCAGCCGGTTGAGGATCGGCGCGAGTGCCTCCAGGTCGGCCACCATGTCCTCGCGGCTGCGGTCGATGGTGTCCACGGCCACGGTGGACAGCGTGTCCAGCGACTGCAGCATGGTCACGAGCGCGGTGCGCTGGTCGGCCAGTGCCCGCAGGCCGGGCGTGAGTTCGGTGAGCACGCCCTCGATCTGCTCGTTGCGGGCGGCGAGCGTGGTGGACAGCTGGTTGAGCCCGTCCAGCGCGGCGGTGATGTCGCCGCGACTGGCGTCCAGTGTGGACACCAGTTCGTCCATGTTGCCGAGGAACGCCTTGATCTCCGACTCGTTGCCCGTCAGGACGTTCGACAGCTCCTGGTTGATGGTCTGGAGCTGGCCGATCCCGCCGCCGTTCAGCAGCAGGGACAGCGCGCCGAAGACCTCCTCGACCTCCGTGTGCCGGTTGGTCCGGTCGGCCGTGATGGTGTCGCCGTCGGCCAGTCGTCCGGTGGCGGGCGAGTCGCGTGACGGCTCGCCGAGTTCCACGAACTTCTCGCCGAGCAGGCTGGACTGGCGCAGGCTCGCCACCGCGTCGGCCGGCAGCGCCACGTCGCCGTTGACCGCCACCACCACCTGTGGGGTCCAGCCGTCCTCGCCCAACTCGATGGTCTCCACGCGGCCGACCACCACGTCGTTGACCTTCACGGCCGCCTGCGGCACGAGGTCGAGCACGTCGGCGAACTCCACGGTCACCCGGTACGGATGGTCGCCCAGGTCGGCGCCGCCCGGCAACGGCATGTCGTAGATGCCGGACATGCCGTCCGACGTGCAGCCGGTGACCAGCACGGACACCGCCGCTAGTCCGATGAGGAGCCGTCTCATGACCCGCCCCCTTCGGCCGTGGTGCCATCGGTCACGGGCAGCGGCATCGGCGGGTAGTCCTTCAGGTACTCGAGCAGCAGTGCCCGGCCCTGCAGGGTTTCCGACTCGGGGTCGAACGCGTTCAGCACGTTGGTCACGGCGAGCGGTGCGATGTCCAGCGCCTCGGCCAGCGAGGCCCGGTTGTCCACCAGCAGCTGCGTGGTGGCCGCCAGTTTGTCCACATTGGACTTGATGCGTGCCCGGTTGTCCTGGACGAACTGCTGGATGTCGGCCAGTGCCAGCGCGAGGGTGTTCAACGCGGTCGACAGCTCCTCGCGGTCGGCGGACAGCGTGCGCCACACCTGGTCGAGCTGGGTGTTCACGCTCATCACCTGCGGTCGTTGCCGGCCAGCATGGTCGTGAACCGCTGCAGTTCGTCGACCGTCCCGAACAGATCGTCGGCCGAACCGGACAGCGTCTGCGCGGCGGCCGCGAAGTTGCGGACCGTCTCGTTGAACGCCGCGCCGTTGCCGTCCAGGTTCTCCGCACCCGTCTCGAGCAGCTCGGACAGCGCGCCGTCGGAGTTCGCGCCGTCCGGGCCGAGTGCGGAGACCAGCGTGTTCAGGCTCGCGTACAGCTCGTCCAGCTCGATGGGGGTGGCCGTGCGGTCCATCGCGATCACCGCGCCGTCGGCCAGTTCCGTCCCGCCGCGCGCCAGGTCGGTGAGCTGCAGGTACCGGTCGGACACCACGCTCGGCGCGACCACCACGGCGTTCGTGGCGGCCGCGATCGCCACCTCGTCGTCGAGGGTGAACACCACCTCGACCCGCTCGCCGCGCGGCGTCACCGTCTCGACCGCGCCGACCCGCACCCCGAGCACCTGCACGTCCGAGCCGGGATACACGCCGACCGCGCGGCTGAAGTACGCGGTGATCCACTTGTCGCCGTTGCCGCCGAACACCCACACCCCGCCTGCCGCGACGAGTGCGAGCACGGCGACCACCGCGACGATCCGGCCGATGCGGCGACGCGTTCTGCTGGCGTTCATCGCGCACCGCCGGAGATGTCGGGTGCCTTGCAGGGTTCGCGGTTGGGTTCGGATCAGGCCGCAGAGGTAGTTGTCGATCCAGCGCCCGCTGCCGGCGGCGTTGTTGATCACCCGGAAGTACGGCCCCGCGAGTCGCAGGCTCTCGTCGAGTTTGCCCGCGTACTTCTCGAGAATGCCGGTCACGATGTCCAGTTGGGTCAGTGCCGGATCGAGCTGATCCTCGTTGTCGGCCACCAGCCCGGACAGCTGCTGGGCCAGGTCGGTGGTGCCGGTCAGCAGGGCGTGGATCGCGTCGCGACGGTTGGACAGCTCGGTCAGCAGGAGGTCGCCGTCCTTGATGAGCTTGTCGAACTCGTCGTTCGACTCGGCGAGCGTGCCGGTGATCTGCCTGGTGTTGCGCAGCAGCTCGGCGAGCTGCTGGTCGCGGGAGGAGATGGTGGTGGACAACGCGCTCAGCCCGTCGAGCGCGGTCCGCACGTGCTGCGGCGAGTTGGCGAACGTGTCGGAGATCGTGCGGAAGCTCGCGGCCAACTGGTCGGTGTCGATGGCACCCGCCGTTCGGCCAGGCCCTCGAACGCCTCGGTCACGTCGTAGGGGGTGACCGTGCGGGTCAACGGGATCCGCACGTCCGGGTCCAACGAGGTCGCCCCGGACGGTTGCAGCGCGAGGAACTTCCGTCCGAGCAACGTCTTGATCTTGATGGCCGCGCTGGTCTGGTCACCGATCCAGGCGTCCTCGACGCGGAAGCTCACGATCACCCGGTCGTGCCCGGTCTCGCTGTTCAGCTCGACGTCGGTCACCTCGCCGACCTTGATGCCCGCCACCCGGACCTCGTCGTCGGGCCGCAACCCCGCGGCCTCGCTGAACTCCGCCTCGTAGACGGTGCCGCCGAGCACGGGCAGGTCCTGGTAGAAGAAGATCCCCGCCGTCACGGCGATCAGCGCGAGCGTGCCGATCACACCCGTGCGGACCGAGTTCCTTTCCTTGTACGACCTCATCCCTGGCACCTCGGGTCATCGTTGTCGTAGTGCTGTGGCGGGTCGGTCGTCAGTAGCGTCTCGCACAGGTAGAAGTTGACCCACGAGCCGTACGTGCCCGCTTGGCCGACCGCCGCGAACTTGTCCGGCAGCACCGTGAGGAACTGCTCGAGATCCGCCGACCCGGTAGCCAGATTCGCCGACACCGCACCGAGTCCCGCGATGCTGTCCTTCAACGGCTCACGGGCGACGTCGAGCAACCCGGCGGTGGCGTCGGTCAGGTCGGCCATGCCCTCGATGGCCTCGCCGATGGCCGCGCGGTCCCCGGCGAGCCCGGACACCAGCCCCTGCAACGTGCCGACCAGTGTGGACAGTGCGTCGCCCTGACCGTTGATGGTGCCCAGCACGGAATTCAGGTTCGTGATGACCTGGCCGATCACCTGGTCCCGGCTGGCGAGCGTGCTGGTGAGCGAGCCCGTGTGGGCGAGCAGGCTGTCGATCGTGCCGCCCTCGCCCTGCAGTACCTGGACGATCTCGCCGGAGAGCTGGTTCACGTCGTCCGGGGACAGCGCCTGGAACAGCGGCTTGAACCCGTTGAACAGGTCGGTCAGGTCGAGTGCCGGCGCGGTCCGGTCGAGCGGGATCTCCCCACCCTCCGGTAGCAACGCCGAGGTCGGCGACTCGCCGCGCTCCAGCGCGATGTAGCGCTGTCCGACCATGTTGCGGTACTTGACGGTGGCCGTGACGTCGGCCGGCAGCTCGCGGCCACGGTCGACCGAGAACCGGACGAGCGCCAGGTCGCCGTCCACAATGGACAGCTCGTCCACCTGGCCGACCCGCACGCCGTGGATGCGGACGTCGTCGCCCTCGTTGAGCGAGGTGACGTCCGTGAACCTGGCGGCATAGCCGACCGTGTCACCGAGTCCCGTGTTGGCGATGGAGATCGCGAGGATGGCCGTGGCCAACCCCGTGACCAGCACGAAGATCAGGCCCTTGATGAGCGATCCGGTGACCTTCATCGGAGCGTCACCTCCGTGCCCCGGTACAGCGGGCCGACCAGGACGCTGCTCCAGCCGGGCACCTCGGCCGGCGTCGTGCCGAGTGGCGCGGCCATGAGCGTCGCGATCAACTCCTGCTCCTGCGGGGAGTTCGGCAACCCGAGGCCGCCATCGGCACCGGGCAGCAGCGGGTGCTTCGCGCTCCCCGTCTCCGCGGCCACCACCCCGACGGTCGGCGCCACCCCGCTCGGGTAGCAGCGCGGTCCGCCGGACGCGTTGTGGACCGGGTCGTCGGTCCCGGGGTGGTACGCGCCGCGGGAGACGGTCACCGAGGCCTCCACGTGCAGGCCCGGCTCGTCGGTGCCGGCGCCGAGCACCTTGTCCATCACCGGCTTCAGATCGGTCAACGCCTTGAGGGTGCAGGGGAAACTCGGCGAGTAGCGCGCCGCGAGTTCCAGCGGCTCGCGGCTGGAGGCGGCCAGCTGGATGAGGTTCTCCTTGTTGTTCTGCAGGAAGATGGTGACGTCCTGGGACGACGAGGTCACCTGCGCGTACAGGGTCTTCAGCTCGGTCCGCTGGTCCACCACCGTGTTGAGCGTGGTGGTCGACTCGGTCAGCGCGTCGAGCAGATCCGGCGCGATATCCCCGTACAGCTGGGAAACCTGGGCGAGATCGGCCAGATCCTCGGTGAGCGTCGGCAGGTTGGGGTTGAACTCCGTGAGATAGTCGGCCGCGTCGACCATGGCCTCGCCGATCCGCTCGCCCCGGCCGTCGAGTGCCGTGGAGATGGCGGTGAGCGTGGCCGACAACTTGTGCGGCTGCACGGCCTTCAGCACGGGCAGCAGGTCGTCGAACACCCGCTCCAGCTCGATCGCGTTCTCCGACCGGTCCTGGCGGATCACGTCACCCGCCTCGATCGGGTCGCTCGTCCGTCCTTTCGGGAGAGTCAGCTGCACGTACCGCTCACCGAACAGGGTCTTCGGGATGAGCAGCGCGGTCACGGACTTCGGGATCCGGTCCACCTTGTCCGGGTCGAGCGCGAGTTCGATGACCGCGCCGTCCTGGCCGCCGTGCACCGCGCGGACGTCGCCCACCACCACCCCGCGCGCCTTCACCTCGGACGACTCGTTCAGCTGGTTGCCGATCCGGTCGGCGCGCAGGTTCACAAGCACGACGTCGGTGTATTTGCCTTGGTAGATCTGGATGGCGAGCGTCGTGAGCAGCACCATGACCGCCAGGAACACCAGACCGGCGCCACGCCGGACCAGCTTGCTGCCCATCAGTTTTGATCTTTCGCTCGCACGCTCGCTCATCCGGCCACCTGCACCGTCGTGGTCGCGCCCCAGATGGCGAGGCTCAGGAACAGGTCGATCACGTTGATCGCCACGATCGACGTGCGGACCGACCGTCCTACCGCGACACCCACGCCGGCCGGGCCACCGCTCGCGCGGTAGCCGTAGTAGCAGTGCGCGAGCACCACCACCACGCTGAACACCAGCACCTTGCCGAACGAGTACAGGACGTCGATCGGCGGGAGGAACAGGTGGAAGTAGTGGTCGTAGGTGCCGGCCGACTGACCCATGAACCAGACGGTCACCTGGCGCGAGGCGAGGTAGGAGGTCAGCAGGCCGATCGCGTACAGCGGAATGATCGCCAGGAAACCCGCGATGATCCGCGTGGTCACCAGGTACGGGATGCTCGGCACGCCCATGACCTCGAGCGCGTCGATCTCCTCGGAGATCCGCATGGCGCCGAGCTGTGCGGTGAACCCGCAGCCGACGGTCGCGGACAACGCGATGCCGGCCACGAGCGGCGCGATCTCGCGGGTGTTGAAGTAGGCGGAGATGAAGCCGGCGAGTGCCGGTGTGCCGACCTGGTTGAGTGCCGAGTACCCCTGGATGCCCACGACCGTGCCGGTGAACGCGGTCATGCCGACCATCACGCCGATGGTGCCGCCGATGACCGCCAGCGCGCCCGAGCCGAAGCTCACCTCGGCCAGCAGGCGGGTGATCTCCCTGCCGTAGCGGCGGATCGCGCGGGGGATCCACGCGATTGCCTTGACGAAGAAGAAGATCTGGTCGCCCAGCACGTCGAGGAAGCCGAAGCGCCGGTCGACCGCCTCGGTCACCCGGCGCTGGATGGGCCGGTCCTTGATCGCCACGTCATGCCCCCTTCGGCGGCACGACCTGGAGGTACAGGGTCGTGATGATCAGGTTCAGCAGGAACAGCAGCAGGAACGTGATCACCACCGACTGGTTCACCGCGTCGCCGACACCCTTCGGCCCGCGGCCGGGGTTCAGGCCCCGGTAGGCGGCCACCACGCCGGCCACGAATCCGAAGATCACGGCCTTGATCTCGCTGATCCACAGGTCAGGCAGCTGCGCGAGCGCGGAGAAGCTCGCGAGGTACGCACCGGGCGTGCCGCCCTGCATGATCACGTTGAAGAAGTAGCCGCCGAGCACACCGACCACGCTGACCAGGCCGTTGAGGAAGGCCGCGACGCCCATGGCCGCCAGGACCCTCGGCACGATCAGGCGCTGCACGGGGTTGACGCCCAGCACCTCCATCGCGTCGATCTCCTCGCGGATGGTGCGGGAGCCGAGGTCGGCGCACATGGCCGAGCCGCCGGCGCCGGCGATCAGCAGCGCGGTCACCACGGGGCTGGCCTGTTGGATGATCGCGAGCACGCTCGCCGCGCCGGTGAACGACTGCGCGCCGATCTGGGTGGTGAGCGAGCCGAGGTGCAGCGCGATCACCGCGCCGAACGGGATGGCCACGAGTGCGGCCGGCAGCAGCGAGACGCTCGCGATGAACCAGAACTGCTGGATGAACTCGCGGAACTGGAACGGCCGCTTGAAGACGTTGCGGACCACGTCGACCGCCAAGCCGTAGAGCCGGCCCGTCTCGCGCAGCGCCCCCATGGTCGCCTTCATCGGACGGCCAACTGGTATCTGGCGCGGTCCTCGGCGTCCAGACTGGACACGATGCCGTGGCGCGCTGCCGGCGGCAGGGTGTGCAGGATGCGCATCACGCGGTCCTTGCGGCGGCGGGCCGCCTGCCGTTCGGGCAGGCCGGGGGTCGGTTCCATCTGCGGCACCACGCCACGGACCTCGTCGGTCCCGCCGTCGTGGTGGCCGGCGTCCACGTGGGCCTGCTCGGCGGCCATGGTGGCCTCGTCCTTCTCCTCGGACATGCCGATCGGACCGATGCGGCTGCCGTTCAGGAACTGCTTGACCACCGGCTCCTCGGAGGTGAGCAGCACCTCGCGCGGGCCGAACATCACCAGCTCGCGGCGGAACAGCATGCCGATGTTGTCCGGCACCGTCCTGGCCACGTTGATGTTGTGGGTGACGATGAGGATGGTCGCGTCGAGCTGGGCGTTCAGGTCGATCAGCAGCTGGGAGATGTAGGACGTGCGCACGGGGTCGAGGCCGGAGTCCGGCTCGTCGACGAGGATGATCTGGGGGTCGAGGACGAGCGCCCTGGCGAGCCCGGCGCGCTTGCGCATGCCGCCGGAAATCTCGCCGGGGAGTTTCCGCTCGGCACCGGACAGACCGGTCATATCGAGCTTTTCCAGCACGATCTGCCGGATCTCCGACTCGGACTTCTTCGTGTGCTCACGCAGCGGAAACGCCACATTGTCGAAGAGGTTCATCGACCCGAACAAGGCGCCGTCCTGGAACAGAACGCCGAACAACTTCCGGATCTCGTAGAGCTCGCGTTCGGTGCAGGTGACGATGTCGACGCCGTTGATCCGGCAGCTGCCGTGCTCGGGTTTCAGCAGCCCGATCATGGCTTTCAGGAACACCGACTTGCCGGTACCCGAGGGGCCGAGCATGACGCTGACCTCGCCGGGAGGCAGCGTGAGCGTCACCCCTTGCCAGATCCGCTGACTGCCGAAGGACTTACCGAGATCCTCGACGACGACCTCAACCCCCATGCACACCTCCGCTGGTGTCAAGGCCGTGGAAACCTACGTTAATTACTGACGAGTAGGCTAATTCGGCCGCACAGGGAGGGCAAGGAGCCAGGCGTTACCCGGCGACTTCAGGACAGCAACGGCGGTATTTACTGAATTCCGGTGACAGTTCGTACCCACGGGTTTGTGCGATCGTGCGTAAAAAACGGCTGCTCCGCCGTTCGGCCCAGCGCGAGTCGTACCGAACGAACAGCGAGTCGTACGTTTTCGACGCTGAGCCGTACCGTCTCTACGCCGGTTGGTACGACTCGCTGTCGAAACGGTACGACTCGCTGTTGGTTGCGTACGACTCGCGCGCTAGTGGGCGAAGTGGCGGGTGCCCGTCAGGTAGAGGGAGATGCCTGCTGCTTCGGCCGCGGCGATGACCTTCGAGTCGCTCACCGAGCCGCCCGGTTGGACGATCGCGCGGACGCCGGCCGCTGTCAGGACCTCGAGGCCGTCGGGGAACGGGAAGAACGCGTCGGAGGCGGCGACCGTGCCGGCCACCCGATCCCCGCCGCGACTCACCGCCAGTTTTGCCGCGTCCACGCGGTTCACCTGGCCCATGCCCACGCCGATGGTGGCGCCGTCCTTCGCGATGAGGATGGCGTTCGACTTCACCGCACGGCAGGTCCGCCACGCGAACGCCAGGTCGGCCATCGTCCGGTCGTCCACCGCGGGGCCGGTGGCGAGCGTCCACTTGGCCGGATCGTCGCCGTCCGCGTCGAGGACATCCATGCTCTGCATGAGCAGCCCGCCCGACACCGCGCGGTACTCCGCGCCGCCGCGCTGCGGAGGCGTCGCCACGAGGATGCGCACGTTCTTCTTGCGCGCCAACACCTCGACCGCCCCGTCCGCGTACGACGGTGCGACGATCACCTCGGTGAACACCTCGGCCACCTGCTCGGCCATGTCCACCGAGACCTCGCGGTTGGCGGCGATCACGCCGCCGAAGGCACTCAGCGGGTCACACGCGTGGGCCTTGCGGTGCGCCTCGGCGATATCCCCTGTGTCTTCGTCGGCCACCGCGACGCCACACGGGTTGGCGTGCTTGATGATCGCGACGCTCGGCTGCGAGTGGTCATGTGCGGCACGCCAGGCAGCGTCGGCGTCGACGAAGTTGTTGTACGACATCTCCTTGCCGTGCAGCTGCTCGGCCGACGCGAGCCCGCCGCCACCCGGTGACGTGTACAGCGCGGCCCGCTGGTGCGGGTTCTCGCCGTAGCGCAGGACGTTCTCCCGCTGCCAGCTCGCGCCGACCCAGCCGGGGAAGCCGGAACCCTCGTCGTCGGTGGACAGGAAGCTGCCCATCCAGGAGGCGACCGCGATGTCGTAGGACGCGGTGTGCCGGTAGGCGGCCAACGCGAGCGCGCGCCGGTCCTCGAGGGTGAAACCGCCGTCGCGCACCTGGTCGAGCACCCAGTCGTAGCGCGTGGGGTCGACGACCACCGCGACGGACGCGTGGTTCTTGGCGGCCGCACGGACCATGGCCGGCCCGCCGATGTCGATCTGCTCCACGCACTCGTCGACACTCGCGCCGGACGCCACCGTCTGCTCGAACGGGTACAGGTTCACCACCAGCAGGTCGAACGGCGTGATGCCGAGCGAGCTGAGCTGCTCCACGTGCGTCGGCTTGCGAAGGTCGGCCAGCAGGCCGGCGTGCACGCGCGGGTGCAGTGTCTTCACGCGGCCGTCGAGGGACTCCGGGAAACCCGTGACCTCCTCGACCGGGGTGACCGGCACGCCGGCGGCGGCGATCACCTTGGCCGTGCCGCCCGTGGAGACGATCTCCACTCCGTTCGCGTGCAGGCCGGTCGCCAACTCCAGCAGGCCCGCCTTGTCGGAAACCCCGATCAGGGCCCGGCGTACCGGGCGTCGCTCGTTCACGGGATGCTCACCTTTCGTCCGTTCACCGTGTAGCCCTGTCCGGCCATCCGCGCGATCACCTCGACCAGCAGGCGGCGCTCGACGACCTTGATCCGCTCGTGCAACGTGTCCGTGTCGTCGTCCGGCTCGATGGGGACCGCCTGCTGGGCGACGATCGGGCCGGTGTCGACGCCCGCGTCGACCAGGTGCACGGTGCAGCCCGTCACCCGAACTCCGTGCGCCAGCGCGTCGGCCACCGCGTGGGCGCCGGGGAACGCGGGCAGCAGCGCGGGGTGGGTGTTGAGGACCCGGCCGGCGAAGCGGTGCAGGAACGCCGGGCCGAGGATCTTCATGAAACCGGCCGACACCACCAGATCCGGCTCGTGCTCGGCGACCGTGTCCGCGAGTGCCTGGTCCCAGGCGGCCCGGTCGGGATGGTCCTTCAGCCGGACCACGAAGCCGGGAACGCCGGCCTTGTCGGCTCGCGCGAGGCCCTCGATATCGGCGCGGTCGGCGCCGACCGCCACGACGCGGACCGGGAAGTCCGGGTCGGCGCCCGCGTCCAGCACGGCCTGCAGCAGGGTTCCGGAACCGGAGACCAAAACGACCACCCGCGCCGGGTAGTCGGGTCTCACCGAGGTCGGCGACTCACTCAGCGGTGGCTCCCCAACATGGCTGGTACGGGCATGAACGCAGCTTATGCGGCCACTACTTGATCACTGCCCGGACCCCGTGACCTCGTCCTTCACCGGCTGTGCGGTCTCGCGTGGGCCGGGTACGTCGGCCTTGTCGCCCTCGCCCTCGACCGCACGCGGCCCCGGCACCGCCGGCTTGTCCCGCTCGAGATCGCGGTTCTCGACACCGAGATCGTCGATCTCGTCGTCCGCATCTTCGATCTCGGTGTCGGCATCTTCGATCTCGGTGTCGGCATCCGCGATCTCGGTGTCGGGATCGTCGATCTCGTGGTCGTCGTGGTCGATCAGGCCCGGCATGCGTTCGCGGGTCGGGCGGTGGCCGCCGAACCACGTGGTGATCGCGGCCGGCACGGCGATCCAGCACACGAGCGCCACCGACAACGCGGCCGCACGCATGCTGACCGGGTCGAACGCGCCGACGCCGAGCCGCCCGCCCGCGCTACCTCCGAGAACCACGAACACGAGCGCCACCACGCCGGTCGCCACGGCCACCGCCCGCAGGCGCGCCACGGGCTCGTCGTCGATGGTGCGCAGCCGCCGCCCGACCACCACGCCCACGATGATCGGCAGCACGAACAGCGCCGGCCACCACACCGCTTCCTTCTCGGGCAGCGCGGCCAGCAGCGGCAGACCGGGCACCGGCCCGCCCGTGAACTCCACGGGCGACAGCGCCACCGCGCCGAGCGAGAAGCCGGGGCCCGCCATGAACGACGTGGCCGCCACGACCGCGTTCGGCAGGTAACCGCCGGAAAGCATGAGCATGCCGACCGCGCTGCCGGGGCCGGGAGCGTTGAGCGCGAACAGTTCCTTCACGGTCGGCACCGACACGAGCAACGACACCGACAGCACGGCCGCACCGGCGAACAGCAGCAACGCCACCGCCTGCAGGCCGGCACGCAGCCCGGCGGCCGCGATGTGATCGGCCTTCGCGAACATCGCGTCGACGATCCCGCAGCGGCGGGCCACCCCGAGGGTCGCGGCCAGTGTGGCCACGAGCGCCGGGTAGTAGAGCGCGGCCAGCGGATCGGCCGTGACCTGCCCGTCCGCGCAGCCGAGCGCGATGACCAGGCCGCAGACCGCGTGGGCGCCGGCGATCGTCGCGATGACCTGCCCGGCCTGTCCGGGACGGTGCAGTTCCAACCGTTCGGCCGCGCCGGCCGCGGCGCGCGCGGCGATCGCCATCATGCCGATGGTCGGCAGCAGCGGCAGCACACCGAACTCGAGGTTCGCGATCGACACCGGCACCTGGTGGGCGCCCAGCCAGGCCGGCAGACCGGCGGCCAGTACGCCTTTCGTGGAGAAGTGGGCGCGGGCGGCGATCGCCGTGACGAGCGCGAGCAGCGCGGCGACCGCGGCGTATCCGGTGATCAGCGGGCCGAGTGCGGCGAGAGTGAGCACACGCACTCTGACCAGCAGCGATACGGAGGGCGCGGACTCGTCGACGTCGTGTTCGGCCTCGTCCTCGGCCGTTGCGGCGGCATCGTCCGCGTCGATGTCGAGGGGCGGCGCCATGCCCTCACTGTCGCATGTGGACTGCGCCATTCGGGTGAGCCACGCCGCCGCTACCGCATCAGGTGAATGACTGGTCAACTACCCGATCGGTGATAAACACCGGTGGGGTGGCACCGGAATCCGGTACCACCCCACCGTCGAAACAGTGTGTTAGCGCTCAGCCCTGCTGGGGGTAACCACCCGGCGGGGTGCCTGGCGCCTGACCCGGCTGACCGGGCTGGCCGAACTGGCCCTGCTGCGGAGCGAACGTGGTCGCCTGGCCGGGGGGCGGCGCCTGCGGCTGCCCCGGCGGCGGCGGGAACGGCCCGGCTGCTGGAACTGGCCGGACGGCGGGTACATGCCGCCGGGAGGCTGGTGGCCGTACGGGTTCGGCGCCGGCATCTTCACGATGCCCGCGTCGAGCAGGTACGCAGCGACCACGGCGATCAGCTGCAGGATGCCGAAGATCATCACCATGATGCTGCCCGCGCCCATGTCCTGGTCCGAGCCGAGCGAGAAGACCATGAACAGGAAGGCGAGCGTGGTGGTGACCACGAGAACCGGCGGCAGCATGCCCGGCTTCTTGTCCTCGCCGGGAAGGATGGCCTTGAGGCTCAGCAGACCGGCGGCGAACAGGAGCACGGGGATCCAGCCGAGACCGACTTCGAACTCGAAGAACGAGATGCCGTCCGCGCCGTCCGGACGTCAGCGATGCTGGCGAACGCGACGAAGAAGATGATCAGGCCGAGACCCGCGGTGATGAGGTGCGCGATCTGCGGAAGGCCCAGCTTCATCCCACCTCCGGAGGGCGGCTGCCCATAGGGTCCGGGGACTGGCTGCTGCGGGCCTTGGCCCGGGTAACCACCCGGTGCTCCGCCTGGGAAGGTCATCGCGTTGCTCTCCTCAGCTTTATTCGACGCGATACATACAGAACAGACTTCAACTCGACCTTCTGACGTGCCCCGACCGCATGTGGTTCCCCTGGCCGGAGGCCCATCGTGGGGCCGGACGCTACACCAGCGACCGACCCCACTGTCGGGTGACTCGCGGTAGTCCACTCAGGCGTTCGCGGCGACCAGCTGGCGTGCCAGCTCCGCGGTCTCGGACGGGGTCTTGCCGACCTTCACGCCCGCTGCCTCGAGAGCTTCCTTCTTCGCCTGCGCCGTGCCGGACGAGCCGGACACGATGGCGCCGGCGTGGCCCATGGTCTTGCCCTCGGGCGCGGTGAAGCCCGCGACGTAGCCGACGACCGGCTTCTTCACGTGCTCGGCGATGTACGCCGCCGCGCGCTCCTCGGCGTCGCCGCCGATCTCGCCGATCATCACGATGACCTCGGTCTGCGGGTCGGCCTCGAACGCGGCGAGCGCGTCGATGTGCGTGGTGCCGATGATCGGGTCGCCGCCGATGCCGATGGCCGTCGAGAAACCGATGTCGGCCAGCTCGTACATCATCTGGTAGGTCAGCGTGCCCGACTTGGACACCAGGCCGATCTTGCCGGCCTCCGTGATGTCGGCCGGGATGATGCCGGCGTTGGACTTGCCGGGGCTGATCACGCCGGGGCAGTTCGGGCCGATGATCCGGGTCTTGTTGCCGTGGGTGTACGCGTGGGCCCCGAAGTACGCCGTGTCGTGCACCGGGATGCCCTCGGTGATCACCACGACGAGCGGCATCTGGGCGTCGATGGCCTCGTTGACCGCGCTGCCGGCGAACTTCGGCGGCACGAACACGACCGACACGTCCGCGCCGGTCTCGGCCATCGCCTCGGCCGACCGTGTCGAACACCGGGAGCGTCAGGCCGTCCTTGACGTCGGAGAAGTCGGCCTTCTGGCCGCCCTTGCCGGGCGTGACGCCACCGACCATGTTGCCGCCGGACGCGAGCATGCGACGGGTGTGCTTGGTGCCCTCGGCGCCCGTCATGCCCTGAACGATGATCTTGCTGTTCTCGTTGAGGAAGATAGCCATCTCATGCCCCCTGTGCGGCAAGCTCGGCGGCCTTGCGTGCCGCGTTGTCCATGGTGTCGACCTGCTCGAGGCCGGGCAGCGCGGCCTCGGTGAGGATGCGGCGGCCCTCTTCGGCGTTGTTGCCGTCGAGCCGGACCACGATCGGCTTGTTCACGGGCTCGCCGCGGCTTCCAGCAGCTGGAACGCCTGCACGATGCCGTTCGCGACCGCGTCGCAGGCGGTGATGCCGCCGAACACGTTCACGAAGACGCTGCGCACGTCGCGGTCGCCGAGGATGATCTCCAGGCCGTTGGCCATCACCTCGGCGGACGCGCCGCCGCCGATGTCGAGGAAGTTGGCCGGCTTCATGCCGCCGAACTCCTCGCCCGCGTAGGCGACCACGTCGAGCGTGGACATGACCAGGCCCGCGCCGTTGCCGATGATGCCGACCTGGCCGTCGAGCTTGACGTAGTTGAGGTCCTTGGCCTTGGCCGCGGCCTCGAGCGGGTCCTCGGCCGCGGTGTCGACGAGGTCGGCGTGGTCGGGGTGGCGGAACGCCGCGTTCTCGTCGAGGGTGACCTTGCCGTCCAGCGCGATGATCTTGTCCTGCGGGTCGCGGACCAGCGGGTTGACCTCGACCAGCGTGGCGTCCTCGGCGACGAAGGTCTCCCAGAGCTTGACCACGACCTCGGCGGCCTGGTCCGGATGACCTCGGGGAAGTTGCCGGCGGTCGACGATGTCCTTGGCCTTGGCCAGGTCGACGCCGTGGAGCGGGTCGATGAGGCACCTTGGCCAGCGCGTCCGGGCGCTCGACGGCCAGCTGCTCGATGTCCATGCCGCCCTCAGCGGACGCCATCGCGAGGAACGTGCGGTTGGCGCGGTCCAGCAGGAAGGAGAAGTAGTACTCCTCGGCGATGTCAGAGGCGGGCGCGACCAGCACGCGGCGGACGATGTGGCCCTTGATGTCCAGGCCGAGGATTCGCCTCGGCCTTGGTCTTCGGCGTCGGCGGGGTCGTCGGCGAGCTTGACGCCGCCGGCCTTGCCGCGGCCACCGGTCTTCACCTGCGCCTTGACCACGACGGTCTGACCGAGGTCGGCCGCGATCCGGCGGGCCTCGTCGGGAGTGTCGGCGACGGACCCCGGCAGCACCGGGACCCCATGGGCCCCGAAGAGGTCCTTCGCCTGGTACTCGTACAGATCCACTACGACGGTCTCCTGTATCTACGGCTCGACTCGGTGGGGTTCGGCACGCAGAAGACCCTAGCGACCTGGGTGTTTGGCCGGCACGCGGCGTCCGTGAGGTCTCTCACGTCTGTCTTCGCCTCCTCGCCGGCTCGGTGGTGGGCTCGTCGGGGCGTGGGCGTGCCGGCTGGTTGTTCGGCAAGCTCTCCGGTCTTGGCCTTCGTGGGTCCGAGCGCGACACGGCCGAGGACGAGCGCGACGACGCACGCGAGGGCGAACCAGGTGCCGTGCTCGGGCGAGGCGCCCGTGGCCCGGTCGCTGGTCATGGGCAACTCGAGCAGGTGCACGGTCATCCGACGGTGGCGCCGAGCAGCAGCGCGGCGGCGCGGGCCGGGCGGGCGGACGGCGATGGCGGCGGCGGCCACCACGACCACCAGCCCGATCAGCAGGCCCCAGGAGGCCAGGCGGAACTCGGTCCAGATGCCGGGCGCGGCGTAGCCGGCCGCCTTGAGCATCGGGAGGCGAACGCGCCGATGGCGAACAGCACGGCACCGCCGAGCGGGGTCATGTAGCGGTTGTGCGGCTCCGGTCCGTGAGGTCGACGTCGTCGCGCTCGGCGCCACCCGCGATGGCGGCGGCGATGGCGGCGGCCGCGCCGAGCACGATCGCGGCGATGACGAACCAGCCGCGGGCCGACATGGGTTTCGGGGGTGGGAGCGTGACGCCGGGATGAGGTTGTTCACGGTGGTGGCGGTGAAGGCGGTGTCGAGCGCGGCGAGCCCGACGAGCGGCACCGACCCGAGCGCGACCACGAACGCCGGCCGGCCGACGCCGCCCAGCGGGTGAAGAGTGCGATGCCGAGCAGGATGATCAGGATGCCGGCGGGCAGCGAGCTGGCGGTTGGCGTAGCTCTCCGGCTGGTCACCGCCGTCGTCGACCACAAGCGTGCCGAACAAGGCCAGCCAAGCGTGGCCACCCCGGCGAGGACACCGAGGACACCGGCGCCGAGGTGCAGCGGGCTGGCCTCGAGGTGGACGTCGTCGGGTTCGCCGTCGGCGTCGTCCCTGTCCAGCACGTGAACAGGAGCACGGCGAGCAGGCCGAGCGGGACCAGCGCCAGAGCGGCCCACCGTTCGAGGTGCAGCCAGTCGACAGTGGCGATGGCGACGAGCTGCGGCCCGGCAAGCCCGGAGAGCGCGACGGCCATGCGAGCACGCCCCGGCCTGCGGCCGCGGGGGGCGCCGGCCGCGAGGACACCCCCGAGCAGGACCGTGAGCGCGATGAGCAGCCCGCCGTACATGACCAACGGCGGGTTGGCGACGAGGTCCGTGGAGACGATGAAGGCGTTGTCGGAGCGGAAGGGCGGCAGCAACAGGCCGACGACGCGTGACCGCACGGGCGGCCAGCGCCAGCCCATGGCCCGCCACGCCCGGCGGTCGACGCTGGCGTCGAGCGCGGCGAAGTAGTCGGAGCCGGGTCGGCCCGCCGCCGGCAGCCAGCACCCCGGCGCACGGCGGCGGCAGGTGGCCGGCGAGAAGCAGGTAGGCCCGATGGCCGGCGTCGAGGTCGCGCGAGGTTCGTCGGCACCATGATCTCGGGCCGCGACGCCTCGACGGCGTCGACGAAGAACTGCGCGTCGACCAGCGCCAGACCGGGCGCGAGCAGTGCGGCGCCGGCAAGTACCCCGGCGGCGAGCCCGGCCCTCTTGCGGACGAGGAGGAGCCCGGCAGCCGCGATGGGCGCGAGCGCAAGCACGAGCGAGCAGAGGTGCGCTGGCGAAGGCCCGGTCCCCGTCGACGGGGCCCAGCCGGCGCCGACGGCCGCGAGGACAGCGGCGGGGCCCGCGACCACGAACGCCAACCGAAGCAGGGGCGGGGCGCAGGGCGCTTCCGGAGCGTGGAGAGCTGGCCTGGGCACGCCGCCCTTGGGGCGGACCGGCCATGCGGCGATCGAGTCCGCGAATTCATTGCCGAGAACGCTAGCAAGGGACGAGGTCGTGGACGTGCCCTGCCCCGGCGTGTCCCCAGCCCAGACCCCATCAGGTGCCCTCGCCGGGCCGGTCTGGGCACCGACTCGCCTGCGCGGGAGGTTGGGTCCGGCCCGGCTCGAGGTGCGCGAGTGGCGATCTCGCCGTGCGCGAGTGGCGGTCTCGTCGTGCCTGAGCGAACTCCCCGCCTGCGCGAGCAGCTGGCCCAGTCCCCATCCCGGCGTACCTGCATGCTTGCCGTGCCTGAGCGCCGAAGCCACCGCACCTGACCGGCCGACCCATGCCGGGCAGCCGACTCGGCTGCCCGAGTGGCGCACTCGCCGTGTCCGAGTGGCCGACTCGCCGTGTCCGAGTGGCCGACTCGACGTGTCCGAGCGGCTGACTCGACGTGCGTGAGTGGCCGACTCGGGGTGCGTGAGGTGCCCGGGACGGGTGCGGGCGGCGCTGTGTTCCGAGCGCCGCTGGCGCTCTGGTCGCTCGGTGGCGAGTGGGTGGGGTTGGTGGCTTTGGGGTGGGTGGTGGCTCCTCTCTGTTGTTGGGGCTGGTTGGCCGGGTGGGGGTGGGTGGTTTTCGTGGGTTGGGGTTTGGGAGCTTGGTTGGGTGGTACGGCTGTTACTGGTGGGGTCGCTGAGCTTTGGAAACGGCGTTATCTCGCGGCCCAGTTGTAACCTGGGTCACATCTTCTGCGTAACTTTGGGTTCACGTTGGGCTATCTGCCCTGGCTGACGCGGGTTGGAGCGCCACCCGTTTGGCCGACTCGAATCACGGAAGTTGCCCTGAGCGGTTTCCCTTCGTTACTGTCCCCGGGTCCGTTGTCACAGTCCGGTCACGAATTGGGCAGGGACGGCAACCCCGAAAATTGCCGTCCAGCCGGGATCCCCCGCCTGGTGCCCACGCTGGAAGCTCGACCCCAACGAGCAGGCGCATGTCGAACCGAACTCCCCGAAAGCGGAAGGGCAGGAATTGGCTCGACACCGCTCCCCCGGCGGCGAGACTCGAGAGTGTCGCCGTTCTCGACGAAGCGCTGTGAGCGAACAGCGAGGCGCGATCCGGATTTCACACCGGATGGCCCCACCGTCTTCGCAGCTTCGTGGCCGAGTTGTCGTCGCCGCTGTCGCCGTCGGCGCTTTTGCCGCCGCCGCCGCTGGTCAGACGCTCAAGGCTGGGCAGTCCCCCGACGAAGTCACTCCGCTCGCGGACAGTTCCGACGCCTCCGCCGCCATTGGCATCGGCGGCGGTAGTACCGCCACCGCCTCGGCCGCCGCTCCCGACGTGCTCACGTTCGCCGCTCGGGGGCCGCCAGCCCCCGTCGAGTCGCAGAAGATCGCCTCGACCAACCAGATCGTGGAGGCCCGGGCCGCCGCCTTCGCGGCAGCCGAGGCCGAGCGCAACCGGCCCAAGTACGTCCGGCCCGCCGAAGGCCGCTACACCTCGGGCTTCGGTGCCCGCTGGGGCACCACCCACATGGGCATCGACGTCGCCAACCGGATCGGCACGCCGATCCTCGCGGTCGCCGACGGCACCGTGATCGAGGCCGGTACGGCCAGCGGCTTCGGCCTCTGGGTCCGCATCGAGCACTCCGACGGCACCATCAGCGTCTACGGCCACGTGGACACCTACTCGGTCCGCGAGGGCCAGGAGGTCAAGGCCGGCGAGCAGATCGCCCGCATGGGCAACCGCGGCTACTCCACCGGCCCGCACCTGCACTTCGAGATCTGGGACGCCGACGGCCGCAAGCAGAACCCCAACGCCTGGCTGAACGAGCACGGCGTCGGCTACTGAGCGACCAGCCCTACCGCCGCACGAAGTAAACCGTGGCCACCCGCCACGTGTCGCACATCGCGGCGCTCCGCCTGCGCAGCACGCCCGAACGCGGCTCGCAGCCCGCACAACGCCGCCCACCCGTGGGCCGGTGCGCCTCCAGGAGCGCCCGCCAGGCCGCCACGAGCCGCTCGACCTCGACGACCAGCGATCGCCGCGCCTGCTCCGACTGAGCCGCCGCCCGCGCCAGTCTGTCGACCCCGTCGAGGTAGCTGGCCGACGTTCTCGGCGAACACCCCGTACAACACCTCGTCCACACCAAGGACCCCCTGCCTGGGCCGTGCGCGACCCAACTCGGCTGCGGGACCGGTTGGTTCCGTCGAGGGAGGAGTCAACCGGATGGCACCGACATTTTCGCACAGGTGTTCGACGGGGGCCAGATCCCCGAAGTGTGCTACAACTTCTGCATGGGGACGCTGCCGATCAGCATCAGGCGGATCGTGCCCGAGGTGCCGAAGTCGATCGTGGCGGTGGCGCGCGGGCCGACGCCGTCGGTGGCGACCACGGTGCCGAGGCCGTACTTGTCGTGGTTGACCCGGTCGCCCACCTCCAGCGACAGCGCCGGGAGTGTCCTTCCAGCCCTTGGCCGGCCCGAAGCTGGGCGACGACGAGCCACCCGAGGAGCCGCCCGACGACGGGACGAGCGCCTGCCCCAACTGGACGGCGCGCTCGGCGCCGACCGCGTGCGGCTGCACCCGCCGCCAGTCGATCAGGTCGGCCGGGATCTCGTCGAGGAACCGCGACGGCGGGTTGGTCATCGGCTGGCCCCACGCCGACCGCACGATCGCCCGCGACAGGTACAGCCGCTGCGCTGCGCACGCGTGATGCCCACGTAGGCGAGCCTGCGCTCCTCCGCCAGCTCCATCGGGTCGCCGAGCGCCCGCATGTGCGGGAAGATCCCGTCCTCCCAGCCGGTGCAGAACACGACCGGGTACTCCAGGCCCTTCGCGGTGTGCAGGGTCATCAGCGTGACCACGCCGGTGCGCGCCCTCCTCGTCCTCGTCCGGGATCTGGTCGGCGTCGGCCACCAGCGACACCCGCTCCAGGAACGCGGCCAGCGAACCCGGCGGATCACGGGAGCCTCGATCACCTCGTCGGGCTCGGCGCCTCCTCGACCGGCACCTCGTCCTGGGCGTGGCCGAACTCGCGCGCCACCGTGACCAGCTCGGTCAGGTTCTCCACCCGCGTGGCGTCCTGCGGGTCGTCGCGACTCCTCCAGCTCGGCGCGGTAGCCGGTGCGTTCTCGAGGACCGCCTCGAGGATCTCGGCGACCTCGTGGCCCTCGGTCGACCAGGACCGCGAAGCTCGTCGATCAGCTCGACGAAGCCGGTGATCGCGTTGCGCGAGCGCGGGTTGAGCAGCGCCACCTTGTCCGTCGACCGCGTCCCGCAGCGCCGCGTCGAACGAGATCCGCTCCTTGTCGGCGTGGGCGGACACGCAGGCCTCGGCCCGGTCGCCGATGCCGCGCTTGGGCACGTTGAGGATGCGTCGCAGGCTGACCGCGTCCTCCGGGTTGGCGAGCACCCGCAGGTAGGCCAGCGCGTCGCGGACCTCCTTGCGCTCGTAGAACCGCACGCCGCCGACCACCCGGTACGGCAGGCCCATGCGGACGAAGATCTCCTCGAACACCCGCGACTGGTTGTTGGTGCGGTAGAAGACCGCGACGTCGCCGTAGGCCATCTCGCCGGCGTCCATCAACCGGTCGATCTCGCCCGCCACGAACGCGGCCTCGTCGTGGTCGTTGTCGCCCACGTAGCCGACGATCTTCTCGCCGTCGCCGAGCGCGGTCCACAGCCGCTTGTCGCGCCGGTTGGGGTTGCGCGAGATCACCGCGTTGGCCGCGGTCAGGATCGTCTGCGTGGAGCGGTAGTTCTGCTCCAGCATGATCGTGGTGGCCTGCGGGTAGTCCTGCTCGAAGTCCACGATGTTGCGGATGGTCGCGCCGCGGAACGCGTAGATGGACTGGTCCGCGTCGCCGACCACGCACAGCTCGCCCGGCTCGATGCCGCCCTCGCCCGTGCCGACCAGCTCGCGGACCAGCGTGTACTGCGCGTGGTTGGTGTCCTGGTACTCGTCGACCAGCACGTGCCGGAACCGGCGGCGGTAGTACTCGGCGACGTCCGGGGACGTCTGCAGCAGCTCGACCGTGCGCATGATCAGGTCGTCGAAGTCGAACGCGTTGGCCAGCGTCGAGCCGCGCTGGTACTCGACGTAGACCTCGGCCGTGCGGCGCTCGAAGTCGTTGGCGGCCGGCCGCCTTGGCGTCCTCGGGGTCGATCAGCTCGTTCTTCAGGTTCGAGATGTGCCGACGCGAGCCCGCGCGCGGTGTAGCGCTTCGGGTCGAGTCGAGGTCGCGCGACACCAGCGTGATCAGCCGGCGCGTGTCGTCGGAGTCGTAGACCGAGAAGCTCGACTTCATGCCCAGCGTCTTGGCCTCGCGGCGCAGCACCCGCACGCACATCGAGTGGAACGTGGACACCCACATGACGTTGGCGCGCCTGCCGACCAGCTCGACCACGCGCTCGCGCATCTCGGCGGCGGCCTTGTTGGTGAACGTGATCGCCATGATCTGGCCGGGATGCACGTCGCGCTCGCGCCAGCAGGTAGGCGATCCGTCTGGTCAGCACCCTGGTCTTGCCCGAGCCGGCGCCCGCGACCACGAGCAGCGGCGAGCCGGCGTGCTGGACGGCGCGGCGCTGCTGGTCGTTGAGGCCGTCGAGCAGCTCCGCGGCCCGGAATGGCGGCGGCGTGCTGGGGACGTCTGGGCTGGCAATTCGAACAGAGTGTTCATCGTGTGGACAACGGTACCGGCCCGCACCGACAGGGACGTGCGCGGCAAGCCGAGCCGGGTGGACAGGTTCCGGCGGACAGTGCCAGAATCGATGTCGTGCGCGACCGTACGACTTCGAGTTTTTTTACGGGACCCGGACTCCGGCTCCCGTGGTGGCTAGCGCATACAGACCACCAACGAAGCCCCGGAGTCCTCGGACCCGGGGCTTTTTGCTCCCGGGGCCAGGAAACTCCGCCGACACCGCGAGGATCACGACATGCCCCCCACCGCTCCCGACAGCGCGACCAACGGCCTCGCCGGCAACCCGCCGCCGGCCGCCGAGGAGATCGCCGAGCTGCGCAAGGAGATCGACTGGCTCGACGCCGAGATCCTGCGGCTGGTCAAGCGTCGGGCCGAGGTGTCCAAGACCGATCGGAGCGGCCCGGATGGCCGCCGGCGGGCCGCGGATCGTGGTCAACCGCGAGATGGACGTGCTCGCCCGCTACCGCGACCTCGGCGCGGAGGGCCGCAAGCTCGCGATGGCGCTGCTGGAACTCGGCCGGGGCGCTCGGTCGGTAACCGATCAGAATCTCAGGGATCCCACCGATCCCGGGCGTCGCGAACGCGGGCACACTGGAGACATGTTCAACCTGATCGCCATCCTCATCGCCGTCGCGGCGGTGCTCGCGGCGCTCGGGCACGCCGGCTACCTCGCGATGCTGAACTCGGCCGCCACCAAGCGGGCGGGCGGCGCACCGGTCGCGCAGTACGTGCGCAGCCGGTGGCCGATCGCCGGCGTCACCACCGCGGGCGCGCTGCTCGCGTGGGCGCTCACGAGCGGCGAGGGTTTCGCCGACGTGCTCGCCATCCTGCTCGCCGCGGGCTCCGGCGGCGCGGCGGTGAAGGCACTGCAGTCGACCCAGGCAGCGATACCGCAGCGGGGAGTAGTTCGCGACCCGGAGTTGCGGTCCCGCGTCATTTTCACTCGGTCGAGTGACACGTGAAAGACATGCGCACCCAGCCTTTCATACCGTGGGCAACGGCTTACTCTGGGGTAGGTGAGCAGCGCTACGCCTCGGGCGGACGTGCGGACGGCACTGGTCGTGACCGCCCACCCGGACGACGTCGACTTCGGCGCCGCCGGCACGGTCGCGGCGTGGACGGCCGCCGGGATCGCGGTGTCCTACTGCGTCTGCACGTCCGGCGAGGCCAGCGGTGACGGCACGCCGGACATGGCCGCGCTGCGCGAGGCCGAGCAGACGGCGGCCGCCGCAGCAGGTCGGCGTCGCGCGACCTCACCTTCCTGCGGTATCCGGACGGCGCGGTCGTCCCGTCGCTCGAGCTGCGCCGCGACATCTCCCGGGTGATCCGGCGGGTGCGCCCCGACCGGGTGCTCACCTGGTCCCCGGAGATCAACTGGGACTTCGTGGCGACCACGCACCCCGACCACCGCGCGGTCGGCGAGGCCACGTTCGCGGCCGTGTACCCCGACGCGCGCAACCCGCACGCGCACCGGACGCTGCTCGACCGACGAGGGCCTCGAGCCGTGGACGGTCCCCGAGCTGTGGCTGGCCGACGGCCCGGCCGCGCTGCGCAACCACGCGGTCGACGTGACCGACACGTTCGACAAGAAGATGGCCGCGCTGCGCGCCCACGCCTCCCAGGTCGGCGGCAACGACCAGCTGGAACAGCAGCTGCGCACCCATCTGGCCGCCACCGCCCAGCGGTTCGAACTCGGCGACGGACGACTCGCCGAGGAGTTCCAAGTGGTGGACACGGCCTGATTCGGTAACTATTTCGTCGCATGGCGTCACGAGCCGGAAGGAGGGGGTCTCACCGGCATGACAAGCGGTGGTTGGCAGCAGCGGCCGAGTCAGCAGCACGGTCGGCATCGGCGGGGCTCCTCCGGGTCCGCCTGGACGCCGTCGGTGCGCCCGCGCGAGTCGGGGCAGGCCCCTGCCCACGCCCGCCCCGATCCCGTGCCCGGCCGGGTCCGTCCCGGCCTCACGCCGATGCCGCCGCCCTCCTGGCCCACGGTGAGCCAGAATCCGGTCCGGCCCGCCCACGCCGCCGACCCCGCCTGGCCCGATCGGCCCACGCCACGCCACCCGTTCACGCGGCCAACCCTCGACCCGCCTGGCCCGATCCCCACGCCACGCCACCCGTTCACGCGGCCGACCCTCGACCCGCCTGGCCCGACCCCGGCGCACCGGAAGTGCCTGTTCGCGCGGCCAGATCCGAGTGGGCCGACCACGGTGCACCGATGTTCGAGGCCGAGCCCGAATGGGATCTCGGCGCGCCACCCATGTCATCCCTGCCCACCGCCCCGCTGTCCCTGACCCGCATCCGCGAGGAGCGGGAGCGCCAGCGGCGTGACGAGCCGGTCGTGCACACGCTGCCGCCCGAGACGCCGCCGAGCGGGCTGCGCAAGTTCGACCTCGGCACCGTCCCCGCGTCCGTGACCCCGCCCCGCACCTGGCGCAAGGCCGCCTGGTTCGCGGTCGGCACGTCGGCGGCCGTGGTGGTCGGGCTGGCCTACGCGGCCGTGGAGTTCGTCGGCCAGCCCGGTGAGCCACCGCTGATCGACGCCCTGCCCGCGTATCCGACCCGGCCGTGGACCCTCGAGCCGCTGCCGGCCGAGCGAGAGCACGATCTCCCCCGACCAGCCGGTGTCCAGCCACGGCGGGCCGCGCAACTCCAGCTCCGCGCACAACCCCGGCACCACGATCGGCGACAGCCCGGTCGACGACCACCGATGCCCCGAGCACTCCCGGCAGTCGCCCCACCGCCGGTCCCGGCAGCGGGACCACGACGCCGACCGAGCCGCTCCCGCCGAACCGGACCACCGTGGGTCCCGCGCCCGTCATACCGACCAACCCGCAGGCGATGGGCGAGCACCGAGGCGTACTACGCGATGGTCACCGACGACCCGGCGGCCGCGCACGACATGACCACCGGCGGCATGGCCCGCGAGGGCGCGGAGGGCATCGAGGCACGCTACGAGGGCGTGCGAGCGGGTGGAGGTCCAGGAGATCACCATCGACCGCAACCAGGCGGTCACCACGAGCACGGTCAAGGTGGTCCACGAGGACGGCACCGAGACGATCGAGCAGCGCCAGCTCACGTTCACCTCGGGCGGCGACCCGAAGATCACGGCCGAGGCGACGACAGCGTGAATGCGGCCGATACTCCATTCGAGTGAACATCGAGTTCTCCTCGAGCCCGATTCGGGTGATCCACTCAGAATGACTGGCGTCCGAGCCGGCCGCGCGAGTACGAGTTGCCCCTAACGCACGCACGGAGGCCATCACAAAGTGGACCGTCTGACGACCGGTCGGCGACATGTACGCGCCGGCTCGGTCCACCGTCACCGAGCTGATCGAGAAGCAGGCTTCGAGACCCGAGCCGCCTGCTGGCTCTGTCCAGCCCTTCCAGCGAGCCCGTGGAGCCCCTGCCCGAGCAGGGAGCGCACCGGCGCCCGCCGTCGAAGGGCGCCCAGGCGGCCAAGCTGACGAGTCTCGGCGTCGCCGACCGTCGTGCTGTGCGGGGCCGTCGCCATGGCGTCGATGATCGCCCACCAGCGCCCGGAGCACGCTCAGCCACGGCGCCCGGCCTGCAGATCACCGGCGAGCAGGCGCTGCTGCCCGACCAGCTGAACCGGACCATCCCGCCCGGCGAGACCGTCGGTTCTCCCGACGCCCCGGCCGGCGACCCGATGCTCGCGCCGGACGCGGACGAGACCGCCGAGATCACGGAGGACACGCCGGAAGGCACCTCCACCAGGCAGGGCCAGTCGGTCGACGGGCAACACGTCGGCCAGCGACGCCTCCGGCGATCGCCCCGCCCACCGACCTCGACCTGGTGCGGCAGTTCTACTCGAGCCTGCCCCTCGGCGCCGGCCGACGGCGTTCGGGCTGCTGGCCCCCGGCCTGCTGCGACACCTGCCTCGGCGAGTTCCTCGAGTCGTGGACCACGGTCAGCGCCATCGAGGACCTTCAGGTCACCGAACGGGCCGACGGCGTGCTCGCGGTGGTCGGCATGCGGCTCGCCGACGGCAGCGGTCTGCGCATCCAACAGCTGATGACGGTGGCCGACAGTCCCCGCCGCATCGTCGGGGTGCAACTGCTGTCCGCCCAGCGCAACTGAACCGGTAGCGTGCGAGCCCCGGCTGAGAGACCGGGGACAGCGCCTGGCAGGGCTGATCGGCACGCTGTGGTCCACCTTCGTGTGCGCAGAGTGACCGCCTAGCCTGGTGCGGGTTGGCGTATACGAACCCATGGCCGTTCCCAAGAAGTCTCGGAGTCGGCATGAACACCGATCACCTGGCGTATAGGGGGGACTCGGCGCGATGACCGATGAAGGTCGCCTGGTCGCCGGCCGCTACCGCCTCGTCCACCGCATCGGCACCGGTGCGATGGGCGTGGTGTGGCAGGCGCACGACGAGCGACTGAACCGCACGGTTGCCGTCAAGAAACTGCTGCTGCAGCCCGGCCTGCCGCCGGAGGAGCAGGCCGAGGCCGTCGCCAGATGCATGCGCGAGGGCCGGATCGCCGCCCGGCTGCACCACCCGAACGCGATCTCCGTGTTCGACGTGGTCGACGAGGACGGCGCGCCCTGTCTGATCATGGAGTACCTGCCGTCGAAGAGCCTCGCGATGGTGATGGCCGAGCGCGGCCCGCTGTCCGCCCGTGAGGTGGCGCGGATCGGCGCCCAGTCGGCGGCCGCGCTGGCCGCCGCGCACGCGGCCGGGCATCGTGCACCGCGACGTGAAGCCGGGCAACATCCTGCTCGGCGACGACGGCACCGTGAAGATCACCGACTTCGGCATCTCCCGCGCCACCGACGACGTCACGGTCACCAAGACCGGCATGATCGCCGGCACGCCCGCCTACCTCGCGCCCGAGGCGGCGATCGGCAACGAGCCGACGCCCGCCTCCGACGTCTTCTCGCTCGGCTCCACGCTGTACGCGGCGGTCGAGGGCGAGCCGCCGTTCGGGCTGACGGAGAACACGCTGCAGCTGCTGCACGCGGTGGCCGCCGGGCGGATCAACCCGCCGCAGCAGGCCGGTCCGCTGACCGGCGTGCTGAACGCCATGTTGGCGGCCGATCCCGATCACCGGCCGTCCACGTCGCGGTCGCGGGACCTGCTGCAGGCGGTGTCCATGGGCGACGTGCCGAGCCTGCCTGCCATCCCGGTGGGCATGGACCCGGCGACCCAGCTGGTCGACGACTACGACGATTACGACGACTACGACCAGGCGACCCAGCTGGTCGGCGCGGGCGACCGGACGCGGGCCGTCCGGCCCCCGGCCAGGACCGCCCCGCCGCCCGAGCCGCCCAGGTCACGCAAGCCGTTGGTGTTCGCCGGGGTCATGCTCGTGGCGTTGATCGCCGCCGGTGCGTGGCTGCTGTCCGGCCGGGACGCCGACGAGAACCCGTCGACCGATCCGCCGCTCACGGGCGAGACGGTGAACTCCGAGGTCGCCCCGGTCGCGACCACGCCGACGACGTCGGAGACCACCTCCGAGACGTCCTCGGAGGAGCCGACCACTACCACCACGACGACCACCGAGCCGACCACGACGACCACCACGACAACGACCACCACCACGACCACCACCACGACGACCACGACGACCACCGAGCCGCCCGTCACCACGACGCCGCCACCGGCCGGGCAGGGTGGTCAGTAGTGCGCGTTCGTACGCACAACAACTTCGTGGGGGCTTGGTCGTGACGGCAGGAGAAGTGCTCGTAGCCGGTCGTTACCGGCTCGGTGACCGCATCGGCAGCGGTGCCATGGGCATCGTCTGGCAGGCGCACGACGAGCGCCTGCACCGCACGGTCGCCGTGAAGCAGCTGCTGCTGCAGCCGGGCCTCTCCGCACGCCCAGGCCGAGGAGGCGCGGCGAAGATGTATGCGGGAGGGTCGGATCGCGGCGCGGCTCGCGCACCCGAACGCGATCACCGTCTACGACGTCGCCGAGCACGACGGCGACCCGTGGCTGGTCATGGAGTACCTGCCGTCGAAGAGCCTCGCGACCGTGTTGTCCGAGCGGGGCACCATCCCGCCGCAGGAAGCGGCGCGGATCGGCGCCCAGGTGGCGTCCGCCCTGGTGGCGGCGCACGCGGCGGGCATCGTGCACCGCGACATCAAGCCGGCGAACGTGCTGATCGCGGCCGACGGCACCGTCAAGATCACCGACTTCGGCATCTCGCGGGCGACCGGGGACGTCACGGTCACCGCCACCGGCATGCTGGCCGGCACCCCCGCCTACCTGGCGCCCGAGGTCGCGAAGGGTGAGGACCCGACGCCCGCGGCCGACATCTTCTCCCTCGGCTCCACCATCTACACGGCCGTCGAGGGGCACTCGCCGTTCGGGCTCAGCGAGAACACGCTCGCGCTGCTGTACGCCGTGGCCGCCGGCAAGATCACGCCGCCCCGGCAGGCCGGTCCGCTGACCGCGCTGCTCATGCAGTTGCTGCGGGTGGAGCCGACCGAGCGGCCGCCGCTGTCGTCGGTGAAGGAGACGCTGAACGCGGTCGCCGACGGCCGGGCACCCGTGCCGAACCCGGGTGGCCAGCCGACCGACCGGATCGCCGGCAACCGCATGCCGATGGCGCCCGTGCTCGGGCCGCCGACCCCGCCCCGACCGACCGGGCCGCCGCCGTGGCTGAACAAGGACGCGACCCGACTGGACGCCACCCCGGTCGCCGACGCGCCGCAGAACAGGCCGCTGTACCAGGAGCAGGCGCCGTCGCGGCCCACGCCCGTGGCGGCGGCCGGCGCTTCTGGTGGCGGGAACAACCGGACGCGGTCGGTGCTGTTGACCGTGCTCGCGATCGTGGCGGCCGTGCTGGTCGGGATCCTCGTGTCGACGCTCATCACGAGCGGCAACGACGACGAGGGCAACGGCGGGTCGGCCGGTGGGGGCACCACGACGAGCGAGACCGAGACGCAGCCGACCGAAGAGACGACCACCGAGGAAACCACGACCGAGCAAACGACCACCACCACGACGACGACCACGCCGCCGGCGCCCACGCCCGCCGACTACGAGAACGCGGTCCGGTCGTACTACGGGCTGCTGCCCGGCAACCCCCAGGGCGCCTGGCAACTGCTCACGCCCAACGCGCAGGCGCAGTCGAACTCGTACGAGTCGTACTCGGGTTTCTGGAGCACCGTTTCGTCGGTGGCCGTGGAGTCCGCGCAGGCACAGGGCAACCAGGTGGCGGCCACCCTGCGGTTCGAGACCGAGGACGGCCCGTCCACGGAGTCGTACTCGTTCACGCTGGTCGAGCAGAACGGCCAGCTCCTGATCGACAGCTTCCAGCAGGGCAGCGGAGCGCGCGGCGACGACGAGGACGACGACGGCTGACCTTGTAGGTTTGCTTACAGGTCGGTGTAGTTCTATTCGCTTGTTCTTTCGTGTTGGCTCCGTCAGCGTTGCGCTGTGACGCTCGCGCGGATGGGCCTGCTGGCCCTGTTCTGGGGTTCCAGCTTCCTGTGGATCAAGTTGGCGCTGGCCAGCCTGTCGCCCGTGCAGATCACGCTCGTACGGTTGGTGCTCGGCGCGGCCGTGCTGGTGGTGCTCTGCTACTCCAGCCGGGAACGGCTGCCTCGCGACCGGTCGGTGTGGCTGCACCTGGTGGTGGCCGCGCTGTTCGGCAACGCCATCCCGTTCGTGCTGTTCGCGGTCGGTGAGCAGACGGTCGACTCCGGCATCGCGGGCGTACTGAACGCCACCACGCCGCTGTGGGTGCTGCTGCTCGGGATCGTGATCGGCACCGAGCGGGGCCTGACGGCCGTGCGGCTGGGCGGGCTGGTCCTCGGTTTCGCCGGCACGCTGCTGATCTTCGCGCCGTGGCAGTCGAGTGAGCTGCTGAGCTGGGGCGCGCTGGCGATCCTGGCGGCGGCCATGAGCTATGCCGTCAGCTTCTCCTACATCGGCCGGCACCTGTCCGGGCGGGGCACGGCGCCGATCGCGCTGTCGGCCGCGCAGATCCTGACGGCCACCGGGCTGACGGCGCTGGCCGTGCCGGTGGGTGGGCTGCAACCGGTGCACCTGGAGTGGGGCGCGGTGGTGGCGGTGATCGTGCTGGGGGTGTTCGGGACGGGGTTCGCGTTCGCGCTGAACTACCGGCTCATCACCGACGAGGGCCCGACGAACGCGGCGACTGTCGGTTACCTGCTGCCCGTGGTGTCGGTGCTGCTCGGCGCGCTGGCGCTGGACGAGGAGCTGAACCCGCGGGTGATCGCCGGGATGGTGGTGGTGCTGGCCGGGGTCGCGCTGACCCGGGTCCGGCGACCGGTGCCCGCCGCGATGCCCTCGGTTCCAGCCCCCACGCCGTGACCCAGCAAGATCAACGGCGGGCCACGGCCCCCGATATCCAGCGTAGTCGCGAGCACCGACAGTTCCGAGATGTGCGCCGCTGGCCCGGTCACCCGCGCCCGGCCAGGCCCGCGAGTCCCACGTTCAAGCACCGCGAGTCTCCTCGTAGAAACACGCGAGTTGGCGGTTCACGAACCCCATCCTTCGGGTCGCGAACCGCCAACTCGCGTGTCTCATCAGGGAGACTCGCGAGGTCTGAGAGGGGAACTCGCCGGTCGTGAAGGGGCGACTCGCGTGGGCTGAACGTGGGACTCGCCGGATGCGAACGTGGGACTCGCGGAGGTACCGGCAAGATCAACCGCGGGCTACGGCCCCACAGTGCCTAGTCTGCGTCTCATGCGGACGTTCCTGAGCCTGGTCGCGGTCGCCCTCGTGGTGGCCGGCCGCACCGTCTGCCTGACCGACCGCTAGACGAGCCGGCGGTCCGACGCCCAGCGGGACAGCTCGTAGCGGTTGGACAGCTGGGTCTTGCGCAGGACGCTCGACACGTGCGTCTCGACCGTCTTCACCGAGATGAACAGCTCGGCCGCGATCTCCTTGTAGGCGTAGCCGCGCGCGAGCAGGCGCAGCACGTCGCGCTCGCGCGGGGTCAGCAGGTCCAGCTCGGGGTCGCTGATCGGCGCGGCGCCCGGCCGGTCGGCGAACGCGTCCAGCACGAAACCCGCGAGCCGCGGCGAGAACACCGCGTCGCCCTCGGAGACCCGGACGACCGCGCGGACCAGCTCGTGGCTGGAGATCGTCTTGGTGACGTAGCCGCGGGCACCGGCCCGGATGACCGCGATGACGTCCTCGGCCGCGTCGGACACCGACAGCGCCAGGAACACCACTTCGGGTCTGCTCGGGCCGCGCCCTGCGCAGCACCTCGGCGCCGCCGCCGTCGGGCATGTGCACGTCGAGCAGCACGACGTCGGGCTTGTGGTGGCCGATGCCGGCGACCGCCTCGCCGACCGTGCCGGCCTCGCCGACCACCTCGACCTCGTCGGTGATCGAGTCCAGCTCGGCCCGCACCCCGGCCCGGAACAGGCCGTGGTCATCCACCAGGAACACCCGAACCGGTGCCTTCACGCTCTCCGTCACGCCGACCCCTCTCTCAGACAGCAACGCTGGCGCGCGGCATCTGCAGCTGCACCTCGGTGCCCTCTCCGGGCGCGGTGCGCAGCCGCAGTTCGCCGCCGTTGCGCTCCATCCTCCCCCGGATGGAGTCGGCAAGGCCATGCCGGTCCGCGGGAACGGCCTTCGGGTCGAAACCCTTGCCCCGGTCGCGCACGAAGATGGTGACCACCTCCGGCTCGACCTCGGCGTACACGCTGACCTCGCCGACCCCCGCGTGCTTGGCCGCGTTCACCGTCGCCTCGCGGGCCGCGTAGACCAGGCCGGTGAGCTGCTCGTCGAGCGGACAGTCGCCGACCACGACGTGCTGGACCTTGATCGCGAAGGTGTCCTCGACCTCGCCGCACGCCCGGGCGATGGCCTCGGACAGCGACCTCCGGCCCCGGACGTCGCCGTCGACCGGACGCCGCCGTAGCCGGACGGCCCGTACAGCCAGCCACGCAGCTGCCGTTCCTGACCGCGGGCGAGGCGCAGCACCTCGCGGGGCGCCTCGGCCTGCTTCTGGATCAGCGCGAGCGTCTGCAGCACGGAGTCGTGCAGGTGGGCGGCGATCTCGGCGCGTTCCTCGGTGCGGATGCGGGCTCGGCGCTCCTCGCCGAGGTCGCGGACCAGCCGCAGCCAGAACGGCACGGTCAGCACCGCCGACGCCGACCAGCGCGGCGAGCACCGCGAGCAGCGCGAAGTGCATCTGGTCGAGGTCGACGCTGCGGACCAGGAAGACGGCGATGCCCGTCATGACCAGCACCGACGCCGGTCAGCACCCGGACGAGCGCGCTGCGCCCGCCGTCGCCGACGACCGCGCCGAACGCCCCGGTGCTCGCGCCGCCCTTCCAGCGGCGGCGCTGCTGCTCGTCGGCCTCCCGCCAGACCAGCGCGGCACCGACCAGCGTGACCCCGAGGCCGCCGGCCACCCAGCCGTTGAGCATGCCGGACAGCGCGCCGACGCCGACCGCGAGGCCGATGCCCATCGCGAGCAGGCCGCGGGCCTGCTGCGTCTCCTTGCGGCAGACCTCGCTTCTGCGCGCGTCGACCGCGTCCTGGCGGCACGAACACCCAGAGCAGGCCGTAGGCGAGCACGCCGGCGCCGCCGAAGGCCGCGAGCAGCGCGAACGCCATCCGCACCCACAGGACCCTGATGCCGAGGTGGTCGGCGAGACCGCCGGCGACCCCCGCGACGGCCCGCCCGGACCGCCGGCGACGCATCTTCCGCGCCTCGTCGTCGGCCACCGGCAGGTCGGCTGTCTTCCGCGTCCAGGCCACGCCTCGATCGCCGTCGTCTACGTTCCACCCACCCATGGTCACATGTACCGGCCGTGCCCTCCATCAGGGAAATACCCGGAACGCCAGGTCCGGACCGGGGGTTGTCAGGGAAACCTCAGGGGTCGTCCCGGATGTGCGGGGCCTGCCCGCCAGCGCATGCTCGGTACCGTGAGTGCGACACAGAGACACCCAGAGCCGGCACCGCCGGTGCGGAGGACACGGTCAAGGACTTCTGGGCGACCCGGCCCCGGCGGCCACGGCGCGGCCGCAAGATCGCCGGCGTCGCCGCCGGCATCGCGGCAACCGGTACCGGATCGACCCGGTGCTGGTGCGGGTCGGGTTGGTCGTGGCGGCCATCTACGGCGGGGCCGGCCTGCTGCTCTACCTGCTCGGCTGGCTGTTCCTGCCGGAGCAGGACGACGAGGTCTCGCCGTTCGAGTCGCTGATCGGCAAGGGCCGCAGCTCGACGTCGACAGGCTTCACGGTGGTGCTGTGCATCGCGGTGATCCCGGTGGCTCAGCTGGGTCGTTCAGCGGGTTCGGTTCCCCGGCTGGATGGGCCTGCTCATCGCGGTCGGGCTGCTGTTCCTGCTGCACCGTAGCCGCGGTGACGTGCGGCCGGCGCCGGTGGCGGCGGAGATGCCGATGGCACCGCCCATGGCCGCACGCCGATGCCGCACATGGCACCGCCGGTGACCGACGCGCCGCCGACGCCGGTGACCGTGCCCATGGCATCGACGCCTACCGAGTCCGTCGCAGGCTGGTGACTCCGGAGCCGGAGCCCGCTCCCGAACCGGAGCGCGCCGGCCCGCCGGCCTGGGACCCGCTGGGTGCCGCGCCGTTCGCGTGGGACCTGCCGGAGCCGACGCCCGTCCAGCACGGAGGAGCCGGCCGCCGCCGGCGCGGCGGCCGCAAGTCGAAGGTCGGCGCCATGACCGTGGCGGTCGCGCTGGTCACGGCGCCGGGTGCTCATCGTCGCCGCGACGTGCGGGTGGATTCGACGAGCAGCACGTCGTCGGCGTGGTGCTCGCGAGTGATCGGGCTCGGCATGGTGATCGGCGCGTTCCTCCGCGGCGGGCGCGGGCTGATCGGCCTGGCCGTGCCGCTGGCGGTCGCCGGGATCGGCGCTGACCACGGTCTCGCCGAGCGGGTGGGACGGCGTCGGTGACATCAACTCGACCCCGGCGATCCTCGCCGGCGTGCAGAGCGACTACGAGCGGTCGGTCGGCAACGTCGACCTGGACCTGACGAGCATCCCGGCCACCGACGAGCAGATCCACACGAGGTGAAGACCGACATCGGCGACGTGACGGTGATCGTGCCGGAGAACGCCGACGTGGAACTCGAGTGCGAGGTCGGGGCGCGGCAACATCGAGTGCCTCGGGGAGAAGCGGCACGACTTCGACGCCGAGGTGTCGGAGTTCCTGTCCGAAGGCGCCGACGGCCCCGGCGGGCTGCAGATCGATCTGGACGCCGAGGTAGCGACGGCGGGCAACGTGGAGGTGCGTCGTGGCTGACCGCGAAGAGAACGACCAAGCGGGGTTCCCGGACCTGCTCACGCTGCTCGCCGGCATCGGGACGCTGTGGTGTCGGCGTACGTGCTCACCGACGGCCGATGTGGCTTCCCGACCTGAACCCCACGTGGCTCCTGGCCGGCGGCGCGCTGCTCGTGGGCGTGCTGCTGCTGGCCTCCTCGCTACGCGGTGGACGCAGAGACAAATAGCCGGATCGCACTCACGGAACCCGCGCGGGGCTCATGCCTCGCGCGGGTTCTTTATTACTCCCACTCGATGGTGCCCGGCGGCTTGCGACGTCACGTCCAGGACCACGCGGTTGACCTCGGCCACCTCGTTGGTGATGCGGGTCGAGATCCGTTCCAGCACGTCGTACGGGCAGCCGGGTCCAGTCGGCGGTCATGGCGTCCTCGGAGGACACCGGGCGCAGCACCACCGGGTGCCCGTAGGTCCGGAAGTCGCCCTGCACGCCGACGCTGTGCACGTCGGCGAGCAGCACCACCGGGCACTGCCAGATGTCGCGGTCGAGCCCGGCGGCGGTCAGCTCCTCGCGGGCGATGGAGTCGGCCGACGCGCAGGATCTCCAGCCGCTCGGCCGTCACCGCGCCGATGATCCGGATGCCCAGGCCCGGGCCGGGGAACGGCTGGCGGTGCACGATCGTCTCCGGCAGGCCCAGCTCCAGGCCGACCCGGCGGACCTCGTCCTTGAACAGCTCACGCAGCGGCTCGACCAGCTCGAACGCCAGGTCGTCCGGCAGGCCGCCGACGTTGTGGTGGCTCTTGATGTTCGCGGCGCCGGTGCCGCCGCCGGACTCGACGACGTCCGGGTAGAGCGTGCCCTGCACGAGGAACCCGTAGTCGCCGGAGGCCTGCAGGTCGCGCTCGGCCTGCTCGAACACCCGGATGAACTCGCGGCCGATGATCTTGCGCTTGTGCTCGGGGTCGGTCACGCCGGCGAGCGCCGTCGAGGAACCGGTCGCGCGCGTCGACGGTCACCAGCTTGACGCCGGTCGCCGCCACGAAGTCGCGTTCCACCTGGCCGCGCTCGCCGGCCCGCAGCAGCCCGTGGTCGACGAACACACAGGTCAGCCGGTCGCCGATGGCGCGCTGCACCAGGGCGGCGGCGACCGCGGAGTCGACGCCGCCGGACAGCCCGCAGATCGCCCGGCCGTCGCCGATCTGCGTCGCGGATGCGACTCGACCTGCTCGTCGACGATGGACGCGATCGTCCACTGGGGCCGGATGCCGGCGATGTCGTGCAGGAACCGGCGCAGGATCTCCTGCCCGTGCGGCGAGTGCGCGACCTCCGGGTGGTACTGCACGCCGGCGAACCGCCGCTCGACGTCCTCGAACGCGGCGACCGGCGCGCCCGCCGACGGTGCCGGTGACCGTGAACCCGGCGGGCGCCTCGGTGACGCTGTCGCCGTGGCGACATCCACACCGGGTGCCGGCGCGGGCAGGTCGGCGTGCAGGACGCCGCCGTCCGGGGTCAGCTCGGTGCGGCCGAACTCCCGCGCGCCGGTGTGCGCGACCGTGCCGCCGAGCGCCTGCGCCATCGCCTGGAAGCCGTAGCAGATGCCGAACACCGGCACCCCGGCCTCGAACAGCGCGGGGTCGACCGCCGGGCGCGCCCTCGGAGTACACGCTCGACGGGCCGCCGGACAGCACGATCGCCAGCGGGTCGCGGGCGAGCAGCTCGGCACGGTCGCGGTGTGCGGCACGACCTCCGAGTACACCTGCGCCTCGCGCACCCGACGGGCGATGAGCTGGGCGTACTGCGCGCCGAAGTCGACGACGAGCACGGGCCGGTGCAAGTTCTCGGTCACGCGAGAAGCATGGCACGGGCCTTCGGACCTACGGTGGAGGACATGAACGCGTACCGAGCCGCACCTGCCGACCCCGCGGCCCTGCTGGATCGCGGGCCGCGCGGAGCAGAGCGAGCCAGACGCTCAGCGTGCACCACCCCTACGACGGCGACGAGATCGCGACCGTCTGCGTGCCGAGCGCCGAACAGGTCGAACGCGCGGTCGCCGCCGCCGAGGCCGTGGTCAGGGAGTTCCGCACCACGCCCGCGCACGTGCGCGCCGCCGCGCTCGACCACGTGTCGCGGTCAGCTCGCCGAGCGCGCCGACGAGGTCGCCGAGATGATCACCGCGGAGAACGGCAAGCCGCTGCGGTGGGCGACCATCGAGGTCAACCGGGCCGTCGTCGACGTTCCGGTTCGCCGCCGAGGAGGCCCGCCGGTTCTCCGGCGAGCTGCAGCGCCTGGACACCGACCCGACGGCCGAGGGCCGGCTCGCGGTGGTGCGCCGGGTGTCGCGCGGGCCGGTGCTGGGCATCGCGCCGTTCAACTTCCCGCTCAACCTGGTGGCGCACAAGATCGCGCCCGGCGCATCGCCGTCGGCGCGCCGATCATCGTGAAGCCCGCGCCGCGCACGCCGCTGTCCGCGCTGCTGCTGGGTGAGCTGCTGGCCGAGACCGACCTGCCCGAGGGCGCGTTCTCGGTGCTGGCGGTCGGCAACGAGGAGACGACGGCGCTGGTGCAAGGACCCGCGGCTGCCGGTCGTGTCGTTCACCGGCTCCGGCCCGGTCGGCTGGTCGCTGATGGACGCCGCGCCACGCAAGCAGGTCGTGCTCGAGCTGGGCGGCAACGGCGCGGCGGTGGTCTGCGCCGACTGGACCGACCTGGACTTCGCGGCCAAGCGGATCGCGACGTTCGGCAACTACCAGGCCGGGCAGTCGTGCATCGCCGTGCAGCGGGTGATCGTCGACCGGGCGGTGGCCGACGCGTTCCTGCCGAAGCTGCTCGACGCGATCGGCGCGCTGCGCACCGGCAACCCGCACGACCCGGACGTCGAGGTCGGCCCGCTGGTCGACGAGGCGGCGGCCGAGCGGGTCGAGGAGTGGGTCGAACGAGGCGGTCGTCCGCGGGCGCGAAGCTGCTGGCCGGCGGCAAGCGCGACGGCGCGACGGTCGAGCCGACGGTGCTGTCCGAGGTGCCGATCGACCAGAAGGTGTGGGCCGAGGAGGTCTTCGGGCCGGTGCTCGTCGGTGGCCGTGGTGGACGGCGTCGACGAGGCGTTCGACCTCGGTCAACGACTCCAAGTACGGGCTGCAGGCCGGCGTGTTCACCCGCGACGTGCAGGTGGCGTTCCGGGCGCGGGCCGAGCTGGAGGTCGGCGGCGTGATCGTCGGCGACGTGCCGTCGTTCCGCGCCGACCAGATGCCCTACGGCGGCGTGAAGGGTTCCGGCTTCGGCCGCGAGGGCGTCCGGTCGGCCATGGCCGACCTGACCGAGGAGCGCGTCATGGTGCTCACCGGCCTGGAGCTTTAGACGGACTGGGCGAAGGCGAACACTCGTCCGGGTCGTGGCGTGGCGGCGACCTGCCGCAGGCGCGGGAGGTTGGCGCCGTAGTAGGCGTTCGCCCAGTCGGGCATGGCCGGGTCGATGTAGTTGACGTACCCGTGCGGCCCGGTCAGGGCGCCCAGGCCGTCGCGGACCTCGGCCACCGCTGCCGCGTCGGCGTTCCCGACGCGTAGATCTGTGCGCTGGCCAGCGCTTCGACGGTGCGGGAACGCGGTCGCGTCCTCGGCCACCTTGGACACCGCGCCGCCGAGCGAGTCGAGCAGCACGTCGAGGTTGGCGCGGCCGTCGAGCAGCGCGGTCACCGCCGCCGGGTCCACGCGGTTGGACAGGATGCGTGACGAGGCGGCGAACGACTCCCGGCCGAGCCGGCCGCCCTCGGCCTCCGGGCGGCACTGCTCGACGCTGCGCTCGGAGCAGCCGCCGAAGTACCGCATGGCGTCCAGGTAGCCCTTGGACTGTCACGAGGACCGAGCTGGCGGCCGGGAGCATGTCCGAGCACCTGGTGACAGGCCGCCTCGGAGCCGACGAAGCAGCCGCCGATCCGCAGCGATGGTGGGCGATCCGGCGGAGACGACACAGTTCGACCACAGCTCGTCCGGTGCGGTCGCGATCCACTCCTGCCAGGCGCCCAGGACGTCGGTCGGCCGAGCCGGTCGGGTAGCGCAGCGAGAACACCACGACGTCCGGCGCGGGCACGGTGTCGAACGTGAACGACGTGACGATGCCGAAGTTGCCGCCGCCACCGCCCCGCAGCGCCCAGAACAGCTCGTCGTCGCCGGAGATCGTGCGGAGTTCACCGGCCGCCGTGACCACGTCGGCCGACACCAGCTTGTCGCAGGTCAGGCCATACTTCCTGGTCAGGACGCCGATGCCGCCGCCGAGCGTCAGCCCGGCCGATACCGACCGTCGGGCAGGAGCCGGCCGGCAGCGCGCGACCGGCGCCGGCCAGTCCCGAATAGACCTCCATCAGCCGGGCGCCGCCGCCCACGACCACCTGCTCGCCGTCCACGCGCACCTCGGCCATCGGGCGCAGGTCGACCACCAGCGCGCCGTCGGGCGTGCTGTAGCCGGCGTAGCTGTGGCCACCCGACGCGGGCGGCGATCGGGATCCGGGCGTTGCGGGCGACCTCGACGCAGGCCTGGACGTCCTCGGGCCGCGTGCAGTGCGCGACCGCAGCTGGTGTGCGGGTGTCGAACAGCGGGTTGTACGACTGTTTCGCCAGGTCGTAGCCGTTCTCACCGGGCAGGACCAGGCCGCCGGGCAGCTTCGCGCGCAGTGCCGCCCAGTCGGGTGGGCCCGGCGGCGCGGTGCTGGTGGGTGGCGGCGGAGACGGTGCCGTGGAGGTGGGCGAGGACGGCGGTGCGCCACCGCACGCCGTGGCCGTGGCCAGCACCGCCGCCCCGAGAAACGCCCTCCTGGAGATCGTCATACCTGGTCAGACGCGTGAGAGTCGATCAGGTTGTCGGCGGGTTGGCGTCCTGGCCACTGCCGGCGTCGCCCGCGTACAACCACTCGCCTTCGAACTCGATGAACATGAAGGCGTGGTAGTCGTCCGAGCCCGGTGTCGTGTAGGGGATCTCGACGGCACCGGGGATCGACGCCTCGGTCCGCTCGCCGAACTCGACGCCCTCGAGGGACTCGGCCAGGTCGTCGGCGCCGTTGCGGATCAGCTCCTGGGCCTCCGCCAGGTCCGACTCGGAGACGTCCTCACCCAGGGAGCTGAGGCAGGCCATCTCACGCAGGCAGGTCAGTTGCAGCAACGCTTCGCCGTCGCCGGACGCGGCAGCCGCGGCGAACGACTCAGCGGCCGCCTCCGGCGTGCTCAGGGCGGCGCCACCGGACTCGCTGTTGCCGCCCGCGTTGTTGTCGCCGCCGCCATCGTCGTTGTCACCGCCGAGGGTGAGCACCAGCGTGACGACCAGCGCGGCCACCACGAGCACCGCACCGCCAATGACCCACGGCAGGGCCTTGCGGCCGCCACCGGAGGGCGGGTACTGCTGCTGCGGGAACTGGGGTTGTTGCGGGGGGTACTGCCCGCCCGGCGGGGTTGTCATGGCGCGCTCCAGGTCGTTCTGACAGGGACGAGCAGAGGCTGGCAGAACCCGCTGTTCGTTCACTAACTACGCGTCAACCCATCCGGTGGCCCGGCGCAGCGCGTCGGTCACCAGGGCGCCGATGCCGCCGGGTGGTTCGGTGAGCACGGCCGCGATGTGTCCGTCCGGACGCACCAGCACGGCCGAGCGCGGCTTCAACCGCAGCGCGTCGACCAGCACCTCGTCCTCCTCGACCTCGCCGAGCGGCACGGGCTGGCCGATCAGCTCGCTCTCCCAGCGGTCGGCCGGCTGCCAGTCGCACCAGTGGGTGAGCAGTACGAACCGGGTGGCCACCAGCTCACGCAGCCGCATGCCCCACGACAGGCGCGCGTCGGGGCACAGCACCCCGGGAACCGGCGGGCGGGCGACCCCGGGCTGACGCGGGAAGTCGCCGTCGTCGCCGTTGCTGGTGGTGAGCGGCGAGTCGACGTAGAAGTACGGCTCGGCCAGGCGCCCGGAGTCGATCTCCCGGCGTGCCGACGGGTCGTCGACGCTGCGGGTCAGCACGTCGGAGCGGCGTTCGCGGTCGGCGTCGGTCTGCGGCACGAGGAAGCGCATGGTCTCGCCCGTGACCCGCAGGTTCTCATCGGCCGCCGCGCCGCGTTCGGCGTCGTAGGAGGCCAGCAGCCCCGGTCCGGCCTGGCCGGTGCGGTCGAGGACGATCTTCCACACGGCGTTGTCCGCGTCGCTGATGCCGGAGTTGAGGCCGCGGGCGCCGAACGGGCTCATGACGTGTGCCGAGTCGCCGGCCAGCAGCACCTTGCCCACCACCATGGTCGGCACGCGCCGCTGGTGGAACCGGTAGACCGACATCCACACGATCTCGTAGGGGATCTCGCCGGCGATCTGCCGGACGCGGTCGTCGAGCCCGCCCGTGCGTTCCTCGACCGCCAGGTCGAAGTCGGCCGGCACCTGCCAGTCGATGCGCCACACGCCGCCGGGTTGGGGGTGGAGCAGCACCTGGCGGCCGGGGTTCCAGGCGGGGTCGAAGTAGAACCGTCGCTCGGGGGCGGCGAACCCCAGGTCGGCGCGGATGTCGGCGATCAGGAACTTGTCGTCGAAGGACATGCCCTCGAACGAGAGGTCGAGCAGGCGCCGCACGACCGAGCGCGGGCCGTCGGCCGCGATCAGGTGGGAGCCCGTGAACTCGCGGTCCATGCTGGTCGACACCCGGACCCCGTCGGTGTCCTGCGCGACGCCGACCACCTCGTGCCCGCGGCGCAGCGTGATGAGCGGCTCGGCCAGCACCCGCTCCTCGATCATCAGCTCGACCACGCTCTGCGGGATGTTCACGAACGGCGGGAACGCGCTGTCGACCTGGTCGGGGAAGGTGATCTCCAGGACCTGGTGCTCGCGGTAGTAGGTGCGGCCGCGCAGCCAGGTGACGCCCGCGTCGGCCACCTGCGCGCCGAGGCCGATCCGCTCGAGGATGTCGAGCACGTCGCCCTGCACGCAGATGGACCGGCTGCCGACCGCCACCCGCTCGGACTGCGACTCCAGCACCACGCTCGGCACGCCGTGCCTGGCCAGCAGCAACGCGCTGACCATGCCGACCGGTCCCGCTCCGGCGATCACAACCGGGACGTTGTCACTCATTCAGTCCCCTTGCAGCGCGGCCCAGACCTCGCGGTCGCGGTCCGCCGTCCAGATGCGTGGCCAGTCGACGCCGTCGAGTTCGTCCCAGTAGCGCTGGACGTTGAACGGCAGGCAGTGCTCGAAGATGGGCCAGCCACCGAACTCCGGGGCCAGCGCCGTGTGCGCGGCGGCGAACGCGTCCTTGAGGGCGCCGGCTTGGGCGTGCACCCCGCCGACCGTGCGCCGCATTTCGTCGAGGAAGTGGCGGCTCTGCGCGATGGCCGCGGTCACCTCGTCGCGACCGACGGCGACCGCGCCGCGACCGCCGACCAACTGCTCGGCGTCGAACGTCGCCACCTTGTCGAGGGTGGTGGTGGCCCAGTCGTCGTGGAACGCGTCGCCCGTGTACAGCGCGGCCTTGGCCTCCACCAGGTCGCCGGCGAACATGATCCGCTCCTGGGGCAGCCAGGCCACGATGTCGCCGGCCGTGTGCCCGCGGCCGCAGTGGGCCAGGACCAGTTCGCGACCGCCGCCGAGCTGGATGGTGAGGCGGTCGGTGAAGGTGATGGACGGGCGGGTGAGGCCGGGGATGGAGTCGGGCTCGGTGAACAGGCGGGGCATGCGGCCCAGCTCGGAGTCCCAGTCCTGTTTGCCGCGCTCGTCGATCAGGGTCTTCGTCTGCTGGTGGGCGATGATGTTCTCGGCGCCGAACGCGCTCGCGCCGAGCACGCGGACCGCGTGGTAGTGGCTGAGCACCAGGTGGCGGACGGGTTTGTCCGTGCGTTCGCGGAGGCGGTCGAGCCATCTCCTGGCGGCCACGGGCGTGGCCCGCGCCTCGAAGCAGACGACGAAGTCCTCACCCTCGATGGCGCCCACGTTCGGGTCGCCCTCCGCGGTGAGGGCGTAGACCCCGTCCGCCAGCTCGACGAGGGTCTCTTCCTTGGCAGCGGTGTCCCCGCTCGACGCAAACGGCTTGGCCACGGGGTCACCCTCTCACGCGAGCGGTCTCCGCGAAAACCAGTTGCACTGCCTGCCACTCTGCCTGCCACGCTGGCGGCCATGCGCAAATATCCCGACATGTGGGTCGATCCCGAGGACGATCCGCGGGAGGTGGGGGTTCAGCGCGGCGGTGAGCGGGAGACGCTGGTCGAGTTCCTGCGTTTCCAGCGCCTCACGTTCGCCATGAAGTGCTCCGACCTCGACGCGGCCGGTCTGGCGAAGCGATCGGTTCCGCCATCGATCATGTCGCTTCTCGGACTGATCAGGCACCTGGCGGACGTGGAACGCTCCTGGTTCCGGCGCGTGATGGCGGGCGAGGACGCTCCGCCGCACTACCGCACCACCACCGACCGCGACGCGGCCTTCACCGGTGCGGTCGCCGACTCGGCGGTGGTCTCGGACGCGTGGGAACGGTGGCGCGCGGAGGTGGCGAACGCCGAGCAGTTCGTGATCTCGGCGCCGGATCTGGGCGTGGCCGGCAGGACCGACGACATCACGTTGCGCGAACTGCTGACGCACATGATCGAGGAGTACGCCCGCCACAACGGCCACGCGGACCTGATCCGCGAACGAGTGGACGGCCGCACGGGTCAGTGAGTCGCCTGTGGACAACCGCTTTGGCGTCGCCCGGAATTGTCGGTGCTGCCCACTAGAATTAAATCCAGGGGTCCCCGGACCGGTTTTGTCGGTGCTGAACGATACGGTCGAACCGGAGCCCTGTCCTCGGTCAGTGGGCCGTCCACAGGGCCGCGGGGGCTGACTCCGGGACCGCCGGGGTCTGCGGCGCGATCGGAGTGACGCGCTCGTACGCCGCGGCCTGAGCCGGGCGTTGGTCCGCCTCACCCTTGTTGGGCCACAACGAGAACGCTCGTTCGGCCTGGGCCGTGATGGTCAGCGAAGGGTTCACGCCCAGGTTCGCGCTGATCGCCGAACCGTCCACAACGGACAGTCCGGGGTAGTCGTGCACCCGGTGGTACGGGTCGATCACGCCCTCGCGCTCCGTCGAGCCGATCGGGCAGCCGCCGATGAAGTGCGCTGTCAGCGGGATGTTGAAGACCTCGCCCCAGGTGCCGCCCGCCATGCCCTCGATGTGCTTCGCCGCCAACTGGTTCGCGTCGTACCCGGCCTGGATGAAAGTCGGGTTCGGTTCGCCGTGGCCCTGCTTCGAGGTGTACCGCCGCCGGCCGAACAGGCCGCGCCGCGTGTACGTGGTGATCGAGTTGTCCAGGCTCTGCATCACCAGCAGGATGACCGTCCGCTCGCTCCAGCGGTGCACCCGCAGCAGCCGCGCCGTCTGCACCGGGTGCCGGACCATGAACCGCAGCGCCTGCAGCCAGCGCGGGGTGCTCGCCGCGCCGTCCGTGGCGATCGTCTGCAGCAGGCCCATGGCGTTGCTGCCCTTGCCGTATCGCACCGGCTCGATGTGTGTGGTCGCGTCCGGGTGGATGGACGACGTGATCGCCACGCCGCGGCTGAAGTCCCGCGCCGGGTCGACCGACGTGCGGGCCGCGCCGATGATCGCCTCGGAGTTCGTCCTGGTCAGCTCGCCCAGCCGGGGCGACAGCCGCGGCAGGACGCCCGTGTCACGCATCGAGTGCAGCAGCCGCTGCGTGCCCCAGGTGCCGGCGGCCAGCACCACCTGGCCCGCGGTGATCGTCGCCGTCGCCCGACGGCCGGTGCGACGGAGGTCCACCGAAAAGCCGCCGTCGCGGGGGCGCACGGCCGTGACCGTCGTCAGCGGCAGCACCTTCGCGCCCGCCTGCTCCGCCAGGTACAGGTAGTTCTTGACCAGCGTGTTCTTCGCGCCGACGCGGCAGCCGGTCATGCACGCGCCGCACTCGGTGCAGCCCGTGCGGGCCGGGCCGGCGCCGCCGAAGAACGGGTCGGGCACCTGCCGGCCGGGCTGGCCGAAGAACACGCCCACCGGGGTCGGGTGGAACGAGTCGGGCACGCCCATGTCGGCCGCGACCTTCTGCATGACCTCGTCGGCCGGTGTGATCGTCGGGTTCGTGACCACGCCGAACATCTTCGCCGCCTGGTCGTAGTGCGGCGCCAGCTCGGCCTCCCAGTCGGTGATGTGCGCCCACTGCTGGTCGTCGTAGAACGGCTTCAGCGGCCGGTACAGCGTGTTCGCGTAGACCAGCGAGCCGCCGCCGACGCCCGAACCGGCGAGGATCATGACGTCCTTCAGCAGGTGGATCCGCTGGATGCCGAAGCAGCCGAGCGCCGGCGCCCACAGGTAGCGGCGCAGGTCCCAGGAGGTCTTGGCGAACTCGTCGTCCGCGAAGCGGCGGCCGGCCTCGACCACCGCGACCCGGTAGCCCTTCTCCGTGAGCCGCAGCGCCGCGACGCTGCCGCCGAACCCGGAGCCGACGACCACGACGTCGTAGTCCATGACAGCGAGGCTAGTTCGCCACGCCGCCGTTAGCTACTGGTCAGTACGAAGTCGGCTGTAGTGGACGAGACCATGGCGTTCGCCGCCCCGAAGCTGTGCGCCACGCAGCACGCCCTCGCGCCGGAACCCCGCCTTCTCCAGGGCCTGCTGCTCGGCCACGTTGCCGACGTCGGTGCTGGCCTCGACGCGGTCGAGCTCCGTGGTGGCGAACAGGTGGTCGGCCACCAGCCGCTGCGCGGCCGTGCCCACCCCGCGCCCGCGGGCCTCGGGGAGCAGGCCGATGCCGATGTTCCACGCGGTGCAGCCGACCGTGCCGCCGTGGTCGACCGGCTGCCAGGTGACACCGCCGAGCAGCTCGCCCGTCTCGGCGTCGAGGATGCTGACCACCGTGCCCCGGCTGGGCCCCGTGAGCGGGGCCGGTCGTCCAGGTCGGGCTCGAAGTCGCCGTTGCCGCCAGCGTAGAACTGCTCCCGTTCGGCGGGCAGCGACTCGGCCAGCGCCACGGCGTCGCCCAGCGCGAGGACGCGGCGCTCAACCGGCGCCACATCGGTCCGGAGCAGGCCGAACACCATGCGGTCGACGCCGCGCAGGACCCCTTCGAACTCGAACCCCGCCTGGCGCAGGGTGCGCTGCGCCGTCACGTTGTCGAGGTCGGCGCCCGCCTCGAGCCGCTGTGCGTCCGTGGTGGCCAGCAGGTGGGTGACCAGCATCCGCAGGGCACCGGGCCCCGCGCCCGGCGAGAGAGTGACCATGTCAGGCGCGGACGGTGAGGCCGACCTTCTGGAACTCCTTGAGGTCCGAGTAGCCGGTCTTCGCCATGGCCCGCCGCAGCGCGCCGAACAGGTTGATCAGGCCGTCGGCGTCGGCGGACGGGCCGAACAGCAGGGTGCGCAGGTCGACGATCTCGTCGTCCATCGGCCACCGGGGCCACCCGGCTGCGCGGCAGCGACGGGTGCGCGGCCGCGGCCGTCCAGTACAGGCCCTTGCCGGGGGCCTCGGCTCGGCCGTGGCCAGCGGCTCGCCCAGCATCACGGCGTCGGCGCCGCACGCGATCGACTTGGCGATGTCGCCGCTGCGTCGACCTCGCCGTCGGCGATGACGTGCACGTACCGGCCGCCGGTCTCGTCGAGGTAGTCGCGGCGGGCGGCGGCCGCGTCGACGATCGCCGTGGCCATGGGCACGCCGATGCCCAGCACGCTGTCGGTGGTGGTGACGGCACCCGCGCCGTAGCCGACGATCACGCCGGCCGCGCCGGTGCGCATCAGGTGCATGGCCGTGCGGTAGTCGTGCACGCCGCCGGCGATCACCGGCACGTCCAGGTCGGCGATGAAGTTCTTCAGGTTCAGCGGCTCGCCGTCGCGCGGACACGTGCTCGGCGGACACGATCGTGCCCTGCACCACCAGGATCTCGACGCCGGCGGCGAGCAGGTCGGGGGTCAGCTCGGCGGCCCGCTGCGGGCTGACCCGCGCGGCCGCCGTGACGCCCGCCTCGGCGACCTCTTGATCGGCCTCGGTCGATCAGCTCCGGCCGGATCGGCGCGGCGTGCAGCTCCTGCAGCAGCCGGGTCAGCGCGGTGAAGTCCTGGTCGTCGCGCGGCTCGACTGGATCCGGTCGAGCACCTCGCTCGACGTTCGCGTGCCGCGCCCACAGGCCCTCGGCGTTGAGCACGCCGAGGCCGCCGAGCTTGCCGACCTCCACCGCGGTGGCCGGCGAGACGACCGCGTCGGTCGGGTGGGTCAGCAGCGGGATGTCGAACCGGTAGGCGTCGATCTGCCATGCGGTCGACACGTCCTGCGACGAGCGGGTCCGCCGCGACGGGACGATCTCCACCTCGTCGCAGCGCGTAGCCGCGGCGGGCCGTCCGGCCCATGCCGATCTCGACAAGATCCCGCACTGGGAGTTCCTTCCGAGCGTGGTCAGCGGGTGGTGTAGTTGGGCGCCTCGACGGTCATGGTCACGTCGTGCGGGTGGCTCTCCTTGAGCCCCGCCGCGGTGATCCGGACCAGCTGGGCGTTCTGCAGCTCGGGGATCGTGTGCGAGCCGGTGTAGCCCATGCCCGAGCGCAGGCCGCCGACCAGCTGGTGCACGACCTGGGACAGCGGGCCGCGGAAGGGGATCCGCCCCTCGACGCCCTCCGGCACCAGCTTGTCCTCGCTGAGCACGTCGTCCTGGAAGTAGCGGTCCTTCGAGTACGACTTGGCCTCGCCGCGCGACTGCATCGCGGCGAGCGAGCCCATGCCCCGGTAGGTCTTGAACTGCTTGCCGTTGACGAGGATCACGTCGCCGGGCGCCTCGGCGGTGCCGGCGAGGAGGCTGCCGAGCATGACCGCTGACGCGCCGGCCGCGATGGCCTTGGCGATGTCGCCGGAGTACTGGATGCCGCCGTCGCCGATGACCGGGACGCCGGCCGGGCGGCACGCGAGGTCGGCGTTGTAGATGGCGGTGATCTGCGGAACGCCGACGCCGGCGACCACGCGGGTGGTGCAGATGGAGCCGGGGCCGACGCCGACCTTCACGCCGTCCGCGCCCGCGTCGACCAGCGCCTGGGCGCCGGCCTGGGTGGCGACGTTGCCGCCGACGATGTCGACCGCGTCGCCCAGCTCCTTCTTCAGCTTGGCGACCATGTCGATCACGCCGCGGGAGTGGCCGTGGGCGGTGTCGACCATGAGCACGTCGACGCCCGCGTCGACCAGCGTCATCGCCCGCTTGTAGGCGTCGTCGCCGACGCCGACCGCCGCGCCGCAGATCAGGCGGCCGTCCGGGTCCTTGGTGGCGTTGGGGAACTGCTCGGTCTTGACGAAGTCCTTGACCGTGATCAGGCCGCGGAGCTTGCCGGCGCCGTCGATGATCGGCAGCTTCTCGACCTTGTGGCGGCGCAGCAGGCCGAGCGCGGCGTCGGCGGAGACGCCGACCTGGGCGGTGACCAGCGGGCCCTTGGTCATGACCTCGCTGACCGGCTTGGTGTGGTCGACCTCGAAGCGCATGTCGCGGTTGGTGATGATGCCGACGAGCGTGCCCTCGGCGTCGGTGACCGGGACGCCGGAGATGCGGTAGCGGGCGCAGAGCGCGTCGACCTCGGCGAGCGTGGCCGTCGGGCAGGCACGTGATCGGGTCGGTGACCATGCCGGCCTCGGAACGCTTCACCGTCTCGGCCTGGCGCGCGTGCTCCTCGATCGACAGGTTGCGCTGCAGGATGCCGATGCCGCCCTGCCGCGCCATGGCGATGGCCATGCGGGCCTCGGTGACGGTGTCCATCGCGGCCGACTGACCAGCGGGATGCGCAGCGTGACGTTGCGGGTCAGCCGGGTGCTCGTGTCCACTTCGCTGGGGACGACGTCGGACTCGGACGGCTGGAGCAGCACGTCGTCGAACGTCAGCCCGAGCGTGGCGAACTTGGCCGGGAGCTCCCTCAGCGGTGGTCATCGTGGCCCTTCTTTTTCGGTTTCCGCAGGCTGGACGCGCGATAACCCATGGTATCCGGACCACCAGGTCGGCCCCGCCCGGTACCGTGCGAGGTCGTGAGGGACGACGCACTGCCGCCAGACCCGTTCGCCGGGGACCCGAACGACCCCGATGTGGGCGCTCGACAGCACCGAGGAGCCGGACGACGAGCCGGTGACCGCACAGGAACGGGCCGAGCTGCTGGCCGACCTGCGGGATCTGGCCGTGTACCAGGCGCTGCTCGAGCAGCGGTCGGTCCGCGGGGTGGTCGTCGACTGCGCCGAGTGCCAGGAGCCGCACTACCACGACTGGGCGCTGCTGCGGGCGTCGCTGGAGCAGCTGCTGAACGACGGCCGCATGCGCCCGCACGAGCCGGCCTTCGACCCGAACCCGGCGGCGTACGTGAGCTGGGAGTACTGCCGCGGCTTCACCGACGGCATCACCGCGACGGCGAAGAGGGCCTACCGCGCAGAAGTGAGCTGAGTGTCCCCGAGTCGGAGCAGTTGGTGCGCTTATCGGCGGATCCAGGTTTCCGCTGACAAGGCGCCGGAAGGTCCTCGTACCGGGTTGTACTTGGGCCTTTCGGCAACGCAGTCAGCGGGAAGCTGGGCCGTCGAGAAGCGTGCCGAACTTTCGAGCTCGGGACACTAGTTCTGGGTGCCGTCAGCCGCTGGGGCGTACACGTGCCAGCCGTCGCCGGCTGGGCAGGCCTGGGCCGTCAGCTGGCCGAGTGACTCCTCCACCAGGGCCTGCGCGGCTTCCTTCATCAACAGCGCCCGGCCGTCGCACTGGCTGCAGCGTGGGGCCTGGCTGTACACGTGACCTGCGGTCATGTGCGCAGCGTACTCGCGGGCAGGATCACTCCTCGATCGACTGCGTACCCGCTCGGCCTCGCCGCGGCTCGTCGGCTCGCTGCCGGCCGATCGCCAGCCCGACCCGGCGGTCGGGTCGCTCTTCGACGTCTCGCTGGTGGCGGGCTCGGTCGTCGTGTCGGTGTCCGGCGGCTGGTCGTCGAGGGGTCCTCGACCGGTCGGCTCGTTCGTGGGCGACGTGCCGCTCTCGGAGCCGGTGCCCGGGTCGGTCTCGGAGCCCGGGTTGGTCGCGGTGGTCGGGTTGGGCGACGGCGGCGGCAGGCCTCGCCGGACGGGTTGCCGGGCAGCTGCGCGACGAGCGACGCGTGCTGTTCCTCCAGGTCGCTCTGGCCGTCCTCGACAGGACGGTCGGCAGCGCGGCGTGGGCGTCCTCGAGCTTGGACTTGGCCTCGTCGACGTTGCCCTCGGTGAGCGCGGCCTCGGCCTCGCGCAGGTCGGCCTTGACCGCCTCGGCGGCCTCCACCGAACGCGCGTGGTCGGCGTAGAGCACCTTGGTGAGCGCCCACAGCGTGTCGCCGGGCTGGGCGTCGCGTGCGGCGAGGCCGACGCCGGCGAAGCGATGGCCAGCACGGCGGCCGCGGCGGCGACGGGGACCAGCAGGCGCGGCCGGCGCTTGCGGCGCATCCTGGCCGCCTGCACGGTCACGGTGGCGAGCTTGGTGTCGACGAGCTCGCCGATGGGCTCGGCGTCGACGTCGCGGCGCCACGACAGCAGCAGCTCGCTCAGCTGGTCGTCGCCGAAGTCGTCGAGATCGGCCAGTTCGGAATCGAGGTCGCCGGCGTCGAGGCGCAGGTTCATGCCGCCGAGCAGGTCGAGATACTCGTCGTCGGCATGGACCAGCGCGAGGTCGATGGCCTCGTCGAAGTCGGAGATGCCGGCATGGTTCATGGAGCCGTTCACGGGTTCGAGGTCCGGGACCGCGAATCCGGCTCGGCACGATCGCGTCGATCACTCACTCAGACCACCTCCTCCGCTGACAGAGTCTTCCGCAACCGGGCCAGTGCCCGGTGTTGGGCCACCCGGACCGCTCCGGGTGTGGAGCCGATGGCCTCCGCGGTCTCCTCCGCGGAGAGCCCGACCACCACCCGCAACAGGACGATGTCCCGCTGCTTGTCGGGCAGCACGTCGAGCAGGTCCTTCATCCGGCGGCTCAGATCCTGCTGCATGGCGCGCTGCTCCGGACCGGCGTCGGTCTCCGGTTCATCTGGAACGTCGGCGACCGGCTCCGATCGGTTACGCCCCGCGGCACGATGCGCGTCAGCCACTTTGTGCGCGGCGATGCCGTACACAAAGGCCAGGAACGGTCGTCCCTGGTCGCGGTAGCTGGGCAATGCCGTTAGCACCGCGAGACACACCTCCTGTGCGACGTCGTCCGCCGAAGCGAAGGATCGCTCCTGCCTGCCTACTCGCGCGCGGCAGTACCGCACGACCAGAGGGCGGATAGACGCAAGCACCCGGTCAATGGCGCGTGGATCGCCCTCGACGGCAGCGCCTACAGAAGCGTCCAGTCCGTCCCCCAATGTGGTCATCGCAGCGAGCAGCCTCAGTGTTACGTGCAGGTACGGTCAGTTGTACGTCACACTCCGCGAGGGACTGTGCCGTCCCTCACGGAGGTGTCACCCACCGTACCGCGCAACACAAACGACGCCGTTCGCACCGGGTCGTGACACGTCAGAGTTCCCCCGCCTGGTCTAACCGCCACACGTCACCCTACTGGAGCACGTGAGCTCCATCCGGCTGCGCTCGACCCGCGGCTGACCGGTGTTCGTGTTGGTGACGGTCTGGTCGACGAACACCGCGACCACCGCTCCGGTTCCCGCTCGGAACTGAGCACCGCGGCGGCCGGACGGTGGCGCGACGCCACAGCGCGGGTCTGCTGGAGCTCGGGGCCGAGCTCGTCGGTGAGCTCACGGAGCTGCCCGGCGAACTGCGGTCGACTCGGCGGCGACGAGACGAAGTTACCGCCGAGGTCGCGGTAGTCGTAGGTGGCGAGGTCCTCGGCGAGCAGGATCGCGGCCTGGCGGGCGTCCTCGGGCACGTTTGCCGCCTGATCACCCAGCTGGTAGATCTGCAGCCAGGCGAACGCACCGGAGGCGAGCAGGAACAGGACGACGAGCGTCAGCGCCACGGTGCCGCGCCGGCGCGGCCGCTCTCGTGAGTCGTCGTCGACCTCGGTGTCGTCCGCGTCCGGCTCGCTCGTGGTGGTCATCGGGCGCGATCGTGCCGCGCCCGGCGCCCACTCTGTCTACAGACGCGCTGAACGACCCCTCTCCACATGGATTGCGGGGGCGTCGTTCGCCATATGTGGTTCTGGTTCGGAGCCTAGGAGACGAGGCCCCGGCGGAAGCCGTGCGCCACGGCCTGAGCGCGGTCGCGCACACCGAGCTTGCGGAACAGCCGACGAGCGTGGGTCTTCACCGTGTCCTCGGACAGGTAGAGCTCCCGGCCGATCTGGCCGTTGCTCTTGCCCATCGCCATGCCGCGCAGCACCTGCAGCTCGCGGTCGGTGAGCTGGACACCGGGGTCGGACGGCTGCCGAGGTGCGGGCACCGACGTGCTCGCCAGCGTGTGCGCGAGCGCGGCCACCAGCTCGGGACGCGAGGCGTCCCAGCGGAGGTAGCCACGCGCACCGCCCGCGATGGCCGCCGCGATGCTGCTCGCGTCGTCCGGGGCGCCGAACACGATGACGTTGGCCTGCGGGTTCGCCGACACGAGGCGACGGGTGGCCTCGACCCCGGTGGGCACCGCACGCTGGGTGCCGACGAGGACGACGTCGACCGGCGCCCGGGAGAAGCGGGCGAGCAGCTCGTCACCGTGCGCTACGCAGTCGATGCGACTAACCCCTGGAACCGCGGACATGACACGGGTCAAGCCTTCCCGCACGCCGCGGCGGTCGTCGCAAATCAAGACCGTCGTCACGGGGACTCCTTCCTGCAGCCGAGTGACGTACTCCTCCCTATCGGACGCTTCGGGGCGAACCTTGACACGATCTGGTGGTAAATCTGCTGACCAGTTCGCCCAGATGTCCGAGCGCACCCTGTTCACCCGGTTGGGCCAGCGGGGTCGAGGTACCCACGGAGAGCGTTCGGCGAGCTCGCGCCCACGTGGATCGGCCCGCCGTAACACACTGTGTAAGGCTACGGCCGCACACCGACAATGAGCGTCGTCTGCCTCGGCGGGTCCAGCTCGGCCAGGATCAGCGCACCCGGCCAGACCAGGGACAACAGGTCCAGATCCGTAGCGTCGTCGCGCGCGGTGGCCAGCTTTCGGGCCATGCCCGATCCCCGGACCGGCCGCCCCGAGCGCCGCCCCGAGCACGAGCTCCGACTTGATCCGGTGCCGCGTCGACCCGGAGTCGCGCCGCCAGCTCGGCCGCCCGCTCGGCGTGCGGCGAGCGCGACGTCGGCTCGACCGGCACTCAACTCGATCTCCGCCGAGACCCAACCGGCCCGGACCGTGCCGCGCCAGCCGACGGTCGTCGCCGGCGCGGCGACCGCGGCCAGCCGGCGGGCCTCGGCGAGCCGCCCGGCGCCGATCGCGTCGGCCGCGAGCCCGAGCAGGACGTCCGACGCTGCGCCTCGGGGTCGCGCCGGTCGCCGAGGCGGCGGAGGCCCGGCGGCGTCGAGGGCTCGCGGGCGGCCGCGTGGCCGCCGAGCTGGCGGCGGTGGGAGGCGAGGGTGGCGGCGGCGAGCGCGGCGAGGTCCGGGTCGCGGCCGGTGACGGAGCGGCTCGAGGAGGTCGCGGCGCGCCGCGTACCGGCCCTGGCCGCCGAGCACGACGGCGGCGAGCCACCGCTCGCGGTGGGTCGGCGGGCTGCCTGGGTCGGAGATCGGGCCGGTCCCGAAGGCGGCCTGTTCGAGAAGGCGCGGATCACCAGCTCCCGGGTCGAGGACGCAGCCGGCCCCGGTCCTACTGGCACGACACCGACAATTCGAGCACGCGTGCGCGGACTGGCTGCACGCCACCAGCGTCTCTATCCGGTGCACGGCGTCGGCCAGGTCGTCGAGCCGGTCCACGCGGTCCGGCAGCTCCGTCGTGAACCAGCCCGGCCCGCACGCGAACAGGCGCACCCGCTGCCGGGTCCGCGGCACCGCTCGAACACGTCCGCTCTCGCGTGCCGCGGCAGCTGCGCCCACACCGCCACCGCGGCGGGGCCGGTTCTGCGGACGGCCGCGGCCAGCGCGGCCTCGGGCAGCGCGGCGCCGAGCAGTCTGCGTGCCGATGCCCGCCGCCGGCCAGCGCGGCGCGCAGCACGTACAGCGGCAGGGAGTGCTGCTCGTCCGGCGCGCAGCACAGCAGCACCGGCCGCGGGTTGCGCGGCGCGGTGACCACGGGCGTCGCGCCGATCATGGCGGCCAGGGCGCACTCGTGCACCAGGTGCTCGACCTCGACGCACTCCCCGGACTGCGCCCACCGGCTGGCGAGCGCGGACGAGCACCGGCCGGAGCACGTCGTTCCAGACCGTGACCACGCCCAGCTCGCCGATGCTGTCGGTGATCAGCTGCTGCGTGGCGACCGCGTCCATGGCCATCGCCGCGCGGGAGAGCCCGAGCACCGACGCCGAGCGGGTGCTGAACTCACGCAGGAGCGTCGCGCCGGCCTCGCGGGGCGCGACGCACCTCGACGTCCGCCGACGTCCGTCGGCCTGCGGCGCTCGGTCGCCCGCAGCGCGTAGCCGCCGCCTCGGCCGGGCGTCGCGCCACGCAGCAGCGCCTGCTGCATCAGCTCGAGCCGCGCGACGTCCGCCTGCGTGTACCTGCGGTGCCGGCCCGTCGTGTGTGCCTGCGGCCCGATCCCGTAGCGGCGGTCCCACGTGCGCAGCGTCGCCGGCGCGACGCCGAGCCTGCGGGCGACGGCCGCGACCGGCAGCGTCTCCTCGCCAGGCACGGTGAGCTCACGAACGACACTCCGCCGTCCACGAGCGGAGCTCGGACCATGATCGCCCACAGACATCTCCTTCGTCGCCTCCCTCCCATCGTCGGGTGATCACGAGCGTCCGGCAACTCGATCGACGAACACGCAGCGTGGACGGTGGTAACCGATCGGCTGAAATGGCCAACTAATAAGTCGATCACCCTTGAACAAGCTTTGGCGCGGTTCTAGCGTTGGTCCCGCTGCACCGAATGGAGTAGCCGGCACGTGCAGACATCCGGCGAGGGAGGCGGTCACCATGGCAGACACTCGCAGGCTTCCCGGGCCCAACGCGGACGTGTGGGACTGGCAGCTCGAGGGTTCCTGCCGCGGCATGGACAGTGCGTTCTTTTTCCACCCCGACGGCGAACGGGGCCCGGCACGGGCCCGGCGCGAGGCCAGAGCGAAGGCGGTCTGCCAGGCCTGCCCGGTGCTGGAGCTGTGCCGGCAGCACGCGCTGGCCGTCCACGAGCCGTACGGGATCTGGGGTGGGCTCTCGGAGGGCGAGCGGGAGGCCATCATCAAGATGGAGAAGCGCACGCTGGCCGTGGCCACCTAGACAGACCAGATACAACGGCGAACGCCGCGTCCGGTGGGGGAAAGCGCACCGGACGCGGCGTTCGTCGTTGTACAGAGCGTGATCAGAAGCCCGGGACCGTGCCCGTGGCCATGACCGTGGCCATGACCGGCGCCTTCCGGCTCGTCTTCCTTCTTCTCCACGACCGACGCCTCGGTGGTGAGCACCATCCGCGCGATGGACGCCGCGTTGGTGACCGCCGAGCGGGTGACCTTGACCGGGTCGACGACACCGTCGGCGAGAAGGTCGCCGTAGGTGAGCTTGGCCGCGTTGAAGCCGTGGCCCCACTCGAGGTCACGCGACCTTGGACACGACGACCGCGCCCTCGTAAGCCGGCGTTGGCCGCGATCCAGTGCAGCGGCGCGGCCAGCGCGTCGCGCACCAGGCGGACACCGGTGGCCTCGTCGCCGGACAGCGATCGTCGGCCAGCGCGTCGAGCTCCTTGGCCGCGTGGACCAGCGCCGAGCCGCCGCCGGGCACGATGCCCTCCTCGACCGCGGCCTTGGTCGCGGCGACCGCGTCCTCGATGCGGTGCTTGCGCTCGGACAGCTCGGTCTCGGTGGCCGCGCCGACCTTGATCACCGCGACGCCGCCGGACAGCTTCGCCAGCCGCTCCTGCAGCTTCTCGCGGTCCCAGTCGGAGTCGGTGGCCTCGATCTCGCGGCGGATCTGCTCCGCGCGAGCCGGCGACGTCGGCCTTGGCGCCGCCGCCCTCGACCAGCGTCGTCTCGTCCTTGGTGACGACCACGCGGCGGGCGGTGCCCAGCACGTCGAGGTCGACCTCGGAGAGCTTCATGCCGACGTCGGAGGAGACGACGGTGCCGCCGGTGACGGTCGCGAGGTCGTCGAGGAACGCCTTGCGGCGGTCACCGAAGAACGGCGCCTTGACCGCGACCGCGCGGATCGTCTTGCGCACCGAGTTGACGACGAGCGTGGACAGCGCCTCGCCGTCGACGTCCTCGGCGACGATCAGCACCGGCTTGCCGGCCTGGGCGATCTTCTCGAGGATCGGCAGCAGGTCGTTGAGCGAGGAGATCTTCTCCCGGTGCAGCAGGACGTAGGTGTCCTCGAGCACCGCCTCCTGGGCCTCCGGGTCGGTGGAGAAGTACGCGGAGACGTAGCCCTTGTCGAACTGGACGCCCTCGGTGATGACGAGCTCGGTGGCCAGCGTGGAGGACTCCTCCACGGTGATCACGCCGTCCTCGCCGACCTTCTCGATGGCCTCGCCGAGCAGCGCGCCGATCGAGGCGTCGCGGGAGGCGACGGTGCCGACCTGGGCGATGTTGTCGCGGCCCTTGACCGGCGTGGCCTTGGCCTTCAGCGCGTCGACGACCGCGTCGGCGGCGAGCTGGATGCCGAGGCCGAGCGCCATCGGGTTGGCGCCGGCGGCGACGTTGCGCATGCCGATGCGGACCATGGCCTGCGCGAGCACGGTGGCCGTGGTGGTGCCGTCACCGGCGACGTCGTTGGTCTTGGTGGCGACGTTCTTCGCGAACTGGGCGCCGAGGTTCTCGAACGGGTCGTCCAGCTCGATCTCGCGCGCGATGGTGACGCCGTCGTTGGTGACGGTCGGCCCGCCGAACTTCTTGGCCAGCACAACGTGCCGGCCGCGCGGGCCGAGGGTCACCTTGACCGCGTCGGCGAGCTTGTTCACCCCGCGCTCGAGCGCCCGACGAGCGTCCTCGTCGTAGCTGATCTGCTTGGGCATGTCCTACCTTTCTTGGACACACAGCGCCCCGGCAGCCCCGATTGGGGGCCGCCGGGGCGCTGTGGTGTGACTAACGCCAGGCGTCAGTTGACGACGGCCAGCACGTCGCGGGCGGAGAGGATCAGGTAGTCCTCGCCGTTGTACTTGACCTCGGTGCCGCCGTACTTGGAGTAGATGACGACGTCGCCGACCGCCACGTCCAACGGGACGCGGTTGCCGTTGTCGTCGACACGGCCCGGGCCCACGGCCAGAACCTTGCCCTCCTGGGGCTTCTCCTTGGCGGTGTCCGGGATAACGAGGCCGGAGGCCGTCGTGGCCTCGGCCTCGCTCGCCTGGACAACGATCTTGTCCTCGAGCGGCTTGATGTTCACGCTCACCGCGGTGACCTCCACGGGTCGACTCGATTGCGTTGGCAGTTACCTGATGTGCTGCGGCTCCTGCCACCCCGCCGTCGCGGGTGTCGGGGCGGTGTTGGCGCCGTACGTTTGGCACTCTACCCACGCGACTGCTAACGGTGCAACGAGGGTCGGTCGGTGGCCACTACCGGGCATTCCCGGATCTGGTTGTTCACCAAGGCGTGGTGGCCGGTTCACCGGCTGCGCCAGGTAGTCGACATCACCGGATTGTGTGCTGGGCGGGTTCACCCGATCAGGGAGGTTCCCGTGCCTGACACCCCGTCCCCCGTGTCCCGACGCTCGATCCTGCTCGGCGGCTCCGCCGCCGTCGGGCTCGGAGCGGCCGGACTGGTCGCCGCGCCCGCCTGGGCGACCACCACCACCGGTGGCGGCCACCACCCGCTGCCGTCGAACCCCTTCACCCTCGGCGTCGCGTCCGGCGACCCGCTCAGCGACAGCGTGGTGCTGTGGACCCGGCTGGCGCTCGATCCGCTGGCCGAGACCGGTCTCGGCGCCATGCCCGACCGGCGCTACGAGGTCCGCTGGCAGATCGCGAAGGACGAGCGCTTCCGCCACATCGTGCGCAGCGGCTCCACCACGGCCGACCCGAGCGCGGCGCACAGCGTGCACGTGGAGCCGGAAGGCCTGCGCGACGGCACCGAGTACTACTACCGGTTCCGGGTGGGCGACCACTACTCGCCGGTCGGCCGCACGACCACCACGCCGCGGCGCGGCATGCGCGACCTGACCATGTGCTTCGCGTCGTGCTCGCACTTCGGCGAGGGCTACTTCACCGCGTACCGCCGGCTGGCCGAGGACCACCCGGACCTGATCCTGCACCTGGGCGACTACCAGTACGAGTACGCGACCAAGGCGGCCGACGTCCGTGTGGTGGCCGGTCCGGAGACCCGCACGCTCGCCGGCTACCGGCAGCGGCACGCGCAGTACAAGACCGACCCGGACCTGCAGCTGGCGCACGCCACCGCGCCCTGGCTGGTCATCTGGGATGATCATGAAACCGAGAACAACTGGGCCGACGAGGTCCCGGAGGCGCCCGACCCCGGCGTTCCTCGACCGGCGCGCCGCCGCGTTCCGGGCGTACTACGAGAACATGCCGCTGCGCCGCACCGCCCGCCCGCGCGGCATCGACATGCGGCTGTACCGGCGCTTCGCGTGGGGCGAGCTGGCGACGTTCCACATGCTCGACACCCGCCAGTACCGCGACGACCAAGCTTGTGGCGACGGCACGAAGATCGACTGCGAGGAGCGGCTCGACCCGGCGCGGACGATCACCGGTGCCGAGCAGGAGCGTGGCTGATGGACGGTCTGCGGCGCTCGCGGGCGCGGTGGGACGTGCTCGGGCAGCAGGTGTTCTTCGCGCAGCGGGACTCGACGGCCGGGCCGCAGCAGGGCTTCTCCATGGACGGTTGGGACGGCTACCGCGCGAGCCGCGACCGGGTGGCCGCCGCTCTCGGGCAGACGCGCAACGGTGTCGTGCTCACGGGCGACGTGCACCGGCACTGGGCGGGCGAGATCAAGGCTGATCACGATCGACCGGACTCTCGTGGTGTGGGCGTCGAACTGGTCGCGACGTCGGTCACCAGCAGCGGCGACGGCGGCGAGGACACGAACGCCGGGGTGCTGGCCGAGAACCCGCACCTGAAGTTCTACAAGAACCGGCGCGGGTACGTGCGGACCCGGTTCACGGCGGGCCAGCTGCGGTCGGACTTCCGGATCCTGCCGTACGTCCGCACTCCGGACGGCCCGGCGACGACGGCCGCGAGCTTCGTGACGGAGGACCGCGACCCGTCTCTGCACCCGGCCTAAGTGGACAGTCGCTGCGTCGGGTCAGCGACCCGACGCAGCGACTCCACGCCAGGTGCACCGCGATCAGACCTCGCGCCAAAACCCTTACACACCAACAAAATCCAGGCGGCCTCTTACCAGGAGACAGTCCCCCACCCATCCCGGGGGCGGCCCTGTTCCAGTCTATCGGTGCACACCCACGGGGCCGGAGTGCGAAGATCCACTGCGGCCGAGTTGTCCACAGCGCGGCCAGTTGTCCACAATCTGCGCCGCGTGGTAGCGCGAGTGCGCCGGAGAGGCTATCCGCCAGCTCAGGATGGACCGCGGACCTCCAAGACCCGTTCCTGTCCACATCGGACGGCGGTGCTCAGAGAGTTGGCGGTCCGGTCCACAAGAGACACCGCATCGACGGGCGCCAGGCGCGACAGTGGGATAACGGTTTGCCGACAGGATGACTGGTTGAGCGGGTCGGACTAGTGCTGCTAGGCCGTTCAGGCGATGCCTTGGCTACGCTGCGGATCGTCTGAACGGTTGCGCAGGGAGGGGGAACTGCAGTGAGTTACCCGCAGCAAGGGGGTTACGGGCCGCCGCAGGGTGGATACGGGCCACCGCAAGGCGGTTATCCGCAGGGTGGCTATCCGCAGGGCGGATACGGGGCGTATCCCCCGGGGCCGCCGAAGAACAACACCCCGATGATCGTCGGGATCGTGGTGGCCGTGGTGGCGGTGATCGCCGCCGTGGTGCTGGTCATCGTGCTCACCAACGGCGACGACGACTCCAAGGACACGGCGGGCGACGGCGGCGGCACCGGAGGCGGCGGCAACCCGTCGGTCACCATTCCCGGGCCGAACATGCCCGGCGACGAAGGTGACGAAGGTGGCTCCGGCGGGGATCGGGCGGCGGGTCCGGCGGGTCCGGCAGCGCTTCCTCCCCCGAGGCGTTGGCCGACGAGGCCGTGCGGATCGTCGAGGAGCAGGACGCGGGCGCCATCGACGACCTCGCCTGCGGTACGACGGAGGCCGGGGAGTTGCAGGCGGCACTCGGTCAGCTGGCCGGGATCGACGGCATCTCGGCCGAGGTGACCGATGTCAGCGAGGCGGGTGACACCGCGTCGGCCACCATCGAGATGACCGCCGGGGGCGAGAACGAGACGTTCACCCTCGAGATGGAGAACCAGGACGGTACCTGGTGCGCGTCCGGGATCTAGTCACCAACTAGCCCGATCGGCGGCAAACTATTGACGACCCTGGCGGGCGGCAGCAGAGTGAGCGAGTCTGAGTCGCCCGCCAGGAGGTCGCCATGACCCGGTCCCGCCCGGTTGTCCTCGCTGTCACGGCCTGCCTCGCGGCAGGCGCCCTCGCGGTGCCGAGCGCGTCGGCCGAGCCCGCCGGGCGGCAGGGGGCGTACGCCGCCGCTGCCGCGGAGTTCGGCGTGCCCGAGAGTGTCCTGCTCGGAGTGTCCTATCTGGAGTCCCGGTGGAACGTGAACGCCGGTACTCCCAGCACCAGCGCCGGCTACGGGCCCATGCACCTCACCGACGTGGTGACCGCCAACGCCGGCGGATCGCACCACGACGACGGCACCGAGGACCCGCGCGGTGACGACGCACGGCCGGCCCTGCTGCCCACCGCCGGCGAGAACGACGTCTCCGCGCCCGCGCTGCGCACGGTCGACGTCGCGGCCGAGCTGACCGGGCGTCGACACCGCGACCCTGCGCAGCGACCCCGTGCAGAACATCCGAGGCGGCGCCGCGCTGCTCGCCGAGCTACCAGCGTGACCTCGGCGTCACGCAGCGACGACCCGGCCAACTGGTACGGCGCCGTCGCCCGGTACAGCGGCGCGGTCGACACCGGCTCGGCCAGCACGTTCGCGGCCGAGGTGTTCGCGACGATCAACGAGGGCGTCGAGCGGGTCACCGACGACGGCCAGCCGGTGCGGCTGCGCGCCCACAGCCGTCGCGCCGAACACCGCGCAGCTGACCGACCTCGGACTGCGGGTGACCCAGACGCGGGCGCCGAGTGCCCGGCGAGCCTCGGCTGCGAGTGGATCCCCGCGCCGTACGAGGCGTTCGGCGACGGCGACTACGGCAACCACGACAAGGCGAACCGGCCGGAGCGCAGAAGATCGACTACATCATCATCCACGACACCGAGGGCAGCTGCGCCACCACGCTGCGGCTGGTGCAGGACCCGACGTACGTGAGCTGGCAGTACACGCTGCGCTCGGCCGACGGGCACATCGCCCAGCACGTGAAGGCCAAGGACGTCGCCTGGCAGGCCGGCAACTGGTACATCAACTCGAAGTCGATCGGTCTCGAGCACGAGGGCTTCGCCGCGCAGGGCACCTGGTACACCGAGGCGATGTACCGCAGCTCGGCGAAGCTCGTGCGGTACCTGGCGGCCAAGTACCGGATCCCGCTGGACCGCCAGCACATCCTCGGCCACGACAACGTGCCGGGCACGATCCCGTCGACCGTGCGCGGCATGCACTGGGACCCGGGCCCGTACTGGGACTGGTCGCACTACTTCGACCTGCTGCGTGCGCCGTTCCGGTAGCACGGGCACGCTCACGTACCGGTCTGGTGACGATCAACCCGGACTTCGAGACGAACAAGCTGGCGTTCACCGGTTGTGTCACGGCCGGCGTGCCGTGCCGCCGCGCGGGTCCACGTCCGTGGTCCTGCGCACCGAGCCGCGCGACGACGCGCCGCAGCTGACCGACATCGGGCTGCACCCGGACGGCACGCCGGGCACGATGCACATCTCCGACCACTCGTCGCGGGCCGAGACCGGTCAGACGTTCGCCATCGCCGAACGGCGCGGGACTGGGTGGCCGTGTGGTACCTCGGGCAGAAGGGCTGGTTCCCAACTCGTCCGGACGCCGCGGCCGAGTGGTCGTTCGGGTTCGTGGCCACGCCGAAGAAGGGCCGCGACAGCGATCCCGGTGTACGGGCGGGCCTACCCGGAGGCGGCGGCGTACCCGGCGGGCGTTCCCGTGCAGGCCGTGACGCCGCTGCAGTACTCGCTGCCGGCCGGGCAGAAGTACGCGATCGGGCTGGCCGCCGGCTCGGAGTACTACTGGGCGGTGACGTTCGACGCGACGAACCACACGGTGGTGCGCGGCAAGACGAAGTACCTGCAGATCCAGTTCGGCCACCGCGTGATGTTCGTGAACATGGCCGACGTGGACATCCGCCCGTCGATGTTCTAGGCGATCCGGCGGAGGTTTCGGCGGCCCAGCAACGCGAGCGCCGGCTTGGCGAGGATCCACTCGCCAAGCCGGTAGTCCCGCGCTTTCACCAGCCGGGCCGCCAGGTCGGGGCGCTGACGCCACAGGTACGCGCGGGCCTTCTCGGCGTGCATCGAGTGCGAGACGATCTTGATCCGACCCGCGTCCTCGATCAGGGGGATGACGTTCTGGATGTTCTGCCAGGTGGAGCGGCTCTCGGTCTCGACGGTCAGCGGCCCGCGATACCCACGGCTCTCGCGGGCGTAGTCCGCCATGAGGTCGGCTTCGGGCCGGCCGCCGGAAGTGGGTCCGCCGCTCAGCACGAGCCGGGAGTCCGGGCCGGCCAGCGACCGCAGCCCGGCGCGCACCCGCCACCGGTTCACGGCGTTGGCCCGGTCGCCGCCGTTGCGGTAGCCGAGCACGACCACCACCTCGTCGGCGGCTGGCGGCGGGTCACCGAGCCTGCGCCGGGACGCGCGCCAGTGCTCGACCTCGCCCCATGTGAGCAGCGCCAGCACCAAGGCCGCGGCCTTCACGAGACGGCCGCGACGGCCTCGAGTTCCACCAGCTGGCTGTCGTAGCCGAGGACGGTCACGCCCATGAGGGTGCTGGGCACGTCGTGCTCGCCGAACGCGTCGCGGACCACCTCCCACGCGGCCACCAGGTCCTCCTGCCGGGTGGACGCCACGAGAACACGCGTGCTGATGACGTTCTCCAGCTCGGCACCCGCCGCGGCCAGGGCGACGCGCAGGTTCTCGACCGACTTCGCCGCCTGGGCCGCGTAGTCGCCGACGCCCACGGTGGCGCCGTTCTCGTCGAGCGGACACGCGCCCGCCAGGAAGATGAAGCGGGAGCCGGCGGGTGCGGTGGCGGCGTAGGCGTACTCGGCCACATCGGACAGTTGCGGGGCGCGGATCAGTGAGACGGTCACCCATCCTGTCTACCCAGCCCCGCAACCGGATTCCGACCTAGGGGAAGTACGTGATCGGGGCGGCCCAGCTCGTGTCCCCGATGAACCACAGGCCGGAGTCGATCCTGCGGCCCTTGGTGTAGTGGGTGTTCCCGCTCCCGTTCTGCGTGCTGTTGGACCCGACGTTGTCGTCGCCCTTCCAGACGCCCATCTCGACCTTGTAGTCGCCGTTCGCGCGCGCCCACACGTAGTTGCCCCGGCTGCACCAGCCCTTGCGCAACTGGACGAACCGCTCGCCGGAGGTCCGCACCGCGACCGTGACGACGTTCGTGCAGGAGGACGGGTCGCTGAACCACATCGGCACCTCGGCTGCCGTGGCGGTACCCGGCATGGCCATCGCCGCCAGTGTCGACACCGTGACCAGCAGGCCGGCTCGCTTGGCTCCTCGCCGCATGGAGGTCCCCTCTCGCTGAACGGGGCCCATCAGCCCCCGCGAGCACAGGATCGTCGCGGCGCTCTCCTGCCGCTTTCCTGGTGAAGGGTCAGCTCCCGGCAGGCGGCCGCGCGCGGTACCGGCGGCCTCCGCACGAGGACCATGCGCGAAAGCAACCGCTGTTGGGCGTGATCACGCCGCGCCTCGGGGGCCCCCTGATTTCACTCTATCGGTTGCCACCGACAGTTTTGGGCGCCGAGCAACGGCCTGTGGACAACTCGGCGTCGCGAATGGCATTCGCAGCGCGGGCTCAGTGCTCGGCCAGGTCTTCCAGCGAGGTGGGAATCTCGAACGGGGCCGGCTGGTGCCGGTGATCCGGTAGCGGCCCCACGGGTCCGGGTCGGACAGGTGGGCGGCGGCCTCGCCGAACGGGGTTCGGACCAGCGCGCGACTCTTGCGGCCGCCCAGGCGGTGGGTCAGCGCCTGGTCCACGGCGACCCGGCCGTACCAGTGGTACCGGCCGTCGACCGGTTCGAAGTTGCCCCGCAGCGTCAGTTCGACGGCCAGCTCGGCGTCGTCCAGGACCAGCGTGGCCGGTCCCCGGTAGCCGTCCTCGTCATCGCTCATCGTCTGATGTTACCGCAAGTAACAGGTTTTGTAGAGCGCCTTCGAAGGTCGGGGTGCTCGAAGCGGAAACCGCTGGCCAGCAGGCGTTCCGGCAGCACTCGGGTACTGGCCAGCAGCACCTCGTCGGCCAGGCCGGCGCCGAACACCACGCGCGCCAGCCCCGGCGGCAGCGCGAGGAAGCGCGGCCGGTGAGCACCGACGCGAGGGTGTCCGCGTACTCGCGGTTGGTCACCGGGTTCGGGGCGACCACGTTCACCGGGCCGGCCATCCCCCGGGTGTCGAGCACGTGGGAGACCGCCCGCACGGCGTCGGACAGCGCGATCCAGCTGACGCACTGGTTGCCGTGGCCGGCCCGGATGCCCAGGCCCCGGCGGAACAACGGCAGCAGGACGGCAGCCCGCCACCCTCGGTGGACTGCAGCACGCCGAACCGCAGGTGCGCCACCCGGATCCCGGCCCGCCGGCGACCTCGGTGGCCGCGCTCGGCGTCGCGGTACACCTCGGCCAGGAAGCCCTCGCCCGGCGCGCTGTCGCTCGGTCAGCTCCTCGTCGCCGCGGTCGCCGTAGATAGCCGTCGCCGACGCGCACAGCAGGACCTTGGGCGCGCCGGACATGCCGGCGAGCGCCGACGCCAGCAGCCGGGTGCCGCCGACCCGGGACTCGCGGATGGCCTCGCGCTGGTGCTCGGTCCACCGGCCGACCAGCGTCTCGCCGACCAGGTGCACCACGGCGTCGCACGCCCGCGCAGCGCCGCGGTGTCCACCTCCGGGTACCACAGCACCTCGTCGTCGGCCTCCGGCCGCCTGCGCACCAGGCGGACCACCTCGTGCCCGTCCGCCCGCAGCTGGCGCACCAGCGCGCCGCCCAGCAGACCGCTGGTTCCGGTGACCGCGACCTTCACCCGGACGAGGGTACGGGTCCTAGACCGACACGGTGCTCGACCGGCAGCGCCCGGATCCGCCGAAAGGTCCAAAGAGGACGGCCGGACGCCGGCTGCCACGAGGTGTGCGCCCAGCGCGGCGATCATCGCGCCGTTGTCCGTGCACAGCCGCGGACGCGGCACCCGCAGCTCGATGCCGGCCTCGGCGCACCGCTGCACGAGCCAGTGGCGGACAGTCGCGAGTTCGCCGCCACGCCGCCGGACACGACCATGGTGCCGATGCCGAGTTCGGTCGCCGCGCGCACGGCCTTCGCGGTCAGCACGTCGGCCACCGCCTCCTGGAACGACGCCGCCACGTCGTCGACCGGGATCTGCTCGCCGTCGCGCTCGCGGCCTCGACCCAGCGGGCGACCGCGGTCTTCAGGCCGGAGAACGAGAAGTCGAACGGGCCGGGCGTCTCCGCGCGGCCCGGTCAGGCCACGCGGGAAGCGGATGGCGGCGCGGGTTGCCGCGCGCGGCGGCCTTGTCGATCGGCGGGCCGCCCGGGTAGGGCAGGCCGAGGATCCTGGCGACCTTGTCGTACGCCTCGCCGGCCGCGTCGTCGATGGTCGAGCCGACCTCGGTGATCTTCGTGGCGAGGTCGTCGACCCGCAGCAGCTGCGTGTGTCCACCCGAGACGAGCAGCGCGAGGCACGGCGAGGGCAGCGGGCCGTGCTCGAGGGTGTCCGCCGCGACGTGGCCGGGCAGGTGGTTCGCGCCGTACAGCGGCACGTTCAGCGCCGCCGCGTACGCCTTCGCCGCGGACACCCCCACCAGCAGCGCGCCCGCGAGACCGGGCCCGCACGTCACGGCGATGGCGTCCACGTCGGACAGCGCGATGCCGGCCGTGTCGAACGCGCGGGTCACCGACGGCACCAGCGCCTCCAGGTGCGCGCGCGACGCGACCTCGGGCACCACGCCGCCGAACCGGGCGTGCTGGTCCACGCTGGACGCGACCTCGTCGGCCAGCAGGGTCAGCGAGCCGTCGTCGGCGAGGCCGGACGATGCCGAGCCCGGTCTCGTCGCAGCGAGCTCTCGATGCCCAGAATGATCGTCATGTGGCCTCCTCGGCGACCCGTGCCGGGCGCGCCATGGTGTACGCGTCGGCGCCGGACGGCCAGTAGTACCGGCGCCGCATGCCGATGCGGGTGAAACCGTGTGCCTCGTACAGCCCGATCGCGGCCGCGTTGTCGGTGCGGACCTCGAGGTACACCGGTGCGGCGAACTCGTCGGCCCGCGCGAGCAGCGCCCGCAGCAGCGCCGGCCGATGCCCTTGCCCTGCCAGTCCGGGTCGACGCCGATGGTGTGCACGTTGGCCTCGGCGTCGCCGCGGCGTGCCGTAGCACGGAGATGCCCGCGTAGCCCACGAGCTGGCCGCCTCCGCGTACGCGCCGAGGTAGTAGTGGCCGGCGTCCAGCTCGGACCGTGGAACGCCGACTCACGCCACGGGTCGTCGCCGGGGAACAGGATGGCCTCCAGCTCGGCGCAGCGGGCGAGATCCCGGTGGCGCAACGGTGCCAGCCGGAAGGTCACGGCGCGGTCACCCGTTTGCGCGCGCCCGGCTCGACCGCGTCGGGGCGGCGGAGGTACAGCGGCGTGAGCGGGCCGGGCGTGGCGCGGTCAGACGTCGGCGCGCGCGCACCAGTCCGGCGGGGTCGGGTAGCTCGCGCCCGTGTGCGGCAGGCCGAGGTGTACAGGTGCGCCGTTGCCGGCGATCCGCGGTGATCGCCGCTCGTGGTCGAGGGCGTCCGGCTGGTCGACCGACGGGCCGGCGATCCGCGTGCCGTGCTGCGTCGTAGGCGGCCCAGTAGACCTCCTTGCGGCGCGCGTCGGTGGCCACGAGCAGCGGCCGCCGGGGTCGACCGCGGCGGCGATCGCGTCGAGCGTGCACACCGGGTAGACCGGCCGGTCCAGCGCGTGGCCGAGCGCGGCGGCCGTGGCCATGCCCGCCCGCAGCCCGGTGAACGGGCCCGGCCCGACGCCGCACACGATCGCGTCGACGTCGGGCAGGCGGTGACCGGCGTCGGCCAGCGCGGCGAGGACGTGCGGGGTCAGCAGCTCGCCGTGGGCCTTCGCGTCGACCGTGACGCGCTCGGCCAGACGGTCTCGACGCTCGTGTCGTTGATCGCGACGAGCCCGGCGGTGACCGCGGGAGTCGCGGTGTCCACCGCAAGTACCAGCACGACCGTCAAGGATACGTGGTGGTCAGCGCCGCCATTCGGCGAGGATGGCGGGGAGGTCGGTCAGGCGCTGGATGACCGCGTCGGGCTCCACGTCGACCGGCACCTGCTGGTAGTCGGGGATGTCGCTGTGCGGCACGAGCACCGCCCGCATGCCGACGGACTTGGCGCCGGAGATGTCGTCGTAGAGCCGGTCGCCGACGTAGACGCAGTCGGCCGGGTCGTCGACGCCGACCGCTGCCATGGCCGCCAGGAACGCCTCCGCGTGCGGCTTCGTGTACTCCAGGTCGGAGCTCCACACCAGCGCGTCGAACAGGTGCAGCACGCCGTCGCGGTCCAGCACCTCCTCGTGCCACTCGCGCGGCCACGGAGTGGAGGACAGCACGCCGAGCCGCAGGCCCTGGTGCCGCAGGGCGCGGACGGTCGGCGCGACGTCCGGGTCGGTGTGGGTCGACGGGTCCCAGAAGGTCCGGTAGGCGGCCATGCCGTCGTCGTGTTTCGGCGCGCTGGCGGCCGCGAGGACCTGGGCGATGGTGAACGCCTTGTGGTGGTCGCGGACCGGTCCACGCGCTTCCTCGGCGGCCACGATGGCCGCGCGAGCGTCGACGCGGAGTCGGCGTCGTCCGGGTGGAGGTGGTCGGCGTAGGTGCGCCAGGCGGCCAGGTAGTCGACCGGAAGCCAGGGGGTGAGCGTGCCACCCCAGTCGAAGATCACTGCCTTCATGGGCGCCAGCCTACGGAGCGGCACCGACAGTTCAAGCGAATTCCGTAGGGTGAAAGCATGATCCGTGGCGTCCTGTTCGACTTCTCCGGCACCCTCTTCCGCATGGAGCCGGGCCCCAGTTGGGGCGAGGGACTGACCGATGACCAGCAGGAACGGTTGACCCAGCTGCTCACCGCGTCGACGTTGAAGGCCGATCACCTGCCACCGGAACTGGCCGACGGATGGGCCCGCCGGGATCTGGATCCCGATCTGCACCGCAAGGTCTACCTGGCCTCGCTCGCGGCCAGCGGGATCGGGCTCACGCCCGAGCAGTACGAGGCCGCCTACAACCGGGTGCTCGCCACCGAGTCGTGGCAGGTCTACCCGGACACGCTCGACACGCTCCGTCGGCTGCGGACGGCCGGCGTTCCCGTGGCTGTGGTGAGCAACATCCCTTGGGACATCAGGGACATCTTCCGCGCGCACGACGCGTTCGAGCTGGTCGACGAGTTCGTGTTGTCCTATGTGGAGGGCGTGATGAAGCCCGACCCGAAGATCTTCTTGGTGGCGTGTCAGCGCATCGGCGTGACGCCGGCTTCCGCGTTGATGGTGGGCGACAGCGCGGAGGCCGACGGCGGTGCGACCGCGGTCGGTATCACGACCGCGATCATCGAGCCGCTGCCCACCTCCCAGCGACCCGACGTCTTGCTGTCCACACTGGACTCACACGGGCTGTGACGCCTTGGTGAGCAACGAGTACAGCTCGTCGTAGCCGTCGGCGCCGAGTGCGCCGGTCACGTCGACCTCCAGCTGGTCGATCGCCTGGTGCACGACCGTGAGCCGCTCGTGGCCCAGTTCCGTCAGCTCGAGCGCGTAGCGGCGGCGGTCGTGCTCGTCCTGGCCGCGACTCACGAGCCCGGCGTTGACCAGTTCGTCGATCACCTCGGCGGCCGCCGGGCCGGTGATGCCGAGGTGGTTCGCCACGTCCTGCTGGGGGCACGGCGCGAGTAGCTCGAGCGCGGTCAGCGGGCCGAAGTGCCTGGTGCGCAGGCCGACGTCGGCCAGGAGCGAGTCGCCGTAGCGGCGCTGCCGGTAGTGGGCCTGGGCCGCCAGGTACTCGATGCTGCGCACGGCCGGCCCGTCCGGTTCGGGCAGCAGGCGACCGAGCAGCTCAGCCAGCCTGCGTCGTTCGGGCTCGTCGAGTGCCGCCGTGACCTGCGCGTCGCGGTCGGACACGACCTTGCGCATGTTCTCGAGGGCCGCGCGGCCGGCGTCGGTGATCGACAGTACGTACGAGCGGCGGTTGGCGGGGTTGCGGGTGCGGACGACGTGGCCGGCATCGGTCAGCCGGTCGACCAACCGGACCATGATCGTCCGGTTGATGCCCAGCCGTTCGGCCAACTCCCGCTGCGAGTCGGCGTCGGCGTCGGCGAGCGTGTCGAGCACCACGAACTCGCTGGAGCTGATGTCGTCGCGCACGGCCTCGGCCGTGAACCGCGCGTAGAGCCGGCGCAGCTGGAAGCCGACCGTCGCACCCAGTTCGTTCGCCACCGGCCCAGCTTAGTGGCAGTGTTGATGGTCTTGATGTTGATAGTTGGAATGTTGACAGTTATGGATGTGCACGGTTAGCGTCGGCTCATGAGCGAGAGACTGGACATGACGATGATGTTGGCCGTGCACGACGCGCTCCGGCGCGAGTCCGCGCAGGTCGCACGGCTGGGCGGGGTCGCGGCGGCCGTCGGATGGGAGATGTTCGCGTCGTACCTGCGGGTGCACCACACGACCGAGGACGACATCCTCTGGCCGGCCCTGCAGGCGGCGGCGGGGCCGAGCGAGCGGGCGCTGCTCGACGCGATGGAGGCGGAGCACGCGGTGCTCGACCCGCTGATCGCCGCGATCGACGCGGGCCTGGACGTGGCCGACCGCGCCGACGCGCTGGTCACGGCGCTGCACGTGCACCTGCGCCACGAGGAGACCGAGGTACTGCCGCTGATCCAGGCGGTGCTGCCGGCCGAGGAGTGGCAGCGATTCGGGCAGGAGCACGGGATTCGCGTCGGGGCCGACGCGCCGCGTTATCTGCCTTGGGTTCTGGAGGGAATGCCTCCTGGGCGGGCCGCTTCCGTGCTCGACCGGATGCCGCCCCGGATTCAGGAGCAGTACCGCGACCAGTGGCGTGCGGCGTACGCCGAGCTTGTCCGATGGCCGGCGTGACTTGGGGATAGCCCTGGCCGCGGCGCCCGGAATTGTCGGTGTCACCGACTAGAATTAAATCCAGGGGTCCCTGGACCGGTTTTGTCGGTGCAGTCCGCTACCTTGCCAGCGGGTCCCTGCCCCGCGGGATTCTCCCGCTCTCCGGGTGACGCCCGGGGCGGCGACTCGGACTTCGCAGCCAGCCGGCCGCCGCGCCCAGGAATTGTCGGTGTCACCCACTAGAATTAAATCCAGGGGTCCCTGGACCGGTTTTGTCGGTGCAATCGGCTACCTTGCCAGCGGGTCTCTACCCTGCGGGACTCGCGGGGGCTACTTCCGCAAGGCCGGTCGCGTCGCGTTGGTGATCCAGCGGAGCAGCCACTCCGCCGGGCCGTACGTGTGCCGGCGCAGCCACCACGCGCTCACCGCGAGTTGGAGCGCGAAGATCAGCACCGCCACGCCCATGGTCGCCAGCGGGGAGAAGCTGCCGGCCAGGCCGAGGCCGACACCCGTGAAGATCAGCAGGCCGAGCAGCGACTGGCCCAGGTAGTTGGTGAGCGCGATCCGCCCGGCCGGCGCGAGTGCGGTGCGGACGAAAGCGGTGCGTGGGCTGTGCATCATCCGCAGCAGGGTCGCCACGTACGCGGCCGTCAGCAGCGGCGCGGTGGCCACGCTCGCCGCGACCGCCAGGGTGGTGCCGTTCCCGCCGCCGAGTGTGTACGCCACTCCGCCGGCGAGGCCGACCGGGAAACCGATCCACTGGATGCGCCGCAGGATGGGCTCGTCGCCGCGGATCTGTTCGAAGAGGCGCCGGCGGCCGGCGACCATGCCGAGCAGGAACATGGCCAGCGCCGTCGGTCCCTGCAGCGTCACGGACTGGAGCACCAGGAGGGAGAGGCCGTGCACGTGCTCGCCGACGATGTCGCCGAAGCCGCCCTGCAGCGCCGCGGTCGACTGGTCCGCGCTGGCCAGCGCCTCGCTCTCGCTGGGCAGGAAGGCCGAGGAGTCGAGGAACAATCCACTCGACAGGAGGCTGAGCAGCACGACGCCGTACACGATGGCCGCCACGCGCAGCGCCGTTCGGTCGCGGACCCCGCGCATCCAGAACAGGATCAGGCAGACCACGGCGTACGTGGTGAGGATGTCGCCGCCGTACAGCAGCACGATGTGGAGCACGCCGATCGCGAACAGGCCCACGATCCGGCGGAGCATGCGGGGCGCGAACGCGGCGCCTGCCCTGGCGGCCGACTGCAGTTGCAGTGTGAAGCTGTAGCCGAACAGGAACGAGAAGAGGAGGTAGAACTTCATGTCGACGAGCACCGACGACAGGCCGCGGACGATGCCGTCGAACGTCGAGGAGAACTCCGGGTCGGTCACGAGGTTCCCGGGATAGCCGGACGACATGAAGGTGATGTTGACGATGAAGATCCCCAGCAGCGCGAAGCCCCGCAGCGCGTCGACGTCGTGGACGCGCGACCTGGTCAGTTGAGCGGTCATGGCTTAAATATACACAGGATACTATCCATGGGACACTATTTACGATGACTGATCCGACGATGCCCGCTGACCTGGCCAGACTCTGGCGACTGACCACGCCGTCGGGAGTGGGCCGGCCCGCCGCGCTGGACGTCGACACCGTGGTGCGCGCGGCCGTCGAACTGGCCGACCGGGACGGCCTCGCCGGCGTGACACTGCAGAAGGTCGCGGCGGCGCTCGGTTTCACGAAGATGGCGCTGTACCGCCACGTCGGCTCGAAGGACGAACTGTTCGAGCTGATGGTCGACCACGCCACCGGTCAGCCGCCCGACCTCGACGCGGCCGGGTGGCGTGCGGGGGTACGGCAGTGGGCGTTCGCCATCCGCGCGAAGTACGCGGAGCGCCCGTGGCTGGCCGATGCCCCGCTGTCCGGGCCGCCACGCGGACCGAACGCCATCGGCTGGATGGACTCGTTCCTCGGGGCGATCCGCGACACCGGTCTGACCCCGGGGACTCAGGCGGGCGTGTTGAACATGGTCACCGGGTACATCCGGCACACGCTCCTGATGGAACGGCAACTGGCCGCGGCTCGGGGCGCCGACGTCAGCCAGGCCCAGATGGAACAGGACTACGGCCGGGCGATGGCCGTGTTGGTCGACCCGAACCGGTTCCCGAACGTGGCGGCCCTGTTCGGGGCGGAGGTCTTCGAGGAGGCGACGGAGCCGACCGACGACTTCGCGTTCGGCCTGGATCTGATCCTGGACGGGGTGGCCGTGACCATCGTCGAGCACGGCGGCCCGGCCTGACGTGCGCAAAAGCAACTGCCTCAGGGCAGGGATACCTCGCGCGTCAGGGGCCCCCTGATTTCACTCTACTGGTCGACACCGACATTTCCGGGCGCCCAACGCGACCTGTGGATAACCAGCGGCCGCGAATGTCACTCGAGCATGAGCGAAAGCAACCACTGCCGCGCGGGAACACCCCGCGCGTCGGGGCCCCCTGTTTTCAAGACTATCGGCCAGCACCGACAATTTCGGAGCTACGGGAGTCGCGCGGTCAGTTCCGACCAGCGCGACACCCACTCGCCGTGCGGGGTCACGGTCGCCAGTCGGGAGTCGTCCGGGCGGCGGTCCAGGTGGATCAGCAGGTGGTCCGGCGAGAGCCGCTCCGCGGCGCCCTCGCCCCACTCGATCACCACGACCGCCTCCACGAGGGCCGTGTCCAGGTCCAGGTCATCGAGCTGGTCCAGGTCGCCGCCCAGGCGATACGCGTCGGCGTGGACCAGTGGGATGCCCCGACCGGAAGGGGCGGGGCGGTGCTCGCGGGCGATGATGAACGTCGGCGAGCTGACCCGGCCCAGCACGCCCAGACCGTCGGCGATTCCCCTGGCCAGCACCGTTTTGCCCGCGCCCAACGGACCGGCCAGCAGGATCAGGTCACCGGGGCGCAGCGCTCCGCCCAGTCGGCGGCCGAACTCCAGCGTGTCCTCCGCCGTCGTCAGCTCGATCATGCGCGTCGCCACCACCTGCGGCGGCCCGTGTCGCGGCCGTAGGCGCACTGTTGCAGCAGCATCACCACATGATCGTTGATCAGCTGCGGCTGCTCGAGCACGGCCATGTGTCCCGCGCCCCGGACGCGCACCAGCTCGGCGTCCGGCAGCTCCAGCGCGATCCGCTCGGAGTGGGAGAACTGGGTCATCCGGTCGGCGTCACCGCTCATGACCAGCACGTGCGTGTGTTTGAGACCGGCCAGTGCGGCGTAGCGGTTGTGCGTGTTGAGCGTGTCGATGAAGTCGGCCAGCACCCGCACGGGCGTCACGTCGAGCATGTCCATCACGAAGTCGACGATCGACGGGCTCACGTCCCGCGCACCGAAGGCCAGCGACCGCACGGCGCGGCGGGTGAGCCCGCCGCCGGCCGCGCGGACCAGCTCCACCATGCCCGGCTGCCAGTCGGCCAGCCGGCCCAGGTTGCGGGTCAGCGGGTTGTACCGGGACAGCAGCGGCCTCGGCAGCCCGCGTTTGCCGACCTCGCCGGCGCTCGTGCCGATCAGCGCCACGCCGTACACCTGCTCGGCGAACAGCTCCGGCCGCTGCTCGGCGAGCGCCATGATCGTCATGCCGCCCATCGAGTGTCCGATGAGGACCACCGGGCCGTCGCCCGCCGCGTGGTCGAGGACCTTGCCGAGGTCGAGGCCGAGCTGGTCGATCGTGCTGGACGCCTCGTTCGCACGGCCGGACTCGCCGTGGCTGCGGTGGTCGTACAGAACCTGGCGGACCCTCGGCTCGGTGAGCCGCGCCAGTGTCTTGCGCTGGAAGTGCCAGCAGCGGCGGGACAGCGCGAAGCCGTGGGCGAAGATGACCGTCAGGTCGGGCTTGCCGCCGTCGGCCGGGTCGACCTCCTCGACCGCCAGCTCGATGCCGTCGTCGGTGAGCACCGTGTAGTCGCGGTCGGGACGCAGCTGGCCGAAGCGTTCGTCGGCATAGGGATCGTCCGGGTCGGCGCCGCGCTTGCGGGCCACGCCGACCGCGATGGCCGTGCCGGCCGCCGCCACGCCGATCGCGCCGCCGATCAGCGCGCCGACCTTCCTCGACATGGTCACCGCGCCCCCAGGTAGGTGCGCGCCACCCTCGGCCGGTACATGCCGGTGACGATCTCGTAGTCGATGGTGCCGAGCCGGTCGGCCCACTCGGGGGCGGTCGGGCCGCCTTCCCGACCCGCGCCGAAGAGCACGACCTCGGCGCCGGGCTCCACGTGGTCGTCGCCGCAGTCGACCACCATCTGGTCCATGCACACGCGGCCGACCACGGGCCGGCGGCGCCCGGCGAGCCAGACGTCGAGATTGCCGGACAGCAGGCGCGGCACGCCGTCGGCGTAACCGGCCGGTACCAGGGCGACCGTGGTGTCCTTTGTGGCCGTCCACGTCTGTCCATACGAGACGGACTCGCCGGCGGGCAGCCGTTTGGTCAGCGCGACCGACGAGCGGAACGTCATGGCCGGCCGGAGATCTTCGTGCTGTGGCAACGGGTTCAGCCCGTACATCGCGATGCCAACGCGGACCAGGTCGAAGCTGCAGGTCCGGCCGGGACAGGGTGGCCGCCGAGTTCGCCAGGTGCCGCAGGGGACGCAGACCGGCGGCGGTCGCCTGCTCGTGGGCCGTGTGGAACCGGTCGGCCTGGGCGTCGATGGAGGGGTGACCGGGCTCGTCGGCGCACGCGAGGTGGGACCAGACGGCCACGACCTCCGCGTGCCCGTCGGCCTGGGCCTTGGCGGCCGCGTCGACCAGGTCGGGCCACTCGGCGGCCGGGCAGCCGTTGCGGGCCAACCCGGTGTCGATCTTGAGGTGCACGCGCGGGACCCGGCCGGCGCGGCGCCCGCCGTCGATGACGGCTTTCAGCTCGCGGATGCTGGACGCGGACAGGTCGACGCCGGCCGCGACGCCGGGCGCGAAGTCGGTGCCCACCGGGTCGAGCCAGCTCAGGATGGGTGCGGTGATCCCCGCGTCGCGCAGCGCGAGCGCCTCGGCCAGGGAACACGAGCCGAGCCAGGTGGCGCCGGCCTGCAACGCGGCGCGCGCGATCGGCACGGCCCCGTGCCCGTACCCGTCGGCCTTGACCACGGCCATGGTGGCGGCGGAGCCGGCGCGGGCGGCGAGGAGTGCGACGTTGTGCCGGATGGCGTCGAGATCGACGACCACCTCGGCGCGAGGATGAACGGCCATAGCAGCACCATGTTTGCACAGGCGCGGGTTACCCTCCTTCGGTGCGGCGCGTAACGGCAGGCGTGGTGGCCATGGTGGCTCTGGCCATCGGCTGCATGACGCTGCTGGGCAACGAGGTGTGGTCGCGGCCGCCGGCCGGGGAATGCGGGCCGGGTGAGACGTTCACGGGCTGTTACGACCGCGCGCAGGTGTACGAGGGCGCGCTCCGGTACCTGGTGGTGAGCGCCGCGACGATCGCCGTGGTCGCGGGCGCCGGCCTGGTGTGGCGGCGGCTGCGCGGGGGCGGGAGCTGGATCCGGGTGTCGGTGTCGACCGCGACGGTCGGCGTACTGCTGGGCGCCGCGGCGAGCCGTCTGGTCGGCGCGGAGGGCGCGATGGCGGCGGCGTACGTGACGACGGCGGCTGTGAGCCTCGGCCTGGCGGCGGCTTGGTTGGGCCTCATCCGTCCGGCATTGCGCCACGAGAAGCCGAAAATTGTCGGTGCTGACCGATAGTCTGAAATCAGGGGGCCCCGGGCGCTCGGGCCCGTTCTTGCGCAGCGGTGGTTGCTTTCGCTCATGCTCGAGTGACATTCGCGCGACGCGGGTAGTCCACAGAACTTTGCTGGGGTGACATTCGCGACCGCAGGTCATCCACAGGTCGCGCTGGGCGCCCCGAATTGTCGGTGCTGGCCGGTAGAGTGAAATCAGGGGGCCCCCGACGCGCGAGAGGATCCCACCCAACAGCGGTTGCTTTCGCGCACGCGTCACTGACATTCGCGGGGTTAGATCGCTGCCCTCGCCGCGCGGATCGCGTCCGGGATTGCCGGCAGGATCAGCGAAGCCGGGACCGGAGCGTCCGCGGCCGCCAGCGTGCCCGCCGTTTCGTGGACCCAGCTCGCGCAGCCCGCCGCCAGCCACGGGTCCAGGCCCGTCGCCAGCAGGGCGCCGATCAGGCCCGACAGCACGTCGCCCGAACCGGCGGTCGCCAGCCACGACGACGTCGCCGGGTTCACCAGGGTCCGGCCGTCGGGCGCGGCCACCACCGTCGCGTTGCCCTTCAGCAGGACCACGCACCGCAGCCGGGCCGCCAGCGCTCGAGTCGCCGCCACCCGGTCCGTGCCCAGGGTGATGCCCAACGGCTCGGCTATCCGCGCGAACTCGCCGGTCGTGTGGGGTCAGCACCACCGGGGCATCCGGGTCGCGGGCGTCCCACAGTGACAGGGTCGCCGCCAGCAGGGTGATTCCGTCGGCGTCGACGCACGTCGGCGACGCCGTCGTCCAGCACCGAGGTCAGAACCGCCCGACCCGCCTGGCCCGTGCCCAGACCAGGCCCGACGATCCACGACTGGACCCGGCCCGCGTCCTCCACCGAGCCGGTCGCCACGATTTCCGGCCACCGGCTGCGCACCTCGTCGGCCGCCCAGCCCGCGTAGCGCACCATGCCCGACGTGGCCAGAACGGCCGCGCCGCACGACAGCACCGCCGCGCCCGGGTAGGTCGCCGAACCGGCGGCCACCCCCGTCGACGCCCTGGCTGTACTTGTCGTCCGTCGGCCCCGGCACTCGCCACGCGTGGCCGACATCCGCGGCTTCCAGCGACGACAGGTCCGGGTCGGGCAGGTCCGGTCCGAGGCCGAGTCGACCAGGTGCACCTCGCCCGAGCGGACGGCGCCTCGGACAGCACGTGCACGGGTTTGCGGGCGCCGAACGTCACGGTCACGTCCGCGTGCACGGCCGGGCCGTCGACCGCGCCGGTGTTCGGGTCGACGCCGCTCGGCAGGTCCACCGCCAGGATCGGGGCGGTCACCGACGCGACCAACTCCGCGGCGGCCGGCCGCAGCGGCCCGCTGGCCGACAGGCCCACGATGCCGTCGATCACCAGGTCCGCGTCGCCGAAACCGACGACACGACGCGGCCGCCCGCCCGGCGGAACGCCGCCAGTCCGCTCGGGTGCGCCCGGTCGGGCGCGAGCAGCACAGCCGAGTCACGCCGACGCCACGCCGTCGCAGGAAGTACCCCGGCCCACAACGCGTCGCCGCCGTTGTTGCCCGCGCCGACCAGCAGCGTCACCCGCCGGCCGGCCACGCCGCCGGTGCGGTCGCGCAGCATCGCCAGCGCCCGGGAGGCGAGCCCGTAACGCGGCACGTCCGCATCAGCGCGCCGTCGGGCGTGCGCGCCAGCAGGACGGTCCTCGGCGGCCTTGACCTGCTCGGTCGTCCACACGCCGTAGCACGGCGCTACTCCACCGTGACGGACTTGGCGAGGTTGCGCGGCTTGTCCACGTCGTAGCCGCGGGCCCGCGCGATCTCGGCGGCCAGCACCTGCAGCGGCACGGTCGCGACCAGCGGCTGCAGCAGCGTCGGCACGGCCGGGATCTCGATCAGCACGTCGGCGAACGGCCGGACCGTCTCGTCGCCCTCCTCGGCGATCACGATCGTGCGCGCGCCACGGGCCTGGATCTCGGAGATGTTCGACACCATCTTCGAGTGCAGCACCGCCCGGCCCTTCGGCGACGGCATCACGATGACGACCGGCAGGCCCTCCTCGATCAGCGCGATCGGCCCGTGCTTCAGCTCGCCCGCCGCGAAACCCTCGGCGTGCATGTACGCCAGCTCCTTGAGCTTCAGCGCGCCCTCGAGCGCCACCGGGTAGCCGACGTGGCGGCCGAGGAACAGCACGGCCTTCGAGTCGGCCAGCGACCGGCCCAGCTCGCGCACCTGCTCGATCGTGCCGAGCACCTTCGCACGGCGTCCGGCATGGCGGCCAGCTCGTGCGAACTCGCGGGCGATCTCGTCGGAGTACTTGGTGCCGCGGGCCTGCGCGAGCGCCAGGCCGACCAGCAGGTTCGCGGCGATCTGCGCGAGGAACGCCTTGGTCGACGCGACCCCGATCTCCGGGCCGGCGTGCGTGTAGAGCACGGCGTCGGACTCGCGCGGGATCTGCGCGCCGTTGGTGTTGCAGACGGCCAGCACGCGGGCCTTCTGGTCCCGCGCGTGCCGCACGGCCTCGAGGGTGTCGGCGGTCTCGCCGGACTGCGACACGGCGACGACCAGCGTCGCGCGGTCGAGCACCGGGTCGCGGTAGCGGAACTCCGACGCCAGCTCCACCTCGACGGGCAGGCGCGTCCAGTGCTCGATGGCGTACTTCGCGACCAGGCCGGAGTGGTAGGCGGTGCCGCAGGCGACCACGAACACCTTGTCGACGTCGCGCAGGTCCTGGTCGGTCATCCGCTGCTCGTCGAGGACGATCCGGCCGTCGACGAAGTGGCCGCGCAGCGTGTCGGCCAGCGCCGTCGGCTGCTCCTCGATCTCCTTGAGCATGAAGTACTCGTGGCCGCCCTTCTCGGCGGCCGACAGGTCCCAGTCGACGTGGAACGGCCGGGTCGGCGCTTCCTCGCCGTCGAAGTCGGTCACCTGGTAGCCGTCGCGGGTGATCGTGACGACCTGGTCCTGGCCCAGCTCGACGGCGTCGCGGGTGTACTCGATGAACGCGGCGACGTCGGAGGCGACGAACGTCTCGCCCTCGCCGACCCCCACCACGAGCGGCGAGGACCGGCGGGCGGCGACGATCAGGTCCGGCTCGTCGACGTGCGTGACGACCAGCGTGAACGCGCCGGTCAGGCGGCGGCACACGGCCCGCAGGCTGGCGGGGAGGTCACCGCTGGTGTCGTACTCCCTGGCGACGAGGTGCGCGACGGTCTCGGTGTCGGTGTCGCTGGTCAGCTCGATGCCGGCGGCCTCGAGCTCGGCCCGCAGCGCCGCGAAGTTCTCGATGATCCCGTTGTGCACCACGGCGACCCGGCCGGTCGCGTCGCGGTGCGGGTGGGCGTTGCGGTCGACGGGCGGGCCGTGGGTGGCCCAGCGGGTGTGCCCCATGCCGGCGGTGCCGGCGAACCCGTCCCTGCCGACCTCGTCGAGGCGGTTCTCGAGGTTGGCGAGCCGGCCGGCCTTGCGCTCGACCGCCAGCTGCCCAGGTCCGGTCAGCACGGCGACGCCTGCCGAGTCGTACCCGCGGTACTCGAGCCGTCGCAGCCCGTCGACCACGACGTCGAGGGCCTGGCGATGCCCCACGTATCCCACGATTCCGCACATGCTCGAGAGGGTAACGAGGCGGTCTCGCCCGCCTGCGCGGCCGTCGGGACGCCGCCGCGCGGCGGACGACTAAGGTCCCTGCCATGGCGGAGCCAAGCCCAAGCACCTGCTCGAGGAGCTGTCCCACCGCGGCCCGCACCAGGTGCTGCGGGGTGACCTCGCGCTGATCGGGCTGCCCGGGCTGGTGTTCACCCCACGCTCCGGGCTCGGGCTGCCCGCGGTCGCGTTCGGGCACGGCTGGCTGCAGCCGCCCGACCGGTACCTGGGGCTGTTCCGGCACCTGGCGTCGTGGGGCATCGTCGTCGCGGCGCCCGGCACGCAGCGCGGTCCGCTGGCGTCGCACCGGCTGTTCGCCGCCGACCTGCGCACCGCGCTCGACGTGTGTGTCGGCGTCCGCCTCGGCGACGGCGACATCAGCGTCGACCCGGGCGGCTCGGCCTGGCCGGCCACTCGACCGGCGGCGGCGCGGCGGTGCTGGCGGCCGCCGAGGACGACCGGGTGCGCGCGGTCGCGACGCTCGCCGCGTCACCAGACCAAGCCGTTCGCGACGGACGCCGCCTCCCGGTGCGCGATGCCCGCGCTGCACCTGGCGGCGGCACAGGACATGGTGGCGCCGCCGGTCGGCCACTCCGGCTGATCGCGGCGAACTGGGGCGGCGACGCGCAGTTCCGCATGCTGCCGAAGGTCGACCACCTGGGGTTCGCCGAAGGCCGCCACTGGAGCGGGCTGCTGATTCCCGGGCTAGTCCGACGCACGCCGCGCAGCGCTGTCGCGGGTGCTGCTGACCGCGTTCTTCCTCGTGCACCTCGCGGGCAGGACCGCTTCCGGCCGCTGCTGGACGCGGACGTCAAGGGCGCCCCGATCACCCACGACGAGGAAGAACCCGCGCGGTCCTGACCTCGTGCCCGCCCCGGTCCGGGGGCGGGCACCAGCGTCAGCGCTTCTTGTCCGGTACGGCGGTCGGGTCCTTGCCGACCACTCCGCTGAAGTTGGCCGCCGGGTCGGCGTCGTCGAACAGTTGGCCCTGGGTGCGCCACTTGCTCTGCCTGGCCTGGTCACCGCCCTGGCCGCCGCCACCCGCGCCGCCCATGGGCATGCCGCCCATCGGGGCGCCGCCGGGGCCGCCACCGCCCGGGCCGCCGCCTGCCGAGGCTCCGGCCGGTGCCGGGGTGCGGACGTCGCCGGCGTTCTCCGGGCTCTGGGCTCCTACCGACGTGCCAGGGCCGCCGGGAGCAGCGCCGCCGATGTCGCCCGGGCCGGTGCCACCGCCGCCGATGCCACCACCGGCACCACCGCCGCCGCCACCGATGTCACCCGCACCGCCGCCACCGCCACCGCCACCCATGCTGGCCGGGTCCGGCACGTCGGGAACCCCGACGCCGCCGGGGCCCTTGGGGCCGCCGGGCGCCTCGCTGTCCGGGCCGAAGTCGACGTCGTACGTGGTCGGCGTGCCGTCGTCGACCGTCATCTTCACCTGGTCGGTCGGGCCGGGGACCTGCTCGAGCACGATCTTCGCGTCGCCGTGGGGGATGGTGACCCTGCCGTTCTCGTCGGCGCGGAGCACTCCCTCCTCGACCTGCTCACCCGGCTCGTTCGTGAAGTCGACGTCGTAGGTCTGCGGCTCGCTCTCGCCGTCGTCGATCGTGACCTTGCTCCGGCCGCGGGCGTCCGGCTGGGTCATGGTGATCGTGCGGTTGCCGTCCTGGACGGTGACCGTCTTCGGCGCGCCGGGCGTGCCCGGACCACCGGGACCACCAGGCATGCCGGGCAGCGGGATGCCGCCGGGACCGACACCGTTGGGGTTGGTCGGGTCGATCTGACCAGGTCCCGGGATGGAGCCGGGCGGCGGTGTGGTGCCCGGGGGCACGCCGGACGGGTCGGTGATGCCCGACGGGGTCGTGGCGTCCGGCATCGTGATGTCCGGCACGTCCGTCGGCGTCGGCGTCGGGACAGGACCGGGTCCGGGGCCGGGTCCTGGGCCAGGACCAGGGCCGGGCCCGGGACCAGGGCCAGGTCCGGGCCAGGGCCGGGTCCTGGGCCGGGTCCAGGTCCAGGGCCGGGTCCAGGTCCAGGGCCGGGTCCGGCCGGCATGTCGGTGAACTCGTTCTCGTACTCGGTGAGGAACGTGTTCAGAGCCTCGTAGTAGCCGTTGACCGCCTCGAACGTGTCGTCGCAGATGCGCTCGAAGGTCTCGTAGACGCCGTCCCAGAGGTCGGGGTTGAACGCCACCCGGATCCAGTCCCGCGAGAACGTCTTCAACTGCTCCCGCACGATGATCCACGCCAAGCCCGAGTTCGAGTAGTCCTCGAGGTTCGATCCGGTCGTGCGGTCGATCCACGAAGCCACGTCGATCGCCTGGTCCTGCGAGACGTCCTCGCCCTTCGCCAGCTTCATCATCGACTCGGCGATGTACGAGGGGGCGCCGCCCATGGTCGGCTGGTACAGGTCCATGACCTGCTCGGCCTTGTACCGGCACTCCTGGTAGAGGTCCGAGACCAGGTCCTCGATCATCCCGGGACTCGTGGTCATGGTCGTCAGGAGATCGGTGACGTTGGGCGCGATCTTCTCGCTGTAGTGCTGGTAGGAGGCGTTCGCCGCGGCACCCGTCCACTCCTTGTAGACCGCGTTCAGCTCGGCCTGGGCGGTGGTGTCGAGGCCGCTCAGCGTCTCGTGCGCCTGGCGGATGCGGTCGGCGTCCTCCATGAACTTGCGGAAGCTGATCCCCAGCTGTTCCTCGAACCGCGTGGTGATGTCCTGCATGGTCTTCGAGCCGTTGCGGTGCTTCAGCTCACCGGGGACCTGCTCGTTGATCGGCAGCCACGTGGCGAAGACATCGAGACCGGGACGCGCGAGTTCGAGAATCTCGTCGGAGGTCTCGGCGCCGGTGGTCAGGCCAGGGGCCTGCATGCCGTCCAGCTCGGAGCGACCGTCGGAGAGTTCGCCCTCGGTCTGCTCGTTCTGGTACCCGTGTTCGCCGCGTTCTCTCTCGGCACGGGCGTAGACCTCGTCGACCGAGCCCTGGTCGTAGTCGCCGCCCTCCATCGAGTAGTTGCCGGCGTACTCCAACGCCTCCGGCGGCAGGTCGTGGGTGCTGAACGGATAGCCCTGCTGCTGCAGGTACGCACCCAGCAGGTGTTCCTTCGTGTCCCCGTCGACGTACGGATCGTCCAGGAGGGCCTTCACCTCGGCCCACGACTTGCTCATGAGTCACCCCTTACGGCTGCGCCACCGGGTACGACCACGGTCACCACCGTTCGGTTCCACCTCGCCCCGACCAGATCACACATTGCTATTCGGTCCGCATCCAGCTCGACTGGTTCGAGAAGTCGTCCTCGTCGTCGAGCACCTCGCGTTGCCGGGCCGGCCTGCTGGACGGCGCGGGCTCGCTCGGCGGCGGCTCGGCAGCCGCGGCCGCGGCCGGCGGAACGGGCTCGGGCGCGACCGGCGGCGGCAGCTGATAGGCCGGCTTGGGCGGGCCCTCGCCGTCGAGGTCGAAGGCCATGTGGAAGTTCTTGTCGCTGTCGATCTTCTGGGTGGCCCAGCCACCGGCCTGCTCGCGGCGGCGGGAGACCTCGTCCGCCTGCTTGACGTTCTGTTCCAGCACAGGACCCAACGCGCGAAGGTCGGCCATCGCCTTCGCTCTCGTCTCCTGCAGGTTGCGGTGTCGCAAATCCCGCCGCTGGGCCTGCTCGCGTCGAACCTGGTCCATCCGCGCCCGCGCGGCCATCGCCCTTTCCTGCGCGCCCATCTACATCCCCTCGAGAACTGGTACCTCTGTTGCCATAATGCCTGGTCCGCTCAGCGGCGCTCGCCGAAGACGTCGCTCAGTCGGGCGTCAGTGCCGTCGTCGAACAGGTCGCCCGTGGTCTTCCACTGGGTGGTCGTGCGCTGCTGGTCCTCGCCGCCGCTGCCGCCACCGCCGACCCCGCCCAGCATGGGCATGCCGCCGGCCATGCCGGGTTGCGCGTGCCCGCCGGTGTCGTCCGCGCTGGACAGGCCGGCCTCACCGGGCCGGCCGACGTCGGCGTACTGGCTGTCGTTCGCGCGGGACAGGTCCGCGCCGCCGTCGGTCTCGCGGGACAGCCCGGCGCCACCGTCGAAGTTGTCGTTCGACAGCGAGCCGCTGGCCTGCGGGCTGGTGGTGCCGTACTGCTCGGCGGACGCCGCGACCGGGGCTTCCCGCGGGACGGCGCCCGGTTCCACCACGGGCACGGGCCGGCCGGTGACCATCTCCTGCTCGGCGGGCATGGTGCGGAACTCGCTCGGTCCCGGCGTCGGCGCCGGTCCTGGCGCCGGCAGTGTGGTGGCGCCGGACGGGTTCGAGTAGTCCAGGTTGTACGAGGTCGGTTCGCCGGTGCCGTTGTCGACCGTGACCAGCACGGTGTCCGTCTGGCCTTCCGGCCGCTCGGCGGTGATCTTCAGGTCGCCGTCCTCGATGACGCACTTGCCGTCGGGGCCCGGCTGGACGGCCGCGCTGGGCACGCCAGGGGCCGCGTCGCTGCCGGGAGTGCTCTGGCCGGGCGGCGCCTGGCCGGGTGTGAGGCCGGCCGCCGCGTCCGGGCCGCCGAAGTTGAGGTCGTACGTCTTCGGGGCGCCGCTGCCGTCGTCGACCGTGACCGTGACGTGGCCCTGACCGTCCGGGCTGGTCACGGAGATCTTGTGGTCGCCCTGCTCGATGGTGACCGTCTCCTGCTGCCCGTCGCCCGTGGGCGGGGTGGTGGGCAGGAGGGGATCCATCGACGGATCGTCGGCGTCGGGGGTGTCCGCGGTCGGGTCGTCGGCGTTGGGAGTGGTCGCGTCCGGAGTCGGGGGCGCCGGCATTTCCGGCATCTCCGGCGAGGGTCCAGGACCAGGTCCGGGTCCAGGGCCAGGTCCAGGTCCAGGACCGGGTCCGGGTCCAGGGCCAGGGCCAGGTCCAGGGCCAGGACCGGGTCCAGGACCGGCCGGCATGTCGGTGAACTCGTTCTCGTACTCGGTGAGGAACGTGTTCAGAGCCTCGTAATAACCGTTGACCGCCTCGAACGTGTCGTCACAAATACGCTCGAAGTTCTCGTACAGCGCATCCCAGAGATCGGGGTTGAACGACACCCGGATCCAGTCCCGCGAGAACGTCTTCAGCTGCTCCATCACGATGAACCAGGCAGCCGAGTTCGAATAGTCCTCCAGCTGTGAACCCGTGGTCCGGTCCAACCACGAAGCGACGTCGATGCACTCGTCCTTCGAGACGTCCTCGCCCTTCGCCAACCGCATCATCGGCTCGGCGATGTAGGACGGCGCGCCGCCCATCGTCGGCTGATAGAGATCCATGACCTGCTCGGCCTTGTACCGACACTCCTGATACAGGTCCGAAACCAGGTCCTCGATCATCCCCGGGCTGGTGTTCAGGGTGGCCAACAGATCGGTGACGTTGGGCGCGATCTTCTCGCTGTAGTGCTGGTACGACGCGTTGGCGGCCGCGCCCGTCCACTCCTTGTAGACCGCGTTCAGCTCCGCCTGGGCGGTGGTGTCGAGCCCACTGAGCGTCTCGTGGGCGGTACGGAGCCGGTCGGCGTCCTCCATGAACTTGCGGAAGCTGATCCCCAGCTGCTCCTCGAACCGCGTGGTGATGTCGTCCATGGTCTTCGAGCCGTTCCGGTGCTTCAGCTCACCGGGAACCTGCTCGTTGATCGGCAACCACGTCACGAACACGTCGAGCCCGGGACGCGCGAGTTCGAAGATCTCGTCGGAGGTCTCGACTCCCGTGGTGAGGCCAGGGGCCCGCATACCGTCCAACTCGGCGCGACCGTCCGATAGCGCGCCCTCGGTCTGCTCGTTCTGATGCCCGTGCTCGCCGCGCTCCCGCTCGGCACGGGCATAGACCTCGTCGACCGAGCCCTGGTCGTAGTCGCCGCCCTCCATCGAGTAGGAGTCGGCGTACTCCAGCGCCTCGGCCGGCACGTTGCCGGTGTTGAACGGAAAACCCTGCTGCTGCATGTACGCGCCGAGCAGGTGTTCCTTCGTGTCCCCGTCCACGAAAGGGTCGTCAAGGAGGGCCTTCACCTCGGCCCACGACTTGCTCACGGTCAGCTCCCGGACTGCGAGACCGTTTGGGAGGCAGCGGCGTCGTTGGTCGCGTAGTCGGCACCGGCGCCGCCGAGCTGGGCGGCGAAGGACATCAGAGCGGTGCACATGGCCGTCGCACCCTCGCCGATCTGCTGGATCGAGGTGGAGTAGTCGGCGTGGTGCTCGGTGTGGGCCTTGCCGAACTCGGCGTCACCGATCTCCGTGGTCGCGACGTCCTCGACATCGCCCTGCGCGTCCTCGGCGGCGTTGCTGATCGTCCGCCCGCGCGTGGACATCGTGTCGGCGGCGGCCTCGTAACCGTCCGGGGCCGCGACCCCGGGTCCAGGTCCCGGCCCTGCGTTGTTCGAAGTCACGGGTGGGTCCCCCTATTCGCCTCGGATGCCGTGGTTGGACGCGCCGGCAAGCCGAACGGTGCCGTCGCATCCGAACACAGAATGTACCTATGCGCAGGTGAACGTGGGCAGGACCGTGAAATTTGCGATGCCAAACGATCGGGTCAGCGCAGCCAGGTACGTCCGGAGAGGTCGTCGTCACCCTCGGGCCGCGCCGGCCTGGGCGGCCGGGGCCGCGGCTTGGGCGGCACGTCGACGTCTTCCTCGCCTGCGCCCAGCTTGAGCGTCTTCCGGGGCCGCTCCGGCTCGGGCGGCTGCTCGGCCTGGGGCTCGGGCTGTGGAGCGGGTGCAGGCGGCGGCGGGGTCGGTTCGGGCTCCTGGGCCTTCTTGGCCTGCCGGTCCTCCCGGAACTCATCGGCGCCGAGGGAGAGGGTGCCGGCCTTGGGTGCGGGACGGGGCTTGTCCTCCTCGGCCTTGGCCTTCGCCTCCTCGGCCGCCTTGGCGGCTTTGGCTGCCTCCAGCTCCGCCCTGCGCTTCTCGACCTCTTCCAGTTCGACCTTCTCCCGCGCGGCCGCCTCCCGCGCCAGCACGTTGACTTCGGCCGAACGCTGGGCGTGTGCCTCGAGCGCCTGCTTGCCTGCCGCGGAGATCTCCGCCAGACGGCGGCGGGTGGCCGCGCCGTCGATGTTCGCGAGTGCCATGGTCCTTACCTGCCCACCTGCTCGGCGTCTCGATCGTCGTCACCCAGCACGCCGTGCATGCTGTAGACCGGCTCTCCGGCGTCGAACAGGTCGCCGTGCACGCTCCAGCCGGAGCTGATGCGCCCGCCGGAGTCACCGGCATCCCCCTGCGCGCCCGCGCCTCCGAGCATCGGCATCCCCGCTGCCGCCGCGCCCGTGTCACCGTTGTCGTCGGCCGCGACGCCCAGTTCGGCGGCGCCCGGCTCGGGCAACCTGCCCGACATGGCGCCGGTGCCGTCGCCCTCCGACTGGGGAGCGGTGGCCTGCTCGGTGTCGACCGGCGGCGCCTCGGGCTGTTCGGGAACAGTCACCGGCGCTTCGGGTTCGGTGGCAGCGGCCGGGACCTCTGGCTCGGCAGCGACCTCCTCCGCTACGGGCTCAGCGGCGGGCGGCGGCGGTGCGATCTCCTGGTCCTGCGCCGGTGCCGGGCCGGCCCCGGCGCCACAGCCGGCAGGCCGGCGGGCCCGGACGAGTCGTCGTTCTGCTCGGCGAAGTCCACTGTGTACGTGGTGGGCTCGCCGGATCCGTCGTCCACCACGAGACGCAGCGAGTCGGGCGCGAACAGCGGACGCTCGGCGGTGATCGTGAGCGGACCGTCCTCGATGACGCACTTGCCGTTCGTGCTGGCCGGGATCTGCTGGGCCTGGTCCTCGACCGGCTGCCCGTCCGGCCCGACGGCAGGCTCCGGCGCCTCGGCCGGGTTCTGGCCCATCGGCAGCAGACCACTGGCAGCGTCGAAGTCGAGGCTGTAGCTCTTGGTGGCGCCGGTCGCGTCCTCGACGGTCACCCGAACCTGCCCGGACCCGTCCGGACTGGACACCGAGATGGCCCGGTCCCCGTCCTGGATCCGCACGGTCTCCCGCCCGGTCTCCGGAGCGGCGGGTTCCACCGCCGCGGGATCAGTCGCCTCGGGCGCGACTTCGGGGACCTCTACCTCTGGCACCTCGACCTCGGGCATCGGTGCCGCGGCACCACCCGAGTAACCGCCACCGCCGCCACTGCCACCGCCGCCGGGAGATCCGCCGCCGCCGGAGTAGTCGCCGGTATCAGCCGGGGCCGCACCGCCGCCGCCTGTGACCCGCAGGAACGTGAAGGCCTCTTCCTCGGCCAACTGGAAGAGGTTCCCGACCGCGATGTCCATCATCTTGGTCACAGCATCCACGGTCGTCTCGGTAGCGCTGAAGAACGCTTCGAGGTTCTCCTTGATCCGCTGCCTCGCGTCCTCGCAGTCACCGACCAGCTTGTCGAACATGGTGGTGACGCGGTCGAGACTTTCCTCGCAGCCGTCCTGTTGACAGTGCGCCCACCTGCGCTCGGTCACGAAATGACCGGTCAACATGCGCCGCTGCTCGTCGTTGTCCTTGATGCAGTCCCAGTTGTAGTCCGGGATTAGGTCGCCTTCAAGAATGGGAACGACGTTTCCGTGATCCGTTGGACAGCGCGACGCAAGGTCAATACCCGAGTAATCGCCGCTGTCCTGCATTTTGTGCCACTGCTCCGGTGGCGAGACGTCACCGAAGTTCAGATGATCGCGAACACTGTCCTCCGCGTACGTCTGATACTGGGCGCGGGTTTCCACCATCGCGGTCGTGAACGTCTCACCGGTGATGGTCGCGCCATCCGCATACGCGGTCAACGTCGTGGTGATCTTGCCGAGAGCGGTCCGGAACGCCTCGTAGGAGTCGCCTTTCCACGACTGCCCGAGGTTCGCGACACCGCCGGCGAGCGTGGTGGAAAGGTCGGCGATCGCCGCACCCAGGCCCTCCATCATGGCGGCGTCGTGCTCGATCTTGCCCCAGCGCAGGTCGAGCAGCCTGGCCCGTTCGTCGGTCGCCTTGTTCTCCGGTCCCAACTCGAGACGCTTCAGGTATCCGTTCGCGTAGTGCCGGACGGCTTCGTTGAGCCGGGGGCCGAGGATGACTTCCTCGCAGCTGTCGTCGATCGTGCCGGCCTCACCCTTCGCCTTGGACTTGAACTCGCTCCAGGCGTTGGAAAAGGTGAACTGCGTCGGGCTCCCGGTAGCCGCGGCCGGCGCCCCCGCGGGCGATTCCGCCGAATCCAGCTCGCCCTCTATCTGGTTGAAGCTGCCCACGCTCGCCGTATCACCGGCGACCGTCAGCTCCGCACCCGAACCGAGGTTGGTCTGCACCTGTTCCAGCAGCACCGACAGGCTCGCCAGATCCGGGCCGAGCTTCCCCCACGACTCCACGTACTGCGAACCCTGCTCCTGCCAGGACCGGCCGAAGTCCTCTGCCACCGCGTTCGGCTGCTCGATGCGGGCCTTGACCTGATCGAACTGCGCTTTCGCGTCGGCCAGGACCGCGGCGAAGGCCTGTATGGCCTCCGGGTCGATTTCCATGCCGCCGGACATCGTGGCGACCCCCTCGGTCTGGTACTGCGCGAAAGGCGATGATCCAAACACGGATCGTACGCCTGTGCATACTGCAAGCAACATACCGATCCGGCGTTGGGCGCGCCGGGGCGTTTTGGGGGATTCGCCGCGGAAGGTGCTGGTCAGACCGCTGCCGTCACTACGCCGACCAGGCGTTGTGCCGCAGCTTCGGCCACCTCGTGTGACGGGGCCTCGACCATGACGCGGACCAGCTGCTCGGTGCCCGACGGGCGGAGCAGGACCCGGCCGGTCTCGCCCAGTTCGGCCTCACCTCGGCGACCGCGTCGCTGACCGAAGTGGACGTGGCCACCGCCGCCTTGTCGGCGACCTTCACGTTCACCAGGACCTGGGGCAGGCGGGTCATCACGGCGGCCAGCTCGGCCAGAGGGCGCCCGGTCGTGGCGACGCGGGACATCAGGCGCATCGCGGTCAGCAGACCGTCGCCGGTGGTGGCGTGGGCCGGCATGACCACGTGGCCGGACTGCTCGCCGCCCAGGGTGAAGCCGCCCTCGCGCAGCTCCTCCAGCACGTAGCGGTCGCCGACGGCGGTGGTGCGCAGGTGTCACGCCGTGGTCGCGCATCGCCAGGTGCAGGCCCAGGTTGCTCATGACGGTCGCGACCAGGGTGTCCTCGACCAGCTCGCCCGATTCCTTCATGGCGAACGCGAGCACGGCCATGATCTGGTCGCCGTCGATGACGTTGCCCTCGGCGTCGACGGCCAGGCAGCGGTCGGCGTCGCCGTCGTGGGCGATGCCCAGCGTCGGCGCCCTCGGCGAGCACCGCCTCGCGCAGGCCGTCGAGGTGGGTGGAGCCGCAGCCGTCGTTGATGTTCTCGCCGTCGGGCAGCGCGTGGATCGCGATCACCTCGGCGCCCGCCTCGCGGTAGGCCTGCGGGGCGGCCGCCCAGGCGGCGCCGTTCGCGCAGTCGACGACCACGCGCAGGCCGTCGAGGCGGTGCGGGATCGCCTTCAGCAGGTGGGCGATGTAGCGGTCGAGCGAGTCGGGGATGTCGTAGACCCGGCCGACGCCCGCGCCGGTCGGGCGGGTGGGCGTGGCGGCGATCTGCGCCTCGATCTCGTCCTCGATGACGTCGGGCAGCTTGTGCCCGCCCGCGGCGAACAGCTTGATGCCGTTGTCCGGCATGGGGTTGTGCGACGCGGAGATCATCACGCCGAGGTCGGCGCCCAGCTCGCCGACCAGGTGCGCGACGGCGGGGGTCGGCAGCACGCCGACCTGCATCACGTCCGCGCCGGCCGAGGTCAGCCCGGCGGCGACGGCCGCCTGCAGCATCTCGCCGCTGGCCCTCGGGTCCCGGCCGACGACCGCGACCGGCCGGTGCGAGCTGTCGTGCTCGACCAGCACCCGCGCGGCCGCCGCGGCGACGGACAGCGCCAGCTCAGGGGTCAGCTCGGAGTTCGCCAGGCCACGAACACCGTCGGTACCGAACAGGCGAGCCATCGTTGGCGAAACCTCCAGTAGCCGTGAAAAGACCTGCAAAACGCAGCGAACGCCGCGTCCGGTGCATCGCACACACTGGACGCGGCGTTCCACTACTGAGTGTGAACCAGCAATCAGCGCTTGCTGTACTGAGGCGCCTTGCGGGCCTTCTTCAGGCCGTACTTCTTGCGCTCCTTGACCCGAGGGTCACGGGTGAGGAAGCCGGCCTTCTTCAGCGCCGGGCGGTCCTCGATGTCGAGCTCGATCAGCGCACGGGCGATCGCGAGCCGCAGCGCACCGGCCTGGCCGGTGATGCCGCCGCCGTGCAGGTTCGCGCGGATGTCGAACGACTCGGGCTTCTCGACGGTCACCAGCGGCTCACGGATGAGCTGCTGGTGCACCTTGTTCGGGAAGTACTCCTCGAGCGACTTGCCGTTCAGCGTGAACTTGCCGGTGCCGGGGATGAGTGCGGACGCGGACGACGGCTTCCTTGCGCCGGCCGACGGTCTGGGCGGTCTCGCCGCTGATCCGCGGGGCGGGCTTCGGAGCCTCGACCTCGGCGGTCACCTCAGCGGTCTCGGTCGCCTCCGGCGCCTCGACAGCAGGGGCCTCGTCGGTCGGCTCGCTGGTCTCAGGGGTAGCTCAATGATCCTCGCTTGTACTCGACTTGATGGCTCGCAAGTTCATTTACCTGCTGACCTTGGCGATCTCGAACGGCTTCGGCTGCTGCGCGGTGTGCGGGTGCTCCGGGCCGGCGTAGACCTTGAGCTTCTTGCCCTGGGCGCGGCCGAGCTTGTTCTTCGGCAGCATGCCCTTGACGACCTTCTCCAGCAGCCGCTCGGGGCGGGTGTCCAGCAGCTCGCCGAACGACTGCTTGCGCAGACCGCCGGGGTAGCCGCTGTGCCGGTAGGCGAACGCCTGGTCGCGCTTGTTGCCGGTCAGCACGACCTTCTCCGCGTTGACGATGATGACGAAGTCGCCGGTGTCGACGTGCGGCGCGAAGGTGGGCTTGTGCTTGCCGCGGAGCAGCGTGGCGACATTCGAGGCGAGCCGGCCGAGCACAACGTCCTCGGCGTCGATGACATGCCAGGTGCGGGCCACCTCGCCTGGCTTCGGGCTGTACGTGCGCACGGATCTACCTCGTCGTCATTTGCGTCAGGGTGCATGTGCGGGCGCGACAGCGGAGCATGGGCCCGCGCCGCGCAACAACATAGGAAGATACCCGGCGTCTGTCGACGAGGGTCAAAGCGGCCCCCGCTCACCGGCGTGCCGATCGTCCTGCTCGGTCGGTGCGCACGCTACCGTGCACCTCGGACGGCAGGTTCCGGCGTCCGGCGAGGGGTCGTGAGATGACTGTCACCCGACGGCGCGCGGGTTGCGACCGTGTTCGTGTGCGTCGACCGTGTTCGGCCGCCGGCTGCGCCCAGCCGACCACCGGCACGCCGAGAGCGGACCGCCGCCGCGGCCGAGAAGGCCACCGCGGACGCGGTCGGCACGCGGGCTCGACGCGTTCCAGGACCACTTCGAGAACGCTCGGCGACGAGCACGCCGCGGTCTACAACTACCTCAACTACGGCGACCTCAAGATCACCACCGAGCACGAGTCGTTCAAGGTCGGCGACCCGCCGGTCGATCGCTGCACGAAGCGGCGCTACGCCGAGGACGGCGACTGGTCGGAGACGCTGACGCCGCCGGAGTCGAAGGTGGACTACGTCAAGCTCGACGAGGACCACGCGTTCCTCGCGCCGACGCCGTGGGTGTCGGTGCCGTCGCTGTCTCGACGGACGGCTTCGCAGACTGCTACCTGCTGACCGCGTGGGTCGCCTGCCAGCTGGACACGGCCATCGGGCAGACCAAGCTGGACGCGCCGGAGGAGCAGCCGAACGAGGCCGCGCGACCGAGGACGGCTTCGAGGTGATCACCGGCGCGCTGCTCGGCGAGATGCTCGACGAGCGGTTTCATCTCGATCCCCGAGGAGGAGCGCGACGGCCTCACGACAGCCGATGCTCGACCACCGTGGTGCCGGTCACCATCCAGCTCGACCACGACATGGAGTTCACCGGGTTCGAGATCCGGGCGACGGTCGTCCGACGCGGACGCGACGCCGCTGGAGCTGCAGATCGGCTACGAGGTGCTCGGCGAGGCCAGCGAGGACGACGTCCCCGAGACGCCGGCGGCGACCGAGGTGACCGCGATCACCGGACCAGGCCGCCGCGGACGCTTCTAGGAGAAGTTCAACGACCACACCCCGACGAACTGACCGCCCGCACTGAGCGGTTCGCCGTGGACAGTCCACCACGGACAGCGAGTGGGGCTCAGGGATTTCTCCCGAGCCCCACTCGCAGTGTTCAGTTGGTCGCGCTTCGCTCAGCCCTGGTCCCAGCGCATCTGTGTTGCGCTGCTCGGCGTCACGGTAGCCGTCGGTGCTGGAGATGACCGCGGTCTCGATCTTGGCGAGCACCCGCGCAGGTCGTCGGCGCTGGTGAACCAGGTCTGCTTGGTGGTCTGGAAGCCGGCGCTCGCGCCACCTTCCCAGTCCTGCTCCAGGTTGCTGATCTGGCGCTGGAGGTCGTTGAGGTAGCCCTCGATCGCGCTGACCTGGTTGTGGATGTCGCCGGACAGAGCCTCCAGCGAACTGAATGTGACCTTGATGTCGGCCATGAATCTTTCTCCTAAGCTGTTAAAGACGAGGATGAACCTGGTGAACGGAGGACTCAGCCGTCGGACAGCGTGGCCGCGATCGCGGAGACGTCGGAGGCAGCGGCCTCTTCCTGCTCGGCGTAGGTGTGGGCCGATCCGGTGACCTGCTCGGCGATGTTGAACAGCGCGGTGTTCAACTTCGTGAAGTCCGTGTTGAACGAGGTCATCAGGTTCGTGAACGCCACAGCGGCGTCGCCGGACCAGGCACCCTGGACCGAGTCGACGGCCTGGCCGAGACGACGGCCGGCGTCCTGCAGCTGCTCGTTGGTGTCGACCATCTGCTGGGCCGCGGTGAAAGCTGCGGTGCACCTGTCTTGAAGTCACCCATAAGAGAGAACCCCCTTCAGCGGGTCTGTAGTTGGTCGTACAAGCTCTTTGGTTCGTACGCCTCTTGCGACGTAGACCCTGCCATGTCTGGTTCCACGTTGTCGCCACTTGATCGGAGGTCGTTGCGAGCGTGAACGCCCTCCGTGGTCGCACAGGGGAACGCGAGGGCCGCGCGGGCGTCCCGACGGCGTCGCGCCGGGCTAACCGCAACCTCAGGTCGACCGCCGGGCGAAGCGGCTCTACCTGGGCTCTTCCGGGTCCTTGGAAGCTCGAACACGGCACCCAGGCACCCGTCGGGACGGTAGGATTCGACGGTCGCGTCGAGCAGGATTCGCTGTTGCGAAAAGTCCTCGTCGTCCTCACTCGGACGGGTGGTCCGCCGCCCGCGTCCGACACCGGATCCGTCATCGTCTCGGCCGGTTCAGGATCTCGGGCGTACTGTCCTCCGGACTTTCGGGGGCTCGGCCTGTGTGTCGACGTCGAACAGCACCTGGTGCTGGGAGAAGTCCTCGTTCTCCGGCGCGGCGGCGGCGGTCTCCGGCCGGGCAGCCGCGCCATCAGCTCGTCGGCGTCGGCAGCTCCGCGACCGCAAAACCGTTGGTGTCCCGCGGAACTCCGCCGCCTGCTCGCGGGCCGTCGGGTCGGCTCGACCGCGTGGCGGCGAAGTCCCCGCAGTTTCCGGTTTTCGCCCGTGGCCAGCTCTCCGTGCTGCGCGGAAGTCCGCGGACGGGCTCTCGCCTCGCCTGCCGCCCGCCGGGCCCTGGTCAGCGCCGTTCGACCTCCGCGGAGAACGCGCCGGCCGCGGCACGCCGCGCCCGTCATGATGCAAGTACCGAGCGATGGTCAGCGTGCGCACAATGGTCTCCAGGCGCCGCGACGACCTCGCGGCCGCCGCGCCGGCGTTCTCGTGCTGGCAGCCGACGCTGACCTGGGTGTTGCCCTGGAACACGACGTACCAGTCGACCGTGGCGTCCTTGTTCGGCAGCGCCTGCCGGTAGTGGATGACGTCGCGGCCCGCGAAGGACGCGTGCTCGTCGAAGCCGGAGAAGCCGTCGCCCGCGTCTCGAACTCGGCCACGCAGCTTGTCCACCGCGCGGGCCCGGTCGGCGTCGCTGTCGAACGAGAGCCGGATCTGCTGGACCAGGACCAGGTCGTCGCCGTCCTGCGCCGTCGGCGGGCTTGACCTCGGTGCGCAGCTGGCTCGGCGTCGCCGCCGGTCTGCAGCCAGTCCCTCCGGCAGCGTGAACTGGTACTCGTACTGGGCGATCAGCCGGCCCTCGGCGGTCGCTGGATGTGTGCGTGCGCGTGGCCCGTCGACCGCTGCTCGTTGTCGCCGCAGCACGATGACCAGCACGATCGCGACGGCCGCGACGAGCGCGGCGGCCGCCGGCCACCAGGAGCAGCGCGCGCGGACCGTGCTCTGGCGAGGCGCTGACGCGGCGGGCGTGGGCGGCAGCGGCGCGGCAGCGGCGGCGTGGCCGGCACCGGGACGAGCGGCCTCGGCCGCGGCCGCCGGTTGTGACGTCGCCGGCGGCCGCCGGCCGCCAGCACGCCGGTGCCCTCGCCGGCGCCGGCGACCGCCCGCAGCGCGCCCCGCGCCACCACGGTCTCGGGCTGGTCCAGCGTGGTCGGCATGACCCCGCAGCGCTGGTGCACCAGCTGGGACACCAGCGGGATCCGGCTGGACCCGCCGACCAGGAAGATCCCGGCGAGGTCGGCGGGCGCGAGCCCGGCCTCGCGGATGGTGGACAGCGGTGAGCTCGGCGGCCCGGTCGAGCGGGCCGGCGATGAGCCGCTCCAGGTCGGCCCGGGTGACGTGCGCGTCCGGGAACGGCGGCGGCATCGGCACGTCGGTGTAGGTGTGGCGGGACAGCGTCTCCTTGGCGCCGCGCACGTCCTGGTGGATCACCCGCCGCCGGCGGCGGTCGGCCAGCTCCCGGCCCTCGACGAGGGCGCGCCAGGCCTCCTCGTCGGTGGCGGACACGAGCGAGCCGACGTGCTCGAGCAGCAGCTGGTCGATGTCGGCGCCGCCGAAGTCGGGTCGCCCCGGGTGGCCAGCACCTGGAAGCCGGCGCGGGCCGGGCCGCCGGCACGCACGACGCTGACGTCGACGGTGCCGCCGCCGAGGTCGAGCACGGCGAGCGCGCCGGTCGCCGTGCCGCGCGGCGCCGGGAAGCTCGCGGCGTGGAACACGGCGGCGGCCACCGGCTCGGGCACGAGCACGATCCGCGCGGCGAGCCCGTTGCCGGCCTGGCGCAGCACCCGCGTGCGGAACGCCGCCCCAGTCCGCGGGATGGGTCAGCACGAGCAGGTCGACCGGCGCGCCGCCGGCCGACCCGCCGGGCCTCGCCGACCGCGCGAGAGAGCACCGCCCGGACGACGTCGCGCACCTGCAGCACGCTGGCGCCGAGCAGCAGCTCGGTCTCGTCGATCCGCCGCTTCGGGTGCGGCTCGTAGCGCGACGGGTCGATCGCGGCCTGCCGGTCGGCCTCCTGCCCGACGAACAGCGTGCCGTCAGCCGCGGCGTACACGGCCGAGGACATGAGCGGCGGCCCGTCGACCGCCACGACCTGCGGCTCGCGCCCGGCGACCGAGATCGCGACACACGTGCTGGACGTACCGAAGTCGACCGCCACCCGCAGTGTCATCCATCACCCCGTACCCACCCGTGGTCCCTGCCCGGTGCCAGCAGCGACCGGTGGCAGGAGGTCACATTTCCGGCTGGATCCAGGCACCTGCATCAGCTGCTGGCCGGCCTTGCGGCTGACGATGCGTGCCTCGGCCCGGCGGCATCGCCGACGGCTCGGACGGTGCCGAGCAGCACGCCCTCGTCCTTGCTGCCGCTGCCCTGCAGGCCGGGCGTGGCGATCTCCTTCAGCTTGCCGAGCACCGGGTCGTACATCGCGCGGCGGCGCCACCGGTGCGGCGCGCGGCGATGAGGTGCAGGCCGACGTCCTTGGCCTGCGGGATGAACTCCGCCAGCGGCTGCAGCGGGTTGTTGCCCTGGGGGCGACCAGGTCGTAGTCGTCGCACGATGACGAACAGCTCCGGGCCCTTCCACCACGACCGGTTCTTCAGCTGCTCCTGCGTGACGTCCGGGCCGGGCAGCCGCTTGCGCAGTGGACTCCTGACCTCGTTGACCATGCCCGTCGAGCTGGTTGGACGACACCGCGTAGCCGAGCAGGTGCTCGGTCTCGACGAAGCCGAGCATGGTGCGCCGGTAGTCGACCAGGACGATGACCGCTTCCTTCGGCGTGTACCGGTCGATGATGCCGCGCACGATCGTGCGCAGCAGGTTCGTCTTGCCGGACTCGCCGTCCATCAGCGCGAAGAAGTGCGGGTCGGCGTCGAAGTCGAGGTACACCGGCGCGAGCTCGTCCTCGTTGACGCCGATCGGGATCGGCTTGGTGCCCCGCTGGCCGTCCTGGGCCAGCAGCTCCTCGTACGGCAGCAGGTCGGGCAGCAGCCGGACCTGCGGCGCGCGCCGGCCCCGCCACGCGGCGTTGATCTTGCGCGATCGCGTCCTGCACGCCCGGCGGCGACGTCCTCGGGGTTGCTCGACCCGTCGATGCGCGGCAGGCCGACCAGGAAGTGCAGCTTGTCGCGGGACAGGCCGCGGCCGGGGTGGCCCTCCGGGACGTTGACCGCGACCCGGCGGTCCATCTCGGACTCGCTCGGGTCACCGAGGCGCAGCTCGAACCGGGTGCCGAGCAGGTCCTTCATCGCGGGCCGGATCTCCGCCCACCGGTTGGCGGTGACGATCACGTGCACGCCGTAGGACAGGCCCTGCGCGGCGATGGTCGAGCACCTGGCTCTCGAGGGCCTCGAACTCCTGCCGGAAGTTCAGCCAGCCGTCGACGATCAGGAACACGTCGCCCCACGGGTCCTCCGGTCAGCTCACCGCGGCGCTTGCGGTTGCGGAAGTCGGTCATGGAGTCGATCGCGTGGTCCCGGAACAGCTGCTCGCGCGCGGAGACCAGCCGGCCACCTCGGCGACCATGCGGCGCACCTTGTCCGGGTCGAGCCGGCCGGCGACGCCACCGACGTGCGGCAGGCCCTGCAGCGTGCCGAGCGTGCCACCACCGAGGTCGACGCAGTAGAACTGCGCCTCCTCCGCCGTGTGCGTCAGCGCCATCGACATGACCAGCGTGCGGAGCAGCATCGACTTGCCCGACTGCGGACCGCCGGCGATCGCGGCGTGGCCCGCGGCGCCGGAGAAGTCGGCCCACAGCAGGTCGCGGCGCTGCTCGAACGGCTTGTCGATCAGGCCGAGCGGCGGCTGCAGCCGGCCGTTGCCGAAGAACCCGACCGGCGAGAGGCCGCGGTCCTCGGTCGGCTGCAGCGGCGGCAGCAGCGTGTCGAGCGAGTTGGGCGTGTCGAGCGGCGGCAGCCACACCTCGTGCGCGGGCGGGCCCTGGCCGACGAGCCGGCCGACGATCACGTCGAGCTCGCTCGGCTCGGTCGGCGCGTTCTGCTCCTGGCGCGGCGCCTCCTTGACCGCGCTCGAGCGGCTTCTCCGGCTCCTTCGGGATCTCGACGTAGTCCGGCACGAACAGCTTCGCGCGCCGGTCGCCGGTGACGAGCGCGGCCGGGCCGAGCGGTCTGGATGCCGGCCGGCCGGTACGGGCCGGACACGTAGGACGCCTTGAACCGGACCATCGTCGACGTGTCGAACTTCAGGTAGCCGGAGCCGGGGATCGGACGGCAGCTCGAACGCGTCCGGCACGCCGATCGCGGCACGGGACTCCGCCGCGGAGAACGTCTTCAGACCGATCCGGTAGGACAGGTGCGAGTCGAGACCGCGCAGCTTGCCCTCCTCCAGGCGCTGCGAGGCGAGCAGCATGTGCATCTGGAGCGAGCGGCCGAGGCGGCCGATGGCGACGAACAGGTCGATGAAGTCCGGCTTCGCCGACAGCAGCTCGGAGAACTCGTCGACCACGATGAACAGCGCGGGCAGCGGGTCGAGGTCGGCGCCGTTCTCGCGGGCCTTCTCGTACTCCCAGACGTTCTTGAAGTTGCCGCCGTTCTTGAGCGCCTCCTGGCGCCGGTTCATCTCACCGGCGAGCGCGTCCTTCATGCGGTCGACCAGGGTCAGCTGGTCCTGCAGGTTGGTGATCGTCGCGGCGACGTGCGGCGCCGAGTCCAGCCCGAGGAACGTCGCGCCACCCTTGAAGTCGACGAGGACGAAGTTGAGGTTGGTCGACGAGTGGGTGGCCAGCATGCCGAGCACGAGCGTGCGCAGGAACTCCGACTTGCCGGAACCGGTCGCGCCGATGCACAGGCCGTGCGGGCCCATGCCCTCCATCGCCGCTTCCTTGATGTCCAGCTCGACGGGCTGGCCGAACTCGCCGACGCCGAACGGCACCCGGTAGCGGTCGCGGACCGGCCGGGGCCGCCACGCCTGCTGCACGTCGAACGTCATCGGGTCGCCCGGGATGCCGAGCAGCTCCAGCAGCGTCGGGTTGGACAGCAGCGGCTCCTCGCCGCCGTCGTCCGCCGCGGCCGCGCCGAGCCGGTACGGCGAGAGCTTGCGGGCCAGCGCCTCCGCCTCGGCCACCGTCATGCGTGTCCGGCTTGGCGAACCACTCGACGCCGCTCGCGCTGCGGGCGCCGAGCCGGTCCTCCTCGACCACCAGCCGCAGGCCGCGGCGGGCGGTGAGGTTGCCGAGGCTGTCGGACAGGTCCATCAGCGTGACGCCGACCAGGCCCTCCTCGAGGATGATCTGCTCCTCGCGGGTGACCTCGCCGTCGTCGATGACGATCACGATCTGCGGCTGGTCGGGCTGCGGCGGCGCGTTGCGGGTGAACCGCTGCCGGTCGCGCAGCTCCTCGTCGAGCCAGTCCTCGATCTGGGCGAGCGAGCCGGCCATCATGCGCAGCTGGCCGATGCCGTCGACCATCGTCGGGTGCTGGGCGTGCGGGCAGCCACTTCGCCCACTCCCACTCGTCCTTGGCCCGGCCGCTCGTGACGACGGCGATCAGCACGTCGTCGGGGGTGTGGAAGGTGACCAGCTGGGCGAGCAGCGCGCGGGCGAGGCCGCGGGTCAGCTCCTTGTCGCCGGACAGGCCGACGGCCGCGAACCCGCGGATGGCGATCTGGATCGGCAGCTCGGGGACGATCGAGTGCGCGCGGACGAACCGGCGCAGCGCCAGCGTGGCGATCGGCTCCAGCTCGTCGACCGGGCCGGTCTGCGGCGGCACGAGCCGGGTGGCGAGGCGCTGGCTGCCGCGGCCGGCACGCAGGTGGCAGAAGTCGGGGTCGGACTGGCGGCGCTCCCACATGCGGCGGCTGGTGGCCATGGACCACAGCGCCTGCGGGTCGGGGTGCACCCATTCGAGTGCCGCGCGCTGGTCGAGCGAGGCCTCGCGGGCCCGGTCCCGCATCTGGCCGAGGTACCGCAGGTAGTCCTTGCGGTCCTCGTTCATCTCGGCCTTCTTCTGGCCGCCGCCGCGCCGCCCTGGCCGAACATGCCGACCATGGAGAACATCATCATCATGGGGAACAGCAGCGTCACCGGGTTGCGGCCGACCGCGCCGCCCGCGGTGAACATCAGCGCCATCATGCCGAGCATCGCGACGACCATCACGACGGGCATGAGCTTCATCAGGATGTTGCCGGGGATGACGCGGGGCACCTCGGGCGGTGGCTCGAGATGGACCTCGCCGCCAGGCTGCCGCGGCGCCGCCAACCGAGGTGAACGCTTGAACTGAAGCGTGCTCACCGATCTCCCCCTCACCACTGTTCGGAACCCCTACTTGACCGAACCGGCGCACGCGCGCGGATCCGGCAAGGCCATACTAGGGGCCGCCACCGACAGCTCGTGGTGGTTATCGAAGACACGGACGGGTGAGGGGGCTCGAGGGTGGCAACCGGTACGACGGTGTTCAGCCGGGTGACGGTGGTGGCGCCGAGAACACGCATCGACGTCGCGCTCCCGGCCGGGGTCGCGGTGGCCGACCTGCTGCCGATGCTGCTCGAGATGGCCAAGGAGGCCACCCCGGACGGCGGCGCGCGGCACGGCGGCTGGTGTCTGGCCAAGCTGGGTGACTCGCCGCTCGACCCGAGCCGCACGCTCGCCTCGCTCGGCGTGGTCGACGGTGAGCTGCTGCAGCTGCGCAAGCGCGACCGAGAACCCGCCGCCGCCGCTGTACGACGACGTGGTCGACGCGATCGCCGAGTCCGCACCGGACAGCTACCGGCCGTGGACCAAGCAGACCGCGAACCGGATCGGCTACATCGCGGGCGCGCTCGCGCTGGTCATCGCGGCCGTCACCGTGCTGATGACCGGCCCGCTGTTCGGCGGCTCGCACGCTCGGCGCCGCGATCACCGCGGGCGCCGCCGCCGATCGTGTGCGTCGCGCTCGGCGCGGTGATCGCCCGCGGCTACCAGGCCGAGACGGCCGGCGTGCTGATCGCCGCGGCCGGCGGGCTGCCGATGGCGTTCGTGGCCGGCCTCTACATCGTGCCCGGCGCGACCGGGCGGGCCAGCCTGCTGCTCGCGTGCGCGCTGGTGCTGATCGTGGCGTCGGCGTCGATCATGCTGATCGGCGCCGGGGTCACCACGTTCGTCGCGGCCGGCTCCGCCGCGCTGATCGGCGTGCATCGCGTTCACCGTCGGCACGCTGATCGCGCACCCGGCGCCCGGCATCGCCGCCGGCACGGCCGCCGTGTCGCTCGCCGGGCTGTCCGTGCTGCCCAGGCTGACGATCCAGCTGGCCGGCTGCCGCTGCCGAACGTGCCGGGCAGCGCGGAGGACCTCAAGGAGGACACCGGCTTCCCGGACTACCAGTCCATCGAGCGCCGCGCGGGCCTCGCGCACGAGTACATGACCGGCATGATCATCGGCTGCGGCGTCGCCGCCGCCATCTCGGCGATCATCACGGCCGGCAAGGGCGACGTCTGGGCGATCGCTTGGCCATCGCGGCCACGCTGGTGCTGCTGCTGCGCGCCCGCACCTACGCCAACGGCAGCCAGGCCATCGCGCTGCTCGCCACCGGCATGCTGTCCGCCGCCGGCATCATGGTCGGCTGGCTGATCGGCGCCGACACGTTCGACCGGCTGCTGTGGGTGTTCGGCTCGCTGGTGCTGATCGCGGCGGCGTCGCTGGTGTTCGGCGTGATCTTCCCGGAGCAGCGGTTCTCGCCGCCGCTGCGGCGCACCGTGGAGATCATCGAGGCGATCTGCATCGCGGTGCTGCTGCCGCTCGCGCTCGCCGTGATGAACCTGTACGGCGCGCTGCGCCACGTGAACATCCTGCCGGCCAACTGAGGGATCCGCTCGCATGGCAGTTACCCGAACCAGTCGGGTCATGGCCGTGCTCGCCGCCACCGCTGCTCACGGTCGTCAGCGCCGCCGGGCCGGTCGTGGCCGCAGCCAGCGACGTCGGCGCAACCCGCCTCGTCGGAGTCGCCGTCGGCGGAGCCGTCGTCGCCGCAACCCCGGCGCCGGGTGACCGAACGCTTCGCCGCCCCGCCGCCGGAGGCGGACAGCCACCGCTGCCGGAGGACACCGGCGGGCCGGACCGTCGCCTACGAGCCGAAGACGCAGTGCGTGCAGTCGCAGGGATCGACGGTGCCGCTCGAGCACAAGCCGTGGGGCCAGGACCTGCTGCGGTTCGACGAGCTCGCGCGGTTCGCCACCGGCGCGGGCCAGAAGGTCGCGGTGATCGACACCGGCGTGACGCCGCACGACTACCTCGGCGACCGGCTCGAGGGCGGCGGCGACTACGTCGTCGGCGGCCGAGACGGGCTCAAGGACTGCGACGGCCACGGCACCGAGGTGGCCGGCATCATCGCCGCCGAACCCGGGGACCGACGACATCGGCTTCCGCGGCATCGCGCCGGACGCGAGGATCCTCAGCATCCGCCAGTCCAGCGGGAACTACGAGTTCAAGGACGCGGCGGACAACACGAAGCCGCCGGTGTCGGCCGGCAACCTCGGCACGCTCGCCAAGGCCATCATGCGCGCCGCGAGCACCCCGGCGCCACCGTGATCAACATGTCGGTGGACAGCTGCCGGCCCGCGTCCTCCGGGCCGATCAGCCAGGCGGAGCTGGACGTCTACGGCGGCGCTGCGGTACGCGGTCGAGGAGAGGAACGTCGTCGCTGGTCGCGTCGGCCGGCAACCTGCGGCGAAGGCACCTGCAAGGAGCAGAACAGCCCCGACCCGAAGAACCCGACGTGCTCGTGGTCACCCCGCCGTGGTTCTCCGACTACGTGCTGTCGGTCGCCGCGATGGACAAGGACGGCGGCGTCGCCGAGTTCTCCATCCAGGGCCCGTGGGTGAGCGTCGCCGCGCCGGGCACGCGAGATCATCTCGCTCGACCCGGCGAACGCGACGAGCCTCGCGAACCAGACGGTCGACGAGAACGGCAAGGCCTCCCCGATCCAGGGCACCAGCTTCGCGGCGCCGTACGTGGCCGGGCTCGCGGCGCTGGTGCGCGAGCAGTTCCCGGACCTGTCCGCCAAGCAGGTGATGAACCGGATCAAGTCGACCGCGTCACACCCGGCCGCCACCGGCGGCCGCGACAACCTCGTCGGCTACGGCATGATCAACCCGGTCGGCCGCGCTGACCGCGTTCATCCCGGCCGAGCACGGCGAGGACCCGGACCAGGCGATCGACACGCCGTTCGAGATGCCGCCGCCGTACGAGCGCGACTGGGCGCCGATGCAGGTGGCGATGATCGGCTCCGGCGGCGGCGTCGGCCTGCTGCTGCTGACGCTGTTCGTGGTCCACACCGTCCGCCGCAACCGCCGCGAACCGGAAGGCCCGTCCAAACCCCGCGTCTGACACCGGCCAACTGGGGGGATCCGGTCGCATGGCAGTCACTCGAACAGCTCGGATCACGGCCGTACTCGCGGCCGCGGCGCTCACGGCCGTGAGCGCCGCGGGGTCGGCCGCGGCCCAGCCCGAATCGTCGCCGGCCGGGTCGAACGGCTTCGCCACGCCGCCGCCCTTCGACGAGAGCTGGCCGCTGCCGGTGGACACCGGGCAGCCCGATCGCGACTACATCTGGAAGAACCGCTGTGTGGAGTCGAAGCCGCAGACGGCGACGCTCGAGAGCAGGCCCTGGGGCCAGGACGTGCTGCGGTTCCGTGAACTCAGCCGGTTCGCCACCGGAGCCGGCCAGAAGGTCGCGGTGATCGACACGGGCGTGGCCGACCATGCCTACCTCGACGGCCGGGTCGAGATCGGGACGGACTATGTCGACGGTGAGCTGAATGGTTCGGCCAAAGACTGCGACGGCCATGGCACCGAGGTCGCCGGCATCATCGCGGCCAACCCGAAAGACGAGACGATCGGCTTCCGCGGCATCGCACCGAACGCGACCATCCTCAGCATCCGCCAGTCGAGCGCCACCTACGAGCACGACGACCCGAACGACAATCAAGAAGCCGCGCAGGCCGGCAGCCTCGACACGCTGGCCATGGCTGTCATCAACGCCGCCAACAATGACGTCGACGTGATCAACATGTCGGTTGACTCCTGCCGGCCGGTCTCCGAGGTGCGGATCAACGATGGTGAGAAGGCCGTGTACGCGGCCGTCAGGTACGCGGTCGAGGAGAAGGACGTCGTCCTCGTGACGTCGGCCGGCAACCTCGGGGAACGCACCTGCCGCGACCAGAACAGCTCCGACCCGAGAAACCCGACGCTGGTGGTGACCCCGCCGTGGTTCTCCGAGTACGTGATCTCGGTCGCCGCCATGGACAAGAACGGCAGCGCGGCCGAATTCTCCATCCAGGGTCCGTGGGTCAGCGTCGCCGCACCAGGAACCGAGATCATCTCGCTGGACCCGGCCGAACCGACCGGCCTGGCCAACGTGAAGTACGGCAAAGACAACAACCGCCTGCCGATCGAGGGCACCAGCTACGCCGCGCCGTACGTGGCCGGGCTCGCGGCGCTCGTCCGCGAGAAGTTCCCCGAGCTGACCGCCAAGCAGGTGATGCACCGGATCATCTCCACCGCGTCACACCCCGCGGCCAACGGCGGCCGCGACAACCTCGTGGGCCACGGCATGATCAACCCGGTGGCCGCGCTCACCCACCACATCCCCGAAGAGGCCGACCAGGCGATCGACACTCCGTTCGAGATGCCACCACCACACGAGCGCAACTGGGCACCCATGCGGGTAGCCATGATCGGCGCCGGCGGCGGCGTCGGACTACTCCTGCTGACGCTGTTCGTGGTCCACACGGTGCGCCGCAACCACCGCGAGCCGGAAGGCCCGCCCCAGCACCGGATCTAGCGGGTCTTCGCCGACAGACGACGCAGCTCCGAGCGGATGTCGTCGCGCGGCAAGGGGTTCACGCTCATCCACTCGGCGTCGCCCGCCAGGCGGAACCGGCCGCGTTCGGTGTCCAGCCAGCGCAGTTCCTCGCCGACGCGCTGCCACTGGTCCTCGCTGTCGTCGCGTCTGGCCAGGCCCACCTGGCCGTTGCCGAGTACCGGTTGCAGGTGGGAGACCATCCGCCTGGCCACGCGGTCGTCGATGCCGTGTCGGCGCAGCAGCTCGTCGATCTGCTCGGACGTCAGCCGAGGCGCCTCCGGGATCCGGTCCGGGTCGTCCGGGTCGGGATCGGGCAGGTTGACGATCATCGCGTGGAACGCGTCCTCCAGTGCCCTGCGCGGCAGGCTGAACGGCGCGGTCAGCGGCGCTTCCACCATCGGTACCAGGCGCATCAGGTCGTCGAGCCCCTCGTCCATGCTCACGGCCTTCATGCGCAGCATGCGCTCCGCGCTCGCCAGGTCCTGGGTGACCAGCAACGCCTCGTCGCGGTAGTCGAGGATCGCCGCCGCCAGCGTCGGCTTCTCCTTGGCCAGCACCATGTCCAGCACGCCGGTGCTCGACCGCAGGAGGAACACGAAGTCCTCGGCCACGCCGAGCGGGCCGTTCTCGTCGGCGAGACCACGCGCGGTCAACTGCTCGCGCGCGTCGCTGTATCGGGACCGCTGCTCGATCTCCGTGGACCCCGACGCCGGGATCTCCAGCGGGAACGGCGCCTCCACCTCGGCGAACGCGCACAGCAGGTCGACCTCGACCGGGTGCAGCGGCACGCCGAGGTTGACCCGCAGCGTTCTCGCGCTGGTCAATGACCCGTGAGTGTGGTCGCGTTGTCCTGGTCGGTGTTCTGGTAGCCCGCGGCCGTGCGTTCGGCGCTCGCCACGAACTCCTCCATGCGGGTCAGCGCGGTGTTCAGCTGTCCACGCAGACCACGCTCGCTGCCCATCCGGTCGGTGAACTTCTCCGCCAACTCCTGGCCGACCGGGCTGGTGCCCAGCATCGGCGCGTAGTTCGGGGTGGACAGGTCCTCGACCTCGCCGACGATCTTGTTGAGGTCGGCCCGCACCTGCTCGACCGCGGCCGCGAAGTCACGCACCTGGTCGGGCTCGACCTGCCAGGCACCGCCGCTCGGCAGTGCCATCGGGGCCGCTGTTCCCTCATCCACGTACATCGGGCTTCCCTTCTACAGACCGAGGACCGGCGGGGCGGCCTTGAGGTCGGCCGCGGAGAACGGGTCTTCCTCGATCGGAACCCGCCTGCGGTGCTCGCCGTCGGGCTCCTCGTCACGCCGCCCGCCCGGTGCGCCCATGCCACCGAAACCGCCGGTCTTGCTGAACCGGCCACGGCCCTTGTAGTCCCCACCACGTCCGGCGCCGGCGCCACCCATGGCACCGGGGAAGCCACCCATGCCACGGCCACCCGGCCGGGCACCCGCACCGGCACCGCGGCCCGCACCGGCCATGCCGCCGGGCATCGCGCCGAACCCGCCGAGGCCGGAACCCACGCCCGAGCCGGCGCCGACACCCGTACCGATGCCGGTACCCGTGCCACCGCCCGGCGTGAGGCCGGTGAGCGACTGCCAGCGACCCTCGGGCGTGCCGGCGAACGACGGGTCGGTGATGCCGCCGCCCCAGTCGGTGGGCGGCCGCCCGGGCAGGAGGCCGTCGAGTCCGGGCGGGTAGGTACCCGGCCGCGGGATGTCGATGCCCGGGCCCGGGTTGTCGCCGGGGTTGTCGCCGGGGTTCACGCCGTCGCCGGGCAGACCGAACTGCGGGGTGGCCTGGTCGACGCCGAGCAGCGCGCCCTCGTAGCGCTCCATGGTCTGCACGGCCTTGCGCTTCATCTTCTTCTTGCTGTTGCCGAAGCCGAACGCGCTCGCGATGCCGCCGATGGCCGCGCCGAACGCGGCGCCGATCGGGCCGCCGACCATGAACCCGGCCGCCGCGCCGCCGCCGGCCATGCCGAGCCAGTTGTTCTTCGGCATGCCGGGCATCGTGTCCTGCGCGGAGCGCAGCGCGCCGCTGGCGTCCTGGATCGGGGCGGACATCTGCTGGGCGGTGCCGCCGAGTTCGGAGATCCAGGCGACGTTGTTCGTCACCTTCTGCAGGGCGACGTCGGCGCTGGCGCCCGACCAGTACTGCATCAGGTTGCTGAGCGAGGTCCGCAGATCGTCGGACGCGCGCACCACCGACTGGCCGTGGCGGCTCCACTCACCGGCCAGCGCGTCCAGCTGGGCAGGGCTCGCTCGCTCGGCCACCATCTTGATGAGTGGCTCGAGGCCGAAGCCGTTCCAGTGCACGCCACCGCTGACGTAGAGGTCGTTCTCCTCGCGGCGACGACGCCGTTCCGCCTCGGCCTGCTGTGCGGCTTCCACCGCACGCTGCCGGGCAGCCGCCACCTGCTGGATGATCCCCTCGAGAACGCTCACGCCCTCGCTCCTCCCGATCATCGATTCCGATCGTCACGGTAACCCATGAGACAAACGTCGGGCAGGTACTTCCGGTTCAACTTTTCGCAGGCAAACGCTCAATTGGGCAGCACGGCGGCCATCCGGCGTATCGAGGCGGCGAACTCGTTGGCGTGCAGGGGGTTGACACTCATCCAGGCCCCGTCGTCGGCGTCCACCAACTGGAAACGCCCGCGTTCGGTGTCGAGCCAGCGCAGTTCCGGACCCTCACGCTGCCACTGGTCGGCGTAGCCGCCGCGGATCGCCAGGCCGAGCTGGCCGTTGCCGCGCACCGGCTGCAGGTGGGTGATCAGCCTGCGGCCCAGCCGGTCGTCGATGCCGGCGTCGGCGAGCAGCGCCTCCCACTCCTGCTGGGCGAGTGGCCGGCCGGCCCGAGCACGCAGTGCCGCGTGCACCCGGTCGAGCGCGCCGCGAGGCAGTTGGAAGGGCGCGGTCAGAGCGGCCTCGCGCACGGGGACCAGGTCGATCAGCTCGTCGACCGCGTCGTCGATGGTCAGTTCGGCCATGCACACGGTGCCGGCACCGGTCAGCTCCTGGGTGATCAGCACGGCCACGCCCCGGTCGGCCAGCAGGACCGCGCCGAGCACGTCGTCGCCCGTGGACAGGACCAGGTCCATGGTGACGCCGCCGCGGCGGAGCAGGTGGGTGAACGCCTCGGCCACCCCGAGCGGCCCGCGGTCGTCGGCGAGGCCACGCGCGGCCAGCCGTTCGCCGGCGGCGCGCAGCACGCGGCGCCGTTCGCGGACTTCGCCGCCGGTCGCCGGCACCCGCAGGGGGAACGGCGGCGCGACGTCCGCGGCGGCACACAACAGGTCGATCTCCGCGATGTCGACGGCCACCGCGGTTCGGGCACTGATGAGCATCAGCTTTGCTCGTCGTCCTCGTGCTCGACGTCGAGGTCGTCGGCGACCTCCTGGTCGGTCTCCTCGTAGGCGCGCGCAGCCTGCTCGGCGCTCGTGACGAACCGGTCCATCCGCTTCATGGCCTCGGCGAGCATGGCGCGCAGGCCGTCGGTCGAGTTGAGCCGGTCGTCGAACTTCTTGGCGAGCTGCTCCCCGACCGGGCTGGTGCCCAGCTGCGGGGTCAGCTCGGCGCCCTGCATCCGGTCGACCCGCTTCTGCACGGAGTCCAGGTAGGACCGCGCACGCACGACCGTCTCGCTGAAGGTGCGGAGCCGGTAGGTGTCGACGTCCCAGCCGCCGGCCGGGGGCGGTGTCTCGGTGTCGGCGGCCACCGGAGCGGCGGCGGTGACCGGGGCCGCGGCGGTGACCGGGGCCGGTGCCGGTTCCGGCATGGCCGGTGGCGGCGGGGCCACCTCCGGCATGGGTGGCGGCGGGGGTGGCGCGTCCTGCTGCGCCCGGGCGTTCTCCACGATGGTCGCGAAGTCGTTCTCCATGTGCGTGCTCCCCTCCCTACAGCCCGATCACCGGTGGCGACGCCTTCTGACCCGTGTCGAACGGGTCGTCGGCGTCGAAGGGGAAGCGTCTGCGGTGGCCCTCGCCCGCCATGCCGCCGGTACCCATGCCGGCGCCCATCGGAGCGGCACCCATCGGGCCGTGCATGCCGGCGCCCAGGGGCGTCGGGGTGGAGCCGGCGCGGCCGACCATCTGCCCCGGTGCCCGTCCGGGGCCTCGCCGGGCGTGGCGCGACCGGCCAGCGGTCCCAGCCCCATCCGGGAGCCGACACCCGCGGCGACCCCACTGAAGGACCCGCCGCCACCGCCGCCGAAGCCGCCACCACCGCCTCCGCCGGAGTACCCGCCGGACGACTGGGCCGACGTGCCCGGGTCGACCTGGTTGGTGAGCAGCTGCCAGCGCATGTCGACGTTGCTGGTCACGGAGACCTGGCTGAGCCACAGGTCGGAGTCGGGATCGAAGTCCGGGTCCTCGACGCGGGGACGCAGCTCGGTGCTCTGGCCGGGCAGCTGCGGCGTGGCCCGGTCGATGCCGACGGCCGCGGCCTCGAAGCGCTGCATGGTCTCGACCGCGACCCGCTTCAGCTCCTCCTGCTGGGCCTGCGCCTCGAACGCGCTCTGCGACCCGGCGGCCGTGCCGCCGACCGCCGCGCCGAGCGGGCTGCCCGTGAGGTCGATCGCCTCGGTCGCCGCGTGCGGTGCCGAGCCCGGCAGGGCGGCCGGTGGGACGGGCGGCAGCTTGGGCATGGCCTCCTGGGCGGCCTTGAGCGCGCCGGCGGCCTCGTCGATCGGGGTGCCCATGTCCTTGGCCGCGAGACCGAGGTCGCCGACCCACTGGGCGTTGAGCGCCACCGTGTTGCTCGCCTTGTCGGCCGACTCGCCCGACCAGAAGTCCATCAGGTCGTCGAACGCGTCGGCCAGCAGGTCGGCGGCGTCGACCACGCCGTCACCCGTGCCGCGCCAGTCCTCGGCCAGTCGCTCCAGCTGCGGCACGCTGGCCTTGTCGGCCACCATCGAGATGAGTTGTTCCAGGGTGAAGCCGGCCCAGTTCACCCCGCCGCTGACGTAGTAGTCCCCACCCATGCGCTGTGCACTCCCTCTGTCCCCGACGCTCGTATCCGACTGTAATGGGTCCGGTACGCGACGGGCACTAGCCTGAGTGGACGCCTGGTCTCGCCGTACGCTCGAGCTCGTGCCCAAGGTACTGACCGTCTCGGACGAGATCGTCGAGTCGCTGTGGACCGACACCGTGCGGGAACGGTTCGCCGACGTCGACCTCGTGCTGGGTGCCGGCGACCTGCCGTTCGACTATCTGTACTTCCTCGCCGACGCCCTCGACCGGCCGTGCGTGTTCGTGCCCGGCAACCACGACCTCGACCTCACGGGTTACGTGCGGGTGAAAGGTCTGTGGCTGCGAGGTGGATTCCCCGCACAGTGGCCCGGCCCGTCCGGCGGGGTGAACGCGGACGGGCGGGTGGTGGACGTCGCCGGGTTGCGGATCGCCGGGCTTGGGGGGTCCATCCGCTACAACGACGGCCCGAACCAGTGGACCGAGCGACAGCAGGCGCGCCGGGCCAGGCGTCTCGTACGAACGGCGGCGTGGCGGCGACGCCGCGACGGGCGGGGGGTGGACGTGTTGCTGACGCATTCGCCGCCGCTCGGCGTCGGTGACCGGGACGACCCGCCGCACCGCGGGTTCGACTGTCTGCACGAGACGGTTCGTCGCCTGCGCCCGGCACTGTTGCTGCACGGCCACATCCACCCGCACGGCCAGCCCATCCCGGACCGGACGATCGGTCCGACGCGGGTGGTGAACACGGTGGGGTACCGAATACTCGACCTGGACGGCGACCATGAATCGAGACACCGGCTTTCCCATAGCCGACGCGGAGAACGACTTCCTGCGGGTGCGCCGGCGGCAGGTGATGTCGCGGCTGGCGGCGTGGCTGCGCCGATCCCCCGACGACGTCAACATCATGCTGCCGTTCGACGAGGTGGTGGCCGCTCTCGGCCGGACCGGCGAGCGGCGGCTGCGGCCTGCAGGTGATCACGCTGGACTCGATCGTCGGCAGCGTCGACCGGACGCGCGAGTTCGACCGCCGGTTCCGGCCGACGTCCGGGCAGGTCGCGCGAACGCTGGCAGCGGCTGGCGCTGGCGCAGCGCCGGGGCGAGTCGATCCCGCCGATCGAGGTGTACCGGGTCGGCGACATGCACTTCGTGGTGGACGGGCACCACCGGGTGTCGGTGGCGCACGCGCTGGGCCTGAAGACGATCGACGCGTACGTGACCGAGGTGACGACCCGGCTGCACCCGTCGGGATCCGCTACCGCGGCGACCTGCTGGTGAAGGACTACCGGCGGATCTTCCTGTCGCGAGTGCCGCTGGTCGGCGAGGCGCGGCGGGCGGTGTCGCTGACCGACCCGTGGGACTACGCGGAGCTGGCGGAGTGCGTGGAGGCGTGGGGCTTTCGGCTCATGCAGGACGAGAGCGCGTTACCTGGACCGGCCGACGGTCGCCCAGCGTTGGCACGACGAGGAGTTCGTGCCGGTGGTCGAGATGCTGCGCCAGGCGGGGATGATCGACACGCAGACCGAGGCGGAGGCGTACATGTGGGTCGCTGCTGAGCGCTACCGGCTGATCCGCACCCACCGCTGGGACGACGAGATCATCACCGCGGTGCGGGAAAACCGCCGGCGGTAAACCGGTCCACCCGACTTCCCTCGCGCTCTGGTCTGCGCGTAGTCGTCAGGACGCGGGCCCTCCCCCGTATCCATTTTACCCGCTGACACCGACAAATTCGGCGCGTCGACCGTCGCCTGTGGACAACTCCGCCCCTGTGGACAACTTTTTGGCACTTCGCCGATTCTCTGCATCCTCGTAACCAACGCCCCATCCGGCGGCGCCAAGGGAGGGGAGTCCGATGAGGATTCGCAAAGTGGGGCTCGTTCTCGCGTTCACGGCCGCGTCGCTGGGCACCAGCACGGCCGGCGCCGCCGCCGACAACACCTGCGAACGCGGCGAGTTCTGCTTGTGGCCGACCGAGTTCTACGAGGGCACCGTGCACCGGGTCGCTCTCGAGACCACCAACCCCGGGGAGTGCGTGCCGCTGCCGGAGGGACTCGACGCCCGGTCGTTCGCCAACCGGACCACCCGGCCGGTCACCGTCTACCAAGGACGAGATTGCTCGACGGAGGGCGAGTTCGACACCTATCCGGCGGCGGCACGTTCGTGCCGGAGGCTCCGTATCTCGTGCGGGGTGTGCAGATCTGGGACTACTGACCGCGGCGACCGGGTGATCGAGCGTTCCTCGATCACCCGGTCGAGTGGACTACAGAGCGGCTGAGGCGGTTCTCAGTCCCGATACGGGAACGTATAGGCAATTGATGCGTTGATCACGCCAGGGAGCGAAGTGGAAGAGGGGTGGCGCCGGTGAGCGTCGGGCCGAGAGCGAGCGGGGGCGTTGGCTGGGGGGATTCCTTCTCCTCGCGGCGTTGCTGTCGCTGGTCTCGATCGTCCTGATGGTCCGGTCGCTGGTCGCCATGACGTACCTGAACATCCACTTCGCCCACGAGGTGGACCCGTTCTCGCGCGCGATCAGCTACTACGTGTTCTACGGCGACGGCGGCGAGGAGTTCGCCACCTCGGTGATCGTCCTCGCGGCGGGATCGGTGACCATGCTGGCGGGGCTGCGGGTGGTGGGCATCCGGTTCGGCCGGCCGGCGACGGCGCTCTTCGGCGTGTGGTGCGCGAGCCTCACGCTGTGCGCGATCTTCCCGACCGACAACAGCAAGACGTCGAGTCCACGTCCGGGCTGATCCACCAGATCGCCGGCGCGTCGCTGTTCGTCAGCCTGCCGCTGGCGGGGCTGTCGCTTCGCGAAGCGGCTCGCCGGCGACGACCGGTGGCTGCGCACGGCCAGGGTGGTCCGGCGGATGGCGATGGTCGCGATGGGGCTGGCGGCCGCGTACCTGGCGACTCGGCTGCCGGACGTCTTCCCCGGTCTGGCGTTACCCGGCATGCTGGACGGACGGGGCATCTCCGGTCTCGTGCAGCGCGCGCTGTTCGTGCATCGAGATGCTGATGCTGATGGCGCTCGCGGTCCACCTGTTGCGGGTCACGGTGAGCACGGCCCGCGAGCGCCGGGAACCAGCGAGAGCCGAGGCCGCCGGATGATCGCACTCGCCATCACGTTCGCCGTGCTCGGCGCGTGTTGCAGCGCGGTCGGCGCGCAGCTGCAACACCAGGGCGTGCGCACGGCGACGGGCGACGGCGGGCTGCGGCTGCGGGGCGCGGCGGCTGGTGCACAACCGCACGTGGCTGCTCGGGTTCGCGGTGCTGTTCGCGTGCGCGGTGCTGCAGATCCTCGCGCTGGCGCTGGCCCCGGTGACGATCGTCGCGCCGATCGTGGTGCTCGCGCTGCCCGCGGTGGCCGTGCTGAACGCCCGCTCGTCCGGCGAACGGCTGCGCCCGGCGGTCATCGTGGCGATGGTGGCGAGCACGCTGGGGGTGGCGATGTTCGTGGCACTCGCCTCGAACACGGCGAGGCCGTGACGTTCCCCGAGTCGTCGATGCATGCTGGCGTGCCAGATCATCGCCGGGGTGATCGCCGTGTTCGGCGTGACCGGCGCGCTGACCAGGGGCATCGTGCGCTGCGTACTGCTGGCGACCGGCGCCGGCGCCGCCTACGGGCTGGTGTCGGTGCTGGTCCGCGACGTGACGTACACGTTCCAGACCGACGGCCTCGCGCGGCGTTCCGCCGCTGTCGGTCACCGGCCTGGTGGCGGCGTTCGCGGTGGGCTCGTGGTTCATCCAGCTCGCGTACTCGAGCGGCCCACCGGACATCGTGGTCGGCTGCCAGACGGTGCTGAGCCCGCTGGTGGCCACGGCCATCGCGATCTCCCTGCTGGACGAGACGGCCGACGCCGGCGGCTGGACCGGCGTGGGCCTGATCGGCGGCGCGCTGGTGGCGATCGTCGGTGTCGGGCTGCTGGCCCGCCACCACCCGGAAGCCACCTCCCGGGCAACACCCCACTCGGCCGAACGCCACCTGTTCCGAGCGGCCACCCGCCGCTGAAGAGGTCAGTTGCTCTCGCAGCCGACGCCGTCGTCGTCCTTGCCGTCGAAGCCGTGCGGGTCCGGTGGGAGGACCTGGAAGCGGCCGTGCGGGATGTCGCCACAGTCCAGATCTGGCGGGCCCGCTGGGATGCACACGCTCGGGTAGGACGCGTCGCAGTCGGCGCGGGCATCCACGGGCGGGGGTGGTGGTTCCGCTGGAGGTGGCTCCACCGGCGGCGGCTGGACCGGCGCGGGCGCCACCGGGGGCGGCTCAACCACCGGGGCCTCCACCGGCGCCGGCTCTGGTGGGGGCCGCGGGATCGACGTGCTCGGTGACGTCGTGGGAGCCTCGTCGATGGTGATGCCCTCCGGGGCCGCCGGCGCTCCACAGGACGCCAGGACCACGACCGCCGCGGCCGTCAGGGAAAGCCGCCGGGCCAGTAACTGAAAACCGCCATGACTTGATTTACTCGTGACTCTCCCGGGCATGGCTCCTCGCATTTCTGGGCCACGTGGTTCTTGAATGTTGAACCTCTAATCGCCACGCCCTGGGCGGCCGTTACTCTCCGCAATATCGGCCGGGAAAAATTCCACTCAGTGTTCCGACGGTGACCGTCCGGAACACCGCCACCACGGGAATTCCGACCGGCAGTACAAAGCCGCCGTGGCCGCCGACCCGACCGGCTGGTCGGAATCGGCTGCCACGGCGGCAATCGAGCAGTTGGTGAACGCGTACTACTCCGAGTACGTCAGGTTCTTGCCGGTCGACGGGTCGAACAGCTGGATCTTGTCCGCGTCGAACCAGACCTCGACGCGTTCGCCCTCCTTGGCGCCCGACGCCGCGGACAGGCGGGTGACCAGCTGCGTGCCGTCGGACGAGGTGTCGCCGCGCCGGCGTCGGCGGCCAGCTCGTCCAGTTCGGCGGACGTCGCCGCCTCGCCCTCCACCGTGAAGTAGGCGAACTTGTCCGAGCCCATCGACTCGAGCACGTCCACGGTCGCGGTGAACGTGCTGCCACCCGACAGGGCCGAGTCGTCGAGCACGGCCGCGTCCTCGAAGTGCTCCGGCCGGATGCCGGCGATCACCTCTCGTGGCGCGTTCGCCGACTCGGCCAGCCGCCGGACCCGGTCGGACAGCTGCACCTCGCCGAGACCCGTGGACAGCTGACCGTTCTCCAGCGTGCCCGGCATGAAGTTCATGGCCGGCGAGCCGATGAAGCCCGCCACGAACAGGTTCGCCGGGTTGTCGTACAGGAACTGCGGCGAGCCGATCTGCTGCACCATGCCGCCGCGCAGCACCACCACCCGGTCGCCGAGGGTCATGGCCTCGGTCTGGTCGTGCGTGACGTACACGGTGGTCGTGGCGAGCTGCTTCTGCAGCTTCGACACCGACGTGCGCATCTGCACGCGCAGCTTGGCGTCCAAGTTGGACAGTGGCTCGTCCATCAGGAACGCCTTGGGGCTGCGGACGATCGCGCGGCCCATGGCCACGCGCTGCCGCTGGCCACCGGACAGGTTCGCCGGCTTGCGGTCCAGGTGCTGGGTGAGGTCGAGGATCTTCGCGGCCTCGTCCACCTTCGCCTGCACGGTCGCGTCGTCGACCTTGGCCAGCCGCAACGGGAAGGCCATGTTCTCGCGCACGCTCATGTGCGGGTACAGCGCGTAGGACTGGAACACCATCGCGATGTCCCGGTCCTTCGGCGCCTTCTCGTTCACCCGCTTGCCGTCGATGCGCAGCTCGCCGGAGGAGATGTCCTCCAGGCCGGCGATCATGTTCAGCATCGTCGACTTCCCGCAGCCGGACGGGCCGACCAGGATGATGAACTCGCCGTCCGCGATCTCGATGTCCACTTCGGACACCGCGAGGGCACCGTCCGGGTACCGCTTGGTCAGCTTGTCAAGGACGATCTCTGCCATTTACCTCAGCCCTTCACGGCACCGGACGTCAGCCCCGCGACGATGCGGCGCTGGAAGAACAACACGAACAGGATGATCGGGATGGTGATCACCACGGCGGCCGCGGAGATCGTTCCGGTCGGCGCCTCGAACTGCGAGGCACCGGTGAAGAACGACAACGCGGCCGGCACCGTCCGCGACGCCTCGGTGGACGTCAGCGAGATGGCGAACAGGAAGTCGTTCCAGCAGAAGATGAACACCAGGATCGCCGTGGTGAACACGCCCGGCGCGGCCAGCGGCGCGATGACCCGGCGGAACGCCTGCGCCGGCGTCGCACCGTCCATCTTCGCCGCCTTCTCCAGCTCCCACGGGATCTCCCGGAAGAACGCCGAGAGCGTGTAGATCGCCAGCGGCAGCGCGAACGTGATGTACGGCAGGATCAGGCCCGGCCACGTGTCGAACAGCCCGAGCTGACGCTCCATCTCGAACAGCGGCGAGACCAGCGACACCTGCGGGAACATCGCGATCAGCAGCGAGACACCGACGAGCACCTGCTTGCCGGGGAAGTCCAGCCGGGCGATGGCGTACGCGGCCATCGTGCCGAGCACCACCGCGATCAGCGTCGCGATGATCGCGATGCCGATCGAGTTGACCAGCGCCCGGATGAACTCGTTGGTGGTGAAGATGTCCTGGTAGTTCTGGAGCGTCCACTCGGTCGGGAAGAAGTTCTTGTCGGCCTGCGCCTCCGCCGTCTTGAACGACAGCGACAGCGTCCACAGCACCGGGATCAGCGCGTAGACCACGACCACGATGTCCACCACGGCCCACCGGACCTTGCGGCCGGCGTCCGGGTTGGGGACCTTGGCCTTGGCCGGAGGGGCCGGGACATAGACGTCGGTCATCAGCGCTTCCCTCCCGGGTCGTTTCCGGGCGCCGAGGCGCCGAACAGCTTGATGAAGATGAACGCGATGATCGCCACCGCGATGAAGATCAGCACCGACATGGTCGAGCCGATGCCCAGGTTCAACCCCCTGATCAGGTTGTTGTAGGTCTGCATGGACACCGACGACGTGTCGTTCGCGCCCTTGGTGAGCACGAAGATGTTGTCGAAGATGCGGAACGCGTCCAGCGTGCGGAACAGCAGCGCCACCAGGATCGCCGGCTTCATCACCGGCACCATCACCTTGGTGAACCGCTGCCACGCGCTCGCGCCGTCCATCGACGCCGCCTTCAGCAGGTCGTCCGGCACCAGCGCCAGCCCGGCCATCAGCAGCAGCGCCATGAACGGCGTGGTCTTCCACACCTCGGCGAGGATGATGATCGCCAGCGACGCGAACCGGTCGGTCAGCGGCGCCTCCGCGCCGAGCAGGCCGTGAGGTAGCCGGTGTCGGGGTCCCACGCGTAGAACCACGAGAACGCGGCGACCACGGTCACGATCCCGTACGGGATCAGCGACACCGTGCGGACCAGGCCCCGGCCGACGAGCGTCCGGTGCATCACCAGCGCCAGCATCATGCCGAGCACCAGCTCGATCACCACCGAGACGACGGTGAGCAACGTGGTGACGCCGAACGCCGTCCACCAGTAGCCGTTGGACAGCACGGCGACGTAGTTGTCGAAGCCCGACGAACTCGCGCTGGTCCGGGAACCGCAGGTCGTAGCGCTGCAGCGACAGCCAGACCGAGTAGATGATCGGCCAGCCGGTGACCGCGATCATGACGATCGCGGCGGGCGCGCACAGCAGCAGGCCGAGCTTGCGCTCGGCCTTCTTGCCCTCACTGAGGACCGGCTTGCCCTTCTTCTTCGGGGCCTCGGCCGCGACCGGTCCACTTTCGACGGTCTGACGCTGAGCTGATGGTTCGCTCGCAAGCTCGCTCACGGCAGAACCCCCTTGGACTCGAGGCTTTCTGCAGCTGCTCACGCAGTTCGTCCGCGGTCGCCTCCGGATCGATGTCCGGCGGCGGCGACAGCACCTTCGACGTGATGGTCGACAGGTTCTGGTACACCACGGTCAGCGGCCGGACCGCCGGGTCCTCCAGCTCCTCCTGGATGGTGTCCCCATCGGGTACGCGGTCCATGCGGGTTGTCGACACTCCTGGCGTCGCGATCAGCGCTCGTCGTGTAGATCGACTCCAGCGTGGGCGGCACGCCGTCGTTGATGCGCCGAGAACTTCTGGCTCTCCTCGTTGCGCAGGCACAGCGCCGCCTCGAACGCCTCCGGCTTGTGCTCCGAGTACGCGCTGACCGCCGAGGTTGTAGCCGCCGATCGTGACCCGGCTCGGCCCGTCGACGCCCGGGTAGCGCGCCCACTTGAAGTTCTTGGCGCGGTCCGGGTTGCCGGCGTCCTGCATGGCGGCGTAGACGTACGGCCAGTTCAGCTCGAACGCGGCCTTGCTGTCCTGCCGCTCGAGAACGCCTGCTGGACCTGCTGCTCCTGCGCGTTGGTCAGCGACGGGTCGGTGATGCCCGCGACTGGCGACCTCCTTGAGCATCTCCAGCGCCTCGACCGCGCCCTCGTCCATGACGACGCTCTTGCCGTCGTCGGAGAGGATCTTCCCGCCCGCGGAGGCGACCAGCGTGTTGTAGGTGACCACGAGGCCCTCGTACTGGGCGCCGGTGAACAGGATCTGGTACGGCTTGCCCTCGGCCTTGAGCTTCTTGGCCATGTCGATCATCTCGCGCCACGTCTTCGGCGGCTCCGGGGTGACCGGTCTGTCGTACCAGAGCAGCTGGACGTTCGTGTTCTTCGTTGCCGCGTAAAGCTTGTCGTTCCACATGGCGGTCGGAGAGCGGACCTTCGAGCACGTCGTCCTCGGCGGCCGCCTTGTTCTCGCCCGTCCACTCCTCGAGCCACTTCGCCTCGGCGAACTCGGGCACCCAGGTGACGTCGAGCCCGAGGATGTCGAGATCGGTGTCGCCGGCGGCGAGCCGGCGGACCATCTGCTCGCGCTGGCCGTCCGCGTCACGCGGCAGCTTGCGGTAGACGATCTCGTACTCGCCGTTCGGCCTCCTCGTTGCAGCCGGTCGATGACCGACTGGAAGTTCTCCTCCGGCGCGTAGTAGACGTTGATCTGCGTGCCGTCCTCGGACCCGCAGGCCGCGACCGTCGGCGCCGCGACGAGCGCGGCGCCGGTCGCGGCGAGCAGTCGCCGCCGGACCGTGCCCCGGACGCTCGGGGAACTGCCGCATCTGAACCCTGCCTCCCTTCCCACCGGCACGGGAAGGTCAAGGCGACTGGCACCTCGACGTGCCTCGGGGAACGCGTGTGTCACGGTGCACTGAACCTAGGCCCGATGATCACGGGCCGCAAGCCACAACGCAACGATTCAGCAGTCCATGTAACGCTGTGGAACGGCTAGTCGACTGCGCCGCTCGGCCGCATGGCGAGCTTCGCGAGCAGGTCACGGCCCTTCTCGGCGTTGCGGGGTTGGGCGAGCACGTCGTAGCGGCCGGCGACCAGCTGGCTGGACGAGGCGATCTCCCGGCCGGCGCTGCGGGTGGTCGCGTAGCCGACGGCGGCGAACACCAGACCGAACACCACACCGGCGACCAAGCCCGACGAGGATCGGCGCGAACGACATGGTCTGCTGGCTGAACAGGCCGAGCAGCAGGCCGACGAACAGGCCGAACCAGGCGCCGGACAGCGCGCCGGTGCCGAGCACCTTCGGCCAGCTCAGCCGGCCGATGACCCGCTCGACCAGCATGAGGTCGACGCCGACGATCGTGACCTCCTGGACCGGGAACTCGTTGCCGGCCAGGTACTCGACCGCGCGATGGGCCTCCTTGTACGTGCCGTAGGACCCGATCGGCCACCCAGACGGCGGCGTCGGCACCTTGGGGAGGCGCCTGGCTCCCACGCGCCGAGCCGGAGAAACGCACCGGTCACCGTTGCTCACCTCGTTCAGCAGTTGACACCATCCTGCCAACACCGGGCGAACAGTGCTAACCCGACACCGGGGAGCAGGGCCCGATGACACCATCCGGCCAACCGGCGGCAGCATTTTCGGCGGGGTTCACGGCGCCGCGATCCACGTGCCGGCGGGCGGTCCACCGGCAGACTCGCGTCGGCGGGTTTCGGCAGGCCCCGGGCCCTGGTTTCGAGCCAGGTCAATGATCGCAGGCAGGTGCCGGCGGACGGTTCCACCGGCGGACCCGCCGCCAGCGGATTCGGCAGGCCCGAGCCCTGGTTTCGAGCCAGGCCAATGATCGCGGGCAGAGTGCCGCGCGATTGACATTCCGGCGGGCGTGGTCGAGCGCCACCAGATGTCGGCGGGCACTGGGCCCTGGCTCCGGCCAATGACCGCAGGCAGGTGCCGATCGAGGTGCCGGCAGGCATGGGCGGTCCCACCGACAGACTCGCCGCCAAGGAGTTCGACAGGCCCCGAACCCTGGTTTCGGGCCGGGCCAATGACCGCAGGCAGGTGCCGGCGGACGGTTCCACCAGCGGTCCCGCCGCCAGCGAGTTCGGCAGGCCCGAGCCCTGGTTTCGAGCCAGGCCAATGACCGCGGGCAGAGCGCCGCGCGATCCACGCGCCGGCGAGTGGCCGGGTGGTCCACCGGCGACTCGCCGCGGCTCACGGGCGAAGTTCCGCCCAACACCGGCGAACCGCAGCCCGGCGCGGTCGTCAGTCAGGCCGATGGTTCCCGGGTCGAGCCGCGCGAGTGGTCATCATCCGCTACGGAGTGGCTCATCGGATGGCCGACGGGAGTGGTCATCGTGCGGGTCAGCGGGAACGGTACTCGCGCAGCAGACCCGCGGCTGATGATCGTCTTCTGGATCTCGCTCGTGCCCTCGCCGATGAGCAGGAACGGGGCCTCGCGCATGAGGCGCTCGATCTCGTACTCCTTGGAGTAGCCGTAGCCGCCGTGGATGCGGAACGACTCCTGCGTCACCTCGGCGCAGTACTCCGACGCGATGAGCTTCGCCATGCCGGCCTCGACGTCGTTGCGTTCGCCGGAGTCCTTGAGCCGCGCCGCGTTCACCATCATCAGGTGCGCGGCCTCGACCTTCGTGGCCATCTCGGCGAGCTTGAACGCGATCGCCTGGTGCTCGGCGATCGGCTTGCCGAACGTCCTGCGCTGCTGGGCGTACTCGACCGCCAGCTCGAACGCGCGGATCGCGATGCCGCACGCGCGCGCCGCGACGTTGACGCGGCCGACCTCGACGCCGTCCATCATCTGCGCGAAGCCCTTGCCGGGCGCGTCGCCGAGGATCGTCGTCGGCGCCGATCCGGTAGCCGTCGAACACGGCCTCCGTGGTGTCGACGCCCTTGTAGCCCATCTTGTCGATCTTGCCGGGGATGGTGAGGCCCGGCGCGACCTCGCCGAACCCGGTCGGCTTCTCCACCAGGAACGCCGTCAGGTTCTGGTGCGCCTTCTCGGCGCCTTCGTCGGTCTTCACCAGCAGCGCGATCAGGTTGGAGCTGCCGCCGTTGGTGAGCCACATCTTCGCGCCGTCGATGACGTAGTCGTCCCCGTCGCGCTTGGCGCGGGTCTTGATCGCCGCGACGTCGGAGCCGAGGTCCGGCTCGGACATCGAGAACGAGCCGCGCACCTCGCCGGTCGCCATCCTCGGCAGCAGGCTCTGCTTCTGCGCCTCGGTGCCGTGCTGCTTGACCATGTGCGCCACGATGAAATGCGTGTTGATCACGCCGGAGACGCTCATCCAGCCGCGCGCGATCTGCTCGACCACCAGCGCGTAGGTGAGGAGCGACTCGCCGAGGCCGCCGTACTCCTCCGGGATGGTGAGGCCGAAGAGCCCCATCTCCTTCATCCCGTCGACGATGTCGCTCGGGTATTCGTCCGCGTGCTCGAGAGCCTGCGCGTGCGGGATGATCTCCTTGTCGACGAAGTCGCGGACCGTGGCCAGGATTTCCTGCTGAACGTCGGTGAGACCGGCGGTCTGAGCAAGGCGGGCCATCTGCGGAGCTCCCTCCGGGACGACGCTGACGACACTGGTTACCGGCCAGTATCGCGCGGTTAACGCTCGTTCGCGTCAGGAAGGTGCGCGGTGCCACTCAAGATGGCGCCGGGGCCACCTGCCGGCCGAAGCTCCAGGTGCGTGCCGCAGCCGCGGCAGTCGTCGGCCAGCACGTACACGTCCTCGCCGCAGCCGCGGCAGGAGCGAAGCTGCGCTCGAACAGGTCGTCGCGAGGGGGGCGGCCGCCGAACAGACCGCGACCCTCTTCGCCCCTCCTTGCCGATGCGATGCTTTACCCATGGCCACAGCCTCACCCGATGGGGTGGGGGTGGGGCAAGTATTGGCCGTTATCTGTGCGTTATATCACCGCAACCTTCGACGCTCCGTGACGTCTGAATATCCCGTTGTACAGGAGAATTACCCAAAGTTATCTCGCTGTTACGTTACGGAGGGTTCTGTCGGCTTCACCGATTCAGGTGTCCCACGGGCGAGTTACTGCGGATAGGTGCCGGTCCAGCGGGCGATCGTGGCGGTGAAGTAGTACGTCCGCGTCGAGCCCTGGACCTGCACGGTCCAGGTGTCTCGGTCCGAAGACATCCCGGCGTTCACGTTCATGGAGTGTTGCGGCATGTGGTTGACCGCCACGCACTCGGCCACGCTCACCGCGTGCTCGAAGCTGTCGGCCGGCAGGATCTGCACGATGTCCCGGCCGAGATAGGCCGACGCGGTCTCGTTGATGATCACTGACCAGCCCGCTGCAGGTTCGGTCACCCGCGCCCTCCCACGGCCTCGGCCAGCGCCAGGATCCGGCGCGCGTTGTCCACATGCAGGTTCTCGATCATGCGGCCGTCGACCGTGGCACACCCCCGGCCTGCGCGGTCGCCTCCTCGAACGCCGCGATCACGCGCCGCGCGTGCTCGACCTCGTCGGCCGACGGCGCGAAGATCTCGTTGCACGGCTCGAGCTGGCTCGGGTGGATGAGCGTCTTGCCGTCGAAACCGAACTCGCGGCCCTGCTCGGCACTCGTCGGCGAACCCGTCGGCGTCGCGGACGTCGTTGTAGACGCCGTCGAGGATCACCCGGCCGGTCGCGCGCGCGGCGAGCACGCACATCGACAGCGGCCCGAGCAGCGGCGCCCGGCCGGGGACCTGCGCGGCTACAGCTCCTTCGCGAGGTCGTTCGTGCCGAGCACGAGCACGGTGAGCCGGTCGGACGCCGCCGCGATCGCCGCGCAGCTGCAGCACGGCGACCGGCGTCTCGATCATCGCCCAGATCGCCGTGTGGTCGGGCGCGTGCGCGAGCGCCTTCTCGATCGCGTGGACCTCGGCTCGACCGAGTTCACCTTCGGCACCACGACCGCCGACGGGCCCGGCCTCGCCCGCCGCGCGCAGGTCGTCGGCGTGCCACGGGGTGCCGGCGCCGTTGACGCGGATCGTCACCTCGCGCGTCGCCGTAACCGCCGACCGCCGCGCACACCCGCTCGCGCGCCGCGTCCTTGGCGTCCGGCGCGACCGCGTCCTCCAGGTCGAGGATCAACGCGTCGGCCGGCAGCGACTTCGCCTTCTCCAGCGCCCGCTCGTTGGCGCCGGGCATGTACAGGACGGACCGGCGGGGCCTCATGCGGACGCCTCCTTGTACGCGGCCGCCAGCCGGGTCGCGTGCGGCCAGGTCGTCGGCCAGCGCCGACGATCACCTGGCACTGCTTGACCGTCGCGTCGTCCTGCATCTTGCCGTCGAGCATGACCGCGCCCGTGCCGTCGCCCATCGCCGCGATCACCCGGCGGGCCCACGCCACCTCGTCCGGGCTCCGGCGAGAACACCTTCTTGCGCGATCGCGATCTGCGCCGGGATGCAGGCTCCACGCGCCGACGCAGCCGAGCAGGTAGGCGTTGCGGAACTGGTCCTCGCACGCGACCGTGTCGCGGATGTCGCCGAACGGCCCGTAGTAGGGCAGGATCCCGGCGGCCACGCAGGCGTCGACCATCCGCGCGACCGTGTAGTGCCACAGATCCTGCTGGTAGGTGGTGCGGCCGGCTCGCAGGTCGTCACCCAGGTCGGGTCGGTCCGCACGAGGTAGCCGGGGTGGCCGCCGCCGACGCGGGTGGTCTTCATGCGCCGGCTCGCGGCCAGGTCGGCCGGGCCGAGCGAGATGCCCTGCATGCGCGGGCTGGCGATGGCGATCTCCTCGACGCGCGCGACCCCGCTCGCGGTCTCCAGGATCGCGTGCACGAGCAGCGGTTTCGGTCAGGCCCGGCGCGGGCCTCGAGCTGGGCGAGCAGCCGGTCGACGTAGTGGATGTCCTCCGGGCCCTCGACCTTCGGCACCATGATCACGTCGAGCTTGTCGCCGATCTCGGTGACCAGCGTGAGCAGGTCGTCGAGCACCCACGGCGAGTCGAGGCTGTTGACCCGCGTCCACAGCTGCGTGTCGCCGAAGTCCGTCGCCTGCGCGATGCGGACCAGCCCGTCGCGGGCGATCTCCTTGCGATCGGCCTGGACCGCGTCCTCCAGGTTGCCGAGCAGGTCACGTCGGCCTTCGCCGACCATGTCGGGGACCTTGGCCGCCATCTTCTCGTTGCCCGGATCGAAGAAGTGGATCATCCGGGACGGGCGGAACGGGATCTGCCGGACGGGTTCCGGCGCGCCGACGGCGAGTGGGCGGAAGAAGTCCTTCGGTGACCTCATCGAGCCTCCAGGTAGCTACTTGCCGGTAACCCTAGGAGGTGTGCGCCGCCCCCGCCGCCCGCATGTCGCGAACGCCACCTTCAGTGCCGGCTACTCGTAGATCGCGGTCAGCGGCGGCTCCACGGTCACGGCATTCCGACGGGTCGTGTGCGCGACCGGCCGCGGGGACGGTTGGGTGACTCTCTGATGGCTCCGGTCGTGCTCATCCGCCAGGGCCGCGATGAACCGGCGCGACTCCGCACCATCCAGCGCGATCCTGGAGAGGTCGGGAACCAGCTTCCGGTAGTCATCGACCTGCCTTCCTTCGAGGAACAGGCCGCTGTTAGGGAGATCCAGGTATGTCAGTGCGTGGTGCTTGGCGTGCTCCAACAACTTGAACGGGCCCCCGAACACCGACCGTGCCCCGGCGCTGGACGGCACGACACGCACCATCACATGATCGAGAGCGGCGACGAGCACGAGGTGTAGCAGTTGCTCCACCATGAGCGCAGGATCGCCTACCTGGAGCCGAAGCGCCTGCTCGTGCACGAAGAATGTGAACCGCCTCGGCTCGGCCCCTCGAAGGATTCTCTGCCGCTCCATTCGAGTGCGGACCGCGGCATCAACCGCCGCATCTGCGATGCCGGGCTCGTACGCCATCTGCTGCCGACTGTATTTCGGGGTCTGCAACAGACCTGGCACCACGAGCGGCTCGTAGTCGATCAAACAGTCTGCGGCGGCCTCATGAAAGATCAAGGATCTGAGTGATTCCGCTCCTGGCGCACCGCTGAGCCAGTAGCCCTGCTTGCGTTCGGCCAGGCGGGCCAACTCCATCACGTCGGCCTCGTCCGGTAAGCGGGCGCCGCACACCACTATGTAATGGACCACGTCGGTCACGCTGGCGTCCATCAAGCCGTGTTCGATGCGGGCGACCTTGGTCCGCGACCAACCTGTCCGGCGTGCGACGACCTCTCCGGGGATGCGCGCGGCCTTGCGGATGCGGACCAGCTCGGCGCCCAGCTCCCGGTAGCAGGCGGTCGCGTTCCTGACTCCCATGCCTCGACCCTAGGGACAACTCCCGCAGAATCCCGCACTACCAGCCAGTACTCCACTCCAACGGCTCACGCGACAAACAATTTGTCACCCCGTGCCAAAGCCGAGAACCGTGCTGAACGGTGTATGTGTGGTGCATGAAGCGGACGACCATCTACCTCGACGAGACGCAGACCGAACTGCTCGATCGTCTTGCCCGTTCCGAGGGTGTCTCCCGGGCCGGCATCATCCGCAGGCTGCGCGACAGCTCGCTGCGCGGCGAGATGAATGACGTCGCCACAGGGCTTGCCGCCATCGACGAATCGTTCGGAGTGCTCGCCGATTCCGAGTGGACGGAGCGACGCGCCGGTGATCGGGCCCGCAGCGCGCCGTTCGCGGTATGACTGGGTACGTGACGATCTCCATCCCTCATGAGTTCGCTTCTACCTTGAGTGAGGAGGCCGGCGACGACGGCGACCGGTGGTTGACCGGACTGCCCGCGCTCGCCGAGAGCATGCTCGACCGGTGGGAGTTGACGCTCGACGGCGGGCCCATGCACGGGTTCGCCGGGCTGGTGCTGCCCGTTCGCCGGGTCGACGGCACGCCGGCCGTGTTGAAGCTGTCCTTCCCCCACGACGAGGCCGAGCACGAGGCACTCGCGTTGTCCACCTGGGACGGTGCGGGAGCGGTTCGGCTGATCGAGCACGACGCCGACGCCTGGGCGCTGTTGCTCGAGCGGCTCGACCCGGACACCTCGCTGCTCGATGTGCCCATCGACGAGGCGATCGACGTGATCGGTGGCCTGGTCCGGCGGCTCGACACGACCGCGCCGCCCAAGCTGCGGTCCATGCGGGACAACGCCGAGCGCTGGGTTACGCGAGTTCTCAGTGGACACCGAGCGTGCCGGACCGCCTGGTCGACCGGGCTGTCGGGCCTCTGCCGCGAGCTGGGGCCCGCGGCGGGAGACCGGCTGGTGAACGAGGACCTCCACTACGAGAACGTGCTGCGCGGCACTCGCGAGCCGTGGCTGCTGATCGACCCGAAGCCCATCGCCGGTGATCTGGAGTTCGGCCTGATTCCGTTGCTGTGGAACAGGATCGACGAGCATCCCGACCTGGACGCGCGACTCAGACAGGTAGTCGAGGTGGCCGGGCTGGACCTAGACCTGGCCCGCGGCTGGACGTTCGTCCGCGCGGTCGACCAGTGGATCGACTGTGGCGTGGACGACTGGGTGGGCGCCGCGTGTGCGCGTATCGCGACGGCTCTCGCCGGGAACCGCTAGCGTCACTCCCCGTCCAATCGGGGGAGGTCACATGTCGAACTGGTCGTTGCCCGGATACCGCGAGCTGACCCAGCTGGGGACGGGTGGGTTCGGCCGCGTCGTGCTGGCCAAGCACGAGTCCTCCGGCCTGGTGGTCGCCATCAAGTACCTGTTCGAAGGCGGCGACCGCGCCCAGTTCCGGCACGAGGCGGACATCCTGTCCAGAGTGGTCAGTCCGCACGTGGCCCGGCTGTACGAGTTCGTGGAGGAGCCGCGCGGCGCGGCCATCGTCATGGAGGCCGTGCCCGGCGTCTCGCTCAAGGCGATCGTCGACGAGCACGGCGCGCTGCCGCCGGAGGCCGCCCTCGCGATCATGAAGGGTTCGCTGCTCGGGCTGGCCGCCGCGCACAATGCCGGCACCGTGCACCGCGACTACAAGCCGGGCAACGTGCTCGTCCAGCCGAACCACCAGAGCAAGCTCGTGGACTTCGGCATCGCGCTGCTCGCCGGGCACGCCAGCCAGTCCGGCACCCCCGCCTACATGGCGCCCGAGCAGTGGCACGGCGGACCGGCGACGCCCGCCACCGACGTCTACGCCGCCACCTGCGTGTTCTTCCTGTGCGTGACGGGTGAGCGGCCGTTCCCCGGCAACGACATCGAGCAACTGCAGACCATGCACGTGACCGGGCGGGTGCCCGTCGAGCTGGCGCCCGAGCCGGTGCGTGGGCTGATCGCACGCGGCATGGCGAAGGACGTGACCCAGCGTCCGGCGGGCGCGGCCGCGTTCGTGGCCGAGCTGGAGTCGGCGGCCGTCTCCGGCTACGGCAAGGACTGGGAGTCCAAGGGCTGGCAGCGGATCGCCGGCGTCGCCGGGGCGATGCTCGCGCTGTCGCCCATGGCGTGGATCGTGTCGGCCACCGGCGTGCTCGCGCCTGGTGCCGGGGTCGCGGCGGGCGGAGCCGCTGGTGGAGCACTCGGCGGGTCGGCCGGGGCCATGGCGGCCACCAAGTCCGCGGCGGGAGCGGTGGCCGCGAAGGTCGCCGCCGCGGTGATCGGGATCGCGGTGGCCGCGGGCGGCACGGTGATCGCCGTCGACACCATCGGCGACGACCCGCCCGCCGCCGCCGAACGGGCCGGGTTCACCGTGGACACCGTGGTCGAGGAGGCCTCCTACGAGGTCGACATCGACACGCGCGTGGAGCTGGTGCAGGTGTCCAACCACGAGGACCCGAGTGTCGAGGAGAGCCTCGACGAGGAGCTGCGCCGGCCGGTGGACGAGGAGATCACCTATCTGCGCGAGAGTGTGGCCGAGCTCCGCGGGATGATCGACGGTCAGCCGCAGGCCGACGACCCGGTGACCATCGCGGTCGACGCCGAGATCCTGTTGCGGAACAGCGAGTTCCTGTCGGTCCGCTACGACGTGCAGCCCACACTCAACGGCTTGTCCGACAGCTCGTGGCAGACCTTCAAGACGGTCACGGTCGACCTGCGCAACGGCGGCGTGCTCACGCCGGGCGCGATGTACCAGCCGGACGTGCTGACCCCGTCGGGCCTGGACGACCTGGCGCTCCTGCTGATCCGGAACTCCGACGGGCCGCTGTGCCCCGACCCGACGGGTGCCACGGAGCTGGACCTCGGCGCCGAGAACCTCGGCCAGGAGGTGGCGGTCGCGTTCACCGACACGGAGGCCGAGTTCACCATCGACCTGCCGAAGCTCGGCCACACCACCGCGTGCGGCATCCAGACGGTGTCCGTGCCGTACGAGGATCTGGGCGAGGTGCTGGACCCGGAAGTGATCGAGCGGCTCACCGCCGGGTGAACCAGGCTCGGCGCACTAGCCTTTCCCTGTGGGTGCCGTGAGCAGGGTATTCGTGGCGCAGCTGGTCGGGCTGCCGGTGTTCGGTCCGGACGGCGAGTCGATCGGCAAGATCCGTGACGTGGTGGCCGTGCTGCGCACCGACCGCATGCCGCCGCGCGTGCTGGGCGTGGTGATCGAGCTGGCGACCCGCCGGCGGATCTTCGTGCCGATGCTGCGGGTGACCTCGATCGACGCGAACGCGGTCACCCTGGCCACCGGCTCGGTCAACCTGCGCCGCTTCACCCAGCGCCCCAACGAGATGCTGGTGGTCGGGCAGCTGCTCGACGCGCGCGTCACGGCCATCGCCACCGAGTCGAGCGCGGTGCTGGTCGACGCGGCCATGGAACCCACGAGGACCAGGGACTGGGTGCTCGGCCGGGTCGCCGTCCAACAGCGCTCCGGCCGGCTCTCCCGTCGCGGGCCCATCCAGGTGCTGCGCTGGGAGGAGATCCGCGGGCCGGCGGTCACCGAGCTGGCGTCGGCGCCGCAGGGGGCGGCGCAGCTGCTGGCCGTGTTCGACGGCATGCGGGCGGCCGACGTGGCCGCCGCGATGCGGGAGCTGCCGGCCAAGCGGCGCTACGAGGTGGCCGACGGGCTGGACGACGAGCGGCTGGCGGACGTGTTCGAGGAGCTGCCGGAGACCGAGCAGAAGGAACTGCTCGCCCACCTCGACGAGGAACGCGCGGCCGACATCCTCGAGGCGATGGACCCCGACGACGCGGCCGACCTGCTCGCCGAGCTGTCCGAGCTGGACAAGAACCGGCTGCTCGAGCTGATGGAGTCGCAGGAGTCCGACCCGGTCCGCCGGCTGCTCGCGTACTCGTCGAACACGGCGGGCGGTCTGATGACGCCGGAGCCGATCGCCTCACGCCGGACGCGACGATCGCCGAGGCGCTGGCCATGGTCCGCAACCCGGACATCACCCCGGCGCTCGCGAGCATGGTGTTCGTGTGCCGGCCGCCGTCGGCGACGCCCACCGGCCGCTACCTGGGCTGCGTCCACCTGCAGCGACTGCTGCGCGAGCCGCCGTCGGAGCTGGTGGCCGAGCGCGCTGGACACCGATCTGGCGAGGCTGCCGCCGTCGGCGCGTCGCTGCAGCGACGTGACCCGCTACTTCGCCGCGTACGACCTGGTGTGCGCGCCGGTGGTGGACGAGACCGACCACCTGCTCGGCGCGGTCACGGTCGACGACGTGCTCGACCACCTGCTGCCGGCGGGCTGGCGCGACGCCGGGCCGTGGGAGCCAACGGGGAGGTCACCAATGCCTGAGCCGGCCACCCGCCGCCGGCTCGACCAGCCGCGCGCGCCCCGGCGCTGGCCGCTGAAGTTCTCCTTCGACCCGGAGACGTTCGGGCGGGTGTCCGAGCGGCTGGCCGGTTCCTGGGGACCGGGCAAGTTCCTGTTCTGGCAGACGCTGCTCGTGATCATGTGGATCACGCTGAACCTGGTGGCGCGTGTCGCTGCGCTGGGACCCGTACCCGTTCATCCTGTTGAACCTGGCGTTCTCCACGCAGGCCGCGTACGCCGCACCGCTGATCCTGCTGGCGCAGAACCGCCAGGACGACCGCGACCGGGTGTCGCTCGAGGAGGACCGGGCCCGGGCGGCGCAGACCAAGGAGGACACGGAGTACCTGGCCGGGAGCTGGCGGCGCTGCGGCTGGCGGTCGGCGAGGTCGCGACGCGCGACTACCTGCGCGGCGAACTGGACCGTCTGCGCAAGGACCTGCGCAAGGCCAACGCCGCGACGACACGGCCCGCTGGATCGAAAGGCGGAGACCTAGCCCTAGTCGGCCAGGCGGGCGGACATCTCGCCGAACGTCGCCAGCTCGTCGGCGTCCAAGTGGTCGACGAAGTGGCGGACCACGCCGGCGAGGTGGGTGCGCGCCGCTTCCCGCAGCGTGTCGACGCCCTTCGTCGTGAGCACCGCCACAATGCCGCGGCCGTCGCCGTCGAAGCGTTCCCTGGTGACCATGCCGGCCACCTCCAGCCGGTCGACCAGCCGGGTGACGCCGGAGCGGGACAGCAGCACGGCGTCGGCCAGCTCGGCCATCCGCAGCCGGCGCTCCGGGTGCCTCCGCGAGCTGCACGAGCACGTCGTAGCCGCCGAGGGAGATGGGGTGCTCGGCCACCAGCTCGGTCTCGAGCACGCGGACCAGCCGCGCGTGGGCCCGCAGGAACGAACGCCACGCGTCGAGTTCGTTCGCCGTGGGCAACCGGGTCACCGCGGGCTCCGCCACGGGATGATGTTAGTGAATGGGACCGACAGCACGCACAAGGCATGAACCGACGGCCCGTAGCATGGCTGTGTGAGCACCGAAACGCCCAGGCTCCTGACGTCGAGGCCGTGCGTGCGGCGCTGGCCAGCGTGCAGGACCCGGAAATCCACAAGCCGATCACCGATCTGGGCATGGTCAAGAACGTGACCGTCGGCGAGAACGGCACCGTGCACGTCGAGATCTTCCTGACGGTCTCCGGCTGTCCGCTCCGCGAGAAGATCACCTCGGACGTGACGGCGGCCGCCAAGACCGTCGAGGGCGTGCGCCACGTGACGGTCGAGATGGACGTGATGAGCGACCAGCAGCGCACCGAGCTGCGGCAGAAGCTGCGCGGTGACTCCGAGGAACCGAAGATCCCCTTCGCCGAGCCCGGATCGATGACCAGGGTGTACTGCGTGGCGTCCGGCAAGGGCGGCGTCGGCAAGTCGAGCGTGACGGTGAACCTCGCGGTGGCGATGGCCGAGCGCGGGCTGTCGGTCGGCGTGGTCGACGCGGACATCTACGGCCACTCGGTGCCGCGCATGCTCGGCGCCCACGGCAAGCCGACCCGCGTCGAGAAGATGATCCTGCCGCCCGAGGCCAACGGCGTGAAGGTCATCTCGATCGCCATGTTCACGCCGGGCAACACCCCGGTCGTGTGGCGCGGGCCGATGCTGCACCGCGCGCTGCAGCAGTTCCTGGCCGACGTGTTCTGGGGCGACCTGGACGTGCTGCTGCTCGACCTGCCGCCGGGCACCGGCGACATCGCGATCTCGGTGGCCCAGCTGCTGCCGAACGCCGAGCTGCTCGTGGTCACCACGCCGCAGCAGGCGGCGGCCGAGGTGGCCGAGCGCGCGGGTGCGATCGCCATGCAGACCCGCCAGCGGATCGCGGGCGTCATCGAGAACATGTCGTGGATGGACCTGCCCGACGGGTCACGCATCGAGCCGTTCGGCTCGGGCGGCGGCGCCACGGTGGCCGAGTCGCTGACCAACACCATCGGCGCGGACGTGCCGCTGCTCGGCCAGGTGCCGCTCGACCCGCGTCTGCGCGAGGCCGGCGACGACGGCAATCCCCTGGTCACGACCTTCCCGGACACCGACGCGGCGAAGGAGCTGACGCGCATCGCCACCCGGCTGTCGACCCGGGCCCGCGGCCTGTCCGGCCGCATGCTCTCGGTCTCCCCGGCCTAACCGCGAGTCGTACCGTATCGACAGCGAGTCGTACCGTCCGGACAGCGAGTTCGCTGTTCATTCGGTACGACTCGTTGTTCGTTCGGTACGACTCGCGGGTGATTGCAGGTCGCCGGCCACCAGCCGGAAGGCGTCGAGCAGGTCCGGGCCAGTCGGCACGCTGTCGGGGTCGCCCAGGTACTGGGCGGCCAGGCCGGCCAGCAGCGCCTGGTAGAGCGCGCCCACCCGAACCGCCTGCTCCTCGTCGGCGGTGGTCGCCCCGAACAGGGTGGCCAGGGCGAGTCGCGCCTGCCTGGTGTCGGCCGCGTAGGCCGCGCGTAGTTCCGGCTCGCGTTCCAGGACGCTCAGCAGCTCGAACTGGATGGCCGGAGCACGGCGACGCCGAGATCCTGCGCGGCGACCTGAACCGCCTGCTGTACGACCTCACCCGCGACCAGGTCGAGTACCTGTTCGACGACTCGATCGCGTCGCTCGCCGAGGTGGCCGACGGCGTGGACGTCACCTTCGCCGGCGGCACCACCCGCCGGTTCGACCTGGTGATCGGCGCCGACGGGCTGCACTCCACCACCCGCGCGCTCGCGTTCGGCGAGGAGTCCCGGTTCGTCCACGACCTCGGCTACCACGTGTCGATCTTCAGCGTGCCGAACCACCTGGAGCTGGACCGCTGGGAGCTGACCTACGTCGGCCCCGGCCGCACGGCCCTCACCTACAGCACCGCGCAGGACACCGGCGCGAAGGCCATGTTCCTGTTCAAGACGGAGGGACCGCTCGACCGGGCGGACCAGCGGCAGGCCCTGACCGACGCCTACGCGGGCGAGGGCGGGGAGCTTCCCCGGCTGCTGGAAGGCATGGCCGACGCGCCGGACTTCTACTTCGACTCCCTGAGCCAGGTACGCATGGACCACTGATCGACCGGCCGGGTCGCGCTCGTGGGCGATGCCGCCTACGCGGCGTCCCCGGCGTCGGGCCAGGCCACGAGCCTCGCGCTGGTCGGCGCGTACGTGCTGGCCGCGGAACTGGCAGCCGGCGGGTACGAGCAGGCGTTCGCGGCGAACGAGGAGCGGGTGCGCCCGTTCGTCGAGCAGAACCAGGCCCTCGGCCCGGCGAACGTGAAGCGGATGGTCATGCGCACGAAGGGCCAGGTACGGATGTCGATGATCATGCTCGGCCTGATGGCCAGACTCCCCGGCCGCGACCGCCTGCTGGCGACGATGATGGCGCCGATCCAGAAGGCGGCGAACGCGATCGACCTCGACGGCTACCGGTCACGTGCTGAGCAGGCTCAGGTGGCGTCCGGGTCGAACGGGGCCTTCTCGCCCGGCTTGGGTGCCGGGTCCTCGCGCTTCGGCGTGGTGGGCGGGGCCGTGTGGCCGTTGGGCTTGGTGCCGCCGTTGCCCGCCGTCGACGTCGTCGAACAGGTGCTTCGTGACCGCGCGTCGAGGGTCGAAGTTCCGCAGTTGCTGCAGGTCCTGCAGCGGCTTGCGCAGTTCCTCGAAGTCGTCGCCCATCTCGTTCTTGAGCTGCTCACGCGCGCCGGTGGCGTACTCGCGCACCTTGCGGACGTTGCGGCCGAGCCACGCGGCCGCGTCGGGCAGCCGCTCCGGACCGAGGATGAACAGGCCGGCCACGACGAGGACGAGGATCTCGGCCCAGCCGATGCTGTCGAACACTGCGGCCTACCTCCACGTGAACCCCGGGCACCACCGACCAGCGTAGCCCGTCAGTCGGACTGCAGGGTTACCTGAACTGTGAGCTCTCGCCCATCCCTGGCCAGGACCACCGGCACGGTGTCGCCGATGTCGTGCTTGCGCACCGCGACGATCAGCTCGGCCGCGTCGGCGATGTCGCGGTCGCCGACCTTGAGGATCACGTCGTTCTGCACGATCCCCGCCTGGTCGGCCGCCTTGCCCTCGACCACGTTCTGGACCCGCGCGCCCTCGGCCGTCTCCGCCGACACCGACGCGGCGTTCACGCCCAGGTCGGCGTGGTTGGCCTTGCCGGTCTGGATCAGCGACTCGGTGATCCGGGTGCGCGTCGTCGATGGGGATGGCGTAGCCGAGGCCGATGCTGCCGCCCTCCTCGCACGTCGCGATGATCGACGTGTTGATGCCGACCAGCGCGCCGGTGGAGTCGACCAGCGGGCCGCCGGAGTTGCCGTGGTTGATGGCGGCGTCGGTCTGGATGCCGTCGTAGGCGGCGGGCACGCCGTCCTCCTCGCCACCGACCATCGGGCGGTTGAGCGCGCTGACGATGCCGGCGGTGACCGTGTCGGCCTGGCCGAGCGGCGAGCCGATGGCGAGCACCGTGTCGCCGACCGCGAGGTCGGCCGAGCTGCCCAGCTGGATGACCGTGTGACCGTCGACGTCGACCTTGAGGACCGCGAGGTCGGTCTTCGGGTCGGTGCCCGACGAGCGCCGCGTCGGCCCGCGTGCCGTCGTTGAACACGACGCTGTACTTCGTGTCCTTGGTGTCGGCGCCGCGGAAGGGACACGACGTGGTCGTTGGTGACGATGTAGCCGTCCTGTCGATGACCGCGCCCGAGCCGAAGCCGCCGCCCTCACCGATCCGCGACTCCACCGACACGACCGCCGGACGCACGCCGCCGCGATGGCGGCCACCGATCCGGCCGGGCGTTCCTTGCCCGGCTGGGCCTCGGCGAGCGTCGACGTCGGCCGTGAGGTCCTCGGTCCGGTCGGACAGCATCCAGCCGGCCACCCCGCCGCCCGCGCCGATCACCAGCGCGATCACGGCGAGCACGACCAGGGCGTGGACCTTCACGCGGCGACCGAACAGCACCTCGGGCAGGCTCAGCAGCTCACCCGTGGGCTTGGGCTTCTTCTTCGTGGCGCTGACGGTGTCCTTCTCGTCGCGGTCGACGGCCGGCGGGCCGATCACCGCGCCCGCCGCCGGGTCGCGCCACGGGTCGTGCGCGGCGTCGGAGTCCCAGGGGTCGACGCCGTTGCTGTTCTCGCCGTCGCTGCCCGGCGGTCGCTGCAGCAGGTCCCTGCTGCCTTCCGGGCGACCGAACGCCGAGGTCAGCGACTCGGGCGCGGGCGGCGCGGCGGTCAGTTCACCGAAGTTCGGACGGCCCGCGCCCTGCCGGGGGGAGAAGGCCCCGTCCACTCCGGACGGGCGGCCGAACGCCGAGGCAACGCCGGGTCGACGGGCGGTCGCAGCAGCGGCCGCGGCGCGAGCCTCGGTCGATCGGCACCACCCTCGGGCGGCTGGGAGTTCGGCACGTCGTTCATCGTGGTTCAGCCTGCCCGATCGATGGTGAAGTTGGCGTTGCGACCCCTGACCCCCGAAAACGCCAACGCCCTGAGCATCAAGCCCAGGGCATTGGTTCCTCGGAAAATGGTCTGTGTCAGCGACCGCTGGTCTGCAGGGTCGCGTAGCCCGCCTTGTGGATGTCGTTCGAGCCCACCACGGACGGCGGGTCGGCGGCCGGCTTGCCGGTGGGCGCCTCGGATCCGCTACCCGGGTTGACCAGGGCGAGCGCGCCGAGCACGAGACCCGACACCACCACCCCGGCGCCCTGTGCGGCGCGGCGACCCGGCCTGCGGCCGAGTACCGACCGGCCCTCGCCGAGCTTGGGCGAGGAGCCCAGCGGCGCGGTTCCGCCCAGCGGGGCGACCCGGTCGGGACGCTGCACGGCGACCAGCTGGCCGTCCTCGGTCATGGCGAGACCGTCGGGGGTCTCGGGCATCTCCACGCGCTGGGGGATGGACCGCAGGTTGGCGAGCAGACCGGCCGGCGCGGAGAACGCGTTGGCCGACTGGACGGCCGAGGCGGCCTGGCGCTGGGCGACGATGTCGGCCGCGCAGTGCTGGCACCTGGCCATGTGGGAGGCCGCGCGGTCGTAGGCGGTCGGCGACAGCTCACCGTCGACGAAGGCCACTACCGCGTCCGGCAGGAGATGCTGTTCGGACAGACCCCAACCGCGCTCGTCGGTCACGACCTACCCTCCCGTACGAGTTCACGGCGACGCTCGAGCGACGCACGCAGCGCCTGGCGTCCCCGGTGGATCCTGCTGCGAACAGTACCCAACTTGACCCCGAGGGTGGCACCGATCTCCTCGTACGACAGGCCTTCCACGTCACAGAGGACGACGGCGGCCCGGAACTCCGGGGGCAGCTCGTCGAGCGCGGCCTGCAGGTCGGGGTCGAGGTGGGTCTCGACATAGACCTGCTCCGGGCTCGGGTCGTCGCCGGCCAGCCGGTCGGTGTCCTCGGGGAGCCCTTCCATGCGCAGCCGCGACCGGCGGCGCGCCATGTCCAGGAACAGGTTGGTGGTGATGCGGTGCAGCCAGCCCTCGAACGTGCCGGGCTTGTAGTTGGCGAGGGAGCGGAACACCCGGATGAACGTCTCCTGGGTGAGGTCCTCGGCGTCGTGTGCGTTACCGGTCAGCCGGTACGCAAGGCGGTAGACACGGTCGGCGTGCTCACGCACGACCTCGTCCCACGACGGCGGCGTCCAGGCGGACTCCTCGTCGAGCTGAACCGGCTCGGCCACGATCGTGGCGGTCGACTGTGTCATCGTGGGGGTCGCCACCTCCTCAGGCTTCGGTGACCCACTGCTTCGTTCAACGTCGACCGTGCTCATCGTGTTCCCACCCCCGCCTGTGCGGCTCCAGCTGTTCCGGTGCCGCCGGCTCTCACCGTTGAAATGGATACTGCTCGACCACGATGTGAACGTAGTGAGAGTCGGCTGAGAGCCGCCTGAGAAATCGACGGCACCCCCATTGGTGGGCCTCTTGCCCCGTTTTCTACCCGGACAACGCTAATCTCACACCTTGTGGCCTCCGATACGCCGACGATCGACTCGGACGCCCTCGACGCCTATGTCGAGGGCTACCTGACCGAGGACGACACGCTGGCCTCGGCACGCGCTCGCGGTGTGCGGCTGGGCAGCGTGCCCGTGTCCGCCGGTGGCGGCGCGGCGCTGCGGTTCCTCGCTACCGCGCTGCGGGCGAAGACCGTGGTCGAGGTCGGGACAGGCGCCGGCGTGAGCGGCCTGTACCTGCTGCGTGGCATGACCCCCGACGGCGTGCTCACGTCCATCGACGTCGACCCGGAGCCGCAGGGTGTGGCGAAGCGCGCGTTCGCCGACGCCGGGTTCGGTCCCGGTCGCACCCGGCTGATCATGGGCCGGGCCCTGGACGTGCTGCCGCGGCTCACCGAAGAGGCCTACGACCTGCTGTTCGTCGACGCCGCGAAGGCCGAGTACCCGACCTACCACGAGCAGGGCGTGCGGCTGCTGCGTCCGGGCGGGGTGATCGCGCTCAACAGCGTGCTGCTGTCGGGGAACGTGGCGAACCCGGCGAAGCGCGACGCCGAGACCGTGGCACTGCGCGAGGTGGCGAGGGCTGTCCGCGACGACGACCGCCTGGTCCCGATGCTGCTCCCACTGGGCGACGGCCTGCTGGTCGCCGCGAAGGTCGCCTGAGGCGCGCGAGCAGGGTCGGTGGATGCCCGTCGTGATCGAGGTGGTTCCTGGCGGTGTCGGCGCGGCGGGCGCCGCCAAGCCCTGCTCGCGCGCCCTCTAGCTCTCGGAGCTGGCGACCACGCCGCCCACCACCATGCCGGCGGCCAACCCGACGAGGGTGAACGCCCAGCCGACGCCGCTCCCGTTGGGCGTCGCCGCCGCCCCACCAGCCCCAGATGACCGACGAGATCAGCCCGAACGGCAGGAACATCAGGAACCCGCCGATCAGGCCGCTGACCAGCCTGAGGTCGCGGAACCGGCGTTTACCCCCGGCGCCGACCTGCGACATCTGCCACACCGACTGGTACGGGTCTGGCGGCTGTTCGGGCTGCATGGGTCAACGGTATGCCCGCGCCGGTCACGCGGGAGCCGTTTCGGACGAACCGTTACCGGTGCTACTCCACGCGTTCGCCCTTGCCGAGCACCACCACGCCACCCGCGCTGACCGTGAACCGTTCGCGATCGGCCGCCAGGTCGACGCCGATCTGGGCGCCGTCGAGCACGGACACGTTCTTGTCGAGGATGGCCCGGCGCACGACCGCACCCTTGCCGACCCGGACGCCGGGCAGCAGCACGCTGCCCTCCACGGTGGCGCCGTCCTCGATCATCACGTCCGAGCTGATCACCGAGTCGCTGACCGACGAGCCGGAGATGATCGTGCCCGGCCCGACGATCGACTCGACGGCCGAGCCGGTGTTCACGAACTTGGCGGGCGGCAGCGGCGGGGTGGCCGTGCGGATGGGCCAGCGGTGGTTGTAGAGGTTGAACACCGGGTGCACGGACACGAGGTCCATGTGCGAGTCGTAGTAGGCGTCGAGCGTTCCCACGTCGCGCCAGTAGCCGCGGTCGCGTTCGGCGGCGCCGGGGACCTCGTTGTCGTCGAAGTCGTAGACCTGGGCCTGGCCGTCGTTCACCAGCATGGGGATGATGTCGCCGCCCATGTCGTGCATGGACGCCGGGTCGACCGCGTCGGCCCGCAGCGCCTCGAGGAGCACGTCCGTGCGGAACACGTAGTTGCCCATGGACGCGAACGTGACGTCCGGGTCGTCCGGCACGTGCGGCGGCTCGGCCGGCTTCTCCAGGAACCGGGTGATCCGGCCCTGCGCGTCGGAGTCGATGCAGCCGAAGGCCTTGGCCTCGTTGCGCGGCACCCGGATCCCGGCGACCGTCACACCGGCGCCCTGGTCGACGTGCTGCTCCACCATCTGCGACGGGTCCATGCGGTACACGTGGTCGGCGCCGAACACCACGATGTGGTCCGGCCGCTCGTCGTACACCAGGTTCAGCGACTGGAAGATCGCGTCGGCGCTACCGGTGTACCAGCGCGGGCCGAGCCGCTGTTGCGCCGGCACGGGAGTGATGTACTGCCCGAGGACGCTGGAGAGCCGCCACGTCGTGGAGATGTGTTTGTCCAGCGAGTGGGACTTGTACTGGGTGAGCACGCACAGTCGGTGAAAACCGGCGTTCACCAGGTTGGACAGGACGAAGTCGATCAAGCGGTAGTTGCCACCGAACGGGACGGCGGGCTTGGCCCGGTCCGCGGTCAGCGGCCACAACCGCTTTCCCTCACCACCTGCGAGCACGATGGCGAGCACATGTGGCTGCCCCTTCACGTGCTGACCCTAACCGCGCGCCACTGATCACGGCTACCTTGGCACGCGTGCGTATTGGCTTGTTGACCCGTGAGTTCCCGCCCGAGGTCTACGGCGGCGCCGGCGTCCACGTCGAGTTTCTGGTGCCACAGCTGAGAGAACTCGTGGATGTCGACGTCCACTGCTTCGGCGCGCCACGCTCGGGTGAGGGGATTCACTCCCACAATCCGGCGCCCGGGCTGGAGCAGGCGAACCAGGCATTACGGACATTGTCGGCCGACCTGTCGATCACGGCGGCCGTCGACGGGGTGGATCTCGTCCACTCGCACACCTGGTACGCCAACCACGCGGGGCACCTCGCGAAGATCCTGTACGACGTGCCGCACGTGATCACCGCCCACTCGCTCGAGCCGCGGCGGCCGTGGAAGGCCGAACAGCTGGGCGGCGGCTATCGACTGTCATCGTGGGTGGAGCGGACGGCCTACGAGTCGGCGGACGCGATCATCGCCGTGAGCGACGGCATGCGGGCCGACGTGCTCGACTGCTACCCGTCGCTCGACCCCGCCCGGGTGCGTGTGGTGCGCAACGGCATCGACTCGACCGCCTACCACCCGGTGACCGAGACGGACGCGCTCGCGCACTACGGCGTCGACCCGTCCCGGCCGACCGTGGTGTTCGTCGGGCGGATCACCCGGCAGAAGGGCGTGGGACACCTGATCGCCGCCGCCCACGAGATCGACCCGTCCGCGCAACTCGTGCTGTGCGCGGGGGCGCCGGACACTCCGGAGATCGCGGAGGAGACGGCGGCCGCGGTGGCCGCGCTCGCCGCTTCTCGCGATGGCGTGTTCTGGATCCAGAAGATGCTCCAGCCGGCCGAGGTGCGGCAGTTCCTGAGCCACGCGACGGTGTTCGTGTGCCCGTCGGTGTACGAGCCGCTGGGCATCGTGAACCTCGAAGCCATGGCGTGCGGCGCGGCGGTCGTCGCGTCCGACGTAGGGGGCATCCCGGAGGTGGTGGTGGACGGCACCACAGGGTTGCTCGTGCACTACTCGCCTTCCGACGAGTCCACGTTCCGTGTGGGGCTGACCAGCGCGATCAATTCGCTGCTGTCCGATCCCGCCCGTGCGCGGGCCATGGGAGCGGCCGGCCGCGAGCGCGCGGTGGCCGATTTCTCCTGGTCAGCGATGGCGGAACAGACCGTCGAGGTCTACAGGTCGGTAACCACTCGATAGGGGGAAAGCTCAGGGTCATTCCTGAGAGCGGGTTCAGTCGGCTGCCATTAATTTGACTGGCATGGCGATGACAGCACCCGAGACGAGCGGACGGCTCCGCATCCGTCTTGCCCGTTTCTCGGTGGCTTCGGCGATCGCCACGGGGATCAGCCAGGTGGTGCTGCTCGCCGTCTACGGCCTGACCGACACGGACGCCACCACGGCCAGCACGATCGCGTTCCTGGCCGGTTCGGTGCCGCACTTCCTGATGGTCCGGTACTGGGCGTGGCGCAACACCGATCCCGGCCAGCTGCGCAACCAGCTGACCACGTACCTGACGGTCACGGTGATCGGCGGCCTGGCGTCCATCGGCCTGACCACGGCCACCGAGACGCTCCTGGGCCCCATGATCACCGACCAGGGCTGGCGGGCGCTCCTGCTGACGATCAGCTACCTGGCGGCCAGCGGTCCGGTGTTCGTGCTGAAGTTCGCCATCTTCGACAGGGTGTTCGCGGCTCGCACCTCGCGGCCGCGGCCCCAGTACGCACGCATGTCCGCGGCGGCCTAGTACTGCGACAGCACTGAGGTGAGTAGGACCCTCGTCCACGAGTTGTCGCTCTGTGTGATCACGCAGCCACGCTAAGCGCGAGCCTCGTGTTTGGCCGGCAGGACCGGGGCTGGGGCCTGCTCGTCCTGATTACCGATCTGCCCCGACGCGCGGGGAGGAAACCCGTCGTCGCGGGCATCGATGTGGCGCACGGTGTCGCGATGATCTCGCTGCCCGCGCTCGGCGCCGTCCTGGTGCGTCGCCGGCCACGGGCGCTGATGACCCGCGTGGTGCGGCAGTTGGTGTCGCAGCGGCTCGGGATCGACGGAGATCACGGCGGACGGGGAGTGGCGACACGGTTGCGTGAGGCGCTGGCCCCGACGCAGCGGATATCCGGCGGACACCTCGCGCTGGCCGGGCTGCGCGGCCGGCTGCGACTGCTGGCCGGGATGGTGCGGGACAACCGACCGTGGCGGCTTGTGCCGCACCTGGCGGGCGCCACCGCGGCGGCGGCCGGGACCGCCGCCTACGGCGTCATCACCAGTTCGTTCTGGAAGCTCGCGGACGCGCTGTCCCCGCTGCGGCTGGCCGGATCACGGTAGTCGCCATCGTGGTCATGGTCGTGTGGTTGATGGTGTACAACCACCTGTGGGACCGGCCTTCCGAGACTGCCGAGCGTCGCAAGGCCCTGATGTACAACGTTTCCACGGCGACCACGCTGGCGATCGGGGTGGCGTGCATGTAGCGATCCTGTTCGCTCGCGCTACTCGCGGCGGTCGTCCTGATCGACAGCGGCTATCTCGCGCAGACACTGGGGCGTGGCCAGTTCGGTCGGGGTCGTCGCCGGTGCGCCCGGGTCGAGCCCGGAAGACGAGGAGACCGTCCGCAAGGCGACCTACAGTCGCCGCGAGCGGGAACGCCAAGAAGGAAACCGGCGACAGCGGGAAGACCAACCCGCCTAGGCCTGGTACGCCGAGACCAGTTCCACCAGGGTTCGGGCCGCGAAGCCCGTCGCGCCCGGGGTCACCTCGTCGTAGACCCGGTCCGCGCGGGCCGGGCCCGCGATGTCCAGGTGCGCCCACGGCAGGCCGGAGGTGAACTCCCGCAGGAACATGGCCGCCGCGATGCCGCCCGGGCCTGGTGGGCACTGCCGCACGTCGGCGATCTCGCTGCGGACCGAATCCGCGAACTCGGCGTCCACCGTGTCGGTGTCGGAGCCGAGCGGCATCCGCCACCAGCGTTCGCCCGCCTGGTCGCCGGCCGCGAGCACGCGGTCCGCCACCTCGTCGGAACTCGCGAACAGGCCGCCCGTGCGCAGTCCGAGGGAGATCTTCATGGCGCCGGTCAGCGTGGCCACGTCGACGATCAGGTCGGGGGTGAGCCGATGGGCGGCCCAGGCGATGGCGTCGGCCATCACCATCCGGCCCTCGGCGTCGGTGTTCGTGACCTCCGTCGTGCGGCCGCCGTAGTGGCGCACGATGTCGCCCGGCCGGTAGGCGGACCCGGACACGTGATTCTCCGCACACGGCACGAGTCCGGTGACCCGGACGTCCAGCCCGAGCGTCGCGATGGCCTCGATCGCCCCGATCACCGCGGCGCCGCCGGACATGTCGGTACGCATCAGGTGCATGCCCTCGGCCGGCTTGATGGAGATGCCGCCCGTATCGAACGTGATGCCCTTGCCCACCAGCACGATGTGCGGCATGCGGGCCCGGGGCTTCCAGCTCAGCTCGATCAGCCGCGGCGGACGGCTCGAACCGCCGCCGACGGCCAGCACGCCGCCGAACCCGTTCTCCGCCAGCCAGTTCTCGTCCCGGACGGTGACCGAGACGCCCGGCGTGGTGCCGGCCGTCTTGGTGGCCGTGCGCGCGAGCCAGGCCGGTCCCTTGACGTTGGACGGGGAGTTCGCGAGGTCCCTGGCAAGTGCCGTGGCCTTGGACAACACGGTGGACCGTCGGATCGACTCGTCCAACTCGGCCGCGCGGTCGGCCACCAGCCGGATCGAGCGGACGGTCGGCTTGGCTTCGGTGTTGGTGACCGTGAACCGGTAGCCACCGAGACGTAACCCGCGGACCAGCTCCGTTACCTCGGCCGAGCCGGCGTCGGCCGGCAGCTCGAGTTGCACGGACCGGTCGGTGGGCCGACCGGCGTCGGTGTCGCTCGCGAGCCGCGCGTTGAGCGCCCTGGCGAGCGCGGCACCCGCCGTTCGCCACTGGGCGGGCGCACCGTCGCCGATCCCGGCGACCCAGCGCACGGCCGAGCCTTCGGGGCCGGCCTGCACCTCGCCGGCCTTGCCCGTGAGCGCCACGGCGGACATCCACTCGTCGGTCAGCTCGTCCCCCCGAGCCGACACGGGTGTGGGGTCCCCGGCGCGACACACCACGGCCAGCGGTGTGGCCCGCCGAGCCGTGGTGTGCACCTCTATAGCGGGAAGAGCTGTCGGTATCGCGGGCACCGAAGTCACCAGACCTCCATACTCGACGGAACGCGGACCAGCCCCTCCACTCTGGACAGGATCAGCCCGCTACGTCCTTCAACGCGTCCCCGAGGGCGCTGGCCTCCTCTGCCGACATCTCGACGACGAGGCGCCCACCACCCTCCAGTGGGACGCGCATCACGATGCCCCGACCCTCCTTGGTCACCTCGAGGGGACCGTCACCGGTCCGGGGCTTCATGGCCGCCATAGCGTGCTCCCTCCGTCATAGCCTGCCACTCCGGCCGGACCCAACCAGCCGAAGACCGTCACATTCTCCCCTATGGCATCTCGGCCGTGAAATCGAACCGATCAACTGCGTGTCGATGACCGGCCGTTATGGCGTTCGGGACCCACCGGCGCGGGGCATAGACTCGGAAATCGTGCGAGCCAGGTCCGCGCTGTTCGATGTCTACGGCAGCTACCTCAGAGCGCGTGGTGGCGCGGCCACCATCGCCGCTCTCGTGCGTCTGCTCGAGCCGCTCGGCTTCGAGGCGCCGGCAATTCGTACGGCTGTGTCCAGAATGGTGCGACAGGACTGGCTGCGGGCGGTGCGGCTGGCCGACGGCCCCGGCTACGCGTTGACCGGGCGCGCCGAGCGGCGTCTCGACGAGGCTGCCGCCCGGATCTACCGCACCCGACCCTCCACTTGGGATGGACGGTGGCACGTGCTGGCGCTCGAGGAGGTGCCGAGCCGAGGCGTACGTGAGCGGCTGGACTCGTCATTGCGGCTGCTCGGCTACGGCCCGCTCGGACCGACCACGTGGGTGGCGCCCCGCCCGTCGGCCGAGCTGCCCGACGCGCTCGACGGCGTCCAGGCCCGGCTGTTCCACGGGACACACGACGGCGAGGACGCCTCGCTCGCCGCGCGGGCGTGGGACCTCGACACGCTCGGCGCGGACTACGAGGCCTTCGTGACCGAGTGGCTACCGAGGGTGTCCGCAGTGGACGGTTCGGAGCCGGCCGCCGCGTTCGCCGCGTCGCAGCAGTTGCTGCACGCGTGGCGGAAGTTCCTGTTCCGCGATCCCGGACTGCCGTCGACGCTGCTGCCGGCCACCTGGCCGGGCACCGCGGCCGCCGCGTTCTTCGACGAACACACGGCGCGGCTGGCGCCCGCCGCCGAGACTTTTCTGTCCGACTGCCTGACCAGGGGTGCCCGCACCCGCTCAACCGCATAGGAGTCCCCGGTGACCGATTCGCCGCTGTTGGTCGACACGCGCGAAGGCGTGTGCACGCTGACCCTCAACCGCCCGGACGCGTTCAACTCGCTGACCGTGCGGCTGAAGGAGGAGCTGCTGGCCGCTTTGTCGTCCGTGGCTTCGGACTCCGCGGTGCGGGCGGTGGTGCTGACCGGTGCCGGCAAGGCGTTCTGCGCCGGGCAGGACCTGAAGGAGCACGTGGCCGCGCTGCGCGCCGACGACCCGCAGCCGTTCCGCACGGTGGCCGAGCACTACAACCCGATCGTGCGGGCCATCACGGGGATGCCGAAGCCGGTGATCGCCGCGGTGAACGGCATGGCGGCCGGTGCGGGGGCGTCGTTCGCGTACGCCTGTGACCTGCGGATCGCGGCCGAGTCGGCGAAGTTCCTGATGGCCTTCGCGACGATCGGACTGACCGCGGACTCGGGTGCGTCGTGGACGCTGCCCCGGCTGATCGGCTACGGCCGTGCGATGGAACTGATGCTGCTCGCGAAGCCGGTGCCCGCGCCGCGCGCTCTGGAGATCGGCATGGTGACTCCGTGGTGGCGGACGGGACGGCGCTGTCGGAGGCGCAGGATCTGGCCGCGCGCATGGCGGCCGGCCCGACCACCGGGTACGGCAAGATCAAGGAAGCTCTGCTGACGGCCGCGGGGGCGGACCTGGAGCGGGCGCTGGCCACGGAGGACGCGGGCCAGGCCGTTCTCGGCGGGACGGCCGATCACCGGGAAGCGGTGGACGCCTTCGTGACGAAGCGAACGCCCACCTTCACGGGCGCCTAGCCACCCGACTCCGGGCCCAGCTCACGCGAGCAATCGGTCACTCGGGCACGTCGCACCTGGGCGGCGGCTCAAAACTCACCTGCGAGCGCACTGAACGGCAGCGCTCTCGGCGCGGCCCAGCCGCAAAAGTCGTGCGGCCGCCCGGGAAGCTCCGATCGCGCACCCCGGCTGGAACCGCGCGACCTCGCGGGCTTGAAAGGTTCAGCCCCAGATGGCGTCAACCCGCAGCTCAGAACCTTTCAAGATCACGAGCCTCGCGCGCGACGCAGCCCCCACCCGATCCCGGGGGCGGCCCTGTTCCAGTCTACCGGCGCCCACCGACAGACCCGAGGATGTGGATCTTGCTTGTGGGCAAGGCCGCCAGGTGTGGACAACTCGGCTGGGCTGGGCCAGCGCAGGCAAGTTTGGGCTGGTCCGCGTGTCAAGCGGTGTCGGACTCCGCCTTGGCCAGGGCTGACTCGATGCGTTCCTTCGCGCCGGCCAGGTGGCGGTCGCAGATCTTGGCCAGAGCCTCGCCGCGTTCCCACAGCGCCAGGGAGTCCTCGAGGGACAGGCCGCCCGCCTCCAGTTTGGCCACCACCTCCGCCAGTTCGTCTCGGGCCTGCTCGTAGTCGAGGTCTGCGCTCACCGGCTCGATGCTACGGGTCTCCGGCTCACTGTGCGCGTTCACCAGTGCGGCGGCGACCGCTTGGTCATATCCGACGAACGCCTCCGCGAAGTCGGCGCCGTCCCGTTCGGCGACCGCTTCCTCGATGCGCTCCAGCGCGCGGCCCACTCGCTGCCGGTGCTGCGAGCCCCGGCCGAGCCACCAGCGCATGCCGGCGTAGTCGGACGTCGCCTCGGACAGTGCGCGCAGCGGTACCGGCAGGGACCGGCAGCCGGGCGCGTCGCAGCCGGCGAGCAGCGCCGTCCAGCATTCGGCCGCGGCCGCGTCGGCTTCCCTGGCGCGGCGGCCGACGACGTCGGCAGGAGCGCGTAACGCGGGTGAAGCACGATGGCCCGCGCGACCGTGTGCGTGGCGTCGATGGTCATCGGCAGGAAGGTCGGTTCACGTTCCGCTGTCGGCACCGTTACCTCCGCGCTCGTCGCCCCTGGCGGACACGGTCGCGTGCACCGCACCGTCCGAGACGCGAACCCGCAGCAGGGTCCCGCCAGGCGCCTCTGCCGTCGAGCGGAGCACTCGCGGGTGTCCCATCGGCGTCGACCCACTGCACGACCGCGTATCCGCGGGCAAGCGTGGCTGCTGGTCCCAGCGTCGTCAAGCGGGCTTTTGTGTGGTCGAGCGCGGCCCGCTCCGTGGCAAGCCGGGCGGTGACCGCGCGCCTCGTGTCGCTCCACAAGGGTGCTGACCTGCGCACGCCGTTGTTCCAGCGGCGTGACGGGATCGGCCAGCACCGGCCTGCTGCGCAACTGGTCGAGCAGTCGACGTTCACGATCCACCCATCCGTGCAACGCCCGTCGCGCGCGGTCGCGCAGCTGGCGACCCTGGCGGTTTCCTCGGCGATGTCGGGCACGACGCGCTTGCCGGCGTCGGTCGGCGTCGAGCAGCGGAGGTCGGCCACGTGATCGAGCAGCGGCGTGTCCTGTTCATGCCCGATGGCGCTCAGCACCGGGGTGCGGCAGTCCGAGACCGCGCGCAGCAGTGTCTCGTCGGAGAACGGCAGCAGGTCCTCGACGCTGCCGCCGCCCCGCGCGATCACGATGACCTGGACGTTCTTGTCGCGGTCCAAAGCGCACAGTGCGTCGACGATCTGCGGCACGGCGAGCGCGCCCTGCACGGCGACGTTCTCCACGCGGAACCGCACGGCCGGCCAGCGGGCGCGGGCGTTGACCAGCACGTCTCGTTCGGCGGCCGAGGCGCGACCGGTGATCAGCCCGACGGTGTGCGGCAGGAACGGCGGCCGCCTCTTGCGCCGCGGGTCGAACAGGCCTTCGGCGGCCAGGAGCTTGCGCAGTCGTTCGATCCTCGCGAGCAGTTGGCCGATGCCGACCGCGCGGATCTCGTCGGCGCGGAGGCTGATCGTGCCCCGGCCGATGAAGAACGTGGGCTTCGCGTGCAGGATCACGCGGGTGCCGTCGGTCAGCGGCGGCTGGTTCGCGCAGCAACCGGTTGGCGCACGTGACGGTCATCGACACGTCGGCCGCCGGGTCGCGCAGCGTGAGGAACGCGGTGCCGGTGCCCGGCCGGTTGGAGATCTGCGTGACCTGACCCTCGACCCAGATGTCACCGAGGCGGTTGATCCACTCGCCGATCTTGCGGGAGACCGTCCGTACCGGCCACGGCTGCTCGGGGCTGGTGGTCGGCTCGGTCACTGCTGGTCGCGGACCGTGGCGATGCGACGGGTCAGCATGCCCACGAACGACGGGCGGTTGCCGTTCGCCTTCTCGTAGTCGAGCAGTTCGGCCAGCTCGTCGCGGAGAAGCGGCGCAGGCGGGCACGCAGCTGCGGCAGCGACAGGTCGTCGTAGTTCTCCGACTCGGGCAGGCCGCCGGTCAGCGACGCCGGCCTCCTCGGCGATGGCCTGCTCCTCCTGGCTCCACGGGTCGGACTCGGTCTCCGTGCCGTACTCCTCGGCCAGGTCGCCGCGGTGGCCGTTCAGCCGGTCCTCGGCCGTGTCTTCCGTCACGTCCTCGTCTTCGACACTGCTCGACGCGGTCGAACGCCGACGGGCGGCTGAAGTCGAACTTGTCGTCGTCGACGTCCTCGTCGAACGTCGCCCACTCCGGTGTCTCCTCGACCGGGCGGAGGTTGGAGAGCACCTCGTCGCCGCGAATCGCCAGCTCAGTGACCTGCTGCTGGACACGCATGGAGACCTGCAGGGCCTGGCTGGCCACGGTGACCGGCAGTCCGGCGAGCTTGGTCGGGCAGGGTGCGGGCCTGTTCCACGGCGGTGACGGCGAGCCCGGCCGCTACCCGCAGCGGGAGCGGGAGTGACTTCATGGCCCATAGCCTGCCTCAGTCCAGCCGATCTGCCTACTGAGGAGTCCGGTACGTACTCTGGGAAGCATGACCAAGCGAGTTCTGCTGGCCAAGCCGCGCGGGTACTGCGCCGGGGTGGACCGGGCCGTGGTGACCGTCGAGAAGGCGTTGGAGACCTACGGGCGCGCCGGTCTACGTGCGCAAGGAGATCGTGCACAACAAGCACGTGGTCGAGACGCTGACCGAGCGCGGCGCGATCTTCGTCGACGAGGCCGACGAGGTGCCCGAGGGCGCGCTCGTGGTGTTCTCCGCGCACGGCGTGTCGCCCGCCGTGCACGAGCAGGCGGCCGCCCGTGAGCTGCGGACCATCGACGCGACGTGCCCGCTGGTGACCAAGGTCCACATGGAGGCCAAGCGCTTCGCCCGCGACGACTACGACATCCTGCTGATCGGCCACGAGGGCCACGAGGAGGTCGAGGGCACCGCCGGTGAGGCCCCCTCGCACGTGCAGCTCGTGGACACGGCCGAGGACGCGGCCACGGTCGAGGTCCGTGACCCGTCGAAGGTGGTGTGGCTGTCGCAGACCACGCTGTCGGTCGACGAGACGATGGTGCGGGTGAACCAGCTGAAGGCGCGGTTCCCGTCGCTTCAGGATCCGCCCAGTGACGACATCTGCTACGCCACGCAGAACCGCCAGGTGGCCGTGAAGGCGATGGCGCCGGAGTGCGACCTGGTGCTGGTGGTGGGCTCGCAGAACTCGTCGAACTCGAAGCGGCTGGTCGAGGTGGCGCTGCAGGCCGGCGCTCGGGCTTCCTACCTGATCGACTACGCCCGCGAGGTGGACGAGTCCTGGCTGGAGGGCGTTTCCACGGTCGGCGTGACCAGCGGCGCGTCCGTGCCGGACATCCTGGTGATGGACCTGCTGGCGTGGCTCGCGGACCGCGGCTGGGCCGAGGTGCAGGAAGTGACGACCGCCAACGAGAAGGTGGCCTTCGCCCTCCCGCGCGAACTCCGTCAGGCGCTGAAGAGCAGCGTCCGCTGACGCTCTGTTCCACTGCCTGCCGGTAGCGGTGGGCTGCTGAAACGCGCCCACCGGTTGGGCTCGGCACCGTGGCTACCAGCTCGGGCGCAAAGCTGCGGAAATCGCTCTACCGTTGACGCAGCCCCCACCCACTCCGGGGGGCGGCCCCGAGTCCAGTCTATCGGCGGGTACCGGCAAGAACCGCGCTGAGCGGGAGTTCTCCACAGGCTTGAGGCTGTCAATGGCACGGTCTGACGGGGCGATCTGAGCCGCTGAGACGGCCCCGCGCAAGGGGGGCCTCGCTATGCACGAGAGCCCGGCACGGCGTACCTGAATGGCCAACTCGGCGTACCTGAACGCCCAACTCGCCGTACCTGAGTGGCCAACTCGCCGTACCTGAATGGCCGACTCGCCGGGTCTGAACGGCTACTCGGCGGCGCGAGGCGGTCGTCATGACCTAGCGGAACGGTCACCATGCGCGACCGGAACGGTCATCGTGCGCTGGGCCTAGCGGTATGGGTCCTCGGGAGGGCGGCGGCGGGGGCGGGGTTGGGAGCCGCGGGGGTTTTCCCTGCGTGGGGGCGGCTCGTCGCCGCGGGGGCGGCGTTCTGGGGTTTCCCGCTCGCGGGGTTGCCTTGGGGACTCTGGTTGGCGGGAGCGGCCGCGGGCTGCTCGTTCCGGGCGGGGTTCGCCGCGGGGGGTGCCTCGGTCGCGGGGGGCTCGCTCTGGGCGGGCTTCACCGCGGGCGGGGCGGGGATTGCGGCGTGGGGGTGGCTGCTCGTCCGGCGTCCGGGTCGCGGGTGCGGGGCTGGCGGGGCGGAGCGGCCGGGCGCTCGCGGCGCGGGCGCTCGCGTGGTCGTCGTCGGAGCGGCTCTCGGGGTCACGGTCGCGTGTGCGGCTCGGGCGGACCTCTCGGGTTCGGGTCGCGCTCCCGCCACAGGCGGAACAGCCCGATCGCCACGGTGACGCCGGTTGCGGTGGCCATGGTCAGGAAGTTGCTGGTCAGCGGGATCGCCACGGAGAAGATCAACTGCTTCAGGCCACCGTTGGACGGCGGGCCGAGGAACACGTACGCACCGATCGCGGTGACCGCGAACACCAGCGGCGGCTGCACCATCGGCCCGAACAGACTGTGGCGGCGGACCAGACACACGGCCGCCACGCATCCCACCAGGTATCCGACCTGGTAGATCTGCCCGAGCGTGTCCTGCTCGCTGCATGTCGATGAAGGCGGCGACAGCCGCCACGCCGAAGCCGAGACGACGGCAGCCCACCACGGCACTCCACGAAAAGTGCCAATGATCGGACGCTCGTCCCACGCCAGCTCGGCGTCTAGGTCAGGATCGCTCCGGCGATCGCGGGTCGCGGTCACGGGTGCACACGTTAGTAGGTTCACCAAGCTCGCCGGTCGGCCTTCTCGAAACGGCACGCCCGACTACACACCATTATGTGAACCACACCACACGTCGCCTACTGTCCGCTGCCAGCGACGACACCTCCACAGTATGTGGTTATCCGTGGTTAACGCTCGATGAACACTCCACAACGGACATATCGTCCACAGTCGGGATCACTCGGGGTAGGCAAGGATTTGCGCCAAATTTTTCAGTATTGGCGTTCGAGAGGGACCTCCGTCTCCGTCGTGTCGTCCGCCTGCGGCTCGCGCCGCGCGGGCAGACCGTTGACGACGATCTCCTCGGAACGCCGGATCTGGGCGAGCGGCGTGGGGCTGGCGGCCGCCTCGGTGAGCGGAAGGACGGCCTCGGCGAACTGGGTGAGCGCGTCGAGCTCGCTCCGCCGCGCCTGCAG